>NZ_JBPJWQ010000003.1:0-14070 GCF_054108045.1 Anaeromassilibacillus sp. SJQ-5
GAGGGCGTGTGTCCTGTGGGCCTGTTCGTGAAGGTATGAAAACAATCCGGCAGATAGCGGACGAGATAGGGGTATCAAAGACAGCAGTAAATAAGCAAATCGCAAACCTGGGTTTGCGATCAGGTTTACGAAAAAACGGAAACCAGTTTGCGATTGATGAACACCAGGAAGCCTTGATAAAACAGGCTTTTTCTGAAAAATCGCAAACCGAAATCGAAAACCAATCGCAAACTAAAACGCAAACCGAAAACCACGAAGTTGGCGATTTAGTTTGCGTTTTACAGGCAACTATCGACACGCTGCAAGGGCAGCTTGAAGTAAAAGACCGGCAGATTGCAAAGCTGACTGAGGCCCTGGTAGCCGCCCAGCAGACAGCGGCAGCGGCCCAGGCACTCCACGCGGGAACAATGAAGCAACAGCTTCTTTCCGGGGAGAGTGGAGCGGATCAGCAGGAGCCGGAACAGAAAAAAAGCTGGTTTTCAAAAATTTTTGGTGGTAGATAGGAAACAAAAGGACATTTTTTTCGTCACTACAAGTAGGAAAGGCGGTGTGATACAATGAAGAAAATTGCTCTTATTTTATGTTTGGTATTAGTGGCGTCTTTTGTATTAAGTGGGTGTAACAACAGTGATAGTATCATTACTCTCGAAGATAGAGAAGTTGGAAAAATAGAAATACAATCAGGAAATACGGGAGAAACGGTAGAGGTCACCGAAGAAGAAGTAATTTCGCAAATTGCTGATATACTGTCATTAGAATTTGAAAAAGGTGAGAAAAGTAACGACAGTACAGGGTGGAGTTATTCAGTAAGGTGGTATGATACAGAAGGGAAACAGATAGACACTGTTGTAATAATGAATGATGGAACTATTGAGAAAGACGGATATTTTTGGAAAACATCTAAGGACAACATAGAACTATCTGTATTTGATGAATTAGTAACGAAGCATTCCTCCGAGCTGCCACTTGAATGGGACAAAATTCCTATGGTGATGGTGGATGGTAAACTCTACTACGATACGGGGAAAGAGAGTACCGTAAGTGCCCGTTGTGGAGTAATGGATGGGGAAATTACTTCGACGGTTGACGGTTCTGAGATACCGACAAAAGATAACCAATCCAATTTCGGGACGGGCTTTGAATATCAATACGGAGCCGACAATACCATAGAGATTTTTATGAACGAAAAATGGATTGTTTTTGAGCAAAGAGAAGGAACTGGAAATCAAGTCCGATTTGGTGATCGGATGGTAGATGCGGATGGTCTTTCGGAAGAAACGCTTGAATGGCTCGATTGGTATCTTAAAATTTTGTATAATAGGAATTGAAGTTAAATTAGATGCTAAAAATTTGTAATTAAGAAGGAGGGATTCGTCATGTTGGTATTCCAAATGCGTAATGTAGATAAAACATCTACTGTTTTGAAACAGACTAAAAACAGTGATTACGCAGATAAATAAATACGTTAGATTAATTCCTACCAGTGACTAATCTTATGACTTTTTAAACAGATAACTAAAATTACAAACAAATCGTTTAACTTCTGTATTTGTTTATAGATGTAATCACTTCAGGAGAGATTACATGAACAAAAATATAAAATATTCTCAAAACTTTTTAACGAGTGAAAAAGTACTCAACCAAATAATAAAACAATTGAATTTAAAAGAAACCGATACCGTTTACGAAATTGGAACAGGTAAAGGGCATTTAACGACGAAACTGGCTAAAATAAGTAAACAGGTAACGTCTATTGAATTAGACAGTCATCTATTCAACTTATCGTCAGAAAAATTAAAACTGAATACTCGTGTCACTTTAATTCACCAAGATATTCTACAGTTTCAATTCCCTAACAAACAGAGGTATAAAATTGTTGGGAATATTCCTTACCATTTAAGCACACAAATTATTAAAAAAGTGGTTTTTGAAAGCCGTGCGTCTGACATCTATCTGATTGTTGAAGAAGGATTCTACAAGCGTACCTTGGATATTCACCGAACACTAGGGTTGCTCTTGCACACTCAAGTCTCGATTCAGCAATTGCTTAAGCTGCCAGCGGAATGCTTTCATCCTAAACCAAAAGTAAACAGTGTCTTAATAAAACTTACCCGCCATACCACAGATGTTCCAGATAAATATTGGAAGCTATATACGTACTTTGTTTCAAAATGGGTCAATCGAGAATATCGTCAACTGTTTACTAAAAATCAGTTTCATCAAGCAATGAAACACGCCAAAGTAAACAATTTAAGTACCATTACTTATGAGCAAGTATTGTCTATTTTTAATAGTTATCTATTATTTAACGGGAGGAAATAATTCTATGAGTCGCTTTTTTAAATTTGGAAAGTTACACGTTACTAAAGGGAATGGAGATAAATTATTAGATATACTACTGACAGCTTCCAAGAAGCTAAAGAGGTCCCTAGCGCCTACGGGGAATTTGTATCGATAAGGGGTACAAATTCCCACTAAGCGCTCGGGACCCCTTGTAGGAAAATGTCCTAAGTGTGGCAACAATATTGTATTAAAAAAATCGTTTTATGGTTGTTCAAATTATCCTGAATGTAAGTTTACTTTATAATAGTTTGCCGGAAGAACAACAGTTAGCTATAAGTGCTGTGCCGCCAGATTTGCTTGAAGAAAGCGGTCTTGTAAAAACAGAGGACGCAGAGGTTTCTGCACAGGAAGATGAATTGTGTGGCTATCCTCTTGCACCAGAAGAAGTAGAGTGACAACAGAAGTTCTTGGAGACAGTTGTGAGGCTGCCTCTTTTAGCCCCCGGCAGGGCGCAAAAGCACTTTCATACTGCCAGCCCCGAAGGGGCGGCGGTGTGAAAGTGCTTTTGCGTTACTTTCTCACAAGAAAGTAACAAAGAGGTTGTGGACTGCGGCCAGTTATGGTAAAATAGGAGTAGTAGGATATAGGCTTTTGCAGGAAAGGGACGGGTGATTTTATAGGCACAACCATTTCGGGAATGACGGGCCGGGGAAGTATCCGGCACAACAACAGGAGCTTTTCAGCGGCGAATGTAGACCGAAGCAGGTCGGGGCAGAATGTCACCTTTTGCAACGAGGATTTGAAAAAGGTGTACCACGAACTTTTCGATGAAGCCCTGGCCGCCTACAATGCCAAAAAGAAAAAGACCAGGGACAAGATACCAGACTACTATGAGCATATCCGGCAGAGCAAGCAGGAGAAGCTATTTCACGAGGCTATCTTTCAGATCGGCAACTTGACGGACTGCGGGTGCGGCTCCCCTGGAGGGGAACGGGCGGCGGCAGCTCTCAAAGAATTTGCAGAGTCCTTCCAGGAGCGCAATCCTCATCTGCGGGTGTTCAATATGGTGCTGCACATGGACGAGGCCACGCCCCACCTCCATGTGGACTTCGTGCCGGTGGCAACGGAGCAGAGCCGGGGCCTCTCAACGAGGGTATCAATGAAACAAGCGTTAAAGCAGCAAGGATTTGAGGGGCTTGGCCGGAAGCAGACGGAATGGAAAGCCTGGATGGAACGGGAGAAAGAAGCCCTAACGGAAATCGCCCAGGCGCACGAGTTTGAGATCATCAGCCTGGGCGGTGGCCGCCCTCATATGGAGCTGCCAGAGTACAGGGCAGCGGCCCAGCGGCTTGAAGCTGTCCAGGAACAGGTGATAGCGGCAGAGCAGGAGATCGCGGCCTTGGAAAAGCAGAGAAAGGCCCTGCAAGGGAATGTGAAGCTGCTGAAAGCGGTGGAGAAGGTCAAGCCCGATCTGGACGCGATACAACCAGAAAAGACGCTGACAGGGGCCGTCAAGGGTGTGACGGTGGAGCAGGTGAAGGAGCTGAAGGCGGCGGTGATCCGGGGTGCGGCGGCAGAGCAGAAGGTGCGGGAGCTGAAGGTAGAAAACCAACAGCTTCAGCAGAAAATCCCCTCGATGAAAGAAAAGCTGAAGGAGGCCCAGGAGCGGAAGCGGCTTGAAAATGAAAACCGGCAGCTCAAAGTGCAGGTCGAATACCTGGAAAAAGATTTGAGCTGGGAGCGTGGGATTTCGGCGCGGCTCCAGGAAGGGATCGGGGCGGTGCTGGACTTTCTGGATCAGCACTTGCCGGAGCAGTTCCGGCCCCTGGTCGAAAAGGCGCGGGAGCTGCTACCTGTGCCAGAGGTGCAGCAGCCGGAAAGAGAGCAGGAACGGGGCCACACCTGGGGCGGTATGGAGTTGTAAAAGAAGCCTGTCCGGGGGCCTTGCAAGAGCCGCCCGGACAGGCTATAATAACAGTAAAAATAGGGAATAAAATGTATTGATAATATATGCCCCCCTGTGGGTATAGGGGATAGCAGGGAGTTAGTGTGTCGTAAAATAGGGAATAAAATGTATTGATAATATATGCCCCCCTATGGTCTTTAGGCCAGGATAAATAATAAAAATATTTTCTCTCGGACAGGGAGAAAGTCGGAGGGGGTTATGGGGGTGAGCGGCGGGGTGTGGGAATGTGGTAAACCTGAAAGGTTTTCCATCATTTCCATGCCCCAGAGCGAGGGGGAAAAGGGGGAGGTGACTTTCTCTTTAAGGCCCCGAAGGGGCCGCTCTTTGGCTCCCCCTTTTCCCCCTATGGGTTTGCAGAATGTACGAAAAGAGGTGTAAGGAATGGCGGATCAGCAAGTAGCACTGGAACGGCTGCGGGAACTTTACAGGGAAAAGAACGAGCATTTAGAGAAGTTTTTAGAGCCGGTGGAGCCGTATGAGTTTTATCGTGAGATCTTCCCGGAAGGATCTTTCGAGAGGAAGGGCCATTTTGAGGACAGGAAGGGAAACGGGATCGCGGTGACAGTGGCCAAAAGTGAGGTTGACAAGGCAACCGGGATTGCCCTGCAGATCGAGGGGGACGGTAAAGCGAAACGATGTACCGTCACTGACGAGCTGGACGAGCTGCGGGAGCTGCAAGACACCGATTTCACGATTATGTCCCCGATCTCCTATTTTGGACGGCGGCGGTGCGGCAAAAATGCCCGGTATCTCTATGCCCTGGTCTTTGACTTGGATGGGGTGGGTATGCCCCAGCTCCGGGACACGCTGCACCAGATGAACAAGGATATTCTGCCCCAGGCAACCTTTGTTGTAAACAGCGGGACAGGGCTTCACCTGTATTATGTGCTGAAAGAGCCGGTGCCTATGTACCCGTACAACCAGAAATGCTTGAAAGAGCTGAAATATTCCCTCACCCGGCAGATTTGGAATAAGTTTACCTCCACCATCAAGGAGCCGCAAATGCAGGGGATTTTGCAGGGCTTTCGGGTGGTCGGCTCTGGCTCGAAGCTGGGGCGTGAGTACCCTGTGAGGGCGTTCCGGCTCGGCGGGCCGGTGGAGCTGGCGCGGCTGCTTGATTATATCCCGGACAGCAACGGGGAACAGCAGCGGCTTGAGGGGCTTATGAGAAAGAGCCGACTGTCGCTGGCCGAGGCGAAAGAGAAGTACCCGGATTGGTATGAGCGGCGGATCATCAAGAAGGAGCGGCGGGGCCGCTGGACGGTCAAGCGTGACCTTTACGACTGGTGGCTGCACCGGATCGCCGATGAAATCCGGGTGGGCCATCGTTTCTATGGCATTATGACGCTGGCGATTTATGCGAAGAAATGCGGGATAGACGAGGACGAGCTGCGCCGGGACGCTTTCGCGTTGCTTCGGCCCTACGATGATATGAGCGTGGAGGATATAAACCGCTTTACAAAAGATGATGTGGTGTGCGCCCTTGAGATGTTCAACGAGGACTATGTGACATTCCCCAGGGACGATATAGCGAAGCTCTCCGGCCTGACTATGCCTGTCAATAAGCGGAACTGGCGCAAACAGCCAGTACATTTGCAGGGCGCGAGAGCAATCCAGGAGATTAACGATAAGGCCAATGGTACGAATTGGAGAGAAGGGAATGGGCGGCCAAAAGGCAGCGGAACGGCCCAGGCGCGGGTTTATGAATGGCGGCAGCAGCACCCGGAGGGACGCAAGGCCGACTGTCACCGGGAAACTGGCCTTGATCCGAAAACCGTCCGTAAGTGGTGGGATTGCCCGCCGCCAGCGGTGCGCTTTGAAAATGGGCATATAACGGTGCGGGTGTCCCCTTCCCAGGAGTTGAGCGATTGGCTCCTGGACGCGCTACACGATGGGGGCCAGGAATAAGGCCCAGAAAGGCCCCTGTTACGCTTTAGAAGCCGTTTTCAGCCCTCCGAGGGTAAAATACCGGCCCCCTCTCTACTGCGCCCAGAAAGCCGCATAAATCAAGGCTTTTTTGCCCTCTAAATGCGAACATACCAGGGTAGAAGTTTAAGGGCCAGTGCTTGGGTAAACGGCCAGGAATATATATTGACATTGTAAATAAAAAGTTATACAATGGATATAATAAGAGTGAAAGGAGTTGCTACCTATGGCAAATACAAATATTAACATTCGTATGGACGCAGACTTGAAGCGGCAGTTTGAGGCGTTCTGTGCTGATATGGGAATGACGATGACAACGGCGTTCAATGTTTTTGCGCGTAAGGCTGTGAGGGAGTATAGAATACCCTTTGAAATCAGCGGTGATGTACCGAACGCTGAAACCGTCGAAGCAATCAAGGAAGTAAAGAGAATGAAGGCCGATCCGAGCCTTGGCAAGACCTATTCCAATGTCGATCAGATGATGGAGGAGCTGCTTGCCGATGTATAACATAAGACCAACCACAAAGTTTCAGAAGGATTTGAAGCGCGTGAAAAAGCGCGGCTTTGATATTCCTTTGCTGACCGATATTATTAAAAAACTGGCTGCGGGGGAGCCGTTGCCGGAGAAAAACAGGGATCACCAACTTTCCGGGGACTATGCGGGGTGTCGTGAGTGCCACATTACGCCGGATTGGTTGCTGATCTACGAAGTGGACGGGGACGAGCTGATTTTATATCTCACCCGGACGGGATCGCATAGCGATTTATTTTAGGGGAAGGAGGAAAGGTCTATGAGCTGGGATAAAGAGAGGATCGCGCAGTTGCAGCTCCCCGATCTGGCAGACGATGATCCGCACCCTCGGCTGCTCCTGGAAGGGGACGGCATACACGCAGGGCAGGGTTTTACCGCCTTGTTTCCTGATGGCTGGCACGAGATTACCCTTGAAGTAGCCTGGGAGCCAACAGGCCCCGGCTGCTGGTACATATCTACGCCTGGGTTTGAGGGCGTGTGTCCTGTGGGCCTGTTCGTGAAGGTATGAAAACAATCCGGCAGATAGCGGACGAGATAGGGGTATCAAAGACAGCAGTAAATAAGCAAATCGCAAACCTGGGTTTGCGATCAGGTTTACGAAAAAACGGAAACCAGTTTGCGATTGATGAACACCAGGAAGCCTTGATAAAACAGGCTTTTTCTGAAAAATCGCAAACCGAAATCGAAAACCAATCGCAAACTAAAACGCAAACCGAAAACCACGAAGTTGGCGATTTAGTTTGCGTTTTACAGGCAACTATCGACACGCTGCAAGGGCAGCTTGAAGTAAAAGACCGGCAGATTGCAAAGCTGACTGAGGCCCTGGTAGCCGCCCAGCAGACAGCGGCAGCGGCCCAGGCACTCCACGCGGGAACAATGAAGCAACAGCTTCTTTCCGGGGAGAGTGGAGCGGATCAGCAGGAGCCGGAACAGAAAAAAAGCTGGTTTTCAAAAATTTTTGGTGGTAGATAGGAAACAAAAGGACATTTTTTTCGTCACTACAAGTAGGAAAGGCGGTGTGATACAATGAAGAAAATTGCTCTTATTTTATGTTTGGTATTAGTGGCGTCTTTTGTATTAAGTGGGTGTAACAACAGTGATAGTATCATTACTCTCGAAGATAGAGAAGTTGGAAAAATAGAAATACAATCAGGAAATACGGGAGAAACGGTAGAGGTCACCGAAGAAGAAGTAATTTCGCAAATTGCTGATATACTGTCATTAGAATTTGAAAAAGGTGAGAAAAGTAACGACAGTACAGGGTGGAGTTATTCAGTAAGGTGGTATGATACAGAAGGGAAACAGATAGACACTGTTGTAATAATGAATGATGGAACTATTGAGAAAGACGGATATTTTTGGAAAACATCTAAGGACAACATAGAACTATCTGTATTTGATGAATTAGTAACGAAGCATTCCTCCGAGCTGCCACTTGAATGGGACAAAATTCCTATGGTGATGGTGGATGGTAAACTCTACTACGATACGGGGAAAGAGAGTACCGTAAGTGCCCGTTGTGGAGTAATGGATGGGGAAATTACTTCGACGGTTGACGGTTCTGAGATACCGACAAAAGATAACCAATCCAATTTCGGGACGGGCTTTGAATATCAATACGGAGCCGACAATACCATAGAGATTTTTATGAACGAAAAATGGATTGTTTTTGAGCAAAGAGAAGGAACTGGAAATCAAGTCCGATTTGGTGATCGGATGGTAGATGCGGATGGTCTTTCGGAAGAAACGCTTGAATGGCTCGATTGGTATCTTAAAATTTTGTATAATAGGAATTGAAGTTAAATTAGATGCTAAAAATTTGTAATTAAGAAGGAGGGATTCGTCATGTTGGTATTCCAAATGCGTAATGTAGATAAAACATCTACTGTTTTGAAACAGACTAAAAACAGTGATTACGCAGATAAATAAATACGTTAGATTAATTCCTACCAGTGACTAATCTTATGACTTTTTAAACAGATAACTAAAATTACAAACAAATCGTTTAACTTCTGTATTTGTTTATAGATGTAATCACTTCAGGAGAGATTACATGAACAAAAATATAAAATATTCTCAAAACTTTTTAACGAGTGAAAAAGTACTCAACCAAATAATAAAACAATTGAATTTAAAAGAAACCGATACCGTTTACGAAATTGGAACAGGTAAAGGGCATTTAACGACGAAACTGGCTAAAATAAGTAAACAGGTAACGTCTATTGAATTAGACAGTCATCTATTCAACTTATCGTCAGAAAAATTAAAACTGAATACTCGTGTCACTTTAATTCACCAAGATATTCTACAGTTTCAATTCCCTAACAAACAGAGGTATAAAATTGTTGGGAATATTCCTTACCATTTAAGCACACAAATTATTAAAAAAGTGGTTTTTGAAAGCCGTGCGTCTGACATCTATCTGATTGTTGAAGAAGGATTCTACAAGCGTACCTTGGATATTCACCGAACACTAGGGTTGCTCTTGCACACTCAAGTCTCGATTCAGCAATTGCTTAAGCTGCCAGCGGAATGCTTTCATCCTAAACCAAAAGTAAACAGTGTCTTAATAAAACTTACCCGCCATACCACAGATGTTCCAGATAAATATTGGAAGCTATATACGTACTTTGTTTCAAAATGGGTCAATCGAGAATATCGTCAACTGTTTACTAAAAATCAGTTTCATCAAGCAATGAAACACGCCAAAGTAAACAATTTAAGTACCATTACTTATGAGCAAGTATTGTCTATTTTTAATAGTTATCTATTATTTAACGGGAGGAAATAATTCTATGAGTCGCTTTTTTAAATTTGGAAAGTTACACGTTACTAAAGGGAATGGAGATAAATTATTAGATATACTACTGACAGCTTCCAAGAAGCTAAAGAGGTCCCTAGCGCCTACGGGGAATTTGTATCGATAAGGGGTACAAATTCCCACTAAGCGCTCGGGACCCCTTGTAGGAAAATGTCCTAAGTGTGGCAACAATATTGTATTAAAAAAATCGTTTTATGGTTGTTCAAATTATCCTGAATGTAAGTTTACTTTATAATAGTTTGCCGGAAGAACAACAGTTAGCTATAAGTGCTGTGCCGCCAGATTTGCTTGAAGAAAGCGGTCTTGTAAAAACAGAGGACGCAGAGGTTTCTGCACAGGAAGATGAATTGTGTGGCTATCCTCTTGCACCAGAAGAAGTAGAGTGACAACAGAAGTTCTTGGAGACAGTTGTGAGGCTGCCTCTTTTAGCCCCCGGCAGGGCGCAAAAGCACTTTCATACTGCCAGCCCCGAAGGGGCGGCGGTGTGAAAGTGCTTTTGCGTTACTTTCTCACAAGAAAGTAACAAAGAGGTTGTGGACTGCGGCCAGTTATGGTAAAATAGGAGTAGTAGGATATAGGCTTTTGCAGGAAAGGGACGGGTGATTTTATAGGCACAACCATTTCGGGAATGACGGGCCGGGGAAGTATCCGGCACAACAACAGGAGCTTTTCAGCGGCGAATGTAGACCGAAGCAGGTCGGGGCAGAATGTCACCTTTTGCAACGAGGATTTGAAAAAGGTGTACCACGAACTTTTCGATGAAGCCCTGGCCGCCTACAATGCCAAAAAGAAAAAGACCAGGGACAAGATACCAGACTACTATGAGCATATCCGGCAGAGCAAGCAGGAGAAGCTATTTCACGAGGCTATCTTTCAGATCGGCAACTTGACGGACTGCGGGTGCGGCTCCCCTGGAGGGGAACGGGCGGCGGCAGCTCTCAAAGAATTTGCAGAGTCCTTCCAGGAGCGCAATCCTCATCTGCGGGTGTTCAATATGGTGCTGCACATGGACGAGGCCACGCCCCACCTCCATGTGGACTTCGTGCCGGTGGCAACGGAGCAGAGCCGGGGCCTCTCAACGAGGGTATCAATGAAACAAGCGTTAAAGCAGCAAGGATTTGAGGGGCTTGGCCGGAAGCAGACGGAATGGAAAGCCTGGATGGAACGGGAGAAAGAAGCCCTAACGGAAATCGCCCAGGCGCACGAGTTTGAGATCATCAGCCTGGGCGGTGGCCGCCCTCATATGGAGCTGCCAGAGTACAGGGCAGCGGCCCAGCGGCTTGAAGCTGTCCAGGAACAGGTGATAGCGGCAGAGCAGGAGATCGCGGCCTTGGAAAAGCAGAGAAAGGCCCTGCAAGGGAATGTGAAGCTGCTGAAAGCGGTGGAGAAGGTCAAGCCCGATCTGGACGCGATACAACCAGAAAAGACGCTGACAGGGGCCGTCAAGGGTGTGACGGTGGAGCAGGTGAAGGAGCTGAAGGCGGCGGTGATCCGGGGTGCGGCGGCAGAGCAGAAGGTGCGGGAGCTGAAGGTAGAAAACCAACAGCTTCAGCAGAAAATCCCCTCGATGAAAGAAAAGCTGAAGGAGGCCCAGGAGCGGAAGCGGCTTGAAAATGAAAACCGGCAGCTCAAAGTGCAGGTCGAATACCTGGAAAAAGATTTGAGCTGGGAGCGTGGGATTTCGGCGCGGCTCCAGGAAGGGATCGGGGCGGTGCTGGACTTTCTGGATCAGCACTTGCCGGAGCAGTTCCGGCCCCTGGTCGAAAAGGCGCGGGAGCTGCTACCTGTGCCAGAGGTGCAGCAGCCGGAAAGAGAGCAGGAACGGGGCCACACCTGGGGCGGTATGGAGTTGTAAAAGAAGCCTGTCCGGGGGCCTTGCAAGAGCCGCCCGGACAGGCTATAATAACAGTAAAAATAGGGAATAAAATGTATTGATAATATATGCCCCCCTGTGGGTATAGGGGATAGCAGGGAGTTAGTGTGTCGTAAAATAGGGAATAAAATGTATTGATAATATATGCCCCCCTATGGTCTTTAGGCCAGGATAAATAATAAAAATATTTTCTCTCGGACAGGGAGAAAGTCGGAGGGGGTTATGGGGGTGAGCGGCGGGGTGTGGGAATGTGGTAAACCTGAAAGGTTTTCCATCATTTCCATGCCCCAGAGCGAGGGGGAAAAGGGGGAGGTGACTTTCTCTTTAAGGCCCCGAAGGGGCCGCTCTTTGGCTCCCCCTTTTCCCCCTATGGGTTTGCAGAATGTACGAAAAGAGGTGTAAGGAATGGCGGATCAGCAAGTAGCACTGGAACGGCTGCGGGAACTTTACAGGGAAAAGAACGAGCATTTAGAGAAGTTTTTAGAGCCGGTGGAGCCGTATGAGTTTTATCGTGAGATCTTCCCGGAAGGATCTTTCGAGAGGAAGGGCCATTTTGAGGACAGGAAGGGAAACGGGATCGCGGTGACAGTGGCCAAAAGTGAGGTTGACAAGGCAACCGGGATTGCCCTGCAGATCGAGGGGGACGGTAAAGCGAAACGATGTACCGTCACTGACGAGCTGGACGAGCTGCGGGAGCTGCAAGACACCGATTTCACGATTATGTCCCCGATCTCCTATTTTGGACGGCGGCGGTGCGGCAAAAATGCCCGGTATCTCTATGCCCTGGTCTTTGACTTGGATGGGGTGGGTATGCCCCAGCTCCGGGACACGCTGCACCAGATGAACAAGGATATTCTGCCCCAGGCAACCTTTGTTGTAAACAGCGGGACAGGGCTTCACCTGTATTATGTGCTGAAAGAGCCGGTGCCTATGTACCCGTACAACCAGAAATGCTTGAAAGAGCTGAAATATTCCCTCACCCGGCAGATTTGGAATAAGTTTACCTCCACCATCAAGGAGCCGCAAATGCAGGGGATTTTGCAGGGCTTTCGGGTGGTCGGCTCTGGCTCGAAGCTGGGGCGTGAGTACCCTGTGAGGGCGTTCCGGCTCGGCGGGCCGGTGGAGCTGGCGCGGCTGCTTGATTATATCCCGGACAGCAACGGGGAACAGCAGCGGCTTGAGGGGCTTATGAGAAAGAGCCGACTGTCGCTGGCCGAGGCGAAAGAGAAGTACCCGGATTGGTATGAGCGGCGGATCATCAAGAAGGAGCGGCGGGGCCGCTGGACGGTCAAGCGTGACCTTTACGACTGGTGGCTGCACCGGATCGCCGATGAAATCCGGGTGGGCCATCGTTTCTATGGCATTATGACGCTGGCGATTTATGCGAAGAAATGCGGGATAGACGAGGACGAGCTGCGCCGGGACGCTTTCGCGTTGCTTCGGCCCTACGATGATATGAGCGTGGAGGATATAAACCGCTTTACAAAAGATGATGTGGTGTGCGCCCTTGAGATGTTCAACGAGGACTATGTGACATTCCCCAGGGACGATATAGCGAAGCTCTCCGGCCTGACTATGCCTGTCAATAAGCGGAACTGGCGCAAACAGCCAGTACATTTGCAGGGCGCGAGAGCAATCCAGGAGATTAACGATAAGGCCAATGGTACGAATTGGAGAGAAGGGAATGGGCGGCCAAAAGGCAGCGGAACGGCCCAGGCGCGGGTTTATGAATGGCGGCAGCAGCACCCGGAGGGACGCAAGGCCGACTGTCACCGGGAAACTGGCCTTGATCCGAAAACCGTCCGTAAGTGGTGGGATTGCCCGCCGCCAGCGGTGCGCTTTGAAAATGGGCATATAACGGTGCGGGTGTCCCCTTCCCAGGAGTTGAGCGATTGGCTCCTGGACGCGCTACACGATGGGGGCCAGGAATAAGGCCCAGAAAGGCCCCTGTTACGCTTTAGAAGCCGTTTTCAGCCCTCCGAGGGTAAAATACCGGCCCCCTCTCTACTGCGCCCAGAAAGCCGCATAAATCAAGGCTTTTTTGCCCTCTAAATGCGAACATACCAGGGTAGAAGTTTAAGGGCCAGTGCTTGGGTAAACGGCCAGGAATATATATTGACATTGTAAATAAAAAGTTATACAATGGATATAATAAGAGTGAAAGGAGTTGCTACCTATGGCAAATACAAATATTAACATTCGTATGGACGCAGACTTGAAGCGGCAGTTTGAGGCGTTCTGTGCTGATATGGGAATGACGATGACAACGGCGTTCAATGTTTTTGCGCGTAAGGCTGTGAGGGAGTATAGAATACCCTTTGAAATCAGCGGTGATGTACCGAACGCTGAAACCGTCGAAGCAATCAAGGAAGTAAAGAGAATGAAGGCCGATCCGAGCCTTGGCAAGACCTATTCCAATGTCGATCAGATGATGGAGGAGCTGCTTGCCGATGTATAACATAAGACCAACCACAAAGTTTCAGAAGGATTTGAAGCGCGTGAAAAAGCGCGGCTTTGATATTCCTTTGCTGACCGATATTATTAAAAAACTGGCTGCGGGGGAGCCGTTGCCGGAGAAAAACAGGGATCACCAACTTTCCGGGGACTATGCGGGGTGTCGTGAGTGCCACATTACGCCGGATTGGTTGCTGATCTACGAAGTGGACGGG
>NZ_JBPJWQ010000001.1:0-3509510 GCF_054108045.1 Anaeromassilibacillus sp. SJQ-5
ACCATGCAAGCGCTTCAAAAACAAAAATTTATCAACGGTTACAGAGAAAGCAATAGCTTATTTTTATTTAAAGAAGGAAAACTTGAAATATTTTTATCTAAATAGTGGGAACTTATTCTATACACGCATACATAGATGCAGAGACCTGGGAAAAGTATGGTTCACCTGATAGCGGGAATATTCCTCTACAAATAACCTTGCTTTTTTTCAGGAAGTAGGGTATACTATTATCGTCATATGTCGGAAACGGAGGCGTTTATATGGCAAGGCCCAGCCGTTGCAGAAGAATCTGTCTCGAGCCGGAATACGACAGATTTGCCCCCTGCGGCGTATCAGACGGTGAACAGATTGTCCTGACCGTGGACGAATACGAAGCCGTCCGGCTGATTGACTTTGAAAAAAAGACCCATGAACAGTGCGCGCGGCAAATGGGGATTTCCAGAACCACCGTAACCGAAATGTACGAAACGGCCCGGTTTAAAATTGCGGATTGCCTCGTCAACGGGAAGCAACTGCGCATCACGGGCGGGAACTACCGGCTGTGCGACGGGTCCGCGCGGCCCTGCTGCGGCAGGGACTGCCGAAAGGCCGGCATCGCACCCGACAGCCAGGCTGATTATGCAAAAGGAGCGAGTCACATGAAAATTGCGGTTACCTATGAAAACGGGAACGTGTTCCAGCATTTTGGCCATACGGAACAGTTCAAGATCTACGACATTTCAAACAATGAAATTGCCGGCACGCAGATTGTGAGCGCCGCCGGAAGCGGCCACGGCGCGCTGGCGGGCTTCCTCGCCGAGCTGCGGGTGGATACCCTGATTTGCGGCGGCATCGGGGCCGGGGCGCAGAACGCGCTGACTCAAGCCGGCATCCGGTTCTACGGCGGGGTTTCAGGCGATGCAGATGACGCGGTGAATGCGCTTTTGGCCGGCCGGCTGGCCTTTAATCCCCAAGTGCGCTGCGATCATCATGATCATCACGGCGAGGGACACCACTGTGGGGAAAACAAGCATGGCTGCGCCGGCAGCGGCGGCTGTCGGTCGTAAAGATACGGCTGTGCGGTCAAAAAAGAGACGGGATAACCCCGTCTCTTTTTTTGTGCCATCCTGCGCGGCAGACTATTCCGTTTGGGAGCGGATTCCTTTATCTCGCTTTTCGTCCCCCGCCATCTGCGCCAGCACCTTTTTGAATTGAAAGGTGAAAAGAACGACGGTAAAGGACACCGCCAGAAAGTCCGCCACCGGCTCGGCCATGTAGATGGCCGTGGTCTTGTCGGCGCGCAGGATTTGCGGCAGAATATAAATCAACGGGATCAGCAGGATAAACTTGCGCATCACCGCCACCAAAATAGACGCTTTCGCGTTGCCGAGGGAGGTAAAAGTCATCTGGCAGGCGATTTGGATGCCAAACAGCACCATGCAGGCCATATAAATGCGCAGCGCCGTCTTGGAAAACGCCAGCAGCGCGGGATCCGGGGTGAACATGGAGACGAAAACCTGCGGGAAGAGCATGACTGCGGCCCACAGCAAGGCGGAATAGCACAAGCTGGATTTCAGCAGGAGCTTGAAGGTCGCCTTCACCCGATCCGCGTTGCGCGCCCCGTAGTTGTAGCTGATGATGGGCTGCGCGCCTTGGCCGAGGCCTTGCAGCGGCAGCATGGCGAACTGCATCACGCTGGTCAGTATGGTCATGGCGCCCACCGCGATGTCGCCGCCGTACCTCAGCAAGGAGGAGTTGAAGCAGATGGAAATGACGCTTTCGCTGGCCTGCATAATGAAGGTGGATAGGCCGAGCGCCAGGCTTGGCAGGATAATTTTCGCCTCCAGCCGGAGATTTTTCAACCGGATTTTCAGCAAGGTTTTTCTGCCGAACAGGAAGGATAGCACCCAGATGCAGGACATAGCCTGGGAAAGGATGGTGGCCAGCGCCGCGCCTCGCACCCCCATGTGAAAGCCGAAAATAAAGATGGGGTCGAGAATGATATTGGCCACCGCGCCGATCAGGACGGACAGCATGCCCGTCTTGGCAAAGCCCTGGGCGGTGATAAAGGTGTTCATGCCAAGCGTCAGCTGGACGAAAATGGTGCCGATGGCGTAGATGTTCATATAGCTGACGCCGTACTCGATGGTGTTTTCGCTGGCGCCGAACGCCAGGAGGAAATCCCGGTTTCCTATCAGCAAAACGACGGTTAACAGCACGGATATGAGAATCTGCACCAGGAAGCAGTTGCCCAGCGTCTTTTCCGCCGATGGGTGATCCCCCTTGCCCATAAAAATGGAGGCCCGCGGCGCGCCGCCGAAGCCCACGAAGGCGGCGAAGGCGGTGACGATCATGATAAGCGGCATGCAGACGCCCACGCCGGTCAGCGCCATCGCGCCCACATCCGGAATGTGGCCGATATAAATGCGGTCCACGATGTTGTACAGCATGTTGATGATCTGCGCCGTTACGGTGGGCAGGGCCAGCTTGAGCAACAGCCTGCCGACCGGCTCTTTTCCCAGAAAATCCTTGTCTTGGTTCATGGCGTGTCTCTCCTTGTCATGGCGTTTTGCGCGTTTTCCATCATCCGCCGGTTCACCTTATCGAACAGGACCTTGTCCTCCTCGGTCAGCCCGGCGAAAATCGTCTCCTCATACTGCCTCCAGATGACCTCCATGGAGGCGACGATCGGCCCGGCGGCCGGCGTCAGAAACAGATGAATCCGCCGCCGATCCGCCGTATCCGGCTCCCGCCGCAGGAGAGCCTTCTGTATCAGGCTTTCCACCGCTTGGGAGACGTTCCCCTTGGACAGCATGCGCAGCTCCACGATGTCGGCGGCGGTGTTTTTGCCTGGGTTGTTGTGCAGAAAGCTGATGATGGTGGCCTCGATAAGCGTCAGCCGGTATTCCTCACAGATGGCTTTGAGCATGGTTTCGTGCAGCTTGACAATCCGTCGGATATTGGTCAGGAATTCCGTTGTTCGTTTTATAAAAACCCCTCCCTTGGGAATGGTGCTGATTAAAACGGTTCTGCAAAGAACTATTATAATCCGAATATTTATCTTGTCAAGGAGACAGATGGAGATAAAAAAGCTGGGAAACTTCGCATATTTTGTGATATAATCGAACACAAGAGCGATTTAGCTGTATACAGGAGGAACACATGGACATTTTAGCTGCACTTACCGCACAATTTCACCTGCGTCCGAGCCAGGTGGAGAATACCGTCAAGCTGATTGACGACGGGAATACCATCCCGTTTATCGCCCGGTACCGCAAGGAGGTTACCGGCTCTCTGGATGACCAGGTGCTGCGGGAGCTGGCCGAACGGCTGACCTATCTGCGCAGCCTGGACGAGCAGAGAGAGAAGGTGCGAGCCGTCATCGAGGAGCAGGGGGCGCTGACCGAGGAGCTGGCGGCCGCCCTGGACGCGGCCGCCACCCTGACCGAAATCGATGATCTCTACCGGCCTTACCGGCCCAAGCGAAAAACCCGCGCCTCGGTCGCCAAGGCGCGGGGCTTGCAGCCCTTGGCCGACGCTCTTTACGCCCAAGAGAAGGACATGCCCGATCCTCTTGCGCTGGCGGCGGACTATGTGGGGGAGGAGGTGCCCGCCCCGGCGGACGCCCTGCAGGGGGCCATGGACATTCTCGCGGAGAGGATTTCCGACGACGCGTCGGTGCGCAAGCGCCTGCGGGTGGTCTGCATGGCGGGGGGCAGCCTGGTTTCCAAGGCCGCCAAGGACGAGGACAGCGTGTACAGCATGTACTACGATTTCCGGGAGCCGCTGAACAAGCTGGCGGGCCACCGAATTCTGGCCGTCAACCGGGGCGAGCGGGAGGAGTTCTTGAAGGTGTCGGTGGACTTCGATCGGGCCAAGGCCCTGGCCATTGTCTGCTCGAACCATGTCAAAGAGGGCTCCCCGGCCACCGAGACGGTCCGCGCCGCGGCGCAGGATGCTTATGACCGGCTGATTTTTCCTTCCATCGAGCGGGAGATCCGCGGCGAGCTGACCGAGCGGGCCAGCGACGCGGCCATCAAGGTGTTTTCCCTCAACCTGCGCCATCTGCTGATGCAGCCGCCGGTCAAGGGCAAGGTGGCCCTGGGGCTGGATCCCGGCTACCGCACCGGGTGCAAGACGGCGGTGGTGGACGGCACCGGCAAGGTGCTGCAGACCGGCGTTATCTACCCCGTGCCTCCCCACAACAAGGTGGAGGAGGCCAAGCGGCTGGTGACCGGGTGGATCGAAACATACGGGGTGGAGATCATCGCCATCGGCAACGGCACCGCCTCCCATGAAACCGAGGTATTCGCCGCCGACCTCATCAAATCCCTGCACAGAAAGGTGGCCTACATGGTGGTCAGCGAGGCGGGAGCGTCGGTGTATTCCGCCTCCAAGCTGGCGGCCGAGGAATTCCCCGACTACGACGTGTCCCTGCGCTCCGCGGTGTCCATCGCCCGGCGGCTGCAGGATCCCCTGGCCGAGCTGGTCAAAATCGATCCCAAGGCCATCGGGGTGGGCCAGTATCAGCACGACATGCCCCAGAAGCAGCTGTCCGAGGCCCTGGACGGCGTGGTGGAGGGCTGCGTCAACACAGTGGGGGTGGATCTCAACACCGCCTCCGCCCCGCTGCTGGCCCGGGTGGCGGGCCTGAGCGCCACGGTGTCCAAAAACGTGGTGACCTTCCGGGAGGAGAACGGGGCGTTCAGTTCTCGGGCCCAGCTCAAGAAGGTGCCCAAGCTGGGGCCCAAGGCCTTCGAGCAGTGCGCCGGCTTCCTGCGGGTGCCGGAGAGCAAAAACGTGCTGGATAACACCGCCGTTCATCCGGAGAGCTACGACGCGGCCAAGGGGCTTCTCACCCTGTGCGGCATGACGCTGGAGGATGTGCGGGGCGGGAAGGCCGGCGCGCTGTCCGACCGGATCCGGGAGCTGGGGACGGCGGCACTGGCGGACAAGCTGGGCATCGGGGAGCCGACCCTGCTGGATATCGCGGCCGAGCTGGAGCGGCCGGGCCGGGATCCCCGGGACGAGCTGCCGCCCCCGCTGCTGCGCACGGACGTGATGGGCATGGAGGATTTGAAACCGGGTATGGAGCTGACCGGCACCGTGCGCAACGTCATCGATTTTGGCGCGTTTGTGGACATCGGTGTCCACCAGGACGGCCTGGTGCATATTTCGCAGATCACCAATCGTTTCATCAAGCATCCGTCGGAGGTGCTTAAGGTGGGGGACGTGGTGAAGGTCTGGGTGCTGAGCGTGGATACGCAGAAAAAGCGGATCGGGCTGACCATGAAAGCGCCGAAAACGCCGTGACATGAAGCGAAGGGGCGGCGCATATGCATAAGGTGAGGCGGGGTGGGTTCGCTCCCCCCTCGCCTTAAAGCGACGATGCCGATGACGTTTTTCACCGCAGAAGAAGGGGGCGAGGTTCATCAAACTCAAAGACCTATTTCCCGTTTGGGATCAGCTGACGCAGGCCCAGCAGCGCACGCTCGCGGGCAGCGCTGTGCAGCGCACGGCGCCTAAAGGCACGCTGCTGCACAACGGCTCGGCGGACTGTGTCGGCCTGTTCGTGGTGCTGGACGGGGTGCTGCGGGTGTTCGCCCAGTCGGAGGGCGGCAAGGAAATCACCCTGTACCGCCTGCTCGAGCGGGATATCTGCCTGTTTTCCGCCGCCTGCATCCTCAGCAGCGTGCAGTTCGACATGCAGGTGCAGGCCGAAACCGACACCAATTTTCTGGTCATACCCGCCCCGGTGTACAAGACGCTGATGCAGGAATCCCTGCCGGTGGCGAACTTTACCAACCAGCTGATGGCCTCCCGGTTCACGGAGGTGATGTGGCTGCTCGATCAAATCCTTTCCAAAAGCTTTGACGCCCGTCTGGCCGCCTTCCTTCTGGAAGAGGCGGGGGTGCGGCAGTCGACGGAGCTGCCGCTGACCCACGAGCAGATTGCCGGGCATCTGGGCACTGCCCGGGAGGTGGTTTCCCGCATGCTCAAGTATTTCGAGAGCGAGGGGGCGGTGGAGCTGTTCCGGGGCGGCCTGCGGCTTACGGACGCCGGACGGCTGGAAAACTGGGCGCAGGGACGCAAGCAGCCAGTGTGACAAGGTCACGGAACGATGACGCGGCGGGATGTATACTATGTTCGTAGGAAGAGACAAAGACCTGTGACTTAGAAAGGAGCTAGTATATATGGCAGTCATCACGTTAAAGGACTCCAATTTCGAGCAGGAGGTGCTGGCCTCCGAAACCCCCGTGCTGGTGGATTTCTGGGCGCCCTGGTGCACGCCCTGCCGGATGCTTTCCCCGACGGTGGACACCATCGCGCAGGAGCAGGCCGGCCGGATCAAGGTCGGTAAGGTCAACATCGACGAGCAGCCGGAGCTGGCCGAGCGCTTCCGGGTGATGAGCATTCCCACCCTGATGGTCTTCAAGGACGGGCGGCTGGTGGATTCCACCGTGGGCGTACAGCCCAAGCCCGCCATCCTGCGGATGCTGGAATGATGGGTTCTCTGAGCAACATAGGCGTAAAAAAGCGGCGGGACTTCCTTCGGGGAGTCCCGCCGCTTTTTCAGGTGGTTGGAAAAGACCACGGCCTATTTGGCATAGGTTAGCTCGTTGCAGGATAGCCGGAGGCGGATCGTACCGGCGGCCGCCTGCCACACGTCCGCCGCTACGTACAGCATGAACTGCCGCTCCGGCCCGGACGACCCCAGGTACACGGCGTCGGGATACGCCCGCCCTTCCTCGTCCAGCGCCGTGCTTTGCGGGCTGACGCAGTCGGAAAAGCTGCCATTCTCGTTTTTTTGATAGGGCAGTAAAATCGTCCCGCCGGAGGGGAGCCGATAGGACATGTTGAAGACGACGGATACCGGCTCCCCGTCTTTTTCGGCCGGCCGCACGCGTTCCAGATAGATGGAGGTGGTGTCCGTCCGGCAGACGACCACCTCATCTTCAGAAAAAGCGCCGCCCGCCGCCGCAGCCATACGCGCCTCCCTGGGGATCGAGAGAGTAACCTCCCGCTGGGCCTGCCGGACAAGGGTAAAGCCGTTTTCGTCGAGGATATCCCGAAGGTTCGCGGCGGGATTGGTCAGCAGGCAGACCGCTGTGACGATACAGGCGGCTACCGCGGCTATACTTATCCACAGCGCCGGCTTCCGATAGCGCAGCACGTGGCTTACCCTGGCCTTTACGCCGGCCTCTCCGAAGGCGAGGGGGATGCCGGCCGTCCTTCGGCGGGACACGCTGTAGGTGATGAGGGCGCTGGCGTAGGAACGTTTGATTTCCGGCCCGCATTCCCGCAGCACCCTTTCGTCGCAGGCCAGCTCGATATCGCGGCCCAGCAGGCTATAGGCCAGCCACAGGAGCGGGTGAAACCAATACACAGCGAGCAGCAGGAAGCCCAGTGATTTCCAAAGGGGATCGCGCCGCTTGAGATGCGCCTGCTCATGGAGCACCACACAGGTCCTATCGGCTTCCTTCATGGTGGAGGGCAGATAGATGCGGGGACGCAGCACACCACGGATAAAGGCGGTCGGAATATGGTCGCAGACCCACAGATTGTCCCGCAGCCGGACGGCCTCCCGCACCCGGCGGCCAAGACGCAGAGAGCTGACGAGAGCGTAAAGGAGCATGACCAGCATGCCGGCAATCCACAGCAGGGACGCCGCGAACAGCAGCACCTGCAAGGGATTCACGCTGGCGATTTCCTGGGGCGCCAGGCGCTCCGACAGCGATGGATCGAGGAAGGACGACCCGGAACCCATGGCCGGGTGCTTCGCGGTCAGGGCCTCGGGCGGGATGGCATCGGCCCGTGGGAGCAGGCTGAACCGGCTCTCAAAGGAGAACGGACAGATGAGCCGCACCGCCACCAGCCCCCAAAGCGCCGCCGTTATCCATCGCGGGGCCTTTTTCAGCGGAAGGCGCAAAGCGACGACCGCCAAAATCAGCCAGCCGGCCGCCATACTCCTGTTCAAAAGGGAGAGGAATACCGTTTCCATCAGGCTTCCTCCTCATACTCCGCCACCAGACGGCGCAGCTGGGCGACCTCGTCCGGCGTGAGGGCCTTGCGGGCCGTGAACGCGGCCAGAAAGGCCGGCAGGGAGCCGTCGAAGGTTTCCTCCACAAATTTTTCACTCTGTAGAGCATAAAAATCCCGGCGGGAGATCCGCGACGTCACCGTGCCTTTGGTGTTTTGGAAAATCCCCTTATCGCACAGGCGCTTCAAGACCGTGAAGGAAGTGGTCTTTTTCCATTGCAGCTCCTCCGCGCTCCGTTTGGCCAGCTCGGCCGAGGAAAGCGGCTCGTTTTGCCAAATAATATCGGCGAAGCGGGATTCGATCGGCCCCATTTGCAAATCCGCCATAAAACGCGCCCCCTTTTCGATATTCTACAGGATGTAGTATACTTATATTCTACACGATGTAGTATGGTTTGGCAAGGGGCAGTTTCGAAAAAGCGAAACGGCTACAGCCAGGTATACAGGCACAGACCGGCCACGCCGCTGCCCAGCATCACCCAGATGGGGTTGGGCTTCCATTTGCGCAGGACAAACAGCCCCGCGGCAAACAGGCCCACCGCCGCCAGATTGAGATCGGCGGGCTTCAGGGAGAAGCCGCCTTCCCCCCAGAAGGCCAGGATGACGATGGACAGGCCGGCCGACGCGATAAGGGCGACCACCGCCGGGCGCAGGCCGCTGAGCACCCCCTGGATGACGGCGATATTTTTATATTTGGTATAGAAATAGGCCAAGGTCATCACGATAATCAGGGAGGGGAGGATGCAGCCCAGGGTGGACACCAGGGCACCGCCGACGCCGCCGATCCGAATGCCCACGAAGGTGGCGGAGTTGATGGCGATGGGGCCGGGGGTCATCTGGGAAATGGTGATGAGATCGGTGAACTCGGACAGGGTTAGCCAGTGGTGCAGATCCACCACCTGATTTTGGATCAGGGGCATGGCGGCGTAACCGCCGCCAATGCTGAACAGGCCGATTTGAAAAAAGCTCCAGAACAGCTGCAGGTAGAGCATTAGGCGTTCCTCCCCTTTCGATTGCGCAGGAAGAAGGCGGCCGCGCCCGTGACCCCGCAGACAAGGATGATGAGCAGGATATTGACCTGAAAGACATAGGTGGCGGCAAAGGCGCCCACCATAATGACGGCGGACACCCACTGTTTTTCCCGGAGCACTGTCCAGCCCATGGAAAGAACCACGTCGACGATCACCGCCGCCACCCCGGCCTGCATCCCCTGGAGGACGGCGCTGACCACGAGATTGTCCCGAAAGGCCTGGTAAAACAGGGAGATGACCGACAGGATGATCAGAGGAGGCAGGACGGTGCCCAGGATGGTCACCAGCGCCCCGACCACCCCGGCCACCCGGTAGCCCACCAGGATGGAGGCGTTGACCGCGATGGCCCCGGGAGAAGACTGGGCGATGGCGGTCAAATCCAGCATTTCCTCCTCCTCGATCCAGTGCAGATTGTCCACGAATTTTTTCTTCATCAGGGGAATGATGACGAAGCCGCCGCCGAAGGTGAAGGCGCTCAGATAAAAGGTGGAGGAGAAGAGCTTCCAATAGGTGGCTGCGGGTGTTTTCATAAAAGCCTCTCAATCCGGCGCGCAGGCGGCGCCATGTAAATTCTCGTCCCGTATACGGCCCTCTTGTTTTTGCCGGCGCGAACCGGTATGATAGAAGAAAAGGGGGGACGGCGATGACGATCCGGCATCTGCAGATTTTTAAGGCGGTGGCTGAAGCCGGAAAGATGGGACAGGCCGCCCGGCAGCTGTACATCTCCCAGCCCACCGTCAGCAAGGCGATCGGGGACCTGGAAAAGGAATACGGCGTGCTGTTGTTCGACCGGCTGGCGCAGAAGCTGTACATCACCGAGGCGGGGACCCGTCTGCTTCGATATGCCCGGCAGCTGCTGGCCCTCTATGACGAGATGGAGGCGGATCTCCACGCGGCGGCGGGGCTGCAGGCCATCCGGGTGGGGGCCACCATCACGGTGGGCAGCTGTGTACTTCCGGCGCTTATCCGCCGTTTTGAGCAGGAGCATCCCGGCGTGCGCGTCCAGGTGGAGGTGGAAAGCGCCCGGCGCATCGAGCAGAAAATCCTGAACAGCGAGCTGGATTTGGCGGTATCGGAAGGGGAGCCGGAGAGCGGGGAGCTGCTGGCGGTTCCCGTTATCCGGGATGAGCTGGTGCTCATCAGCAGCCCGGCGCATCCTCTGGCCGGGCGAGAGACCGTGCCGCCCGCCGCCCTGAACGGGGAGCCCTTCGTCCTGCGGGAGGAGGGGAGCGGCACCCGGGCGGGGCTGGATCGATTTCTGCAGGACAACGGGCTGCAGGTGTACCCCAAATGGACGTGCCAGAGCTTCGACGCCGTACTGCGGGCGGTGGAGGAGGGACAGGGGCTGTCGGCGGTATCCCGCCGGTGGGCGGATCCCCTCATCGCCCAGGAACGCTTATGCCGCCTAAACCTGGAGGGGCCGCCGCTTATTCGGTACTTCCAGCTCATCCGGCATCGCGGCAAGCAGCTGACCCCGGCCATGGAGGCGTTCTGCGCGGCGGTGGAAAAGGAAGAAAATGCCTCGCTTCTATCAGTATAGGCGGTTTACCCCATTCTGTAAAATATCAATATCGGATAACTCTCATAGATAAATATGCATAAGATGAATGAAAAAAACCGGAAACACATCGGTTTCCGCTTGAGGCTGTCGAAAAAGGGAATCCGCCATTCGTGAAACGAAAAAAGCGGAGGCGGGTTACCGATCGGTGTTTGCGAGGACATGTGCCTCGCAAACACACCTTATAGGCGAAAAATAGCGGAAACACGTGTGTTTCCGCTATTTTTTAAGAGCAGGGCGTGGTCGGGCGGAGCGAACGCTCCGCCAGCGGGGATAGAGGGAGCAAGGCGAGTATAGCGAGCCGCCGCGATCCGGCATCCCCGTCCAGCAGCGTGTCGACTTTGGCGACACGCTGAAGCGGAAACACATCGGTTTCCGCTTTTATCTGCTCAGGGGATGCGCTTGATGGGCGGGCGGGGGCGGACATCGCCGGTATCGAAGCGTTTTTTCAATTTGGACAGGGCCTTCTTTTCGATCCGGCTGACATAGGAGCGGGAGATATTCAGCTTTTTGGCCACTTCTCTCTGGGTTAAGCCGTCGCCGATAAGCCCATAGCGCCACTCGATAATCTCCTGTTCCCGGTCGTCGAGGGATTCCCGGATATACCGGTAGAGCTTTTCCGCGTTGATTTTCAGATCCAGATCGTCCAGAATGGTGTCGTCTTCGGAAATCACGTCCATCAAGGTGAGAGGGTTCCCTTCCTTGTCGGTATCGATGGGATCGGAGATGGACACATCCTGGGCAGTTTTTTTGCTGGCGCGGAAATGCATGAGGATTTCGTTTTCAATGCAGCGGGAGGCGTATGTAGCGAAGCGGGTGCCCTTGGTGTAGTCGAAGGTGCCGACGGCCTTGATGAGGCCAATGGTGCCGATGGATATCAAATCGTCCTGATCCCGCACGGAGCTGTAATATTTTTTAATGATGTGCGCCACCAGGCGAAGGTTGTGCTCAATGAGGGTGTTGCGAGCCTCCATATCGTTGCGCAGATGGTATGCTTCCAGGCATTCCCTCTCCTGGGCGGCTGTCAGAGGCCGGGGGAAGGAACCGGAATTGACCACATGGAGCGCCATGTAAAAAATATGCGACAGGGAATTCAAAAGTTCAAAAAGCATAACGGCCTACCTCCAATCACTTCCTATCCTATGCGGAAGGACAAGAAGGCGTGCCTGTCCCGGGCAAAAGAGGACAGGATAAAAAAGGCAGACGAAACTGGGAAAAACACTGAATTTTCATATGGGAAAGCCTCCCGACGGGCCGCTTAGGGCTTACCGGGAGGCAGTTTGAGGCCGCACAGAGGAATTAGTCCCCGTTATGAACACAGTTGTCAATGGCGATGAGCAGGGCACACAGGAAGGGCGGATCCGAAAAATCGTCAGCTGTCTGCAGATGGTAGGTGTCTCCCCACGTCAGCCATTCTTTGGAAATGGAGGCCACCACCCGGCCGTTGAAGGCGATGGTGAATTCCATACCAAATACGCTGCCGTCGATGTCGAAGGAGCCGTATCCGCTGTCCACCGACAAGCTGTGGCCGAAAAAGGTGAAGTTTTTCCGGATGGAGGCGACCAGAGTCCCGCGGCAGTACAGATTGTACCGGGGCATCATGTGAAAGAGTTCCTGCTCGATGTACAGCAGTTCGCCGCCGCTCGGGTCGCACAGGTGCAGCTTGGCGCCAAAGGTCAGGATTTCCCCTTCCACCCGGTAAAGAAGATTCTGATTGATATCAAAGACGTTATAGCGATCGCCGATGGAAAAGACCTTCTGCCGGATATACATGTCCATATGTCCGCCTCCTTTGTTCCAGTATACCATGGGAGGACTTGTCCTGACAAGCGGATACGACTGAGTTGACAAGGAACGGGGCATACTCTATAATAGAGAGTAGGTCTCTGCAAACAGGGGGGCGTAAAGGTTTCGACGGGGACGGTGCGTCATAGTAAGCGAGTAGCGGTGCGGGCCCGCTATAAAACCTGCAACTTTTTAAAGTAAACGACAACAATACTGTTGCTTTAGCGGCCTAATTTAGGCTGCTCGTCTCTACCCGCAGTACCGCGGGCGGGATAGAGGCGTCGATTAGCGGTGAACGTGAACGGGAGAGGGCCGCGGCTCCCGTCATGACCTGGCGGCTACCGTAGCCGGAAGCCTGCCCATCGGCGTCCGGTGAGGGGAATCCCAAAAGATAGGCTGCACTCGAAGAAAGCTATGGCAAGCGGTTTTCGGACAGGGGTTCGACTCCCCTCGCCTCCACCAAAATTAACGCTGGTCGAACACCAGGGAGCACCGTCTTTGTGTTTCCTTATGGTATTGTGCTGGCATTCAAGAAAAAGACGGACAGGTCTTAAGCCTGCCCGTCTTTTTCTGGTGTCCAAGAGCTCCATATCAAACCCATTTTTGTCTAAGGGTAAATTAAGGGTCTAAGCCTTAAAATGGATACGGGCTGATTCTGACATGCCTGAGCGCGTCCTGCGCTTAATCTTCTGTTTCTTTCTGTACTTGTACCCTTACAAAGAATATCTTGTTAATCAATCGAGCTTTTGCTTCAAGGCAAAGATACACTCTCGGAAAAATCTTCCATGACTTTGAATGTCCCCGGCCCATTACTTTATCAAAGCGCTTTTGCTCTACCGGCGCCCATGCCTATGGGTACGGTGAAGATACAATCGACTATCATGACAGTGATATGCTGTGCTTTCAAACGGCATGGAGTGCAGCATTTCCAAGCCAGATGTGTCTTTTTTATAAATAGTGAGCAAACTATAAGCATTGTTAAAGTTATCAACACCGTTTGTTATAATTTTTTCAGCATATGTTTACCAATTTTTCGTAGCAATTAAGGAGGTACGATTATGGATTTTTATAAACGGGCACTGGCACTGCGTGAGGAAACCATCTCTCACCGCCGCTGGCTGCACAGCAACGCAGAAGTGGGTCTTCATATGCCCAAAGGGCAAGCCTATGTTATGGATCAGTTGAGAGGATATGGACTGGATCCACATCCCTGCGGGCATGGAGTGACCGCAGAGTTGGGCCAGGAAGGGGGGCGGACAATCCTGCTCCGAGCGGATATGGATGCACTGCCCATGCCGGAGGAAAGCGGTGAAAGCTTTGCCTGTCCAACCGGCACGGAGGCTCATACCTGCGGTCACGATTTCCATGCGGCTATGTTGCTGACAGCGGCAAAGATGTTAAAAGAAAATGAATCCATGCTGTCCGGCAGGGTTCGGTTTATGTTCCAAACTGCGGAAGAAACCTTTGAAGGCGCGAAGGATATGCTGGCATATGGGGTACTGGAAAGTGTGGATGTAGCCCTGGCTTATCATGTCGGTTCCGGGAGGATGCCTGTGGGCTTGTTTATGTACAACAGCGGCGGAACCATGATGTATTCCGTGGATGGCTTCCGAATCACAATCCACGGGCGGGGCGCCCACGGCGCATATCCGCACAGTTCCATTGATCCAATCAATATCGGCGTCCATATTTATCTTGCTTTGGAATCGCTGATTGCCCGGGAAGCAGACCCCAGCAAAGCCTGTGTGCTGACCATCGGCAATTTTTCCGCAGGTTCAGCGCCCAACATCATCCCTGATACTGCCGTCCTCCAAGGAACCTTGCGCACCAATGACAGTGCCAGCCGTGAGAAGCTGGTTCGGCGGCTGAAGGAGGTTGTTCACAAGACCACTGAGGTATTTGGGGGATTGGCACAGGTCGAGATGATTTCTGAGGTGCCACCACTGGTATGTGATCCTGCTATGACGGACGAGATAGTAAGCTATATGAAAGAACTGCCGATTCCCGGTCTGACCCCTGTTCCCGACACATCAGCCAGTGCTTCTGAGGACTTTGCGACTATTGCGGAGAGAATTCCCAGCGTATTCATGTATCTTTCGGCAGGATATATGGACGAACGGGGCGATGCTCCTGCACACAATCCGAAGGTTCAGTTCAATGAGGATGTCTGTCCAATCGGCTCCGCTTGTTTAGCGCACTGCGCGGTCCGCTGGCTGGAAGAGCATCAATAAATAAAGCGAAGACATTCTATTGGAAACTGGTATTTTTGTCCTGAATAAGCGCTCGACATTCGTTTTTCTGGCAGGGTGTCCGCCTGAAAAAATGAGACGTCATAACAGCCAGCGGTCAGGCAATATACCGGACCGCTGGCACTATGATATTTTGTTGTTATTGAAACACCCGTCTTTATTTGATAATTTTCTCCCCATGTTTCTAACGGAAAAAAGAAATTGAATTAAGCCTGCTCACCAATCCCCGCATCGAAGCTTTGATTACTGAAAAAAGAACACTTGAAAGTAAGCTGGCAGAATACAGCACTACCGAGCAGCATCGTAAAAATGCCAAGTCACGGTTAGAGCAGATTTTTACCATCCTCGACGGCATGGAGAACCACCCGCTGACCTTTGGCAATGATATCATCCGAAAAATTCTGCAATGTGTGATCGTAGAATCCAAGGAAAAAATCAAGGAGGTTTTCATCGGCGGGCTTGAAGTGGAAGCCGAGGTGGAGTTATAATGAGAACAAACCGCAAAGCATTTACAAGAGTTCAACTCCCACCTCCGAAAAGCCGAAAAACCTTTTTCATGTGCCTTTCACACACCTGCGGTGAGCAAGACGCGCACCGCAGGTTTTTCTTTGTCCAAACGATTGGCCCGCGCCGGAACGGATCTTTTTCAGCCTATCTTTACAGACCTGCGGTCGGCAATTCGTAATGAGTTGCCGACCGCCTTTTTTCTGCTGTTTGGCCACAGACGTCATCCTTTCAACATCACATATTTTACATGCAGTGCATAAACTGGAAAAGAGAAGGGGGATGCTCAATGAATTGCAGTCAACAGCTTAGCGATGTTACCACCAATTATTTATGCCGTTTCTATAAAATACTCGATCAAATGATCGAAGGAATAACCAACGCAGAACTTACAGACAGCTTATCCCATAATTTTATCGTGCAGATGATCCCACATCACCGGGCGGCTATCGAAATGTCGGAAAATCTTCTGCAGTATACCACCTTTGTCCCTCTACAGCGTATCGCGCAAAACATCGTAAATGAACAAACTAAAAGTATTGAGAACATGCAAAGTGTCTTGCCGCATTGTGCACAGCTTTCAAACTCAGAGAAGGATCTGTGCTTATACGACAGGCGGTTCCGCCAGATTACACAAACGATGTTTTCACAAATGCGCAATGCTTGCTCCAATAACAATATAAACGCGAATTTTATGAGGGAAATGATCCCACACCATCAAGGCGCTATTCAGATGTCAAAGAATGTGCTACAATATCCCATCTGTCCGGAACTTGACCCTATTCTGCAAGCTATCATTACATCGCAAGAAAAAGGAGTACGGGAGATGCGGCGTTTGCTTCGATGCCTCGGCTGTTAGAAAATCAATGGATTGTCGCGTACCATTGGTTGTGTACACACCGGCAGCTCTCTGCCGCTGCCAATTTTTTGCGTGTTACGAGGGCTTAAATCCAAGAAACCTCTTTTGTCTATCAAGACAAGAGAGGTTTCTTATGTTGCCAATCATCTGCCTGCAATAGATAACAAAATACGCCCTTGGCAGCCGATATGGTTGTCGGGGGCGTATTGACATTTTTATGATAATAGGATATAATCGCATTTACATCAGAGGACAGTACACCGTAGTGTAGGGGATCGTAGGCGTTGCCTGCAGGCCGCCTGTCAGATAAGATGTCGAGTGAGCTCGGTTATTGCAGCAGTGCAATGACCGGGCATTTTTGCTTTAGGAGGTTAAACATGGACATTGTACTGACACCCTTACAGGAGCGTGACAAAGAGAAGTTCATCAAAAAGATTCAAATTGCATTCAAGAAGGCTGTCGTGGAGCAGTTCGGTGATTTTGACGGCCAGATTATTCCAAGGGAACATATAATCAGGTCTTTCAAAGCAGAAGGAGCCGAGAGCTACAATATCGTGCTTGACGGTAAAGTGGTTGGTGGCGCGGTGATTGTGATACACCCCGAAACAAACCGTAATTCATTGGATTTGTTGTTTGTCGATGTGAACTGCCATAGCAAAGGCGTCGGATATGCCGCTTGGCAGGCTATCGAAGCGCTGCACCCGGAAACTGAAGTCTGGGAAACGCACACTCCATACTTTGAACAGCGGAACATCCATTTCTATGTAAACAAGTGTGGCTTTCACGTCGTGGAATTTTTCTGCAAATACCATCCCGAACCCGGTGAGGACTACCCTGAGGATGTCCCAGGAGGCGATGGTTTCTTGAGATTTGAAAAACAAATGGGGCAAAGAACCTCATAGGGCTATGCTACTTTTGGCCGTTCTTACCCCTGCTCTGCTCCCTTTGGTTGCTCTTTTTTTGTTGGTGGAGAAGTGGCACCATGGAATTGGCAGCAGGAAAACCCAGAGGGTTTTCAAGGCGGACCGGGACGCGGCGGCGAGGAGTTCGGGCGGCAATGGGAATTTGGCGAAAAAATTCTTGATTTTCGACCGCTTGTCCTGCGTGAAAACAGAGCGATAATGTAGGGTGGGGGGGAAAAATAAGATGGAAGAAATAAAAAGAAATTATTATGGCAGTTTATGTACAGAAATGTACGAAATTTTGCACAAAGAGGCACCGCAGGAGGAATTGGAATTTTATCTGTCCTACGCAGAAAAGGAAATGTCCATTTTAGAGCCTTTATGCGGAAGCGGAAGATTTTTTGTGCCGTTTTTAAAAAGAGGATTTTATATAAAGGGCATAGATAACTCGCAGGAAATGCTCGAAAAGCTGCTGAAAAAGGCGCCTGCTGCACCGATCGTACAAAGTGACATTGAAGACTATCCGACAGAGGAATGCTTTGATTACATTTTTATTTCTTCTGGCTCCGTATCCTTATTTACAGACAGGCAATCCTGCATAAGCATTTTATCCAAGATGAAAGCTCTCTTAAAAAAAGACGGGAAATTTGTGTTTGCGGTCGATACCGTGGCAGACCGTTGTCCCGATAGTAATGAATATACAGTGGGAATAACGGTCGAAACCCGAGAAAATTTTCAATTGGTTCTTAAGTCCAAAAGCTATTATGATGAGGCGACTCACACGCAATTCAGTCCAGCGCTTTATGAATTGTATGATGGTCATGAATTGTTGCAGCAAGAGAAGATGGATTTTCAGACCCATTTGTACGAACTAGGAGAGATGGAGGCCATTTTGAGTGCAATTGGGTTTACAAAAGTGAAAGTATATTCATCCTTTGCGAAAGATATAGCCAAAGCAAATGATTCCGACATGTTTTTATATGAATGCAGCGTCTAATTATGAGCAAGTTCCAGCTTTACAACAGATGGCGGGGAGGATTCCTCCTGCGCTGCTTCACCGAAGATATACCTGTACAGAAAAAGGAGGCCCTCAGCTGAGGGCCTCCTTTTTTCAATCAGATAGACGGCAATCTTCTGGTCGGCAAGGGGAAATGCGCTGGTTAGGATATCCGCGTGATATATTGGCAATAGACGTATACGTTTTGAATTTTCTTGGCTGTTACGCCGTCGTCGGCCTGTACTTCCGGCTGCGTTTCCGATTTAGTGATGTGCCGCTTGATGGCAATGGCGTCCTGGCCGACGCGCATTTTGCGCACCGGCTTGTAAGCGAACTCCCTTTGCTGGATGCCGATGTATTCGCACAACACGTCGTCAATGGCGCGATCCGTGTAGCAGCGCAGGATATCCGGTGTGTCATACATGTCGATAATGGCCTTGGCCTCCTCAAAGCTCAGGTCGGTGGAATGGTAATCCCCCGCCCCCACCACATACATGCTGCTGTTATCGAGCAGCAGCAACGGTTCCTTTTTCTCCAACATAACCTAGTCGCCCCTTTCTTCATTATCAGCAGGGAAGAGCGTACGGGTCCGCTTGGCGGCGGTTTGTCCATGTGGATAAGGATTTTCGGATGTATACTGTCAGTATAGCAACAATATGCGGGTAAATCAATAGAGCTTAAGAAAATTAGAAAAATAACAAATTAAAGGTAAATAAGTTATTATATATATTTTATGGGAAAATAGTTGACAATTTCTATAATATGGAATATAATGGCGATAAATACAGAAAAATGTCGAAAATAAGCGAAAGGAGGCCAGGCGCAACTTCAGACTTGGTGACATTCCACTAAAGATTTTGGAAAGGAAGCGATAGTATGTTCCTGGACACCGCTACAATGAAAATCGATCGATCGGAGTTTGAATTGGTGCCGGAGGCACGGCATACAACTTCGGCCGGCGCGCTGAACATTCGGGCGAGCGGGGAAATCATTCTGAACAAGCGGCTGCTGCAGAATATTCTCCGGCGCACCGATTCCCTGCGGCTGGGGTTTGCCTGTCACAAGGAGGATAAAGGCTTGCTGCTTTTATTCGTGACGGACAAGCCGAATTATACCTTTCCGGCCGGCGGCATGAAAAAAGACACGTATTTTACCCGTTCCCTGGTGGAAAACGGGATTTCTCTTCCTGCCCGGTATATCATGGAGTGGAACGAAGAGGCCGATGCCTGGGTGGGCGTGCTGCAGGGCGAGCGGAAAACGGATGCCTTGTCGGCCACGCTGAAGAGGTCGTACGCGCCGAGGAAGAAGACCAATGAATAAGAAGAAGATTTGGCCCGAGGTGGAATATCGGGCGGCCGATCGGTTCATACGCAGGCAAGTGGCGCATTACGGTCACCATTTGGACGAGGAGGAAAGTCTGGGGGAGGCCTGGAGGGCCTACCTGGAAGCGGACAACACCTATTCCAAGGTGGAGGGCTGCTGCAGTTTCCCGACGTATGCGGCATACTGTATCGAGGAATGCCTGGAACAGATGCGCCAGAAAAGAAATGCGCACATATCCCTGGAGAGCCGGTTATCCCTGGATCATAACCTGGAAGAAAACGACGAAACCTTCGGTCAGCGGTTTTTCCGCGCGCAGGGGGATTTCACCAACGCGGTGGCGCTGTGGGATTACATGCAACGGCAGGGAGAAGAGAAGTTTCGGGTTTTGCGGCAGATGAATCTGCTCTACACCGATGGGGAGATAATGAAAAGCAACGGACTTGATCCCCGCTCGTATTATCAGATGCTGAAGGAATTGCAGGAAGCCTTCCGGGAGTGGCAGGACATCTAGCCTTAGCGAATAAACGGCGGGGAGCTATAAGCCCGAACGGCTTTTAGCTCCCCGCCATTTTTGTGTCCGGTTTTCCCGGGCTTCCGCCGCTGTCGGCCCCTCTTATCGGCACCGGCGGCAGGAGATCCAGACGGCGTATAGCACGAGGTCATTCTGTCTGTCCGGCAGGGGCTGCCCGGGCCGGTACAGCGTACCAGTTCCCTCCGGGTTCGCCGACCAGCCCACAAACCGGAAGCGGCGCCGTCTGGGGAGCTGTTCGGAAATGGCGGCGGTATCCCCGCAGAAGACGATCTGAGCGGGGGGAAGGCATAGGACAGGCGGTCTCCCGGCAGCGTTTCCCTCGTAGGTGACGGTATAGGAAAGGCGTTCCCACCGGGCGTACAGCGTGCAATCGCCCTGACTGCCCTGGGGAATACGGGGTACTTGTTCGCCATCCTGCGGCGCGTCATACCAGCCTAAGAAGCGGAAGCCCGCCAGCGCCGGATCCGCCAGGACGATATCTGGGGAGTAGGCGGTGTAGGAGATGGGATTGGTATGGGAAGCGCCCAGAAGATTTTCGTACCGGATCCGGTATGGCCGGGGGGCCAGCATCACCTGGGTGCCGCCGGCTTCCAGGCGGATATCCCAACCGTCGAATCCCTCCGGCGGTTTGATAAACGCGGCCGCGTCGGCCGCGGTCAGCCGCGGATAGCGGACCGGATCCGCGATAGCGAGGGCGATGGGAACACCGTCGGGCGACGGCGCAACATAGGGGGACGGGACGATTTGCAGAGCGGCGCGGGCACCCAAGGGCCCCCGGATAACCGGCGCCGCGTCCTCATCCGGCAGGTAGAGGCCGTTGGCCGCGTCCGGCTGTTCCTCGGCTGTCAGGAAGGCGCTGTTGAACACGCCGGCCCCCTTTCCGTTGGCCGCATTACCGGTCACGGCGGCCTCCTGAGCCAGAGTGAGGGTGCCGCCCTGCCGGTTGCAGACGCCGCCGCCGTCGCCCTGAGACCGATTGCGGGCCACGGCGGCCTGGCCGGTCAGACGGACGACGGCCGCCACGCCGGCGTTGTACAGCCCTCCTCCGGAGGCCTGACTGCGGTTTTCCGTGACGGCGGCCAGCCCCAGAATAGCCGTCAAAGCGCTTTCCTCGCTTCCCACGTTGGCAATACCGCCTCCCGTCCGGGCCATGTTGGCGGTCACGGTGGCCGAGCCCTCCATGTGAAGCGTGCCGCCGCTGTTATACACGCCGCCGCCGGCTTGCTCGGCGGTGTTGCCGGAGATGGCCGCGCCTTCCGTCATGAACAGGGTGCCGCCGCGGGCGATGGCGGTGCCTCCGCCGTCCCGCGCCTGGTTGGCGCTGACCTCCCCGCCCAACAGGGCGAACTGGCCCGCATCGGCGAGCAGCAGTCCGCCGCCGGTTTGCGCCGTGTTTTCGGTCAGCCGGCCGCCGCGCATCCGGCTGCCTTCCGCCGTTCCGTTTGCCGCTATACCGCCGCCCTCGGAAGCGGTGTTGCCGTCGATGGAGCCGCCGGTTAGCTCCAGCCGTCCGTAGGCCGCGTAAAGGCCGCCGCCCACTTCGGCGCGGTTGTCCTGTATGGTGCCGCCGCTGATAGCGAACACGGTGCCGGCCCCTTGGGTGGCGGTGCAGAACAGACCGCCGCCGTTGTTGCCGGCGCAGTTGCCGGAGACATCGCCGCCAGTCATCCGCATCCGGCCGCCGCCGGCCGGGTAATAATAAATTCCACCGCCATACCGGGCGGCGCAGTTGCCGGTGATGGCCACGGGCGCCTCCACGATCAGGTGGTTGGCGTCCGCCGGACTGTAGAAATACACCCCGCCGCCATAGCTTCCCTCCGCGATATTGCCGGAGATTTCGCCGCCGAGTAGCTCCATGGTAAAGGCGCCCCGGCCCTGACGGTAGAGGCCGCCGCCCGAGCCGGCCGCCCGGTTTTCCGAAACCCGGCCCTCCTCCATGCGCAGGATGACCGACACGCGGCTGCTCGGCACCGCGTTGTTGAAGCTTAGCCCGCCGCCGCTCAGCGCGGTATTGTTCATCACGCTGGTCCCGGTCAGGCGGATAACGCCGCTGGCCTCCGGGTCGTCCGGCGCCCCAGGTTTACGGACGATTTGGTAGTGAATGCCGCCGCCGTTGCCAGCCGCGGTGTTGCCGGAAATTTCGCCGCCATCCAGGGTCAGCTCGGCGGCGCCGTTGGCGCAATCCAGGAAAAGGCCGCCTCCCATGTTGGCGGTGTTCCCGGTCAGCAGCGCGCTGTCCCGCACAACGACGCTGTCGGCGGGATGGGTGCTGAGAACGTAAACGCCGCCGCCGTTGTCCGCCGCGTGATTGTCGGTGATTTGCGTTTCCCCGCCCAGCACCAGCCGGATGGGAACCGGGCTTTGATACCCGCTGTCCCCCGCGTCATTGAGATAGGCCAGCCCGCCGCCCGCGCCGGTGGACGTATTGTCCGTCAGCAGGACGCAGCCTTCCAGCGTCAGCTCGCCGGCACCCGGAGACGCGCCCGGACCGGCGGGCAGATGCCGCACCGCCACGCCGCCGCCCAGGGCGGCCCGGTTGCCGGTAATCAGACAGCAGCCACCCAGGTGCAGGGTGCTGGGGACGTCGGGGTTGCGAAAGCTGGCGTATATGCCGCCCCCCGCCGTACCGGCCTCGCAGTGGCGGATGACGGCGTTTTCCGTTAAAAACAGGTGGTTTTCGGTGGCGGCCCCGCCGTTCAAATATACCCCGCCGCCCTCGCCGTTGGCGAAATTGTTCTGCAGCACCGTCCATTCTTCCAGGCGCAGAGTGCCGCCGTTGAGGCGGATTAGGGAGTTGGTGCGGCCGGCCGTGTCCCGGCTGCCGTCCACCACCACGTCCCGCAGGGTCAAAGATCCGCCGTCGGTGACCGTGAACAGGACGCGGGTGAACCTATCGCCCCGGGTCAGGATGTGGCCGCCGCCGATGATTTCGGCGTTATAGTCGACCACGAGACTGTCCGCGCCGTTGATGGAGAAACAGCCGGTGAGTGTGATGGGGGTCAGGCCTCTAGCCAGGGCCGCGCGCAGTTCCTCCTCGCTGGAGACAGAGCCGGAGGTGCCTTCTATCGCATCTTTTCGCATAAAATCTTCATTCCTTTCCGGAGGGAGCGGAGCCGCAGGGGGCGGAAATGGCCAAACCTGTTTGAGCGGCGGGCCGTGGCCCGCCGCTCAAATACATCCCTCCAGGGTATCGTTCTGTATTCCAGTGTATGTCCAATCCCTCCGGCGTGCGCATACAATCGAGCATATTTCACTTGTCCCGCTACATACAATACGGAAGAAGAGGGCCGCGGACGGGGACTGCCGCCCGCGGGCCGGGAAAGCGGGGAAAACCGATGCTGATGCTGTATTTTTCCGGGACGGGGAATTCCCGGTATGTCGCCGAAGCCTTCAGCCGTCGTATGGAGGCCGAGTGTCATTCCATCGAGGAGACGGCCGATTTCGTCGCCCGGCTGGCCGCCCATGTGGAGGTGGCGGTGTGCTATCCCGTCTATTGCTCCGGCGTCCCCCGCCTGATGCGGGAGTTTGCCATCCGGTACCAGGGGGCGTTCCAGGGCAAGAAGGTACTGATTTTCTGCACGCAGATGCTCTATTCGGGGGACGGTGCCCGGGCGTTCACCGATCTGTTCCCGCCGGGATGGTTCACCGTCCTGTATGCCGAGCATTTTTTCATGCCGGGCAACCTGTGCAATGTGCTTCCCGCCTGGACGTTCGGGGAGGGATTCGCCCGCCGCCGCGCGGAAAAGGCTGAGGAAAAAATCGAGCGGATTTGCCGGAACTTGAAGCGCGGACGGCGGGTGCGTCGCGGTTTTGGCCGGCCGTCCCGCCTGCTGGGCGGGATGCAGCGTCACTACCTTCCCACGACGGAGGACAAGGCGCGGAACGCGGTGACTATAGGGGAAGGGTGCACTGGCTGCGGCCTGTGCGCGAGCCGCTGCCCGGCGGGGAACCTACTGCTGGTACGGGGGCGGCCCGTTCCGCAGGCCCGCTGCATGTTTTGCTACCGCTGTGTCAATCTTTGTCCTAGACAGGCCATTACCGTCTGCTATGATAAAACGGTCAAGGCGCAGTATCACGGGGTGCCGGCCGAAAAATAGCACACAGCCGGGGGACCGCTTGGTATAGCGGTTTCCCGGCTGCATTTATTCACCGTTCGAATTTGTACCAGCGTCATTCACAAGGCGGCGGTAAAGGCGAACCTATCGCGGGTTTGCCTTTACTTTTGTATCCGGTTCCGGTATAATAAGTTGTATACGCACGCATCCCGGCCCTTTGGGGCTTACCTTCTCCTGAAAGGACAGTGCAACCATGAAGAAAACCCTCATGCTGGGCAACGAAGCCGTTGCCCGCGGGCTGTATGAGGCCGGCGTCACCGTCGTGTCCTCCTATCCCGGCACTCCCAGCACCGAAATCACGGAAAACGTCGTCCAGTATGGCGACGACGTTTATTGCGAATGGGCCCCCAATGAAAAGGTGGCCTTTGAGGTGGCGTTCGGCGCGTCCACCGGCGGCGCCCGCAGCTTCTGTGCCATGAAGCACGTCGGCCTCAACGTGGCGGCCGATCCGCTGTATACGGCTTCTTACATCGGCGTGAACGCCGGCATGGTCTGCGCCGTGGCGGACGATCCGGGCATGCATTCCTCCCAGAACGAGCAGGATTCCCGCCATCACGCCATCGCGGCCAAGGTGCCGATGCTGGAGCCCTCTGATTCCGCCGAATGCCTGGCCTTTACCAAGCTGGCCTACGAGCTGTCTGAGCAGTTCGACACCCCGGTGCTTTTACGCCTGTCCACCCGGATTTCCCATTCCCGTTCCCTGGTGGAGCTTTCTCCCCGGGAGGAGCGTCCTCTGAAGGAGTACCATAAGGACGTGATGAAAAACGTCATGATGCCCGCCATGGCCCGGGGCGCCCACGTTAAGGTGGAAAAACGCACCGAGGCCCTGCGCCGGTGGGCGGAAACCGCCTCCATCAACACCGTCGAGTACAACGACAAGCGTATCGGCATCATTTGTGCCGGTACCACCTATACATACGCCAAGGAGGCCCTGGGCGAGCGGGCCAGCTTCCTCAAGCTGGGCATGGTCAACCCCCTGCCTGTCAGCCTGATTGTGGAGTTCGCCCGCAACGTCGGCCAGGTCTATGTCATCGAGGAGCTGGACGACATCATCGAGACCCACTGCCGCAAGCATGGCGTGCCGGTCATCGGCCGCCTGCTGTTCCCGGCCATCGGCGAATACAGCCAGGCCACCGTCCGGGAGGCCCTGCTGGGGGAGAACAGGCCCTACGACGCCTTTGAAGGCGACATCCCGGCCCGGCCGCCCGTGCTCTGCGCCGGCTGCCCCCACCGCGGCCTGTTTTACGCCTTGAAAAAACTGAAGGTCTATGTCAGCGGCGATATCGGCTGCTATACCCTGGGGGCGTCCGCTCCCCTGTCCTCCATCGACGCGTGTGTGTGCATGGGAGCCTCCATCAGCGGCCTGCACGGCTATAACACGGCCCGGGGCAAGGAGGCGGCCAAAAAGTCGGTGGCGGTCATCGGCGATTCCACCTTCTGCCATTCCGGCATCACCGGGCTGGTGGATATCGCCTACAACAAGGGCATTTCCACCGTCATTGTGCTGGATAACTCTATCACCGGCATGACGGGCCATCAGAACAATCCGGCCAACGGCCTGACCATCAGCGGGGATCCCACCGTGGCCATCGACCTGGAGGCCCTCGCGCACGCCATCGGCATCCGCCGGGTGGTGACGGTCGATCCCTTCGATGTGGAGGCCACCCGCGCCGCCATCGAGGCGGAGTTGCAGGTGGAGGAGCCGTCCCTGGTCATCTCCCGCCGCCCCTGCGCCCTGCTGAAAACCGTTAAGCACAAGCCCGCCCTAAAGGTCATTGCCGACAAGTGCACCGGCTGCAAGGCCTGCCTCCAGGTGGGCTGCCCGGCGCTGTCCCACCGGCCCAACGAGAAAAACGGCCGGACCGCCGCCGTCATCGATCCCACCCAGTGCGTGGGCTGCGAGGTCTGCGCGCAGGCCTGCCGGTTCGGCGCGATTTCCAAGGCTTAAGGGGGTTAAACATCATGTCAGTGAAAAACATTTTGATTGTGGGCGTCGGCGGGCAGGGGACGCTGCTTGCCTCCAAGCTGCTGGGCGCCGCTTTTGTGGAGCAGGGCTACGACGTGAAGGTCAGCGAGGTCCACGGTATGTCCCAACGGGGCGGCTCGGTGGTCACGTATGTCCGCTACGGCGACAAGGTGCATTCCTCTCTCATCGAGAAGGGGGAGGCGGACATCGTTCTCTCCTTCGAACAGCTGGAGGCCGCCCGGTGGTTGCCCTATCTCAAGCCAGGAGGGGTGCTGATTACCAATTCCCAGCGCATCGACCCCATGCCCGTCATCATGGGCAAGGCGGTTTACCCGGAGAACATTCTGCCGGCCATTGCCGCCAAAGGGGTGCAGATAAAGGCGGTGGACGCCAAGGCGCTGGCTCTCGAGGCGGGAAACGTCAAGGCGGCCAACGTTGTGCTGCTGGGCCTGACCGCCCGGTATCTGGGGCTGGACAAGGCCATTTGGATGGACATCCTGCGCGCCACGGTGCCCCCCAAGACGGTGGCGGTCAACGAAAAGGCTTTCGAACTGGGCTATGCGGCGAAAGAAATGACGTTCTGATTTTTAGCTGCCAAAAGGGCGGGAAGCTTACTTCCCGCCCTTTTGTTCTGTCAAAAAGGAAATCCCCCGCCGTTTTGGCGGGGGATTTCCTTTATAGAGGGATCCTTATTTCTTGCTGTACAGCGCGCCGAGACGTACCAGATGGTCGTACCGGTCGGCCGCGTTTTTCTCCGCTTCGGAGAACAGCTTCTCCGCACGCTCCGGGAAGGAACGGGCCAGGGCGTTGTACCGCACCTCGCTCATGATGAAGTCGCGGTAGCCGGCGGAGGGAGCCTTGCTGTCCAGGGTGAAGGCTTCTTCCTTCTCCGGATTGTAGCGGTACAGATGCCAGTAGCCGGCCTCCACCGCGCGCTTCTCCTCGACCTGGGACACGCCCATGCCGCCCTTGATGCCGTGGTTGATGCAGGGCGCGTAGGCGATGATCAGGGACGGGCCATGATAGGCTTCCGCCTCCTGGAAGGCCTTCAGGGTCTGGTTCATGTCGGCACCCATGGCGATCTGGGCCACATAGACGTAGCCGTAGCTCATGGCGATAGCGCCCAGGTCCTTCTTCTTGACAGCCTTGCCGGCGGCCGCGAACTGCGCGACGGAACCGGTGGGGGTCGCCTTAGAGGCCTGGCCGCCGGTGTTGGAATACACCTCGGTGTCGAACACCAGAATGTTCACGTCCTCGCCAGAGGCCAGCACGTGATCGACGCCGCCGAAGCCGATGTCATAGGCCCAGCCGTCGCCGCCGAACATCCAGAAGGACTTTTTGACGAAGGTGTCCTTTGCGGCCAGCATTTCCTTATACAGGGCGTCGAACTCGCAGCCGCATTTGCCGCAGGCCGCGTTGGCCTTCTCCAGGGCGGGCACCAGCTTGGCCGCTGCCGCTTTGGAAGCCGCAGTGTCGTCCTTGCCTTCCAGCCATTCCTTGGCCGCTTCCTTCAGACCCCACTCAGCGGGCAGATCCGCCTCAGCGAAGGTCTTCATCACGTCCTCGACGCGGGCGCGGCGGGCCTTGACGCCCAGGTACATGCCGTAGCCGTACTCGGCGTTGTCCTCAAACAGGGAGTTGGCCCAGGCGGGACCATGGCCTTCCTTGTTGACGGTGTAGGGGGTGGAGGGAGAGGAGCCGCCCCAGATGGAGGAGCAGCCGGTGGCGTTGGCGATATACATCCGGTCGCCGAACAGCTGGGTGGCCAGCTTGGCGTAAGGGGTCTCGCCGCAGCCGGCGCAGGCGCCGGAGAACTCGAGCAGGGGCTGCAGGAACTGGCTGCCCTTGACCGTGGAGGTCTTGAACTTCTCGGCGACTTCTTTCTTGGCCGGCAGGTTGAAGCCGTACAGGAATTTCTCTTCCTCAGGCAGCTGGGTCTCCAGCGGCTTCATGACCAGGGCCTTGTTGCCCTTCATGCCGGGGCAGACAGTGGCGCAGCTGCCGCAGCCGGTGCAGTCCAGCACGGACACGGTCATGGAGAACTGGTAGCCCGGCAGGCCGGTGGCGGGTTTCATCTTCATCCCTTCGGGAGCCGCGGCCACTTCTTCCTCGTTCAGAATGACCGGACGGATAACCGCATGGGGGCAGACATAGGAGCAGAAGTTGCACTGGATGCAGTTTTCCGGCAGCCAGCAGGGGGTATCCACAGCGATGCCGCGCTTCTCATAGGCGGCGCTGCCCAGCGGCACGGTGCCGTCCGCGTCCTTCAGGAAGGTGGACACCGGCAGCTTGTCGCCCTGCTGCTCGTTGATGGGGGTCAAGATGTTGTCAATATAGTCCTTGATTTCCGGACGGCCGGTCGCCGCGGCGACGGCTTTCTCAGCGTCCACGGCCTTGGCCCATTCCTTGGGAACCTTGACCTTCTTGACTTCCTTGACGCCGGTTTCGATGGCGTCGTGGTTCATCTTGACGATGGCCTCGCCCTTCTTCATATAGGACTTAGTGGCCGCGTCTTTCATGAACTGCACCGCGTCCTCCACCGGGATGACCTTGGCCAGCTTGAAGAAAGCGGCCTGCAGGATGGTGTTGGTGCGGTTGCCCAGGCCCAGGCCCTTGGCCAGATGGGTGGCATCGATGGTGTAGAACTTGATGTCGTTTTTGGCGATATAGCGCTTCATGGCCGCCGGCAGATGGGCGTCCAGCTCCGCGCCGTCCCAGGAGCAGTTGAGCAGGAAGATGCCGCCCGGCTTGACGTCGGAAACCATGTCGTACTTAGCCACATAGGAGGGATTGTGGCAGGCCACGAAATCCGCCTTGTTGACAAAGTAGGTGGACTTGATCGGCTTTTTGCCGAAGCGCAGGTGGGAAATGGTCACGCCGCCCGACTTCTTGGAATCGTAGGCGAAATAGCCCTGGGCATACATATCGGTGTGGTCGCCGATGATCTTGATGGAGTTCTTGTTGGCGCCCACGGTGCCGTCGGAACCCAGGCCCCAGAACTTGCAGGAACGGGTACCCTTCGGGGTGGTGTCCAGATCCTCCTTGACCTTCAGGGACAGCTTGGTCACATCGTCTTCGATGCCGATGGTGAACCGCTTCTTGCCGCGGGCGGCTTCCATGTTGCGGTACACGGCGACGATCTGGCCGGGGGTGGTGTCCTTGGAGCCCAGGCCGTAGCGGCCGGTGTACACCGGAACAGTCTCGTACTTGGTACCCTTGAGGGCGGCGCACACGTCCAGGAACAGGGGCTCTCCGATGGAGCCGGGCTCCTTGGTGCGATCGAGAACGGTGATGGCTTCCACGCTGGAGGGGATGGCCGCCAGCAGGTGCTTGACGGAGAAGGGACGATACAGCCGCACCTTGATGAGGCCGACCTTTTCGCCGGCCGCATTGAGATGATCCACCGTCTCTTCGATGGTCTCGTTGACCGAGCCCATGGCGATGATGACGTGCTTGGCGTCCCGGGCGCCGTGGTAGTTGAACAGCTTGTAGTTGGACCCGATCTTCTTGTTGATCGCGTTCATATACTCTTCCACCACGCCGGGGATGGCTTCATAATAGGTGTTGCAGGCTTCGCGGGCCTGGAAGAAGATGTCGGGGTTCTGGGCGGTGCCCCGCTGCACGGGATGCTCCGGATTCAGGGCGCTGGCGCGGAACCGCTCCACCGCTTCAAAGTCTACGAGATCGCGGAGATCCTCCGGATCCCACACCTGAATTTTCTGAATCTCGTGAGAGGTGCGGAAGCCGTCGAAGAAATGCAGGAAGGGCACCCGGCCCTTCAGGGTGGACAGGTGGGCGACGGCGCCCAAATCCATGACTTCCTGCACGCTGGAGGAGCACAGCATGGCATAGCCGGTCTGACGGCAGGCGTACACATCGGAGTGATCGCCAAAGATGGACAGCGCGTGAGAGGCGAGGGCACGGGCCGACACATGGATCACGTTGGGCAGCAGCTCACCCGCGATTTTATACATGTTCGGGATCATGAGCAGCAGGCCCTGAGAGGCGGTGTAGGTGGTGGTCAGCGCGCCCGCTTCCAGAGAGCCGTGCACGGCGCCGGCGGCGCCGGCCTCGGACTGCATTTCGGTGACCTGCACGGGACGGCCGAACAGGTTTTTCTGCCCGGCGGCCGACCAGACGTCGGTGACCTCGGCCATTACCGACGAGGGGGTAATGGGGTAGATGGCGGCAACGTCGGTGAAGGCGTAGGATACATGGGCCGCGGCGTTGTTACCATCCATGGTTTTGAACTTTCTTGCCATTTTGTTAAGTCCTCCTTCAGGATAGTGAATTGGGGCGAAATGGATTTTTCACATGAAAAAACCTGTCCGCAAAGGACGGAGGTCCTGCGGCGGACACTATCTTATAGGATACCACTTTTAGTTTGGAGTGTAAAGTTTTTCCCGTAGAAAAAATGCCGGTTTTTGTGTGAATTCTTTCCTGTTATTTTATTAACATTCTAAAAACCCGCGCAAATCGGCAAAAACCGGGGATATTTCGTCTCCGGACCCGATGGAGGGGAAAATCGCTCTGTATCAGGCTTTTTTACTCGCGCACCCCCCGAAAGTCCCTCGCCGAACCGTTGACAACCCCTCAAAAAGCCGGTAGTATTAGTAATATAAAAAATCCGTCCTTCGGCGGGGGTGTCCGCATCCCCGCCGGCCGCGGAAATCCACATTTTTACCACGCCGGCCATGCCGCGTCTGAAAGGGGAAATAACCGCCCATGCCTGACCCTGCTCCTACGGGTAATCTGCTCTGGCAAATCCTGCTGATGATCGTCCTCATCTTTTTCAACGCCTTTTTTGCCGCGTCGGAAATCGCCATTATTTCGCTCAACGACACCAAGCTGAAGAAAATGGCGGAGGAAGGGCACAAAAAAGCCCGGCAGGTTCTCAAGCTGACCGAGGACTCGTCCAACTTTTTGGCCACCATCCAGATCGGCGTCACCCTGGCCGGCTTTCTGACCGCGGCGTCGGCCGCCTCCTCCATGTCCGAGCCTCTGGCCCAGTGGATCGTGGAGAAATTCCCGACGCTGCTGCCCTACGTATCGATCGTATCGGGCGTCAGCATGGTGCTCATTACGCTGATCACCTCGTACTTTTCCCTGGTGCTCGGCGAGCTGGTCCCCAAGCGCATCGCCATGCAGAAGGCGGAGGCCCTCTCGTTCCGCGTCATCGGCATTTTGCGGGTGGTGGCGGTGGTCTGCCGTCCTTTTGTCAAGCTGCTGAGCGTTTCCACCAACGTGGTGGTCCGCCTGTTCGGCCTGGATCCCCACGCCGACGAGGAAAACGTCACCGAGGAAGAGATCCGCATGATGGTGGACGTCGGCGAGGAGAAGGGCGTCATCGAAGGCAGCCAGAAGGACATGATTAACAACATCTTCGAGTTTGACGATATCACGGCGGAGGAAATTATGACCCCCCGCACCGACGTCGCCGCTCTCGAGGTGGAGGACGGCCTTGACGAGGCCCTGCGTATCGGGGTGGACGAGGGATATTCCCGCCTGCCGGTTTATGAGGAAGACATCGACCACATCATCGGCGTGCTGTATATCAAGGATTTGCTCCCCTATGTGGGCCAGGCAATTCCCGCGGACGTGTCCATCCGCCATCTGGTGCGGGACACTTATTTTGTCCCCGGCACCAAGCGCTGCGGTGAGCTGTTCTCCGAAATGACCGAGAAACATATCCAGATGGCCGTGGTGGTGGATGAATACGGCGGCGTCGCCGGCATCGTCACCATGGAGGATCTGCTCGAGTCCATCGTGGGCAATATTCAGGACGAATTCGACCACGAGGAGGAGGAGGTCACCCGGATTTCCGAGAATTCCTTCGAAATCGACGGTTCCCTGGATATGGAGGAGCTCGGAGAGCTGCTGCATATCCGGTTCCCCGAGGGGGACTACGACACCGTCGCCGGCTTCCTGATGGATCAGCTGGGCCGCATCCCCGATGAGGACGAACACCCTGTCGTGACCTATGAAAACGCGGCGTTCACCGTCATGGAAATGGACGACCGGCGCATCGAAATGGTGCATGTGGAGCTGACTCCGCCCCCTCCCGTGGAAAGCGAGGAGGATGGGGAAAAGCCCAGGAAAGACAAGGATAAGGACAAGAGCGAATAAAAAAAGGGCGGGATTTTCCCGCCCTTTTTTTGCCGGAGGAAAACCTGCCGCAAAAAATGCAAAACCAAGCGTCCCGCCGGAAAGCGGCGCGCCATCAGCGGAGAATCCAAGCCGGGTTCCGCCGCTTTGCAAGAAATGGCTTAGCGGAACCCGTTCCGCTAAGCCATTTCTTCTAAAAAGGTGCGCACCTAAACGGCGGGACGCTTGGTTTATCCCTGTTGTCTTAAAAAGCTTTCCGTTTCCTCCCGCGTGGGGATGGAAGCGGCGGCCCCTTTGCGGGAAACGGCCAACGCGGCGGCACCGCTGGCCAGCCGGAGAATGTCTTGGGCGGGCAGGCCTTCGGTCAGCCCGGCGAGAAAATACCCCGTGAAGGTATCCCCCGCCGCCGTGGTGTCCACCACCGGCACCTGGAAGATGGGGTGAGCGAAGACGGTCTTCCCGTCCCAATAGCGCACCCCGTTTTCGCCCAGAGTCAGGACAATTTGCGCCCGGGGATACCGGGCCCGCAGCCCGTCCAGCACTTCCTGGGGCCTCTGTGCGCCGGACAAAGCCGCCCCCTCGATTTCGTTGAGCAGGAAACAGTCCACCAAATCCAGCGGCAGCCCGGCCAGATCCGGGGTGATGGGGGAGGGGTTGAGAGCGATACGCACACCTCGTTCCGCCGCCCCCCGCAGGAGGTCCTCCAAGCCGTTGGTCTCGTTCTGCACCAGCAGCCAGTCGCCGGCCGCGCAGCCCGCCAAGGCCGCCGCGATATCTTCCCGCGTCAGGGCGTGGTTGGTGCCCGGATACAGCAGGATGGCGTTCTGCCCGGCGGCGTCCACCTGAATGATGGCGTGGCCGGACACCGCGTCCGTCACCCGGACGCCCGATATGTCGACCCCCTCTGCCTCCAGCTGCTGAAGCAGAAACAGCCCGTCCCTGCCGACGCAGCCGGCGTGGGCCGTGCGCGCGCCGGCCCGGGCCAGAGCCACCGACTGATTGAGCCCTTTGCCTCCGCAGCCCTTGTTCAATTCCAAAGAGGCGATGGTCTCGCCGGGCTGCACAAAATGCGCCACCTGATATACATAGTCAATGTTCAGCGAGCCCACGTTCAGAATTTTCATAGCGGTCCTTTCCGGGCGTCCGCCCTTGGCATCATGGGTTTCAAAAACGGCTCTCCGTCAGCCGGACAAACCGGGCGACCACGTCCTGGATGGAGAAAACCCGCGCCCCCCTCATGTAGGTGCGCACCTGATCGTGGAACCCGGCCGTCCAGCGGAGATCGATGCCCGCCCGGCCCACCGTCGCGCCCAGCAGGCTCCCCGCCGTGGCGGCGGTGCAGTCGTTGTCCAGCCCCATGGCCACCGTGTTGCCGATGGTGGCGGTGAAGTCTCCCCGGCCAAGGTACAGGCCGAAGATGGTCAGGCAGGCGTTGTTGTTGGTATGGACCGGATGCATCCCCGCGAACCGCTCGTCGATCAGCCGCCGCGCCTGGCGGAAATCGGTTATCTTCCCGCCTGTCTCCAGCGCCCATTCCACATCTCGGTGCAGGGCGCAGTCCCGGGGAATTTCCCGCAGTCCCGCCCGGACGGCCTCCAGCGGGTCGTCCGTCACAAAAGCCGCGGCAATCGCCGCCGCAAAGAACATCTCCCCATAAATGCCGTTGCGCCGATGGCTGAGATACGCATCCCGATAGGCAAGCGCCGCCGCCAGCCGGGGATCACCCGCCGCCGCGTAGGCGAACCCGTCGGCCCGGATATCCGCGCCGATCCATTGGCAGAAGGGATTGTCCCGGTCCGCCGCCTCCGCCGCTGGAATGCCCGCCTTCAGGTTGCGCAGCGCCACATCCTCCGCCGTGCAGGCGCAGGGAAGCCGTTCGAGCCACATCCGCCCCACGTCCGCCGTGGTGAAATCGAAGCCGTGGGCCTCCAAAATCAGCAGACCCAGCAGGGTATAGGTGATGTCGTCGTCCACCGGCACCCCGTCCATGCCGTCCCGGGTGTATCGCTGTCTCGCGTCCACCCCGTACTGCACGTCCCAGGGACGATCCACCTGCCGCCAATATTCCTCCGGAGGGAAGGCCATGCCGCTGGCCGCGGCCAGCGCCTCCATGCGTTCCACCGGCCAGCTTTCCACCGGCACCCCCAGCGTGCAGCCGGCGAACCGGCCCAGCACCGCCCCGGCCATCCGATCCTCGAGCCGTTCCGGCCGCTTCGGCGTGTTGCCCCCATCGCACAGGGCGAGAATGGCGGCGTACGCATCCGGCTCCCGTTCCCGCAGCAGCGGGTCGGGATCCAGTCCGCGAATAGCTGCCTCCGCCTGCCGCAGCGCCTCCTCCAGCCTGTCCGCCGCTGCCTCCGCCTCTCTGCCTCTGCCGGACTCCGCCGCCAGCGCGGCGAAATCCGCCGTCCGGTTCAGCCTCTCCCGCAGAGGGCCAAAATCCACATAATGCACAGCCGTTTCCTCCTTTACAAATCCGAATGATACGGTATACTGTTAGCATACGCCGCTATTCCGATGATTTCTTCGCAGAAACGGGGTTATCCTATGCAGAATCGCGCCATTTCCGATGCGTATCGCATCGAATACGCCCCCTTTGAGGATCTGTTCCGAGACCAGCCGCGGCTTATCCACTGGGCGGTCAATCAGCCCCTGCCCGACGCCATTCAGGATTTGCACCACCACGACGCGCTGGAGGTGGGCTATTGCCGGGAGGGCGCGGGCATTTTCATCATTGACGGGGAGGTGCTTCCCTTCTCCGCTCCCTGCGCCACCGTGATTTATCCCGGCCAGCTCCATAAGGCCTGCAGCATAGGAGAGCCAGCCAGTCGCTGGCTGTTCATCACCTTTCGCGCGCAGGGGCTGTTCGGCGGGGACACGGGCGCTCTGGCCCGCCTGCCTTGGAACGGCCCGCCGGCCCGCGCCTGCCTGTCGGCGGATCATGGGCTGGTCGATCTGGCGCGGGAGGCCGCTGCCGAGCTGGAGGAGAGAAGGGAGGAGGGGGAGGACTGCGCCCGCGGCCTGCTGGCCGCCCTGCTTCTGCGTCACGCGCGGCTTTGCCGGCAGACGGGGGAGGAAGCCTCCGTGTCCGCCCGCCGTCCCTATCTGCAGCGCCTCGCCCCGGTTATCCAGGCCATCAGTCGGGAATACCGGGACGACCTGACCGTGGAAGGTCTTGCCCGCCGCTTTTACCTGCATCCCGCCACCCTGCGGGAATGGTTCCAGAAGGCGATGGGGCTGTCTCCCCAACAGTACCTCCACCGGGTGCGGATTTCCGCCGCCTGTTCTCTGCTGCTGGGCACCTCCAGGCCGGTGCTGGATATCGGCCTGGAGGTGGGTTACCACTCGGCTTCCAGCTTCGGCCGCCAGTTCCGCGCCGTCTGCGGCTGTACCCCCAAGGCCTATCGTCTCAAACGATAAACGACGGAAAACCATACAAAGAAGCCGGCATCCCTTTCGGGGCGCCGGCTTCTTTGGCTTAATACGCTTCGAAATCCTTGCCGTTCAGATAGTCGGTCAAACGCTGCTTGAGCGTGTTGACAGCGCTGGCCTTGACGGTGTAGGTTTCTCCGGTGCTTTGTACCACCGTGTACAGGCTCGCCGAGGTCTGGTACATATTGACCACCGTGGAGGGGGCGTCCTCTCCGTTAAGGGTCATCTTGAAGATCACGCTCGGCGTGCCGGAGGGCTTTTCAGATGCCGAGCCATTGCGGGCCACGCCCATCAGAATCTGGTACAGGCTCCGGAAGGTGGGAGTGGAATAGGTCTTGTCGCCCACCTTCACCACCAGCTGATCGTCCGATTCTTCTTTGTCGGGGTAATGGCTCAGCTCGAACAGGGTCTCCTTGCCGTCCACCGTGAGGGAAATGCTCTTGACATTGACGATGTTCTCCATGAACAGCATGGTATCCGCCACGTCGTCGTATTGGAGGGATACCCAAGAGGAGATGGAGGAGGAGGACACCAGGTAAATCACCGGGATATCGTCCGCCATCACATAATAATTGCCGTCCTCGTCCTTGTTCCCCACCGTGATGGTATGGGCGGCCACGTTATAATAGTAGGTGATTTGCGGCGTTTCGCCCGAGCCGCTCGAGGTGCTGGAGGAAGCGGAGGAGCTGGCGTTGGGATCGTCCTTGGTGGAAGAGATCGCCGTGTTCAGCTTGGCCACCGTGTAGGGCTTGTCAAAGCCGTATTTGGTCAGATCCTCCTTGGTGGGATACGCCTTGAAAGCGCTGCTGGCCGTCAGGCTGGTGAAAGTGGACAGCGTCTGGGCCAGGTTGGAATTGACGCCCCGCAGATATGGCTTGGTCAGCATGTAGGAATACAGCGACATTTTTGTGTCGGAGGAGGTGACTTGCCGAAACGCGAAGGTCTGCTTGCGGGCCGTGCCGCTCAGCTCCATATCCCGCAGCACCGCCTGGCCGTTTTCGTCGTCGTCGTTTTTAGTGGGCGCGGTCATCAGGGTGGTTCCGATATAGGCGGTGGATGCCTGGGAGACCTCGTCGCCCAGACTGGTTTCCACGATGTATACCTCGCCGCTGTCCTTGACGCGATAATAATATCCGTCCTCCAGCGGTGTCTTGGCGCCGATTTCGAAGGCGTAGGTGGAATCGTCATGGTAGGTCACATTCACCGTCGCCAGCGGCTTGTCAAAGCCAAAATCCGCCGGATTTTCCACCGCGCCCAGCTTTTTGCTGGCCGAGATGGTGGTGACCGCGCTGATTAGATAGTCGATGTTGCTCGTGCCGATGGGCAGATCCTTATAGGCCTCCACCACCATGTCGCCGTCGCTGTTTTTCACCAGGGTGAATTCCTCCCCCTGCAGCTTGACGGTCATGGTCTTGACCGGATCGTCCACCGTCTTGTCGTCCGCCCCCTTGGATTTATCCAGCAGCGAAATGGAGGGGTCGCTGGATACCTCGGAGGAGGACGCGCTTTCCTTGGGCGGGATGAGCAACAGAGCCGTCAGGATCCCGCCCAGAGCCACCACGGCCACGCACGCCAGAATCAGCGTGCGGGTCCGTTTGCTCATGGACTTGCCCTTACTCATAGATGCCTCCTTTTAAGGAAGACCACCAGGCAGATAATCAGGATAATCACCGGAATGCCAACGGTGAAGACGCCCAGACCCACAATCAGGGTGGTGGAATCGGAGAAGGTGATGGTATCCCGCTCCAGGGACTTGGTGGATACGTTGATGTCGTCCACCACGCCGGTCATGGCGCCCAGCGCGCTCATCAGCACGTTTTCATTCTTGACGTTGGCCTGACTGGCCGCCAGAATCATTTGGGTGGAGCCGCTGAGGATCACGTTGGTCTTCACCTGCTCGTTGTCCACATAGGTCCATTTGACGGACGCCGCCATGCCGTTGATGGGATAGGCGTCCGCCGCGAAAGACTTGTCGTCTTCGCTGCTGGCATTTTCGTCCGTGGCGTCCTTGATTTTCATCAGTTTGGCGCTTTCCGGGAAGGTGATGATGGGCACGTTGTACAGGGAGTTTTCAGAGTTGTTCTCCTTATGGGTGACAATCTGGCGGGTCAGGGGGGTCAGCACATTGGCCGAGCCGGACAAATCCTTGGTGAAATCGGTGTCCGCCGTGTCCGCGTAAGGATAAAAGCCGCTGTAGCGATAGGTGCGGGTCAGGCTGGTCTCCATGACCAGGTTGTCGGTGACCTCCAGGCCGTACTCCACATTGAGGAACTCGTACAGATTCTTGCATTCCGCCTGGAAGTCGGCAAACACCATCAGGTTGCGGTCGAGTTTGCCGTCGTTGTCCAGCCATTTCTGCAGCCGCTCGATTTCCTCGGCGGTGAAGTCCTTGGTGGGCCCCACGATAAGGCCGGCCACCGTGTTCGCGTCAATCTCCTCCGAGGAGGCCAGATTCAGCTCTTTAAACTCATAGCCGTTGGCTTCATAAATGGATTTCAGGGCGCTGACGGTATCCTCATCCTCTTCGTGCCCCACGAAAGCAGTGACCACCTGCACCGTGTCCCGCATCACGTTCTTGATACGGGAGGCCAGGGTCACCTCCACCTTGGAGGACACGGTCTGCGCCTGGGTATAGCCGTCGCCGCTGATTTCGTACATGTCGTTGAAGGACGCCTTCTGATAGCGATCCCCGCACAACAGGAGGATATCGCCGGAGGTAACCTCGTACTTATTGTACTGGGTAGCCAGCTGCGGGTTCAGGTTGAGATCCTCGTATTTGACCGTCACCTTGCCGCCGGAATAGGACGTATACTGCTGGAGCGCCTTGTAGATTTCCTTGTACAGCGCCTCCACCTGGTAATAATCGGAGCCCATGTTGGGGTTCTTGTACAGGTCCTCCGATCCGAAGACGATAACCTGCACGTCCTTGTTGATGCTTTTGGCAATTTCCACGCTGTTGTCCGACAGGGAGAACAGCTTGTTCTGCGTCAAATCGATATTGATGGGGAACCGGTCGGCCAGCAGGCTGACCACCACGTTGAGCACCACCACCAGCACCGCCACCACGGCGGTGATTGCCGTCGCCATGCTGCCATAGCGGAAGCGACGGCTGTCCATTTTGGATTTTTTCGGCTTTTTGCCTTTGGCCTTGCCGTCCTGCTCGGGCGCTTCCTCTTCGGCGGCGTCCTCGCTCAGGAATTCCTCCAGGGACTCCTCCTCCGGCTGCGCGGAATCCTCCGCGTCCTCTCCCGGGCCGGCTTCCTCGGCGGCTTCGCCCTGGCCGGCCGTCTCGCCGTCGGCCGCGGCCTCCTCGTCGGTGGGCAGCAGGCCCTTTTTGTTCAGTGCCTCCAGCAGTTCGTCTTCCAGCTCGCCGTTGCCGGACGTATTCTCAAATCCGTTATCCTTTATCATGTCGGTATTCCTCCCCTCAGCTCCATCTCTTGCGATCCAGAACCCGAACGGTCAGGAACACAAACAGCGCTTGTAAACTCAAGAAAAAGACCACATTGTCGTAGTTGATGACCCCCGAGGTGAAATCGCTGTACCGGCTGGACACCGAGATGAAATTCACCACCGAGGTAATCCATTTGACGGAGGAGAACACCGACCCCAGGCTGTCCACCATGATCATGGCGAAGGAGACCACAAAGGTGCCCAGCGCCGCGATGAACTGGCTTTCCGTCAGGCTGGAGATGAACAGGCCGATGGCGATGACCATGCCGCCCAGCAGCAGCAGCCCCACGTAGTTGCCCACGATCACCAGCCAGTCGGGGGTCACCTGAAAGGCGATGATGACGGCGAACACCAGGGTGATGGAAATGCCGATGGCGAACAGCAGCAGCGCCGCCAGAAATTTGCCCAGCGCGATGCCCGTCAGGCTCACCGGCGCGGTGAGCAGGGCTTGGTCGGTGCGCTGCCGCTTGTCGTCGCTGAGCAGGCGCATGGTCAGCACCGGCAGCACCAACAGCAGCACGATGGTGAACAGGCCGCCGAACACACCGCTTAAATCCGCGCTGCCCGCGTACATGTTGGTTGCGAAGAAATAGAAGCCCGAAAACCCGAACAGCACCGCCAGCACAAAGTAGCCGATGGGGGAGGTGAAGAAGGTTTTGAACTCCCGCTTGAAGATGGCACTCATTTCTTTTTCCCTCCTCGAATGCCCTGAGGCACCCGCTCCCGGGTCAGGGCGATAAAGATATCCTCCAGCGTCATTTCCATGCTCTTCAGGCCCATGAGCGGCCATTTGCGGCTCGCCAGCCGGTCGAACAGGTCGCGGCGGATGTCCGCGCCCTCGCGCACCTCGACGGCGAATTCGCAGACGCCCGGCTCCCGCTCGCCCATGGAGGCGACATTGTCCACCCCGTCGATGCGGGATATCAGCGCGGAAACGTCCGCTTCCGGCCCAGCCACCCGCATCAGGAGACGCCGATCGCTGGAATACTGCTTGGACAGGTTTTCCGCCGTGTCGTTGGCGACGATGGTGCCTTTGTTGATGACCACGATCCGATCGCATACCGCCTCGATTTCGGGCAGGATATGGGAGGACAGGATCACCGTGTGGTGCTTGCCCAGGCTCTTAATGAGCGAGCGGATTTCGATGATCTGGTTGGGGTCGAGCCCCACCGTCGGCTCGTCCAGAATCAGCACCGGCGGATTGCCGATGAGGGCCTGTGCGAAGCCGACCCGCTGCCGATAGCCCTTGGACAGGTTCTTGATAAGCCGTCCGTACACGTCGGTGATTTTCATCAGCCGGCAGATCTCCGCGATATGTTGGGCGCGGGGCAGGGCGCATTTCTTAAGATCGTACATGAAGTCCAGATATTCGCGCACCGTCATGTCCAGATACAGCGGCGGCTGCTCCGGCAGGTAGCCGATGTTGGCCTTGGCCTCATTAGGCTCCTCCAGCACGTCGTGGCCGTTGATTTTTACAACGCCCTCCGACGCCGACAGATAGCCGGTGAGAATGTTCATGGTAGTGGATTTTCCCGCGCCGTTCGGCCCCAGGAACCCGAGGATTTCGCCCTCTTCCACTGTGAAGCTGATATGGTTCACGGCGCAGTGCCCGCCATATCGCTTCGTCAGGTTTTGTACCTCGATCATGGTTTTGCCATCCCTCCTGTTAGTATCCGCGCAGGCAAGCCCCGCGGAGCTCTCCTGTCCAACGCGCTGTTTTGCGGCTGTTTACCCATGTCCGCACGCTGTTTTTATTGTATCGGAACCGGCGGCGGCAGTTGTAAACAGTCTATAAAAGTTGTGTGTTTATCGTGTGATTTTTCCGTCGGCGCGCGCGGGAAGCATTAACTGCACCAGTATAGCATGTTTCTTCCGTCTTTTCAATGAAAATTTCAAGTCAGAACGGTCCGAAAATGGCGGAGGAGCCGAAAATACCGGGAATGGAAACCACGCGGAGTGACTGGCGCCCGGAAAATGTGCTATACTAATGGAAATGAAAGGGAAGAAGGCGGCTGCCGATGGATAAGCGTCCGATGAAAACCGTGGGGGAATCCCGCACCGAGCAGGTGCAGATCGTGCTGCCCGGGCACAGCAACGGCGACGGTCGTCTGTTCGGCGGCCGTTTGATGGAATGGATCGACGTGGTGGCCGCCGTGGTCGCCCGCCGGCACAGCGGCGTGAACGTCACCACCGCCGCCGTGGACAACTTGCAGTTTAAAGCCGCCGCTCATATCGGGGACACCGTTCTGCTCGTGGGGCAGATGACCTGGACGGGCAACACCTCCATGGAGGTGCGAGTGGATGTGTATGTGGAAAATCTGGGCGGGGATAAAGCGTTGATCAATCAGGCCTATCTGGTGCTGGTGGCCATCGATCAGGAGGAAAACCCGGTTCCCGTCCCCGGCCTGTTTACCATTGTACCTGAGGAAAAGGCGGAATGGGAGGGCGGCCAGCGCCGCCGCGCCCTGCGCCGCCAGCGCCGGGATGAGCAATACTGAACATCGCAAATTTTCCGTACCAATCCGCAAAAAAACGGCTATCTCTTCCCAGCCTCCCGCGTTATGATAAAAAGGGCCGCAGCCCGAAATCCTATGGGAAGAGGAGATGCCGGTCATGGACAACATGCGCAGAGCCATCTGTTTCGAAACCCCCGACTATATCCCCATGAATTTTGTGATCAACCCCTCCTGCTGGGAGGCCTATCCGCAGGATGCGATTTTCGAGCTGATGGAATCCCATCCGCTGCTGTTTCCGGGCTTCCGGCGGCCGGCGGGCCGTTACGTGCCGGAATACCCGCTGGTGGCCCGCAAGGGTGCGGATTTTACCGACGACTTCGGCTGCGTCTGGCGAACCACCGTCGACGGCATCACCGGCACGGTGGTGCGGCACCCGCTGGAGGATTGGGAGGCGTTTGCCTCTTACCGGGGGCCGGATCCGGCGGTCTGCATGGGCATCGGCCCGGTGGATTGGGAGGTCGAGAGGGCGCGGGTGGAGGCCGAAAAGGCTGCCGGGGGCTTGTCCGCCGGCGCCCTGCGTCACGGCCACACGTTCCTGCAGCTGTGCGATCTGCGGGGCTATGAAAACCTGATGTACGATTTTCAGGACGAGGATCCCCGTATTTTTCAGCTGATTGAGCTGGTGGAAGCCTTTAATATGGAAATTGTCCGGCGGTACCTGGACATGGGCGTGGATAGGATGGGCTATGCCGAGGATTTGGGCATGCAGGTCGGCCCCATGCTCTCGCCCGCCCATTTCCGCACGTACATCAAGCCGGTTTACCAGCGGCTGATGCGCCCCGCGAAGGAACGCGGCGTCATTGTCCATATGCATTCCGACGGGGATATCCGCTTGCTGGCGGACGACCTGATCGAGGGCGGCGTCCAGGTGATTAACCTGCAGGATCTGGTCAACGGGATCGACTGGATCGCTGCCCGCTTCGCCGGCCGGATTTGCGTGGATTTGGACATCGATCGGCAGCTGGTGACCGCCAAGGGCACGCCTGAGCAGATCGATGCACTTATCCGGGAAGAGGTTTCCAAAATCGGCGGCAAACGCGGGGGCCTGATGATGACCTACGGCTGGTATCCCGGCGTGCCGCTGGAGAACGCCCGCGCCGTGATGGACGCGATGGAAACCTACGCCCTGTTTTACAGCTGAAGGCCAGAAAGGCGCCGCGGATACGTCCGCGGCGCCTCAGTCTGTCAAAGAAGGGGAATCCGCCATTCGGAAGACGAAAAAAGCGGAGGCGGGTTACCGATCGGTGTTTGCGAGGACATGTGACTCGCAAACACACCTTATAGGCGAAAAATAGCGGAAACACATGTGTTTCCGCTATTTTTCAAGAGCAGGGGTGGTACTGGCGGGGATAGAGGGAGCAAGGCGAGTATAACGAGCCGCCGCGATCCGGCATCCCCGTCCAGCAGCGTGTCGACTTTGTCGACACGCTGAGGCGCCGCGGATACGTCCGCAGCGCCTTTCTGTTCCCTATGACAAATCCGCCAGGGTGCCGAAGGTATATCCCATGGCCTCCCATTTTCCCAGCAGCTCGTCGAGAATTTCCGAGTTGGTTTTGGACGTGCTGTGCAGCAGCACAATGGCGCCCGGATGAATCCGGGTCAGCAGCTTGTTGAAGGCTTCGGTGGCCGTCGGCTGCTTATCCACATACCAGTCCACGTAAGCCAGGCTCCAGAAAAAGGTCTTATAGCCCAGCTCCTGCGCCATTTTCAGGTTGCTCTCGCTGTATTTGCCCTGGGGCGGCCGGTAGAATTTGGTCATGTCCTGGCCCGTGGTCTCCTTATACAGGTTTTCCAGCGACCGCATCTCCTGCCCGAAGGAGGCGGCGTCGGATATCTTGGACATGTCCGGGTGATGGAAGGTGTGGTTGCCCACCGTGTGCCCCTCGGCCGCCATCCGCTTGACCAAATCGGGGCTGGTCTGGATGTAATTGCCCACCACGAAGAAGGTGGCCTTGACGTTGTGCTTTTTCAGCGCGTCCAGGATGGCCGGGGTGTAACCATTCTCATACCCAGCGTCGAAGGTTAGATAGATGGTCTTTTTGGAGGTGTCCCCCAGGTAATACGCCCCGTATTGCTTGAGATAGTCGGCGGAGGCGTTGCCCACCGGCGGCTCTCCCTCCTTCTGGAAGCTCAGCCCCCAGTTGGTGTTCGCCGCCTTGGACGCGGACACGTGCTCGCCGGGCAGCTGGGCCAGCCCCAGCGGTACCAGCACCAGTGCCAGGGCGCTGCAAAGCGCCGCCGCGATGTGCTTACGGCGAAGGATGACATACATACGCCTTACCTGCCTTTCCATGCCGGACGGCCTGCGCCCGGTTGTCGCTCTGCTACTACTATATTGGCGCTTTTTCCCGGATATGCGCGCCGCCCCCGCCAAAACTCGTCCTTTTTTGCATGGGTCTAGGCCTTATCGCGTTGGCATATATATGTCCCAAATGATTAAGGGGGAAACCGTCCATGCAGAACAAGCAGCCCTCGTCCGAGGCTTTTCCTGTCGCTGATTCCGCGCCCTATCCGCCGCTGAAAGTCACGGGGCCCAATATCCAGGCGGCGTGCCGCCTCTCCCAGGCGTTGGCCGGCGCCAAAAGCGAGATGACCGCTATCATGAGCTATGAATACCAGCATTGGATCCTGACCTCCTGCCGCCCGGAATTGGCTGTAACCGTCTTCCGCATCGCCAAGGTAGAAATGCACCATCTGGATATGCTGGGACAGCTCATCGTGCTGCTCGGCGCTGATCCCCGCTTTGGCTGCGATCAGCGGGGATCCTGCGCCTGGTGGAGCGGCAGTATGGTCTGTTACTCCCACGACGTGCGTCAGATCCTGTTGAATAATATTACCGACGAGAAAAAAGCGGCCGAGTTCTACCGGACGGCGGCCTGTGACATTCCGGATCCCTGCGTCGCCGCCGTGCTCAACCGGATCGCCCGGGATGAGGTTCTCCACGCCGAAATTTTTACCCGGTTCCTCAAGGACTGCCAATAAAAAAGGCCCAGACTGCATGGGGGGTGCAGCCTGGGCCTTGCTTTATATGTTCGGAAGCGCGTGCGATCAGCTCGCTAAATCTTCCCGCGAGATTTCATCCACGCAGCCGTAATCGACAATGTACGCGTCGGAGGTTTTCCGGACGCCCAGTAGTTCGACAAACGCCGGACAGATCTGGCCGCAATCCACGGCATCCCCCACGAGATCCATTTCGACGAAGTCCACATTGTCGTGTTTCATCTGTGTGAGAATCTCCATAAGCGTGGATAAGCGGACAGTGATCTTTTTCATTTTGACATCCTCCTTTTGTTGGTATGTCTGTAGTATACACCCTGCGAATCAAAAAAACGGATCCAATATAGGAGATTTTGTCGATCCGCCGAACTTTATCCATTTCCCCCAAGACGGAGGACTTTAGCGAAAAAAATCTGGTGCAGGCGTTTTTCCGGACAAAAGCCAAAATTGCAGAATATCCAGTCGATCCCCACGGCCGCCCTTTTTCTTTGGATATCCCGCCAAACCCGAGCCCTTCGACGAAATGCGACAAGAAGGTGCTCCAAAATGAATAATTTAGCAACACCCTTGAAAAACCACGATCATAGCGTTCACGTTATGCCGGTGGGTACATGAAGCGTGGCCCGCATTTTGCGTCTGTACAGACGCAAAACCGCGCTTTTTCTCCTCCCTTTCCTATAGGAATGCCGTGTGCAGCAGATCCTTATAAAAAGAGGACGCCCATGACTAAACGCCGCCAAAAGGCGCACGCTAACAGCAAAGAATCAGACGGCGGGGAGGCGTGCCGGTGCGGCGGCTGGGACGGGCGGAACTTATAAAAACGGGAAAAATCGCGGTGGGCTGCTGTCTGGCCTATACGGCGGCCTCTCTGCTGGGGCTGCGGTACGCCACGTCGGCCGTGACCATTACCCTGCTGAGCATTCAGAACACCCGGCGGGACACCTTCCGCCTGGCGGGAAGGCGCAGCTGCGCCTTCCTCACCGCCCTGGCCGTATCCTTCGCAGTATTTTCAACAGCCGGCTATACCGTCCTCTCCCTAGGGCTGTTCCTGTTGGTGTTCGCGCTGCTGTGCCACCTTTTCGGCCTGATGGACGGCTTGTCCATGAGCACCGTCCTGGTGCTGCATTTCTGGAGCGCCGGCGCCATGACCCTGTCCGCCGTCCTTAACGAGTTGATCCTGATGGCTATCGGTATCGTCATGGGTATTGTCATGAATCTGTATATGCCGCGGGAGCTGGACGCCATCCGGGCGGATCAGCGGCGCATCGACGAGACTGTCCGGGAAATCCTGATCGAGCTGTCCGAGCGGGTGGTGGCCAGCTCTGCGGGCATCGACGCGGGCCGGCGCCTGGAGGAACTGGACAAGCAGCTCGAAACCGCTCACCGCCGGGCCAGCGCCTACCAGAACAACAGCTTCTCCTCCGACACCCGCTATTTCGTGCAGTACGTCGAGCTGCGCCGCCGCCAGTGGCGGATCCTCTCGGCCATTTACCGGGATTTACCCCGCCTGTCCTGTGTACCCTATCAAGCCAACGTGGTGGCCAACTTCATGAAGCTGACGGCCTACTCCCTGCATGAATGCAACAACGCCACCGTCCTGCTGGAGGAGCTAAAGGAGGTGCGTACCCACTTTCAGCATAGCCGCCTGCCCGCCACCCGGGAGGAATTCGAAACCCGCGCCGTCCTCGTGGAAATCGTCCACCAGATCCAGCATTTGTTAGAGGAAAAGAAATTTTTCGCCGAAAGCTTGACTCCTTCTCAAATTCGCCGGTTTTGGGTAGAATTATTATCGACTTAACCCCCGAACTATTGACAAAATGTCGATATCCGTGTATGCTCAAATTTGATTGTTATGTTTCTGATAAAAGTATTCCTATTAAATTAGGAAAGCAAAAGAGGGCTTTGCGCGAGAAAAAGACAGGAAATATTGTGGCAGTCATGCTGCCAAGTCTTCCTGCAAGGCTTAAAAAATGTTTTAAAACTTTAGGAAGTACTGAATGGAGGACAAACTCATGTCGATTTTTACAGGGAAAACGCTCTTGATTACAGGGGGAACTGGTTCGTTCGGCAACGCCGTGTTAAAGCGCTTTTTAAATACAGACATCGGTGAAATTCGTATTTTCTCCCGCGATGAAAAGAAGCAGGACGATATGCGGAAAAAATATAACAACGATAAGCTGAAGTTTTATATCGGAGATGTGCGCAATAAGGAAAGCGTCGCTGGCGTGATGTACGGGGTGGATTACATATTTCATGCGGCAGCCTTAAAGCAGGTGCCTTCTTGTGAGTTTTTCCCCATGGAGGCTGTGCGTACCAATGTCGAGGGTACGAATAACGTCTTAACCGCCGCCGTGCAGTTTGGCGTGAAAAGAATCGTTTGCTTGTCCACTGACAAGGCTGCGTACCCCATTAATGCCATGGGTATCAGCAAAGCGATGATGGAGAAAGTGATTCGTGCCAAGGCCAGGGAGGTCAAAGGTACCGGCACAGTGATTTCCTGCACACGATATGGTAACGTCATGTGTTCTCGCGGCAGCGTGATTCCTTTATTTATTGACCAAATCCGCGCCGGCAAACCAATCACGATAACGGATCCCAGCATGACAAGGTTTTTGATGAACCTGGATGAAGCGGTCGACCTGGTGCTGTTCGCGTTTGAGCATGCAAAACCCGGCGATTTGTTTATCCAAAAGGCGGATGCGTCCACCATTGAAGATTTAGCAAAAGGCGTACAGAAATTATTCGGCGACACTGGGATCCACATTATCGGCACACGCCACGGTGAGAAGTTATATGAAACCCTTATGACCCGAGAGGAACGGCTGAATTCCGAGGACTTTGGGAAATACTTCCGCATTTCGGCGGATGAACGGGATTTGAACTACGACAAATATTTCGTGGACGGCGAAGTAAAGACCCAAAGCGAAGAAGCCTATACGAGTCACAATACCAAACGGCTGGATGTGGACGGGGTGGTAGAAAAAATTATGACCACGGAGTATGTCCAAAACGCTTTGAAAGGATTGTTTGAGGACTAATGGGTTTTCATATTTTGGTGACGGGTTCCAAGGGGTTTGTCGGCCGTAATTTTGTGGAAGCCCTGAAAGCCATAAAAAACGGCAGGGATAGCAGACATACTTGGGACAGCATGGGTGACCCAAGCGAACTGGAGATTTTTGAATATGATGTGGACGGCACGGAAGACCAGCTGCATACGTATTGCGAAAAAGCGGATTTTGTATTTAATTTTGCCGGCGTTAATCGTCCCGACAACCCGGATGAGTTTATGCAGGGGAATTTTGGCTTTGGTTCTAAATTGTTGGATACTTTGAAGAATTATCATAACACGTGTCCGGTCATGCTGTCCTCCTCGATTCAGGCGTCGCTGGAGGGAAGATACGCCGGCAGCGAATATGGTAAAAGCAAATTGGCCGGAGAGAATTTATTTAAGGCGTACGGTGAAGAAACCGGATCCAGGGTGCTGATTTATCGTTTCCCCAATCTTTTCGGGAAATGGTGCAGGCCCAATTACAATTCGGCCGTGGCCACCTTCTGCAACAACATTGCCAACGGCTTGCCGATACAGGTGAACGATCGAAACGTTCGGCTGGATTTGGTCTACATCGATGATCTGATGGAGGAAATGTTCCGCGCCCTGGACGGCAAAGAACACCGCGATGAAAACGGCTATGGCTATGTCCCCGAGGTTCATCAGGCTGCGCTGGGGGAGATTGTCGATTTGTTATACGAGTTCAGAGACAGCCGGAAAACCTTGAGCGTTCCGGATATGACGGAAGGGAGCTTCAGCAAAAAGCTGTATTCCACCTACCTGTCTTATCTGGCCCCGGATAATTTCAGCTATCCGCTGAAAATGAATGTGGATAACCGAGGCAGCTTCACGGAAATCATACGCACAGCCGACAGAGGGCAGTTCAGCGTGAACATCAGCAAACCGGGGATTACCAAAGGCCAGCACTGGCATCATACGAAAACCGAGAAATTCGTCGCCGTATCGGGCCGAGGGCTGATTCAGCTTCGAAAAGTCGGTACGGATCCCGCCACCGGCTCCGCCTATCCGGTGGTGGATTATTATGTCAGCGGCGATGAAATCACGGTGGTGGATATGATACCGGGATATACGCATAGAATTGTGAATCTCAGCGAAACGGAGAATCTGGTGACGCTGCTGTGGTGCAACGAATGCTTTGATCCCGAAAGACCGGATACCTTTTTTGAGGAAGTGTAACAATGGCCCGTTTGAAACTGATGACCATCGTCGGCACCCGGCCGGAAATTATCCGCCTTGCCGCCGTTATAAAAAAATGCGACACCTACTTTGATCAGATTCTGGTTCATACGGGCCAGAATTATGATTATGAGCTCAATCAGGTCTTCTTTGACGATCTGGCCCTGCGCGCCCCCGATTTTTATCTGGACGCGGTCGGCGCCGATCTCGGCGAAACCATTGGGAATATCATCGCCAAATCCTACAAGCTGATGACGGAACAAAAACCGGACGCCCTGCTGATTCTGGGCGATACGAACTCCTGCCTTTCCGCTATCAGCGCCAAAAGGCTGCATATCCCGATTTTCCATATGGAGGCGGGCAATCGCTGCTTCGACGAATGTCTGCCCGAAGAGACGAACCGGAGAATCGTCGATCATATTGCCGATGTGAATCTCTGCTATTCCGAACATGCCAGACGGTACCTGAACAGCGAGGGAACCGCCAAGGAACGCACTTACGTCACCGGCTCTCCCATGGCCGAGGTGCTTCATGAGAATTTGGAAAGCATCAAAGCGTCGGATATCCTGGACAGGCTCGGTCTGGAAAAGGGCAAATATATTTTGTTGTCGGCCCATCGGGAAGAAAATATTGATACGGAAGAAAATTTCTTTCAGCTGATGAACGCCGTCAACGCCATGGCGGAAAAATACGATATGCCGATCCTGTATTCCTGCCATCCGCGCAGCGCGAAATTTATTCAGCAGAGACATTTTCAGTTTGACAAACGGGTATTGCAGAATAAACCCCTGGGCTTTCACGATTATAACCACCTGCAGATGAACGCCTATGCGGTGGTTTCCGACAGCGGAACCCTGCCGGAGGAGTCCAGCTTTTTCCTATCGGTGGGCAGCCCCTTCCCGGCTGTCTGCATCCGTACCTCCACCGAACGCCCGGAAGCGCTCGACAAGGGGAACTTTATCCTCGCCGGCATTACCACCGACCAGGTCTTGCAGGCGGTGGACACGGCTGTAGAAATGAATAACAACGGCGACGTCGGCATCCCGGTTCCCAATTATACCGATGAAAACGTGTCCACCAAGGTTGTCAAGCTCATTCAAAGCTATACCGGCGTGGTCAATAAGATGGTGTGGAGAAAGAAATACTAGGATTTGTGAGGCGGCCAATGAGTAAGAAAAAGATTTTGATGATTCATAATTTCTATCAAATTGGTGGTGGGGAACATACCGTTTTCGAGAATGAAGTGAAAATGCTGAGGGAAAACGGCCATGAAGTCTTGACATACACCAGAAGTAATGATGAACTGAAATCATCTAAATTAAAGCTTCTATTGTCGCCTCTCTCCACAATATGGTCATTCAAATCGTATGTTGAGGTAAAGAAACTCATCAAGCAAAATCAAATCGATGTGGTGCATTGCCACAATACGTTTCCCCTGATCAGTCCGTCAGTCTATTATGCGGCACGAAGCTTAAAAGTACCCGTGATTCAAACCATACATAATTTTCGTTTTTTGTGTCCAAATGGAATGTTTTATCGAGAGGGCCACATCTGTGAGGACTGTAAAAAGCATCAATCCTTTAAAACGGCATGGAAACATGGCTGCTACCGAAATTCAAGATTGCAAACGGCAGTGGTCATTGCTATGCTCAAGTTTCACCGATGGATCGGCACATACAGAAAGATATCCTATATATTCTTGACGGAGTTTAATAAATCAAAGTTTGACCAGCTGATGGATGTGAATGGGTCGAATATTTTTATTAAGCCCAATTTTGTCGAAGAAGCGGAGAGTTCAAATTCAACGAAAAAAATTTATAATACGTTTGTGTTCGCTGGCAGATTGGAAGAAAACAAAGGTATCCCATTTCTATTAGATGCTTGGCCGGAACTGCCGGCGGAGTATCAATTGCATATTTATGGCGACGGTACTTATAAAGCGCAGGTGAAAGAAGCGTCCGAAAGGTTCGATAATATTCAGTATTATGGCTTTAAGCCACAAAAAGACATATTTTCAGACTTGTCCAGCGCACAGGCGCTGCTGTTTCCGAGCAATTTATATGAGGGATTTCCTATGATTCTGTCGGAATGCTTTTCAATGGGCTGTCCCGTGGTTTCCACCAATATGGGAAACCAAAACGATATGGTGTATCAGGCAAAAGGCGGCGCGGTATTTCCTTGTAATGATAAACAGGGCTTTCAACAGGCGTTGGAGGACGTAATCGCCAATCGTTCTTTATATTCTCAAAATGCTAGGAGCTATTACGCCGATTATTTGACAAAGCAGAAAAATTATGAAGAGTTGGTAGATATATATGATAGAGCCAAACATATTAAGTGAATTGCCGCCGCGGGTTGAAATAATCGGCGTACCCATTTCAGCGGTGAATATGGAAAGCTGCTTAAATTTTATAAATAGCAACTTCTCGCAAATCCAGGGAGAATATGTCTGCGCTTCCAATGTGCACACGACGGTTATGGCCCATGAGGATACAGAATATCTGAAAGCGCAGAGTGAATCTATCCTGTCTCTTCCAGATGGAAAGCCGTTATCGGTGGTGGGTAGAAAAAAGGGTTTTGACCATATGGAAAAGGTTACGGGAACGCATTTTATGCAGAACACATTTACCGACAGTCGTTTCCAGGGGAAAAAGCATTACTTTTATGGCACCACTTCGGATACGCTTAAAACAATGGAAAAGCAGTTACGTGTGGATTATCCGGCTCTTGAAATATGCGGCTGTGAACCGTCGATTTTTCGAGAGCTTTCGGACGAAGAAGTCGATGAGCTTGCCGAAAGAATCAATGCGTCGGAAGCGGATTTTATTTGGGTAGCAATAGGGGCTCCCCGACAGGAACTTTTGATGCATCGCTTAAAGGGAAAAGTAAACGGCCTGATGACAGGTGTCGGTGGCGCCTTTAATATTTTGGCGGGCATTGTCAACGACGCCCCCCAATGGATGCAAAACGCCGGACTGGAATGGCTGTATCGCCTGCTGAAGGAGCCAAAGCGGTTGTTCAAGCGGTATGTGGTGACGAATACGAAGTTTATATGGTATTCGTTGTTTAAAAGATAAGCAACTATTTCCGTAAAGGAGGGAAGTTTGTGCATACACGTATATCTATTAATAAGTTGCTTCTCATGTTCAGTAATTTTTTGTTATCATTTGTTTTATTTTTACAAATTGAAAATAATATCAAGTACATAATAGCTTTATCCGCCGTAATTATTTACATGACTTTATTGCTGAAAAATAAGTATAAGCTTGTAAAATTGGATATAGACACCATCCGCCTCTTATTGCTTCCACAGATATGTATTGCTTTTTATTCGTTACTATTGGGATTCACAAGTGAAGGAGAATATCTGGTTGAAAATCTAAAATATATATTTTTTATTATTTTTCCAATTGTAATTGCATGGTGTTCTATGTCGGTTGGAAGGCTATACAAGACATCCGTTGTCAAAAGCGTATATTATGGCTTGGTGTGCGCTTATCTCATTCAAGTAATTCGTTTTGCCGCTACAAACAGTCTGTTTGCTTATGTTAAAGGGCTGTTCAATTCATATGACGTATATCAAAATCAGCTGGAATCAAACATCGTTCCCTTTGCGGCTGGCATTCTTCTCCTTTATTTTTTATTAACTGAAAAGAAACTTAAAGCGCACGATTTTGTGCTGGCTGGTATTGTCATTCTTAACGGAAAGAGAATCGTTGATTTCGCGCTGATTCTGATAATTCTCTTGTTCTTTTTGTTTGGAAGAAACATGAAACTCATTCGGCCGTTGCCATGCGGTTTCATAACATTTGGCTATTTGCTATGTGCCGGTATATTTCTTTATTTAGTAAGTAGTATGCATCTTCAATCGATTTTTTTAAAATATGGCATTATGGATAGCGGCCGATTTTCGCTCTATCAGTTATTTCAATTTGAATGGGAATTATCTCCATTCTTTTGGGGAAGAGGATTGGGATTTTGTGAAGCGTTTTTAAGCTTTCAATATGCATTGACACAGAATATTCATTCCGACGTTATGCGCATGTACATTGAAACTGGATTTATCGGGTATACGGTTTACTCAGTTGTTACTTGTATCTGCAGTTATAAATTGTCGAAAAAAATTCAGTCGGCGCTTCCATTTGTCCTGCTTATATACTTTCAAATTATATATTTCACCGATAATATTTCTATATATATATCGGTGTTGACAGTATACTATCTGGTTATCTTTGAGAAAAGCATGAATAGCGAGCAAGGAGTAGAACATGATACCAATATATATGTTGAAAAGAAAAATAAGCGTCCTCCCGCTTTTCGGAAAGCTCTATGAGTTCCTTCGACATCAAAAGCATAAGCGGCAGCAAAAACTTCTCAAAAAAAACGCCGGAGCAGTAACAAATCATCTTTATGAAGTGCTCCAGGACGAGCCAATTTCGTACTTTTATATTTATGGCAGCCTGCTCGGCATAATCCGGGAGAAACAATTTTTATCTCATGACATCGATATCGACCTGGGGATCCTAGACATATCCCAGCAACAGGTTAAAGACCTGATACATAAGCTTCAGAGCGCCGGTTTTCGCCTGATTCGGTATTGTGAGCAAGAGAATACCGTTACGGAGTTTACCTGTCAGTACGGCGGCATTCCCATTGATTTTTTTCTCTTTCAAACCGAAGGGGATATGATGATTTCTTATGAGTATTATCGCAGAGAGGATCTGACCTATCCGAACGACGAAACGACATCGATAGCACGCCTGGTATGCCGTCGTGCGGAAGGATTTATCGACATGCCGTTGTATGGAACGCCACTTCGTGTCCCGCGAAACTATGAACAAATCCTGTGTGATCAATATGGCGTTGATTGGAGAGTGCCGAATACGAACTGGAAAAACACGGAAGCACCGAATCGCTTTGATTGCGGAGATAAACGTGGACGGTATGTGAACCTGTAATTGTGCTCACTCGAAAGGACTTGTTTTCCATGATACTGTTTACCGTTGGCCCTGTGCAGATGTATCCCGCCTCTTTACAGATAGCCTCTCAGCAGGAACCCTATTTTCGCACGCCTGAATTCAGTGCTGTAATGTTGGAAATCGAGCGAAATTTTCTTGACTCGATTCACGCACCGGAATCCGCCTCTTTCGCCGTCCTTACGACCAGCGGCAGCGGGGCCATGGACGCGGCAATCTCCTCCTGCTTTACGCCGCGGGACAAGCTGCTTATCCTGAACGGCGGAAGCTTTGGACAGCGCTTTACGGAGATTTGTGACGTTTATCAAATCCCCTACGATGCGCTTACCCTGCCGTTTGGAACCGGTTTCACCCCAGGACTTCTTGAGCCGTTTGAGCAGGCGGGTTATACGGCGCTGGTGATTAACCTAAGCGAGACCAGTACCGGGCAGCTCTACGACGGACAGCTGCTGGGGGAATTTTGTCGCCGAAACGGCTTATATTTTCTTGTCGATGCCGTGAGCGCCTATCTTGCGGATCCCATCGATATGGAAGCTATGGGAATCGATCTGCTTCTGACGGCAAGCCAAAAGGCCTTGGCGCTGTCGCCGGGCTTGGCGCTGGTTGCCGCCAGCCAACGGCTGACCGAAGAACGAATTTTCCAAAACAAACGCGCCTCCTATTATCTCGATTTGAAAGAACATATCGTCAATCAAAAGCGAGGGCAGCCGCCGTTTACCAGCGCGGTCGGCACGGTACTCATGCTGCAGCAGCGGCTACAGAGCATTTTGGAGCAAGGAATTCCCTTCGTGAACGAGGAACATCATCAGCGCGCCGCTTATTTTCGACAATACGCAGAGAAATTGAAACTCCCTATACCGGATTACCGCCTGTCGAATTCCTGTACGCCCATTCTTTTTCCTGACGGTGGAGCAAAACGGGTTTATGAAACTTTGAAATCTCGATATGAGATTTTCCTCACTCCATCGGGCGGTGAACGTGCCGATTACATTCTTCGCGTCGGCCATCTGGGAAATCTGCAGCCGGCGGATTACGATAACCTATACGATAAATTAAAGAGGGTTTTATAATGCATGCATTTTTACTGGCGGCGGGCCGCGGAACCAGAATCAGTAAGGATATTCCCCCTATTCCGAAATGCACTCTGGATGTGGGAGGAGAGCCGCTCATTCTGCATACGATTCGGCTGCTGCAGAAAAATCATATGGATGTGACCGTGATCACCGGCTACATGCATACATATCTCGAGGATATTATCAAAGATCGCGGGGCTCAGATAGTCTACAATCCCTTTTACGATGTGACCAACAGTATTGGCTCCCTTTGGATGGCGGAATCTCAGCTTGACTGTACGGCGCAGCAGATCATCGCCAACGCTGACGTGTATTGGGAGCAGGATATCCTCGATCGCCTCCTATCAGCCAAGGAAGAGGCCGTCATGCTCTCGGATCGAAGCCGCGCCGATACCGGCGATTACTTTTTTCAGACGGAAAACGGCAGGATAAAAGCCTATGGCAAAGAACTCACGCGGGACAACCGCGATTGTGAATATGTTGGGATCGCCAGCGTCAAGGGGGCCATGGCACAGTGCTTTATCGACAGCCTAGACAACCTGGTGGAATCGCAGCAGCACGGTCTTTGGTGGGAAAACGCGCTGTATGCCATTTCCGACGAAAAGCCAGTCTATGCCCTGGACGTGGAGGGGGCCTTCTGGGCGGAAGTCGATACCATTGAGGACTACCGGCGCATCATGATGTATGTGGATCGGAAAAAGAAGGAAATCGGTATATGAAGATAGCCCTGCTTACAGAACACCGTCCTTTGAACTACGGATCGGTGCTGCAGACTTTTGCAACCCAGACGCTTCTCGAACAGCTTGGCCATACGGTTGAGGTCGTGGACTATTGGCGATACAAGGATGTTCCGAAAAATCAGGCCAATTTAGCTCTGGAGTATCATCCCGCCTGGAAGAAAAACGTGCTGTTGAGAACGCTTTTTTGCTGGATATTCCCATTTGTCAACACCCGACGGGAACGCAGAATGTTTAATGGCTTTTTAAAACGCCGCGTACATTTGTCACAGCGGATGTATACCAGCTGTGAGGACCTGGAAAAAGACTGTCCTACGGCCGATTTCTATCTGAGCGGCAGCGATCAGCTGTGGAATGCGGGCATACATAACACGGATGCCTATTACCTTGATTTTTTAAAGGCGGGAGAGCCCTGCGGTTCTTTCGCAACCAGCTTTGGGCGGGATCAGATTCCCGAGGAGGAGCTGGAGGAAATCCGGCCGAAGCTCCAGAAGTACCGGTTTCTTTCCGTGCGGGAACAGACCGGTGTGGAAATTGTCAAGCGGGCTGGCACAGCTGTAGAACCACGCCTCGTTTTGGATCCGACTTTGGTTGCTTCGCCCGCGGTTTGGCGCGATTTATCCGATATGGCCAAGCCGCGAATCGCGGAAAATACGCCGTATCTGCTCGTCTTCCAAATCAATTACGGAACAAACGAGAAACTGAAGGAATACGCTGGCCGTCTGGCTCAACAGAAACAATGCCGGTTGGTTTCGGTGGAGTTTTCGGTAAAATACAAACGCCACGCCTCGTGTCAGCATATCCTGTCACCGACGCCTGAGGAACTGTTGCGTCTTATCCGACATGCAAAGTATGTCCTAACCGACTCCTTTCACGGTACGGCGTTTTGTCTGATATTCCAAAAGAATTTTCTCGTGGATTTGCCCCCGAAATATTCGGGCCGCCTTAAAAATATCCTGCAAATCGCCGGGATTCCTGAGCGTGTACTCAACGGGTACGAATCTTTCTCTGTTTTTGATAAAGCCATTTCGTATACTCAGGTGGATAGCCGCCTGTCTCCATGGAAGCTTGAGTCGTATGCGTACCTGCGCGACAGCTTGGAAGAGGTCGAACATGAAATTTGTAAGTGAAGGCTGTACCGGATGCAGGGCTTGTGAACAACGTTGTCCGGTTTCCTGCATCACTATGCGGGAGGATGAAAATGGATTCTTGCGAGCGGTTATCGAAGACTCTCGCTGCGTGGATTGCCGCCTGTGCCATCGTATCTGCCCGGTGGAACAGGCCGAGACGGACGATCCGAAGAGTGTAAAATCCTTCTGGGCGGTAAAGCGGCTGCCGGGACAGAACACGGTGTTCCCTTGTTCCTCGGCCGGCATCTTCGCCGCTTTGGCGCAAGAGGTGATACGAAGCGGTGGCGTAGTCTTTGGCGCCAAGCTGGAAAAGGCGTTCGGCCGGATGGCCTTCGCGCAGCGAGAGGAAGAGCTTCCTCCACTGTGCGGCTCAAAATACGTACAGTGCGACACCGTAGACTCTTTTGCACAGGTAAAGGCTTTCCTACATCAATCTCGCCGTGTCTTGTATGCTGGTACACCCTGTCAGATTTACGGGCTGAAAGCGTATCTCGGTGAAGACGATCCGAACTTGCTGACCTGCGATTTTATCTGTCACGGGGTACCCAGTCCGCGCCTTTTTGAGGCGTATATCCGCTGGCTAGAGTCCAAGCGGCATGGGGCAATTGAATCCTATCGCTTCCGCCTGCAGGAGAACTCCCGTCCTTATCTTTTACAATATAGCTGTCGGGACAAAAAGGGCCGCAGCGTCGTTATAAAGAGGAACGGCTCCTGTGATCCATATTACCATGCCTTTTTGCAGCATGAAAGCCTGCGGGACTGCTGCTACAACTGTCGGTTTTCCGGCTTTAAACGCGCCAGTGATCTGACCGTGGCCGACTTTTGGGGCGCTGAACGGTTGCTTCCTGCTTTTGCGGATGGGAGCCGGATCTCCTGGCTGATGATCCATTCCGATACGGGGGCGAGGGAATGGGCGGCCGTCAGGGACGGCTTTGTGGCAGAACCGATCGATACCGCTTGTGCGTTGGCGGAGAAAAAGCTGGAACTCCGGCAGGTCTCGATGCAGCGGCAAATGGTGTTCTATCAGCAAATCCGCCAGCACGGATTTGCCAAATATGCACGGGCTTATCGCCACAGTCTCCCTTTCTATAAGGAGAAACTGCGGGCTTGTTTGCCCCCAAAAGCTGTCAAGCTGCTAAAAACGATAAAAAGGAGCCTGAAAAGAACCTGATGAAGCGGGAAAAAAAGCTGCTGAAGAATACCGGCATTTATTTTATCGGAACCTTTGCTTCCAAGGGGCTTTCTTTTGTACTGCTCCCTATATATACGGCTTATTTAAGTACGGAGGAATATGGTGCCGCCGACCTGGTAATCACGACGGCGAACCTGCTGCTCCCTATCTTCACGTTCCAGATAGTGGAAGCCGCATTTCGGTACATGCTGGATTGCACCGACAAGGACAGAAACAAGGTCATTACTAATAGCCTGCTGATTTATCACGCCGGCATGATGCTGTCGGTCGTGGCCTTTGTGATAACCCGCTTCGTCGTGGGTTATCAGAACCCCTATATGTGGTATCTCCTCCTGTACATGTATTTTGTGGGCTTGGGCCAGTTGGCTCAGCAATTGGTTCGCGGAATGAAGCGCAACGCGGATTATGCCGTATCCGGAATTCTACTGACGCTTATTCAGGGTATATCCAACATCGTCTTTATTCTGGCGTTTGGCATCAAGGAGATATCGCTGCTGCTCGCCCCTATCCTTGCCGCTGTGGCAGTTCTTCTCTATTTACAGGGCCGCACGCATGTGTTTTCCAAATTTCATAAACGGGACATCGATAAACAGACGCAGGGAAAGCTTCTGCGTTTTTGTATCCCCTTGATCCCAAATCAGCTGAGCTGGTGGTTCCTGAATTCCTTCGGCGTTTATCTCCTGGCTTTAACAGAAAAAACAACGTTCTATTCCGGCGTTATGGGCGTTGCAAATAAGTTCCCTTCTCTAATCGTCATGATCAACAGCATTTTTACAATGGCCTGGCAAGAAAGCTCCGTGGAAGAGATGAACGCAAAGGACTGTGAACAGTATTACAGCAAGATGTTTAATGCCTTTGTCCGGGTACAGCTGTCTATTGTCCTGCTGGTGCTCCCTGCGGTTAATCTATATATTAAGCTGCTGGTGCATTCCAGCTTTCAGAGTGCCCTATACTATATTCCGATACTTATACTAGCTGCTGTTTTCAACGCCTATGGGCAGTTTTTCGGCGTGGTGTATACAACTGCCAAACACACCCTGGGAAATTTAAAGACAACGCTTCTATCGGCTGCAGTCTCCATCGTTTTTACCCTTCTCTTTGCGCCCACTTATAAATTGTGGGCGGTATCTTGTGTAACCCTGCTGGCATTTTTGATTATGTTTATCGTCCGTGCGATAGATACCCGTCGGTATTTTACAATTTCTATTCAATATACACAAATGCTTTGGCTGATGGCCCTTGTCGCAGTTGCTGTCCTTGCCTATTATATGGTGCCTGGTTTATGGCAAATCGCCGTATTTCTGGTCTCGCTGATCCTCGTGTATAGATTGAACCGCACATATATTCATCGTATGTTTCAGTCCATCCGTTCCCTGCCTGCGTTCTCAAAATCCCAAAAGAAGGACTGAACGAAGGAGGACACTCGCATCGAACCAACGAACAGGTTGTTGCACAGTGCAATGCGTAGAGATAGGGGAAAAGTACGGTTTCGCGTCTATAAAACACGCAATGCGGTCACAATTCATGCAGTGCAATACCTACAAAGCGGTGGGAGTCCCTTTTTTCTCCCATCTTGAAAAATTCATACATTTGTGGTACGATAAACAGGATTTCCGGCAGTCGTTTAACGTTAGGGAGGAGATTCTTTGGCGAACAAGGTTATCCTGTGCGCGGACAGCACCTGCGATCTCGGCCCGGAGCTGGTCGAACGCTATCATGTAAATTACTATCCCTTTCATGTCATCCTGGAGGATAAGACCTACGGGGATGGCGTAGATCTGGTTCCCGACCAGATTTATCAGGTATACGAGGAGAAAAAGGTGCTGCCCAAGACCGCGGCCATCAACACCGCGGAATATGTGGAGTTTTTCAAACAGTGGACGGACAAGGGGTACGAGGTGGTTCATGTTACTCTGGGATCTGGCCTTTCCGCCACCTATAACAATTGCCGCCTGGCTGCTGAGGAGCTGCCCGGCGTCTATGCCGTTGACTCACGGAACCTGTCCACCGGCTCCGGCCATTTGGTCATCGAGGCGGCGGAACGCATCGCCGCCGGCCTGCCCGCTAAACAGGTCGCCGAGGAGGTGCGGGCCCTGACCGGTAAGGTCAACGCCAGCTTTGTCATCGATACCCTGGAGTTTCTCTATAAAGGCGGCCGCTGCTCGGCTCTGCAGATGCTCGGGGCCAATGTGCTCCGTCTAAAGCCCTGCATCGAGGTGGATAATACCTCCGGCTGCATGAGCGTGGGCAAGAAATACCGCGGTTCCCTGGAAAAGGCCCTGGAGCAGTATGTGAAGGATCGACTGGAAGGCCGAACCGACATCGTCTACCGCCGGGCGTTTATCACCCATTCGGGGATTTCTGAGGAACGGATCGCCCTGGTGCGATCCTTGGTAGAGAAATACGCCCGGTTTGAGGAGCTCTTCGTCACCCGCGCGGGCTGCACCATTTCCTCCCACTGCGGCCCCAATACCCTGGGCGTTCTATTCATGGAAAAATAAAAAGGCGCTCTCTCCAATCGCCGGAGAGAGCGCCTTTTTTCAAACTTTTTGTTCCTCTTCCGCCCGCAGGCAGGCGCACAGGAGAAATCCTGTCGCCGCGCTGACAGCGGAGAACATCCACAGCACCAGCAGCCACATGCCTGTCCCCATATCCCGTCTGCCGCCTTTCCGCTCGCCAGGGGAATGTCAGCGCCGTGAGCAGAAGCACCGCATCAGGGACAGCACGAGCATGGACAGCGCCCAGCAGATGGCCATGCCCAGAATGAACAGGCTTTTGAAAAACAGCTCCAATACGAACATCCGACTTCCTCCCCTGCCGGTTTTATTCCCAGTATATGCAGGCGGACAAAAAATGGTTAAAAAAGGCGGCCCGGCTTTCCGCCGGGCCGCCTGCCTTGCTGCTTATTGCCATCTATCCCAGAAATTCGTCGTGGTGGTGGTCGTTTCCGTGGTCGCCTCGGTCGTGGTGGTCGGCTCCACGTCGCTGACCCGCAGCGTGATGGCGGAACCATAATCCAGGGATGACCCCGCAACTGGATCGGTGTCCTCCACCAGCCCGCGCTCGAACTGCGACACCTGCACCTTAGCCACCGTCACCTTGAAGCCGAGGGCCTCCAGCAGCTTCTGGGCGTGCTCCTGCTTCCAGCCCGCCACGTCCGGCACCGTTACCTTTTCCGGACCCGCGCTGATGACCACTTTGATGATGGTTCCCTCCGGCTTGCTGGCCTGGTTGGGGGGATTCTGGCTGAGAATGGTGCCCTTGGGCTTGTCGCTGTAGGCGAGATACTCCACCTCCAGCTTCATCTTTCCGTTGAATTCCTTGTCCTTCTCTTTGTAGTAATTCTTACCCATTACGTCGGACACGGCGTACATCTTCTCATGCTCCACTGGCGCGGTAGTACCCTGCTGCGAGGTGGAGATGGTGGGCAGTCCGTCGGTGGATACCTCCGAGGAGCTGTCGTCGCCGAACAGGGAATCGGAGAGAATCAACAGCACGCCCCCCGCGAAGAGGAGCAGCACCACAAACACCGCCACCACAATCAACACCGCGTACTTGGTGCGGGGATTCTTCGGCTTTTCCTCCGGCTCCTCCGGCTGCGGGGCCGGCTCGGGCGCGGTGTGCACCGGCTCCTTGTCCGCGTCCTGCCGCAGGGCGCTGACCGCTGGCGCGGCGGATAGCTGATCCCGCAGGGCCGCCATGCTGGCCGTCCGGACCTCCGGATCCACCTGCAAGCCGTTGAACAGAGCCACCGCCACATTGTCCGGCAGGCTGTCCGCCACATCGGCCGGCACGAACAGGTCGGCCGAATTCTTGGCGCGGGCCGGCCCCTCAGGCGGCGGGTTGCCGGTGACGGTACGGAAAATCGTGGCCGCCATGGCGTATACGTCGGCCGACGCGGTGCAGGTCTGGTCAAAGCCGTATTGCTCCGGCGCGGAATACCCGGCCAGCAGCTGGGGCTTGAGATCGGTGCTGACCTGCCGGGCCTCGGCGATGGAGAAGCCCCGCAGCCGGAACTTTCCGTCGGTGCCGATGAGGATGTTCTCCGGGCTGATGCCCAGATGCAGAATCCCCGCCGCGTGCAGGGAGGTCAGCGAGGTCATCAGCGTCATGAACAGCGGACGCACCTCGTCCCAGCGCAGCCGCCCGCCTGCCTGGGCCAGCCGGGTCTCCAGGGAAATACCCTCGCAGTATTCAGCCACCGTGTAGGCCGTGTGGTTCTGCTCGAAAATGTCGTACAGCGGAATGACGGACGGCAGATCCCGCATCCGGGCCAGCGCCCGCGCGTGGCTGCGGAACTTGCCGAGATAATCGGCGAAGGTGTTCTCGCATCCGCCGAGAATCTGCAGCTCCCCGGCGTCTCCCCGGGTGCATAAGGTGTCGGGCAGGAACTCCCGAATCACGATGGGCGACTTGGACACCTGGTCCAGCCCGATGTATTCTGCGAGATCGCCGCCCGCGTAAAGCACGCGTCCTACCAGATACCGGTCGGAAAGCACAGTGCCGGCCGGCAGATACAGAGGCGGGTTTTGTTTGTCCACCGGATAGCCGCAGATGCCGCATTCCGCCCGCCCCTCGGGCAGGGGATTCATGCAGCCCATGCAATAGGGATGTGTGTTGGCCATTGCGCATCCATGTCCTTTCTTCCGGGGAGCCTATGCAGCCGCTCACGCCCACCCGTTATGTAAGCCGGCGTCCTCGGCCGGCCATACTCCCCACGGGTTGACGCGGGCCGCTCTTGCTCCCGCTGTTGGCTTCCATACCGCATTGTACTCATTTCCAGCCCGCCTGTCAAGAAAACCTACAGGTTTGTAATCAATTGCGCCCCTACAGCTTCTCCTGCCGCTTCTGCTGCCGGATATCCCGCCCCATAAAAAGCAGCGGTACGAAGGTGCCGGTGATTCGGGAGGTAATCTGGTCGCCGTACCGCTCCTTGAGCTGGTTCTGGTTGAGGTTGGTGCTCAGGATAATGGTGCGCCCCTCCAGCATCCGGGTGTTGATGAGGTTGTATAAGCAGGAGACATAGAAGGGGCTGGCGAATTCCGTCCCCAGATCGTCGAGTACCAGCAGGTCGCAGGCGAGCAGCATGTCCTCGCTGTTCCCCTCCGCCCGGCCGAAATGCTCCTTTTCCAACTGGTGGAGCAGCACCTGCGCCGGGCCGTATATCACCGCGTGCCCCTTTTCCGCCGCCTGCCGGGCGATGGCCAGGGAGGCGTGGGTCTTGCCCACCCCCGTCGGCCCCCGCAGCAGCAGATTGTCCGCCCCCGGCGCGAAATTGGCGGCGTACTGCCGGCAGTACGCCAGTACCTGCTCCATCCGCTTGCGGGGCGTCACCCCCGTTGCCGGATCGGGCGTGTCGGGGTAATAGGCGAGATCCATCTCCTCGAAGGTGGTTAGCTTCATGGCCGTCATTCGGCTGAGCCGCCGGCATGACTCCTCCTTGAGCAGCGTGCGCAGACAAGCGCAGATCTTCCCCCCCGCATACCCTGTGTCGGCGCAGACGGGACAGGTGTACTGCGGCTCCAGGTTGGGGTAGGGCACCCCCTCCTCCGCCAGGATCTCCGCCATTTCCGCCTGGAGGGCCAGGTTGTCGTTCTTGATGGCCTCCACCGCCGCCGTCACGTCGCCGCCGTCCAGCACCGCCCGGGTCACCCGCAAGGCCGAATGGGCCATTTCCTGCTCGATTTCGCGCAGCCGGGGCCGCCGGCGGAGCAGCGTCTCCCGCCGCGCCGCCGCCTCGGTCCCCGCCCTGGTCCGGCGGCTCTCCAACTCCGCCATGGCCGCGTCGTATATCTCCCGGCTGTATCTCATAGGCCCTTATCCCTCCTTGAATACCGGCACGAAGTCCAGTACCATCTTTTCGTAATCGTCCAAATTCAGCGAGCTGTTTTCCACCTGCACGGCCTTCCCGCCCCGGCTCTTTTCCACCAGCGCCCGCGCTTTTTCCAGGGTGTCCACCCCGTCCAGGTGCCAGCTCTCCAGGATCTTGTCCACATACGCCAGGTTCAGCTTGCCGATTTTGGTCTGGCACAGCTTGGCCGCCAGCTGGATGAGCCCGTCAGCCATCCGCCATTCGTGCAGCCACTTTTCCGCTGTCTCCTTCTGGGCCGCCGTCAGGGGCCGTTCGGGCTGCAGCAGGGCCTGCACCCGGGCCCCCGCCTGATCCCGCCGCTCCAGGCGCAGCAGATGCTGCTCCGCCGCCGCGATGGTGTCGATGCCCTGATCGGCCCAGTCCAGCGCTACCTTCTCCACATACCGCATGTTCAGCTTGCCCGCCGCCACCGCGTAGGCCAGCACCATCAGGATGACCTCGATGGGCAGCCCCGCCGTGTCATAAAGGTACAGCAGCGTCTCCATGTCCCCGTGGGAAATGGGCCGTCCCAGCCGGGCGGACGCCGTGTCCAGCAGATAGGCGAATTCCTCGCTCTCCTTCTGGCGTTTCAGCACCTCCTGGAACTGGGGCTTGACCGCCCGGGGGCGGGGCGCTGGCGCCGTCGGAGGAGCGGCCTTGTTCGGATTGACCGGCGCCTGCGCGCGCGCCGGTGCCCTGTCCGGCTCTCCGTCCCCCTCGGCCGATTGCAGCAGACCGCACTCCGCCCAGTATTGCAGCGCGTCGGCGCAGTCCGCCGCGCTGCCCCCGATGTCCGCCGCGCAGGCGTCGGCGTCAAAGCGCCCCTCCCCCCGGCAGGCCAGCCAAAGCAGCACCTTGAGCTGTTTGGCTCCGGCCAGGCGGATGTGCTTGTCCACCACCTGCGCCGGCAGGGCGAACACACGGGTCATGCTGTCGGGATTCCAGCGGTAGAAGCTTTCCATGGAGAGGGCCTTCCTTTCTGTCTGTGCCGCCCATCGCGGCCGTACCCCTTATTATACAGGATCCGCCCCGCCCGGCACAAGGGGCCGCGGAATATTTCACCGATTTCTAGCGTTCATCCGCGCCTCGCTGTCCGCGGCAGGGGAGCGGGGGAGACGAAGGCTCCCTTTGTATTTTGTAAGTATAGCAGATTTTACGCGCCGCCGCCAGTATTTCCGCCCCGGCTTGCCATAACGACGAAAATATGCTATAGTCAGGGATAGACTATAATTTAGCTAAAGGGGTTTTATCCATGTCCGGACACTCCAAATGGAATAATATTAAGCGCAAGAAAGAGAAGACCGACGGCCAGCGGGCTAAGATTTTCACCAAAATCGGCCGGGAGCTGGCGGTGGCGGTCAAGGAGGGTGGCGGCCCCGATCCCGCCTCCAACTCCAAGCTCAAGGACGCCATTGCCAAGGCCAAGGCCAACAACGTCCCCAACGACAATATTGAGCGGATTATCAAGAAGGCCGCCGGCGAGGGCAACGCCGACAACTACGAGGCCCTGCAGTACGAGGGCTACGGCCCGGCGGGCATCGCCGTCATTGTGGAAACCCTCACCGATAACCGGAACCGCACCGCCGGCGAGATGCGGCACTACTTCGATAAGTGCGGCGGCAACCTGGGGCAGACCGGCTGTGTGAGCTTTATGTTCAAGCAGAAGGGCGTCCTGGCCATCGAGGCCGAGGGCCTGGATGAGGAAAAGGTGATGGAGGACGCGCTGGAAGCCGGCGCCGCCGACTTCAGCACCGACGGCGACGTGTTTGAAATCACCACCGAGCCGGACGATTTCACCGGCGTGCGGGAGGACTTGGAGGCCAAGGGCTACGCATTCGTCTCTGCCGAGGTGGAGATGATCCCCGACGTCTACAGCGCCATCGACGATCCCGAGCTGGTCGCCAAAATGGAAAAGCTGCTGGACATGCTGGAGGACAACGACGACGTCCAGAACGTCTGGCACAACTGGGATCGTCCGGATGACGAGGACGAGGACTGAATTCCACCGGATTTTAAAAGGGCGGAAGCAAGAAGCTTCCGCCCTCAGCTTGTCGATAAAGTCGACAAGCTGCTGGACGGGGACGCCTGATCACGGCGGCTCACTGACGTTCGCCTTGTTCCATCTGTCCCCGCTGGCGGAGCGTTCGCTCCGCCCGACCACGCCCTGCTCTTGAAAACCGGCGGAAACACGTGTGTTTCCGCCGGTTTTCGCCTATAAGGTGTGTTTGCGAGGCACATGTCCTCGCAAACACGGCTCGGTAACCCGCCTCCGCTTTTTTCGTTTTCCGAATGGCAGATTCCCCTTTTTTGACAGCCTGAGGGCGGAAGCAAGAAGCTTCCGCCCTGTCTCTTTGATCCCCCCCGATGACGGCTCCATCCGTTTTTCTAACAGCAGCTTGTGAAAAATATAACATTATCCGCCCGCCTTTTGGGGTATCTGCCGAAACCTGTCGAATCCCTTGTGAAGGGCCGCGGTTTTATGGTATACTGGGCTGTCTTCTCCAGGCAGACTCGACGGGTAAACGCCGGCCTAAGCGCGCCTGCTTTTACCTGGAAAGGCAGGACGTGAATGGAAACCATCACCGCGTTTATCCGGGCCGCGCAGGGCTTTCTCTGGGATCATCTGCTGATTGTCCTGCTGTGCGGCACCGGCTTGTTTTTTACCATAACCCTGAAGGGGGTGCAGTTCCGCCGGTTCGGCGCGGGCCTGCGGCAGATGTTTTCCGGCTTTTCCCTGCGGGGGAAAAAGGCGGGTAAGCATGGCATGAGCTCCTTTCAGGCGGTGACCACCGCCATCGCCGGGCAGGTGGGCACCGGCAATCTGGCCGGGGCCGCCACCGCCATTGTCCTGGGCGGCCCGGGGGCCATCCTGTGGATGTGGGTGGCCGCTCTGCTGGGGATGGCCACAGTGTACGCCGAGGCCCTTCTCGCCCAGAAATTCAAAACCGTTGACGCCGACGGGCAGACGGTGGGCGGTCCCGCTTACTATATGGAGCGCGGCGTGGGCCGCCGGCTGGGCAAATGGATGGCCCGGGTTTTCGCCGTGCTGATCATCCTGGCCCTGGCCTTTGCCGGTAATATGGTGCAGTCCAACTCCATCTCCTCCGCCTTTGCCACCTCCTTCGGCCTGCCCTCCTGGGTGATCGGGCTGATCGTGGCCCTGTTGACGGCGGTCATCCTGCTCGGCGGCATCGGCCGCATCGCCTCCTTTACAGAAAAGGTGGTGCCGGTGATGGCCGTCCTCTATCTGGCCGGCTCGATTGTGGTGCTGGGCATGAACTATACCCGCATTCTTCCCGCCCTGGGCAGCATCTTCACCTGTGCGTTCCATCCCGCCGCCGCCTTCGGCGGCGTGGGCGGCTATACGGTGATGAAATCGGTGAAATACGGCGTAGCCCGCGGCCTGTTCTCCAATGAGGCCGGCATGGGATCCACCCCGCATGCCCACGCCGTGGCCACGGTTTCCTGCCCGGAAAAGCAGGGGCACGTCGCCATTGTCAGCGTCTTTTTCGATACCTTCGTGGTGCTGACCATCACCGCCCTGGTGATCCTCACCTCCGGCGTGCTGCCGGAACGGATCGCCCCCGACGCGGGCATCGATGTGACCCAGGCGGCCTTTTCCGCCTCCTTCGGGGCCGCGGGGGGCCCTTTTATCGCCGTCTGCCTGATGTTTTTCGCCTTTTCCACCATCATCAGCTGGTATTATTATGGGGAAACCAACGTCCGCTATCTGTTCCGGCGGAAATCCGCCGTGATGGTGTACAAGCTGCTGGTCGTCGTCTTCGTGTTCTTAGGCAGCCTGTTTCAGGCGGACGCGGTGTGGGCCCTGGCCGACGTGTGCAACGGCCTGATGGTCATCCCCAACCTGGCGGCCCTGCTGCTGCTCTGCCCCGTGGTTTTCGCCATGCATCGGGAGGATCGCAAAAACTGAGGCGTTCCCGGGCGCCTGCCATCGTCCGCAGGAACAGCTGGTTAAATCGTTCCGGCTCGTCGTAAACGATGCCGCGGCCGGGTGAACAGCCGGGTCCCGCGATGCCCTGCCCCGCGGGTTAGAATTATAGACGGTGATTTTCACGCCGTCCATCGATCGGACGGCAAACAAGGGAGCCCTCCCATTTCTCTGAAAATAGCCCCCGCCTGTTTATCCTATTGAAAAGGCCCGCCGGGGTTCCCACGCGTTCACCGTTTTTTCACGAAAGGCGGTTGCAATGTGCCCCGTTATATTGTAAAATGGTAGCAAGCGGAGGGATTCTCCCCGCCGCCGTCATCAGCGGCATACCCGGCACGCATGCTTTGGACACGGCGATCAGGCGGGCGAAAACCCGGCCCTGTCGGAGCGCGGACCGCGTATACCGGGAAAGCAGAGGAAACTGTCTTATGTCCGTGTCTTTGGAAACCCGTTATCTCGAAAGCTTTGTCCGTCCTCATGAATTGGGCGCCCTGCAGCCGCAGGTCACGGCTGCTCACGAGCTGCTGCACGCCGGCTCCGGCCTGGGCAGCGATTTTCTGGGCTGGCTCACCCTGCCCACCGATTACGATAAAGAGGAGTTCGCCCGCATTCAGGCCGCGGCCGCCCGTATCCGGCAGGATACCGATATCTTCATCGCCATCGGCATCGGAGGCAGCTATCTGGGTGCCCGCGCCGCCATCGAATTCCTGAAATCCCCGCTGTATAACGCGAAAAAGAAGGACACGCCCGACGTCTACTTCGCGGGCAACAGCATCTCCTCCTCCGCGCTGAGCGAGCTGCTCGAGCTGTGCGAGGGCCGCCGGGTGTCCATCAACGTCATCTCCAAGTCCGGCACCACCACCGAGCCGGCCATCGCCTTCCGCGTCTTCCGGGATTATCTGGAAAAGACCGTGGGCAGGGAAGAGGCTAAAAAGCGCATCTACGTCACCACCGACAAGGCCCGGGGCACCCTCAAGGGCCTGGCCGATCGGGAAGGGTACGAGACCTTTGTGGTGCCCGACGACGTGGGCGGCCGCTTCTCGGTGCTGACCGCCGTGGGTCTGCTGCCCATCGCCGTGGCCGGCTGCGACATCGCCGCCCTTATGGCCGGCGCCGCCGCCGCCCAGAAGGAGCTGACCGATCCCTCCATCGAGAACAATGACTGTTATAAGTACGCCGCCGCCCGCCATGTGCTGCTGCGCAAGGGCCGCGCCGTGGAGCTGATGGTCAGCTACGAGCCCTGCTACGCCATGATGTCCGAGTGGTGGAAGCAGCTGTACGGTGAGAGCGAGGGCAAGGACGGCAAGGGCCTGTTCCCGGCGTCCGTGGTTTTCTCCACCGACCTGCATTCCCTGGGCCAGTTCGTCCAGGACGGCTCCAACATTTTGTTCGAGACCGTGGTGCTGCTGGACAAGGCCCCCCGGGAGCTGACCATCGAGGAGGATCCCGAGAATGTGGACGGCCTCAATTTCCTGACCGGCAAAACCATGGATTTCGTCAATAAGAAGGCCTTCGAGGGCACCGTTCTGGCCCATACCGACGGCGGCACCCCCAGCCTTGTCATCCATGTTCCCGAGGCGAAGGAGGAGGCACTGGGCTATCTGATTTATTTCTTTGAGAAAGCCTGTGCCATTTCCGGTTACATGCTGGGGGTCAATCCCTTTGACCAGCCCGGCGTGGAAAGCTACAAGAAGAACATGTTCGCCCTGCTGGGCAAGCCCGGCTTCGAGAACGAAAAGGCCGCCCTGGAAAAACGCCTGGGCCGCTGAATCCCGTTTACTCCGTTTAACACCGCGCACGGCGGTTATACTATATACACTGGGAGGAATTGATTATGGTAACTCTGATCCTCGGCAAGAAAGGCTCCGGCAAAACGAAACGGCTCATCGACATGTGCAACGCCGCCATGGCGGCGTCCAAGGGCAATGTGGTGTTCATTGAAAAGGACAGCACCCTGACCTATGACCTGAGCCACAAGGCGCGTCTGGCGGTGGCCGACAGCTACGACATCCAGGGCTTTGATTCCTTCTATGGCTTCATCGCGGGTATGTGCGCGGGCAACTATGACATCACCGACGTCTTCGTGGATTCCACCCTGAAAATCGGCGGCCGCGACATGGAGGCCCTGTTGAGCTTCGTCAAGAAGCTGCAGGTTCTGTCTGAGAAAGCGAATACCAACCTGGTGCTCTCCGTCTCGGCGGATAAGAGCGAGATCCCCGCCGAGCTGGCGGAGCTGGCCCTGTAAGAACGGCAATCGAAAACCCTGAGGAAGCGGAGAACCGGCTGCCGGCCGATTCTCCGCTTTCATCAGAAACGGTAAAGGAATGGTACGGCCATGGCAATCTGGTACGAGGGCAATCTGAACAAATCGGAGAACCGGCATGAGGAAAACGGCGCCGTCTATTACGTGCGCGGCGTGCGGGAGTCGGAAGGCCGCCGGTATGAGCGGTACGCCGTCGCCACCCATTTCATCGAGCGGGGCGAGGACTTTGTGGAGGTGATGCGCCGGTACGTGTCCCCTCTCTATCAGGAGGGGGACGTGGTCACCCTGAGCGAGAAGGTCGTTTCCATGTGTCAGAACAACACCGTGGAGATGAAGGACGTGAAGGTGGGCTTCTGGGCCAAATTTCTCTCCCGCTTCGCCACCCATAACCAGAACGGCATCGCCATGGACGAGCCCTATAAGCTTCAGCTGGCCATTGACATGAAGGGCCTGCCTTTGATCCTCTGGGCCTGCTTCCGCACCCTGATCGGCAAGTTCACCGGTCACCGGGGCGTGTTCTATGAAATCGTGGGCCAGGATGTGGCGGGCATCGACGGGTTTTACAGCCACTCCGCCTTCGAGACCTACCACACCCTCGCCGTCCTCAATCCGAAGGATCCCGACGGGGTCTGCCGGCAGGTGAAAGAGGCGCTGGGCATTTCCTGCATGGTGGTGGATGCCAACGACATCGATGTGGAGATCCTGGGTAAATCCCCCGATTTGGCGGACAAGCCCGCTGCCCTCCTGGCCGACCTCATCCGGGACAACCCCGCCGGCCAGGATGACGAGCTGACTCCCTTCGTCATCGTCCGGGACATCGGCGACCGGGAGGCCATGCCCTATGTGCCGGTGGAGGCCGTGGACGGCCCGCCCCCCGAGCACTGACGGGCCAGCGAAAACGGCATAGATTTGGCGGGGGCTTCCCCGCCGGGAGGCAGCTTTATGGCATATCCATTTGAGATGCATTTTCATACCGACGAGGTCAGCCCCTGCGGCAACGTCCCCGCGGCCGAGGCCGCGGCGGCCTACCGGCGGGAGGGCTACGCGGGCGTGGTGGTCACCGATCACTACGCCGCCTATAATTTCGCCCGCTTCCCCGGCGATTGGGATACAAAGGTGGACGCCTACCTGGCCGGCTACCGGGCCGCGAAGGCGGCCGGGGAGCCCCTGGGGCTGACGGTTCTCCTGGGGCTGGAGCTGCGGCTGGACGGGGCGGAAAAGACCGGGGAGCCGGCCCTGGACGCCCTGCGGGATTCCATCAACGAATACCTGGTCTACGGCGTGACCGAGGAGCAGCTCCGGCGCTACCCCGCGCTGTATACCCTGGATGAGAAACGGCTGAAGGCACTGGCGGAGCAGCTTGGCTGGTTCGTGGCCCAGTCCCACCCCTGCCGCAGCGGCATGAAGCCCTGCCCCGCCGCCTACCTGGACGGGGTGGAGGTCATGAACGGCAACCCCCGCCATAACTCCCACAACGAAGACGCCGCCTCCTTCTGCCGGGCGAACGGCCTTGTAGGGCTGTCCGGATCGGATTTTCACGAGTGGGAGGATCTGGCGATCGGCGGCCTGGATTTCGCCGGGCCGGTGCCCGACGGCGCCACGCTGATCGCCCGGCTGCGGGCGGGCGAATTCGTGCGGATTTGTGCGCAAAAGGGCGATGCCTGACGAAGGAACGGGCGGTTTCGTCCGGAAATATTGGAAAGAACGCGGAAAAATGCGCGGAAAACCACCGGAAACCAAATTCTCTATTGACAAACCCCGCTGAGGTATATATAATATTTTGCGTGACACTTTGAGGTGAAGTATGCTTCTACAGCTGAAACCGTTGTTTATGGGCGAGATCGAGTCCCTGCCCATCGACGCAGAACTGGATTTTTCCGGGGTGGAGTTCCAAGGAATCCACCCTTTTACACAGCCAGTCCGGGTGAAGGGCGAGGCCGCTTGTTCGGCCGGCGTGGTCACTCTGCGGGCGGCGGCGGAATTCCGGTTCGACGGCCATTGCGATCGCTGCAATGAGGCGATTCAAAGGCCGTTCCGGATTCCCATGGAGCATATCCTGGTGGCGTCTCTGAACAATGAGGAAACCGACGATTTCGTCCTCATCGACAACTACCAGTTGTCCTTGGACGAACTGGCGCGGGCGGATATTCTGCTGGAGCTGCCGTCGAAATTCCTCTGCCGTGAGGACTGCCGCGGGCTTTGTCCCATGTGTGGTAAGAATCTCAACGAAGGGCTCTGCGGCTGTCATTCCGACAGGACGGATCCCCGGCTTGAGGTGCTCAAACAGCTCATCAACTAGTGGCGGATTTTCCGCCGGATTAGGACTAAGGAGGTGCTGACATGGCGGTACCCAAGAGGAAACATTCCAAAGCCCGGCGTGACAAGCGGCGCAACAACGTTTGGAAGCTGGATGCTCCGGCGCTGATGAAATGCCCGCAGTGCGGCGAATACAAACGCCCGCACCGGCTCTGTGGCAATTGTGGGTATTACAATGGCCGGCAGGTTGTCAAAACCGAAGGCTGAACGCGGCCCTAAAGGTAGAGGAGGAGCAATCCTTCTCTATTTTTATGTCTGCATATCTCTTTGAACAAAGGAGGCGCGCCGCCATGCCGGTGACCATTCAAGACGTGACCCCGGGCAGCCCGGCGGCCCGCAAACGCATCCGTCCCGGGGAAACCTTGCTGCGCATCAACGGCCACGTCATTGAGGACGTGCTGGACTACCGCTTTTACCTGATGGAAACCGACCTGCGGGTGGCGGTGACCGATGGAAAGAAGGCCCGGGTGGTGCATATCCGCAAGGGGGAGAGCGAGGACATCGGCCTGTCCTTCGAGACCTACCTGATGGACAAGCAGCATTCTTGTCGGAACCAATGCATTTTCTGCTTCATCGACCAGCTGCCGCCCGGGATGCGCCAAAGCCTGTATTTCAAGGACGACGACAGCCGCCTGTCCTTCCTGTTCGGCAATTATATCACCCTGACCAACCTGAGCGATCACGAGATCGAGCGGATTCTCGCCATGCACATCAGCCCCATCAACATTTCGGTGCACACCACTAACCCGGCGCTGCGCTGCCGGATGATGGGCAACCGCTTTGCCGGGGAGAAGCTGGCGGTGCTGCGCCGGTTCGCTGACGCGGGCTTAGCCATCAATTGCCAGCTGGTGCTGGTGCCCGGCTACAACGACGGGGAGGAGCTGACCAACACCCTGCGGGATCTGGCGGAACTGGCCCCGGCGGTGAAAAGCGTGGCCGCCGTGCCGGTGGGCCTGACCAAATACCGGGAAGGGCTGACGCCTCTGCGCCTGTTCACCCCGGAGGAATCCCGGGACGTCATCCGCCGCATGGAAGCCATGGGGGAGGAGATGCTGCAAAAGCATGGGACGCGGCTGTTCTATCCCTCCGATGAATTTTTCATCAAGGCGGGTCTGCCCATGCCGGACGCCGCGTATTATGGAGACATGGCCCAGCTGGAGAACGGGGTGGGCATGACCGCTCTGCTCGAGGAGCAGTTCCGCGAGGCCCTGGCCGCCGCCCGGGAGGAGGGCCGCCGCCCGGCGGGCAGCCGTCTGCTTATCGCCACCGGCCTGCTGGCCGCGCCGATTCTGAGCCGTCTGGTTGACGAGGCGCGGGAAACGTGGCATAATTTACTGGTGGAAGTCGTCCCCATAAAGAACCGGTTTTTTGGGGAAACTATTACCGTGGCCGGTCTGCTGACCGGCCGGGATTTAATGGAACAGCTGCGCGGCCGGGAGGCGGACATTCTTCTCCTTCCCCGGGACATGCTCCGGCGGGAGGGCGACTGCTTCCTGGACGACGCCACCCCCGACGAGGTGGCGCAGGCCCTGTCGATGCGGGTGGAGATGCTGCCGGTGGACGGCGCGGATCTGCTGGAAGCGCTGTTCTGGTAACCGAAGTAAAATAGATAGGTGGTGATCCCTATGGCGCGGCCGGTAGTGGCGGTGGTAGGGCGTCCCAATGTGGGAAAATCGACATTGTTCAATAAGCTCATCGGGCAGCGGCTGTCCATCGTCAAGGACACGCCCGGCGTGACCCGGGATCGGATCTTCGCCGCGTGCGAATGGCGCAGCCGCACCTTCATGCTGGCAGACACCGGGGGCATCGAGCCCCATTCCGACGACGTGATCCTCTCCCAGATGCGGCGGCAGGCCCAACTGGCCATCGACCAGGCGGACGTTATCGTGCTGGTGACCGATCTGCGCGCCGGGGTGACGGCCAACGATCAGGATGTGGCCGTGATGCTCAAGAAAAGCGGCAAGCCGGTGGTGCTCTGCGTCAACAAGTGCGACGCGCCCGGAAGCCCGCCGCCGGAATTCTACGAGTTTTACAACCTGGGACTGGGGGATCCCGTCCCGGTATCCTCCGTCCACGGTCACGGTACCGGCGACCTGCTCGACGCGGTGTTCGCCTATTTCCCGCCGGAGGAAGGGGAGGAGGAGGCCCCGGACGTCATCAAGGTGGCGGTCATCGGCAAGCCCAACGCGGGGAAGTCCTCCCTCATCAACACCATTGCCGGGGAGGAACGAAGCATCGTTTCCTCCATCGCCGGCACCACCCGGGACGCGGTGGACACCGCCGTCCACAACCAGTACGGGGACTTTATTTTCATCGACACGGCGGGCCTGCGGCGCAAGAGCCGGGTGGACGACGCCATCGAAAAATACAGCGTGCTGCGGGCCGAAATGGCTGTGGAGCGGGCCGACGTCTGTGTCATCCTCATCGACGGGGCGGAGGGCTTCACCGAGCAGGACAGCAAGGTGGCGGGCATCGCGCACCAGCAGGGGAAGGCCTGCATCATCGCGGTCAACAAATGGGACGCGGTGGAGAAGGACGGCCACACCATGGAGCGGATGCGCAAGGAGCTGGCCGAGGATTTCTCCTTTATGGCCTATGCGCCCTTCCTGTTCCTGTCCGCCAAGACCGGACAGCGAGTGGATAAGCTCTTCGAGATGATTGTGAATGTCGCGCAGCAGAACGCCATGCGCATTTCCACCGGCATGCTCAACGATGTGCTGGCCCAGGCCACGGCCCGGGTGCAGCCGCCCACCGACAAGGGGCGCCGCCTGCGGATTTACTACATGACCCAGCCGTCCACCCGGCCGCCCACCTTCGTCTTTTTCGTCAACCGGGCGGATTTGTTCCATTTCTCCTACCAGCGGTATCTGGAGAATCAGATCCGGGAGACCTTCGGGCTGGTGGGGACGCCGGTGCGCTTTATCATCCGGGAAAAAGGCGATTCCAGCACCAGATAATCCAGATTAGACAGAGGGGAACAAGAATATGGGAGACTTTCTGCAAAACAGCTGGCTGGCCCTGCTGCTGACGGCGGCCGCCGCCTATCTGCTGGGCAGCATTAACTCCGCCATCATCGTCACCAGGTTATTCGCCAAGGAGGACATCCGCTCCTATGGCAGCGGCAACGCCGGGGCCACCAACGTCCTGCGTTCCCAGGGCAAGCTGCCCGCCATTTTGACCACCGTCGGGGATTTGGCCAAGAGCTTTGCCGCGGTGCTGCTGGGCGGCTTCCTGCTGACCAATCTCAGCCTTGGCCAGCCGTCGGTCTCCAGCTATCTCGCGCCCTTTATGCTGGAGGAAAATCTCCGGCTGGTGGGGCAGTACCTGGCGGGCTTCTTCTGCATCATCGGGCACCTGTTCCCCCTGTATTTCGGTTTCCGGGGCGGCAAGGGCGTGCTGACCACCCTGGGCATGATGCTCATCCTGGACTGGAAGGTGGCCCTCCTCAGCCTGCTGATGTTCATCATCGTGGTGCTGTTCAGCCGGATGGTGTCATTAGGCTCCATTTGCGCGGCGGCGACCATGGCGGTGCTTACATACGTGTTCCGTATGTTCGTCTACAAGCAGGACGCCTCCACCGTGATTTTCTGCACCTGCATGGCCGTCCTCATCGCGGCCATCCTCATCATTAAGCACATTCCGAACATCAAGCGGATCGCCAAGGGGACGGAAAGCAAGCTGTCCTTCGGCAAGAAATAAAGCGGAACCGCCCGGGAAAGCGCGAAAGCGGCGCTTTCCGGGTGGTTCTTTTCGATTGCTTGCGAAACGGGCGCGGGTGGGGTATAATACCCTGCGTAAACGGTGCGGCAGCGCGGAGCGCTTTCGTACCTGTAAACATCGTTGGCTTGTGCTTGCTTTTGTGGTATAATAACCTCACGCCGTAAACGGAAATCCAAGATTTCCGACGGCTGAGAGACCATTGAACCACTCCGGAACGGGCAAAGCCGTTCCGGACTAAGGAGGGCGGCGCTCCGCGCGCCTTGTGGTATAATAACCTCACGCCGTAAACGGAAATCCAAGATTTCCGACGGCTGAGAGAACATTGAATCACTCCGGAACGGACAAGGCCGTTCCGGACTAAGGAGGGCGGCGCTCCGCGCCGCCTTGTGGTATAAGGATACAAACGCCGTCCGGACTATGGGCGGCTCACTTTCATCAGAGAGGCGGTTCGGTTTATGGCAAACATCGCAGTCATCGGCGCGGGGGGCTGGGGCACCGCCCTGGCCGTCATGGCTCATCAATACGGCAACACGGTGTCCCTGTGGTCCCCTTTCGAGGAAGAGGTGGCGGCCATCCGGCGGCACGACGAGCATAAAAAGCTGCTGCCCGGCGTGGCGGTGCCGCCGGCCATCCGGCTGACCACCAACATCGCCTGCGCGGCGGGGGCGGATCTCGTGATTATGGCGGTACCCTCCTTTGCCATTCGGTCCACCGCCGCCCGGCTGGCCGACGTGGTCAAGCCGGCGACCATCATTGCCAACGCGGGCAAGGGGCTGGAGGACGCCACCCTCAAGCGCTTTACCCAGGTTATCGCGGAGGCGGCGCCCGCCGCGCGGGTGGTGGCCCTGTCCGGCCCCTCCCACGCTGAGGAGGTGGCCCGGGGCGTCCCCACCACGGTGGTCAGCGCCTCGGAGGATCTGGCGGCGGCCGAACGGGTGCAGGAGCTGCTGATGAATCCGTCCTTCCGCATTTATGTCAACCGGGATGTGACGGGCGTGGAGCTGGGCGGTGCGCTGAAAAACGTGGTGGCGCTGGCCGCCGGCGTGGTGGACGGTCTGGACATGGGGGACAACACCAAGGCGGCGCTGATGACCCGGGGGGTGGCGGAAATGGCCCGGCTGGGCGTGGCCCTGGGGGCGCAGGCGGACACCTTTGCGGGCCTGTCCGGCATGGGAGACCTCATTGTGACCTGCGGCAGCATGCATTCCCGCAATCGGCGGGCGGGTATTCTCATCGGCCAGGGGCACACCCCGGAGGCGGCGGTGAAAATCGTCGGCACGGTGGAGGGGTATCTGGCCGCCCGGGCGGCCTGGCAGCTGGCGCAGCAGAACGGGGTGGAAATGCCCATCACCGAGCAGTGCTACCGGGTCTGCTACGAGGGGCAGGATCCCAAGGAGGCCCTGCGGGCGCTCATGGGGCGGCCCAAGAAGCAGGAGAGCGAAAGCGCCTGGATTTGAGATACAAAAGGACCGGAAGCGCGGGCTTCCGGTCCTTTTTGTATAGGGGAAGGCTTTGGTTCGCCGCGTGTCGGTGGGGAGGGCTGGCTTGTGCGTGGATCCGCGGGCGAGCGATGCTCGCTCCTACAGGGAAGCCGCTGAGGTCGGCGGGTATGCGAGCGATACGGGGGAACCGCGGAAGGACAGGGCCTCCGGCTTCCCCGCGTTTCCGGCATAAAGGAGCCGCCTCCTGCTAACGTAGGAGGCGGCTGGCGGTTTATTCTTTTTCGAAATTCTTGGGGTCGCACATCTTAATCGCCCGGTCGTTGATTTCCTTGGGCAGGGTCGCGGCGTACTCCTTGATCTCCTTGTCGAATTCTTCCCACTTGGCGCCGTAGATGATGTTCTCCCGGCTCTCTTTAAAATAGTCCTTGCCGTCGAGCCGGCCCTTTTCGGGATCCAGCCGCAGCACCAGCGCCGCCGTGTTGGTGGAGCCGCCTTTTTTGTACTCGATGATTTTAGCTTCGTCGATTTTCACCGTCTTCAGGGCGTTGGTGAAATCCTCATCGCCGTACAGCTTGGCGTCAATGTCCTTCCGGTTGGGATCCTTGTTTTCTTCCTCTTCCTCGTCTTCCGCGTCGGAGGAGGCGGAAGAGGAATTGCCGGTGCCGGTGGTGGCCGTCGTAGTCGTCGTGGTTGTCGTCGTCGTAGTAGTCGTTGTGGTGGTTGTTGTCGTCGTGGAGCCGCTGGAGGAGGTGCTGGTCTCGGAGGAGGCCTTCTCGTCCGCGTTGTAGGTTTCAATAACCTTGTCGAAGTCCTTGCCGGTGGTATACTGGTTCAGGTACTTCTGCAGCCGTTCCTTGACCTTTTTGATTTCCGCCTCGGACAAATCCTTGCCGTCGTCGTCGGTCAGGGGAATCTCAATGATTTTATAGCTGAGGTAGTTGTCGTTGAAGTATTTCCGGATTTCATCCTCCGACATGGCCTTGGAGCCGTTGTTGTCGTAGGTGCCGTAGAACAGGGCGCGCTCGTTGCAGGAAAAGGCCATGAGCATCTTTTCGTAGCTCTCCTTGCTGATGCCGTAGCGCAGCAGGGCGTCCTGCTTCATGTTTTTGATGGTGGAGTTGACCTGCTCGACGTCCTTTTCCAAGAAGTTGAGCTTGGCCTCCTTCAACTTGTTCTCCAGCGCCTTCTGGCGGATGATGGTGTCCTGGGTGGTGAGCTTGATGTAATCGGACACCGACATCTCAGTTTTGTCGTCCCCATAGGGCAGCTTCTGCGCCCACGGGTCCTTTCCCTGATAGGTGTAATAATACAGTGGGTAGCTTCCCTGATAGAACAGGGAGAAGTAGGTGTTATACAGATAGGCCAGGTAGACGCCGGTGGAATACTCCGTACCGTCCACCGTCATCGCGATTTCCGGCGTGGAACAGCCGGACAGGGACACGGCCGACGTCAGCATCACCGCCGCCAGGGCGGCGCAGGCCAGTCTTTTGAGCTTAAGCATGGTTGATTTCCTCCTTGAGACGGAATAAAAACTTGATACCAGTCAGGGGCTGGAAAAACGCCCGCGCCGGGGCTGCCCAGCGCCATGGCCGTCCCGCGGCCGTTTATCTGTAGGAAACGGCGGCCGCCCGCTGGGCGCACCGCAACGATTCTACTATTATACATGATGCGGAACGGTTTGTCCACTGTCATTTCAGCGGGATGGAAAGAAAAAAATTTGCGACATTTACCCAAGCGCAGGAAGGGAAGAGGGGTAGTAAAAGCGAATGATGGTGGATAACTATGTGGAAAGAGTTTAAAACTATAAAAAATAAATTTAAAAGATTTGGAAAAAATAAACGATAACGGGCGAAAAAGACCGAATGCTCGTGTTTTTTGCCGCGAAAATCGGCGGGGACCGGGAATTTATTCATTTTTACCGACTGCGGAAGCGTTCGGAGGTGGAAAATCGGCGGGCGCTCCTCTGTTCTTTTTTCTCCGGCCATGGTATAATAAAGAAACTGCGGCCCGGGGCGCTCCCGAAGGGGGGACCGGACGCCGCGCTGTCGTGGGAGGCTCATACCACAACGGGGTTAGGAAAGGAAGGATAAGATGGAGGCTTCGTGCAAAAAGCAGCTGTCGATTGCGGCGGCCCGCATCCGCATGGATGTGATTGAAGGGACGTTCCACGCGAAAAGCGGACATCCCGGCGGCTCCCTGTCCATTGCGGACACGCTGGCGTATCTGTATTTCAAGGAGATGAAGGTGGATCCCGCCAATCCCAAATGGGAGGCCCGGGATCGTTTTGTGCTCTCTAAGGGGCACGCGGCCCCCGCCCTGTACGGGGCGCTGGCCCAGAAGGGCTATTTCCCGGAAGCGGAAATCCAGTCGCTGCGCCATGTGGGCGCCATCCTGCAGGGGCATCCCGATATGAAGGGGATCCCCGGTGTGGACATGTCTACCGGCTCATTGGGGCAGGGCGTGTCCTGCGCGGCGGGCATGGCCCTGGCGGCCAAGCTGGACAAGGCCGACTGGCGGGTGTACACCATTCTGGGCGACGGCGAAATCGAAGAAGGCCAGGTCTGGGAAGCGGCCATGTTCGCCGCCCACAAAAAGCTGGACAACCTGTGCGTCGTGGTGGACAACAACGACCTGCAGATCGACGGCAGCCTGGACCAGGTCAATTCCCCCTACCCGATCCCCGAGAAATTCGCGGCCTTCGGCTTCCATGTCATCGTCATCGACGCCCACGACTGGGATCAGCTGGAAGCGGCGTTCGACGCGGCGCGGGCCTGCAAGGGCAAGCCCACCGCCATCATCCAGCACAGCGTCAAGGGCAAGGGCGTGTCCTTCATGGAAAACCAGGTGGGCTGGCACGGAACGGCCCCCAATCAGGAGCAGTATGAAACCGCAATGGCCGAGCTGAAGGCGGCCCTGCACGAGTTGGAGGTGGGTTGAGCATGGCGGAACAGATAAAAAAAGCCACCCGCGATTCTTACGGCGCGGCCCTGGTTGAGCTGGGCGCGGAAATGCCCAATCTGGTGGTGATGGACGCTGACCTGTCGGCTGCCACCAAGACCGGCATGTTCCGCAAGGCGTATCCCGACCGGTTCATCAACGCCGGCATTGCCGAGGGCAACATGATGAGCGTGGCGGCCGGCATGGCCGCCGCCGGCAAGGTGGTGTTCGCCTCCTCCTTCGCCATGTTCGCCGCCGGGCGCGCCTTTGAGCAGGTGCGCAACTCCATCGGCTATCCGCATCTGAACGTGAAAATCGGCGCCACCCACGCGGGCATCTCCGTCGGGGAGGACGGCGCGACCCATCAGTGCTGCGAGGACATCGCCCTGATGCGCAGCATCCCCGGCATGACCGTCATCAATCCGGCGGACGACACTGAGGCACGGCTGGCCGTCCGCGCGGCCGCGGCCATGGACGGACCGGCGTACCTGCGTTTCGGCCGGCTGGCCGTGCCGGTGGTGCTTGGCAGCGACTACCGCTTTGAAATCGGCAAGGGCGTCCAGCTGACGGAGGGCGGCGATGTGACCATCATTGCCACCGGTCTGATGGTGGGCGAGGCGCTGCTGGCCGCCGAGCAGCTGAAAAACGAGGGCATTGCCGCCCGCGTGGTCAACATGGCCACCATCAAGCCCATCGATCGGGACATCATCGTGGCCGCGGCCCGGGAAACCGGCGTTATCGTCACCGCGGAGGAGCACAGCATCTACGGGGGCCTGGGCAGCGCGGTGGCCGAGGTGGTCTGCGAGACCGTGCCGGTGCCGGTGATCCGGGTGGGCGTGAACGACACCTTCGGCAAATCCGGCCCCGCGGTGGAGCTGCTGAAGGTTTTCGGCCTGTGCGCTGAGAACATTGTCGCCCGCGTACGGGACGCCGTGGCGCTGAAAAAGTAAGAGGTAAATTCCCATACAGGCGCAGCCGTCCGGCTGCGCCTGTACCTCCTTTTAAAATTTATATGACCTCCAACAATCCAGCCGTCCGGGGCATTGTATTGGATGTGAGGAGGGGAAAGAGGGTCTTTCCATGTTAACGGATATTGAAATCGCCCAAAGCGTCACGCCGATGCCCGTGGAGGACATCGCCGCCGGGCTGGGCCTTTCCCGTGGGGAGCTGGTGATGTACGGCAGCGACAAGGCCAAGGTGCGGCTCTCGGCGCTGAAGGATCGGCAGGATCGGCCCGACGGCAAGCTGGTATTGGTCACGGCCATCACGCCCACCCCCGCCGGGGAGGGCAAGACCACCACCACCGTAGGACTGGGCGATGCGCTGCATCGGCTGGGCAAAAAGACGGTGCTGGCCCTGCGGGAGCCGTCCCTCGGGCCGGTGTTCGGCATCAAGGGCGGCGCGGCCGGCGGCGGGTATGCCCAGGTCATTCCCATGGAGGACATCAACCTGCATTTCACCGGCGATATGCACGCCATCGGCGCGGCCAATAACCTGCTGGCCGCCATGCTGGACAACCATATCCATCAGGGCAACGCCCTTGGCATCGATACCCGGCGCATCACCTGGAAGCGGTGCGTGGACATGAACGACCGGCAGCTGCGGCAGATCACCGACGGGCTGGGCGGCCGGCTGAACGGCGTGCCGCGGGAGGACGGGTTTGACATCACCGTGGCCTCCGAAATCATGGCCATTCTCTGTTTGGCCAGGGATATCCCCGACCTCAAGGAAAAGCTGGCGGCCATCGTGGTGGGTTACACCCGGGACGAGCAGCCGGTCACCGCCGGGCAGCTGAAGGCCCAGGGGGCCATGGCCGCCCTCCTCAAAGACGCCATCCAGCCCAATCTGGTGCAGACGCTGGAGGGGACCCCCGCGTTTGTCCACGGCGGGCCCTTTGCCAACATCGCCCACGGGTGCAACAGCGTCACCGCCACCCGCATGGCCCTGAAGCTGGGCGATTATGTCATCACCGAAGCCGGCTTCGGCGCGGATCTGGGGGCGGAGAAGTTCCTGGACATCAAATGCCGCAAGGCGGGGCTGCGGCCCGATGCGGTGGTCATCGTAGCGACGGTGCGGGCGCTCAAGCACCACGGCGGCGCCGAGAAGGGCCGACTGGGCGAGGAGAACCTGGAGGCGCTGGAAAGAGGCCTGCCCAACCTCCTCAAGCACATCGAGAACATCACCGTGAAGTTCGGCCTGCCCGCCGTGGTGGCCGTCAATCGCTTCCCCACCGACACCGAGGCGGAGCTGGCCCTGGTGCGGTCCAAATGCGCCGAGGCGGGGGCCAACGTGGCGCTGTCCGAGGTGTGGGCCAAGGGCGGCGAGGGCGGCCTCGAGCTGGCGCGGGAGGTACTGCGCCTGACGGAGGAGCCCAACCATTTTACCATGATGTACGAGGACAGCCTTCCCCTCAAGGAGAAGATCGCCGCCGTGGTGCGGGAAATTTACAACGGGGACGGGGTGGATTTCACCCCCGCCGCCTCTCGCGAGCTGGATAAGCTGGAGGCCCTGGGGTTCGGCCATTTGCCGGTATGCATGGCCAAAACCCAGTATTCCCTGTCCGACAATCCCGCCCTGCTGGGCTGGCCGTCCGGGTTCCGGGTGACGGTGCGCGGCGTACGGCTGGCGGCGGGTGCTGGGTTTGTGGTGGTGCTGACCGGCGACATCATGACCATGCCCGGGCTGCCGAAGGTTCCGGCGGCGGAAGCCATTGATGTGGACGAGAACGGAAAAATCAGCGGCCTGTTCTGACCGGAGACTGCCAGCCGGAGGAAGGGCCCGCCGACATGTGTGGAAAAAGTGACCGCTTGCAATCCGCGTGCCCCTGTGCTATGATAAGGGCAATGCGCCCTCGGTGCAGGCACACAGGAGCTATGGAAAGCCGTTCGACCTTTTCCCCCATTTTCGGCAATCGGCGGCTGGCAGGACAATCAACAGAAAGGTTGGCTGCATATGCGCAAAGAAAACAATCCCGAATCTCGGCACGCGGCGCCCAAGGGCGGCAAGCCGGTCAAGCGGCATCGGTATAAAAAGTCGGTGCGGGTGACGGTTTCCATTCTGTCCTCGCTGATGGTGGTGGTCTCGGTTCTGCTGATGACCGCCGGCGGCTACGTGATGCACGCGATGAATCTCATCGTCGGCGACGAGGAGATCGACGGCAACTATGTCGACTCGCTACCTCCGGACGACGAGGATCCGGACGTCAGCATCGACACGTCCTTCAACCCCAGCGATTACGACAAGAGTGAAGTGAGCAAGATCACTCTGCGGGGCAACACCAAGGACGTGACCAATCTGCTGCTGCTGGGCATCGACGCCCGCACCATGAAGGAGCGGGGACGGTCGGACTCCATGATTATCGTCACCATCAATAAGAAAAACAAGACCATCAAGCTCAGCTCCCTGCTGCGGGACACGGCGGTTACCATCCCCGGCCGGGACAAAAACGGCGACGGCCAGGACGATTATGCCAAGTTGAACGCAGCCTATGCGTACGGCGGCTTCAATCTTCTGTCCAAGACCATCGAGCAGAACTTCCGACTGAAAATCGACAAATACGTGGGCGTGAACTTCGTCGTCTTCCCCATTGCGGTGGACGCTATGGGCGGCATCGACATTTATATGACGGCCAAGGAGGCCTCCAAGGTCTGCGCCCCCGGACAGAAGCTGGAGGACTGGGAGCGGGGCTTCAAAAAAATCGGCACTGAATCCAAGGTGTACCATCTCAACGGCTATCAGGCCCTGCAGTATTCCCGCATTCGGCATATCGACAGCGATTTCAACCGCACCGGCCGCCAGCGCAAGGTCATCGAGCAGCTGATTGTCAAGGCCAAGACCATGAGCTTCGGCACCTTGAATACCATCCTGAACCAGGTGCTGCCCCAGGTGGCGACCAACATGTCGGGCGACGAGCTGATGGGCTATGCCCTCAACGCGGGCAGTTACGCCAACTATGCCATCGACACCAGCTTCCACCTGCCGGAAAACGGCAAGTACAAGGGCTGGACGCTGCCGGGCGGCGGCGCGTCCCTGCGGCTGACCGATCCGGTGGAATCGGTCAAGAGCCTGCACGAATGGATTTACAGCTGATACAAACCGATAAAAAACCGTCCGGTTTTAGGTGTGCACCTTTTTAGAAGAAATAGCTCAGCGGAACTCGTTCCGCTGAGCTATTTCTTGCAAAGCGGCGAAACCCGGCTTGGATTCTCCGCTAATGGCGCGCCGCTTTTGCCGGGCGGTTTTTTCATGTAAAGCTGGTTTCGAACAGGCGGCGGACCTCCTCGGCCAGCAGCCGGTTTTCCGGCGCGGCCAGCTCGGGGTCCTCGCCGGTCAGCTGGACGGCGGCGGCCTGAGCCTCGCGGAACAGGGGCATGTCTCCGTCCAGGTCGGCGATTTTCAAATCCGGCAGGCCGTGCTGCCGGCGGCCGAAAAAGTCCCCCGGACCCCGCAGCTTCAAATCCTCGTCTGCGATGCGGAACCCGTCGTTGGTGGCGCACATGACCTGCAGCCGGCGGCGGGCCTCCTCGTTCTGGGCGTCAGAAATCAGGATGCAGGTGGAGCGGTGCACACCCCGGCCCACCCGGCCCCGCAGCTGATGCAGCTGAGCCAGGCCGAACCGCTCGGCGTTTTCGATGACCATCAGCACGGCGTTCGGCACGTCCACCCCCACCTCAATGACGGTGGTGGACACCAAAACGGCGATGTCTCCCCGGGCGAACGCACTCATCACCCGGTCTTTTTCGGCGGCCTTCATCCGCCCGTGGAGCAGCCCCAGGCTGTAGCCCCGGAAGGGCCCGGAGGCCAGCTGGTCAAAATACGCCGTGGCGGACACCAGGGAGGCGGTTTCCTCCTCGCCGTCCTCCACCAGTGGGCAGACAATATAGGCCTGCCGCCCCTCGGCGATATGCTTTTTGATATAGTTGTAGGCCCGTTCCCGCTTGCCGGTGTCCACCGCGTAGGTCTCGATGGGCTGGCGTCCGGGCGGCAGCTCATCCAAGATGGAGACGTCCAAATCTCCGTACACAATCAAGGCCAGGGTGCGGGGAATGGGGGTGGCGGACATGACCAGCATATGGGGGTTGGCCCCCTTGGCCGCCAAGGTGGCCCGCTGCGCCACGCCGAACCGGTGCTGCTCGTCTGTGATCACCAGCCCCAGCCGGTGAAAGACCACCCCTTCGGACAGCAGGGCGTGGGTGCCCACGATGAAATCGATGTCGCCGGCGGCCAAATCTGCCTGCACCTGCTTCTTGACCGCCGCCGGCTGGGAGCCGGTGAGCAGGCCCACCCGCACCCCGCTGCCCGCCAGCAGCTTGGTCAGAGAGCGGGCGTGCTGTTCGGCCAGCAGCTCGGTGGGGGCCATCATGGCGGCCTGCCAGCCGCCGCGCACGGCGGTGAAGGCCACCCCCGCGGCCACCGCGGTTTTGCCGCTGCCCACGTCCCCCTGGACCAGGCGGCTCATGGGGCAATCCCCCTGCATATCGGCCACGCAGTCGGCAATGGCCCGCCGCTGCGCCCCGGTGAGGGAAAAGGGCAGGCATTCCAGATACTCCGCCGTGTAATCCACCGCGATTTTCGCGCCGGTTTCGCCCCTCGTACGGCCCTTGAGGCGCAGCAGCCCCAGCTGAAGCAGCAGCAGCTCCTCGAACACCAGCCGACGCCGCGCCACGGCCAACGCTTCCCCGTCCACCGGGAAATGGATGTTCTCCAGGGCGTACCGCCGGGTGGCCAGATGGTGGTCGCTGCGCAGGTCGGGGGGGAGCGGATCGTTTCCCAAATCCATGTCCAGCAGGCGGAGCGCCTGGGCCATGTTGGTCTCGATCATGCGGGAGGTCAGTCCCTCCGTCTGCCGGTAAATGGGGCGGATCCGCTGCCCCGTACCCGCGGTCTCCAGCTGGGGGGCGGCCATTTCATACTGACGGCCGTTGCGGGTGACGGTGCCGAACAGGAGCAGTTCCTCCCCCGGGCGCACCTTGGCCGCGGCGAATTTATTGTTGAACAGGGTGACATGCAGCAGATCTTTCCCGTCGGAAACAGGGAACCGATAGAGCACCATCCCCTTGCGGACAAAATGCTCCGCCGGGGCGCGCACCGGCGTGCCCTTGATGCAGCAGGGCGTGTCCGGCAGGGCGTCGGCGATGGCCGTCGTCCGGGACCAATCTTCGTAGGAGCGGGGAAAATGGCGCAGCAGCGCCCCCGCGCTGGTGATGCCCAGCTTCTGATACAAGGCGGCGCGCTTTTCGCCCACGCCCTTGATTTGGTTGAGGGGGATGCCCCACAGGCTGGCCATGCCGCCGCCTCCGATCGAACAAACTTTCGTATTCAGTATACCCGATTTTGCCGGCATTTGCAAGCCCTACGGCATGGTGATAGGGGCGAAGGCGGCGCCGATAAAGGACGCCAAGGCGGCGGGGTTTACCCGCATCTGCACGCCGATCCGCCCCCCGCTGACGTAGAAGGCGGGCAGGGCGCGGGCGGATTCGTCCAGGACGGTGAGGAAGAGCTTCTTCATCCCCACTGGGCTGCAGCCGCCCCGGATATAGCCGGTGACTTTGTTGATGTCCTTGACGGGGATGAGCTCCACCGCCTTTTCGTCCACCGCCCGGGCGGCGGCTTTCAGGTCGAGCTCGGCAGCCACGGGGATGACAAAGACGAAATGGCCGCCCCGCCCTTTGGTCACCAGGGTTTTGTAGACCTGCTCCACCGGCTGCCCCAGCTTGCGGGCCACCGATACGCCGTCGATGCCGTCGTCGGGGGAGTAGGTTTGCAGCTCGTAGGGGATACCGGCTTTGTCCAGTATCCGCATGGCGTTGGTTTTGGCTTCCATATCCGATAGGGCCTCTTTTCCTTCTATATAGCGAAGCGCCGAAAGGGGGACGGCGCTTCTTCAATCCTCCCGGGTCTCGAAATACCGCTTGATATTCTCCGCCGCCGGGCGGCTGACCCCCTTGACGAGGCACAGCTCGTCCACCGTTGCCGCCCGCACCGCCTTGAGCGAGCCGAAATGCCGCAGCAGCGCCCGGGCCCGGGCTTCGCCTACCCCGTCGATGCGGGTGAGGGTGGTGCTGATGGAGGACGCCTTGCGCTGCTGCCGGTGGTACCCGATAGCCCAGCGGTGCACCTCCTCTTGGATGGAGGAGATCAGAGTGAAAGCCGTCCGCTTGGAATTGATGGCGATTTCCCCGCCGTCCACCGCGATGGCGCGGGTGCGGTGGTGGTCGTCCTTCACCATGCCGAACACCGGGATGCCCAGCCCGTAGCTGTCCACCACCGGCTTGACCGCTGCCACGTGTCCCTTGCCGCCGTCCAGCAGGATGAGATCCGGCAGCCGGCCGAATCCGGTGCCCTCCTCCTTATGCTGGAGATACTCGTCCATCCGCCGGGTCAGCACCTCCCGCATGGAGCCGTAGTCGTCCTGCCCGTCCACCGTCCGGATTTTAAACCGGCGATAGGCCGACTTGAGGGGGCGGCCGTTTTCGAAGACCACCATGCCCGCCACGTTGTCGCTGCCCCCGGTGTTGGAAATGTCGTAGCTCTCGATATACGCCGGAGGCGCGTCCAGCCCCAGCAGCCGCATCAGCTCGTCCAGGGCGGCGGCGTCCCGCCCGGCTATGCCCGCCTTTTGGGCGATCCGTTCCGCCGCGTTGCCGCGGCACATCTCCACCAGGGCGGCCTGTTCTCCGATTTGGGGCTGCACGATATGCACCCGCCGCCCCGCCTTTTCGCTCAGCCATCGCTCCAGCAGCTCAGCGTCCTCAATGTCCCCGTCCACCGTCACCTGGGGGGGCACCGTGTCCCGCATGGCGTAATACCGGCGCAGGAATTCCGCCCGGGCCGCCGCGGGCTCGTCGATGCCGTCCAAAAGGAAATGCTCCCGGTCGTGGAGGCGGCCGCTCGTAAAGCGGAACATCTCGAAGCAGGCGCCGCCCGGCCCCTGGGCCAGGGCCACCACGTCCTGCTCCTCCACCCGGGACATGACCACCTTCTGCTTGTCGCTCATCTTGTGGATAGCGTTGATGCGGTCCCGCAGCCGGGCCGCCTTTTCAAACTCCAGGTTCTCGGCCGCCTCCTCCATCTGCTGCTGCAAAAGGCTGAGGGTCTTGGCGCTGCCCTTGGTCAGAAAATCGATGGCCTGGTTCAGCCGCTCGTTGTAGTCCGCCTCCTTCAGCCGGCCCGAGCAGGGGGCGCAGCACTGCTTGATGTAATAGTTCAGGCAGGGCCGCTCCCGGCTGCCGCCGTAGGAAAATGTGCGGTTGCAGGTGGGCAGCATGAAGACCTTCACCGCCTCGTCCACCGCCTGCTGCACCGCGTAGGAGCTGACAAAGGGGCCCAGGTACTTCGCCCCGTCGTCCAGCTTCTGGCGGCTCTGGCTGATGCGGGAGTAAGGGGGCGGGGAGATGCGGATGTAATGATAGCCCTTGTCGTCCTTGAGCAGGATGTTGTACTTCGGGTTGTACTGCTTGATAAGCGAACACTCCAGCACCAGGGCTTCGAATTCGCTGCCCACCACGATGTAATCGAAATGATCCACCCGGGCCACCATCTGCCGCACCTTTTCCGGATGGTTGGTGTCCGAGCCGAAATATTGGCTGACCCGGTTTTTCAGGGCCTTGGCCTTCCCGATATAGATGATGTCGTTCTGCGCGTCCTTCATGATGTACACCCCCGGCAGCAGCGGGAGCGCCATGGCTTTTTTGCGCAGTTCCTGTATTTTCGGCGTGCGTTCCATAGGCTATATCCTTTCCAGCTCCTGCCGGAGCACAAACGCGCTGCGGTGGAAATCCAGCAGCCCCTCGTCCCGCAGCCGACTCAGCTCGCTGCACATGGCGCTGCGGTCCACCGCCAGGTAATCGGCCAGCTGCTGCCGGTTGAAGGGGATGGAGAAGGCGCTGCCGCCGCTGCGCCGCGCCTCGGCGGACAGGTAGGACAGCAGCTTGTCCCGGGTGGTGCGCCGGGCCATATGCTCCACCTTCCGGGCCAGCCCCACGTTTTTCTCCGCCATCAGGCGCAGCAGGTTCCGTATCATTTGGGTGTGATGGGGACAGGCGGCCGGGCAGACCGCCGACAGCCGTCCCGCGTCCAGCAGCAGCACATCGGTGGGCTCGCAGGCCTCCACGCTGACCGGCAGCCGCAAAACGCCCGCGCAGGCGAAGGCCTCTGCAAACAAATCCCCCGGCCCGGCCCGGCCAAGCAGCGACCGGTTGCCCCAGAAATCCTCCTGAAGGATGTGTACGCTGCCGGCCAGGACAACGCCCATAACCGGCGCGTCGCCGGCCCGCAGCAGCATCGCCTGCTTATCGAAATGGCGGGGCCGGGCGGACAGGCAGGCCAGCACCTGATCGACCCCCTCCTCGCTTATCCCCGCGAAAAGAGGGCCGCTTTTCCAATCGGCGTTCACAGCGGTTTCCTCCTCATGTCGATAATTGTTGTAAATCCAACAGACAGTTCCCTCTCAGTGTACTATACTGGGAGCAGAAAGTCAACCGCATCCCCATCCATTCGAGAAGGAGAGCTGCTATATGATTCGAAAAATTATTACCATTAACGAGGACGCCTGCAACGGCTGCGGCCTGTGCGCCGCCGCCTGCCACGAGGGAGCTATCGGCATGGTGGACGGCAAGGCCCGGCTCCTGCGGGACGATTACTGCGACGGGCTGGGGGACTGTCTGCCCGCCTGCCCCACCGGGGCTATCTCGTTCGAGGAGCGGGAGGCTGCCGCCTACGACGAGGAGGCCGTCCAGCGGCATAAAGCCGCCGCGGCGCAGCCCCTGCCCTGCGGCTGTCCCGGCAGTCAGTCCAAGCGGATCACGCATCCCCGGCAGGAGGACGCCGCCGCCCCGGCGTCAGTGGAAAGCGAGCTGAGCCAGTGGCCGGTACAAATCCGCCTGGTGCCCACGGAGGCCCCTTATTTTCAGGGCGCCCGCCTGCTGGTGGCCGCCGACTGCACAGCCTTTGCCTACGGCGACTTCCACCGCCGGTTTATCCGGGGCCGGGTGGCCCTCATCGGCTGTCCCAAGCTGGATCCGGTGGCATACAGCGAAAAACTGACCGAGATTCTAAAGCACAACGACATCGAGAGCGTGACGGTGGTGCGCATGGAGGTGCCCTGCTGCGGCGGCATCGTCCAGGCGGTCAAAACCGCCCTGCAGGCCAGCGGCAAATGCATCCCCTGGCAGGTGGCGACGGTCTCCACCGACGGCTCGCTGCTGGAGGAGTCATAAGAGAACGCCAGTCCGATAAAAAGCGGGCGCGTCCAATCGGCGCGCCCGCTTTCCTATACCAGTCCCAGCTTCTCCAGCAGCGCCTGCCAGCGGGCGGCCGCCTGCTCTGGCGGCTCCTTCATGCCGTCCTGCACCCAGGCCGTCACCATGCCCGTCACCCCGTAGGCGAAAAACGACGCGAGAAAGGCCTTGTCCGCCGTTTCCCCAGGGCGATCCGCCTGCTCCAGCAGCCCGGCGGCCAGCTCCCGCACCATGGCGGTCAGCAGGGCCTCGAAGCCCCGCTGCCCCTCGCCCCGCAGGGCGCGGCGGTAGAAGGCCCCCTCTTCCCGCATCCGATCCAGCATCCGGGCCACCCGCCGCGGCCAGTCCTCCGGGGCCGACCCCTCGGCCAGCGGCAGCATCAGCTCGGTGTAGTAGATCCAGTTCAGCAGGGCGTACTTGTCCTCAAAATGGTAGTAGAAGGTCTGCCGGTTGAGTCCGCAGAAGGTCGTGATGTCTCCCACCGTCACCCGGTCGAGACTCTTATGTTCCAGGGTGGCCTTGAGTCCCTTGGCCAAGGCCTGCTTGGTAGAAACGGCATCCGCCATGCAAACGGTTCCTCCCTTTCCTCGCCGGCGCGGGCCGGTTCTACAGCACCATCAGCAGGGTGCCGGCGGTGATCAGCACGCTGCCGAGAATGGTTTTGAGGCTCATCTCCTCATGCAGCACGAAAAACGCCAGAATCAGGGTGATGACCACGCTGAGTTTGTCAATGGGGGCCACCTTGGCCACGCTGCCCAGCTGGACCGCCTTGTAATAACACAGCCAGGACGCCCCGGTGGCCAGTCCTGATAGCACGAGGAACAGCATGCTCCGCTGGGTCAGGTGTCGGATACCGCTCTGGGCGCCGGTGAGGAAGACCATTCCCCACGCCATGACCAGCACCACGACCGTCCGGATGGCAGTAGCCAGGTTGGAATTGACGTTTTCTATCCCAATTTTCGCCAGAATGGAGGTCAGCGCGGCAAACACGGCAGAGCCGATAGCGAACATCCACCACATGGACAAGCCCCCTTTTCCCTTATCATAACAGGTTTTTCAGCCGGCTGCAACTTGAAGCAGTTTGGAAAGAAACTTGCATTTCCACCGGCAAAATGCTATGATAAAAGGGTAACACGGCCCGTCTGAGAATTGTCGGATTTTACCGGATGCAAACCGGCGGGCCACTGTATAGGGAGTGAACCGTACCATGTATACCATTGTCCATAAACGCGCTCTCAACCCCTCCGTTACCTGGATGGATATCGAGGCGCCCTTCATCGCCCGCAAGGCCAAGGCCGGGCAGTTCGTTATCCTGCGGGTGAACGAGACCGGCGAACGCATTCCCCTGACCATCGCCAGCGCTGACCCGGAGAAAGGCACCGTCACCATCATCTTCCAGAAGGTGGGCAAGACCACCCTGCTGCTTGACACCCTGGAGGAGGGGGACGCCCTGCTGGATTTTGTCGGCCCCTTGGGGAAAGCCACCGAGACCGAGGGCTTCACGCACGTCGCCGTGGTGGGCGGCGGCGTGGGCTGCGCCATCGCCTATCCCGAGGCCAAGGCTCTGCACGCCGCGGGCGCGAAGGTGGATATGATCGCGGGCTTCCGCAGCACCGACATCATCATGCTGGAGGAGGAAATGGCCGCGGTCAGCGACCGCCTGTTTGTCATGACCGACGACGGCTCCAACGGCCATAAAGGCTTTGTCACCGTCAAGCTCCAGGAGCTGCTCGACGCGGGCGAGAAGTACGATTTGGTCATTGCCATCGGCCCGCTGCCCATGATGCGGGCGGTGGCGGATGTGACCAAGAAGTACGGCGTGAAAACGGTGGTCAGCATGAACCCCATCATGATCGACGGCACCGGCATGTGCGGCGGCTGCCGCCTGACCGTGGGCGGGGAGACCAAGTTCGCCTGTGTGGACGGGCCGGAATTCGACGCCCACCAGATCGACTGGGACGAGGCCATGAAGCGGCTGGGCCAGTACCGGGAGAGGGAGGCGGAATGCCGCCTGATGTTCCAGGCCGATCAAAGCCGGACCTCCTGAAAACCGTCGAGTATTTGAATACAGTTTCAGCGAAAAGTGAGGGAATCATATGCCCATCAATCAACAGCCAGCCAAAACCCCCATGCCGGAACAGCCCGGAGAGGTGCGCGCCCATAACTTTGAGGAGGTGGCCCAGGGCTATACCGCGGACATGGCCGTCAACGAGGCTCAGCGGTGCCTGCACTGCAAGCATCGGCCCTGCGTGTCCGGCTGCCCGGTCAATGTCCAGATCCCCGATTTCATCGCCCTCATCGCCTCCGGCGACTTTGAAGGCGCGTATCAAAAGATCGGCGAAACCAACGCCCTGCCCGCCGTCTGCGGCCGGGTCTGCCCCCAGGAGAATCAGTGCGAGTCCAAATGCGTGCGGGGGATTAAAGGGGAGCCGGTGGCCATCGGCCGCCTGGAACGGTTTGCCGCCGACGTACATATGGCCTCCGGACAGGAAAGCATCGTCCGTCCCGAGAAAAACGGCCATAAGGTGGCCATTGTGGGTTCCGGCCCTGCCGGCCTGACCTGCGCGGGGGATCTGGCCCGCCTGGGCTACGACGTGACGGTGTTCGAGGCCTTCCACACGGCGGGGGGGGTGCTGATGTACGGCATTCCTGAGTTCCGCCTGCCCAAGGCCATTGTGCAGAAGGAAGTGGATAAACTGCGGGCCATGGGGGTGGATATCGAAACCAACATGGTCATCGGCAAGGTGCTGTCGGTGGACGAGCTGTTCGGCATGGGGTACGAGGCTGTGTTTGTGGGCAGCGGCGCCGGCCTGCCCAGCTTCCTGGGGATTCCTGGGGAAACGCACCTGGGCGTCCTGTCCGCCAACGAATTCCTGACCCGGATCAATTTGATGAAGGGCTACCGCCCCGGCTACGACACCCCGGTGCCCAAGGCGGAGGCCGTGGCCGTGGTGGGCGGCGGCAACGTCGCTATGGATGCGGCCCGCTGCGCCCGCCGCATGGGCGCGAAGGAGGTCTACATCGTCTACCGCCGGGGCGAGGCGGAGATGCCCGCCCGCCTGGAAGAAATCCATCACGCCAAGGAGGAGGGGGTGGAGTTCCGCTTCCTCACCGCCCCCGTGGAGGTTCTCGGGGACGACAAGGGGTTTGTCACCGGTCTGAAATGCATCCGCATGGAGCTGGGAGAGCCCGACGCCTCCGGCCGCCGCCGCCCGGTGGAGATTCCGGGCAGCGAGTTTGTCCTGCCGGTGCAGCTGGTGATTCCCGCCATCGGCAACACCCCCAATCCCCTGATCCGCACCACCACCCCGGGCCTTGAGGCGAACCGGAAGGGTTGCCTGGTGGTGGAGGAAGACACGCTGCGCACCTCCCGCGAGGGCGTATACGCCGGCGGCGACGTGGTGACCGGCGCCGCCACCGTCATTCTCGCCATGGGCGCCGGCAAGCAGGCCGCCGCCTCTATCGACGCGTATATCCGTCAGGCCTGAAACGCAATATATTGTGGGAAAACGGCTCCTTTCCGGTGGGAAAACGCCATCGGTAAGGAGCCGTTTGATCGGCCTAACCAGGCGGAAATGGCAGGAAATCCCTCCCCGTTATTGAAAAAACAGAATTTTATCCGACACATTCCGGCTTTTTTTAACACATTGAATAATTTTATGAAAAAAAGTGTTGACATTTGGCTCGGGATCGGTTACACTAGGGAATGTTCAGAAAAGTTTGTTGCCGGATGGCTCCGGAAGTGTCCGTATCCGCACAATGGCGTTGAGGTGATCGTTGGTGAATGCCGTCCAGGAAGGCGACTGCCCCGATAAGCAGAGCGACGAAGCGTTGGCTCGGCGGGCGGGGAAGGGCGACGAGGACGCGTTCGCTTGTCTGGTTCACCGGCATATGCCCATGGTGCTGGGGCTGGCCGCCCGTTATCGCGGGCCGTGGCTGGAACCGGAGGACTTGGCCCAGGAGGGGCTGCTCGGCCTGCTTTCCGCCGTCGGGACCTATCGGCCGGACGGTACGGCGTCTTTCGCCACCTATGCGTCGGTCTGCGTGCGGCACCGGATTATCTCCGCTGTCAAACGGGCCGGATCGCTCAGGAATGTCCCGCCCTCCGCCATGGAAAGCTGGGACGACGGGGACTTCGAGGGACTGCCGAATGGACAAGCCGATCCAGAGCGGATGCTTCTGGAGAGGGAAGAGGCCGCCCGCATGCGGGAGAGGCTGAAAGCGGTTTTGACCGAATTGGAATATCAGGTACTGATGTTGTATTTGAGCGCATATTCTTATGAGGAGATTGCCGCCCGGCTTCATGTCGGGGCCAAAACGGTGGATAACGCCCTGCAGCGTGTGCGCCGAAAGCTGGACGCCAGCATCTGGCGGGAGTTCAGTCAAGATTATTAGGATTATATCGGCGTCGTACACGCCGTTGTAATACATATGCCCGGGTAGCTTAACGAGAGCGTTGGTTTTCAAAGGTGTCGGTCCGAATCCGTCGCAGGGCAAAAATTTTTATCTTAAAGCGAGGTAACATCCATGTACGAAGACAAGACTCTGATCTGCAAAGAGTGCGGCGCCGAATTCATTTTCACCGCCGGCGAGCAGGAGTTCTACGCTGAAAAAGGCTTTGTGAACGAGCCTCAGCGCTGCAAGAGCTGCCGTGACGCCCGCAAATCCGCCGCGAAGCCGGATCGGGAGATGCACGTCGCCATCTGCGCCAACTGTGGCAAAGAGGCGAAGGTTCCCTTCAAGCCCCGCGAGGATCGGCCTGTGTACTGCAGCGAGTGCTTCGCCAGCATGCGCGGCGAAGGCTGAGTGCAGCTTCGGTGAACCAAAAAAGCCGCCCGTTCTTTGGAACGGGCGGCTTTTTCTGTCCGGCGGGCTGTTAGCCATAGCTCGCAGATTCGTGCAGAAAATGCGAGGTGAACGGCGGACGCGGATGGTATACTGTCACTTGTAAAGGAGAACGATATGGACTGGCTGAGACGCTTAAACGAGGCAATCACGTATATCGAGGATAACCTGGACGGGACGATCGACTATGCGCAGGCGGCGCAGAAGGCCTGCTGCTCTGCCTACCATTTTCAGCGGATGTTTTCCTACATGGCGGAGGTGCCGCTGTCGGAATACATCCGCAACCGGCGGCTCTCCCGGGCCGCAGTCGATTTGCAGAACGGCGGAGACAAGGTGATCGACGTAGCGGTCAAGTATGGCTACGATTCCCCTACCGCATTCACCCGCGCCTTCCAGGCGTTCCATGGCGTGACCCCCACCGCCGCCCGGGAAAAGGGCGTGACGCTCAAAGCCTATCCGGCGATCGCCTTTCAAGTACAAATCAAAGGAGCGAGCGTTATGGATTACAAACTCGTGGACAAAGAAGCCTTCCGCATTGTGGGGTATAAGCTGCCCACCAGCATGGAGAACGGGAACTGCTACGCCCAGATCCCGCAGTTCTGGAACGAAACGGCCAGCAGCGGCGGCATCGCCCGCCTCGGCCCCCTGATCGACGGGGAACCCCATGGCATGCTGGGGGTCAGCGTCTGCTGCGAGCCGATGACGGAGACCAGCCGGTTCGACTATTATATTGCCGCCCCGACCTCCCAGCCCGTACCGGAGGGGATGGAGGCGTTCACGGTTCCCGCCGCCACCTGGGCGGTGTTCACCTGCGTCGGCCCCATGCCAGGCGCTATACAGGAGATGCAGAAGCGTATTGCCACCGAATGGCTGCCCACTTCGGGCTACGAGTTCGGCAACGCGCCGGACATTGAGGCCTATTTCGATGAGGACGGCACCAAACCGGACGTCCGCAGCGAGATTTGGGTTCCGGTTGTGAAGAAAGCCTGACGCGCGTCCCCACACAAAACCCCGGCGTCCATCGGACACCGGGGTTTTTTACGGATTTTTGGATTCGCCGGAAGCGGTCTTTTCGGACGATTTCCGCCGCTTTCTCACTATGATCCACCGGATAAAAAAGACGAGAAACCCGGCGGCGGCATACCCCACGGCGTCTAACACCAAATCCCGGCCGTCGAACTCCCGCCCGGGAATAAACAGCTTGTGCGTCTGATCCGCCAGCGAACAAACCAGGCAGATGGCCATCGCCGCCAAGGCCTGTACCGTCGGGGAGAACCGCGCACAGCCCAGCATGGCCAGGGAAGCGCAGAGCCCCAGCGCGAAGAACTGATAAATATGCGCCATTTGTCTGGCGGTCAGCAGCACGCTGCCGTCGGGCCATTTCGGCTCGATAAGAAAGCTCGGAAGATGCTCCGTAGCCCAATGAGAGGCGCTGATGGTGGCCTCCGGTGTTTGCGTGGTCAGATAAAAAATAGCGCCGGCCACCAGGGCGAACCCGATCCAAGCGGCGATCCGCAGCTTTTTCATGCCAACTCCTCACTGCGGTCTAACCGCAAAAACAAAGGCGCAGATTTGACTCTGCGCCTTTGCGAGCTATCATCTGTATGTCTTATGATACGCGTTTTCGGCCGTCTGTCAATACCCGGGGACTATTTCACCCGGATTCGCCGCCTCGTCAATGCTTTGGCGGCGGGACGGCTCTTTTAACGGAAAACCCATATAGCAGGGCCAGAATCAGCACGGCGGCGAGCAGGATACCCACGGCGACAAACAGCAGCATGACCGTCTGCGTGGCGTAGCTGGTCACCAAATAGTATAGCGCCTTGCCGGTCAGCCCAATTTTTTCGATTTTGCCGGACAGCAGAACCACCAGCGCCAGCACCGTCAGCGTTACCGCGGCCCCGCTGCACGCATAAATCGCGTAGCGGAAAAAGCCGTTCTTTTTCTGTAGGGCGAACAGAAAGCCCAAAACAAACAGCGAAAGAACCGCCATGGCCGCGATGCCGATGAGCAGCGGCGTTTTGGCCGCCGCCAGGGCGCTGGCGGCATAGGACGCAAAGGGAAGGCCAACCCCCTCCCGGTACGTTTCGGCGCACATCTGCGCCAGATAATGCAGGGCCTGATCGACGCTCTCGGTGATTTCCAGGTTCCGCTCTTTGACGTTGGCCGTCAGCTTGTCATACAGCTGGCTTTCGAAGGCGTCGTAGTCCGCGCCAGTCGCATCGGCCGCGTACAACCGGTCGATTTCGGCATAGATGTCAGCCCGCACCTCCTCCTCCGTCAGCACCGAGGTGAAAAAGGCTTCGTCGAAATCGCTGCTGATGCCATAGGAGACGAAAATATCCTCCATGTCCTCGATGACATGCGCGGTATAGGCGCTTTTATCCACCTGCTTTTTCAGAAAGCCGGGGCTGAGCAGCGTGCATTCCAGCAGGCTAAGCAGCGACAGCACCGTCAAAAACAGGCATAGCAAAAAGGACAGTATCCAGGCCATCCCGCCGCGAAGCCGTGCTTGCTTTGAAACAGACGCATTGGTCTCCATAGGGCATCTCCTCACGACACGATTTTGGGGCCGGACACGTATTTGCCGTAGACAAACGTGCGGTTGGGGGTGGCGCCGATTTTCGATTCATTGTAGCAGGTGTACAGGATCAGGTTTTCTTCCGCCCTGGTCAGGTCGTAGGCGCTGGTATCGTCAAAGCGGGCGATTCGGGACCCGGTCACCTCGTAGATATAGGTGCCGTAATTCGTCTGGAGCTCCACCTTATCCCCCGTCTTCACGTTTTTCAGAGTGCGGAAATGGGTGTTGTTGTGTCCGCCGATAAGTATCGTTCGGTCTTCGCCGGGCAGATAGGTGCCGGAATACACTTCGACGCCCTTGCGCATATTTTTTATATTGTCCCCATAAATCAGGGAAGCCTCAATCCCCACGGAAGCGATACGGATTTTTCCGAAAGTTTCCCCCTCGGAGGGAAAAACGACCTCGTCTTTTTTCAGCGTTCCGCCCTTGTCCTGTATGGCTCCCTGGTAGATGTTGGCGGCTTCTTTGTTAAACGTCGGCGCCTGCTGGAGAAACACTAGATCCGCCATATCGAGATACGGCCGGAGAACCGGACCCAGCGCGGCCACGACGAGTAAGGCGCTCAAAAGGAAAAAAACAATGGGATAAAATACAAATTTTATCCCACTGTTTATCCTGAGCTTCTTACGAAACTCTTGTCCCATATTCAGCAGTCTCCAGTAAGCTTGTTCTTACGGGAAATGACAACAACGGAACCCAGCACGCCGAGAACAGCCGCCGAAACCACAATCAACATGGTATAGTCGGCGCCGGTCGGTTTGATGGGATTCGATTTTGCCAGGACGCTGTAGGTTCTGCCCTGCGCGTCCACAACCGAAATGGTCTTGCCGTCGAAGGTCAGCGTGGCGCCCACCTTTTTGGCGGCGGCGGCAGCTTTGTTCTGCAGCTGTTTCTGCACATCGGCCGGAATGTTTTTGAATTCCGTTTCGCCGGTGCTGGCCCACAGCTCCTTCGCTTCCTTGACTTCCGTAAGCGCGGTAGCCAGCTGCTCGTCGGTCAGTTCATTGGCGGCGAAAAACTTTTCGGCGACGTCGATATACTTCTCAGGAATCGCCTTGGTTTTATCTCCAACCTGAACGCCGGCCTTCAGCTCCGCGATAATGTCGTCTTTCGTGGTCGCCGCAAACGTCGGGATCGCAAAAGCCGCCATCATCAGCATGGCGCATACGATTGTGACCAATTTCTTCATGATTTTACCCCCTTAAAATAATATTTATTGTCAAGCTTATGCGGATGCATAAGCAGAACAACCTAGAAGGATTCCCCTCTGGAAAAAGATTTCCGTATAGTTTGCCATAGCTGGCACATATACTATAGGGAAAGCAATTAAATGGATAAAGACGGAGGGGCGCGGCTTATGTGGTATGCGATTGTCGGTTCCTTTTGCTTTACAGTCGGCCTGCTGTGGGGATGCTGCTTTCAGGTGCATAAAAAGCACTAACAAGCGCCTTTCCCTGTAAAAACAATACGAAATGTGGCAAATATAATTTTAAGATCCACCATAAATGACTGATCTTGTATATATTGTAAATCCATCTCCACCCATTCGGCGAAGGTGGTGTTATCGTCCTTGCGGATTTGCCAGTAGCAGGTGAGGCCAGGCGTCGCCTGCAGCCGCAGCATCTGATGCGGGGTATAGGCCGCCACCTCGTTCGGCAGGGCCGGCCGAGGGCCGACAATGCCCATGTCGCCTTTGAGAATATTGAGCAGCTGGGGCAGTTCGTCTATGCAGGTCCGGCGGATGAACCGGCCGACCCGCGTCACCCGGGGATCGTTGGCAATCTTGAAAACGGGGCCGTCCCGTTCGTTCATGGCCGCAAATTTGTGTAATTGCTTTTCCGCGTCCACACACATGCTGCGGAATTTATACATAGAGAAAGGCTTTCCGTTTTTTCCTATCCGGGTCTGCACGAAAAAGACCGGTCCTCTGGAATCCAGCTTGATGGCCACCGCCACCGCCAGGAATAAAGGAAACAGCAGAATCAGCGCCATCAGCGAAAGAAGCCAGTCGAGCACGCGCTTAACCGCGGCGTATCCGGAACGGCTGGCCGGGACGACCATTGAGGTCGCGACTGACGCCCGCGTATAGCTGCTTCCTTTGTCGGCTAACGCGTCTTTTATCCGCATAAGAATTATCTTCCTCCTGTCCACCCGTGCCGTCTTCAGAGGTGAAGCGCCTCCGCTTGTTTTTGAAGGCTGTTCAGAAAGAACCGGCCCCTCCGCTTTTTCTTTATAGCGGATAAAGGTTCTTGAAAATCCGGCAAACGGGTTGTCATGTTATGCGTATCGCTGCCAATGACAAACGGGTACCCCTTGGCCGCCAGCCTGTACAGGAAGGCGCGATCCTTGCGATCCAGCAAGGCGCCGGCGTTGCATTGCAGCACGAATTCGTCAAAGGATAACAGCTCGGCAAAGTCTTTGGAGGCGTACCACGAACGGTACCGCTCCAAATGGGCCAATACCGGGATGATGTCCAAGGCGTAAGTGAGGTTGCGCAGTTCTTCGAGGATCCAAGCCTTGTAGGGCTGTCGGGGAAGCTCCAGCAGCAGCAGATCGGTTTTCCCGATGCAGAGAGGCCGCAGGTTCTGCTCGCTCAGTCCCCGGGTCACATAGATTTCCGCACCCAACAGCAGCTCCGGGTATTCCTCCGTGCCGGTATGCGGGCGCAGCCGCTGCCACGCCGCCTCCCGCCGCTTCAGAAATGAGTCCAGAGATTCCTTGTGGGGATAATAGTGAGAGGTCAGCGCGGCCTTTGCCACCCCTTGCCTGCGCAGGAGACGCAGCATTTGCAGGGAGGTTTCCAGATCCTTCGCGCCGTCGTCCATCCCCGGCAGGCAGTGGGTGTGGATATCGACCCAGAGGGGCCCGTCAGACTTTCTTGTACTCGTAGTCATAGCTCTTGTATTTATAGCTTTTATACATGGCGTAGGGCTTGTTGGTTTCGCTGACATCGGTGATGACAACCCCCAGAACGCTGGAATGGAGGTTGCGGATGCTCTCCGCCGCCTTCTGCAGCTCGTCGTAATGGGTCTGCTTCTGCCTGGCCACCAAAATGGCGCCCGCCGTCTTATCCAGAAACATCAAGGAATCCGCCACCACGTTGATGGGCGGCGCATCCAGAAAAATGTAGTCGTAGGAGGCGGACAGGGTCTGCAGCAGGCCGGCCATGCGCTCCGAACCCAGCAGCTCGGAGGGGTTGGGGGGAATGGGGCCGGCGTTAATCAGATCCAAATTGGGCATAATGCTTTTGTTGATGCAGTCCTCCGGCTTGATTAAGCCGCTGAGCAGCTTGGACAAGCCGTTGTTGTTGCTGACGCGGAAAATCTTGTGCAGAACTGGCTTACGCATATCGGCGTCCACGATGACCACCTTGGCCCCCGTCTGCGCCATGGTGATGGCCAGGTTGGAGCAGGTGGTGGATTTGCCCGCGCTGGGCTCGGCGCTGGTGACGACGACCGCTTTCTCCGCCGCCGTGGACAGCATGAACAGCAGATTGGCCCGGATAGCCTTATAGGCCTCCACGATTTGAAAGGGTGTTTTCGAGGTCAGCGCCGCGGCCGACCGGCTGACATTTTCTTTCTTCTTAGCGAGCATGGCGGCGCACCTCCTTGGTTCCCGGGGTGAAGCTGGGGATTTCCCCGAGTACGGGAAGGTCGAGGCGCTGCCGGATATCCTCCTCGCCCTTGACCGTGTTGTCCAGCAGATACACGAGAATCGTGGCGCCGCAGGACAGAACCAGCAGCAGCACAGCGCCTAGCAAGGTGTTGCGCTTGGTGTTGGGGGAAGAGGGGGCCTTGGCCGCCTGAGCCTTGCCAATGACCTCCACGCTCCCCGCCTTGACAACCTGCTCCAGAACGCCGGGCGCCAGGGCGGCCAGCTCGTTGCAGATGGCGGCGGACAGCTGCGGATCGCCGGTTTCCGCCGAGATGCGGAGCACCTCGGTCTGCTCCACCGAACTCATGGTAATCGATTTAGCTAATTCTTTATAGGTGATACCGCCGACGTTGTCGGCTACCTGCTCGAGTATCTGCCGGTTTTTCAAAATGACGATGTACGTGTTGACCAGCTTCTGAGAGGCGTTGATGTCGTTGATGTTGACATTGCCGACCGCCCGTTCCGCGTTGTTCACGTACAAATCGAGGGAAGACGTGTACTTTTTCGGAAGAATAAAGGCGGATAGGACAAACGCGAGCAGCGCACCGGCAACGGTGCTGACCGCTATCCATTTCCACTGCTTTTTCAGTGAGAAGAAAATCTCGTTGAGTGCCAGTTCCTGCTGCATGCTTCTCTCTCCACATACTTTTCGTGAAATCTGCGGCACGCCTCTGAAAAACCAAAAGAAGGCGTTTCTTCACAGTTTACCACATCTTGATTTATTTCTCTTCCAATTGAAGATATACTTCATTGAATTTTGGCAAATTAAAACCAGGAAAGGTTATTAAATTATACCGGTTTTCCTGCTCGAAGTCAAGCCAATGGCTTTATTTCCATAAGGGAATGTACACTTCTGTTATCTTTACCGGAATTGGAAGCCAGACGCTTTCGAAACAGGCGAATCTGCCAAACCGAGTTTCCTTCAATTCGTGGTAATACTTCACAATTGTTGCGAGACTGCCCTCGCGGATGGATACTTAGAAAATAAATGCCCCCCTTCTTCAAAATCGAATAATTTTCTACTATTATACGCGATTGTGGTCTTAATTGTCAACTATTGAGATCGAAATCGAATTTTATTCTATAATCAGTTCCAGGTTGCGGTTGAGTGAGGTGACACAGGTTGATAGGCGAGCGGCTTTTGGATTTGCGCAAGGACGCCGGACTGACGCAGGATGAGCTTGCGGGCGTTCTGAATATTAACAAACACTCCATTTCCTCCTATGAGCGGGATAAAAGCGAGCCGCCCGATATTATCAAAATTGCCATGGCGGAATTTTTCGGCGTTTCGGTGGATTATCTGGTGGGGGTGACGGACAACCCCTCCCCTTATAAAGAGCCGCGCAATTACATCCGGCTGCCGGCCAAATTCACGGAGGCGGAAATCGACGAGATCCTAAACTATGTGGAATTTGTTCTCTATAAACGGCTGGACGCGAAAGCCAAGCTGAAGGAAGCCGAGCGCCGGTAAGCCCGGAATAAAGGCGGCGTTTTTGTCGGAAAAGAGAGGGGCGCGTTGCAAAATGTAAGATTTTGCAACGCGCCCCTCAGCGTATATCGTCGCTCTCCCGGCGAATGTCGGAAGAGCGACCGCATTGTGCAGCAACCTCCTCCTTTTCCTTTTTTCCATATATCCGCAAACCGGCGGTTGCACTCTTTTTCGGAATATGCTATGATATACCATTGATTCCTTTCATATATATGATAGGGCGACAGCCCCGTCGCGAAAGAGAACCGTCGGCTATGCCGGAAAGGAAGGAACGCCGCCATGGATAACCGCCCCATCGGGGTTTTTGATTCGGGTCTGGGCGGGCTGACGGTGGTGCGCCGTCTGCTCGAGCTGCTCCCCGCCGAGGATATCGTATACTTCGGGGACACTGGCCGGGTGCCCTACGGAACCCGCAGCCGGGAAACCATCGAGAAATACGCCGAGCAGGACTGCCGCTTTCTGATGGGCGGCGGGGTCAAGCGGATCATCGCCGCCTGCGGCACCGTCAGTTCCACCGCCCCTGGGGTGCTGGAACGCCTGCCGGTGCCGGCCTGCGGGGTGGTAGAGCCGGCGGCCGACGCCGCTCTGGCCGCGAGCCGGTCGGGGCGCATCGGGGTCATCGGCACGAGCGCCACCATCCGTTCCGGCGCCTTTCAGCGGCGAATCGAGGCGGCGCGGCCCGCCGCCCAGGTCTTCGCCGCGGCCTGCCCGCTGTTCGTGCCCCTGGTGGAGAACGGCTGGATCGAGCCGGGGGACGAGGTGGCCCGGGCCATTGTCCACCGCTATATGCAGCCGTTAAAGGCCGAGGGGATCGACACCCTCATCCTGGGCTGCACCCATTTTCCCCTGCTGGCCCCCTTTCTGTCGGAGGAACTGGGCGATGAGGTCGCCCTTATCGACGCAGGGCGGGAAACCGCCCTGGCCTGCGCCCGTTCCCTGGAGGCGGACGATGCCCTCAACCTTACCAAAAAGCGAGGAACCTGCCGCTTCTATGTCAGCGACTGTCCCGACGATTTTTCCCATGTGGCCCGGATTTTCCTGGGCCGGGAGGTGGAGGACGATGTCGAGCGGGTGGATATCGACTCTTTATTAAAATAAGAACACTAGCAAGCTGCTGGGCGGCGGGGAACCCACGCTTGTCCGCCCCGGCAGGTAGGAGCGCATAAGAAAGGCCGGAACATACATGGATGTTTTGATTTCCATTGTCGGCGTTCAGCAGCTGGACGGGGACAGCGACACCATCGAGCTGACCACCGACGGCACCCTGGAGCCCACCGCGGACGGCTACCGCCTGCGGTATGAGGAGACCTCGGTCACCGGCCTGGAAGGGGCCATGACCACCCTGCACATCGCCCCTGGGCAGGTGATGCTGGAGCGCAGCGGTTCCTTGACCAGCCTGCTGGTGCTGGAAAAGGGCAAGCGGCACCTCAACAGCTACGAAACCCCGTACGGCAACCTGATGATCGGCGCTTACACCGACGATTTGTCGGTGGATTTGACCGAGAAGGGCGGCCGGCTGGGCTTCCGCTATACGCTGGACATGAACGGCAGCGTCACCGGCCGTCACGACGTACGGATTTCCGTCCGCCCGGCCGGGGCCTGATCCATGCCGCACGAGGTTTAAAAAAGTCCGACCGTTCCTCCGGCGGGGGGCGGCGGTTTGCGGGCTTCCCGCGCAGAAAACGCCGGAGAAGGAGAAAAAACCAGATGTCTACTGTCGTCACGCAAGCAAACGAACAGCTGAGGGAGGCCATCCTCGCCGCCCTGGGGGAGGCCGTGGCCGCCGGCGAGCTGCCCGGCGAGCCCATTCCCGCCTTTGTCATTGAAATCCCCGCGGATCGGAGTCACGGCGATCTGGCCGCCAATGTGGCCATGGTGTCCGCCCGCGCCTTCCGCCAGTCCCCGCGGAAAATCGCCGAAACCATCGCCGCTCATCTGAATCTGGCCGGTACCTTCCTCGAGCGGGCGGAGGTGGCGGGCCCCGGCTTCCTCAACTTCTTCCTGGCCCCTTCCTTTTACGCGGCGGCGGTGGCCGACGTGCTGGCCAAGGGGGCGGATTACGGCCGTTCCGACTACGGCCAGGGGAAAAAGGTGCTGGTAGAGTTCGTCTCCGCCAACCCCACCGGCCCCATGCACATCGGCAACGCCCGGGGCGGGGCCATCGGCGACTGCCTGGCCGCTGTGCTGGAGCGCGCCGGCTACCAGGTCAGCCGGGAATTCTATATCAACGACGCCGGCAACCAAATCAATAAATTCGGCATGTCCCTGGAGCTGCGGTATCTCCAGCTTTACCGGGACGGGATCGAGATGCCGGAGGACAGCTATCACGGCCAGGATATTGTGGAGCACGCCAAGGCCTTCGCGGCCATCCACGGCGACCGCTATGTGGACGCTTCGGAGGAGGAGCGCCGCCAGGCCCTGGTGGATTACGCCCTGCCTCTGAACGTGGCCGGCCTCGAGCGGGATCTGGCCACCTACCGCATCCATTACGACTGCTGGTTTAGGGAATCCACCCTCCACGAAAACGGGGAGGCTGCCAAGGTGGTGGAGCTGCTGACCGCGCGGGGCTATACCTACGAAAGCGAAGGCGCCGTCTGGTTCAAGGCCACCGATTTCGGCGCGGACAAGGATTTCGTGCTGCGGCGTTCCAACGGCTTTTTCACCTATGTGGTGCCGGATATCGCCTACCATTACAACAAGCTGGTCACCCGGGGCTACGACAAGGCCATCGACGTGCTGGGGGCGGATCATCACGGATACGTCCCCCGCCTGAAGGCGGCGCTGCAAGCTCTGGGCGTCGATCCCGCCCGCCTGGACGTGGTGCTGATGCAGATGGTGCGCCTCATCCGGGACGGCGAGGTGGTCAAAGCCTCCAAGCGCTCGGGCAAGGCCATCACCCTGGTCACCCTGCTGGAGGAAATCCCCATCGACGCCGCCCGCTTCTACTTTAATCTCCGGGAGGCCAACTCCCAGTTTGATTTCGACCTGGATCTGGCCATCGAGCAGTCGGCCTCCAACCCGGTCTACTACGTTCAGTATGCCCATGCCCGTATCTGCTCCATCTTCAAGCGGGAGGGGGCGGCGCCCCGGCCCTGTACGCCGGAGGAACTGGCCCTGCTCGCCGCCCCGGAGGAGAAGGCGCTTATCCGTCACCTGGCCGGCTATACCGGTGAAATCGTGGAGGCCGCCAAGGACTACGATCCCTCCCGCATCACCCGGTACTGCACGGAACTGGCCACCCTGTTCCATAAGTTTTATAACAGCTGCCATGTCCTGGGGGAGGAGGAGTCCCTCATGCAGGCGCGGCTGTCCCTGTGCGACGCCACCCGCGTGACCCTGCGCAACGCGCTGGATCTCCTGAAAATCGGCGCGCCGGAGAGTATGTAATCTCTGTGAATCGAAAGGAACCGACCATGAGGCTCTTGATGGACGGCGCCACCGGCACGGCCCTGCTGGCCGCCGGCATGCCACCCGGCGCCTGTACCGAACAATGGATACTGGAGAACCCGGAAGCCCTGCTGCAGCTGCAGCGGCGGTACGCGGCCGCCGGCTGCGACGTGATTACCGCCCCCACCTTCGGGGCCAACCGGGCCCGGTTGGCCGCCTTCGGCCTGGCGGAGCAGACGGCGGCGATCAACCGCCGCCTGGTCGCCCTCAGTCGCCAGGCGGCTCCGGGGTGCAAAATCGCGGGCAATCTGTCGCCCACCGGCCGCCGGCTGGAGCCCTATGGCGAGGAGGATGAGCCGGTTCTCTCCATGGAGGAGGCCGTCGCCATCTTTGAGGAGCAGGCGATCGCCCTCAAAGAGGCGGGGGCGGATCTCCTTCTTGTCGAAACCATGACCAGCCTAAATGAGGCGCGGGCCGCCCTGCTGGCCGCCCGCTCCACCGGCCTGCCGGTTTTTGTCACCATGGCGGTGGACGAGGAAGGACGTACCCTGTCCGGGGCGTGCCTGCTGCCCTGCGTCATCACCCTGCAGGCCCTGGGCGCCGCCGCTGTGGGGGTCAACTGCTGCTCGATACCGGCGGCGCGGGAACAGCTGGAGGAGGCCTTGCCCTATGCGCAGGTGCCCCTGATCGCCCAGCCCAGCGCCACTCTGCCGGACGGCGGCACACTGTCCCCCCTCCAGTTTTCGGAGGACATGGCGGATTTGCTGGGGGCCGGCGCGGCCGTGGTAGGGGGCTGCTGCGGCACCCTGCCGGAGCATATGGCGGTGCTGCGGGGCCTGCTCGACCGGTTTCCCGTCATCGGCTCTCCCGAGGTGGACGGTCACGCCGCCGCCGGGGAGCAGGAAGCCTTCTTTTTAGGGGACGACCCGGAGCCTTCCCCGCCCCTTCCCTGCGACAGCAACCTGGCCGACGCCTTCATCGAGGCGGAGGACGCGTATACCGCGGCGCGGGTGCATGTGGCGGAGATGGAGGACATCCCCGTGCTGCTCGAGGCCGCGCGGGTCAGCCGCCTGCCCATCATGATTTATACCGACGACGCCCTGGTGCTGGACGCGGTTCTTCTCCGGTTCCCCGGCCGCCTGCTGGTGGATTCTCTGTGCGAAATCGAACGGGATCTGCTGGAGGACATTGCGCTGCACTTCGGTGCGATTTTGTTCTGAAACGGCACAGCCGCACGCGTCAAGCGTGCGGCTTTTTTCGCAAAATTCTTGTAAAGTGCGAAAAAATGCGTGCTTTTTTTGACGCAAAGAGGAGCAAGCCGCAGGCTTGCTCCTCTTTGCGTCGTATCAGGCGGGCGGAAGAGGGCGGGAAAACGTCCAGCTGCCGCTGCCAATCTGTACGGGGCTTTCCCCGAAATACACCGTCGCCCGAACACCGAAGGGAACGGTCACATACAGCCACACCGCCCCGTACCGCTTCACCCAGCGCACGCTCAGCTCGCCGCGCACTGTGTCCAGCACGGCGCTCGCGGACTGCAGCGCTTCCGGGAAAAACGGCCGGATGTCCGCCTCGGCAAAGCCGGGAGCGGTCGGCCTCACCCCGGCGATATAGGCGTAAAACCAGTAGCCCACCGCCCCATACATGGGATGGTTGTGAGAGTTCATCCCCGGCGTCTTTTTCAGCTCGAACCGCTCCCAAATCGTGGTGGCCTCCTGCTGCAGCATGTAGCCGATGGAGGGGTATTCCTCCCGGGTGATCAGCCGCCACGCGTCGTCCACGTATCCGTTTTCGGTCAGCGCGTCCATCAAATACCGGGTGCAGAGGTTGCCGGTGGTGATCCGATAGTCCCGGCGGACCAGATCCTCGTGGAGGCGGCGGGCCGCTAGGGCGCGCCCTTCCTCCGGCAGGATGCCGAGCCAGAGGGCAAAGCTCTGGCAGCCCTGGGAGCCGGTGGCCATCCGGCCGCTCTTCCCGTCCCACCAGAGGGCCAGCATGGCCTCCCGGATGGACGCGGCCAGGGCGCTGAAGCGCGCCGCGTCCTGCGGGCGCTGTAGCCGGCCGGCAAAATCCGCGAGCAGCACGGCGTTGTAGTAGAAATAGCCGGTGGACAGCAGCTCGCCGGGCGTTTCCAGGGATCGCACCGCGTCGATGTCGGTGTCGCCGCCCTCGCAGGCGTACACCGGCCCGGCCCAGTCACCATAATGGGAGTAGCGGAGGATATACCCGTCGGCCAGTCCCTCCAGGCACTCTTCCCAGCGCACGAAGCCGTCGTAGGCCTGACGCAGGATATCCAGGTTGCCCGTGTGCAGCAGCGCCTGCAGCCCCGCCACCAGGAAGGAGGAACAGACCGGGTCGGCCGGGCGTTCCCCGTAAATCCGGGGGGCCGTGCAGGTGATGGAACCATCGGCCTCCTGCGTGTCCAGAATGTCCCGGATAACCTTGGGAAACAGGCGGCCGATGTCGAAGTTGTAGGGGGTTTCTTCAAAGCGGACGGTGGCGTCGTTGAGCCAGCCCATCCGTTCGTCCCGCTGCGGGCAGTCGGTGAGCAGGCTGTGCATGTTGGAGCGTTCCGTCTGGACAATGGCGGCCTGGATGGCGTTCACCAGGCCGCTGCCGCAGGTGAAAACGCCGGCGGGCGCCGCGTCGGTGCGCAGAACCACCGCTTGGATATCCGCTTTATCCACCAGCGGCAGGCCGGTGACCCGGGCGTAGCGGAACCCGTGATAGGTGAAACGGGGCTGCCAGAAGGCCGGATCCTGTCCGTCCCCGGCGGCGATATAGGTATCGCGGCAGCGGGCTCCCCGCAGGGTGGGCAGATAGAGGTCGCCGTCCTCGTCCAGGAACTCCATGTGCTCCAGCACAATCTCCTGCCCGGGAAGCAGCCGGTCAGGCAGCTTCAGGCGGCAGACCCCGGCCAGGTTTTTCCCAAAATCCACGATGGACACCCCGTCCCGCAGCGGGGTGACCGAGCGGGCGGGAACCCGCTCCTGCTCCCGGATGGGCTCCAGCTCCATGACCTCCGGGACGCCGCCGGGCGGCGGCACCCGCCGCGCCGGCTGAAATTCCTTCGGCTCCCCGTCCGCCCGGTTCCAACCGGGGACGGCCTGGCGCCGGTCGGTGGTCTCGCCGTTGAACAGATGGGCGCTGACGATCTCCCCCGTCCCGCAGAGCCAGCTTTCGTCGGCCTCCACCGTCTCCTCCGTTCCGTCGGCATAGCCAAGGCGCAGCAGCGCGGACAGCTGGGGCCGGCCGAAAAATGGGATGGCCCTTTCCCCGATACACCGGAGATACGGCCCCTCGTTGCGCCGCCAGCCTTCGGCCACGACAACGCTCAGGCAGTGCTCCCCCGGCCCGAGCCTTTCCTCCAGCTCGGGCAGAAATACATAGGAAACCCGTTTGGAATAGTCGGTCACCGCCGGGTCGAGAACCGCGTCGGTCAAGTCGACGCCGTCCAGCGCGGCCTGGTGGTACCCCAGGCCGCAGATGTACAGCGCCGCGCTCTCCAGGCCGGGGCGCACGGCAAAGCGGCGGCGGAAATACAGCGGGCGGCCCGGCACATCCTCCTGCGGGGCGATCCAGTTTGCCGGGAGGCCCGGCAACGCGGAAAGGTAGAACCAGGCGGAGGCGGGCGGGCTCTGTTCCCCGCAGGCGTCCCGGATTTCAACGGTGAAAGCGATCCGCCGTTCCGCGGGAAGGGGCGGGCCGGCATACCGAAGCTCCTGGGCCTCCTGTTCGATCCAGCCGCTGTCCCACAGCGGGCTCGCTCCGCTGGAAACCGTCACCCGGCAGGCGGCTTGCCGCCGTTCTTTTCCGTCCGCCGCCGCAGCCCAGGAAAAACAGGGGGTGGGGTTGTTGGTCACCCGCCGGCGGTTTTCCCCCTCCAGTGCTCCATGATCCAGGCGCAGCCGGTGTATCTGCAGCATAACAGGCCTCCTTACAATATGATGGCTTCGAACAGCCGGGCCGCGAACAGCGCGTGCATCTCCCGGGTGGGGTGGTTGATATGGTTGGACAGCAGGCAGGGGATATCCGCCCCCAACGCCTCCAGTCTCTTCCAGTCCGCGTAGCAGTCGCACACGGGCACTTTTTCCCGGGCGCAGAGCGCCCGGGCCTCGTCCATAAACCGATCCATCGTGCCGCCGCACTGAACGGCGGCGCAGGCCTCGCCCGTCTCCCGCTGCCAGCCCGCGGGGATCTGTGGGCTGACGGCGGTGCACATCATGTTTGGCGTCATGAACAGCGTCTGTATCCCGGCCTCCTTCAGCTGACGGAAAATGGAGGACAAGCCCTTCCGGTATCCCTCCAGGCCATCGGGCTGGAGCGCGTCGTTGAGCCCGAAACAGACCACGGCCAAGTCGGGGCCGGCCTCGATAACGTCCCGGCGCACACGCTCCGCCCCCTGCTGAGCGGAGCCGCCGCTGATGCCCGCGTTGATCATCGTCGCCGGGCAGTTCGGAAAAACGGCGGCCAGCTGCCGGCGCAGACGATTGTGATAGACCGCGTCCTGATCGTACACGCAGTCGAAGCAGCCGGCCGCCTTCTCGATGATTTCAAAGCAGCCGTGGGTCACGCTGTCCCCTAAAAAGGCCAGCTTGACCGGGGCGGCGCTGGCGGGGTTCGCCGTTTTAAGGCGCAGCTTTTCCTTCAAATCCATGAAAAACCCTCCTGTTCGGTTTTCTCAAAAAAACGGGTGGTGCTGAGGTACAGCGTATCGCCGCAGCGGGCGGCGGCCTCCAGATAGCCGCCGCAGGCGTCCTCCGGCGGCCGGACGGCCAGCATGCCTGCCGACAAGGCGCAGGGGAGGGACTCCCAGACGGGCGGGACGCCGAAGGTCATGGGCTCCCGGATATATACCAGCCGGCCGCTGACCTCCCGCGCGTCGACGGGCGGCGCGATGGGGCAGAGGAGCCGGCCGTCCCGCGCCCGGACGGGCTCTCCGAACCGGACGAGAGGCTCCCCGCCCCGCACCGCCGCGTCGGCGAACCGGTAAATCTCCGGCCGGCCCCAGCCCAGCGGATGATTGTGCCCCATGTGCTCGATCAGGGCTCTTTCGCCCCGTGGCGAAAGAGCACAGGAGGCGTCCCCCGCCTGGACGGAGAAGGCGGTGTCGGAGGACCAGCCCAGCCACAGCACGGGGGTGGTCACCTCGCCCAGCCGATCCGCCGCCGACCAGAGCGACCGGGTGTCCGGCTGCGAGAAAATAGGGCCCATCCAGGTAAGGCTGCGCTCCAGGCAGGCGCTGCCGTAGACCGGCACGGCGAAGGCGAAGCGGCGGTCGTATCCCAGCGCCAGGGAGGCCGCGACCCCGCCCCAGGAGATGCCGGCAAGGCCGATCCGCCCGGCGTCCACCCGCGGATCCGCCCGCAGGAGATTGTGCGCCCGGATCGTCAGCGACACGGCGTGGAACATCCATTGCCGTTCCAGCGGCCCGGCCGTGTGCTCCATGCTGTCGTTGTCCGGGCCGGGCAGCCAGGAGCAGCCGGGCAGCGGCTCCCGCGTCCAGCCGGCGTCGGTCTCGGGCAGGGGATCGCCGCCGTCCGGCGGCCGATAGCCCGTATGGCAGAAGGCGATAGCCGCATAGCCCCGGCGGTTCCATTCATCGACCCATTGCGGGAAGGCCACGCCCCCGCCGCCGTGAACCAGCACCACGGCCGGGACGGGCGCTGGCCCCGTCGGGATGCCCAGGTAGGCAAAGGCACCGGTGGGCCGGCCGTCCACGGGCGGCCCTTCCAGCAGCAGGGCGCGCTGGAGGGGGTAGCCAGGCGGCTCGAAAGCGTCCAGCCGCCGGGTGCGGGGATAAGTCTCGAGCGTCTCGGCCATCTGCCGGGCCAATGTCTCAGGGGATGGAATCATGGCTGTCCCTCCTTTTCCACCTCGCCGGTGCCGCACCGCCGCCGGGCCGTCGCGCGGTACTGCGACGGGGAATAGCCGGTGCGCGCCTTGAACTGCCGGGAAAAGTAACCGGCGCTTTTGAAGCCGGTCATGCACGCGATCTCCTGAATCGGCCGTTCGTCCTCCTGCAGAAGGCGGCGCGCCCGGGCGATCCGGGTGTCGGCGATGTAGTCTCCGGGGGAGCGGCCGGTCAGACGGCGGAAATAGCGGATAAAATAATGCGGGTGAAAATGCGCCACGCCGGCCAGGGATTCCACCGAAATGTCGTCAGCCAGATGCTCCTCGATGTAGGTCATGACGGCGAAAAAGCGTTCGTCCCGGGAACAGACCGGCATGGCGACGCCGGCCTTTTCGATGTAATAGGCCAACAGGGTCAGCAGCAGGGACTTCTGGCGGAGCAGCCCCTCCAGGTTCATGGCGTTTCCGGTCTCCAGGATCTGGGCAAACAGCCACTCCACATAGTCCGCGTCCTCCGCCTCCACGAACAGGGGCAGCGAAACCAGCTCCAGCAGGTCCTTGTCCCCGCAGGGGAAGGAACAGTGGATCCAGTATTTCTCCGCCGCCGGCTCCCGGTCGGCGGAATAGGTCTGGGTGGAGTTGCAGGGGAGCAGGAAGAGCTGGCCGGGACGGCCCGTATACGCCACGCCGTCCACCTGGATGGAGAAGCGGCCCTGCCGCAGATAATACAGCTTGTTATAGCCCGGCACCACGTCCGCCGCGCCCCAGCCCTCCCACAGGCGGGTGTGCCCGCCCGTCAGGAATTCGGCGGACAGCTTTTGCAGCGCGCCGGCCGGAAGGTCATGAATTGCCGCCATGGTCCCTCCCCCTTTCTCCTTCATTATAGCGGTTCGCCGGGGTTTGTAAAGGGAGGATCCTGCCGGGAACTTGCACAAAAGTCACCTATTTCATGTAAAAACAGGCCGCTGCTAACAGCGGCCTGTCAGCTTGTCAAAGAAGGAGGGAACAAGCAAGGGGTTGCTCCCTCCTTTTGGAGAAAAAAGCGGGAAAGAAGAAGGAAAAGAAGAAAGGGGAGTAGTGCCGGGAGCGGTATAAAGCCAGCTTTTTAAGATTCATGGCAGCAAACTTAAGCGTGACCCATTGCGTAACGCGGGCCAAGCCTCTGTGGTGAGTATAACGCATGGCGTGTTTGTCTTTCGCATCGGCAAAAACGCGCTCGATGGTTTGCTTGCGCATGGCGTAAATGTCTTTCGCCAATTGGGTTTTGCGCAGTTGCTCCGCTAAATCCAATGCTTCCTGCCAGATGTGACGATATATCACCTTCTGCCCATTGGCATTGACCCCGCACTCCTTTCGGCAAGGACAGTCCCGGCAAACCTTCGGGGTGCTGCGGTATAGCCGTTTGCCCTCTTTGTTGGTGGTGGTATGCCGGAGAACTTGCCCCTGTGGGCAGATCAGCTGGTCGTTTTTTTCGTCATAGGAAAAATCCCATGGCATAAACCCTTCCCGTCGTGTTCCGTGGGGGCGGGTGTACGGAAGAATGGGGAGCCGGCCGTCTTCTAAAATACGCTTCGCGATCCATGGCTGCTTGTAGCCTGCATCCATTGTCACATACTGGATTTCCGGAAATCGACTGGTTACCTGCTCATACACACTGTCCCATGCCACGCTGTCATGGACATTCCCCGCTGTTACCTTTACCCCTAACACCATTCCGTGACGGTCACATACCGTGTGCGCTTCATAGGCAAACTGCTTTTCATGCTCTCCCTTGTGGTACATCCCGCATTCCGGATCCGTTGTCGATACCACCTGTTCCGTTGTTCCGCCGTCCCCGTGACTGTCGTCATCCTCGTCCTCTTCTTCCACTGGCGCTTTCCCCAGCTTCATCCTCTCCTCGTTGACCTCTTCGCGAAGCCGCTTGGCATACACACGGGCAGCCTTTGCCACCTGTTCCTTCTGGTATTTCTTTTTGTTGGCGCTTGCTTTGATATGCGTCCCGTCTATGAATACCATGCTGCTGTCCACCATGTGGTTGTTCAGCGCTTTGTTCAGTATATGCTCGAAGATTTCCGTCGCCAGTTCTTCCGGAAACCGCCGGCAAAACGCATAGCTTACCGTCGCAAAGTGCGGGAGCTTGTCCAACAGCCCATATCCCAGAAACCATCGGTACGATATTGTATCACATGCCCGCTGATATGTCTGCCTCAGCGACGGGATCCCGAACAGGTGCTGGAGCAGCACCATTTTCACCAGTACCACCGGGTCTGTCCCCGGCCTTACATTTTTGGCTGCGCTGTAGTATGGCGCTACCCGCTCATAGATCCACTCGTAGTCCATCACCTTCTCTATTTTCCTTACCAGATGATTCTCCGGCACTAATGCTTCTATATCCGTTACCGCTACTTCCCGCCGTCCGTCTCTTTCTCTCTCGTACATCTTTTCTCACCCTACTCCATTTTACCAAAAAAGCCGCCTTTCGGCGACTTCTTTGACAGGCTGACAGGCCGCTGCTAACAGCGGCCTGTGAGGTGTGGTTCGGGTTTTCAGACGGGAAGCCGCGCCGGCTGCCTTCCGACATGTTTTTTGTGACGGAGGCGTTCCCGGATGGATAACGGCCAAGCCCTTCGGCATATAGATGGGATAGGCCCTGAGTGGGCCGTGAAAATCCGGAAGGGTGAGGTTCATGACCCGAAAAAAGCCATATGCCGTATGGACCAAGCGCCACGCGGCTTTTGTTCTCCTGGCCCTGTTTCTGGCGGCGGTGCTGATCGTCATAGCGGCGGCGGCGCTCCCCTACGCCTATGCCAACGCCACGGCGGCCGCTCAGCGCCGGCTGCCCATTTACTGCACCGATCGGCCGGGCAAGGTGGTCAGCCTGACATTCGACGCGGCCTGGGGGGACGAGGACACCCAACAGCTTATTGAGATTCTGGGAAAATACAAGGTGCGCGCCACCTTCTTCGTGGTGGGAGAGTGGGTGGATCGCTGCGGAGATTCGGTCAAGGCCCTGTTCGACGCGGGGCATGAAATCATGAACCATTCCGACAGCCATCCCAACATGCCCAAGCTGTCCCGGGAGAGGATGCTGGAGGAAATCAACCGCTGCAACGACAAGATTCAGGCCATCACCGGGGTGCGGCCCACCCTCCACCGCGCGCCCTACGGCGATTACAGCAACGCCCTGATCGAGACGGCGGACACCCTGGGCATGCACGTGATCCAGTGGGACGTCGATTCTCTGGACTGGAAGGATCCGCCGGTGGCGGACATCGTCAGCCGGGTGACCAAGCAGGTGAATTCCGGCTCCATCGTCCTGTTCCACAACGCGGCCAAAAACACCCCCGCCGCCCTGCCGCAAATCCTCGAAAAGCTGACGGCGGAGGGATATACGTTCCTGCCGGTGTCTGAAATGATCTATTATAAGGATTATACGTTAAACCATGAGGGCCGGCAGATAGCCATGCCGCCGGCCTGATCCGCCTAGGCGGGAAAGATGCAGAGAATCTCGTTTCCGGTACCGTCGGGGCGGATGCGTCCGTTGATAAGCGGACGGCTGGCTTTCAAAGAGGTGACCTGGTAGTAAATCCAATCGTCAAAAATGCCGGCATATGACCAGCTCAGATTCGCCGCTCCGCCGGAAACGATCCCATCGGGAATGGCGCTTGCGGTTACCAGCGGTTTAACATTCTGCGGATTGTCGAGATCAAAGACGGCCAAGCCGCCTTCCGGTCGCAGGCAGTACCCGCGCCCCTTGTGCGGCTGGGGCCAGCCATAGCAGACCCCGCTCTCGTCAGTTCCGTCGAGACGCAGGCGCATCACTTGGCGGCTGTTCGTGTCGTGTCGGCCCGGCTCCTGATAGTACAGCCAGCCCTCGTCCTCCACCAGCCGCTCCGGACAGGAGATGTCTGCCGAGACGTTCCAAGTTCGAATGGCGGCGATCCGACCGGTACGCAAATCCACCCGGAAAAGCTGGCAGATGGTTTTGTCTTCATTGCGGGCGGTAAAGTACGCACAGCCCTCACAAACCAAGAAGGTATACAGCGGGAAGGTTTTGGCCGGCAAGGGGGCGACAACGGTCTGATCCGTTCCGTCCAGCCTTTTTTTGACGACAGCCCCCTGCGCGATGGTATATATCCAGTCGCCCTCCACGGCGAACGCCGCGTTGTAGGCCTTCTCGCCCAAATCCTGAATTTGTGAACCGTTGAACCGGCAGCGGTAAATCCGGCTGGAGCAATCCCCGTCCGCCGAGAGATACAGCCAGTCCCCCTGCGCGACCAGATTATCGGGAGAAACCCATTCTGTCTTTACCGCCCGATCCAGGGCGGCCTTGTTGACATGGTACACGGTGGAGGCATGGACAAAGAAATACCAGCTCCGGCTTTCCGCCATGCTGAAAACAGGCACCCCCAGAAATCCCAGGGGAACCTTCTGGGGATCCGGCGGGAGCTTGGCAGTCGTGGGCGAGGCGGAGGCGGTTCGTGTTTTGGAGGGGGCGGACGAGCGTATTGTTTCCACCGGTGAAGTCGCCGCGGACGTGGAAGAAAAGGGGGGCGATGCCGACACGGTCGTCCCCGACGAGGCGGAAGCGGTGGACGCCGTTTGCCACGCCAGTTCGGGCTGTGAGGGAACGTCTGTCGGCGGCTTGCCACATCCGGGCAGAATACCGCTGCAGAGAACGACCAGTGCCAATGCGACCAGGGAGCTTCGATTACGCATAGCATCTCCTCATTTTCAATTGATTTTTGCTTATTTTATCTAATAATATAGCTATATACTTAAATAAAGTCAAGATTTTTTTGGCAATAAAAAAGGCGGATGTGGGCAAATGTTCACCAAATGTGTGTCCGGTTGAACGGGGACAAGCCGCTTGGCGTATCGGGCAGGGTGCGCCGGGGGGGGGGATGTCTCTTGTACAATCGCGGTCGATTGGGTATACTGGTAAAAACAGGCCGTTTTGGGCGGCAGAGAATCGAGGACGTACATGAATTTTGAAGAACTGGGGCTGCCCGCCCCGCTGATCGCCGGGCTGGCCGCGCAGGGGATCACCGCCCCCACTCCCGTTCAGCAACGGGCCATCCCCCTGCTGCTGGAGGGGAAGGACGCACTTATCCAGTCGGAAACCGGGACGGGGAAAACCCTGGCCTATCTGCTACCCTTTCTGGCCCGGGCGGATCCCGACGGCCGGCTGCTGGTGCTGACCCCCACGCGGGAGCTGGCCATGCAGGTGCATCGGCAGGTGGAGTTGCTGGCAAAAAACGCGGGGCTGCCGGTAAAGAGCGTACCGGTGTTCGCGGACGTGAGCTTGGCCAATCAGGTGGAGCGACTGAAAAGCAAGCCCCGGATCGTGGTTGGCACCGCCACCCGGATGCTGGAGCTCATCCGCAAGAAAAAAATCCCCGCCCACCTGGCCAAGACCGTGGTGCTCGACGAGGTGGACAAGCTGCTGGACGACGCCAACCGGGCGGACGTGGAGGCAGTGCTCAAATGCTGCCTGCGGGACATCCAGGTGGTGATGGCGTCGGCCAGCGTGTCCCGGGAGATTCAAAAGCGGGCGGCACCGCTGGCCAAGGAGCCGGTGATCCTGCGCACCGCCCCCCGGTTCCGGATTCCTGAGACGGTGGAGCATATCCGGGTGGCCACCGGCAGCCGGGACAAGCTGGACGTGCTGACCGATCTGCTGCGGGTGCTCCGGCCCCGGCGTGCCATTGTGTTCATCAACACACCGGAGGAAATCAGCCGGGCGGCGGACAAGCTGCGCCGGGCGGGGCTGCAGGCTCAGAGCCTGTCCGGCTCCCAGAAAAAGCTGGAAAGGCAGCGGGCGCTGACCGCTTTCGCCGGCGGGGAAGCGCCGCTGCTGATCGCCTCGGATCTGGCGGCCCGCGGCCTGCATGTGGAGGGTGTGGACATGATTTTCCACGTCACCCTGCCGGAAAGCCCACTGGACTATCTCCACCGGGCGGGACGCACAGGACGGGGGGCCTCCGGCCTGTCTGTCGTCCTGGCCAAGTTCCGGGAGCGGGCGCTGACCGGCCAATACGAACGGGCACTGGATTTTCAGTTTATCGATAAGCAGCTGGACGGGGATAGGCGCCGCCTGCTGCCCGTGCCGACGCCGGCGGGGAAAGAGACGCCGCCCCGCCGCTGATCGGGGACGAAACCCTGTCTTTTTTGCGATGGCTCCGCATATACTGTACCACGCGGGATTTGGACTTGCCGACAAGCCCAAGGCCCGGACAGGTTGAAAAGGAGCTGACGCACGATGAATACAGCCATCCGCCCGGAAGACATGGAGCGGTATCTGCGGGAAATGCGGGCCTTTGCTAAGCGGGCGGGCTACACGATCTCGCCGCCCTCACCGCCTGCTCCTCCGGCTGTCGAGGAGCCACCCGCTCCGCCGGCCACCGAAGAAGAACCCGCGCAGGAGCCGGACACGGCGCCCCGATATCCGGAGGCCCCTCTGGAGCAGGAGCGGGTCATGGACGAGAGCGGCGGGGAAGAGCCGGCCGCGCCGGAAGAGGAAGAGACGCCATGCGTCCCTTGTGAGGCGGCCGCGGAGGACGACGGGCTCTAATGAATCCGGACACAAAAAGCCACCCGGCCGAGAGGCCGGGTGGCTTTTTCACCGTAGTTATTTGTCGCCGTAGAGATTCATGCGGAACAAATCGGTTTCATCCTCCGGATTTTTGCAGATGACGCGGGCGGTGCCCACGTTGCCCCAGTCAATGGCGCTGGAGAGGGCCAGCAGCTGGGTCAAACGGCTTTTCAGGTTCAGCACGTCGCCGTCGGGAGTTTCCAGAAACACGTCGCCCTTCGCCTTGGAGGCGAACTGAATCAGTTTGTTAAAGTCAAAATCATGAATTTCAAAACCAGCCATGAGGAATCGTCTCCTTTCATAAGGTGCGGAAAAAACAGTATCCTTTAGCTTTTCCCACATGTATTATTATATACGGACGCCGCCCAACAATCAACAAGCAAAATGCCGAACTTTCCCAGTATAAGACGTGGAATTTGTACACGATATACATTATGTTAAAAGAATCCTATGCAAAACCTCCAATTGTCTGCTGCAAAATGGCTTTCACTGTGAAATCGATGAAAATCCCGGCGGTTTTTTACAAAGAATTCACAATTCGGATATTGACAGGCCGCCCGGGGAATGGTACATTATATGGTGTTAGCACTCGAGATAATAGAGTGCTAACCATTAGCAGAGTCAAGTGACCAAATGGGTTCCATCGGTAACGCCGGATAAGGAGGCGATGGCACATGGAACTGGGCGAACGCAAACAAAAGATACTGACCGCGATTATTGACTCGTACATCCAGACCGGCGAGCCTGTCGGCTCCAAGGCACTGGTGGAGATGCTGGGCAACGCGGTGTCCTCCGCCACCATCCGCAACGAGATGGCTGAGCTGGCCTCCTGGGGATACCTGGAGCAGCCGCACACATCGGCGGGGCGGATTCCCACCGCTAAGGCGTTCCGGCTGTATATCGACCATCTGATGCGCCGGCAGGCCCTCAGCGATGAGGATCAAAAGGATATTGACGACATGCTGGCCGGTTCGGCCGGCGATCCCGAGCGGCTGATCGGCGAGGCGTCCCAGGCGCTGGCCGAGAGCACCGGCTGCGCGGCGGTGTCCACCACCCCTTCCGAGCAGGGGGCGGTTATCCGCCGGATTGAAATCATGCGGGTGTCCTCCCGTTCGGCGGCATTGCTGCTGATGACCGGCTCCGGCGTCCTGCGCAGCCGGGTGTGCCGGTTCGACGGCGACGTGGAAACCGACACGCTGCAGATGCTGTGCAACGTGCTGACGGAAAACTTCCTGGGTGCGCAGCTGACCGACATCGGAGTGCCGCAGGTGCAGAATCTGCTGGTTTCCCTGGGAGATTACGGGCTGACCTGCGCGGCGGCGCTGACCGCGTTTTACGAGTTGGTGCAGGAATCGGCCGAGGCGGAGGTGCTGCTCACCGGGCAGCTCAACCTCTTGCAGCATCCCGATTACGAGCTGGAGCGGGCCCGGTCGCTGCTGGGTTTCCTGGCCCAGAGGGAACAGCTGATGGGCATGCTCGCCGCCCATCGGGGCGGCCTAAGGGTGGTGCTGGGCAGCGAGAGCCTGCGGCCCGAGCTGAACGGCTCTAGCATTATCGTCACCCGGTACAGCCTGGACGGGCGGGCAGACGGCTCCATCGGCCTCATCGGGCCCTTGCGCATGGATTACGCCGCCACCATCCCCCGCCTCGAGTATATAGCCAAGGCCGTGGGCCGGCTGCTGTCGGACATGTTCGGCGGCGAGCCGCCTAAAAAGGATTAAAGGAGGAGCCTATCCCATGGAACCCAACCAGACCGGCGAAACGCCGATAGAGGAGACCGTGCCCGAAACCGCGGAGGCGGAAATCCCGGAGGCGGCCGAGGAGGCCGCGCCGGCGGAGGAACCCCCCGCCGCCCCGGAGGAGGACGGCAAATCCGAAAAGGCGGACAAAAAGACGGAGAAATCCCGCAAAAAAGAGAAAAACGAAGCCATGGCCCTGAAGGCGGAAAACGAGCGCCTGGCCAAGGAACTGGCGGAGGCCAAGGACAGCTACCAGCGCATGCTCGCGGAGTACGCCAACTACAAGCGGCGCACCGAGCAGGAGAAGGAACGCCTGGGCGAGTTCACCAAGGCGGAGCTGCTAGGTAAGCTGCTGACTTCGCTCGACAACATGGAGCGGGCCATCGAGGCCCCGGCCGGCGACGATTACAAAACCGGCGTGGACATGGTGCTGCGGCAGTTCCGGGAGTTGCTTATGGGAATGGGCCTTGAGGAAATCGAGGCGGAAAACGCCCCGTTCAACCCGGAGGTGCACAACGCCGTCATGCGGGAGGACGCCGACGGCATCGAGCCCGAAACCGTCACCGCCGTGTTCCAGAAGGGCTATAAATACGGCGACCGGGTGCTGCGCCCGGCCATGGTCAAGGTGGCCAACTGATTTCGTTTGACGGCCCGGAGGCCCGGGCATACTCAATATATACGATGGATTGGATAAATGGAGGTAATAGACATGGCAAAGATTATCGGTATTGACTTAGGCACCACGAATTCCTGCGTGGCGGTTATCGAGGGCGGCGAGCCGGTCGTCATTCCCAACGCGGAAGGCGCCCGCACCACCCCTTCCGTCGTCGCCTTTAAGAAGGACGGCGAGCGCATCGTCGGCCGGGTGGCCAAGCAGCAGGCGGTTTCTAACCCGGATCGCACCATCGCGTCCATCAAGCGCGAAATGGGCACCGCTCACAAAGTGACGGTGGACGGCAAGGATTACACCCCTCAGGAAATTTCCGCGATGATTCTGTCCAAGCTTAAGCAGGACGCCGAGGCGTACCTGGGCGACAAGGTGGTGGAGGCGGTTATCACCGTCCCCGCGTATTTCACCGACGCACAGCGGCAGGCCACCAAGGACGCGGGCAAAATCGCGGGCATGGAGGTCAAGCGCATCATCAACGAGCCCACCGCCGCGGCCCTGGCCTACGGCATCGATAAGGAAACCGACCAGAAGATCATGGTGTACGACCTGGGCGGCGGCACCTTCGACGTGTCCATCATCGAGATGGGCGACGGCGTGCAGGAGGTGCTGGCCACGGCGGGCAACAACCGTCTGGGCGGCGACGATTTCGACCAGAAGATTGTCGACTGGATGGTCGCCGGCTTCAAGGCCGACACCGGCGTGGATCTCTCGGCTGACAAGATGGCCCTCCAGCGGCTGCGCGAGGCGGCGGAAAAGGCGAAAATCGAGCTGTCCGGCTCCACCACCAGCAGCATCAACCTGCCTTTCATCACCGCCGACGCCACCGGGCCGAAGCATCTGGATATGACCCTGTCCCGCGCGAAGTTCAACGAGCTGACCGCTTCCCTGGTGGACGCCACCATGGGCCCGGTCAAGCAGGCGCTGTCCGATAGCGGCCTGTCCGCTGGGCAGATCGATAAAGTGCTGCTGGTGGGCGGTTCCACCCGTATCCCGGCGGTGCAGGAAGCCATTCAGAAGTTCATGGGCAAGGAGCCCTTCAAGGGCATCAACCCCGACGAATGCGTGGCCATGGGCGCGGCCCTGCAGGGCGGCGTGCTCGGCGGCGAGGTCAAGGGCCTGCTGCTGCTGGACGTCACCCCCCTGTCCCTGGGCGTGGAGACCATGGGCGGCATCATGACCAAGGTCATTGACCGCAACACCACCATCCCCACCAAGAAGAGCCAGATTTTCTCCACCGCCGCCGACAACCAGCCGGAGGTGGAAGTGCACGTGCTCCAGGGCGAGCGGGAGTTCGCCAAGGACAACAAGTCTTTGGGTGTGTTCAAGCTGGACGGCATCGCCCCGGCCCGCCGCGGCGTTCCGCAGATTGAGGTGACCTTCGACATCGACGCCAACGGCATCGTCAACGTCAGCGCCAAGGATCTGGGCACCGGCCGTGAGCAGCACATCACCATCACCTCCAACACCAACATGTCCAAGGAGGACGTGGAGAGGGCGGTCCGCGAGGCGGAGGAGTACGCCGCCGAGGATAAGGCCAACCGCGAGAAGATCGAGGTGCGCAACGGCGCCGACCAGGCGGTTTATCAGTGCGAGAAATCCATCGAGGAGCTGGGCGACAAGCTGGACGCTTCCGACAAGGCGGAGCTGCAGGGCAAGATCGACGCGCTCAAGGAGACCCTGAAGGGCGACGATGTGGAGGCCATCAAGGCGCAGCAGGAGGATCTGATGAAAGCCTTCTACGCCATTTCCGAGAAGATTTATAAGGCGAACGCGCCCGAAGGCGCGGCTCCCGGCCCGGACGCCCCCGCCGACGGGCAGGCGGCCGACGGCGGCGAGTATTACAGCGGCGACGTGCAGTAATCGAACAAACAGCGACAGGGGCTGATGCAGCGAATACCTGCGTCAGCCCCCCTTGCCGTGATACGGCGACTCTGCGACAGCATGGAGGATAGACCACAATGGCTGACAACAAGCGTGATTATTATGAGGTGCTGGGGATTTCCAAGGGCGCCTCGGACGATGAAATCAAAAAAGCCTACCGCCAGGCGGCCAAAAAATACCATCCCGATCTAAATCCCGGGGACAAGGAGGCGGAGGCACGCTTCAAGGAGGTCAACGAGGCCTACGAGGTGCTGTCCGACCCGGAGAAGAAGAGCCGGTATGACCAGTTTGGCCATGCGGGCGTGGACCCGAATTTCGGCGCGGGCGGTTACGGCGGCGCCGGGTTCGACGGGATGGATTTCGATTTGGGGGATATTTTCTCCTCCTTCTTCGGCGGGGCCGGCGGCGGCCGGCGCGCCAATCCCAACGCCCCCCGGCGCGGCGGCGATGTGGCGGCCTCGGTGATTATCTCGTTTGAAGAGGCGGCCAAAGGCTGCAAAAAGCAGGTGTCGGTGCAGCTGACCAGCACCTGCGGCGACTGCGGAGGCAGCGGGGCGAAAAAGGGCTCGTCGGTCAAGACCTGTCCCAACTGCAACGGCTCCGGCCAGGAGCGGCGGCAGCAGCGCACCCCCATCGGGGTCATTCAGACCCAAACCACCTGCTCCCGCTGCCACGGCAAGGGCAAAATTGTCGAAAGCCCCTGCCCCACCTGCTCGGGAAGCGGGCAGGTGCGCAAGCCGGTGACCATCGGCATCAACATACCCGGCGGCATTGACGACGGGCAGGTCATCACCATCCGCGGCAAGGGCAACGCCGGCATCAACGGCGGCCCGGCGGGGGATTTGCAGATTCAGGTGTCGGTGCGGCCCCATCCAATCTTCGAACGGGATGGGTACGACATCTGGTGCGATCTGCCTCTGACCTTCGCCCAGGTGGCGCTGGGCGCGGAGGTGAGCGTTCCCACCCTGGACGGCAACGTGTCCTACACCATCAAGGAGGGCACCCAGCCGGGCGATACCTTCCGGCTCAAAGGCAAGGGCTTCCCGTATATCAACGGGCGGGGCGCCGGCGACCAGGTGTTCCGGGTGGTGGTGGAGGTTCCAAAGAACCTCTCCAGCGAGCAGAAAAAGCTGCTGCGCAGCTTTGAGGAGGCCACCGGCGAGAAGAACTATCAGAAGCGCCGCTCCTTCTTCGACAAAATCAAGGACGCGTTCAATAATTAGTAAGAGGAAAAAAGCCGATGCGGCGTATGCTGCATCGGCTTTTTTTGCGTTTGCGTCCGATAGGGGCAATACAACTCTATCGGGTTGAGCGTTGGTATGCGGGGTACCACCCCGTGGGCCGTTCGCGGCTGTGAGCCGCCCGCACCCCATCTTTCTTTTTCGTGCGTGAAAAAGAAAGATGGGGGAGAAAGAAAAAGCCTACTGGTACCTTTCCGGCGGCGTGAAAATAATTCACATCCTCGCGGCAACCCCTGTGTCGCTGCGGGCTTCGACCCTTTAGAGAAAAAATAGAAACTTTTAGCGTCTGCGTCCCCACAAGTACGCCCGCTAATAACCATGCGGCAGCCCGTTCTGCTTTCTACCAACCCCGCCTCGCGCCTGCGTGACCACACGTTGCGAAAGTCGGGCGACCAACTTCCCTGGGGCTGCATTGCATGAGGAGTACCAAAAGACAAGGGGGGATGCTCTGCCCCTGCCGGTCTCGTCGGCTTAGGCCGCCGAGCCCATACGAAATCCATAGGAAGGAAACCAGAGGCGGGAGTTTATCCTGGTTTCCACCTCATCCGGCGTCCGGCCCCGCCGGACGTCGCCATTTGTCTGCCGCGGACGTCCCCCTTTTGTTCCCCGCCAGGCGGGAAATCACCTCGAGGGAAAGGCTTTCGCTCGCCACAGGCTGGCGGGTATGGGCGAGAGGGAGCGCTGTCTCGCGGGCGAGCGATGCTCGCCCCTACAAAGCCGCCACGCAAGATAGCCGCGGGATTCTGAGAACCATCCATTTCGATGGATAGGGCTCAGCGTCGTAAGACGGTGAGACCACACTCGCTTGTATAATTTGGGTGATCGCTCAAGTATACTAACGCGCGTCAGCGCGCTCGAAGCGGGCGCGTCTGTTGGCCGGCTTTTTCTTTTCTCCCCCCTCTTTTCTTTATTTATACCTTTTTGGGGGGATGAAGAACGGGGTGACACCCCGTTCTTCTAGTGGGGGGTCTCCCCCCCACGGCGGGCGCGGCTTAGGCGCGAAAGGAGCGCGGGGTAGTACTAGGGTTTCCGTAAGGAAACCCGGCATACCAACGCTCAACCCGATAGGACTAATAAAACCGCTTAGCCGTACCTTTTGGCAATCGTTTTTACGCAAGCGAGGCACATGTTTACGCCTTCATAGCTGACAAGATCCCGGGCTTCTCCGCAGAAGATGCAGAAGGGCGCGTATTTTCTCAAGATGATCTCGTTGTTATCGGTGAATATCTGCAATGCCGCGCCATCCTCCAAATCCAGTTGGTGGCGCAGCTCCACTGGAATAACGATACGCCCCAGATTGTCTATTTTCCGTACAATTCCCGTTGATTGCATAAGGTCACTGCCTTTCCTTCGTTTAGTATCGTAAAGTAATAATACATAAAATTTCCAAAAAAGTCAATGTTGCTTAATTTTAAAATATAAATTGAAGCAATACTTATTTTATAAAGAGTATACTATTAAAAAACGAGGGAGGTGGGACTATGGCTATGAAAACAAAATTAGTAACCTTGGGTTCCCGCCTAAAATATCATCGCAAAAAGAATCAGTTAACTCAAAAAGTCGTTGCGGAATTGATCGGGGTTTCATCATCGGCAATTTCTCAATATGAAAAAGGGTCCATAGAACCGGATTTGGCAATATTACGTAAACTGGCGACAATTTATAAAGTATCTGCGGACACGCTTTTAGATATTGATTTACCGGATGCTCCCCTTAACCGAAATGATGTTAAGAAAGAATTGGCTGTTGCGGCATCTGCGTTGAGAAAGGCAACCGTGGCACTGGAAAACCTTGAATCCCTCCTCGATAAACTGTAAACCCCGCGGCCGGATGCACCGGCGGCGGGGTTTTGTTGTCTACCTGTCCAGTTTCCTTCGACAGACAGCCCCAAAATTCCACTTGATATTCCCAAGGGGGGTATGCTACAATTAAAGACAAATTAAAAAATCAAGGAGGAAAAATCGTGGTAAATGCGAATGCCGGCGAGAAGTTCCTGAAGGAAGGCCTCACCTTTGACGATGTGCTGCTGATCCCCGCCAAGTCGGACGTGCTGCCCAAAGACATCGCGGTGAACACCCGCCTGACCAAGTATATCACCCTGAACACGCCGCTGATGACGGCGGCCATGGACACGGTGACCGAGGCCCGCATGGCCATCGCCATGGCCCGCGAGGGCGGCATCGGCGTGATTCACAAGAATATGTCCATCGAGGCCCAGGCCGATCAGGTGGACAGGGTCAAGCGCTCCGAAAACGGCGTTATCGTCAACCCGTTTTTCCTCTCTCCCGATCACATCGTGGCCGACGCCAACGAGCTGATGGGCAAATACAAGATTTCCGGCGTGCCGATCTGCCGCGATGGCAAGCTGGTGGGCATTCTGACCAACCGGGACATGCGCTTCCTTTCCGACTTCACCCAGCGCATTGAGGAGGTCATGACCAAGGAGAACCTGGTCACCGCCCCGGTGGGCACCACCATGGAGCAGGCGCAGGAAATCCTGCGGCAGCACCGCATTGAAAAGCTGCCCATCGTGGACGACAACGGTTATCTCAAGGGCCTCATCACCATCAAGGACATCGAGAAGGCGGTCAAGTATCCCCTGTCCGCCAGGGACAAGGACGGCCGTTTGCTCTGCGCCGCGGCCATCGGCGCCACCTCCGACGTGCTGGACAGGGCTTCCGCCCTGGTGGAAGCCCAGGTGGACGCGCTGGTTCTCGACTCGGCCCACGGGCACAGCCAGAACATTCTGAAGGCGGTATCCAAGGTCAAGGCCGCATACCCGAACGTGTCCCTCATCGCGGGGAACATCGCCACCGCGGCGGCGGCGGAGGCCCTCATCGACGCGGGCGCCGACGCCATCAAGGTGGGCATCGGCCCCGGCTCCATCTGCACCACCCGCGTGGTGGCGGGCATCGGCGTGCCGCAGATCACGGCGGTGTACGACGCGGCCTGCGCGGCGGCCCGTTACGGCATCCCGGTGATTGCGGACGGCGGCGTCAAGTATTCCGGCGATTTGGTCAAGGCCATCGCCGCGGGGGCGGATGTGATCATGATCGGCTCCCTGGTGGCCGGCTGCGAGGAATCCCCCGGCGCGACGGAGATTTATCAGGGCCGTCAGTTCAAGGTGTACCGCGGCATGGGCAGCTTGGGCGCCATGTCCCAGGGCAGCAAGGATCGGTATTTTCAGGAGGACAACAAGAAGCTGGTTCCCGAAGGGGTGGAGGGCCGGGTGCCCTACAAGGGCCTGGTGTCCGACACGGTGTATCAGCTGATGGGCGGCCTGCGGGCCGGCATGGGATACTGCGGCTGCGCCACCATCCAGGATTTGCAGCAGAAGGGCCAGTTCATCCGGATCACCGGCGCGGGCCTGAAGGAAAGCCATCCCCACGATATCCACATCACCAAGGAAGCCCCCAACTATTCCATCAGTCAATAAGAAACAAGGAACCCCCGGAAGCAGACGCTTCCGGGGGTTCCTTTTCAGACTGTCAAAGAAGGTATCGGAGGGAAGGGAAGGTGTGGAGGGGGAACCGTCAGGGTTCCCCACTCCGCGTCGAGCGAAGCGGATCACCCGCCCGCAGGCGGCCAAAAGTGGGGAAAATCGGCACGATTTCCCCACTTTTGCTCAGCTTGGCGTAAACGGCCGGCGTGAGCCGGACTTTTTCGACAAGCTGACAAGGAACCCCCGGAAGCAGACGCTTCCGGGGGTTCCTTTTGTCGATACGGAAATATCAGGGCTCGGCGTTCTCCATTTTTTTTCGGGCAATGCGCACGGAGCGCTTTTCCTTGCGGGAAGCCGATTCCGTCTGCTCCTCCGGCGGGAGGCCCAAGGTGCTTTCCCCATCCTTGAACAGGGGCGCGCCGGACAGGTCGAACCGGGCCTTGCCATCGGCGACCAGCCGCGCCTGCTCCTGCTTGGCGACGATGCGATCGCAGATAAAGGCGGGCACCATCAGCAGCGGCACGAGAGCCGGGCTCATATGACGGTAGATCATCTTGAAGGTGTTCAGGCCGGTGTCGCCGCCGGAGGCGCTGATCTGGGCGGGGAAGGCCCGCATCAGGTCGAAAGCGATGAGCACGGCCGCCAGCCCCGCCACAGCCGCCACAATCAGCCCGATAAACGGCCGCTTGCGCAGGCAGATGAACAGGATGACGCCGACGACCAGCAGGCTGGTCACGGCGATCATGGGCCACAGGGCGTACACCTTATCCGCCTTGCCGGCCTCGAGCGCGGTGGCGTTGTTCTGGCCGATGCCAAACATGGCGAGCACCTGGAAAAACGTGCTGATCACCAGGACGGTCCACATCAGAATCTTACATGTCAGGGATGTTGCGCGCAAAGGGCATACCTCCAGTATCCCGAATCGGGTTCGATACGTTCAATCCTCAGTATACCACAAATATCCGCGAATTCAACCGGGAATTTTCGCTTTTTCCACAAGATTATTTCCGCAGCAGGGTTTCTTCCGGAACGGACGGCTCCGCCGGGGCTTTCACCGCTTTGGCTTTCCACAATTGGGGACGGCTGAAAAACCGCACGTCCATGACGATGTGGCGCATGTCCCCACACACGGGGCAGAGCTGCTCATAGGGGTGGTACACACAATCCTGACGGCGCAGCCGGATGCGCAGCGTACGGTTCAGGCAGCGCCGGCACATACCGCCGCCCAAGTACTGTTTAAACATGTTGTAGCGCATCTTGTGCGTCCCCTTATGGCATATTTTATCCATTTTGTAGAGCGTGAAAAGGCCTTCCGATATTTTCTGGTTTAATTATACAACAAGAACCGGTGTCGTGCAAATAGAAATTCGTCGGATCGATCTATTGCTAATAATAAATAAGCGGGCCGTTTTCCCCGAAAGGGAAACGGCCCGCGGAAAGGAGCGGTATCAGGATTCGAAAAATTTGCTGTGGACGGCGGCGACGGCGCGGTCGGCATCGTCGGAGGCGATGAGCACGGAGACCTTGATTTCGCTGGTGGAAATCATCTGGATGTTGACATTGGCGTCGGCCAGGGCCTCGAACATGCTGGCGGCCACGCCCTCGTGGGTTTCCATCCCGGCGCCCACCACCGAGATTTTGGTCACGCCGGTATCGTAGGAAATGCTTCTGGCCCCGACCTTATCGCAGTATTCCTGCAGGGAGGCCACGGCGTCGTCGCCCTTGTCGGCGGGGACGGTGAAGGTGATGTCCTTGGTGCCGTCGCGGCCCACCGACTGGAGGATAATGTCCACATTGATGTGGGCTTTTGCCACGCGGGAGAAAATTTTGAAGGCGATGCCGGGTTCGTCCGGCAGACCGACGATCATCACGCGGGCCACATTGGCGTCCTTCGCCACACTCTTAATCAGCATTTGTTCCATTTTCGCAGCCTCCTTGACTTTGGTGCCGGGCACCCGTTTCAAGCTGGAGAGCACTTCCAGCTCCACGTTGTATTTTTTCGCCATTTCCACCGACCGGTTGTTGAGCACCTGGGCGCCCAGCGTGGCCAGCTCCAGCATTTCGTCGTAGGTGATTTCCTTCAGCTTGATGGCGCCGGGGATCTTGCGGGGGTCGGCGGTGTAGACGCCTTCCACATCGGTAAAAATCTGGCACAAATCGGCCTGCATGGAGGCGGCGATGGCCACGGCGCTGGTATCGGATCCGCCCCGGCCCAGGGTGGTGATGTCGTCAAAGCGGTTCAGCCCCTGGAAGCCCGCCACCACGACGATCCGCTTTTTGTCCAGCGCCGTGCGGATCCGCTCGGTGTTCACCCGCTTGATGCGGGCGGCGGAGTAGGTGGAGTTGGTCTGGAACCCGGCCTGCCAGCCGAGCAGGGAGACCACCGGGAAGCCCAGCTTTTCGATGGCCATGGCCAGCAGGGAGATGGAAATCTGCTCCCCGGCGGACAGCAGCATATCCATTTCCCGCTTGCTGCCGCTGGGATTGATTTCCTTGGCTTTTTCAATGAGATCGTCGGTGGTGTCGCCTTGAGCGGACACCACCACCACCACGTCGTTGCCCGCCTTATAGGTATCGGTGACGATCTGCGCGACGTTGAAGACCCTCTCGGCATTGGCGACGGAGCTGCCGCCGAACTTCTGCACTACCAGCATACTTAGTTAACCTCCGGTTCAGATTGTGTCGACTCGATAGGACTGGGGACGCCGAATTCCACCGTGGCCCCCCGGCTGTCGCAGCCGAAGACCTCCACCCGCCAGCCGGTCAGCCCCGCCTCATGCAGGGCGGCGGCCGCCTGGGGGACAAAGGCGTCGTTGCCGCCTTCGATAATGGCCAGAATGGAGGGTCCGGCCCCACTGATGGCCACCGCGTAAGCCCCCAGGCTGTAGGCGGTGTAAAACACCTGTTCCGCCCCTGGGATCAGGGGGAACCGGTAGGGCTGATGCAGCCGATCCTGCACCGCCACCCGCAGGTTGTCGAGGCTTCCCGACCAGAGGGAGGCGGTCATCAGGGCGGCGCGGGACAGGTTATAAACCGCGTCCTGCCGGGAAATTTCGGTCGGCAGGGCGGCCCGGGCCACCTCGGTTTTCAGCTCAAAATCCGGGATGAACACGGCGAAGCGGATCCGCTCGGACACCGGCACGGACACGGTGTGCACCCGTCCGCCGTCCATCACCGAGGTGACCAGCCCGCCCAGCATGGCGGGGGCGATATTGTCCGGATGGCCCTCCAGCTCCGCCGCCAGATCGCACAGGTCAGCGGGGGAGACGGGGCTGCCCATCAGAGTGTTGGCCCCCAACAGGCCCGCCACCAGGCAGGCGGAGGAACTGCCCAGCCCCCGGGTCATGGGAATGTTGCTTTCCTGCAGGATCCGCAGCCCCCGGAAGGGGTGGCCGCACCGCTCGTACAGGCGGCGGGCGGTGGCGTAAATCATGTTGGTTTCGTCGGTGGGGATGGCGGCGCCGTCGGTGGCCGCGATGTGGCAGCCGTCGGCTTCCTCCATCCACACCCGGTTATACAGCGTCAGGGCCAGGCCCAGGGCGTCGAACCCGGCACCCAGGTTGGCGCTGGAGGCCGGCACGGTAATTTTCAGCATGGCAACCCTTCCCGCCTTACAGCTCCGCGACCCGCAGGCGGCTGAGAAGGGTCATGTTCTGCAGGGAGGCCAGCTTGGCATCCAGTTCCGCCTCGGTCATGGAGGGGGTGACGAAGGCCAGCTGATCGGCCGGCGCATGGGGCGCGCTGACGATAGCCGCGCCGCTGAACACGGCGTTGACCTGCGCGAGGGCGGCGTGGGTCTCCGGGCAGCGGAAGCGCACCAGGGCGCTGACCGCGTTTTCCTTCCAGTCGCAGACGTAGCCTTCCGCGCCCCGTTCCCAGAACAGATATTTGCGCGCGCCCAGGTGCTTGACCTCGTCGATGACGTCCGCCACCACGGCGCTGGCGGTGGGCAGCTTGCCTGCGCCCCGGCCGTAGAACACCACATCGCCGATGGCGTCGCCCCGCACCATGATGCCGTTGAACACGTCGTTGACGTCGGCCAGCAGGCTGGTTCCGGGCAGAATCATGGGGGCGACCAGGCCGCTCACCCGGCCGTCCTGAAGCCGGGACACCCGGCCGATGAGCTTGATAACCCCGCCGTAGGCTTCGGCGAATTTCACGTCGTCCAGGGTGATGTTCCCGATGCCCTCGGTGTGGATCTGCTCGGGATAAACGTGCTTGCCGAAGGCAAGGGAGGCCAGGATGCAGATCTTGCGGCAGGCGTCGTGGCCGTCCACGTCGGCGGAGGGGTTCCGCTCGGCGTAGCCCAGCTTCTGGGCCAGGGCCAGGGCGTCCTCAAAGGACATGTGGTCCTCGATCATGCGGGTGAGCATGAAGTTGGTGGTGCCGTTGAGGATGCCCGCGATTTCGTACACCTCGTTGGCGGCCAGGCATTGGTCGATGGGGCGGAGGATCGGGATGCCGCCGCCCACGCTTGCCTCAAACAGGAAGTTAAGGTTGTTGTTTTTCGCAATTTCCAGCAGCTCGTCGCCCTTGGCGGCCACCAGCTCTTTGTTGGAGGTGACGACGTTCTTCCCCGCGAGCAGGCAGCTCTTCACGAAATCGTAGGCCGGGTGGAGACCGCCCATGGTTTCCACCACGATGCGGATGTCCGGATCGTGCAGAATGTCGTCGAACTCCTTGGTGAACTTGTCGGCATAGGGCAGGTCGGGAAACTCCCGCAAATCCAGAATCCGCCGGATTTCGATGGGTTCGCCCGCCTTGTGGGCGATGCTGTCCGCGTTTTTGCGCAGCACCTCCGCCACGCCGGAACCCACCACGCCGTGACCCAAAATCGCTACATAAACCATGCTGATGACCATCCTTTTCTAAAAGGCGTCGCCGCCTATCTGATATATAGCTGACAAGGGGATGCCGTCCCCCGTGCGCAAACTGGCTGTCACGCGCCCGGCATATCCAGCCGCAGCCCGGTAATGCCCTCGCCCGTCAGGCGGGTGATCCGCTCCACCCCCGGCAGGGCACCCAAGGTGCGGACAAACCCGTCCACCGGCATCGCCAGCCGGTCGGTGCGGGCCGAAATGGACACCGAAGCCACGCCGCCCGCCGGGATGTTCTGGTTGACCGTCAGGATGTTGGCCCCCGCGTCGGCAAACGCCGCCAGCAGGGCGGACAGCACACCCGGATTGTCCTGCAGAATCAGGTGAACCGTAACGATTCCCCCGCTTTTTCCGGCATCGTAGCTGAACACCGCGTCCCGATACTTGTAAAACGCCGTGCGGGAAATGCCGGCCAGCCGGGCGGCCTGCGCCGCCGTGGACGCCCGCCCGGAACGCAACAAATCCTTGGCTTCCACCACCTTGGCGAACACCTCGGGCAGCACGGATTCGTCCACCAGGAGAAACCGCGGGTCGTTGTCCGTTTGTTGTGGCATAGGCGGCCGCATCCTTTCGACTGTGTAATCGGGTGGCGCACATGTGTTCCGCTGTGAAATACACTATAGCATTGTATGCGTCCGGTTTCAAGGGGGTACATGTCCGAAATCAGGGAAAAAATCGGGAAAAATGAAAGGGAAATGCGATTATCTCCCGATTGCTCCGGTTTTCTCGCAATGACGCATTTCTGCGTTTTGCACCATCCTGCCCATTCCGGCGCCGGTTTCTTGGTGCAAATGCCGCAATCTTTCCTTTTGACCAGAAGTGTGCTATGATACCTCTTATACACAGTACGGGAGGCATGCAGCTTTGTCGGAGAATCAACGGCCGTTTACCTCGGCCATCCTTGTGGCTGCGGGCGGCTCCACCCGGATGGGCGTGCCCAAGCAGACCATTCCCTTGTGCGGCGTTCCGGTCATCGTCCGCACCCTGCTCGCCTTTGAGGCGGCACAGCGGGTGGACGAGATCCTGCTGGTGACCCGGGAGGAGGATGTGGAAGCCTTTGCCCGCCTCTGCCAAGACTACGGAGCGGCCAAGGTGCGCCGCGTGCTGCCGGGCGGGGAAACCCGCCAGCAGTCGGTGGCCCGCGGGGTGGCCGCCGCCGATGCCGGCGCCGCGTATCTGGCCATTCATGACGGGGCGCGCCCCCTCGTGCGCCCAGCGGTCATCGACGGCGTGATTGCCGCGGCCATGGAATGGGGCGGCGCGGCGGCCGGGGTGCCGGTCAAGGACACTGTCAAAGTGGCCGACGAGGCCGGCTTTATCGTTTCCACCCCCGACAGGCGGCGGCTGTGGAACGTACAGACGCCCCAGGTGTTTGAAAAGGAGACCTATTTGCGGGCCCTGCGGCAGGCGCAGGCCGAGGGCCTGGAATTCACCGACGACTGCCAGCTGGTGGAACGGCTGGGCTGTCCTGTGCGCCTGTGGAAGGCGGACTACGCCAATATCAAGATCACCACCCCGGAGGATGTGGCCTTCGCGGAAGGCATCCTCCGGCAGAGAAAGGAATGAGATAAATATGCGAATCGGTCATGGATACGACGTGCACCGGCTGGTCGAGGGCCGCCGTCTGATTTTGGGCGGGGTGGAAATCCCCTATGAAAAGGGCCTGCTGGGACATTCGGACGCGGATGTGCTGGCCCACGCGGTGGCGGACGCCCTGCTGGGGGCGGCCGCTCTGGGGGATATCGGGGGGATGTTCCCCGATACCGATCCGGCGTTTCTGGACGCCGACAGCCTGGTGCTGCTTCGCCGCGTGACGGTGGCGGTGGAAGCCGCGGGTTTCCGGATTGAGAACATCGACGCCACCGTGCTGGCCCAGAAGCCCAAGCTCAAGGACTATATCCCCGCCATGCGGGAGAAGCTGGCCGCCGCCTGCGGCTTGAACGTGGAGCAGGTCAGTGTCAAGGCCACCACCGAGGAGGGGCTGGGCTTTACCGGCGCCGGGGAGGGCATGGCCGCCCACGCCGTCTGCTTATTGGAAGCGCGGGGGGAATCCGCATGACCTGCGTCGAAGCCCTGCAGTATATAGAGGAATTAAAGCCGGGCGGCATGAAGCTGGGGCTGGACCGGATGCGCCGGGGACTGGAGTTGCTGGGGCATCCCGAGCGGCGCCTGCGGGTGGTCCACGTGGCGGGCACCAACGGCAAGGGTTCCACCGCCCGGATGGTGCAGGCCATCGCCACGGCGGCGAGATATGCCACCGGCCTGTTTTCCTCCCCGGCCGTCACCGGCCTGCGGGAGACCATCACCGTGGATGGGGAGGCCATCCCGGAGGCGGCTTTCGCCGGATGGGTGGACAGGCTTCGCGCTTTACAGAACGATATGGGGGAGGCGGGGGGGCTTTCGGAATTCGAGCTGACCACCCTGCTGGCGCTGGCCTGGTTTGCCGAGAGAAACACGGATCTCTGCGTGATAGAATGCGGCATGGGCGGCCGGGAGGATGCCACCAATGTGTTCGACGCCCCCCTGGCGGCGGTGATCACCCCGGTGGCCCTGGATCACACCGCCTGGCTGGGCGGCACGGTGGAGGAAATTGCGGCCCACAAATGCGGCATCATCAAGGCCCCCTGCGGGGTGGTGACCGCGCCGGATCAGGATCCCGACGCCCTGGCCGTCATCTGGGAGACCGCCGCCCGGCAGGGGCTGACCGTCCGGCAGCCCGGCACCGGGGCGGCCCCCCTTCTGGAAGCGTCGCTGGGCCGGACGGTTTTCGCCTATGGGGAGAAGCGCTATACCCTGCCCCTGACCGGGGCGTTTCAGCGGGACAACGCCCTGACGGCGCTGGAAACGGTGGACTGCCTGAGGGGCAAGGGCTATGTCTTTACAGAAGAAGCGGTTGCGGCGGGGCTGGCCGGCGCCTGTCTGCCCTGCAGGCAGGAGGTGCTGCGGCCGGATCCGCTGGTGCTGGCGGACGGGGCTCACAACCCGCACGGGGTGGCGGCCCTGGCGGACACCCTGCGGCGGCACCGGCCGCAGGGCGGGCTGACCATGGTGATTGGGATGCTGGGGGACAAGGACACGGCCGCCTGCGCCGCCCTGCTGGCCCCCCTGTGCGCCCATATCGTCTGCTGCGCCCCGGCCAACGCCCGGGCGCTGCCCGCCGAGGAACTGGCGGAGCAGCTGCGCCCCGGCTGCGGGGATGTCCGCACGGCCGGCAGCCCGCGCCAGGCTCTCCGGCTGGCGGAGGAGCTGACTCACGGCGGCGATCTGCTGGTCGCGGGCTCCTTCTTCCTGGCGGCGGAGCTGCGGCCTCTTCTGCTGCTGGACATGCGGGAGGGACGCCTGTCCTAGTACGGAGAGGATAATGGTAAATACGCGCGGTATATCCATTCAGAATATATACGAATAGTTGCTAAATTTCGCGGGAAAGAGACAAAATAAGACGGCGGGATTCTCAGGAATCCGCAGAGAAAAACTCCTATCATGTTGGATAGGAGTTTTTTTGTTGCGCATACTAATGCGGTGTATCCTTTTTCTGGACGCCGCAGGGATAGGGAAAGGAAAGGAAGAACCATGGGGATTCGTATGCAACCGGAAGGGGACAAGCTAACCGTCTTCCTGTTGGGCGAGCTGGATCATCATGCCGCCAGGGATGTGCGGGACAGGATCGACGCCGAGCTGGAACGGGGAAAATACAGGACGCTTACGCTGGATTTCAGCAGCCTGTCTTTCATGGACAGCTCGGGGATCGGCCTGATCATGGGGCGGTACCGGCTGATGAAAGCCATGGGGGGCGCGATGCAGGTGGTGGGCGCCTCCGAGCGGATGGATAAGGTCATGCGGCTGGCGGGGCTCGAAAAATTGGGGATCCTGCAGGCACAGAGCGCGGAAAGGAAGGAATCAACCAATGAAGCCAAATAATGAGATGAAATTATCGTTTCCCAGCCGTTCGGCCAACGAAGGCTTTGCCCGCGCGGCGGTGGCGGCCTTTGTGGCGCAGCTGGATCCCGCGGTGGACGAGCTGGCGGACATCCGCACCGCCGTGTCCGAGGCGGTCACCAACTGCATTGTGCATGCGTATCCCGACGCGATCGGGGAAATCATCCTGCAGGCGCGGTTGTATCCGGAAGGGAGGGTGGTGATTAAAATCCGGGACAGGGGTTGCGGCATCGAGGATATCCGACAGGCCATGGAGCCCCTGTTCACCACCGGTGGGGAAGAGCGCTCCGGACTGGGCTTCTCGGTGATGGAGAGCTTTTCGGACAAGCTGAAGGTGACCTCCCGCAAGGGCAAGGGGACGGTGGTGACTCTCGAGAAATACATAGCGCCCCGCGAACGGCAGGCGAAGACCAATTGAATGACAGGGAAGAGTGGATCTGCGCTAACATCGGGCTGGTACATGCCTGCGCCAAGCGGTTCACCGGCCGGGGAATGGAATACGACGACCTGTTTCAGGCCGGCTGTATGGGGCTGGTCAAGGCGGCGGACGGCTTCGATGAAAGCCGGGGACTGAAATTCTCCACCTATGCCGTGCCGGTGATTCTGGGGGAGATGCGGCGGCTGTTCCGGGACGGGGGGACGGTCAAGGTGAGCCGCTCCCTCAAAGAGCTGGCCCTGCGGGCCACACGGGAGAGGGAGGGCTATATTCACCGCGAGGGACGGGAGCCCACCATCGGCGAGCTGGCGGATTTGCTGGGAGTGGACGCTGAGCAGGCCGCCGAGGCCCTCGGGGCCTCGCTGCCGCCCCTTTCCCTGACCCGGGCTGGAGAGGAGGATGACGGCGATCAAATCGACGTGCCCGTTTCCCCGCCGGAGGAAAGCATCACCGATCATCTGGCCCTCCAGCAGGTACTGGGGGAGTTGGATCCCCGGGATCGGGCCCTCATCGTGCTGCGGTATCTCAATCGGCATACCCAGCAGGCCACGGCGGACAAGCTGGGGATGACCCAGGTGCAGGTGTCCCGCCGGGAGCGGGTGATCCTCGAGCAGATGCGGAAGAAGCTGATTAGCTAACCGCCCGGGGCGGGTAATAGAAAAGGAAAGGGCCGATTCGCCCGAAACCACAGAGGCGCTGCCATCCGACGGCGCCTCTGCGGTTTATAAGGGGCCGCTAGTACACGGGGCTGAGCCCCGCGAAAGCAGCCGCGTTCGCCACGGTGATTCTCTCGTCGAGATGATCGGTTACATACTCCTTAATCCGCCGAATATGGGGTTGCTCTCTTGGGGCTCCTTAGGAAAGCCAAAGAGAATCCATAGAAAAAGCCCCACGCTCTTGAGGAGATCCAGCTGTCCGGTCAGCCATTCCCGATGGAATTCGTCCAGCAGTAGCCGGATATGCGGGAGATGGGTATACGTGGTTACCGGCCGCAGCCGGACATGTTCGTTCTCTGGAAGGGTAAAGTTGAAGGCCATGCATTCCATTCCGGCGGTCTGCGCGCTGCGACAGGATATCGACCAGTTCTGGAGGGACGAGGCGCGCGCCCATGAGGACAACTGCTTCTCCAAGAACGCGCCCCAGGTGGCGCTGGGCGTCTATAGGAGAGACGAATGCGTGTTCGCACAGCTGGGGGAGGAAGAGGACCCCTGGGGCCACACATCGCTGGAACGCCGTGCCGAACTTAATAAGAGGTACAAGGATAAGGTGGAAAAATTGTGGGCCGCCGGCCGCTGGGAGAGACCGTCTCCAAGGCTTCGGCCTTCCCCGACTGGCGGCAGATCGGGGAGGTGTTCGGCGGGACGTACGTCTTCGACGGGCACGCTGCTTGGCTGCGGGGTAGCGTGTCCACCCCGGAGGAACTGGAAAAGCTGCTGGATCGCATCGACCGGATGGCTCTGCGCTCGTTTGTCCTTAGGATTCCCGGTCAGTCGCCTGATTGCGGTGGATATGATGGAGGACGGCGAGATAGAAGAAAGATGAAACGGCGGAACTGGAATTCCGCGGCTTTGAAATCAGGCCCCTGCATATTCTTCCTTGAGGCCGGCGGCCAGGGCGGATGCACGTCCGCCTGGCCAGCTGCGGGAGGGGGAACAAACGCCGCGCCTGGATAAACGGCTAGATTTTGCAGCGGCTGTGGATTGGATTTTATATATTCCGTGGGAAAGCTAAAAAAGTTTACCAGTCTCCAAAAACCTCTTGACATTTGATAGAACACCCGCTATAATAATGTACGTCGCTTGAGAGGGCAACTAATTAAGCTGACCGCAAAAATGGCGATTAGGGTATTTGCGCTGATGCATTTCAGCTGGCCCCGTCCTCGGTATTACGTTTCTTGACCGTGTAAAAATTCTAAGGAACACGATATGCGGATATGGCGGAATTGGCAGACGCGTTAGATTCAGGTTCTAATGATCGCAAGGTCGTGGAGGTTCAAGTCCTCTTATCCGCACCATGTGAATAGAGGTCGAAATTTGGAACTCAAAAATGAGACATCCAAATTTCGGCCTCTTTTTCTGTGCTGTAAACTGAGCACTTAAGCTATTTTTTGAGGTCTGTTCTCTTTTGAAAAATGAGACACCAAAAAGTAAAAAATAGAGAATTACAAGGTGAAAATGAAAACGGCTCTATTCTGAACCCGGAATTCTCATTTTTAAGCAGGGTATTTTTTTGATTGGTGCTTCCACTTACCTGCATGCAGTGGTCAGCATCGTTTAACGTGAATGAGTAACCAGTATTAGGTTTATAATCACGAACCCATTAACGCTTTTCTTATTTTTTTGCAGTTGAATTAACCTGAGAGATATGTTCGTTTTACTGGTTACAAGTAAAGCGGCAAGTCAAACAAAGCCTGATTTATCAGGGTTTCAGGCATAAAACAAGACCCGCTTTTCGACAAAATTGTTCGAAAAACGGGTCTCATTCACCATAGTCTCGGATAGGACGGCATAAAAATCAATTACAAAAACATTATACCACAATATATGGCATATAGTCAACTCCAAATATCAGTCTAGTGTGTAGTTGGACGCCAGTAAAAGGATTTCACATATCACGTTTTGTAAGTACAATAAATTTCATTTTCAATATTCATTAGCACCTTCTTGATACTGCTTTCTAATTTGGTTCTCAATACCCGTTTCCTTTTATAAACAGCACCTATTGAAATATTCTGTTCTTTAGCTAATACTGAAATATCTTTGGGTTCCAGAAAAAAATCTTGAAACCATATTTTTTCTGCGTCCGATAATGTCTCGCTCACCAACTGGATTAACTCATCTTCAGAAAATTTATTTTTTACGCTCTCTTCTATGAAATCATATTCCACAACAGGTGTTTCCAGATAAAAAGTATCATCATTTAAACTAATAGAAGAATGGGTCGCTTTGATAATTTTCTTTTGAAATTTTATAGCCATATTCCTTGCAACTTTATAAAGCCATGCAGAAGTATTTTCAATTTTATTACCCTTCAACAAGGTGTTTAAATATATTTCAAATACCTCTTCACAACAATCTTCTATATATGCAGGATATTGCTCCAACTTATAAGCAATAAAATTTTTTATTCTCGGATAATATTGATTCCAAGTTTCTTGATACTGTATATAAAGCAGTTTATCCATTTTATATCACCAAAAATTATTCATAAATATCAAAAATATTGTTATACGAAGTATGAAAAATCTCTTTCAAAGCTTTTAACTCGTCTATCCAAAAATATTATATATCCCCATCTCCATCTGCGAGTAAATTTCTCGGGACGTTTTAAGCCCATCAGCTCCATCTTAATTATGGTTTCTTCTTGAGTTAAACCTGCTTCAATTCTTAAAGACCTCAGATTCTTGCCCAAGTCTTTACTATGACGTATTTTTTGAGTGATAATAACCATCCCCAGTTATTATCACTAGATTAGCAAATTATACGCCTATCATTGCCATGTATACCTAGCAAATTTTAGCAAATTTTAAATATTATGTCAAATATACTCATTTAAATATATATAATAAATAGAAATATAAAATATAAAGTCAAATTTAACGGATATTTAGTACATATATAATGAGAGAGTTGATCTGCAACGGCCGAGCATGGTCAACAAATTAAACTGAGAGGGAGGAGCATATCAGGAATAAGACTTCTTTCATTGCGACATCCCCGTCCCCTAAATGAATAACGAGACACAAGGAGTTGAGAAAATTTGTTAAAGCACCTTTATAAAAAGGCATTAGCCTACATACTTACCGTATGTGTATTGCTGCAAGTTTTCAGCGTTTTGGCAGCCATCCCCACAAAAGCGGATGAAGTTACTCCTCAAATTACTTTTTCCTATTTGAAGAATAGAGCATGGACAAATTTCACTAATAGTGTTCAGTCATCGATGGATGGTATTAAAATTCAGACCAGCTCCAGCAGCCCATACTATCTGCAATACAGAACCTTAAATCAGGGTCAGTCGGGATACTATTCTTATGTAAAAAGCAATATCAACGATTATGCGGGTTCCAATGGAAAGCCCATACAACAGCTACAAATTCAAGCGTATAAAAATGACGGCACCAAATTAACATCAGGTATAGTAGTTATGTACCGCGCCTATGTTGACGGTGCCTGGCTTCCGTGGGTGAGCAATGCCGCTCTGGCCAGTATGCAGAGTGTTCAGAGCAAATATGGCTTGGGAGGCTCCCTGGATGGCAGCGCTTCCTTTGCCGGCAAAACCGGGAAAAATATTAGCGGTATAGAAATTCGGGTATACGATGAGACTGGCTCCACCGAACCCACCGAAGAAGATCTTACGGTGGGGGAAGTATCGGCCTCCATGAGCTACATGGTCGATAATAAGTCCAATTGGATATCTTTTGATAAAAGCACCTACGCAGCAAAAATGGATGGCATAAAAATTCAAACCAGCACGCGCAAGCCCTACTACTTGAAATACAGAACCCATAATTCCAGCCAGGCGGATTTTTATTCGGAAGTATCGAGTACAGTAAACGATTACGCCGGTTCTGCAGGAAAACCAATACAAAAGCTAGGGATCCGTGTCTATAAGAACGACGGCACCAAGCTGACCTCTGGGGTTATTGTAATGTACCGCGCATTTGTGGATGGTGCTTGGATGCCTTGGGTAAGTAATGCGGATCCACAGTATATGCGCAGCGTACAAAGCAAGTACAATCTGGGTGGCAATCTGGATACGAGTGGTGCCTATACTGGCGTGAGCGGCAAGAATGTCAGCGGCATCGAAATCCGAATTTTCGAAGACGATGATATGGATTCGGAAATCGGCGGTTCAGGTAGCTTTGTTGGTAATGAGATCGCTCCGTCTTTGAGCTATATGATTGGCGATAAGACTAAATGGACAAGCTTCAGCAAAAGTGTTATGACCTCGATGGACGGTTTAAAAATTCAGACGGATTCGAGCAAGCCCTATTATATAAAATATCGGACTTGGAACGCTGGCCAGGGGAATTTTTATCCGACAGTAACCAGTATACAGAACGATTACGCTGGTTCCGCAGGAAAACAAATTCAAAAATTAGGCATCCAAGTCTACAGCACGAATGGTACAAAAATGACCTCTGGTGTGGTCGTTATGTATCGAGCCTATGTAGACGGTGCCTGGATGCCTTGGGTAAGCAATGCCGACCCAGAGTACATGCGCAGCGTACAAAGCCAGTATAACCTAGGCGGTACTCTGGATACGAGCGGCGCCTTTACTGGGAAAACGGGTAAGAATATCGCGGGCATAGAAATCCGGGTTTTTGAGGGAAATGTTGAATCGTCTCCCGGCGGTGATTTGTCCGGCGGAGAAGTTGCGCCCTCTTTGAGCTACATGATCGGTGATAAAACCAAATGGACAAGCTTCAACAAGAGCATTATGGCCTCGATGGATGGCCTGAAAATTCAGACGGGGACGAACAAATCGTACTATATAAAGTATCGAACCCACAACGCCGGCCAGTCGAACTTTTATCCGGAAGTAACCAGTATTGAAAACGACTACGCTGGCTCGGCTGGAAAGCCTATACAAAAGCTGGGTATTCGCGTATACTCGAACGCTGGTGTTAAACTAACAGCCGGCGTGGTCGTCATGTATCGAGCCTATGTGAACGGCGTCTGGATGCCTTGGGTAAGCAATGCCGATCCGGAATGGATGCAGCTTGTCCAAGTGAAGTACAATTTGGGCGGGACTCTCAACACAAGCGGATACTATACCGGCGTTGAGGGACAAAACATCAGCGGCATTGAAATTCGGGTATTTGAAGAAACCAGTTTGGACTATAACCAAACCCCAACTGGCGATTATAAAATCATTCAGGCACCGTTTATCTACCAGATGGATAAGTATCCTACTGGTTGCGAGAGTGTCGCCGCCGTTATGGCATTGCAGTATGCGGGCGTCAATATCTCGGTGGACACATTTATCGACAAATATCTAGATAGATCTAGTGGCATTCCTTTTGATCCCAATTCAACTTTTGGTGGCAATCCACGCTCTACCAGCGGATTTGGCTGCTATGCTCCAGTTATTAAAAAAGCTCTGGATAAAGTATTGGCAAGTACGAAATACAAAGCAACTCAGCTAAGTAATGTATCGCTAGAAGATTTGTGTTCGCAATACATCGATAACGATATCCCTGTCATCATGTGGGCAACACGAGGGATGGAGTCTCCTAAGAATGGTGCTTCTTGGATATATAACGGGAAAAAGATACAATGGATCCGTCCCGAGCACTGCCTGCTTTTGGTAGGATATGATGATTATAATTATATTTTTAATGATTCAATGAGAACACAGGCACAAGTATATTACAGCAAAGCATCGGTTGAGGCCGCTTACAGAGGGCTTTTTAGCCAAGCGATCGTGATAACGGCTGGGAATAAGCCGACAGATCCTTCCGCTCCAGATGACAAACCGGCACCCGTGATACCTTCGGAATCTCTGCCGGATCCCAAGCCGGAAAATAAAAAACCAATTGAACCAGGTATTGTCGCCGATCCGGTAGATCTAAGCACAGGCAGCCATATCATTGAAACCAGCTTGCTCTCCATACCGGGTGGCTTTGAATTTAGCATTGGCGCGCGGTACAATTCGTCCTGCCTGTCCGAAGGCCTCTTTGGTATCGGCTGGAATTATTCATACGAAAAATCTCTGGAAGTCAAATCTGATACCACTATCTGGGTATATGAAAGCCCATCGTCCTACAATGTATATGAAAAGACCAGCAATGCCAATGAGTTTGTTTGTACCTCGAAAAGCTGTAACACGTATATTCTCACCAAGCAGGCGGATGGTTCATACGTATTGAACCGGAATTATGATCAGCAGGAAACCTATAATTCCCAAGGCCAGCTAGTCCGGATCGAAAACAGGAACCAGGTCGCGGTAACAGTTGGCCATGCCGATACGACCATTACATTTACCGATACCGTAACCGGTAAACACATCTATTTGACCAAGGGAAGTAATGGGAAAATAGAAAAAATCTCGGACGATGCCGGTCGCGAAGTTGTGCTGGGTTATACCAACAATTTTATAACCTCTATCACCGATGTGAACGGCAATATTCTGTTTTATACGTATGATGAAAATGGGCGTATCAAAACGGGAACAGACCACAACAATGTTCGCTATTTTGAAGATACATATGATGACCAGGGTAGAATCATCTGCCAATATGACGGCGTAGTTGGAAGTCGTCCTACCCTGTTTTCCTATGGCCCCAATGGGCAAGTTACTGTTACGAATCGGGAAGGCGTCCAGAGCACACGGGTATTCAATGAAGATCATCAGCTGATTAGCCTGACTGATGAAAACGGGAACACCACCACCTATGCGTACGATGATCAGTTGAATTTGATTTCAGAGACGGACGCTCTGGGCAATACCATAACCACTACCTATAATTCCATGAATAAACCCTTAACGCAAACGGATAAACTTGGAAATGTTATCTCCTGGGCTTATGATTCCAAAGGAAACGTGATAAGCATTACTTTTCCAGGCGGCGCTGATGTCACATTTTCTTATAATAATAAAAATCTAATTGCGGAGCAAACCGACTTGCGTCGCGTAGTCACTACATATACATATGATGATAACGCTCAACTTATATGTAAGCTGGTTGGTGATCGCGAAAGCACATACACCTACGAAAACGGACTGCTGAAGACCGAAACCGATCCGTTAGGTAATACAATGACGTATACCTATAACGATATGGGGCAGCCGATCTCGGTGACGGATGCGTCCGGCGACAGCACAACGTATACCTATGACAACAAAGGAAATGTTCTCTCCATAACAGACGCATTGGGCCATACCGTTACCAACACCTATGATTCCAACGGGCAACAGGTAAGCACAACCGATGCGAATGGCAATACAACATGGTATACATATACCGGGAATATGAAGCTGGCTTCCGTTACCTATCCGAACGGCGGCACGATCACCTACGAGTACGATGGAGAAGATCGGCTCGTAAAGGTCACCGATCAGAACGGCAACAGCCAGAGCACGGCATACGACGCCGGCGGCAGAACCATATCCACGCAGGATTATCTGAAAGCCGAAACATCCTATGAGTACGATGCAGTCGGCCGTGTTGTCAAGCAGGTTAATCCGAATGGCGGCGTCATTCAGATGGCCTATGACGCTAACGGGAACATGATCTCTAAAACCGACCCGGCAGGTAACACCACCACATATGAATACGATGAAAAGTCCCAATTGGTCAAGGAGATCAGTGCTGTCGATGGGCAGACCGTCTATACTTATAACGACGCTGGAGATCGGCTGACCGTGACGGATGCCCTGGGGAATGTAACAGAATATCAATATGATGCGTTTGGAAACATGATCAGCGTCAAAGACCCCAGGGGTAACACGACGGTATACACCTACAACGCCAATAACCTGCTTCTGAGTGCTGAGGATGCGCTGGGGAATATCATTATCAATGAGTACGATGTCAGCAATCGTCTTGTCAGCTTTACGGATCAGAATGGCCATAAAACGATCTATACCTATGATGCGGCCGGCCGGGAGATTTCTCAGATTGATCCTAACGGCCACACCACTACGGTTTCTTACGATCCCAACGGCAATGTGCTGACCACTACCGACGCCAAGGGAAAAGTTCAGTCAACGATCGTTTACAACAGCAGCAATCAAGCTGTTTCCACCACGGATGCCGCCGGGAATACCACAACCAGCGAGTACGATTTGGCGGGCAGGCTGCTCTCAACGGCTGATGCACTGTCTAACCATCAGGAATTTACATACGATAGGAACGGCCGGCTGATCGAGTCTAAAAACCAGATGGGATCCAAAAGCGGCACGACATATGATCTGGAAGGAAATGTGCTGACCGTGTCCGGCCCGCTTGGTGCCAACGTTCAGTACACCTATGATGATTCCGGACGGCTCACGGCAGAAACCACACCTTCCAGCGGAACCAAAACCTATGGATACAATGCGCTCAACCTTTGTTCTGAGCTGATTAACGCTCGGGGCCAAGAAACCCAATTTACTTACGACGCATTGGGCCGGATCACTGGATACACCAACGCGGAAGGAACGGCTTCCTACACTTACGATGAAAACGGTAATGTACTCACAGCAACCGACGCGAATGGTACTATCACACGGGAATACGATGAGCTTAATCGGGTCGTCAAATATACCGATGTAAACGGCAATACTATCCAATATAGCTATGACGCGGCAGGAAATCTTTCTAAGATGACCTATCCGGACAATACATCGGTGACGTACAGCTATGATGCAGCCAACAATCTCGTGGAGGTCACAGACTGGGCCGGAAGGATAACGACTTATACCTATGACGAAAACAACAACGTCATTGGTGTGACGAAGCCGGATGGCAGCGTGACCACTACCGTATACGACGATGCGCACCGTGTACTCTCCACCGTTGAGAAAACGGCGAATGGGACGATCATCACCGGATATGAGTATGTCTATGATGAACTCGGCCGTGTGGTTCGCGAAACCTCTCTGGCAGATAACAAGCAGTACGACATGACCTATGATGCTCTTTCCCGCGTAACTGAACGCAAGGAAACCGATCTTTCGACAAACGAGACGACTACCGAAGCCTTTACCTACGACGAGGCGGGCAACATCACATCCTTTACCGTTAGCAATGAGAGCGGTTCCTGCGTCTATGACAGCAATAATCGGCTGGTTTCCTACAACGGCCATACCATCTCCTACGACGCGGACGGCAATATGATTTCCGGCTACATTGGCGGCGAAGATATTGCCCTAACCTACGATTCCAGCAACCGGCTGCTCAGTGCGGGCGGGAATACCTATACCTATGATGTGGAAAACAATCGCATCACAAACGCCAAAGGGACTACTCAAAAGACCTACACGTACAATACCAACGCCTCTCTCAGCCAACTGCTGGTGATCGAAGACGAAAACGGCGGCATCACCAAATTCGTTTACGGGTTGGGTCTGATCGGCCAGGAAGATGCCAACGGGTTTAAAACCTACCACTATGACTACCGCGGAAGCACAGTAGCCATTACCGACGAGTCGGGCAATGTGGTGGACACCTTCACTTACGATACCTATGGCCAGCTCATCGCCCGCACCGGAACTACTGATACCCCCTTCATGTACAATGGCCGCGACGGCGTTATGACGGATGCCAATGGTCTTCTGTATATGCGCGCCCGGTACTATAGTCCGGAGTTGAAAAGATTCATCAATGCGGATATAATAGTAGGGGATCTCAGCAATTCCCAGACGTTGAACCGTTATGCCTATGCCAACGGCAATCCAATAAGTAATATTGATCCGTTTGGACTATCTTCAGAGCGTTCCAATCCGTACGGTTCTGTAACTTATAAAGGGGATATTTATTCGGTATATTTGCCAAATGATTTTAGTACCATTAACGATAACGGATGGATTACTACTAACACGGAATCGGATAATTTAATTGAGTGGGATTGGTTGAAATTTTTAACTGGGATTGAACTGGGAAATGAAAAAGAAGATAGTCAAATAGTATATGCTGGAGACCAAGTAGTTTCCACCGGTCGTACCAATAATATACTTGCTCAGACCGGTTTAAGCGTGTTTCCCGGAGTAGTAAGTGCGTTAGACGGTAGTGTTACCAACTCACATATTCAATTCATATTTCAACAAAAAGGAGATAGCAAACGTGTTATTATAACCGTAGGTTATGCTGGCGCAGAAGACTTGTTTTTGAGATATGCAGATGACATACCTCATAGTGTTTTTTGGGCCCAGGCGGGTTCTCCGATAGGATATGCAGTTATAAGTTCAGCAATGGAAGAGAAGTATAAATCGCTGACCGGTAAAAATGATACACATTGGTATGAGATATGGGATGCACAAGTAACTACAGATAGACGGCATAGGGAAACTAGTGAAACAGGCTTTTTGTGGTTCAATTCAGAAGGAAAACTTATGGAAAAGCCGCTAGTGTTTCCTAATGACAAAGTACAAATAGGCGTGCTTTCCGGTTTTTTAGGCTTTGGTTTTACTCCTCGTGTTGATGTTGACATATCGCAATCTAAACCTGCGCCACAAACATATCAAGAGCTATTTAATAAAGCCCTTTCAAGATTCAATAGATAAGGTCTAAAGAGCCTATGGAGAAATACAGTAACGCACCCCCTACTAAGATTTAATAGGTAATAGGGGGCGCGTTACTGTACTCTACATGGTAGTATTTTTTTAAAATAGGAGATCGAACCATGTTGAGAACAAAAAGATATACTTTGAGCATCATAACTGTTTTATGCTTAAATATTTTGTATTTTCTCTGGCAGACGTATCCCAAACATTTTTTGCCATTGTCTAAGCCGCCTGTGCTTTTAGCAGATTTTATTACTAATGTAATATATTTTTGCATTTATATTTTCTGCCTTTTTTGTATTGCCAAACCAGTTAATACGCATCTTTCTCTAAAAAAATATATCGGTATAACCGGTCTGCTTTTGGCTGTGCAGCTTGGTTTCGATTTGATAAACATGATGGGACGCATATTTTCCTATTATGTCCTCATTCTTAATGATGTATGTTCCATCCTGTGTTTCATTATTTCATGGACAATTTTATGCAAACTCTTTCAGTTGAAAATCCAAGCCACTAAGAAAAAAAGTATTTTATTCATAACAGGCGGTCTAATGATACTTTTTGTGAGTCTTTCTATCGTAACGGTTTTTAATATTTTTACCATACATGAAATTCAAGTAGCGGTTGATAAATTTTCATCTTTAGAATCTATAAGCCAAATGATTCAAAACAGGGCGTTTATTGTACAGATACGCAGCCTGATATTAGAAATAATTGTATCCGTATGTATTATCATAATTAGTTTTGAGTTAACAAATCGTGTGGATGATAAGGATATATGTAAAGATTCATATAAAAGGGGCCAGCTTTTTCTACGTGTTGTTGCTATCATAATTGGAACTTTTTTTATCTTTGGTATAAAACTGCTTATCCTTCCCTTTTCCGCTATCAGAAAAACTACAAGCAGTTCACATCACAGTCAAAACATGATTCCGCAGGAAGAATTCGATCTGGATCTAGATGAAACGGTGATAGAACGAGCAACAGGATATTCGACAAACGAAACAGTATATGCCGTATCGAATATTGATATATACTATGCAAACGAGCGATTGTTATCATTTAAAATGGACTATGTGAGTCCTGTTGAGCCTGTTGATTTGCATTCCGGCAACGTGGTCATGCAGGAACCGTTTGTGCATTTACCAGTTGAAAGTGTAGATGCTCAAATGTATAGGAATTATGCCATTATGTTTGTAGAAGATAGTGTACCAAGGGCTTTGCTACTGAAGGATATCAATACATGCAAGGAAAGTGCTATGCTAACCAAAATTTGTGAGGCTATGATCGAAAAGAAAAATTGGAATTTTTTTGAATGTGCTTATCTATACTTGCTAAAAAATGATCCTGATTTTATTGAACCATATATTAAGAGATATTCCAAAGGTGAGTTTACAAACGATGAATTGAATTTAAATAAAGATATAAATGCTGCATATATTCAGAAGTTAGCACAATATGTAAACGTGCAATAATAAGCTTAAACTTTAGGCGTTTCAGAGAATCTCAGCGACGACTTTGGTATGGTAGAAAGGTGCCCAGTTATGAAAAAATGGTTTTTATTAGGAGGAATGAACAGAGGTCGAAATTTGGAACTCAAAAATGAGACATCTAAAATCCGGCCTTTTTTCCTATGCTGCAATCCCTATGTTTAAGCTGATTTTGAAGGTCTGTTGCTTTGGGCGAAAATGAGGCATCGAAAAGTAAAAATTGAAAAATAGTAGTGTAAAAACGAAAATAGACTCGTTCTGAACCTGGTAATCTCATTTTTAAGCAGGGTATCTTTTTTGTAACCCAAACCCATTTTTCGGAAAAGGCACTGTTAGACGCAGTGCCTTTTCTTTTTTATTCTACGACGGGTAAATTGCTCATCTATATAAAGAGCAGATAGATCGGTAGTGTCAAGAGTTATGCGCAAATTAGTTTGCAGTCAAAAACAGAAAGAAGTCAACCGGCAAAAGAGGCATCGTCACACGCCCCGTCTAAATGCTTCATGTTCATATACTTCTTGCTGCCCCACTGAGTGCCGGCCACATGACGCAGCCGGGCACAGACAAGCATGAGGGCAGAATTACCGTCTGGGAAAGCCCCCACCACGCGAGTGCGACGGCGGATCTCCCGGTTAAGACGTTCAATCACATTGTTGGTGCGGATGCGCGTCCAGTGCTCATAGGGGAAAGCAGTGTAAGCAAGTGTTTCCTCCAGCCCATCCTCTACCTTTTTCGCCGCCTCGGGCAGTTTCATTTCACGCAGAGCGGTCACTACGTCCCGCGCCTTCGCCTGGGCGGCGGCTCTGCTCTCTTGGGCATGGATTGCTTTGAGCATCTTGGCCACCAGCTTCCCCTTGGTGCGTGGGACGCAGGAAAACACGTTGCGGTAGAAGTGTACCACACACCGCTGGTATTTCGCGTCCGGGTACACCTCTCCCACAGCTTCCAGCATACCGAGGCATTTGTCTCCCACGATGAGCTGGACGCCCTCCAGACCCCGCCCTTTGAGCCACTGAAAGAAGCTGACCCAGCTAGCCTTGTCCTCTTTCATACCCTCGGCAGCGCCCAGCACCTCGCGGTAGCCGTCTTCGTTAACCGCAATGGCAACCAGTACGGCCACATTCTCATACTCTCCGCCCCAGTTGCGGCGCAGGTAGATGCCGTCTACATACACATACGGGTACTTACCGCCCTGTAAGGGGCGGTTGCGCCAGTCTTCAATGTGGACATAGGCTTTCTTGTTCAGTTCGCTGATGGTAGAGGGGGACACCTTGCTGCCCCACAGTGCCTCGGTGATGTCCTCCACGCGGCGCACAGATACTCCAGCCAGATACATTTCAATCAGCGCTTCCTCCACGCTGCTCTCCCGGCGGCGATACCGCTCGATGATGGCGGTTTCAAAGGTTGCTCCCTTTAAACGAGGGACGTTCAAGGTCACGTCGCCGGAGCTGGTGGTCAAGTTACGCTGGTAGTGACCGCTGCGGTAGGCCTGCCGCTCCTCGCTGCGCTCGTAGCGCGCCGCCTGGGTCAGTTTCTGCGCCTCCGCCTCCAACAGGCCGTTGAGGGTCTCCTCCACGCTCCCACGCACCAGTTCCCTGATTTCACCCTTGATTACTTCCTCATTTAGTTGTACAATTTTCTCGGACATAGTTTATTGTCTCCTTTCAGAATGGTGTGTCGTGACTTCATTCTACCAAAGACTGCAAACTATGTCTCTTTTTTTATCCCTTTTTCAATTTGCGCAACTTATTCTACCTTATCGATAGATCCTCAAACGGATACAAAAGTACAAAAAATCCTCTCGATTGAAAATCGAGAGGACAGCCTGTTGAAGAAGCCGGAGTTACGCATAAGCGAAACTCCGGCTTCTTTGCAAAAAAAAGAGCGAAAAGGGTGTTAAGACGAAGAATGGAGACGGGATGAGAATCCCTTTGCGAATGGCGACAGCCTGTAATAAGCAGGCGCGGCGTTTTTCGCTGTCGGTATAATCGTCTTTTGAAACAAAAAACGCCTTAATTATTGACAGTTCGTAATAAATGGGAGGAATTTCTCAAAAATCTGACATAATATTCTTATTATAGCTCATTTATTGCGCTTAATGCCTCGTATAATGACATTCTATTGACTTTCTGCAAGCAATATACTATGCTGGGCGTAGAAAAAATGATTGAAAACATATGAGATATCAACTGAATTTATGGAACATTTACTGGAGGTTTTTCCCGTGGATATTTACCAGCTTCTCAAAAACATGACATTTCGCGAAAAGCTCGCACAGCTCACGCAGCTGGACGGCTCCTTTCATATCGCTCAGGAGGACGGCCAGCTGACGGGACCTCTATTCGCTATGAACATCACCGAGGAGGATGTGGCGCAGAGCGGTACGGTGCTGGGGGCCTTCGGTGCGGCGCTGACCCGGGATATTCAGGATAAGCATCTGCAAAACGATCGCCACCATATCCCGGTGCTTTTTATGATGGATGTCATTCACGGCTTCCGCACCATTTATCCCATCCCCCTGGCTATGGGCTGTACCTGGGACCCGGAGCTTGCCTGTCGCACCGCAGCCATGGCTGCCCGGGAAGCGGCTGCATCTGGCATCCACGTGAACTTTTCTCCCATGGCGGATTTGGTGCGGGATGCGCGTTGGGGCCGCGTTATGGAGTCCACCGGTGAAGACCCGTACATAAACGCCCTGTTTGCCGCTGCGTTTGTTCGCGGGTACCAGGGCGAGGATTTGAAAGACGAAGAGCACCTGGCTGCCTGCGTCAAGCACCTGGCGGCCTACGGCGCGGCGGAATCCGGCCGTGATTACAACGCGGTGGAGCTGGGCGGTTACGCGCTGCTAGAATTCTACTTGCCAGCCTATCGGGCGGCCATCGACGCGGGGGCGGCCATGGTCATGTCCTCCTTCAATGCGCTCAACGGCGTTCCCTCCACCATGAACATCTGGCTGCTGCGGGATCTGCTGCGGGACGAATGGGGCTTCGACGGCCCGGTGATCTCCGACTGGGGTGCGGTACAGGAACTGGTGTTACACGGTGTGGCGGAATCCGGCCGTGAGGCTGCGGAAAAGGCACTGAAAGCCGGTGTGGATATCGAAATGATGACCTCCAACTATCTACAGTACGGCGAAACGTTGCGGGAGGAAGGCCGACTGGACGAGACGATTGTAGACGAGGCGGTGCTCCGCATTCTCCGCCTCAAGGAGCGGATGGGCCTGTTTGAAGACCCTTATCACGGAGCCAGTCCGGAAAAGGAGCGGGAGGTTCAAGGCTGTGCCGCCCATCGCGAGTTAGCTAGGGAGGCGGCGGCCAGGTCGCTGGTACTGCTGAAAAACCGAGATGGCCTGCTGCCCCTTTCTTCGGATAAGCGCGTGGCGGTTATCGGTCCCTATGGGGAGGCGCGGCACCTTCTGGGCGGCTGGTCCTGCGTGGGACGGGAGGAAGAAACGATTTCCCTGCGGGAAGGTATTCTGTCCAAAATGCCGGCGGCTTCGGTTTCCTTTGCGCAGGGTGCCGGCTTCGACCCACAGGAGGAACCCGATATGGAAGCGATCCGCAGAGCTATGGAGGCGGCGGACGTCGTTCTTCTGGCCGTGGGCGAGCATCCGGATATGAGCGGAGAGGCCGCGAGCCGTGCGTTTATCGAGCTGCCCGAGTCCCAGGCCCGTTTGGCCGATGCCGTACTGGCCCTGGGCAAACCCACGGTGGTGGTGCTGTTCAACGGTCGGCCCCTGGATATCCGGCGGCTGTCTGAACGAGCAGACGCGATCCTGGAGGCCTGGTTCCCCGGGAACGAGGGCGGCAGCGCCGTCGCCGATGTGCTGTTCGGTGACCGGCTGCCCGAGGGGCGGCTGACCATGTCATTCCCCTATACGGTCGGGCAGGTGCCCGTGTATTACAATGGATTTTCCACCGGCCGTCCCATCGATCGGGAATGGTCGGATCAGCGGTATCTGTCCCGCTATATCGACATTCCCAACGCCCCCCTGTATCCCTTCGGCTTCGGTCTGCACTACACAACGGTGACCTATGGCAAGCCGGTTCTGTCCGCACCGTCCATGACGGAAGAACTGACGGCCTGCATTTCGGTGACCAACAGCGGGACGCGGCCAGCCGTGGAGACGGTGCAGTTGTATATCCGGGACGTCTGCGGCAGCGTGGTACGCCCTGTCAGGGAACTGAAGGGCTTTCAAAAGGTGCGCTTGGCTCCGGGCGAAACGGCGAAGATTCGCTTTGTCATTACCCGGGATATGCTGGCGTTCACCCATGCCGACGGGGCGCGGTACGCGGAGCCGGGGGATTTCCTGGCCGGCGTCGGTTCTAATGCGGCCGATGTCCAGGAGATGCCTTTTACGCTTGTCTGAACCTGACAAGGAGGATGGTGGACTTGAACTCGTTCTATCAGCTAAACACGACGGAGGAAGCCATACCATATGTGCTCTTTTATGATAACGGCAATTCCGTGGTTCCCAGCCATTGGCATAAGGAAGTGGAACTGATTTATTCCCTGCAGGGCGATACCCAGATGATGATAAACGATCGGGTATTCGATCTGCATGAAGGGGATATCGGCATCGCGGTGGGCGGCGATATTCACTTCAATCTCTGTTCTCAAAATCATCGACGGGCGGTCATCATGTTCAATCTGGACATGTTCGAGGACGCCAACTCCCACGGACGTATCAAGAGCGAAATCAAGAAGCAGTTGGAGACGATGGCGCGTATCAGCACCGGCTGGCCGCCCAAGGTTCGGGACAAAGTGGTGAACATCGTTGAGAAGCTGCGCGTTCTCAACGAGACGGGCGGCTTCGGCCGTATCTTGGCGATCAAAGCACGGATGATCGACCTCATCCTCATCCTCTGCAAAGAGGTTCCCAAAAACAGCAGCCAGTTCAGTATGTTCACCAACATCAATCAGACGAAAATGATTGACAATCTGGAAAAAACCTTTGCCTTTGTGGAACAGCATTATATGAGTCATATCACCCTTGAAGACGCGGCGGCGGCGCTGAATTTCGCGCCCAGCTATTTTGCCCGCTTCTTCAAGCGGTTCACCAATACCACCTTTTTGTCCTACCTGAATACCTATCGCATCAACAAGGCGCAATGGCTGCTGGTCAATGAGGATAAAAGCATTTCGGAGATTTCCGAGGAGGTAGGGTTCGGAAGCGTCAAGACCTTTAACCGGCTTTTCAAAGCAACCACCAATATGTCGCCAAGTGCATATAAAAGGTCATTATATGAGAATGATGTGTCCTGATCGGTCGTAGAGGCAAAGTTGTATAAATGATATAATAACTATGCACTAATATTGCTGACCATGATGAATTTGGCGAAAAGTTACGGATCTGATTATTGGGATATCTCTAGGGCTTGTCCGGAAAAATCCAGAAAATTTCAGTTAACATCCACTGGTGGATTCTTCTCAACTATCAACTTTTCTCATCATGATTTGAGCAGTTTGTCCGAACATAGAACATATTAGGAGGAGTACCATTGAAAGACACGATTAAAGTGGCCATTATCGGCTGCGGCGGTATCGCCAACGGCAAACATATGCCGAGCTTAAAGCGCCTGCCCGATGTAGAGATGGTGGCGTTCTGCGATCTTATTGAGGAGCGAGCTGTCAAGGCGAAAGAAGAATTCGGCACGGCGGACGCGCGGGTTTATATCGATTATAAGGCGCTGCTTGCCAGCGAGCCTGAGGTGGATGCGGTTCATGTCTGCACGCCAAACCGTTCCCATTCTTTCATCACCATCGATTCTCTCGAGGCCGGCAAACATGTTATGTGTGAAAAACCCATGGCCAAAACCTCCGCCGAGGCGAAAGCTATGTGCGAGGCCGCCAAGCGCACCGGCAAGAAACTCACCATCGGTTACCAGAACCGCTTCCGCAAAGAGGTGCAGCAGCTGCACACTTTGTGCGAGAACGGCGCTCTCGGAGACATCTACTTCGCCAAGGCCCACGCCGTCCGCCGTCGGGCGGTGCCTAATTGGGGCGTGTTCCTCAACGAAGAGGAGCAGGGCGGTGGCCCCCTCATCGACATCGGCACCCACGCCCTGGATATGACCCTGTGGCTGATGAATAATTATAAGCCCCTGTACGTGGTGGGCAACGCCTATCATAAGCTGGCCGAAACCGAGAACGCGGCCAACGCCTTTGGACCGTGGGATCCCAAGGAATTTACGGTGGAGGATTCCGCTTTCGGCTTCGTGACTATGGAAAACGGCGCCACCATTGTGCTGGAATCCAGCTGGGCGCTGAATATCCTGGACGTGGGGGAGGCCAAAACCACCCTGTGCGGCACCAAAGGCGGCGCGGATCTTCGGGACGGCCTGCGGATTAACGGCGAGGAAAACGGCACGCTGTACGAAAAAAAGATCGAAGTAACCATGAGCGGCGTCGCGTTTTACGACAGCACTGAGAGCAACCTCGACAACGACCGGGAAGCCGCCTATTGGATTCACTGCCTGAAAACGGACAGCGAGCTGGTGGTCAAACCGGAGCAGGCCCTGGTGGTCACGCAAATCCTGGAAGCGATTTACGAATCCTCCAAGACCCGGAAACCCGTCTATTTTTGAACCCGATATGCGGGACGGCGGCCGCATAAAAAACGATACACAATAAAAAGGAGGAAACAGTGTGAAAAGACGTATAGTGGCTATGCTGGCGATTCTGTGTGCGCTGGGCATGTTCCTGACCGGCTGCGGTCAGAAGGAAACGTCCTCAAGCGGAAGCGCCAACCCGTCGAAGACCACGGTGAACTTCGAGGGACGGACAGTGAAAATCTGGTCAGGCTATCAGGCGGATCCCCGTAAAAACGAGGCAGCAAAAAGCTCTTCCACCTACGAAGAGGACTGCGCCAAATGGGATCAGATTGAGAAAGACTTCAACTGCACCATTGAAATTCTGACGGAGGAAGATTTCGACTTTTTCCGAAACGGCTTCCTCAATGCTTACGCCTCCGGCGAAGTGATTGCCGATGCCATTACCGGCGATATGACCTATTCATATCCCACCTGGATCATCAACGACATGCTGCTGCCCCTGGATGATCTGCTGGACGTAACCGGCACTAAGGACGGCAGTCCTTGGGACGGCAATATTTCCAAGAATTTTGTGTACAACGGCAAAACCTATGCGGTAAAGGCCAAAAATGTGGATCTGCCGAAATACGTCATGTATTTCAATGAGCGGCTGTTCAAGGAAGAACCCACCCTGAAGCAATACGATCTGTTCGAGCTAGTCCGCAACAAGGAATGGACTTGGGACAAAATGAAAGAGGTCGCCAAAGCCGGTACCATCGACAAGAACGGCGACGGCAATCCCGAAATCATGGGCCTGGCCTGCCGCGCTCAGCCCGGTTCCTTCCTGATTGACGGAATGGTGGCCTCCAACAACAATTTCTTTGTTAGGCGGAACGGCGACAAGGTGGTCTTTGATCTGGATGCGCCCAGCGGTATCGCGGCCATGGATTATGTGTACAAAATGGCTTGGGAGGACAAGTGCCTGGGCGTGACCGGCGTGTTCGATTCCTGGACAGGCGGCGAGGATGAATTTAAGGCCGGTCGGCTGGCTCTCTACGCGGGCGACCGCGGCGACATGTCCTTTGCCAAGGATATGGACGATAAAATCGGTATGATTCCCTTCCCGATCGGGCCGAACGGCGGCGGGAAATACATCGGCGACTATCCGGCGTTCGACTTCTGGGGCATTGTCAAGGGCTGCAGCGAGCCGGAAAAGGTGGCGGAGCTCATCACCGCTCTGAACACCCCCGCCGTCCCTCTAACTGTGAAATCGGTCTACGAGTGGCAGGTGGATATGCCGGAAAATCTGGAAATGATTCAAATCATGCTGGATTCCAAGGTCAATACCTCCTATTACGGCTATCAGGTTTTTATCGATGAATTGCTGTGGTCGGATTACGGCCTGCGGGAAAAGAAATCCCCGGCGACCTTCGTAGCGGAAAAGAAACCGATTATTGACGCGGCTCTGGATGCCTTGTGGACGCCAATCACACAGGGAGAATAATAAAGAGAAAGGGGTATACACATGTCGAAAGCAAGCTTCAGGCGAACGGTATCCCTCGCATCAACTCTGTTCCTGCTGGTCATGATGTTGACCGGCGTGCTGGGAGGTTCTCTGTCTGCGGGGGCGGAGGACGACCCTATCAACTATGCCTTCAATCCTGGCTTTGAGGAAGGCAGCGACACAGAGGCTGCCCGCTGGGGGCTGTATCCCGGCTGGGATAAGGGCAGTTTTATCGGCAGGGATGCCCATTCCGGTGATCGTGCCATCTCCGTTGCTCTGAGTGAAGAACAAAACTATGCTCTGTTTGAGGGTGGCATTTCCGCTGGCGTGATGGATGTTAGCGCCGCCGCCAAGCTGTCCATGTGGGTGAAATACACCGGCGTAACCGGTGAAGGCTTTATGATCGGCGTCGAGCGAAAAACAGACGGCGACGGCGATGCCAACGCGTTCTCCGCGCGGTACACCGGCAGCTCCGACGGCTGGACACAGCTCACCTTCGATATTCCGGCCACTGAAAAAGCGATCACAGAACTGATTATCAAAGTAGAAATCGCCACCGGTGCTGGCACGCTGCTCATCGATGACGTGGTGCTGAACGGTGAGAAACCCAAGCCTCCTGTGGCGGATCCCGCGAAAAACTACGCCCGTAATCCCGGCTTTGAAATGGTAAATGGCGTTGAAGCGGGTGACTGGGGCTTGTATCCCGGCTGGGATAAGGGCAGCTTTATCGGCAGCGATGCCCACGAAGGCGAAAAAGCCATCGCGGTTACCCTGTCCGCCGATCAGAACTTCGCTTTGTACCAGGGCGGACACACTGGCGGCAATTTTGATTTGAAATCCGGCGCGGAATTGTCCTTCTGGGTGAAATACAATTTAGCGGAAGGCAGCTTCTTTAAGCTGATGCTCGAGCGGAAGACCGCCGCTGGCAACGACAATGTTGTCGGCGAAGCCATCACCGGCAAGGTGGATGACTGGACCCAGGTGAAGCTGACGGTGCCCGCGAGCACCGAGGACATCCAGGAGTGGATCCTCAAAATCGATATTTCTACCGGCGGTGGTACGCTGCTTATCGATGACGCCGACCTGAAAATCAAATCCGGCTCCGACGAGCCCGCCCCGGAGGTTCCGGACGACAAAAAGCCCGGCGTGGTGATCACCGGCGAGACCGGCACCAATCTGCTGACCAACCCCGGCTTTGAAGGAGGGGATCAGGACTGGGGCGTGGTCGCCGGTGCGTCCATCACCACCGCGGAAACCCACAGCGGCGCCAAGGCGGTCAAGGCGGTTCTAGGCGCGGAAGGCTATGCCTCCTGGAACAACCTGGTGACGGAATTTGATTATAGCGCGGCTCTGCGTGTCACATATTGGGTCAAGCTCGACGGGGTAACCGGCGAAGGCGTGACTGTCGGTGTGGAACGCGAACGCATGGATGAAAACGACAAGTGGGCCGACGGCAGTGTGTACAGCCAGCCCCTGACGGGTACCTCCGACTGGCAGAAGGTCGTTGTGGAAGTCCCGGCGGCTCCCGGCTGCTTTAAGGTAGTTGCCAAGGTCAACTTTGGATCCGGCAGCGGCACCGTGTATATCGATGACGTATACATTGGCTTGGCCGATCAAAATCAGGCGAACGCGAACTTTGCCGCCAACCCCGGTTTTGAAAAAGGCGCGGAGGCAGAGGCTGAAAAATGGGGCCTGGCTCCCGGCTGGGATCAGATGCCCTCCCCCATCGAAACCACCGACGTGCACGGCGGAAATCGCGCGGTCAAAATCACTCTGGGCAGCGAAGAACACTCCCTGCTTCAGAGCAACAACTGGGGGATGCCCCAGTTTGACCTGAAGGGCGAGATGTTCCTCAGTATGTGGGTGAAATATACCGACATCACCGGCGACGGCGCTTACCTCAAGGTGGAGCGCAAGGCGAACGACGAAGGCGTGGCCGATGTGGTCGGCACCCCGGTCACCGGCACCTCCAACGGCTGGGTGCAGCTCAAGCTGCTGGTACCCGCCACCACCGAAGAACTGGAAGAGGTCGTTATCTGTCTGAACACCGGCGTGGGCACTGGTACCATTCTGGTGGACGATGTAACCTTCCGTCCGGCGACTCAGGAGGATAAGGACAACCTGAACAAGCCGGATCCGACCCCCTCCGATCCCTCGGATCCTTCCACTCCTGATAAGTCCGACGTCCCTGCCACCGGCGTGGCTCTGCCCCTGAGTGCGGCCGCGATGGCCGCGGCCTCCGCGGCGGTTATTCTGGCCGTGAAGAAGCGCAGAGGCTGATTTCCGGACGACCGGCAACGTATTAACAGAAAGGGAGATTCCCATATGAAACTGATAAAACGCACCGTGGCCCTGCTGTTCGCGCTGGTCGTGGCCGGTACGGCGGCAATTCCCTCCCTGGCCGATGAGCCGCTGCTGCGCAACGGCGGTTTGGAGGAAATAAAGGAGGGCGACTGGGATCCGGACGCTGGGGAAGAACCCCTGCATTGGGACGTCTGGCCCGGTAACCCTGCGGAAGGCACAAAGCACCGTTCCATATCCACCTCTATCAAGCATGGCGGCAAACAGTCCCTGTGCGTGGAGCTGTCCGATAAAAACAAACAGGCGGTGTACCAGTACGCCGAGCTGAAAAACGATCCTTTCGATTTTAATAAGTCCTACACCTTCTCGGTGTGGATTAAAATGGAAAACGTACAGGCGAAAGACGACTTCGGCGTGAAAATCGGCTTTAACCGCAAAGGCTTCGACGGCAATCGCTACGATATGCGGGAGGATGTCGACCTGGGTACTTACGACTGGAAGAAATTTTCCGTGACGGTTCCCAAACCGGTGGCCACCAAAATGCAGCAGTTCGACGTGATCGTTGACATTGGCCTGGGTTCCGGCAAAATTTATCTGGATGACTTCGAGATGGTCGAAGCCGCCTCGACATCCCCCACCACCGCTAAACCGACAACCCAGGCGCCCGCGAACAATAACACCACAAAGGCGCCCGCGAACAACGTCACGACGAAGGCTCCTGACGCGGGCACTACCGTCAAGCCGGGTGAAACCACAGCGTCGGTGAGCGATGGCGGTGTCGAGGCTACTACGGAGGCTACCGCGGCGGCCGATGCTACCACCGGGGCCGCAGAAAGCGTCGAATCCGATGCATCCACCACACCTGTCTCCAACGATGACGAGGGCGGCTTCAATGCTCTGCCGCTTATCATCATTGGCGCCGTCGTTGTAGCGGCCGGCGCGGTAGTAGGTGCATATTTCCTGATTAAGAAGAACAAGGGCGGGCCTTCCAAACCGATGGGTTCCGATAACGCGTAACACTTGGCGGCAGGCGTCCCGCCCCCCTTGCGGGATTGCCCTCCAGCTTGAAAACTGGAGGGCAATCCCATCACCGGGGTTGATGCGCCTGTGTGCTTCGTCCGTTGAGGAAGCGCACAGGCGTGTGAATCCAATAGGACTGTGTCGACAAGGGAGTGGCTGACAATGAAGCAAATTTCAATACGGTCGGCGGCCGCGTGGCTAGCGTGTCTGGCCCTGTCGGTGACCATGACCCCCATGGCGGCCGGCGCCAAAGAAGAAACCGTCTCCGCCAGCGCGGCGGGAACGACCCCCTCTGCCTATCAGCAATACCGCGCCGATTTGGATCTGCCCTTGGCGTCTGACCGGCATGAGCTGGCCGCGGAGACCGCACAGACCGTGGAAGGCGGTACGCCGGATAACGGCGCCCTTCTCATCGGGGACACAGGTAAGCTCATCTGGAAGGTGACGGTTCCCAAGGCCGCGCTGTACAGCGTCGGGTTGAAATACGCGTCGCCTCAGGGCAGCGTCAACCCCATCGAATGCGTCCTGCGCCTGAACGGTGCGTTGCCATTTGAAGGGATGCAGTCCATTGCCCTCGGCCGGCATTGGAAGAACGATCCGGACGATATGAACGGAGGAGCCTTCAAGTCGGATCGGGCGGGCAATCAGAATGCTCCGGCTCAAATCCCGGATACGGCCATGCGCACCGTCTGGATCGAGGATACCGCCTCGACGTATCCCACCCCGTACCTGTTTGCCCTGCAACAGGGTGAAAATACCATCGAAGTGTCCTTTATTCGGGGCGGTGTGCGGCTGAAAGGCCTCGTGCTGTCCACGGTGGATAACCTGGAAGCGGTCACCTATGAAGAATACCGCCGCGCCCATAATGGCCCTGACTATAAGGGTGATACTCTGGTCGTGGAAGGGGAGAGCGCTTCGCTGAAATCCTCTTCCGCCATCGTACCGGAAAACGACCGATCCTCTCCTGCCGTTTCGCCAAGCAGCCCTACCCTTATCAAACTCAACACTATCGGCGGCTCCTGCGGCACACCCGGCGACTGGATCGAATGGACCGTCAATACCGCTCAAGCCGGTTGGTATTCGCTGGGGATCAAGTTCCGTCAAAATTTGGTTTCCGGTATGTTCTCTACCCGCGTGCTGACCATCAACGGGAAAGTTCCCTTTGAAGAGATGAGACGGCTGGAATTCAGCTATCAAAACAATTGGCAAGGCCGGGTGCTCGCGGATGAAAACGGCGAAGCCTACCGCTTTTACCTGGAGAAGGGCGCCAACACCATCCGGTTGCAGGTCGCTTCCGGTCGTGCAGCCGGTCTGTTCGAACGCGCGAACGCGTCGGTGGAGGCGCTTAACGTCGCCTATCGCCGGATTGTTATGCTGACCAGCACTTCCCCCGATCCCCTGCGCAATTACCGCATCGACGCTACCCTTCCCGAGGTGATGGAGACTTTTCGACAGCAGAAGGCATTCCTGACCGCCATATCCCAGGATATTCTCGCTATCGTCGGGGAAAAGGGATCGGCCAATACCATTCTCGACAACCTGGCGCAGCAGCTGCAGTCCTTTATTGATAAACCGATTACCATTCCCTCACGGCTGGAAGCGTTCCAGCAAAATATCGCCGCCCTGGCGTCCTGGTATTACGATATGGTTTGGTTCCCTCTGTCCATCGACTATCTCACCCTCAGCGCCCCGGAACAGGGGACGCCGGAGGAAATGCAGAACGTCAACGCCAGCTTTTTTGACAAGCTGGCCTATGAGGTGCTGGCCTTCATCGGTTCCTTCACCACTGATTATACCAGCGTGGCGGGGGAGGCCGAGGAAACCGGCGACCCCCTGGTGGTATGGGTGAACAATTCCCGGTTCCAGTCTTCTCTCATCAAGAAAATGGCGGATGCCGCCTTTACGCCTAGAACCGGCATCCCGGTTAGTATCCGGATTACCAGCATCGGCACCGGCGTGTCCCCCATGCTGCTGGCCACCGCCGCCGGCACCGGGCCAGACGCCGCCATGTTCATGGCCAACGGCGAGGCGGTCAACTACGCCAGCCGGGGCGCGGCGGTGGACATGACCCAGTTCGATACATACGACGAGGTGGCGGCCCGCTTCATGCCGGGCTCCCTGACGCCTTACGCTTATCAGGGCGGCGGCTATGGCCTGCCTGATATGGCCAATTTCCAGATGATGTATGTCCGTCGGGACATTTTGGATGATTTGGGTCTAGAGCCTCCCGAAACCTGGGAGGAACTGATTACCGTCCTGGGCACCCTGCAGAAGAATAACCTGACCATCGGTATTCCCAACGATTATAATTTCCTGGCAGCCCGCATTTACCAGGCGGGCGGGGAGCTGTTTACCGAGGACGGGGCCCGTTCCCTGTTGGACTCAAAAGAGGCTATGGATGTTTTCAAAACCTGGACGAACTTCTATGCCAGCTACGGTATTCCCGTGGATTTTGATCCGGCCAACCGTTTCCGCACGGGGGAAATGCCCATTGTCATCAACATGCTGGATTTCTACACGAAAATGCAGTATTTGGCTCCCGAATTGGCAGGCCTGTGGGATTTCTATCCTATTCCTGGTACCCGGCGGGAAGACGGCACTATCGATCGCACCGGCATCATCATCGGCCAGTGCTCCATGATTCTGGCCACTTCCAAGCAGCCGGAAAATGCCTGGAAATTTCTGGATTGGTGGACATCCGTCGATGTCCAAGCGAAGAATGCTCAGGAATACGAGATGACCATGGGCTCGGCTTATCGGTATACTACCGCCAATGTGGAAGCCATGAAGAGTCTGTCCTGGACCAAGGCGGAGTTGGCCACCATCCTGGACGTGTGGGAAACCACCCGCGGCATTCCCGAGGTGCCGGGCGGCTATTACATCGGCCGGAGCATGGACAACGCCTTGCGTAACGTCCTCACCTACGGCAACGATGCCCAGGAAGTGCTCAAGGAGTACGTGGGAGACATCAACCGCGAGATTCAAATCAAGCGGCGGGAATTCGGGCTGGAATAAGGAGGGAGCACACCATGGGTTATCTGTTAAAATGCATGAAGCGGCGGTGGTCGATCCTTGTGATGCTGCTGCCCTTCTTCATCCTGTTTTTCATGTTCACCGTTCTGCCGGTTATCCGGTCCATCGGCTATTCCTTCACCTATTACAACATTTTCAATGAGCCGAAGTTCATCTGGTTCGACAATTTCACCCGCCTGTTCATGGACGATCCCATATTCATGACCGCGCTGAAAAACACCTTGATTTTCGCGGCCATCACCGGCCCGACGGGGTATCTGCTGTCCCTGATGATCGCCTGGCTCATCAACGACCTCGGCCCGAAGGTGCGCTGGTTCCTCACCCTGGTTTTTTACGCACCCGCCATCTCCGGCTCGGCCGTGACCGTTTTCAGCTTCATCTTCAGCGCCGACCGCAACGGCTATGTCAACAGCCTGCTCATGAGCCTCGGCTTTATCACCGAGCCCATCGCCTGGCTCAAGGATCCCACCTATATTCTGGGCACTCTTATCGTTGTGCAGATCTGGATGAGCCTGGGCACCAGCTTTCTCGCCTTCATCGCCGGCCTCCAGGGAGTGGATCGCTCGCTGTATGAGGCGGGCGCTGTGGAAGGCATCCGCAACAAGTGGCAGGAGCTGTGGTATATCACCCTGCCTACCATGAAGCCGCAGCTGATGTTCGGCGCGGTGATGCAGATTACCACCTCCTTCACGGTGGGGGATCTAAGCATGGGCCTGGCCGGTTTTCCCAGTATCGAATACGCCGGACACACCCTGTTCACCCACCTCCAGGATTACGGCATGGTGCGGCTGGAATTCAGCTACGCCTCCGCCATCGCCACCGTCATGTTCGTCCTGATGGTGGTGTGCAACCAGATAATTCAGGCCATGCTCAAACGGGTGGGGGACTGACGAGAACCGGGCGCTTCTCACGTGGGAAGCGAGCCGAGGCTTCCACTCTCTGCGAAAGGATGCGTGTTGACATATGACCACAACGAAAGCTGCCCGCCGCCCCTCTTTTTTCAGGAGGCTGGGCCGGTGCCTGCGGGGCAAAAAGGTCAACCGGGGCATCGCCGATAATCTGCTGTCAGTGCTGTTCCTGCTGGTGGTGGGCGCGTTTATGGCGCTGCCGCTGCTGTACGTCTTCATGAACGCCTTCAAGCCCATGGAGGAGCTGCTGCTGTTCCCGCCCCGTTTCTTCGTACGCAACCCCACCACGCAGAACTTCAGCGAGCTGTTCCAGAGCATGGGGGAGACCTGGGTGCCCTTCTCCCGGTACATCGGCAACACGATTTTCATCACGGCCGCCACCACCTTTTTCCACATCGCCTTTTCCTGCATGGCGGCCTACGCCCTGGCCAAGCATACATTCTTCGGCTCCAAGGCCCTGTTCAATATCGTGGTGCTCGCCCTGATGTTCAACAGCACGGTCACCGCGGTGCCCAACTACCTGATGGTGGCCCAGCTCGGCTGGATCGACACCATGCTGGCGGTCATCGTGCCGGCTGTTCAGCTGCCCCTCGGTCTGTACCTGATGAAGCAGTTTATGGATCCCATCCCGGATTCCCTGCTGGAATCCGCCCGGCTGGACGGCGCGGGGGAGTTCCACATCCTATGGAGCATTGTCATGCCTCAGGTCAAGCCGGCCTGGCTGACCCTGTTGATCCTCCAGATTCAGCAGCTGTGGGGCCTGTCCAGCACCTATCTCATCAGCGAGGAGAAGAAAACGCTGGCCATGGCCATGGGCCAGGTGACCGCCGGCGGCACCGTCGCCCGCATGGGCGCGGCGGGCGCGGGCGCGCTGATTATGCTGGTGGTGCCCATCGTCGCCTTTATGCTCAGCCAGTCCCAGGTACTCGAAACCATGAACTCATCCGGAATTAAGGAATAGGAGGCGAAGGCGACCATGTCAAGAAGGAATTCCCGCCGCCCCGCGTCTTTCCTCGCCGTGTTTTTAGGCCTGAGCCTGCTGCTTGGCACCGGCGTCAGAGCGGCCGTTCCGTATTCCGGCTATGAATATTCCACCGATAACTACAATTCCATGGTCGGCGGCGAGGAAACCGCCAACGCCCGGCCCGCTCCTTCCGCGTTTGTCTACAGCCACAGCCTGAACGGCGGGGCTCTGGGACTGGACACGCCCCTGAACGCGCCGGAGGATTTTATCTGCGACGATAAAGGCAACGCCTACATTCTCGATTCCCTGAACAACCGCATCGTCGCGGTGGATTTACAGGCCCGTAGGGCCACCTATGTGCTGACCGGCTATCGTGTCGGCGGCGGGGAGGACACCCGCTTCACCGCCGGCCGCGGCCTGTACCTGCGGGAAAACCGCCTGTACGCCTGCCTGCCCGACACGCAAAAGATCGTCGCCGTGGATCTGCCCGCCTTCGTCACCGGCCGGACGGAGCCCGTGGCCGGCGAGGGCGTCGCCATCGTGAAGAACGAGCCGGGCAAGCCGGTGGAAATCCAGCTGGAAGCGGCGCTGGAAATCGGCTCCCCGGATTTGTCGGCCTTTAAAAGCAATTTCGCTTTCAAGCCCACCCGGATGGTGGCTGACGACGCCGGCCGGCTGTACGTCGTCGTTTCCGGCGTGTACGACGGCCTGCTGCTGCTGGACGAAACCGGGGCGTTCATCGGCTTCACCGGCGCCAACCGCATCAAGATAGGGCCTCTCGACCTGCTGTGGCGTAGCCTGTCCACCGATAAGCAGATCGAGGCGCAGAAGGATACGGTTCCCATTGAATTCAACGCCCTGGACATCGATGACGAGGGCTTCGTCTACACCACCGCCAAGGGCAGCGAAAGTGAAAACCTGGTGCGCCGCCTGAATCTGATGGGCTCCGACGTCATTAAACAGGGCGCCTATTACATCAAAGGCGATCTGTCCCCTCTCAATGACAAGGGCACCCCCGGATCCTCCTCCAACCTCATCGATATCGACGCGACGGAGAACGGGATCTATACCTGCCTCGACAACATGCGGGGCCATGTGTTCACCTACAACGGCGAGGGTGACCTGCTCTTCGCCTTCGGCGGCCTGTCCGCCCAGCGGGGGGCCTTCAAGGTGCCCGCCGCGGTGCAATGGCACGACGGGGACATCCTCGTGCTCGACAAGGGGGACAACGCGCTGATCACCTTCCGCCCCACGTCCTACGGCGCGGCGATCATGGAGGCCGCCGGCGCCCAGTACAGCGGCGGCTACGGTGAGAGCTTCGCGCTGTGGAACAGCGTCATTGACATGAACCCCTTCAACCAGACCGCCCAGCGCAACGTGGGCAAGCTGGAATATGACAACGGCAACTACGAACAGGCGATGAAGCATTTCCGCCTGGGCAATTCTCCCGAGCTGTATTCCAAGTCCTTCGGCAAGCAGCGGGAAATCGCCGCCCGCCAGGTGATCCCTTGGGTGGTCGGCGGCATCATCGTGCTGCTGGTGGCGGTCGCGGTGTTCGCCGGGGTGCGGGCGCTGCGCCGTGCCGGCGGTCGCTGGCGGTTCTTCCGTCAGCAGGCGGCCGCTTATCGGCAGCGGCGCAGAAAAGCGTCGGGAGGAAAGGAGTGATCGGCATGACGACAACGGCGAGACACCCCACGCTTCGATCCAGCCTCGCTTTCTGCGGCTACGTGCTGGTCAAGCCCTTCAAGGGTTTTTACGAACTGAAATACGAACGCCGGGGCACCCTGGGGGCGGGACTCATCTTCCTGCTGCTGTACTTTGTCAGCGCGGTGGTGGAGGCCATCGGCACCGGCTACGCCTTCAACCCGGATCAAGGCACGCCGGTGAACATCGGCATGGTATTTCTCCGCTCGGTGATGCCGGTCACGCTGTTCTGCATCGCCAACTGGTGCCTGACCCTGATGCTGGACGGCGAGGGCACCATGCCCCAGATTTTCATAGGGCTGTGCTACGCCCTGATCCCCCTGACGGCGGTGAACTTCCTCAATACCCTGCTGAGCAACGTCCTCACCCTGAACGAATCCACCTACATCAGCTTTCTGACCGCGCTGGGCTTCCTGTGGACGGGACTGCTCGTGGTGGTCAGCGTGATGGAAATTAATCAGTATTCCTTCTCCCGGGCGATAGCCGCCTGCCTGCTGTCCATTGTGGGCATCGCCGTGCTGCTGCTCATTTTCCTGCTGTGCTTCAACCTGGTGCAGCAGATTCTGGTCTTCATTCAATCGATTTATAAGGAACTGTCCTATCGCTGGTAGGAAGGGGGAACCATCATCATGAAGCGTCAAACAACCGCCGTACGCCTCCTGTCCGTGTTGGCGGCGGCCTTTCTGCTGCTGACAGGCGCGGGCTGCGCCGCCAATGCCGGCGGCGGGCCGGTGGTCAAGGAGACTCCCGCCTATGAATTCGAGGGCTGGGGGAAAAATCCGCCCGCCTTCGACAGAGGGGGCGGCGTCGACGCTATGCGCAGCGTGGCCAAGGACGGAACCCTGGAGCTGTTTATCGACGACACCTCCATGGACTTCGCCGTCAAAGACAGCGCGTCCGGCAAGGTGTGGTACTCGAGCCCCTTCTGCGATCCCTCCTTCACCGGCGACGCGGAAGAGGGCAAGCGCGCCCTGGTCAACCTGACGGTCAGCCGCGGGGGCACGCTGAACACCTTCAACTCCTTCACCCACAGCGTTAAGGACGGCCGGTTCGCCGTCCGTCCCACGCAGGGTGGTGTGCGCATCGAAATGACCATCGGGCAAAGCCGAGCCATCACCTCGCTCGATCTGCCTCAGGCCGTGGAAAAGAAGCGGTTTAAAACCGAAATTCTCGCCAAGCTGCCGGCCGATCAGGCCGCTGCGCTGCAAGAGCGCTATACCCTGTACGACAAGGACGCCCCCGCGGTCTCGGAGCGCAAGCTGGCCGCCGCCATGGAAAAGTTCCCCATTCTCAAGGAACGGGCGCTGTACATTCTCAACACCGGTATTCCCGACTACGCGGCCGAAACCATCAAGGGGTATCTGGACGGCATCGGCTACGACGAGACCCAAATCCAGAAAGACAACGACGACAACCGCGCCGACGTGCAGGTCGAGGAAGTGCTGCGGTACGACGTGGAGCTGCAGCTCCGCCTGGAGAACGGGCAGTTTCTGGCTTCCCTGGACTGTAGCCGGATCCCGGAGGACGCCGACACCTGCGTGACAGGCGTGACCATTCTGGAGGCCTTCGGCGCTAGTCATCAGGCCGCCGACAAGGGCTGGCTCCTCCTGCCGGACGGCAGCGGGTCGCTGCAGAACATCGACGGGTCGGGCAGCACCTACTCCAGCTACACCGTGCGCATCTATGGGGAAGAAAAGGCCATCCGCGTCGAGCAGAAAACCGGCGCGACAGAGCAGGCCATTCTGCCGGTGTTCGGGGAAAACGTGAACGGCGCCGGCTTCGTGGCCATGATTGAGGAAGGGGACGCCGTCGCGGGTGTGACCACCAACCTCAAGGGGATCCTGCCCTTCTCCTCCATCTATCCCACCTTTACCATTACCGAAACGGCCACCGTCGACGCCGGCTTTGCCGACGCTGCGGCCAGCGTGGGCGTCCCCATGGTGCAGCCCGTCCCCTATCGCGGCAGGCTGACCGTGCGCTACGCCTTCGCGTCCGGCGACCAGGCCGAGCTGTACGGCCTGAGCCAAATCGTCCGCGCCCGGTACCAGCAGCAGGGCCTGCTTCCCAAGGAAAAGAAAAAGATGGCCCCCGCGCTGAACGTGCGCCTGCTCGGCAGCGTGGATAAGCCCGCCACCCTCCTGGGGATTATCCCCGTGCGCAAAAACATGGCGGCCACCACCTTCGCCCAGGCCGGGGAAATTGCCGCCGCCCTCCACGGCACCGGGGTAGGCCCCATCTCGATGGAGTATGCCGGCTGGAGCCGCGGCGGCATGTACGCCAAAAACCTGCTTTCCCTGCAGGTGGAAAACGTCCTGGGCGGCGAAAAGGACCTGAAAGCCCTGAATGATACCCTCGTCGCCGCCGGCGACGCCCTCTATCCCCAGACCGCCCTCCTCTCGGTGGCCGATACCCGCGGCTTTAACATGGGCAAATGGGCCGCCCGCGCTCTGGGCAATAACCTGACCACCATCTATCAGTACGATACCGCCACCGGCAACCGCTTCGACTACCGCATCGGCACCTACGTGGCCCCCTCGCAAATCGACGCCTATGTCGGCGGGTTCGCCGCCGATTATGCGAAGCTGGGCCTGCCCGGCCTGTCGGTCACCGATGCTGGCCGGGAGCTGTACAGCGAGATGAACAAGGCACGGGGCGTCAACCGGCAGGATGCCAAAAACCTGGTGGCCAAGGGCCTTGAACGGCTGAACGACGTCGAGCTGCGAATGGCGGCGGGCAATCTGTATACCCTGCCCTATGCCAGCTTCCTCACCGATATGCCTCTAGACTCCAGCCGGTATAACCGAGAGATGTATGCTGTTCCCTTCGCCCAGATGGTGCTTCAGGGCCTGGTGGGCTATACTGGCACCCCGGTGAATAACAATGCCGATTATCAGGAGCAGCTGGTGCGCAGCGCGGCTTTCGGTGCGCAGCTGACCTTCTGCTTTACCTATCAGCCGTCCGATTTTCTCAGCGGCAGCTATGTGGTGGATTATTGCTCCACCGATTACCGCGATTGGCTGGAAGTCGCCGCCGCCGCGTATAAACGCTCGGCCGACTGCCTGTCGAAAATCTCCGATGCCGACATGATAGGCTATGAGCCGGTGATGGAAGGCGTGTTCCGCACCGCCTACGATAACGGCGTGGCGGTGGTGGCTAATTACACGCCGTCCCCAGTGGCGGTGGACGGCGTGACCGTCGGCGCGATGGATTTTGCCGTGATCGAAGGGGCTTTGGATTGAAGGCGCTTCTATTCACTGCGGCCTAATGCCCTTTTCCAACATTAGGCCCGGAAAGGACCGGATCACAATGAAACTGCATAACGGCTATTATAAAAGTAAAATCAACCGGCAGAAGGCGTTGACCGGCTTTCTTTTCTCCCTTCCCACCATTTTTGGCCTGGTGGTGCTGTTCTGCCTGCCCATGCTCGGTTCTCTGCGCATGGCCTTTTCCCAGGTCTCTCCGGCCCGGGACGGCAGCGGCCTGCTCTACCAGCCAGCCGGCCTGTCCAACTTCTTTTACGCTTTCCGGGAGCATCCCGATTTCACTCGCAAATTGGTGGAAGCGGTGCAAAATATGGCCTTCAGCGCCCCGGTTATCCTGTTCATGAGCTTTTTCTGCGCCATCCTGCTCAACCAGAAATTCCACGGCCGCGCCGTGGCGCGGGTCATCTTCTTCCTGCCCATCATCTATGCCTCCAGCGCCATGCTCAAAGTGGATTCCGGCGACGTGATGCAGCAGGCGATGCAGAGCGGCACCTATAAATCCGTGGAGGCCTCCGCCGGCTTTCTGCAAAGCTTCGAAATCACCGGCTTTATCCAGCAGTTCGGTCTGCCGGCGGAATTCACCGATTTTCTCAATAACATCGTCAACCAGGCGTATCATATCATCACTCTGTCGGGTGTACAGATTCTCATCATGCTCGCCGCGCTCCAGTCTATTTCCCCCTCGCTGTACGAGGCGGCCCACGTAGAAGGTGCTGGCGGGTTTGAAAAGTTCTGGCTGATCACCTTCCCCATGTGCAGCTCGGCGCTGCTGCTGTGCCTGATTTATTCCATCATCGACTCCTTCGTCGCCTATAACAACCCAATCGTGCTGTTGACACAGCAGATGATGAATGACATGCGCTACGGCTATTCCGCCGCCATGTCCTGGACCTACTTCATCGTGGTCACCGCGATTCTCGGTGTGGTGGCCCTCATCGGCTCCCGCTTCGTTTTCACCTATGACAAACGCCGCTGACCCGGAAAGGACATGAATCTTATGATAAAAAATCGATTCGTTTCTGCGGCCGGGCCTCAGCGCCGGGAGGAGCTGACCTATCGCTATAAGCGGGCCGCCAGTAAAGGACGCAGCGCCGCCTGGTCGGTGATCCGGGCGCTGCTCGTCATCGGGATTTCTTTTGTTATCCTCTATCCGCTCATCGTCAAGCTCAGCCTGTCCATCATGAGCCGCAGCGATATGAACGATGTGGCGGTGCGCTGGGTGGCCAAGGAACCGACGCTCTTCAACTTCCAGTTTGCGTTTGACGCCATGGTTTATCCCAAGGCACTGCTCAATACCGTTATTGTTAGTACGGCCTGTACCCTGCTGCAGCTGTTTTCCTGCTGTCTGTCGGCCTACGCCTTCGTCAAGCTGCGCTTTCCCGGCTCCCGGGTACTGTTCCTCCTGGCGGTGTTCACCCTGGTGGTTCCGCCCCAGACGTATATGCTCGGCATGTACTCCCAGTTCCGCTTTTTTGACCCGGCCGGCCTGGTTACCGCCATCACCGGCAAGGAAGGCTTGCTGGATACCTTCGTGCCCTTCTTCGTGCGCTCTCTTTGCTCGGTGGGGATCCGCAACGGCCTGTTCATCTACCTGATGACCCAGTTTTTCCGCAATATCCCGAATGAACTGGAGGAGGCCGCCACCGTGGACGGCGCGGGCCCGTTCAAAATTTTCTACCGTATCATGCTGCCCAATTCCGTCCCCATTCTGGTAACGATTATGGTTTTCTCTTTCGTTTGGCAGTGGAACGATGACTTTTTTGCCGGGCTCTTCGCCCCTAAACTGGATTTTATTTCCCGCAACCTGTATCTCATCAACGATAAAATTCGCATCGTCACCGGCGAATATGTCAACGATCCCGCCTACACTTCGATCCTTAAAAATGCGGCGTCTCTCCTGGCGGTGGCGCCCCTGCTTATCTTGTTTGTGGGCGCTCAGCGCTTTTTCGTGGAAAACTTTGAACGTTCCGGTATAGTTGGATAGCCAGATCTGGAAATCACAAGCGGGATTGGAAAGAACCGCTTCCCGGCCGCCCGGAGAGTCGGCGCCCCGCCTAAGTGGGGACACGCTTCTTCCCATTCTATTTAAGCCGCCTGGAGGCGGGGAAATGGAAGGTTAATATGAATTTTCTAAAGAAGGGTTTTGTTTTCGTTATGTCTATGTTGGCAATGGCCGGAATGGCTCCGGCGACGCAGGCGGCCGCCCTGAACAGCATGGCCCCCTATGATAAAATGGTTTCTCCCAATGAGTTCTACAACGGTGCCATGCTGGATCTCAAGCCCACCGGCGACGCCGGTGAATGGATCAGAACCGAGCTGCGAACCATGAAGAACGAGTTCAATATCAATACGGTCAACATCTATGGACTGGAGGGCTTCCGGGCTAAGGACGCCCTTTTCGACGAGCTCAAGCGTCTGGATATGCAAGTGGTAGTGCGCATCGAGAGCTACAGCAGCACCTTTGCCTTTCAGGTATCCGACCTCGACTGGATCTTCAATCGTTATAAGGATTTGCTTGACTATGTCTGTGCACCCGGTCGGCGGGAACAAGTAGCCTATTTTTCCCTAAACATGCCGGTGGACGACGGTAGCGTACAGAACCGCCTGCAGGGCGGCATCAACGGCCAGCAGTCTAAGGAACGGCAGGTGTCCTACGCCAAGGCCTTTGTCGAGAAAATGCGCGCGGAAACGGCCGCTCGCGGCTTTTCAACCGCTAAGATGTTCCTCAGCATTTTCTACGGCTGGGACAACAGTTTCGATATTCCCTCCTACGCCTCCGCCGGTGCGGACGGTTATTTTATGAACAACTACTCCTATCCCCGTAACGACAGGGTTCCAGACGAAACTGCCAGCGACGATACCCTCATCAATAAGCTGCGCCTGGCCGTCTCGGTGAACAAATACCGTTCCCAGTATGCGGGTAAACCCCTGGTGATGGAGTTCGGCTTCCATACCATGGAATACAACGACGGCAAGAAACCCAATCAGACCGCCGGCCTGGTGGCCAATAAAGCTGCCAAGCAGCGGGCCATCAAAGCCACTATCGCGTATTACCGCACGGTTCCCGAGTTCCGGGGCGCCCTCTATTTCGGCTATAATCTCTATAAGAAAGAGGGCAATCCCGCCGCCGTGATGGATTGGACACTCCAATATCCCGACGACGAGCAACCCGCCGCCACGACCAGCTCCACCAGTACCGGCGCTGCGGAGACCACCACAACTCAAGCTTCCGCTCCCGGGACGACCAAATCCTCCTCCGGCGGGGCCACCGTCTCCACCGCCTCTGTGCCCACCTCCTCCGCCGACGCTTCCGGCGAGGCCTCGATTTCGGGCAGTACCTCCGACGAAGCAGCTGTTTCTTCCGGAAACGACATGACCACCGCCGCTGCTGTGCCGGTGGATAAGTCCGGCAAAAAGGGGCTGTCCCTGGGGGCTCAGCTGGGTATCGGCATCGGCGTGTTCCTGCTGCTGACCGGCCTGGGTACAGGCGGCATGTGGCTCTATATGAAGAAGCGCAAACCGGAGTAAAAACGGATTTTTCCGAAAGAATGGATGGTAACGATGAAGCGAACCCGTATCGCGGCCCTGGCCTTGTCCTTGCTGTTTCTCGGCGCCGCCCTGCCGGTGTCCGCCGGCCAGGTGCAGCCGGTCAATACCATGACCCCCTACGACACGTATGTCGAGCCCGATACCTTTCTGAACGGCGCGGTGCTGGATCTCAAGAAAACCGGCGACGTACCCGCGTTTCTGAAGCGGGAACTGGAGAACATGCGATACTGCTACAACATCAACATGGTCAATCTCTATGGATTGGAAGGCTTTGATTCCGGCGATTCCACCGCCAATAAGGATGCCCTGTTCGCCGAACTTAAGCGCCTGGGAATGAAGGTTGTGGTACGCATCGAAGCCTACAACGCCTCCTCCTTCGCCTTCCGAGAAAGCGATCTGGAATACGTGTTCAATACCTACAATAAGCTCATCGCCTATGTCTGCGCCCCCGAACGGCGGGAGCAGGTGGCCTATTTCTCCCTGAATATGCCGGTGGACGACGGCGCCGTCCATAAAAATCTGGGTGGAAATATTAATTCCGACCTGTCCAAAGAGCGGCAGGTGTCCTATGCCAAGGCCTTCGTCTCCCGGATGCGGGAAGTCACCAAGGGGCATGGGTTTACTGACGCAAAGATGTATCTGAGCATCTTCTACGGCTGGGACAATACGTATGAGACTCCTTCCTATGCCTCCGCCGGCGCGGATGGGTATTTTATCAATAATTACAGCTACCCACGTAATCAGTATAAGCTTCCCGGCGCGGATGCTACCGATGACGAGCTCATCAACGCCACCCGTCTGAAGATTTCTATGAAAACCTTCGTGTCCCAGTATCCCGGCAAGCCCCTGGTGGTGGAATGCGGATTCCATACGCTGGAATACAATAACGGCGTGGTGCCCGGCCAGACCGCTGGCCTGGTGGCCGATAAGGCTGCTAAGCAGCGGGCTCTCAAGGCCGTGATGAACTTTTATCGCACCAACTATCCCGATAATTTCGCCGGTTTGTCCTATTTTGGTTATAACCTGTATAAAGAGGAGGGCAGCCCAGCCGCCGTCATGGACTGGAGTTTGCTGTACCCCACCGTGGGCCAGGTGGAGGCCGAGACCGGATACCGGGAAGGGAATGCTGTCAGCGTTAAGGATGAAACCGCCTTCGGCGGCCTGGCAGTTTCTATCCCCGCCAAAGGAGATGGCTTAACCTTCGGCGACTGCGCCGCCCTCAGCCAGCTGAAGCTGCGGTATAAAGCCGCCGCCCCCGTCAAACTGGGCGTCTACACCGACGGCGAGCTGCGTCAAACCCTGACCCTCCCCGCCCAGAACGAGTACGGTGAGCTGCTGCTTTCTCAGGCGGTGTCCAAGAACGCGGAACTGACCCTCAAGCTGGAAGAGGGCGCAAACCTCATACTGGACACCCTCAGCGCCTATGAACAGATCGAGGCGGAAAACGGTAAACTGTCCGGCGGCGCCTCCGTCGTGCAGGAAGACTATACCTCCGGCGGCGCGGTGGTGGGCGGTCTGCAATCTCCCGCCGACACGATAACGATGGAAAACATCCGTTCCGGCGCCCGGCTTAAACTGCGGTATAAGGCCGCGGCCGACAGCTGCGTCAGCCTCAAGGTGGGCGATAAACCGGCGGTGGAATTGGCTTTACCCAAGTCGGAGGAATACACCGATAAAAGCCTGGCCCTCAACGTCCCGGCGGGCAGTGCCTTGGTGATCGCCGGCGTGTCCGGCGATGGGCTGTTCCTCGACTATCTGTCCTTGAGCGGCGTGGCCTCCGCAGAGCCGGAATCGGTTTCCTCCGCCCCGGCGCTCAAGGATGGCGGCTTATCCCCCGTCGCCATTGTGGGCATCTGCCTGGGTGCCTTCCTCGCGGCGGTGGCTGTGGTCACAGCGGTGATTCTGGTAAAAAACAAAAAGAAAAAGTAACCGGCGCGCCGGTTTTACGAAAGGATGCGTAAAACATATGCTGAAGGAAATGGGCATTGCGCTGCAGCTGTATTCCGTCCGAGAGGACATGGAGAAGGATCTGCCGGGGACCCTGCGCGCCGTCAAAGCCATGGGCTACGAGGGCGTGGAATTTGCGGGTCTGTATGGTTATGAGCCTGCCGCGCTGCGCGCCCTGCTGGAGGAAATCGGGCTGACCGCGGTGTCCGCCCACGTGCCTTTGGAGGAGTGGTTGGTTGATTCCGCCGCCTGTGCCGCCGCTTATAAAACCGTCGGCTGTCGGTTCACGGCGATCCCCTGGCTCAATGAGGACAAACGCCCCGGTACTCCGGGTTTCGAGGATGTGAAAGCGGTGATTCCGCGCATTGCCGCGGTCTGTGCCGCGCAGGACATGCCTCTGCTGTACCATAACCACGATTTTGAGTTTGTTAAGCTGGACGGGGAGTATGCCCTCGACAGGCTGTATCGGGAGTTTCCCACCCTGTCCTCGGAATTGGACACCTGTTGGGTCAAGGTATCGGGGGAAGATCCCGTCGCCTATATCCGTCGGTATTCCGGTCGCGCCCCGGTGGTACACCTGAAAGATTACGCGGGGGAGGGGGATACCTTTGAGTACCGCCCCCTGGGCCGCGGCGTACAGAATATTCCCGCCATCATCGACGCGTCGAAAGACGCCGGTACACTCTGGCTTGTGGCGGAACAGGACAGCCCCAGCCTCGGCCTGTCCCCCCTGGACTGTGCCAAGGCCAGTCGGGAGTATCTGAATACGCTATTCTGACATACAACAACCCCGCCCGCAGCGCTTAGGCGCCGCGGGCGGAGCTTTTTCATAGGTTTATCCGGCTTATGCTCGATATTCTGTTGGAATGACTACATGAAAACCATCTACAATAGTAAGAGCAAAGAGGAATGCGTCAGTTTGGATGCGCTGGAAAACAGTTCAACCTTGTTTTCGTTCGGGGCACCAGACCCGTGGCCGGCAATTCGTAATGAGTTGCCGGCCATTTTTTAGCAAGGCAACCACCGGCAAAGCCGGTGGAGGGAGAAAAAGCAATAGCGTTGATTAGGGTATAAAAGACCTCCTTTGGTAAAATGGGAACGGGTAACGCCACCGCCCCAAGAACCAAAGAAGGTCATGTCCGAATGGACGAACAAAGCTTATCACACACGAAATGGAAATGTCAATATCACATCGTGATCGTACCGAAGTATCGGAGGAAAGTGATCTATGGAAAATTGAGGAAGGATATAGGAGTGATATTGAGAAAGCTATGTGAGTACAAGCAAGTAGAAATCATAGAAGCGCATGCGATGCCGGATCATATACACATGCTGCTGTCGATCCCACCTAAACTGAGCGTAGGAAACTTCATGGGATACTTAAAAGGGAAAAGTACCTTGATGATATTTGAGAGGCATGCAAACATGAAGTACAAATACGGCAGGAGATGCTTCTGGGCAAAAGGGTATTACGTGAGTACCGTTGGAGGCAACAAAGCCGCCATTGAGAAGTATATCCGAAACCAGGAGACAGAAGATCAGATGATGGATCAACTCAGCTTCAAGGAATACGAAGATCCATTCAAGGATTTAGAAGACTAGAGTAACGCTAAGGTGCGGTTGGCGTTACTCATGACGCGCCTTTAGGCGCTGCTGGTATCATGCCCTTTTAGGGCCATCATCCATGACCACGTCCTTTGGGCGTGGTCATGACTATTCTACGGTGAGTAAACTGCTCATAATCGTTGCCGGTTGCTTTTGATTTGCGCTGAGAGCCGACTCTGCCGCTTCAAGGATATGTTCCAAACCGGGACGGCCATCCGCAGTGATTAAACGATACGACGGTAAATGCTGGGTTCATAAAGAAATTTTATATTCATATGATAAAGCGTTTTCAGACAGGAAAACGATGGCAGAAACTAAAATTCGAATTCTATTTCGCACATGGCAACGTCTATTTCCTATGGTAAAAACCAAGAGCAACGTGATATTCTATAAGCGCAATAATTTTCGTACAACGACGGCAAAATTTGTTGAAAGCATCGAAAATCGACAAAAGGGTGAAAGAAAGGATGAAGCAAATATGTTGAGAAAAAAGACCTCCCGCGTTATCGCTTTTCTGATGACGATGCTGTTGCTCACAGGCGGGCTTACGGGCTGTAAGGGCAATCCGGATCCGATTGATGATCCGAGCTCATCCGGTTCAAATCCGGGTTCTTTCAGTGCCAGCAGCGACGCGGCGGCTCCCTCCGGCGGCGATACGACCTCGCCGGAACAGACACCGGGGTCCAATGCGCCGGGCACTTCGAGCACTTCAAGCGGCCGGACAAACAAACCGAACGGAACCACGAGCAACAACGGGGGCAACAACACCCCGGGAAGCAACACGGTAAAGGGTACCGTTACGCTGATGATCGCCGCCGACGCGGAAAAAGAAACGGCCGCTATGCTGAACGTGTTCAAAAAGAAATATCCGCAGGTGACCTTGAAAACACAGGTTGAAGGCGCCACCAACACGATCGGTCAGGATTTGAGCAAGCTGTCGGCGGCCAAAAAGCTGCCGGACGTCGTGCTGTTTGGGACAGAAAACTTTGCGTATATCATGAGCCAGGGGTTGGCCTATCCGCTGGATAAGCTGTATGCGGCCGATCCGGACAAGAAGTATGCGTTCCAGGCGGGCATTGAAAACTACACCTATTTTAATCACCTATATGCGTTGCCCTTCCGGCTACAGTTCAATACCATCGGCGTCAATACCGATCTATTTGAAACGCTCAATTTGAAGGATCCGGGCTACAACTGGACGATTGCTCAGTTTGTGGATATGGCTAAAAAGGCGACCACTACCACGTATTCCGGCATCAATTACATTTTTGACAGCGGCGACCCTACTCACGGCTTGGATATTGGCTTAATGAACAGCCTTCTCCCCGATGGATTTGGACTGTATGGCTACAACATGAAAAACAATACCTTCAATTTTACAAATGGAGCGTGGGTAAAAGCCAAAGAGGTTTGCAAAAATTTGACAAACACCCCCGGCCTGGTCGCCGACGATTTGAAGAAAACCAGCAGCGGTGGGAAAACCGCCTATGAGCAGAAATTTGGCAGCGGCGGCGACGCGATGAAGGCCGGCAAGGTGCTGTTCACGAACACCCACTCCTGGCAGGCCAGCTGGTATGACGAGGTGAAGCACAACTGGGACTTCTATCCCTACCCGCGCAAGGATGACAAAACCAACCAGCGCATCCAGACCCACGTGGACTTTGTCTGTATGACCACGGCGGTGACGCAGGCCAACCGCGACGCAGCCTACGCGCTGCTCAAGACCCTCAGCTACGATAAGGACGCCGCGATCGAATACGTCAAGTACTGTGAGTCGCAATACGCCAGCACCAAAAAGCGCACCCTCCTGACCCCCGCCTCGGCCCATCCCGACGTTATCGCGTATTACAGCAAATCGAAGGTTTACCCCAACGGTATGAAATATATGTATAAGCAGGTCATGGCCGATAAGAGCAACGTGTTTGTGGCCGACGTCAATAAAATCGTCCCGAACTTCTGGAACAATGTGACCCAGTATCAGACGCAGGTCGACGAGCAGATCGCTTCCGGCACCGCGCCCGCCTCTCTAGCTAAAACGCTGGAAACCAAGGTCAATGCCGCGTCAGCAAAGACCTGGGCAAATTTTGAAAAAAAGGTAAAAAGCGCCACGGACAAGTTTTACGAAAGCCATCCGTATGAAAAGTAAATCCTTGGGTAAACGCCGATTTTCCATACCAAAAAAGGAGTGTTCGTGCTGATGAAAGCGAGACAATGCCTGGCGGCTGTTCTCTCGGTGCTGCTGCTGACGACCGTAACCGCCTGTAATGGCGGACCAGCATCACCGAGCAGCGAACAGCGCCCCCCGTCGGAGGCGGCTACCTCGACAGCCGCCTCGACAACGGAAACCACCAGTGGAGAAACGGGAGAGACGGAGCCTTCTTCAGAGGAAACCAGCCCGACGGAATCCGAATCGAAGCCGTCGCGCAGTCCTATTAAGAATCCATCGACAGCCACGACGACCACCACCACGACGATAAAAAAGCCGGTGAAGTATATGTACCAGTTCAGCGATGCTGCCCGCGTTTATCTGTCCAATAGCAAGTCGACCTTTGTGCGCCAGAATGACGCGTTCAAGATCTACAGCAAGAAAAACCTGGACGCTTCCACCGGTCTGATTGTGGAGTTTGACGCCAATGTGACCGAGCACGAGATCGAGGGCTTCGGCGGCGCTATGACCGACACCTCCGCGCAGATGCTGTCCGCCCTGCCGGAGAAGACCCGTGAAATGCTCATGGAGAAGCTTTTTGACGCGGAGAAGGGTATCGGCCTGTCGATGATCCGCGGCTGCGTTGGCTCCAGCGACTTTGCCACCGAATACTATACGTACGACGACATGCCGGAAGGGGAAGAGGACTGGGATCTGAAACACTTTGACATGTCCTACGACCACAAGCAGATCATCCCCCTGATGAAGGACGCCATGGCGATCAACAAGAACATAAAGTTCCTGCTCTCCCCCTGGACGCCTCCGCTGTGGATGAAGACCAATTACAAGTGGCAGGGTTCTTCCGGCGCCATGCTGCGTGTGGATTGCTACGACGTTTACGCCCAATATCTGGTTAAGACCATCCAGGGCTATGAGGCGGCAGGCATCCCGATTTACGCCCTGACCATCCAGAACGAGCCGCAGGGCCGGGTCGGCTGGCCGGGCTGCATCTGGGACGGCGATCAGATGGCCGATTTCATTTCCCTTTCCCTGCGCCCCGCCATGAACGCCAACGGGATTACCAGCAAGCTGTGGGCCTGGGATCATAATTATGCCGATTACTTGTTTCCCTTAACCATCCTGGCCCAGTGCAAGGACGATATTGACGGTATCGCCTGGCACTGGTACGACGGCACCCCGGAGCAGATGAAGGAAGTCAGCGATTATTACGAAGATGTGCCGATGTACATTACCGAGAACGGCACGGCGATTGGCACCTTTGACAATCAGCTGCGGGAAATGGCCAGCGGCTGCGTCCGCGCTCTTCGCAGCGGCGCGCGCAACTACATCACCTGGAACCTAGCTTTAGACCTAAAGGGCGGCCCCACCTATAACAACATCAACAACGGCTGCTCCGGCATCATCCGGTTCGACGAGACGGGAGAAAACATCCAGTATACGGCGGAGTATTTCGGGTTTGCGCACTTCAGCAAGTTCATCCACGTGGGCGCTAAAGTGGTTACCTCCACCGATACCGGCGCCGCGACCAAGTACAACCAGGTCAATCTGGTGACCCGTAACCCCAATGGATCCATGACCGCGGTTCTGGTCAACAATGAAAAGACCGAGAAGGTATTCAAGCTTGTCATGGGCGATCAGGTCATGGAAGTGCCGATCGCGGGCAGAAGCGTTATCACTGTCACGTGGGACGCCAATGCGTGAAAACCAAGCAAAAGGGAAAAGGGGGTTATGTTAACTCATGAAACGGAGAAATCTACTGGCTATTCTCTCAACGGTTTCGGTTCTCCTGGCTTCCACGCCTTTGCTCTGGCTGCAGGCGGATACCGCCCCGGCCATGAAACGCATGGAGGCGGAAACCAACGCCTCGCTGAATCTGTACTGCAATCTTGAAGACGGCGGTTCGGGAAAAGTGGTCGGCGGCAGCGTGGGGGTGGATGTGAGCCAGACCCTGGCGGAGATTCAGGCCGGTGGCCTGGACAAGAGCAAGACCTCCTATGCGGAGTATACAGTCAGCGCCCCGGTCGCCGGGGAATACGCCGTGCGTATCGGGGCCGTCATGGGAGCCGGAAACGCGGTTGCCGACTATCCCGCGGCGGTGGTGGTCAATAACGGCAAAGGCGGCGACGTGTATCCGGCTACATTCCATTACGATGAAGCCAATACCTGGGCCGTGGGGGAAACCACTGTGACCATCCGTCTTCAGGAGGGAGAGAACCGGATCGCCTGCACCGGCATACTCAAGGACATTCTGGACGCCGGCGCAGGATGGGCCTATTGCAATCAGGATTATCTGGAGATTGACGGCCGTCTGACGGCCGCTCCCATTACGCGCATGTGGGCGGTCAACGACGCCGTGGCCAACCTGTACAGTGTGGATGGCAGTAAGCTGGGCGGCGGCAGGGACGCCACCCAGACCATTGCGGACATAGAAAAAGACGGCATCAACCAAGCGGCCACCTCCTATGCAGAATACAGCGTGTATGCGCCGGAGGACGGCGAGTATTCGATTACGGTAGGCGCTATCCTGGGGGCGGCGAGTGCGCTGGATACCTATACCACAGCTGTAGTGGTCAACGACGGCGGTCCGGGCCGTGTCTATCGGGCCGACTTTCGTTTTAATCCGGCCACCGGCTATACGGGTAACGGCGCGGCCTGTACGGTACGGGTCAGCCTGGTGGAAGGCCGCAACGTCATCCGTTGCACCACCGTCACCAAGGACGTGCTGAATACCGGCGTGGCGTGGGCCTATTGCAACATGAACTATTTGGATCTGGACAACCGCCTGACCACGGTTCCCGCGCCGATCCGCATGGAGGCGGAGCGGGACGCCGCGCTGAATATGTACGGCAAGCTGGACAACGGCGGCACTACCGTGGGCGATAGCGTCACCAGCATCCAGACAGCGGCGGACATTAAGGCCAACGGCCTGGACGACGCCAAAACCTCCTATGTGGAATACCGGGTAGAGGCCCCCGCTGCCGGCGCCTATACGCTCCGTGTAGGAGCGGTGGTGGGCGCAAATGCGCCGCAGAGCGACTATCCCGCCGTGGTGGTGGTCAACGGCAGCAACGCCTATGACGCGGTGTTCCATTTCGATGAAGCGACAGCTTACGCGCACGGCGAAGCGGCGGTTACCGTCCAGCTGGTTCAAGGGATTAACCGCATCGCCTGCACCAGCATGCTCCAGGATGTTCTGGACGCGGGGGCGGAATGGGCCTATTGCAATCAGGATTATCTGGAGATGGACGGCCGTCTGACGCCCAAGCCGGTGAACCGCCTGCAGGCGGAAAACGGCAACTACAACAACAAGCTCAACGCCGGGGAGGGCGGCGGCACTGGCCGCGTGCTGGGCGGCAGCACCACCAGCAGCCAAACCCTGGAGGACATCAAGGCCAACGGATGGGATCGGATGGCGGCCTCCTATGTGGAGTATAAGGTCAGCGCCCCGGCGGATGGAACCTACGAGATCCGCGTCGGCGCCATGATGGGCGGCGGCAGCGAGCAGTATCCCACGGCGGTTATAGTCAATAACGGCAAGGGGACCGATGTGTACGCGGCGGACTTCCGCTTCAATCCGGGAAGGGATTGGGTACCGGCGGCTTCGGTTTCCCTTAAGGTGAACCTGAAGGAAGGGGTCAACAGCATCATCACCACCGCTCTTATCGGCGGATCCGGGGGATGGATGAACCTGGACTATTTGGACGATGTGGAGGGGCGGCTGACCCATCTTCACGCCAACCGTGTGGACGCCAACGCGGAAAAGCTGGTGCTGAACAACTACAGCCGCACGGACAGCGGCGTTGGTTACGGCAATTTTGAGGAGCTGAAAAACAAGGTTTCCCTGGACAACCTGATGGAAGGCGGGAATCTGGAAAACACGCCCTATGTCCAGATGGTGGTAACTGCGCCGGAGGACGGCGAGTATCCTATCCACGTGTACTACAATACCGGCGCCGATCCGGCGAAGGCGGCTTTGGGCGTGGTGACGGCGGACAATACCCTGATCAAGGGAACGCTCCAAGGAAATTGGGGCGGAAACGCGGAAATCCGGCTTCCCTTGAAAAAAGGGGACAACAAACTGATTTTCACCATGCCCCTGCCCAAGGACGCCGCCAGCCTGGCGGGCTATGATTGGGGGAACGGCTGGGCCGATCTGTACTACTTCCTTCTCTGGGACGGCCTGACCCTGGCCGAGGAGGTGTGGGAAGATGTAGACTTTGTCCGCATGGAAGCGGAGAAGGACGCCCGCCTGAACGCCTATGGAACGCTGGAGGGCTCTGCAGAGAACCCCAGCGGTACCGGTATCACCGTGGGCGGCGGCGTGGATGTCAAGAGTATGCCCACCTATGCCGATGTGGCGGCCAACGGCCTGAGCAGCAGCGCTTCTTATGTGGAGTATACCGTAAACGCGCCGGAGGCTGGGGAGTATGACGTCGTTATGGGCGTCCGGCTGGGAGCCGGCCAGGCGCTGGCTGTTTATCCGGCGGCCATCGTGGTCAACGGCGGTGGGCAAGGAAATGTCTATCCGGCCAATTTCCGGTTCGATCCGGCGACGGAGTTCGCCAATACGGCAGCCTGCCGGGTGCGGATTACACTGCGGGAGGGACTGAACCGTATTGCCTGCACCAACGTGCTCAAGGATGCGGTAAGCGGCGACTCGGGCTGGGCCTATATCAACCAGGATTACCTGGACGTGGAGGATCGCCTGGAGCCGGTATCTTATGAAAAGCCGATCCGCATGGAAGCCGAAACGGACGCCTATCTGAACCTCTACGGCAACCCCGAGGGGACCGAGGAGAACCCCAGCGGCACTGGCGTTACCGTGGGCGGCAGCGCGGATATTCACAATGTGCAGACCTATGCGGATATCGCAGCCAACGGCCTGGACAGCGTTTATACCTCCTATGCGGAGTACACGGTGGACGCGCCGGAAGCCGGTGAATATGAGGTGATCGTCGGCGTACGACTGGGCGCGGACAAGAACTTTTCCCTCTACCCGGCAGCGGTGGTGGTCAACGGCGGCGGCCAGGGAAACGTCTACAAAGCGGACTTTGTGTTTGATCCGGCTGTGAGCTTTGTCAATACCGCCGCGTGTGTTGTGCGTGTCAGCCTACAGAAGGGGCTCAACCGGATCGCCTGCACCAGCGTTCTGAAGGATATGGTGGACGCGGGCGCGGCCTGGGCCTATGCCAACCAGGATTACCTGGATTTAGATTCCCGGCTGACCCCGGTTCCCTATGAAAAGCCGGCGCGCTATGAGAGCGAGCTTTATGCCATGCCCAACCAAATCGCCATCCAAACCGGCCGGGAAGACTATTCGGGTGGCGGCTGCCTTGGCGCTGCCAACAACGCCTACGTCCAGACGCTGGCCGATATTCAGGCAAACGGCATCGACGGTATGCGCACGGCATTTGCCGATTATCAGATAGTCGCGGAGCAAGCAGGGACCTATGCGGTCTACATCGGCATGAGGTATGGCGTCTGGTCGTCCTCGGGAGATACGGCGCCGATCGACAAAGCCTATATGGTCGTGGAATGCGGCGATTTCCGCCAGGTGATCGAAGCGCCGGTAGCGGGCGTTCAAAACCGTGTGTTCACGGTGCAGGTTCCCTTCACGGCGGGCGGCAACGTCCTGCGGATTTCCGGCTTTACCGCCGATTCCAAGTTCGAGACTGGCGATGTTTGGACGGATTTCGACTACATCGAGCTGCCAAAGGAATTGGCGGCGGAGCCTTTCGGCGGAACCGTCGAAGCGGAAAATTCGGAAAATTACAACTACTCTCTGCAATATGACGAGAGCATGTCCGGCGGCAAATATCTGGGCGGCGCCGATTACAATAGGCTGGATGAGAGCCGGGTAACCTTTGATACCCTCACGCAGGAGGTTATGGAAGAGATTCCTCATGTCCGCTTCACTCTGAACGCGAAGAAGGCTGGTTTGTATAGCGTGGCGCTTCGTTTTCGGTCAGGCTGTGCGGATGAGGTTCTGCCGGAGGAGGCGTGGCTTGCCGTCGTGACGAATGACGATTTTGGCAAAAAGCAGAAGCTGAAGTTTATTCCCGGAGAATTTAATATGTATACCCTCGCGTTCGTGGTGGAATTGCAAGAGGGGGAAAACACCTTGCTGGCGACCTCCCCGCTATGCGAATTCCGTCCGGTGGAGGATGGCCGCGTCGACATGTGGGCGGACATTGACTGCCTGTACCTGGGAGGCGGCCTGTCGGTAGGCGACAGTTTCGTCTCGGGCGAGGACAATACGGGCGATTCGCAGCTGAACGTCAAACCACAGCGGCCGATACCTCCGGATGATTCGACCGCGCCCGTCGATCCCGGCGCCCCGGATACCGGGGTTGCGTCCGGCACCGTGTATGCGCTGGTCGCCGGCTGCGGCGCTTTGGCGGCTGCGATACTATTCTGCCGTCGAATGAGCCGAAGAAAGACAAAGCAATAGGCGTCGTGTGGCGGGTGTGCCGTGATTGGGCCCACCCGCCACATTTTCCACCGGCCACACACCGATGGGGAAATACGGCGGGAGAGATACGATTTTCCAAAGGAGTTTATCTGACTATGGCCAAAAGTTGTCGGTTCAATCCGATTGTGGGCGGACATTATGCCGATCCGGAGGCCCGGTTTTATGAGGGCCGGTACTGGATTTATGCAACCTGTTCGCAGCCTTTTGAATTGCAGAAAAATCTGACCGCGTTTTCCTCGACGGATCGGATTCATTGGACAGCGCATGAAAATCTTGTGGAGATGCGGGATTTCCCATGGGTTGAGCGGGCCGTCTGGGCCCCCACGGTTATTCAACATAAGGATAAGTATTATTTGGTTTTTGCTTCCAACGACATACACAGCGACGAGGAGCCGGGCGGCCTTGAAATCGCCGTATCGGATTCTCCTGCCGGTCCGTTCCGCGGGTGGCTGGGACGGCCGCTGATAGGGGAAATCCTCAACGGCGCGCAGCCGATTGACGCCCATCTGTTCCAGGACGACGACGGAACCGTTTACCTGTATTACGGGGGCTGGGGTCATTGCAACGCAGCCATACTGAACGATCGGATGGATGGCTTCCAGCCGCTCGGCGACGGCCAGTATTTGCGGGAGATCACCCCGGAGCGGTATGTCGAGGGCCCCTGTATGATCAAGCGGGATGGGCTGTATTATTTCCTCTGGTCCACCGGCCAGTGGGCGGGAGACGACTATGCGGTGCTGTATGGCGTTTCCCGTTCGCCGCTGGGGCCGTTTCCCTGCATGGGGACTGTGCTGGAAACGGACGAAGCAATCGCCCGCTCGCCCGGCCATAACAGCTACTTGTATTTGCCGGACAGCGATAGCTATTATATCGTCTATCATCGGCGGGAAATACCGGATGCCGGTGCCCATGCCCGCCGTTTATGCATGGATAAAATGGTTTTGAAAGACGGACGGATATTCCCGGTGACCATGACGCGCGGCGGGTTTTGAGCACGCCGTTCGGCCGTCCATATGTAGAGAGGAGAATGCCCAATGAGCAGACAGTCCTGCCGTTCCCGCTTACATGCGGCCTGCCGCAGCATGCTGGCGGGAGCGCTGGCGCTGTTTTTCCTGCTTCCGACGGTGCAGAATGCCGCCGCTATGGAAGTGGAGCGGCCGGAACGGACGCAGGCGGATACATCCTATTACGGATGGCTGACTGTTCCGGAAGAGGATACCGTGGCGCGGGCGGAGCTGCCGGAGCAGGGACTGGCCCTTACGGAAGGACAGACCGTCTCGCTGACACTGGACATTCCGCAGGCCGGCGAATACGCCGTCGCCGTTTCCTACCATGCGGATCAGAACGTTGTGCTGGACAGTACAATGACGGTGGTCTGGGCAGGGCTTCCGGCCGTTAAAACGGCGGTGTACAGTCTGTGGCAGGATGAGACGAAGGAGTACGCGCTGGATCGCTACGGCAATGAGGTGACCTCGCTGCAGACGACGCTGAATACGCCGGTGGAGGACTATGTGCGAGACAGCACAAGCATGGACGCAGCGCCGGTTCTGTTCTCCCTCAAGGCGGGCAGGCAGACGGTGCAGGTGTGCAGCGATAACCAGCCGATGCATCTATATCGGTTCCGCGTGGTGCGGCATCCGGAAATTCTCACCGCCGGGGAATACCGCGCGCGGCATGACGGCCCGGCGTATACCGGCGCGCCGGTTATCGTCGAAGGGGAGGATTATGCCGTCAAGTCGGATTCCTTTATCCGCAGCAAGGCCGAATCCAATTCCGGTGTGTATCCCTATAGCCCGTATTATAAATGGATGGCGACGGTGGACGGGGTCTCGTGGAATGCGGTCGGGCAGCGTGTGCTGTGGAATATAACGGTTCCGCAGGACGGCTGGTATCAGGTGGCGTTCCACTACTCCCAGTCCAGCCAGGAGGGGCAGGAGATTTATCGCACCTTGGAAATCGACGGGCAAATCCCCGCGGACAGCTTCCGGGAAATGCCGTTTTCCTATACAGGTTCGCCTTATGCGTACAACATTCCGGAGGACGCCTTGTGGCTGACAAAAGGCAGGCATACGCTGGGAATGATGGCGGAATCCTCACAGACGGCCACGCTGGTGGACGATGTGCAGACGCTGATGGAGGAGCTGTCGGATATTGGCCTGAGTCTGCAGCAGGTGGCGGGCAGCAGCGCCGATAAGAACCGCTCTTGGGACATTGAGACGTACATACCGGGCGTCATCGGCCATATGCGGGACATTCAGTCCCGTCTGCGGGCGCTGTACGACACGCTTGAGAAGCAGTATGGCGAGGTACCGGCCAACTGCCTGAATCTGCGGCTGGCGGACGATATGATCGAGCAAATTCTCAAAAAGCCGGAGAAAATGCCGACCCGCATCGAGGAAATCAGCGTCGGCTCCGGCTCGATCACCAACCTGCTTGTCGAGCTGATTAATAAATGGAAAAACCAGGGCCTGTCGCTCGATCGGATTTATCTGATGGAAAAGGGGACGGAGCTTCCGGCCGCCAATGGCAGCTTCTGGAGCAATCTGATTAACGGCGTCAAGCGGTTTTTCAACGCGCTGACGTCGCGGGAGGCCAACTACAGCGCGTCGGCGACGGGCGATCGGCAGACGCTGAGCGTATGGGTTAACCGCTCGGTTCCCTATGTGGAAACCATGCAGATGCTGGCGGATTCCCGCTACAAGGGCGTCGATGCGGATGGCAACCCAATCTCTGTGCAGTTTTCCATCATGCCGGATGAGGGGAAGCTGCTGCTGGCCAACGCCTCGAATACCTGTCCCGATGTGGCGCTGAGCGTGACGGGCGACCGCGCCTACCAGCTGGGGCTGCGCCACGCCGTGGCGCCGCTGTCGGATTTCCCGGATTTCACGGGGTATATTACCGGCAAGTTTTTGGATTCCGCGTTTGAGCCGTATCTGCACGACGGCCGGGTTTACGGCCTGCCGGAAACGCAGGATTTTTACGTGCTGCTGTACCGCAGGGATATTTTAGAAAAGCTGAAGCTCCAGGTTCCGCGAACGTGGAGCGATCTGGCCGAGCTGATGCCGGCGCTGCGCCGCAGCGGCATGAACTTCTATATGCCGCTGTCCTCGCAGACCGGCACCAAATCCCTGTCCTATATCGCGCCGTTTTATTTCCAGGCGGCCATTGCCAGCGGCGAGAACCCGGATTACAGCTTGTGGTCGGAGGATGGCACAAGCGTCAATTTCAACAACGAGACCGGCATTCGAGCCTTCCAGGAATTGACCGATTTGTATCTGCTGTACGGCCTGCAGAACAACATGCCCAGTTTTTACAACAACTTCCGATACGGCGTAACGCCGCTCGGCATCGGCTCGTTTGCCAATTATGTGCAGCTGCTGTACGCCGCGCCGGAAATTGCCGGTCAGTGGGGCGTGGCGCCCGCGCTGGGCTTCTCCGATGAAAAGGGGAACCTCTGCAATCAAATGCCGTCCTTCGATCGTTCGGCGATTATCATGGACAGCAGCCTCAAAAAGGAAGCCGGCTGGGATTTCATCAAATGGTGGATGTCGACCGAGACGCAGGCGGAATTCGCACAGACCCTGCAGGCTAAGTTCGGCTCGGAATTTGTCTGGAACAGTGCGAATCTGGAGGCGTTCGCCCAGCTGGCGATTCCGTCCGCCGACCGCGAGGTGATTCTCCAGCAATGGGAGAACGCCGTCAACCTTCGATATCTGCCCGCGACCTACATGATGGAACGCAGCCTGAGCGATGCATGGTATAAGGTGACGCAGGGGCAGCAGCCGGTGCGGATTGCGCTGAACGAGGCCGCCGTCAGTGTGGAGCAGGAGTTGATCCTCAAGCTGCAGGAATTCGGCTATCTGAATGACGCGGAGGAGCCGATAAAGCCCTATGACATGCGGCAGTGGGCCGTTATCCGGCAGGAACTTTTCCGAGAGTAAGGGATAAAGGCTTTTTCTCGGTGCAGGAGGACGATTTCTCGGGACTCTTTGGACGAGGCTTGGCTCCTGGAGACTTTGATCAAAGAAGGGGTTGCATATGGTATCAAAAGCCTTGATACGGACGGATACGCCGCGGGGCCGGAGAGGTAATGTCTTTATCCGTTATTCGCACTGGGTTTTGCTGGCTCCGTTCCTGATTCTGTTCATCACGTTTATCATCCTGCCGATTCTTCTGGCCATTGGGCTGTCGTTTACGAATTTCAACGGAGTGGAATCGCCGAATTTTGTGTTTCTCAGCAACTATATTCGGATATTTACGAAGGACTCCGTTTTTATGCAGAAGATTTTCCCCAACACCATCCTGTATGCGGCCATTGTAGGGCCCGGCCGGTACATTCTGTCGTTTATCATGGCGTGGCTGCTCGCACAGCTGACCAAAGGGCCCCGCACCATCCTGGCGGTGACCTTTTATCTGCCGTCGATGACGGCGGGCGTGACCATCTCGACGGTATGGGCCGTGCTGTTTTCCGGCGATCGGACGGGCTATCTGAACAGCCTGCTGCTGCAGCTGGGCATTATTCAGACCCCCATCACCTGGCTGCAATCGCCGGAAACGCTTATGCCGGTGATGATTCTGGTGGCCCTGTGGTCCAGCTTTGACGTGGGCTTTTTGTCGATGCTGTCCGGTATGCTAAACGTGAATAAAGAAATTTATGAAGCGGCGCATCTGGATGGCATCCGCAACCGGATTCAGGAAATCATCTATGTCACTATACCGTCCATCCGTCCACAGATGCTGTTTGGCGCGGTGATGGCTCTGGTCGGCACATTCAACTCGGCCGGCCTGGGGGTTCAGCTGTCCGGCTCCAACCCCACGCCGCAGTATGCGGGCTCATTGATCGTGAATCATGTGGACGACTTTGGCTTTATCCGCTACGAAATGGGATACGCGGCTGCGCTGTCGGTGGTGTTGCTTCTGATCATCTCGCTATGCAGCAAGCTGGCCTATAAGCTGTTCGGAGATAACTGATCGGCCCGTGCGCCGATGGAATGCCTCATGCCGAAAGGTGAGTGATTGGATTGGCAAAAACAAAAAAGAGAAAAAACCTCATGGCGATCAACCCGTCGAAATTCGACGCCGCGCAGCTTGTGGTTTACCTGGTGCTGCTGCCGCTGCTGGCGTTGATGCTTTTGCCGATACTTTACATTGTGTTTACCGCGTTCAAGCCGATTGGCGAATTGTTTGCCTATCCTCCGCGATTCATCACCACGCATCCGACCCCGGATAACTTCCGGAGGCTGTTTGAGGCCACGGAAAACACGCTGTTTCCGCTGTCCATTTATTTGTTCAACAGCATCGTCTCCACGGGGATCGTGGTGGTGGCCGGCATTTTCATTTCAGTGGCGGCGGCCTACGTACTGTCCAAAAAGCGGTTTCACGGGCGGAGTCTGATATTCAAGCTGAACACACTGTCGATGATGTTTGTGCCCACGGCGGTCAGCATCCCCCGCTATCTGGTCATCAAGCAGGTCGGTCTCTTGGATACCTTCTGGGCGAACGTCGTCCCCATGCTGGCCATGCCGGTCGGCATATTTCTGGTCAAGCAGTTTGTGGATCAGTTGCCGGAGGAGCTGGTCGAATCCGCCCGTATTGACGGCGCGACGGACTACGGCATTTTATTCAAAATCGTCGTTCCTCTGGTAAAGCCCTCGCTGGCCACGGTGGCGATTCTGCTGTTTCAGAATGCCTGGAACAGCATGGAGGCCTCCAGCCTGTTTATTAATACCGAATCGCTGAAAACCTTTGCTTTCTATATGAATTCCCTGTCCAACTCCGGAAACGGAGTGGCCGGTATGGGAATGGCGGCGGCCGCGGCTCTTCTAATGTTTCTTCCGAATGTGATTCTTTTTACGTTGATGCAATCCCGTGTGATGAGTACGATGGCGTATTCCGGTCTGAAATGATGCGGCTGCGCAGGAAAGGAAGTGTGGGTGTGTGAAAACAGGACGAGTGCGCCGTATCTTGCTGCGGGCGGCTGTCGCCATTGGCGTGATGATGTGGCTGCCGGGTTCACTGCTGCCGGTTTCGGCCGGAAACGCGACTGCGTATACCTATACCATATCCCAGGACGAGGAATGGATGGTCACCCAGGACGCCTATCTGGTCAGCCGTGTGCTGATGAGGGAGCACGCCATGACATCCCCGCGGGATTTATTCGTGAAGGAAAACCGGCTGTATCTGGCGGATACCGGCGCTTCCCGGGTGCTCATCTATCAGCTGGATACCGGCGACTGCCGGGAAATAGGGGGAGAGACGCTGTCTTCCCCGGTCGGCCTTTTCGTGGATCAGAACAACGAGCTTTATGTGGCCGATAACGGCCTTGGCGCCGTTGTGAAGTTCTCGCCGGAAGGGGAGGTGCTCCATCGCTATGACCGTCCCGATTCGGCGGCCTTTGGCACGGAGACGACGTATTCCCCTTCAAAGGTGGCCGTGAACAGCAGCGGGACGCTGTATGTGGTTTCCGACGGGTCCTATGACGGCATGATCCAATTGGATCAGAACGGGGAGTTCCTCGGCTATTTCGGATACAACAACAACCCTATAACGGCGTGGGAATACTTGCAGGATTTACTGTTTACCGATGAGATGAAAGCGCAGCTGTTCAGCCGGGTACCCTATTCCTTCGGCAACGTGGACATCGATACGAAAGGAATCCTATACAGTGTCACGCAATCGGCAGAGGGGAACGCCATAAAGAAGCATGACGTTGCCGGGCTGAACCTGTTGACGCCCAACATGGAGGACGAGCAGGATTTTGTGGATGTCTGTATCGGAACGGACGGGCAAATATATGCGGTAACCGCCACCGGCCTGATCTTTGAATACGACATGGACGGGCACCTGCTGTTCACCTTCGGCGGCCGCGCCATCGCCGTGGAACAAAACGGCGTGTTTGCGACGGCCTCCGCCATTGCCAGCGATTCGCAGGGCCGTCTGTATGTATTGGATGGGGAGCGGGGGCTGGTACATGTGATGGCCCCCAGCAATTACGCCAAAGCCGTGCACACGGCCATGCGGGAATATAGCCTGGGGCACTATGCGGTCAGCTACGAGCTGTGGAACGACATCATCTCCATCGGCGGCGCCAGCTATTTTGCCACCAACAATATGGCGCAATGCCTGTTCCAGGAGAAGCAGTACGACGAAGCGGCGGCGCTGTACCGCGCTTCCGGCGATCGCGAGGGGTACTCGCAGTCCTTCTGGCATATCCGCAACCAATGGCTCAGCAAGGCGCTGCCGTATCTGCTGCTTGGGCTGGCGGTCGCGGCGGCCGCGGTGATGGTGTGCCGCCGTCTGCTGCGCAGGCGGCAGCCGGCGGCTTCCGGCCCCCATATTCTCCGGGACGACGCCAAGCTGCTGTGGCGGACGGTGCGGCATCCGATCGACAGCTTTTATTCGATTCGCCACGAGGGGGCCGGTCATATTTCGACCGCTCTGGTCATCTACGCGTTGGCCTATCTGCTGTTTATCGCTTATCAGACGGTTTCCGGCTTTGTTTTGATTGGGAACAGCGGGCAAAAGGCCTCCCTGCTCTTTCTGTCGCTGATCTTTCTGGCGCCGCTTATTCTGTTTATCCTCAGCAACTTTCTGGTGGGCGAGGTTAAGGAAAGCAATGCCCGCTTCCGGGACATCCTGGTCTCCACCGCCTATATCCTGGCGCCGTTTGTGGTGGCCGCCCCCATCCTGATCCTGATTTCTCACGTCCTGACCACCAGCGAGCTGCGGTTATTCCAGCTGGCGATGGTGGGGCTGATCCTCTGGATGGTGGTCAATCTGCTGATTGCCACGCGTGAAATGCACGCGTATGACCTTTGGCCGGCTATCCGGCATCTGCTGATTACGGTGTTTTTGATGTGCGTGATTGTGCTGGCCCTGTCGATGATTTATATGTTCTGGGATCAGCTGACCGACTTCGTTTTGTCCATTATCAAGGAGGTGGGCTATCATGGGAAAGGGGCTTGATGAGCGGAAGCGTCCGCGCCGGTGGTGGACTTTCCTGCTGGTCGGAACGCTGTGCCTGAGTGGCTGCTCCGCCTCCGGCTGGACCGCCGGGCGTAATGACGCGACGGCCATGATTGGCCATGTCGATCAGGAATCGCTGCAGTCCAACCGGTTCACCCATATGGAAGGCGACGGCGGCAAGGCGCTGCCGCAGCTGGCGCTGGACGGGTTTTCCCTGGTGGCTGAAAACGATACGCTGGGTTTGTATCTGCGGGAACAATACGCCTGCATCCGCGTGCTGGATAAGGCGACCGGCTATGTGTGGGGATCGTTCCGGGAGGATGAGCCCGAGGACTTGAACGAGACCTGGGCGCGGTTCGGCAATTCTGTGGTCAGCCTGGAATGCATCGATTCGACCGGCATGACCAAAAAGGCCGCCGCCGGCCAGGACGAGGCCTCCCGTCGGTACACCTGGCTGGACGACGGGTTTACCTGCGCGGTCGATTTCGGCGAGGAAATCAACATCGCGGTGACGGTATCGGTCCGGTTGGGGGAGAACCGGCTGCTCTTTTCCGTTGACGACGCTTCCATCCGAGAGGAGGGCGCGTATTTCATCCATAAGCTGTACTTTGCGCCGTTCCTCGGCTGCACACGTGCGGCGGACACCGACGGCTATATGCTGATTCCCGACGGCAGCGGCGCGCTGATGCGGTATCAGGAGCCGATGCAGGTGCTGCGGCCCTATTCCGCCCGTGTGTATGGACTCGATCAGGCCATTGACAACCTCTCCGAACTCAACGATCTGGAGGTCAACCGCCCGAAGGAGTTTTTGACCGAATCGAACACTGTGACCATGCCGGTCTTTGGACTAACGCACGGTGTGCGCAAGCAGGCGCTGTTCGGCCGTGTGAAGGCGGGCGCCGCGTATGCCTATATCGAGGCGACGCCGGCCGGATTTGTAACGGATTATAACTGGGCGACGGCCTCGTTCCTCTACCGCCAGACCTATCTGCAGCCGACCTCGAAAAAGGGCGACGGCGTGCCGATCCTGCAAAAGGAGCGCAATCCGGTTAACCCGTCGCTGGAGCTGTATTTCCTGAACGGGCAAAACGCCGACTACAACGGCATGGCTTCGCTGTATGCCGATATTCTGCTCCGGGAAGGTATGCTCGGGCGCAACCAGAACGGGCTCGCCCCGCAGGTGGCGCTGGATGTGATAGTGGCCGATGCGGAAAAGGCCCTGATCGGACACAATACCAAGCGCGTTAGCTCGTTGGAGTATGTGACGAAGGCGGTGGAACGCCTGCATGGGAACGGGTTGAGGCGGATGGCGGTTTCCCTTTTGGGGTGGCAGAAGGGCGGCCTGAGCGGCTACACCAAATCCCGCCTATACGATAAAACCGCCTGGGGATCCTTCTCGTCGCTGCAGGCGCTGTCTGCGGCGCTTGACCAGAACGGCGGCCAGCTGCTTTTCTATATGGATCCGCTGCGCGCCAAGGATATTCAAATCAATCCCCGCCGGGATTCCGCCATCGGCATGTCGCAAAACCCCGTCAAGGTGGAGAGCCTCGACAAGAACCGCTTCTTGGGCGATACCTGGTATGTGAAGGGGACGGCCGGGCTGGACTATCTGCGCAGGCAGTCGGCAGTGCTGTCGGAGGCCGGCTATTCTACGGCGATCGACGGCGCCGGGCTGTTGTACGGCGAGTATCTGGCGGACGCGTTTGTCACCCGGGCGGATATGCTTCTGCGTCAGCAGGAAGTCTACCGGGCGCTGGCCGAAAAGAGCGGCCCGCTGACGCTGTATGGGCCCAACGACTATTTATTCCCCTATACCGGCGTGTATCGTGACACGCCGATGGCCGGCAATCAGGACATTTTTGAAACCGATTCGGTACCGTTCCTGCAGCTGGTGCTGTCCGGCCATATGCGTCTGATAGCGCCGTATGCCAACGAAAATTTTTATTCCCGCACCGATTTGCTCAAATGCATGGAGTACAACGTGTATCCGTCCTTCCTGCTCACGGAGGAACCGAACGGCGCGCTGAGCAAAACCACCTTATGGACGACGAGCTCATCGCAGTTTGAGCAATGGGAGGAGATCATCCGGGAGCTGACAGGCGCCGTCTGCGAGGTGCTGGAGCCGGTGCAGGGGGAGCGTATGGTTCGCCATACGGCGATTGCGCCGCTGGTGTATGCCATCACCTACGAGAGCGGCACGGTGTATGTCAACTATGGCAGCGAGGCCTATACCACCGGCAGCGGTGAGACGGTGCCGGCGGAAAGCGGCCGGTTCGTACCGTTTTCGGCTGAGCAGAGAACGAGGGGGGAGTAGCATGAAAAAGAAACGATCGATTTCGTTGAAGACAAGGGACTCTCTCGTGGGGACGCTGTTTATGTCGCCCTGGCTGATCGGTCTGCTGGTGTTCACGTTGATTCCGTTTATCTACTCCGTTTGGCTGAGCCTCTGCTCGGTGGAATTCGGGCCGGACGGCATGCAGACCGCCTTCGTCGGCGGCCGCTGGTATAAGGAAATCTTCTCGGCGGACGCCTATTTTCTGCAGGCGCTGAAGGATACCCTGCAATTCATTGTGCTGTTTATGCCGATGATACTCGTGGTGGCCATTATCTGCGCGCTTCTGCTCAACAAGGCGCTTCACGGCCGCACCTTTTTCCGCATCCTGTTCTTCTTCCCGGTGGTTGTTATCAGCGGTCCGGTTATGGAAAAGCTGATCAGCAACCAGGCGACCGCCATCATCAGCGCCGATACCTATTATGTGTATCAGGTGATTGAAAATCTGCCCGCCATCCTGTCCACGCCGCTGATGTATATCTTCGACAACATCGTACTGATCCTGTGGTATGCCGGCGTGCAGATGCTGATTGTGCTGGCCGGTCTGCAGAAGATTGGCGATTCGCTCTATGAAGCCGCCTCCATCGACGGCGCAAGCGCCTGGCAGAGCTTCTGGAAAATCACGCTGCCCTATCTCCGCCCGATGATTTTAATCGCCGCGGTGTATACGGTGGTGGATTTGGCCGCCATGACCAGTACGCCCATGTACACCCTTATTCAAAACAACGTGACGAATGTCGAACGGCCATATTCGTATTCCGCGGCGCTTTCCTGGCTGTACGCGCTGGTGGTGCTGGTCATTCTGGGGATCGTCTACAGGATCCTGCGTGAGAAGGGGGAAAAACAGCCATGAACGCCAAACGGCTGAAGGCCAGGACGCAGGCGCATTCCAAAAACATCCTGACGAATCTGGCGGTATATTTTCTGCTGATCGGTATCGGGTTTGTCTTTTTGTACCCGCTCCTTTATATGATAATTACCTCCCTGATGACCACGGAGGATTTGATTAATCCCACCATCAAATGGCTGCCGACGCATCTGGACTTGACCAACTTCAAGCAGGTGTGGCAGGTGCTGGATTATCCGATCAGCCTGTTTAACTCCGCCTGGTATTCGCTGATTTGCTCGCTGGCGCAGACATTTTCTTGTGCACTGGCCGGGTATGCGCTGGCACGTTTTTCGGTTCCGGCCAAGAAATTTTGGATTGTAATGCTGATTATTATCTTCATCATTCCCGCCAACGTGGTGACCATCCCGCGTTATGTGCTGTTTAACAATTATCAGCTGGTCGGTTCGCCGCTGGCGACGATCCTGCCGGCGCTGACCGGCCAGGGGCTGAAAAGCTCAATTTTCGTGTTCATTTTCATGAGCGCGTTTTCCGCCTACCCCCGCGCCTTTGATGAGGCGGCGCAGCTGGACGGAGCGGGCAATATGCGGATTTTCTTTCGTATCGCCCTACCAATGACCGTTCCTGTAATCGTTTTGTCGCTGGTGTTTTCGCTGGTGTGGTACTGGAACGATGTGGCGCAGTGCGGCCTGCTGATCGGAGACGATTTCCAAACCCTGCCGCTGGAGCTGAAAGCCTTTGACGCGCAGTTCAGCCAGATGTTCAGCTCCACCTTCGGCGATGCGTCCAACCGTCTTAATGAGCGGTATCAGATGACGGCCACCATTATGGTGATTGCGCCGCTGGTTCTAGTGTATGCTCTGCTGCAGAACTTTTTTGTCAAGGGTATTGAAGCCTCGGGGATCACCGGCGAGTAGAGGGGAGATAAATCGATGAAATTTAAGCTGTCTGGCGGAAATCGAAACGCCAGCTGCACCCTCTCAGAAAAATGGGAAGGGGAGATCCTGTACGCCGCCCTTCATGTCGTTCTGGCGGAGGAAGCTGTCCCGGAAAAAATCCGGGTGGATTTTATGGTGCAGGGCTGCGGCTGCTATTCGGTATTCAGCCCTTCTGTCCGGGACTTTCGCGGCCCCGGCGTTAATTGGCGTCGGCAGGAAACCCATTCCCGCCTGGCGGAATGGATGCCTTTGCATTGCCTGCTCTCCCGTGACGGGAGAAATCGCCTGAACGTCACCCTGTCTGAGGTACGGCTCCCCGTCGGTATTTACACAGGTATCCGGGAGGAAACCGGCGAGCTGGAATGCACGGTGGAATTTTTCACCCAGCCTACCACGCCGATTACGGAATATCAGACGATCATCCGCCTGGATTTCCGTCAGCTGCCCTATGACCAGTCCGTTGCGGACAGCGTTCGCTGGTGGGAAACCGCCTGTGGCTATACGCCCGCCCTGTCGCCGGAGCGGGCCAGGATGCCCATGGACTCCCTGTGGTACAGCTTCCATCAGGAGCTGTCCGCTGAGGAAATCCTGGAGGAGTGCGTCTTGTCACGCGCCATGGGGATGCGTACGGTGATTATTGACGACGGCTGGCAGACTGCCGATAACAGCCGGGGTTATGACTATTGCGGCGACTGGCAGCTGTGCCGCGCCAAAATCCCCGATATGCAGGCTCTCGTCCACAGGCTGCATGAAATGGATATGGCCGTGATGCTGTGGTATTCCGTCCCTTTTATGGGTAAACGTTCGCAAAATTACCATAAGTTCCGGGATAAAATGCTACACGAGGGCGTGCTGGATCCCCGGTATAAAGAGGTGCGGGAGTTCCTGACGGATACTTATAAAAGGGCCGTGGCGGATTGGGATTTGGATGGCCTGAAGCTGGATTTTATCGACGCCTTCACCCTTGGCGAGGGGGCCCTGAAGCCGGACGCTCGGCGGGATTATCTCTCGCTGGAGGAGGCCGTTGATACGCTGATGCAGGAGGTGAAGCGGGAACTTACCGCCATTCGCCCGGATATTCTCATTGAGTTCCGCCAGGCCTATGTAGGGCCGGCCATACGGCAATACGGTAATATGCTACGGGTGAGCGATTGCCCCGCCGACGCCCTGCGCAATCGCCAAGATATCCTCAACCTGCGGCTCACCTCCGGCAGGACGGCCGTCCATTCGGATATGCTGATGTGGAGCCCGGAAGAAAGCCCGGAAGCGGCGGCCCTCCAGTTCGCTAGTGTGCTGTATGGCGTTCCGCAAATATCCGTCAGGATAAAAACACTGCCGCCGGCTCACAAGCAGATGCTTCAATTTTATATGAATTTTTGGATGCGGTACCGGGAAACCCTGCTGGACGGCGCTATTTCCGCCGATAGCCCGGAGGGGTATTACAGCCAGGCCCGCGCCCGGCTTGGACGCCGGGAGGTGGTTTCCGTCTATACCGATCCGGTGGTAGCGTGTACCGCGGCGGAAACGGTAGCGGTGAACGTTTCGCCCAAAAAGGCCCTGTATGTGAAGGGCGCGGCTGGCCGTCGTTATCGGGTGGTGAACTGTTTGGGCGAAGAGATAGAGAATGGGATTATTTCCGCGCCGCTGCAGGAAATCGTTGTGCCCATGTCAGGAATCCTTTTTACAGAAGAATAAAGGGTGCAGAAAAACCGGGACGGACAGGCTCCGTTCCGGTTTTATGCCCTGAAGGCAGACGCACAGAATTAGTGATGAAACTGGCGGTATTCGGAGGGGGAAACCCCGTATCGTTTTTTAAACAAATGAGAGAAATAATGTTGATCGTCGTAGCCAAGCCGCAAGGCGATTTCCCCGATGGACAGATAGGTGTTACGCAGCAGATTCTTGGCCGTCGTTATCTTTTTTGAAATTTGATATTCATAAGGAGTGACGCCGAAAGCCTTTCGAAAATTTTTGATGCAGTAATCTTTTGAGCGGAAAATAACTTTAGCCAATTCATCATTGCTAACGATTCGGTCGAGATGGAGAGAAATGTACTCCTTCAGCCGATTCATTTCCGAGGAATTCTTTTGGGAATTAAGATTGTCCGACAGGCGAATAACCATCCGGAGAAACCAGATAGCCGTCTGGTTAAAAAGTTCGGTTTGAGGGGTATACTCATCCTTCAAATTCTGGAGCATTTCATGAAACTCATCTTCGAATCCGACGCCATCAAAAATGACCTTATCTTTGATCGGGTATTCGTTAATGATTTGTTCCGCCAACGGGCCACGAATATTGAAGAAAATTTTAATCCACGGATCATCCGCGGAGGAACGGTAGTAATGCTCGGTTTTTTGCCGAAGCAGCCAGATATTTCCGGCGGAAGCTTCATAGCTTTCTCCATTGACGATTAAATTGCCTCTGCCCGCAGTTACGTATTCGAAAACGGTTTCGGTGCTGCATTTCCGCTGCATCCAGTAGCTACCATCGCAATAGGATATCCCGGCCATTTCCAAATAAAAAGGAGGAATATCATTTTTATCGGGTGAATAAAAGGTGCGGATAATTTCCTTCATTGCTGTCCAGCATCCCTTCTTGAATTTTCTTATATTTACGGCTCTCGATATACAAGGCAGATTACGCACGGCACTTTTTTGCAGATGAAGGAGAATTTATGAAAAAACGCCTCATGCAAGGATGTTTCATTATATATTATAACTATTTTAATAAGTGAAGTCAATTTTATGCTCTATTAAAGGAGCTGTAAAAAAATGCGTGTTAAGACGAGACAAGAGGAAAATATGTGTAAGTTCTTTCATCGAATCCATTGAGTCTGTATTTGAGCTTTCTCCTTTCTGAATGTGGTCTCGTCAATTTCATTCTTTCGGAGCTCGCTTAAAGAGCACAAAAAGCAAGGTTCTACCTGATTTCTCAGGCGGAACCTTGCTTTTTTGCGTTTTGTCTACCTTTCCTCGCGTTGGTGTTGCAGTAGTTCTTTGTCCATTTGCTTGGGTTCGCTGCTAAAATGATTATGGGCAGATTGATTCCGACGGGAATGACCGTCTCATCGAAGCGCTTGTGAAAGAGATACGAAGTTGGCGATGGGATAAACTCTTACAGCGGTGTATACGAGAGCCGCTCCTGCAATAGGGCAAAGGCATGCTTTTTGGTTCAAAAAGACGTGAAAACAGAGCTTCTTCACGGAAAAACTTGAATGGGATGGCTTTTACAATTTTACTATAACAAAAGAATTTCCAGTGGGAAAGACCGTCAATATGGTTACTTTTTTGTCCGCATTTCATCAAATACATTAGACTTTGTTAAGTCTATAATAAAATTGTCAAGGAGGTAAAGGCATGCTTACCAGCCAAAAACGATTTCATTTTGATAACAAAAATTTGCAGAAGCAGATTGGGCCATATTGGCTGTATCAAATTGGAGATTTGAGCTGTATCGGCGATTACTATGTGGAGCGACACCGTCAGTTTGTCTATGAAGTTACTTTTATTGCTTCCGGTCTTGGCCATATTCGCGTTCGGGATAAATGGTATGAGGGAAAGCCAGGAAACGTCTTTATCCATCGCATCAACGACATCCACGAGATGCAGGGAGATAAGGCCTCCGGCTTTCGATATTTTTATCTCGGTTTTGATTTTAAGGATCTGACATTGCCGGCTTATAGTAAGTTGAAAGCCCTTTTTGATAACGACGCGAATGTTACGGTGGAAAATGCGCCGGGCGTACAGGAGGCGTTCCTCCGGCTGTTTAATGAGGTTATTATTAACGACGCTTTTACGGATCTGCTGTTGGAGAGCTACATCAACGATATTTTGACGCATACTTTTCGGGCCTTCAGCCAGCAAAAATTTGTTGCCTATTCTGCCGAAAACGAGCGCAACAACAGTGAAAAGCTGGTTTACGACGTGATCAATTATATTGATCTAGAAGCTGCTTCTATTCATAAACTCGGCGACCTATGCGATATGTTCGGCTACAGTTATTCGCATATTGCCAAACGGTTTACCGCGGTCATGGGGGAATCGCTGCAGGCGTATTTCATGCGGCGAAAATTTGAACAGGCCGCCGATCGCCTCCGCCAGGGCTTGAGTGTTACGGAGGTGTCGGAGCAGACGGGCTATCAGTCTATTCATGCGTTCAGCCGGGCCTTCCGGCATCAGATGGGGATGACCCCGTCGGAATATAAGAACTGGGCGGAAAAAGCGAAGGAAGAGCTATAAAACGATTTGGGGGAATGAGGGTGTATACAACGGCGGCGCACGGCGGTCATACTGAAAGATTGCCCAATATTAGTCAGATCTACTCATTTAAAATAGCTGGATATTTAGGAGATCGCCTGAAAAATAATGAGGCAGTATGGCTGCATCATGTGTGGGAGAACAATCCGGCTCTGTTTGAGGTGTTTCGTGAAAGAGATGCCCATCCCCGCTGCATTGTCCCGTGGTTCGGGGAATATCCGGGGAAAATCCTGACCGGTATGGCGCTGACCTATCGCATGAGCGGGGATTCGGAGACTCTCAGAGCCGGACGGGAGCTGGTAGAACGTTTGAAAGCCCTGCAGGGAGACGACGGGTATTTGGGCCCGCATCCGAAGGAACGTCGGTTTAACGGCCCCATGCACGAGGACACGATGGCCGTGTTTCAGTGGGAGCACGCGATGCTTTGGGATGTGTGGGGCCACTACCACTGTATCTATGGCCTGCATCAATGGTATGCCGCCACAGGGGATACCGCGGCGCTGGATATAGCGATAAAAGCGGCGGACAGCGTATACGCTTACTTTATTGCGGGCGATCGCCCCTTTTCCTCCGCCGGTGAGACCGAGATGAACCTGACGATAGGGCATGCGTTCGCCCTTTTATACCGGGAGACGGGGCGTCAGGCGTATCTGACCGCGGCGGAAAGCGTGGTGGCCGAGTGGTCCAAGGAAGGCTGCGGCAACTGGTTCCAGGATGCGCTGGCCGGCAAGGACTTTTACGCTATGGAAAAGAAACGCTGGGAGGCGCTGCACGGCGTCATGACGCTGGCGGAGCTGTACCGGGCCACCGGCAGAACGGAGTATTACACGGCGCTGGAAAACATATGGCGGAGCATCGCGCGCACGGACAGGCACAACGACGGCGGCTTTTCCTCCAGCGAGGGGGCCGTCGGGGATCCCTATCGCCTGGAGCCCATCGAGACATGTTGTACCGTGGCCTGGATGGCCCTGAGCACCGACTATCTCAAATTGAGCCATATGTCCTGCGCAGCCGATGAGCTGGAGCTGTCGTTTTTTAACGCCGCGTTGGGAAGCCTGACGCAGAACGACTATATTTTTACATACGATGTGCCCATGAACGGCCAGCGCATCGGCGCCGACGTCACCTTAAGATGGCAGACCATCGAGGGGGCCCGTGATATGAACTGCTGCCAGGCCAACGGCAGCCGCGGGTTGTCCCAGGTGGCGGAATGGGCGGCTTTTTCGGATGAAACCGGCTTGTACCTGAACTTTTACGGTCCCTGCGCTATAGCGGCCCGTACGCCGGCCGGCCGGCGCATCCATCTGACCGAGGAGTCCGCCTATCCCCGGGACGGCGCGGTGACTATCACCTTAGAATTGGACGAACCCGAAACGTTCCCGCTGCATATCCGCATCCCCTGCTGGTCGGCGGCGACGGCGCTTTCGGTCAACGGCGTGGTGCAGACCGGGGTGCGTTCCGGCCTGTACTATACCATGGAACGCGCCTGGAAAAGCGGGGACGTCCTGTTCCTTTCATTGGATATGTCGCCGCACTATTGGACGGGCGGCGGGGCAGTCAGCGGCCGTACCTCCGTGTATCATGGGCCGCTATTGCTGGCGCTGGATACGGGGGCTTCCGGTACGGATGTCGACGCCTGCGTTTTTGAGCGGCAGGCTCTGGAAAATTGGAGCGTGGAAAGCGGCAGTAAAGACCATTGGCTGACCGCTACGGTAAAAAATACCGCCGGGGAAACCGTCCGCCTGCTGGACTTTGCCAGCTGTGGTCGGGATGGAGCCTGGTATATTTCCTGGTTGAATGTGCGGAATGCACCGGCGGCTATTCCCGCGGAGAACGGAGGAAATCCGATATGGAACAATCGATAAAAGGCGGCACGGTTCCGGTTGTGGTAGCCTGCGTGGGGGACAGCATCACCGAAGGAATCGGCGCGACCCGCGCCGACCAATACAGCTACCCGGCGCAGCTGCAAGGGCTGCTGGGCGAAGGGTATGCCGTCCATAACTATGGAGCCAGCGGTATGACCCTGCTCGCGGAAGGCGATTATCCCTACATACGGCAGGAGCGGTATGCGGCCAGCCTTGCCTGCCCATGCGACGTGGTGCTCCTCATGCTGGGCACCAATGATTCCAAGCCGCAGAATTGGCGCTTCCAGGAGTGGTATCTCTCTGAATTGACCGAGATGATCCGAACGTATCAGAGCCTGCCGTCCCGTCCCCAGGTTTATGTGGCGACTTCGCCCGTCGTGTTCCAAAGCATTGACGGCATCACCGACGGCGTGGTCAGCGGGGAAATCGTCCCTTTGCAGAAAGAGGCTGCCCGGCATACAGGCTGCCGCGTGATAGATATTAACGCCCTGACCAGGGGGCATGAGGCGTGGACGGTCGACGGCATTCACCCAAGCGACGAGGGCTATGCGCATCTGGCCGGGGCCTTTGCCCATGCGTTGTCCGAAGCCTTATCGGCAGACAGGAGGAAGACGCATGATTGACGCCTGGTATCAAAAACCGGCGGGGGTTGAAACCCGCTGGGCCACCTGTGAAAACCCCCGGGGGGAAAAGGGCCGCGCAGCCATGCGCGGCCAGGGCCGTAAGGGCTGCCCCTGCACCGGCCTCGGCGCGGGCTGCTCCTTTGTTATGGCGGAGACGGAAGGGCGCAGCGGCGTGCTGCGGCGGATATGGATGGCGGTGCAGGACTATGACAAGACCTATTGCCTGAAGGGATTGAAACTGGAGATCTTTTGGGACGGCTGTGAAAAACCGGCGGTTTCGGTGCCGCTGGGGGACTTTTTTCTCCATGTCCCCGGCCGCCTGATTCCGGTGGACTGCGCCGCCTTTACCACAACGGAAGGGCGCAGCTTCGTCTGCACTATTCCCATGCCCTTTCAAAGCGGTATGCGGGTGGTTATCACCAACGAGTCGGCGCACGATATAGCGAATGTGTTCTATGAAGTGGATTACACACTGGGCGATCCGTTCACGGAGGGCACCCTCTATTTCCATGCATTTTATAACCGGGAACACACCACTAAGCTGCTGGAGGACTACACCATTCTCCCGCTCGTGCGGGGAAACGGCAGATACCTCGGCACGGCGATGACCGTACGTGCCAACCCGGATTTACCGGGCTGGTGGGGCGAGGGCGAGGTAAAGGCTTACATCGACGGCGACGATACCTATCCCACCCTATGCGGAACGGGATCCGAGGACTATATCGGCACCTCCTGGGCGATGGGGGAGTTTTCCGGATGGTATCAGGGGTGCTTGCACTGCCGGGAGGGGATGGCCAGCTTTTACCGCTTCCACATCCCCGATCCGCTGTATTTTGAAAAGGATATCCGGCTGACCATTCAGCAGCTGGGGTTTATGACGCCGGAGCTCCGGCAGACGTTTGGGGAACGGGGCATCCAGGTATACAAGCCCGGCGGCGGCGCCTTCTTCGATCTGGAAAACGATATAGGCCTGTACGAACGGGTTGGCGACGATTTCAGCAGCATCGCCTATTTTTATCTAAGCGCGCCGTGTTCGGAGCTGCCTGCCATGGAATCCGCCGCGCGGCGGATGGAAGGATATGTCGAATAGCGCCTGGCCAGGCGCGGGGAAAGGAGAACAGACATGAAAGGTCTGTGGAAACGGTTCGCCGCCGGGATAAGCGCTGTGGCACTGACCATCGGGTGGCACGGACAGGCGGCCGAAGCGGTGCCGGAACGCTATGTGGTGGCCTGTGTGGGGGACAGTATCACCGAGGGGATCGGCGCGACGTCGCCGGTTCTGTACAGCTATCCTGCGCAGCTGCAGAAGCTGCTGGGCGAACGCTACGAGGTGCACAATTGCGGCTCTGGCGGCACGACGCTGCTCAAGTCCGGCGACTTTTCCTATAGGAAACAGAGCCGCTACCGGGAAAGCCGCACCTGCAATCCGCACATCGTGATCATCATGCTGGGCACCAACGACTCCAAGCCGCAGAACTGGGCCAAAAAGGAGCAGTATGTTCCGGACTTGGTGGAGCTTATTCAGGTCTACCAGAAGCTGGAATCCAAGCCGCGGGTGTATGTCGCCACGTCGGCCACGGTTCCGCAGGCGCTGGACGGCATTACCGACGAGGTGGTCACGGGCGAGGTGGTTCCGCTGCAAAAGGAGGCCGCCCGCCAAACCGGCTGCGAGGTCATCGACGTCAATCAGCTGACCAAGGGACACGCCGACTGGTACTGCGACGGCGTCCACCCGAACAATGACGGGTATGCGCAGCTGGCCGCGGCCTTTGCCGACGTCCTCTCCCAACGATACGACCCCGGCATTGTCCGGCAGTGGAGCGCGCGCCTCGACGCGCTGCCGTCAAATCCCGACGCCGGCTATGCCTCCGAGGTGGAAGCGCTGCGCTTTACGCTGGGCCAATTCAGCGAGCGGCAGGCCGCGCTTGTCACCGACCAGCAGAAAAAGCGGTTGGCCGCCATGGAAGAAGCGGTGAAGAGAACGACGGCTGCGCCCCGCGTCACGACCACGCAGCCCACAGCCGCCTCCCAACCCACGACTACAAGCGGCGCGGCCGTTACCACCGCGCCCACCTCCCCAACGCAAGCGGCGACGGCGAGCGAAGCGCCGCTCACCACCGCCTCTGCGGTCACCGGTTTGCCCACCACCACCGGCAGTAACGCCACAACCGCCGCCGCTCAACATACGAGCTCCGCCGTGATTTGGTGGGTTCTGGCGGGCGTCGTGGCCGCCGCCGGGGCCGGGACGGGCGCGCTGGTATGGGTGCGCCGCCGAAACTCACCTGGAAGACGAATGGAGTAGACAGCGAATGGGCTGTGCAATATCGCGTTGCTCACATCATACTTTAAGGAGGAAAAAGGCATGAAGTCCTACTGCAAACGAGTTGGTATTCCCCTGCTGATCCTGACGCTGCTGGTAAGCGTCATGGCGCCGCTGATTACCCTGGCGGAAGATCCGCCTCCCAGCTACGAAACCGACGATTGGACAGAATTCAACAAGCTGGAGGTCGCAGACGATCTCCACGATGCCAGCCAATTCCTTAGCATTAAGTATAGCCAGGGCCTGACCTTCCGCGACGATGACAGTCCCTATTTCGCCGAGGGAGACGCCTGCCTGTTTTTCAGCGACGACACGGTCTATGGCTTGAAAAATGAGATGACCTGGGAAATACGCGCCAAGGCCAAGATCGCGCTGACTATGTATTATCCCTGGGGTATGACCGACTGGGCCGTGCCGAAGCCGGAGAATATGCCGGAGTTTTTCGTCAGTGAGGATCGGGTGAACTGGACGCCCGTCGCCCTCAGCCGCTCCCAGCGGCTGGGCTGCTACAACAACTTTATGATCCTGACCGCCCATTGGATTGACGAAACGCCGGAAGGCTCCCGGTATCTGAAGGTGCGCTTCCCCCTGGAGGGCAACGTGTGCGTGGCTGAGCTGCGGCAGAGCGGCGGCAGCACCGATACCCTTTACGGCGACGTGTTCTCCGACGGGACGGACGCCAGCATGATGAGCAAGGCCATCGCGACAAGCGAAGACGTGTACCCCAAGGATAACGATTACGTTGGCCAGGTGGAGAAAGCCGACATCGACGCCCAGGGCAGGACGAACGCCATCGCCACCTACTGGCCGGTAGAAAACTCCCACTCCTATGTCACCTATCAGATTCCGGCGGGCAGCAAGGTGCTGGCCGAAGGCTATATCTTCACAGAGATATGGAAAAAGAACGACAAAGGCCTTCCCGAGGTGGGGACGCTGGATGAAAAATTCGGCGATCGCTTCTTCCGTCTGTCCACTTCCGCGGATAACCGGACCTGGACAGTGGCGGAAAACACCAAAATCGCCGCCTATGCCGGCCCGTGCGGGGCGGCGGATGCGAGCGGCAACTATCCCATCCGCGGCTGGGACAAGGTGATCCTGTGCCTGGACGAGATGCCGGCCGGCCACACCTATCTGCGCATCGAAATGCCCAATTATAAGGATGTGGCGGGCTACGAAGCCTCCGCCTGGATGCTGTTCCTCACCTCCATGCGGGCGCAGCAGCTCAAATCCGCGCAGGAGGAGACGGCCAACCTCGCCCGCTTCGACGCGTTGGACACGGTGGATTCCTTCAAGGACGTCAGCCGGTTGAGCAGCGTGCTGCACAAGACGGGATACACCCTTCGCCCCGGCGGCGAGGACGAGGCGATGTTCCGGGACAACGACGATGTGCTGTCCTTTTCCAGCGCGGTTTACAAGCTGACCAACGAGCTCACCTGGGAGTTCTCCGCCGGGCAGCAGCCGGTGCTGGCTCTGTATTATCCCAAAACCCTGCTGGATGAAAACGGCGGCGTGCCCCAGGACAAGGCCCCGGCGTTTTATACCAGCACCGATCGGTTCAACTGGACGCCGCTGGAAATGGATGAGGTTCTGCCGCTGGGCGCTTACGGCAGCCAGAAGCTGGTCAGCTTCTGGGGAAAGAGCGCGCCCGCCTATACCAAATATCTGAAGGTAGCCTTTAAAACCGGTGAAACCGTCTATTTGTCCGAGCTGAAAAGCCAGGGTACCGCCGATCACTCTTCGGATTACGCCGAGGTGTTCTCGGATCCCATGGATACCTCTATTCGGCCCAACGGGCGCTGCGACGTGGTTTTCTTCAACGACGAATGGGGAATTTTCTCACCCGGCCAGGGAGAGCTGAAGGATTTCCGCCGGGACGACGACCTGATGGGCGTGATGCGCACCTATTGGCCGGAGGACGATCAGAAGGAGCTGTGGGTTGATTATCAGGTACCGCTGAATTCCCGCGTCACCATGGAAACCTACCTGGTGGACATCATATGGAAACGCAATGAGGACGGGGTTATCCTGCCCGGCACGCTGGACGAAGCCTGCCAGTCCCAGGGCGCGTTTAAGGTATACACCTCCGCCGACGGCAAAACCTGGACGCAGGCGGAGGCGAAAATGGCCGTCTATCCCGGCTTTGGGTATGTGGACGGCGCCTACATCGACCGAACCTTCGATAAAGTGATCTACGGTATCGATAAAATGCCGGAGGGTCATGGCATGGTACGCATCTGCTTCCCCAACTATATCCACGCGGGTACGGTGAATGGGGTCGAGGTGGCGCCGGAAGAGGGGTTCACGTGGACTTGGATTCCCTCCATCAAATCCATTCGGGCGGAGCTGCCCGTTTCGGGCCTGGCGGATGCCGAGCCGGTGGCGGAAGGCGATCTGGCTGATCTGCCGGTCATTGATGACTGCGGTGATCTGAGCAAGGCGGAGCCTTCCCTGCTGGAGAACTTCCGGGTACAGGCGCCCAACGGGGTGTCCGTCGGCACGACGGATCCCGGCGACGCGGTTCTTGTCCGGCAGCATGGCGACGTATCGTCTAGCCTGAGCTGGACCATCGGCTCCCGTTCCAAGGTGGCGCTGATCGCCTATCAGCATAAGGATACGCTGACGGCGGGGGACGCGCCCACCGTCAAGGAGAACAGCCGTCTGCAGCTGCTGACCGGGCAAAACCGGTTTGAGCTGGACGAAGCCCAGGCACAGGTGAAGGTACTGGGCCGCGTGGGACACAGCGACTATTATAAGGTTGCGTACGTCATCGAGGAAACCCGCCGGTATGACACCCTGCTGCGCGCCGTGTTCCCGGTGTGCGCCAAAGGGACGGACATCGCCGTCACCACCCTGCGCGGCACCGCTGGAACTAAGGAATCCGATCCGGCCTGGAAGCCCGGCTTCCACGATACCTGCGAGGACGATTCGCTGGTGTATGATTTCGAGGGCCTGGCCGAGTTCGTGTATGAAGAAATCCCCCGGGACGGTGTTTTCGCCAACGACGGGGCCGTCTTCCCGGATGGGGACTTGGATCGGGTGTTCCCGACCCGCGCATCCATGGATAACGCCATTGTCTGGGAGGTGGCGCCGGGCTCCCGTGTGACCTTCAAGCTGCACTATATGTCTCTCATGTGGGATCTGGACAGCCACGGGATGCCGAAGGCCTCGGTGCTCAACGCCGAGCGGGAGGAGGCCGGCGACGAGGTCATGCCGAAGATTTACAGCTCGGCGGACAATGTGGTCTGGGACGAAATCACCGATTTCCAATGGGAGTTTGCCCCGGCCTATTACCTGGGAAGCGGCGACTTGTCGGAGCACCGTTATGATTTCGCCTATTTCTATGTTGATAAGCTGCCCGCCGACGCCCGGTATGTCATCTTTGAATTCCCGGGCCAATACAGGAACCCGTGGGAAGTGAAGCTCTACGACGTGCTGGCCGAAGCGCCCGCCCGCCAGCCGGATTCCGACACCTCGAAGGAGCCGTCGGATCCCTCCTCGAACGTCTCCTCCGACGACGGCCCGGCTCCTGACACCGGCGTCGGCGTACAGCCGCTGGCCCTGACCGCCGCGGCGGGGGCCAGCCTGCTGCTGCCGCTGCTGTACCGCCGGCGGCAAAAACGGCGCGGCTGATCTGGTTCGGCAGGGGGTGCAAAATGGTACATTTTGCACCCCCTGGAACACCGATTTTTTAACAGAAGGGAGGGGGATGTGTGGAGGGAAATTTCCGCGCGCATAACGAAGAGGTACAGCGGATATGGCGGACGTTCTATAGCGGCCGCCCGGAGCGGATGCCCATGATCCTCGGCGTCAATCCGCGGTATCTGCTGCTGGATCCCCGCTATAATCCCAAGGGGATTACCTTTGAACAGTATTTTACCGATCCGGAAGTCATGTTTCACGTCCAGCTGGAATTTCAGGATTTTGTCCGTCACCATGTGTGGGCGGATCATGAGATGGGCGTCCCGGAAGAGGGCTGGTCCATTACGGTGGATTTTCAGAATGTGTATGAAAGCGCCTGGCTGGGCGCGCCTGTCGTATTTCGAGACGGGAATTGCCCCGCCTGCGCGGCGTTCCTGGACGATGACCGCAAGCATCTGCTCTTTGAAAAAGGCGTGCCGGATCCCTTCTCCGGACTGATGGCGAAAGCGCGGGAATACACGGAACGGTTTAACGCCATAAGGGAAAAAGGCTTTGTCTATAAGGGCGCGCCCCTCGCGCCGGTGGTTCCCTCGGTGCTGTACACCGACGGCCCCTTTACCCTGGCCTGCAACCTGCGGGGGGCGGATCGCTTTTGCCTGGACATCTATGAGGATCCCGATTTTGCCCGTCAGCTCCTGGATTTTGTGACGCAGGCGACCATTCAGCGGCTGAAGGCGTGGCGCCGGTATTTGGGTCAGGCGGAGATACAGCCATCCCTGGCCTTTGCCGACGACAGCATCGCCATGCTGTCCCCCGCCATGTACCGGGAGTGGGTTATGCCGTGCCACAAACAGCTCATCGACGCGCTGGCCCATCCGGATGGGGATCATGCGGTGCATCTGTGCGGGAACGCCTCGCACCTGTTCGGGGAAATGGCGGCGCGCCTGCACGTCGTTTCCTTTGACACGGGATACCCCATCGACCACCGGAAGGTGGCGCAGGAGCTGGGGCCCGCCGTCCAGATACAGGGCGGCCCCACCGCCAGTCTCCTCCTGAGCGGCAGCCGGGAAGAGGTGGCCGAGGAAACCGTCAGAATCATACGCGCCGTTAAGGACGTGACCCGGCGCTTTGTCCTGCGGGACGCCAATAACGTCTCCCCGGGTACTCCGCTTGAGAATATACGCGTTATGTACGACAAGGTGCGGGAAGCGGGCGTGTATGAAACGGCAGAAGATGAATCCATGCCCGGAAGCCATCGATAATTGACAGTATATAGAAAGGGCGAAGCAATATGAAAAGAACATTGGCCTGTCTGCTGGCGGCGATTTTGTGCGCCTCCATGGCGGCCTGCGGCAGGAACCCCGTCACCCCCTCCTCGACAGAGAGCGCCGGTTCCGCGCTCTCCAGCTCCGACGTTTCGGGGGACAGCGCCGCCACCGGCGGCACGGAAACCACCGATACCACGCAGAATACGGAATCCAATTCCCCGGCCCAAACCACCACGGCGGGGAAAACGCCGACAAAAGCCACCTCCTCCAAGCCGACCTCCAAGCCGGTGGTGAGCGTGTCGCTTCCCTCCTATAACATCAAGGGGCAGACCGTGGAGCTGCTCACCCACGACAGCCCGGAGACGGACGCCTCCAGGGAGCTCATCGCCCGCTTCAAGGAAGCCTATGGCGCGACGCTGAAAATGACCAACTGCGACTGGGCCTCGATGCAGACGGTGCTCAATTCCCGCGTCATGGCCAACAACCCGCCGGATGTGACGGTGGTGCGCAACGCCGACTATTACACCTATCAGCTCAGCGGCATCCTGCAGGACATCAGCGGCAAAATCGACTACAGCACGCCGCTGTGGAAGGATGTCAAGGCCATCAACGACAGTATGAAGGTGACCGATAAGCAGTATTATGCCGTGATCAACCGCTGGGTGGGCTGGTATATCTGGTACAACAAGTCCATCATGCTGGACAACGGCATTATGGATACGCCGGATAAGCTGTATGATCAGGGAAAATGGACGGTTTCCGCCATGCGCAGCCTGGCTAAGGAGCTGACCGTGCGCGATGGGGAAAAAATCACCCAGTATGGCCTGGGCTCCGACTACGGCACGCTGGCCAACTGCCTCGAGGTAGCGCGGGGGGCCACGCAGGTCAAACGCAGCGGCAACACCTTCTCCAGCAACATCAACGATCCCGCCCTGGCGGACGCCTTCAATATGCTCTACGATTTGTATGCGGCGGACAAGTGCATGACTCCCATCGATCAGCACAACAACATGTTTGCCAAGGGCCGCTGCGCCATGCTGGTGGAGGGCAGCTGGCTGCCTCAGCAGCGTTCGATCAAGGCCCTGAAGGATAAGGGCTCCATCGGCATGGTTCCCTTCCCCAAATGGGAGGGACAGGCGGAGCATCAGTCCGGCGAGGTGACCTGCACGGGCATTCCGCGCGGCGTCAAAAATACCGACAAGGGGATGGCCTTCATCAACTTCCAGCGGTATATCGCCATTGATACGGCTCAGCTTAAAAAGAGCCGGGAAACCCAGAAAACCAAATATTCCATGACCGATAAGGAGTTGGATTATCAGGAGGCGGCCGCCGACAAGGCGGTGGTTGGCTCCTGGCTGGGGATTCCCAACAGCCCGAGCTATCTGATGGCCATGATGGTGGCCTACGGAAACTCCTGGTCCCTGACGGTGGAAAAGTATGGTCCCGACCTGAAAAAATCCATCGACGAGCTTAACGCCATGGTGAAAAAAGGCTAAATCCTCAAACGGAAAGGCAGTTACCTGCATGAAAAAATTGGTGCTTCTCCCCATAGACGAACGCCCGTGTAATTATCGCTTTCCCTATTTGCTGGCACTGGATTCTGAGTATGAGGTGGTTCGTCCGCCGCTGGAAATTATGCCGCATAAAAAACAGGCGGGGGACTGCGCCCGATTGCTGGCGTTTCTCGAGGAGCAGATGGCGACCGCCAAGGCGGTGATCCTCTCGCTTAACACCCTGCTGTACGGCGGGCTGGTGCCTTCGCGCGTCCATACGGACAGCTATGAAACCGTTGCCGCCCGGCTGGAGCGGTTTTGCGAGCTCCGGCGGCGGTATCCGCAGGTGAGGGTGTACGCCTATACGCTGATTATGCGCTGCAATCGCGCCAATAACAACGAGGAAGAGCCAGATTACTGGGCGCCGTGGGGGTATCGCCTCTTCCGCCTCGGGTATCTCGCCGATAAGGCGGAGCAGGCCGGGCTGACCCCGGAAGAGGACGCGGAGCTGTCCGGCCTGCGCGGCGAGGTGCCGGAGGCGCTGCTGCGAGATTATCAGGAGCGCCGCCGCGTGAATCATCGGGTAAATTTGCTGTGCCTGAAAGCCCTGCGGGACGGTCTGTTTGATTTCCTGGCCATCCCGCAGGATGACGCGGCGGAATACGGGTACATGTGCGTGGAACAAAGAGAAATCCGCCGCCGTATCGCGGAATACCGCATCGGCACCCGCTGCTATTTGTATCCGGGCGCGGACGAGGCCGGGTGCACCATGCTGGCCCGCGCCGTCAACGAGGACAGGGGGGAGCAGCCGCGGGTGTATATCCGCTTCAACAGCTGCGCGGCCGAGCAGGTGCAGCCCCTGTATGAGGATCGCTACATAGGCGAATCGGTCAAGTATATGGTGCTGGCGGCGGGCGGCCTGCCGGTGTACGCCCTGGCCGACGCGGACATGGTTCTGCTGGTAAACTGTCCGGCGGATCGCATGGAATACCGGATCGTGACAAACCGGCAATACGGCGTAAACCGCACCCCGGTGGAGCTGGCGGAATACGCCGCCTACTGCATCGGCCGGGGGATCCCGGTCGCCGTCGGCGACTGCGCCACGGTGAACTCCGGCGACGAGGAGCTGGTGGATTTGCTCCGGCAGAAGGGGCTGCTTTTCCGGCTGGCGGGCTACGCCGGGTGGAATACCTCCGACAACACCCTGGGGACCGCCGTGTCCATGGGAATGCTGTACCGGTATTTCGGCGACAGACCGGCCCACCGGAATTTCCTGGCGCTGCGGTATATCGAGGACGTCGGGTATGACGCCGTCGTACGGGATAAGGTGATCGACGGCTTTGCGCCCCCCGTGGGGGAAATCGGCGGACATATTCCGCCGCGCGGCGAGGCCGCTGATTTTACCCGGAAAGGCCTGGAGGCGTACGCCGACTCGCTCGTGGACGGCGAGGATGGACGGATCGTGGTGGAGGATTGCTGGTTCCCCTGGGAGCGGGCTTTTGAAATCGGGCTGGCCGTCCGCTTTGAGGAACGGCAGGTTAGCGCGGAAAGGGCGTGAAAATGCCATGAATACGTTGAAAAAAGGAGCCTGGGTACGCCGCTTGGGCGCGCTGGGCGCGGCTCTGGCGCTGGCGATTCCCGCCGGTTTCCCGGCCGCGGCGGAAGGCTCCGTCCAAAATTCAGCAGCGGCCCGGCCGGACGATTACGCCGCCTACCTGGCCGAGCAGGCCGGTACGGAGCAGCCGATCGAGGAGATTCTCCTGTCCGCCGCCGACTTTTACCCCGCTGCGCTGGAGCGAACGGGGAATGTCTCCTATGAGTCCGACTGCGCCGGCAAACCGGCGGTATGCTTTACGGACGGGAGCGCGATCACCTTTTCGGCGACGGCGCGGCGGGCGGGCCTTTATCGTCTGGAGGTTTCTTACCGGCCGCTGGACGGGGTTATCCGCGAGGTGGAATGCGCCCTGCGGCTTGGCGGGGGGCTCCCCTTCGCGCAGGCGGACAGCCTGCTGCTGCCCAAGCAGTATGAGAAGACTGTGGCCGCCAAGGATAACCGCGGCAACGATATTCGTCCCTCCTCGGTGGTCCGGCAGGACTGGACGACGCACACGGTGGCGGATTCCACCGGTATGTACGGGGCGCTCCTCTTTCCTCTGTCCGCCGGGGAGAACCGGCTGACGCTGACCTTCTCCACCGGCACGGTGGCGGTGAGCGCTCTCCGGTTTTATAACGTTCCCGACCCGGTCCCCTATACCGCTTACCGGGAGAAATACGCCGGTGCGGCGGAAACCGGCGGCTTCGCCAGACAGATAGAGGCGGAGGACGCCGACGTACGCTCCAGCTCGGTCATCAGCCTCAATATGGATCGCAGCGGGCCGGAGGTGTCTCCCAGCGATCCCGTTCTCCTCAAGGTTAACACGCTCGGGGGCAGCGGCTGGGCGCAGCCCGGCCAGTACGCTTCCTGGACGGTAACCGTCCCGCGCAGCGGCTGGTACACTCTGCAAATGCGCTACCGGCAGAACAGCGCCCGTGGCCGGGCGGTCTATCGCCGCCTGTATATCAACGGCGAGATCCCCTTCCGGGAGGCGGAGGCGCTGCCCTTCCGCTTCAGCGACGAATGGCAGACCGCCTATCTGGGCGGCGATGAGCCCTATTGGTTCTATTTGAAGGAAGGGGACAATTCCATTCGTTTGGAAACCAGCCTGGGCGGCTATACGCAGGTGATCGCCAAGGCGGACGAGACGGCGCGGGCCCTGGGAACCTTGTATCGGGAAATCGTCCTGATTACCGGGCAGAATCCCGACGCCAACCGCGATTATATGCTGGCCCAGGAAATCCCCGATCTGCCCGCGCAGCTCGAGACGCTGAATGCCGCCCTGCATGAGGTGGAATCCCTGCTGCTTGCCATCGATTCGCGCGCGCTGTCGGATGATGCGGCCACGGTGCGCACGCTCTATGTGCAGATCCAGGGCTTTTTAAAGGATACCGAGACGATTCCGCTGCGTATGAGCAGCTTTCAGACCAATATCAGCTCCTTCAGCGATTTTGCCGCGGGGCTGAAAAAGCAGCCGCTGGAGCTGGACTGCTTTGCCGTCGCCTCGCCGGACGCGGCGGACATCCTGGTCCGGCCCGGCTGGACGGCGCGGGTTTCCTATGGGGTGCGGGCGTTCCTTGGCTCCTTTACGGGGGATTATGCCAGCATCGGCAGCGTCGAGGCGGGCGGCGCCTCGGTGGAGCTTTGGGTGAACAGCATCAGCGGCTCGGTGGGGCGCGATCAGGCGCAGATACTCAAGCAGGTGCTGGACAGCCAGTTTACCCCCAAAACAGGCGTGACAGTGAATCTCAAGCTGGTGCAGCAGGCGCTGGCCCCCGCCATATTCTCCGGACGCGGCCCCGACGTGGCCGCGTATATTCCCACCGGCGATTCGGTCAATCTGGCGGCCCGGGGCGGGCTGCAGGATCTCAGCGGCATGGAGGGCTTTGCGGAGTTTACAAAAGCGTTCAGCCCGGACGCCTTTCTGCCGCATACCTATAACGGCGGTGTATACGGCGTCCCATTCACCGAGGATTTCCCGGTTCTTTTCTGGAGAACCGATATTTTTGAGCAGCTGGACATTCAGCCGCCCAAAACCTGGGACGACTTCTACGACGTGCTGTCGGTGATACAGAAGAACAACATGACCGTCGGCATTCCCAACGTGCAGGGTACGCAGATGAGCACCAACAATTCCATATTCGCCATGCTGCTTTACCAGCGGGGCGGCCAGTATTACACCGAAGCCCGGGACGCCACCGCGTTTGACAGCGAGGCGGCGCTGGACGCCTTCCGCCAATGGACGGATTTATACAAAAACTACAGCCTGCCGGTGCAGTACAGCTTTTATCAGCGCTTCCGGCTGGGCGATATGCCCATGGGCATCGAAAACTATACGATGGCCACCATGCTGCAGGTCGCGGCACCGGAAATCGACGGTCTTTGGGAAATGGCGCCCCTGCCGGGCATAACGCGGTCGGACGGCACCGTGTGCAATACCGCTATCGCGGGCGGCATGAGCACCATCATGCTCCGCAGCGCCAAAGACAAGGCGGCGGGCTGGCAGCTGATAAAATGGCTCTCCAGCGAGGAGGCTCAGGCGGCCGTCGGCATTGAGCTGGAGGCGCTGCTTGGCCCCTCGGGCCGCTTTAATCCCGCCAACCGCGCGGCTTTCGACAATCTGCCCTGGAATAAAACCGAGGCCGCGGCCATCCGCGCCCAGTGGCAAACCGTGACGTTTCTGCCGCAGGTGCCCGGCGGCTATTACGTGGATCGCAACCTGACCAACGCGTTCCGCCGCACGGTGTTCTACAGCCGGAATTACCGGGAGGCCCTGCTGGAATACAACCGGGAAATCCAATTGGAAATTACGCGTAAGCGCCGCGAGTTCGGCCTGGACTGAACGACCACGGCTTGCCAACCTGTCGAATTGAAGGAGTTTGAGGAGTATGCGCAGAATAGAAGGCCCTGACCGGCCAAAAGGCCGGCGCCGGGTCGGCAGCTTCCTGCGGGAGTGCGTGCGGGATCGGGACAAATACGCCATGCTCCTGCCCTTTTTTGTCCTGTACGGTCTCTTTACCCTGGCCCCAATCCTTTGTTCCATCCTGCTGAGCCTGACGGATTTCAATATGCTGTCCACCCCGCATTTCGTCTGGCTGGACAATTATCGCAAGCTGCTGCTGGAGGACAGCGTTTTCCCCACGGTGGTGAAGAATACGCTGCTGTTCGCGCTGATCACCGGGCCGCTGAGCTATTTTCTCTGCCTGATCGTGGCCTGGCTGGTCAACGAGCTGTCGCCCATTCCGCGCGCCGCCATGACCTTTCTCTTTTACGCGCCGAACATCGCGGGTAACCTCTATGTGGTATGGAGCATGATCTTCAGCGGCGACATGTACGGCTGGGCCAACGGTTTCCTGATGAACCTGGGGCTGATAAACGAGCCGGTGCAGTGGCTGTCCGATCCCGGCACCAATCTGACCATTATTATGATCGTGCAGCTTTGGATGAGCATGGGGGCGGGCTTCCTGACCTTTATCGCCGGTCTGCAGGGGGTCAACCGTTCGCTGTACGAGGCGGCGGCCATCGACGGCATTCGCAACCGGTGGCAGGAATTCATCTATGTGACCATCCCGACCATGGGGCCGCAGCTGCTTTTCGGCGCGGTGATGCAAATTAGCGCCTCCTTTTCGGCCGGCCGTATCTGTATAGAGCTCGCGGGCAATCCCAGCACCGATTATTCCGCCAGCACGCTCATCACCCACATTATCGACTATGGAACGCAGCGCTATGAAATGGGTTACGCATCCGCCATTGCGACGGTACTGTTCGCCGCCATGCTGCTGTGCAACCAGCTTATCCGCCGAATCCTGCGGGGATATACCCAGGCGTAAGCGAAAGCATCGGGAGGTCATGCTGATGAAACTTCATACCCGCAACAAGCTGAGCCGTTCGCGGCTGGGCAATTTGGTGGTGCTCGTCCTTTTGGCGGCCATGGGCGTTTTTACCGCGATTCCCTTTCTCTTTTCCATTGTCCAGTCTATCAAGCCGGTGGATGAATTGTTTGTGTATCCGCCCCGCCTCACGGTGTCGCGGCCCACGCTGGATAATTTCGCCGTGCTGTTCAATTTGACAAGCTCCACCTGGGTGCCGGTCTCCCGGTATCTGTTCAACAGCCTGCTGCTGACCGTTTGCGGCACGGTGGGGAACGTCGTCGTCTGCTCCATGGCGGCGTATCCCTTGGCCAAGCTGAAATTTCACGGCCGGAAGCTGCTGTTCAATCTGGTGGTGGTTTCCCTTTTGTTTACCTATGAGGTTACTTTTATCCCGAACTATGTCATCCTGTCCAAGCTGCAGATGCTGGACACCTTCTGGGCGCTTCTCCTGCCGGCCGTCGCCACCCCCATGGGCCTGTTTTTGATGAAGCAATTCATGGAGCAGATACCCGACTCGGTGGTGGAATCCGCCCGGGTGGACGGGGCGGGGACGCTGACCCTTTACTGGCGGATCGTTATGCCGCAGGTCAAGCCCGCCTGGCTGACGCTGGTGATCTTCAGCTTTCAGTCGCTGTGGAACCGGGAGGGGCTGGAATTTATCTTCAGCGAGGAGCTCAAAATGTTCCCCACCATCCTCAAGCAAGTGGCCTCCTCCGGCGTGGCCCGGGCCGGCGCGGCCGCGGCGGCCGCCGTCATCCTGATGATCCCACCGATTGTGGTCTTTTTGCTCTCCCAGTCCAATGTTATCGAGACCATGGCCAGCTCGGGCATTAAAGAATAAGGAGGGGGACGCTTTGAAAAAAAACGTATTTCGCGGCCTGTTGCTGGCCGCCGTCTCCCTCGCGCTGGCGATGCCCGCGGCGGCCTTTACGCCCTATACGCCGTATACCTACGATTCCTACGGACACAGCACCCCCTCCGCCAACGGCTACGAGGCCGAGACGACGGTGGCCGTGGCCGAACTGGGCCTGACGGGCGCGGCGGCCGATCTCCATTGCACGGCCGACCGGGTGTATGTGCTGGCGGAGAACGGCGTGGCGGTGCTGGACAAACAGCTCCGCCCGATACGCCTCTTAGACGCCTTTACCTATCAGGGACAAACGCTCACCATCAACAGGCCCCGGGGCCTGTTCGTCCTGGACAACGCGCACATTCTCATCGCCGACACGGAAAACCGCCGGGTGCTGGAATGCGACGAGACCGGCGCGGTTTCCCGTATTTTGGAAAAGCCCGCAAGAGTGGGCGAAGAAAACAAAGGCTATCTGGAAAAGCTGGATTTCCGCCCGATCAAGGTGCTGTACGCCGGGCGGGAGGACATTTACGTCCTGGTGGAAAACTGCTATCTCGGTATCCTCCGCTACAGCGCGGACGGCACGTTTCACGGCTTTTTCGCCGCCAATCAGGTCGAAGCGTCGCTGAGCCAGATGATTGACAAGCTCTGGAAGAAGCTGCTGACCAAGCAGCAGCGCTCCTACATAGCCAACTATGTGCCTGTGGATTATTCGTCCTTCGACATAGACGGCGAAGGGTTTATTTATACCACCACCAGCCGCAGCAACTCCACGCTGGACGAGATCCGCAAGCTCAACACCGTGGGCAAGAACATTCTGCGCACCGATATGCAGTACGACACCCTGGGGCGCGGGGATTACGGGGATCGGGATAAGCTGGTTTACCGCCAGAAGTCCTACGATTCCAAGCTGATTGACGTGGCCGCGTCGGATGACGGGGTGTTCGCCGCTCTCGATCAGCAGCGCGGCCGCGTTTTCGTCTACGATCAGGATTCTAACCTCCTCTTTGCCTTCGGCGGCAGCGGGGAGCAGAAGGGGCTGTTCCGCCAGGCCGCCGCCATCGACTACCTGGGAGATTCGCTGCTGGTGCTGGATGGCGATAAGGGGGCGCTGACGGCTTTTCAGCCCACCCGGTTTGGGCGGCTGGTGCTGGAGGCCACCCGGCAGAATGCCGCGGGCCGGTACGATCTGGCCCTGGAGCCATGGCAGGAGGCGCTGCGGCTGGACGCCAGCTATGAAAACGCCTACCGGGGAATCGGCAAGGCCTATATGTCAGCGGGCCGCTATGAAGAGGCCATGCCTTACCTGCGGCGCGGCGGCGATCGGGAAAACTATTCCAAGGCCTTCAAGGTGGTGCGCGGCGGCTTTATGCAGGCCTGGTTTTATCCCATTCTGGCGGGCGCCGCCCTGCTGCTGGCGGCGGTGGTTCTGCGCCGCCGAATCTGGCGCGCCGTCACGCGCGGGAAAACGCTGCCGGTTCTTCTGCCCGTGGAAGAGCGCCCGACCTATCCCATGCGCCACCTGATCACGGGCTTTGACGGGCTGCGCCGTTCAACGGGCCGCTCAGCTCTGGTGGTTTCCGCCGTCCTGGTGGCGCTGTGGTTCTTCTCCTCGCTGTTTATGCGGCAGTATACCGGCTTTACCTTTAATCTGGAAAACCCGCAGGAACTCAATATTCTGTTCATTGTGGCCCGTACGGCGGGGATTTTCCTGCTTTGGTGCCTGGCGGCCACGGGCGTCAGCTCCATGCTGGACGGCGAGGGGGGCTTGCGCCGGATTGCCGTCGTCTCCGCCTACGCGCTGGTTCCCATGGTGATGGCGCAGTTTACCTATGTCCTGCTTTCCAATGTGGCGATTTACGACGAGGGGGCGCTGCTCAAGGCCCTGCTGCTAATCGGGTATCTGTGGAGCGGCTGGCTCCTCTTCTATGGCGTCAAAGAGGCGCATCAGTTTTCGGTTTCCCGTACGCTACTGGCGATCCTGATGACGGTACTGGGGATGCTGTTCTGCGGCCTTATCCTGGTATTGGTGTATGGGCTGCTCCAACAGCTCGTCGCCTTCTTTGCGACGATTTTCAACGAGCTCATTCTGCGCTCTGTCTGATAAGGGGGATATTCATGTCATATCGCATTTCCGCGCGGCGTATAGCGGTAATTTTAGCGGCGGCCGTCATGGCCGCTATCCCCTTGACTTCCGCGCAGGCGGCGGCGCCCGGCAAGCACTCCGCCGCCGAGCCGGTGTCCTATCGGGAGGAAGAGGGAACTCTCTCCTTTGAGAACGACCATCTGTCGGTGTCGCTGGATACGGCGACCGGCGAATTTCAGCTGACCCATCGGCCAAGCGGCAAGGTTTACCGCAGCAATCCGGAAGAGAAGAACGATCCGGCGGTCAAGGGGATCAACCGGTTTGTCATGTACTCGCAGCTGCTGGTCACCATGCTGGATCGCGCGACCCATGAAACCTCCCAGAAGGTGTCCTATACCGGCTCGGTCATGCGGGAGGGCCTGACCGTGGAATCCATCGAGGGCGGCGTGCGTCTCGCCTTTACCTTCCCGGAAAATGAGGTGACGGTTCCGCTGGATCTGGTGCTGGACGGGCCGGTGCTTTCCGCCCGGGTGGACAGCGCCGCCATTCAGCAGGATGGAGACTACCTGGTGGCCGGTCTCGCGGTTCTCCCTTACTTTGGAAGCGGCACGGCCAAGGATGACGGCTATCTCCTCATCCCGGACGGCAGCGGCGCTTTGGTGGAGTTTGGGACGGATAAAAGCGCGTTCAAGACCTACAGCCAGCCGGTATACGGCAGCGATCCCGCCTATGCGGGCGATATGGATACCAGCCGCAAGCAGCCGATCCGCCTGCCGGTGTTCGGTATCCAGCGCAACGGCAGCGCCTTCCTGGCGGAGATTGCCCGCGGCGCGGAAAGCGCCAGCCTGGAGGCCAGCGCCCCGGGTATGATTAACGGGCAGGGGACGGTCTACGCGTCCTTTACCTATATCGGCTCCGGGCTGGTGACCATTGGAGAGAGCAGCCAGGGGGCCGTCAAGGAATCCCAGGTGTATCAGACGGGCAACCGCCTGCTCGACGACGCGCAGGTGGACTATCATTTCCTGCCGGAGGGCGGGGGCTATACCGCCATGGCGGCGCAGTACCGCTCGATTTTGCGGGAGCGGGGAAGCGGGGCCTCTGCGCTGGATCCGACGGCCCTGTATTGTGAATTTGTGGGCGGCGTGATGCGCCGGGAAAGCGTTTTCGGCTTTTATGTCAACCGGGAAAAGGCCTTGACCACGGTAGAGGATATGGAACAGGCCGTGCGGGAGCTGGATATAGCCGCCGCCACCGTGATTTACTCCTCCTGGACAAGTCAGCAGATACACGGCGGCCTGCAAACCAAGGCCGTCCCCTCCGGCAAGCTGGGGAAAGCCAAGGAGCTGCGGACGCTGGCGGAATCGCTGGGGGAGGGGCGGCTGCGCTTGTCCTATGAGCCGCTGCTTGTGCAAAAGAGCTCGCTAAGCTTTATCCGGTATTTTGACGCCGCAAAGCGTATCGGCGGCGAGCTGAATAAGGTGTACGCCTATAAGCCCAGCACCCTGTATATCGACCGGGACAAACCGGTGTCCTATCTGCTCAAGCCGGGCCGCTGGGATAAAACCTTCCGCCCCTTCACCGCGTCGTTTGACGAGCGGTATCCCGCGGCGGATATGTACAGCGCGACGCTCGGCGGCGTCACCTTCACCGACTTTGACAAAAAGCAGTTTGTCACCCGTACGCAGGTGGCCGAACAGGCCGCCGCCCGGCTGAAGGAGGGGGGACGGCGCTGGACGCTCAAGGAGCCGAACGCGTACGCGATCCCCTATACGGATACCGCCGCCGAGGTGCCGACGGCCTCCTCCGGCTTCGATCTGTTTACCCGGGACGTTCCCTTTTACTCCCTGGTTTTAGACGGCCTGGTGAACAAAACCATCCCGGCCGCCAATCAGGACGGCGACAGCCGGCGCGCGCTGCTCAAGGCGCTGGAAACCGGCAGCAATCTGTACTTCCGCTTTATCTGCGGCGCTCCGGAAACGCTGACCTATACCGCGCAGGACGGGCTGTATTACGGCGCGTTCGCCCAGTGGAAGGAGGAGGTCGCCGCGCTGTACGCCGCCTATGCCGCCGTGGCGGATAAGACGGCGGGCGCGCGGATTGACAGCCATCGCCGGATCGGGGCCGACGCCTATGAAACCCGCTATACCAACGGGGTGCGGGTATTGGTCAACTATGCGGACGAACCCATGGATTTTGAAGGGATCGCGATTTCCGCCCAGGGCTACGCCGTGATCTGAAGGAGAGGAGACAAGCCGCGTGAAGCAAACGAAAATTCGGCGCAGTCCGCTGTCGTATGAACGCAAAAAGCAATATTATGCCTACGGCTTTATCGCCCTGTGGCTGGTCGGCGTGATTTTTTACTTCTTCCGCCCCCTGGTTCAGATGGTCGCCTATTCCCTGAGCGATATTGTGCTGACCGATACCGGCTATCATCTGGATTTTGTAGGCCTCAAGGAGTTTGACCGCGCCCTGCGCACCGACAATAAGTTCATTCAGAACCTCGCTGGCAGCTTGGGGGCCATGCTGTATCAGGTGCCGGTGGTGGTGTTCTTCAGCCTGGCGGTGGCCGTGCTGCTCAACAAGCCCTTCCGCGGCCGCACGGTGGCGCGGGCCGTCTTCTTTATCCCCGTCATCGTGACCAGCGGCGTGGTGCTCAGTGTGCTCAACGGCAGCGGCACCTCGGGGGAGAACACGCTGCTGCAGGCGCAAAGCAGCAATATGTTTTCCATACGGGGGAGCAGCGACGTGCTGTATGAGCTGGGGCTGCCCCAGCAAATCGTCACCCTGCTGGTGGACACGGCCAATAATATTTTTAACCTGTCCTGGAAATCCGGCGTGCAGATTTTGATTTTCCTGGCGGCCCTTCAGACCATCAGCCCTTCCCTCTTTGAAGCGGCGCGGGTAGAGGGGGCCAACGCCTGGGATACCTTCTGGAAGCTGACCATCCCCTCCATTTCCCCCATGATTCTCCTGTGCCTGGTCTACAGCGTCATCGACAGCTTCGTCGATTACGACAATGTGCTGATGAACTACATTCAATCGTATATGAAGCAGCTGGACATCGAGTACAGCTCCACCATGGTCTTTATGTATTCGCTGGTGATATTCGCCATTGTCGGCCTGGTGTTTTTATGCACGCGCCGGTTGGTGTTTTATGCGGACGATCGGGATAACTGAAGGGAGGTCAACCCATATGAAAGCATCCATCGCACCGGCCGCCCGCCAGGCCGCCATCCTCAAGCGCCGCAAACGGGCGCGGGGGGCCGTCTACGCGCTGTGCCGCGCCGCCGTTCTGGCAGGCCTCTCCTTTGTGCTGCTGTATCCTATTCTCTATATTTTTTCCATGGCGTTCCGGCCAAGCGATCAGGTGCTGGATCCCCTGGTGGTGTGGATACCGCAGAGCTTTACCATGGCCAATATTCGTCAGGCGTTTTCGGGGATGCAGTACATGGAATCCCTGTGGCAGTCCGTGCGGATAAGCCTTGTCAGCTCCCTGCTGTCGGTGGCCGTTTACAGCTTGGTGGGCTACGGCTTTGCGCGCTTCAGCTTCCGGCTGAAAAAGCTGTGCTTTGCCATCCTGATCTTCACGATCATTCTGCCGCCCCAAGCGCTGCTGATCCCGCAGTATCTGGAGAACAGCTATTTTGACTTTTTCTTTATCGGTCGCCTGGTCGGCCTGTTTACCGGCACGCCCCTGACGGTGAATATCCTGGATTCGGTATGGGCGTTTTACCTGCCGGCAATCTGCGGGTTCGGCGTGCGCTCCGGCATCCTGATTTTTATCTTTATTCAGTTTTATCGCGGCCTGCCCAAGGAGCTGGAGGACGCCGCCTACATCGACGGATGCGGGCCTCTGCGCACCTTCCTGCGGATTATGCTGCCCAACGCCCTTCCAGCGCTTATCACCGTCCTGCTCTTTTCCGTGGTCTGGTATTGGAACGATTACCAGTACGCGGGCATGTTCTTGGTGGATAATCAGACGCTGCCGCTGCGCCTGTCCAATCTGAAAATGGTACTCAACAGCGCCGCCGGGCAGCAGCTGGATCCCTACCAGCTTTCGGTGCTGCTTCCGGCCGGCTGCCTGCTGGTGATCCTGCCGCCCCTGATTCTCTATATCATTTTCCAGCGCTATTTCACGGAAAGCATCGAACGCACCGGCCTTGTCGGATGACCGTCGAAAGGGAGTTGCCTGTATGATGAAAAAAAGGATCGCCGTGCGGGCGCTGCTGGCGGCTGCTTCCCTGGTCCTGAGCCTGACCGCCGGCTGCGCGAGGGAAGGAACGCCGTCTTCCGCGCCGCTGTCCTCCACGGGGGCTGCTACCGCCTGCAGCGTATCGGCCGCCGGCACGTCGGCGGCCACCCTCGTGCAAACGACCGCCTCGGCCAAGCGGATAACGACCACAACCGGCCAAACCGCCCGCACCACGAAGGAGGATACAACCATGACCAACACCACGGCGACGCAGCATTCACCGGAACCGACCACCTCAGCGGAAAAGCCCCGCCCGCGCCCCACCCTGGCCGGGCCGAAGGGTAGTCAGGCCTTCACCAACCTGACCTATAACAACGCCGGGGGAAAGATGGGGGACGCCGACGGCCCGGCCTACTGCGTGTATTCCAAAATCGGCTATAACCGGGCCTCTATCGATATCCTGCTCAGCGAGCTGCGGCACAACCTGTACCGCGAGTCGGATATGCTCCCCCTGACCGCGTACATCTTTCTGGGCGTGGATATTTACGACGCGAACGGCCAATGGGTGAACTGCTTTGACGCCGGCTTGGGCTTTCACAACGGCAAGCAGAAGTGGACGCTGTTTCACAATATCCTCAAGGTGCCGCCCACCCAGGACAAATGGTATATGTCGGGCAAATATCTGGACGATACGCACGACTATCGCATCGTGCTGGATACCTCGTTTAAGGACGATTGGGCGGCGCTGATTGTCTACGATCTGACCGAGGGCGGCGTGGAATACGACCGCGCCACCTTCCGCACCCTGTATACGCGCAAGGACGGGAGCAATACCGCCTATCTCCAGGACTACGCCCTGGATTTCCCCGACAATGTCAAGTACAACACCCGCGGGGAGCCCGCCGGGAACGATTGGCCGGAGATTACCCTCTATAATACGGATGAAAATATCTACATGAAAAACCTGCGTATCGTCGGCGCCACCCTGAACGGCCGCCCCTGGACGCAGGAACACACGGCCAACCGGGCCGTATGGCCCGACTGCACGCAGAAGAAAATCCAGTATCCCGTGGTCCGGCTAAGCCGGGCGAGCTTTGATACGGAATTGCAGCTGGATTTTGATATGAATCGCTGAAAATCTATACAATGAGGTGATGAATTTGAAACGGAAAAATTGGATCCCGCTTTTTTGTACAATCCCGCTGGCGGCGGCAGTCCTTGTTACCGGCTGCGCTTCCCACGACGCGGTAAGCTCCGGCGCGCCCGTGAGCGACGCGGCGGCCAGCACGTCCGCCGTTCAGACGCAGCAGACCGCGGAAACGGAAGGGACGACCGCCCCGTCTTCCGCGGCGGCCACTACCGCTGGTTCTCCCTCCCCCAGCACGGCTCCCGCCGCCCCGGCCAAAACAACGCGGGCCAAAACGATCGCCGCCTCCAATACGGCGAAGCCCACGACCGCGCCCACGACGAAACCGGGCCCCCGCCCGACGCTGCCGGATCCCAAGGGAACGCAGTCGATAAACAGCCTGACCTATAAGAATAAGGAGCGCATCGGCGACTGGGGCGGCCCCGCCTACACCGTGTATTCCAAAAAGGGCTATAACCGCGCCAGCATGGACGTGGCCCTCAGCGACGTGGAGATCAACATGATCCGCCGTTCGGACAAAAAGACATTGGTAGGCTACGCGTTCCTGGGAATGGACGTCTTTCATCCCACCGGCGGGTATTGGGTCAATTGTATGGACGCGGGGATCAAATACGACGGCAACTCGGGCAAATGGGTTCTTTTCCACTTCATATACGACGTAAGCGCCGCCAATCAGCAGAAGTGGTATGAATCCCATAAGGCTCTGGATCCCACCCACGATTACCGGATTTCCCTGGATTGCTCCAAGTCGGAGGGCTGGACCACCCTGTCCGCTTACGATTTGACCGAGGGCCGGGAAGCGGACAGCGTTATGTTCCAGGCCCGGTACGCCAAAAAGGACGGGAGCAACGTCGGCTTTTATCAGGATTTTGCCATCGATATGCCGGCCGACCTCATGCGCGATCCGGACGGCAACGTCTATGAGGTCGACTCCGCGATTTCCGATGAGGGCTGGGCGGGCATTATTCTGTATAGCACCAATGAAGACGTCTATCTGCGCAATTTGAAAATCGTCAACTCCATGCTGAACGGGCAGCCCTGGACGGCCGATAAAACCCGTCTGCGCGGCTTTTCGCCCGACAGCCTGCAGCCCTATATCGGCTATGAGGTCGTCAAGGTCACCCGCGCCAATTTCGACAACGAATTCCAGGTGGATATTGACTTGAAAAAGTGACCCTTTAAGCCGCCGTTCCGGCGGAAAGGGTCACGGGTAAAGGAGGAGTCTTTCGTGTATATGCGCATACGGATGACGGCTGTGGCGCTGCTTATCGGCCTGACGGCGGCTCTTGGCGGGTGCGGGCGGCCCCCGGCCCCCGCCGCCGGAGCGGCCTCGACCGGTACAAGCGTATCCTGTGCGCAGTCCGCCGCCCTCACCACCATTGGGCAGGAACCCTCCGGGAAGCCAACCATCGCCGCCCCGCCGCCAACGGAAGGGCCGCGGGGTACGGCCGCCTCCGGCACAAGCCGTTCGCAAACGGCGGCGGGCAGTAAAGGGACGAGTACAACCACCGCCCCGGCTCCCGCCGCCCCGTCCACGCCCGGGCTATCGGCCAGCGACGTACGGCTGCTTGGCCGCCAGTTTTACGACGCGGGGACGGGGGCGACCTGGTTCAGCTTTACCAACGCCGGCTTTGAGCTGATCTTTACCGGCACGGCTCTGCGGGCGGAGCTGACCGCTGATATCGAATCGATCCGCGACGAGGCGAATCGGCCCTATTTGTCCGTGTATGTAAACGATATGGAAACGCCCGCGCAGATTTACGGGATGGCGCAGAAAGAAGCGACCCTGACGCTTTTCGAGTCGCGGACGGTTCAGACGGTAACCATCCGGGTTTTGAAGCGCTCGGAAGCCTCCGTCAGCTCGATCGGCGTCCGCCGCCTGACGGCGAACGTGGGATCTTCCCTGACGCCCACCGCGGCGCCCAGCCGCCGCCTGGTCTTTTTGGGGGATTCGTTTACCTGCGGCTTCGGCAACGAGGGAACGCCGGAACAACCGTTTCAAACCCGCACGGAAAACGGCTGCGATACCTACGCCGCCCGGGCGGCCCGCGCTGTGGGCGCGGATATACAGTGCGTCTGCTGGTCGGGTATCGGCGTATGCTCCTCCTACACCGAGACGGCGCAGCCCAACACCGCCTTTTTGATGAAGGATTTGTATCCCAAAGCCGACTACGCCGGTCACCGGCGGCTCTTTTTGGAGCAGAAAGCCTATGATTTTTCACGCTTTCAGCCCGACGTGGTGGTTATTCACTTGGGAACGAACGACAGCTCCTATACCTCTCGCGCGGGGGACGGCGCGCGGGAGGCATTCGGCCGGGCGTACGACGCGCTGCTGTCCACCGTGAGGGAAAAGCATCCGAAAGCGGTAATATTATGCGCCCTGGGGCCTGGCACGCCGGAAACGCGCAGGCTGTACGAGCGCATCCGCACGCTGGTGGAGTCCCGCAGAAGCGCCGGGGATTCTCGTATATTCGATATGGCCTTTGCCAACACGCTTGACGGCGAAGGGCTGGGCAGCGCCGATCATCCGTCCATGAAGACCCATATCCGCATGGCGGAGGAGCTGACGGGACAGCTGAAGGCCATCCTGGGCTGGAACGGCCCGAACGATTAAGGGACGTGAGCAAACGTGTACAAACTGTCGGTTTATGAAAAGGCCATGCCGGGCCATATCGGCTGGAAGGAAAAATTAACCGCCGCGAAAGAGGCGGGGTACGACGGCGTGGAGCTGAGCGTGGATGAAAGCGACGAACGCTTGTCGCGCCTGGATTGGAGCGCGACGCAAAGACTGGATTTGCTGCGGGCCTCGCGGGAAACAGGCGTGCGCCTTCCTTCCCTTTGCCTCAGCGGCCATCGCCGGTATCCCCTGGGCAGCCGCGATCCGGAGACCGTCCGCCGCGGTATGGCCATTTTAGAAAAGGCCGTCCGGCTTGCCGGCGATTTGGGGATACGGCTGATCCAGCTGGCGGGGTATGACGTGTATTACGAGCCCTCCGCGCCCGATACCGCCGCGCGCTTTGCGGAGAATTTGCAGCACGCCGTGTCCATAGCCGCGGCTGACGGCGTGACGCTGGGGTTTGAAACCATGGAAACGCCCTTTATGAATACGACGAAAAAAGCCATGACCCATATCCGCCGCGTGAAGTCGCCCTACCTGCAGCTTTATCCAGACATAGGCAATATCACCAACGCGGTTCCGGACGCCGTGCGCGATTTGCAGAGCGGGCGGGGGCATATCGCGGCGGCGCATCTGAAGGAAACCCGGCCCGGCGTGTATCGGGATTTGTATTACGGGGAAGGCGAAGTGAACTTCTCGGCGGCTATCCGGGAGCTCATGCGCCAGGGGGTGCGGCTGTATACCGCCGAATTCTGGTATCGGGAAGGGACGGACTGGCGGCGGGAGCTCAGCCGCGCGCGCACCTTTTTACAGGAGCGGTTTACGGAGGCGGAAGCATGACCTATCTCATGGGGATTGATAACGGCGGCACGATGACCAAGGCGGCCCTGTTCGACGTAGAGGGGCGTGAGATTGCCGTAGCGGCGGAAAACACGCCACTGATAACGCCGCGCCCCGGGTATTACGAGCGGGATATGACCCTTCTTTGGCAGACGAACGCCGCCTGCATCCGCGAGGTTATCCGCAAGGCGGGCGTTTCCCCGCGCGCCATTGCGGGCGTAGGCTGTACCGGCCACGGCAAAGGGCTGTACGCCTGGGGGAAGGATGGCCGTCCGGCGTGTCCCGGCATCGCCTCGACCGACCGGCGCGCCGCCGCGGTGGTCAGCCGGTGGCTCCGGGACGGCACGGCGCATAAAGCGTCCCGTTTCACCCTGCAGAGCGCCCTGGCCTGTCAGCCGGCGGCCCTGTTGGCTTGGCTGAAGGAACAGCAGCCGGAGGTGTACGCCAGCATCCGGTGGGTTCTGGCCTGTAAGGATTATATCCGCTTCCGGCTCACGGGGGAGGCCCGGGCCGAACGAACCGATTATTCCGGCTCCGGCCTGATGAATCTGCAAACCCAGGCCTTTGACAGAAGTCTGCTGGAGCTTTATCAAATCGGGGAGATGTACGACTGTCTCCCCGCCCTGTGCCGTTCGGACGAGTATGGCGGCGGCGTCAGCCGGGAAGCGGCCGGAGAAACCGGTCTGGCGGAAGGTACCCCGGTGTGCGGCGGCATGTTCGACATCGACGCCTGCGCCGTGGCCATGGACGTCATGCAGCCGGAGCGGCTGTGCACCATTACCGGCACCTGGAGCATTAATGAATACCCGTCCTTCACGCCGGTGCAGACCGGCCTGAGTACGCGCAACTCGCTGTTTTGCCTGCCGGGGCTGTATCTTGTCGAGGAAAGCAGCCCCACCTCCGCGGGGAATCTGGATTGGTTTATCCGTTGCTTTATGCAGGAGGAGCGGCGCCAGGGAATCGCGTATAAAGCGGCGGACGCCATGGTGGGGACCCTTCCGGCGGAAGAAAGCCCGGTGTTGTTTCTGCCGTATCTGTATGGCAGCCACAGCGGGGAAGCAAGCGCGGTGTTTGCCGGCCTGTCGTCGGAGCACGGCAAGGCGCATATGCTGCGGGCCGTTTATGAAGGGGTCGCCTATTCCCATTGGTATCATATCGAAAAGCTGCTGAGGCATCGAGAGGCCCCGTCGGCCATCCGCATGGCTGGGGGCGCCGCCCGATCGCCCGTCTGGGTGCAGATGTTTGCCGACGTGATGGACAGCCCGATCGAGGTGGTGTCGGCAAAGGAGCTGGGCGCACTGGGCGCGGCCATGGCGGCGGCGGTCTGCGCGGGCGTCTATGGCGATTACCGCCAGGCGGCGGCCGCCATGGTTCATCTGGCGGATACGGTCCCCCCGGATCGGCGGCGCACGAATATTTATCGGGAGAAATACGCGCGGTACAGGGAATGGATGACAAATAGGGAGGATAGGCGGCATGGTGGAGAGTCTGAAACAGAAGGTGTATGAAGCGAATAAGCAGCTTCCGCAGTATGGTCTGGTGACGTTTACCTGGGGAAACGTGTCGCAAATCGACCGGGAAAAAGGCGTGATGGTTATCAAGCCCTCCGGCGTGAGCTATGAGGAGCTGCGGCCGGAAGACATGGTTGTCGTCGCGTTGGACAGCGGCGAGCGCGTCGAGGGGGCGTATAAGCCCTCCTCGGATACCCCCACCCATCTGGAACTGTACCGGCGGTTCCCGCAAATCGGCGGGGTGGTCCATACCCATTCCCGGTGGGCCACCGTCTGGGCGCAGGCGGGGCGGGACATACCGGCCTACGGCACCACGCACGCCGATTATTTTTATGGCCCCATCCCCTGTACGCGCCCGCTGAGCCGGGAGGAGACAGCGGAAGGGTACGAAAGAAACACCGGCCTCGTGATAGCGGAAGCGTTTTTGAACCGGGATTATCAGGCGATCCCCGGCGTGCTTGTCAAAGGGCACGGCCCGTTCTGCTGGGGAAACGACGCCTTTGAAGCCGTGCATAACGCGGTGGTCATGGAAGAAATCGCCATGATGTCGCTCCATACGGAACAGCTCGGCAAGAAAACGCCGGTGGATTCCTATTTGCTGGACGTCCATTATTTCCGCAAGCACGGGGAACACGCGTATTACGGGCAAAGATAACGGTACATCGTTCGACGCGGCCGATGAATCGCAAATACAGCGCGTCCCAACCGTATGGCTATGCCGCCATATGGTTGGGACGCGTTTTTTTGCACCATTTCGCCCGCTTGCGGCGGCGGAAATCAGCTGGCGGCGATTTGTAGCAGCCGCACTCGCAGCGCCAGCAGAAATTCGGGATTGCGCACGGCGTCGTCCGCGGCCGTGACCATCAGCTGAGCCAGGCGGCGGACGGTATCGGGCGCCTTTTCCGCGGCCAGGCACAGCAGCTCGTAATCCTCAAAGCCGTCCCGCTGCGCCTCGCTGCGCACGCTCTCCAGCACCGTGAGGCCCTCCCGGTCGGGATAGACGATGAAGGCGTCGCAGGGGAAGGAGCCGAAGCAGCAGGCATCGGCGTAGGGATCCCACCGCTTGACGCAGGGGCCGTAATTGTTCCAGGCGTAGTGCAGGAAGCCGGTCAGCCCGTGGCGGAAGTTGTACCACCCGAGCAGCCGGGTGGAGGACAGGGGATAGTCGCCCAGGCGGGAGAGATACTCGAACTGGGGCTGGAGGCAGGTGTACTGCCAGACCTCGCTGCCCTCGCCCTGCAGGGCGGCATAGGCGGCGGGGGCCATGTCGTGATGCCACAGCAGCGGCACGTGAATGTCCAGTTCCCGCCCGAAGGCATAGGGGGATTCCCGGCGGACGGCGTCGATGGTACGCCCCTCCGGCAGGTAGTGGTGAAACAGGCGGTAAATCGCCAGGGTCTGCTGATAGTGGATGTCGTTGTCGATTTCGTCCGCCACATGCTGTACCCAAATCCGGTTCCATCCCTTCTCCCGGAGGTGGGTGGCCAGGGCGGCAAACAGCTGATGGTGGAAGGCCTCCACCGCGGGATCGCTGGCCGGCTTCCATACGCGGCTAAAGGAGCCGTCCTCCTGCCGCTCGAACACCCAGGCGATGAGCGGCCGCTGGTTCCAGCCGGTGCCGGGGGAGGGATCCAGCATCCAGTCGCGGGCGGCCAGATGCATGCCGCATAGGGCCTTCGCGCCCATGTACCGCTCGTCCAGCATAATGTCCACGAACCGGTCGAAGCGGGTGAAATCAAACCGCAGCCGGCCATTTTCGTCGGCGGAGAGCCGGTAGTCCAGGGTGTGCTCCAGCTCGATGTTTATCATGTTCTGCCGCTGCCGGCGCAGCAGGACGGCGCAGTTTTTCACATACGTCCAGTAGTCTTCCGACCAGGGCTCGATGCCGTAGACCTCCCGGGCGTTTTCCGGCACCAGCAGCTGCGTCCAGCAGACGTAGGTCAGGCGGGACTCCCGCGGGGCGGGCAGGGTGACGGCGTAGATGGTCAGGGTGAAGGACACCGCCGCCCGGAAGTCCTCCGCCTCCAGCTCCACTGTGCCCTCGTAGACGCCAGGAGGCGCATCGGGCGCGGTGCGGGCCGCGATATACAGGCTCCGGGTTTCGCCGGCGGGCACGTCGACGCGCGGCTGTTTCTGAAAGTATTCGGGCAGGACGCCGGGAGCGGCGGCCCGGATCGAGCGGGAGCCGATATGGATGGTGTTTTTCGAGAAGGGAACCAGGCCCACGTGCCAGGCGGCCCATTCGACATCGGAGGCGTCGCACCGCACCCAGGCGGACAGGCCGGCCAGCGGGGCATCCCCCGCCCGGACAGCGACGAGGAAGCCCTCCCCCTCGCCCCGGGCCATATGCAGCGCGTAGGAGGCCCGTCCGTTGGACGGGGTGTCCGGGAAAACGTCCTCCAGCGGATTCATGGTAAAGACTTGCGGCTGTGTCATGTTCATCCCCCATTCCGCCGCCCGCGGGCGGCATCGTTAGATCGGAAAGACGCGCGGCCTCGTCTGGCGCGGCGGCTTACCGGTTGGCTGTTCCGGTTGTGCTGACGGTGGTTCACGCCGGCTTGTCTCCCGGCGCGTAAAGCGGTTCCCGGTTGCCGGCGGCAAAGCGGCCGTCCAGGCGGTGAACCAGCGTGCGGCGGATTTTCCGCAGAAGATCGGCGTCGTCCTCGCAGTGGGTGCGCACCGCCCGCAGGGAGGCGAGGAGCGTATCCGTCAGCAGAGGATCGGCGGCGCGGGCGGCGGCGAACAGCCGGCGGTCGGCCAGGGCGGCCCGGTACAGCACGCCCGCGTATCCCTCCGCCTCCGGTAGGAGGAAGGGACCGTCCCCGGCGGCGGAAAATAGGATGTCCAGCGGGTCGGTCAGCGCGGGCCCTGTCCGGGTTTCCACCGGCGGCGCCGTGACGCCGGCCACCTCCACCGCCACCGGCAGGTAGGTCACGCCGGCCTCCCCTTCCATTTCCAGATTGGTGCGGTAAATGCCGGGCGGGGTGTCGGGGAAGGTGACGGCGCTCAGCAGCAGGGCGGTGTTTTGATGCGGCAGGACGGAGGGGATCGCCTCCGCCAGGCGGACGCTGCCGTCCAGCCACAGGGGCCGCACCTCCAGACGAGGCGCGCGCTGGCCGTAAAACGCGAACAGCCGGGCGCGGCGGATGAACACGCCCAGCTCCATGCCGTTCACCACGGCCAGACAGGCCGCGAAGTCGTCCCGCAGTAGGCAGAGCTGGGCGTATTCCCGCCTGCCGCGCAGGGGCAGGGCGTCCACGGCGGGGCGGATATCGCCATCCATGGCCGCCGGGCCATCCGTGGAGGGCGGCGGGGTTTGGGGCGTCAGGGGGGCCCCGAGGGGGGCGGGATACAGCAGACCGGTGGTTTCGATACGCATCGACGGGCTCCTTTCAGCAGGAAGGTGGATGGGCGAACTAGTTTATGGTCTATCGGGCTTGGGGGTTGGTATGCGGGGTTCTGCCCCGCATATCGACGCCAAGCTCGATAGAAAATTAAAAAAGGAGGGCTGTGGCGGTGGGGGGATGCCCTTAGTATACAGGAGCGGGGGACGGATGGATATAACCGATTTTTATGCCGGATTTTCACGGTGTTAGAAATCGGTTATGGCATCCAAGAAATCTTGGATTGCGCGCGGGGAGGCGGGTTTGCTACCATAATAACAGAGGCGCCGCCGTGGGGCGGCAGTAAACGGGGGGCTCCCCCTCTTTGAGGAGAAAGGGACGACATGCGCATGAAAAAACGTGTATGGGCAGGTGTTCTGAGTATGCTGTTTCTCGCAGGGTTTCTGACCGGCTGCACCAAGCCGGCGGAGGGTTCGTCATCCGCGGACCCGGATACGTCTGCCGCCGTTTCCGGCGGGGAGACAACCGGCGCGTCCGATACCGCCAGCACGCCCGAGGGCGCGGCGTCGGCGGACAGCGCCGCGCCCACCGCCCCCGCGAGCGGCGGCAAACCGGGAGACCGGACCACGGGAAAGGCCGGCGGCAAGACCACGGCGGCCTCCACCGCCAGCGCTGTGCCGGCGAAGCCGCTGCCCGGCGAGGTGGCGACCTGGTTCGAAGGACCGCTGACCGACATTTTCCCCGCCACCAAGAAATCCGCCTCCTCGCTGTCCGCGGGGCGGATCGATCTCTTGAAAAATGAAACCGAGTCCATCCAGCTGGGCGTGCGGGCCGGCGGGCAGGAGCTGACCAACCTGCGGGTGACGGTCAAGCCCTTCAGCGGCAAAAACGCGCCCACGGTGATGGCCGCGCCCATCCGGCTGGTCTACACCTCCAAGACGTCCCGGGGCTTCACGGCGGCGGGCGGCTTTTCCGCCAAATACAAGCGGGGGGACGCGCCGGGGGATTTCCCGGAGTATTACGACACCAACAACAACGTGGTGGGATTGGCCAAGGGCGTGCAGTACACCCTGCCGGCGAACAGCAGCGCGGGGGTGGTCGTGGAGGTGACGGCCTCCGCCTCCACGCCGGCGGGCGAATACACGACGACGGTGGAGCTGGCCGGCGATCAGGGGACGCGCAGCATACCCATCACCGTCAAGGTGTGGAACGCCGCGCTGCCGGATCCCAAGAATTCCACCTTCTCCTACACCAACTGGTTCTCCTCCGCCAACATGAACGAGGCCGGGTTCCCCAGCTTCATGGACGCGTATTACGACGCGGGGAGCTTCAACGACAACTTCTTCACCGTCATGGCCAACTACGCCAAGGTGATGAAAAAGCAGCGGCAGAACGTGATTTATGTACCGACCATGGCGCTGCTCACCTCCGACATGACCATCGACGGGGCGGGAAATTACCAGTTCACCTTTAAAAACTTCGACCGGTACATCGAGACCTTTATCCGCAACGGGTCGGTCAAGGCGCTGGAGGGCGGCTTCTTCTACGAGAAGGACTGGTACGTCAATCCGCCCACCCAGCCGAACACCTGGCCGGAGGGCTCCCTGGTGGCGCCGATTTTCGTCAAGAAGGGCAGCGGGGCGGCGACCAAATGGGTGTCGGTGGAAAGCGCGGAGGTCTCCCGGCATTTCGACAAGCTGATCCCGGCGCTGTACCAGCATCTGAAGGCCAAGGGCTGGGCGAATATGTGGCTCCAGCACGTCTGCGACGAGCCGCTCTCCGACCTGCAGGCCCGGCAAATCGACGCCATGTACAAGCGGATCCTCAAGGAAATGCCCGGTGTGCGCACCCTGGACGCGGGCAGCCATCAGCTGACCAATTTTCCGGATCGCTCTTTGAGCATCAACTGCCCCCAGCTGGACGATTATGAGCGCAGCCGCGACGGCTACAACGCGCTGAACAAGGCGAATAACGGCATCGACGTGTGGTTCTACACCTGCGTCAATCCCCAGGGCAATTACATGACCCGCATCGCGGATTATCCGCTGCTGTCCGCCCGGATCATCGGGTGGTACGGCTGGCAACAAGGGGTCAAGGGCTACCTACACTGGGGTTGGAACCTATGGAACCAGGCCATGTACGCCCGCAACGATCCCTTCACCGACATGTTCTGTGAGGATGCGGCGGCTGACGCCTTCCTGGTGTACCCCGACGCGAAAAACCGGTCGGTGTTCGAGGGGCCCCGCTCCACCTCGGTGCGGGACAGCTGGGAGGACTACGAGCTGCTGACGCTGGCCTCGAAAAAGAACGCGGCCAGGGTAAAGCAGCTGACCGACGCATTGGTTAAGAACGGGGACACCTTCACCCGGGACAGCGGCAAGCTGCTGGACGCCCGGCTGGAGCTTATCAAAATCGCCGCGGGATAACGCCCGCGGAACTCATACGCCGCGGGGCGGCTGGAAGGATGGCGGACGGATATGGCGGAGCTCGGCTACGACAATTTGGTATCGATGGAGTCCCGGGACGCGGCGTTTTTCCGCGCCCTGCCCGAGGAGGCGGTGCGCCACAGGCTGTTGAACGAGGATATGCGGCACAACGCTATCTGGGACATGGCGATCTCCCGGGAGGGACGGGTGTTTTTCAGCCTGTGCGCCGAGTTGGCGGAAAGCCGGTATGTGAGGCTGTACGAATACCTGCCGGACGAAAACGCGTTCCGGCTCCACTTCCGCCTGGAGGATCGGGTGATTGTGCAGGACAGGGAAATCCGGGCCAGTAAAATTCACACCTCCATGGCTTTTATGGAGGACGGGCGGCTGATCATGACCACCCACACCACCTCCCAGGCGCCCCAGCACCCCACCTGGATGGCGGAGGGGTATTACCAGCATCTGTGGGAGGGGTTCCCCGGCTCGCACCTGCTGCTGTACGATCCGGAAACGGGGATCCTGGAAAATCGGGGGATCCCGGCCCCTCACGAGACGCTGTATGGCGGCACCTACGACCCGCTGCACCGCGTGTACTACTGCGGCGGCATGATCCGGGGGCACGCTTACGCCTGTTCCCTGGACGACAACCGGGTGACGGATCTCGGGCAGGTGACGGAGTTCGGCGCCTACCGCTGGGTTACGGGGCCGGACGGCCACGTCTATTCCTCCAGCCGGACGGGGCGGCTGTTCCGCATCCGGACGGATACCCGGCAGGTGGAGGAGCTGGGAATCTCATTCCCCCGTTCCTCCTTCCCGGATTCTCTGACCCGCAACCAGCTCAACGGCGCGAAAACCGGGCCGGACGGGCGGCTGTACATGCAGGTGGTGTGGGGGGATTGCCTGTTCGCCTACGACTGCGCCCAAAACCGGCTGGACAATCTGGGCAGCTACGCGCCCGCCGGGCTGAAATGGCCCCATAAACACTGGATGGTGGGGCTGCATTTCGACACCGAGCAGGTGCTGTGGTACGGGCTGTTCCTGTTCAATGCCCTGGGGGAGAGCGCGGGCTGCCGGCTGTGCAGCTGGGACATTCTGCGGGGCGGGGAGCCGGTGGATCACGGGTTTATCGCAAGCGACCTGCGGGGAGTGCACACCCTCAGCGAGGTGGAGGGGCGAGGGGATCGCCTGTACATATGCGACGGCAACCACCTGTTTGACCGATGCGGCATGCTGTGCGTGGATTTGGCGGCGTTGCGCCAGGCAGAGGCGGAGGGCGTGACCGGCCCCCTGTGCCACGACGCGGCCCCCTATCTGCCGGTCAAGGGCGGGCGGGAGTTGTACCCTTATGACGATTTTGAGGAACGGGGCGGAGCGTATCTTCGCTATATGAACCGGATCAAGGATCACTGGCAGTTCTACGCCGCGAACAGCGAGAGCATGAGCGCGCCCGACACGCGGGTAGTGCGCCTGTGGGAGCGGGTGGGCTTCGGCATGCCGGTGCGCGCGCTGTCCTTTGCCGAGGACGGCAGCCTGACGGGCGTGTGCGGGCAGGAGACGGCCCTCGCCTTCACCATCCGGGACGGCGCGCTGACCGACATCCGGCCGGCGGACGGGTTCCCGCCGGCGGAGACGATTGCGCTGCCCGAAGGGACGCGGCTGCCCGCCGTGCCGGGGAGGCAGTATCTGGCCGAACCGTCCGCCGCCGTGCGGATGGGGGACGGCTCCCTCCTGGTGGGGACGAAGGACGGCATGCTGTGCCGGATCCAGGGGGAGCGGGTGTTCTCCCTGGGAATGGCCTGCTTCAACGGGCCGATCCATCAGCTGGCCGCCGACCGGGAGGGCCGGCGGGTGTTCGGCGTGGCGGGGCATGAGCTGGATCTGGGAATGATTTTCGAATACGACGACGAGCGGGGCTTACGCTGGCGGGGGCGGAACTACGTGTACACCGCCGGGGAGCCGTATATGGCCCTCAGCTCCGAGCCGGTGTGCTGCGCCCTGTCGCCCGACGGGGAATGGCTGGCGGTCGGGGTGGCGGACCGCATGTCCTGCGTGTATCTATATCGGGTGGGCGAGGACTCCTAAGAGAGGTGAGGCGCGTTGAAAAAAAGGTTACGGGCCGCGGCCCTGCTGGCGGCTTTGGCCCTGCTGTTGCCGGCGGCGGGAGCCGGAGGAGCGCGGGCGGCCTCGCCGGAGGCGCCCAGTGCGGCGCAGAGTGCGCTGCGGGCCGGAAGCTACGGCCGGTATCTGGCCGGCATCGCGGAACAGCCGGCGGGGGAGGCCTTCACCCTTAAGGCGTCCGCTTTCACCGAGAACCCCGGCGGCTCGGCCTCCCGGCTGACGGAATACAAGGGTGGGCGGGACGTGCTGATGGTGGCGGATCAGGAGGACAGCCTGACCTACCGCTTGCAGGTGCCGCGCACCGGTCGGTACCGGGTGGTGTTCCGGTATTACCCCATCAAGGGCAACGAGCGGCCCGCGGAACTGGGGCTGGAGGTGGACGGCGCCGTCCCCTTCCCGGGGGCGGAGCGCTTCACGCTCGGGCGGGTGTTCACGGGGGAAACCGCCATCCAGAAGGACGCGCAGGGCAACGAGTACGCCCCGCGGCAGGTGGAGCATTTCGACTGGTTCGAGGAGCCGCTCAAGCTGCTCGACGGCACGGCGGACGATCCGGCCGAGCTGTATCTGGAGGCAGGGGAGCACACCCTGACCCTGCGCACCCTGTCCCAGCCCTATGTTTTGGACACGGTGGCCTTTCTCCCGCCGGAGGCCCCGGAGAGCTACGCGGCCTACCGGGCGGGGCGGCTGGACGACGGGGGGACGGATTTCATCAAAATCGAGGCCGAGAGCGCGGCGCGCAAATCCGACCAGAGCCTGCGGCCGGCCTCCGATCGCACCAGCCCGCTGACCAGTCCGTATGATCCCGGCAAGGTGCGCATGAACATTCTGTCCTCCAGCTGGTCCCAGCCGGGGCAATGGCTGGAATGGGATTTCGACGCGCCCAGCGATGGGTATTACGCGCTGGGGTTCCGGTACCAGCAGTTTACCAACATCAACTTTTTCGTCACCCGCCGCTTGTCGCTGGACGGGGCGGTGCCCTATGAGGAGGCGGCGCGGCTGCGCTTCGCCTACAACCTGGATTGGCGGTACGTCACCCTGACCGACGGCGAAGGCGTCCCGCTGAAGGTGTATCTGACCAAGGGGCGGCACACCCTGCGGCTGGAGGCGGTGCTGGGGGATTACGGGTCGCTGCTGGATAGCCTGGACGGGACGGTGGCGGCCCTCAACGACCTGTACCGGCAGGTAATCGTCATCACCAGCGTGTCGCCGGACAAATACCAGGATTATTATCTCGAGCGGGAGATTCCCGGCCTGACGGACACGCTGAGGCAGGCCGCCGACACCCTGGCGGCCGAGTTCGCCCGGGTACAGGCCGTCACCGGCACCGAGGGGGCCCAGGCCGCTATACTCAACGTCTTCGCGGCGCAGCTGCGCAGCTTTCTGGAGAAGCCGGAGAGCATCCCTCTGCGGCTGAGTGAGTTCAAGAACAACGTGGGCTCCCTGGCGGCCTGGGTGCTGGATCTCAAAAGCCAGCCTATGGACCTCGACTACCTGTATCTGTACCAGGCGGACGCGCCGCAGCCCAAGGCCAAGGCCGGTTTTTTTGACACGCTGGTGCATGAGATCCGTTCCTTTGCAGCCTCGTTCTCCGAGGATTACAACGCCATGGGCGGGAGCGGGGGGCAGGAGAGCATCGACGTGTGGGTGGGATCCGGCCGGGATCAGGCGCAGATCATCCGGATGATGGTCAATGACCTGTACACCCCCTCCCACCACATCGGCGTCAATCTCAAGCTGGTGAATGCCGGGATGGTGGAGGCTTTTCTGTCGGGGCAGACGCCGGACGTGGCGCTGACCATCGGACGTGGCCAGCCGCTGAACCTGGCGGTGCGGGGCGCGCTGGCCGACCTGACTCAGTTCGAGGATTTCGAGAAGGTGAAGGACTGGTTCCTGCCCGGGGCGCTGGATCCCTATTACTTCGAGAGCGGCTGCTTCGGGCTGCCCGACACCCAGAGCTTTTACATGCTGTTTTACCGCACCGATATCCTGGAGGAGCTGAAGGTGGCGCCGCCCCGGACATGGGAGGAATTCTACGCCGCCATCCCCGCCATTCAGCGGGCTAATATGGAGGTGGGCATCCCGTACACCACCGTGGATGCCTTCGGCGCGGCGGACGCCGGGCTGGGGGTGCGCAACATTTTCCCGGCGCTGCTGCTCCAGCAGGGCGGGAGCTTTTACAACGCGGACAGGAGCGGGACGGCCTTGGGCACCCCGGCGGCGGTGGAGGCCTTCACCCGGTGGTGTTCCCTGTACAAGGATTACGGGCTGCCGGTGTCCTACGACTTTTACAACCGGTTCCGCACGGGGGAAATCCCGCTGGCCATCGCCTCCTACACCGAATTTGCCCGGCTGGAATCCGCGGCGCCGGAGATCCGGGGGCTGTGGGAAATGGCGCCCATACCCGGAGCGGCCCGCTCCGACGGCACCATCGACCGGGCGCAGGCGGGATCTCGGCTCCGCCTGCGTCATCCTGAGCCGGACGGAGAAGCTGGAGGCCTCCTGGGATTTCCTGAAATGGTACTGCTCGGCGGAGGCGCAGACCCGCTACGCCAAGGATGTGGAGGCGCAGATGGGGCTGCTGGCGCGGGTGGCGGTGGCCAACAGCGAGGCGCTGGCCTCTCTGGCCTGGACCAAAGACCAGCTGGCGGCCATCGAGGAGCAGCGGCGGGACGTGCGGGAAATCCCGGAGGTGCTGGGCGGGTACTACCTCATCCGCGGGCTGGACAACGCGTTCCGGGACGTGGTGTACGAGGGGAAGAACCCCCGGGAATCCCTGGTGCTGTACGACAAGCAGGTCAATGGGGAGATCCAGCGCAAGAGAAAGGAGTTCGGCCTTGAATAGGATACGCATACGGCCTTCTCGGCGGCCGGCCGAGCCGAAAAAGCCGTTTCTGAGGGACGTGCGGGACAACAAGCAGCTGTATCTGCTGCTGCTCCCCTTCTGCGTGGTGTTCCTGCTGATGTTCGTCATCCCCATCGCGGCCTCCATGGTGCTGAGCCTGACCTATTACAACATGTTCAACACGCCGAAGTTCATCGGCCTGGCCAACTACATCAACCTGTTCCTTAACGACGACGTGTTTTTCATCGCGTTGAAAAACACCCTGCTGTTCGCGGTGATCACCGGGCCGCTGAGCTATCTGCTCTGCTTTTTCGCCGCCTGGCTCATCAACGAGATGCCCAAGGGGCTGCGGGTGTTCCTGACCTTTATTTTTTACGCGCCCAGCCTGACCACGTCGGTGTATTTCGTCTGGCAGCTGATTTTCAGCGGGGACAGCTACGGCATCGTCAACGGGCTGCTGATGAACCTGGGGCTGGTCAGCGAACCGGTGCAGTGGCTGACCGATCCCCGCTACAATCTGGGGATTCTCATCGTGGTGCAGCTGTGGATGTCGCTGGGCACCTCGTTCTTAGCGTTCATCGCGGGGTTTCAGTCCATCGACGCGAGCCTGTACGAGGCGGGGGACATCGACGGGGTGCGCAACCGGTACCAGGAGCTGCTGTACATCACGCTGCCTTCCATGAAGCCGCAGCTGCTGTTCGGCGCGGTGATGCAGATTTCCGCCTCCTTTTCGGTGAGCACCATCTCCCAGGAGCTGTGCGGCTTCCCGTCCACCAAGTATTCGGCCCACACCATCCTGCTGCACATGCAGGATTATGGCAGCCTGCGCTACGAAATGGGCTACGCCTGCGCCATCGCGGTGGTGCTGTTCGTGCTCATGTTCGTGTTCAAAAAGGGCGTCAGCCTGCTGATGCGGCGCATTGGTGACGAGTGATCGGGTGGTGACCGCTGAAGGGATTGGAAAGAACCCTTCGCCGGCCACGCGAAGGGCCGGCGCCCCGCAAGGCGGGGACACGCTTCTTTCCATTCGATCCGAGCTTTCTGCGGGCCAGGGAGCGAATGATCGGGTGGTGACCGCTGAAGGGATTGGAAAGAACCCTTCGCCGGCCACGCGAAGGGCCGGCGCCCCGCAAGGCGGGGACACGCTTCTTTCCATTCGATCCGAGCTTTCTGCGGGCCAGGGAGCGAATGATCGGGTGGTGACCGCTGGGGGGATCGGAAAAAACCGAGCTTCCAGGAGAGATTGTGTGAGAACCATATTTGTGCTTCGAGCACGGCGAAAGGACTGTGATTTTGTATGGCCGTTTCCGGTTTGCGCTGGCAGATGCGCGTACATAAGAAGCGCCGGCATTCTGGGCGGCGCGCCTGGGCGACCGTGCTGCTGTTCGCGGTGCTGACGGTGCTGGGGCTGTTCATGGCCCTGCCGCTTATTTACTCCGTCATCAACTCCTTCAAGCCGGTGGACGAACTGTTCGCCTTTCCACCCCGCTTTTTTGTGGTGCGGCCCACCTCCTCCAATTATTTTCTCCTGTTCAAGCTGGCGACCAACATGTGGGTGCCGTTCAGCCGGTACCTGTTCAACAGCCTGTTCGTCAGTGTCGTGGCCACGGGGGGCAACGTGCTCATCGCTTCCATGGCGGCGTATCCGCTGGCCAAGTTCCAGCTGCGGGTGAAATGGATTTTCAATTTCGTGGTGGTGGCGCTGCTGTTCAACACCACCATCCTGTGGCTGCCCCAGTATGTCATCCTGGCCAAGACGGGGATGCTGGATACCTATCTCGTGTATATCCTGCCGCAGCTGGCGACGCCGCTCGGACTGTTCTTGATGAAGCAGTTCATGGAGCAGGTGCCCACCCCGCTTATCGAATCGGCCACCATCGACGGGGCGGGGCAGATCCGCACCCTGTGGAGCATCGTGATGCCCCAGGTCAAGCCAGCTTGGATGACGCTGCTGGTCTTTTCCTTCCAGGGGGTGTGGAACCAGACCCAGGCCAACATGGTGTTCAGCGAGGAGCTCAAGCTGGTCAATCTGGCGGTCAAGCAAATCATGGCGGGGGGGACGGCCCGCTACGGCGTGGCGATGGCGGGAAGCATCGTGCTGATTATCCCGCCCATCCTGCTGTTCGTGTTCACCCAGAGCCAGGTCATGGCAACCATGAGCCATTCCGGTATCAAAGAGTGAGGGGAGGGTGCGCTTTGAAAATCCTGTGCAGGGCCCTGTGTGCCCTCCTGCTGGCCGGTGCGCTCTGCCTGCCGGGAGCAGCGGCGGTGGACACCCCGTACGACGGCTACGCCTACAACGAGAAGGGGAACGCGGTGGCGGCGCCGGTGGGCTACGTGCCGCAGAAGGTGGTTTCCGGCCGGCAGCTGCCCCCCGGCACCCTGGGCAACGCGGCCGATCTGTTCGTGGACGAGGACGGGCTGCTGAACGTGGCGGACACTGACAGCGGGCGGATCCTGGTGTTGGACGAGGAGCTGCGGTATGTCAAGACCCTGACCTTCCGGGAAAACGGGGAGGAGCGCGAGCTCCCGGGGCTGGCCGGCGTGTTCATCCGGGGGAGCGGGGCGGAACGCACCTATTACGCCGCGGATCCCCAGAACAAGCGGGTGATTATCGCGGACAGCGGGCTGAACATCCGGCAGGTCATCGAGCGCCCGGACAGCGCGCTGCTCCCTGACAACGTGCCGTTCGCGCCCTCCAAGGTGCTGGTGGACAAGGAAGGCGTTCTCTATGTGCTGGTGCCCGGGCTGTACCGGGGGGCCTGCGTGTTCTCGGAGGAGGGGGAGTTCCTGACCTTTTTCGGCTCCAACCGGGTGGAGCTGTCGGCCCGGATGCTGCTGGATTACTTCTGGAAGGGCCTGCTCAGCGACAAGCAGAAGGACAATATGGCCCGGTACATACCGGTGGAATACGCCAACTTCGATTTGACGCCCGATAATTTCATCTACACGGTGACGCAGAAATCCGTGGCGGGCGGCAGCGTGGTCTCTACCAACGAAATCAAAAAAATGAACGCCAAGAGCGTCAACGTATACAAGGACGCCAACTACGGCGACCTGGAGGTTGCCTGGAGCGACGGAAGATTGCTGGACACCGCGTTCGTGGACATCGACGTCATGGACAGCGGGCTGGTCGCGGCGCTGGACGCCACCCAGGGGCGGGTGTTCCTCTATGACGAGAACGGGCAGTGGATCACGGTGTTCGGCGGCATCGGCGTGCTGGAGGGTACTTTTCGCATCCCAACGGCCGTCGAGACCATCGGCGAGCGAATTTACGTCCTCGATACCATGGGGGACACGGTGACCATGTTCACCCCCTCGGCCTTCGGGCGGACCATCTTTTCGGCCATCCGGCTGTATAACGAGGGGAAATACGAGGAGTCGGTGTCCCTGTGGCAGGAGGTGATCCGGTACGCGGGCGGGTACGACCCGGCGTATATCAGCATGGGCAAGACCTACTTGAACAGCGGGGACTATACCGCCGCGATGGACTGCTTCCGCCGGGGACACGCGCCCGAGCTGTATTCCGACGCGTTCCGGCAGCAGCGCAGCGTCGGCCTGCGCAGCTGGTTTTATCCCATTTTCGCGCTGTTGGCGGTGCTGGTGATCTGGATCGTGGTCTCCGACTCCCGCGACCGGACCAGCCGGGCGCGGGATGTGGACGCGGGGGCCCTGGGGCCGGCGCGGCGCCTGCGGTACACCCTGTTCCATCCCACCGACGGCTACGAGGCCGGGGTACGGGCGGGGAGCGCGCGCTCCCGGGCGGCCATCACCGGCGTGAGCCTGGCCCTCTGGTTCTTCGCCACCATCCTGACCTGGCAGTACAACGGGTACGTGTTCAACCAGAATGTGGCGGGGGATTTCAGCATCTGGATCATCCTGGGGCAGACGCTGCTGGTATTCGGCCTGTTCGTGCTGGCCAACTGGTTCGTTTCCACCATGATGGACGGCAGCGGCAAGCTGCTGGACATCGTGTATGTGCTGGCGGTGGGGCTGCTGCCCTATGTGGGCTACCAGCTGCTGTCCCTGCTGCTGACCAACGTGCTGACCCGGGAGGAGGGGGCGTTCCTCACCCTGCTGGGGGCGGCCGCGATCCTCTGGTCGGCCGTGCTGATGGTGCTGGGGCTCAAGGTGGTGCACGAATTTTCCTTCGGGCGCACGGTGCTGGCCGTGCTGTATTCCCTCATCGGGATCCTGATTATCCTGTTCCTGGCGCTGCTGCTCTGGAGCCTGTTCCAGCAGCTGGCCATGTTTCTCGTATCCCTATACGACGAGCTGTCCCTCAAGCTGAAGTAAGGAGGCGTCCGCCATGCAACTGAAAAAACGAATCCGGGCGGGTGCCCTGCTGCTGGCCGCGGCGCTGCTCCCCATCCTGGCGGCGGGGGGCTACGCGGCCCAGGAGACAGACGCGCCCGCGTCCGCCGGTCAGACCGCCCCGGCGCAGGGAACCGCTTCCTTGTCCAAGGGGCCGCTGACCCTGTCGGCGGACGAGGCCACCGGTTTTCTCACGGTGACAGACGGGGCCTCGGGCATGACCTACGCCTCCAACCCGGCGGATTACGAGCTGGACACGGTGGCGCAAGGGGTGAACATCACCCGGATGATCTCCCAACTGCTGGTGACCTTCCTGAACGGGAACCAGGCCATGGACGAGGTCAACTCCTACGTGGGCAGCGTGTCCGAGGGGGGGCTGCGGCTGAGCCGCGACGGCGATACCCTGACGGCGACCTACACCTTTGCCGAGCAGGGCTTCGTCATCCCGGTGCGGTACAGCCTGACGGCGGACGCGTTGTCGGCCTCCATCGATTACGGGCAGGTGCGGGAGACGGGGGACTGCCGGATCCTGGACATCACGCTGCTGCCCTTCTTCGGAGCGGCGCGATCGGGGGACAAGGGCTTCTTCATCCTGCCCGACGGCTCCGGCGCGTATGTCGCGTTCAACAACGGCCGATATGCCCAGGGAGAGTACCGCCGGGAGATTTTCGGCGGCGATTTGACCCAGGTGTCGGAAAGCAAGCCCAACGACTATAAGCCGGTGCTGCTGCCGGCGTTCGCCGCGGTGTACACCCACGCAACGCCGCCGCTGCGCACCGACGAGAACGGCAGCCCCGTCCAGGAGGCGGGGCGGGACGTGCAGGCGGGATTCCTGGCCATCGCCCGCCGCGGGGCGGCGGGAGGCACCCTGTCCGCCGCGGTGGCGGGCATGGACACCGGCTATAACACCGCCGGCTTCACCTTCCTCTACCGCACCAGCATGGAGACCACCTTCCTCAGCCGCACCTGGGCGGAGATGAAGCGGATCCTGACCGCGCAGACCCCCTGCACCGATGAAAATCCGACGGTGGAATACCGGTTTTTGCGGGGGGAGGCGGCCTCGCTCAAGGGGGCGGCCGACGCCTGCGCCGATTGGCTGCTGGACGGCGCGAAGCGGGGCGGCAGCCTCAACGATGCGCTGTATCTCGACGTGACCGCCGGGGTGCGGGCCAAGCAGCAGTTCCTGGGCTTCGGCTATCAGGCGGTGACGCCGCTGACCACCCTGCGCCAGACCGGCGCCATGCTGACCGAACTGCGGGATGGCGGGGTCGGCCGGTTCGTGGTGCTGCTGCGGGGGCTCAGCCCCAGCGGGGCCTACACCGGCAAAATTGACGCGAAGCTCAAGGTGGACGGCAAGCTGGGAAGCGCCGAAGAGCTGCGGGATCTCATCGAGACATGGACGGATGTGTATCCGGAAGTCCGGCTGACCCAGTTCACCGACGGCGGCAACGGCGCGCACGCCTTCTTCGACTCGGTGACAGCGGTCAACAAAAAGACGGCGAAGCTGTTCGATTACCATTACGCCACCGGGCTGCGGGACTACAGCCGGCCCACCCGCTATCTGCTGCGCCCCGAAGGGGTGGAGAAGGCGGCGGGACGGCTGGCGGACGATGTGCGGGAGAAGGGGCTGGAAACGCTGGCGCCTAGCTCCTTGGGACGGGATTTATACAGTAATTACGGCGGGGGGGACGACCCGTTGGGCAGGGTGCAGGAGCGCTTTACCCGGGTGCTGGCGGATCTGGCCCAGGGGCGCCGGCTGCTGCTGGAGGCGCCCAACGCCTACGCCATGCCGTATGCGGAAAACTTTATCGGCCTGCCTCACACCGACAGTGGTCATTTCATCAGCAATGGGGCCGTGCCTTTTCTCCAGTTGGTGCTCGACGGGCTGAAGGGGTACGCTACCCCGCCGGTGAACTACGCGGGCGATTTGCGGGATATGCTGCTCCACGCCGTGGAGTCCAACAGTGCTCTGACCTTCTCCGTGATGGAGGCGGACTATGAAGCGGTGGCCCGCACGTCCATGAACCGCCTGTACGCCTCCACCTATGCGCAGTGGAAGGACACGATGCTGGAGACCTACTGCGAGCTGGCGGCTGTCCGGGAGCGCACCGGCGGCACGGCGGTGGCCGGGTACGTGTTCCTCAGCCGGGACGTCCGGCAGGTGACGTTTGAAAACGGCGCGGTGGTAGTGGTCAACTACGGCACCGCGCCCTATGAGCGGAGCGGGTTGACGGTGCCGGCAAAATCCTATGGCTTTATCGGCGGGAGGGATGGATCATGACGCGCTCGCTGCGGCGGACATCCGCCTCCCGGCGGCGCCGGCTGACGGGACTGCTGTTCGTTTCCCCCTGGATCGTCGGGGTGCTGGCTTTTTTCCTGGTGCCCATGGGGCAGTCGGTGTTTTACATGTTCAACGACGTGACCGTGGAGCCGGGCGGGATGAAATCCGTGTACGTCGGCGGGGAAATTCTGCAGGACGTGCTGCTCGACGATCCGCAGAACGTGCGGATGATGCTGACCTCCATCGCCCAGACCCTGGGGGAGGTGCTGCTCATCGTGGCGTTCAGCCTGTTCATCGCCATCATCCTCAGCCAGGAATTCCGGGGGCGGACGGTGGCGCGGGCGATTTTCGCCCTGCCTATTATCGTGTCCTCCGGCGTACTGCTCGCGGTGTTCAAGCAGGATCTGTTCGCCTCCTCCATGGCCCAGACCAGCGACGTGACGATTTTCCAGTCCGCGGCGCTGGAGATGTCCATGCTCAAGCTGGGGCTGGATCCCTCCCTGGTCAGCCAGCTGACCGGCGCGGTGTCCAGCATTCTCGACCTGCTGTGGAAATGCGGGGTGCAGATCCTGCTGTTCATCGGCGGCATCAAAGCGGTGCCGGCGCATTTGTACGAGGTGTGCAGCGTGGAGGGGGCCAACGCCTGGCAGACCTTCTGGAAGGTGACCTTCCCGCTGGTGACCCCGTTCATCCTGCTGAACGCCGTGTATTCCATCATCGATTCCTTCACCTATTATTCCAACCCGGTGATGCAGCGCATCGAGGAATACTTCAACAAAATGTACAACTCCTCGGGCACCACCCTGGCAGTAGCCTACTGCCTGATGGTGCTGGCGGTGACGGGGCTGGTGGCCTGGTTCATCTCGCGCCGGGTGTTTTACATCGAGAAATAAGGGGGGACGGCTTTGAATCGCGTATCGTCGGCGCCCGGGCTGCGGGCGAAAATATGGGGGGCCCGTCTGGGCCGGGGCACCTGGAAGCTGTCCCGCTTCATCCTGCTGCTGGGTATCCAGTTCGTGCTGATTTACCCTATCCTGTACATGGTGATCACGGCCTTCCGGGGCCGGGCGGACATGGAGGATCCGTCGGTGGTCTGGCTGACCCGAACCTGGACGCTGGACAACATGGCCCTGCTGGTCAAGACCATGAATTATCCCGCCCTGCTGGGCTACACGGCGGAAATCAGCTTCGTATCGGCCTTTTTGCAGACCTTTGTGTGCGGCGTGGTGGGCTACGGCTTCGCCCGGTTCGATTTCCCCTTCAAGCGGATCCTGTTCGCCGTCGTGATACTGACCATCATCGTGCCGGTGCAGACCTATCTGTCCCCCCTGTACATGATGTTCCGGTTTTTCCGGCTGCCGGGACTGTCCGCCATACTGGACGCCATCGCAGCGGGGAGCGGCACCTTCAAGCTGGTGGATTCCCCCTGGCCCTTCTGGCTGCAGTCTCTGTTCGGCATGGGGTTCCGCTCGGGGCTGTTCATCTTCATCTTCCGGCAGTTCTACCGGGGGATGCCGGGTGAACTGGAGGAGGCCGCCCTCATTGACGGCTGCGGCGCGGTGCGCACCTATTTCCGGGTGATGCTGCCCAACGCCCGTTCCTCCATGATCACGGTGTTCATTTTCTCGACGGTCTGGCACTGGAACGACTATTTCGTGCCGGCGGTGTTCAGCGAGACCCGCCAGACGGTGGCCACGGCGCTCGCGTCCCTGCGCTCGACCCTGGAACGGCTGGCCACCCAGAACGGGAGCGATCAGCTGATGGTGCAGGTGCAGGTGCAGGCGGGCGCGCTGTTGGCCATCGCGCCGATGCTGGTGCTGTTCATCGTGGCCCAACGGTATTTCACCGAGGGGATCGAGCGCAGCGGCATCGTGGGCTGAGGCGGGAAGCGCCCTTGCTTAAAAATCGGTTATCCATTCTAAGAAACCTGGGATTTCCCACCGGGCGGGGAGCCGCTATAATGAAAGCAGAAAGGGGCGCGCCGGCGGGACAGACGGAGAGCCGGCCCCCCGCCGCCTTCTGGCTACGTGAAAGGAATGAGGGTATATGATGAAGCAGAAAATCCGCGCGGTGTCCCTGCTTTGCGCGCTGCTGATGGGGCTGACGGCCGCGGGCTGCGGCCGTCAGGAGACGCCGCCGGCTTCCTCCGGCGTCAGCGGTGTTTCCCAGAGCACCGCCCCGGGAGAAACGGCGGGGACGGATACGATCACCGATCCGAGCGCCACACAGGGAACCGAATCCCCCTCCGGAAGTACCACGGCGGGCAGTCAGCAGGGAGGAAAGAAGACCACGGCCGGCAAAACCACCGGCAAGGCCGCTTCCCAGACCACCTCCAAGCAGGGAGGCTGGAGCGGCGGCGACGCCACCGGCAAGAAGCTGTTCGACAAGCGCAGCGGCGTCAAGGGGGAGGTCAAGCTGTTCATCCCGTGGGATACCTCCGGCGACGAGGATTTCAAGGCCATCAAGGCCGGCTTTGAAAAGGAATATCCCGGCACCACCGTTAAGGTCATCAACGGCGAATGGGGAACCCGGGACATCAAGCTGACCCAGTTCATCCGCAACGGCGATTCGCCCGACTATGTGCCCACCGGCGTGTTCGATTTCCCCCGCCGTGCCATTAAGGGGCTGCTGACGCCCCTCGACGATATGATCCAGGTGACGGACACCCTCGACACCTATGTGATGGACAACGTCACCACCTGGCAGGGAAAGAAATACGCCATCATCGGCAAGCGATCGCCCGGGGTGCTGTACTACAACACCACCATGTTGAAAAACGCAGCCGTGGCCAAGGCCCCGGCACAGCTGGCCCAGGAAAACAAGTGGACCTGGAAGGATCTCAAGGACATGGCGCGCCGGCTGACCGTGGACAAAAACAAGGACGGCAAGCCGGATGTGTACGGCTTCGGCACCGAGCTGGAATTCATTTTCCCCTTGGCGCAGGGCACGGATATCGTCAAGTTCAAGAACGGGAACCCCTCCCTGAACATCGACGACGAGACCTGGCGCAGCTCCCTGCTGTATTACTACGACGGTATCAACAAAGACAAGGTGTTCTCGCCCGTCCGGTGGGGGATGTGGGAGGAATTCGCCAACGGCAACGTGGCCATGTATTACGGCCCGGCGGGCGAAGCGGAAAAGCTGCTGAACAAGGGCATGAAGAACTGGGATATCGCGCCCTTCCCCAAGGCGAACAGCGGGGACGCGAGCTACATCGGCTATAGCTCCAGCGATGGCTTCGGCGTGCCGGCGGGCGCAAAGAACGCCATCGGCGGCATCGCGTTCGGCGAGTACCAGTACAATTACTACACCAAGAAATCGGAGGCCGGCACCTCCAAGAAAATTTTCACCGAGGCCCAGCAGAAGATGATGGATTCGCTGGAAAACCGCATCACCTGGCTGTACGGCTACGGCATGGAGGACAGCTTCTGCCAGTCCTTCGGCAACTACATGCGGAAAAATGGCGATTTCAGCGCCTTGATGGAGGAAATGCGGCCCATCTGGCAGAAAAATTTGGATGACACCCTGAAGGGCCGCTAATCGAACGAACATTACCAACCCAAACAGAAATTTCTGTTTGGGTTGGTTTGATTTGTGTGGTATGCTTAAGGTGAGGGGGAGCAAACAACCTCCGATTTTTGGGAGAGCGAGCGCCCACAGCGGCGTTGGCCTCACTTGCCATGCGACAGCATGGCGCGAACGGCCGCCTTGCTGTGAACCCTCGCTCAGCCCCAAAAATTCTTTGACCTCAGCCTGCGTATTTTGTCATTCGGCAAGGCAGAGGACGACGGTGGGCTGGCGCCCACCTAGGACGATAACGCGGCAGAATGGCAAAATACACCGGCTGAGGCGGGGGGATTCGCTCCCCCTCACCTTATGTGTGGAGATTCCGAAAGAAAATGGAGGGGTGGCGGCGTGATACGGATGCTGATTGTGGACGACGAGCGCATTGACCGGGAGGGGGTGGCCTACTTAACCCGGAAATTTGAATTCCCCATCGAGACCTGCATGGCGGAATCGGTGGAGGAGGCGATGCAGGTGCTGGACAGCCAGCGGGTGGACATCTTGTTTACCGACATCTGCATGCCGGAGCAGGACGGGCTGGAGCTTATTCGGCAGGCGAAGGAGCACCAGCCTGGGCTGCACTGCGTGATTTACAGCGCATTCGGGGAATTCGACTATGCCAAGAGGGCGATGCAGTACGGAGTGCGCCATTACATACTCAAGCCCTTGAAGCTGGAGGAGTTCCGCGCCACCATCCAGGCGGTGCTGGAGGACTGTCGGAAAAGCGGGCTCGACCGGCGCAAGGAGCAGCTGCTGCGCCTGCTGCTGCTGGGGCAGCTGCCGGAGGGAGAATTCGACATCGGCGGCCATCTGCTGCTCGCGGACATGTCCCGCCCGCTGTTCGCGGACAGCCGCTACGATTTGGAGGCGGTCATCGGCGAGCTGTTCGGCGAAGCCGTGTGGGTGAGCCTCAACGAATACCAGGCGGTGCTGGTGGCCGGCGGGGAGGAAAGGGAGCTGGAGGTGGCGGCGCAGGCCTTCTGCCGGCGGGTGGAACGGGACGCCGGCACGGTGACCACCGTGGTGCTGGGGAGCCGGGCGGCCGGGCCGGAGGAGCTGCTCGCGGCGTATACCCAGGCGGAGACCTGCCTGGATGCCAAATTTTTCTCCAAGGACAGCCAGGTGATCCGCGCGCAGGGCGAGGGCGGAGGGGAAGCCGGCGATTATCATCAAAGGCTGCAGGACGTGGAGGTCTGCATCCGGCGGGGAGAGAAGGTGCGGGCCCTGGCGGAGGTGGAACGGCTGTTCCAGGAGCTGGGGCAGAGCGGGGCGCTGTCCCCTCTGTACATCAAGTATATCGGCGGGAACCTCATCCACTACTGCACGGAGGTCAACCGCAACCTCAGCCAGGAGACGGTGACGGCCTATGTGGATCGGCTGTTCCACTGCGCGAATATTTACGCGCTTAAGGATGTGCTCGTAGGCATCCTGGATGAGGCCATGGAGGACGGGGAGGAGGACAAGAGCACCATCCGCCAGATCCTCGAGATTGTGGAGCAGGAGTACATGCACGACATCAGCCTCGAACAAATCGCGGATAGGGTGCAGCTTTCGCCGAGCTATCTCAGCTTCTATTTCAAGAAGGAGACCGGGCGGAATTTTATCAAGTACCTGACGGTGTACCGGCTGGAAAAGGCCAAGGAGCTGCTGCGCAACACCGATATCAAGGTCATCGCCATCTCGGAGATGGTGGGGTATCTTAACTCCTCCTATTTCTGCCTGCTGTTTAAAAACTACACCGGGATGACCCCGGCGCGGTATAGGGAAGAAGCCGCATGCTGATACGAATTTACCGATTTCTCAAGAGGGCCAAGCTGCGTACCAAGCTGTTCATCAGCTTTCTGGCGGTGGCTCTTCTGCCCATGATCGGCATGGGCGCGTTTTCCGCGGTCATTGCGCGGGATTCGCTGCGGGATCAGCTGGAAAGCCGGGTGGCGGATTACGTTGACCGGGCGGGTACCCAGCTGGACGCCGCATATGGGCGCTGCCAAGAGGCCATGGATCGGGTGGTGTACGGGGACGAGCTGCTGACCCTGGTGGTGGCGCTGCAGAACAGCCGGATCCGCGTCGGCGAGCTGCGGCTGTTCGAGGAAACGCAGCGGCAGGCCATGCAGCCGGTGTCCGCCTCCATCCGGCGGGTGGATTTCCTGCTGGGGGGCGATCCGGGGCTGCAGTATAACAATAAGGCGCTCGAGAAGCGGGTGGAGGAGGCCGTCGCCGCCCATCCCGACAACGCGGCCATGCTCGAGCGGGAGGGGGCGTTCTGGTTCGCCTCGGAGGACAGCCTGTACGCCGTGCGCACCGTGCCGGATCTGTACAGCCGGCGGGAGGCGGCCCGGATGGTGGTCACCATGAATAAGCGGGAATTTTTCAGCGAGGCCTTTGCTGGGGAAAACAGCGATTTCGGCATCCTTGTCGCGGACAACAACCGGGGGAGCGTCATCAGCTTGGTCAAGAACGTGATGACCACCGGCATCATGCCCATCAGCTATCTGGACGGGGCGGCGGACGGCATCGTCTCGTACAACGGCGCGCAGTATTTGTACGGTTCCGTTTCCCTGCAGGCGCATAACTGGACGCTGTACGCCCTGGTGTCCTATCAGTTCGTCATCCAGCGAACGGGCGACATCGTGCGGGTGGCTGTCGTCGCCATTGCCGCCGGTATAGGGCTGATTGCCTTAATCGCCCTGCTGCTTTCCTCCAATTTTGCCAAGCGGATCGAGTTCCTCATCCGGCAGATGAAGAAGGTGTCCAAGGGCAACTGGCTCATCGAGCGGGGCGGGACGCAGGCGGATGAAATCGGGCAGCTCAGCCAGGTGTTCGAGGGGATGGTCGCCCAGCTCGAGACCCTCATTCACGACGTGTACGAAAGCCAGCTGGCCCAGCGTGAATCCGAGTTCAAGGCGCTGCAAACACAGATCAATCCACACTTTTTATACAATTGCTTGGACAACATGAATTGGTACGCCATTATGCGCGGGGACGAGCATTCCTCTTATGTCATCACCCAGCTGTCGGATTATTACCGCACCTGCCTCAACCGCGGGCGGAACACCATTACCGTGGAGGAGGAGCTGAAAAACGCCGCGGCGTATATGAATCTCCAGCTGGAGCTGCACGACAACAATTTCCAGTTCGAAAAGGACATCGAGGAAGGGCTGGAGGAATTTGTCACCATCAACCTGATGCTGCAGCCGCTGCTGGAAAACGCCGTCAAGCACGGGGTGGACAAGCTGCGGGACAAGAGCGCCAAACGGCTCATCCGGCTGACGGCCCGGCGGGAGGGCGGGGATCTGCGCTTCACGGTATACAACACGGGGAGCGTCATCCAGCCGCAGGTGCTGCGCAGCGTGTTCGTGGAGAAGACCCAGGGCTACGGCCTGCGCAACGTGGACGAGCGGATCCGGCTGCTGTTCGGCGAGGCGTATGGGATCCGGATTGAGGGGACGGAGGACGGAACGCTGTGCGTTATTGCGATCCCCCAGAGAAGGGAGGAGGACCTATGAGGCGGCTGCATGCCCGTAAGGGAATGGCCCTGGCGATGCTGCCGGCGCTGCTGCTGGCCGCCGGAGGCTGCGCCAAAACGCCGGTGGCCCCTGTCAGCCGCGAGGCGGCGGCGCTTACCTGGACGATTGTGGACGAGGCGGGCGGCGTCGGACGGGGGGATTTCACCGGCAAGGCGGTGACGGCCGTGCTCTCTGCGCTGGACACGCCGCCCGTCATCACCTACTTGACGGGGGATCAGAGCCTGCTGGTGTCCCGGATGCTGGCGCTCGACGAGCTGCCCGACCTGCTGACCGTGCCGGCCGGCGGGGCGCTGCGCAGCAAAATTATCGGCTCCGGGCGGGTTTGGAATATCCGGGAGCTCTCGGAGACGCTGGCGGACAGCCTGCCGGAGGACATCCGCTGCGCGTATCAGAACAATTCCGGCGAGCTGTTTTCCCTGCCCGGCGGCTATACGGCACAGGGGTATCGCCCCGTGGCCACCGAGGGGCTGTATGTGCGGCAGGAATACGCGTCCTTGCTGGGAAACCCGGCCATGGACACGCCAGGGAATTTCGCGCGGGCGCTGGAGGCGTTTGTGCGCCTAGCGACGGAAAACCGGCTTATCGGCAGCGACGAGCTGCTGCCGGTGGTGTTCGGCGAGGAAAACCGGGGGCTGGCCACCGTGGAGCACATCTGCGGCGTGCTCCCCCTCTACCGGGACGGGGAGAGTAGCTACCACCGCATCTTTTCCCCAAAAATCCAGGAGGTCATGCGGTTTTTCGACCGCCTGGACGGGATGAGCGTGTACCGGATTTTTGAGGCGTATTCCGCCGATCGGCTGGCGGAGCTGCTGAAGGCCAACGTATTCGCCTATATCGGGCCCGCCGCTTTTATTGAACGGTTCAACCTGGAGAACCCGCGCCTGCGGTATGTGCCGGCGGCGCCGCCCTTCGCGGCGGACGGGTATCTGGAGGCGCAGAGCCGGCTGGGCTGCTTCGAGACGTTTGTGTCCATGGACTGTGACCGGGCGGCGGCCGCCGCCTTGCTGGAAACCCTGTCTTCCCGCGAGGCCAGCCGCACCTTCCTCTACGGGGTGGAGGATGAAAACTGGGTGCTGGTGGACGGGGAGGTGACGCCCCTGAAAAGTACGCGGGACAGCATCCGCGCCAACACGCTGGAGTTCCTGCGGCAGACCGGTATCGCGTCCTTCCCCTTCCTGTCCCGGGACGGGGCACTGAACCCGTATATGCCGACGGCGGGGGAGCGGGCCCGGGACATTGCGGGGGAACGGGTGTATTTCTCCCCGGCGGATTATCACGGGTACTACGTCGCCCAGATGGACAAACGATTGGCCGGCTATTACGCCGAGGTGGCGGGGGCGAGTGTCAGCGCGGCCGACATCGCGGCGCGCATCAAAGCGCTGGAGCCGGGGAAGGAGCCGTTGACCGTGTCCCGGTGAAGGCATAAGAATTCTTATATGCCAACCAAAAAATCGATTATTTCATGCGGGAATTCCGGCAGGTATAATAAAAGCAGAGGCTTATTCATGATAATATGAGGAGGTTATCGCATGCTTGGTTTCAAGAGCAAGGCCCTGTCTCTGACCGCGGCCGCGTCCCTGCTTCTCACCGCCTCTGCGGGCCTGGGCGGGACGGCGCTGGAAAAGACGCCCAGCAGCCAGAACCCGCTGGGCATGACCGCTTACGTCGATGAGTTGTTCGGCGGCAAGGCGCACGGTTGGACGGACGGCAAAAACCCGACCCAGGAAACCCTGCTGGAGGATTTCGCTTGGCGCGCCCAGTATTACGACGCCAACCCCGACTGGGACGGCTTTTACACCTTCAAATACATGAAGGCGAACAGCTGGGGAACCGGGATCGACGAGTACGTGTTTGGCCAGGATTGGCTGCAGACCACGGGGCAGGTCAGCATACAGGGCGGCATCCCGTATTTCATCACCGACGCGAGCGAGGGCGTCGGCGCACTGTGCCTGACGTTTATCGCGCCCAAGGACGGCACCTATAAGATCTTCCCCAACGCTGCCCAGCCCAATGTCCGGGTGATGTACCCCAAGTATTTCCCCGGCGGCGCGGAGTATGGAGACGGGCAGTACGTGCCCGCGTCCAGCACCTTCCAGATGGGGTTCGCCATCCACAAGATGGGGAAGGACGCCGACATGGACACCTATGACCCGGCGGGCTCCACCCGGCTGTATCCCACGGATAAGAATTACGAGCTGCTGACCAAGGAGGTCACGTCCTTTGCCTTCCCCACCCTGACCGGGATCGCGCTGAAGGCCGGCGAACGCCTGCGCTTTGTCATCGATTGCGCCGGCACCGACGGGGTGGAGGACTGGCTGGTGGCCGCCTCGATGTTCCCCATGGTGAAATGCACCGACAACACCCCGCCCACCGCGGGGGATGGCAGCTACACCTGCACCATCGGCAAATCCGTTTCCGGCACGCTGGACGGCGCGGACGCGGACGAGGACGCGCAGCTGACCTATACGCTGAAAACCGACGGCGAGAAGGGGAGCGCCGCGGTGAACGCGGACGGCTCTTTTACCTACACGGCCGACGTGGGCGTGGAGGGCACCGATCGCTTCGTCTACACGGTGACCGATGAAAACGGCGCGGCGGCGGACGGCACCGTCACCATTGAATTTGTGGACAACAAAAAGCCGGCGGCGGGACAGACCGCGTTCGACACGGTGGAGGGGCTGTCCCTCTCCGGTAATTTGCAGTTGAGCGACGCGGATGGCGATTCGGTCGCCGCGGCCCTGAAAACCGATGCGGCCCACGGTGAACTGGCCCTGGAGGCGGACGGCGCTTTTGTTTACACGCCCGCCGATAGCTATTCCGGTCCGGACTCCTTCGTCGTGACCCTGACGGACGGGAAATCCCCGGTGGACGTGACCGTGACGCTGACGGTGAAAAAGTACGAGCCGCCGGCGGCCGCGGAACAGACGGTCAAGACTGCCAAGGGGACGCCGGTGGAAATCACCCTGTCCGCCGAAAGCCTGCTGGACGGCGGGCTGACCTACGCGCTGAAGGAACAGCCGGTCTCGGGTACGGCGGCGCTGGCGGACGGCAAGGTCACCTACACGCCGGCCGAAGGGTTCACCGGGTTTGACACCTTCACCTTTACGGCCAACGACGGGCGGAGCGACTCGGCGCCCGCGAAGGTTACCATCGCGGTGCTGGGCGAAGGCGTCGGTTCCACCGCCACGCTGATGGACGCCATTGTGGAATGCGGCGGCGATGTGGACAAAAATAAGGTGTTCGACTTCTCCGGCTATGCCTACGATCTGCCTTGGCGGTTCCAGTACCGGGCGGAGGGCATCACCGGGGACATGGATGGGGATTTGAAGTTCGAGACGGCTATCGCCGCCACCCTGTTCGACTGGGGCGGCTATATGCTGCGGGACGGTAACACCTATCCCTCCAACACCATCCAGTCCGCCGGCTTCCTGGGCGGGAAAATGGTCAACGCCATCAATTCCGGCTATATCGCGGACGATCGGAACCCGGTGGCGGCCCTGACCTTCGTCGCGCCGGAGGACGCCACCTATTTCATCACCGGCGGCGAGGCCACGGACCGGATCGGCATCTGGCAGGGACAGGCGAGCGCCAACCCGATTCAGGTCTGGATCGAGGTGGACGGCGCCATGGTCTGGCCGGCGGACGGCCAGCCGCTGAAGCTGAACGACGATTTGGACGCGGTGGCGCTGCCCGATCTGCATATCGCCATGAAGGAGGGGGCCTCCTTACGCTTCTGCGCCCAGGGAACCACCGCCAATGTGGATCACAACAACATTTACCTGGATCCCGCCGCCTATGTCATGGGCCCCTATGACAAGGCGCTGGATCCGGTACCCGATACGCCGGATCCGGAGCCGGAAGGAAACGACTCTTCTGAGCCCTCCGTCCCGTCGACGGACAGCTCCGAGACCGAGGCGCCGGCCCCCGACACCGGATCGCCGCTGCCCGCGGCCGCGCTGCTGACAGCGGCGGTGGCCGGAGGGGCGGTGCTGACGCTGCGCGGGCGGAAACGCCGGCCGCTGTAAAGTAAGCGCGGGCCGAAGACTCTGGTATAGAGCCTTCGGCCCGTGTTTTTTCAATTGGCGGCATTGCCCGCAAAGGCCGCGCGTCCCTTTGATGGCCGCGCGGCTTTTTGTGCGGTATAACCGCCAAGACGCCGGCGTCCTCTGGCTGGTGGCGAAGCAGGACAGCCCCAGCCTCGGCCTGTCCCCTCTGGACTGCGCCACAGCCAGCCGGGAGTACCTCGGTTCGCTTTGGCAGCTCGCCCGCGATGCCTGACATCGCGGGCGAGCTTTTTGATACGCTATCCCCGGTTGTTCAGTTCGTCTACACAGCGGTGGCAAACCGCCTTCCCATGGAGGAAACGCAGATTTTCCGTGCCGCCGCAGAGAAGGCAGGTGTCTTCATAAGCCCGCAGGATCAGCTGGCCGTCCTGCCGCGACATGGATAGCTTGCAGGAAGGTGCCCAGCCCAGCGCACTGCGATACTCCGCCGGGATAACAACCCTTCCCAATTCGTCCATCACGCGAACAATCTCTTCCTTCATATTGTCACCTCCCTAAATGATGTAAGGCTTATAATTCTTTGCCGAAGATAATGTTACATCATATAATTCCCTTTGTCAACGATAATAGGGTGTATAATTCCCTGAAATTTGGGATATACAACTTATAATGGTACTCGTTGGGAGGGATGCCTAGTGTATGAAGAATTTTTTTCGCTGCGTCTGGCTGAGCTGCGCATGCAAAAGGGTGTCTCAGCCAGAGATATGAGTTTATCTATCGGGCAAAGTGAAAATTATATCAATAAAATTGAGAATAGAAAATCCCTGCCGTCCATGCATGCGTTCTTTTTCATCTGTGAATATCTAGGGGTAACGCCTGCACAATTTTTTGATAAGGACAATCAGAATCCCGCCTTGCTCAACGACGCCCTGTCAGAGATTAGAAAACTGGACGAAGCTTCGTTAGCTCATATTATGGGCCTGGCGAAAGAAATAAACGCGCATAAATAAGAAAAACAAAGGACTAGAAGCTGAAAACGCCTCTAGTCCTTTTTCTATGTTCCGGGCGGCCCTATCGGTTTTCCCAATATTTCCGGTCGAGGCTTCGGTACTGGACGGCTTCCGCCACGTGGGCGGGCAGGATGTCGCCGCCGCCGTCCAAATCCGCGATGGTGCGTGCCACCTTCAGCACCCGATCGTAGCCCCGGGCCGAGAGCCCCAGCCGCTCAAAGGCCGCCCGCAGCAGCCCCTGCGCCTCGCCCGACAGCGGGCAGTAGGTCCGCAGCTTCCCGGCGGGGATGCGGGCGTTGCTGCCGATGCCGGTGCCGGCGTACCGCTGTTGCTGCACCGCCCGGGCGGCGTTGACCCGTTCCCGGATGGCGGCCGAGCTTTCCCCCGGCTTGCGGGCCGCCAGCTCGTCGAATTGCACCGGCGGCACCTCGATATGCAGATCGATCCGGTCGAGCAGCGGGCCGGATACCCGGGCCAGGTAGCGGGAGGCCGCGGCGGGGGAGCAGGTGCATTCCCGGCTGGGATGGCCGAAATATCCGCAGGGGCAGGGGTTCATGGCCGCCACCAGCATCAGGCTGCAAGGATAGCTGAGGGTCGCTCCCACCCGGGTAATGGTCACCCGCCCGTCCTCCAGAGGCTGGCGCAGGCTCTCCATGGCCATCCGGTTGAACTCGGGCAGCTCGTCCAGAAACAGCACCCCGTTGTGGGCCAGGGATACCTCTCCAGGCCGGGGCACCGATCCCCCGCCCGTCAGGCCGGGGGCGGATATGTTGTGATGGGGCGCCCGGAAGGGCCGTGCCCGCAGCAGCCCTGTTCCGCCGGGCAGCGTGCCCGCGATGGAATGGATCTTGGTGGCCTCCAGCGCTTCCTCCGGGCTCATGTCGGGCAGGATGGAGGGTAGCCGCTTGGCCAGCATGCTCTTGCCCGACCCCGGCGGCCCGATCAGCAGCAGGTTGTGGGAACCCGCCGCCGCGATTTCCATGGCCCGCCGGGCCCCGGCCTGCCCCATCACGTCGGCGAAATCGGGGAGAGGCGCGTCCTCCACCGGCCCCGCCTCCACCGGTCGGGCGGGCGCCAGGGCCGCCTCGCCGTTCAGATGGGCCAGCAGCCCCGCCGTGTCCGCCGCCGGATAGACGGCAATCCCTTCCACGATCGCCCCCTCCGCCGCGTTGGCCGCTGGCACAAACACCTGCTTGAGCCCCGCGTCCCGCGCGGCGATAACCATGGGCAGCACGCCCCGCACCGGCCGGATTTCCCCGGTCAGGGACAGCTCTCCCAGAAACGCGCTTTCCTCCCAGCCGCGTCTGCTCTTCAGCTGCCCGCTGGCCCGCAGCAGGGCCAGGAACAGCGGCAGATCGTAAATGGAGCCCTCCTTTTTGATGTCCGCCGGGGCCAGATTGACCGTGATGCGGCTCACCGGGTAGGTGAAGCCGCCGTTTTTCATGGCCGCCCGCACCCGGTCGCGGGATTCCCGCACCGCCGTCCCCGGCAGCCCCACCACATCGAAGCCCGGCAGCCCCTGGGACAAATCGGCCTCCACATCCACCAAAAAGCCGTCGATGCCAAGCAGCCCCAGGCTTTTCACCCGTGCGAACACGTCCATTCCTCCCCATCCGTCGTCACCATCCAGTATACGGATCCTTCCAGATATTTACAAGGAAACGGCCGTGGTAATGCTTCACATTCCTGTGAACTATCGCCACTTAACAAACCGCCCGCCCTTCGGTCTGGCTGAAGGGCGGGCGATGGTTATCGATCGGTATCGGATTTGTCGGTGGGCTTTTCTCCGCAGCTCCCCGCGTGGGGACAGCCGGCGCAGCCGGAGCCGCCGCACCCGGTCTTTCCCTTCTTTTTGCGGATCCTCCAGGCGGCGAGGGAGCCGGCCACCACCGCTACAGCGGCGGCCAGGATGATCCAGTCGGCCGGGGTCATCGGCTTTCCTCCCCGGCCTCACGGGGGTTCCGGCGCAGCAGGGCGGTAACGCCCTTCACGATTTCCACCACCGCGAGAGGTGCCAGAGCGAGCCCCGCCACCGTCCACCAGCCGGCGGCCGGCAGCACGGTCAGCCCGAAAATATCCCGCAGGAAGGGGAACAGCAGCACCACCAGCATCAGCAGGAGGGAGGCGAAGAACGCCCCCACCATGTACTTGTTGGTGTGGAAGCCCACCCGGAACAGGGAGTGGGAGGAACGGGTGTTGAACGCGTGCACCAACTGGGACATGGCCAGGGTGGCGAAGGCCATCGTCTCGCCCAGCGGGATGTTGGCCCCCGCCGTTTCGGTGAACAGCCGCTCGAAGAAGCCTTTCCCCGCCGCCGGCCCCATGAAACGGGAGCCGACGACGTAGGCCACGAGCGCCAGCAGTCCCACCAGCAGTCCCTGCCAGATGGCCGCCGCGCCCAGCCCGTGGGCGAAGATGCTCTCTTCTTTTTTGCGGGGCGGCCGGGTCATCACGTCGTCCTCCACCGGCTCCATGCCCAGCGCCAGGGCGGGCAGACCATCGGTGACGAGGTTAATCCACAGCAGCTGCATGGGCATCAGCGGGCTTTCCCGCCACAGCATCATGGCCCCGAACACCGTAAGAATCTCTCCCAGATTGCAGGAGAGCAGGAAGTGCACCGCCTTGCGGATGTTGTCGAAGATGCCCCGCCCTTCCTTGACGGCGGTGACGATGGTGGCGAAATTGTCGTCCGTCAGGGTCATGTCCGCCGCGCCCTTGGCCACGTCGGTGCCGGTGATCCCCATGGCGCAGCCGATGTCCGCCGCCTTGAGGGCCGGCGCGTCGTTGACGCCGTCCCCGGTCATGGAGACGATTTCCCCCGCCTCCTGCCAGGCCTTGACGATGCGGATCTTGTCCGCCGGCGTCACTCGGGCGTACACCCGGAATTTCCGGATCCCCGCGCGCAGCTCCTCGTCGCTCATGGCGGCCAGCTGCTCGCCGGTCACCGCCTCGTCATCGCTGTGCAGAATTCCCAGCTGCCGGGCGATGGCCGAGGCGGTGATTACGTGATCGCCGGTGATCATCACCGTGCGGATCCCCGCTCCGTCGCACACCTTAATGGCCTCCATCGCCTCCGGCCGCGGCGGATCGATCATCCCCACCAGCCCGGCGAAGGTCAGCCCCTGCTCCAGCTCCTCCGGCCGGCAGTCCACCGGCACCTCGTCCAGATACTTGTAGCCGATGGCCAGCACCCGCAGCGCCTGCCGGCCCATTTCCTCGTTGGCGGCCGCGGCCTCCTGCAGCTTCCCGGTCGTGCACCGGTTCAGCAGGATGTCCGGTGCGCCCTTGACGATGGCCACGGTTTTCCCCTCGATGAGATGCACCGTGGTCATCAGCTTCCGGTCGGAATCAAAGGGGATTTCCCCCACCCGGGGATGCTCCGCCGTCAGTTCCTCCTTGCGCAGCCCGTGGTGCAGCGCGCAGGCCACAATGGCCGTCTCGGTCGGATCCCCGACGGGGATTTCCGTCCCGTTTTCCTCCCGCACCGTGCCGTCGGTGCACAGCGCCGCCAGCCGCAGCAGCGCCAGTACCCCCTCGGGCACGTCGCCCTCCGCGTCGGAGATCCTGTCTCCGGCAAACACCTTGACCAGGGTCATCCTGTTCTGGGTCAGCGTCCCGGTTTTGTCCGAGCAGATCACCGATGCGCTCCCCAGCGTCTCCACCGCGGGCAGCCTCCGGATGATCGCGTTCTTGGTCACCATCCGCTGCACCCCGATGGCCAGCACGATGGTCACGATGGCCGGCAGCCCCTCCGGAATGGCCGCCACCGCCAGGGACACCGCCGTCATGAACATGTCAAGCGGATCCAGCCCGTCCAGCAGCCCCACCACAAAGATGACCGCGCAGATAACCAGCGCCAGAATCCCCAGATATTTCCCCAGCTGCGCCAGCTTGCGCTGCAAAGGCGTGACGGTTTCCCCCTCGTTTTCCAGCAGTGCCGCGATTTTGCCCATCTCGGTGCGCATCCCGGTCTCCACCACCAGCGCCCGGCCCCGCCCGTAAGACACGGCGCAGCCTGCGTAAGCCATGTTCACCCGGTCCCCCAGCGGCGCGATATCCGCAATCTGTACGCCCGCGTCCTTGAGCACCGGCACCGACTCGCCGGTCAGCGCCGACTCGTCGACCTGCAGGCTGGCGGCGGACAACAGGCGGCAGTCGGCGGGGACGAGATCCCCCGCCTCGAACTCCACCACGTCCCCCGGCACCAGATCGGTGGCCTTCATGCTGGTCAGCACACCGTCCCGCCAAACCTTGGCCGCCGGCGCCGACAGGTTTTTCAGCGCCTCCAGCGCCGCCTGCGCCCGGCTCTCCTGAATCACCCCCAGCAGGGCGTTGACCACCACGATGACCAGGATGACGATGGGCTCGGCCCAGTCGGCCTCCCGCCCCTGTAGCGCGTTGTATACGCTCAGTCCCAGGGACACCGCCGCCGCCCCGATGAGGATGAGCACCATCACATCCTTGAACTGATCCAGAAACCGCAGAATCCAGGGCCGCGGCGGCTTTTCATCGAGCTTGTTCGGGCCGTATTCCCGCTGCCGTTCCTCCGCCTGCTCGGCGGTCAGCCCGCTGTGCGTGTCGGATCCCAGCTCGCGGGAGATCGCGGTCAAATCTTCGCTGTGCCAAATCAAGAGACATCCTCCTCAGGCATCAAAAATCTAAAAATCCATGTAGTTCTACCTGCCAGTATACGCCTTTTTTTACACGGATGCAACGGCCCCGCCGCACTCTCTGAGGATTTTCCCGCACCAGCGGATAAGCGCCCGATATCCCTCGTCCAGCGCCGCCCGATCCGCCCCGAGAAAGGCCTTTCGCCCGATGCAGGCGGCCAGGATTTCCCGGTCGTCCCCCTCCAGCCGGGGCAGCAGATCCCTGCGGGAAACCGCCCGGTATCCCGCGCGGGCATCGTGCGCCGCCCGCAGCACGAAAAACGTCCCTTTGTACAGCTCCGCCAGCGCGCCGCCGGAAGCCTCCCCGTACAGAAAGCTATGGCAGGCCGCGTGATACAGCGCCGCCGCCCCTTCCCGGGCCGCCTGCCGCGCGTCCGCCGCCGTGAAGGCGGGGAACACGGCCTCCGCTCGCCCGCGCAGCACCCGCACGTCCCCGGCCAGCTGGTAGAGATCCCACCGGGGCCAGTTCCGCAGCTCTTCCTGCCCCGCGATGAAGCCGCAGGCCTTTTCCCCCTCCGGCAGCTCCCGCACCAGCGCCCGGTACCGCCGCAGTTCCTCCACGTCCACCCGGTTCAGCACGGCCACCAGGTCGATATCGCTCTCCTCGGTCGCTTCTCCCCGCCGGTAGCTGCCCTGCAGCCCCAGCAGCACAAGCCGCTCCCCGAACGCCGCCTCCATACGGTCCGCATACGCCTTCAGCCAGCTTTCCAGTTCTATCATGCCGCTCCTCCTTGTCTGTGCCGCCGCCTCATCCGCCGCAGCACCATGTGGCACGCCAGCGTCACCAGCGGGAACACCGCCGCCGCCAGTATGCCGATGCGCATGTCCGCCTGATCCCCCGTCACGCCAAGCGCACCAGCCAGCGCCGCCGATACGGAGGAACCCGCGCTGCCGTCCGCCACTACGCCGGTCAGCCAGGAGGAAAAGGAAGCCCCGATGTCTCCCGCCGCCCCCAGCACCGCGAACAGCCACGCCCCCGCCAGGGGGAACCGCTCCGACGCCAGCACCAGCGTCCCCGGCCAAAGCAGCCCCGCCGCGAAGCCGCATACCGCGCAGGCCGCCACGTTCAGCGCGTCGAAGGGGGAAAGGGCCACCGTCAGATAGCAGACAACCGATACCGCCGCCCCCAGTGTCAGCACCCGGCTGATGTCGATTTTTGACCCGTACAGCCCGTAGAGCAGCCGCGCCAGCCCCAGCATCGCCGCGAACCCGCACATGCCCAGCAGATCCCCCGCCACCTTCGGCAGCTCCAGCGCCTTTTCCATGAAGGTGGAGGACCATTGGTTGAGGACGATTTCCGTGCCCGCGCCGCAGAATATTGCCCCGAGCGCCAGCAGGTAAAAGGGGTGGAACAATAGCTGCCGCATCCCCTGCCGCTCCTCGGGCGGCGTCCCCTGCGGAAAAGGCGCGCGCAGGAACATGAAAAAGCAGGTCAGCGGCACCGCCGCCCATAAAAGCGTGATGATTTGCCAGTTCTCCCTGCCCGCGGCATACACGAACAGCGTCGTCAGGATGATGGTGATCACCTGTCCCCAGGCGTAGAAGGAATGCATCAGGCTCATGGCCGGCCCCTTGTCGCCGCCCGGGATGGCGTCGATGATGGGGCTGAGCAGCACCTCCAGCATCCCGCTCGAAAAGGCGAACACCACCGTGGCCAGCAGCAGCCCCACGAAAATGTGGCCCGGAAACAGCAGCGGCGCCGCCGCGAAAAACACCAGCCCGAAAAACGCCAGCAGGCAGGCGGGCAGCACAAAGAAGCGGAACCCCTTCTTGTCGATGGTACCGCTCAAGAGGATGTCCGCCGTTACCTGGGCACCGAAATTCACTCCCACCAGGATGCCCAGGTGGATGAAATTGAAGCCGTACAGCCCCATCATGGGCACGAACAGAATGGCGGTCAGATTGGCAATGATCGCCTGCACGAAGGTGCCCACTATGCAGCACAGCGTGGTCAAACGGTACGACGGTTTCATAACGGCCTCCAGAAAAAATCGGTCTTCCGGCCCATCATACAACACCCGCCCCGGATTGGCAAGAGGCCTCCATCAAAAAAGCATGAACGGCCTGTCCGCCGCATATGCTGTAATACGAAACCAAAGGAGGAACGTGTATGCTCTGCAGGATTACGGACATGCATAGCAAAGAGGTCATCAACGTCTGCGACGGCACCCGCCTGGGCTGTGTGGACGACGTGGAGGTGGATACCTGCACCGCCCAACTGGTGGCCATCGTCATCCACGGCCGGCCTAAATGCATGGGGCTGATGGGCCATGAGGACGATATTGTGATCGGGTGGAAGGAGATTGAGGTCATCGGGGAGGAAACCATTTTGGTCAACCACACCATGCCCTGCTGCGAGCCCCGCAAATGCAAAAAACGGGGCGGTATCATGGACGGCATCTTCGGTGGCCGCTGAAAGGGGAGGGACATGACGTCCCTCCCCTTATCTATACCTATCTATACTCTTAATATGCCCCCGCCCGCTTGACGGCGGCCACGATCTCCCGGAAATTCTCCAGGCTGACCGTGTTGGGGATGGAATGGTCGGACGAGAAGATGTAGCCGCCGTTTTCCTTGAGCGCCGGCACCAGCCGCTCGATCTCCGCCACGATGGCCTCCTTGTCGTCCCACAGCACCGCGTTGATTCCCCCGTGGAGCACCAGCCGATCCCCCACCTCCTTTTTCAGCCGGAGCGGTTCCATCCCCGCCTTGACCTCCAGCGGGTTGAGCGCGTCCACCCCGGTGTCCAGAATGTCGGGGATCAGGGGCATCACGTCCCCGCAGGAGTGCAGATGGGCCTGGATCCCCTTGGCGTGGGCCCATTCCACCGCCCGCCGGTGAAACGGCTGCAGCAAATCCCGGTAGGTCTGGTTGGAGAAAAACGGTGTGCCCTTGTACCCCATGTCGTCCGGCCAGTAGATTTCGTCGAACACATACCCCGCGTCCCACACCGCGTCGAAGCAGGCGATGCACCGGGACAGATAGGTGTCGAACATGTCCTTCACCCATTCCGGCTCCTCCAGCAGCGCGATAAGCAGGGTCTCGGTGCCCGCCATCCAGCTGTGCGTCACGTCGAAACCGAACCAGAACCCTGCCTGGATCCAGCTCCCCTCCGCCTTCCAGCGGGGATACGCGTCCCGCAGATAGTCCCAGGGGATCCGGTCGGGGCTGTACGCCATGCGGGCCTTGGCCTCCTCCCAGGCCTCGGGGGTGCAGACCTTGAAATCCAGGAATTCCGGGGTGGAGTCCTCCTCCTTGAACTGCTTCATGGTCACGCCCCATGGGCTGGTGACGATCTGATACCGCGCGTTGTCCTCCACCACCGTGCAGGGGTACCGGGGGGAGATGTCCACCGAAATCCCCTCCACCTTGTCCACACCGAAATATTCCCGCCAGTCGGCGCCCGCCGGCATGCCCTCCCGCCGCCAGCGGCTGATGGTTCCCTGCCAGGGGATGTCGGTGATCGGCACCCGGTCCGCCTCCTTGTGCGCGTACATCCGGGCGAACCGCTCTCTCGAAGTCATCGTTTCCATTTTTCCGCCTCCTTGTTTGTTTCAGCATACTCCATTGACAAGCAGGTGAAAAGAGGTATAGTTAAAGAGGATTCTTTCGAGATAGGAAACCGCAGTTTTTTGATATAGGAGGCTTCGCCTATGTACGCGACCGACGGGGATTTCGGCCGGGTGCGCCTCGCGTCTCATGTCTTTCCCCTGGCCATGCAGGAGGCGGCCGCCTGCTTGAGCGCGGCGGGCTGGCACCGGGTCAACGACCGGTATGGCATTTCCCGTCCCGCCGGCGGCGGGGAGTATCTGCTGCTGATTACCGTGGACGGGGAGGGCTTCCTCCGCCTGGATGAGGAGACCCACCCCCTTCTGCCCGGCGGCGTGGCGATCGTGCCGGCCGGCCGCCCCCACGCCTATGGCGTTCCCCCCGGCGGCGTGTGGGAGTTTTACTGGCTGCATCCCGCCGGCGGCGCGGCGGTGCGGCTGCTGGAGTATATCCAGGCCCGCCTGCCCGCCGGCCGGCCGCCCTTCCTCTCGCCGGTAGATACCGCCCCCTATGTCCGGGAGATCGAGGAAATCCTCCGCCTGCAGGCGGAGGAGCCGGGCCAGTTTGAACTGGGGGCCTCCGTCTGCACGGCGGCGCTGCTTTATCGGCTGCTGTGGGATGCCGCCGGGGCGGGGGAGGAGAGCCGGGGCCGGATAAGCCCGCCCATCATCCGTCTGATGGAGGCCCGGTATGCCGAGCCGCTGCCCGTGCGGGAGCTGGCCGCCCGGGCCTATCTGTCCGAGGCGCATTTTATCCGCCAATTCCGGAGGGAAACCGGCTATACGCCCCATCAGTATCTCAACCGCGTGCGGGTGGCCCGGGCCGGTTGGCTGCTGCGGTTCACCGATAGAACCGTGGCCCAGGTGGCCCGGGACGTGGGGTTCCGGCAGAGCAGCCGGTTTATCCAGCTGTATAAGGCGATTACCGGCCGCACCCCGGGGCAGGAGCGGGGCTAGGCCGGTACACGCCCCAGCACGCCCAGCAGGTGGAGCGCCTGAACGCAGTCCCGGAAGCCCTGGCGGTACAGCGCGCCCTGAAGCAGGCCCGCCGCTTTGCCCTCCGCCTCCAGATAGTCGCGGAGGTTGAGGCAGTCCCCGCCGCTGATGGACAAGTCCTCCTCGTGGTTCACAATCGGGTCGATGCGGCTGTACAATTCCCGGCTCTGTTCCCAGGCCATGGCGTACTCGCCCTTCTGCCGCAGAAGATCATCCATCACCTCGCCCAGCCGGTTTTCCAGCAATTCCTCGATATCCGCCGTAAAGCTATGCATGGTTTTTTCTTCCTTTCCTGTCGTTGTCCAGCCATGCTTGAAAGAATCGGCGGCATATGGTATCATATTTATGCCTCCTGTTCTTTTGAACATGGCTGGTGTGTGAGGAAGCGGTGTACATCTTTCAAGGGGATGCACCGCTTCCTTCATTTTTCGTTGGCTAAAAGCAGCAGAACCGCTTCTCGTATAGTCTCCGCCCGGGTGATGCCATGCGCCTTGCTATAAGCAAGCAGGCGCTGGTTGTCGCTGTCTGTAAACCGGACTTTTACTTCAACGCTTTTGGGGTTGGCTGCTTTTGGCCGGCCGGTCCTGGGACTCATTGTATCACCTCACTTTTGAGGCCCCGAAAATATTGTACTATTCGGGACTCAATAAGTCAACGACAAAATCAAATACAGCAGCAGAAGTGGTAAAATTTCACATTATTCTATCGGGGTTGCTGTTGGTATGCGGGCTAGAATCCTGCGTCCCTGTCTGCGCCTGTAAGCCGCCCGCACCCCTTCTTTCTTTTTCGTGCGTGAAAAAGAAAGAAGGGGGAGAAAGAAAAAGCCTTATGTACCTTTCCGGCGGGGAGAGGCCGACATTGTGCCTCGCGGCGAGCCCTGTGTCGCTGCGGGCTTTGGCCCTCCGCAAGAGAAATAAAACCTTTTAGACACTGTGTCGCCGCTGGTGCGCCCGCTAATGCCCACGCGGCAGCAGCGTTCTGCTTTCTACCGGCCCCGCCTCGCCTGTGCGTAGCCACACGTTGCGGAAGTCGGGCGACCAACTCCCCAGGGGCTCCGCTGCATAAGGAGAACCAAGAGACAAGGGCGGACGCTCTGCCGCTGCCGGGCTCGTCGGCTTAGGCCGCCGAGCCCATACGGGGATCCGTAGGAAGGTAGCCGCAAGTGAGAATTTATCCGTGCTCGATTGATAGGGCTCGCCGTCCTAAGACGGGGAGACCCCACCGGATTGTACAACTAGGGTACGCACCCAAGTATACTACGCGCGTCAGCGCGCTCGTAGCGCGGGAAAAGGACACGTTTCCCGGTAAGATAGGCGTAGATGCGTACTATAGCGCCTTTAGGCGCGAGCGCAATCCTAAGCAGATAGGACAGAAAAATTCGATGTGTTCTTTTCCCGTGCGTCTGTTGGCCAGGCTTTTTCTTTTCTCCCCCCTCTTTTCTTTTTCTAGAAAAGGAAAAGAGGGGGTGCGGGCGCCACATTGGCGCAATAGGAACACGGGGTTATGCCCCGCACACCAACGCAAACCCGATAGAGCCCTAAAAGCGCTGCTATAGAATCGCGGGCTCATACCCCGCATACCTGCACAATCTCCGATAGCCCCATCCCTATACCTTCCAAAGGACACAGCCCATCATGGCCTGTGTCCTTTTATCTCATAAAAACACAAGGCCAAGATGACGAAATCTTCACCTCGCCGACTCCGCCGATGTGGTATACTGAAAAAAAGACAGCCGGCAAATCTGCCGCCGTACGTGCAAAGCAAGGGGGAACCGCCCATGGAAAAAACCATCTTTCTGGTGGAGGACGACGAATATATCCGCGACGGCCTGGTCAGCGTCCTGACCGGCGAGGGCTACCGGGTGACCGCCTGCGGTAGCCTCGCCGCCGCCCGCGCAGCCCTCTCCCGGCCGGACGCGGCCCCCGATCTGCTGATTCTCGACGTGCTGCTGCCCGATGGCAGCGGCTTTTCCCTGTGCGCCGAGGTGCGGAAAACCCGCCGCGTCCCCATCCTGTTCCTCACCTGCTGCGACGAGGAGATGGATACCGTGCGGGGCCTGGACTGCGGCGGGGACGATTACGTCGCCAAGCCCTTCCGGCTCAGAGAGCTCCTGTCCCGCATCCGCGCCCTCCTGCGCCGGTCGGACGCCGCCTCTCCCGAGCGGCTGCAAATCGGGGAACTTATCCTGGACAGCGCCCGGCGGACGGTTTCCCGCCGGGGGGAGGCCTTGGCTCTCACGCCCACCGAGTTCCATATTCTCTACCGCCTGGCCGCCGGCCAGGGGCGGGTACTCACCCGCCGGCAGCTGCTGGATGCCGTGTGGGATTTCGACGGCGAATTCATTGAGGACAATACCTTGTCGGTGCATATGTCCCGTCTGCGGGACAAGCTCGGGGCGGACGGGGCCCGGATCGAAACCGTGCGGGGGGAGGGGTACCGGCTGCTATGAACCTCCTTACCGCCGCGGCCCTGACGCTGACCGCCGCCCTCTTGGGCTTTTTGTCCGGCTATGCCTGCTCCGCCCGGCGGATAAAACGGCAGATCCGCGCCCTGGGCCAAACCCTGGAGGGGATGATGCGGGGGGATTTCACCGCCGATCTCACTCCGCTCAGGGAGGGGGACGTGGGCGTCCTGGCCGGGCAGCTGGAGCTGGCCTGCAAACGGATGAACCACCTGGTCGCCCAGCTTTCCCGGGAAAAAACCGCCATCAAGGATTTTATGACCGACGTTTCCCACCAGCTGAAAACCCCCTTGACCGCCCTGCTGACCTACCTGGAGCTGCTCCAGGGGGAGACGGATGGCCGCCGGCGGGAGCAGCTCGATCGGTGCGTGCTGCTGGCCGCGCGGATGGACGAGCTGACCCGCGCCCTGCTGGATTTCGCCCGTCTGGAGGCCGATGCCACCCTTCTGCGCGTCGAGCCTCAGAACATGACCGAGACCGTCCGGGCCGCCATGAACGCCGTGCGGGACGCCCATCCCCGCCGGGCCGATTTCCGCCTGACCGCGCCAGGCCTCGTGGAGGCCCGCTTTGACGAGAAATGGCTGCGGCAGGCCCTGTTTAACCTCATCAAGAACGCCGCGGATCACGCGGGCGAGCCCCCGGTGGTGACGGTGACCGTCCAACCAGGCGACGGCGCGGCCCGCGTGACGGTGCGGGACAACGGCCCGGGCGTGGACGCGGCGGATTTGCCGCGTATTTTCGAGCGGTTTTACCGGGCGAAAAACAGCGCCAGCGGCGGCCTGGGCATCGGCCTGCCCCTGGCCCGGGAAATCGTGCGGCGGCACCATGGAGATATCCGTGCCGTTCAGGAGGACTCCGGCACCGCCTTCGTCGTTACCCTCCCTATCCTCAACTGTGTGGAAAAAACGGAAAATTGAAGCCGGCTGGATATCCAGCTTACGAAACCGTAAGCGGCCCCTTCACCGAATCGTAAGCTGCGGAGAGTATACTGGGCGGTAAAGGAGAGTGATGGCCCATGAACGCGGTTCTGCAAGCGAAAAACCTGTCCAAGATTTATGGCCGGGGGGAAAGCGAGGTGCGCGCCCTCAACCGGTGCGATCTCACCTTTGAGGAGGGCGGCTTCACCGCCATTGTCGGCCGATCGGGGTCCGGCAAGACCACCCTGCTCCATCTGCTCGGCGGGCTGGACATGCCCACCACCGGCACCGTGCTGCTGGAAGGGCGGGACATCTACGCCCTGAGCGATAAGCAGCGCACCATCCTGCGCCGCCGCCGCATCGGCTTTGTGTTTCAGTTTTATAACCTGGTACCCGAACTGACCGCCTGGCAGAATATCGTGCTGCCCCTGAACCTGGACGGCCGCCGCCCGGATGCGGAGTATTTGAACGCCGTGGTGGAAACCCTGGGCCTGACCGAGCGGCTGGGCCACTTCGCCGGGGAGCTGTCCGGCGGGCAGCAGCAGCGGGTGGCTATCGCCCGAGCCCTGGCCTCCAAGCCTGCCGTTATCCTGGCGGACGAGCCCACCGGCAACCTGGACGGCCGGTCGGGCGGGGAGGTGCTGGAGCTGCTGCATCTTTCCCGCCGCCGCTTCGGTCAGACACTGGTGCTGGTCACCCACGACCTGCGCATCGCCGAGGGGGCCGATCGTGTCCTCACCCTGGAGGACGGCCTGGTAGCCGCCGACTCAACCTCCGACTCGGAGGTGAGCCCCGTATGAAAACCCTCTGGCTCTTGACTTGGCGGGGGATGAAAAAGCGGAAGGCTGGCACCCTGCTGCTGGGCGGCGCCGTGGCCCTGTCCGCCATGTTCCTCACCCTCGTGGCCCTGGTGGGCCTTTCGTCGGTGAAAACCGCCGTGGAGAACGCCAAGGATACCTACGGCGAGCAGATGGTTGTCGCCACAGGGACGGATGCGGCGGCCCAAAGTCTGCTGCACAGCGACGCGTTTCCCAGAAAGGGCGCGATGCTCCTGTCCGGCAGCGTGACGGTGGAAAACAACGCCGCCGCCGTGCTGGTCGGCTACGCGGACGAGGCGGTCCGCGGCATGGCCCGCATCCGTCTGCTGGACGGTCGGCTGCCCGAAGCCCCTGGGGAAATCGCTTTGGAGAGAGCCGCCGCCTTCCGCCTGAACGCGGAACTTGGCGGAACCGTGACCGCCGCCGTGACCCTTGCCGACGGGCGCAGCGAGACCCGGACCTGGAAGGTGACGGGCCTGCTGCAAAACTACGCCGCTGTCTGGGAATCCTATTACCGGTACGCCGCCGGCCATTTTCCCGAGGATGTCACCATCCAGCCCCTGAACGGCCTGCTGTGCGAACAGGAGGCGGCGGCTCTCTGTGCCCTGCCGTATCTGTATCTGCTGGACGCGCCCCGACCCGACGGGGCTTATATCGCGGCCCATATCCCCGACGATGTCCTTTACGTCTGCAACAATACCGTTTACCGGGAGCTGCCAAGCAGCGGCGTGGGCCTTCCCAGTGAGAAGGAAACGTTTTTGTATGTGGGCATCATCGCCGGCGCCGTGCTGTTCACCCTGGCCTCCATCCTCATCGGCGCTTTCCTGCTGACGGTGGAAAAGCGCCGGCGTCAGCTGGCCCTCCTGCGCTGTGTGGGGGCCACCAAGTCCCAGGCCAGGCGGATCCTGCTGCTGGAGGCCCTGAGCGTCTCCCTTGTCGGCGGGGCGGCGGGGATTTTGGTGGGCGGGGGCCTGTCCTATGGGGCGGTGCAACTCTTTTCCGCCCTGCTGGGCGCGCCGCTTTTGTATGCGTTCAGCCCCTGGGTGCCCGCCGCCGTTCTGGTGGGCACGGTGGTGTTCGGGCTGCTCTCCGCCCTGATTCCCGCCCTGCGGGCCGGCCGGATCCCGCCGGTGGAGGCGGTGGCCTTCCGGGCCAAGCGGCGGCATCCCTCCCGCTGGCGGACGCGGCAATTCATCTCCCCCCTGCGCCTGTCGTTTCAGTCCCTGCGCCGCTCCGGTCTCCGGATGACGCTGACCATACTGGGCTTCGCCTTCTGCCTCGTCGCCCTGAATTTTGTCATGGCCTTCTGCCGCACCCAGCGGGCGAATACCTTCGTCCGCCCGGATTTTGAGCTCATCGATCGCTTTGTCGGCAGTATCGGCTACGGCAAAATGGATGGCAGCATCCCGCAAATCGATGAGCCGGAGCAGTATGTCAATACTCAGCGGCAGCTTCCCGAACAGGTGCGGGGCCGGCTGGCGGGCGGCCGGGTCTACAGCAAGCTGGACACCCTGTTTTGCGCCCGGCTGCCGAAAGAGAAGCAAACCCCCTATCTGCTGGAATACAGCGATTTCTGGCTGAACGACGACCTGACGCAGACCAATCCCCGCGCGAACGAGAAGTACGGCTACGACGCGGCGGACGCCTTTTACCGGCTGTCCAATCTGCTGACCATGGAGGACGCGCTCCTCGAGGAGCTGAAGCCCTATGTGGCGGAGGGGGCCATCCATCCCGAGGCCCTGCGGGAGGGACGGGAGATCATCCTCTGCCTGCCGGATTACGCCTATAAAATCACGGTCAATCAGGACGGCACCTCCACCGGCCGCCTGTATAGCAGCCGTTTCCTGTCGGAGAAGCCGCCGGAGCTGAAGCTCTTCACCAACGATGCCTATCACGCGGGGGACGACCTGGAGCTGACCGTCGTGAACGGCACGGCGTTGAAAAACGGCCAGTCCGGCGCCGAAGCCCGCCTGGATCGCACGGTGAAGGTGGGCGCGGTCATCCGCAAGCCCCCCGACTGGCTGGATATGGGGGGCGGCGAAATGATGACCCTGATCGCCGGCGAGGGGGCGGAGGAGCGTCTCGGCCTGCCGGTGCGGTTTTCCGATCTGATTGTCTATCTGTCCGGCGGCGAGGACTACGAGACGGCCGCCGCCGTCATGAGAACCGCCGCCGAAAAGGCCGACCTAAGCTTGTATGATCAGCTGGAGTCCAACGAGGCGGAGGAGACGATTTACCGCCTGATGCTGACCGTTACCGCCATGCTGTCGGTCTGCATCGCCGCCATGGGCGTCATGGGCCTGCTCAACGCCGCCGCCGGGCGGGTTCACAGCCGTCGGCGGGATCTGTCGGTGCTGCGCAGCGTGGGGATGACCCGGGGCCAAGAGCTGTGCATGCTGGTGTACGAGGGGGTGTTCAGCGGCGTGTTGGCCGCGATCCTCGGAACCGGAGGGTATCTGCTTCTGATGGCCTGCCTGACGCCGGAGAATATCGGAAACACCTCCTGGCCGCTGCTCATCGGCGGGGCGCTCACCTGCATCCTGCTCAGCGCCCTGGCGGTGCTGTTCCCGGCGCGGCAGGCCATGAATGTCCCGCCCATCGAGGGCATCCGCCAGCTGGATTAGCGCTATCGTTCGGAAACCTGCTGTAAAATGTGGGGAAATGCGTCGCTGTCCCTGTAAGAATACGAAAAAAAGCGCAAATGTACGGAAAATTTTGAAAAAGCGCTTGTCTTAAACGGTGGTTTTGTGCTATACTAGTTCGGCAAAACGCACGCGGGTCTTTAGCCATGGCGGGTTCCGGCAAAACCGCCGGTGCCATGGATATGGCGGTAAATTCACATGCCCCCATAAGCCCCGCGGAGGGTAAAACCAAGGAGGAAACAGTCAATGGCAGTCGTATCCATGAAGCAGTTGCTGGAAGCCGGTGTGCATTTCGGCCACCAGACCCGGCGCTGGAACCCCAAAATGGCTCCCTATATCTTTACGGAGCGCAACGGCATCTATATCATCGACCTGCAGAAAACGGTCCGCAAGCTGGAAGAAGCGTACATGTTCGTGCGCGATCTGGCCGCGAACGGCGAGACCATTCTGTTTGTCGGCACCAAGAAGCAGGCGCAGGATTCTATCCGTGACGAGGCCCAGCGTGCCGGCGCCCACTTTGTCAACGCCCGCTGGCTGGGCGGTATGCTGACCAACTTCCGCACCATCCAGGGCCGTATCAAGCGCCTCGCGCAGCTTAAGGCCATGGAAGAGGACGGCACCTTCGACCTGCTGCCCAAGAAGGAAGTTATCAAGCTCAACCATGAGATCGAGAAGCTCGAGAAGTTCCTGGGCGGCATTAAGGACATGAAGAAGCTGCCCGGCGCTCTGTTCATCGTCGATCCCCGCAAGGAGAAGATCGCCGTCTCCGAAGCCCGCAAGCTGCACATTCCGATTGTGGCGATTGTCGACACCAACTGCGATCCCGACGACGTGGATTATGTGATTCCCGGCAACGACGACGCCATCCGCGCCGTCAAGCTGATTGCCTCCACCATGGCCAACGCCATTCTCGAAGGCCGTCAGGGCGAGGAAACCGCCGCCGCGGAGGCTGAGGAAGCCCCCGCCGCCGCTGCGGAAGCTCCCGCCGAAGCCTGAATCTTTCAACAATCCACCACGAAAGGACTTGAATAACATGGCATTTACTGCGAAAGACGTCCAGACCCTGCGCGAGAAGACCGGCGTGGGCATGATGGACTGCAAAAAAGCGCTGGCCGCCAGCGATGGCGACATGGAGAAGGCCATCGATTTCCTGCGGGAAAAGGGCCTGGCCGCCGCGGCTAAAAAATCCACCCGCATTGCCGCCGAGGGCCTTGTCTACGCCTATGTGGACAACGCCAAGAAGGTGGGCGTGGTCATCGAAGTGAACTCCGAGACCGACTTCGTGGCCAAGAACGCGGATTTCCAGAATTTCGTCAAGGCTCTGGCCGAGATTGTGGCCGAGAAGAACCCCGCCGACGTGGCGGCCCTGTCCGCCCTGCCCTATGAAGGGGAGCAGACCGTGGCCGACGCCCTGCGGGATAAAATCCTGGTCATCGGCGAGAACCTGAGCATCCGTCGATTCCTGCGCTACGAGGGCGACTGCGTGGCGTATGTCCACGGCGGCGGCCGCATCGGCGTGCTGGTTCGCTTTGATGCGGACGCGGCGGCCTCCGGTTCCGACGCGCTCATCGAGTGCGGCAAGGATGTGGCGATGCAAATCGCCGCTCTCAACGCCCAGTATCTGGACAAGAGCACCGTCCCGGCGGAAGCCCTGGCCAAGGAGAAGGAAATCCTCGTGGCCCAGATCCAGAACGATCCCAAGAACGCCAACAAGCCCGAGGCCATCATTGCGAAGATGGTGGACGGCCGCATCGGCAAGTTCTATGAGACCAACTGCCTGCTGCAGCAGGCTTTCGTCAAGAACGGCGACATCACGGTGGAACAGTACGTGGCGGATCAGGCCAAAGCGGCCGGCGGCGCCATGAAGATCGCCGAGTTCGTCCGCTTCGAAAAGGGCGAAGGCATGCAGAAGCGGGAAGACAACTTCGCCGACGAAGTAGCCAGCATGATGAAGTAAATTCCACAAATGGAATTTACGCCGTCTGCCGGTTGAGCAGTTTATCGCTGAATAAATGGGCTAGCCTTTAGGGGCTAGCCCATTTTTGGGTTCGGGGGAAACCGCGCGTGTCCCACGGGATGAAACCCATGGATTTTTGCGGAAACTTATGTTACACTAGGAACAGAACCAACGCGGGAGGGCAAAGGATGAAACAGGACAAGGGCCAGGGTACCATTCGCGCATATCTTGGCAAATCGGCTTCCTTTTTTTATTACAAACGGCTGCTCCTGCTTCTGGCGGTGTTGGTTCTGCTGATTATCGCCTTGGCTGTTTGGACCGCGTCGCGCTTGCAGATGGCGATGAATAAAAGTACGCAGACCTATGTTACCGATGTGTCCCTTCAGCTCTCCAACGACATTGATTTTCGATTGACCAAACAAATGGAAGATATGGAACTGCTGGAAGACAGCATACGTCAAATTTACGACCATGAGAATCCGGAACCGCTGAAGGAGTTCTTACGCGATAAAGCACGATCTATGGATTTTGACGCACTTCTTATCACCGATGAGGGCAGCCGTTTTTTCAGTACGGCCCCTCTTGGAAACGACATATTCAGTCTGTCCGGCATACAGGCTTCGTTGAACGGGCAAGACGGCGTGTCGTTCATGGATAACCAGGAAATTCTATATTCCATTCCGATTCGCCGCGGCGATGACGTGGTCGGAGTGCTCGCGGGGAAACGAAGCAAGGAAAATATGCAGCAGCTGATACAATCGGTAAGCTTTTCCGGCCTGGGACTGACCTGCATCATTCACCAGGATAGCCACGTCGTTATTTCTCCCACCAATCTGGAGCCCTTTATGCGGCTGGACGCGCTGTTCTCGGAAACCCCCAACAGCGATACGGCGGCGAGCATTCGCCGTATGCAGGAGAATATGAAGCGGCAGCAGCCTGGCGTATTCCCCTTCACGGCGGTAAACGGCACCGACCTGATACTGGCGTATAATCCGTTGGCCAGTTACGACTGGGTACTGCTGACCTTGGTGCCGGCCAATTTGATTTCCGCCCAGACCAACGCCTATATATGGCAGACCTTTTTGATCATCGCCGGAATTCTGGCCCTTTTTGTCCTCATGCTGGCCGTTTTTGCCCGCATATTCCGAGGGCATTACCGGCAGCTGGAGCGGGTGGCCTTTGTGGATCCGGTAACAGGCGGGATGAACAACACGGCGTTCCAAATCCGCTGCCGGAATCTGCTGCAAAACGCCTCTTCCGGTGACTATGCCGTGGTGCTGCTCCATATCAAGGATTTCAAGCTCATCAACGAGACCTATGGCCGCGAGGCCGGGGATCGCACCCTGCGCTATGTGATGAAGGCGCTGGAAAGCGAGACCGGCGGGGAAGAGGCGGCGGCCCGCACCGCCGCCGATAATTTCTATCTCTGCCTCAAGGAGAACGAGCCGCAGGCGCTTTGCCGCCGCCTCGGAAAGCTGGCGGAGGCGATTAACGGCTTCAACCGGCAGGCGGCAAAACCGTATCGCCTGATCCTACAGCCGGGCGCGTACATGGTGGAGGATCCCGCCGCCGATATCACGGTGCTGCAGGATCGGGCGAAAACCGCCAGCCGGAACCGCTCCGCTGCCGAGGATGAGCACTGTAAGTTTTATGACGCCGCCTTCACCCAGCGGCTGCTCAGGGAGAGGGAGCTCAACGACCTGTTCGAGCCATCGCTGGAAAACGGGGATTTTCAGGTGTTCCTGCAGCCCAAGGTCGGGGTGAACAACGGCGAAATAGGCGGCGCTGAGGCGCTGGTGCGCTGGATCCATCCGGCGCAGGGAGTGATTTTCCCCTCGGATTTTATTCCGCTCTTCGAAAAGAACGGGCGGATTCGCAGCCTGGATTTGTACATGTTCGAGCAGGTGTGCAAAACCCTGCGTGATTGGGCGGATAGAGGCCGGCAGATACTGCCGATTTCTGTCAACCTGTCCCGGGAGCATTTCAGGAGTGACGACGCCCTGCGCCCGCTCCAAGCCATCGCGAGCCGGTACGCCATTGCCCCGGGCTGGATCGAGCTGGAGCTGACCGAATCCTCGTTCTTTGACGACCACGGGATCGCCTATGTGAAGAAACAGATCGACGCCATGCATCAAATGGGATTTCTGTGCTCGCTGGACGATTTCGGCTCGGGGTATTCCTCTCTGGGCCTGCTCATGGAATTCGATGTGGACGTGATAAAATTCGACCGGCGGTTTTTCCGCCATGTGTCGCGGAAGAAAACCAGGGATGTCGTCAGTGCCATGGTGGAGCTGGCGGGCCGGCTGGGCGTTCAGACCGTGGCCGAGGGCATCGAGAATGAGGAACAGCTGGCCTTCCTGCGGGAGGTCGGGTGTGACCTGGTGCAGGGCTACGTGTTTGCCAAGCCCATGCCCATCGAAGCGTTCGAGGCCTGGGAGGACGCCAGAAAATCGTAGAAAATATTGGGGCCGCCGGATGTATCCGGCGGCCTTTTGCGTGTGTGGAGGAGCCTTCGCCAGCGGGTGACCCGCGGCGCTTAAAGAGCGGTTCCCTTGGTCGGCACAAAGAGACGGGACGTATCGACGCCTTCCAGCTCCAAAAGCCGGCGCTTTTTGTCAATGCCTCCGGCGTAGCCCGTTAAGCTGCCGCCGGCCCCCACAACCCGGTGGCAGGGGATGATGATGGAAATTGGATTGTGGCCCACCGCGCCCCCCACCGCCTGACTGGACATGGTGGTTTTTCCCAGACGGGCCGCCAGCTTTTGGGAAAGACCGCCATAAGTGACAACCTCCCCATAGGGAATTTCGCATAGGAGGCTCCATACGCCTTGCCGGAATGCTCCGCCAATAGGCCGCAGCGGCAGCTCGGCAATGGCGGGCTTCTTCCCCGCGAAATACCGATTCAGCCACCCCTTCGCGGCCTCAAAGACCGGGAGAGCCTCCTTGAAAATCATTGTCTCGCCAATCGTGCCTCCAAAATATTTCTGTCCTTCCATCCAGAGACCGACCAGGTTTTCTCCGTCACAGGCAAGGGTGAGCCGTCCCACAGGAGACGGGCAGGTTGTGGCGTAATACATAGTAAACCTCCTGATAGAGAAGTGCTCTGCCATTTTCTCTTTTCATTCTAATCGCGGCCCATGAAAAAGTCAAACGGATAACGGATGCCCAACAGGCTATGGGTTAGAAAAGAATGGCTGTTTTTTTATGGGCCGCGTGTTTTTCAACGGAAATCAGCCACACTATAGACGATATTATAGGTAACCGAGGTAATCGCATGGCTAAAAAACGCAGAAAAGATAAGCCGTCCCTGTTCGGCCGGATACTGGGAGGCATCGAGAGGGCGGGCAACCGCTTGCCCCACCCCATTACCCTGTTCGCGCTGTTCACCCTAGGTATCATCCTGGTTTCCGCCCTGTGCGCCCTGCTCGGCGTGTCCGCCACCGGGGAACTCATCAACTCCAAAACCCTGGAGCTGGAGACCCAGACCGTCACAGCCGTTTCCCTGCTGAGCAAGGAGGGCGTGGTGTATATGCTGACCAGCATGGTGAGCAACTTCACCAGCTTCGCCCCCCTGGGGGTGGTGCTGGTCACCATGCTGGGCATCGGCTGTGCGGAGGGCAGCGGCTATCTGTCCGCTCTGCTGAAAAAGATGGTGTCGGTCACCCCGCGGGCCATCATCACCCCGGTGGTGGTGCTGCTGGGGGTGATGTCCAACATCGCCACCGATATCGGATACGTCGTTTTGATTCCGGTGGGGGCACTGGTGTTTATGGCCTATGGCCGGCACCCGCTGGCGGGGCTGGCGGCGGCCTTTGCCGGGGTATCCGGCGGGTTCAGCGCCAACCTGCTTATCGGCGCGTTGGATCCCCTGCTGGCCGGTATCAGCACCGAGGCTGCCCACATCGTGGACAGCGGCTATACCGTGCTGGCCACCGATAACTGGTTTTTCATGATCGCGTCCACCGTTCTCATCGTGGCCATCGGCACCCTGGTCACCGATAAGATCGTGGAACCCCGCCTGGGCCGGTTCGAACAGGAGGAGGGTCAGGCGGATCACCGTCTGACCGCCCTGACCGGCCAGGAGGCCAAGGGGATGAAGATCGCCTCCCTGGTGTTGCTCCTGCTGGTGGCGGGGCTGATAGCGGCGGCGATCCCCCGCGCCTCCCTGCTGCGCAATCCCCAGACCGGCAGCCTGACCACCGGTGCCCCTCTCATCGACGGCATCATCATCTTGCTGGCGCTGCTGTTTTTCGTCCCCTCCGTCCTCTACGGCCGGATTTCCGGAACCTACAAAAACGAGAAGGACGTGGCGGGACAGCTAGAAAAAAACATGGCGGCCATGGGCGGCTACATCGCCCTGATTTTCGTCGCCGCCCAGTTCATCAGCTTTTTCAACTACAGCAAGCTGGGTACGATTCTAGCCATCAGCGGGGCGGAATTTCTCAAGTCCTCGGGCATCAGCGGGCCGCTGCTGATGGTGATCTTCGTGCTGTTCACCTCTCTGCTCAACCTGCTGATGGGCTCCGCCACGGCGAAATGGACGGTGCTGGCCCCCATTTTCATCCCCATGTTCATGATGCTGGGCTATTCGCCGGAGCTGACCCAGGTGGCCTACCGCATCGGTGACTCCTGCACCAACCTCATCACGCCCATGATGTCGTATTTCGCCATGATCGTGGTCTTCGCCCGGAAATACGATAAAAAGGCGGGCATCGGCACCCTGGTTTCCATGATGCTGCCCTACAGCCTGTTCTTCCTTATCGGGTGGACGGTGCTGCTGGTGGTCTGGATGATCACCGGGCTGCCCCTCGGCCCCGGAGCCGCCACCCTGCTGGGGTGACGGCCGCTGTCAATCCCATCATCCTCAGCAGCAGGGCGGGTTCGCCCTGCTGCTTTTTGACGAGGCGAGAGCCGTAATTTTGTCTTTCGTTTTCCTCCGGTATCTGTTATAATCGGAGCCGACGAGGGGCTCCGGCGTTAACGGCCGAGTCCCGAAGAAGGAGGAGCTTTCAATGAGGATTATCGACACCATCCCCGTGCTGGAGGAGGACACCCGCCGGCGGGTGCTGGTGCCCCCGGCCCGTGTCATCCTGACCCGCGGCCGTGTGGAAGGGGCGGACGCCCTGCTGCAGCCGGGCGAGCTGCAAATCCGTCTGCGGGAGGGCGCGACCGTCCGGATGGAAAACCGGGACGGGGGCGAGCGGGCGGCGGTGCTGCTGGATTACGGCCGGGAGCTCCATGGCGGCGTCCGGCTGCTGAACTGGCAGGCGGCGGGCGCTAGTTATCCGCGGGTGCGCCTGTGCTTCGGGGAGTCGGTCGGCGAGGCATTGAGCGGTCTCGGGCAGAAGAACGCGGGCAACGACCACGCCCTGCGGGATTTTACCGTCCCGCTGCCCGCGTTGAGTGATCAGACCTTTGGGGAGACTGGCTTCCGGTTCCTGCTCATCGAGCTTGTCGAGGAAGAGGCGTCCATCCAGCTCAAAAGCGCGCCGGCGGTGTTCGTCTATCGGGACGTACCTTACCGAGGAAGCTTCCGCTGCAGCGACACCCGGCTGAACGCCATCTATGACACGGCCGCCTATACCTGTCATCTCTGCCTGCAGAACCGGCTGTGGGACGGGATCAAACGGGATCGGCTGGTCTGGATTGGGGACACCCATCCCGAAATGCTGGCCATCCGCGCCCTGTTCGGGCGGGAGCCGCTGCTGGAGCAAAGCCTGGACACCGCCTGCGGGGAAGCGGCGCTGCCCGGCTGGATGAACGGGATGCCGGCGTATTCCATGTGGTGGCTGCTCATCCTGCGGGACTGGTACCAGTACACGGGGGACAAGGCCTTCCCGGCCAAGCACCGGGAGTACATACGCGCCCTGACGGCGCAGATTCTGCGCCAGGTGGAGCCGGACGGCCGTCTGGCGCTGGATGACTATTTTCTCGACTGGTCCACCCATGGCATGCCGGAGGCCCGGGCCGGGGTGCAGGCCCTGGCGGCGCTGTCCATGGACGCGGCGGCGGTGCTTTGCCGCCTGCTGGAGGACGAGGACACGGCCCGTCGGGCCCAGCGGGGCGCAGCGGCGCTGCGGGCCTATGGCGGGGACGGCGGGTCGATCAAGCCCGCGGCCGCGCTGCTGGCCCTGGCGGGTATGCTGCCCCCGGAGCGGGCGGGGGAAATCTTGCGGCTGGACGGCCCCCGGGGCCTGTCCACCTTCATGAGCTATTACATTCTGCGGGGTGCGGCGGCGGGCGGCCATATGACGCAGGCGCTGGACATGCTGCGTGCCTATTACGGCGCCATGCTCGATCTGGGAGCCACCACCTTCTGGGAGGATTTTGACCTGGATTGGGCGTGTAAGGCCTCACCCATCGATCGGCTGCCCTACCCCGGCGAGAGCGATGTGCACGGGGATAACGGGGCCCATTGCTACAGTGGGTTCCGGCACAGCCTCTGCCACGGCTGGTCGGCGGGGCCGGTGCCCTTCCTGGCCGAAGCCGTCCTAGGGGTGGAGCTGGCTGCTCCCGGAGGAACGGATATCCGGCTGCGTCCCCAGCTGGGCGACCTGGACTGGGCGGAGGGGAGCTATCCGCTGCCCGCCGGGGACCTGCATGTCCGGCACCGGCGGAACGCCGACGGAAGCGTGCAAACCAGCTTTGAAGCGCCCGCCGGCGTGCGGGTGACGGTGGAGGGCTGACAACGGCGGAATTTTCCCAGCGGCTCCTGCAACATTTCCGGCGATTTCTCTCACTATACGAATGAGAGCAATCACGGACATGTCAGGAGGGGTATCATGAACAAGAAATGGCTGAGCCTCGGCTGTGCGGCGGCGCTGTGTCTGGGCCTCGCGGCCTGCGGCGCGCCGGTACCGGGCGGAAACGGGGACGCCGACGCTTCGGCGCCGGTATCGCGGGCGGACGCCGCATCCTCGGAGGATGGCGCCGCCACCTCGGAAGCGCCCCTCACCGTCACGGGGAAGAAAACGGGAACCACCACCGCCCGCTCCACGGCGGAGCGGACGACCCGGTACAGCGCGCCCCAGCCGGTGAACCGGATGACAAGCGGCTTCGCCAACGGGTACGGCGCGTTTGCCCTGCGGCTGATCCAGCAGACGCAGCGAACCGGTCAAAACGGCTTTGTGTCCCCGGCCAGCGTGTATCTGGCCCTGGCCATAACGGCAAACGGCGCGGCGGGGAACACGCAGGAGCAGATGCTGTCGCTGCTCGGCGCGAAGGACGCGGCGGCGCTCAACAAGGGAAGCCGGGATCTGCAGTCCCTGCTGGCCGGCGGGTACCAGCTGGCCAACGGCATCTGGCTGAATCAGGCTTTTACCTCCGAGGTACAGCCCGCTTTTTTGAAGGCCAACGACACCTATTTTCACGCGGGCGTCGAGCGGATCGCCTTCAGCAACGACGCGATACCGGGCATCAACGACTGGGTGGCCGACAAGACCGCCGGCCGGATCACCGACCTGGTGAAGCCGCCTCTCTCCTCCGACGATTTGATGCTGCTGATAAACACCCTGCTGTATGAGGGCAAATGGGAGGATCCGTTCCTGCTGCGCAGCACGAGCGACGGGGTCTTTCACGGGCCGGAAGGCAACCGGAGCCTGCCGATGATGGCGCAGACGCTGTCAAACGCCGTCTGGTATGAGGACGACGCGATCGAAGCCACCCGCCTGCCCTTTGCCGACCACCGAACGGCCATGGTGCTGGTTTTACCCAAGAAGACCGGTACGGTGGCCCTGACGGAGTGGATCGCCGGGCTGAAGCCAGCGGATCTGTGCGAGCTGATCGCGGCGGAAGGCCGGTGCGACCGGCTGCATCTGACCCTGCCCCGGTTCACGGTTTCTTATAAAGAGAATTTGAAGGACACGCTGGTGAAGCTGGGCATGACCGATGCCTTCGATTCCCTGGCCGCCGACTTCTCCCGCATGGTCAAGCCCACCGGCCCCCTGCGGCCCTATATCGACATCGTGCAGCATAACACCGCGCTGGAGGTCAGCGAGGCCGGCGTGCTGGCCGCCGCGGCCACCGACGTGGAGATGAAGGCGGGCGCCGCCCGCCCGAACAGCCTGGAAGAGCATACCCTGCGGCTGGATCGCCCTTTCTTCTGCGCCCTGGTGGACCAACCCACCGGCGCGGTCATCTTCGGCGGCGCGGTCTGCCGGCCGAAAGCGCTGGAGACGGAGACATAGAAAACAGCCCCGGGATTTTTCCCGGGGCTGTGAGACTGTCGAAAAAGTATAGCGGAGGGAGGGGGAGTGTGAGGGGGAACCGTCAGGGTTCCCTCCTCGCGCAACAATCACCCGCCCGCAGGCGTCAAAAGTGGGGAAAATCGTTCGATTTTTCCCACTTTTGCTCAGCTTGACGTAAATGGACGGCGCGAGCCGGACTTTTTCGACAAGCTGACAGCCCCGGGATTTTTCCCGGGGCTGTTTTTAGTGGTATATCCAGCTGAGAATAAGGGTGACTAGGCCGCCGACCCACAGGATCAGCGCACCGATCGCGCCCCATTGGTAGTAGTAATAGTTCGGCCCGGCGTCCACGTCGATATACCAGTATCGATCCGAAAACCCAACGTCTTCGAGCAGCCGGCACAAACCGCCCAGGACGCTCAGCAAGAGGGAAGGAAGCGTCAAAGGCGAGGGAAAGACGATGAGCGAACCCAGCGCGGCGGCGGCCGTTACGCCACAGGCGATGAGATACGGGACACGCAGCGTGTCGAACCAGTACATCCGCCGGATGATTTTCCGGCTGATTCTTTCGACAGCCTGCTGTCCGCTGACCGGCCGAATTTTCTTCAGCGAGGCGCCGCAGTCCCGGCAAATCACGCTTTTCTCCGGGTTGCTCAGCCCGCAGCGGGGACAGAACCGTACCAGCGCGTCCGGCTCCGGCGGCTTAACGGGAGCGGCAATCTCCGCTTTTACAAGCGGGCTGCCGCACCGGCGGCAGCGGGACGCTCCCTCGTCGTGACTCAGGCCGCAGTTGGAACAGATACGCATGATTCACCTCAATATTGGGGATAGCCGTAAGGCGGAACGGGAGGCTCCACGGGGGGAGGGGGCAGCTGGCCGAAATCCTCCCAGCGGAGAATGCCCTGTCGGATGGCATTGTCCTTGAGCGCGTCATACAGCCCCGCGTGGGCGGTGTACATGTAGGGGTTGACGTACACGATGCCGAGAATGCCGCAGGTCAGCCCGCTGAGCAGCATCCAGCCGAAAAAGCTCAGGTCAAAGATGAACAGATCGCCCTTATGCCCCTGGGTCATGGCCTTGCTCATCTGCAGCGCCCGGCTGGGAGACAGGTTGGGATTTTCGTAGATGATGTAGTCGGCCATGCTGTAGGCATAGCTCATGACAATACCGGGGATGATGAACAGCAGGCTCCACAGGAACACGAACACGTCCCGCAGCAGGGCGGTGGTCATGCTGGGGAGATAGATGCGAAAGCTGGCGAATACCTCGCCGGCCCGCGCGTTCTCCCCGCGGGAATACCGCATAAACCATCCGCGCAGCCCGGTGTGGATGACATTGCCGAGAAAAACGCTGTACACCACGCTCACCAGGCCGAGAATCAGGAACAGGGGCAGAAATACGGCAGCGAACCGGGCGGATTCCTCGGAGCCGTTCAGCTGCAGGCGAAATTGCACGCCGCCGCTGAGAGAAGCGCCACAGAGCAAAGCGGCCAGAGCGGCCAGAATGGCGTTGCTCCTCTCGGTTTGCAGCCGCCAGCGCGCCATGGATTTGATATACCCTCGATCAAACATGTGCCATACTCACTTTCCGGCGGCTTCCCGCCAAAAATGGATACAAAAAGGGAGGGGCGCGCCGCCCCTCCCTAGCTATTGCCAAATAAGTATCGGAGGGAAGGGGAGGTGTGGAGGGGGAACCGTCAGGGTTCCCCTCTCCGCGCAACAATCAACCCGCCCGCAGGCGACAAAACCGAAATTTTCGGTTTTGTCCCGCTTGGAGAACATATTCGGCGTATGCCGAACTTGTTCTCCAAGCGGGGGCGCGCCGCCCCTCCCTCTGCTTAACGGACGGTTCAAGTTTCCGGCTTATCCGCCGCGTCCTCTGCGGGAACCGTCTCCTTCTCCTCCAGCTCCTTGCCCAGGAAGGTGGGAATCTGCAGGCCGGCCATCTTGAAGGTCTCGCTGATGGGCGGGATGGATTTCATCATGCCGGACAGAAAATTCGCGGTGGTGGGGCTTCCGCCCTCGCCGTTCATGCTGTCCCAGACGGTGATCTTGTCGATGTTCAGGTTCTTGACGGCCTCCACCTGGATCTTGGTCAGTTCCTCAATCTTATCCGCCAGCAGCAGCTGCACGGCTTCCTGAGAACTGCCCGCCGCCTTGACGATATCGGAGAAACCGGCCGCCTGCTTGGACAGGATTTCCTGAATACCGCGGGCCTGCGCTTCCATCTTGGCGTAAATTGCGTCGGCCTCACCCTTGGCCAGCCGGCGGGACTGCTCGGCCTCGGCCTCGGCTTCCAGGACCAGCTTTTCCTTCTCGATCTGCGCGTTGACGATGATGTCGGCCTGCTGGGTGGCCAATTCGCGGGCGGCACGGGCCTTTTCCGCCTGTTCCTCGGCCGCGTAGGCCTCTTCCTTCGCCTTGGCCTCGGCCAGCTTCTCGGCGGTCACCGCGCGGCGCAGGGACTCGGCTTCCATTTCGCGGCGGGTGGCATCGGACTTGGCCACGTCGGCCTTGGATTTGTTTTCGCCGTCCACGGCGGTGGCGTTGGCCGCGGCCACGGAGATACGCTGGTCGCGCACGGCATTGGCCTCGCCGATGGAGCCTTCGCGGTTCCGCTCGGCCACCTGGATACGGGCTTCGTTGATGGCCTTGGCGGCCGCTTCCTTACCAAGGGCCTCGATGTAGCCGGACTCGTCGCTGATGTCGGTGACGTTCACGTTAATGAGCCGCAGGCCGATTTTCCGCAGCTCGCTCTCCACGCAGGAGGACACGGCTTCCAGGAATTTGTCGCGGTCGGTGTTGATTTCCTCAATCTGCATGGTGGCGATAATCAGACGCATCTGGCCGAAAATGATGTCCTTAGCCAGCTCTTGTACCTCCACCAGCTTCAGACCCAGCAGCCGCTCGGCCGCGTTCTGCATGGTGCCCGGTTCGGTGGAAATGCCGACGGTAAACCGGGCGGGCACGTCGATGCGGATGTTCTGGCGGGACAGGGCATTTTTCAGATCCACGCTGATGGACATGGGGGTCAGATCCATGTACTCGTACGCCTGGACGATGGGCTTGATGAACGCGGCGCCGCCGTGGATGCATTTGGCGCTGCGGGCGGTGCCGTCCTTGTTGGTGCCGACCTTACCGTAGATGACCATGACCTTGTCGGAGGGGCAGCGGCGGTACCGCGACAGGATGAACAGAATGACGCTGAACAAGATGAGCACGGCCACGATGGCCACCACGATCACGCTCGGAGGGATGGATGCCGCGAGGATTGGTTTCATACTCTACACTCCTTTTTTATCAATGGGGGACAGCCCCCCTGTGAGACGATGGGAATCAGTCGATGGGGGCCACCACCAGCACGTCGTTTTCCACGACGCCGGTCACCTGTACCCGCTGGCCGGTTTTCAGCGGCCCGGCTGGGCAGATGGCATCCATCTCGGTAAAGCGTTCCTGCACAATCAGGGTCACCTTGCCTTTGGCGTTTTCCAGAATCGGGACATAGACCTCGCCTGTCAGCCCGATGGCGTTCATCGTGTCCAGGTTGCCGCTCTGCTGCAGGTCGTTGGCGACCTTGAGCAGGATGGCCACCACGAACATGGCGATGAATCCGGCCACCAGGGCGAGGAAGATGGATAGAACGGCGGGCACATGCATATCCAGCAGGGCGATGCCTACCCAGCCGAAAAGGGTCAGGAAGGCGACGACTCCCCGCACGGTAATCAGATGCCAGTCGCCGGAATGCTCGGCGCCTTGGCTGTTTGCGTCATGGCCGAAATCGTGATCCTGTTCGCAGCCGCCGTGATCCAAATCCCCGTGATCCAGGGAGCCGTCATGATCCAAGCCGCCGTCATGGTCGAAGCTGCCGTCGTGATCGACATCACCGCCCCCGTCCTGGGTAAAGCCGATGAGGGTCAGAATGGTCTGCAGCAGCAAGATGAGCGTGGCGGGAATGGCGACGACATAGAGAATTTGCTGCAGGGGCTGCAGGGCGTTCCACCAGTCTAACATGTTAGGCTCCTTTTCTCCGGCGACTGCTTGGTTTGCGTGGGGTGGCCGGTTCCGTTCTCGCCGGAAAACGGAACCGCCGGCGCATTGTCGACAATGGAGGGATCCGTCGGTCGATCAGCGCATGGGGCACATCTGTTCGTAAATCGCGTCAGCCTGCTGCATCAGGGTAGCGGCCGCTATGTTGAGCAGCATGACGGCAAGCGCGTCGGACAGGCGCTCCTTGGCGCCTAGCACGGGTCCCTCATAACCCTCAAGTTGCGCACCGATGAGGGTTATGACAAACTCGTGATGGATGGTTCTCTCCCGCTCCATGGCAAACAGGCCCGCGCATACCATATTATATAGGGCGGGTTCGGGGATAATGTCATCGGATCGATCCTCCACGCTGCCGTTGACATAGGACAGCAATGCCGCTATTTTGTCGAGCTGCATGGCGGGGCGCAGAAGGTTGATCAGAAGAATCCGGGCCACCTGCAGCTCGCCGTACTTTTTGTTGACCGGCTTGGACACCCAGCCGCGTTTGACCCAGTTCTGAATGGTCGTGGGGCTCAGCCCGGTCATCTCGGTCAGCTGGGACAGCAGCAGCCCGCCGCCGGATACCGCAAAAATCGGAGTCAGAACCGAAAAGGCGTTGTCGGCCGCCTCCTCGGGAAGCGGCAGCGTGGTGCCGGGTAGCACTTGTGCCATGGTCACACCTTCTTTCTCTTACAGTATGTCGACCTCTTTTCAAGTTCTATTGCATTATATCACATGGTCACGTGAACCTCAAATTGGTTTTTTATCTTCCGCGGACATTGAATAGAGAATAGAACGATTTATCTCTCGTTTTCTTCTATATTCTAACATTTTCTTTGATTATCTATCGAATTCTTGGAAATGGTTTCCGCGCAGGCGGACGGTGCCTCCTCTCCGCCCCGGTATCCGACGGAAAAACCGGGGAATCCTTTCGGCCCTCCGGGAACTTTATGAATTTTTACCACTTTACTTTGTTAGCAGGATAGTGTATCATAAAAAAGGTTAAATTGTCTAAAAAAGCCGCTGTCAGGCGGCTTTCCCGGCGGATATCCCGCCGGAAATAGGAGGAGGAGAGCAAAGTGAAGATTAAGAAGTTGGCTGCCGCCGCTCTGGCGGCCCTGTTGGGCGCTTCGCTGCTGGCCGGCTGCGGCGCCGCCGGTTCCAAGAAGGAGTACCGGATCCTAGACGAAACCCTGAAGGATGAACACTACGTCATCGGATTCAAAAAGGGCAACGAGACGCTGCGCGACGAGGTGCAGCGGATTCTGGTAGAGCTCCAGAAGGACGGCACTTTGTCCGCTATCAGCAAGGAGTGGTTTGGCGAGGACAAATCGATTGTTCCCACCACCTTCACCCCGTCCGGCGCCACCGACGATTCCCTGCAGAAGGTGAAGGACAAGGGCGTGTTTACCCTCGGCCTGGACGACAGCTTCCCGCCCATGGGCTTCCGCTCGGAGAACGGTATGGACGTGGTGGGCTTTGACATCGACGTGGCCAAAAAGGTCTGCGAAAAGATGGGCGTCACGCTGGTAACGCAGCCCATCAGCTGGGACGCCAAGGACAGCGAGCTCAGCAGCGGCAAAATCGACTGCATCTGGAACGGTTTCACCTCCCTGCCCGAGCGGGAGGAAGCCATGACGCTGTCCTTCCCCTATATGGTCAACAAGCAGGTCGTGGTGGTCCTCAAGGATTCACCCATCAAGACGCTGGCCGATCTGAAGGACAAAACCGTGGTGCTGCAGAAAGGCTCCTCCGCCCTGGATGCGCTGGAGGCCAAGCCCGAGCTGAAAGCCAGCCTGAAGGGCGAGGGCCCCATCCAGGTGGCCAACAACGTGCTGGCGCTCAACGATCTGGGTAAGGGAGCCAACGGCGGCGACGCTGTCATCATGGATGAAGTGGTGGCCAAATACTACACCAGCCACCGGGATCAGCTCGTTAAGGACACCGCGAGCAAAGCGGAATAACGGTTAGGCGTTTCCATAAGGGCAGGCAGCCGCCTGCCCTTATGTTTTGAGCAGTATTGGTGCCGCCCGCGCGCGGCGGAATGGGGGAACCTCATGAGTTGGAATCAAATTGCCGAGATGCTTCTCCATATGCTGGACGCATCCAAAATGACCCTGCTGGTGTTTGTTCTGACGCTGGCCTTTGCCCTGCCGCTGGGGATGCTGGTGGCTGTGGGGCGGATGTCCAAAATCAAAATCATCAGCTGGATTATCCAGGCGTACCTGCTGGTGATGCGGGGAACACCCCTAATCCTGCAGCTGATTTTCTTCTACTTCGCGCCGGATCTCATCGGGATTCATCTGACCCGGTTTCAGGCCGCTATCGTGGCGTTTACCCTCAATTACGCGGCGTATTTCGCGGAAATCTACCGAGGCGGCATCGAAAGCGTCCCCTTGGGGCAGCGGGAGGCAGCCAACGTGCTGGGCCTGTCCCGCACCCATACCTTCTTCCGCATCGTGCTGCCCCAGGTGGTCAAGAAGGTGCTGCCGCCCATGAGCAACGAATTTATGACCCTGGTCAAGGATACCGCCCTGGCCCAGACCATCGGCGTGGCGGAGCTGTTCCAGTTTGCGCAGAGTACCTCCAGCCGCACCTTTTCGATCCTGCCCATATTTGTCGCCGGTATTTTCTATCTGGTGATGAATGCGGTGGTCAACCTCGGTTTCAATCTGGCGGAAAAGAAATTCAATTACTATACGTGAGGAAAGGAGGGGCCTGTCCATGAGTTTGCTGAGCGTGAAGGACGTCTGCAAGGCGTTTGGGAAAAACGAGGTGCTCCAGGGGATCACCTTTGAGGTGCGCCAGGGGGAAGTGCTGTCCATCATCGGCCCGTCCGGCTCCGGCAAATCCACCCTCCTGCGCTGCCTGACCCTGCTGGAGCGGGTGGATACCGGCTGTATCGCGTATGAGGATTTGACCATGGTGTCCATGGCCGCCGGCGAGCGGGCAAACCGCTGCGTGTACAGCCCCGGGCCGGTGCTGCAGCAGATCCGCCGCCGGTTTGGGCTGGTGTTTCAGAACTTCAATCTGTTTCCCCATATGTCGGTGATGCAGAACCTGACCGAAGCCCCCGTCCGGGTGGCTGGGCGAAGCAAGGACGAGGCCCGCCGGGAGGCGACGGCCCTGCTCGAGAAGGTGGGGCTTTCCGACAAGGCGGACGCGTATCCCTGCGAGTTGTCCGGCGGGCAGCAGCAGCGGGTGGCCATCGCCCGGGCGCTGGCCATGCATCCGGACATCCTGTTTTTTGACGAGCCCACCTCCGCCCTGGATCCCGAGCTGACCGGAGAAATCCTCAAGGTCATCCGGTCGCTGGCTGAGGAGAAGATGACCATGGTGGTGGTGACCCACGAGATGGCCTTTGCCCGCGACGTGTCCGACCGGGTGATTTTCATGGACGGCGGCGTTATCGTGGAGGAGGGGGATCCCCGCCAGGTCATCGAGAATCCCCAAAGCGAGCGCACCCGCGCGTTCCTGGCCCGGTTTAACCAGACGTAAACCACACATGACAAAACGGCCCCATGCCAAGTCTTTGGCATGGGGCCGTTTTGTCGGCTTATCGAATCTTCATGGAAATGTCCAGGGCCTTCACTGAATGGGTCAGTGCGCCGATGGACACAATGTCCACGCCGGTTTCCGCCACGGCGCGCAGCGTCTCGTCGGTGATGCCGCCGCTGGCCTCCAGCAGGGCCCGCCCGGCGACGAGATCCACCGCCGCCTTCATAGTGGGGCAGTCCATGTTGTCCAGCATGATGACGTCCGCCCCGGCCTCCAGCGCCTGCCGCACCTCGTCCAGGTTGCGGGTCTCCACCTCCAGCTTGACCATATGGCCCAGCTTTTCCCGGATGGCCGCCACCGCCTGGGGGATGCCGCCGGCCGCGTCGATGTGATTGTCCTTGAGCATGGCGCCGTCGGACAGGTTGAAGCGGTGGTTTTTCCCGCCGCCCACCGTCACCGCGTATTTCTGCAGGGCGCGCAGGCCGGGCAGGGTCTTGCGGGTGTCGGTGATGGCCGCGCGGGTTCCCTCCACCAGCCGGACATACCGGTCGGTGGCGCTCGCCACTCCCGACATGTGCTGCAGGAGGTTGAGGGCCGTTCGCTCCCCCTTGAGCAGGCAGCGGGTGGAGCCCTCCAGCTCGGCAATGATGTCGCCGTACGCCACCCGACTTCCCTCCGGCAGCCGGATTTCATACGAGAAGGTGGGATCCAGCAGCTCGAAGACCCGCAGGGCAACCTCCAGTCCGCAGACCACACCCTCCGCCTTGGCCATGAAGCGGGCGGTGGAGCGGGCGGTGGCCGGGATCATCAAATCGGTGGTGGTGTCCAGATAATTGATGTCCTCCTGCAGCGCGGTTTTAATGATGTCGTCCACATAGAATTGGGGCAGCAGCATGACAAAACCTCCTTGATACGTTTGATGAAATTACGGGGTGGCGGGGGTTTCTCTTTCCCGCATGACCTCGCTTAATATGATGACGCAGACGGTGGCCAGGCTCTTGGCCTCGATGTAGTCGGCGGATAGCGCATAGCCGCCGGTTTTCAGATCCTCCAGGATGGCCCGGGCCTCCTTCAGCCCTGATTCCACGGCGTCGTAGTCGGGAATAACGAACCAGGCCTTCTGCATGATGGCGCGGATGCGGGTACGGTGTCCCGGCTCCAGCGTCCGCCCGCCCGCCGGCTTTTCCGGGGCGGGGGCGGTGACACCGCTGCTCTCATGGCGCATCCGGCGGCTGATGTCGTAGGTGGTGCGCCGGGCGAAGACCAGCGCCTCCAGCAGGGAGTTGCTGGCCAGCCGGTTGAGGCCGTGGACACCGGTGTGGGAGCATTCCCCGGCGGCGTACAGCCTGTCCACCGTGGTGTCGCCGTAGACATTGACATCGATGCCGCCCATCAGGTAATGCTGGCAGGGGAACACGGGGATGCATTCCTTGGTGATGTCCACCCCCTCCTCCAGGCACCGCTGATAAATCATGGGGAAGTGGTTCTTGATGAACGCCTCCCCACGGAACCGGATATCCAGATAGAAGTCCTCGCTGCCCGTGCGGGCGGCCTCCTTCATGATGCTGCGGGACACCACGTCCCGGGGGGCCAGTTCGCCCCGTTTGTCGTAGCGGCTCATGAACCGCTCTTTATCGCAGTTGAGCAATAAGGCGCCCTCGCCCCGCACCGCTTCGGAAATCAGGAACCGCTCCCGCCCCTGGGCTGCCGCGAAGGCGGTGGGATGGAACTGGACGTACCGCAGATTTTTGATCCGCGCGCCCAGCTCATAGGCCAGGGTGATGCCGTCGCCGGTGGCGATGGCGGAATTGGTGGTGTAGGGGTACACCCGGCCGATGCCGCCGGTGCACAGCACGCAGTAGGAGCAGGTCAGGCTGCGGTATTCGTCCCCTACCAGCAGCCCCGCCCAGAAGCCGCCGTCCGCCGGGGTCAGGGTGGCCAGCTGGGCGTATTCCAGAAACGAGATGTTGGGCTTGCTCTGGGCCATGGCCAGCAGCTTCTCGGTGATTTCCCGGCCGGTGGAATCCTTGTGATGAAGGATGCGGCGGCGGGAATGCCCGCCCTCCAGCGTCATGGCGATGTGATGCTGGGAATCCCGGTCGAAGTCCACCCCCATCTCCTTGATGAGCCGCAGCACGTCCTCGGGGCCCTCGTTGACCAGGATTTCCAGGCTGCGCAGGTCGTTTTTATAGCCGCCCGCAATCAGGGTGTCCGCGATATGCAGGCGGTAGTCGTCGTTCTCCTTGTCCACCACCGCGGCCACGCCGCCCTGGGCCAGGAAGCTATTGCACAGGGTCAGCTCCCGCTTGGACAGCACCAGCACCCGTACATCCGGCGCGAAATTGAGCGCGGCGTACAGGCCCGCCACGCCGCTTCCGGCAATCAATACGTCGTAATCGTTCATGGAGTCGTCGTTCCTTTCCATCGCGGGCGCCCCGCGGGCCCGCCAGCCTTTTTATTCTGCAAAAAAGCTGCCTCCCCGTGGGAAACAGCCTTTTGTCGATATACCGCACGCGCGGGATGCAAAGCGTCAGGCGCCCAGCGTGATCATGTTGGTCAGGCTGGCCCGGGCGGCGTCCATCAGGGCGGCGTCCATCTCGATGACCTCCCCGCCGCGGCCTTCCATGGCAGCCAGCAGGGTGTCGACGGTGGTGCGCTTCATGTCCGGGCAGACCAGCTTGTCTTCGGCGATCTGGACGAGGCGGCCCGGATAGTCGAGGCTCAGCCGATCCACCACGCCCCGCTCGGTGGCCACCAGTACCGGCTGGTCGGTGGCGCGGATATAGTCAATGATGGCGGCCGTGGAGCCGATGGTGTCTGCCAGACTCAAGGTGTCGGGCGTGCATTCGGGATGCATGGCCACCTTGGCGCCGGGATGGGAGGCCTTGGCCCGGCGTACATCCTCCGCCGTCAGGGCGTCGTGAACCGGGCAGTAGCCGTCCCAGGTAACGATGTGCTTTTCCGGCACCTGCCGGCGCACATAATCCCCCAGGTTTTTATCGGGGATGAATAGGATATTTTGCTGCGGCAGGGCCCGCACGATTTTCAGGGCGGAGGAGGAGGTCACGCAGACGTCGCTGACCGCCTTGAGTTCGGCGGTGGTGTTGATGTAGGCCACCACCGCATAGTCCGGATGCTCCTGCCGGAATGCGGCCACCCGCTCGGGCTCGATTTGCCGGGCCATGGGGCAGTCGGCTGTGGGCTCCACCAGGACGACCCGTTTGCCGGGGCTGAGAATCTTGATGCCCTCCGCCATGAAGCGGACGCCGCAGAGAAACACCGTGTCCGCGTCGGTGGCGGCGGCCTTCTGGGCCAGGGCGAAGCTGTCCCCCAGAATGTCGGCGCAGGCCTGCACTTCCGGGGACTGGTATGTATGCGCCGCGATAACGGCGTGGTGTTCCCGCTTCAGGCGGGCGACAGCTTCCATTGTTTCAGTCATGAGGAGCCTCCGTTCGCAGGCTTACCGGCTGCGTTTGGCCAGCAGCTGCTTGATTTTTTCATGGGGATCGATGATGACGCTGACCGACACCTCGTGGTTGAGGGCGGCGATGAAGTAGGCGATGTATTTGGACACATCCACCTCATGGAACCAGGAGCGGCCCAGTAGCTCGGGGGACCGGTAGGTCAGGTTGGTGCCGAATACCCCGTTGACCACCCCGTCGGCCACCGCCTTGTCGAAGCTCTCCAGCCCGGCGGTGAAGGTGGCGTAGGTGGCGTAGGTGAAGATGCGGCCCGCCTTGCGCTTTTTCAGCTCATAGGCGATGTCCAGCATGGATTCGCCGGAGGCGATGATATCGTCGGCGATGAAAATGTCCTTGCCCTCCACCGAGTTGCCCAGGTATTCGTGGGCGACGATGGGGTTGCGGCCGTTGACCACGGTGGAGTAGTCCCGGCGTTTATAGAACATGCCCAGGTCCACCCCCAGGCAGGAGGCGTAGTACATGTTGCGGTTCATGGCGCCCTCGTCGGGGGAGACGATCATCAGGTGATCCCGGTCGGGCTGCAGGTCGGGGACGGCCCGGAACAGGGCCTTGAGCACCTGGTAGGAGGGCATGACGTTGTCGAAGCCCATGAGGGGAATGGCGTTGTGGACGCGGGGATCGTGGGCGTCAAAGGTGACGATGTTGGACACGCCCATATTCCGCAGTTCCTGCAGCGCCACGGCGCAGTCCAGGGACTCCCGGTAGTTGCGCCGGTGCTGGCGGCCGCCGTAAAGGATGGGCATGATGACGTTGATGCGGTGGGCCTTGCCGCTGGTGGCCTGGATAATCCGCTTGAGATCCATGAAATGGTCGTCCGGCGACATGGCGTTCTCTTTGCCGAACATTTTGTAGGTGCAGCTGTAGTTCCCAACATCGACCAGAATGAACAAGTCGTCGCCGCGGATGCTGGATTTGATAATCCCCTTGCCGTCTCCGGAGGAGAACCGGGGGCATTCCGCCTCCACCATAAAGGTGTCGTCGGTGCGGCCGCTTTTGTGCGCCCATTCGGTCAGGTGTGCGTTGATTTTTTCGCCCAGTTCCCTGGCGCTCTCCAAGGCGATGATGCTTAAGGGCGCCACTTTGTCCTGCTCTGCAAAAATCGTTTCACTGGTAATGTTGTGAGCCACTGTCAACTTCCCCTTCAATTTTGTGTCCGTGTCCGGATCTATTAACACAGATTTAATTGTACCACAGGGGCCGGGGAATTGGCTAGGTTGGGCGGGCTTTTTTGCTGCCGAATTTTCCCGAAATTTCGGAATTCATACTATGGACAATGCACAACGAAAGGGGTATACTAAAACAGTCATATGGCCCGGAACAGGCGGATTTTTCCGCATTTTTCCGCACACAATCAAGCAAAACCGAACGGCCCGGCGCGGGGGTTCGCCCTCCAGCGCGTTTTTTCGCACGGAATCGAACCGGCCGGCGGCTTCGGAGAACAGGAGCATCCATTTGGAAGAGAGCAAACGGCCGTTGGCCGACGAAACGCCGGAGGAGGCGATCCTGGTGTCCCTGGACACCGGGGAATTCGACGTGGAGATATCCCTGGACGAGCTGGAGGAGCTGGCCCGCACGGCGGGGGCCCGGGTGACCGGGCGGCTTATCCAGAAGCGGGAAGCACCCGACAAGGCCACCTGCATCGGCAGCGGGCGGCTGGAGGAGCTGCGCGAGGTGTGCGAAAACACCGGGGTGGACCTGGTGATTTTCGACCTGGAGCTGTCCGCCACCCAGCACCGGAATCTCACCGACGCGCTGCCCTGCCGGGTGGTGGATCGCACCACCCTGATTCTGGACATTTTTGCCGCCCGGGCCCGTTCGGCAGAGGGGAGGCTGCAGGTGGAGCTGGCCCAGCTGGAATACCTGCTGCCCCGGCTGGCGGGGCAGGGAACCGCCCTGTCCCGGCTGGGCGGCGGCATCGGCACCAGGGGCCCCGGCGAAACCAAGCTGGAAAGCGATCGGCGGCATATCCGCCGCCGGATTCACGCGCTGAAGGAGCAGCTGGAGGCGGTGGAGAACCGGCGGGAGCATCGCCGGGCCCGCCGGAGGAAGGACGGAGTGTGCACGGTGGCCATCGTGGGCTACACCAACGCGGGCAAGTCCACCCTGCTCAACACCCTGACCGATGCGGGGGTGCTCGCGGAGGACAAGCTGTTCGCCACCCTGGATCCCACCTCCCGGGCGCTGAAACTCCCCGACGGGCGGGAGGTGCTGCTGGTGGACACGGTGGGCTTTGTGCGCCGGCTGCCCCATCATCTGGTCAAGGCCTTCCGCTCCACCCTGGAGGAGGCGGTGGAGGCGGATCTCATCCTCAACATCTGCGACGCGTCCAGCCCGGAGGCGGAGGAGCATTTGGCGGTCACCCGCGAGCTGCTGGCCGAGCTGGGGTGCGCCGACCGGCCGATCCTGCCGGTACTCAACAAGTGCGACGCGGCGGCGGCTCTGCCCGACGTGGGAAGGGCGCTGCGCATCAGCGCCAAAACCGGGGAGGGGCTGCCCGCGCTGCTCGAAGCGGTGGCGGCCGCCCTGCCACCCGACCGGCGGCGGGTGACGCTGCTGCTTCCCTTCTCCCAGGGGGCGCTGGCCGAGCGGTGCCGCCGGGAGGGCGCGGTGGAGCGGGAGGAATACGTGCCCGACGGGCTTTCCATGACGGTGACGCTGGGGGTGCGGCTGCTGAACGCCGTGCAGGACTATATCCAGGAATAAGACAGGGGAGGACGGACATGGACATCAAGAAGTACTGTTTTACCAAACGGGACAGCTTTTCCATCGGCAAATTCGACACGGCGGACACCGACGGATTTTCCGACAAGGAGGACGCGCGCAAGCAGCTGCGCCGCAACGTGGAGCGGATGGCCGTGCTGCAGGATAAATTTTACGCCCAGGACAGGGAGGCCTTGCTGCTGGTGTTCCAGGCCATGGATTCGGCGGGGAAGGACGGGGCGGTCAAGCATGTGATGAGCGGTCTCAACCCGCAGGGGGTGCAGGTCTACAGCTTCAAGCAGCCGTCGGCGGAGGAGCTGGATCACGACTACCTCTGGCGGATCCACCGCTGCCTGCCCGAGCGGGGAAACATCGGGATATTCAACCGCTCCTACTACGAGGAGGTGCTGGTGGGCAAGGTGCACAACCTGCCGTTTCAGCAGAAGCTGCCCTCCCGCTGCCTGACCGAGGACATCTGGGAGAAGCGGTACCGCCAGCTGCGGGATTACGAGCGGTATCTGTCGGAAAACGGAGTGACGGTGGTCAAGTTTTTCCTGGACATCTCCAAGGACGAGCAGAAAAAGCGGTTTCTCGCCCGGATCGACAACGAGGCGAAGAACTGGAAGTTCTCCGCCGCCGATATCGCGGAGCGGGCCCACTGGGACGAGTATATGGCGGCGTACGAGGACTGCATCAACGCCACGGCCTCCAAGGCCGCGCCCTGGTACGTCATCCCGGCGGATAAAAAGTGGTTCGCCCGGCTGCTGATTTCGGAAATCGTGGTGCGGACGCTGGAGGGGCTGGATCCCCAGTATCCGACCGTCAGCGAGGCGCAGAAACAGGCGCTGCAAAGCTGCCGCAAGCAGCTGGAGGAGGCGTAAGCGCGATCACCCGGACGGTGAAGAGGAGGAAATCCGGACTTGTTGCACAATGCTTGGCTATACAAATAGACTGAGAAAAACCACTTGCGGGCCATAAAGCGTGGTCCGCAAGTGGTTTTTTAGGGCGTCGCTTACAGCGTTCGACGCTGCAAGCGGGCTGTTCAGAGGCTGTCGTAATACTCGTTCGCGGCGGCGAAGAAGGCGTCGATGTTCTCCCAGGGGGAGGCGGGGGGGATGTCGCAGCCGGAGGAGACCACGAAATTGGGATAACCGGGGCAGCAGGCGGCCATCAGGCGGAGGGTTTCCTCCCGCACGGAGGCGGGGGTGCCGTTACGGAACTGCCCGGCGGGATCCAGGTTGCCCATGGCCACCGTGTCCGCCGGAATATGGGGCAGCATGGCCGCCATGTCGATGGCGTTGCCGAAATGGTAGGCGGCGGCACCGGTGCGCAGAATGGAATCGATCATCTGGATGGTATTGTTGCCGCAATTATGGTAAATCACCAGGAAATCGTCGTCCTGGACGGCCTCGATGATTTCCCGGACATAGGGCTCGGAGAACTGGGCGGCCATATCGGGGGAGAGCAGACCGGTCAAGGGTTCGGCCATGACCACGCCGGCGGCGCCGGTGCGCTCCTTATAGGCGCGGATATAGGCGGTGAGGAAATCGGTGGCCTTGCGCATGGCGAGGTGCACCATATCGGGCTCCGTATAACAGTTGACCAGGGCCTCGGTGACGTCCATCAGGCGGCCGGCCAGGGAGAAGGGGCCGATGACCCCGGCGAACACGGGCCGGTCGGTAATGAGCGCCGCGGCCTTTTCGATGGCCTCGATACAGCGGCCGGTGCGCCCCGCGCCCACCTCTGGAACCGGAAGGGCGCGGGCCTCCTCCTCCGAGGTGATGACGGCGCCGGTAACGGTGGGCACCTCGTCGTCGGAAATCCGTATGGGGCAGCCGAAGGCCTCGGCTTCCACCGAGAGATCCATAAAGCTGACCGCGGCGGCGGCGTCCGCCCGTTCGGCGACGCGGCGCATGCCTTCCGCCTGGAGGCCGCTGTCGGCGATCAGGTCTTTGACGGTGATGTTCAGCAGGCTGACACAGGGAAAAGACAGAACCGGCAGGGGCTTTTTGCGGGGGGCGTCCCGCAGGGCGTTCAACCAGGCTCTCGCTTGCATAGAAACCGCACTCCTTTGCACTCTTTTTCAGCGTTGGAACCACTATACCGCAAGGCGGCGCGGAGCGCTGCCCTCCTTGGTCCGAAACGGCTTTGACCGTTTCGGAGCGGTTCCATGTTCTCTCAGCCGTCGGAAATCTTGGATTTCCGTTTACGGCGTGAGGTTATTCTACCGCATTTGGAGGCGGCGGTCTTGCAAATTCTTACGGAAAACGGGAGGATTTTTTACCATTGGGGTTGAAATGGGTGTGGGATTTATAGATGTTACTCTATCGGGCTTGGGGTTGGTATGCGGGGGACTGCCCCGCGAGCTGGTTGTGCCTGTGAGGCACCCCGCACCCCATCTTTCTTTTTCGTGCGTGAAAAAGAAAGATGGGGGAGAAAGAAAAAGCCTTAGGGGAACCATCCGGCGGGCGTGGGGGGATACCCCCCACTGGAAGAACGTGGCTGCGCCCCGTTCTTCGTCCCCCCATAGAGGAAATAAAACCTTATTAAAACCCCTGTGTCGCTGCGGGCTTTGATCCCTTATAAGAAAAATAGAAACTTTTAGCGCTCGTGTCGCCGCCGGTACGCCCGCTAATAACCATGCGGCAGCCCGTTCTGCTTGCTACCAGCCCCGCCTCGCGCCTGCGTAACCACACGCACCGAAAAGTCGGGCGACCAACTCTCCAGGGGCTGCACTGCATGAGGAGTATCAAAAGACAAGGGTGGACGCTCTGTCTCTGCCGGTCTCGCCGGCTTAGGCCGCCGAGCCCATACGGGATCCGTAGGAAGGACGCCACAGGCTGTTGGGTGTGGGCGAGATGGAGCGCTGTCTTGCGGGCGAGCGATGCTCGCCCCTACAAAGCCGCCACGCAAGATAGCCATGGGGGTTGCGAACCACCCTTTTCGATGGATAGGGCTCCACGTCGTAAGGCGGGGAGACCATGCTGAATTGTACAACTAGGGTGCGCACCCAGGCATACTACGCGCGTCAGCGCGCTCGTAGCGCGGGAAAAGGACACGCTTCTAGCAGATAGGCGCTGTTGCGCACTATAGCGCCTTTAGGCGCGAGCGCTCACTTAGGTGGATAAGAACGCTTTTATGCGACGTGTTCTTTTCTTGCGCGTCTGTGGGTTAAGGCTTTTTCTTTTCTCCCCCTTCTTTTCTTTTTCTGGAAAAGGAAAAGAAGGGGTGCGGGTGCCACATTGGCAGCATAGGGACGCGGGGGGGTGCCCCGCATACCAACACCAAGCCCGATAGGATATTGTGAAAGTTTTCCACGTTATTTTAAAACGATTGACATATGTCGCTACATTAGCTACAATATAAATGTCGCTACAGAATGGAGGTGCAAGCATTAGCGGACAAAAGAAGATGGGGCGACCGACAAACAATCCCAAAGCCGTGATGTTCCGGGTGCGATTAGACGACGAATCGGTCAGGAAGTTGGATGAAGCGGCAAAAACGCTGGACGTTTCCCGGTCGGAAATCGTGCGACAAGGGATTTCCATTGTGCACGGCAGCCTCAAAAAATGAAGGAAGCGGTGCCTCCAAGCCAAAGGCAACACCGCTTCCCCACACCAGCCATGCTCAAAAGAACAGGAGGCATAAATACTATACCATATGCCGTCGGTACTTTCAAGCATGGCTGGACATGAAAACAGAAGGGAAGAAAAAAACCATGCATAGCTTTACGGCGGATATCGAGGAATTGCTGGAAAACCGGCTGGGCGAGGTGATGGACGATCTTCTGCGGCAGAAGGGCGAGTACGCCATGGCCTGGGAACAAAGCCGGGAATTGTACAGCCGCATCGACCCGATTGTGAGCCACGAGGAGGACTTGTCCATCAGCGGCGGAGACTGCCTCAATCTCCGCGACTATCTGGAGGCGGAGGGCAGGGCGGCGGGACTGCTGCAAGGGGCTCTATACCGCCAGGGCTTCCGGGACTGCGTCCAGGCGCTCCACCTGCTGGGTGTGCTGGGGATGCGAACGGCCTCTTGAACAAAAAGATCCGCGCCGTCCGATCGGACGGCGCGGATCTTTTTGTTCAAGGCTTGGTGTCGGAGACGGCGGTCAGCATCCAGCCGTCGTCGGTCTTCTGTACAGTGTAATACTGAGACGATTCCGCCATGTCGATGGTGGGCGTGATCGTTTTGCCCTTTTCGTCCACGCCGATCTTGGTCACCGGCACATAGCCAACCTGCAGGGTATAGGTTTTCCCCTTCTTTTTCAGCTCGCCGGCCACCGGCTCGGAACCAGGGGTATTGGGCATGAGGGGGACGTAATAGCAGTTCTCCTCCGCCTTGTACTCGAAGGAGAAGCTGAGCCCCTCGTCGCCGATGTTGTGGTGATAGGGCTTGGCGTCGGGGCCGAACAGGGAGGCGTAAGCCTCGTTGATTTCCGACAGGGGGACGATGATCCGGCCGGATCCGTCGTCGGTCTGGGCGTAGGAGCAGACATCGTCCTTTTCCCGGAGCATGCGGATATTCTCCTGGTTGGTGATTTTCCAGACGGCGGCCATAATGAGGGCATCCTGCTCGGTGGCGTTGATGTCGGTGAAGGCGGTGACCGGCTGATTGGCGGTCACCGGCTCGAGAAACTCGAAAATTTCCGCCTTGACTTCGGTGTCATCGACGGCCTTTCGGATGCCGTTGACACCTAAAACGATCAGGGACACCACGCCGGTGAGGGCCAGGAGGATCACCAAAAGGCCCAGGGGGGCGGCGTACCGGAAATGGCCCTTCCGCCGGCCGGCGGCGGTGTACCGCTTGGAGGCGGGGGGCTTGGGCTCGCTGACCCGGGGAGCGGGGGTCTTATCCGCATCATCCCCGGTGGGGATATCCTCCGGCTCCAGCCCCAGGGTGCTGGAGGGCGGCTCGGCCGGGGACGGGGCTTCCTTCTTCGGCGCGGGGGCTGGTTCTGTCGTTTCTTCCGGGGCCGGCTCCTGCGCTTTTTGGGGGGCCGGCTCCGAAGCGCCGCTCACGGGATCTTCTACCTTTTTCCACTCGCTCATCGCGTTTTCCTGTCCTTTCCTGGCGGGGAGGTCAGCGGATCTGGCCGCTGCCGATCACCACGTATTTGAAGGAGGTCAGCTCCTTCAGGCCCATGGGGCCGCGGGCATGCAGCTTCTGGGTGGAAATGCCGATTTCCGCGCCCATGCCGAATTCCCCGCCGTCGGTGAACCGGGTGGAGGCGTTGACATACACGGCGGCCGCGTCCACCGAGGCGGTGAACCGCTCGGCGGCGGACTGGCTGTCGGTGACGATGCATTCGCTGTGGCCGGTGCTGTAGGTGGCGATGTGGGCGATGGCCTCGTTGAGGGAATCCACCACCTTGACGGCCATGACGTAGTCGAGATATTCGGTGCCCCAGTCCTCTTCGACAGCGGGTTCCACCGGCAGGCCGGCCAGGATGACCAGGGAGCGGGGGCATACCCGCAGCTTCACTCCGGCGTCCAGCAGGCCCCGGGCGATGACCGGCAGGGCCCGGGGGGCGATGTCGGCGTGCACCAGCAGGGTTTCGGCCGCGTTGCAGACCGAGGGGCGGGAGGCCTTGGCGTTGACGGTGATAGCGGCGGCCATCTCCACGTCGGCGGCGGCGTCCACATAGATGTGGCAGTTGCCGGTGCCGGTCTCAATCACCGGGACGGTGGCGTTGGTCACCACCGTGCGGATGAGGCTGGCCCCGCCGCGGGGGATGAGGACATCCACGTACTGGTTGAGCTTCATCAGGGCCAGGGCGGTTTCCCGGGCGGTGTCCTCGATGAGCTGGACGGTATCGGAGGGCAGGCCGCCGGCGCTCAGGCCCTGCCGCAGAGCGGCGACGATGGCCATATTGGCGCGGATGGCTTCCTTGCCGCCCCGGAGGATCACGGCGTTGCCCGCCTTGACGCACAGGGCGGCGGCGTCGGAGGTGACGTTGGGGCGGGCCTCATAAATGATGCCCACCACGCCCAGGGGGACGCGGGTTTTCTGAATTTTCAGGCCGTTGGGACGGCGGTAGCCCTCCGTCACCTCGCCCACCGGGTCATTCAAGGCGGCGATATCGAGAATGCCCTGGCACATGCCGCGGATGCGGTCAGGGGTCAGGGTGAGGCGATCCAGCAGGGTGGGATGCATCCCGGCGGCCTTGGCGGCGGCCACGTCCTGCCGGTTGGCCGCCAGGATATCGTCGGAATGGGCGGCCAAGGCTCTGGCCATGGCGGTCAGGGCCTCGTTCTTACGGGCGGTGCCGGCCACGGCCAGCAGGCGGGAGGCGATTTTGGCGCGGGCGCCGATGTTTTCCAGCGTGTCCATACGGTTACCCTTCCTTTCCGTTGTATAGTCAACCAAGTTGACAAAGTGCAAAGTTCGACGGAGAAAATGAGCCGCAGCTGCGTTGTCGTCTTTGGCGGGCGTCAGCCCGCCTGCATCCTCCGCCTTACTGCGGCTCATTTTCCCTCGTCTCCTTTTTGCCTTCTTTCAACTTGGTTGACTATTAGAATGCGGCACGAACAGCGTGCCCAGGGCCTGTCCCTCCATCAGGTCGTACAGGCGGGAGGGGCGCGCGCCGTTCATGATGACGGCGGGGATGCCGGCGGCCATGGCGATTTCGGCGGCGTGCAGCTTGGTGACCATGCCGCCGGTGCCCCGGTTGGAACCCGCGCCGCCGGCCAGCTTCAGCAGGTTCTGATCGATGATGCGCACCTCGGGAATGGGGTGGGCGTCGGGGTTTTGATGGGGATCGGCGTCATAGAGGCCGTCGATATCCGTCAGCAGCACCAGGGCATCGGCCCCCACCAGCTCGGCCACCAGGGCGGAGAGGGTATCGTTGTCGCCGAACTCGATTTCCTCGGTGGCGACGGTGTCGTTTTCATTGATGATGGGCACGGCGCCGTATTCCAGCAGGCGGCAGAGGGTATTGACCACGTTGGATTTGCGGCGGTCGTCCTCCACCACGTCCCGGGTGAGCAGCACCTGGGCGGTGACGTGGCCATACTCGGAAAACTGCTTGTCGTATGTATACATCAGCTCGCACTGGCCGACGGCGGCGGCGGCCTGCTTGCCGCCGATGTCCCGGGGGCGTTCCTTTAGCCCCAGGTGGCCGGCCCCCACGCCGATGGCGCCGGAGGTGACCAGCACGATTTCCCGGCCGGCGTTTTTTAGATCGGAGAGCACCTTAACCAGCGATTCGATGCGCCGGAGGTTCAGCCGGCCGTTTTCATAGGTCAGGGTGGAGGTGCCCACCTTGACCACCAGGCGTTTGGCGTCTGCCACAGCGGACATAAGAATGATTCCTTCCTTCTTTGGCGGGTTTGATTGCGGGATGAATACGTTTCAGTATAACACAGATTTCCCGGTCTGCCAACGGGAATTTAGCGCAGGGGCGCGAGGGCGGCGGCATAGAGGCTGTCGGGGCCGACGGGGCCCGCGGCGGCCAGGGCGGCGGGTTTGCCGGCGAAAAGCGTGCGGATGAGGGCGTCCACCTCGTCCCGGGTCACGCCGTCCAGGGCGGCCAGAACCTCCTCGTCGGGCAGCGACCGGCCGAAGGTCAGCTCGCAGCGGCCGAGATTGGCGGCTTTGGCGGCCACCGATTCCATGCCGAGTATGTAGGAGGCCTTGACCTGGGCCTTGGCCCTCTGAAATTCGGGCTCGGTCACCCCGTCGAGCAGGCCGTCGAGCACGCCGCGGATTTCGGTGAGAACCAGCTCCTGCTCCTCCGGCGCGACGGAGGCGGACACGGTGAACAGGCCGGCGCCGGTATCGGCGTAGCTGCCGCTGTAGATGGAATAGGCGAGGCCCAGTTCCTCCCGCAGGCGGAGGAACAGGCGGGAAGAGGCGCCGCCGCCGATGATGAAATTGGCCAGCATCATGGCATACCGCCGCTCGTCCCCGGCGGGGATGCCCTGCCAGCCAAGCTCAAGGCAGACCTGCTCGAAATCCTTGGGACGCAGGGTGAGGGCGGGAGAGAAGGCGGGCGCGTCGGCGGCGGGACGGCCGGCCCCGCGGGGCAGAGCGGCCAGGCCGCGCTCCAGGATGTCCATCAAGGCGACCTTGTCGAAGGCGCCGGCGGCGACCACCACCATTCGTTCGGGGGTGTATTGCTCCCGCACATAGCGCAGAAGGTCGGCGGAGGTCAGGGCGGCGACGCTTGACCGGGTGCCGCAGATGGGGCGGCCCAGGGGAGAGCCCGGCCAGGCGGCGGCGCACAGGGCCTCGTGGGCGAGATCCTCCCCCACGTCCTCGTACATGGCGATTTCGTCCAGGATGACCTTGCGTTCCAGCTCCACGTCGGCGGGAGCCATGCGGGAGTGCAGCAGCATGTCGCTGAGGAGCTCCAGCGCACCGGGGGCGTTCTGGGCCAAGGTCTGGGCATAGTAGCGGGTGCATTCCTGGGTGGTATAGGCGTTGAGGCTGCCGCCGAGCATGTCCATCTCTTCCGAAATATCCCGGGCGGATCGGGCGGCTGTCCCTTTAAACAGCATATGCTCGACAAAGTGAGATATGCCTTGGGCGGCCGCCGGCTCGTAGCGGGATCCGGCCTCGATCCACACCCCGACGGAGGCGGACAGCGCCCCTTCCACGGGGAGAAGCAAGAGGCGCAGGCCGTTGCTCCAGGTGATTTTTTCCATATGTGTGATGTGTTCCTCTCGTTTGAATTGGATGACTAGCCACCTAAAACGCCCAGCAGGGCCATCAGCCAGAAGCCCAGCAGAAAGCCGTAGGTGGCCGCGTGGCCGTGATCGCCGCTCTGGGATTCGGGAATGAGCTCCTCCACGACGATGAAGATCATGGCGCCGGCGGCCACGCTGAGCAGGACGGGCATGACCACGCCGCCCAAGGTGGCCAGGAAGGTGGTCATCAGAATGCCGATGATGGCGGCGGCGGGTTCGGCCAGACTGGCCCAGAAGCCCCACCGCAGGCAGTGCCTCTGGGTGGCACCACTCTGCCGCAAGGGGAGGACGACGGCCATCCCCTCGGGGAAGTTCTGCAGGGCGAGGCCAGCGCCGAAGACCAGGGCGGCCGTCCAGGACATGCCCGCATCTCCCATGGCGGCGGCGATGACCACGCCCAGGGCCATCCCCTCGGGGATATTATGCAGCGCCACGGCCAGCACCAGCAGCTTGGGCCGGGACATATGGCTGGGCCGACCCTCGGGGGAGGCTTCGTCCATATGCTGATGGGGGACGAGCTTATCCAGCAGCAGCATGCCGAGGCAGCCTAACAGAAAGCCCAGGCTGACCACGGCGGCGCCGGCGGGGGTTTTGCCCGCGTTATCAAAGGCGGGGAGAATCAGCGACCAGATGGACGCGGCGATCATGATGCCCGCCGCGAAGCCCAGCATGGCGCCCTGCCGCTTGGGGCCGCCGCTCTGCATACGGGCGGCCAGGACGGATCCGCCGAAGGTGGCGGCCCAGGGGAGCAGCATTAAAATAGCGAACAGATCCCAGCGCATGGCGGGCCTCCTTATCGATTATTCAGCAGGAAGGTGGGAGGACAGGAAGGGGCGCAGGGCGTCCCAGGAGAGGAGAACATCCCGCTTGCCGAGGAAATAGGCCTCGTCCAGGCGGCTTCTCCGCTTTTCGAAGCGGCTGACGGTGAGGGGGGCGCTGGGGGCGACGACGACGGCTTTGCCGGTCTTCTCCAGCTCCCACAGCCAGGCGCGGGTATCGTTGTACAGGGTGTGGCGCTCGTCCAGGACGCGGATCATCTGGGGATAGTCCCGGAAGGCGCGGCGGTAGAAGGAGGGCTGGCCGGTGGGGGATTTGACATATTCCCGGTGCTGGGTCAGCACCACCAGCACCTTGTCGCAGCCGTCGGCCAGGGCCCGTTTCACCGGGATGGGATCGGCGGTGCCGCCGTCCAGGTAGAGGCGGCCCCGGAATTCCACCATGGGGGAAAACAGGGGGATGGCGGCCGAGGCGCGCAGCAGGCGGCACTGGTCAGCCATGAGCGGCTGCTTGCCGAAGTAGGCGGGGCGGCCGGTGACCACGTCGGTGACGCCGGTGACGAACTCCGTTGGGGAGGCGAGAAAAGCGGGGTAGTTGAAGGGGTCGTATTTGCCTGGAATGTCGTCGAAGACGAAATCCATGCCGAACACCGAGCGGGTTTTGACAAAGTTGCGCAGGCTGATATACCGCCGGTCGCGCAGGTAGTCCATATCCACCCGGTAGGCCCGGCCCTTCTGGCCGGACACGAAGGAAATCCCGTTGCCCGCGCCGGCGGAGACACCGATGACATAATCCGGCGACAGCCGCCGTTCCATCAGGGCGTCAAGCACGCCGACCGTGTACAGGCCCCGCATGCCGCCGCCCTCCAGCACCAATCCGAGTTTCATTCAATCAGCCTTTCCTGGCAAAGTTTAGACGAGTGTTAGTATAGCACGAAAACGGGAAAATAACAATATTTGCCGGAAAGTCAGGACGGGCCGGAGCCGCATATACTAGGCCGGGAGGGTGCTGGCCGGGGTTCGGCCGGCCAAACAGCGGCTTGCCGTGCAGAAGGGCGCGCGGCCTGCCGTTCCACGACAGCCCTGTGTCATTGAAAGGATGGGGTTCTGATGATAGTCGAGACGGAGACCGTCACCTTGGAAGAGGAAATGTCCTACCGGGGGACGCCGGTGCTGCGCTATTCCATCGCGTATCCCCAGTTCCGGGCGGAGGGGTTCCGGCAGGGACTGGAGAGGATCAACGCCTATCACCGGCTGGAGGCGATGCGGCTGCAGCTTTACGCCCGCATGAATCTGTATCACGACGCGGTGCGGACCTATCTGCAGGCGGTGGAAAACGGGTATCCGGTGATGGTGTACGAGGTCATCGCGGAGTTCACGGTCACCTACAACCAAAACTGCGCGCTGAGCCTGTACACCGACCAGTACATATTCACCGGCGGGGCCCACGGCAGTACTACGCGGTACGCCAACACCTGGGATCTGAAGACGGGGACGCCCACTCCACTGGGGCGGCTGGTGCCGGGATTCATGGATGGTAAGGCGTACATCACCGGGGAGGTTATCCGGCAGATTCGCACCCAGATGCACAACGGAGAAGGCGACTATTTCGAGGATTACGAGAAAAACGCGGTGGAGGAGTTCGATCCCGGGCAGTTCTATCTGACGCCAGAGGGGGTGATGGTGTACTACCAGCAGTACGCCATCGCGCCCTATTCCAGCGGGATTCCGGTGTTTCTCATTCCTTATTCCAAGAGGATGCGGGAACCCCGCTGCTAGGAAAACACGCAGCTCGGACGGCGCGGCTAAGTTGGCCGCGCTAATAAAACAAGCGGCAAGCTCCGCGAAGGAGTTTGCCGCTTGTTGTTTTGGTTATTGCTCAGCTCCGGCGGGGGGGACGGCTGCCGCCGTCCCGGTGAAAGCCGCCTTCGCGGCGGGGAGGCCGGGGAGAATCGGAAACGGTGTTTTCCGGCTTGAGGCCTTCCACCTCAATGAGGGCGTCACGGCGGGACAGGTTCAGACGCCCCTGCTCGTCGATCTCGGTGACCTTGACCAGCACCTGATCGCCCACGGCGACCACGTCCTCCACCTTTTCCACCCGTTTGACGTCCAGGCGGCTGATGTGGACAAGCCCTTCCTTGCCGGGGGCGATTTCCACAAACGCGCCGAAGGTCATCAGGCGGGTGACCTTGCCCTTATAGATGGCGCCCACTTCCGGGTCCTTGGCGATGGTTTCCACCACGCTGAGGGCCCGCTTGGCGTCCTCGGAGTTGAGGGCGGAAATGAAGATGCTGCCGTCCTCTTCAATGTCAATCTTACAGTTGCATTCTGCCTGGATCTTCTGAATGACCGAGCCGCCCTTGCCGATGACCTCGCGGATTTTATCCACGTCGATCTTGGTGGTCAGCATCTTGGGCGCGTAGGGGGACAGCTCTTCCCGCACGGCGGGGATGGCCTTGAGCATGATTTCGTCCAGGATATAGAGACGAGCCTTATGGGTTTTCGCCAGGGCCTCCTTGATAATAGCGGGGGTCAGGCCGTGCACCTTCAGATCCATCTGGATGGCGGTGATGCCCTTATGGGTGCCGCCCACCTTGAAGTCCATATCGCCGAAGAAGTCTTCCAGGCCCTGAATGTCGACCATAGTCATGAAGCGGTCGCCCTCGGTCACCAGGCCGCAGGAGATGCCGGCCACGGGGGCCTTAATCGGCACGCCCGCGTCCATGAGGGCCAGGGTGGAGCCGCAGATGGAGGCCTGGGAGGTGGAGCCGTTGGAGGACACAACCTCGCTGACCAGGCGCATGGTGTAGGGGAATTCCTCCACCGAGGGGAGCACCGGCACCAGGGCCCGCTCCGCCAGAGCGCCGTGGCCGATTTCCCGACGGCCGGGGCCGCGGGAGGGCTTGGTCTCGCCCACGGAGTAGGAGGGGAAGTTGTAATGATGCATATAGCGCTTTTCGGTCTGATCGTCCAGGCCGTCCAGCTGCTGCGCGTCGCCGGAGGAGCCCAGGGTGACGGTGGTCAGCACCTGGGTCTGGCCGCGGGTAAAGAGGCCGGAGCCATGGGTGCGGGGCAGGATGCCGACCTCGGCGGCCAGGGGCCGGATCTCGTCGATGCCGCGGCCGTCCACCCGCTTGCCGTCATCCAGCAGCCAGCGGCGCACCACGTATTTCTGCAGCTTATAGAGGCATTCCTCGATTTTGTCGACGGCCTCGGGATACACATCGTCGAACTTCTCATGCACCTCGGCGTACACCGGGCGCAGACGCTCGTCCCGCACGCGCTTGTCGTCGGTATCCAGGGCGGCGCGTACCTTCTCGATGGCGAAGTCCTTGATGGCTTCATACATGGCAGGATCGGGATCGTTGGAGGTGAAGGGGAACTTCTCCTTGCCGATCTCCTGCTGTATGTTCCGGATAAAGGCGACGATCTCCTGGTTGGCGGCGTGGCCCGCCATGATGCCGTTGAACATGGTGTCGTCGTCCACTTCGTTGGCGCCCGCCTCGATCATGGCGACCAGGTCGGCGGTGGAGGCGACGGTCACATGCATCTCGGAGCGCTTCGCCTGCTCATGGGTGGGGTTGATAACATATTCGCCGTCCACCAGGCCGACGACGACGCCGGAAATCGGGCCGTCCCACGGGATGTCGGAAATGGAGATGGCGATAGAGGTGCCGATCATGGCGGTGATTTCCGGCGCGCAGTCGGGATCCACCGACATGACGGTGCAGACCACGGACACGTCGTTGCGCATATCCTTGGGGAAGAGGGGACGGATGGGCCGGTCGATGACGCGGGAGGTCAGGATGGCCTTCTCGCTCGGGCGGCTCTCGCGACGCTGGAAGGAGCCGGGGATTTTGCCCACGGAATACATTTTTTCCTCATAGTCCACCGACAGGGGGAAGAAGTCCACGCCTTCCCGCGGCTTGTCCGACGCGGTGACGGTGCACAGCAGGACGGTTTCGCCATAGCGGACGAGGCAGGCGCCGCTGGCCAGCTGGGCCAGCTTGCCGGTTTCCACCACGAGGGGCCGGCCGGCCAGGGTGGTTTCAAACACACGATAATTTTCGAACATAGGGTACCTCCGATTGCATATATTTCCATCCTGCATATGCGAGGTGACCATTAGCAATAAAACCAGGGCTTTTTCTAGAAAAAGCCTTCGTTTCACTGCTAAAGCCATCCGCCCATGCCGGAATACGGACAGGGAAACGCGGGGCCGCAAGCGCAGCGAGAGGCAGGAGGGCATTACGCCCGCCTGCCTCAGGTTGGACTTATTTACGAATGCCCAGCTTCTCAATGATGGCGCGGTAGCGGTTGATGTCCTTTTTCATCAGATAGTTGAGCAGGTTGCGCCGATGGCCGACCATTTTCAGCAGGCCGCGGCGGGAGTGATGATCCTTCTTATGGGTCTTCAGGTGCTCGGTCAGGTCGCCGATGCGCTTGGTCAGAACGGCAATCTGCACTTCGGGAGAGCCGGTATCCCCTTCGTGGGTGGCGTACTCCTTCATTATGGCTGTTTTTTCCTCGGGAAGCATCATGATTTCTTCACCTCTTCAAATATTTCCATAAACCCAGTGCAGGGAAACGGTGACTCCCGCAGACGGCGGGCATACTCCGCTGACCGGGTAAAGGATGGCATGTGCAAAACATGCTCAAACAGTATAACACAGGGGGCAGGGTTTGTAAAGAAAAAATTCCACAGTGTTATTGCTTGTGATAAACATGGAAGTAGCCGCCATCAACGGCTCCGGTTCCTTCCACGATGCCCACAAGGGAATAGCCATCCAATACAGCGGAAAGAATACGATCGCGGGGCGTATCGGGCCGGAGTGTCGTAGCGTTCACCGGTTCCTTACCCGCGAAAAAGACGACGTAGTCGGCGGCCTTCTCCTGAACATAAGCCAGCTGGGAATCAAGAACATCAGGATAGTCCTCATAGGGGATATTGGGCTTATAAAAATATTTGCGGGGCGGAACGATATCCAACACCGTGTAAAAGCCGCGGCTGAGCATATCCAACTCCAACAGTGTCGGCTTTTCTTCCGGACCGCTGCGGACAAGCGCCGCAACTTCTGACTGACAAGTGGTAATGGTACGGCCCGGTTTGTTCTTGTCCTTGGTAATAAACATTCGGCTGTTATTTACTACAACCAGAAGGATACAGGCGGCCAACAAAGCGGGAAGGCAGGGCTTCAGCCGATTCATAGCTTTAGGCAGGGTGGATTCCGGAAAAAGTCGAAATAGGGCTACGAAGCCAAAAACGGCAAAGATCAGAAACGGCAGGTGGGAATAGGCATAGGCTTTGCCGTAAAAGACGATCAGAATTAAAGCTAGAAAGCTCAAACAAATGGAGGCGCGGTACGCCAAACTATAGGATTTCAAGAAAAAAAGAACATAGAGGAATCCGCCGATAAATGTAAAACCGATTATAAAGGAGGAGAACAAAAAGTTCTGAGATCGACCCAGAGACTGCATAATCCGGACGGATAGGCTGTGTTCGTTGAAGGAGTAAAGCTTGTTAAAGGAGATATAAGCCTCAATAAAAGAAGACAGACTGTCGGTTGCTAAGGCATATGCGAGATAGGGAAGCGCGACGACTAAGATGCCCAGAACCATGCAAGCAGCCGCTTGAAAAAATAGCCGTACTTTTTTTTGAAACAGCAGAGAAAGAAATACAGGGACGAGAAGCCCCACCCAAAAGACGGCCAAATTGAACTTGATTAGACAGACGCTTCCCATTAAAATCCCCATCACAAACAGGCCGAAGCGGGAAACGGTTTTTCGTTTGGCATCCCGAGTGATCAAATACAAACTGACGGTCAGAAAGGGAAGTGAGAATTCCTCCGGGCTTCCCCCTCCCATGTCTAGTTGTTCAGGGAGATAGTAAACTCCGGCCCCGAGAATAAAAAAAGTGACCAGGATGGAGGAAAAGAAGGCGCGAGGGGAACTGTCCAGGAGCAGACGCGCTGTTTTGTACAAAAATAGCAGGGCGATATACATTGAAATAATCTGAAGAACGAATACACCGATAAAGCTGGTGGGACTCATCAAGTATCCCGCTGCGTAGATAAAATACAAAAGAGGACCTTTATGATCGAATAAATCCCGATACGGCACCATGCCGTGGACGATGCCTTTTCCCATTGTAAAATACGTATTAGCGTCTGTCCAGTCGTTTATCACATATAAGGGCGAAGATGACGAACAAAAAAACAGGGCAAGAATCGTATACGCCAACAACAGAATTTCATACCGGCGGTTATACAGTGTATCCAGGCATTTGTTCAGACTATGCACATAAGTTACCTTCTTCCCAAGACGGTTTAAGGGACGATCGCCTTTTTGAGCGAGGAAAAATCCTTCACGGCTTTTTTTCCAATACCAATAATTTTTTTGAAATTGATGCTGTTGACGCCGCCTTGACGAGGCCGAAATGTAATTTCCACATAGCGACCACGCGCCTTGGCTTTTTCATACAGCACGGTGACCAGCACATTGGACAAATTATAGCCCTCTGGTATTTTAGCGATATGCTCCTGAAGAGTGGCGGCGCTCATCAGGCGGAACGGCGTGTTGGCATCGGTAATCCACAGACCGAAGGAGAAAAAAAGAACCAGCTTGAGGGTCTTAGTGACGAGTATCCGGCTGAAACCGTCCTGCCGGTGTTTCCGATAGCCGATTTGGAAATCATAGTCAGAACGCTTTTCCCACAGGGGCCAGAATTCGTCCGGAATGGTCTGCCCATCTGAGTCCGTCTGGAAAATGTAATCCGCACCTTGAGAAATGGCATATTGATACCCCCAAAGTACGGTGCCCCCATGACCGCTGTTTTCTTTGGAAACGGGTTCCAGCTGAGGAAGGACATTTTTCAGTTCCAGTAACTTCTCATATGTGGAGTCCTTGCTACCGTCGTTAATAATCACCAACCGGCTGTCCTCCCCGATTTTTTCGACGATTTGGTGCCATTCACGCGCAACATCTTCGATAGTCTCTTCTTCGTTGTACGCGGGAATGACAATATACAGCTTGTCCATATTGTTTCCTCCCTACTTCGTTTCGGTTTTCTCTTTGGATTCGTTTTCTGAGAACGCCAGAACCCGGTTAATCAAAAATTGTACGGCGGCCACAATCAATACAGAGACAATTTTAACGAAGGTAACGGAGTAGGGCGTAAAAGTTCCCAGCCAAAGTATTCCCTGAGACAGCAACAGCCCCAGCAGCCCGGTTATATAGAACAGGAGAAAACGTTTCAGAACTTTATCGGTTTTTTTGAAGTTATATTTACGATTCAGAAAAAAACTCATAAAGATGCCACAATGAACGCTGATGGGATTTGCCAGATATTCGTTCAGGCCGGCCATGTGGAAAAGAAAGTTAAACACGAGAGTATCCAACAAGGCAGATGACGCACCGATAACACCGTACAAAACAAATTGCCGCAGAAATGTTTTGTTTAAGACCAAAACATCCACTCCTTAAACAGATCGATAAATTATCGTGTTCATTATACTTCAAATAATTATAAAATGTCAAGAAAAAGAAGGAAATATTGTATGAAAAAGTGTAGGATTACAATACATGCTGGACAGGTAAATAAAAAGATAGAAGGATGAGGCGAAATCGGTTAAAGTTGAGTTGCCACACTTAACGATACCGAGAGGAAGCCATATCCTTCATGAGCAAGAATATAATACCGGACATGGTATACAGACAGGTGAGATTTCGAACATTTTGTTGGGATTTGGCGATACTTGTCGTATATCGATTGCGATGTTTAACTATTTGTAAAAGAAATAGAGACGAAAAACGGGGGCCTCCGACAAACTAAAAAATTTCGGTCAGTTCGGATAGGGTGTGGATTTCGGTGACATTTTCGGGATGGAGGGGGCCGTCGAAGGCGTTGATATAAATCGGACGCATGCCAGCCCGGCGGGCGCCCTCGATATCATTGACCGGGTGATCGCCCACATACACGCAGTTATGGCAGCCAACGCCCATGCGGGAGGCGGCCCGGCGGAAGATTTCGGGATCCGGCTTGTGCAGATTTTCATCGCCCGAGACCACGCAGAGATCCACCAGCGGACGCAGAGCGCAGACATCCAGCTTTCGATTCTGCAGCACGGAGGGGCCGTTGGTGATGATCCCCAGCAGATAGCCCTTATTCCGCAGGGCTTTCAGCGTGTCCACCGCGTCGGGAAACAGGGTGGAATACTCGGGAAAACGAAACTGAAATTCCCGATAGATATCGCCGACCTCGGGGGCGTCATGCCAGTTCCACCGCTCGAACAGGGAGAGAAAATAATCGATATAATTGACGTAGCCGCCGTTGTTGAGGGCGAGCATCTCCTCGGCGCGGGCCGCTTTCTGCCCGGGAGAGAGGGCGGGAAAGTATTTATCCAGGAAAAAGGCGCAGTAGCGCCGGAAGGCCTGGGGCCGGTTCTGCAGGGTATCGTCGAAGTCAAAGAGGATGGCGCGCACGCCGCCGCCGTCGTCCCCCATCACGGCCGTGCGGGCGGCCGCGGCGTCCTTGAGAATTTGCTTTTGAAGAGCTTCGATGGAATCAAATTTGGTTTCGGGGCGGAGGAATTTGACCAGAGACACCGGCACCGGGCGGCCGTAAAGATCGCCGCTGAAATCCGCGATCCAGGTTTCGGCCAGGGGGGCGTCGGCCCCCACGGTGGGGCGGATGCCGACATTGGTCACCCCGTGGGTTACCCGGCCGTCCACCTCCACCGAGGCGGCGTAGACGCCGAATTTCGGCCGGATAAAGTGGGGGGGCAGCGGCTGGTTGATGGTGGGGGTACCCAGCAGGCGGCCCAGCTTCTGCCCGCCCACCACGGGGAAATCGATGGTAAAGGGGCGGCCCAGCATCCGGGCGGCCTGCTGCACCTCGCCCTGCTCGATAAAGCGGCGGATGCGGCTGGCGCTGACGGGCAGGCCGTCCACCTGCACCGGCTCCACCAAGCGCAGCTGGATGTCGTATTCCTCGCACAGGGTACGCAGCATATCGGCGTTGCCGGCGCCATCCTTGCCGAAGTGATAATTGAAGCCGCAGGAGACCACACGGGCATGGAGCGCACCCCGCAAGACGTCGCGGACGAATTCCCGGGGGGACAGATGGCGGATGGCGGCGAAATCGGCGCGGAACAGCTCTTCCACGCCGAGAGATTCCAGCACCCGGTTTTTGGCGTCGGGGGAAATCAGCTCCCAGGCGGCGTCCTTTGGCAGGGCCCAGGGCGGCTGCTCGAAGGTGAAGACTGCCGAGACGGTGCCCTCCACCCCCACGGCCCGGGTGATGACGGCCCGGTGGCCGATGTGCACCCCGTCGAATATTCCCAGGGCCACCGCCCGGGGAATATCGGGGATATCCACGCCGGGGAATGCGATTGTTTTCATGGGTAGTCACGCCTTTCGTGGTCAAGAGAGAGTACGGGCACGGGGCGGTATGTTCAAAAGAGCTTCAAGATTTTCAGCGCGCCGTCTTCCGGCTTCCCCAGGCCCAGGAACGCGCCGTCTGGGCCGTACACCCGGACGGGGCTGGTCACCGGCTGCTTCAGACGTTCCAGATCCAGGGCGCCGCCGTTGCCGAAGCGGACAGCCTGGGCGGCGGTGACGGCCAGGGAGGGGAACGAGGAGAACGCGGAGTCGGTGGGGAGCACCCGGACGGCGAGTTCCCCGGTTTCCGCCAGGCGGCGGGCCTCCTCCAGGGGCAGGCAGTCCTCCAGGGTGTAGCCGGCGGCCATGGTGCGGCGCAAGGCGGTCATGATAGCGCCTGCACCGTCCAGCCGGCGGCCCAGATCGTCGCACAGGCTGCGGATATAGGTGCCGCGGGAGCAGTGACAGTCCAGCCGCAGTTCCCCGGCGGCGGGATCATAGCCGAGGATATCCAGGGAATAGATAGTCACGGGACGGGCTTCCCGCTCGATTTCCACCCCCTGACGGGCCAGGTCGTACAGCCGCACGCCGTCCTTTTTCAGGGCCGACATCATGGGCGGGATTTGCCGGATGCCGCCCCGGAAAGCGGGCAGGGCGGCTTCAATGGCGGACAGGGAGGGCAGCGGACGGCCGGTAGGGGTGACGGTTCCCCATACATCCAGGGTGTCGCTGGTATAGCCAAAGCGCAGGGTGGCGGTGTACCGCTTATCGTGGACGGGGAGCAGGTCGAGGGCACGGGTGGCCCGGCCGACCAGGATGGGCAGCACGCCGGTGGCCATGGGATCCAGCGTGCCGCCGTGGCCGATTTTTTTCTCGCCCAGCAGGCGGCGCAGGGCCGCGCAGCATTGGAAGGAGGTCATATCGGCTGGCTTATCGAGGCAGAAGATGCCGTCCATAGGGAGGTTTCTCCTTTCGCGACTTTTAAAAAAGCTGCCCCGGCGGCTGGTGCCGTCCGGAGCAGCCGGAATGCATAAGGGAAAGACAGCGCCGTTTCCCCTATGTATACGTACACGACGCCCGTTCAGGGACGGGTGATGGCGGGGACGGAGGCTTCGATAGCGGCCAGCAGGCGGGCAACGCCCTCCTCGGCCGTACGGTTCATCGCGCAGCCCGCGGCACGCACATGGCCGCCGCCGCCCAGACGGCCGCAGATATCCGCGGCGTCGGCATGGTTGCCGGTGCGGACGCTGACCTTGAAGTTGCCGTCCGGCTTCTGGCGCAGGGTGACGCCCACCCACACCCCTTCGATTTGCCGGGGGATGGGGGCCAAGCCCTCCATGTCGTTCTCGCACGCGCCGCTCTGCTCCACCATATCGTTGGTGATGATCATGATGGCGCAGCGGCCCTGAAAATAAAAGGTCATGGAATCCAGAGCCAGCCGTTCCAGCTCCACCCGGGCGCGGGACTTGACATCGAACATGGTGCGGTTAATCATCTCGCAGGGGATGCCGCACTCCATGAAATCCGCGGCCATCCGGTGGGCCTCGGCGGTGGTGTTGGCGTACTTGAAGCAGCCGGTATCGGTGGCCAGACCGGTATACAGGCACTGGGCGATGTCCTTATCCAGCGCCACGCCCAGCTGCTGGATGACCTGGAAGATCAGCATGGCGGTGGCGGCGCAGCCTGCGTCCAGCAGGAGGCTTTGCGCGTATTCCACGTTGGAGCCATGGTGGTCGATACACAGGTCCACCCGGTCGCCGTACACGCTCAGCCCGCCCAGCAGCTTGACATCCGCCACGTCTACCGCGCAGACATAGGCGGGCTCGAAATCCGGCATAGGGATATGGGCGGTCATGTACTCGTATTTCTCCGGGATGGGGTCGGAGCAGGCCACCCGCACGGTCTTGCCCAGCTTCCGCAGGGCGAGGCAGAGGGCGAAGCCGGAGCCCAGAGTATCTCCATCGGGAAACTGGTGGGTCAGAATCAGGATGTGGTCGGCGCCGTCCAGCAGGCGGGCGGCCTGGGAGGCGGTCACGCGTTCACTCATCCGCCGACGCCTCCTTTTGGAGATCGAGGAGGGTCTTGGCGATGCCCGCGCTGTAGGCGATGGAGTCGTCGGCCACGAAGCGCAGTTCGGGCGTATGACGCAGGTGCAGGGCGGTCCCCAGCTCGTGGCGGATAAAGCCCTGTGCGGAGGTCAGGCCCTTGACGGCCGATTTGGCGGCTTCCAGCCCCTCCATGGCGCTGATATACACCTTGGCATAGGACATATCGTTGGTGACCTCCACCCGCACGATGCTGAGCATGCCGCTGACGCGGGGATCCTTGACATGGCGGAGAATGGCGGTCAGCTCTCGCATGATGTCCTCACTGGTGCGATCCAACCGATAGCTAGACATAGGCAGTCTCCTTTTCCGGCCGCAGCCGGATCCCGGGAACTCGCCGGGACGGTTTCACTTACAGGTTAGTGTGACACATCCGCCCGCAAACATACGCGGACAGCAGAAAATTGAAAGGAAAAAGGCCCGGTGCCGCCATCCGGCGGCAGGAAGGCGAGAGCCGACAGGGCGTTTTTCCAGGGATTGATGGGCGTCAGCCCTCAAGAACGGTAGAAACCAGAAAAAGGCCCGATGCCGCCATCCGGCGGCAGGAAGGCGAGAGCCGACAGGGCGTTTTTCCAGGGATTGATGGGCAACGCCCATCAATCCCGGTATTCCTCGATGATATAGGTCTCGTAGATGTCGCCCTCTTTGATGTCGGTGAATTTTTCCAGGCCGATACCGCATTCGTAGCCCTGGGCCACTTCCTTCTGGTCGTCCTTGAAGCGCTTGAGGGAAATCATCTTGTCGTCGCCGATGATGATGCCGTCCCGCACGATGCGCAGCAGGTCGTTGCGGTAGACCTTGCCGTCCAGCACGTAGCAGCCGGCCACCAGGCCCACACCGGTGATGCGGTAGACCTGCCGGACTTCGGCGCGGCCGTGGAGCACTTCGCGGGTCTTGGGGGTCAGCATGCCCTTCATGGCGGTTTCAATTTCCTCGATGCACTCGTAAATAATCCGGTACATCCGCATATCCACGCCGCTCTGCTCGGCGGCGGTCTGCGCCAGGGGCTCGGGACGGACGTTGAAGCCCACGATGATGGCGTTGGAGGCGGAGGCCAGCATAACGTCGTTCTCGCTCACGGCGCCCACCGCCCCGTGGATGACCCTCACCCGCACCTCATCATTGGACAGCTTTTCGAGCGACTGGCGGACCGCTTCCACCGAGCCCTGCACGTCGGCCTTGACGATGATGTTCAGTTCCTTCATGTCGCCCTGCTGCATCTGATCGAACAGATTATCCAGGGTGACCTTCTGGTACTGGCTGAACTGCTCTTCCTTGGCGGCGGTTTTCCGCTGTTCCACCAGCTCGCGGGCGAGCCGCTCGTCGGTGACGGCGTTGAAGATATCGCCGGAGGTAGGCACCTCGTCCAAGCCCATGATTTCCACGGGGACGGAGGGGCCGGCTTCCTGCAGCTTCATGCCCTTTTCGTCGGTCATGGCGCGCACGCGGCCCACGGCCGTGCCCGCGACGATGACGTCGCCGGCGTGGAGGGTGCCGTTCTGCACCAGCACGGTGGCGATGGGGCCGCGGCCTTTATCCAGGCGGGCCTCCACCACGGTGCCTTTGGCGGCGCGAGCGGGGTTGGCCTTGAGTTCTTTCATCTCCGCCACCAACAGGACGGTTTCCAGCAGCTTGTCGAGGCCCATGCCGGTATGAGCGGACACGGGAACGACGATGACGTCGCCGCCCCATTCCTCGGGAACCAGCTCGTGCTCGGTGAGCTGCTGCATGACCTTATCCGGGTTGGCGGTGGGTTTATCCATTTTGTTGATGGCCACGATGATGGAAACGCCCGCGGCCTTGGCATGGTTGATGGCCTCGATGGTCTGGGGCATGATGCCGTCGTCGGCGGCCACCACCAGGATGGCGATATCGGTGACCTGAGCGCCGCGGGCCCGCATGGAGGTAAACGCGGCGTGGCCGGGGGTGTCCAGGAAGGTAATGGACTGTCCGTCGATGTTCACCCGGTAAGCGCCGATGTGCTGGGTGATGCCGCCGGCCTCGCCGGAGGTGACGCTGGTCTTGCGGATGGCGTCCAGGATGGAGGTCTTGCCGTGGTCAACGTGGCCCATGACCACCACCACCGGATCCCGGGGCTGGAGGTTCTCATCGTTGTCCTCGCTGTCGTCGATGATCCGCTCCTCGATGGTGACCACCACCTCGCGCTCCACCTTGGCGTGGAATTCGCCGGCGACCAGATAGGCGGTGTCGAAGTCGATTTCCTGATTGACGGTAGCCATGACGCCCAAGCCCATCAGCTTTTTGATGACCTCGGCGGAGGTGGCCTTCAGCCGGGTGGCCAGCTCGCCGACGGTAATGGTTTCGCCCACCGTGATGGTCAGGGGCTTGGCCTTGCGTTCCATGGCGATCCGGCGCAGCCGCTCGGACTCGGTCTCCCGGCGGGGACGGGGCTTGCGGTACTGCTGGGATCTCTGGTTGAGCTTCTGCTTTTTCACCGCGCCGCCGTCGCCCCGCACCTGCTTGGAGGCCTGGGCCAGGTTGTCGAATTTTTCGTCGTACTTGCCCACGTTCACCTGGGGGGTGCGGGTATCGATGGTGCGCCGTTCCACCGGTGCCTTGGGGGGAGCGGGCGCCTTGGGCGCGGCGGGCCGGGCCGGCTGACCGGCGGCGGAGGCCGGACGTGCCGGGGGGATTTTACCCGGCATCTGGGCGATAGATTTCGCCGGGGCGGCGGTGGCCGCCGCTTCCGAAGCGGCAGGTGCCGGCTCTTCTTTCTTTTCCTTCGCCGTGGCGTAATAGGCATCGAAATTCTCGGTCTGATATTTCTGGGTATAGTGCTCGAAAATCAGATCGAGCTCGCTCTCCTCGAGCGCGGTCATGCTCTTTTTGGGCGTGTCGATGTATTTGGCCAGCAGCTCGATAATCTCCTTGCTGGGCACGTTGAAATCCTTCGCTACCTCGCTGACGCGGTATTTCATCATCATAAGGCTTCATCCTCCTCCAAGTCATGGCAGATATGCTTTTTCATAGCTGCCGCAAAACCCCTGTCGTCCACGGCGGCGACGCCCACCGGCTTTTTCAGGCCGAGAGCGCGGCCGATGGCCGACTTATCCAAGGGGATTTGCACAATGTCCGCCGCTTTGTCCTTCCCGATGAAGCGGAGCTCCTTTTCCGTTTTGGGGGACAGGTCGCTGGCCAGAAGCACCAGCACGGCCCTGCCTCCCCGCAAAAGATCCGCCACCGCGTCGAAGCCGCAGGTCATATGCCCGGCGCGGCGGGACAGGCCGAGCAGGCCGGTCAGTTTGTCATTCACTTGCCTCGAATTCCTCCTCCATGCGATCGTACACCTCGGCGGGAATCGGACAGGAAAAGGCTTTTTCCAACCGTCTCGCTTTGCGGGCCAGTCTCAGGCAGTCGACGCGGGGACAGACATAGGCGCCGCGGCCCGGCTTGCGGCCGGTCAGGTCGAGGGAGACCTCGCCTTCCGGGCTTTTGACCACCCGGACAAGCTCCTTTTTCGGTTTCATTTCGCCGCAGCCCGTGCATTTGCGCAGCGGCGTTTTTTTCACGTGCATCGTCTGACTCCTTCCTGGCGGGACATGTGCCTATGGGAAACCCGGTGGCCGGGTATTATTCTTCGTCTTCTCCGTAGAAGCCGCTTTCGGGGCGGATATCGATTTTCCAGCCGGTCAGCTTGGCGGCCAGCCGGGCGTTTTGCCCCTTGTTGCCGATGGCCAGGGACAGCTGGGCGTCCGGCACGGTGACCCGGCAGGACTTCGCCCCTTCGGGATCCACCTCCACCGACAGCACCCTGGCGGGGGAGAGGGCCGCGGCGATGAACTTCTCCGGCTCGTCGCTGTATTCGATGATGTCGATTTTTTCGCCGCCCAGCTCGTCTACAATGCCGCCCACACGGGCGCCGCGGGGGCCGATGCAGGCGCCCACCGCGTCCACGTTTTCGTCATGGGCCAGGACGGCCAGCTTGGTGCGGGAGCCGGCCTCGCGGGAAACCGCCTTGATTTCCACAACGCCGTTGAAAATTTCGGGCACTTCCATTTCAAACAGCCGCTTGACCAGGCCGGGGTGGGTGCGGGACACCAGGGCGCGGGGACCCTTTTCGCCCTCGCGGACGTCCACGACATATACCTTGACGTGATCGCCCTCCCGTAGCACCTCGTCGCCGATCTGCTCGCTTTTAGGCAGGACAGTTTCGGCCTTGCCGATTTCCAGGGTGGCGGCGCCGGTCTTGGGATCCACCCGGGTGACCAGGGCGGTGACCAGCTCCTGATTGCGGCGCTGGAACTCCTGCATCTGCTGGCCGCGCTCGGCCTCGCGGATGCCCTGACGGATGACATGCTTGGCGGTCTGGGCGGCGATACGGCCGAACTGCTTGGTTTCCAGCTTGATTTCCACCGTTTCGCCCACCAGGGGTTTCTTGGTATATTTGGCCGCCTCCTCGGGGAGCATTTCCTCGTCCGGATCCTCGACCTCTTCCACGACGCGCTTGAACAGGGAAACGGAAAACTCATTGGTGGCTGGGTCCATGATGACGGCGATGTTTTCCTTGCCGCCGAAATCCCGCTTCACCGCGATGATGATGGCGGCGCGGATTTTCTCCAGCAGGTAATCCCCGGTGATCCCTTTTTCCTTTTCCAGCAGCTTGAGCGCTTCGAAAAATTCAGCGTTGTTCATGATTTTTACAAACCCTCCAAAAGCCTTCGGCTTTATATTTCAAGTGAATTCCCGTCATCGTCCAACCCGTCGTCGTCTTCGATTCCGTCGTCCCAGTCCTCGATGGCGTGAACACAGGACACCTCTTTCTTGTCGAAGGAACGCAGGGTGCCGTCCTCCTCCTCGATGGTGAGCACCTGATTTTCCAGGCCGCGGAGCAGGCCGGCGAATTCCCGCACCCCGTCCTGGGGACGGTACAGCTTGACCGCCACGGCCCAGCCTTCGTAATAATCGAAATGCTCGGGACGGGTAAGCTCCCGGTTAGCGCCGGGGGAGGTGACCTCCAGGCAGTAGGACTGGGGGATGGGATCCGCCTCGTCAAGCAGCGTGCTCATCCGGCGGGACAAGTCCACGCAGTCGTTGATGGAGACCGGCTCGCTCTCCTTGTCGATGATAATGCGGAGGATCCAGGAGGCGCCCTCCTTGACAAACCGCACATCCCACAGCATGAGGCCGAGCTCCTCCGCCACTGGGCCGGCCATGCCGGCCACGACGGCCGCCGTGCCGCCGGAGGGGGCGCCGCCCGCTTTGGCTTTTGTTGTCGCCATTGATTCGCCGTTCCTTTCCGTGCCCGGGGGAGAACCCTGCCGGGAGGTTCCCACAATACAAAAGAGCGGGTCACCCCACTCTTTCATACAGCGTATATACTAACTTCGTATTAGTATAGCACAGACCGCTTCCAAAAGCAAGAAAAAAATTGAAGTTCCTGGGAAGGAGTGACGGTCCGTTCCGCCGATACATAGTATGGACAGGGTATATCCTTATTATCTATAGAAAGGAGGTATGCAGGATGGAGTTAATATCCGCGCAAAACACGCGGCGCTTCGCCCGCATGATGTTGGAGAGCCGGCCGGCCGCCAGAGCTTCGGTCAAAGGCGATCGGGCGCACTGGGGCCTGCACGGCAGCGTCAGCTTTTACCCGGCAGGAAGCGGTACTCTGGTGGTGGCGGAGGTGTTCGGCCTGCCAGGCACCGGACTGAAAGCGGGCGGGAAAAACGGCGTTTTCGGCTTTCACATCCACAGCGGCTCCCAGTGCACGGGCGACGAGACGGACCCGTTCAAAAACACGGGCCCTCACTTCAATCCGGAAAACGCGGAGCATCCCTGGCACGCGGGGGACATGCCGCCCCTGTTCGCCAACGCGGGGTATGCTTTCCTGGCCTTTTATACCGATCGCTTTACCGTCCCGGAGGTGGTGGGGCGCACCGTGGTCATCCACGACATGCCCGACGACTTCACCACCCAGCCGGCCGGAAATTCCGGAAAGAAAATCGCTTGCGGCGTCGTCAAAGCGAATACATGAACGTTAAAAAAATTTTTTGCCTGCATAATCCGCGGGCCGATGCAGAAAATAGAACTGCGGGGAATCGGAGACGACCGTTTGTACACGTCGAGCGGCCGCCAGGTTTCCCCGAGGACTCGTCAAAAATTTCGGAATGTGTAAACGTATGGAGGTTGTCATCATGTCGAACAAACAAAACCAGCAGCAGAACAGCCGGCAGCAGAATCAGCAGCAGAACAATCAGCAGAATCAGCAGCAAAACAATCAGCAGCAGAACCAGCAGAACAAGCAGTGCCCCAGCAATCAGCAGCAGAATCAGCAGAACAAGCAGAACCAGAGCAAGTTCTTCTAAGCTTCCGGTCCGCTGCCCAAAGAACCCAGCCGCCATGGGGCGGCCGGGTTCTTTGTTTTTCCTGTCAATTGTTTACGGCGGGCGCGGCGAATGGATCGACGAATACCCGGGCGGCCAGTTCGGTATCCAGGGCGTAAAGCATGGCGGCGTTCTCTCCGATAAACCGCAGCTTCTGCACCAGTAGGCCAGCGGTGGATTCCTCCTCCACCTGTTCGTTGACATACCACTGGATAAAGTTATAGGTGGCGTGATCCTCTTCCTTCATTGCCAGGGTAGCGATGGCGCCGATATATGTGGTCACCTGCTCCTCATGCCGCAGGGTCTGCTCAAAAATATCCAGCAAATCGCGGAAAGTCTCCGGCGGGGCGGGAACCGCTTCCAGACGCGGCCTGGCACCTCGCTCCAGCGTGTGATCCAAAATGTGGGTGCCGTGAGCCAGTTCCTCCCGCGCCTGCACCCGCAGCCAGTTGGCAAAGCCGGGAAAGCCCTCATGCTCACACCAGTCGGACATGCTGAGATACAGGTAAGCGGAATACAGCTCGGCGTTAATCTGCCGGTTCATGGCTTGGACGATGGTTTCTCGCAACATTAAAAATCCTCCCATCCTGCGCGGGGCGCGCCCCGCCTGAAAGCAACGGTGTCCTTTGGAAACACCGCTTCCTGACAGTAGGATGGGAGAATGCCCCCGCGGTTATTCACCGAAAAAGTCTCCGGCGAATTTTTCAAAAGCATCCGGGGGGAGGGGGCGGCTGAACAAGTAGCCCTGTATGGCTATGCAGCCCATTTCCTGCAGGATGTGCAGCTGTTCCCGCGTTTCCACCCCTTCCGCCACGCAGGCGATCCCTAGATCCCGGCACATGTCGAGCATATGACGCGCCACAATGCGGCTCTCCGTATGGCTCACCAGGTCGTAGACCAGGCTTCTGTCCAGTTTAACGACTTGGAATTTCAGCACCGAGAGCATGGACATGCTGGAATACTTGGAGCCGAAATCGTCGAGGGACAGCGGGAAGCCCAGCTCGGCAATCTGCAGGCCGATGGTCGACAGGGTTTCCCGCTCAATGTCGCCCACCCGTTCGGTAATCTCGATTTCCATCAGACGGCGATCCACGCCGTAGCGGGACGTGATATCCACCAGGGTGTTCAGCAGATCGCCCTCAAGAAGAGTGGCGCGGGAAAAGTTGAGGGAGACGGGCAGCAGAGGCCATCCGCTCGCCTTCCAGCGGCGGAGGGTTTTGCAGACCTCCTCGAAGATGAAGAGATCCACATACCGGATAAGGCGTTCCTTTTCCAAAAGCGGAATGAAGCGATTGGGCGGAATGTCGCCGTATTGCGGATCCCGCAGACGCACCAGCGCCTCGGCCCCCAGTATCTTCTGGGTGCGGGCGTCCACCTTGGGCTGCAGCACCATATGGAAGTGACCGGCCTTCAGCGCCTGAAGCAGGCCTCGGAGCATGGCCGGGCGGTTGTGACTGCTGGACACGGTTTGTTCGTAATACCGTCGCTTACCCAGCAGCATCCGCTCATTTGCGTGATCGATGAGCTCCTCGGGATCGATGTCCACATCCGTCCAGGCGAAGCCCAGGGAGAAGCCGCCGTTGAGCATCTCTTCCGCTTCCAGGCGGCTCGCCTGCACCTGCTCCAGAAACTTCTGATAGGGGACGTTTTCACACAATACGATAAATTCGTCCCCACTGAAACGGTACACCTGCCCCTGCGGAAAGCATTTCCGCAAAATATCGGCGGTGCGGATAACGGTCTGGTTGCCCTGAATATGCCCGTAATCCTGGTTGATGGCTTTCAAGCCGTTGAGATTGGCAGCCGCCACGCCCAGACTGGACAGGGGGGCGCGGGAGAAGTCCCGCAGATAGCGCAGATAGCTGTTGCGATTGAGCAGGCCGGTCAGCAGATCGTGGAAAATTGCAAACTCCTGTTGCTGCCGCATCTGCCTTTTGGCCATCTCGTTCGAGACGAAGAAGGACAGCGAACGAAGCAGAGGCGCTTCGTCGGTGTGCTGGGTGGGGTTGACTATGCCGAAGTACCGCACGCCATCCGTTTCCCCATCGAAGGGAATCAGGAAGTAGGAGCGGATTCCATGCTCCCGCCAAAAGGCGTATTCGTCGGGATGGGTGGCCCGCAGGGTTTCCGGATTGTTCAAAAAGATCGTTTCCCGTTTTTGGAAGGCCTGCGCCCAGCGGGAGATGATGCTGGGGGGGAGAAGGGGCAGCAGGCCGGCATCCCCGTCCGCGCGGCTCCATTTGTTGAAAGCGCGGATGGCGGCGTCCGCCTCCGCCAGCCCCAGAATATAGGCCCGTTCCGCGCCGTAGAATTCACCGATATGCCCCAGCATGGATTGGATGGCGCTGTCTAGTTCGCCGGTATGTATCAGGGAATCGATGCACTGCAGCAGAATGTTCACGGTATCGGTTTTGTCGGCCAGGCGCTGGTTCAGATACCGGCCGTCCGAGATGTCCACGGCCAGCTCGATGTGAGCGGGCTTTCCCGCCCAGGAAATGCGCTTGCCCCGCAAATGATACCGGCGGCCCAGAAGCCGGTTGTCGTGTTCCCAAGAATACCAGCGGTCTTCGTGCAGCAGAGAATTGACGCAGAAGGGACAAGGGGCCTCCAGCCCGTACAGCGCCTTATAGCATTTTTGCCCGCCGATGTCCTTGGCGGGCAAGCCGATGGCCGCGAGACCGGCGGCGTTCATGTAGAGCATGTCATAGGTGACGGGATCGGAAACATAGACGATTTCCGGCGCCTGATCGAGGAGCCAGGCGGTATCGGGGCTCAGCTCCGCCGAGGCCTCCAAATCGAAAGAGGTGGCGGCGATCTTTCGGCGGATTTCCCGATCCTCCCGCATTTTCTGGTCGATATCCTCCGAAACGCCCACAGCCCGTACCGGCCGGCCACTGTCGTCAAAAATGGAGGCGTAGGTGATTTTTGTCCAGGAGTACCCGCCCGCGGCCCGGCGTGTCTTGCCGATCCATTCCCCGAACTGGGCGCCCTCCTCCAGGCGGCGGTACATGGCGCGCAGATCCTCGGCAAAATCGGCGTGCACCACCCCGCTTTGAATGATAGAGGCCGGAACGTCGGGAATAATCGCGTCGTGCAGCGTGTATTTACTCAGCGATCCGTCCATTTGAAAAATGGAGTGCGAAGCGAAGTCGTATTCCCAAATGCAGCTGCCTGTCAGGGCGATGGCGATGCGATACCGCTCCTCGTTGAGACGGCTGCGCTCCTCCGCTTCCTTGCGGCTGGTGCCGTTTAGAATATATCCGCGCATAATCCGTCCGTCGGAGGAGTCGACAAACGCCCCTTCCACCGTCATCCAGACCGTTTTACCGTCCCGGCGGATAATTTTATTTTCAAAGCTCAGGGTGGCCTTTCCCTGCCGGATTGCCTCTTGTACAGCGCTGCGTACGTCCTCCAGACTGTCGGGATGCATATACCGCGCCGCTTGGTTGTTCAGCTCGTCCCGCAGCAGCTCCGGCGTATAGCCAATCCTTTCATAATACCGGCCGTTTCCGGCCAGAACGGTGAAATTCTCATCCATGCGGACAGTGAAAATGCCGAAGGGCATGTCCATAGTATCCGGCAGGCAGGCATCGGCTGGACGCCGGGGAGGGGGCACGAACGCGCCGGGCATATGGGATCACGACCTTTCTCTGCTGGGGTTTTCCTTTGGATTTTTCTTCCATGAAATTGATCTGCCTGTATCATCCTGTTTATTTTCTTATATTAGCGGATAATTAGGGGATTGTCAACGAAAATGGGAGGACGACAAGCGTCGGCGTGTGAAAAAACAGCACTTTTGAAACTCACAAGGCGGCTTGTGTCAATTTTTGTGCAGGCCCTTTCTTTTTTCTCCGGGATATAGTAGTATAAAAGAGCAGTAACCGGCGGGCGCGCCCGCCGCTATGGAGGTAGTGACAATATGGCAGACATCCGACCCTTCCGCGCCCTGCGGTTTACCGAGCGGGCGGGGGACATCCGCGAGCTTACCTGCCCGCCCTACGACATCATTTCCGAGTCCCAGAGGCTGTCGTATCTGGCCCGCAATCCACACAACATCATCCGGCTGGAGCTGCCCCGGGATGGGGCCGACCCGTATGCCGCCGCGGGGGAGACGCTGCGCAGCTGGCTGGAGGAGGGCATTCTCCGGCAGGACGACGAAGCCGCTTTCTATGTGTATGAAATCGAGTTCGACCTGGAGGGCATGAGCGACATCAGCGGTATGGCCGGTGGCCGGCGGAGCATCGTGGGCCTGATCGCTCAGGTGCATCTGGAGGAGTTCTCCAAGGGGATTGTGCTTCCGCATGAGGAAACCCTGTCCAAGGCCAAGGAGGATCGCTTCAACCTGATGAAAGCCACCCACTGTAATTTCAGCGACATCTATTCCTTATATATGGACGACGGCGGGGAAGAGGAAACGCTGGACATATTGGGACTGGCTCAAAGGGAGAAGCCGGTGAGCGAGCTGACCGACGAGGCGGGGCTTACCCATCGCTTGTGGGCAATCACCGATGCGGGAATCGTATCGGCCATACAGCGGCGGTTTACCGATACCAAGCTGTACATCGCCGATGGCCACCATCGGTATGAGACGGCGCTGCGCTACCGGGATACGCTGCGGGAACAGGGAATCCTGGACACGGATGCCGAGTATGTGATGATGATGCTGGTGGAAATGAGCCATCCCGGCCTGGTGGTGTTTCCCACCCATCGGATGATTCGGGACGTGAAAAACTTCGATGCCGCCAAGCTGCTGGCCGATTCCGCGCCCTATTTCGATATCCGCACGGGCGTGCCGCTGGACGCGCTGGATGAGTCGCTGGAGCACGCCTATACCGAGGGACGCAAGGCCTTCGGGTTCTATACGGGCGGCGAGACGGTGACGGTGATGACTCTCAAGGACACGGCGGTGATGGACAGCCTGCTGCCCGACCTTTCCCCCACGGCCCGCCAGCTGGACGTCAACGTGCTGCATACCCTGGTGCTGGAGCGGCTGCTGGGTATCGACAAGGAAAACATGGCCAATCAGGTGAACCTGACCTATACCCGCAGCCTGCGGGAGGCGCTGGACGACGTGGCGGCCGGGGCGTACCAATGCAGTTTTCTGCTCAACCCCACCCGCGTGTCGGAAATCCGCGACGTGGCCGCAGCCGGGGAAAAAATGCCCCAGAAATCCACCTATTTTTATCCCAAGCTGATTACCGGCCTGACCATGAACAAACTGGATTAAGGCGTCAAATCCCCCGGCCGCGGCCGGGGGATTTTTGTTAATCAGTCCTCGAGAAAACCAGCCGGCGGATCGCATTGCACGATTCACCGGCTGGTTTTTCACATGATGGGGGAGCGTTGTGGAGAACTTTTCCCCCGGGCGGTTTTCCCTGTGAAAAGGTGGAAAACCACAAATCAGACAGTAAAAGAGAGAAATTTACCGTTTCAGGAAAATTTTTCTTGTATGCTGACACAAAATGACCGCGGAAAAAACACATCAGCCCCTTGCAATTTCCGCGTACACCCTTTATAATGTGATTTAAGTGGTGAAAAGTAGTGCTAAGTGGTGCAGAGTGGTGGGTTTCAACACTTTCCACCGAGTTTTCCACCGTGGCAAGCACTTTTCACCGGTTCCACGAAAGGTTCCCCCGCTTTTCCACAGTTGGACAAGCCGTGGGGGGATGCCGACAGAGAAGAAGGTACGCGGATGCTTTATGGCCGTTACCAACACAATATCGACGCGAAGGGGCGCATTTTCGTGCCCGCTAAGCTGCGAGAGAAGCTGGGCGATGCCTTTATCGCCGCGGCGGTCATGGATCATTGCGTCTGCCTGTATTCGATGGAGGAGTGGGACAAGCTGATGGAGGGGCTGGCGGCTTCCCCCATGACCCAGTCCCGCAAGCTGCTGCGCGTCCTGTCGGCCAACGCCCAGGATGTGCAGGTGGACGCTCAGGGCCGCATCCTGCTGCCTAAGCATCTGCTGACCTACGCCTCTCTGGAGAAGGAGGCGCTGGTGCTCGGGGCGGGTAACCGGGCGGAAATCTGGAACCCCGCGGAGTACGAGAAGGACGTGGGCGACATGGACGCCGACGCGGTGGAGGCCGCGTTCGTCAGCCTTGGCTTCTAACCTGGAATACGCATACTTTTGAGTAAACACGGAAAGGCGGCGGCGGCATGGAGGAGCGGCCCGAACAGCGCTACCACCGGCCGGTACTGCTGGAGCAAACCATAGAGGCGCTAGACATCCGGCCGGACGGCGTGTATCTGGACGGCACGGCGGGCGGCGGCGGGCATTCTTTCGCGATTGCCTCCCGGATCACCACCGGCCGTCTGATCGCCCTGGACAGGGATCCGGATGCAGTCAAGGAGGCCGGCCAACGGCTTCAGGGCCTTCCCGCCGTCGTGGTGCAGGCAAATTTCACCCAGATGGCTCAGGTGCTGGAATCGCTGGGGGTGGACGGGGTGGACGGCGTGCTGCTGGACATCGGCGTCTCCTCTCACCAGCTGGACGAGGCGGGACGCGGGTTCTCCTACCACATGGAGGCCCCGCTGGACATGCGGATGAGCCAAAGCGGCGTCACCGCCGCCGACCTGGTGAACAGCCTGACGGACAAAGAGCTGGCCGACATCCTGTTCCGGTATGGAGAAGAAAAATACGCCTGGCCCATCGCCCGCGAAATCCTTCGCCGGCGGGCGGCTGCGCCGATTGTGACCACCACCGAGCTGGCGGATATCGTGCGGGAAGCCGTGCCCGCCGCCTATCGCCGGGACGGTCATCCCGCCCGCAAGACCTTTCAGGCGCTGCGCATCGCGGTCAACGGCGAACTGGACTGCTTGTCCGCCGCCATGGACACCGCGTTCGACTGCCTGAGGGAAAACGGGCGGCTGGCCATCATCACGTTCCATTCCCTGGAGGATCGGATGGTCAAGCAGCGGTTCAACGATTGGCGCAGGGGCTGCGTCTGCCCGCCGGATTTTCCCGTGTGCGTCTGCGGACGGACGCCGGCGGCGGAGCTGGTGCTCAAAAAGCCGGCGGAGGCGACGGCGGACGAGCTGGCGGACAACCCCCGCAGCCGGAGTGCCCGGCTGCGCTGCGTGCGCAAGCTGCACGACCGGTATGGCTAAAGCCAAGGATAACGACGCCGTCGGTACGGGAGCGGGGCTCCCCGCCGCCGGCAAGGAATGATAAAAACAAGGAGGACGCGTCATGGCAGGGCAGAGCAACCGTTCGGAAGCGTATGATCTCGCGCTGTTCGAACCCAAACAGGCCAAAATCGTCGAACTGACCCCGAACAAGAAGCTGCAAAAAGCCGAACGGCGCCGCACGCGCGTCCAGTCGGTGCTTAACACGATGGGAGTGCTGCTGGTCTCCACCGTCATCATCGGGGTGGTCAGCATGATGATTACCAGCCGGGTGCAGCTGACCGAAATGAACCGGACCATCAACGAGTACGACGACACCATGAAGAAGCTCAAAAGCGAGGAGACCCGCCTGCAGACCGAGCTGGCCCAGAAGCTGAGCGCGCAGAGCGTGGACGAATACGCCCGCAGCCAGGGAATGACCGGCATCGAGAGCGAACAGATTCATTACATCACCCGGGGGGACAGCGACGAGGTGCAGGTGGCGGAGGAAAAGCCCGCCCATTGGTGGGATGCGCTGTTTGACACCATCGCCGGCTGGTTCTCTTAGAGCTGAAAAAATTTGTCCCTCCCGGCATACGGCGGGGACGAGGGCAATAAGTATGTAGAGAGGGGAACGCCGCATCCGGGCGGAGACGACGGCGCGGCCCGCCGGGGATACGGCATACCGACGAACGCAGGCGTACGGTTTACGTATGCTTGCGTTTGTCATAGGTGGAGACATGGGGCGGATTCCCCCGCTTTTGCGGGCGAACCGAGACAGAAGTGTACAGGCAGCCGGAAACGCAGGACAGGGCGTGGGAACGGAAGTGGATCCGTTCCCACCTCTCCTCGGACCGGGATACGGAAAAGGGCGGCGGCGCCTTGGGAATGGGAAAGGATTCGCATCTCACCGTATCGTGGAAAGGGGACTGCTCACATGGCCAAGCAACACCGGCCCGTGGTGACCACGCAATCGCCCAGCCGACAGATGTGGCGGCGCAGTGTCATCATTATGGTCATCCTGGTGGGCTTCTGTTTTTCCGCCGTCATCGGCAAGCTGGCCGTTCTCCAGCTTGTGGAAACGGCCGACTGGCAGGAGCGCGCCGTCACCCAGCAGCTCAGCGACAGCGTGGTGACCTCCAAGCGGGGCACCATCTACGACGCCAACATGAAGACGCTGGCCGCCTCGGCCGAGGTGTGGAAGCTGATCATGGCGCCCAAAAACATCCAGGATTTGGATACCAATCGGGACATGCGCACCTTCATCGCGGATCAATTGGCGGAGATGCTGGGCGTGAACCGGGAGAAGCTGTACAAACAGACGGGCAAGACCTACTCCCAATACGAGGTGGTCAAGTCCAAGATGGAGTTCGAGCTCAAGGAAAAGGTGGCCCAGTGGATTCTGGACAACAAGCTCATCGGTGTGTTCAGCATCATCCCGGACTACAAACGGTATTACCCGCTGCAGAACACCCTGTCCAACGTCCTGGGCTTCACCGGCACCGACAACACCGGGCTGGAGGGGCTGGAGGCGGCGTACAACGCCGATCTGATGGGCAAGGCGGGGCGGATCGTCACCGCCAAGAACGGCTGGGGCGACGAGCTGCCCACCGATATGGAATACGCCAAAATCGTGGATGCCGAGGACGGCAACAGCCTGGTTCTTACCATCGACGCCAACATCCAGACCTTTGCGGAAAAGTATCTGGAAATCGCGGTCAAGGAAACGGGCTGCACCAACCGGGGCGCGGTGATTATCCAGGATGTCAACACCGGCGGCATCCTGGCCATGGCCATCAAGGGGGACTACAACCCCAACGATCCATTCACCGTCAGCGATCCGGATTTGGCCGCCCAGATAGCCCAGCTGGCCGGGGATGAAAAGTCCGCGGCCCTGGCCAAGGCACGGCAGTCTCAGTGGCGGAACAAGCCGCTGGTGGAATGCTACGAGCCGGGCTCGGTCTTCAAGGCGTTCACCTCCTGCATGGCCATTGAAACCAAGGTGGCCGACGAGCATACCTCCGTCCACTGTGGCGGCAGCCTGAAGGTCAAGGGCTGGCCCAAGCCCATTAAGTGCCACAAGGCCGGGGGGCATGGAACCCTGGATTTCCCCGGGGCGGTGTCGGCCTCCTGCAACCCCTATTTCATGACCATGGGGCTGCGGATCGGCGGACACAACTTCTTCAAATACTTCACCGATTTCGGCTTTACCAAGAAAACCGGCATCGACATGCTGGGCGAGCAGTCCAACGCCGGGCTGTACCATGGCGAAAAGGTACTGTCCAACCCCGACTCGGAGGCGTCTCTCGCCACCTCGGCCTTTGGGCAGACCTTTAAGGTCACGCCTCTGCAGGTCATCACCGCCATGTCGGCGGTGGCCAACGGCGGCAAGCTGATGCAGCCCTACGTGGTGCAGAAAATCATCGCCCCCGACGGCACCGTGGTCAAGGACGTGCAGCCCACCGTCAAGCGGCAGGTGGTCAGCGCCGACACCTCCCGCCGGGTGGCGGCCATGATGGCGGCCAGCGTCAACGGCGGCGGCGCCAAAAACGCCTACGTGCCCGGCTTCCGGGTAGCGGGCAAGACGGGCACCTCCGAAAAAATCGACCAGAAAAAAGAGGGCGAGGTAGGCGATGTCGTCGCCTCCTTCTCCGGCTTCGCGCCGGCGGACAATCCGCAGGTGGCCATCCTGGTGCTGCTCGATGAGCCGCAGGTGGCGGTGGGCTTGCGGTACGGCGGCACCATTTCCGCGCCGGTAGCGCAAAAGGTGTTTGCCAGCGTCCTGCCCTACCTGAACATCGAGACCAAGTACACCGAGGCGGAGGTCAAGGCGCTGAACCGCACCACCCCCGACTTGAAGGACAACAAGCTCGATGCCGCGAAAAATAAGCTGACCAACAGCGATCTGCGCTGCCAGGTGGTCGGCGGAGGCGATACGGTTCTCCGGCAGGTGCCGGAAGCCGGCAAGCCCATCCCCAAGGAGGGCATCGTGGTGCTGTACACCGAAGAGGCGGAGGAGCCGACCGCCAAGGTTCCCGATTTCAAGGGCAAGACCCTGGCCGAGGCCAACAAGCTGGCCGCCGACGCGGGCATCAACCTCCAGTTTTCCGGCGTGGGCCTGGAGAACGGAGAGGCCAAGGGCGGCGATCAAAGCGTGGCCGCCGGCACACAGGTGCCTCTCGGCACCGTGGTGACGGTTACGTTTATTTATCAGGATACCATTGAATAGGGGCCAGGGCCTGACGGCCCTGCGCCCGGGACGTGAAAGGAAAAGGATGCACGATGGCAGGAACCGGCAACCCCCCACCCCGTAAAACCACTAAGGCGCCCACCCGGCAGATGTGGCGCCGCTCCATCATCACCTTGGTGATTATCATCGGCTTCTGTTTCACCGCCGTGGTGGGCAAAATGGGGGTGCTGATGATCGCGGAAGGGGAGGACTGGCAGCAGCGGGCGGTGTCCCAGCGGATGAGCGACAGCATCACCACACCCAGCCGCGGCACTATTTACGACGCCAACATGAACATCCTCGCCGCTTCCTCCGAGGTGTGGAAGATCATCCTGTCCCCCAAGGACATGAAGAGCGTGAAGGTGAAAAAAACGCCCACGGAATACTACACCTTCGAGGAGCTGCGCGGCGTGGTGGCCGACGGCGTGTCGGAAATCCTGGGGATCGACCGGGATAAGCTGTACGAACAGACCGGGAAAACCGATTCCCAGTATGAGGTGGTGCAGTCCCGGGTAGAATATAAGCCGAAGGAAGCTTTATCCAAATGGGTGGAGGAGCACGGCATCGGCGGCTTCGCTTATCTCAAGGATTACAAACGGTATTATCCGCTGGGGCACACCCTGTCCAACGTCCTGGGCTTTGTGGGGACCGACAACGCCGGCCTGGAGGGCCTGGAGGCCCAGTATGATTCGGTGCTCACCGGTAAGGCGGGCCGGATCATTACCGCCCGCAACGGCTGGGGCGACGAGATGCCCACCACCCTGGAATACAAAAAAGAAGTGGACGCCGAGGACGGTAAAAGCCTGGTGCTGACCATTGACCAGTATATCCAGACCTACGCGGAAAAGTATCTGGAGGAAGCCGTCGCAAACGCCTCCGCCACCAACCGGGGGGCGGTGATTATCCAGGACGTCAACACCGGTGCCATCCTGGCCATGGCCACAAAAGGGGACTACGACCCCAACCAGCCCTTTACGGTCAGCGATCCCACTGTGGCGGCCCAAATCGCCGCGCTGGCCGGGGATGAGCAGTCCAGGGCTCTGACCCTGGCCCGGCAAAAGCAGTGGCAGAATAAGCCCATTGTGGATTTCTACGAACCAGGCTCGGTGTTCAAGACCTTCACCTCCTGCATGGCTTTTGAGGAGGGGATTTCCACCGAAACCGACACCTTTACCTGCACGGGCAGCATTTCGGTTGTCGGCTATGGTCAACGGATTTCCTGCCATCAGCACGGCGGGCACGGCACCATCGATTTCCCCCACGCCATTTATGGCAGCTGCAACCCCTATTTCGTCGACGTCGGCCTCAAGATCGGCGGGCACAATTTCTTTAAATACTTCACCGGCTTCGGTTTCACCCAGAAGACCGGCATCGACATGATGGGCGAGCAGACCCCCAGCACCATGCTGTATCACAGCGAGGAAAAGCTGTCCAATCCCTTGTCCCAGTCGTATCTGGCGACCTCCTCCTTCGGCCAGACCTTCAAGGTATCGCCCATCCAGATGATCACCGCCATGTCGGCGGTGGCCAACGGCGGCAAGCTGATGCAGCCCTATGTGGTGCAAAAGATCCTGGACGGCGACGGCAACGTGGTGGAGAACATCACCCCCACCGTCAAGCGCCAGGTCATCAGCGAGGAAACGGCCAAACGGGTGGCCGCCATGCTGGACACGGCGGTGAACACCGGATCGAAAAACGCCTACGTGGCGGGCTACCGGGTGGCGGGCAAAACCGGCACCTCGGAAAAGCGGGATATTAAGGTCGAGGCCGGGCAGCAGCAGGAGGTCATCGGTTCCTTCGCCGGCTTCGCGCCGGCGGACGATCCGCAAATCGCCATTCTGCTGATGGTCGATCAGCCCCAGGGCTCCATGATCAGCCGCTACGGCAGCACGGTCGCCGCCCCCTACGCGCAGAAGATTCTCGCCGAGGTGATGCCCTATATGAGCATCGAGCCCAAGTATACCGAAAAAGAAGTGGCCGCCATGAACCGGACCACGCCCGGGGTGGAAAACACCGACGTGACCGCGGCCAGGGCCAAGCTGACCACCGCCGGCCTGAACAGCGAGGTGCTCGGCAGCGGCACGACGGTCGTCAAGCAGGTGCCGGAGAAGGGCAAGCCCATCCCCAAGGAGGGCAAGGTGTATCTCTACACCGACGACAGCGTTACCGGCCAGACCACCAAGGTGCCGGATTTCACCGGTAAGAGCGTGACTCAGGCCAAGCAGGCGGCGGCCCAGGCCCGTTTGAATATCCAGCTGACCGGCGGCGGTCTGGATTCCAGCGAGGCCAAGGCCTCGGGACAGAGCGTGGAGGCGGGCGCCACCGTGCCGCCGGGCACGGTGGTCAACGTCACCTTTATCGTACAAAATGATATCCGATAGAGCCGGCGTCCCATTGAAGCGGGACACGCTCGCTCTGAGTCTATTTGTGCCTTGCGCACGGCGAAAGGAATGTGATTTCCCATGAAGCTTTCACAATTGCTGGACGGCACCGGCGTTGCCTGCCCGCCTGAATTGGACGGGGAGATCGCGGGCATCACCTGCGATTCCCGCCGGGTGGAGCCGGGCTGGGCCTTCGTGTGCATCCAGGGGACCGCGCAGGACGGCCACGCCTACGCTGAAAAGGCCGCGCAGGCCGGGGCGGCGGTCGTTGTCGCGCAGCGGGATGTGGGGCTTCCCTGCCAGCTTCTGGCTGCCTCTACCCGCCGGACCTGGGCGCTTATGTGCGCCAACTGGTTCGGCCGGCCGGCGGAAAAGCTGCATATGGTGGGGGTCACCGGCACCAACGGGAAAACCACCACCACCTGCATGCTCAAGTCGGTGCTGGAGGCCTGCGGCCACAAGGTCGGGCTTATCGGTACCATCCAGAATATGATCGGCACCCGGGTGCTGCCGGCGGGACACACCACCCCGGATCCGTATGACCTGCAGAGTATGCTCGCGCTCATGGCGGCGGAGGGCTGCGCCTACTGCGTCATGGAGGTGTCCTCTCACGCGCTGGATCAGGACAGGGTGGAGGGCTGCGCCTTCGACGCGGCGGTTTTCACCAACCTGACCCAGGATCATCTCGACTACCACAAGACCATGGAAAATTACCTGGCCGCCAAAAAGCGCCTCTTTTCTCTGTGCCGCCACGCTATCATCAACGTTGACGATCCGTGGGCCGACAAGCTGACCGAGGGCCTGACCTGCCCCATCGATACCTATTCAGCCAAGAGCGACGCGGCGGATTACACGGCCCGGGAGATTCAGCAGCGGCCTGAGGGCGTGGAATTTCAGCTGGTTGGCACCGGGGTCATCGGCCGGGTGAGGCTGCGCATTCCCGGCCTGTTCTCCGTGTACAACGCGCTGGCGGCCGCCGCCTGCGCGCTGCGGCTGGGGATCCCCTTCGACAAGGTGGTGGAAGCGCTCTGCGCCGTGCAGGGGGTGAAGGGCCGGGCGGAAATCGTCCCCACCGGCCGGGATTTCACTGTGGTCATCGACTACGCCCATACCCCCGACGGGCTGGAAAACATCTGCAAAACCATGAAAGCCTGCACCACGGGGCGGCTGTTAACGGTCTTCGGCTGCGGCGGTGATCGGGATAAGGGAAAGCGGCCTTTGATGGGCGCCACCGCCGCCAAATATTCCGATTTTTTGGTGGTGACCTCCGACAACCCCCGTACCGAGGAGCCGGACGCCATCATCCGGGATATTCTCGCCGGCCTGCGGGATACTGGTACCCCCTATGAGGTGGTGGAGAACCGGACCCAGGCCATCCGTTTCGCCATGAAAAACGCCCGGCCGGGCGACATCGTCCTGCTGGCCGGCAAGGGGCACGAGACCTACCAGATTCTGGCCGACGGCGTGATTCATCTGGATGAAAGGGAAGTCGTGGCCGAGGCCCTGAAGGAAGAATAGCCATCGATACAGGATGCAATGGTTCAGATACAGCGGTGCCGGATGGCGCCGCAGGAGAGGAATGGGCGGACAATGGATGCGACAACATTGACGGTAACGGCCGGGGCGGCGCTGGCCGGCTTTCTGATAGCGGCTCTGCTGGGGAAGGTTCTCATTCCGGTGCTGCACCGGCTGAAGTTCGGGCAGACCATCCGGGAAGAGGGCCCGGCCTGGCACCGCGCCAAGCAGGGAACCCCCACCATGGGCGGGGTGCTGTTTATCATCGGCTCCCTCGCGGCAGCCCTGCTGGCAATAATCGCCGGGCAGTTCCTGCTGCCGGTGAAGGTGTTCAGCGGCACTTCCCTGACCCTGACCAAGCTGTTCGGCGGGATGCTGCTGGCTTTGTGCTGCGGGGCCATCGGGTTTGTGGACGATTACATCAAGGTGGTCAAGAAGCGGAATCTGGGGCTGACCGCCTCCCAAAAACTGTTCGCCCAGCTGCTGGTTGCCGCGGGTTATGCCATTTCCCTGTACATGGCCGGAGGCTCCCGCTTCTATATCCCGTTCTTCGGGCTGGTGGACTGGGGGATCTGGTTTGTTCCCTTCTGCATGTTTGTGGTGGTGGCCATGACCAACGCCACCAATCTGACCGACGGCATTGACGGCCTGTGCGGAACCGTCAGCTTTGTGGCCACCCTGTTTTTCCTGGTGCTGGCGGGTATGCTGGAATACGTCGGCCAGGGGCTGCTGGCCGCCGCCTTCGCCGGAAGCCTGGCAGGCTTTCTCGTCTGGAACCTCCACCCCGCCAAGGTGTTTATGGGAGACACCGGCTCGCTGTTTATCGGCGGGCTGCTGTGCGCCCTGGCGTTCGGCATCAACCAGCCGTTCCTGCTGGTGCCGGTGGGTGTGGTGTACATCGCGGAAAACCTGTCAGTGTTGCTGCAGGTGGGCTATTTCAAGCTGACCCACGGCAAACGGCTGTTTAAAATGGCGCCGCTGCATCACCATTTTGAGATGTGCGGGTGGAGCGAGGCCAAAATTGTGACGGTGTTTTCCCTGGTCACCCTGCTGGGCTGCATCGGGGCCGCGCTGCTCGTTATCTACGCCTGACGGGCGTTTCCAAAGGTTTCCTTCGTTCTACCGGTTGCATAATTCCTGGAAAATCCCGTATAATGGATCACAGAACAACGCCTGAAAGGAGGGTGGGTATGGCAAACGCACAAGCCGCCGCCATGAAAAAGAAACGCAAGCTCTTTTCCATTGCCAATGGATTTGACATGCCTTTCTTAATCATTCTCATGCTGATCCTGGTTATCGGCCTGGTGTGCATGTATTCGGCCAGCTATGCCTACGCCTTCTATTGGTACGACGGCGACAGCTATTACTTCATCAAGCGCCAGCTGGCCTTTGCCGTTCTGGGCGTGGTGGCCATGCTGATGATTTCCACCATCGACTACCATGTGCTGCATAAATTTTCATGGGTGCTGTGGATCGTCTCCCTGGCGCTGCTGGTGGTGGCGTACATCATGCCCTCCTCCACCGGCATCCACCGGTGGATCCGCATCCCCGGCATCGGCCAGTTTCAGCCCTCGGAGGTAGCTAAGTTCGCCCTCATCGTGCTGTACGCCCATCTGGTGTCCCTTAATCATAAAAAGATGAAAACCTTTACCAAGGGCTATCTGCCCTTTATGGCCATCTTAGGCATCACCTGCGGTCTGGTGTTTATCGAGCCCCACCTGTCCGGCACCATGCTGCTGCTGGGCATCGGGCTGATTCTCATGTACGTGGGCGGGACGCGGCTGGTCTATCTGCTGGGCACCATCGGCATCGGCGGCGCGGCCGCCGGGTATATGATTTTCGGCATGGGCTATGAAAAGGACCGTATCGACGTGTGGCTGAAACCCCTGGAGATGTTCACTAAGGACAAGGACATGGCGTGGCAGACGGTGCAGTCCTTGTATGCCATCGGCTCCGGCGGCCTGATGGGCCAGGGTCTGGGCAACTCCCGGCAGAAGCATCTCTTTCTGCCCGAGCCGCAGAACGACTTTATCTTTTCCATCGTGTGCGAAGAACTGGGCTTCATCGGCGCGGTGCTGATCATCATCCTGTTCGGCCTGCTGGTCTGGCGGGGCTTCGTCATCGGCATGAAGGCGCCCGACAAATTCGGCTCCATGCTGGCCATCGGCCTGACCGGCCAGATCGGCCTGCAGGTGGCCTTCAATGTGGCGGTGGTCACCAATACCATCCCCAACACCGGCATCAGCCTGCCTTTCTTCAGCTACGGCGGCACCTCCTTGGTCATGCTGCTGGCGCAGATGGGCGTAGTGCTGTCGGTATCCCGCAGTATACAGGCGGAAAAGGCCTAGGCCTTTTCCGTATAAAAGCCGGGCCGGGCCGTTCGGCCCGGCTGTCGTGATAAGAGCGTGACATTTCAGGCTTCCTCCCGCAGCAGAAGAAAGGGTGGTTTTGTGCGTGTTTTGATGACGGGCGGCGGTACGGCGGGGCATATCAACCCGGCCCTGGCCATCGCTGCCAAGATAAAGGCCGAGCAGCCGGATGCGGATATCCTTTTTGTGGGGGCCGCCGGCCGGATGGAAACCACGCTGGTTCCCGCCGCTGGGTATCCGATTCAAACGGTGGATGTCCGAGGGTTCCAGCGGCGGCTTTCAGTGAAGAACATAGGGCGCAACCTGTCCGCCGCCGTCCACGCGGTCACAGCCGGCACCGCCTCCGCGAAAATCCTCAGGGATTTCCGGCCGGATATCGCCATCGGCACCGGCGGCTATGTCTGCGGGCCGATCCTGCGCAAAGCGGCCAAAATGGGGATCCCGGTGGTGGTGCATGAATCCAACGCCTTCCCCGGCGTGACGGTCAAGATGCTGGCAAAATACGCCACCGTCCTCATTGCCGACGAGGCGGCGCGGAAATACCTCCCCCCCGACGCCAAGGTGGTGGTCACCGGCAATCCCCTGCGGGCCGATTTTTTCAGCGTCGATAAGGCGCAGGCCCGGCGGGAGCTGGGGCTGGACGATCGCCCCCTCATTCTGTCCTTCGGCGGCAGCCTGGGGGCGGAGCGGATCAACAGCACCATGGTGGACGTGCTGCGGCGCAGCCACGAGAAGGGCCTGTACCAACACATCCACGGCACCGGCAAAAGCGGCTGGGAGAGCGTGTGTGCCAAGCTGCGGGAAGCCGGCGTTCCTCTGAAAGGGGACGGCATCTGGGTGCGGGAATACATCGACGACATGCCCCGCTGCATGGCGGCGGCGGACTTGGTGATCTCCCGCTGCGGGGCCATGACCCTCAGCGAGCTGCCTGCGGCGGGCAAGGCTTCCATTCTCATCCCCTCGCCCAATGTGGCGGAAAATCATCAGTATCACAACGCCATGGCCCTGGTGAACCGGGGGGCCGCGGTCTGCATCGAGGAAAAGGATCTCACCCCCGACGCGCTGTGGGATTCCATGGAGGCCGTCGCCGGGCATCCGGATGTGCTGCGTTCCATGGCGGAGCATGCCCGAAGGGCCGCCATTCTCGATGCATCCGACCGTATCTACGCCGTTATCCAGGATGTGCTGAGCCGCTGAGCCGGCCCGGATGAAATCCCCGTTTTTCCCGGCTTTTTCCCTTTCCCGGCGGAAAAAAGCGCCATCGCGCACCGATTTTCTCTGTTTGCATAGAATGGCTTGTGGCGTATAGCCTTACGCCTTACCAAAAACAGAGAGGGTGCGGGAATTGGCGCTTTCCGGTTTTGCGGCCGCCAAGGTACCGCCACCCGCGAAAGGGTGATGGATGGACATGGCGAAATTGATCGTGGAAGGACTACATAAATTAAACGGGGCCGTCGGGATACACGGCGCGAAAAACAGCGCGCTGCCGGTGCTGGCGGCCACCCTGCTGGCAAACAGCGTCAGCGAAATCGGCAATTGCCCGCGCTTGTCCGATGTGGATGCGTCGGTGGCCATTCTGCGGTGTCTGGGCTGTCAGGTGGATGTCCGGGATCATGTGGTTACGGTGGATCCGGCGGGGATGTGCCGGTGTGAAATCCCCGATCATCTGATGCGGGAAATGCGCTCCTCCATCGTCTTTTTAGGGGCGATTATCGCCAAATGCGGGGAGGCGCGCATGTCCTTCCCCGGCGGGTGTGAGCTGGGCCCCCGGCCCATCGACCTGCACCTGGACGCCCTGGAAAAGCTGGGCGTCGCCATCGAGGAGGAGCGGGGGCATCTGCGCTGCCGCGCCAAGGGGCGGCTGAAGGGGACGGAAATTTCCCTGGCCCTGCCCAGCGTGGGGGCAACCGAGAACGTGCTGCTTGCGGCAGCCACCGCCGATGGAACCACCGTGCTGCATAATGCGGCCCGGGAGCCGGAGATCGAGGATTTGTGCGGGTATCTCAACGCCTGCGGGGCGCGTATTGCCGTCGAAAAGGACGGGGTAATCACCATCGAGGGGGTGGAAGCGCTGCACGGCTGCCGGCACGAGGTGATCCCCGACCGCATCGAAACGGCCACCTATATGGCCGCGGCTGCGGTCACCGGCGGCACCCTGCTGCTGAGGAGCGCCAGGCCGGAGCATGTGAATACTGTCTTTCCCGCTTTCGAGGAGGCAGGCTGCCAGGTGTCAGTCTGGAAGGATGAAATTCTTATCAGCGCCCCGTCCCGCCTGCGGCGGGTGAAGACGATCCGCACCATGCCCTACCCGGGCTTTCCCACCGATGCGCAGGCGCCGCTGATGGCCATGGCCTGCCTGGCCGACGGCACCAGCGTGTTCATCGAGACCATTTTTGAAAACCGGTATAAACACGCCGGGGAGCTGATGCGCTTGGGCGCGAAAATCAAGGTGGAGGGCCGGGTGGCCGTGGTGGAAGGGGTGCCGATGCTGTCCGGCGCGCCGGTGGAGTGCACCGATCTGCGGGGCGGCGCGGCCCTGGTGGTGGCGGCCCTCGCCGCCGAGGGCCACACCGAAATCACCTGCCTGACCCATTTGGACAGAGGCTACGAGGAGCTGGAGGACTGCCTGGCGCGGACCGGGGCGGTTATCCGGCGGGAATAATGATGGTGATCGCTCGGTACCGGAGAGCGGGACGTGGAAAGGCGTGAATTCATGGGTAAACAGCAGAAAACGACCGACCGGCAGATCCCTAAGAAAAAGAGGCGGAAGGCCAGCCGGTTCCATATGGCCTTGGCGCTGTTTATCGCCATCGTGGCGGTCAGCGGTGCGCTGGCGTTTATGCTGCTGATGCTTCCGGGAAGCGGCGAGGCATCGGCCGAAAAGCCGGCGGTGTTCGGCGTTCACGACATCCAGGTGGTGGGAAAAACCCGGTATTCCGCCGAGGAGATTATCGCCGCGAGCGGCATCCGGATTGGGCAGAGCCTCTTTTCGGTCAGCAAAGTCAAGGCTCACGATAATATTATGTCGCAGTTCCCTTATCTAGAACGGGTGGACGTGGGAAATTCCTCCTTCGACACGGTGGAAATCAAGGTGTGGGAGGTGGAGCCCATCGGGGCGATGTACGCAAACGGCAAATGGCTGGTGGTGGGCGGCAACAACAAGGGCGTGGAAGCCCTGGAGATACAGGGCGACCGCCCGCCCCGGTACTTGTACTTCAAGGGGGCGGAACCCGACGAAAACTGTCGGGTGGGCGGCAAGGCCATGAAGGATCGGGATTTCGGCATCGTCACCGCCTTGATGGAAGCCGTCGAGGCCAATGGGCTGGAAAACATCGGCGTACTGGATGTGTCGGAAAAGACCAACATCAAGCTGGATTGGAAGGGGCAGATCACCGTCCTGCTGGGAACCGAAAACAACCTGAAGGATAAGGTGGCGGCCCTGGCCAATATCCTGCCCGAAATCATCAAGAACAACGGCGACACCGCGGCGGGCCAGCTGGATATGCGATCGTATATGGAGGACAGCCGGGCCTTCTTTACCCCTTGGGACATCCTGAATTCCACCACCACCCCCGCCGGCGCGGGAGGCACCACGACCGCCGGATAAAGCCCTTCCTTATGGGGGCGCGCTTCCCCCTTTGCTTCGGCCCCATATCCCTGAATTTGGCAGATTTGTCCTATCCGGGAGACCAAACCACCATATAGGCCGTCTCTGGTGGAAAAAGGCAAAAAAAATTTACAAATATAGTGATGAAATTGCGTTCAGGCAGTTGAAATGCCGGGCCGCTCGTGGTAGAATTATAGAGATATTAATTCACTTATATGTATCGAACGATAACAGGTGTTACATAACGGGCGTGTTTTTCCTAAAATGCGCATTTTGGATAGGGAATTCGGTGGGGCGGCGGCCTTGCGGGACGATTAACGTGGGAGGAAGTTTCATGAGCATTCTGCAGTTTGACAGTGATTCCATCGATGGGGTTCAGATAAAAGTCGTGGGCGTGGGCGGCGGCGGCGGCAACGCGGTCAACCGCATGGTGCGCGCCGGCGTGCAGGGCGTGGAATTCGTGGCTATTAACACCGATCAGGCTGTCCTGCGCCTGTCCCAGGCGGATCAGAAGATTCAAATCGGTGAAAAGCTGACCCGGGGCATGGGCGCAGGCTCCAACCCTGAAAAGGGCCAGCGGGCGGCGGAGGAAAGCCGCGACGAAATCGCCGCGGCCCTCAAAGGCACCAACATGGTATTCATTACCGCCGGCATGGGCGGCGGCACCGGTACCGGCGCGGCCCCCGTCGTGGCGGAAATCGCCCGGGATCTCGGTATCCTGACGGTGGGCATCGTGACCAAGCCCTTCGCCTTTGAGGGGCGCCGCCGTATGGAGCAGGCCGAAAACGGCATCACCGCCCTGCGGGAATATGTGGACAGCCTGGTGGTCATCCCCAATGAGCGCATCAAGCTGGTCAGCGAACAGCGTATCACCTTGGCCAACGCCTTTGAGGTGGCGGACGACGTGTTGCGTCAGGGCGTGCAGAGCATCTCTCAGCTCATCAAGGTGCCGGGCCTGGTTAACCTGGACTTTGCCGACGTGACCTCCATCATGAAGGACGCGGGCTATGCCCACATGGGCGTCGGCCGGGCTGAGGGCAAGGATCGCGCCGAACTGGCGGCCCGTGCGGCCGTGGCCAGCCCCCTGCTGGAAACCTCTATCGATGGCGCGCGCGGCGTGCTTATCAACATCACCGGTACCTCGGATCTGGATTTTGAGGACGTCGACAAGGCGTCGGAGATCATCACCAGCGCGGCTCATCCGGACGCGACCATCATCTGGGGCGCGGCCTTCGACGAGAATCTGGGGGACACCCTGTGCGTGACGGTCATCGCCACCGGCCTGGTGTCGGATAATTCCTATAAAGCCAAGGAGCCGGAAGGCACCCCTCTGGCCAGCTTCGGCCAGAAGGTGGAAAACGTCGCCTCCTCCGTGGAGGACGACGAGGGCTATACCGACATTATGGGGATTTTCAAAAAGAAGAGAGACTGAATCGAATAAAAAGATACCCCGACCGAGGTCGGGGTATCTTTTTATTCGATTGAAAAATAACGATGGATAATTTTAATTATTATTAATATTTCTTAACGGCACATGGTGTGCGTTTCTCACGGCAGGCCTGAAAAACCGGCAATCCGCTGCTCGGCGGATTGCCGGTTTTTTAACGTTCTCTTTTCCTCACCCGCCGCCAAATGCAGACGGCGAGGAGCCCCGCCAAAGTCAGGCCGGATACCACCGCGCCGGGCACCAGCCCATAGGGGATAAACCGCAGGGACACCTGATGCTCTCCAGCGGCAACAGGATAGGCCAGGAACGCGTCTCCCACCTTCACCGGTTCCACCGTTTTGCCGTCGATAACGGCCCGCCAGCCCTTGTCGTAGGGGATGGAGGTGAACACCAGCCCGTCCCGCGGCGCCTGAATGGTGCCGGTTACCGTCGTGTCGGTGACGGACAAATCCTGTACGGCGGTCTGCCTCAGTTCATCGATGAAACCGGAGAAGGCTTCCTCGTCGAAGCCGGCGGCCCGCACATCTGAATACCAGCCCTTGTACCAGACCGGCACCTTGACGATGACGGTGCCCGCCTCCTGCATCCCCAGGTCGATAACGCCGCGGATTAGGCGATCGTCGTAGACGTTGAGTTTTTTGCCATCGACATACACGGGGGAATGCTCGTTAAGGTTGTTGTTCAGGTGAAGCAGCACGTGCTGCTTCACCGGATTTTCGATGGTGAAATACAAGTTGGAGCCGGCCGGGACGGTCACCGATCCGCCGTTTGCTTCCGGATCGCCGTCGGTACAGGTCACCGTTACGGGCAGAGAGGAATAATAGGTGGTCTCCCGCCCGTTTAGTGAGGAGAAAAAGCGGTTCTGCAGGGTGAAGGGATCCGCCCCGCCGGGGTTCAGTTCGGCCGCCGCCTGGTCGGCGAAATACAGCAGGGGCAGGGCGTTTTCATTGCGGAACAGGGTGGTGTCTCCATAGGACGCGCCGGTGGATACCATCCCCGGCCTTAGTTCCTCTGTGTCCCAAACGTACCGGATGCCCAGCACCGCGTCCAGGGCGGAGGTGGACCCCATATACCGCAGATAGCGGTTCTGCACATAACAGACCATACCGAGGTTCCCGAGAAATTTGAAGGCGATCTGGTTGGACAGGGAGCTGTAGTGGCTCAAAGCGTGGTACCCGGCGTTCATGCCGTCGTTGGAGTTGCGGGCGGTGGAGTTTTCCACCCGGTAGAATCCGCTGTCGTTCTGCGCGTCGAGCAGCGCGGTCAGCTGGGCGTTACGCGCGGTGTAATCGGTATAGTTCTGTCTCTCCACAAAGCGGAATTGGTCGTCCAGTCCATTCAGAATCGCGGTGGCGTTGAACAGCAGTTCGACGGAGACCGCCGCCACCAACAGCGCCGCCAGCGCCCGCCGGGGCCACAGGATGGCCGGCCGGCTCGCCTCAGCAGCCTGCAGCTCCCGCCGCCGGGCGTGCCAGACGAGGAAGGTTATCAGCCCGTAGCCGCCCAGCATCAGGGCGGTGGCCCACCAATTGCCCGCGTAGGGGATCTGGCCGCTGGCCCCGCCCAGCAGCGTTGCCAGGGCCAGAGCGCCGAAGCTGATGGGGATGGCGGCAGGCCGGATGTCCGCCGGGCAGGCCAGCACCCGGGCTGCGCAGGTGATCAGGAGGAAAAGAATGACAAAGGTGTACCGGTAGGGGAACCAGTTGGGCGGCTGGAACACATGCCAGGCCAGATCCAAATCGTACAGCAGCAGGCTCAGCAGCATCACGGCCAGCAGAGCGCCCACCACGTATTTTTCCCGCCGCGGGATGGAACGGTGGGTGAACCATAAGGGCAGCAGCCCCATCGTCAGCACCCCGCCATACAGGGTGGGCGTGCCCGAGTTGGTGGCCGAGTCGAACGCCCCCCACCCCATCTTGCCCAGCAGCGCCAAGGGGTTGGCCCCCGCCTGAAAGGTCAGGGAGAAGCCGTGAACATTCTCGTAGCCGCCCAGCAGGGCGGACAGGGTGGGCAGCAGCAGGAAGGTTGCCAACCCGGCCGCCAGCGCCGTACCCGCGAAGAAAGCCCCCAGGCGGCGAACAGGCCGCCGATCCTCCCGGCAGGCCAGCAGCCAGCCGAGATACAGCAGGAAGGTGAAGATGCCCACCACATACGCGATGTAAAAATTCGCGAGAAACAGCACCGTCAGGGCGGCGGTGAAAGCGCCGATGCGCCCCTTGTCAAAAACGCGGCGGGCCGCCAGCGCCACCAGTGGCAGCAGCACCATCCCGTCCAGCCACATCAGGTTGAAGCAATAGGTTACCCCGTAGCCCGCCAGCCCGTACAGGGCGGCGAACAGCAGGTTGACCCCGCCGCCAATGCCGTGGCGCTTGCGCAGCCAGAGGGAAAAGGTCAGGGCCGAGGCGGCCAGCTTCATGGAAATGATGAACAGTATGGCCTCGGTCAGCATGGCCCGGGGAAAGCAGAACAGCAGCAGGGTGAAGGGACTGGCCAGATAATACGCCAGCAGGCCCAGAAAATTCATGCCCAGGCCGGTGTCCCAGGTGAACAGCAGGCTGCTGCCGGATTTCACCATGTCGTACAGCGCCGCATGAAACTCCACATACTGCTGGTTCAGATCCGTGATGAGTATCGATTTGCCGCCGAAGGGGTAGAAGCCGAACACCGCCAGCGCCGCTGTCCATATGACCGCGGTCAGCCCAAAGGCGGCCAGCATGCCCCCCGTCGTCCGTCCCCTCTCGGAGGAGAGCCGGCCGCGTAGGGAGCGGCGGCTCGTCTGTGTATGACCGTTCATGCTAGAACCGCCTCAATGGCCGCCAACTCGTCTGCGGTAAATTCTAGCTGCCGCAGCGCCCCCAGATTGTTCTCCAGCTGCCCGACGCTGGACGCGCCCACTAAGGCCGAGGTCACCCGCCCGCCCCGCAGGATCCAGGCGATGGCCATCTGGGCCAGACTCTGTCCCCGTTCGGCGGCGATGCCGTTCAGCTTACGGATAACGTCCAGGCGCGCGGGCGTGATGTCCGCTTCCTTCAGAAAAGCGCCCCGCGCCGCCCGGGAATCGGCGGGGATTCCGCCGAGATACCGGTCGGTCAGCAGGCCCTGGGCCAGGGGCGAGAAGGCGATGCTTCCCATACCCTCTTCGTCCAGCACGTCCTGCAGGCCGTCTTCAATCCAGCGATCGAACATATTATACCGCGGCTGATGAATGAGGCAGGGCACCCCCATCTGCCGCAGGATCGCCGCCGCCTGCCGGGTCTGTTCCGCCGAGTAGTTGGACACCCCCACGTACAGGGCCTTGCCCGCCCGGACGGCGGAGGCCAGGGCGCCCATGGTTTCCTCCAGAGGGGTTTCCGGATCCGGCCGGTGGGAATAGAAAATATCCACATACTCCAGCCCCAGGCGTTTCAGGCTCTGGTCGAGGGAGGCCAGCATGTATTTCCGGCTTCCCCAGTCCCCATAGGGGCCGGGCCACATGCCGTAGCCCGCTTTGGTGGAGATAATCAGCTCGTCCCGATAAGGGGCCAAATCGGTTTTCAGCACCCGTCCCAGGGTTTCTTCCGCCGAGCCGGGAACCGGGCCGTAGTTGTTGGCCGCGTCGATATGGGTCACGCCCAGATCGAAGGCCCGCAGTAGAATCGCCCGGGAGGTCTCATAGGGCGTCACGCTGCCGAAATTCTGCCAGATGCCTAGGGACACCGCAGGCAGCTTGAGGCCGCTGCGACCCACCCGGCGGTAGGCCATGTCGTCATAGCGGCTGGGGTCGGCACTGTAAGGCATTTTTACCATCCTTTCCTTGAACAAGGCATTCTATGTACAGTATTATATCGTGGGAAAAGAGGGAAGTACAGGACAATTTCCCGATTTTTTCTTAAGTTTTGCGCAAAGATGCGTTCCCGGTCTTTGAAATTGCTCAGGCAATATGCTATACTGATACCAATACAGGCGACAGCCGCGAAAGTGGAGGTACAACATGGGCTTATTTGATTTCGTCAAAAACCAGTTTATAGAGGTCATTGAAGCGACGGATTTCCAGCAGGACATGATCGTGTTTGAGTTCCCCGTGGCGGGCCATGAAATCAAAATGGGCGCCCAGCTGATCGTCCGGGAGGGGCAGTGCGCGATTTTCCTCAACGAGGGTACCCTTGCCGACGTGTTCGGCCCGGGCCATTACACCCTTTCCACCGAGAATATGCCGGTGCTCTCCAAGCTGAAGGCCTGGAAATACGGCTTCAATTCCCCCTTTAAGGCGGAGGTCTTCTTCGTCAGCACCCGGCTGTTTACCAACCAGAAATGGGGCACCCAGAAGCCGGTGCTCATGCGGGATCAGGAGTTCGGCATGATCCGCCTGTCCGCCTTCGGCGTCTTCGCATATAAAGTGGTGCAGCCCGACGTGTTCATGCGGGAAGTGTTCGGCACCCTGCCCTCCTTCACCACCAAGGACATCACCGAGTACCTGCGCCGGATGATCACCTCCTCCCTGGCGGACACCATCGGCGAATCCAATATCGCCGCCATCGACATGGCCAACAGCTACGACGAGCTGGGGATGGAAGCCCGGAAAAAGGTGCAGGTCAAATTTGGCGAGCTGGGCCTCGGGCTCCAGTCCCTGACTATCGAGAGCATTTCCCTGCCCGAAGAGGTGGAAAAGGTCATCGACAAACGCACCTCCATGGGCGTGCTGGGCGATATGGGGAAATACACGCAGTACCAGGCGGCCGAGGCCATCCGCGACTTCGCCCAGAACGAGGGCGGCGGCGGAATCGCCGGTATGGGCGTGGGCATGGGCGCTGGCGTCCAGGTGGGCCAGGTCTTCGCAGGCGCCATGAACCAGAATATGGCCCCGCGGCAGCCCGCCGCCCCGGCCCCCGCCCCGGCGCAGACCATTGCCTGCGCCAGCTGCGGCGCGCAGGTGCCGGCAAGCGCCAAGTTCTGCACGGAATGCGGCAAGAACCCCCAGCCGGCGGGAGAGATCTGCCCGGGCTGCGGCGCGACCGTGACCGCCGGGGCTAAGTTCTGCCCCGAGTGCGGCAAGCCTCTGCAGCAAGTTTGCTCCAAATGCGGCGCCAAAGTGACCGGCAAATTCTGCCCCGAGTGCGGCACCCCGGCAGGCAATTGACCCTATAACAGAGGCTTGTAACCGAAGGAGGATGGCCCATGCCGACCACGGAGGAAGCGCGGGCGGCCGCCAGCAATTTCGCCTGCGAAAGCTGCGGCAGCCAGCTGTTGTTTGATCCCGACACCCAGGGCCTGCGGTGCGACCACTGCGGGCGGGAGGAGGAGATTCCGGCGCTGCTGGTGGAGGCGCCTGAATATTTATACAATCCCATGACCGATTCCTATGACGCGCCCAACTGGGAGGCCATGGGGAACAAGACCGTGCGCTGCAAAAACTGCGGCGCCGAGGAGGTGGTGGACGCCGCCGCCATGACGGCAGCCTGCCCCTTCTGCGGCAGCCAGTACGTCATGGATGAAAACGAGGTGACCGAGGGCATCCTGCCCGAGACCCTCCAGCCCTTCAAGGTGTCCAAAGTCAAGGCCGCCGACCTGTTCAAGAGCTGGGCCAAGTCCCGGTTCTGGGCGCCGGGCGCCTTCAAGAAAACCCGGCACACCACCCGGGAGCTGCAGGGCCTCTACCTCCCCTTTTGGACCTTCGACGCGGATCTGTATTCCCAGTACACCGGCGAGGGCGGCCGGGACCGCACCGAAACCTACACCACCACCGACAAGGACGGACACACCCAGACCCACACCCGCACCGTCACCGACTGGTACCCCATTTCGGGCGACGCAGCTCTGTCCTTTGACGACGAGGCGGTATGCGCCACCACCCATGTGGACAAGGGGATGCTGGGCCGCCTGGGGGCGTACGACGTCAAGGTGCTGCGGCGGTATTCCCCGGCGTTTCTCGCCGGCTTCGGCGCCCAGCGGTACGACGTGGGCGTGGGCCAGGGCTGGAAGGAAGAAGCCGCCCCCCGCATGCAGTCGAACATGGAGCGGCACGTGGAAAGCTCCCGGGGCTTCGATCATTACCGGTGCATGCGGTACAGTCACCAGTTCAGCAACGTGAAGTTCAAGCACATCCTGCTGCCGGTCTGGATGTCGTCCTATTCATACAAAAACAAGGTATACAACTTTATGATCAACGGAGAGACCGGCGTGGTGGCGGGCAAATCCCCCGTCAGCGCCCTGAAGGTGACCCTTGCGGTGCTGCTGGGACTGGGGCTCGCGGCGCTGATTGTCCTCCTGCTGATGTATTTCGGCAACAACTGATCGTATTACACATGAAGGAATCGTGGCTATGACACTGTTATCGGCCCATGCGCTGGGCAAGCATTTTGGGGAACGCCGGCTGTTCGAGGGCGTGACCTTCGACGTGGGGGAACGGGATAAAATCGGGCTGGTGGGAGACAATGGCTGCGGCAAGACCACCCTGTTCCGGATGATCACCGGCGAGGAGCCCATCGAGGAGGGCGAGGCCGTTCGTTCCAAGGAGACCCGCGTCGGCTATATGGAGCAGCACGCCTGCTCCGATCAAGGGCGCACCCTCTGGGACGAGGTGGAGAGCGTGTTCGCCCCCGTCATGGCGGTGGAGGCGGAGCTGAACGCCGTTACCGCCCGGCTGGCCGCCGGAGAGACCGGCGCCCCGCTGCTGGAGCGGCAGCACCTGCTGCAGGAGAAGCTGGAGGACGAGGGCGGGCTGTACTACAAAAGCCGGGTGCGGGCCACCCTGCTCGGCCTGGGCTTTGACGAGGCCGCCTTTTCCCAGCCGGTGGGCTCCTTAAGCGGCGGGCAGCGGAGCAAGGCGGCCATGGGCCGCCTGCTGCTGTCCGACACCAACCTGCTGCTGCTGGACGAGCCGACCAACCATCTGGACATTCCCTCGGTGGAATGGTTGGAGGATTTTCTGCGGGGCTATGGCGGCGCGGCGGTGATCATCTCCCACGACCGGTATTTTCTCGACCGGGTGACCAACCGCACCCTGGAGATCGCCGGGGGCCGGCTGTACGCTTCGAACGGAAACTATTCGGCCCACAAGGCCCTGCGGGAAAAGGACAAGGAGGTGGCGCAGAAGCATTACGTCACCGCCTCCCGCGAAATCAAGCGGATGGAGGAGAGCATCGCCCGTTTCCGCCAGTTCAACCGGGAAAAAAGCATCCGGGCCGCCGAGAGCAAACAGAAGGCCCTGGATAAGTTCAAGGAACAGGTGGAGGCCCCCGAGGAAGAGGCGGACACCATCCGTTTCGATTTCACCGCGGCCCAGACCAGCGGCAACGAGGTCATCGTGACCGACGAGCTGTCCATGGGCTTCGGGGAGCGGGAGCTGTTCCGAGACGTGAAATTCCAGATCAACCGGAAGGAGCGGGTGTTCCTGCTGGGGCCCAACGGCTGTGGAAAAACCACCCTGCTGAAAATCCTCAAGGGGGAGCTGCCGCCCCGGACCGGCTATGTGCGGCTGGGGGCCAAGGTGACGGTGGGCTACTACGACCAGACCCAGGCGGGGCTGGACGGGACGAAGACGGTCATCGACGAAATCTGGGACGCCTATGCCGATTTGACCCAGACCGAAATCCGCAACGCTCTGGCCGCTTTTTTGTTCCGGGGGGACGACGTGTTTAAGCCCGTCTCCCTGCTCAGCGGCGGCGAGCGGGCCCGCCTGCTGCTGCTCAAGCTGATGCTGGCGCGGGACAACCTGCTGCTGCTGGACGAACCGACAAACCATCTGGACATCGGATCCTGCGAGGCGCTGGAGGAAGCGCTGTCCGGCTATGACGGCACCATGTTCATCGTCTCCCACGACCGGTATTTCATCAACCGCATGGCGGACAAGGTGATCCGCCTGACGCCGGACGGCTGCATGACCGTCCCGGGGAACTACGACGCGTACCTGGAACGGATGGAAAAGCTGGAGGCGGCCGAGGCCGAGGAAGCCGCCGAGGCCCGGCCGGCCAAGGAAAACGCCTACAAGCAGCGCAAGGAGCAGGAATCCGCCAAGCGGAAGCTGGCGGGCCGGATCCGGCGCACCGAGGAAGAGATCGCCGCCGCGGAGGAAGCGGTGGCCGCCCTCCATCTCCGCTTGGAGTCGGAAGAGGTGACGGCGGACTATGAGCGGCTGCTGGAGGTCACCGGCCAGCTGGAGGCCGAGAGCCGGCGGCTTGACGAGCTGATGGAGCTGTGGGAACAGCTGCAGCTCGAGGCGGAAGCATAAAACGCAATCAGTATGAAGAAGGGCCGCCGGATCGTTTCCGGCGGCCCTTCTGTCGCGCGGGCGGAAAGAGAGGCTATTGCAGGGTCAGCCGGGCTGTCTGCTGCAAATCCGCGAGCCGGTAGGCGGTCAGGCCGTCGGGGGTGACGAGATAGAGAAAATCCCCGATATACAGCCCGCGTATCCATGCCGGATAACCTTGATACGCCGGCTTTAGCTCCCCGCGGCGGATAAAGCCCTTTTCCGCGTCGTAGGCGTACACCAGATAGCTCTGCCGCCCCTGCGCGTTGGCAACGGAAAAAGCGATGAGGTTCTTCTGCACATCGATCAGCACGGCTTTGTGATTATAGGACGCTTCCGTATAGGGGTACGCGGCGCCCAGCAGCGTTTTGTCCTGCTCGACGACGTTCTGCGGGTCGCTGACCTGGAACATGGACAGTTTCAGCCCATTGGCCCGGCCGGTGGACGCGTCGGCGTCCTTTCCCAGCCCAAACAGCCGATCCCCATCCCACACATGGAGGTACTCGGAAAAGCCGGGAATTTTCAGCTGGCTCTGTACCGCCGGGGCGGCCGGATTGCGCAGACTTACCGTGAAAAGCGGATCCACCTGGCGGAAGGTGACGAAATAGCCGGTTTCCCCGTCGAACCGGACGGAATAGATCCTTTCTCCCGGGGCAAGCTTTTCGATTTTCCCCACGGTTTTCAGCCCGGCGTCCAGCACGAACAGATTGTTCCCCTCCTTGGCCTGGAAGCCGGCGGCGGGCTTGCCGTCCGCGTAGTCCTGCCAGCGCTCGCAGGTGGTGACGATGCGGAAATATCCTCCGTATTCATCCATGGAGAATTGGTTGAGGATGCGGCCCTCCACCTGGCCGGCGGCCCTGCGGCGCACGACGCCCTTGTCCGTGGAAAACCGGGTCAGCCGGGTGACGCACTCCCAGCCGCCCGGAATGGCCGCGCTGTGGCTGGCGGCGATATACAGGCTGTCCAGGCCGGCGTACAGGGTGCCGCCGCCGTCCAGCATGGCCTGGGAGGACACATGCCGGGAGGGATTCGCCGCGTCCGCTCCGGTGATCACCAGGTACTGGGCGGAGGCCGGGGCGTCGGGGATATACACGCTGCCCGCCGGGATGGGGGAGAGGGCTCCGCCGGCCAGCAGGCTGGGCACAAAGGTGCCGGGTTTCTCCGCGTCGCGCTTGCCATACGGATAGTAGCTGCTCGCGATATACAGGTAATTTCCCACCATGCGGGAGGACAGATAGCTACCGCTCTGGCCTAGGGTGCCGGTGAGCCTGGGATGCGCCCGATCGCTCACGTCGTAGAACAGCGCTTCCGTCAGGGATGCGCCGCCATAGCGGATGCAGTCGCCGGCTACCGTCCCCATTCCGCCGCCTGCGGCGGGCTCTGTCTCTTCATAGCTTTGCCGGATGAGCACCAGCCGGTCATCAGCAATGTACAGCTCCTGTATCTGGCCGGTAAAGACGGTCCCGCCAATCGGTTCCTCGCTGCGCAGAGGAATGCGGGACACGATCCGCGCCTGACCGTCCTCCGCTTGGACGATGAGCAGATTATCGGTGGAGACGAGGTAGATATACCGCCCGTCCGTATTAATGACGTCCGCCTCCTGGACGCCCTCTACCTGGATGTTGGTGCCCGAATGGGCCGGGGCTGCCTCGGCGGCTTTCGCGCTGGTGGCCCGGGTCGGCGCCCCGCCGTACAGCGCGCCGTCCGCGTCGTCGTACAGCGCGCCGTCCGGCTCCTTGATAAGCATTCCCAATTTGTCATAAATCGCCCGATAGGCGGCAGGCTTGTCTGGCGTCCGTGACTGGGCGGTGGTGCCGACGGTGGTGCTGACGGCCGGTTCGCTTCCCGTGTCCGGGAGGCGCGCCGGCGAGCCCTGACAGCCCGCCAGCAGCAGGGCGACAGCCGCCAAAATCGCCGTGCCGGTTTTTCTCCTCATAGCCATTCCCCTTTCTTGTTTGGTCGCTTGAATGGGCCTTTCTACCGTATACGTGTGCAAAACCGGCGGTTTTGTTGCAGGCAAGCGCGGGCCGGCTTTAGTAATCGGGATGCCAAAGGGGATTGACAATCTGCTGGCGCTGTGGTATGGTGAGAATGAAAATCCGTTCACGTGCACGGAAGGGGGAGCGCCCATGGGCATTACATCGCAGAAAATCGCGGAGTTGGCGGGCGTGTCCCGCGGCACGGTGGATCGCGCCCTCAACCATCGGGGCGGCGTCAAGCCTCAGGTGCAGCGGCGCATCGAGGAGCTGGCCCGGCAGCATGGCTACAGCCCCAACCGGGCGGGCAAGGCGCTGGTCACCCGGGAACCCCTGCGGGTGGAGGTGCTTCTCAACTCCCTGGGCAACCCGTTTTACGACGAGGTCAAGCAGGGGCTTGCCGACGCCCGGGAGGACTATTCCGATTTTCCCATCGACGTCCATATCCGGGAAAGCAAGGGCTACGACGTGGCCGCGCAGCTCGCCCAAATCGAGGAGGCGGCCGCTTCCCACCCCGCCGGGCTGATTCTCACCCCGCTGAACCATCCGGCGGTGGCCGAACGACTGGGCCGGCTGATTGACGGCGGCTGCCCCGTGGTGGCGCTCAACTCCGATATCGATGGCTGCGCCCGGCTGGCCTATGTGGGCTGTCATTACGCCCGCAGCGGGCGGACCGCCGCCCAGCTGCTGGGGCTTATCACCCGGGGGACGGGCCGCCTGCTGGTGGTCACCGGCTCTCTCAAGGTGATGGGCCATAACCAGCGGGTATACGGCTTTTCTCGGGTGCTGGCCGCCGAGTTTCCCGGCATGGTCATCGAGGACGTGGTGGAAAACAACGACGACGACGCCTGTTCCTTCGAGGAGGTGTCCCGGGCGCTGGCCGCCCACCCCGCCATCGATTCGCTGTATTTCTGCGCCGGCGGGGTGGCCGGCGGCGTGCGCGCCGCTCTCGCGAGCGGGCCGAAAACCATCGTGACCTGCGATCTCACGCCGGAAATCCGCCGGCTGCTCGAGGAGGGGGCCGTGCAGGCCACCGTCGGCCAGCAGCCTTACCGGCAGGGCGCCGACGCCATGAAAACCCTGTTGGCCCGCTTGCTGTTCCAAACGGTGCCCGCCGCTCCCTGCCTGTACATGGAGGACGAAATCAAGGTGAAATACAACCTGTAAATTCGCCGTCCTGTTTTTTGCCCCAAAACGTGCACGTGCACGAATAGAATATATTTATGGGAGGAGACCAACATGAACACCTATTTTCCCGGCATCTCCAAGGTGGCCTACGAGGGCCCGAAAAGCACCAATCCCCTGGCCTTCCGGTATTACAACCCGGAGGAGGTCGTGGCGGGCAAGACCATGCGTGAGCAGCTGAAATTCGCCCTATCCTACTGGCATACCCTGTGCGGCGACGGCACCGACATGTTCGGGCGCGGCACCTTTGTCAAGGATTTCGGCGAGAGCGATCCCATGGCCGTTTACCGCGCCAAGGCTTACGCGGCCTTCGAGCTGATGGATAAGCTGGACATCGATTATTTCTGCTTCCACGATCGGGACATCGCCCCTGAGGCCGCCACCCTGAAGGAAACCAACGCCCGGCTGGACGAAATCACCGACCTGCTGGCCGAGCTGATGCGCCAAAGCGGCAAAAAGGTGCTGTGGGGTACGGCAAACTGCTTCAACAATCCCCGGTACATGCACGGGGCGGGCACTGCGCCCAACGCCGACGTGTTCGCTTTCGCGGCGGCGCAGATCAAGAAGGCGGTGGAAATCACCACCCGCCTGGGCGGCCAGGGATACGTGTTCTGGGGCGGCCGCGAGGGGTATGAGACCCTGCTGAACACCGACATGGCGCTGGAACAGGACAACATGGCCCGCCTGATGCGCCTGACGGTGGATTACGCCCGTTCCATCGGGTATACCGGCGATTTCTATATCGAGCCCAAGCCCAAGGAGCCCACCAAGCACCAGTACGATTTCGACGCCTCCACGGTGCTCAGCTTCTTACGCAAATACGGGCTGGACAAGGACTTCAAGCTGAACATCGAGGCCAACCACGCCACCCTGGCGGGCCACACCTTCCAGCACGAGCTGGCTGTGGCGCGGGTCAACGGGGCGTTCGGCTCCATCGACGCCAATCAGGGCGATCTGCTGCTGGGCTGGGACACCGACCAATTCCCCACCAACGTCTACGAGACCGCCCTGTGCATGCTGGAGGTGCTGAAAGCGGGCGGATTTACCAACGGCGGCCTGAATTTCGATGCCAAGACCCGTCGCGGCTCCTACGAGCCGGAGGATATCTTCCATGCCTATATCGCGGGGATGGACGCCTTCGCCCTGGGCCTGCGCATCGCCGATCGGCTGCTGACCGACGGGCGGCTGGACGCGTTTGTGGCCGAACGGTACGCCAGCTGGAAGACCGGCATCGGCGCGGACGTGGTGGCCGGCAAAGCCACCATGGAGCAGCTGGAGGCCTACGCCCTGCAGCTGGGCGACGTTACCACCAACCGCAGCGGCCGGCAGGAATATCTGGAGAACATCGTCAACGCCGTGATGTTCGGCTGAGAAACGGGAGGCGGGCCCCCTGTGGAAACGGGGGGCCGCCCCCGCACGGAAAGGAGACAAACCCATGGCCTGTTTGCTGGGAATCGACATCGGCACGTCCGGCACCAAAACGGTGCTGTTTGAGGAGACCGGCGTCCCGGTGGCCAGCCACACGGCGGAATATCCCCTTTACCAGCCCCACAACGGCTGGGCGGAGCAGGATCCCGCCGATTGGTGGGCCGCGGTGGCCGAGGGGATCCGCGCGGTGCTCGCCAAAAGCGGCCAGCCGGCCGCCGAGGTGAAGGGTATCGGCCTGTCCGGGCAGATGCACGGGCTAGTCATGCTGGATAAGGACAACCGGGTGCTGCGCCGCTCCATCATTTGGTGCGATCAGCGCACGGCCGAGGAATGCGCCGACATGGAGCGGCGGCTGACCCGGGAACGGCTGGTCGCGGTGACCGCCAATCCGGCCCTCACCGGCTTCACCGCCTCCAAAATCCTGTGGGTGCGCCGCCACGAGCCGGAGATTTACGAGCAATGCGCCCACATTCTGCTGCCCAAGGATTACATCCGCCTGATGCTCACCGGGGAATACGCCACCGAGGTGTCCGACGCGAGCGGCATGCAGCTGCTGGATGTGCCGAACCGCTGCTGGTCGGCGGAGGTGCTCGACAAGCTGGAGATCGACCCCGCCCTGCTGGGCCGGGTGTACGAGTCTCCGGAGATCACCGGCGTCGTGTCCGCCCGGGCGGCGGCGGAAACCGGGCTGGCCGCGGGCACGCCCGTGGTGGGCGGCGCAGGGGACAACGCGGCCGCGGCCATGGGCACCGGCGTGGTCACGGCGGGCAGCGCCTTCACCACCATCGGCACGAGCGGCGTGGTTTACGCCCACACCGACCGGGTCACCATCGATCCCGCCGGGCGGGTGCACACCTTCTGCTGCGCGGTGCCCGGCGCGTGGCATGTGATGGGGGTCACCCAGGGGGCCGGCCTGTCCCTGAAATGGTTCCGGGATCAGTTCTGCGGGGCGGAAAAGGAAGCCGCCGCCGGGATGGCGACCGACCCTTATGTCCTCATGGACAAGCAGGCGGCCCTGTCCCCTGTGGGGGCCAACCGGCTGCTCTATCTCCCTTATCTGATGGGGGAGAGGACGCCGCATCTGGATCCGCAGGCCCGGGGCGTGTTCTTTGGCCTGTCCGCTATGCATGAGAAGCGGGACCTGCTGCGGGCGGTGATGGAGGGGGTGTCCTACTCCCTCATGGACTGCCTGGCGGTGTTTGGGGACATGGGGCTGACCGTGGACCGGATGGCCGCCTGCGGCGGCGGGGGCTCCAGCCCCTTCTGGCGGCAGATGCTGGCCGATATCTATGGCTGCGGCATTTCCCCCGTGGTTTCCCGGGAGGGGCCCGCCTTGGGCGTGGCCCTGCTGGCCGGCGTGGGCGCCGGGGTGTACGGCAGCGTGCCGGAGGCCTGCGCCGCCGTCATCGAGTACGGCCCCGCCCAGCAGCCCGACGGGGAGCGGCACCGGCGGTACGGTGAATTTTATGACCTGTATCGGCAGCTGTACCCCGCCCTGAAGCCCCTGTACGCCCAGCTGGGAGCGCTGGCATAAAACAGCACGGCCCGCCGTTCCGAAAGAACGGCGGGCCGTTCAGCTTGTCGATAAAGTCGACAAGCTGCTGGACGGGGACGCCGGATCACGGCGGCTCACTGACGTTCGCCTTGTTCCCTCTGTCCCCGCCAGTGCCACCCCTGCTCTTGAAAACCGGCGGAAACACGTGTGTTTCCGCCGGTTTTCGCCTATAAGGTGTGTTTGCGAGGCACATGTCCTCGCAAACACCGATCGGTAACCCGCCCCCGCTTTTTTCGTTTTCCGAACGGCGGATTCCCCTTTTTTGACAGTCTGCACGGCCCGCCGTTCCGAAAGAACGGCGGGCCGTTGTTTGTTTGGTTTATTGGATGCCCGGGATTTTCGGCAGGGCGTCGAAGCCGACCTGCAGATCCTCGTCGGTGGGGATGTAGTCGCTCATAGCGCCTTCCAGGTAGGCGGTATAGGCGTTCATATCGAAGTACCCGGTGCCGGTCAGGCCGAACAGGATGGTCTTGGCCTCCCCGCTTTCCCGGCACTTGATGGCCTCGTCCATGGCCGCGCGGATGGCATGGGCCGATTCCGGCGCGGGCAGGATGGTTTCCTGCTTGGCGAAGAAGGTGGCGGCCTCGAACACCTTGGTCTGTTCCACCGCCACGGCCTTCATGTAGCCGTCGTGGTACAGCTTGGACAGGATGGGGCTCATACCGTGATAGCGCAGGCCGCCCGCATGGTTGGCCGAGGGCATGAACTCGCTGCCCAGCGTGTACATCCGGGCCAGCGGCGTGACATGGCCGGTATCGCAGTAGTCGTAGGCGTACCGCCCGCGGGTCAGGGAGGGGCAGGAGGCGGGCTCCACCGCGATGAATTCGGTGCCGGTGCGCTTGCCGGTCAGGGTGTCCTGCAGGAAGGCCGCCATCAGGCCGCCCAGGTTGGAGCCGCCGCCGGCGCAGCCGATGACGATATCCGGGTATTCCCCGATTTTTTCCATGGCAATTTTGGATTCCAGGCCGATGACCGACTGGTGCAGCAGCACCTGGTTCATCACCGAGCCCAGCACATACCGGCAGTCGGGGGTATGCATGGCCTTCTCGATCGCCTCGGAAATAGCGCAGCCCAGGGAGCCGCCGGTGCCGGGATGAGCCTTCAGGATGGCGCGGCCCACCTCGGTGGTGTCGGAGGGGCTGGGGATGATGTCCGCGCCGAAGGTGTGGATAACCGCCTTGCGGAAGGGCTTCTGCTCATAGCTGACCTTTACCATATAGACGGTGAGATCCAGGCCGTAGTGGGAGCAGGCCATGGCCAGGGCCGTGCCCCATTGGCCGGCGCCGGTCTCGGTGGTCAGGCTTTTCAGCCCCTGCTTCTTGGCATAGTACACCTGGGCGGCGGCGGAATTCAGCTTATGGGAGCCGGAGGTGTTGTTGCCCTCAAATTTGTAGTAGATTTTCGCCGGGGTGTCCAGGGCCTTTTCCAGGTTGTAGGCCCGGATGAGGGGGGAGGGCCGGAAAATCCGGTAGAAGTTCTGCACCTCTTCCGGGATGTCGATGTACCGGTCGGTGGTGTTCAGCTCCTGGCCGCACAGCTCTTCGCAGAAGATGGGGAGCATATCCTCCGGCCCCACCGGCTGATGGGTGGCGGGATGGAGATAGGGATCGGGCTGTTCCTTCATGTCGGCGCGGATGTTGTACCATTGCTTGGGCATTTCCTCTTCGGACAGATAAATGCGGTAAGGCTCTTTGTTCATGACGGATCTTCCTTTCTTCTCGACAGCATCATCGGCGGACGGTTCACTCACCGTCGCCATCGCCGCGGGCAAAAGCTCGCCGCCTTGCATGACCGATTCATATGCACGCATCCTTTCGGCAATAAAAAAGCTCTTGCCCCAGATTGTTCTGGGACAAGAGCTGTCACTCCTGCGGTACCACCCGAATTCGCCCGCCGAAGGCGGACGCGCTCACTTCTGCGCACAAACCATGCGCACTCCCCTGATAACGGGCGGAGTCCCCGTCGCACCTAGCCTGATACAGGTTCGGATAGCCCTCGTAAGTCCATTCAGCCGGTTCAGCGCCGCCGCAATTCCACCATCTGCGGCTCTCTTTGTACGCCAAGCTCCCGCTTACTACTCTTACTCATCGGTTTCAGCTTTTTTCTTATTATATGCGACAAGTTTTACTTTGTCAACCATCATTTTAACAACTGCGGCAGCACGGCGGCCACGGTCTTCTCTTCCCCGAAGCCGTTGACGTTGTACAGCACCAGCAGGTCGGTCACCTGTTTCTCCTGGAACAGGGCGGACAAATCCGTCTTGTAGTAGCGGGGATCCACCAGCACGATGGTCTGATAATGGGCCGCCAGAAAGGGCACCAGAGCATTGGCGTAGGAGTCCTTGATAAGCAGCAGGGTCCTGCCGTTGGCTGTGCCGGTTTCCACCGTGGTCAGCGGGTGATTGCCGCCCAAAAAGTAGGCGTATTTGTCCTTCTTGTCCAGATACGCCGGGTCGTACAGGCCGTCCAGCCGGCCGTTCTTCCAGGTCACGGTACAGGGGTTGGCCGCCTTCGGCCGGTAGACCTCGATGAAGTCGGGCTTCACGGTGTACAGGTTGGCTTTGGAATAGACGGTTCCGAAAAACTCTTCCGTCACCCGCTCCACCGTGAACGCGTCCTGGGGCAGCGGCGGCTCTCCCAGGCTCTCCATCAGCGCCGTATAGCCGGCATACGCGCCGGCGGTGGTCCAATGGTGATCGGTGCGGTAGAACAGCCCTTCGTCCCTACGGGCTTTCAGCAGGGCGGTGGGATCCACCGTCTCCTTCACCGCGGCCTTCATCTGGGCGATGACAGCCGCCTGATCGGGCACGGGGGCCAGGGGGGGCAGCTTTTCGGGCAAGATGGCCGCCGCCGTCGGCACCAGCATCACCCGGGCGCGCAGTCCCGGCGCCGCCTGCTTCGCCCGCTCGACAAACCGGGCCACCGCCGCGACGTTGTTCGCCACCAGCGTTTCGCTATACGGGTCGGTTTTTTCAAACAGAAACCCATCCCGGCCAAAATAGGCACGGCCGTTGTCTTTATTGAGCAGGGCGAGCTGGGTCATGGTTTTCAGGCCCACCCAGCCGTCCCGGTTCCAGAACTGGTCGGTGGTGTAGGTGTCGAACGTGGTCGTGAACCGGCCGGAGGTCAGCTCCTCCAGCGAGAACGGCGGAAAGGTCTGCAGCACCCGGTTCTCCGTTTCGGAAAACGTCTTTTCCGGGGTGAGCAGGTTGGCGCCGGTCCCGAAAGCCAGCGCCGCCAGGAACGCTCCGGTCACCACCCAGGCTTTTTTATTCATAGTAGCCCCCTAAAAACGAAAATAGAGAAACGGATTATAGGACGCATCCACCAGGAAGGCGACACTCAGCGCCCCGACGACAAGCAGCGGCACTGCCTCCGCCATCCCGGCCAGCACCGGCCGGGCGCGCAGGGCCTGTTCCGCCCGACGATACAGCTTCATGGGCAGGGGTGTGGCCGCCAGGATGAGAATACCCAGCAGAAGGGCGTTGGTGTACAGGGTATACACGCCCGCCCCATTGGTCAGCCCTGCGCCGAAGCCGCCCACCAGGGCCCGCAGATAGGACACCCCGGCCGAAAGGCTGTCGAAGGCGAAGATGGCCCAGCTGACCATCACGATGAGCATGGTGTACACATGCTGAAAAAACCGGGGAAGCTTGTCCAGCCATCGCCGCAGCACGAATTTTTCCAGCGCCAGCCAGACACCGAAGTACAAGCCCCAGACCACGAAATTCCAGCTGGCCCCGTGCCAGATGCCGGTCAGCATCCACACAATCAGCAGGTTGCGCAGCTGCTTGAGGGCGCCGTGGCGGTTGCCGCCCAGGGGGATGTAGACGTATTCCCGGAACCAGGAGGACAGGGAGATGTGCCACCGCCGCCAGAAATCGGTGACGCTCACCGCTGTGTAGGGATAATTGAAATTCTCGAGGAAATGGAAGCCGAACATCCGGCCCAGGCCAATGGCCATGTCCGAATAGCCGGAAAAATCGAAATAAATCTGCAGCGTAAAAGCCGCCAGGCCGATCCAGGCGGTCAGCACCGGCAAAGTGGTCACATCCTGCTGCGAAATGGCCGTCCACACCGCGCCGATGTTGTTGGCCAGCAGCACCTTTTTGCCAAGGCCCGCCACAAACCGGCGGATGCCGGAGGAAAACAGATCCGCCGTTTCCCGGCGGCAGGACAGCTCGGCCGATACGGTGGACATGCGCACGATGGGGCCGGCGATAAGCTGGGGGAACAGGGAGACATAGGTGCCGAAGGCCACCAGGCTCTTCTGCACCGGCACGTCCCCCCGATACAGGTCGATGAGATAGGACATGGCCTGGAAGGTGTAGAAGGAGATGCCGATGGGCAGGGGCAGATCGAGCTTGGGGATCCCCAGGCCGAACAGGCCGTTCAGGTTGCCGATGAGAAAATCGGCGTATTTGAAGAAGGCCAGCAGCGCGAGATTGCACACCACCGACAACACCAGGATCCGCCGAGCCGCCCGGACGTTCCCCTTTTCCAGCCGGGTGTGCATCCAGCGGCCCAGGCTGTAGTCCATCAGGATAGAAAACACCATCAGCAGAACATACACCGGCTCGCCCCAGCCGTAGAACGCTAGGCTGAACACCAGCAGCACCACGTTTTTAAAGCGGCGCGGCACCAGAAAATAGACGACCAGCACCGCCGGCAGAAAATAGAACAAAAACAACAGGCTGCTGAATACCATACGTGTGAACCCCTACCCGTTCCCCTTAGAGCAATTTTAGTAAATACCGTCAGCAGCTCGATGGCGGGAAGAGGCGGCTGCGTCGTTGTCGTCCTTGGCGGGCGCCAGCCCGCCGGGAGCAGGCGTAGCCTGATCCGGGCCTCCGCCTTGCATCCGCCTCTTCCTGCCTATCTCCTTTACTGACCTTATTTACTAAAACTGCTCTAGGGAAGCACTTCAAATTCCCGCTCGCCCATATAGCCGGGAGCGATGGCGTACTTGGGGAAGACCACCACCACGTGGCCCGCCTCATTGATATAAAAATCCTGATCCTCTTCGATAGATTCAAAACCGGGAATCATTTCGTCGTGGAAATACTGTTCCTCGGGGTTGGCGGCCTCGTCGGCGGCGATGCCGGCCCTCACCGCCTCGTTCACCTTCTCGATGTACCCGTCTCCCAGCAGGTTGGCCAGGGTCAGCGCCTTTCCCGTTTCCAGATCGTAGTTGTAGTAGAAGGACTCGCTGTAGAAGGAGGCGCCCGCCTCATATTTCTGCACGACGAAGGAGACGATTTCCCCGTTGCTGCACTTGACGCTGTAATCCACGTGGATTTCAATGGGGAGGAACTCGCTCTTCTTTCCGCCGGTTTCGAGATACGCCTGGTAATATTCCTTGGCACGCTGCTTGGCCTCGGCCACCTGCTCGTTGATTTTCAGCGCTATTTCATAGTTTACTCGCCGCTCCAGTTCGGTATTTCCGGTATTTTCCAGCGCTGGGACGTTGACCACCACATAACTCTCCTCGCTGCTTTCCTCAAAGCGGTTGAGGGTAAAGATCCGGGCCATATGCCCGAGCACCGGTACGCCGTACATCTCCTGCGCGAGCACCGGCACCGCGTTGAGGGCCACCACGAATATCACGCACAGGCAGGCGGCGGCGCACACGGCATAGCGGAGAAAGTGGTTGCCGCTGCGCTCCCGCCTCGCCTCGCGGCGGGCCTGCCGCACGGCGTCCTGCACCGCGTCGGGCAATTCGTCCGGAATACGCAGGCTTTCATAGGCTTCCCGGGCCTGCCCCAGGGGGTTGCGTTCGTTCATAGCTTTCACACCTTTCCGGCGGTCTGCGTTTCCCCGGCCATGTCTCGCCGAAGCTCCGCAAGCGCCTTGTACAGGCGGGATTTCACTGTGTTCAGGTTGGTCGACGTGACGCGCGCGATGTCGCCCAGCGGCATGTCCTCATAAAAACGGAGCACCACCACGGTGCGCAGCTTGGGAGGCAGGGCGCTCACCGCCCGATACACGTCCAGGCGCTCAGCGATGTCCCCCTCCTCGCTGGCGAAATCCTCGGGCAGCTCCTCCACCGGCAGGCAGTGCTTGTTTTTCCGCAGATATCCGAGCCCCTCGTTGACCAGAATGCGGTAAAACCAGGTTCTCATGTAAGCGGGCTCCCGCAGGGTGTGGATGTGAGTCAGGGCCTGCACCACCGCGTTCTGTACCACGTCCAGCGCGGCGTCCCTGTCCTTGACATAGGTGAAGGCGACCCGGTAGAAGCTGTCCTGATGGGCTTCGATATACTCTTCCAGCTCCTGCACGGATACGTCCTCCTTTCCTAGGTAAACGCTGAATAAATCACGTCTGACAGCTCAGCGGCGGCTTGGCGGATCCCACCACATCTGCGTCAGGCAAACAGCTTGTCGATGACCGTACGCGCTTCGTCCGGCTTGTCGCAGATGCACAGCAGGACGTATTTTCCCTTGACCTCGACCACTGGATTGTTCAGCTTGGTCATCTCACCGGGCACATAATTCTCAAAGCCTTCCTTCAGGTCGGCGATGCGCTGATCCACCGCGGTTTTGACCCGGGCAGCGGCGTCCGCATCCTTGGCCTCGAAGACGGAGATTTCCTCCGCCGTCGCGCCGGAGCTGACGTAGACCGCGTGCTTGGTCACGTCTTCGTCCTTAACGTCGTACAAAGTGGCAAACGCGGCGTCCGCCGGGGGGGCCAGCTCGTCCTTGAACGTCACCCCGGCCTTGAGAGCGTCGGCCGCCTTCTGCACGTCCAGCGTACCCTCGTTTTTAGAACAGCCCGCCAGGGCGGAAACGCCCAGCAGCAGCGCGGCGGCCAGTGCTGTCCAGTGTGTTTTTCTCATCGTTGTTCTCTCCTCTTTACCTTGTCATCCTAAACAATCATTCAAAGGGAACGGCGGCTTGAATCCTCCGTTCCCTTATGGAATGGCCTATTTGGTGTGAGTTTTCAGATAGTCCAGCCATTTGTAGCAGTATTCCCGGTTGAGATGGACGCCGTCGGTGGCGCTGCCCGCCGGCAGCGCGCCGTTGTCCAGGCCCACGGCGTCGGCCACATGCAGGTAGGTCACGCCCTTTTCCCGGCACATCTGCTCGATAAGCTCGTTATACCGGCTAATCTTCGTGTTGTTGTAAATGGCGTCGCCGTCGCTTTTCGCCTTGGTCACCGGCAGGATGGACTGGACGTATATCTTGGCGTCCGGCTGAAGCTCCTTGACCTTGTCCACCACTTCGCCGTATTTCTGAATAAACACCTTCTCATAGGCCCAGCCCAGCTCGTTGACCCCCAGCATGATATAGACTTTTTTGAATGTCTGGTTCTTCATGGCGTCCGGAATGGTGATCTTGCCGCCGCCGGCTTTGACGAATTTCTTGCTGAAGAAGGTGTCCACCATCAGCCCCTGGGTGGCGTAAAAGGTGGCGTTCGGCAGCCCGGTATACAACTGCAGCCCCTGGGTGCGGGAATCGCCGATGAAGGCGGCGTCGTCAAAATAGCTGTCGGCCACCTGGCCGGAGCCGATGGCGGTGGTACCGCCGGCAAAGGTCGCCGTGGTGGTTGCCGGCTCCGTCGTGGTGGTGGTTGCCGGCGGGGTTGTGGTGGCCGCCGGCGGCGCGGATGAACCGGCGGACGAGCTCTCAGGAAGCCAGCCGGTTTTCTGCAAGGCGAAGGCCACGAGCATGACCACGGCGAACATCACCAGAATCACGATGCTCACCAGAAAGGCGATACGCAGGGCTCTGCGCCGGTGCCTCTTTTTCCTTTTCAGAGCGCTTTTGCTTTCAGGCTGCCGAATCATCCTGCGTCATCCTTTCCATCTTTCCCGGCCGTTTCACGAGGCTTCTATACGTTAGATGTCTCCGCAGGGAAAAAAGTTTATGAAAGAAAAAATTTTTTCCCGGCGATAGTATGTCCGCCTTAGGAAAAATCATCACCCTGCGGCGGAAAAATCTTCCTATGGTTTCACAAAGCAACGGAGCTCTACCAATAGTATACCACGCCCGGACGGGCTGCCAAGGGGAAAAAGGAAATTTCAGAAAGCCTTCAGAATCTTCTTGCCGTTTGTTTTCATTTTTAGCCGCCGGTCCGCAAAACGCCGGATCGCAAGGGGCGGCTGTCCCGCAGAACAGCCGCCCCTTGTTTATTTCATGCCGAACATGTCCCGCTTGCGATCAAGATAGAACAGATAGTCTTCCTCCCGCACGTCGGGGGGACAGCGGTGGTCACAGAAGGGGATGTAGCCTCCCCGTTCCACCAGCGGGGCCACACTCTCGAGATAGGCCCGGATGGCGTCCCGCCCCGCCTTGAGCTGCATTTTGTCGATGCCGCCCATGATCCGCAGATCCTTGCCGTACGCCGCCAGCAGCTCAGCCGGATGGCAGCAGCCGTTGACCTCGTAGGGGAACATGCAGTTGACCCCGCCCTCCAGGAAATAGTCGAGAATGGGCCGGATGTCCCCATCGCAGTCCATGTACCAGATATCCACGCCGTGGGCCTTCAGCTTTTGATGGATCCGTTTATATCGGGGCATGACCACGTCCCGAAAGAACGCCGGGGTCACGATGGGGCCGTTTTTGAAGCAGATATCCTCCCAGCCGGAGGCAAAATCAAAATCGAAATGAGGCAGCAGCTGATCGAGCGTCTGCTCCACCAGCACGCAGCAGGTTTCCACCATGTCCTCCACCATGGCGGGGTAATCGTACATGGCGTAGCACAGTCCCTCGAAGGTGAGCATATCCCGTATCTTGCCGATCATGGAGCCCACATCGACGCCCAGGGGATAATCCCGGTCGGCGGGATGGGCTTTCTTCAGGGCTTCCACGTCGATGACCCGCCCCTCCGGCCGGAATCGTTCCGCCTTCACCCGCTTCCAGTCGTCGGGGGTGCAGACCGTGGCCTTCAAAAAATGGGGGATAGTGTCGTGGGCGTCCCGGGGCACCTCGGCCAGCAGGCCGTCTCCGTTCATGATGATACGGGTGTCCGCCGTTTCCTCCACCACCTGGTAGGGGAAGGGCGGATCCATCCACCAGCTGCCCCCGATGACGCACAGGCGGTCGAACTGGAAAAACACGTCGGCCTCCCCGTTGCTGCGGATCCCGTTTTTCCGGAACATCTCCCACTCGGTGAAATTCTCGTCCCAATATCCGAATTCCATATGAAACGTGCGATCGATGGGCCGGTAATGCATCTGGGCGTTGAACCTGTCCCGGTCGGTCATGGTTCCCTTCCATTTTTGCCGGATCGGCTGAATTTCCGCCATGCTTTCGCTCCCTTTCCCGTTGGCTTTGCCCTCAGTGTAGCATAGCGCGCCGCGGGAAGCCAGAGGAAAATCTGCCATAAAAGAACAGAAAAATGCTCTTGCAATTTGCGACCGGGGCGGTACAATGAAAACAGAACGAACAGGGAGACAAAGGGGGATGCCCATGCTTTACGATTACAGCGGGCCGGGCGCGTTCACCCCCGTGCCGGTCTGCCCTTCCTCCGGCCCAGCGGAAGGGCCGCTGATCCGTCTGGAAAGCCTCTGCCATTTCGACGCGGTGAGCACCTACCGGGTAATCCGGGACGGCCTGCCGGAGCTGCTGTTCGCCTACACCCAGGGCGGGGAGGGGCGGCTGACCTACCAGGGGGTCGCCCATACGCTACGCCGGGGCGACGCGTTCCTGGTCGACTGCCGGGACTGGCACCGCTACGAAACGGCGGGGGAGCACTGGGATTTCCTGTGGATGCATCTGAGCGGGGAGCTTGCCTTTTCCTTCGCCCGGTATATCTGGGAGCGGCGGGGGCCGGTGGTGTCCGGCGGGCCGGCCTTCGCCGCCGGCTGGCAGGCGGTGCTGGAGCTGGTGCGGCACAACGATCCCCGCGCCGAGGCGGCGGTGTCCGCCGCCGTCTATCAGCTGCTGTCCCTGTTCCTTCTGCCCCGCGGCATGGATGAACGCATCGAGCAGGCCGCGGCCTATATGCAGGAGCACTGCGCCGAGCCGCTGCCGGTGGAAGCCCTGGCCCGGTTAGCCTGTATGAGTCCCTATCATTTCCAGCGCCGCTTCAAGGAAGAAACCGGCCTGACCGTCCATCAATACCTCAACCGCCAGCGGGTGGGCCGGGCCAAGCAGCTGCTGTTGTCTACGGCGCTGCCGGTGTCCAAAATCGCGGAACAGACCGGCTTTTCCGGCAGCTCCCACCTGGCCGCCGTGTTCAAAGCCATGACCGGCCAGGCGCCCCGGGACTACCGCCGCCGGCTGTAAGCGGTAAGCCACAAGGCAAATATATTCCAAAAAACCAAAGCATTTTTCTATCGTTCCGCCCGCCGGTTGGGTATACTGGTAGCGCCCGGCCGGTTCAGGCGAAATACATGCCGTCGATATAGGCGTCCATGAAGCCGGGGTGAGAGGACAGCTCCACTGTCCGCACGGCGGCGGGCATCCCTTCCGCCTCCCGGCGGATGGGATCGCTGAGCAGCACCATGGCCGCCCCCGCCCCCGCCGCATTGCCCACGGCCCGCGCCTTGGCGGCGAAGCCGGCGGGGAACAGGCCAATCCGTTCGGCCGAGACCGGGTCGATGCGGCTGCCGAAGCCCCCGGCGACCACCAGCTCGGCGATCGCCTCCGCCTGAAGCCCGGCCTCGGCGATCAGGGTGCGCATCCCGGCGCAGATGGCGGATTTGGCCAGCTGCACCGCCCGGATATCCTTCTGGGTCAGCCGGACGGCGGTACCCGGCAGGCGGAAGGCCGGCTGACCATCGCATTCCTCTACATAAGCGGTGAAGGCGTGGCTTTCCTCATCGATGAGGCCGGTGTCTTGAATAACACCGGCTTCGCACAGGGCCGCCACCGCGTCCACCAGGCCGGAGCCGCAGATGCCCTGCGCCTCGCCGCCGCCCAGCACGTCGCACACCATGGTCAGCCCCTCCAGCCGCACCCGGTAGATGGCCCCGGTGCGGGCCATCATCCCCTGGTGGATGCCCGCGCCCTCCAGGGCGGGGCCCGCCGCCGTGGAGCAGCAGAGCAGCCGGCCGTCCGCTGCCAGGGCCATTTCCCCGTTGGTGCCGATATCCACCAGCAGGCGGGGCGGCCCCGCGGGCACCCGGCCCTCCCGGTAGAAGCCCGCCGCCAGCAGGGCGGTGGTGATGTCCGCCCCCACATAGGCGGACAGACAGGCCGGCAGATACACCCGGCAGTCCGGGGAGAGGGGGAGCGCAAGCGCCTGAGGGGCGACGAACTGCCCAAAGCCGCAGTCCATGGCGAAGGGCGCGGCCACGATGGAGGCCGGATGCCGCTCGGTGAGCAGATAGAGCATGGCGGTGTTCCCGGTGAGCACCACGCTGTCAATGGCGTCCATCGGCAGGCCGGCCTGCCCGCACAGGCCGGCGAGCAGACGGGAGAGGCATTCCCGGATGGCGGCCGCCAGCTCGGGGGACTTGCCGTTCATGGCCTGCTCCAACCGGGAGACCACGTCCGCGCCGAACACCGCCTGGGGGTTTTTCTCCGACTGGGTGGCCAGCAGCGCGCCGTCCGCGAGCCGGTAGAGGTAGGCCGCCACCGTGGTGGTGCCGATGTCCACCGCCGCGCCCCACTGCCGGCCCCAGGGAGCCCGGGTGAAAACGGGCATGGCCCCCTCGGTGAGAATGGCGTCCCCCGCTGCCCCGCCGGACAGCCGCAGCACCGCGTCCCCCGTCAACTCGGCCATGCAGGCGAAGCGGAGCCCCGCGGCTTTTTCCTCCGCCGTCAGCAGGGCAGCCTCTCTTTCGCTCATGGGGGAAACGCCGCCGCTCACCGCTGCCTTGCATTTCAGGCAGCGCTGCCGCCCGCCGCAGGGCATATCCACCGGCACGCCGTTGTCCGCGAGCAGGCGGTAGAGGGAGACGGGCGGCGTGAAGGACAGGACGCGGGAGCCCCCGGGGCTCTGGATGGTAAGTGTGCAGGCCGGCATGGTCGCACCGCCTTTCTTGTGTTCGATGGCTACAGTATACCATAGGCCGCGTCCGGGGGCTTGCAGTATATTTCGAAATTTCGGATTCGGTTGAGAAAAACCGCCCGCCGGCGGGCGGCGATTATCGGAAAAGGATGGAGCTTGCGTATGCGGATTCACATCATCGCCTGCCGGGTGCTGACCCGGGAACTGAGCTATCTAGCCTCTCAAAGCCCTCACACGGTAGACATCACCTGGCTGCCTCAAGGGCTGCACGATACGCCTGAGAAGCTGCGGGCGCTGATTGCCGACGCCATCGACGGGCTGTACCGGCAGCGGGAGCAGCGGATGCTCAAGCATTTTCCCGACGTCATCGTCCTGGGCTACGGCCTGTGCTCCAACGGCGTGGTGGGGCTCGAAAGCCGGGACATTCCCTTGGTTATTCCCCGCACGGACGACTGCATCGCCCTGTTCCTCGGCTCCCAGGAACGGTATCTGCGCCTGTTTGAGGAATACAACGGCACCTATTGGCTCAACAATGGCTGGATCGAGACCGCCTATATCCCCTCGCTGGAGATGAAGGAGGAGATGCGGGAGGATTACATCCGGCGGTACGGGGAGGAGAACGCGGAATTTCTCCTGGAGCAGGACAACCTGTGGATCGGCAATTACAACACCTGCGGGTATATCGGCTCGCCGATCTACCGCAACCCGGGCCACCCGGCCCTGGCCCGCCAGGTGGCGGCGATCAACGGGTGGAAATACGCCGAATTTGAGGGGGACATCCGCCTGCTGCGGATGATGACGGAAGGGACCTGGACCGACGAGGAGTTCTGTATCTGCCCGCCCCGTCACCGGGTGGAGGCGGAGTACACCGGGAAAAAAATACAGGCTGTACCGCTGGGGGCCGATGCGGTATAATGGTGGATAGTGACAGATAGCCGGATGGCGGGGAAGGAGGAAACGGTTTGGATACGGATCTGGAGAAGCGGTGCCGGGATTATGCGGCCCATGTGGCCGCGCTGAGCGGGCTGCCCTGCAGCGTGCTGGACACGGTGCGCCAGGCGTTCCTGGAGCCTGCTTCCGGCCGCTTCTGCGAGAGCTGCGGCTTCCCCCGGTGCCAGGCGCTGAACACCCATTTGTACGGCAGCAGCGAGGCGTACCGGTGGAACGGCGAATACATCTATTACTGCCCCGCCGGGCTGGTGTTCGCCGCGGCCTCGGTGTCCGACGAGTACGGAGAGCCGGCGGGCAGCCTGGTGGCTGGGCCGGCGCTGATGGAAAACACGGAGGACCTGCTCACCGAGCTGCCCGACGGGCTGCGGGAGCGGGCGGCCGCCCTGCCGGTGCTCCCGCCCGCGCAGGTGACCCATCTAGCCGAGGTGCTCCGTGCCTGCGCGGCTTTCGCCGCCGGCCTGCCGCACAGCCGGGCGGGAGGCTTCGTCTACGAGCAGGAAAAGCTGCTCAGCGCCATCTACAACGCCCGGGAGAAGCAGCTGACCGAGGAAAACGCCGCCGTCTACCCCATCGCGTATGAGAAAAAGCTGCAGGCCCTCATCGGCAGCCGGGACAAGACCGGCACCAGGGAGCTGCTCAACGAGCTGCTCGGGCACATCTACTGCTCCTGCGATTTCGATCTGGACGCCATCAAGGCCCGGGTGGTGGAGCTGGTGGTGGTGCTCTCCCGGGCCACCATCGACGCGGGGGCGGACATGCAGGAAATTTTCCTGTTCAATAACAACTATTTTCACGAAATCGAGCAGTTTCAATCCCTGGAGGAGCTGAGCGTCTGGCTGACCGGCATCATGCACCGGTTCATCAGCTATTCCTTCGATTTCACCCAGGTCAAGCACTCCGACGTGGTGTATAAGGTGATGGAATACGTCAAGGCGAATTTCCACCGGAAAATTTCCCTGGACGACGTCGCCCGCACGGTCTATCTCAGCCGCTCCTATCTCAGCAGCATCTTCAAGGAGGAGACGGGGCAGAGCCTGTTTTCCTATATCAATAAGGTGCGGGTGGAAAAAAGCAAGCTGTATCTGCGGGACAGCAGCGTGGCCCTGGTGGATGTGGCCGCCCTGTGCGGCTTCGAGGATCAGAGCTATTTCACCAAGGTTTTCAAGAAGGAAACGGGGATGTCGCCGAAAAAATACCGGGACAGAAAATAGTGCCAAAAGCTGAAATATTTTTCTATATTTGCATCCGGCGAGCGGATACAATGAAAACAAATCAAGCGGATATGGAGGAATATCGATGAGCCTTTTGGAAGATGTGAGTCTGGCCCTGCAAGCGGGGCGCGCCCCCAAGGTCAAGGAACTGGTACAGCAGGCGGTGGACGAGGGCATCCCCGCCAAGGACGTGCTGGAGCAGGGGCTGCTGTCCGGCATGAGCGTGGTGGGCGAGAAATTCAAAAACAACGAGGTGTTCGTGCCGGAGGTGCTTATCGCGGCCCGGGCCATGAACGCCGGTGTGGCCATCCTCAAGCCCTATCTGACCGAGGCGGGCGTGGAGGCTAAGGGCACAGCGGTCATCGGTACCGTCAAGGGCGATCTGCACGACATCGGCAAGAACCTGGTCAAGATGATGCTGGAGGGCCGCGGCCTGAACGTCATCGACCTGGGGGTGGACGTGGAGCCGGAGCGCTTCGTGCAGGCGGCCATCGACAACGAGGCGGACATCATCTGCTGCTCCGCCCTGCTGACCACCACCATGGGCGAAATGAAGCACGTGGTGGAAGCCGCCGCGGCCAAAGGTATCCGCGATAAGGTGAAGATCATGATCGGCGGCGCGCCGGTGACCCAGAGCTTCTGCGACTCTATTGGCGCCGACTGCTATACCGCCGACGCGGCCTCTGCAGCGGACGAAGCGCTGAAATTCTGCGTGGCATAATACGAAAAAACATCAAAAAGGCCTCGCCCAGCGGCGAGGCCTTTTTGATGTTATGAAGGGGTACTGCCGTTGACGCGGTGAAGGATATAGGGGAGCACCTCGTCGCGCTGTATATGCAGTACATGAGCGAATTCCTCATACAGCAGCTTTTCCGCCTGCTTCATGAAGCGCTCGTCCTCCAGACGGGGCTTTTTGTTCTGGGCCTTCTGGGTCTGGGCGCGCAGATACAGGGTCTTGATCAACCGGATGAGATCGCTGGGATCGCCGCCGGCGAGAATGGCTTTATACCGTTCCCGGCGGGCGTTGTCGTCGGCGATCCAGATGGAATCCTCCTCCGGCATGGCGTCGATGAGGGCGGTGATTTCCGCCTCGGACATCACCCGCCGCATTTTCGCTGTCAGCGCCTCGTTGCCCACCGGCACGAAAATGGTGGCCGATTCCTCGAAAACCGGCTGCAGGACGTAGTAGGCCCGCAGGCCGCCGCCCACGTCCTTTTCCGCGATGTCCGCGATGCGGCAGACGCCGCTCTGGCCGTACAACACGGTATCCTGGACATGGTAATGCATATTGCTTACATTTTTTTGCATAAATCCTCCTGCTTTTTCCGCATAAAACCGACCGCTTCCGAACAGAACCGTTTTTGAGCGTTTTCTTTCGAACAAAAACGCCCGAAAAAACGTGCCATCCGCTCCAACCGGTACAGCCGAAGCACATGACACGTTGAGTTCCTTAAAAGTATAGCACATTTTTCAACAGAATGTCATAGGCAAAATGCACAAACCGTCGGGAGGACTATCTGTCGGGAGGCGAAACCGGGGGTTCCGCTGGGAGGATCCCGGCCAGGCGGAGCAGGTGCCTTGCGTTGGTGGTGGTGCACCGGCCGGGGTGGATGGTGTAATCGAAGAGAATTTCGTCCCCGGCGTACCGCTCGGTGAAGTGGTAGTTGACCGCGTCGGCGGTGGGGTCGTTTTCCAGGGCGCAGAGTTCGAAATCGTGGGTGGTCACGAGGGTCATGACGTGAGGGGCGGCCAGGCGGCGGATGGTCTCGGTCGCGCCCAGGATCCGGTCGCGGGAATTGGTGCCCTTATAGATTTCGTCGATGAGGGCCAGCAGGGGGCGGCCCTCGTCCGCGGCGTCCACGATGGACTTGACCCGCAGCAGCTCAGCGTAGAAGGTGGAAATCCCCTGGCTGACGCTGTCCTCCGTGCGCATGCAGGTCATCACCCGCATCCGGGAGACGCGCAGCTGGGAGGCCAGCACCGGGCCGCCCGCGTAGGCGAGAAGGAGGTTCACCCCGATGGTGCGCAAGAAGGTGGTTTTCCCCGACATGTTGGAGCCGGTGACCACGCAGGTGCGGCGGGACAGCCGGAAATCATTGCCCACCGCCTTGTCGGCGGGGATGAGAGGGTGGCGGAGATCGGCGAAGGAGAGGGTGGGAGCGGCGTCCTCCGTCACGTCGGGAAAGACGGTCCGCCGTGTCTGGCAGAGAACGGCCAGGCTGGTCAGAGCCTCCAGCTCGCCGATGGTTTCCAGCCAAACGGGCATATCGGCGGCATGGGCCTTTTGCCAGGAGGCAAAGCGGCGCACGCAGTGAAAGTCCCATAAAAACAGGCCGTTATACAGGATGAAGGCCATGAAATTGTGCCGCATTTTCACCGCCTCCCCGATATGGGCGAGGGAGGCGAGGGCTTTGGCCGCGCCGCCGTCCCGGCGGATGCGTTCCCGCAGGGCGGCAAGACCGGGACTTTCAAAGGGTTCCTCCTCGATAAGGGCGATGAGGGCGGCGTAGGGAGCGACGGAAGCGCCGAAGCGGAACAGGGGATTCAGCACCCGACCGGTGGCGGAAAACCGGGCGAGGGCCGCCAGCAGCTGGAGCACCACGAGGCAGCCGCCGATGGTCAGGTTGAGGGGTGGGTTCATCCCCACCAGGGCGGAGAGGAGGAAAAACAGGGCGGCGAAGGGCAGGGCCCAAGACAGCACCGTCCCGATTTTCGAGGGGCGGCAGGGGATCTTGCAGACCTCTAAAAAGGCGGCGATGGCCTGGGCGTCCTCCTTGGCGCGGCCGGCGGCCATGTCCCGGCCCAGGGCTTGCAGCTTCAAAGAGAATTCCGGTTTGCCGGCCAGTTCTTCCACCGCCCGCTGGCGGGCGGACAGCTCCTCCGGCGGACAGCCGTCCTTCAGAAACGAGGCCAGGCGATCCCGGCCGTAGACGGTATGAGCCGCGCAGAGAAACTGATACAGGGATTCCCGGCCGAAGATGTCCAGATCCCGGCCCTGGGGAAAATCGGGGGTTAGATAGCCCTTGCCGGTGATGGGGAAGGCTTTCCAGCCGTCGTCCATGCGGGCCAGATAGTCCTGCGCGGTCTGCTTCATGGCCCGGGCGGCCCGTTGCCGGCGCTCGATCCTGTCGTGCCGGCGGACCAAGAGGACGAAAGCGGCCACGGCCAGCAGGCAGAGGGGAAAGCCGGCCCAGCCGTTCCACTCCAGCCCGAGAATGAAAAAGACGAGGGCCGCCAGGGCGGCGGCGGCCCTCAGCCAGGAGCAGCGGGTAAACCGGGCGTCCAGCGCGGCGAGCTCCCGCTCGCAGGCGGCGATGCGGGCCCGATACAGGTCGGTCGGCAAGATAGGTCAGCCCTTTCCGGAATTTGTCAGATACCTACATGATACCACGGGGACGGGCGGATATGCAAGGAAAAGGGCAAGGGGATTGCCATTTGGGCCTGGATACGCTATGATAGTCCATGCGGCGCGGCTTTTCAGGCGTCGGCGGAAGGGAGAGGGCGTTATGCGATACACAGGCACGGTGATAGCGGTTAAGGATATCCGGGCGGCCAGACGGTTTTATGAGGAGCTGTTCGGCCTGGAGGTCTATCAGGATTATGGGCGTAATATCACGTTTACCTGCGGGATATCGCTGCAACAGGATTTCGGTTGGCTGGTACAGCTGCCCGCCGATCAAATCGGGAAAAAGCCCAACAACGTCGAGCTGTGCTTCGAGGAGGAGGCCTTCGACGCTTTCTTGGAGAAGCTGAAGGGCTATCCGCGGCTGGAGTTTGTCACCGGCGTCATCGAGCACAGCTGGGGGCAGCGGGTCATCCGGTTTTATGACCCGGACGGTCACATGATCGAAGTAGGCGAAGCGATGCCCATGGTGATCCGCCGGTTCCTTTCCGCCGGTCTGACGATGGAGGAAATTTCCGTGCGGATGGACGCGTCCGTCGCCGATTTGGAAAAGCTGCTCGAACGATCCTGAAGTGGCGATGGCTGGGGCCTGTGTTGCTCTGGCGTCAAGCGGTTGATCCGACAGGTTTCCCCCGAAGAATGAGAAAGCGCCCCGGCGGTTCATGACCGCCGAGGGCGTTGTTCATGTGAATGCGGTTCATTTTTGATTAAGGGCCTCGTGCATCCGGTAGATTTCGTCCAGCTGTTCTCGCACCGCCGACTCCATAGGCTCCCGATACAGATAGTCGTCGAAACGGTGCTGGGCTTCTCGGAGAGTGTCCGCGCGACCGCTTTCGAGATAGTCGATAAACACACGGGCGTATGCCGGATGCAGGCATTCCGCCGGCATCCGTTCTTTTGCCAGCGTCAGGCCCTCCTCAATGGATTTGGATTGTAAAAGGGCGCGGAAATCCGCTTCTTTACGTGCCTGAACCCTTTCCAGAGAGGGAAGTTGCCTGTTTAGCCGCCGGTACTTTTTGATATTGTGGACGCTCATCCAGAGGGTCACCACCAGCATAACGCTAAGCACTACGCCAAAGCCGATTCGCGTCCCCAAGGTTATCCAGCCGGAGGTTTTACCCAGCATGATGGAAAGAATCATGGCGCTTAAAAAAAGGGTGACGGCTGACCCGATGATGCCGTATAGCGAGTAAATCCGGCTGCTGCTGCGTTCCGACAGACTGTTCTCCCGTTCCTTGACAGCTGCTTTCCAGGCGCAGTAGCTTTCCCAAGCCGACTGGACGGCCTCTTCTGCCTCGTGCAGCTGAGCTTTGTTATCGACGCCAAGTGCTTTCGCCGGATTCCGCGTGTTTGTCGGGGCACCGCAGGATGGGCAGAACGCGGCTCCTTTCGGAAGGAGTGAGCCGCATTGTTGGCAATACATATTCCTCAACCCCTTTACTGCTGTATGTATGTCAGTGTATAGCGTTCCGCAGCATTCGTCAAGTGTTAGACAGAAAACGAAACGCCAGTATGTTTGCGGAGTACCTCAAGTACAAGGAGAAGCGGGCGAGCGATGCTCGCCCCTACAAGGCTATCCGTACATAGAGATGACACAACAGAGTGTTCAGCCACCCTTTGGGGGATAAGGTTTGATTGTATCTGTTCGCTCAAGCAGATAGTCCACGCTCGTATGATAGTAATTGGCAAGACTGCAAAGTACTTCGATTGGAATACTCCGAATATGGTTTTCGTAGTTACTGTACGAGCTTCGCGTTATTTGCAGATAGTCCGCCAATGCCTGTTGGCTTAAGTCTCTGTCTTCACGCAGCTCTTTAATTCTATCATATTTCATTATTATCACCGTTTATTAGTATACCTGACACGAAATGTGTAGTTGACATTTGACACGATTTGTGTCATAATAAATGTGAGGTGATAATGATTATGAAGTATGAGCACACTTGTCAGGACTGTGGGTATTTCCGTCCGCACTATATTTGGAGTCGGCGGTATCAGGCGATTGATTACGGGCACTGTGTCCATCCGCCGCGAACCAGGCACCGTCGTCCGGAAACGGCGGCCTGTATCAAATGGACGCCGCAGACGGCGACTTATCAACGGGACTATGTGCCGCCGTCCAAGAGAAACGGCGCACCATCCGTATGAGAAAACGCCCCCGGCGGATGACCGCCGGGGGCGTGCTTTTGTGAATTTATTTTCTACTGAGCGCATCATACATCCGATATATTTCGTTCAGTTGCTCACGGGCTAACTGCTCCATTTTCTCCCGGTGCAGGTAGTCGTCAAAGCAGCTTTTAGCTTCCTTGATGGTATCTGCACGTCCGTTTTCCAAAAATTCAATGAACACGCGGGCGTATTCCGGGTTTCGGCATTCCGCAGGCATCAATTGGCTTGCAAGATCAAGACCTGAAGCCACGTCCTTGGACTGTGTAATCGACGTAAACTCCTCTTCTTTTCGTGCTTTCTGCCGCTCTAATTCCGGAATCTGCGCTTCAAATTTTTTCCTTTTTCGGATATAGCTGACGGTTGACCAAAGGCACATGAGCATCCCCAGGCCGAACATAACAGCTAAAAGGGATAGTCCATTTTTGGAAGCCTCCGGAACTGATTTCATTGAAGTTAGCAGCAGTAGCATGAATACACCCAAAATTCCAATGATTACCAGACAGACTAGGCTCAAAAAGGCGTTGCCTTTGCATTTGTTCCGCTTCACGATGCATTTTTTCAGTTCGTCGCTGGCTTTTTGGCTTTCATACGCATGGGCCCAAGCTGTCCGGATGGCTTCTTCCGCTCGGTGCAGCTTTGGCAGATAGCTCTCTTTATCATATGGAGCTTTTACCGCCGGTTCTGGTGTAGCAACGCCTTGAGCAGCACCACAGGATGGGCAGAAGCCCGCCCCCTCCGGAAGGAGTGAGCCGCATTGTTGGCAATACATATTTTTCAACCCCTTACTCCTGTATGTATGTCAGTGTATAACATTCCGCTGCGTTCGTCAAGCGTCTGGCGGAAAACGGAACGCCGGTATGTTTGCGGGGTACCTCAAGCCGGGGAGAGGCGGGCGAGCGATGCTCGCCCCTACAAGGCTATCCGTATACGGCGGCAATGACTACGATCCACAATGTATACGCTCCACAGAGAAAGCGCCCCCGGCGGATGACCGCCGGGGGCGCTTTGTATACAGGGGGAAACCTTATTTCGCGTTCTTTTCCTTGATGGCCGCCTGCGCCGCCGCGAGGCGGGCGATCGGCACGCGGAAGGGGGAGCAGGAGACATAATCCAGGCCGATCTCGTGGCAGAACTCCACGGAGGAGGGGTCGCCGCCGTGCTCGCCGCAGATGCCGCAATGCATGGTCGGGCGGACTTCCTTGCCCAGTTTGACCGCCATCTTCATCAGAGCGCCCACGCCCTTCTGATCCAGCTTGGCGAAGGGATCGCTCTCGTAGATCTTGGTGTCGTAGTAGGCGTCCAGGAACTTGCCGGCGTCGTCGCGGCTGAAGCCAAAGGTCATCTGCGTCAGATCGTTGGTGCCGAAGCAGAAGAACTCGGCCTCGGTGGCGATCTCGTCGGCCGTCAGGGCGGCGCGGGGGATTTCGATCATGGTGCCGACCTCATACTTCAGGTCGATGCCGGCGGCGGCAATTTCCGCGTCGGCGGTGGCCACGACCACGTCCTTAACATATTTCAGTTCCTTCACGTCGCCGACGAGCGGGATCATGATTTCCGGAACGATGTTCCAGTCCGCATGGGCTTTCTTGACGTTGATGGCCGCGCGGATGACCGCGGTGGTCTGCATCTTGGCGATTTCGGGATAGGTCACGGTCAGACGGCAGCCGCGGTGGCCCATCATGGGGTTGAACTCGTGCAGGGAGGCGATGAGGGCCTTGATGTCCTCCACGGATTTGCCCTGGGTCTTGGCCAGCGCCGCGATGTCCTCTTCCTCAGTGGGAACGAACTCATGCAGCGGGGGATCCAGGAAGCGGATGGTGACGGGGCAGCCTTCCAGCGCCTCGTAGAGCTTCTCGAAATCGCCCTGCTGATAGGGCAGGATCTTGGCCAGGGCGGCCTCGCGGCCCTCCACGGTGTCGGCGCAGATCATCTCGCGGAAAGCGGCGATCCGATCCTCTTCGAAGAACATGTGCTCGGTACGGCACAGGCCGATGCCCTCGGCACCCAGTTCCCGGGCCTTCTTCGCGTCGGCGGGGGTGTCAGCGTTGGTGCGCACCTTCAGGCGGCGGAACTTGTCGGCCAGCTCCATAATGCGGCCGAACTCGCCGGCGATCTCGGCGTCCACGGTGGGGATGACGCCGTCGTAGATATTGCCGGTGGAACCGTCGATGGAGATATAATCGCCTTCGTGGTAGACCTTGCCGGCCAGTTCAAACTGCTTGTTTTCCTCGTCCATCTTGATGTCGCCGCAGCCGGAGACGCAGCAGGTGCCCATGCCGCGGGCCACGACGGCCGCGTGGGAGGTCATGCCGCCGCGCACGGTCAGGATGCCCTGGGCGGCCTTCATGCCGGTGATGTCCTCGGGAGAGGTTTCCAAGCGGACCAGGACGACCTTCTCGCCCTTTTCCTTCCAGGCCACCGCGTCGTCGGCCGTGAACACGACCTTGCCGCAGGCGGCGCCGGGGGAAGCGCCCAGGCCTTTGCCGGCCGGGGTGGCCGCCTTGAGCGCCTTGGCGTCAAACTGGGGATGCAGCAGGGTGTCCAGGTTGCGGGGGTCGATCATGGCGACCGCCTGCTCCTCGGAGATCATGCCCTCGTCCACCAGGTCGCAGGCGATTTTCAGAGCCGCTTTGGCGGTACGCTTGCCGTTGCGGGTCTGCAGCATATACAGCTTCTTGTCCTCGATGGTGAATTCCATATCCTGCATGTCGCGGTAGTGATCCTCCAGGATGTGGCAGATGTCCACAAACTGGCTGTACACCTCGGGCATGACCTCTTGCAGCTTGGCGATGGGGGAAGGAGTGCGCACGCCGGCCACGACGTCCTCGCCCTGGGCGTTCATCAGGAACTCGCCCATCAGCTTCTTCTCGCCGGTGGCGGGGTCGCGGGTGAAGGCCACGCCGGTGCCGGAGGTGTCGCCCATGTTGCCGAAGGCCATCATCTGCACGTTAACGGCGGTACCCCAGGAGTAGGGGATGTCGTTATCACGGCGATAGACGTTGGCGCGGGGGTTATCCCAGGAGCGGAACACGGCCTCGATGGCGCCCATGAGCTGCTCTTTGGGATCGTCGGGGAAGTCTTTGCCGATCTTCTCTTTGTACTCGGCCTTGAACTGGCCGGCGAGAACCGCCAGATCCTCGGCGGACAGCTCGACGTCCTGGGTCACGCCCTTTTCGGCCTTCATCTTGTCGATGAGTTCCTCAAAATACTTCTTGCCGACTTCCATGACCACGTCGGAATACATCTGGATAAACCGCCGATAGCAGTCCCACGCCCAGCGGGGATTGCCGGATTTCTTGGCGATGGCTTCCACCACGTTCTCGTTCAGGCCGAGGTTGAGGATGGTGTCCATCATGCCGGGCATGGAGGCGCGGGCGCCGGAACGCACGGAAACCAGCAGGGGATTTTCCTTGTCGCCGAATTTCTTGCCGGTGATGGCTTCCATCTTGACGATGTACTCCATGATCTGCGCCTGGATATCGTCGTTGATTTTGCGGCCGTCTTCATAATACTGCGTGCAGGCTTCGGTGGAAATGGTGAAACCCTGGGGAACCGGGAGACCGAGACCGGTCATCTCCGCCAGATTGGCGCCCTTGCCGCCCAGCAGCTCGCGCATTTTGGCGTTGCCTTCGCTGAAAAGGTACACATACTTGTGACTCATAGTGGTAATTGACCTCCTACGTATTTTTTGGGCCTTTGCTTTCCCACATCTTGCTGTCTGTTCAAGATCCAAGAAAAAGATTCCAGATTACAGTATGAACAGAGCCGTCTAGTATTATAACAAACTATCCCTGACATTTCCAGATTATTATAGGAATTCACAGGAAATTTACCCTTTCCACAACCATTCGTCGCTTTTCCCAGGATAGTCTGTGGATTTTATTACAGGGAAAAGGCTTGAAAACAGCGGGCTTTTTTGCCATAATATAATGCGGGTAGGGTTGTTTCAGATGAAAATTGCTCGAACCGGCCGGACAGCCGGAGAAACGGGGGACGGCATGAATTTTCACGGCAAGGACATCAAAATTTTTTCCGCCAATTCCAACCGGATGCTGGCGGGGCAGATTGCCGAAGCGCTGGGGCTGCCGGTGGGCAAGGCCAAGGTGACTACCTTCAGCGACGGGGAAATCTCGGTGTCCATCAACGAATCGGTGCGGGGCTCCGACGTGTTTGTCGTCCAGTCCGTGAGCACGCCGGTCAACGACCATCTCATGGAGCTGCTGATCATGATGGACGCCTTCAAGCGGGCGTCCGCCGCCCGGATTACGGCGGTTATCCCCTATCTCGGCTACGCCCGGCAGGACAGGAAGTCCAAGGCGCGGGATCCCATCTCGGCCAAGCTGGTGGCCGATCTCATCACCGCGGCCGGGGCCGACCGGGTGCTGACCATGGACCTGCACGCCCCGCAGATACAGGGGTTTTTCAACATACCGGTGGATCATCTGGTGGGCGCGCCGCTGCTGGCGAACTATTTCAAGAAGCTCACGGCCGAGGAGCCGGGGGAATACGTGGTGGTGTCTCCCGATCTCGGGTCGGTGACCCGGGCGCGGAATTTCGCGGCGCGGCTGGACTGCCCGCTGGCGATTGTGGATAAGCGCCGTCAGCAGGCCAACGTCTGCGAGGTGATGAACATCATCGGCAGCGTGGAGGGCAAAAAGGTGATCCTGGTGGACGATATGATCGACACCGCCGGCACGCTGTGCAACGCGGCGACGGCCATCGTCGAGAAGGGCGGGGCCAAGAGCGTCATTGCCGCGGCCACTCACGCGGTGCTGTCCGGCCCAGCCATCGAGCGGCTGCGCAAAAGTGTCATCGACAACGTGGTGCTGCTGGACACCATCGCCCTGCCACCGGAGAAGCGGCTGGATAAATTCACTTTGCTGCCGGTGGCACCGGTATTTTCCGAGGCCATCGAGCGGATTTATGAGGATAAGCCGGTTTCTATCATGTTTGTGTAACTAGGTCTGGTAACCACATGTGGGATCGGAAAGAACCGCTCGCCGGCCGCACGGGGGGCCGGCGCCCCGCTTGGCGGGGATGCGCTTCTTCCCCTTTGGCTAGTGCCTGCGGGCGGCATAGCTAGGTCTGGTAACCACATGTGGGATCGGAAAGAACCGCTCGCCGGCCGCACGGGGGGCCGGCGCCCCGCTTGGCGGGGACGCGCTTCTTCCCCTTTGGCTAGTGCCTGCGGGCGGCATAGCTAGGTCTGGTAACCACATGTGGGATCGGAAAGAACCGCTCGCCGGTGAGTGGTTATGGATAACAAGCAGGAAAACCGCGGATGGGGCCGAACCAGGCGGTAAGAATAGGATGGGTAGTATGCTGTTTCGCAAGGCCATGCCCGCGGGGCCGGTGGAGTACATCGTCGCGGGGCTGGGAAACCCGGGGAAGGAATACGAGGGATCCCGCCACAACGCCGGATTTATGGGCATGGAGGCCCTGGCGGATCGGCTCCATGTGAAAATCGATCGGGTGAAGTTCAAATCCTACTGCGGCCAGGCGGACATCGGCGGGCGGCGGACGCTGCTGCTGATGCCCCAGACCTTCATGAACCTGTCGGGGGAAGCGGTGCGGGAGGCCATGCAGTTTTATAAAATCCCGCCGGAGCGCACGGTCATTTTGTTCGATGACATTTCCTTGCCGGTGGGCACCGTGCGGGTGCGCCGCAAGGGGAGCGACGGCGGGCAGCGGGGGATGAAGAGCATTATTTATCTTACCGGCAGCGATCAGTTCCCCCGGGTGAAAATCGGGGTGGGGGCCAAGCCGCATCCCGACTACGATTTGGCGGCGTGGGTGCTGTCCAAGTTCACCAAGGAGGAGGCGCCCCGGATCCGAGAGGCGGCGGACCACGCGGCACAGGCCGCCTGCCTGATTGTAGAGGGCCAAATCGACGAGGCGATGAACCGGTTTTCCAAGTAACAGCCGACAGAAAACAGGGAGGAGGAGCGGCCAGTGTCTGAGCTGACCCCGAAAGAGCCGAAAACCCCAGAGGAGAAGCGGGCGCGGGCGCATAAAATCCGCACCATGGTGCTGGACATGTTCCTGCCGGTGCTGGCGGCGCTGTTCCTCATCCTGGCGGTCATCTGGCCGAATTCCATCATGGCGTCCCTGGCGGGGATTTTCGCCGGGGCGGTGCTCATCCGCTTTTCCGTCACCCGGTACCAGGGAGAGCGGGGGATGCAGGTCTTCGACAAGCTGGCCATGGCCGGGGGGATCGTGCTAATCCTGCTGGCGGCGGTGCGGCTGGTGCTGATGGGGCTGATTGCGGCGGGCGTGCTGGAACGGGGCGTACTGCCGTTCCCGCAGCTATAAGAGAGAAAAAAGCAGGCGGTTTTCGCCTGCTTTTGTGCGCCGCGAGACGATGGCGCATATATGGCAAATCGTGGCGGGGACGCCGAAAGGATTGGCTTGAGCAATGGGCGTTTTTGACAGAGGGATGGCCTCTTTACCCCAATACGGCGCGCTGTGCGCCGATATCCGGGACGGGCGGCTGCCCGTTTCGCTGACGGGGCTGGGACATATTCATAAGGTGATGCTTGTACACGCTTTGTGCGCCTGCCTGGGCCGCAAGGCGGTTTTCATTGTGGCGGACGAGGCGGAGGCCAACCGGGTATGCGAGGATCTGGCCTGTCTGGGGACGACGGCGCTGCTGCTGCCCGCGCGGGATTTATCCCTGCGGCGGGTGGAATCCACCTCCCGGGAATACGAGCAGATGCGGCTGGGGACGCTGGCGAAGATGGCGGCGGGGGACTACCAATGCGTGGTGGCCTGCGCCGACGCGGCGGCCCAGTTCACCCTGCCGCCCGACATGCTGCTGCGCCGGACGCTGCGGCTGCGGGAGGGGACGCCCCTGCCCTGCGGCAATCTGTCCGCGGCGCTGGTGAGCGCGGGGTATGAGCGGTGCGATCAAATTGAGGGGCCGGGGCAGTTCTCGGTGCGGGGCGGGATCATCGACGTGTACCCCGCCGACTGCCCGTCGCCGGTGCGCCTCGAGCTGTGGGGCGACACGCTGGACACCATTTCCTACTTCGATCTGCTGACCCAGAGGCGCACTGAGGGCCTGAAAGAGGTGGCCATCACGCCGGCGGCGGAAATCGTCTACGACGATGCGGAAGAGCTGGCCGGGGCCATCGAGGCGCTGGCGGCGGGCCTGCGGGGCCGGGGGGCTGCGGCGCAGAAGGAGAACCTGCTGGCGGACAGCGAGCGGCTGCGGGCGGGGGGACAGCCCGCGTCCCTGGACAAATACATCCCGCTGATATTCGATAGACCCGCGACCCTGTTCGAGTACGCGCGGGGGGCGATGGTGTTCGTTTCGGAGCTGTCGCGGGTCAAGGAGCGGATGCGCACCTTCCAGTGGCAGCTGCAGGAGGACGTGAAGACCCTGCTGGAGGAAGGGCAGCTGTGCCGCGGGCTGACCGAATACGCCCTGGACGAGGACGGGATGCTTTACGAGCTGGAGCGGGGGAAGTGCATCCTGCTGGACGCCTTTGCCCGCGCGGGGCAGGATATCCATCTACGGGGCGTCTACAACGTCAGTGCGCGGCAGCTGCCCGTCTGGTCGGGCGGGCTGGAGCTGCTGGCCGAGGATTTGGAGGATATGCTGCGCCGGGACATGGCGTGCGTGGTGCTGGCGGGGCCGGAAGCCAAGACGGCCCAGACCCTGGCGGCGGATCTGGCCGAGAAGGGAATCCCGGCCCTGTACGCCCCCGCGCCGGAGGCACCGGTGAAAAAGCGGGTGCTGGTCATGCAGGGGGGGCTGTCGTCGGGAGCGGAGTTCCCGGAGGCGGGGTTTGCGGTCATCACCCACGGGCGGGTGTCGGCGCGGCGGGCCGCCCGGCGGGCCAAACGGGACAAGAGCGCGGAGATCCACAGCCTGGCGGAGCTGAAGCCGGGGGATTACATCGTGCACGCGGCCCACGGCATCGGCGTATATCAGGGGATCCACCAGCTGGAGGTGCAGGGGGTGGTCAAGGACTACCTCAAGCTCCAGTACGACAAGGGGGACACCCTGTACGTGCCGGTGACCCAGCTGGATTTGGTCAGCAAGTACATCGGCACCAAGGACGAGGTGAAGGTCAAGCTCCACCGCCTGGGGGGCCAGGAGTGGCAGAAGGCCAAGACCCGGGTGCGCGCGGCGGTCCGGGACATCGCCAAGGAGCTTATCGCTCTGTACGGCAAGCGGATGGCCACCCCGGGGTTCGCCTTCGATCCGGACGGGGAGTGGCAGTACGATTTCGAGCGGCGGTTCGAATACGAGGAGACGGAGGATCAGCTCCGCTGCATCGAGGAAATCAAGGGGGACATGGAGCGCACGGTGCCGATGGATCGGCTGCTGTGCGGGGACGTGGGCTTCGGCAAGACCGAGGTGGCGCTGCGCGCGGCGTTCAAATGCGTGTCCCAGAGCAAGCAATGCGTGCTGCTGGTGCCCACCACCATCCTGGCGTTCCAGCATTACAACACGGTGGTGCGGCGGTTCGAGGGGTTCCCGGTGAAGGTGGAAATGCTCTCCCGCTTCCGTACGGCGAAGCAGCAGGAGGAGATCATCCGCCGGGTGCGCGCGGGGGATGTGGACATCCTCATCGGCACCCATCGGATGCTGTCCAAGGATGTGAAATTCAAGGATCTCGGGCTGTTCATCGTGGACGAGGAGCAGCGGTTCGGCGTGGCGCAGAAGGAGCGGATCAAGGAAATAGCCCCCAACGTGGACGTGCTGACCCTGTCGGCCACCCCGATCCCCCGCACGCTGAACATGGCCATGAGCGGCATCCGGGACATGTCGGTCATCGAGGAGGCGCCACAGGACAGGCGGCCGGTGCAGACCTATGTGCTTGAGCACGACAACGGCATTATCACCGACGCCATCCGGCGGGAGCTGCGCCGGGGCGGGCAGGTGTATTATCTCCACAACCGGGTGGAGACCATCGAGCGGTGCGCGGCGGGGATCCAGATGCGGATTCCGGAGGCGCGGGTGGGCTTCGCCCATGGCAAGATGACGGAGGATCAGCTTTCCGAAATCTGGCGGCAGGTGCTGGAGAACGAGATCGACGTGCTGGTATGCACCACCATCATTGAGACGGGGGTGGATATTCCCAACGTCAACACCCTGATCATCGAGAACGCCGACCGGTTCGGCCTGTCCCAGCTGCACCAGCTGCGGGGGCGGGTGGGGCGGTCGTCCCGGCGGGCCTTCGCGTATCTGACCTTCGTGCGGGGCAAGGTGCTCACCGACGTGGCGTCCAAGAGGCTGGAGGCCATGCGGGAGTTCACCGAGTTCGGCGCGGGGTTCAAAATCGCCATGCGGGACATGGAGATCCGGGGGGCCGGCAACCTGCTGGGCGCCCAGCAGCACGGGCACATGGAGGCGGTGGGATACGAGATGTATCTGCGGCTGCTGGCCGAGGCGGTGGGCGAGGAAAAGGGCGAGACCGTGGCCGACCGGGAGGCGGAATGCCTCATCGACCTGCAGATTTCCGCCCATATCCCCGAGTCGTATATTGCGGCCAACGCCCAGCGGCTGGACGTGTACCGCCGGATTGCGGATATCCGCACCCACGAGGACAGCCTGGATGTGTACGACGAGCTCATCGACCGCTTCGGCGAGCCGCCGGCGGCGGTGCAGGGGCTTATCGACGTGGCCCTGCTGCGCAACATGGCGGCCGAGCTGGGCATTTACGAGGTCAAGCAGCAGCAGGACAGCCTGCTGCTCTACCAGCGGAAGCTGGATTTAGAGGTCGGGGCGCGAATGTCGGCGGCCATGAAGGGCCGGGTGATGGTCAGCGCGGGAGCCAAGCCTTATTTCGCGGTGAAGATTGGGCGGAATCTTACGCCGCTGGATACCCTCCGGGAGGCGCTGGAGGCGGGAACGCCGGAGGAGAAGAAGGGCAATTGAGGAGAGCCGCCGCAGATTCTGCGGCGGCTCGGCTTATTTGTGCAGCCGCCTAGGGCGGCGAAGGGGAGGCTATGAACGACATGCGGGGGCTGCGGAGACGGACGGCTTGGCTGGTGCTGCTGGCAGTGGTGCTGACGGCGGCACTTAGCGGCTGCGGGGAAGAGGTGGAACGGACCTTTTTCCTTGAAGGCGTCACGCTGGAAACGGCGGAGGCTGTGCCGGATACCGACACGCGGGCGCTGCTGCGCGCCTATTTCGCCTGGCGGGCGGACAGCTTCGGCCGGGCGGCGGGAGCCGTGCCGACGGAGGGATGGGCGGAGGCTCCGGCCATGGCGGAGGCGGTAAGCGCGGCGGAGGCGAGCCGACGGGAGTGCCTGAAAACGATGATGGACGGGTGGGGGTGCGTCTATTCCGGCGCGAAAACCACGCTGCGGGTGGACAGAACGGCGCGGGCCGGGCGGTACACCGAGCTGTGGGTCTACGAGGCGGGGTATTTCGCGGCTTGGTATCCCGGCTACACGGGGCCGGACAAGGCGGACTGGTCGGGCAACGGAGTCAAGCATGTGCTGCGCATTGAGGACGGCCGGGTGGCCGCGGATATCTACCACGAGGGGCGGCCTACCGGAGCGAAAAGCGGCGATTTTGAGACGGATCCGTCCTACATCGCCTATGCGGGGCGGGTATCGCCTCCACCCGAGGCGGTGGAGGGGCGGCCGCCTCTGCTGCCCGTCAACCGGCCGCGGTTTTCGGCGGGGTACGATCCCGGCCAGGCGCTGGCTTACGCGGAGAAGTGGGCCCTATCTCGCAACCCGGCGGTGCACGATTACTCGCTGGAAGGCGGAGACTGCTGCCATTTTGCTTCCCAATGCCTGGCGGCGGGCGGCCTGCCGGAGGAGGGAGACTGGAAGGCCGGAAGCCTGGCCTATATCAATTCCACCCGGCTGTACGCCTATCTGACCGGGCCGGGGGGAGCGGGCCGGGGTATGGCGGTTATCCGCCAGAGGGATCCGGCGGGCAGGCAGGCGGCGGCCGGGGGCAAGACGGTAAAGGCGGCGCGGCTGCTGTTCCCGGGCAGCCCGGTGTTTTACCGGTGGGGCGGCGGCTATGTGGGCGACAGCAAATGGAGCCATACCGCCTTATGCGTGGGCTATCTGGGGGACGGCACCCCGGCGGTCAGTTCCCACACCGGGGACAAGTACCGGATCAAATGGAACTACGGCGGGGCGGACTGCGATTACGGAACAGCGCAGATGACGCCGGGGCCGGGAGCATAAGGAGGAAACGTATGATTCTGCGAATCGAGCAGACCCGCGCCGGGACAGCGCAGACGTTCGACGTCTATACTGACGACAGTTTGGTGTTCACCGGAAGGCTGGGAGCGGTAAGCAAGCGCCAGGAAATCGTGCTGGAGGGAAAGAACGGGCGGACGCTTACCGGGACATACCTGCCCGCGTGGGAGCTTCAGCGCCAGGCGGATCGCTGGAAACTGCCGGGATACCGCATGTGACAAAAGCGTGGTCGCTGTCGCGGTACGCGCACACCTGCGATCCCGGATGGAGGGCGGCGCATTTCCCGCAGGAGAATTTTTTCGGCAAGAGCCGATTGTTCCCGGAGGATACCTCTCTATAAAAACCGGGCCGGACGATTTTTCGTCCGGCCCGGTTTGGCATCGGGAAGGGTGAGAAGGCATCAAGGAGACGGTTCCGGTTATGCCGGGGAGCCCACATAGGCGGCAAATTCCTCGGGGGTGCCGGAAAAGACGTTCATGTCGATACAGGGCTCCCGGCCGGTATAGCCCTGCAGCCGGGCGTTGTCCGCGTACTGCCAGAAGGTCCAGGGGCGGGATGCCGGCAGGCTGGGGGTGAAATAAACGTCCCGGATCCAGAGGTCGTAATCGTCATACCGGCTCTCCAGGTAGAGGCGGTAGGCTTTCCCGGTGGCGTACAGGATGGGGCGTACGCCGTAATGGGCTTCCAGACGGCGGAGCAGGGCGTCCAGCTGGGGGTGAACGTCTGCGGCGGCGGGGGGATCCGCCGCCTTATCGCCATAGAATTCCACGTCCACCACGGGAGGAAGCGCGCCGGGCTCTCGCGGGACGGCGGCGATAAAGTTATCGGCCTGCGTCTCCCCCGGGCTGTCGTAGCTGAAGAAATGGTACGCCCCCACCCGCAGGGCGGTTTTCCGGGCCTCCTCCCAGTTGTACGAGAAGCGGGGATCCGTGAAGCCGCTGCCCTCGGTGGCCTTGATAAAGGCGAAGGAGAGGCCCTGCCCCGCCAGGGTGGGCCAGTCGATTTCCCCCTGCCAGGAGGAGACGTCCACCCCCCGGACGGGGTACCGCTCCCGGGAGGGCGTATTCAGCTTGAGGACGCCGGTAAAGAACAGGGCGGCAAGGACGGCGGCCGCCGTCAGGAGAGCGGCGGCGGGCAGAAGCCAGCGCAGAAGGCGGCGGGTTTTCAGGCTGAACATGGGGCGTTCCTCCTTTCAGTTAGTTATTTAAAACAGGGTCAGCTGTTCTTGGGGACCGTAGCCCTCCCGGATGCGGGCGGCGATGTCCTTCATCCGCCAGAGAAGACCGGCGGCCCGGCATTCGGCGGTGAACAGGGCCCACAGCTCCTTGTGCCGGGGAGAGACGCAGGCATAGCGGAGGCCGAAGGTCTCGGCGTAGCGGCGGCGCAGGCCGGGAAAGGCTTCGTCCAGGCGGTCGTAAAAGTATTCCCGCTGGTTATCCCGCAGGGTGACGCCGAAGCCGGGGCCGGCGTAAATCCAGGAGGCGCCCGCGTCGGCGGCCCGGCGGACGACGGCGCGGATATTCTCCGGCGTATCGTTGATGAAGGGGAGGATGGGCATCAGCAGCACGCCGCAAGGCACGCCCGCCCCCGTCAGGGCGCGCATGGCGGACAGCCGGGCGCTGGTGGGGCAGACACACCGCTCGATGGCGCGGCAGAGAATGTCGTCCGCCGTGGTGACGGTGAAGTTGACGGCGGCCGGGGCGTGCCGCCGGACGGCCAGGAGCCGCTGCGCGTCCCGGGCGGCCAAATCCGACTTGGTGGCCAGCACGGCGCCGAAGCCGTGCCGGGCAAGGAGGTCGAGGGCGCCGGCGGTCAGGCAGGCTTCTTTTTCGAAGGGGTTATACGGATCGCTCATAGCGCCGGTGTGCACGATGCCGCTGCGCCGCTTGGCGAGCAGCTCCCGGCGCAGGATCTCCAGGGCGTTTTCCTTGGCCCGCACGGTGTCGAAGCGCTCCACCCGGTAACAGGAGGAGCGGGAGTCGCAGTAAATGCAGCCGTGGCAGCAGCCCTTGTAGAGATTCATGTTGTAATTGGCGCCGAACCAGGCGGTATCCGCGTAGCCGGACAGGATGGTTTTGGTGGGAATGGTTTCCATAGCGCGCCTCCTTGGCAGGATGCCGGGCTTTGCCCGTCCAGGACAGTATACCAGCCAAAACCGGACAACGGGGCGTCTGTTTATCATTGTAGCATAGAAGGGAAGAGAAGGAAATACCTCCGGCGGCTTGCCAAATCCGGCGCAGGCGTGCTACAATGTCTACAGATCGAGATTCCGACAGGGTTCGACAAGGGAGGCGGTTCGGCATTGAAGACGTGGGGACGGGGACTGGCGGGGCTGCTGGCGGCGGGACTGCTGGCCGGGGCGCCCGGCTGCGGCCGGCCGGAGACCCAGGAAACCATGGCGGGCGCGCAAACCACCTCGACAGCGGCGGCGACAACCACGGCGGCCACGACGGCTGGAGCCGACGCGACGAGCGGCTCCATTGCCTTTGACGCGGCCTCGACGACCGACAAGACCACCACCACGCGCACCAAGTCCACCAGCGGCATGAGCACAGCGGCGCCGTCAGTCCAGGCGAAGCTGCGGGCGGCCATGAAAACCAGCAGCGTGCGAGGGTTGTCCCTGGTGGCATTCCGGGACAAGGAGATTGTATTCTCCTTTTACGACGGGTACATGGACGCGAAAAAGACCAGGCTGGTCAACGCGAACACCAAATACCGGATTGCATCGGTATCCAAGACCATCACCGGCATCCTGGCCATGCAGCTGCAGGAGCAAGGGCGGCTGGACATCGACAAGGATATTTCCGCCTACATGGGGGTGAGAGTCCGGTCGCCGAAATACCCGGACGCGGTAATCACCACCCGGATGCTGATGACCCACACGTCCGGCGTCATCGGCGGGGCCGCCTATGACAAAAACACGGGGGATCCCCCCTATCAGCCGCTGACCGCCGTGTTGGGGAGCAGCGGGTGCTTCACCGGGAGCCGGCCGGGAAAAAGCTTCCGCTACAGCAACATGGGGGCCGCCATGGAGGGCGGGGTCATCGAGGGGGTGACCGGCAAGCGGTTCTACGACTACGCCGGGGAGCAGTTCGCGGCGCTGGGGATGGACGCAGGCTATCTGCGTACCAAAATCAAGGACACGGCCTCCATCTCCCCCGCCAGAAGCGCGGACGTGCCGAACTGGAAGCGGGTGGAGGGCGCCTACGATACCATTCCGCTGGGGCAGATGTACTTGCTTGGGCACGGGGATCTGATCATCTCCGCCCAGGATTTGGCCCAGTTCGCTATCGCGCTGGCAGGGGATGGCTCCACGAAAACCCACCGGATTCTGTCCGCCGAATCGGTGAAGGCCATCAACACCGTCTACAGCCATTCGGGTAAGGACGGCATCGGGCTGAACATGAGCATGACGAAGGATCTGGCGGACGGGCGGCTGATTTACGGCCATTCGGGGCAGGCGTATGGGATGATCGCGGGGCTGTATTTCGACCCGGTGGATCACACGGGGGTGGTCTTCATCACCAACAGCGCCTCCACCGCCAAGAACCGCAAGGGCAAGTACACCCTCACCGGCAATCTGATGGAGATTCTCTACCGGGACGTGCTAGGCGCGCCCGCCTATAAGGGCGGGCCGATCGCGGCCCCGACGGGCAGCATTCCCATGCCGGAGGACAAGGGATAATCCGGCGGGTTCTTTTCGGTGTCTGCCACCAATAGCATAGAGGGGCTGCAACATTTTTCGTTTTGCAGCCCCTTCTTTTTTGATCTTGCCCATATGGGGCTTTTTCGGTACAATGGGAACGGAGAAAAGAGAAAAGGAGCGTGTTTATGGACAACTTCATGGCAATGGCCAATTCCGGCATGCTGTACCTGATTGCCGGCGTGGTTATCGCGTTCGTGATGATCCTCGCCGCGGTTTTTCTGGTCAAGGCCTACCGGGAGGGCGTGAAAATCGGGATGGACAAAAAGAAGATGCACAAGGCCATCACCTCGAGCATCGCTTTTACCGTGGTGCCCTCGGTCAGCATCCTCATCGGGGTCATCGCGCTGTCGGGCTCGCTGGGCATACCGATCCCGTGGCTGCGGCTGTCGGTCATCGGGGCGCTGCACTACGAAACCATGGCGGCGGACGTGGCCGCCAAGGCGGCGGGGCTCAGCGAGCTGTCGGGACAGTTGATGAACGGGGACGTGTTCGTGTCCGTGATTTTCGTGATGACCATCGGCATTATCTGGGGCGGGGTGTTCTGCGTCTTCGGCCTGAAAAAGTACCAGAGCCGGGTACTGGGCCGGGTGGGCAAGAAGGACAACCGCTGGGGCACCATCCTGTTCAACGCCATGTTTGTGGGCATGGTGTGCGCCTTCATCGGGGCGGGGTTCGCCGACCTGCGCAAAGGGAGCGTGACAAGCCTCATCGTCATCGTGGTGTCCGCGCTGTTCATGGCGCTGTTCACCTGGCTGACGGAAAAGAAGAACCAGAAGTGGATGGAGAGCTTTTCGCTGTCCTTCAGCATGGTGCTGGGGATGGCGGCGGCCATCGGGGCCAACGCCGCCGGCATCCGGTAGCGTGACAGATCCGTGCGGCCGCTTGTGAGCGGCGGAAAGGAATGGGATTTATGGCCAAGATAAAAAAAGAACGCACCTTTGACGATACCATGCATATTTACGGCCGGATAGGCACCCTTATAGCGCTGACGCTGATGCTGCTGGTGCCGTTGTTCGTGGCGCTGTATTTTCACGCCTCCCCCGACATGAAGGGGATGCTGATGGGGGCGTTGAGCATCTGTATCATCTATCTGCCCTCAAGCATCATCGAGGTGATTACCTACGCGCCCATGCTGGGAACCGGGGCCACGTATCTGGCCTTTATCACCGGCAATCTGACCAATTTGAAAATCCCCTGCTGCATGACGGCGCGGGACATTGTGGGCACCAAGTACGGCACCAAGGAAAACGAGATCATCTCCACCATTTCGGTGGCGGTGTCCTCCCTGGTGACTTGTACGGTGCTGATCCTCGGGGTGCTGCTGCTGGCGCCGCTGACCCCGATCCTGCAGAGCCCGGTGCTGCAGCCGGCGTTCAACACGGTGGTGCCCGCCCTGTTCGGGGCGTTGGGGTACAAGTATTTCAGCAAGACGCCCCTGGTGGCGGTGGCGCCGTTTCTGTGCATGACGGCGTTGTGCCTGCTGGTGCCGGCGGCGGCGTCCCAGGTGGCGATTTTGGTGCCGGTGTCGGCGCTGATTTCCATCGGGGCGGCCCGGCTGCTGTATGTCAAGGGCGTGCTGCAATAAGAGAGAGGAAAAGGTCCGCGCCGGCTTGACGCGGCAGAAGGGAGAGAAATGGCATGGGCTGGTGGATAGGCTTAGGTGTACTCATCCTGTTGGCGGGGCTGCTGGGAGCGGCCTGCGTGCGGGCGGCGCTGCTGAAAAATCCAGAGAAGCGGGGAGAGCCGCAGCCGGTAGATGGGGAGAAGGCGGCGAAATATGCAAAGGATTTGTCCCGGATGATCCGCTGCGAGACCATCAGCGTGCGGGAGAGCGGCCCAGCGGAGAAGTTCGCCCGGTACCGGGCGGAGCTGGAGCAGCTGTTCCCGCTGGTGCATGAAAGGCTGGAGCGGACGTTGATCGGGGACGCGATGCTGTTCAAGTGGAGGGGGACGGATCCAGCGCGAGGGGCCGTGGTGCTGATGGCCCATTCCGATGTGGTGCCCGCGGCCGGAGAGTGGGATCACCCGCCCTTTGCCGGGGAAATCGCGGACGGCTGTGTCTGGGGCCGGGGAGCCATGGACACCAAGGGGTCGCTGTGCGCATTGTTCAACGCGGTGGAGGAACTGCTGGCCGAGGGATTCATGCCGCCCTGCGACGTGTATCTCGCCAGCTCCAACAACGAGGAGATCATGGGGGACGGGGCGCCCAACACCGTCACGTGGCTGACGGATCACGGGGTGAAGCTCGATTTGGTGCTGGACGAGGGAGGCGCGGTCATCGAGGCCCCCATGCCGGGGCTGGACGGCAAATACGCCATGCTGGGGGTGCTGGAGAAGGGGTACGCCGATGTGCGGTTCACCGCCGTGTCGGCCGGCGGGCATTCCAGCACGCCGCCCAAGGGCACCCCGCTGGCCCGGCTGGCGGCCTTTGTCAACCGGGTGGAAACCCGGCCGCCGTTTCCGGTAAAAATCACGCCGCCGGTGAAGGCGATGTTCGCGGCCATGGCGCCGGATATGGCGTTTCCCTTCCGGCTGCTGTTCGGCAACTTATGGCTGTTCGGGCCGCTGCTCAAACGGGTCATTCCCAAGGTCAGCGGGCAGGCGGGGGCGCTGCTGCACACCACCTGCGCGTTTACCATGGCACAGGGCAGCGACGCGCCCAATGTCATCCCGGCGGAGGCCAGCGTGACGGCCAATCTGCGGTTTATGGTGCATCAGGGACGGGAGGCGTCCCTTCAGGCGCTGGAGAAGCTGGCGAACAAGTACGGGCTGCGCATGGAGGTGCTGTACGCCTGCGACTGCTCGCCGGTGGTGGATGTGCACAGCGCGGGGTACGCTTATATCCGGCAGTGCGTCCGGGAGGTGTTCCCGGAGGCGGGAATTGCGCCGTATGTCATGCTGGGCGGCACCGACGCCAAGCATTATGCGAAGGTTTGTGACTGCGCACTGCGGTTCGCGCCCACCGTCCTGACCCCACAGCAGCTGGCCAGCATGCACGCGCGCAACGAAAACCTGTCGGTGGACGCGCTGGCGCGGGCGGTGGCGTTTTACCGGCGGGTGCTGACGGGATACCGATAGGGTACATATTTTAGGCGGGATCCTTCTATACTAATAGGGAAATAGGGAAGGATGGCGATGGGACATGGTGGATGTTCTGATCATCGGCGCAGGCTGCGCCGGGCTGACGGCGGCAATTTACGCCACACGGGCGGGGCATCGGGTGGTGGTGCTGGAAAAGCTGTTCCACGGCGGGCAGATTTCGGTGACTAACGAGGTGGAGAATTACCCGGCCATCGACCGGATTTCAGGGCCGGATCTGGCCAACCGGATTTACGAACAGGCGGCGGCGCTGGGGGCGGACGTACGCTATGAGGACGTGAGCGAGGTGGATCTGGCGGGGCCGGTCAAGCGGGTGACGACCTCCGGCGGGGAATATGAGGCCCGCGCGGTTATCATCGCCAACGGCGTCCAGCGGCGCAAGCTGCAGTGTCCGGGGGAGGAAAAATTCCTGGGGCGTGGCGTCTCCTACTGCGCCACCTGCGACGGGGCCTTTTTCAAGGGAAAGGACACAGCGGTGGTGGGCGGCGGCAACACGGCGCTGGAGGACGCGCTGTTTCTCGCCAACCTGTGCCGGACGGTGTATCTCGTGCACCGGCGGGACAGCTTCCGGGGAGAAAAGGTGCTGGCGGAGGCCGTCGCGCAAAGGCCGAACATCCGGCCGCTGTTCAACAAGACGGTGGAAAGCATCCACGGCGGCCAATCGGTGGAGGGGGCGGCGCTGCTGGACACCGTGACGGGCGAACGCACGCAGCTGCCGATCAGCGCCGTGTTCGTGGCCATCGGGATGCAGCCGGACAACGGGCTGTTCGCGGCCGCGGGGCTGGACGAGAACGGGTATATCCAGGCGGACGAAAGCTGTACCACCCGGCTGCCTGGGGTGTTCGTGGCGGGGGACACCCGCACCAAGTGGCTGCGGCAGATCATCACCGCCGCGGCAGACGGGGCGGTGGCCGCCACCCGGGCGGGGCATTACCTGGAAACCGCGGGGCTGGGGCAATCGGAGGAGGCGCTTTCACCGGTTTGATGGTTGACGCCGTGGCAGAATTGTGGTACGCTTGATATAATATTAGTCTGCTGGAGGGGTTGAAACATGGACGCACAGACCAAGTTTTGCCGGCTGAGAGACGCCATTGAACAATCCGGCGCCGAATTTTTCCGTATGGCGCTGTGGCAGGACGGCGCGTATTTCGCCCATGAGTTTCTGCCCATGTCCGCGTGCAGCAATCTATATTCCATCTCCAAGGTGCTGACCTCCACCGGCGTGGGGCTGGCCTACGACGAGGGGCTGCTGAAGCTGGAGGATCCCATTGTCAAATATCTGGGCAATCACGTGCCTGAGGAGGCGGATCCGAAAATCCGCGAGGTGACGGTGCGGCATCTGCTGACCCAGACCTCCGGCATCGGGCAGGGCAGCCTGTTCGAGGCCGACCGGTATCTGGGCACGGGGGAAGACTGGATCGCCCGGGTGCTGGGCCGGGCCATGCCGCACCAGCCGGGGACGGTGTTCACCTACGACAACGGGAACTATTACATGCTCAGCTGTATCGTGGAGAAGGTGACCGAGCTGCCGCTGGATCGGTTCTTGAAAACCACGCTGTTCCGCCGGATGGGCATCCGAGAGTTCGCCTGGGAGCGGTGCCCGCTGGAGCATACAATGGGAGCCACCGGCTGCTACATGGGGCTGGAGGATCTCAACAAAATCGGGCGGCTGTACGCGCTGGGCGGCAGCTACGAGGGGAGGCAGCTGCTCAGCCGGGAATGGGTGGAAATGGCCGCCGCGCCGTATCCCAACACGAGCGGTACGCCCTATGGGTTCGGCTTCAGCCGCCGCCCGTCGGGGGATTTCTTCTGCGGCGGGGCGCATAACCAGTTTTTGTACATATCGCCGGCCCAGAAAATCGCGGTGGCGATACAGGGATACGACGACACGCAGCAGATGGATCAGCTTATCGAGCAGGCCATCGGAGACTGAGGCCGCATGGACGGCCGGATATATTTCGCGATAGCCGGGCGATGAGAACCGGCGAAAAGGGGGGTGCAATATGGGAGAGCTGGTCAAGCTGCCCAATATCGGCCCGGAGCTGGAACGTCAGCTTCATCTGATCGGCGTCGATACGGTGGAGGAGCTGCGCCGCAGGGGGAGCAAGCAGGCCTGGCTGGATATTCAGAAAAACGATCCGTCCGCTTGCTTCCACCGGCTCTGTTCGCTGGAGGGGGCGCTTCACGGGGTGCGTAAAATCATGCTGCCCGACGAGGTAAAGGCGGATCTCCAGGAGTTCTACAACGAACATACAAAGAGATGAGAGGGGGACGGCAGATTGCCGTCCCTTTTCCTTTGGAAACTTCATACAAACTTCATAGTTTTTTTACTTTTAAATCCCCAGAGAACGTGATAAAATAGGGGAAACGCGGTGCGCGGGAAGGAGGCGATCCCCATGGGCGATTTGTCGGCGGTGACCGGCTATTACAACGCGGCGGTCCGTATTCTGATGCCGCTGCTGGCGGTGGGGCTCCTGCTTCTGTGCGGGCGGATGCTCCTGCGGCGCAGAAGCAAACCGCGGCCGCTGGCGGCTTTTGTGCTGGAGGACGGCACCCGGCTGCCTGTGACGGCGGAGGAAACCGCCATTGGCCGCAGCACTGTCAGCGACATCTGCCTGCCCGTGCAATCGGTGTCCCGGCGGCACGCGGTGCTTACCCGGGACAAGACCGGGTGGCGGCTGCGGGACACCCGCTCAAAGGGCGGCGTCACCGTCAACGGGGAGCCGATCCGGGTGCCCACCTATCTGGAATACGGGGATCGGGTAGCGTTCGCCGGCGTGGGAATGCGGTTCGTCAAGGCGACGGCGCAGGATGCTCAGACGGCGGACGGCGGAAAAAAGGAGCCAAGCGCCATCCCCGGCCTGTTCGTGCTGACCATCTTCCAGCTGCTGGGCTGTCTGTCCCTGCTGCTGCATTACGCCGATAAGCTGCCGTTGGCGCTGCCGGTGTGCTTTGCCGGGCTGCTGCTCATGGAGTGGATTTACTGCGGCGTCCGCCGGTTTCAGGGGGTGGGCGTGGAGCTGCTGGCCTTTTTCCTGGTGACCATCGGTCTGTTTGTGGCGGCGAGCGCGGTGCCGTCTTCCCTTTACAAGCAATTTGCCGCGGTGCTGCTGGGACTGGCCATGTTCTGCGTGCTGAGCCTCATCCTGCGGGACGTGGAGCTGACCATGAAGCTGCGGTATGTCATCGGGGCGCTGGCGGTGGGGCTCCTCGTGCTCAACCTGTTCATCGGGGAAACGCGGGGCGGGGCGAAAAACTGGATTAACCTCGGCTTCATCACCATCCAGCCGTCCGAATTCGTCAAGGTGGCCTTCATTTTCGCGGGCTGCGCCACGCTGGAACGGCTGATGACCTACCGCAATACTATCCTGTTCGTGCTGTTTTCGGGGGCCTGTATCGGGCCGCTGTTCCTCATGAAGGATTTCGGCACGGCCGCCATCTTTTTCATGGGGATGCTGATCATCGCCTACATGCGGTCGGGCGATTGGAAGACCATTGCCTTTTTCTCCGGCCTGGCGGTGGCGGGCGCGGCGGTGATTATCGCGTTCATGCCTTATGTGGCCAGCCGGTTCGCCACCTACCGGCACGCGTGGGAATACGCGGCCTCCTCCGGCTATCAGCAGACCCGTACCATGGTGGCCATCGGCAGCGGCGGCCTATTCGGCGTGGGGGGCGGCAACGGCAACCTGGATATGGTGGCGGCGGCGGACACCGACCTGGTGTTCGGCTTCGTCAGCGAGGAGTGGGGGCTGCTGATTGCCCTATGCTGCGCGGGCTGTCTGATCCTGTTCGCGCTGTATGCGGTGCGGTGCGCCTCCCGGGCCCGATCCGCGTATTTCGCTATCGCGGCCTGCGCGGCGGCGGGGATGTTCCTGTTCCAGGCGGCGCTGAACATTTTCGGCTCCACGGATTTGCTGCCGCTGACGGGGGTGACCTTCCCGCTGGTAAGCAACGGCGGCTCGAGCATGGCGGCCAATTTCGCCATGCTGGCCTTTATCCGCGCGGTGGGACTGGAGAATGCCGGCCCGCCGGCGGCCGGGAAGGGGCAGGTACCGCTGAACCGCCAGGCGTGATGGATCCAGCGCTTACCTAGAAAGATGGCTTATCTGAGAAAGGATGGGTGACAGCCTTGAAACAAATGACGCGGCGGGCGTATCTTCTGCTGGCCTTCCTGCTGGCGTTCACGGCGGGACTGGTCATCCTTCTGGTGATATATGTGGCGGACGCCAAGGCTTGGACCTCTTACCCGGCGAACCGCCATATCTACAACAGCGAGGCGGTTCTCAGCGGGGGAGGCACCATCACCGACCGCAGCGGGGTGATTCTCGCCCAGACGGTGGACGGCAAACGGGTCTACAACAGCAAGGCGGAGATCCGCAAAGCCGTGCTCCACATGGTGGGGGATTCCGACGGCTTTATCAAGACGGGTTTGCAGAGCAGCTACTGGGAGCAGCTGGTGGGGTACAACCTGGTCAACGGGGTGTTCCAGCCAAGCGGCCGGGGCAACGATATCGCCACCACCCTGGATGCGAACCTGTCAGCCACCGCCCTCAAGGCGCTGGGCAGCTATAAGGGAACGGTGGGCGTTTACAACTACAAAACTGGCGAAGTGCTCTGCATGGTCAGTTCGCCCACCTTCGACGTGAACAGCAAGCCGGACGTCGAGGGGGACACGACGGGCAAATACACCGGCGTGTATCTCAACCGGTTTTTGTCCTCCTCGTATCCGCCCGGCTCCACCTTCAAGCTGGTGACGGCGGCCGCCGCCCTGGAGTCGCAGAAGGACATGGACACCCGCACGTACACCTGCAAGCGAGGCGTGGAAGTCGATGGGGAATGGATCAGCTGTCTCGGAAACCATGGGAAAATCGGATTCAAGGATGCGCTGGCCCAGTCCTGTAACGCGTATTTTGCCCAGCTGGCCATCTCTCTGGGGCCGGATACACTGACCAAGTACGCCGAGAAAATGGGGTTTAACCAGAGCTTTTCCCTGGACGGGATCGCCGCGAAAAAGAGCACCATCGACTTCACCGATATCCGCCGGGTGGACTTGGGCTGGGCGGGGATGGGGCAGTACACCAATCTGGCCAATCCCCTGCATTTCTTGACCATGATGGGGGCTATCGCCAACGGCGGCGTACCAGTGAAGCCCTATTTCATCGAGAGCATCACCACCCCGGCGGGCTTGCCGGCGCATCTGCGCGTGTCGAAAAACGGCTCGCGGATGCTCAGCGCGGACGCGGCGGACACGCTGAAGGACATGATGCGCTACACCGTGACAAAGAAGTATGGAGACGCCACGTTCCCGGGGCTGCAATTCTGCGCGAAGACGGGCACGGCGGAGGTGGGGGCCGGTATCGAGCCTCATGCCTGGATCGCGGGGTTCAGCCAGGATGAAAAGACGCCGCTGGCGATCGTGGTGGTCGCGGAGAACGGCGGTTTGGGCATTGGTGTGGCGGGAAAGATTGCCAACACGGTGCTGCAGCAGGCGAAAAAGCTGGTGTAATTTTTATGATAAAGGCGGGCCATGCGCATGGCCCGCCTTCTGCGGTTTATAGGAGTTTGATAGCGGCCAGCAGCAGAAGAAGAGCGCCGCCTACCCAGGAAAGATCGTGCCGGAGCCGGGCGGCCACCCGGTTGCCCAGGGCGCTGCCGCCCATCACGGCGGCGGCGGTCAGCAGCAGGGAGAAAAGCAGAACCAACACGGGGGAGGCGTTCCCCATGCCAGCGCCGAAGCCGACGGCCAGGCCGTCCAGAGACATGGCCACGGCCAGGGACGCCGCCTCGGCGGAGGACAGGGTTTTGGACGCGTCCCGATCCGCCTCGGGGGGATCGGCGTATATGTTCAGGATGAACTGGAGACTGAACAGGGAGAAGCGCCATTCCTTGTTCAGCGGCTGATGCCGGCGGATAAGGGCTTTCAGGACGCTGTCGAACAGCTTGACGACGCCCAGGAGGGAGAGAATGGCGAAGCTGACGCCGGCGGTAAGGGCCGGGGGCAGCCAGGGGCGCAGAAGCGTGCCGAGAAACAGGGAGACGGCCAGCAGCGCCGTGCATATGCCGTCGATGACGGCCACCGACAGGAAGGGGATCCGGATGTGGCCGGTGCCGTAGGCGAAGCTGGCGAAGAAGGCGTCGGTGGACAGGGCGGCCACCAGCAGGAAGGCCTCGAGAATGGACGTCCAGAGCTCGGGCAAGGGGAACACACCGCCTTTCTGGCGTCGTAGAGGACGCCCCGCGCCTGTATGGGACGCGGCGAGCGCATGGCGGCTTCCATAGCCGCCGTGGCCCTTCTGGATCAGTCTATTCTCCAACACGGTTTTTGGTTATACCGGCCGTCGGCGTCCTTTCGATGAAGCGGGCAAAAGAAAACGCGGTGTCCGGTTGTAAAACCGAATGACCGCGTTTTTTAATAGAATGCCAACTGGAAAATCAGTCCAGCACACAATACTGCCGCATATAGGCTTCCATGCGGGGAAGGACGTCGGCATAGGTCGGCTGGGCCTTGAGGTACTCGTGAATGTCCCGCACGGTGACGAGGGCGTGCACCTGGATGCCATAGGCTTCCCCGACCTCCATGACGGCGGTTTTGCCGGGGGTCTGGCCCACCTCGCAGCGGTTGACGGAAATGAACATGTCGGGGACCGTCACCTGGCCGCAGCCGGTCAGGATGGGCATGGTTTCCCGGATGGCGGTGCCGGCGGTGATGACGTCCTCGATGATGAGGATCCGGTCGCCGTCCTTCGGCCGATAACCGACCAGGGAACCGCCCTCGCCGTGGTCCTTGGCCTCCTTGCGGTTGAAGAAATAGGGCTTATCCACGCCGTATTCGGTGGCCAGGGCGGCGGCGGCGGCGGTGGCCAGGGGAATGCCCTTATAGGCCGGGCCGAACATGGCGTCGAACCTATCGCCGCAGGTTTCATGAATCAGGGCGGCGTAGAAACGGCCCAGGGCGGCGATTTGACCGCCGGTCTTATAATTGCCGGTGTTGATGAAATACGGGGTTAGACGGCCGCTTTTGGTCTGAAATTCCCCAAAGCGGAGCACGTCGGCGCTCATCATGAACTCGATGAAATCCTTCTTTCTGGTCGTAAGCATTGCGTCCCATCCTTTTTTGTTCGATTGCCACCAGTATACCGTATATGGGGACAAGATGCAAGAGGATGGGGCGCGGGGTTACAGACGGCCGTACACCGCCGCCATGCCGAGGGTTTGCTCGATTTTCAGCAGCCGGTTGTATTTGCACACCCGGTCGGTGCGGGCGGGCGCGCCGGTTTTGATTTGCCCGGCGTTCAGCGCCACGGCGATGTCGGCGATGGAGGTGTCCTCGGTTTCCCCGCTGCGGTGGGAGAGGATGGTGCGGTAGCCGTGCTGCTGGGCGAGCCGCACCGTCCGGATGGTCTCGGACAGGGTGCCGATTTGATTGGGCTTGACCAGAACCGCATTGGCGCTGCGGGATCGAATGCCCTGCTCGAGGCGGGCGGGGTTGGTGACGAACAGGTCATCCCCCACGATTTGCACCCGGGCGCCTAGCTGTTCGGTGATGCGGGCGAAGCCGTCGAAGTCGTCCTCTCCCAGGGGATCCTCGATGGAAAAGATAGGAAACCGGCCGGCAAGATCCGCAAAGTGGGCGATGAGGGCCTCCCGCGTGAGGGATTGGCCGTTTTTGGGCAGACGGTAGCCGTCGCCCTGCGTCCACTCGCTGGCGGCGGCATCCATGGCGATGGCCACGTCGGCACCGGGACGGTAGCCGGCAGATTCGATGGCCTCCACCAGCAGCTCCAGCGCCTGCTCGTCGTCCCGCAGACTGGGGGCGAAGCCGCCCTCGTCGCCCACCGCCGTGGCCAGCCCCCGGGACTTCAGCGCCGCTTTCAGGGCGGCGTAGATTTCGGTGCCCATCTTCATGGCGTGGCAGAAGGAGCCGGCCCCCAGGGGCACGATCATAAATTCCTGGATATCCACGTTGTTATCCGCGTGGGCGCCGCCGTTGAGAATATTCATCATGGGCACCGGCAGGGTCACACCCCCCGCGCCGCCGAGATAACGATAGAATTCCAGCCCATGGGCCGCGGCAGCAGCGCGGGCGCAGGCCAGGGATACGGCCAGGGTGGCGTTGGCGCCCAGGCGGCTTTTGTTGTCGGTGCCGTCGGCACGGAGGATGGCGTCGTCCACGGCGGCCTGATCGTTAGCAGGCAGACCGTGGAGCGCTTCGTTCAAATCCTGATTGACGGCCCGCACGGCCTTCAGGACGCTTTTGCCGCCGTAGGCGGCGGGATCCCCGTCCCGCAGCTCGACGGCCTCATGGCGGCCGGTGGAGGCGCCGGAGGGCACGCTGGCCACGGCGGCCGCGCCGTTTTCCAGGTAGACCTCCGCTTCGACGGTAGGGGTGCCGCGGGAATCGAAAATCTGGCGGCCGCGGACGGCCGCGATGCGCATGCTGGACAATCCGTATCACTCGCTTTCCTTTTTATATCCATAGTATGGCAAAAATATGAAAAAATAAACTGCCGGGCGGCATTTCTGCGGATTTGGGCCGGCGGCGGTATGTTCGGAACGGAGGGAGGCATACTATGGCATGTTGAATTTTCTGGGGGAGGCCAAAAAATGGAAAGCGTGAGGCGGCTGGGGCCGGATTGGTTTTGGGTAGGAGGCAGCGACAGGCGGCTGGCGCTGTTTGAAAACATGTTCCCACTGCCCGACGGGGTGGCGTACAACGCCTACCTGCTGGTCGACGAGAAAACGGTGCTGATCGACACGGTGGATGCGGCGGTTTCCCGGCCGTTTCTTGAGAATATCGAGGCCGCGCTGGACGGGCGGCCTCTCGATTTTTTGGTGGTCAACCACATGGAGCCGGATCACTGCGCCAACATCGAGGCCCTGGCGGCCCGGTACCCCGCCATGAAAATCGTGGGAAACCGCAAGACATTCAGCCTGATGGCGCAGTTTTACGATTTCGACGTGGCCCTGCGGGAGTACGAGGTGAAGGAGGGCGATCGTCTGCCCATCGGCCGGCGGACCCTGCGCTTTACCTTCGCGCCCATGGTACACTGGCCGGAGGTGATGCTCACCCTGGAGGAGACGGAGGGGGTGCTGTTTTCCGCCGACGCCTTCGGCGCCTTCGGCGCGTTCTCGGGGAACCTGTTCAGCGCTCCGGCTCTGTATGAGAGCCGGTGGCTGGACGAGGCGCGGCGGTATTACGCCAATATCGTGGGCCGGTACGGCGGGCAGGTGCAGCGGGTGCTGGGCAAGCTGGCCGGAGCGGACATCCGGATGATTTGCCCGGCCCACGGGCCGATCTGGCGGGAGAACCTGCCGTATATCCTGGAAAAATACGATCGCTGGAGCCGCTACGAGCCGGAGACGGCGGGGGTGGTGCTGGCGTACGCCACCATGTACGGCAACACAGAGGCGGCCGTTCACCGGCTGGCGGCCCGGCTGGCGGATCGGGGGGTGGAGGATATCCGGATGTTCGATGTGTCCAAGACCCATCCCTCCTTCATCGTCGCAGAGGTGTTCCGGCTGAGCCATCTGGTGCTGGCCGCCCCAACCTATAATGGCGGGCTGTATTACGCCATGGACGCCCTGCTGCGGGAAATGGCGGCGCTCAACGTGCGCAAAAGGGGCGTGGCGGTGGTGGAAAACGGCTCCTGGGCACCGGCGGCGGGCAAGGAGATGACGACGCTGCTGGCCGGCATGGCGGAAATGGAGATGCTCGCGCCGCCGCTGACCCTGAAATCCGCGCCCAAAAACGGGCAGCGGGAGGCTTTGGACGCACTGGCGGATCGGGTGGCCGACGGGGTGCTGGCGGCGCGGGAACGGTTGTGATTTCCCGGAAAACGTGGTAGGATGATGCCATAAGCCGGGAAAGGAGCGAGGCGTATGCGCCATTGGAGGGAAATTCTCGCGGGCGGGCTGTGCCTGCTGCTGGCGGGCTGCCGCGGGCCGGCGGTTTCGCCGGAGTCGGAAGGGCCGGCCAGCAGCCGGTATACCCCGCCGTATCCGGTAACGGACGCGCTGTTGCCGGTGGAGACGTGTTCGGATCCCCGCGAGGAAACGATTTCCCATGTGGTCATTCATTCCATGAGCGCCGTGCGGGACCATCCCGAGGCTCCCTGCGATATGACGCATATCCGTCGCATCTTTCTGGACGGGGGCGTTTCCACCCATTACGTCGTGGATCGTCAGGGAACGGTCTATCGCCTGATTCCCGAGGAACGGATCGCCTGGCACGCCGGAAAAGGGAAATGGCTTGAGGAGAGATTTACCGATCGGCTGAACGCGTATTCCATCGGCATCGAGTTGTTGGGCATGGGGACGGCGGAGGAGATGGAGACCATACTCACGCCGGATCAGTATGCGGCTCTGGCCCCGACGCTGGCGGGGTTCACCGACGAGCAGTATGCGGCGCTGCGCGGTCTGCTGCGGGACATAGAACGGCGGCATCCGGCGGTGCTCTTCAACCGGGAGCATATTTTGGGGCATGGGGATTACAGCCCCAGCAAGACGGATCCCGGCGAACTTTTTGACTGGAGCCGCCTTGAACTGCCGGACAAACCGGGCCGCCCGCAGGCGGAGGAAAGGAAGGAATCATCATGACGAGCTTTGACACGCTGTATAAGGATCTGCTGCGCCGCAGTTTTTCGGACGGCAAGGAGCCGCTGCCGGAATACGACGCGTACCATCTGGACTGCCTGCTGCATCCGGAGAAATATCCCCCCGTGCTGCGCACCGCCTCCTGCGGCGAGGGGGACTGCGAGCACGCCTGCCAGAACAGCTGCATCTTCGATGCCATCGTCACCGGGGAGGACGGCTCGATGGAAATCGATCCCGCCCTGTGCACCGGCTGCGCGGCCTGTATTGAGGCCTGCCGGATGGAGCGGCTGACCGCGAGCCGGGATATTCTGCCCGCCATGAAGGCGGTACGGGAGGCGCAGGGGCCAGCGTATGTGCTGGTAGCGCCGGCGTTCATGGGGCAGTTCAGCCCGGAGGTGACGCCCGGCAAGCTGCGCAGCGCCTTCAAGGCCCTGGGGTTCGCGGGCATGATCGAGGTGGCGCTGTTCGCCGACATCCTCACCCTCAAGGAAGCGCTGGAGTTCGACAGGCATATTCTTAACGATGGGGATTACCAGTTGACCAGCTGCTGCTGCCCCATGTGGATCGCCATGATTCGGAAAATCTATCACGAGCTGATGCCCCATGTGCCGGGGTCGGTGTCCCCGATGATCGCCTGCGGGCGGGTGGTGAAAAAGCTGCATCCCGACGCGGTGACGGTGTTTGTCGGCCCGTGCCTGGCCAAAAAGAGCGAGGCGAGAGAGCCGGATATTGCCGGCGCGGTGGATTACGTGCTGACCTTCCAGGAGGTGCAGGACGTGTTCGAGGCGGCGGGGATCGATCCGGCCGATCAGCCGGAGAACGAGAAGGATCACTCCTCCCGGGCAGGCCGGATTTATGCCCACACCGGTGGGGTGAGCGAAGCGGTGCGCTGCACGGTGGAGCAGCTGAATCCTCACCGAAGCATCACCGTCCACACCCGGCAGGCCGACGGAGTACCCGCCTGCCGGGCCATGATCGAGGAGCTGAAAAGCGGGCAGACCACCGCCAACTTTTACGAGGGAATGGGCTGCGTCGGGGGCTGCGTCGGGGGGCCGAAGGCCATTCTCAGCCGGGAAGAGGGCCGGGAGCATGTGGTGGCCTACGGCAATGAGGCAGCCTATGCCACGCCGCTGGAAAACCCCTATGTAATCGAGCTGCTTCATCGGCTGGGCTTCGACACGGTGGAGGAGCTGCTGGAATACAGCGATATCTTCACCCGGGATTTTGGGCCAAAGGAATAACGGGCCGGATGTATCATCCGGCGATAGGTATGTTCAGGCGCCGCTCCGAAAAGAGCGGCGCCGTTTATTTTTTGATTTTTTGGATGGATATGGAAATCCACCTTGTAAAAAGGGGAAAGGCAACGTATAATGGGGAAATAACAATGCTGTTGGGCTCCCATACCGGGCGAGGGGCGGTACGGCCAGGAGGACGCCATGTTTGATTTGATGAACGAGATACCAGAATTGGTTTACGTGTCCGATTTGGAGAACTACGATTTGCTGCTCGTCAACACCGCCGGACGGGAAACTTTTCATTTGAAGGACAGTCAGGGACTCAAGTGCTATCAGGCGCTGCAGGGGCGGGATGCGCCCTGCCCATTCTGCACCAACGCGCGGCTGAATACTGAAACCCCGTATACCTGGGAGTTCACCAACCCGCTGACACAGCGGCATTATCTGCTCAAGGACAAGCTGATTCGCTGGAAGGGACGGCTGGCCCGCCTGGAAATCGCGTTTGACATCACCGAAACGGAAAACAAGAAAATCGCTCTGCAGAACGCCCTGGACGGGGATAAAATGATCATGGAATGCGTGCAGATGCTGTATCAGTCTGAGGATGTCGACAGCGCTATCAACCGGGTACTCGATCGGGTGGGCTCGTTCATGTCGGCGGACAGGGCCTATCTGTTTGCCATCCAGGGAGAGCGGATGGCCAACACCCATGAATGGTGCGCGCCTGGGGTGGAGCCGCAAATCCAGAATCTTCAGGATTTGGACATTCGGCTGCTGGACAGGTGGCGGCCCAGCTTCAACAGGCAGGAATGCGTTATCATCGAGGATTTGGAAGCCATCCGGGACGATTCTCCCGACGAATATGAGACGTTGAATATACAGGGGATCTCCAGTCTGGTGGCGGTGCCTCTGGAAAAGGACGGGGAGCTGACCGGGTATATCGGGGTGGACAACCCGCCGGCGGAGAAAATCGCCAACATATCGCCGCTGCTGCACACGCTGCGGTATTTTCTGATGACATCCTTGAGACGGGCGGAGGATGAGCGGCAGCTGGTGCGCCTGAGCTATTACGACACGTTGACCGGCTTCTACAACCGGAACCGCTATATCCGGGACATCAACAGGCAGGCGCAGGCGGACGGGTCGTTCGGCATTGCCTATTTGGATGTCAACGGCCTGAAGGATATCAACGATTATTACGGGCACGATTACGGCGATCAGGTGCTGGCATCCTGCGCCCAGAAAATCCGGGACGCGTTTCCAACGGGGGATTTTTACCGCATCGGCGGCGATGAGTTCGTGGTGCTGTGCCGGGGGTTGGAGGAAGAGGCGTTCCTGTCCGTGGTGAAGAAGCTGCGCGGGCTGTTCGCGGCGGGGGGCGTATGCCATGCGGCGGTCGGCTGTCAGTGGACGGAAAAGACGGCGAATATCCAGCAGTTGATCACCGCGGCGGACACCATGATGTACGAGGATAAAAAGCATTTTTACCGAAGGAATTCCCAGTCCAACCGATACCGGCATTACAACGACGATGTGCTGGGGCTGACGGTGCCCGGTGTGCTGCCCAAGCTGCTGGAGGAGGAACGGTTTGTTATCTATTTCCAGCCGAAGAAGGCCTTTCATGATCGGACGCTGATCGGCGCGGAAGCGCTGGTGCGGTACCGCACCCCGGAGGGCGATGTGATTCCGCCGGATCAATTTCTGCCGCTGCTGGAGGAATCCCGGCTGATCCGTCTGGTGGACTATTATGTATTCGATCGCTGCTGCGCAAAAATCGCCGCCTGGAGAGAGCAAGGGAAAACGCCGGTGCCGCTGTCGGTGAATTTTTCCCGGTATACCCTGGCGGAGCCCGACCTGCCAGACAGGCTGACCGCCTCCTGCGACGCTTACGGAGTGCCTCCGGCATTGCTGGAAATCGAGATTACGGATAGCGCGCAGGGACCGGAGGGGGACGATGTATCTGCGTTGATTCGGACGCTGCGGGAGGCGGGGTTTGCCGTGTCCATCGACGATTTCGGCGTGCAATACGCCAATCTGCCCCTGTTCACCTCGGTGGATTTCGATGTGCTGAAAATTGACAAGGGTCTGGTGGACAACATCGTCACCAATGAAAAGGCTCAGGCGATGGTGAGGGCTCTGGCCCATGTCTGTCAGGTCATGAATATCCGCACCATCGCCGAGGGCGTGGAAACGGAGGAACAGTTCGCCATGCTCAAAAAATTGGGTTTTGGAGCGGCGCAGGGATATTTGTTCAGCCGGCCCATTCCGATGGAGGAATATGAAGCCGCCTATATGCAGCCAAAAGTGCCGGATGCTGCAAGTAAGGGACCGTAACGATAAGTTGCGGTCCCTTTATTCGTGGGGCTCCTCGGCGTCCTCTGTTAGCTGCTCGGTGTGCGCTTCTTCGTTTTTGATTTCCCAGTGGATCAGAAAAGTCAGCGCCGCCCGCAGGGCGATGATGGCCGCTACGGTATAGATTTCCGAGAATTCCCTCACGACCACGGTGCGCAGGATTTCGCTCCCCAGTTTGAACTCCAGGCCGGTGGCCATCCCCTTGGCCAGATTCAGCCGGGTCAACGGATGGCGGCAGATAAAGCCCCAGATGCCCTTGATGCCCGCGCTGATGATAACAAACACGCCGATAAACTCGAACAGCACAATGGCCACGTCCACCAGGGAACGCAGCAGGCCATGCAGAAGCTCCAAGCGGACGCACCATCCTTTTCTCTATGGGCTCCTGGGGAACAAGGGCGCTTCAGAAGCGGCCTGGTTTCCCGGGAACCTATGGTTAAACCCCTCGGTTATTAGTATGGCGAAACCACGGACAAATATGTCTAGCGCTGTATTGTGAATTTTATTCACAATACAGCGTTTTTTATTGTTATATATAGAAAATATATTGATAAAACGTAAGAAAAATGTATAATAATAGGCGCCCTTACACCAAAAAGGAAAGGATTGGCGAATTGTATGAAAAATTACCATGTGGCCAATCGGCTGCTGGGAGCGGCTGCCGCTTTGCTCATGACCATCGGCCTGCCTCCGGGCGGGCCAGTCGTTTCGGCTGGAGGGTTCCGCGAGGAAGCGCTGGACGCGGGGGTGAGAGCCGCTGTCCGCGCGCAGCTGGGCATAGCCGGGGACACGGCTTTGACCCAGGCGGATATGGAGGGGTTGGAAAGACTCAGCATCAGGAAAATGGGGGTCAAAAGCCTGGAGGGCTTGGAATACGCGGTCAATCTGGAGTGGCTGGATGTGAGCGGCAACCCGGAGCTGCAAAGGATTCCGGAGGGGTGGCTGGACGCGCTGCCCGCCTTATCCTATCTCAACCTCAGCGGCTCGTCCCTGACTGACTTTCCGGCCGCTCTATATGCCGGGCGCCTGTCCGCCTGGGAGGATCAGCTGCGTCAGGCAGAGTGGGAGGAAACGACAGGCGGATGGAACACGGACGATTTGCCTCGCTTCACGCTGGTGATGAAGCAAATGCCACCCTTGAGAATGCTGTGGACGGATATGCGCCGTGCCCAGGCGGCTTTCGAAGCCGTACAGGCAAAGGCGGACGCTATGACGCCAGAGGGTGAGGAGGCCTGCGCCCCGGCCGAGGTTCAGGCTCTCATCGGGTTGAAGCTGTCGTATCCTTCCCGCTTTGACGACGTGCAGATTCGGGGCGGCGCCTTAATCCGGCTGACGGACACCATCCTGTCTCAGGGCAACCTCACGGAGCGGGAGGCCGAGGCGCTAGGTGTGATGGGATTGACCGCCGCCGAGCTGTATGCATATCCGCTGCCGGAAGGGACAACGCTCGGGGAGATGAACGCGACGGGACAAAGTATCAGGGATCTGCTGGGACGGGATTTTAATACGCTGTTGCCGCTGCTGAGCAGGGAACTGACGCTGGATGTGCTGAAGGCGGCGGCGGAAAGCGCCGGCCTGCGGGTGCAGGATTCCTACCCCGACTTAAACGGCTTTTTTGCCGACCTGCTGGGACAGCAGGGATGGACGTATGCGCCTGGTGATCCGGTGGGAAGCGCGTTGCTGACCATGCTGAGCGAGACAGCGCGGGAAATGGGACTGCCCGTTTTTACCGACCTACCGAATGCCTTTGTGGCCGTTTTGGCCGAGAGGCTGGGGATGGACTGGAACGGGAGAACTCTGATGGGGGAAATGCTGGCCGATCTGATGGACGTGCCCTGGGAAAAGCTGACCGGCCAGCTTCCCGGCGCAGCGCCTGGGGAAGAGACGGGCCGGACGCTGGGCGAGCTCCTGGAGGACAGCCTGGCCGGCGAGAACCCAAACGCCACACTCTACTTAGTCAAGGCCGAGGTGGGAGACGACCCGGCGGTTATCCGCATGCATCATCCGGATAGGGAAAACCTGAATGTCACCGCCAGGCTGGACGGCCGGACGCTGCCGGTCACCGACGAGGGAGACGGGTATTTTTATGTGGAGGTGCCCCGCCGGGCGGGTAGCTACACGCTGGAAATACAGGCGGTTTCCACGAAAGAGCCGCTTACGTTCGAGGGGCTGGAGGAGGACGATTCCTCGTATTCCTATCGGATGCAGGTGCGGGTGATGGCCCCTCCCAGCCAGAAGTGCGCCTTGAACAGCTTCGAACTGGCCGGGGCGCGGGGAACGATTGATGAGGCGGCCAAAACCGTGCAGGTGACCCTTCCAAAAGGAACGGATCTCACGGCGCTGACCCCGCGGCTGACGGTGTCCGATAAGGCGTCGCATAATGTGAACGGGCCGCTGGATTTTACCAAACCGGTGCAAATTCTCGTGACCGCGGAGGACGGGGTGCATACGGCCCGGTATACGGTCACGGTACAGGTGGAAAACGGCGCGCCCAAGGGGACGGACCCGGTATCGGCATCGTCTCCTCCGGACACCGGCGAGAGAGCCTTGACAGGATGCCTTACCCTGGCGGCAGCGGCGCTGGGGACGGCCAGGATCAGCCGGAGGAAACGGCTTTAGGGCAAAAACAAGACGGCACGGTCATTCTCAGGCCGTGCCGTCTCATTATGATTTGCCAAATTGCTGGAGAAAGTCCGGGAGCGCACTGTCTGGCGCATTTCGATACAAGATGGCTCGTTCGCCTTCCCGAGTTTCCAGAAAAAGCCCATACAGAGGCTTTGTGATGTCGGGAGCGGTGTTCGACAGGCCTTCCAAAGCACCGGCCAGATCCGCCAGCGGCTCCTGCAGAAGCTGGAGCATATCGCCGGAGAAATACCGCTCGAACGAGCGCGGACGGCCGTTCTCATCTAGAAATTGCAGGGCCTGCACCCGCAGGGAATCGTATTCCGACCAATCGGATCGCTTCAGGCAGGCGAGCACGTCGATGCTCTGGCTTTCATTGGACAGCTGCATATACTGGGCGCTGGTTTTTGGCAGCAGCGTACCGAGCGGGATGGCGGTCTGATACGACCGGGTGCCGAGGCTGCCGTACAGCATCACCGACGGCAGGAAAGAATGCCCGCTGACATCGTACCCGTTTGTAAATACTGGGTTGCCGTATGGACGCGCCGTGAGATAGCTGTACCAGGAGGTAAAGTCCAGGGAGGTCACTTCCTCCTGCAGCGTTTTATACAGGGTGTCGGCCTGCTGTCTGTTCAAGCCGTCCACGTTGACGGTGGGGGATTCCGGCAGCTTGAGATAGGCCTCCTGAAAGGTGGGGTTTTTCGCAAGCTCCTGGGCGATGGTGTTTAAGTCCTGAGAGCTCAGCAGAATGTTCCGGTGCACCGTACGTCCACGGAGATAGACGATCACCTGCTCGGTGACAAAGCCGGGGGTGTTTCTTTTGATGTTGTAGCTGTTGGACGACAGACTCAGGGTATAGGCCAGCCGCTCGGACACCACGTCACGGATAACGGAGGAGGTATGACGCACGGAGGAGGTTTTGGCGCTGAAATATTCATTGGTGTTGTCTTCCTCTATAAAGCGCACCGCCTGGATGTCTTCGGCGTCGGGCTGGATGCTTTTGGTGGAATAGTAAGCGACGGTGACACCGCCGATAAACAGGCCGTTCATCACCAGCAGAATACCCAGCGCCGGGATGGATTGCAGCAGGCTGCGCCATTTCCGCGTGGTGAACAGTTCGTACAGGAAATAGAGGAACACAGCCCCCAGATAGCAGACCACGCAGAGAAACTGCTGATCGGCGGCCATAGAGCTCTCTCCGAGGAGGCTGTCGATGATCATGACGCAGGGGATGAGACAGATGAGCATGGCGATGAGCAGCCGGTAAACCGTCTGAAGCACCCGATTGGGGGCCGATTTGCCGGCGCTTTCGCTCTTGCGGCGGTGAAACAGCCAGCAGGCGGCCCCGGTATACAGCACGCCGACGCACAGGGTGTATACCCCGCCCTGTGCAAAGGTGAAGGACAGCTTCGGATCGCCGGTGAAGATACCGAAAATCAGGTTGGTCACCACGTTGTACTGGGCGTCCAGAGGCGGGATGAAATTCAGGGATGGAATAGCCGGCAGCAGGCTTTGCAGCGTGGCGCCGAACACCGCCAGCAGCAGCCGGGGCATCAGCAGCAGAAGGAGGGAAACGGTCACGTTAGTAAACAACGTGCCGGTCACGCACATGCCGACGGCGAAGGTGGCGGCCACATACAGGCTGGCCGCCAGGGTGTTGAACAATAGGACGAGCATACTTGGCAGGTTGAATGAATAATGGGCGCCCAACAGGGAGAAGCTGGCCACCGACAAAAGGGTGGACACCACGGCGGCGGCGGTCAGCCAGGTCAATACCGCGGCAAAAAAGCTGAAAAACAAAGATATGCGGCTGTTGGGCAGGGCGTGATAAAAATCGCAGGCAGGCCGCTTATTCAAAAACTGGAAAAGATACAGCACCATAATGGGCGCGAGTATAAGGAAGCAGAGAATCAACAGGGGATGCATATCCATGGCGTCCAGAGCGATGATGCCGGTGTAACCGTGGCGCTGGGAGGACTGCACGAGGTAGCCGATGGGAATCAGGACAGCCTCCAACGACAGAAGCAGCGTGCCGGCCACGCCGATAAATTTCAGCTGGCGAAGCGCGTCGAGATACAGGCTGCGATCAAACAGGTGCTTTCTCATGACACCCTCCCTTCTCCGCAGACGTAGGGGAAACGGCTAAGCCGCCCGGACAGAACCGGCAAAAGGGGCCTGCACGCCTGAGCGCGGCCGGTAAAACAACCATCAATTCACAGCGCTCCTTTCCGTTTGCAGCACATCATGAAACGTGTAGCCCAGCGCCTCCATCTCGAAAGTAAACACCTCTTCCAGCGTCAGGGGAAGCACGTCCAGCACAGCGGGCTGCAGCCCGCGCAGCCAGGCCACCGTCCGCTCCCGATCGCCGCGGACGATCAGATTGGAGACGGAGCCGCGCTTGGAGAAATGCAGCAAATCCAGACCGGTGAAGCGGGAGGGATCGTAGTCGTCCAGAAAGGCGATTTGAATTTTAAACAAGGAGGTCTTCAGGTTCTGGATATCGCTCTCGAACACGAGGCCGCCCTTATGGAGCAGGGCCAGCTGATCGCAGGTGTCCTCCAGCTCCCGCAGAGAGTGGGAGGTGAGGATGGCGGTGGCCTGCCGATCCGCCACGTCCTCGCAGATAAGCCCCTTGACCAGATGACGCATCACCGGATCGAGACCGTCGAAGGTTTCATCCAGGAACAGGTAGTCGGGCCGACAGGATATGGCCAGAATGGTGGCAGCCTGCCGCCGCATGCCTTTGGAGAAATGCTGTAGCGGTTTCGTCTCGTCCAGTTGGAAAATTTCCACCAGCTGGCGGTACCGGGCGGTGTCGAAGGCGGGATAGGCGGCCTTGTATAGGGCCGCCATGCGACGGATGGAAGCGCCGCCCAGGTAATACCAATCGTCCGGAACAAAGGCGATGCGGCTTTTGACGCTGGGATTTTCATAGATGGACTGGCCGTCTAGCAGGGCCTTACCCTCGTCGGGACGGTAGACGCCGGTGATCAGGCGCAGAAACGTGGATTTGCCCGCGCCATTGGAGCCCACCAGGCCGTAAATGCAGCCCCGGGGGATGGTGCAGGTCATGTGATCCAGTGCCACGAAATCGTCGAACCGTTTGGTCAGATTTTCAGCGGTGATGATGGCAATCCCCTCCTTATCGCTTACAGGCGGGACTCGACATAGGCGCTGCGCACGCAGGCCAGCACCTCATCCTCAGGCACGCCGGCCAGCGCCAGTTCCCTGGCCAGCTCCCTGACTGTACCCAGGCGGCTGCGGCGCGCCTCGGCCAGCAGCTCGGGCGCGTTTTGAGAGACGAAGCCGCCCCGGCCCGGCAGGGTATAGATGATGCCCCGTCCGTCCAACTCCGCGTAGGCTTTCTGGATGGTGTTGGGGTTGATGGACAGCTCGAGCGACAGGCTGCGCACGGAGGGGAGCTGCTCTCCGGGGCGCATCAGACCGGAAAGGATCATCTGCTCCACCTGGTCAACGATTTGTTCGTAGACAGGTTGGCGGGACATAGAGTCGATAAACATGAGGCACCCTCTCTTTCTTAAACGGCTAAAGTGTATGATGCAAAATAGTACACTTGTCACTTTAGCATGGTGGGGAGGGCCTGTCAAGTAAGATTACAAAACTGAAAGATTTGACAAAAAAGGGAGCTGCCACAATGGCAGCCCCCCGCAGCGACGGCTTAATTGTCGGCGGCGATTTGCTCCGCCAGTTCGCTGAGGTAGACCCAGCGCTCCATTTTTTCGTCCAGCTCGGCCTGAACGGCTGCTTTTTCCTCCAGCAGGGCCGGCAGACGGACGTAATCGCTGACCGCGGCGTTTACGGCGGCCTCCGCGTCCCGCAGCCGCGCCTCGAGGACGGCGATATCCGCGTCGATGGAGTCGTATTCCCGCTGCTCGCGGAACGAAAACCGCGGTTTTTTCGGCTTATTCTCCGAGGGCCGGGGTTCCTTTTTCGGCTTGGGGGGCGGGGAGGGCGCGTTTTCCTCCCGGCGTTCCAGATAATCGCTGTAGCCGCCCATGTACAGTTTCAAAGTGCCGTCCGGCTGAAAGACAAAGACCCGATCCACCACCTTGTCCAGAAAATACCGGTCATGGGAGACCACGATGACCGCCCCCTGGAACCCGGAAAGATAATCCTCCAGGATGGTCAGTGTCTGGATGTCCAAGTCGTTGGTGGGCTCGTCGAGCAGCAGGACGTTGGGGGCGTCCATCAGCACCCGCAACAGGTACAGCCGCCGCCTTTCGCCGCCCGACAGCCGGCCGATGGGCGTCCACTGCATGTCGCCGGTGAACAGGAATTTCTCCAGCATCTGGCTGGCCGTTACCGGGCCGTCCGGGGTCTGCACGATTTCCGCGGCCTCGCGGATGTATTCGATGGCGCGCAGGGACAGATCCATCTCCTCGCATTCCTGGGAAAAGCAGCCGATTTTCACCGTCTCTCCCCGGATGATTTCTCCGCTGTCGGGGGACAGCTGTCCGGCAATGAGTTTCAGAAGCGTCGATTTTCCGGCGCCGTTGTCCCCGATGATGCCCACCCGGGCGTCCCGCATGAGAAGGAACTCCCAGTCCCGGATGAGGGGCGGGCCGTCGAAGCCCTTGGTCAGGCCGTGGATTTCCACCGTTTTGCGGCCAAGCCGGGTGGAGACGGACCGCAGCTCCAGCGTGTCGTCCTCCGGCGGGGCTTCCCGATCCCGCAGGGCTTCGTACCGTTCGATGCGGGACCGGCTTTTGGTGCCGCGGGCGCGGGCGCCCCGGGCCATCCACTCGGCCTCCCGGCGCAGCAGGCTCTGGCGCTTGCGCTCGGTGCCCTGGGCCATCTCTTCCCGCTGGGCCTTCAGCTCGAGAAAGCGGGAATAGTTGGCTTCGTAGACGTACAGCCCGCCATGGTCGATTTCCGCGATTTTCCCCACCACCCGGTCGAGAAAGTACCGATCGTGGGTGACCATCAGGACGGCGCCTTTATATTTTTGCAGATAGTCCTCGAGCCAGACCACCATCCGCCCGTCCAGGTGGTTGGTCGGCTCGTCCAAAATGAGCAGCTCGCAGGGGGCAATGAGGGCGGCAGCCATGGCCACCCGCTTTTTCTGCCCGCCGGACAGCAGGGACACGGGACGGTCGAAGTCAGGCAGCCCCAGGCGGGTGAGAATGGCTTTGGCCTCGAATTCTTTATGGGCGGCGCCGGCGGCATGCAGCACCTGCTCCAGGATTGTGGCGCCGGAGAGAAAATCCGGATTCTGCGGCAGATAGCCGACGCGCGCGCCGCTGGCGTACGTGACGGAGCCGCTGTCGGGGGATTCCTCCCCGGCCAGGATTTTCAGCAGAGTGGATTTGCCGGTGCCGTTGACCCCGATGAGGCCCACCTTTTCCCCTTCGGCCACGGTCAGGGAGACCCCGCCGAGCAGCGGCTTTTCCCCATAGGCTTTTGTGATGGCTTCGGCTGTGCAGACAAACATAGGCGATCCTTTCTCAAAAGAAGGTGACGATGCAGAAAACGGCGGCGGCCAGCTGCAGAAGAAAGATGGCGGGAATGCCCCACATGAACTTTTTCTTCTGGGTTTTATGCCGGATGCACCGCATGGTGACGTACATGGCCGCCGAGCCGCCCAGGGCGGACAAGGTCAGGAGGGTGGCTTCCGGCACCCTCCACTTGTGCCGACGGGCGCGGGATTTGTCCGCGATGGTGACGACGACGGCAACCAGGCTGATCCCGGCCAGATAGACCAGGAGAATTTTACAGACAAGTGGCATGGACGAGCTCCTTTGCACATAGAAATCTTAAAGGAGGCGAGCGCTCACACCCGCCGGGCGCGGACAACCAGTGACCGCCCCACCAGTATAGCACGATGGCAAAGATTAGAAAAGCGGATTTTTTTGTCGGGAACGGTTGACCTGTGGCGAATAGGACGGTAAAATAAAGTAATCGTTTATTGGCCTGAAGGACTCCGGCGCTTTGTGATGGAAAAAGAGGGAGTTATGAAACGGACACGATTTTGCAGGCGGGCCGGCGGATTGCTGCTCGCGGCGGCGATAGGGCTTTGCGTGGGCTGCGCGGGAGACGCTCCGCCGGTGCCGGGACAGGTATCGGACGGAAATTGGGGGGAATACCCGGGGGCTAACGACACGCTGCCCTGGGAGTTCACCGAAACCACGGGAGAGGCGACAACCACCTTGTCGGTCTCCCCGCCGGAGACGACGACGGGCACCGCCGGGACCAGCGCTGCGGGAACGTCAACCGGCTCCGCCGCCACTTCCGCGACGACGGCGGGCACGACGTCCACCAAGCCGCCCGCCCCGCAGATCCAGGGGGAATTCCGGGGCGTTTGGGTGTCCCATTACGAGATGGAGGTCCTGCTGGGGGGCAAGGACGCGGCCGGGGCCAGGGCCGCGCTGGATACGCTGATGGACAATTGCCGGTCGTATGGGATGAATGCGGTGATCCTCCATGTGCGGGCCAACAGCGACGCTTACTATAAATCGAAGATTTTCAAACCGGTCAAATCCGTGCAGGCGCTGATAGCGGGCGGCTTCGATCCGCTGGCTTACGCGGTGCAGGCCGCCCACAAACGGGGCCTGCAGCTGCACGCCTGGCTCAACCCCTACCGCATCGGCACCGATGAAAGCTACGCCGTGGGGGACAACGCCAAGCAGGACGTATGGTTTTCCAAGTTTTCCAACAGCCAATATAACCGGCGCTGTTACTATTACATACCGACCTCCACCACGGCGCAGAAAACCATTCTGGACGGCGTGAGGGAAATCGTGGAAGGCTATGACGTGGACGGGATCCACTTCGACGATTACTTTTATCCCAACAACAGCGACAGCAAAATCGGCATCAACCACAAGCAGGCCGAGAGCTTCGAGACCGGCTTCAAGCCGGGAGGCGGGCAGTCACTGGGGGATTGGCGGCGGGCGGCGGTGGATGCGCTGGTGTCCCAGGTCTATGCCATTGTGCACCGGAAGAAAAACTGCGTTTTCGGCATCAGCCCGTCCCACAACATCACCCGGGCGCGGGAAACCGAATATGCCGACACCACCAAATGGCTGGCCAACCGGGGGTATATCGATTATCTGTGCCCGCAGGTGTATTTCGGCTTCGAGCATAACTCCTCCGCCTTCGATACCTGTACGAAGGAATGGCTGCGGCAGAAAAAGGCGTCGAGCGTGTCCCTGCTCATCGGCGTGGGGATTTACAAGACGGGCATAGCGGATGACGAATGGGCCGACCACAGCCTGCCAGCCGGCACCGGCGCCCGGGGGGAATGGGCAAACCACGACGATATCATGAAGCGACAGGTGGAGTTCCTGCGAGGGCAGAAGGACATCGGCGGGATGCTGTTTTACAGCTATTCCTATTTCGATCCGGCCGCCAAAGGAGAGCTCAAGGGGGCCAATCTGGAAACCGCCAAAAGAGAAGTGGAACATGTGCTGCCTTTGCTGAAGGCGAAGACGTAAGCGAGGATGGACGTATAAAAGGAGACGACTATGGCCAATCATGCAAAACGCAGACCTGTTCCCAAAGGGATATGGATAGGCTCTGCCGTCACCGCAGCGGTAGCGATTTTGGTGACGGTGGGGATTCTGCTGGTAAACAACGGGGTGCTGGACGCGTTCATGGGTCTGTTTTCCCACTCCCCTTCGTCGCTGGTGGACAGCAGCACCCTGCTGCCCGTGGAAAGCGACGCGTCGGCGGAGCCGGAACCGGAGCCGATAGTGTTCCACAGGCCGGATAAGCTGTCGGGCGTGAGGCTGACCCCAGGGGTGGATTACCTGACCAGCGGCAAGGAAACGGCCGATGCGGTGAAGGCCCAGCTGGACGCCGCCATGACGGCCGCGAAGGATTGGGGCTTCAACACGCTGCTGTTGCCCGTGACCTACAAGGACAAGGCGCTGTTCGAGACCGAGGCGCTCGAGACTTACCGGCTTACGGGAACGGACGGCGCGGCCTTCGATCCGGTGGCCTACCTGCTGGAGGCGGCCCGGGCGGAGAACCTGTATGTATACGGCGTGCTCGATCTGCGGGTGGGCGCGGGCTGGGATCCCACCACGGACGCCGACGCGCAGAGCCTGCGCGCTTTCGCGGCCGACGCGGCAAAGGCGTATGCGATGGACGGGTGGCTGCTGGAAAACTACAGCTATCCGCTCAAGGCTCAGGGAAATCAGGAAGCGTTTGCCGCTAAGGGGAACGGGCGCACCATGCAGCAGTTCATGACCGACAGCATCACGGCGGCGGTTACCGAAACGACGGCCGCCCTGCGGCAGGCCAACCGCAACGCGTACGTGGGGCTGCTGGCCAATGCGGTGTGGGCGCACCAGTCGGTGGATGCCCGCGGCTCCAAAACCGCCAGCGTTTATGAGGAGCTGACCGATGGCCGGGCGGACAGCCTGGCCTGGCTGGACGGCGAACTGTTCGATTTCGTCATGGTCAAGGATGACCGGCTCACCGGCAACGCCTCCGCCAGCTTTGAAACGGTACTGAACTGGTGGGCGAACGTATGCGGCAGCCGGAATGTGCCGCTGTACATTATGCAGTCGGCGGACAAAGCGGGGGCCGGGGAAAAGGGCTGGACGGGCGACGAGCTGGCCACCCAGTACCTGGCCTGTCAGAAGTCGCTGAACTGGTACGGCAATGCGTTCAACTCCCTGGCGGCGCTGCAGAACCACACCTCCGAGGGCTTTGTCACCGTGCTGCGCAAGGCCATGGACGGCGTGATCACCGGGGAATACACCTTCAAAGAGCTGACCTTCAGCTCCCCCAAGAAAACCGCGGTGACCACCGACGAGTCCAAGTTCAGCTTCTTAGGAAGCACCGACCCCAATTTCCCGGTGACGATGAACGGGAAAGCGCTGAAGCTGACCGAAAAGGGCGGCTTTGCCGTGGACGTAACGCTCAAGCCGGGGAAGAACACCTTCACTTTTGTCAGCAACGGAAAAACCGTGACCTTCACGGTGACGTACACCCTCACCATCTTGAAAAGCGTTTCACCCAGCCAGGCCATGACCATGGCGGGAGGGAGTACGGTGGGCTTCAGCGCCATTGCCCGCAAGGGCTCCAAGGTGACGGTGGCCTTCAACGGCAAAACCTACACCATGAAGGCCTCGCCTCTGAAGGAAGAGGAGGGTGCGGACGATCCGGCGCTTTCTGATTTTGAAAACTATCTGGCTTCCGTCACGCTGCCGGCCGGAAAAGCAGGGCAGTCGCAGAAGCTGGGAACGGCGACCTTTACGGGGACCTACAACGGCTTGAAGGAGACGAAAAAATCCGGCGCCATCACCGTTAAGCCGACGGTGGCGGGGGACATGATCGTCGTCAAAAACGAATATGCCGAAACCTTCAACGGAAACACGGTGGAGGATTATTCCCGGCCCACCAACGCCTACCTGCCTAAGGGAACGCTCGACGTGGTGGAAAAAATGGTGTCTCTGGGCTCCACCCAATATTATCTGCTGGGCTGTGGCCGCCGCGTGTATGTCAAGGACGTGGAAATGTACGGCACCAATAAGAAACTCAACGCCAATTCGCTGAACAAGCAGACGGTTCAGGTTTACCAGGAGGCCACGGTGCTGCGCCTGGACGCCGACTGGCGGATACCGTACAACCTGCAGCTGCTGCCTCAGAAATACGCTAAGCTCACGGATACGCCCAACTATTCCATCAACAAGTACGGGCAGACCACCGAGTATGTGGACATTACGTTTTCCTACACCGACAAGGTGCCGGCTTCCGCCCCCGACGTATCGGCAAGCCCCCTGCTGTCCAAAGCGGAATGGCGAAAGGGGAACGGAGACACTCCGGTACTCCGTCTGTATCTGCGGACGAAGGGGCAGTTCTACGGCTATTCGGTGATATGGGACGGCAACACCCTGCAATTCTCCTTCAAGCATCCCAGCGGGATCGGCAAAAACCCATCCAACGCGCCGCTGAAGGGGGTGCGCATCGTGGTGGATCCCGGTCATGGCGGGAAGTCCAGCGGCACCTACGGCACCATTCCGGGGCTGTATGAAAAGACGCTGACCCTGTCCTACGGCAAGATGCTGCGGGACAAGCTGACCGCATTGGGGGCCACGGTGGTGATGACCCGCACCACCGACGTCAACCCCGACAATCCGGACATGAGAAGCCGCACGGCGCATGCCCGTAACAACGGCACCGATCTGCTGGTCAGCGTGCATATGAACGGCGTCAAGGGGGAGAGCGCCAGCGGCTGTTCCATCCACTATTTCAATGAATATTCCTATGCGGTCAACCGCGCGGTGACCGACGCCATGCGGGTGGTGGAAAAGGCGAACGGGACAGGCAACCGCTCGGAGCCCTGCGCTTGGAGCCCCTTTTACCTGTGCCGGGTGCATGACTGCCCGGCGATCCTTATCGAGTATGGGTTCATGACCAACTCCCACAATATGGAGCTGCTGAACACGCCCGCTTATCAGGAGAAAATCGTGCAGGCATCGGTGGATGGGATCGTCAAGTATTTTAAATCGCTGCCGACGTACAGCATGACCGCGCCGCCCACCACCACGACGACCACGACCACGACAACTACCACGACGGCGACCACGACCACCACCGCCGCGCCGCCTCCTGCGTCGTCGGGCGATGCGGCCCTGTCCTCCTCCGACGCGAAGAAACGGGAGGAAATTGGCTGACGGAAAGGATGTACGGGTGAGATGAACGCTTTTGACCGCATTTACGCCGTGGTGCGGCGGATCCCCCGGGGACGGGTGGCCACCTACGGACAGGTGGCGCTGCTGGCGGGAAATCCACGCTGGTCCCGGGTGGTGGGGTACGCCCTGCATGTCAATCCCGATCCCGAGGGGATCCCCTGTTTCCGGGTGGTGAACCGCCTGGGGGAAACCTCGCGGGCCTTTGCTTTCGGCGGAGCGGACATGCAGCGGCTTCGGCTGGAGGAAGAGGGCGTAATCTTCACCCCAGACGGTCGGGTGGATCTATCCCGGTATGGTTGGGACGGCCGGTGATGATTCTTTCAAAATTGCCGAGGTTTCCTCACTGAAAGTTCCGCCGCGTATGATAGCATACCATAGAGTTCGCAGACAGTATCGACAGAAAGGGGAGAGAGCGTGAGGCCACGATCCAAAGCAGGCACAATCGTCCGGTTCAGCGTTTGCTTTGTGCTGCTCTTTTTGGGAGCGCTGCTGTTTGCCGCCTCTTTCTGGTGCCAAAGGCACTTCGGCTTTGTTCCGCTTGATCAGTTGATATTTACCTTTAAATCCCCCATGGAAGGGGCCAATACCGATGAAGTGGTGACCAGCTTTCTGGTGGAATGCCTCCCGGTATCGCTGGCCGCCGCCGTGATACTGGTGCTGCTGGCGGTCAATTGGGTACAGCCACAGAAAACCGTCACCCTCTGGCTGTTTCACAAGCCGCGCACCTTCGGGGTGTTCCCTTTTCTGCTGTATCGCAAGCTGTTGCCGCTGCTTTCGGTGGCGGCGCTGGTGGCTGGCATCGGCTATGGGGCCTACACCTTGTACATACCGGAGTTCATCGAAAGCCAGCTGACCCGGTCGACCTTGTTCGAAGAGGCGTATGTCGATCCCCGGAGCATCACCCTTACCTTCCCGGAGGAAAAACGCAACCTAGTCTATATTTATCTGGAATCGATGGAGAGCACCTACTTGTCCAAGGAGCTGGGCGGGAATCAGGAAGAAAATCTTCTCCCCAATCTGTCGGAGCTGGCGCTGGCTAATCTCAATTTTTCCCATACCGATACGCTGGGCGGCGCCCGGCAGGTGACAGGTACCAGCTGGACGATTGCCGCCATGGTGTCCCAGACGACAGGGGTGCCCCTGAAAATCCCTGTGGGAGACAACGACTATGGCAACAAAAGCGCCAGGTTTTTGCCCGGGGTGTGGAGTCTTGGCGATATTCTGGAGCAGGAGGGGTACCGGCAGGAGCTGCTGATTGGTTCGGACGCGTCTTTTGGGGGGCGCAGGCAATATTTTGCCCAGCACGGCGGTTATAATATTTGGGATTACTACACCGCGAGGGAAACCGGAAAAATCGATCCCGATTACCGGGTCTGGTGGGGATACGAGGATTTGAAGCTGTTCGATTATGCCCGGGAAGAACTGACAGCGCTGGCCGCGGAGGGAGAGCCATTTAATTTCACCATGCTGACAGTGGATACCCATTTTCCAAGCGGGTATGTCTGCCCCGCATGCTGGCAGGACGATGAACGGCAGTACGCGAATGTGATATCCTGTTCCGATCGGCTCGTGGCCGATTTTGTCTGGTGGATACAGCAGCAGGATTTCTATGAAAATACCACCATTATTTTGGTGGGGGATCATTTGAGCATGGATTCCCGCTTTTTTGTGGACAACGGCGAGTATGTGCGCACCACCTTCAATACCATCATTAACGCACCGATGGACACCGCTTTTGACAAGGAGCGGATGTTTACCACCCTGGACTGGTTCCCCACAACCTTGGCGAGCCTGGGCGTGGAAATTCCCGGGGAACGGCTGGGGCTGGGCACCAATCTGTTTTCCGGCCAGCCAACCCTGGCGGAGAGCATGGGGCTGGAGGCGTTGGACGACGAGTTGAAAAAGGTTTCAAATTATTACAACAAGCATTTCCTGTATGGCTCGGATGGGCAATAACAAGAGGGGGCTGTTAACAGCCCACAGAAAAAGCACGGTTATGCGTCTGTCCGGACGCATAACCGTGCTTTTTCAGTCCTTATGCTTTTTTCGGCGGCCCCTTTGTTTTCAGGGTATCATCCACACTTGGAATAGCCGCAGTTGCGGCACATGACGCAGCCGCCCTCGTGTTCGACCGGCGCGCCGCACTCCGGGCATTCCCGGATATGGGCGGCTACGGCCGGTTCCGCCTTCGGTCTCGCCGGGGCCGTGATGGGGGCCGTCACGGCCGGAGCAGCCGGCCGTTTCAGCCCAGCCTGATATTCCGCGGAGGCCACGACCTTTTCAATGACGCGGGCGATGGCGTCCGGGCAGGAGGTGCATTTCATGCCCGGCTGCCGAATGGTGGAGGGGCATCGAATGCCTCTGAGTTGGCTGGTCAGAGTTTTCACGTCCATACCGGAGCGCAGTGCGATGGAAACCAGCCGGGCGGTGGCCTCCGACTGGGAAGGACAGCCTCCTGCTTTGCCGGTGTTGGTGAACACCTCGCATATGCCGTTTTCGTCGTAATTCACCGTGATATACAGGTTGCCGCAGCCGATGGCCACTTTTTCGGTCAGGCCATGGGTGACGTCGGGCCGGGGGCGGGGAACGATGGGGGACGGACAGGACTCGGCCTCCGCCTCCTCTTTTTTCTTCAGGTTCAGTACCTGGATTTCCCGGCTGCCGTCGCGGTAAATGGTGACTCCTTTGCAGCCTAGCTTATAGGCCAGGGTATAAACCTCCGCCACCTCCTCTTTGGTGGCGTTGTGGGGGAAGTTGACGGTCTTGGACACGGCGTTGTCCGTATATTCCTGGAAGGCCGCCTGCATCCGAGTGTGATACAGAGGAGAAATATCGTGGGCGGATACGAACACCCGACGGATGTCCTCCGGAAGCTCCTCCAGATGCACCAGAGTGCCCTCCTCGGCAATGTGCTGCAGCAAATCGTCGTTATAGAGGCCGCGCGCCTCCAGAACGTCCCGCAGCACCGGGCTGACCTCCACCATGTTGGTGCCGTCCATGACCGTGCGGATATAGGCATACGAGAAGACCGGCTCCACCCCGGAGGAGACGCCCGCGATGATGGACAGCGTGCCGGTGGGGGCGATGGTGGTGACAGTGGCGTTGCGCAGAGGCACTCCATCCTTAAAGATGCTTTCTTCAAACAGCGGGAAGGCCCCCCGTACCGTGGCCAGCTCCGCGCTGGCGCTCCGGCCGGTGTTGGTAATAAACTCCATCAGCCTTCCGGCCAGTTCGACCGCCTCGTCGGAGTTGTAGGGGATGCCGAGATAGAGCAGCATGTCCGCCCAGCCCATGACGCCCAATCCGATTTTTCGGGTTTGCTTGGTGGTGAAATCAATTTGCTCCAGGGGGTACTTGTTGGCGTCAATGACGTTGTCCAAAAAGTGGACGGCTTTCTTGACGGTGACGGCCAGCTTATCCCAGTCCACCGCGCATCCGTTTTCGTCGCGGCGCAGCATGTGCGTCAGGTTGATGGAGCCCAGGTTGCAGCTTTCATAGGGCAGCAGGGGCTGCTCGCCGCAGGGGTTGGTGGATTCGATTTCTCCTTGGGAGGGCACCACGTTGTCCCGGTTGAGCCGATCGAGGAAAATGATGCCCGGTTCCCCGTTGCGCCAGGCGGCATAAACGATTTTGTCGAATACCTCTTTGGCGTTCAGCTGCCCCGTTACCTCGCCGGAGGCGGGATCCACCAAATCATAGGGGGCATTGGCCTCGGCCGCCTCCATGAATTTTTCCGTAATGCCGACCGAGATGTTGAAATTGGTAATATCCGCGTTGTCCGCCTTACAGTTGATAAACTGCAGGATGTCGGGATGGTCGATGCGCAGAATGCCCATGTTGGCGCCGCGGCGGGTGCCGCCCTGCTTGACCGCCTCGGTGGCCATGTTGAACACCCGCATAAAGCTGATGGGGCCGCTGGCCACGCCTCCAGTGGAATTGACGGTGCTGCCGCTCGGACGCAGGCGGGAGAAGGAGAAGCCCGTGCCGCCGCCCGATTTGTGAATGAGCGCGGCCTGCTTGATCGCTTCAAATATGGCGTCCATACTGTCGGCCACCGGCAGGACAAAGCAGGCGGACAGCTGGCCCAGAGGCCGTCCGGCGTTCATCAGCGTGGGAGAGTTCGGAAGGAAATCCAGCGACGTCATCATCTCATAGAATTCCTTCTCCAGCGCCTTCAGATTCGTTTTCTTGTCATACGCGGCGTCGGGGGCGGCGATGGCCCGGGCGACCCGGTGGAATAAATCCTCCACCGTCTCCGTGACCTCGCCTTTATCGTTGCGGGCCAGATAACGTCTTTCCAGTACAGTTCTGGCGTTTGGCGTAATGTTCATGGGCGGGTACATCCTTTCTTGTTATATCCAAAGATAAGTGGCAAAGACGGAATATATTGGCTGTTTATTTGCGCACGATACTATATATTGTATATTCCTTTCTATCTGCTGTCAAGAGGCAGAATCGGACCTGGGCAAATTTCGCCGACAAGATGCCGTTGAATTTGCGCGGGATATGGGGTATGATAGAAACAGGTAGCCTGGATGGCGAAAGGGGGCGACACGTTGCCGGATTACGCATCGCTGCAGGTACTGGATAATCAGGACAGGGAGACGGCGCGGGATCGCCTCATTTACGCCGTTACCGCATACATGGACGCGCAGGGATATATCAACTGCCGGCGGGAAAGCGCCGAGAGGACGGTGGCCTTCGCCCCAACGGAGAAAGGCTGGGCGGTCTTTGACGATTGTGCCGACCGGCTGGATGTGACGGCTCTCAACGGATTGGGCCGCTGTCTATCCGGCAAGCTGCGGGACCGGGTGGTGGGTGTTATGTGTTCGGGCAGCGAGCTGATGCTGTGCCTGTATGGCGAGGGCCTGGTGAAGGACACGTATATCACATCTAGGCGGTTTTCAGGACAGGTTCCCCTTTCGGTCTGGGTGCGCAGCCATGGTCACGCATTTCGGTGGCGCTCGCTGCTGGCGGAAGGCCATACCATCAAGGAACTGGCGGATATATTCACGCAGGGCCAGCTGGCGGGACGGGCGATTTATGCCCAGCTCCGTCTGGCGCTTGGACTGGATGAGTCGGCGGGTTATGGGCTCGCGTCGCTGGAGGACGCCGGCCTGCCGGGGGTGGTAACCCTCTATTTCCGCGCCTCTAACATGGTGCGGCAGGGTCTTTGGGAAAAAATAGCCCATCCGGCCCAGCAGGCGGCCACGTCTATCGGTGCCCTGCTCGACCGGCAGAATATTCGCAGAGAAAAATAAAGGAGCATGCTTGTATGGCGGAAACCACGTTGTATCAGCTGGCCTCTCAGGGGCCGCAGCAGATGATGTCTTACATTCTGCGCACTAAGAGCGGCAAATTGGCGGTTATCGATGGAGGCAATCACCTGGACACGGACTATCTTCTGGAGTTCCTCCGTTCGATTTCACAGGGTAAACCAGTGGTGGAGGCCTGGTTTTTAACCCATGCCCATTCGGATCATGTCGATGCCTTCCTGGATATACAGCGGGAGCATGCCGGCGAGGTGGATATCCGGCATGTGTATTACCGCTTTCCCGACGAGGGTTTTATCGCGGCTTACGAGCCGGGAGACGTTCACACCATCCGGGAATGGAACGATTTACTGCCTCGCTTCGAGCGCCTCTGCGTCCCGGTTGAGGAAGGCCAACGCATCCAGGTGGAAGAATTGCTTTTCGAAGTGTTGTACATACCGGATCCCGCTTTTACAACAAATGCTATCAACAACAGCTCCATTGTGCTGCGCCTGACGGTGGACGGGCAGAGGGTGCTGTTTCTGTCTGATCTGGGCGTGGAAGCCGGAGAAAAGCTGCTGGCGTCATATGGCCCGGAGGGCGTTCGGGCGACGATCTGTCAGATGGCGCATCACGGCCAGGCGGGAGTGGCGAAAACGCTGTATGCTGCCATAGCACCCAAAATCTGCCTGTGGTGTACGCCGCAGTGGCTGTGGGACAACGACGCGGGCCAGGGCTACAACACCCATACCTGGCAGACGGTTATTGTGCGCGGCTGGATGGAGGAATTGGGCGCACAGCGCCACATCGTCGCCAAAGACGGCACGCAGAGCCTGACGCTTCCTGCTGCATTTTGAATAGATAGGACATTCAGCCGGATAACCGCGTGGTTATCCGGCTGTTTTGCTATACGCGCATAAGCCGGAAACGTTAGATAGCCGCCGTTTTACCATTCCATCGGTTTTACAGTATCTGGAAGGAAAAGACGATTATATTTTCCGCTCAAACACAAACACTAACCTTACAAAAACAGGCAAACCCAGGGGAAGAACACCGCCCGAACCGGTGTTTTTTTGCCGTATGGGCGCGGGAAAGGCGAGTGGCGGTATGCAGCGCGGAATGAAAAAGTATGGATGGCTGGCGGCGGCGACAGCGGTGGCGATTACAGGGGTGCTGACGGCGGGCAGCCTAATGAAACCCGAGACGGTTGAGGTCAAAACCTATACACTCGAGGAACGGGCTGTGGAAAAAACCGTGTCTTGTACCGGGAAAATCGAAGCGGCGGAAAGCCGGAAGGTGTACACGGACATCTCCTGTGTGATGCAGGATGTACCGGTAACAGCGGGGCAGCAGGTGGAGAAGGGGGATGTGCTCTTTACCGTGGATGTGGATGCCACCAAACAGGTGCTGGCCACCATGGGGGGCGTTTCGCCCGATACTATCCCCACCGACAATCTGCAGCATACCGTGACGGCGCCCGTTTCGGGAATTATTACCACCCTGAACGCCGCCGAGGGGGAGATGAGCGATTCCAGCAAGCCCTGCGTGGTCATTTCCCCGAGCGATGCCCTGCAGGTGAAGGTGTCGATCCATGAGCGGGACCTGAGGAGTGTGAAGGTGGGGCAGACGGTCAAGGTGTCCGGCGTGGCGTTTGCGAAAAGCAGCTACCAGGGAACGGTGAAAAGCCTTTCTCCCTCCGCCCGCACGCAGTATAACGGCAGCATCAGCGAGACGGTGGTGGACGCCGTCGTGATGCTGGCACCGGAGGAGCTGGACGACAGCCTGCGGTTGGGCTTGACCGCCAAGGCCAAGGTGGTGGTCTCCTCCACCGATCAGGCGCGGATTGTGCCCTATGAATACGTCTTGCAGGATGAAAACGACAAAGAATTCGTGTATATCTGCGAAAATGGCCGGGCGGTCAAGCGGCTGATTACCGTGGAGGATGAACTGGCTTCCGGCTATCAGGTGTCGGATGGCTTGAAAGCGGGCGATCGCATCATCACCAATCCCGATGCCGTTCCCAAAGAAGGCGCGCCGGTGTCGGTTTCCGGAAAGGGGAGATAGCTTCATGCGCGACGTACTGTCCAGCGCCCTGAAAAGTCTATCCCGCAAATGGCTGCGCACCCTGCTGACCGTCAGCGGGATAACGGTGGGGGTCATCATGGTGGTCATTGTCTCCCTCATCAGCAACGCGGGCAAGGCCGCGGTGAATAGTGAACTGGACAACATGGGGATGAACGGCCTGTCGGTGAGCACCGGCAGCGCTGTGGGCGGACTGACCCAGGACGATTTGCAGACCATCCGCCGCATTGGCCAGGTCGAGGAAGCCATGCCCCTGATGATCGAATTTTCCAGTTCCCTGCTCTGCAACGTCAGCAACAGCGCCATGATCTGCGGGATCGATTCCGGTACCACGCAGGTGATATCCCTGAAGCTGGAATATGGGCGCGCCATTTCGCCCGGCGATGTGGAAGGCGCCCTGCCGGTGTGCATGCTGGACGAAACGGTGGCCCGGGAGGCCTATCAGCGGGCCAATGTGACCGGCAAGACCATCGTTTTGCAGATAGGCGGCGTGGAGCAGGAGTTTGAAATCATCGGTGTGACTGCCACCGGCAGCAGCCTGCTGCAAAACGTGACGGAGTTTATCCCCGGCATGGTGTATATCCCGTACACCACCATGCAGAACCTGACCGGCCGGGAAACCTTCGATCAAATTGCCGTGCGGGTGCGGGACGGCTCGGACGTGGAGCATGCGCAAACCTCCATCGTATCCGCTTTGGAGCGCAGCGGCGGCCTGGAGGGCCTTTACCGTACCGATAATCTGGCGGTGCAGAAGGAACGGCTCAGCGGCCTGATGGACATCGTGACTCTCGTTCTGACCGCCATCAGCGGAATTTCGCTGTTGGTATCGGGGTTGAGCATCATGACCATCATGCTGGTATCGGTCAACGAGCGCACCCGCGAAATCGGCATCAAGAAAGCCATCGGCGCGTCCAGCGGCCGTATATTGTGGGAATTCTTGGCCGAAGCGGTGATTATTTCTTTGTTGGGTAGCTTGGCAGGCATTCTGTTGGGCGGCGGGCTTTGCTGGCTGGGCATGACCCTGGTGGGGGTGCGCATGACGCTGTCGCTTACCGGCCTGCTGGGACTTATTGGATTTTCTGTGGCGCTGGGCGCCCTGTTCGGCGTGTATCCGGCGGTCAAAGCGGCCAAAATGCGCCCGGTGGAAGCCCTGCGGCGGGATTAAGGGACGAAAGAGACTGTCTCAAAAAGTGTAAATATACGCAGGAGTAGGGGTGTTGCTTTGGCAACACCCCCGCTTGACATTTTATCGGCCGGGTGCTACAATGAACAAAATCGAATAGGTAAAAGGCTGGGAAAAGAAGAGTACATCCGGCAGCATGTCGCAGAGAGCTTCGGTTGGTGGGAAGAAGCACGGAGGGCCGGATGGAACATGATCTTGGAGCCGCGCACCGAACTTCGGGTTTACCGTCGGAAGCTAGGCCGCGCAGGGAGACGCCCGTTACAGCGTCGGAGTATCGGCGGGATTGCCTGCCCGTACTCGCAGAGGCCCGTCGCTGTGAGGCGCGGGCAAAGCCAGGTGGTACCGCGGAAGCTAGTCTCCCGTCCTTGCAGACAGGCAGGATGGGGATTTTTTATACCCATTTTTACCGAAAACAGAAAAGGAGCTGCATGACATGAAAGACGAAACCAAATGCCTGCACGCCGGCTATCAGCCGGAGAACGGCGGCCCCCGCGTGGTGCCTATCGTTCAGAGCACCACCTATGTCTTTGATTCCACCGAACATATCGGCGCCCTCTTCGATATGCCCACAGCCCATATGTATTCCCGCTTTTCCAACCCCACCTGTGAGGCGGTGGAAAAGAAAATCGCCGCGCTGGAGGGCGGCGTGGGCGCTATGCTGACCTCCTCCGGCCAGGCGGCGTCCCTGCTGTCCATCCTCAATGTCTGCAACGCTGGAGACAGCTTCATCAGCACCTCCACGATTTACGGGGGGACGGTGAACCTGTTTGCCGTCCGGCTGAAAAAGCTGGGGATCGAATGTATTTTCGTGGATGCCGATGCGGATGAGGAAACCATCGCCAAAGCCTTTAAGCCGAACACCAAGGCGGTATTCGGCGAGACGCTGGCCAATCCGGCCCTGGCGGTGCTGGATATTGAGAAATTTGCCCGGGTGGCTCACGCCCACGGCGTTCCTCTGATTATCGACAATACCTTCGCCACGCCGATTCTCTGCAAGCCCATCGATTTCGGCGCCGACATCGTGGTGCATTCCACCTCCAAATATATGGACGGCCATGCGCTCCAGACCGGGGGCGTCATTGTGGACAGCGGCAATTTCCCGTGGGATAACGGCCGCTTCCCCGAATTCACCGAGCCGGATGAGTCGTATCACGGCGTCGTGTATACCCGGGACTTCGGCAATCTCGCCTATATCATCAAGGCCCGGATGCAGCTGATGCGAGATTTGGGCTGCTATCCCGCCGCCCACTCGGCATTCCTGCTCAATCTGGGGCTTGAAACCCTGCCGGTGCGCATGAAGCAGTACTGCGAAAACGCTATGGTGGTGGCCAAGTATTTTGCGGGCTGCGACAAGGTGGAATCGGTGCGGTACGCGGCGCTTGAGGGCGATAGGTATCATGAACTGGCACAGAAATATCTGCCGAAGGGCACCTGCGGCGTGATTTCCATTGTCATCAAAGGCGGCAAGGCCGCAGCGGTGAAATTTATGGACGGCCTGAAGCTGGCCTCCAATGAGGTGCACGTGGCGGATATCCGCACCTGCGTGCTGCATCCCGCCAGTGCCACTCACCGTCAGCTGACCGATGAGCAGCTGGTGGCCGCCGGGGTGAATCCGGGCCTTATCCGTTTTTCCGTGGGCCTGGAAAACGTGGAAGATATCCTCGACGACATCCGGCAGAGCATGGAACAGGTATAATACTGGATAAGAAACGGCCCTGCGGCTAAGTCCGCAGGGCCGTTGTCTATGTCACAGAGGCATTCATTGCCAGCCGGTCAGCTCCGCCACCTGACGGATAAGGATATCGGCAAACCGGCGGTGAGCCTTCAAATTGGGATGTCCACAGGCGCCGACTTCGCCGGCCTCCTCGGAAATGGGCGGCATAAAGGGCAGATACACGGCGCGCTCGTCCCCGACATCCTCCAGGGCCTGCCGGGCCGCCGACTCCATGTTCGTGTTGCACATGCCGTAACCCCAGATCAGCCACGCCTCGGGATAAACACGGCGCAGCTCACGGAGAAACGCGGCGGTCTTTTCCCGGAACAGCTCCGGCTCCACCTGCCCGCTCACGTCGTTTGTGCCGGCGTTGATGACCACCACATGGGGCTGCCACTGGGAAAAATCCCATTCGTCCTGCCGATGGGGGCTGCCCCAGTGGAAAAAGACCGGGATGGGCCGATCGGTTTCTCCGTTACAGTTGCGTACGACCCCCTGCCCAGAAATGCACTCATACCGGTCATCCGCGCCGAAATGGGCGGCGGTCAGGGCGGCAGCGGTCCGGGTACCGTCCTCCTCGCTGGTGAGGAAGATCGGCGTGTTCTTCTCCGCTTCGTTGCCAAATCCGCAGGTGAGGGAGTCGCCCAGGAACTCCATTCGCCGCGAAGAGGGGGCGGGCGGCGGCAGAATGGCCGGGGAATCCCCTTCCACCGTCACGGCGCTCAGACGCACGGGGGATTCCCGCGTTTCCGAGCGCTTGCGCACCCGGAGAAGATGTTCCCCTTCCTCCAGTCCGTTCACGGTCAGAAGCTCCGTATCCATTTCGACCGGCGCGGCCAGCAGGGAGCGGCCGTCCACCGACAGATCGAAGTAGGCAGGCATATCCGGCTGTACCTCGGGGGGAAGGGTGTGAACGGAAATGCCGGTTCCCCGGAAACGGAGGGAAAATCCCGCGTTGGTCCATTCGGGCTGCAGCTCCGGCACCCATAAGATGCGGCCGTGAGTAAGGACGTGTTCGGGAGACAGAACCTGGGTCACAGTCATAACGATATCCCCTTTTGTGTTATGGATAGGTTGAGACGCTGCTTGTTGTGCAGACTTACCCTGCCAGTATAGCAGATGATTGGAGAGGGTACAAGTCCCAGTTTGGTAAAAAAAGGCGGACGGCTTAAGCCGTCCGCTCTTTGCTTGCTGGGGGCCGCTTATGCTTCCAGCGCACGTTCCAGCCAGATGACGCCAATGTCCATGGCGTTGTACAGGCCGGTTTTCTCGCTTTTTTTGAGAATGCGCTCCTTCATGCGCAGCTCCGGATCGGTGGACATGAGCTGCACCTGCACCTTGTCCGCCATGGTCATATCCCCCACCGTTTTGGTGGAGAGAATCTGAAACATTACCACACACTTGTCGGCCATGTTGCCGTAATACAGCGTATTGCCGGAGCGCACCAGCGGGCGGCCCTTATACAGCAGAAACCCGTTTTTCTTCTCTTTGGCTTTTTCCGTTGCAGCCATATATCCAACCTCCTGAAAGCCGGCGTACCGGCCATTTTGACTCACTTAACCATCAGTATACCATATTTCAGGGCTGCTGTAAAGCTTTGCCTTCTGGTTCGGGCCGAAAAAAGAACGGCACGGATACCCCGCGCCGTTCTCAGGCTCAATTATTCAGATATGAGCGAACCAGTGCGCGGAGCAACTCGTCCCGATCCAGCTTGCGGATGAGGCTGCGGGCGTTGTTGTGGGTGGTAATATACGTGGGATCCTCCGACAGGAGATATCCGACAATTTGATTGATGGGGTTATACCCTTTTTCCCGTAGAGCGTCATACACGGTGGTCAGCACCACTTTCATTTCCTGCTCTTTGTCGTCACCCAGTGAAAATGTCATCGTTTTGTCCAGCATGACGCTCCCTCCAGTCTGCCGTAGTACGCGGCATGGACATTCGTTAATATGACCGGATACGGCCGGAATTACTCGCTTGTGTCTGAAAATAAACGGAAAACAAGTCTTTCTGTTTTCCAAAACGAGTTGTCCATGTTTTTCATTATACAGCAGTCTATGCATATTTTCAAGGGATTATGAGCGGAGAATGCAACCTTTTTCATGCAGACTCTTGAAGATTTTCTTAAGCGCCGGCTCAATTTCGGCGTCGGTCAGCGTCCCTTCAGGAGAGCGGAACATCAGGCTGTACGCCACGCTCTTTTTCCCGGCGGTAATCTGCGCGCCGCGGTAAACGTCGAACAGCTGGACGCTTTCCAGATACCGGCCGCCGGCGGACCGGATGGCTTTTTCGATTTCCGCGACCGGCAGGTCATCGTCGCACAGCAGGGCCAAATCCCGTTCCACCGCCGGGAAGCGGGGAAGGGGCTTGTATACGATGGGGCCGCCGGCTGCGGCGAACAGCGCCCGAAGCTCCACCTCTGCCACATACACCCGCTCGTTCAGCCCATATTTGGCGGCCACGTCGGGATGCATCTCGCCGAGGGTGGCCAGAACAGTGTCGCCGGAGCGGGCAGAAGCCTGGCGCCCGGGATGAAGGTACGGCTCTGCCGCCACGGCGTAATCGGCCTGTACGCCGAACGCGGCGAACAGATTTTCCAGAACGCCCTTCAGGGTGAAGAAATCCTCGCCTTCGCCATACAGTCCGAGGCAGAGCACCGGGATCTCGTCCGGCTGCTCGGTCAGCGGCAGGCTCTTGGCGACGAACCGCTTACTGACCTCGAAAAAGCGGACGGCCGGGATTTTCCGGCTGGCATTGGTGGCCAGCACCGTAAGCATGCTGGTCACAAGCTGGGTGCGCAGGGTGGAGTATTCCTCTCCCAGGGGATTGAGCAGGGTGATGGCCTGCCGGCGGGGATCCTCGGCCGGCAGGTTCAGCGTTTCAATGGCTTTCCCGCTGATAAAGGAATACGTGGTGATTTCCCGCATCCGTTCGGCCACCAGCGCGGCCTTGACTTTATCGGTGTTTTTCCGTTCCGGCAGGCGTCGCCCGCGGACGATGGTCCCGCGCATGGGGGTGGCCACGATGTGATCGTAGCCGTACACCCGCATGACTTCCTCCGCCAGATCGGCGCACCCCTCCACGTCGTCCCGGAACGAGGGGACGGTGCAGGTCAGCCAGCCGTTTTCCAGCGTGGTGGTGATGCACAGGCTGTTGAGAATATCCACCATCGCGGTATAGGGCACCTCCACGCCGAGCAGGGCGTTGATGCTGTCCGCCGTGACATGGATGGTGCGGGGCTCGGGCAGACCCTGATGCCGGTCGATGGCGCCCTCCACAATGTCGCCAGCGTTTAATTCGTCGATGAGCTGGAGCGCCCGCTCCATGGCGTATTCCACCCCGGCGATGTCCACGCCCTTCTCAAAGCGGGCGCTGGATTCGGTGCGCATCCCCAGGGCGCGGGCCGTACGGCGCACGCTGTCCCGGCGGAATTTGGCGCATTCGAGGAACAGGTCGGTGGTATCGGCCTTGATTTCGCTGTTCAGCCCGCCCATGATGCCCGCCAGGCAGGAGGGCGCTTCGGCGTCGGCGATGACCAGCATGTCAGCCGTCAGGGTATGGGGTTTGCCGTCCAGGGTGGTGATGGCCTCGCCGTCCTTGGCGCGGCGCACGATGATTTTGCCCCCCCGCACATCCCGGAGATCGAAGGCGTGCATGGGCTGCCCCGTTTCCAGCATGACATAGTTGGTGATGTCCACGATGTTGTTGATGGGGCGCATCCCCGCCGCCCGCAGGCAGAGCTTCATCCACTCGGGGGATTCGGCAATCCGCAGGTTCTTCACCACCCGGCCCAGATACCGGGGGCAGAGATCGAAATCCTCCACGGTGATGTCGATGTGATCGCGGACGTCGCCCCCCTTGGCCGTATACGCGGGTACCGGGGGATGAAACTCCTTTTTCAGCGCCACCGCCACCTCGCGGGCCACGCCCAGCACGCTCTGGCAGTCGGGCCGGTTGGCGGTGATTTTAAAATCGATGACCGTGTCGTTCAGGTGCAGCACCTCGCGCATGTCGGTGCCGGGCGTCCAGTCGCCCTGCAGGATGAGAATGCCGTGCACCTCCGCGCCGGGATAGTCGCCTTCCTTCAGGCAGAGCTCCTCCCCGGAGCAGAGCATCCCGTTGGAGGCCACACCCCGCAGCTTGCCCTTTTTGATATGCATCCCGTTGGGCAGGTGGGAGTCGTGAAGGGAGGCGGGCACCAGGGCCCCCTCAAACACGTTGTCCGCGCCGGTGACGATCTGCACCGGTTCGTCCTGGCCAATGTCGATTTGGCAGATCTGCAGCTTGTCGGCGTCCGGATGCTTCTCCAGCTTGACGATCCGGCCTACCACCACCCGGCTCATGGTGGCGGACAAATCCTCGATGCTTTCCACCTCGAAACCGCTCATCACCATTTTATCACACAGCTCCTGCACCGGCACGTCGATGTCCACGTACCGCTTGAGCCAGCTCAAAGATATATTCATACTCGCTTTTCTCCCTTCTTAGAACTGCTCCAGAAAACGCTGATCGTTTTCAAACAGCAGGCGGATGTCGCTGATTTTGTATTTGGTAATGGTCAGCCGATCCAGGCCGATGCCGAAAGCAAAGCCGGAATACACCTCCGGGTCGATGCCGCATCCGGCCAATACGCGGGGATGCACCATCCCCGCGCCGAGGATTTCGATCCAGCCGCTGCCCTTGCACACGCGGCAGCCCTTGCCGCCGCACTCGGAGCAGGACACGTCCACCTCCACGCTCGGTTCGGTGAAGGGGAAGAAGGAGGGGCGGAATTTCACCTTGGTTTCCGGCCCGTAAATTTCGTGGGCGAACTGTTCGAGGATCCCCTTGAGGTCGCACATGGTGATGCCCTTGTCCACCACCAGCCCTTCCATCTGATGGAACACCGGGGAATGGGTGGCGTCCACCTCGTCAGCGCGGAACACCCGGCCGGGGCAGACAATCCGGATGGGGGGCTTGCGGGCTTCCATGGTGCGGATCTGCGCCGACGAGGTCTGGGAACGCAGCAGGAGATTATCCGACAGATAGAAGGTGTCCTGCATATCCCGGGCGGGGTGATCCTTGGGTACGTTCAGCGCCTCGAAGATGTAGTGATCCGTTTCCACCTCCGGGCCGTCCACCACGTCGAAGCCCATGGACTGGAAGATGTCGAGCATATCCTCGAGCACCGCGTTGAGGGGGTGAAGCCCCCCCGCCTTGGAGGCCTTGCCGGGCATGGTCACGTCCAGCTTTTCCTCCTCCAGACGCTTGAGCTTGACAGCCTCCCGGATAGCGGCCTCCCGGCCGGCCAGAGCCTCCTCCAGCTTTTGGCGCAGCTCGTTGACCATCTGCCCCACCCGGGGGCGCTCCTCCGCCGGAAGACCGCCCATGCCGCGCAGTATTTCGGTCAGCGTGCCTTTTTTGCCCATGACGCGGATGCGGAATTCTTCCAGATCCTTGGGCGCGTTCAGGTTTTCCAGTTCCTGCAGGGCCTTTTCCCGCAGGGCGTCGAGTTTCTCTTTCATTGCGTCATAACCTGCCTTTCTCTGTTGTGGGGCCGCCCGGATGGCGTCCGGTTTTCCGGGGGAAATAAAAAAGTCTTCGCCCCTGAAAAGGGACGAAGACACTCTCTCCGTGGTACCACCCTGCTTTTTGCCCGAAGCAAACACTTCTGCGGCCGGTAACGGGGCCTGCCGTCGCCGCCTACCGCGCCGCGGAAGACCGGGCGTTTGAGCGGCGCCGCTCCGGAGTGAACTTCAGCCGTTCGCTGCCACAGGGCGCTTTCAGCTGCGGCGTACTGCCGCAGCGCCCCTCTCTGCGGTGGAAGAAAAAACGGCTTACTCTCTCCATCACTGCGTTATTGTAGTTTAGTATAGCACAAAGAAAAGAAAAATCAAGAGAGTTTCCGCTTTTTTACGCATCTTCCCGCCGAAAACGGTCTAATACGGACCAACCCTCTTCTATGATGCCGACTGGAGAGCCAAGAGGGACTTTCCCTTTTATTGCAGAGAATTTCCGGCGGCTTGGCAACCGTCCCTTAAGGGAAAATTCATCGGATTCTTTCTTGACAGAGGCTGTAAAGTTTCGTACAATGAATAGGAATACCAGGCCGATACGACAGGGGCATTTCCCTGGCTTTTTTAAGAATACCGCCGCCGGATGCGGCATAAGAAGGGAGGTTTGCCGCTGATGAATACGTATCCCCCTTACCCGCCCGGGCAGCAGCCGCAGAACGGACAGAACCCGGTTCAGCCCGCGGGGGCGCAGCCCGTGCCGCCGGCCCAGCCGAACGGCCAGTGGCAGACACCGCCATACGGCTATACCCAGAACACCCCGCCCTATGCGCCGCCCGCCCGGCAGCCGCAGGCTCCGCCGGCGTATACTCCGCGGCCCTATCAGCAGCCCGCGCCGGTCGTGCTTCGTCCCATGGTGACCCAGCAGGCCGCGCCGCCCATGGCCATGAAATGGGTGAAGAAGAAATCCAAGGCGCCCTTTTTCCTGGTGGGGCTGTGGTGGCTGCTGTACGCGCTGTTCCTGCCCCTGTACCGCTGGCAGGATTTTGCCCTGTGCGCCGCGGCTTCGCTGATCCTGTTCATCGTTTCCCGTTTGCTCATTGCGGATAAGACCGTGGCCGTGCGGATGACGCCGAAGGATTTGGCGGAGCTGGAAGCGCAGAAGCGGCTGGAGCAGGAGGAGGCGCGGCGCCGGGAACAGGAAGCCCTGGCGGCGCAGGAGAAATCCTCCGTGATCCCCAAGGAGGCGCGGGAGTACCTGCAGCAGATGCGGCAGGCCGACGTGGCCATCCAGGATGAGGCGGTTTCCGCGAAAATTCGGATACTCGAGGCTCGAACCAATCAGATTTTCCAGGTGGTTTCTGAAAATCCGGATAAGCTCCCGGCTATCCGCAAGTTTATGCAGTATTATCTTCCCACCCTGCTCAAGCTCCTGCGTTCCTACGATCATATGGAGGAACAGGGCATCCGGGGTGAAAACATCCGCCGCACCATGCAGGAGATCGAAACGGTGCTGGACACGGTGGTGGAGGCTTTCAATAAGCAGCTGGATAACCTGTTCCAGGAGGAAGCGCTGGATATATCCAGCGATATCCAGGTGCTGGAAAATATGATGTCCCAGGAGGGGCTGCTGCAAAGAGATGTGTTTTCCGCCCCGGTGGATACGGGCGCGCCGTTGAGGCAAATCCCGGGCGGACCGGAGCAAACGGAATGAAAAACCGGTAGTTTCAAGAGAATAGAAAGGTTTGGTGCAGAATATGGCTGACGAATTGATGAATCTTCCCCCCGCGGACGCGGCCCCGGTGCTGACGCTGGATCCCATGACCACTCAGGCGCCGGTGATGGCGGAGCTGGCGCCCAAGCCGGAGGAAATTCCCGAGGATTTGAGCGAGAATAATCTGACGCCCGAGGAAAAAAAGATGGTGGAGGACTTTGCCAAGACCATCGATGTGACCAACAGCAACGTGATTCTCACCTACGGCGCGGCGGCCCAGCAGAAGATCGCCGGCTTTTCTGAATCCGCCCTCAAAAGCGTGCGCACCAAGGACATGGGCGAGATCGGGGAGATGGTGTCCAATCTGGTGACCGAACTGCGGGCCTTTTCTCCCGAGGAAGAATCCAAGGGCGGTTTTTTCAGCCTGTTTAAAAAACCGGCCAATAAAATTGCGGCGATGAAATCCAAATACGACAAGGCGGAGACCAGCGTGGACAAAATCTGCGCCCAGCTGGAGGCCCATCAGATTCAGCTGATGAAGGACGTGGCCATGCTGGATCAGATGTATCAGGTCAACCTGAACTATTTCAAGGAGCTGTCCATGTACATCCTCGCGGGCAAGCGCCGCCTCAACGAGGTGCGCACCACTATCCTGCCTGAGCTGATGGAAAAGGCGCGGCAGTCCGGCCTGCCGGAGGACGCCCAGGCGGCCAACGATATGGACGCGCTGTGCAACCGCTTTGAAAAGAAAATTCACGATCTGGAGCTGACCCGGGTCATTTCCATCCAAATGGCGCCGCAGATCCGGCTGGTGCAGGGCAACGACACCCTGATGACCGAGAAAATCCAATCCACCATTGTCAACACCATTCCGCTTTGGAAAAGCCAGATGGTGCTGGCCCTGGGCCTGTCCCACTCGCTGGACGCCATGGAAGCGCAGCGGAAGGTCACCGATTTGACCAATGACCTGCTGAAAAAGAACGCCGACGCCCTCAAAACCGCCACCGTGGAAACGGCCAAGGAGTCGGAGCGGGGCATTGTGGACATCGAGACCCTCCAGCATACCAATGAGAGCCTGATCAGCACCCTGGACGAGGTGATGCGCATTCAGGAAGAGGGGCGGCAGAAGCGCCGGGACGCCGAGGCCGAGCTGGGCCGCATGGAAGGCGAGCTCAAGCAAAAGCTGCTGGAACTGCGGAAATAAACGGCGGAGCAATCGAATACGGGCGGGGAAGACGAGCAGTCTTCCCCGCTTTTTTACAGCGGGAGGCAGGCATATCGAACGGTATGCCTGCCTCTATTTATTTTCGAATTATATTGGGAAAAATTGGATCAAACAAATTATTTAGTCCGTCGGTAGGCGTCCGCTTTATCCTGCAGTTCCAGCAGATTCTGCAGTTCTTTAAGCACATACTCCTTAAATTCGGGACGAAGCTGACCGAATAGATGTTTCAGCTGTTCCAGCTCCTGCTCCAATTCCTGCTCGAACATGCTGCCTTCGCCGTTCCGCAGCCAATCTTCCCGCACATGAAACGTGGCGCATATCAACATAACCATGCGATCATTTACAGTCCGTTTTCCCAATTCGATTCCCGCAATATAGCCGTTGGAAACCGCAATCGCCTTGGCGAATTTCGCCTGCGACAGCTGTAAGGATTGACGGAGTTCCTTAATCCGCAGATTAATAGACGTAACATCACCTTCTTAATCAGTCATTTACTTGTCGGGCGGAAAAAGCGGCCCCGCGGAAAAACGCGTTTGGTACCTTAGGGTTTCCCGCAGACGTTCAGATTTATTCTTTATAAAGATACCATAGCCTCGTTGACAAAGCAAGCGTCCCACGTGCTTGCCTCTCATAAAAGAGGGCAATTATATTCTTGACATTTTTACTATGTTATGATATATTGCTTACATAGTTAGTAACCCGATTGAAATAAGAGGGTGAGAAGCATGATGAACGCTCCCAGGCAAACAGACAAGCTCTGCGCGGGATTCTGCCGGCTGGGCACGGAGAATAAGCGGCTGCTGCTCGCCGTCGCCAAGGCGATGCTGTATGCGCAGTCGGCCGCCGATAAGAAGCCCTCATCCGGAAAGGAGCCGCCGCGTGAAAAAAGCGCTTGACTGGTTCCGGCGCGTATGGAGCAGAATCGCCGCGCCGGAAGCTGCTTCAAAAAAGCGCTGGCGGCGCTGGCTGCCGACGGCTTTGGGGCTCGTGCTGTGCGTCGTTCTGCTGCCCGTCCTCGTCATCAATCTGCTCCTGCTGGTAGACGGCGCCCTGCATCCGAACCAGGTTCCATCGGTTTTCAGCGTGGCGCCGGTGGTCATACAAAGCGATGCCATGCAGCCGTCCTTCGGCGTCAACGATTTGGCCTTGGTGATCCGGGTGGAACCCTCCACGCTGCAGGAGGGAGAGGTCATCGCCTACCGGATGGCCGATCGGCTGTTGTTCGGCCGCATCACGGCCCGGTCGATAGGCAACGACGGCGGCGCGCAGTTCTTTGTCAAAGCGGACAGCGCCAGTGCCGAAGCGATTTATCCCGTCACCGGCGAACAGGTGATAGGCCGTTATCGGATGCGGTTGAGGGGTATGGGCGGCGTGGCTCTGTTCCTTCAATCGCCGGCGGGCATCTTCTGCTTTCTCATCCTTCCTTTTCTCTTGCTGCTGGGGTGGGATGTCCTGCGAAAACACCTGCGCGGCCGCAAAAAAGCCGGCGATACTCTCACGGACTCCCCGCCGCCGGCCGAACCTTGACCCGAACGCTGGTGCCGGCCACACGGCTATCAGTATAGGTATATACAATCTGAAACGGAGGACTGACCTATGGAAACCAAACGCAATCCCCTGCCCCGTCTCGGCGCGGCGGTTCTGGTTTTGACCCTGGCGACCACAGCCTTGCTCAGCGGAACCATGGCCAAGTATACCAGCACCGTCAGCGGCACCGATACCGCCCGAGTGGCGAAATTCGACTACACCGTGCACCAAAACGAGGAAACCGTCCAGCTGCTGGAAACGGCCACGCCCCTGGACATCTTCGGGACGTCTGCCGACGATACCGGCGTCATGGGCGCGGACGACACCAACGAGCAGAAGCTGGTGGCCCCCGGTATGGAAGGCTATTTCGGCTTTACCTTCACCAACAAGAGTGAAGTGGCCGTTCAGGCGACGTTCGACAGCCTCGGCTATGAAAACGAAAACGGCCTGCCGCTGATTTACTATTTCAACGGCGGCTATTACAGCGATTTGTATGACGGCGCCTATGGGGCGTACACCTTCTTCCGCCACGAAGGCGATGAAACCGGCGTCATCCTGGACGGCGACATGGACGATTTGCTGGCCGCGCTCAACGGCTATCAAAATATGGCGGCTGTCGCCGGGGAGCCGGGCGGCGTCAGCCGGGAGGCCGCATCCTTCCTCGCGCCGACGGATAAGGTGACCTATACCCAAGCCTCCGTCCAGCTGAACTGGTTCTGGGCTTATGAGGCCCGGTTGACCACGGACGATCCCTCCTCCCAGCCGCTCCTGATGGACGCCTATGATACCGCGCTGGGAGAGAACGGTACGTATATGGTCACCATGGCTCCCGTGGTGCGCATGACGCAGATCGATACATATAACACGGACGGCATCACCGCCGACGCGGCGGGTGCTCAGACTTGGGCGGACGGCTACGCGCCCGCTTATCCGGATATTCCCACAGTCTCCGGCTGAGCAAGCGGTTGAATTGCGCGCACGTGTGGCCGTGCCTCGGAGGCTGAACATATCGTTCAGCCTCTGTCGGAGAACACGGGCGGCTGCGTTTTCCGACAGAGGCTGAAAAGAAAACGAGGGATCCTATCGATGAAGGAGAAAATGTGGATAGCGGCGGTGAGCCTGGCGCTCCTGCTGACGGGCGGCGCTTTTTCCGCGGCGGCGGAGAGCGGCGCGGTGGCGGTCGCGCCGGACAAGGCGGCGGACGGCTTATCTGTGACGGAGAACGGCGTCAGCTGGACACAAATGGATTATTTGAATATTTTCAACAACCCGGCGTATAACGGTGAAAAAATCGTGGTTCCCGGCCAGTCCGGCCAATACGTCTTCACGGTGGAAAACCATACCGCGTACATACTGGATTACGATGTGGCTGTATCGGAAGTCAACCGTTGGGAGCTTCCCATGGTCTGCCGACTGCGCAGTGAAAAAGGCTATACCGGCGGCGAAGAGTGGGGTTCCCCGGAGACGCTGGCCGTCCGCGCCGGCCAATTGCCGGCGGGCGGAAAGGAAACATATACGCTCGAATGGCAGTGGCTCTCCGTGTCGGATGAACAGGACACGCTGTTGGGAGTGGGAGAGGATGTTCAGTATACCATTCGCCTGGATATCACCGCCGAGCAGAACGGTCCCGCCCCTGCCACGGGCGGCCCGGAGCCGTCTCTTCTGGCCGCCATGACGGCAGGGCTGACGGCGGCGGTGTGCCTCCTGCTGTTCCGGCGTAAACGGCGGCGGGAATGAAACGGCTGATAGCCGGCATCCGGGCGATCTGCACGGGATTGCTTGTCCTGCTGCTGGTCTTTAGCGTGTTCAGCCTGGCGGTTTCCCTGCGGGGAACGGGCCCGCCGAAGCTGCTGGGGTTCACCGGGGCGGCGGTTCTGTCCGGCAGCATGGAACCCTATATGAAAACCGGCGATTTTATCCTCGTGCGGGAACAAGCGGATTACGCCGTCGGCGATGTCGTCCTGTTTCATGACGGCGGCTCGCTGGTTACCCACCGGATTACCCGCCGGACCGCCGCCGGCTTTGTCACCAAAGGGGATGCCAACAACGCGGAGGATGTGTCCCCCGTGCCGCCGGACGTGGTGGAGGGCCGGGTGGTGGCGGTTATTCCGCGGCTGGGCGCTGTTCTGTCCTTCTTCAAGTCGCCGCCGGGTCTGCTGCTTTTGCTGGCGGCCGGCATCCTCCTCTACGTATACCCTTCGCTGATACACGCCTTGAAACGACTTCGCCAATCGATAAGGTGAGGAGGAGCGAACAACCTCCGATTTTTGGGGCTGAGCGAGCGCCCACAGCGGCGTTGGCCTCCCTTGCCATGCGACAGCATGGCGCGATCGGCCGCCTTGCTGTGACCCCTCGCTCAGCCCCAAAAATTCTTTGACCTCAGCTGGCGTATTTTGTCATTCGGCAAGGCAGAGGACGACGGTGGGCTGGCGCCCACCTAGGACGATAACGCGGCGGGATGGCAAAATACACCGGCTGAGGCGGGGTGGGTTCGCTCCCCCTCACCTTAACCTCCCGGTTCAAAACGAAGGAGACAGACCATGATGAGACGTGAGAAACTGTGGCGGCACACCGGCTGGCGCGCGTGCCTGCTGCTGACCCTGTGCAGCCTGCTGGCCGTGCCGGCCGCCACGTGGGGCCGGTATGACACGCTTGCCAGCGGAACCGACAGCGCGCGGGTCGCCCGGCCCGTCGTTGTCCTCACCGATACAGCGGCTGGCGCGCCCTTATCGGTCAACGAAGTCGGCACCTATGCGTTTGCCGTTTCCAACACCGAGGCGGGTAAAATCAACGAGACGGCCATGGCCTATCGGATTACAGCGCATGTGTTCACGGACGGGCAGCCCTATGCGGGGCGATTGACATGGAGCCTATACACCGGCGGCTCCCCCGAACGGAAGTCGGCGCGGTTGCTGGCGGGAACGCCGGTAAAAGAGGCGCTGACAGCCGGAACACACATCCTAGCGGAGGGGCAGCCCTTGCCGGCGGGGGAAAACCGTACGGTGTATTATTGGCTGGACTATGTGCCGGACACACCGGGCAGGTTCGATATACAGGTGAGCATAACCGCCGTGCAGGCGGATACATAAGGTGGTGAATAGGATGCGCAAACGGCGGCTGGCTCCTGCCGTCCTTATCCTGCTGCTGGCGCTGGCGCTGGCGGCCGTGACCGCGACCGGTGCCAAATATGTGGTGACGCGGGAGGGGTCCAGAGCAACCATAGTGGTAACCGCCTCATCCGGTACATAAGGACAACAGAACAACATAATTGGAGGGTCATGACATGGCAGCAAAAGAGAAGAAAAACACGGCCCGCGCCGGCGCTCTGCTGTTGGCGGCGGCGCTGGTCACCACGGTGCTGACCAGCGGTACGCTCGCGAAGTACACCGAGACGGTGGACGGCACCGACACCGCCCGCGTGTCGCTGTTTGATTTCACCGCCGAACAGGTGGAGGAAGGCACGCAGGAACTCACCAAAACCGGATCCACCATCGATATTTTCGGGACCTCCGCTGACGACACCGGCGTGTTCGGTGAGGATGACACCAACGGCGAGAAGCTGGTGGCGCCCGGTATGGAGGGATATGTCCAATTCAAGTTCACCAACAAAAGCGAGGTGGCCGTCAAGGTCGACTTCGACACCCTGGGGTATGAGAATGCCAACCATTTGCCGCTGATTTATTATTTCAACGGCCGGTATTACAGCGATCTGTACGATACCCTGAACAACCGGGCCTATGTGTACTATTTCAACGAGGGCGATACGGTGGGCATCACCCTGGACGGCGGCATGGACGATCTGTCCGCGGCCGTCAACGCCTATGCCGTCATGGCGGCGACGACGGAACCTGGCGGTGTGGAGCGGCGCGCCTCCGCTTTTCTGAATACGTTGGGTACCTCTCAGAATATGAGCGAGAACCTCGCGATCAATTGGTTCTGGCCCTATGAGGTGCGGGACGGCGAGAGCGTCATCCGCATGGATGCGCCCGACACCGCCATGGGTAAGGACGGCACGTACACCGTCACCATGACCCCGGTCGTCCGCTTCACCCAAATCGATACCTACCAAACGCCAGCCACCTCCAATCCGGGCGATCAGGAGTGGCATCCCGTACAGCCCGATCCGGGCGACGAGGATATCACGGATCCGGACAACGGCCCGATCGCGTTCAAGCTGGCCTACTATGATTCCTACAACGAAAAAAGCGCCGGGGAATTCACTTTCTATCTGAAGGACGATTCCCACTATACCATCCTTTACAGCGATTACTTTCCCGGCTACAGCGTGCCCGGTTTCTCCTACCGTTTTGCCGCCGATGTCGGCACGGAGTTTACGGTGGATACCGCGGACGGCGCGGCCGTGCCCGCCTCCAAGACCGTAAACGTGGAGCTGTACCATGAGGGTTATGACCACGCCATTGATACCAAGGCGGGCCTGCTGCATATTGCGGACGATATGGACGGCACCTTTATTCTGGCCGCCGATGTCGATACCGGCAACAGCAACGGAAACTACTGGAATCCCATTGGCTGGACAGACAGCGACGACGTACCCTTTACCGGCCGGATCAATGGAAACGACAAGACGGTTTCGGGTCTGCACGCGGTGTACGGCACGGGAGCCACCTATATCGGTTTTGTGGCCATCAACCAGGGCACGATTCAGAACCTGAATCTCGATTTCGCCCAGTTTGAGGGAGGCCGCTTTGTGGGCGCCGTGACAGGCAGCAACGCCGAGGGCGCGGTGATCGAAAACGTGCATGTGAAAGGGGACGCCGTCTCCGGTATTTCGGGATCTGGCTACGGCGATTTCGCGGGCGGCATCGCCGGCCAGAATCATGGGACGATCCGTCGCTGCAGCTCCGATATCGGCACCGGCACCACGCAGCAGGTGAGAGGTGTTATCGCCTACAATTACGCGGGCGGCATCGCCGGCGGCAACTGGGGCGTCGTGGAGGAGTGCTATGCTCTGGGCGGCATCAGCAGCGGCTACCGCAACGCCGTGAATCAGGGACAGCTGAGAACCTACTACGCCGGCGGCTTGGTGGGCGGCAACCTGGGCACTATCAAAAACTGCTACACCAATCTGCAGGACTGGGTGGTCGGCTACCAGCGTGTCGGCGGCTTTGTCGGCTGGAACGGCGCGGGAGGAAGCATCGCCGGCTGCTATGTGGCGCACAACGACCGGGCGTACGGCGCCGTACAGGCAGCCATCAGCGTAGGGGAGAACAAAGGCTCGGTCAGCGGCAGCTATGCGGTCTCCGCCACCTCCGGAACTGTTAACGGCTTCAGTCGGATAAGCGACTCCGCTCTGAAATCCGCCGCTTCTCTCTCCGGCTTTGACGCGGCTGTCTGGGATTTCAGTCAGGCCGCTTCCTATCCCACTCTGAAAAACAATCCGCAGAAATAACCGGTACATCCGCGAATGGACATCGAAGGAGATGCTTGCATGATCGGTTTTTTCGTGGGCCTGATACTGGGCGGCTCGTTTGGCGCGCTGTTTATGGCGCTGTTTTGGGCCGCCCGCGGCAGGAAAGAATCCGACAAGCCGTAAGGCAAATGAACGGCAGCCGCCGTGTTTGACAATCAGAAAGTCGCCGCGCATCCTGAAATTCGGATGCGCGGCGATTTTTCGATCCCATTGCTGTTTTATACGAAAACAGTTGACGAAGATCCAACTATTTAGCTGTCTAACTTTTTGAGGCTGTCTTTTTGTTAAAGAATTATGAAATCTTCTGGAAAGTCTTGCAATTAAAAAAGGAAAAGTCTAAACTCATGCTTAGTCACCTAACTAAATGGCGGCCTTCGCACAGCGGATGCGCGGAGAGCTGCCGCAGAGAGGAGCGCGGGACGTGGACAGAGAATGGACGATGGAAAACTCCTTTCATCGGATCGTCAGCCAGACCATGCGGCTGTATTTTGCCCGCAATTACCAGGTGATGGAACGGCTGGATGTTCATCCTGGCCAGGTGCCGGTTCTGTTCGAGATTCATCGCAAGGGCGGGTTGTATCAGAAGGAACTGTGTGACAGTCTGTGCCTGCGGGCCTCCACCGTCACCGTCATGCTGCAGCGAATGACGAAAAACGGCCTGGTGGAACGGCGGCAGGACGAGGCGGATCAGCGGCGCACCCGTATTTTCCTGACCGAAAAGGGGGAGGCCGCCATCCGGGATTTGCGTGACGCCACTCAAAAGGTGGAGGAGGAGTGCTTTGAGGGCTTTTCTATGGAGGAAATTCTGCTGCTCAAGCGCTTTGCCATGCAAATCCGGGATAATCTTGCCAAAAGAATGAATGATATGCCTGTAAATCCTAAGAGAGAAGGGAACCTATGCTCAAGCTGATCAAGTATTTGAAGTCGTCTGTCGCGTCTATCCTGATTATCGTCGTCCTGCTGGTGGGACAGGCGGCATGCGACCTGACCCTGCCCCAGTATACTTCCAATATTGTCAACGTGGGCATTCAGCAGGGCGGCGTGGAAAACGCGGCCCCCACCGTCATCCGGGTCAGTGAAATGAACAAGCTGTTCCTGTTCATGTCCCAGGCGGAGCAGGATACGGTGCTGCAGTCCTACAAGAAGCTGGATAAGGCCGACATGACGGCGGCCGATGCCGACAAGGCGCTCAAAAAGTATCCGCAGCTCGCCAAGGAGCCGCTGTATGAGCGCACGGCCAAGGATGACGAAACCATAGACGCGCTCAGCCGCCTGCTCAGCAAGCCCATGCTGGTGGTCATGGGCTTCTCGGGCGACAACGAGGAAATGGGCGCCATGGCTAACCAGATGCTCTCGAGCCTGCCGCCCCAGATGGCGGGCAAGGACGTCTTCGACGTGCTCGCCATGATGACCGATGAGCAGCGCAGCCAGATGATTACAGCCATTAACGACAAAATGAAGGAGATGCCGGATAGCATCCTGGAGCAGAGCGCCGTGGTCTTCGTCAAGCAGGAATACCAGGCGGTGGGCATCGACACCGACAAGCTCCAGAACAATTATGTGCTGCTTACCGGCGCGAAAATGCTGGGCCTGGCGCTGCTGAGCATGCTGCTGACCGTGCTGGTGGGCTTCATCGCCTCCCGGGTGGCGGCTTCCCTGGGCAAAGAGCTGCGGGGCCGGGTGTTCCGCAAGGTGGTATCCTTCTCGCACGCCGAGCTGGATCGCTTCTCCACCGCCTCCCTCATCACCCGCAGCACCAACGACATCCAGCAGATTCAGATGCTGTTCGTCATGCTGCTGCGCATCGTGTTCTACGCGCCGATCATCGGCATCGGCGGCGTGATCAAGGTGCTGAACACCAACACCTCCATGGCATGGATCATCGCCGTGGCGGTCATGGCCGTGCTGACCTTGGTTATCGTGCTGTTCGCCGTGGCCATGCCCCGCTTCAAAATCATGCAGAAGCTGGTGGATAAGGTCAACCTGGTCACCCGTGAAATCCTCACCGGCCTGCCGGTTATTCGCGCCTTCAGCACCCAGAAGCACGAGGAAGAGCGCTTCGACAAGGCCAACAAGGATTTGACCCGTACCAACCTGTTCGTCAACCGGGTCATGACCACCATGATGCCGATGATGATGCTGATTATGAACGGCATCACCGTGCTGATTATGTGGAACGGCGCCCACGGCGTGGATGCCGGCAGCATGCAGGTCGGCGACCTAATGGCTTTCATGCAGTACACCATGCAGATTGTCATGGCTTTTCTGATGATTTCCATGTTCTCCATTATGCTGCCCCGGGCCTCCGTGTCCGCCGGCCGCATTGAAGAAGTCCTGCAGACCGAGCCGGTCATCCGGGATCCGGAGCAAACCGTCTCCTTCGACGATGCCAAAAGGGGCCTGGTGGAATTCAAAAACGTGTCCTTCCGGTATCCCGGCGCGGAGGAGAATGTGCTGGAGAATATCAGCTTCACCGCCAAGCCCGGCGAGACCACCGCCTTTATCGGCTCCACCGGCAGCGGGAAATCCACCCTTATCAACCTGATTCCCCGCTTCTATGACATCACCGAGGGCGAGCTGCTGGTGGACGGTGCCGACGTGCGCCGCGTGTCGCAGCATGACCTGCGCGCCAAAATCGGCTATGTACCCCAGAAGGGCGTGCTGTTCTCCGGCACCATCGCCAGCAACCTGCGCTACGGCAACAACGACGCCAGCCAGGAGGAGCTCGACAAGGCCGCGCAAATCGCCCAGGCGGCGGATTTCATCGGTGAAAAGCCGGACGGCTTCGATTCGGAAATCTCCCAGGGCGGCACCAACGTCTCCGGCGGCCAGAAGCAGCGGCTGTCCATCGCCCGCGCCATCGCCATCCATCCGGAAATTTATATCTTCGACGACAGCTTTTCTGCTTTGGATTATAAAACCGACGTGGCGCTGCGCAAAGCCCTGAAGGAGGAAACCGCCGGCAGCACGGTGCTCATCGTGGCGCAGCGGATCAGCACCATCCTCCACGCGGAGCAGATCATCGTCCTGGACGAGGGCAAAATCGTCGGCAAGGGCACCCACAAGGAACTGCTGAAAACCTGCGAGGTCTACCAGCAGATTGCCATGTCACAACTGTCAAAGGAGGAGCTGGGCAATGAGTGAACATGCGCCAAAAAGAAGAGGCCCCATGGGCGGTCACGGCCCGATGGGCGGCATGCACATGGCCGGTGAAAAGGCCAAGGATTTCAAAGGCTCCTTCAAAAAGCTGCTGAAATATCTCGGGAAATACCACGTCGCTATCGTCATCGTCATGATTTTCGCCATTGCCAGCGCCGCCTTCATGGTGCTGGGGCCAAAAATTCTGGGCAAAGCGATTACGGAAATGATGAACGGCCTCATCGCCAAGGTGACTGGCGTGGAGGGCGGCGGCATCAACTTCGGCCGGATCGGCGAAATCCTGCTGTTTATGCTGGGGCTGTATGTCCTCAGCGCCGCCTTCTCCTTTATCCAGGGCTTCATCATGACCGGGGTGTCCCAGAAGGTCGCCTACAACATGCGGCGGGAGCTGTCCGAGAAAATCGGCCGCCTGCCCATGAAATACTTCGATTCCCGCACCCATGGCGAGGTGCTCTCTCGGGTGACCAACGACGTCGACACCCTGTCCCAGAGCCTGAACCAAAGCCTGACCCAGATCATCACCGCCGTCACCACCATCATCGGCGTGCTGATCATGATGCTGACCATCAGCTGGCTGATGACTCTCATTACCTTTATCATCCTGCCGATTTCCCTGGGCCTCATCGGGCTCATCATGAAGAAATCCCAGAAATACTTCCAGGCGCAGCAGGAATACCTGGGCCACATCAACGGCCAGGTGGAGGAGGTCTACGGCGGGCACAACATCGTCAAGGCCTTCAACAACGAGAAAAGCGTCACCGACACCTTCAACGAAACCAATGATACCCTGTACCATTCCGCCTGGAAATCCCAGTTCCTGTCCGGTATGATGATGCCGATTATGACCTTTGTGGGCAACCTGGGCTACGTGGCCGTCTCCATTCTGGGCGGCTGGCTGGCCATTAAAAAGGTCATTGAGGTCGGCGACATCGTGTCCTTCAGCCAGTATATCCGCAACTTCACCCAGCCCCTGACCCAGGTGGCCCAGGTGGGCAACCTGCTCCAGTCCACCATGGCGGCGGCCGAGCGGGTCTTCGAATTCCTGGACGAGGAGGAAGAGGATCAGACGGTGGAGAACCCCGTGTCTCTGGACGGCCTGGACGGCAGCGTGCAGTTCGCCCATGTGCACTTCGGCTACAACCCCGACAAGATCATCATCAACGACTTCTCCGCCCAGATTCAGCCCGGGCAGAAGGTGGCCATCGTTGGCCCCACCGGCGCCGGAAAAACCACCATGGTCAAGCTGCTCATGCGGTTCTACGATGTCAATACCGGCGCGATTCTGGTGGACGGCTACGACGTGCGGCAGTTTAACCGCAGCGAGCTAAGGGAAATGTTTGGCATGGTGCTGCAGGATACCTGGCTGTTCAACGGTACCATCATGGAGAACATCCGCTACGGCCGCCTGGACGCCACCGACGAGGAGGTCATCGCGGCCGCTAAGGCCGCTCATGTGCACCACTTTGTTCAGACCCTGCCGGACGGCTATAACATGGTTCTCAACGAGGAGGCCAGCAACGTCTCCCAGGGCCAGAAGCAGCTGCTGACCATTGCCCGGGCCATCCTGGCCGACCCGAAGATCCTTATTCTGGACGAAGCCACCAGCTCGGTGGATACCCGTACCGAGGTGCGCATCCAGAAGGCCATGGATAATCTGATGCGCGGGCGGACCAGCTTCGTCATCGCGCACCGGCTGTCCACCATTCGGGACGCGGATCTCATCCTGGTGATGAAGGACGGCGACATCGTCGAGCAGGGCAATCACGAGGACCTGCTGGCGGCGGGCGGCTTCTACGCCAATCTGTACAATTCCCAGTTCGAGCAAAGCGAAGCGGGCTGAACTAAAGCGGGCCATGTTGCATGGCCCGCTTTTCCTGCCCATAAAAAAGGGATCGCCCGAGGGCGATCCCTTTTTACGCTATACTGGAAAACCTCCCATATCTATATCAAACACGCTCCTATTCTTCACGAGCCGGCATGTTGGACGTCAAACGAGGGAAAGGTAATCATCTGCTGCTCGTTGTCCACGATGGTCATCGGCGTTTCGGGCAAGAGCCCCTTGATGGTTTCGATAAAGGTGTTGCTGTCGGTTCCCGGTGAGCCGCTGACGATATGAACGGCGTTGATCTGCCGCGCGTGCACCGCCACGGTCAGCGCGGGGCTGTCGTTAAAATATACGGTCATATCAGCTCCCAGCCGCCCGGCGATATTGTATAGAGTTTGCAGCACATCGGCGGTTTTGGAAGAAACCAGCCCCGGTTTCAATACGGTGACGACTTTGACGGGCACGTTGTATTTCTGGGCGATGGCGTCGCCGGCGAGTATCAGCCGGCGGCAGCTGGGCTGATCGGTGACACACACGAGAACGTTCGCCTGACCTGCCGGGTTTTCCGTATTCAATCAGGTTGCGCCTCCTTTCGTTCTTGGTACGAATATATGATAACGCAGGCTTGTGTAATAACCATAAACAAAAAATGTACAACTTCTTAAATTTCGGAAACAATTCCGACAGGAAACCGGCAGGGAAAAGCAAAGAAACCGCAAAGTCTTGACTTTTTTCAGACGTGTGCTATGATGCCAGAGGAAGAAAAAATGGGGAAAAATCCCCATTCCCGCGGAGGAATGACTCATGAACCAACCGAGCCCCCATACGCTGAACAGCCGCCGATCCCCGTTTATGCAAACGGTGCTGATCGCCATGTTCGCCGCCCTGTCCTTTGTGGCCATCTGGCTTATCCGGATTCCGTATCCGGCGCCGGTGGGCAATCCGTTTATCCATTTCGGCAATATGGTCACCATCCTGGCCGCCTTGCTCATCGGCGGCTGGCAGGGGGGCTTGTCCGGCTCCATCGGCATGGGGCTGTTCGATATTGTGGGGGGGTATGGCATCGACTCCCTTAAAACCTTTATCCTGAAATTCGGCATCGGCCTGTTCACCGGCCTGGTCGCCCGCATCGGCCGCCGCCATCCGGAACGCAATCCCCGCGTCGGTCTGGGCGTGGCCGGCGGCATCTCGCTCGCCATGGGGCTGACGGTGCTCATCGGCAAGCTGGCGGGCTGGTCGCTCCTGGCTAAGGCGGCGGATATTTCCTATGTGCTGCTGCTGATCATCGGCGTTCTCCTGACCGCGCTGACCGTTGCCGCCTGCCGCACGGAAAAGCTGACCAATGAAACGCTGTTCGCCGCCTTGGGAGCCACGGCGGGGATCGCCTTTAACGTGGTGGGAGAGTTCGTCGGCGGGGTGATCACCAAGGTGATAAGCGGCGCCGAGCTGCCCGCCGCCATGCTGGCTTCGGTGATGAGCCTGCCGGCCACCTTCATCAACGGCACGGTCTCCATTGTGGGGGCGGTGCTCCTGTATGTGCCGCTGAAGGCCGCACTGATAAAAGCGCGTTTCGGCCATCTGCTGGCCTGACCGGGCTTTAAAAATCGGGGTTGACAAGGGCCGAAAAAAGGCGTATCCTTATAGAAAATACAGTTCTAAACGCTGTGACGGGGTTGTCCCGCCGAACCTTTTTTCAGAGAGCCGCCGGGTGCTGTGAGGCGGTAAAAGGCCGGCAAGAGGACCATCGCCCCCGAGCGGATCGCTGAACCGCCCAGTGCCCAGTAAGCGGATACGGGGTCTTCCCGTTACAGGAGAGCGCATTACCGCCGGGAGATCCGGCTCGATGCGGGCGAGGGCCGCTTGCGGCCGCAGTAGGGTGGTACCACGGAACAGAAGCTTCCGTCTCTATAAAGAGGCGGGAGCTTTTTATATTACAGGAAAGAGGCCATGGCTATGCTGACTCTGGATAAGGTGTATCATGCGTCGTATGTGCTCAAAAACGTCATCCGCATGACCGACCTGATACACGCGCCCAACATTAATCCCAGCGGCAAGGTGTACCTGAAGACGGAAAATCTGCAGGTGACCGGCTCCTTCAAGGTGCGCGGATCCTACTATAAGATTTCCCAATTGACCGACGAGGAGAAATCCCATGGCGTTATCGCCTGCTCGGCGGGCAACCATGCCCAGGGCGTGGCCCTCGCCGCCACCAAGAACGGGATCAAATCCATCATTTGTCTGCCCGATGGCGCACCCATCTCCAAGGTGGAGGCCACCAAAAAATACGGCGCGAAGGTGGAGCTCGTCCACGGGGTGTACGACGATGCCTACGATCGGGCGCTGCAGCTCAGGGATGAGAAGGGGTATACCTTCATCCACCCCTTTGACGATGAGAACGTCATCGCCGGGCAGGGCACTATCGGCTTAGAGCTGCTCGATCAGCTGCCCGAGGTGGACGCGGTGGTGGTGCCGGTGGGCGGCGGCGGCCTGATTGCCGGCGTGGCCTTCGCCATCAAATCCCTGAACCCGCACGTCAAGGTGTACGGCGTACAGGCCTGCGGCGCGGCCTCCATGGTCAACGCGCTGCAAAAGCACCAGAAGGAAACCCTGTCCCAGGTGTCCACCATCGCGGACGGCATCGCGGTCAAAACGCCGGGCGATTTGACCTATGAGCTGTGCGAGAAATACGTGGATGAAATCGTCACCGTGACCGACGACGAAATTTCCACCGCCATCCTAACCCTGATCGAACAGCAGAAGCTGATCGCCGAAGGGGCGGGGGCCGTTTCGGTGGCAGCGGTGCTGTTCAATAAAATCCCGGTGGAGGGCCGCAACGTGGTCTGCCTGGTGTCTGGCGGCAACATCGACGTGACCATCCTGTCCCGGGTCATCAGCCGCGGCCTGCTCAAGGCGGGCCGGTCGGCGGACATCACCATCGAATTGGCCGACAAGCCGGGCCAGCTCAGCGGCGTGTCGGAGATCATCGCCCGGGAGGGCGGCAACGTGGTCTCGGTCTACCACGATCGGGCGGATTTGGATACCGACATCAACGCCTGTTACCTCCGGCTCGTGCTGGAAACCCGGGATCACGCCCACGTGGAGCAAATTAAAAAGGCGCTCGTCGACGCGGGCTATACCTTAATCGTAAAGGAGAGAACCTACTGATGAAAACCATTCATACCGCGAAAGCCCCCGAGGCCATCGGCCCCTATTCCCAGGCGATCGTCCACGGCGGTCTGCTGTTCACCTCCGGCCAGATTGCCATCAACCCGGCCTCCGGCCAGGTGGAGGCGGACACCATCGAGGGCCAGACCGAGCAGGTGATGCAGAACCTGGCGGCCCTGCTGGAGGAGGCGGGCGCTTCCTTCGACAGCGTGATCAAAACCACCTGTTTCCTCAGCGATATGGCGGATTTCGCCGCGTTCAACGCCATTTACGGCGCCTATTTTGTCAGCAAGCCCGCCCGTTCCTGCGTGGCGGCCAAACAGCTGCCCAAAAACGTGCTGGTGGAAGTGGAGCTCATCGCCGCCGTCTGACAGCTGGATATTTCCCCGCCGGGAGAGCCGTTTGGGTCTCCCGGCGTTTTTTTATGCCTGGATCTCCGCTTCCAGCCGCAGGGTGAGGGCTTCCAGATGGTCCAGCGTGTCGGGATGGATGAAATGCTCCACCCGTTCCACCTGCTCCAGCTCGTCGACGGACTGATTGAGCAGGCAGAAAAAGCGGTGCAGAATGTCGTGACGGCGCAGCAGGGCCTGCCCGACGGCCCGCCCCTCCTCCGTCATGCCGATTAACCCGTATTTTTCAAAATCCAGCAAACCCAGCTCCTTGAGCTTTCCCACCATCTTGGAGGCGGAGGATGGCCGGACATGCAACTTTTCGGCCAGCTGGTTTATCCGGACATAGCCGGCTTCCCCCGCGCAGCGCGCGATCATTTCCAGATAATCCTCCATGGTGTCGGTCAGCCCGCCGGCGTTCTGCAGCCGGTAGCCCATCTGCGTATAAAATCCCTTGTCCCCGTTCAAAAAATCGTCTCCTTATCTGTCACCCACCCGGACATACCTGCATAAGTTGGTAGCAGGAAACAAGTTTTGCATCTGGAAACACAGATGCTTTCCGGGAAAAAGAGTTTCCCGCGCCCAACACTGTTTCCTGTTTATACTTATTATTAGGAGACGAGTTTTATGAGTAAAATGTCGCTGAACCACGTGGCCGAGGGGCAGACCGTCCGGGTGGACGAACTGCTGGCCACCGGCAGCATCCGCCGCCGCCTGCTGGATATCGGGCTGGTGGAAGGCACAGACGTGTCCTGCCTGCAGAAAAGCCCGGCGGGCGATCCGGTGGCGTATCTGATCCGGGGGGCGGTTATTGCCATCCGGTCGGAGGATTCCTCCCAGATCGTCGTCGAAGGCCTGCTGAATTAGCTTGAGCGAGGAGGATGGGAGATGGGATTAACAGCAGGTTCCACCGGCCGGGGCGCGGCGGATAAAGGGCTTTTCATCCAGCGGGAGGACGGCGATAAGGTGATTGCTCTCGCGGGCAACCCCAACGTGGGGAAAAGCACCGTGTTCAACGAGCTGACCGGCCTGAATCAACATACCGGCAATTGGCCGGGAAAAACCGTTACCAACGCCCAGGGCCACTACACCCATAAGGGGATGCACACCATTTTGGTGGATATCCCCGGTACATATTCCCTCATGGCGCATTCCGCCGAGGAAGAGGTGGCCCGGGATTTTATCTGCTTCGGCGGAGCGGACGGCGTCGTGGTGGTCTGCGACGCCACCTGCCTGGAGCGCAACCTGAACCTGGTGCTGCAAACCATGGAAATCACCGACCGGGTGGTGGTCTGCGTCAACCTGATGGACGAGGCCAAGAAAAAGAATATCCGCATTGATTTTGACCAGCTGTCCGAGAATCTCGGCGTGCCGGTGGTGGGCGCCAGCGCCCGCAGCCGGAAGGGGCTGGATGAGCTGATGGACACGGCGGCGCGGGTGGTCGCCGGGGAGAAAACGCACCCCACGAAAATCCGCTATACCAAGCCTATCGAATCCGCTATCGAGGAGCTGGAGCCGCTGCTGGAGGGGCCTCTGGCCGGCCGCCTGAACAGCCGGTGGGTGGCGCTCAAGCTGCTGGAAGGGGACGATACCCTGCTGCATGCCGTCGGCGAGTATGTCGGCGTCGAGCTGATGGAAATCCCCGGCCTGCCGGACGCCGTCCTGTTGGCGAAGCAGCACATGGCGGATGCGGGCCTGTCGGCGGAGCGCTTTAAGGACGTGATGGTCTCCTGCATCGTGCTGCGGGCGGAGGAAATGTGCTCCGACGCCGTGTTCTGCGATCGGGCCTGCTACAACGCGCGGGATCGGAAGCTGGATCGTATCCTGACCAGCAAACGCACCGGCTTTCCTATTATGCTCGCGCTGCTGCTGGTGGTGTTTTGGCTGACCATTACCGGGGCCAACTATCCTTCTCAGTGGCTGGCGGACGGCCTGTTCTGGGTTCAGGATCGGCTGACCGACTTCTTCACCTGGATGCACGCCCCCGACTGGCTCCATGGGGCCCTGGTTCTGGGCGTCTACCGGGTGCTGGCCTGGGTGGTGTCGGTGATGCTGCCGCCCATGGCGATTTTCTTTCCCCTGTTCACCCTGCTGGAGGACTTCGGCTACTTGCCCCGTATCGCCTTCAACCTGGATAAATACTTCAAAAAGGCCTGCGCCTGCGGCAAACAGGCGTTGACCATGTGCATGGGCTTCGGCTGCAACGCCGCCGGCGTGGTGGGCTGCCGCATCATCGATTCTCCGAGAGAGCGGCTCATCGCCACCATCACCAACAACTTCGTTCCCTGCAACGGCCGGTTTCCCACCCTGATCGCCATCATCACCATGTTCTTTGTGGGCACGGCGGGCGGCTTCGCCTCCTCCTTCCTCTCGGCCCTGGGGCTGACCCTGGTCATCCTGCTGGGCGTGGGCATGACCCTGCTGGTCTCCCGTCTGCTGTCTAAAACCATTCTCAAGGGGGTGCCCTCCTCCTTCACGCTGGAACTGCCGCCCTACCGGACGCCCCAGGTGGGAAAGGTCATCGTCCGCTCTATCTTCGACCGCACGCTATTCGTGCTGGGCCGGGCCGCGGCGGTGGCCGCGCCGGCGGGCCTGATTATCTGGGTGATGGCCAACGTGACGGTGGGGGATATGAGCCTACTGGCCCATTGCTCCCAGTTTCTCGATCCCTTCGGCCGCCTGCTAGGCCTAGACGGCACCATTCTGATGGCCTTCATCCTCGGCTTTCCGGCCAATGAAATCGTCATTCCCATCATCATCATGGCCTACATGGCCCAGGGCAGCCTTACCGACATGAGCAATCTTAACGAGTTGCACACCCTGCTGACCAATAACGGCTGGACCTGGCTGACCGCCGTGTGCACTATGCTTTTCTCTCTGATGCACTGGCCCTGCTCCACCACCTGCATGACCATTCATAAGGAAACCCAAAGCCTCAAGTGGACGGCGGTTTCCTTCGCCGTCCCCACCGTCATCGGCATGCTCGTCTGCCTGCTGGTGGCAAACGGCGCCCGCCTGCTGGGCCTGGCGTAAATTCCCTGAGGCAGCTCACGTCCCGCCGCGGGCTGCCTCATCTTCTTTACGTTTGCCAACGGGTTGTAAAACTTGCCGAGGCACCTTGTGCCCGGCCCCCTGCTCTGGTATAATGAAGGTATGTCGAAAAAGCGAGGAAGTGTGAATCCATGATCGATAAACGCTGGGCCCTGCCGACGGCCCTGCTGCTTTTCATAACGCTGATTCTTTCCGCCTGCGCGCCGGGCGGCGCGGCCTCGGACGGCCTGATCATCTCCGAGGTGATGGCCAAGAATAACGGCGCGCTCGCGGACGACGAGGGGAATTACCCCGACTGGATCGAGCTGCACAACCCCACGGATAAAGCCATAGGCCTGAAGGGCTATTCCCTGACCGACGACAGCCGGAAAAAAGGAAAATTCGTCTTCCCGGAGATGGAGATAGGGGCCGGGGACTATCTGGTGGTCTTCGCTTCCGGCACGGAGCGGGTGGACGCGGAGAACCGGGTCGTTCATATGCCTTTCAGCATCAATTCCCAAAAAGAAGATATTGTTCTCTACGATCCCCATAGCCGGGAAATCAGCCGCGTGGAGGTGCGGGATCTGCCGGACAATACCACCTGCGGCCCCGACGCACAGGGCAAAACCGTCTACTTCAAGCAGCCCACGCCCGGCGCCGCCAATGCGGAAACCTACACCCCCGCCGTGCGCGGCGACGGGGTGGCGGCCGCCGACGCGAAGGTGCGCCTGAATGAGTACGCCACCAAGGGCAGCGTCACTCTCGCCGACGAGGACGGGGAGTTCACCGCCTGGGTGGAGCTGCATAACTACGGGGACAAGGAGCTGTCCCTGGCCTCCTTCACCCTGTCGGACGACCCGGCGAAAACCGATAAATGGACATTCCCCGCCGTCTCCATCCCGGCGGGCGGCTATCAGGTGATCTACCTGTCGGGCAAAACCAAAACCTATGCCGCCGGCGGCCCCCTCCACGCGGATTTCGTCCTGTCCGGCAAGGAGCCCAGCCTGACGCTCTACGCGGCCGACGGCAAAAAGGTGGACGACTGCACCGTCAACGACCTGACCTCGAATCTGTCCTGCGGCCGTTCGGCGCAGGACGCGGGAAAATGGGTGTTCTATCCCAAGCCCACCCCCGGCAAGGCTAACGATACCCAGAGCTTCGATTCCATCGACAGCGCCCGGTATCCGAAAAATAAGGAGGCCGTTATTTCCGAGGTGGCGGCGGTCAACCGCACGGGCGTCAAGGCAGCCAACGGCCAGTATTACGACTATATCGAACTACATAACCCCACAGACAAGCCTGTAAGCCTGAACGGCTACAGGCTTTCTAAAAAGGAGGATCCCGCCGCATACAAAACCCTTCCCAACGTCCAACTGGCGCCGGGGGAATACAAGCTCGTTTTCTGCGGCGACACGGATAGCTACAATACCCGCACCAAGGAGATTTTCATCGCCATGGGCCTGGGCCGGTACGGGGAGCATCTCTATCTCCTCGCGCCGGACGGCCGGGTGGTGGACGATGTGCAGTCCGGCCGCCTGGACGACGCCCAGTCCAGCGGCAGGGTGTCGGACGCCGACCCGCAGGTGTACTATTTCGATAAGCCCACCCCCGGCGCGGCCAACCCCGCCGCCGGCCTGAAGGGTCCCGCGCCCACGCCGGTGTTCTCCGTGTCCAGCGGGTATCTGGAGGGCGGCGGCAAGGTGTCCATCACCTGCCCCGGTGCCACCATCCGCTACACCACCGATGGCAGCGCACCCACGGCGAGCTCTCCTGTGTATCAGGGGGAAATCGCCGTGTCCAAGAATATAACCATCCGGGCCCGGGCCTTTATGGACGGCCGCCTCCCCTCCGAGGACAGCGCGGGCAGCTACCTGGTGGGCCGCCGGCATGCCATGCCGGTCATCTTCCTGTCCACCGATCCGGCCAATCTCTTCGACTATAACACCGGCATCCTCGAAAAGGGTCCCGGCTATACCGACACATTCCCACACACCGGCGCGAACTTTTGGAAGGACTGGGAGCGGCCGGTCCATTTCGAATATGTGGACGAAAACGGCGTGGCCCAGCTGGAATTCAACGCGGGTGTCAAGGTGTTCGGCCAGTACAGCCGCGCGATGGATCAGAAAAGCCTGTCCATCAACCTGCGGGATCGGTACGGCCCCAAGGAGTTCTGCTACCCCCTGTTCGGGCAGGACGCCGCCACCAACGTCTATTCCGAGTTGGTGCTGCGCAACGCCGGGCAGGACGGATCCCACGCCCATCTGCGGGATGCCTTTGTGGCCCGGACGATTAAGGGCCAGGCCGACGTGGATTTCATGGACTATCGTCCGGTGGTCGTGTATATCAACGGCGAATATTACGGCCTGTACGATCTGAGGGAGAAAATCTGCGAATCCTACGTGTCCAACCGCACCGGAGCGGACGAGGATACCATCGATATGATCAAGGGCGAAAGCATCCTCATGTCCGGCAGCCTGACCGCGTATAAGGAACTGCTGCAGTACGTCAAGACCCACGATTTGTCCAAACAGGAGAATTATGATCACGTGGCCTCCCTGGTGGATGTGGATGAACTTATCGATTACTGGATCGCCATCTCCTTTTTCGGCAACACCGATACCGGCAATATCAAATTTTACCGGGAACGCGCGGACGGCGCGAAGTGGCGCTGGGTCGTGTTCGATCAGGACTGGGCTCTCTGGCCCGGCACTCACACCTGGAACATGGTGGAGGAAATCATCAACCCGAACGGCCACGGCGTGGGCCATATGTTCAGCACCGACCTCATGCGCGGCCTGATGCACAACACCGCCTTCCGGGACAAATTTATTTCCACCTATGGAACGCGGTTGAAAACCACCTATTCCACCGAGCGCTTGCTGAGCGTATATGACGCCATGGTGGCGGAAATCCGGGCCGAAATGCCCGCCCATTTTGAGCGGTGGCCGGGTCTGGGCAATATGGCCACCTGGGAAGCCAAATGCCGGATCCTGCGGGGTATTATCGAGAAACGCCCCGCCCAAATCCGGCAGAACGTCATCGAAACCTTCTCCTGCACCGGCGTAAGCGCCAAGAGCCGGTACGCCCAGCCCTTCAAGCTCTCCGTCGAACAGGTCGAAGCCTTATTGGGATAAAAATCCGGAGCGTTCGCGCTCCGGATTTCAGCTTGTCGAAAAAGTCCGGCTCACGCCGTCCATTTACGCCAAGCTGAGCAAAAGTGGGGAAAATCGAAAGATTTTCCCCACTTTTGACGCCTGCGGGCGAGCGATTGTTGCGCGAGGAGGGAACCCTGACGTGTTCCCAGCACGAAGGCTCTGCCTTCGTGCCGCACACCTCCCCCTCCCTCCGCTATACTTTTTCGACAGTCTCAATTCTTAAATTCCAATGAAGCCCTTGACAAATGGGAAAAGAGATGTATTATTGTATTAGATGCTTAATACAATAATACGAAAGGGAGGTGTGCGGATGTTTGCAGATAACCAGTTCGATTCCGGCGCACCGATATATACACAGATTATGAATAAGATTAAGCTGCGTATATTGTCGGGGCAATGGGCGGCTGGTGAGCGTATACCGGCCGTGCGGGAGTTGGCTGTGGAGTTCGGGGTCAATCCCAACACCATGCAGCGCTCTCTGTCCGAGCTGGAGCGGGACGGCCTGCTGTTCAGCGAGCGGACCACCGGCCGGTATATCACGCGGGACGCGGCCTTGATAGAGCGGACGCGCCGGCAGATGGGGGAAGAGCTCATGGCTGCCTTCGTCGAGCAGATGGAGCACATGGGCTACAAAACCACCGAAGACATCCTGCGGGAGCTGCGGCAGTACCTGCAGGGATAACTCCGCTTTTCCGGCGCGACGCGCGTCGCGCCAGAGGAGGGCGGCAAGAAAGGGTTGACAAGAATGAGCAGCGCACTCGTTACGATTGAGAATCTCAACAAGTCCTACGGCCGCGGGCCGGTGCTGCAGTCGCTGAACCTGACGGTGAACAGCGGGCGGATCGTGGGGGTCATGGGTCCCAACGGATGCGGCAAAACCACCCTGTTTAAAATCCTGACGGGCCTCATCAGCGATTATCAGGGCACCGTGACCATCGACGGGCAGGCGCCGGGCGTGTATACCAAGTCCATCGTTTCCTATCTGCCCGAGAAAACCTATTTGAGCGACTGGATGCGGGCCAAGGACGCCCTGGATATGTTCCGCGATTTTTACGCGGACTTCGACCGGCAGAAGGCGGCTGAGATGCTGCAGCGTTTCCGCCTGGATGAGAAGATGAAGCTGAAATCCATGTCCAAGGGCATGCAGGAAAAGCTTCAGCTGATTCTGGTCATGTCCCGGGCCGCCAAGCTGTACATCCTGGACGAACCACTCAGCGGCATCGATCCGGCGGCGCGGGATTCCATCCTGGATATCATTCTGGGCAATTACAGCGAGAACGCCACCGTCATGCTCTCCACCCACCTGGTGTACGACGTGGAGCGGATTTTCGACGATGTGATTATTATGAGCTACGGCCAGCTGCTGGTGGCGGACAGCGCGGACAATATCCGGGATAAGTCGGGCATGTCCCTGGACGCTTATTTTAGGGAGGCTTTCAAATGCTGAGGAAACTGCTGAAATACGAATTCCGGGCGAGCCTGCTCATCCTGCCTATCTGCCTTGTCGCCATGGCCCTGCTGTACGGCGCGGGCTGGGCCGCCAAAGCCATCGGCATCAGCCAGCTGGCCACCACCTGCGCCGTGTTCCTGGCCCTGGTGGGCTGCGCCTCCGTCGTGGTGGCTCTGATCACCGCCATTCTCCGCTTTTATAAGGGCGTGTTCGGCGCCGAGGGCTACCTCATTCAGACCCTGCCCGTGGGCAAGGGCTCAATCATCCTGTCCAAGGCGATTACCGCCTATGTCCTGCTGTTCGCCGGTATGCTGATGGCCCTGCTCGCTATCCTGGGCACCATGCAGTTGATGGGCGCACAGGAGTTCTTTAAAGGGCTCAATGAACAGTTGGGCGGCTCTCTGGTCACGATGGGCGTCTACGTCGGCGTGTCCATGCTGATTGGCCTGGCCCTGACCATTGGCGAGCTGTACTTTGCCATCACCCTGGCCAATACCAAGACCTTTTCCAGCAACAGCGTCCTGTTCTCCGTGCTCTTTTACTTCTGCACGACGATGGTGGCCGGCTTGCTGGAGGTGGTGGCCATGCTGATTGTCCCCCTGGGCTTGCGCATCGGCGCGGACGGCGCCTCCTTCGTCTTTGAAAACATGTGGGGGACTCTCATTGAGAGCCTCCGGATTTCCGGAGGCGGATCGTCTGACCTGATGAACGTCACCATCGGCATGGGCAACCTGGCGATGGATCTCCTCCTTGCCGCCGCTTTCCTGGTGGCGGCCCGGTGGCTGATGACCAAAAAGACCTCGGTTAAATAGGATATCCTGTGACAAGGAGGCGCTGCCGTTCGGCGGCCGCCTCCTTTGCGCTTTTTATGAAAATCTCTTGCTATTTGTCAGGGAAGTGTGTACAATAAAAAAGATTGGGAGGGGACGGCATGCCTTTGGAAAAGAATCAGGAGATTGAGCTGGCCATCACCGGCATGTCCGCGCAGGGCAGCGGCGTGGGCCGCTGGGTCCAGGAGGACGGCGGGCCTGGCCTGGCCGTGTTCGTTCCCTTTACGGCTGTGGGCGATCGGATCCGCTGCCATATCGTCAAGGTGCAGAAAACCCATGCCTTCGGCCGGCTGAGCGAGCTGCTGGAGCCCTCCGCCGACCGGCTGCCGGCGGACGAGGCGGCGGACTGCGCGGCCTTCGGCCGCTGCGGAGGCTGCGCCTACCGGCACCTGTCCTATGAGGCCGAGCTGCGCGTCAAGGAGCAGCGGGTGGCCGACGCGTTAAAGCGGATCGGTGCCCTGGAGTTGACACCCTGTCCCATCGTGGGCGCCGCCGCCCCCGATCGATACCGCAACAAAGCCCAGTATCCGGTGGCCCAGGGCGAATACCGCCTCCTAGCCGGCTTTTACGCTCCCCGCAGCCACCGGGTTGTCGAGCAGCGGGACTGCCGTCTGCAGCCGGAGATCTTCCGAGATGTGTTGGACGAGGTGCTCCGCTGGGCGAAACGGGCGGGCGTGCCCGCCTATGACGAGGAGAGCGGGCAGGGCCTTTTGCGCCATGTCTATATACGGCAGGCCCGGGCCACGGGGGAGATCATGGTCTGCCTGGTGTGTACCTCCGGCAAGCTGCCCGATACCAAGGGCCTGGTGAGCGCCCTGCGGGAGCGGGCGCCCGGTCTTGCCACCGTGGTGGTCAATATCAACCGCCGGGACACCAACGTCATTCTCGGGGAGGAGACCTTCCCCCTGTGGGGGCCGGGTACCATCACCGACGAATTGTGCGGCCTGCGTTTTCGGCTGTCCCCGCATTCGTTTTATCAGGTCAACCGGGAGCAGGCGGAACGGCTCTACGCCCTGGCCGCCGAGGCCGCCGCGCTGACCGGGAAGGAAACCCTGCTCGATCTGTACTGCGGCACTGGCACCATCGGCCTGTCCATGGCCGCGCGGGCCGCGCAGGTCATCGGGGTGGAGGTGGTGCCCCAGGCGGTGGAGGACGCCCGCCGCAACGCCGCGGACAACGGCATTGAAAACGCCCGCTTCCTCTGCGCTGACGCCGGCCAGGCGGCCGCCCGCCTCCGGGCGGAAGGGGTGCGCCCCGACGTGGTGGTTCTCGACCCGCCCCGCAAGGGCTGCGATGAGGCGGTGGTGGATACCGTCGCCCTCATGGCGCCCTCCCGGGTGGTTTATGTTTCCTGCGACCCCGCCACTCTCGCGCGGGATCTGCGGGTTTTCGGCGAGCGGGGCTATGCCGTGAGACAGGTGACGCCTGTGGATATGTTCCCCCGCACTGCCCACGTGGAATGCGTGGCGCTGCTGACACGCACAGACCTATGACTGGAGAATGGGTACGGCAATGAGACTAACGGGCCAAAGCGATACCGAACAAATCGAGCCGTACAAAGAGCGGCTGCATATTGCGCTGAGCGCGGCGAAAATCTGTATTTTCGAGGTGGATCTGCCCCGGCAGCTGTACACCTTTTTTGAAAATGCGGAAATCATTTTCGGCGTGTCCGGCGAGAAAATTCTGCGGGATGTGCAGCCGTTCAGCCTTCTGGAGCCGGAAGAGTACCGCCGGCAGGTCAGCCGATATTTTTCCCATCCGGACGATGAAGAGGTCATCGCCAAGGCCTTTGCCAGTGTGTTGAAGGGGGAGTCGGCTGTCTATGAGGCGCGCATGAAGGCTGGTCAGTCCGCGTTTGTCTGGTGCCGGATTCACGTCACCCCCATCCTGGAGGACGGCCGGCCGGTCCGGATGATTGGGGTTGTCACCGACATCACGGATATTAAGGAAAAAACCGACCGGCTGAAAAAGGCCGCCAATCTCGATCGCTTCACCGGCCTGTACAATAAGGACTACGCGGCCACGGTCATTCAGGATATTCTGTCCAAGGATAATCGGCGGCACGCTCTGGTGCTGCTGGACATCGATAATTTCAAAGGCTTTAACGATACCTACGGCCACGATGAAGGCGACAAAATTCTAAAAGCGATTTCCCGGCGGATCAAGCGGGCCTTTCGAAAGGTGGATGTCGGCGGCCGGTTCGGCGGCGACGAATTTATTGTGCTGGTGCAGAACCTGTCGGACGACGCCTGGCTGCGTGACACGCTGGCGGGCCTGACGCGTTTCCAGGTCGATGATTTTGTCTGTACGACCAGCATCGGCGTTTCCCTGTTCCCGCAGGATGCCGGAGCTTTCCAGGAGCTGTTCAAGAAAGCGGATCAGGCGCTCTACCACGCGAAAGCCCAAAAAGAAGCGGTGACCTTTTTCGCCGAGCTCAATGGCCGGTAACCTCCGATCCGCCGTAAAAACTCCAAACATGCTTTGTTTGTCAAAATAAATAGTTCGGGCCGTCGGTTTGACGGATATATCCGTGTATTTTCAGAGAGGATGATTGACGAGAATGAGCGCCTACCAACTGTTCTCCGACGCGACGCTGGATTTGCCCCATACGACTATTGAGGAATTGGATATACAGGTCATCCCCATGCATTTCGACCTGGCTGAGAACAGCTACCGCCATTTTGAGGATGAGAGGGAGCTGTCCTTAGAGGAGTTTTATCGGCAGCTGCGGGCTGGCGCGTCGGCCGTCACCTCTCAGATCACCCCGGTGGTCTACGAGGAGCTGTTCGAGCCGGTTCTGCAGGCGGGCCAGGATATTCTGTATATCGCGTTTTCCTCCGGCCTGAGCGGCACGGTGAACAACGCCATGCTGATGGCAGGGCAGCTGGAGGAAAAATACCCCGGCCGCCGGATAGTCGTCATCGACTCCCTGTGTGCCTCCATCGGCGAGGGCCTGCTGGTTTATTACGCGGCGAAGAAACGGCTGGAGGGCCTGTCTCTGGAAGAACTGGCCGCCTGGGTGATGGAGTACCGCACCCGCGTGGCCCATTGGTTCACCGTGGACGATCTCAACCACCTCAAACGGGGCGGCCGCATCTCGGCCGTGGAAGCCATCGTCGGCACCGCGCTGAATATCAAGCCCATACTCAGTGTGGACGGGGAAGGCAAGCTGACGGTAATGGCCAAGGTGAGGGGCAGCCGCAAGGCCCTGGAATACGTCCTGAGCCGCTTGTCCGCCGAGGGGAAGGATTTGGAGGGGCAGACTGCCATCGTCGCCCACGCCGATAACCCGGCGGACGCCGAAACCCTGGCGGACCTGGTGCGGCAGACCGGCCTGGTCAAGGACGTGCTGATTTCCAAAATCGGCCCGATCATCGGCACCCACACCGGCGCGGGCATGACGGCCCTGGTGTTCCTGAAATAATCAACTCCCGGCGGGCCTGCCCGCCGGGAGTTTTCTATGGCTGTTTATAGGCGTGGTAGCATCGAAGCAGACACCATGCCATACAGTCCAAAGCGTGCCAGCCCTGTTGCACGAAAAGATATAGGAGATAGGGATCTCTAATAAGACAATGATAAATAACGGGCGTCGTAAATTCAAAAAAGGTATCTTCTAGGGCATCGTCCGGAGTCCGAAGAAAACTATCTAGTTGGTATGGTTGAAAGAGCGTGTCCATTTGACGAAAGTGCTTCTTTATCTACTTTTGCATGTCGTCGTTCATATGAATTCCTCCATTGACTTTATTATAAGGAAAATATGCTTAAAAGCCAATAAGGGTATAACCCTTAAGCCATAATAGGCTTGAGGTGAAAGCCATGTTGGAGCATCTGCGCGGCCTGAGGGAGGACGCGGATAAATCACAAAAAGAAATGGCGGAATGGCTGCATGTGCATCAGACGACATATTCTGGTTATGAACTCGGCACATGCAATATACCGGTTGCATCGCTTATAAAATTGGCCAGGCTGTTCGGCACCAGCACCGACTATCTGCTGGGCCTGACCGACGAGAAAGCCCCCTATCCCAGAAGCAAAACCTGAATTGAGAGCGCTTTTATACCAAAGCCCAAAACAAGGAGGAGGGTTCCCGCGGGAATCCTCCTCCTTGTTTTGTCTTATCCCACCACGCGCAGATCCTTCGGCGCGGCGTTGAGTACTTCGCAGCCGGTTTCGGTCACCAGCACCAGATCCTCGATGCGCACGCCGGTGCGCCCGGGCAGATAGATGCCCGGCTCGATGGAAAAGACCATGCCGGGCTCGGCTATCGCGTCCGAGCCAGCGCTGACGTCCGGGGGCTCGTGGCATTCCAGGCCGATGCCGTGGCCCAGCCGGTGGGTGAAGTAGGGGCCGTAGCCGCCCTCCTCGATGACCCGCCGGGCCGCCCGGTCGATGTCCCGCAGCGGCACGCCGGGGCGCACCGCGTCGATGCCCGCCTGGTTGGCGGCTTTCACCAGGGCGTAAATCCGCCGTTCCTCCTCGCCCGCCTCCTTAAAATAGACGGTGCGGGTCATGTCGCACCAATACCGCCGGATGGGGGTGAAAATGTCGAAAACCACGCAGTCGCCGGGCTTGACCGTGTCGTGTCCGGGGGCGTGGTGCGGATCGGCGGCGTTGGCGCCGAAGCAGACCAGCTGCGGCCCGTCGGACACGTCCGCCCCATTTTGCAGGTATGTCCGATTGACCAGGGCGGCCAGCTCGGCCTCCACCGCCCCGTCGGCCAGGGCGCCGATGGCGGTTTCCACCACGATATCGTTGATTTTGGAGGCCCGGCGCAGGGCGTCCCGCTCCGCCTCATCCTTGTAGCGCCGCGCCGCGTCGATGGGGCCGGAGCCCAGCACCGGCCGGATGTCGGGGCGGCGCTCCATGATGCCGATAAGGAACTTACTGGGCCAGAATTTGTCCACCCCCAGCCGGCCGGGGGCGAGTGCGGCGGCCAAATCCGCCACCGGATCGGCGCTGTCGGCGTGGGGGATGACCGGCAGATCCGCCGTGGCCTCCACACCAAAAATCTCGTTGCCGTAAAGCGCCGTCCGGCCGTTTTTGTCGATGTATAGCGCGAGCATCCGCTCGTGTGGTTCGATCCAGTAGCCGGTCAGGTAGAAGACGGAGGCGGTGGAGGTGACCAGAATCTGATCAAGCCCCTGGGCCTCCATGTTGTCCAGCACCCGCTGGAGCCGCTGCTTGTTCATACGCGCGTCATCCCTTTCCTTACGGCTCCACCATCATGCACACCAGGGTGCAGGGCTTATCCGTCCGGTTTTCGCACCAGTGATGCTCCCCACGGGGGATAAGGGTGGCCATGCCCGCCCCCACGGTGCCCACATCGTCCCCGCTGACGGTGTAGACCTCCCCCTCCAGGAAATAGGAGTATTCGTCGCCGGTGTGGAACCCGTCCCCGACTTCCGGCACCCGGGACCCGGGATGGATGGTGATGAGGCTGAAGGATATCTTGGAGGCCGGCGCGTCGATCTGGAAGATCTTCCGCATGTCGTAAAGCGGCGCTCCCACGGCGTCCAGCTTGGATACATCGAGTAGAGTCATAGCAAATCCCGCCTTTTTATGAATTTACATCTGCTGACGCAGCTTGGGGTCGAGATAATCCCGCATCCCGTCACCGATGAAATTGGCGCCCATGGCGACGGTGAAGATGGCGAGGCCCGGGAAGGTGGAAATCCACCAGTTCTGGAAGGTGGCCACCCCGTCGCTGACCATGGCGCCCCATTCGGGCGTCGGGGGCTGCACGCCCAGCCCCAGGAAGGACAGACCGGAGAACATCAGAATGGCGTTACCCAAGTCCAGCGTGGACATGACCACCAGCGGCCCGATGCTGTTGGGCAGAATCTCCCGGAACAGGATCCGCACCCGGGACGCCCCCATCAGCCGGCTGGCCGTCACATAGTCGTTCTCCTTGACCGAAATGACGATGCTGCGGGTCAGCCGGGCGTAGTTCGGCCACCAGATGATCGCCATGGCGAACACCGAGTTGACGATGCTCGGCCCCATGGCCGCGGCGATGACCATGGCGAGGATCAGGGGAGGGAAGGACTGGATCATCTCGCTGAAACGCATCATCACGTCATCCACGATCCCGCCGACATAGCCGGCCACCCCGCCGTACAGCAGGCCGATGCCGAAGGAAATCAGCACGGTGATAAGCCCCGCCGTGATGGAGATCCGGCTGCCGTACAGCACCCGGCTGAATACATCGCGCCCCAGGCTGTCGGTGCCGAACCAGTGTGCCGCCCCCGGCGGCTGAAAGCGCATGTCCAGATTCTGCGCCAGCGGATCGGCCGGGGCGATGAACGGCGCGATGAAAGCGACGATCACCCACAGCAGGCAGACGATAATCCCCAGCTTGAACATAAAATTCTTTTGTCTGAATACCGTTTTAAAAAATTCCATGAGGGTTCCTTCCTTTCATCTCGATTCTGTGAGTTATTGATACCGCACCCGGGGATCGATGATCCCATACAGAATGTCGATGACAAGGTTAATGACCACATAGGTCAGGGCGATCAGCAGCGACACGCCGCAGATGGCCGGGAAATCCAGGGTGGTGGCCGACAGATACGCGTACTGCCCGATGCCCGGCCAGGCGAAAATCTTCTCCACGAACACCATACCGCCCAGCAGGTTGCAGAACCCCATCCCCGCCACGGTGATGACCGGGATAAGGGCGTTGCCCAGCGCGTGGTGGGTGATGACCCGCCGCTCGCTCATCCCCTTGGCCCGGGCCGTGCGGATATAATCGGTGGAAATCGTCTCCAGCAGATTGCTGCGGGTCTGCCGGGTGATGAGCCCCATGGTGAAGAAGCCCAGCACCAGCGCCGGCAGCAGCAGATGGGACAGCGCGTCCCCCACCATGGAGAAGTTGCCCGACAGCAGCCCGTCCAGCACATACAGCCCGGTTCCGCCCGTCACCGCCCCCGCCCGGGGATCCAGCCTGCCGCCGCTGGGGAACCATCCCAGCACACTGGAAAAGACATACAGTACCAGCAGCGCGAACCAGAAGCTGGGAATGGACACGCCGCTGACCGACACGCCCCGCAGGATCTGATCCGCCGGCTTGTTGCGGAAGACAGCGGATATCACGCCGAAGAGTATCCCCAGCACAATGGCGATGAGCATGGCGAACACCGATAGCTCCACCGTCGCGGGGAAATACTGAAGCAGATCCTCCAGCACCGGCCGCCCGGTGCGGATGGAGTTGCCCATATCTCCCTTGAGCAGGTTACCCACATAGATGAAATATTGCTGATACAGCGGTTTGTCCAGCCCCCACTTGGCCTTGAAGGCGGCCACCACCTCGGGATTGTTCTGGGCCGTGGCGCTCAGGTTAGCGCCCACCGGGTCGCTGGGCACCAGGTGGGAAATCAGGAAGACCATCAGGGAGACACCGAAGAGCAGCAGCACCATCAGGCCGAGTCTTCGTGCAATGTAGCGAGCCAAAAAGCCGCACATCCTTTCCAGGGAATATAAGCGGACGCGAAAGAGCCGCCCGCCGGGAAACAGCCGCATTCTGCCGTTTTTGCATCCTATACCGCCCTCGGCCGTATGGGATGCAAAAGGGGCAGCCATGGCTGCGAAAGGACGGCCGCCGGCCGGCAGCCGTCCTTTCGCAGTCGGAATTCAGTTGACAGTCAGATCCTTAAGCTGGATCTTGCACAGGTCGCAGTAGGAAACGTTGCTCAGGTTGGTACGGTAGGCGTACACCTTCGGATGCTGCAGCAGGAAGGCATAGGGGCTGTTTTCCGCCATCAGATCCTGCAGCTGTTCGCTATACTGGGCCCGCAGGGTCTTGTCGCTCTCGCCGATGATTTTGTTGCCCAGATCGATCATGTCCTGATGGCCGTCCGCCGCCCATTTGGCGCGCTCGCCCACGGTGCTGCCCGGCAGGAAGGCCAGCTGGTTGTTGATGTCGAAATAGTCGGGGCTCCAATGCATCACCAGGAAGGGCAGCTCGCCCTTCCGATACGGATCCACCATGACGGAGAACTCGGAGGTGACGATTTTCACATCGATCTTGATTTCCTTCAAGTCGGCCTGGATTTTCTGCGCGATGTCCGGCCACTTCATGCCCTCGGTGTCGAAGTTGGCCGCCGTCAGCTCCACGGTGAACCCGTTTTCATAGCCGGCTTCCTTCATCAGCGCCTTGGCCTTGTCCAGATTGCGGTAGTTGTCGGGCCGGTTCTTCGCGCCCACAAACCCCTGCGGCACGATGGATAGCGGCAGGCTCGCGCCCTCGCCGCACATCTTTTTCAGCCCTTCGTAGTCGATGGCGTACCGGACGGCCTGCTGTACCTTCGGGTTGGCCATTTCCTTGCCGATGGCCGGGTCGTTGTTCATCAGCAGGAAGGAGCACACCGCCGCCTGGGCGTTTTTGATGGTGACCCCGTCCTTGCCCTTCAGCTGGGCCACGTTGTCGCTGTTGACCGACAGGGCGATGTCGATTTCCCCCTTCTCCAGGGCCTGGATCTGGGTGTTGGCGTCGTCGTATTCCTTGATGACGACCCGCTCCACATTGCCGGTCGAACCCCAGTAGTTGGGGTTCTTCTTCATGCTCAGCTCATTTTCCGGCGTCCAGCTCTCCAGGATGAAGGGGCCGGAACCGGCGGAGTTTTTGTTCAGATACTCCCGGGCGGTGTCCTTGCCCGCCTCGGTGGAACCGCCGTTCTCCTTGACTAGCTTGCTGTCCAGGATGCAGTAGGCGTTGGACGCCAGCTTGGTCAGATAGGACGCGTCGGGGGCCTTCAGGGTGATGACCACGGTGTGATCGTCCTTCGCCTCCACCGATTGAATGCCCGCCACATGCGCCTGGTTGCTTGAGTCCTTCAGGCCCATGACCCGCTGAATGCTCCATACCACGTCCGCGGCGGTCAGGGGGTTGCCGCTGGAAAACTTTACGCCCTCCCGGATGGGCAGGGTGTAGATCGTGCCCGTCTCGTCCAGCGTCCACTTGTCAGTGACAAGGGACGGCTTGGGGTTGCTCATGTCCTCCCCCTCGATGCGGAACAGCATGTCGTACAGGGAATAGGATACCATGTTGCCGTACACCTCGTACATGTAGCCGGTGTCCAGGGTCTTCAGGTCGGTGGCGGCGCCGACGATCACGGTTTTGCCGTTGGCCGCGCCCTGCTCGCTCTTTTGGCAGCCGGCCGCCGCCGTTGCCAGCAAAACCGCGGCCAGCGCCGCGCTGAGAATGCGTTTGGTCTTCTTCATATGTCTCCTCCTCTTTGCCTATTTCCAAAGCGAAGCGCGTCTCGCGTCTCACTCTTGGTTTCTAGTCTTTCGCCAGATGGCAGGCCACGAAATGCCCCGGCTCCCTTTCGGTCAGCTCCGGCCGCTCCTGCCGGCACCGATCGGTGGCGTAGGGGCAGCGGGTGTGGAACGCGCAGCCGTCCGGCAGGTTGGTGGGGCTGGGCAGATCCCCGCCCAGCAGAATCCGTTCTTCCTTCTCTCCCATGGCGGCCTCCACCTTCGGAATGGCGGAGATGAGCGCCTGGGTGTAGGGATGCCCCGCGTTTTCATATATCCGCGCCGACGGTGCCAGCTCCACAATCCGCCCCAGATACATCACCCCGATGCGCTGGCAGCAGTGCTTGACCACGCTCAGATTGTGGGAGATGAACAGGTAGGTCAGCCCCATCTGTTCCTGCAAATCGGCCAGCAGGTTGATAACCTGGGCCTGGATGGACACGTCCAGCGCCGATACCGGCTCGTCGCAGACCACCAGCTTGGGCCGCAGGGCCAGCGCGCGGGCGATGCCGACGCGCTGCTTCTGCCCGCCCGACATCTCGTGGGGATACCGGGTCAGATACGCCCGGGACAGCCCCACCCGGTCGCACAGCTCCATGGCCTTTTCGCGCCGCTCCTCCTTGGTGTACAGCCTGTGGATGGCGTAGGGCTCCATCAGAATGTCCAGTATCCGCCTCCTGGGGTTCAGGCAGGAGGAGGGATCCTGAAAAATCATCTGGGACTTGGTGCGGAAGTCCTTGAGCGCCTTGCCTCTCAGGGCGGAGATGTCCTCCCCGTCGAACAGCACCTGTCCCCCCGTCAGGGGATAGAGGCGCAGCAGGGTTTTGCCCAGCGTGCTTTTGCCGCAGCCGGATTCCCCCACCAGGCCGAAGGTCTCCCCCTTGTAAATCGAGAAGGACACCCCATCCACCGCCTTCAGGGTGGCCTTTTTCCCCTTGGCCTTGCGGATGAGGAAATGCTGCCGCACGTCCTGCAGCTCCACGAGCACGGGCGAATCCGCGGCGGCGGGCGTCGTCGTCGTTTCGGCGCGTTCCCCCGCCACCGGCACGGCCCGGGCCGCTTTTTCATCGATGCCGGTGTCGGCGGTCAGTCCCGCGTACACCCCAGCGGCGATTTCCGATTCCCGCTCCGCCTCCCGTTCCTTGGGCGCGGCGGGGATGTCGTTGTGAAATTCGTCGGTCATGCCGTCACCTCCCCATACAGAAAGCAGCGTACGCAGCGGCCGTCCGGCGTCTGCGTCAGCGCAGGCGCTTCCTTCCGGCAGCGATCCGTCGCATACGGGCAGCGGGGATGGAAATGGCAGCCCTCCGGCATCTGGTCCGCGTCGGGCACCATGCCCTCGATGGCCTCCAGCCGGTCGGTCTGCTCGCTGATTTTCGGCAGGGCCCGGATAAGCCCCTTGGTGTAGGGATGCAGCGGCTCGCGGAATAGATCGCGCACCGGCGCGCTCTCCACGATCTGCCCCGTGTAAAAGATCAGCACCCGATCGCAGAAATCCGCCACAATTCCCAGATCGTGGGTGATGAGGATGATGCCCATGTCGTGGGAATCCTTCAGCTTCTTCATCAGCTCTAGGATCTGCGCCTGGATGGTCACGTCCAGGGCCGTGGTCGGCTCGTCGGCGATGAGCAGCTTGGGGTTGCAGGCCAGGGCCATGGCGATCATGATCCGCTGCCGCATCCCGCCAGACATCTGATGAGGGTACTCGTGAAACCGCTGCTCCGGGTCGGGGATGCCGCATAGGCGCAGCAGCTCCACCGCCTTGGCCTTCGCCTCCTCCTTGGAGATGGAGGTATGTAAAAACATGGGCTCCATAATCTGCTTGCCGCAGGTCTTAATGGGGTTGAGCGACGTCATGGGCTCCTGAAAAATCATGGAGATGTCGTTGCCCCGTATCCCCACCATGTCCTTCGCGGGCAGCGCCAGCAGATCCGTCCCCTCCAGCTCGATTTTCCCCTCCACCAGGGAGTTGACGGGAGAGAGCAGCCGCATAATGGCCAGGGAGGTGACGCTCTTGCCGCTGCCGCTCTCCCCGACGATACCCAGGGTTTCGCCCCGGGCCACGGAAAAATTCAAATCGCGGATGATCGTCACCGCCTGCTTGGCGCTGCCGAACCGCACGGTCAAATCCTTGACCTCTAATAGGTTGTCCTTCGTGTTGGTATCCACGGTGATCCTCCAGACAGAGTGATTCGAGTCGCCGCCCTTGCCCGGACGACCATGTGTAACGGTAAACTGGTATCCGGCCTGGCGGGACGGTCCCCACCGGCCAGGCATAACGCTTTGCTCCCCATTATACCCGCTTTCCCGGCCTTTTGCAAATACTATGTGCGATTTCGGCCGGTTTTTTCAAAGCCGGCCGCATAGAATGGAAGGAAAAGCCGCCCCGTTCTCAAACCAGCGCCGCGTCCTCCGCCGCCGGCGCCAGGGGCTGCCCCGACTGAATAGCGGTGTAAATCCGCCGGAATTCCTCCAGGATTTCGGTGTGGGTGAAGCTCTTGTGATGCACCATGTTGATCTCCCGCATCATGCGGGCGTTCTCGATGGGAATGACCGCCAGCCGTCCCGCCAGCTCTTCCTCCCGGCAGGCGCTGTGCGCGATGACCGTGATACCCATCCCCAGCGCCACCAGTTCCTTGATGGTGGCCACGCTGTCCATCTCCATGATGACGTTGAGGCTCCGGATACTCTCGGAATGGCTCATCAGATAGTTTTCAAACAGCGTGCGGGTTCCCGCCGCCCGGGAGCGCAGGATGAACTTTTCGTTTTTCAGTTCCGGCAGCGCCACGCTGCTCCGTCCCGCCAGCCGGTGCCCCGGCGCCACCGCCAGACACAGGTAATCCGTGTCCAGCAGCACCGAGGTGAAATCCGGATGGTCGATCTGCCCCTCCACCACCGCGATGTCCGCCTCATAGGACTTGAGGGTATTATAAATATTTTGAATGGTATCGGTGAAAACGTTGATATGCACATGGGGGTATAGGCTGCAGTAGGTGGCCAGCATCTGGGGAATCCGGTTCTCGCCCGCCGTGGGGGTGATGGCCACCGTGAACCGCCGGATTTGGCTGCGGCAGTCCTCGATCGCCTGCTTGCAGCTGTTGTGGATCGCCAGCGCCCGTCGGGCGTATTTGACAAGAACCGCCCCCTCCGGCGTCGGTTTGAGTTCTTTCCTGTCCTTATAAAATATTTTGATACCGTATTCTTCCTCAAGCTGCCGGATGTGATGGCTGACCGCCGGCTGAGATAGGCAGAGCTCCTTGGCCGCCCGGGTGTAGCTGCCGGTCTGTATCAGGGTCAGAAGCGACACCACCTTCGGATCGATCATGAGCCGCCCGCCTCCTCGCATTATAACATTTCTTAATATTGTAACAAATTATTATAATTGGATTTTATCATATTTCCCCGCTATAATCAAGTATCCAAACAACTTTTACAGAAAAGAAGGGGAAACATTTGCTGGAAAACCTGGCCTCCTCCCACCCGAACGCGGCGGTGATTCTCAGCCTGGCGGTAATGCTGTTCAGCGGCTTCCTGCTCACCCGGATTACCAAGAAGCTGAAGCTGCCCAACGTTACCGGCTACATATTCGCCGGGATTCTCATCGGCCCCTATGTCCTGGGTCTGGTTCCCCCAAGCGTGGTCAGCGGCATGGACTTCGTCACCGACGCGGCCCTGGCTTTCATCGCTTTCGGCGTGGGGAAATACTTCAAGCTTTCCGCCCTTCGTCGCAGCGGCTGGGGCATCGTGGTCATCACCCTGCTCGAGGCGCTGCTGGCGGCGCTGCTGATCACCCTGACCATGATCGGCGTGTTTCATCTGTCCGTTTCTTTCTCCCTGCTGCTCGGGGCCATCGGCTGCGCCACTGCCCCCGCCTCCACCATCATGACCATTCGGCAGTATAAGGCCAAAGGCCCCTTTGTGGACACCATCCTGCAGGTGGTGGCCCTGGATGACGCGGTGGCTCTCATCGCCTTCAGTGTCTGCGCCGCCATCGCCCAGAGTCTGAACGCCTCTGGTCGGATGGACGCCGGGGCCGTCGTCCTGCCGCTGGTGATCAATATCCTGGCGGTGGGCGTGGGCGTCGGCCTCGGCTTTCTGCTCAAATGGCTGATAAGCGAGCGGCGGTCGCAGGAGCACCGTTTGGTGCTGGTTGTCGGCGTGCTGATGGGCCTGACCGGTCTGTGCACCCTGTTCGACGTCTCCCCGCTGCTGTCCTGCATGGCACTGGGCACGGCCTATGTCAACTGCGGCGGGAACAAAAACCTGTTCAAGCAGGTCAACCGCTTCACCCCGCCCATTCTGCTGCTCTTTTTCGTGCTGTCCGGCCTGCGGCTGAACATTCCCTCCCTCCTGACCGGCGGGGTGATCGGCGTGACCTATTTCTTCGTGCGGATCCTCGGCAAATACGCGGGCGCCAGCCTGGGCGCCTGGCTGACCGGCGCGCCGACGGCGGTGCGCCGGTATCTGGGCCTTGCCCTGATCCCCCAGGCGGGGGTTTCCATCGGCCTGGCCGCCCTGGGGCAGCGTCTCCTTCCGGAAAGCTTGGGCAGCCTGCTGTCCACCATTATCCTGTCCTCCGCCGTGCTGTATGAGATGGTGGGCCCCGCCTGCGCCAAGGCTTCCCTCCGTCTCTCCCATACCATCGCGAAGCCCGCACCGCCCCTCCCGGCTTCCGCCCCGCCGGCCCCCGAGCCCCCCGCCGGCAGCGGCAAAAAAGCCAAAGGCAAGAAAAAAGCGCTGCGTACCGCCGCCCAGTCTTGAGGAAGGCGGATGAAACGCCGTTCCATCTTGCCAATTTGCGCTTTTTCCGGTATACTTATAGAGGAAAAGACAGCGCTCCGGTGGTTCCAGGCTGGAAAGCAACCACCGGTGCGAAGGGGAAGCGCCCAGTCTATCCCCAGCGGCTTCGCACCACCCCGCGCCCCGCTTTCCCTCATGGCCGTCAGAAATTCTAAAGCGTAAGGGGTGTTCATCGGACAGTTCCCTTAACATTTACGGGAACCTGCACAAGTTTTCCGCAAGCTTTTGGTAGTCTTTGCTGTCGCTCCCCCCGCGGGGAGCGTGGATTGAAATAGTTCGAGATGTGTGAGGACAGCTTGACCGACAAGTCGCTCCCCCCGCGGGGAGCGTGGATTGAAATATGAACAACACCAATCGAAGACCGAATTCGGGAAACGTCGCTCCCCCCGCGGGGAGCGTGGATTGAAATCAATCGGTGTTGGCTTTATACATGCTGTCAAAAAAGGTCGCTCCCCCCGCGGGGAGCGTGGATTGAAATGGTGATGTTAAATTAAGTGACCCGGTAGAATTTCATGTCGCTCCCCCCGCGGGGAGCGTGGATTGAAATGGAAGATGCTGCTCCCTCTGAAATTTTCGATGAACGTCGCTCCCCCCGCGGGGAGCGTGGATTGAAATATTTTGTATAGTTGGCGGTAGAATGAACAAGTTACGTCGCTCCCCCCGCGGGGAGCGTGGATTGAAATAGCGGGAAGGAGGACTTTTTCTGATGTTTACGGCACGTCGCTCCCCCCGCGGGGAGCGTGGATTGAAATAAATGGAATCTTATCCGATATAAAAAGAACCATATGGTCGCTCCCCCCGCGGGGAGCGTGGATTGAAATATGGCTTCTTGCCATTGGCGATTCAGGGCCGCTTCGCGTCGCTCCCCCCGCGGGGAGCGTGGATTGAAATAAAAAAAATTATATCCTAAAGCGTCAGCGCTTTGGGCGTCGCTCCCCCCGCGGGGAGCGTGGATTGAAATCCGCAAGTGCGGATAGTGGTAAACTCGGAGAGTTTGTCGCTCCCCCCGCGGGGAGCGTGGATTGAAATACAGTCTGATGCCTCCTCGCATAATTTTAGGCGTGGTCGCTCCCCCCGCGGGGAGCGTGGATTGAAATCGTTCTGGGGATTGATGGCTGCGGAACTACGTGGCGTCGCTCCCCCCGCGGGGAGCGTGGATTGAAATTCCCGTACAACTCCAACGGCAAGAAGGGAATCGGTTGGTCGCTCCCCCCGCGGGGAGCGTGGATTGAAATGTCGCTTTGTGGAAATTTTCTCTGGCATCTTTGTGTCGCTCCCCCCGCGGGGAGCGTGGATTGAAATGTTGATGGTAGCAGCTGTAGCGTTTGTTAGGTCGGGTCGCTCCCCCCGCGGGGAGCGTGGATTGAAATCCCACAGGCCCGCCGGTTGTATTTCCATCCAGAATGTCGCTCCCCCCGCGGGGAGCGTGGATTGAAATGCCGATGCCAAGGGCCAGGTTTTCGCCGATTTCATGTCGCTCCCCCCGCGGGGAGCGTGGATTGAAATACCTCTTCCGGGTCATCCGGACAGGGATTTGCAGGTCGCTCCCCCCGCGGGGAGCGTGGATTGAAATTTCATAGTAGTCCGCGTAGTGCCACGCGTCCAGGCGTCGCTCCCCCCGCGGGGAGCGTGGATTGAAATATTTCGAAGGTGTCCCCGGGTAAAACCTCGTCCACAGTCGCTCCCCCCGCGGGGAGCGTGGATTGAAATAGTTCGGACGCACGCCAGCCCCAGCACGTACCCGTGTGTCGCTCCCCCCGCGGGGAGCGTGGATTGAAATCTTTTCCGGAGCCGGTTGGTGTTATCACAACATTGTGGTCGCTCCCCCCGCGGGGAGCGTGGATTGAAATCCCAGCCTACTACACTTCCATTGCTTAAAGGCGGAGCGTCGCTCCCCCCGCGGGGAGCGTGGATTGAAATCTTGTCGCCGTACGCCAGCTTGATGATGGCGTCGGTCGCTCCCCCCGCGGGGAGCGTGGATTGAAATGTGAATCGACAGCTTGATGATGTCTCCCAGGAGACCGTCGCTCCCCCCGCGGGGAGCGTGGATTGAAATAAAGCCGGATGCCTCCTCGCATAATTTTAGGCGTGGTCGCTCCCCCCGCGGGGAGCGTGGATTGAAATGTCTACATAGATGGGCACCAATTTGCCAGCATTAAGTCGCTCCCCCCGCGGGGAGCGTGGATTGAAATCGGCCTGTGGTGGATCGGCATCGTCCTGACGGGCCGTCGCTCCCCCCGCGGGGAGCGTGGATTGAAATCCTGCCAATAATCCGTAAAAAAGGACACCCCCGTGTCGCTCCCCCCGCGGGGAGCGTGGATTGAAATCAGTTCAGCCCGCTCCCGGGCCAGCTTCATGCCGTCGCTCCCCCCGCGGGGAGCGTGGATTGAAATAGGACAAGATCGGGGGCAAGGGTTTCGGTGCCGTAGTCGCTCCCCCCGCGGGGAGCGTGGATTGAAATCATAGGTTTGGATACGGCGGAGGATATAACCTCGCCGGTCGCTCCCCCCGCGGGGAGCGTGGATTGAAATATCGATATACAAGCACCCATACTGACCGCCCAGAGGTCGCTCCCCCCGCGGGGAGCGTGGATTGAAATTTCACCCGCCTGTCTTCCGGCGGCTGCGTGTCGGCTGGTCGCTCCCCCGCGGGGAGCGTGGATTGAAATCCTCCAGTGCCGCAGTTGTGTCACCAAAATGTCGTCCGCTCTCCGCAAGGGTAGCGGTGACTGAAAGTCCAACACGGTATATCCAGCCTAGCCTGACCGCGAGTCTCCTCCGCCCCGCCCTCTATTGCCCCAAAATCCGCCGCAAATCGGACGTTTGCGGCGGATTTTTTGTTTTTTGTGGAGTTCTATTGCCTTTTTTTACAAAATAGGGTAAAATACCTCCATCAGCGTCCCTTGCATAGAAAAGGAGGAGCCGGGTTTGAAGAAAGAGGACAAGCCATTTGTGCAAACCTATCTGCTCACTGGCATCGTCTGCCTTTGCTTTTTGATCGGCGGGCTCCTGTTTGTCTATTTCATGACGCGGCAGAGCGCAAAAGAAAGCGTCAGTTATCTGCAAAATACGGCAGTGCAGAGTCGTACAGCCTTATATAAGCAAATCATCGGCGATTTCCAGACACTGGACGGGGTGGCGATCTGCCTGGAGGACGGCGAATGGGACAAGGCCCAAATCGCCCGTATTATTAAGGAGATCAACGACAACAATACCTTCACCCGCATGGGCCTGGCGGATTTGCAGGGCCGCATTGACTGGCTGGATGTCAATGGGGAAACCTATGCCGGGCAGAATTTGTCCCGCGCTGTGTATTTCCAGAAAGCCCTGCAGGGAGAAAGCGCCATTTCCGATACCTTGTTCGATGCGGTTTCCTCCCAATATGTCAACTTTTACGGGATGCCGATGACGGACGCCGCCGGGCGCGTGATCGGCGTGCTCTGCGCCATGAACTCCGCCGACCTGTTCCGCAAAATTTTGGATGTGCCGGTTTATGGCGGGCAGGGATACTCCAACCTTATCGATAAAGAGGGGCGGTACGTCGTCCGTTCCAGCCTGCCGGTAGGAACGGCGAAGGATGCCCTGTCGGTGGATATGCTCGGCCAGTTTGAGGACGAGGAGCTGGCCCGGCTGAAAACGGCCTTGTCTCAGGGCGGGGGCGGCGTATATACCTATAAGGACGCGCAGAACGGCGGCAAACAGCTGATAGCGATTGAGCCCGTGGGCGTGAACGATTGGTTTGTCATGAGCGTGGTGCCCCTGGCCGTGCTGCAGCAGCACTACAACGCCACGGCCGTCGGCACAACGCTCCTCATTGCCGCCGCCTGCCTGATTTTCCTGGCCTTTCTCTACCGGCTGAGCCACCTGTACCGGCGCAGCCGGAAAACCCTGATGCATTTGGCCTATGACGACGAGCTGATCGGCTGTCGGAATTTTAATAAATTCCTGCTGGACGCCGCAAACCGCACCGCTCCCTCCGGGGACTGCCGGACGGCCGTCTGGTACTGCGATCTCAAACGCTTCAAATATTTCAACGACATGTTCGGCTACCAAACGGGGGACGACATCCTGCGTTGTCTGGCCAGCGCTATCGAGACGGTGGGCGGGGAGGATTTCCTCTTCTGCCGCGTTGCCGCGGACCATTTCGCCGGCTTGCTGCCGTATCGGGACAAGCGCGAGCTGACCGACTGGTTCCGCCGCCTGGAGGCCGAGCTGCGGACCATCGGCGGGAGGGACGGGCTGCCTGCCGTCAATATCTGCGTGGGCTTCTACTGTCCTGGGGACGAGGACGCGCTGTTGGATATGAACGCCATGGTCAATCGGGCTCATATGGCACAGCAGTCTGTCAAGAACGGCAGCGGCAGCGGCTGCGCTGTCTTTTCCAAGGAACTGCGGGATCAAATCCGTCGGGACTCTGAACTGGAATCCCGTAGCCGGGCCGCCCTGGAGCAGGGCGAATTTGTGGTGTATATGCAGCCGAAGGTGGATATCCAGCAGGGGGACGCCATCGGCGGGGCGGAGGCGCTGGTGCGCTGGGCGCCGCCGGATCAGCCGTTGATTTCTCCCGGCGAGTTCATCCCCCTGTTTGAGAGGAACGGCTTTATCGTCGAGCTGGATCGCTATATGCTCGAGCAGGTGTGCCGCTGGCTGCGGGGCTACCTGGACCGGGGCGGCCGGGAACTGGTCGTGTCCGTTAATGTTTCCCGCCTCGGTTTGTTTCAGGAGGATTTTGTCGAGCATACCATCCAGATCAAGGAGACGTACCGCATTCCCGACGGCCTGCTCGATCTGGAGTTTACCGAAAGCGTGGTGCTCGACGATAACGCCCTGTTTATCCGTTCGGTGCGCCGGCTGCAGCAGCATGGCTTTCTCTGCTCACTGGACGATTTCGGGACGGGCTATTCCTCTCTGAACCTGCTCAAATCCCTGCCTATCGACGTGCTCAAGCTGGATATCCTGTTTTTCACCCGGGACGCGGATCACTGCCGGGAACGCATTGTTATCGCCAATATCCTGCATATGGCCCGGCAGCTGCACATCCGTACCATCGCCGAGGGGGTGGAGGCCCTCGAGCAGGTGGCATTTCTCCGGGACGCGGGCTGCGATATGGTGCAGGGCTTCGTTTTCGCCCGTCCCATGCCTCTGGACGAGTTCGACCGCCTGCTGGAAATTTCCGCTTGACAAGTCGAAGCCGCGGGCTTATACTGAAGAAAATCGTATAGATAACCAAACCGATGACGTGGAGATAAAAACGGAACAGGCGTTCACAGAGAGTCCGGGGGGCTGGAAGCCGGGCAGCACACCGTCCGTTAAATGGACCACCGAGGGCGCAGTCAACGGCTCCGGCCTAGTATTCTGCGACGTCAGGCCCGCGTAAGCGGCCGGGAATAGTCGGGCGCACCGCCCCGTATTCCGTCAAAAGGGCACGGAGATATCCGTGAAGCAAGGTGGCACCGCGGGATAGCTGTAAGCACCCCGTCCTTGACAGAGGCACGCTCTGTCGGGGACGGGTTTTTTTATACCTTTCCCCGGGAAGCGGCCGGAAACGGAAAGGATGAAACAAGCATGATTCGTCCCACTCTGCGAGAGGCCCAGGATCTGGCCGCCTCCGGCGATTACCGGATGATCCCCGTCAGCCGGGAGCTGTACGCCGACGGGCATACCCCCATCGGCGTGCTGCGCCGGCTGAAAGCCGTCAGCGGCCACTGCTATATGCTCGAAAGCGCGGAGAGGGACAAGCGATGGGGCCGCTACACCTTCCTGGGCTACGCCCCGATCCTGGAGCTGACCTGCCAGGACGGACGGATCCGGGTGCGCCGCGGCGGGGAGACGACGGAGGAGACGGGGGCACCCGGCGACGCCGTCCGGCGGATTCTCGCCGCTCACAAAAGCCCTCGCCTGCCGTTCCTGCCGCCCTTCGCCGGCGGCTTGGTGGGCTATTTCGCTTATGAGTACATCCGGTATGCCGAGCCGTCCCTGAGGCTGGACGCGCCGGACGAGGAGCAGTTCCGGGATATGGATCTGATGCTGTTCGACAAGGTGATCGCCTTTGACCACTACCGGCAGAAAATCGTCCTCATCGCCCACGCCCGGGCCGACGCTCTGCCCGAAAGCTACCGGCTCGCGCAGGAGGAGCTGGAGGCCATGGCCCAGCTTCTGCGCACCGGCGCACCGGCGGCCATCCCCCGTCCGGTGCTCAAAACGCCGCCCGTCCCCCTCTTCTCCCGGGAGGAATACGCCGCCATGGTGGAAAAGGCCAAGGGCTATATCCGGGAGGGGGACATTTTCCAGGTGGTGCTGTCCAACCGTCTGACAGCCGACATGGAGGGCAGCCTGTTCGATGTCTATCGGGTGCTGCGGGCCTCCAACCCTTCGCCCTATATGTTCTATTTTTCCAGCGACGACCTGGAGGCGGCGGGGGCCTCCCCTGAAACCCTGGTCAAGGTGGAGGACGGCCGGGTCACCACCTTCCCCCTGGCCGGCACCCGCCCCCGCGGGGAGACCGACGAGGCGGATCGGGCGCTGGAGGCCGCTTTGCTCGCGGACGAAAAGGAGCTGGCCGAGCATAACATGCTGGTGGATCTGGGCCGCAACGACATCGGCAAGATCGCGGCCCTCGGCAGCGTGCGGGTGGATAAATACCTGTCGGTGGAGCGGTTCTCCCACGTGATGCACCTGGGATCCACCGTCTCCGGCCGGCTGGAGGAGGGGCGGGACGCCGTGGACGCCGTCGGGGCCGTCCTGCCGGCGGGCACCCTGTCCGGCGCTCCCAAAATCCGCGCCTGCGAAATCATCCGCGAGCTGGAAAACAACAAGCGGGGGCTGTACGGCGGGGCCATCGGGTATCTGGACTTCACCGGAAACCTGGACACCTGCATCGCCATCCGCCTGGCCTTCAGGAAAAACGGGCGGGTCTTCGTCCGTTCCGGGGCGGGCATCGTGGCCGACAGCGTGCCGGATAAAGAATATCAGGAATGCCTGAATAAAGCCCGGGCGGTGCTGGACGCCCTGGAAACCGCGCAAGGGGGGCTGGACGCATGATTCTGCTCATCGACAACTACGACAGCTTTTCGTATAATCTTTATCAGCTCATCGGCTCCCTCCGCCCGGACGTTCGGGTGGCGCGCAACGACGCGCTGACGCTGGAGGAGATCGAGCGCCTGGGGCCGGAGGCCATCGTGCTCTCACCCGGCCCGGGGCGGCCCGCGGGGGCGGGGATCTGCATCCCGGCGGTGCGCCGCTTCGCCGGACGGATCCCCATCCTCGGCGTCTGCCTGGGCCATCAGGCCATCTGCGAGGCCGGCGGCGCGGTGGTGTCCTACGCCGGGCGGCTGATGCACGGCAAGGCCTCCCCGGTCCGGCTGGATACCGCGTCCCCCTTGTTCCGGGGCCTGCCCGCCGTCATCCCGGCGGCCCGGTATCACTCCCTGGCCGTGAAGCGGGAGACCCTGCCGCCGGAGCTGCTGGTCGCCGCCGAGACAGAGGACGGGGAGGTCATGGCCGTGACGCACCGGGATTTTCCGGTTTGCGGCCTGCAGTTCCATCCCGAATCCATTTTAACGCCGAATGGGCGCGAAATTGTCGCCAATTTTTTGAATATGGCAGAAGCAAAGAGCGGTTTGTAACGCTTTTGTTCGAAGAAATGAGGGAAAATACGATGATAAAAGACGCGATCTTTCAATTGGCCCGGCGGGAAAACCTGTCCTACGACACCGCCCGGGCGGTGATGGACGAAATCATGAGCGGCCAGGCCTCCGACATCCAGATGAGCGCCTATTTGACGGCCATGAGCATGAAGGGGGAGACCATCGAGGAGATCACCGCCTCGGCGGCCGGGATGCGGCAGCACTGCATCAAGCTGCTCCACGACATGGACGTGCTGGAAATCGTGGGCACCGGCGGGGACGGCTCCAACTCCTTCAACATCTCCACCACCGCCGCCCTGGTCGTCGCGGCGGCGGGGGTGCCGGTGGCCAAGCACGGCAACCGGGCGGCCTCGAGCAAGTGCGGGGCGGCCGACGTGCTGGAGGCCCTGGGGGTGAACATCGGGATTTCCCCCGAGAAAAGCGCCCGCCTGCTGCAGGATATCGGCATCTGCTTCCTGTTCGCCCAGAACTATCACATCGCCATGAAATACGTGGCCCCGGTGCGGCGGGAGCTGGGCATCCGCACGGTGTTCAACATCCTGGGCCCCCTGGCCAATCCGGCGGGAGCCAATATGGAGGTCATGGGCGTTTACGACGAGCGGCTAGTGGAGCCTCTGGCCCGGGTGCTGGCCAATCTGGGGGTGCGCAAGGCCATGGTGGTTTACGGGCAGGACGGCCTGGATGAAATCTCCATGAGCGCACCCACCACGGTGTGCGAAATCCGGGACGGGACTTTCCGCTCCTATGAGCTGACGCCGGAGCGCTTCGGCTTCGCCCGGTGCGAGCACGGCGCGCTGGCCGGGGGCAGCCCGATGGAAAACGCGGCCATCACCCGCCGGATCCTGACCGGCGAGCCGGGACCCCGCCGTCAGGCGGTGGTGCTTAACGCGGCGGCTGCCCTGTATGTCGCCCAGCCCGCGCTGACCATGGAGCAGGCGGTGGAGCAGGCCCAGGCCGTTATCGACAGCGGCGCGGCCCTGCAAAAGCTGGAGGACTTTATTCGCTGTTCAAACGAGGAGTGAAGCGTATGGCTGATACCATTCTGGAGGAAATCGCCGCGAAAACCCGGGAGCGGGTGGCGGCGGCCAAGCGGCGGGTGCCGCCCGCCGAGATGGAGCGGCGCGCCCGGGCGCTGGGCGCGCAAACCGGCTTCCCCTTCGAGGCGGCGCTGCGTGGAGAGGATATCGCCTTCATCTGCGAGGTAAAAAAAGCCTCCCCCTCTAAAGGGGTTATCGCGCCGGAATTTCCCTACCGGCAAATCGCCCTGGACTATGAGGCGGCGGGGGCGGCGGCGGTATCGGTGCTCACCGAGCCGGCGTATTTTCAAGGGGCCGACGCGTATCTTTCCGACATCGCGGCGGCGGTGGGCATTCCGGCGCTGCGCAAGGATTTCACGGTGGACAGCTACATGATTTATGAAGCCCGGACGCTGGGGGCGGCGGCGGTGCTGCTCATCGCCGCCCTGCTGGACGGCGATACCCTGCGGGACTACATCGGCGTCGCCCACAGCCTGGGGCTGTCCGCCTTGGTGGAGGCCCACACGGCTGAGGAGACGGAGGTGGCGGTGAAGGCCGGGGCCCGGATCATCGGGGTGAACAACCGGGACTTGCGCACCTTTCAGGTGGATACGGGCAACTGCCTAAGGCTGCGGCCCCTGGTACCGCGCTCGGTGCTGTTCGTCGCGGAGAGCGGGGTGCGCACGGCGGCGGACATCGACCGGCTGCGGGCCGGCGGCGTGGACGCGGTGCTGGTGGGGGAGACCCTGATGCGCGCCCCGGACAGGAAGGCGGCGCTGGCCGCGCTGAGGGGGACGCCATGAGCCTGGTAAAAATCTGCGGCCTGACGCGGCCGGAGGACATTGAGGCGGCAAACGAGGCGGGGCCGACCTACATCGGCTTTGTCTTCGCCCCCAGCCGCCGGCGGGTGACGCCCGAGACGGCCGCCCGCCTGCGGGCGGGGCTCCGGGCGGATATTCGAGTGGTAGGCGTGTTTGTGGATGCGCCGCCCGGCGAGCCGGAGGCCCTGCTGCAACGAGGGATCATCGACATCGTGCAGCTGCACGGGAGGGAAACCGAGGAGGATATCCGGGCGCTCAAGGAGCGCACCGGCGCGCCGGTTATCAAGGCGGTGCGCATGCAGACGCCGGGGGACGCCGCCCGATGGCGGGACTCGGCGGCCGACTGGCTGCTGCTGGACAACGGCGCGGGCGGCACCGGCCGTGCCTTCGACTGGACGCTGGCGGCTGGGGTGAGCAAGCCCTTTTTCCTGGCCGGCGGGATTCATCCGGGCAACGCGGCCGACGCGGTGCGGCGGCTGCGGCCTTACGCGGTGGACGCGAGCAGCGGCGTGGAAACCAACGGATACAAGGACGGGGAAAAGATGCGCGCGCTGGTGCGGGCCGTCCGCGAAGCGAGCGGCGCGGCCCCCGGCGGGCTTACAGAATAAAGGAGACGAACAAAAGATGAGCAAAGGACGCTACGGGGTACATGGAGGCCAGTACATAGCCGAGACCCTGATGAACGAGATCCTCCGGCTGGAGGAGGCTTACGAGCATTATAAGGCGGATCCGGACTTTAACGCCGAGCTGAACACCCTGCTGAAGGAATACGCGGGAAGGCCTTCCCTGCTGTATTACGCGCAGAAGATGACGCGGGATCTGGGCGGGGCGAAGATCTACCTCAAGCGGGAGGATCTCAACCACACCGGATCCCACAAAATCAACAACGTGCTGGGGCAGGTGCTGCTGGCCAAGAAGATGGGAAAAACCCGGGTCATCGCGGAGACCGGCGCGGGCCAGCACGGGGTGGCCACCGCCACGGCGGCGGCCCTGCTGGGGCTGGAATGCGAGATTTTCATGGGCAAGGAGGACACCGAGCGCCAGGCCCTGAACGTCTACCGCATGGAGCTGCTGGGGGCCAAGGTGCATCCGGTGACCAGCGGCACCATGACCCTTAAGGACGCGGTCAACGAGACCATGCGGGAGTGGACCAACCGGGTGGCGGACACCCATTATGTGCTGGGCTCGGTGATGGGGCCCCATCCGTTCCCCATGATTGTCCGGGATTTCCAGAGCGTCATCAGCAAGGAGGCCCGGGCCCAGATCCTCGAAAAAGAGGGGCGGCTGCCCGCCGCGGTGGTGGCCTGCGTCGGCGGAGGCAGCAACGCCATGGGGATGTTCTACAACTTCATAGGCGACGAGGGCGTGCGGCTCATCGGCTGCGAGGCGGCGGGACGGGGGCTGCACACCGAGCAGCACGCCGCCACCATCGCCAAGGGAACGCTCGGGGTGTTTCACGGCATGAAATCCTATTTCTGCCAGGACGAGTACGGGCAGATCGCGCCGGTGTACTCCATCTCGGCGGGGCTGGATTATCCCGGCATCGGGCCGGAGCACGCCTATCTTCACGACAGCGGGCGGGCCGAGTATGTGCCGGTGACCGACGACGAGGCGGTGGACGCCTTTGAATACCTGGCCCGCACCGAGGGGATCATCTGCGCCATCGAGAGCGCCCATGCCGTGGCGCATGTGATGAAAATTGCCGGAACCATGAGCCCGGAGGACAGCATCATCGTCTGCCTGTCCGGCCGGGGCGACAAGGACGTGGCGGCCATTGCCCGCTACAGAGGGAGGGACATCCATGAATAGAATCGCCAAGGCGTTTGCCGGGGGAAAGGCGTTCATCCCCTTTGTCACCGCCGGGGATCCGTCGGCGGACAAAACGGTGGAATACATCCTGGAGATGGAAAAGGCGGGGGCCGATCTCATCGAGCTGGGCATTCCCTTTTCCGACCCCACCGCCGAGGGGCCGGTCATCCAGGCGGCCAACCTTCGGGCCCTGCGGGGCGGCATGACCACCGATGGGGCGTTCGGCATTGTGGAAAAGGTGCGGCAATCCTCCCAGATACCGCTGGTGTTCTTAACCTACCTCAATCCGGTGTTCCACTACGGCTACGAGGCGTTTTTCGCCCGGTGCGAGGCGGCGGGGGTGGACGGCATCATCATCCCCGATCTGCCCTACGAGGAAAAGGACGAGGTGGCGCGGGTGGCGGAGCCGCACGGCGTCCACGTGATTTCCCTGGTGGCGCCCACCTCCGAGCAGCGGATCCAGGCCATCGCGGGGGCCGCCGGGGGCTTCCTCTACGTGGTGTCCTCCATGGGGGTGACGGGGGTGCGCAGTGAGATCAAGACCGATCTGGCCTCCATCCTCGCGGCGGTCAAGCAGGCGACCCATGTACCGGCGGCGGTGGGCTTCGGCATCAACACCCCGGAGCAGGCCGAGGCCATCGCCCGCATCGCGGACGGGGTCATTGTAGGCAGCGCCATCGTCAAGCTCATCGAGGCCCACGGCGACCACGCGGCGCAGCCGGTGGCCGATTATGTCCGCACCATGAAAGCAGCGGTTCGACGGGCGGAGACTTAAAAAACGCAAAAATACCCGCCAGGCCGATAGGAAGGCTTGGCGGGTATTTTTGCGGACGCTCTCGGCCGCTTGCAGCGTCACATATAATAGTATTGATTCCTTTTGGCAAACAGGAAGGTCACAGAAATGAGACAGGCGAAAATCTCCGCCACCGTGATGGCCCACCAGATGCCGTCCAGGCCAAACAGCAGCGGCAAAAGCAAAACGGAAAGGGTTTGAAACACCAGGGTGCGCAGAAAGGAGATAATGGCCGAAATCCCGCCGTTATTCAGCGCCGTGAAAAAGGAGGAGGTGAAAATATTGAAGCCCGCCAGGATAAAGGAAAAGGAGAACACGTGAAAAGCGTGCCGGGTCATGGACAGAAGCCCCGCGTCGTACCCGACAAAGATTTTGGCCAAAGGGAAAGCCAGAAGCTGCGCCAGCACCATCATCGCCACGCCGGCGATCCCCATCAGCCACACGCTTTTACGCAGCAGGTTTTTCAGTTCCGTATAGTTTTCCGCGCCGTAATGGTACCCCACGATGGGGGCTGTTCCGATTGTGTAGCCGATAAAAAGGGCCGCGAAAATAAACTGTATATACATCAGGACGCCGTAGGCCGCCACGCCGTTTTCCCCGGCAAATTTCAGCAGCTGAAAATTGTACAGCATACTGACGAGCGACCCCGATATGCTGGTCATCAGCTCGGAAGAGCCGTTGGCGCAGGCCTTCAGCAGAACGGTCCCCTCCGGCCTGGTTTTGGTCAGCCGCAGCAGGCTGCTGTTCGGCCGTAAAAAGTAGAGGAGCGGCAGAATGCCGCCGATGCACTGGCTGAGGCCGGTGGCCAGAGCAGCGCCCGCCACCCCCCAGCCGAAGCCGACGATGAACAACGCGTCCAGCGCCATATTCGTTACGCCGGCGGCAACCGTCGCCGCCAGGCCGAGCTTTGGCTTTTCAGCGGCCGCCAAAAAGGTTTGAAACACATTTTGCAGCATAAAGGCCGTGTTGAAGCTCAGAACCACCCGACCGTACAAAACGCAGTCCTCGATCATGGAATCGGTGGCCCCGAGCAGGTAAGAGATGGGCCGGATAAACAGAACGCCGACAACCGAAAGGACGACGCCGCCAAGCAGGGTGAGCTGTATCATCATGGTGAAGTAGCGATTCGCCCGCTCTTTATCGTTTTCGCCCAGGGTCTTGGCCACCAGGGCGCTGCCGCCCGTCCCGATCATAAAGCCGAAGCCGCCGAGTATCATGACAAAGGGCATCACCAGATTAATGGCGGCAAAGGGGATTTTACCAACAAAATTGGATACGAATAATCCGTCAACCACGCCGTAAATTGAGGTGAACAGCATCATCACAATAGGCGGGAAGCAGAAGCGCAGCAGCTTCTTATATGTAAAATGATCGGATAATTGTATGGTCATGTTCGTCACCTATTTCTATACAGGCGGATGCTGTCGGGCGTTCCCGCCGCCGGTTGTTTTCCGCAGGGGGCCGTTACGGCTCGTTCAGAGCCGCCAGGCTGTCACGCAGCAAATCGGTGTATTGGCGGAACAGCCGGATAAAAATATCCTGCTTTTCTTCCGACAGTCCTGCCAGAGCGCGGTGCTCGGCGGCGATAACCCTGTCCACCGTTTTTTCAGCAAGTCTTTGGCCCTTTTCGGTTAAGGACAATGGCTTGCTGCGGCGATCCTTCTGCTCGCTCAAGACGATATAGCCGCCGTCCGCCAGCTTTTTCAAGGCGGAGTTAACCGTTTGCTTCGGCTGGTACAGGGTATAACAAACGTCGCTTTGCGTCAGCGTCTCGCTGCTTTCCCGCAGCGTATACAGAATCCAGAAAGCGCAATCGGGCAGGCCCATCGTCTTGACGGCGCTGCGGTACAGCTCATCGTTTTCCTTGAGGATGCGGTTGTATTCTGAAAACCGCCTGGCCGTATGTTTCTCCGGCATGAAAGCGCCTCCTTATTCGTCCGAAATCGGACGGCTGTATTATAATCCGATTTCGGACTTTTGTCAATAAGGCCAACGTCTGGTTTTTGCGGATTTTTCCGTCAAAGGACTTGCGAACCGGGGCCACAATGTGTAAAATCAAAGAATACCATTGGTTGACCGGAGCGAACACGCCGGCCGGCGGTTCAAAGACAGGAGGCGGAGGACATGATCGAACGGGTGCTTCATCCGCTGGAACCGGTGGCGGACGCCGGATCCCGCGTGTTGCTGTTGGGAACCATGCCGTCTCCCAAGTCCCGGGAGGCGGGCTTTTATTATGCGCATCCGCAGAACCGGTTTTGGCGGGTGCTGGCCGCGCTGTGGGGAGAGGAGACGCCCGCGGGCACGCAGGAGCGCCTGGCGTTCGCCCGGCGGCATCACATCGCCCTGTGGGACGTGCTGCGCGCCTGTTCCATAGAAGGGGCGGACGACGGCTCCATCCGGCAGCCGGAGATAAACGATCTGCGCCGGGTACTGGATCGGGCGGACATCCGCGCGATTTTCACCACCGGCACAAAGGCGGCGGCGCTCTACCGCCGCTATTGCCTGCCGGTTACGGGGCGGCCGGCCATCCCGCTGCCCTCCACCAGCCCGGCCAACTGCCGCGCCACGCTGGACGATCTGACGCAGGCATACCGGGCGATTCTGGCTTATATATAATACTACTATAAGAATACAGGAGAGGGGGGCGCGGCCGTGTCTTACCAGGAGGATATCTGGCGGTTCGAGGCGCGCAATGTCCAGGAAGAGGCGGATCAGCGGCAGATACTGGCATTCATCCGGCGGGACGCGGACGGGGTGCTGCAGCGGGAGCACCCGGCGCACATCACCGCCTCGGCCCTGGTGTTCAACCCGGCCAAAACCAAGGTGCTGCTGGTGTTCCACAACCAGTTCCGCGCCTGGAGCTGGACGGGCGGGCATGCCGACGGGCAGGCCGATCTCTTGGCGGCGGCCATGCGGGAGGCCCGGGAGGAAACCGGCATCCGGGAGGCGGAGCCGCTGAGCCCCGCCATCCAGTCGCTGGACATTCTGCCGGTATGGGGCCACGAAAAGCAGGGGCGGTATGTGACGGCCCATCTGCATCTGTCGGTGGGGTACGCGTTGACCGCGCCGGAGAACCAGCTGCTGGCCGCGAAAACGGACGAAAACAGCGGGGTGCGCTGGGTCAGCGTGCGGCAGCTGGAACAATATGTAACGGAGCCGTATATGCTGTATATATATCGGAAAATCGGGGCGCGCCTGGGCGCTTTTTGAAGGGAAGAAACGCATATGACACAGGAGAAACGGGAACAATTCGATCGCATCGCCCCTTTGATCGGGCGCACCCCTCTGCTGGAAATCCACTACCGCTTCCGGGGAGAGGCGCGGCGGCTGTTCGCCAAGATGGAAAGCTACAATCTGACGGGCAACATCAAGGACAGGGTGGCCTTTCACATCCTGCGAAAAGCCTATGAGCAGGGAACGATTCAGCCAGGCGATCGGATTATAGAGGCCACGAGCGGCAACACCGGCATCGCCTTCTCGGCCTTGGGGCGGTATCTGGGGCACGATGTCATCATCTACATGCCTGACTGGATGAGCATGGAACGGATCCGCCTGATGGAAAGCTACGGGGCCGAGGTGCGCCTGGTCTCCCGCGAGGAGGGGGGCTTTCTCGGCTCCATCGCCATGACGGAGGAGCTGGCCCGGGGCGGTGGGGTATTCCTGCCCCGGCAGTTTTCCAACGAGGACAATACCGAGACCCATTTCCTGTACACCGGCGCGGAAATCGCGGAGCAGCTGGAGACGCTCGGCCTGAGGGCCGACGGGGTGGTAGCCGGCGTGGGCACCGGCGGCACGGTGATGGGCATCGGCCGGCGGCTGCGGCAGGTCAACCCGGCCTGCAAGGTGTTCCCTCTGGAGCCGGCCAATTCCCCCACCCTGTCCACCGGCTATAAGGTGGGCAGCCACCGGATTCAGGGCATTTCCGACGAGTTCATCCCTTCCATTGTGAAGCTGGAGGAGTTGGACGAGGTGATATCGGTGGAGGACGGGGACGCGCTGCGGATGGCGCGGATGCTGTCCGAGCAGCTGGGCCTGGGGGTCGGGGTGTCCTCCGGGGCCAATTTTGTGGGCGGCGTCATGGCGCAGAACGCCCTGGGCGGGGACACGGTGGTGGTCACCACCTTCGCGGACGACAATAAGAAATATTTATCCACCGATTACGCGAAGGAGGAGCCGATGAAGGACGGCTATCTCTGCGCGCAGGTGGAGCTGACCGGCGTCATCGTCCATCCCTGCGCGGGACGGTGACGGACGGCGGGATTTAGCGTTTGACAAGGGCGGGCAATGTGCGTAAAATAGAAGAAACGCAGAGTTTATAAGGAAAAGGGGCGGCGGGTATGACCGTTGGTTTTGTAGGAGCGGGAAACATGGCGGGCGCCATCATCCGCGGGATGGCCGGCGGCGGTTTCCGGGGAGAAAACATCTGGGTATACGACACCGACGAGGACAAGCTGAACGCGCTGTACGAGGACTGCGGCATCACCATCTGCCCGTCGGGCGAATCGGTGGCGTCGGGGGTGGACACCCTGGTGCTGGCGGTCAAGCCGCAGGTGCTGCCCGCGGTGCTGCCCGCCCTGTCGGCGACGCTGCACCGCAGCCGGCCGCTGGTGATTTCCATCGCGGCGGGCAAAACGTTGGCCTCTTTGGAGGAGCTGCTGGGCGAGGGGCTGCCGCTTATCCGGGTGATGCCCAACATCAACGCCAAGGTGAACGAGTCCATCAGCGCTTTCTGCGGCAACCGGCTGACGGAGGAGGGCCACAAGGCGGTGGTCCGCCGGATTTTTGAGGCGGTGGGCGAGGTCATCGAGTTGGAGGAAAAGCTGTTTTCCGCTTTCTCGGTGATTGCCAGCTGTTCCCCGGCGTACACGCTGCTGTATGTGGACGCGCTGGCCCAGGCGGGGGTACAGTTCGGGATCCCGAAGCCGCTGGCGCTGAAAATCGCGAGCCAGGCGGTGCTGGGCACCACCCGGCTGCTCCAGGAGACGGGGGAGCATCCCCGGGCGCTGGCCGATCAGGTCTGTTCGCCGGGCGGCACCACCATCGCGGGGGTGTGTTCCCTGCAGAAGGACGCCTTTGAGGCGGCGGTGGTGGCCGCGGCTCAGGCGAGTCTCGACCGGGACAAGCAGTTATAGGGAAGCTTGACACAGAGGGCCTGCCGTGGGATAATAAACAGATAAGGCCGGAGCCAGACGGCTCTAGGGCTGGGAGGCCGCGGGCCGCCCGAGAATTGAGAAAGACAGGCAGGATACAAAGCTATGCGAATCATAACCGGAAGCGCGAGGGGGCGCCGGCTGGAAACCCTGAGCGGCGAGGAAACCCGGCCCACCTCCGAAAAGGTGAAGGAGGCGCTGTTCAGCGCCATACAGTTCGATATCGAGGGCCGGCGGGTGCTGGATTTGTTTGCCGGCTCCGGCCAGCTGGGGATCGAGGCCCTCAGCCGGGGTGCGTCGGGATGCGTATTTGTGGATCGCAACCCGGCGGCGGTGGAGGTCATCCGCCGCAATCTCAAGGCCGCGGGGCTGAGCGAGGCCTCCCAGGCGGTGGCGCAGGACGTGGCCTCCTTTCTGGTGCGGCCGGGGGATTCCTTTGATGTGGCGTTTCTCGACCCGCCGTATGGAGCGAACCTGCTGCGGGACACCCTCGAGCGGGTGACGCCGCACATGAACCGGGGCGGGCTGATCGTCTGCGAAAGCGACGCGGGGCAGGAGATGCCCGAACGGGTCGGAGATTTTGCGCTGGCCCGCACTTACCGATACGGACGGGTGCATATCTGGCTGTACCGCTGGGAAACGGTGGAGCCGGAGGAAGACTGAAAAGTCGGCGGCACCGCGAGGCTGCCTGCCGTGAAAACAAAAGGGATATCGAATTCACCTGCGGGTGACGGAATGGATGATGAGCGTGAAAGTGGCGATATGTCCGGGCAGCTTTGACCCGGTGACCCACGGGCATTTGGATATTGTGCGCCGGGCGGCCCAGCTGTTCGACCAAGTGATCGTGGTGGTGATGACCAACTCCTCCAAGCAGCCGATGTTCAACAAGGAGGAGCGGATGGATTTCCTGCGGCGGGCCACGTCGGGGCTTTCCAACGTGGAGGTGGACAGCTACGGCGGGCTGCTGGCGGAATACGCCCGGCAGAGGCATGCCGACGTCATCGTCAAGGGGCTGCGGGCCATGTCGGATTTCGAGTATGAGTTCCAGATGGCGCTGACCAACCGAAAGCTGTACCCCGAGGCGGAAACGGTGTTCCTGACCACGGCGGCGGACAACATGTATCTGTCCTCCAGCCTGGTCAAGCAGGTGGCGGGCCTGGGCGGCGACATTTCGGAGTTCGTGCCGGCCTGCATCGTGCCGGACATCATGAAAAAGATTGGAAGGGATGAGGAAAATGACCGTTGATGAATTGCTGGATCAAATCGACGATATGATTGACAAGGCCTGGAGCATGCCTCTTTCCGGGGGGAAATGCCTCATCGAGGCGGATCACCTGCGGGACATTATCGACGATATCCGCGGCAACATGCCTTCCGAAATCCGGCAGGCCCGGGCCATCGTGGCCGATCGCACCGATATTGTGGCCACCGCCAAGCGGGAGGCGGAGGGAATCATCCGCACCGCCGAGGAGCGGGCGCGCAGCATGGTGTCCCACGAGGAAGTGGTACGCCAGGCACAGGCCAAGGCCAAGGAGATCCTGAGCCAGTCCCAGCAGAAGGCGCGGGAAATGCGCAAGGGGGCGCAGGAGTTTTCCGAGGATGTGCTGCGCAGCGCAGAGGAGACATTGGGGCGTCAGCTGACGGAAATCCGGCAGGCGCGGCAGATTCTCCGCAATCCGGCGCCCAAGCGCAGCGAGGCGGCGGCGGAGCCGCAGGAATAAACGGACAAGATCCTACGAAGCAAACGAAAACGAGCCGTCGGCGGAAAGCCGGCGGCTCGTTTTGTGATTCACAGCTTGACGGAGACGAACGTGCCGTCCGCCGCTTCGACATGGACGATTTCCAGGCCCTTGTTTTCCTTTATGGTATCCAGGCATGCCTTTAGCAGCGACCGGACAACGTCTTTGGTTATCAGGACGTCATACGGCTCCGGCGTTTTGGCCCGCAGGCTCTCGAACAGCCGGTCGGGCAGGACGCGTACCACCCCGCCGACCAGGGCGGCCGGCACGGACAGATTCAGCCGAAAATCCTTGGTGCGGATCTGTATTCTCATAGCGTCATTTATCCACGAATACCCGGACAATGGTGCCGTCCGCCGCCTCCACGCTGACAAAGTCCCCTTCGATTTCGTCGTCCAGGCATTCGGATATGGCGTCCATCATGCTCGAGAGATCCACGCCCTGCAGATCCTTTTCCGGGATGGGCAGCTTACCGGTGGCCTTCAGGATCTTCTTTATGGCGCCTACCGGGAACTGCACTTTGACCTTGTCGCCGGTTTCGCTGTCCACGATCACGCGGAACATTTTTTTATCGTAGCTGCTGGCCGCGGGGGCAGCGGGCGGCTGGTCGATGTGCATGGCGGCCATCAGGTTCGCCCCCTGTTCCGCCGTAATCGTGCCCTCTTCCACCATTTTCAGAATTCTCAATTGCTCATCCATGATGCGTCTCCTTACTTATTTTAATTGGGCGATAGCCTGTTCGACCGTAATCGACCCGTTTTCCAGGGCCTTGAGAATCTCTTCCCGTTTCGCCGTCTGTTCGTCCGCGCGGGTCTCATACCCGAGCGCCTTAATCACGGCGTCGAGCTTGGAACGGACGGTGGGGTAGGAAATCCCCAGTTCCTTTTCCACTTCCTTTATATTGCCCCGGCAGCGGATAAACGTTTCTGTGAAATACAGCTCTTCGTCGGAGAGGTAATCGAATTTGCTGAGCCGGAAGTGATTTTCAATGACTGTGTCGCAGGAATCGCATTGGAGCCTGGCCACGGTCAGCTCATGATTACACACCGGGCAGCGGCTGATGACCTTGTTCAAACCGTCACGTCCTTTCTGGTTATCACTATACCACAAAGCGGTGCGCAAGGCGCAGCGCCTTCCTTGGTCCGAAACGGCTTTGACCGTTTCGGAGTGGTTCAATGTTCTCCCAGGCGTCCAAAGGCTTGTGTTGCAAGGCTTTGGAGAACGCCGTGAGGTTATTATACCATAAAAATCAGAAATGTCAATATAATAATTAATTATATTAATATTTATGTTAATATAATTAATCCAAAAATAAAAACGGCACAGCCTGTTTGTGATACAGGCTGTGCCGTTCGGTTATCCGGGGATCAGCAGACGAGAAGCGATTTGGGCCACCACGCGGTAAAACCAGTCATTGGGATGGTTGATGTTGTTGGCCGTCATGTCGTGGAAACGCTTGATTTCCTGCAGCTGCAGGTGGGGACGGTTGATTTCCAGGGCCGCGGCGCCGGAAATCTCCTGTTCCAGCTCCAGGTTTTTCTGCGCGTAATAGGGCTGAAACACGTTCCACATGTAGCCGTCGTCTCCCCGGGCGATGAAGCGGTTGGGGGTCAGGGGATCCATCAGGATGACTTCCGTGTCCGGACAGGTACGGCGCAGGTCGGCCACCATGGCGGCCAACTTCTCTTTGTATTCCGCCGGGGAGAACCGGTCGTTGTTGCCGAAACCGATGACGGCCAGGTCGGGATGGTAATCGGCCACCTCGGTCTGCAAATGCTCCAGGCCCCATTCCATGCGGGTGCCGCCCACGGCGGTGTCCACCAGGCGGATCGGCGAGCCGTAGGCCTCCTCCAGGCGGCGGCAGAACATCTCCGACCAAATAGGCGTATGAGGCTCCAGATTCAGAAAGCTGGTTACCTCGTCGCCGCTAACGACGCTGTCACCGTAAAAGACGAAGGTCAGCGGCTGGCCGCGGCGGAGTTTTTCCAGGGTGCGGGGCAGGCGGTCGCCTTTAAAGGCCGGTTTCTGCCAGCGCCAGGCGCCTTTGTGGGTATAAGTCACGTTGACGACGCGGGGTTGGAACACATGGCCGGGGCCCACCAGGATATGCCGGCCGAAGGCGTAGTTCATCACCGAATCGGCCGGCGGATTGTTCAGGCAGTAGAACTCCTCATAGGGGAAGCAGGGGAGGGGGGAGCCGGGGACGCGGCAGATTTGCCCGTCGGACACGCTCCAGTCCCTGCCGGGGGTATAGGTGGTTTTCAAGGTATAGTCCCGCACGGACAGGATCTCCTCCGGCGGGTAGAGCAGGGGGGCCTGCGCCCGGCCGTCGGCGTCCTCCACGAGCAGGACGCTTTCGTTATACAGGGTGTCGCCCTCCCACACCGGTGCCAGCGCCCAGGAGGGGTCGTACCGGTCGAGGCAGGTCAGCGGGTTTTTGATCATCAGAGTCTCTCCTTTGCGGGGAACGGGGCGGCCAAGGCCGCCCCGTTTCGATAGTTAGCAGCCGCACCGCCGCTGGCGGGTTCTTACCAGGAAGAAGGCGCCCGCCGCGCCGGATACGCCGAGGACACCGACGAGGATCACGGGCAGGATACCGCCCGTCTTGGTGTCCGCGGCCGGCGCTGCCGCCGCGCCGCCCGGCAGGGGAGCGGCCTGGTTGCCGGCCATCAGGGCTTTGTCCTGAGCGGCCTGTTCCGTCTGGGGTTCCTGCTGGGGCGCGGCGGCCTCCTGGCCGGCCGGCGCGGCTTGGGGCTGCGCTTCGGCCGGGTCATCCGCCGCATTCGCCGCGGGGGCGGCGCCCGTCACGGCTTCCACCATGTAGACGCCCAAATCGTTGTAGGCGACGGTGGCCTGGAAGTCATACAGGGAGATGCGATCGCCCCGGGCGATTTCTTTGCCGGTGCGCAGGTCGGTCACCTTGTACACCGCGCTTTCCGGGATGCCCATGTCTTCGTAGGGAATGCGGATGGTGAAGGGGCTGGTGGTATCGTGGACGTTGTTGTTGGGGACCACCAGGATGCCCTTGCCGTCCATGTACCGGGCGTAGCCGGTGAGGGTTTCCAGGCCGACGACCTCCACCTCGCAAATGTTGGATTCCCGATGGTTCTGCGGGAAGTAGTTGAAGATTTCCGGATAGGTGCGGCGGATGCGGATGATTTCCTTGACGCTTTCATAGAAGGCGCGGTTTTCGGGCTGTTCCAGCAAATCCAGCTGCAGAGGGGTCAGAAAGGCGGTGGAGTTGCCGTACAGCGGGTTGTTGAACTCTTCGCCCATGAAGAAGATGGGAATAAAGGGGGCCAGCAGGGATTGGTAGCCGAAGTTGACCAGGCTGCCCTTGACCGTGTAAGGTTGGTCGTGGCAGGAGGTGTTGAAGGCGTAGAAGCGGGCGGTGCCGGATTCGTCCAGGATTTCCTGGAAATTGGTGCCCAGGCCGTAGCCCTTCTTGACCGATTCCACGATGTTGTAGTATTCGGTGTACATTTCCCAGTTGTTCCAGGTAAAGCTCTCGCTGGAATGCTCATCGAAATCGTAGGCGGGCTGCAGGCGCTCGTTGGTGTTTTCGGAGAAGATGCAGACCTTCCGGCCGGCGGCCAAGGCCCGTTCCCGGATATCCAGAAAGATGCCGTAGCCGGTGGTGCTGGGTTCGCAGTCGCAGCGCAGGCCGTCAAAGCCGATGTTCGTAATCAGATTCAGTGATTGCACCTTGAACCACTCGACAAATTCCTCGTTGTTCCAGTTGAAACTGTAGCCGCCCCAGGCGTTTTCGCCGGCGAACCAGGCGGGCTTTTCGACGTACAGGGGGGCGTTCCATTCCACACCCCAGGTGATGATGTCGGAAAACACGCGGATGTTGCGCTTATGGCACTCGTTCACGAATTCCTTGACGACGGCCCAGCCCTCCTCGTAGTCCTCCGTGCCGGTCAGGGCAGGATCTACGGTGTGGGGGCCGAAGTTGCCGTAGTGGCCGCCGGTGCCTTGGCTGGTGTCGAAGACAGGGGTGAGCCACAGGCCGTTGATGCCCATCTCCTGGTAGTGATCCAGCACCTTGACCGCCGCTTGGAAGGTGCCTTCCGGCGTGCAGCGGGCGATGGTGATTTCCCCAATGATCAGGGTTTTCACCCAATCGGGGCTCATGAGGCCGTTACCCGAATCCTCCATGACCACCTGGGAATCGTCCACGATTTTCGGAATGAGGGCGGAGTTATCGATGTAGGCTGTCGTCTCTTCCGCCGCCGAGGCGAGCGGAGTGAGCACGCAGGCGGCGCTGAGCAGCGCGACCGCAGCCATCGAGACAAAGGGTCGTTTCATAGGGCTTGCTCTCCTTTCTGATGCGCCGAACGCGGCATTCAGTGATCCCTGCGGGTGCGTTTGCCAAGCAGGCAGACGGACAGGACGACCGTGCCGGTCAGGATGGCCAGCGCGCCGGCGGCCGGCAGGGCGGAACGTTCGCCGGTATCGGGGGAGCTGTTCGCATTCCCACCGGATCCGTCGCCGGAGGAATCGCCGCCATGCAGGATTTTATCGATGTTCGCCGCCTTTTGCAGCTGATACAGCTTCATGATGGCGGCGTTGAGGGTATCGTAGTTGCCCACCAGGGGCCGATTGACCGCGCCGAGCAGCTTGTAGTCGCCGCGCACAGAGGCGATTTCGTCCGCGCTGTCCAGGGTGATTTCCCCGAGATTTTCGATGGCGCTGACCACGACATAGACCGTGTCGGCGGCCTCCAGATCCTTCAGGTTGGGCACCAGGGCCTTGAGCTGATCGTCCAGAGCGTTGTACGCGTCCCAGGCGGCGTCCAGCAGGGCGCCGGAGGCGGGAACGATCTGGCCCTTCTCGTTGTAGACCCGCTTGATGGCCGCGATGACGCCGTCGATGCTGGCCTGCATGGCGTCCGTCATTTCATCGGCGCAGACCACGTCGCCGCCATGGAGGGCGAGAAGGTTGTAGCTCATGCTGGTGGCACCGCTGGAATCGTAGGGGCAGACGGTCAGATAAACCTCGTTCAGCTTGGTCAGCTTGGGCGCGGCTTCCAGCATGGCCGGGGTGATGGTGCCCTCGGTGTCCAGAATGCGCAGGGTATAGCTGCCGTCGCCCTTGGCGGTGATTTTGAAATCAAAGGGGATTTTGCTCAGGGTTTCGTACTTGAGGCTGTCGCTTTCCATCAGCAGCGTACCGTTGCGGTCGGCGTCGGTCACGACACGCACCTGGCCCCGCGCGGTATCCACCACGATGGCCAGAGGCCCCTCGGCCAGCTGGGAATACTGCTCCGCCCAGCCGTGGGTGAACAGATCCGCCAGATAAATCGCGAAGGATTTGTTGGTGGAGGTGATGGAGAGCTTGTCGAACACCAGGTGGAGGCCGTCCAGCTTCATGGGGCGATTGACGCCCACGCGGTAGTCGGTGCCGGCCTTGAACCAGGTGAAACGCACGCCGCCTCCCGTGACGTTCTCATAGGAGAGATTGTTCGACCAGTGGTTGGTGCCCATCAGGTCGTCGGTGGTGATGGAATAGTAGTTCGGATCCTTATACACGCCGTCGGAGGTGAGCCGATCGTAGACGACGCGGGCGGCCGTCAGCACGTCCTTATTGCCCACCAGGCCCTGCTGGACATGGGACAGGGCGTCGAAGGCGTCTTCCGCCGCCTGGATGGCCTCCCCGCTTTCACTGGTGACGGTGCCGATGGCACTGATGAGAGCCATGACCTCGTCCACCTGATCGGCCTCCTCCTTAGACAGATCGTCGGCGCAGGTCTCCTTGCCGCCGTGGAGGCTGAGCAGGTCGAAGGACAGGGTGTGCACCGCGTCGCCGAAGGCGCAGATGGTCAGATACGCATTGTTGAAATCCGACAGCTTGTTCAAGCAGGTCAGCATCTCCGCCGTGATGGTGCCGGTGACGCCCGCGATGCTGACGGTGTAGCCGCCGTTCTTGGCCGCCATGCGCATGGAGATGGTCTTGCCCGCCAGATTCGCGGCCTTCAGGCTGTCGCTGCTGGCCAGCGTATGGACGGTGGGAGTGCCTTCCGTCGCTTCGGGGGAGTCGAACGCCACCGTCACGTATTCGATGGCGCCGGTTTGGGTGTTCAGGATAATGGCCATGGGGACATACCGCGCGCCCTGGTTGTACAGCAGCTGGGAATAGCCCTCCTGCGCGTCGTAATCGGCCAGGAAGAAAGCAATCTGGCCGCCGGCCGTGACCTGGAGATTGCTCATTTCCAGATGCAGGCCGTCCAGCTTCAGCGGGCGGTTGATGCCCTGCCGCATGTTGGTGCCGGAATCCTTGAAGCCGAAATGGATGCCGCCGCCGCTCAGCGGCGTGGCGCTGACGCTGTTGGTCCAATAGTTGGTGCCCATCAGTTCGCTGGCCTTCACGGCGTAATACCGGTAATCGATCGATGCGCTCAACTGGGTAAAAGCGGTTTCCGCGGCGGTGAGGGTTTCGTAGTTGGTGACCAGGGCCTTTTCGTCGCTGTTAAGCGCGTCATAGGCCTTCCGGGCCGCCTCAATGGCCGGGCCGCTTTCCTCGGTAACGGTGCCGATGGCGTCGATGAGGGTCATGGCGTTCTGCACAGCGGCCTCATCCACCAGGCCTTCCGCCGTGCCGGTCTTGATGAGGGACAGGTTTTTGAGGGTGTATTCCGCCATGCCGTAGCCGCCGAAGCCGATGGAGCCGTTTTCCACCAGGGGGAAGTCGTTTCCGGTTTCGGCGATTTTTTCCCCGTCGATGTAGACGGTCAGCTTGGTGGGCTCGGTGACGATTTTGAACCGATAGTCCTGGTTGGGCTTCAGCTCCTTGGTGCCGATGCCAAGGAAAGGATCGCCGCTGTAGTGCTCGCTTAGGCGGAGCTGATTTAAGGAGAACCAGTCGGCCATCCACTGGCCGCCCGCAGCGGTGTCGTTGGGATTCGTGGTGCGGATTGGCATGCGCAGCTGGACCGAATCGCCCTTCATGTTGAAGGTGAAGGAGTAGGTGTAAATCCCGTTTTTCTCCAGCGCCACGTCGGCGAAGGTGATGGCGTGATCGTCCCCCTCCTTGACGGTGATGGAGTTGGTGGCGGCGTCGATGCTATACTTGTCGTGGGCATCCCAGGTCAGGGAGAAGCCCTTCAGCAGGTTGTCGCCGGCGGGCTCGTCGCCGCCCTGCTTGGTAAGCGACAGGTTTTTCAGGGTATAGGCCGGCAGGTTATAGCCGCCGAAACCCAGCTTGCCGTCGGTGTAGGCGCTGGCAAAGGCCGCTTCATGCACCAGAGCGTCGTTGATGTAGATCGAGACTTTTTGCGGCTCCGAGACGATTTTAAAGCGATAGTCAGTCTCGGCGGCAAAGGTGAAGGAGCCGGCGGAGGCGTTGTTGTTACTCCAGTAGTCGGTGCTCAGACGCACCTGGTTCAATTCCGGCCACAGGGAAAGCCACTGGCCGTTTTGAGGGTCTTGTGCCCGGATGGGGAAGCGGAACTGGGGCGCGTTGCTGACGCTGGTGGTGCGGAAGGTGAACTCATAGGTATAGGTGGCGTCCTTGTCCAGGGCGACGCCGTTGAAATACACGGTGTGCTCGTCGGCGTTGTTGACGCTGACCGCATGGTTGGCCGTGTCGGCCTGGTATTTCGTGTCGTCCTGTTCGCTGAGGGTGAAGGCGTCGAGCAGGTTTTCCACCGGCGGCTCGGCGCTCTGTTTGGACAGGGAAACGCCGCTGAGGGTGTACGCCGGCAGGTTATAGCCGCCGAAGCCCACCTGACCGTTGGTATACAGGGAGGCAAAAGCCGCTTCGTGCACCAGGACATCGTCGATGTAGATGGAGGCCTTCTGCGGCTCCGAGACGATTTTAAAGCGATAGTCCGTCTCGGCGGCGAAGGTGAAGGAACCGGCGGAGGCGTCATTGTTGCTCCAGTAGTCGGTGCTCAGGCGCACCTGATTCATCCCCGGCCACAGGGACAGCCACTGGCCGCTTTGAAAGCCTTCCGCCCGAATGGGGAAGCGGAACTGGGGCGAGTTGCTGACGCTGGCGGCGCGGAAGGTGAACTCGTAGGTATAAGTCGTGTCCTTGTCCAGGGTGACGCCGCTGAAGTAGACGGTGTGCTCGGCGGCATCGTTGACCGTGATGGAGTTGGTCGCCGAATCTACCTGATACTTCTCGGTATCCGACGAGCTGAGGGTGAAACCGCTCAGCAGGTTCTCCGGGGGAGCCGCGCCGACGAGAAGGGACGAGACGCCCAGCATGCCCGCGGCGATCAGTCCCGCGCTGGCGACGGCGACGCATTTGCGAAGCATAGTCTTTGATGACATGGATCTTTTCCTCCTAACATCCGAATGATAGCCTCAGAGCCATGGGCTCCGGCGGATTTGAATGAGATCCTCCTTCCTTCTAATGGGTATAGACGATGGTTGATGGCGATATAAAACCGGCGGCAGCCGGGTTTGCGCGTTACCAGTTCAGGGTTTCCTTCAAATACGCCGTCAGCTGCTCGGCCAGCTGGCGGTGGCCGGCGGAGGAGGGATGACCGTCCGCTCCCTCGGCCACGTCGGCGTCGGTATAGACCCCGACGAAGCAGCCGACCCGGGTATCCTTGTCCCGCTCCCGGCACACGTCGGCCACCCGCTGCAGCAGGTCCAGGTGGCGGGTGGTGCCGCCGCCGGCGGCCAGGACAATATAGGCCTTGGGATATTCCCGGCGGATACGGCGGACAAAGGCCTGGTAAGCGGTATAAAAATCGGCGTCAAGGACATTCATGGCGTAATCGTTAGTGCCCAGGTGCACAATCACCGCGTCCGGGTCGGGAGAGGGAAAGGCGTATGTTCGGCGGTTTTTATACAGGATCTGGTTGAAGTATTTCGGTACCACCTCGGTTTTGGAGCCGCTGAGGCTGACAAAGCAGCCGTGGCCCGACAGGGCGATGACGGTGCATTCCGCGTTCAGCGCGTCGGCGGCCAGCATTCCATAGGTCAGGGAGGCGTTTTCCTCCTCCAGGCGAAAGCCGGGGGCGGTCCCCTCGTTGCCGTAGCCGGCGGAAATGGAATCGCCGTACACCTCGATACGCCGGGTTTTACGCGCCGGGGCCGGGGCAGGCTTGCCGCCGCCGTAGTCGAAGCCCTCGAACTGCAGCTGAGAGCCGAACTGCGCCTCGGTGCGCTTGGTGACCCGCACGGTGTGATAGCCGTCCGGCAGACCGGAGGCCAGGGGATACCGGACGGTGTTCTCGTTCACCTTCAAAACCGTAGGTGCGCCGCCGTCGATCGAGACATTCAGGTAATCGAGGCCGCCGTGAATATCGGGGGAGGGCAGCGTCATGCGCAGCTTGATGGCGATGCCGGTGCCTATGAAGCCGGCGGAGATGGTGCTGCCCGACCATTCGAATTGATAGACGCCGGCCCCCTTTTCGTAAAACCGACCGATGAGCTCCACGGTGTTTTGACTTTGAGCGGGAGCCGGGACGGTCTTGGAGGAGGAGGGTGCGGTCGTGCTGCCAGCGGTGCTTTTTCCGCCGGAACCGGCGGTGGTAACAGCGGCGCGGGTGACGGTGCTGCGCCCGGCGGGGCCGGACGTGTCGGGCACCGTGGACGGCGCGGAGGATACGGTTTGCCCAGTGGAAGCGGACGAGACGGATACGGAAGAGGACGCACAGACGCTTTCGGCGGAAACCGGCGGCGCTTCCCGGGCACAGCCGCTCAATACAGCACAGCTCAACAGACATCCCACTCCTTTTCGTAACGCTTGGATTCTCATAGGGTTTCCTCCTCTTGGCTAGTTGGCCATGCCGGACAGGGCGATGCTCTTGACCAGCATTTTCTGACAGAAGCCGAACAGGATGAGCAGGGGAATGATAATCAGCATGGAGGCGGCGTTGCGGGCGATGTTGGTGCCCAGCATGTCGGCGTTGAGACCCACCCGGATGTACAAGGACTCGATGGTGTTGGCGAACACCGGCATTTCGTTAAAATAGATGCTGGAATAGGTGGAATCCGTCCATTGCCAGCAGAAGGAGAACAAAAACACCGTCATCATCATGGTGCGGGCGTTGGGAAGCATCACCTGGAAGAAGGTGCGGATGGTGCCGGCGCCGTCGATGTAGGCCGCTTCCTCCAATTCGGCGGGCAGGGATTTGAAGAATTCCCGCAGTAAGTAAATGTACAGCCCTTCTTTGATGCCCAGGCCGGTAAAGGCGAGAATCAGGCTGGGCCAGAAGCTGTCGGTCAGATTGATGGTGAAGCTGCCGACGCCGAAATAGACGAAGCCCAGATATTGGGCGATGCTGATGACGTGATAGGGCACCAGCATGATGACGATGACCATGGCCATGGCCAGCTTGCTGCCCCGGAATTTGAAACGGGCAAGGCCGTAGCCGATCATGGTGCAGGAAGCCACCTGGATGACGCCGACCAGCAGGGACAACAGGCCGGTGTTGCGCAGCGTCTGGCCCAGATTTAGCCCCTCCAGGGCCGTCTTCCAGTAGTACAGGGAGAAGTGCCGGGGCACCAGGCGGACGGTGGAATCCAGCAAATCGTCCGGGCTCATGAAGGCCATGAGGATTTTATACACAAAGGGCTTCAGGATGATAAAAGCCAGGCCGAAAATGATGACAAAGCGTATCAGGGACAGAAGCAGGCCGGGAACCCGCTGCTTCAGGGGGATCCGACGAACAGCGCTCATACAACCATTCCAATCTTTCGATGAAACTGGAATTTATGCCCCCGGCGGCAGGGCCGGAAGGACAAATTCCCGCGTGAATGACGGTTTCCCATGGAGTCAGCCGGCCCGATCCTCGCCGCCGTACCGGATAAACCGGGTCAGGACCGCCAGCACAATCGCCACCATGGCGGCGATGCAGAGAAGATAAATCACATACATGGCCGTTCCCTGGGCAAACAGGTTGTTGCGGAAGGCCAGGCCGTTGATATAGCTGACCAGCTCGCCCCGCTCGTCCGCGAGGATGTCGATGATGGTATAGACGACGCAGACCTTGATCTGCGGGCCGATCATGGGGAAGGTGATTTTCCAGAACAGCTCCCATTTGTTGCAGCCCTCCACCTGGGCCGCGTCGTACAGAGAGCCGGGAATTTCCTGAAGACCGGCCAGCAGGATGAAAATCTGCATCCCGCTGGACTGGACAATCCGGTAAATCCCGGCGATGGAGGAGCTGATGAGGGAAACCAGGGCCTCCGGGAGATTGACCGAGGTGAGCAGGGAGGCAATTTCCATTTTGTCGCCGGCGGCAAGACCGGTGTCCAGCGACCGGCCTTCCTCCACCACGCTGATGATGTTGGTCGAGGCTTCCACGCTGGAGATGACGCCGGTGGCGAGAATGACCGGCACAAAGAAGATCACCCGCGCGAGGCCCCGGCCGTGGAATTTCGTATTCAAAACGCTGGCGATGAACAGGCTGAAAATGATGATGACCGGGATATCGGTGGCGAAGCTTTTCATGCTGGTGATGAGATAGGGGACAAAATGAGGATCGACCTGCAGCGCCTCCTTAAAATACGTCAGGCCCACGGGCTGCAGCGTATAGCCCTCCGGAGCCAGTTCGATATCGTTTATAGCGAAGCGGAAGGTCTGTACGAGATTCGGCAGAAACACGAACAGCACGCCCAGAATGAGGGGGAAGATAAAGAAATAGCCCGCGTAGGAGCGCCGCCGCATCAGGGTGGACTTTCTGCGCTTGTTCATGACGCGCCCCCTTTCGGATTCTGCCGCAGCAGGAAGCCGCGGGCCGGTATGGCGGCGCCGTCGATTTGCACCGTCGTGTCGCCGTAATTGACCAGAACCTGAACGCCGTTGCTGAAGCCGGACAGGGTGACCTCATCGCTGAGCCGTTCGTGGGCGGTGAAGGCCGCCTGCTTGGTGGCCTGATAGACGTCGTCCAGCTCGCGGTACCGGCGGATCACCTCGTCCAGCTGCTCGGCGCTGTTCATCGAGTAAAAGCCGGTGGCGTAGGCGGTGCCGCTGAGCATCCGATCGCTCCCCGTGATGAGGGAGAAGGAGAGGCCCGCGCCGTATTCCACCGAGCGGAGAAACGCGGTGTCCGCGTCCGCCGCCAGGTTCAGGGGTCCGCCGGTATAGGGCAGGCTGCCGTGCACCACCATGGGGTAGAAGGGGACGGTTTCGCTGAGCACGTCGAAGCCCGAGGAGGACAGCGGCATGCCCGCCAGCCGGGACAGGTAGGCAAGCGTGAAGGCGTTGCCGTTCTCCGAGAGCAGGGGCCGCTGCTTGGCCGCATCCCGCAGGGCGTCGGTGATATAGGCGGCGGCGCCGGTGCGGTCAATGTTCCGCTTCCGGCTGTAATCCCCCGGCACCAGCGAGGCCGCGGAGGCATAGGACAAGCCGACGGATGGGTCGGGCAGGGCGGCGTCCAGGCTCTGCCGGAAGGAGGCTGACAGGCCGCCGTATAGAAGAGGGGACACCAGATACCGGGTGAACCGGTCGTTCAGGAAGGCGCGGTCCACCGGATCGTACTGTTTCAGGGCGGTGAGGCCGCGGCTCAGGTTCTGGGCGGTATCGGCCCTCAGGGAGTATCCGTCGAACCAGGTGTCGGTATAGACCAGCTGGAAATCCGCCTCCAGGTACAGCCGGCCGCCGGACAGGGCGTTCGCCAGTGTCCGCAGCCCGTCCGCGTCGCCCACCCGGCGATCAATGGAAAAGGCGTTGTTGACGCCGTGGGTAATCCCCTCGCCGGAATAGCCGCGCAGGCGCAGATCCACGCCGGTGATTCCCTCGCTGGCCAGCCGTTCCATGTCTTGGCGAATCTCCTCCAGGGTGGAGAGGGTCAGCTTCTTGGTATACGGGACGCCTAGGAAGGAGGCGTCCTCGGCAGCCAGGCCGGCGTAATCCAGGAACAGGCCGCTGTCGGTGGTTTGGCCGGTCAGGCGGCCGTCCTCGAGCATGGCGCTGCGGGTGTAGGCGGCCATACCGGCGTAGCCGGCGGCGTCGCCGTTCAGGAACGCGTAGCGCACCTGGGGGCTTTCCCGCAGGAGATTTTTGCTGTACAGGTTGAACACCGGGATATTGCGGTCGGTGCCGATATCGGTCACGTCCATTTCCCGCACGGTGAAGGAGCAGAACGCGTTGTTCAGGGGATTGGCGGCGGACAGGGTGTTCGCGTTGATGGAGGCCGCCTGGGCGGCGTTTTCCACCATGGCGAGGATACCCGACTGGCCATAGGAAATGCCGAACACGGGAAGCAGGGCCTGCTGGGTCAGCTGGGTTTTCGCGGCGGCCTTCTTGGAGGGCTCCTCGCCGTAAATCCGCTGGGAATAGCTGCCGGCCTCGCCGTTGAACTGGATGAGGGAGCCCACGCCGTCGGGAACGAGGAAGTAGCCGCTTTCTTCCTGGCCGGCGGAGCCGAAGAATTCCAGCAGGTCGATTTGCTGGAGGGTGAAGCGGTCGCTCTGCTCGGTCACCTTGTCCATGAGGATGCGGGCGGTGAAGCCGTCGGCGGTCAGGGCGTATTCCACCGGTACCACGAAGCCGGCCTCGTCGGTTTGGGCCGCTTCGATGCCCAGAGAGCTCAGCGTCTTCTGATAGTCCTCTTGGGTATAGCCGCAGGCCTGCATGTATCCGTCGATTTCGATGCGCTTGAGCTTGTCGACGGTGTCCTTGAGGATATACAGCGCCTGGGTATCCAGTGCGGGGTAGATTTCCCGCATGGCGGCGTATTCCTCAGTCGGATCCTCCGGCGTGTACAAATCGTAGTACCGCTCGATGCGCCGTACCTGGCTGGAGCTGAGAGCGCCGGAGTCGCAGATGGTGTCTTCGAAGAAAGCCTTGGTAAAGACCTGGGGCGCCAGCAGCAGGGCGTTTTCGCTGCCCATGGTGTAGGTCACCCGCAGGGCGTTGCCCTGCCGGCGGACGACGAAGTTCTCGTTGTCCACGCTGTCGGCGGCGGAGGTCATATACAGCCGGCTGCTGTCGCTGTTGTAGTAGACCAGGGATACTTCGGAGCGCAGGCGGGCCAGCGCCTCGTCGGACACGGTGTCCCCCTCCTCCGGGGCGGAGGCGTATACCCGGCCGCTTGCCTTATCGGTGACGGTGAAATGGGTGGTGGCGGCGTCGAACCGGAAGGACACCCGGTCGTTCTCCATGAGTACCTCGCCGCCTTCGACCGTTTCCCACCCGCTGTCGTCGCCGGTATCGTAGGTGGCGGCGTCGGGAAGCGGGGATTCCTTGGCGCCGCAGGCGGAGAGAGGAACGCAGACCAGCAGCGCCGCCAGCGCCAGGGTCCATGTTTGTTTGCCCGTCATGACGACGCCTCCTTTAATAGAATCGGAAGGACACTTCGGTGTAGATATCCCGGAAGAAGGACACCACGTCCTGCACCACGTTGATGAACAGCAGGCCGATGAAGATAATCAAGCAGATGCCCACGATGGTGAGCAGCATGGCCAGAAGAGCCTTGGACAAAGAATAGTCGTGGGTCATCATCATGCCGAGGAACAGCAGGGCCACCACCCAGATCCAGCACAGGGCGTCCGCCGTCTGATAGAACACGGCCTCGTTCTGGGTAAGCAGGTGCGAACAGAGGAACAGGGGGATGCTGAACAGCAGGTAGGGTTTCAGGGCGGTGCAGGAGGCGATGAAGATATCTTTGAGGCTTCCTTCGCCGTCCATGAGGGTGGTAAAACACCAGTTGGCCACGACATAGAAGGCCAGGGGCAGGAGGATCATGAGGCATTCGAACAGCACATTGACCTCGCTGCTCACCGTACCGGTGACGGAGTAGCCGCTGAACTGGGCGCGCACGGCGTAAAAGACAATGAAAATTCCCAGAATGAGCAGGGCGGACTTCATGTCGCCCCGGCCCTCCCGTTTGATATCCCAATAGCCGTCGAAGGGATGGAAGGCGCTGTAGGTGGCGTAGCGGAATTTCCGAACCAGCGGCGCGGCGCGCAGCCGCTGCACGGGGGCCCATTTTTTCACCAGGCGCGGAACCAGCAGCAACAAAAGAATGAGGGCCGCCGCCCCGCCGAGCAGCGGAAGAAAGTGATTGCGTATCCATTCGTTCCGTCCCTTTTCAAAGGCGGTGGCGTATACGTCCTCCTCCCGGATAGCTTTCAGGCGGGACATGGCGTCTGCGTAGCGGCCCTGGCGGATTTCTTCCTGGGCGATGCCCACCTCGGCGGGCGCGTAATGGGAGCAGCGGCGCGACACCTCCCGCCAATGGGCGTAGGCGTCCTCGTAGCGGCCCTGTTCCTCCAGAATAGTGGCATCCACCACGGCGGCGCCGAAGGCCGTCGGCTCCAGGATGGTGACGGTGTTCTTGTTGCTGTCGCAGACGTAGAGCAGGCCGCCCGCCAGCTCCATGGCGCTGGCGGAGTAGAAGCAGCCCTGCTGGGTGGCGTTGGCGCCGAAGGCGAACAGCAGATCACCCTCCTGCGTGTAGGCGTAGATTTTCCCCTGCTTGGAGTCCAGCAGGAAGACAATCCCCCGCTCGTCCAGGGCCAAATCCGTGAAATAGGGCTTATTTTCGTAAAATTCCGCGTCTCCCAGCTTTTGTGGGAAAAGCAGAACGTTGTTTCCCTGGTTGTTCAGCTTGGCGATAGGGGTGTTTTCCGCGTTTTTGGATACGGCGAAGAGAAAGCCGTCGCTGTCGATGGTCACCGCGTCGTATTCGGTGGGCACGTATTTTTCCAGCTGGGCCAGCTGCTCCTTGGTGGCGAATTTCCGCCAAATCAGTTCGAAAAAGTCCGGCGTCACCGAAGGCGCGCCCAGGAAGGTGGAGAAAGCGCCGGTTTCGTTCAGCTCGATGAGGCCCTGGTTGATCCCCTCGGCCACCACATACACGCGGCCCGCCGCGTCGGCGGTCAGCTTGAGCGGCTTATAGGTGTAATCCTCGCCCAGAGAGGGGATGGAGGGACGGCTCAGCTCCCGGCGCAGGGTGAGGGTGGCGCGGTCGAAGAGAAGGATCCGGGCGTTTCCGGCGTCGGCCACATAGAGGTCGTTTCCCCGGACATAGACGCCGGTGGGGTTGTTGAAAGCGTCCTGCCGGCCGCCGTTGTCGAACGAAGCGAGAACCACCGGGGCGTTCCAGGCGGTGTCGGTCAGGATTAGGCGGTTGTTGCCCGCGTCGGCCAGCACCAGGAGGCCGTCGCTGCCGCAGAAGATATCGCTCAGGCCTTGAAAACCGCCGACACCCAGGCCCGCGCCGGTGACGATCTGTTGGGGGACGAAGGGGGCGGGCAGCTCGAGAGGGGTGCCGTCCGCGCTGAAAACATAGGAATCGTAAGGCAACTCATGGACGGCCGAGTCCGCCGCCATGGCCATGGGCGTCAGCAGGAGGGCACAAGCCGCCATGCTGCATATCTTTTTCCACATACGCTGCTCTCCTTTGTGCCGAATGGGCCGATCAGACGCGGCCCTCAGTCCTTCATACCGGAGGAGGCCATGGTGTCGATGATGTTGCTTTGGCTGAAAACGAAGATGGCGATGGGTACCAGCATCATCAGCACCGTCACGGCCGCGCCGACGCCGGCGCGGGCAATGCCGCCGCTGAGAATCTGGCCCAGAGCGTAGGGCAGGGTTTTCAGCTCCTCCTTATAGATGAACCGGTTGGCGCCGACGGCCCACAGGTTCTGCACGGACAGCAGCATGAGTGTCAGCCAGGCCGACTTGACGTTAGGCATCACGATGCGCCAGAAAATCGTCCACTGGGAAGCCCCGTCGATGCGGGCCGCCTCCAGCAGGGAGTCGGGCAGCTGTTCCATGAACTGCTTCATCAGGTACAGGCCCAGGGAGGAGGCGAAGGCCGGCACGATGATGGCCAGATGGGTATCGACCCAGCCCAGCTTGGCCATGGTGATGTAGTTGGGAATGGCCGTCACCGTGGTGTTGAACATCAGGGAGAAGACGATCAGATTGAACAGGATCGCGCGGCCCGGGAACTTCTTTTTGGCCAGGGGGAAGGCGCACATGGAGGCAAGGATGATGTGCCCCGCCGTGCCCACCGCTGTGATGAACAGTGAGTTGTAGATATACCGGAAAAAGGGCACCCAGGAGTCCGCCATGACATTGAACATGTCCCGGAAGTTCTGCAGCGTGGGAACGGAGGGCCACATTTTCGGTGGGAACACCCACAGTTCGTCCAGCGGCTTGAAGGCGTTGCCGATGATGACACCCATGGGAAACGCCATGAACAGCGCCAGAGCCAGCAGCACCAGAAACATGGCGGCCGTTCCCGCGCGGGAACGATTGACCCGCCGGCTGCGGTTGAGAGCTTTCAAATGTATCCGCATCTTCCGAAACCAACCCTTTCCGGCTCTCCGACGGGGAGAGCCCAGCTTTGCCGTGGATTAATCGCCGACCTTGCGCAGCAGGCGCTGGACGATTTGATTGGCGCCGACCATCAGAATGAACAGCAGCACCGCGATGGCGCAGGCGTAGCCCATTTCGAACCGTACGTTGCCGTAATCCTGCAGATGGTGCACCAGGGTGTGCAGGGCGTAGTTGGAGCTGGGAAAGCCGAACACACCTGTGAGCACGTCGCCCATGCCGAAGGATCCGGTGATGCTCATCACCGCGCCGAACATCAGCTGGGGCTTGAGCTCCGGCAGCGTGATGTACCAGAACTCCTGGTACCGGTTGCGGATGCCGTCCACCGCTGCCGCCTCATACAGGCGGGTGTCGATGTTTTTGAAGCCGGCGATGAAGGACAGAAAGCCGGCGCCGAAGCTCATCCACAGCACGACGACGACGGCGGCTGTCCACATGTAATCCACGTCGGTCAGCCACTGGATGGGGTAGTAGATGATCCCCAAATCCATCAGCAGGCCGTTGAGATAGCCGTAAGCGTCGCCGCTGAAAATAATCTGCCAAATCATATAGGCCCCGCCGCTGATGACCGGCGCGTAGAACAGCAGGGTCAGCACGGAGCGCAGCTTGGCGCCGAATTCGTTCACCAGCCAGGCCAGCGCGATGCTCAGCAGATAGCCGAGCGGGCCGGTGATCAGCGACAAAAACAGGGTGTTTTTCAGCGCCGTCATAAACAAGCTGTCGTCCAGCACCAGCTGTACATAATTGGAGACGCCCACAAAGGAGGGGGCCTCCAGCACGTTGAAATAGGTGAAGCTCAGCCCGATGGCCGTTCCCACCGGCAGGATGGTAAAAACAACAAAAATCAGGTAATACGGCAGGATGAACAGGTAATCCTCCGCATACCGCCGCAGAGGCCCGCGGCGCTTTGTCCTTCCCTGGATACGCTTCATGGGGAAACCATTCCTTTCTCTGCGGCGTAATGGGCGGACAGCCGGCGGGTCAGGTGCCGACGGTCAGACCGAATTCCTTCTGTTTTTTGCTCAGTTCCTTGTTGATGGCCTGGGCGGCTTCCTCCAGCGCGGTGCGGGTGTTGTCCCCGTAAAAGGCGATGTTGCGGAAGGCAAAATCGAATTGCCGAGAGGTGAAGTAGCCGCCGGGCGCCTCGGGCACGGCCAGCGCCTCGGCCGCCTGGGCCTTGATCTGCTGTTTGATGCCGTAGTCCCATTGGACGCTGTTCAGCGCTTCCTGGTTGGCGGTGTTGTACCGGGCGGCGGAGCCGACGACGCTTTCCAGATCCCGGCCGTAGCTGGACTGGATCTCCGCGCTGGTCCACCACTTCAGGAACTCCCAGCCCGCCTTCTGATCCGGCGCCGAAGCCATCAGCGCCGCGCCGGTCACCGTGCTGGGCGCCGCATGGGAAACGGTGCCGTCCTCCCGGACGGTGCCGGGGACGGGAAGCATCCCCCACAGGCCCTTGATTTCGGGGGCGAAAACCGTCAGCTGGTTATAGGACAGATAATCCGTAATCACCACCGGCATTTCGCCGCTGCGGAACCGGTTGGCGAAATCGAACTGATAGGGCAGGCCGTATTGGTTATACAGCATGGTGTACAGCTCCATGCTCTCGATGGCCTCGGGCGTGTCGAGACCGGAGGCAGTTTCCGTGTCGTTGTACAGGGTGCCGCCCCGCTGATAGAACAGCGTCAGATAGGTGTTGATGTTCAGCACGGCGCCGATGTTGAGGGCGTTTTTCTGCAGCACCGGCAGCGCCTTTTGCAGCAGGCTGTCCCAGGTGTTCAGGTCCTCCGTCGCCACGCCCAGCTCGGCCAGGATATCCTTGCGGTAAAACAGCATGGGGAAGCTCTGGGTTTCCGGCAGGGCGTAAATGCCGCCGGCCAGCTGGAAGGGGACGATGGCTTCGGGCAGGAATCGGCCGGCCACCTCGGTGTAATCGCCGAAGGCGGACAGATCGGTCAGCGCGTGGCGCAGAGCCAGGTTGAGAGGATCGGCCTGGGTCATGCCCAGGGAAATATCCGGTCCGGTGTCGGCCAGCAGAGCGGGCAGAAGCGCGTCGGCGGGCACCAGCTGCAGCGACACGCCCACCCCCGTTTGCGGGGTGAACCGATCGTTTATCAGCTGCCGGAGAATCTGGGCCTGATCCCGGCCCGTGGTCATCCAAACCGTCAGGACGGTGTCGGTTTCCGTGCCCAGGCTGCCGATGGCGGAATAGTCGTTGAAGAAGGAGGCGAAGAACTGTTCAAAATAATGCTTGAGAGAGCCGAAGAAGCCGGCCTCCCCTTTGGGCAGGGCCATCCCGGCCGGGCCGATGAACAGCCGGTCGATGGTCAGGGGCTGTTCGGTCATGGAGTTGCGCCAGGTGGCCAGGGAGGAGATGTTGTCCCGATACATCCGCAGCCGCTGGGCGATCTCGGCGGGATCTGCCGTCATGCTGTCCATCTGGGTGTACAGCCGCCGGATGGCGTCCGTCCCCTGGTTGCCGGAGAAGCCGGCTGAGCGGATGCTTGTTTCCAGCGCCTTCAGGCGCGCGGAGGCCGCCTCCATGTCCTTGAGCGTATCCGGAATCAGGACGTCGAACTGATAGTCTCGATAGATATCGGGTTCGCCTCCGGTGACCACGACGATCTGGCGGTAGAGACGGTTCAGCTCGTCGGAACAGGCATCGGTCTGCGTTAAAATATCCCGGTAAGCGCCCAGGCCAGCCCGCAGACGGATAGTGTGCCTGCCGGCGGTGAAATAAAACTGGTAGGGGGTTCCCTTGTCGTCGGACAGGGTGGCGGTCTGCCACCCGCTGTCATAGGCGAAGGTGAGGCTGTCCGCCTGCGCAAAGGGAAGCTGCCCGTCGATGGTGAGCTCCCGCACGCTCATGGCGTCAGTTTTCAAGTTCTGCTTGAAATGCAGGGCGATTTCGTACAGGCCGTCCTCGGGGATATCCACCGGCCATTCGATCCATTGGCCCACGGTTTTCCACTGCGCGCCTCCCACGGCGTTGTAGACGATCTTGGAGGCGCTGTACGGGGTGACGGTGGGAGAGGTGCGGTCGGTCAGCGGGTACAGGCTTTGATCGGATTTGATCGATTCGCCCTCCGCTTCGATTACGCGGGCGGAGGAGGCCGAGGCCGGCCGGTAGCCCTTCGCCTCATACGCGGCGAGAACCTGCTCGTAAGAGGGCACCGCGTCGGCAGGACGGAAGGCGATCCGCCGCAGCAGCATCGGCTCCCGCTTGGCGGCCAGCGTCAAGGTATGCTGGCCGGCGGACAGATAATATTCCAGCGGGCCGGCCGCCGTGTCGGCCGAGGCGCGGGCGGCGGCGGTCAGCCATTGGGGCTCTTCCTTTTGCCGGGGGCGGATTTGGTTGCCGCTGCCGTCGAAGCTCTCCCGGTCCACGTTCACCCAGCGGCGCTCGAACGCCACTTCCTCCGATTCGGCAAAGGGGAGGGCGCCGTCCAGCAGGATGTCCCGCAGGATGGTGTTTCCCTGGCCTTCGACGGGATAGTAGAGGAATTCCAGCGTGTAGTATCCTTCCTGCTCCACGGTGAAGCTCCAGGTTACGGAGCCCTCGTCGGGCAACAGAAGGGCATCGCCCGGCTGGCCGGAAAAATCCGACCGTTTTTCCGGCGACGCGCCGGCGGCGGTATAGCCGGCGCCCGCCTCCAGAACAAAAGAGCCGGAGGGCGCAGGGGCCTGACGCTGCCGGTAGTCGGCATAGGAAGGGATCCCCGCCGCGGCGCTTTCGGCCTCCGGAGCGGACAGGGAAGAGGTTTCCTCCGCCTGCGGGCGAAATCCGCCGGCGCCATAGGCGGACAGCAGAAGCGCCAGCGCCGTCAGGCCGGTGGTCCATCGACGTAAGGGATGGTTCCTACGCTGCGTCATAGCCAAATACCTCGCCTTTCCTTGTGAATCGTTGGTCAAGCTTCCTGCAAAAAGTGTATGGCGGCCACCGCCCCGGGCGGCAGGGTGCAGACGTCGCCCACGCGCCAGGAAACGAGCGTGTCCTCCGGGCCGTTTTCCCCAGCCGTCAGTATGACGCCGTGGCCCTCGGTCCCCTCGGAAAGCCTGTCGCCGGTCAGCCGGAACCTCTGCGTGTTCTGCCGGTCGGCGTTGACCAGGGTGATCAGCAGGCCCTCCGGCCCCCGGCTGGCCGCGGCGGCCAGGCCGTCGCCGGCGCCCTTCGCCTCTAGTCTCTGCGCGCCGCGATGCCCCGCGAACAAGCGGAACACCCGGCCCGTATAATCCAGCCGCGCCTCTTTGGGATCCGCGAGGATCAGCCCTTCGTTAATGGGGTGGAAATACAGCGCCTTTTCTATGCCCCAGTCGTCGGCATGGGCGCACAGATAGGTCAGCAGCAGGGCATCCACCGTCATGGAGACGGGGGTGCCCCGTTCGCCCCAGTTGTAACCCCACTCGTCCAGGCTGAAGGGGAGAGACTGCTCCAGCAGGCTGTCGGCCAGCTGTTTTCCCTCCTTCAGCAGGGGAACGAAGGCGTCGGGGAGGACGCGGGCGCGCACCGTGTCCGACATGGTGTGACGGTTCGGCGCAAAGGGATCGGTCAGATAGAAATGCAGGGACAGGGCGTCCAGGACGGCGGCCGCGCCCCGCAGGTAACCCGCTGTCCATTCCGGAAGGGAGGGGCAGAAGCAGCCGATTATCCGGATGGACGGGTCAACGGCTTTCATGGCCGCTACCAGCGCGCGGGTTTCCTCCGCCGCCAGAGACGGATCCTCCCGGAGCCGCCGGCCGAAATAATACAGCTCGTTGCCCACGTACCAGTCCCTCACGGCATAGGGAGCGGGATGGCCCCGCTCCGCGCGCTGCCGGCCCCAGGCGGTTTGCGGGCCGCCATTGCAGTATTCAACCAGATCGATACTGTCTTGATTGGAAATAATTATCATAGGTACGGTCAGAACCGGCGCGGCGCCCACATAGGCGCACAGCGCCATGAATTCGTCGATACCGAGATCCATGCAGTCCTGGCCAAAGGTGTCTCCGAGAAGGAAGTCGCCTTCGTACAACGTTGGCTGTACCGGGGGCCGCTGGTCGGGAGGGAGCAGGCTGTCCTTCCACCGGTAAACCTCCGCGAAGCAGCCGCCGGGAAACCGCAGTTCAGCCGGCGCCAGCTCCTTCAGGCGCTCCAGCACATCCCGGCGCATGCCGTGGAAATGATCCGCTTCCATGAGAGAGACGGCGTACAGGGTGACGGCGCCGGTTCCTTCTGCCCGCAGGCAAAAGGGAAAGCACTCCCAATCGCCGGGGGCTGATATGGTGGCTGTCAGCGTCTGCGGTTCGCCGCCGATGCCCGTCCAGGCTGCGGAGATGCCGCCGCCTTCGGCGGACAGCGTGATATCCCCTTGCGCCGCGGCCAGAACTCGAATCTGGTAAGCCCGGCCCCGGCACAGCGGGCGGACGGAAACGTCCTGGAGAACGCTGCCGCCGCCGGCCAGGCGGACGCGGCAACCGGTTTCCTCCCGGCTGTAGACGGCATCCCCGGCCAGCTTCCAGGCGCAGGGTTCCTCGGTGCCGGCGAAGAATTTCCGGTTGTTCAGCATCTGCGCGCTGAGCCCCGCCCAAAAGGTGCGGCGGGTGACCTCCAGGTTGCAGCCGAACAGCGCCGGCCGGATGGTTTGAGGCTGTTCCGGGCAAGCGATATGTATCGTTGGGTACACGGTCACGCCCCCTAGGTGAGTGATGAGGAAATCCAGTGGTTGGATTCATTTTGCCGCTTATTAGGAGAGCGGTTCCACCAGAATGACCGCCAGGCTTTGGGGCGGAATGACGGTGGTGAAGGAGCTCGCGCCGGTCTTCACCGGCTGCTCGTCCAGGAACAATTCCTTTAAAGCGTATCCGTCGGCGGGATTCATCCCGAGAGCAGTGGGATCGAAAGCGGCCTGCGCCTCGAGAGGGGAATCGGCGTAGTTCGGCAGAACCAGGACGGCCCGGCCGTCGGCGTAGCGGGCGTAGGCCTGCAGGCCGCAGTTGGATTCCACCTTGGCGATGTTGCTGTCCCGATGGTTGTCGGGGAAGCAGTCGAAGATGGCGGGATATTGCCGCCGGATGCGGATGAGCTTCTTGAAATCCTCGTGAAAGGCGCGATTTTCTGGCTGTTCCAATAAATCCCAGCGGATGACGTTGTTGAACATGGCGCGGCCGGGCTCCAGGGGGTTTATCCAGTCGTCGCCGATGAACCACAGGGGAATGTAGGGGGCGAGGACAGCCCCGTAGCCGGCCGTCACCCGATTGCCCAGGATGCAGGGGCGGGGATTGTCGTGGCAGGACAGGCACAAACAGTAAAAGCGCGCCCGGCCGCCCATGTCCCTTTCCTGGGCGTAAATGGTGCCGTGGCCCCAGCCGTTGCGCACGGCGTCCACGATGTTGAGCCGTTCGGTGAACATCGTGTGCATGTTCCAGCGTTCGGGATCCTCGTTGGTGATCTGCTCGTCGAAATCATAGGCTTCGTCCCGCTCGCTGGTGCATTCGGCAAAAATGGAAATCTTGCGGCCCATGGACAACAGGCGCTTGCGCAGCCCGGCGAACATGGCGTGGCCGGTGACGAAAGGCTCCAGATCCACCCGGTAGCCGTCGATTCCCGTCTCCATGACGATTTTCACCGCCCAATCGCAGAACCATTCCCGCAGGGATTCGCTGTACCAGTTCCACTTGTAGCCGTCCCAGACGTTGAGGAATCCCTTGTACCAGTCCGGATGCTCGGCGACCAGCGGGCTTTCCTTGACGGTGCCCCAGACGATGAGATCGATATAGACGCGGATGTTGCGGCGATGGGCCTCGTCCACGAACCATTTGACCACCTGCCAGCTCTCCTCATAGCTGTCCTTGCCGGTCAGGCGGGGATTGACCGTGTGCAGCCCCATGTTGCTGTAGCCGTTTCCGGTTTGCCCCTTGTCCTGAATAGGGGTCAGCCAGACGGCGTTGACGCCCATTTTTTGATAGTGATCGAGCACCCGGACGGCCGCCTGGAAGGTGCCCTCCTCCGTGGCGCTTTCCACACGCAGCTGGGCCAGAATCAACGATTTCACCCAATCGGGGTGCCAGCCCTCCATGTTCACCTGATCGTCGGGCAGATAGCGGGGGGTAAGTGCGCTGTTATCGATGATTTCCATGTAAGATCCTCCTGTATGGTAAGTTCACCGTCCTGCGTACAGGCCGGATAATAGGGCCGTGTGCGTACTGCTCTGAACGTTATGGCGCTTCCTGCTCGAGAGCGAGGGGGGCGGCGCAGCGCCGGATCTCGATGCCGCCGACGCCGAACGGAACGAACGCATAGGCGTCCGTCCAGGTGTTGTCTGTGCGGATCCAAGGGGACACGAAATCCTCGAAGCCCCGCTCTCCCCGGAAGGTACTGGGGCCGACGAAAATGTTTTCTCCGTTGATATGGTGATGGGGCCCCAGCAGGTTGCGGTTGGTTCCCACCAGTCGCAGGCGCACCGTGTTCTTTCCGGGCTGGAGGCAGCCGGTCAAATCCGCCTCGAAGGGCGCCTGAAACAGGGGGCCGGTCCGGCCGTTCACCTCCCATACGGCCAAGGCCGCATGGAGATCCTTCAGGGACAGAATCGTGCGCGTTCCGGGGATGGCCGTCACAGTGAAGGTGAGCGTCGCGTCGCCCCGATAGAACCACAGGCCCTGCGGCGTCAAATCCTTCCAGACCTTGGGCGTCGGGGGGGTCACAGTGAAGCGCGCCTGTTGCAGGGAGTGGAAGCCGGGGGTGGAGGACAGGATTCCGGCGGCTTCGATATCAAAATCCCCGCGCAGGTAGACGTTATCCGGCTCCAGGGGATAGAAAAAGCGGTTGCGCTCGGTTTCGAATACCTCGCCCACATGGGCGGCGGTGCCCGCGTGCCGCAGCCGGTAGGTCAGGCGGATCTCGTTGCGCCCCGGCCGTAGCAGGCCCCGCGCGTCGAATTCTCCGATGCACCGATCCATCCACCAGCCGGTGCGCCGGGGGAGAAGATCCCCGCCGTTGAGGGTGGCCCCGATGTTGTCCCTGGTTTCGAAAGCCAGCGTGCTGTCCTCGCTGGGAACGAAATCGCCGCTGCAGTGGAACTGATAGCAGAGCACCACGCTGTCGGCCTCCGGCTGCGACTCCGCCGCCTTGTACAGCCGATCGGCTATGTGCACCACGGGCAGTTCCTCCGACAGGGCGTCGCTTCCCACGGCGAACCGCGCCCTGTCCAGGGTCAGGCAGTTCTTATCCGTCAGGGAAACCGATGCCGTTTCCACGCCGTCGACGGACCAAACGGGAGGAAGCAACGGCGGTTCGGCGGCCTCGCCCGTTTCCAGCAGCAGATTCTCCCCACCGGCCAAGCGCAGCGGCACATAGGTCGTTTGGCTGCCGCCGCGGGTGCGGGGCAGCGTCTCCCAGCCGCCCTCCGGGGTCAGCCGGGAAACCGCCAGGTCGCCCTTCACCTCGAGAACCGCGTGGCAGGACTGATCGTAGCTCATATTCCAGACATGGATCCGCAGACGGTTTTCCACACGGCGGACATGCACCGCCAGGCCGGAGGCGACCGTCAGCGTCCGGGGGTTCAGAAGGGTGAGCGTTCGGGGAAAACCGGCGTACCGCAGATATTTGTCCAGCATGTCCCGGCGGTTCTGCACCAGCTTGGTGCCCGGCCAATCGGCCGTGTTTTCCTCGGCGCCGTTCGGGATGCTGTTGACATACGCCAGCCGGCCGCCCTGCTTGGCGAAGGTCTGCAGCAGTTTCATAGTGCTGGAGCGGTTGTAATCGCTGTCCGCCACAAACACCCAGTCGTAGGCGCAGTTCCCCAGCCGGATGCGACCGTTCTCCACAGCGGCAAAGCGGCGCATTAGGTTTTCGTCGCCGATTTCAAAATCCACCTGGAGGTTCAGCAGGTTTTCCAGCAGCAGGCGGAACTGGCTGGAATGGCGCATATTTCGCTCTCGGTTGCCGGAGGCCTCGCGGTATTCGGACATCATGCCGAGGATGGGAGGGATGACCAGGACGCGGCAGAGCCGTTCGCCTTCCCGCATCAGCGCGTTATGGCGATCCACCCATGTCATAAAGGCCGGAAACACGTCCCACCAAGGCTCCTGATAGGAAAAGAAGGCGGGGTAGTCCCGCTTGCGGCGGCCCTCCATGGTGAAGGCCGCCAGATGGAAGCAGGGCTTGGTCACGCCCAGTGCCGACTGCCAGCCCCAAATCCAGGCCAGGCGGGCCAGGGTGACGCCCCAGCCGGAGCAGCCGAAGGTTTCGCTGAGCACCTCGCCGCCGTTGAACTGCCGGGAGACGCTGGCTGCCTGCTTCATCAGCACGGGACTGGTCACCCGGTTGCCCAGGTAATCGATGCCGGGCAGCTGCATCAGGGCGTAATGGCCCATGATGCCCCCGCAGCTGGAGATCTGATCGCACAGGCCGTCCTCGCAGGCGAAGTGTCCCGTCATCACCAGGCCGTTGCGCTCGCACCACTGGGACACCGGCAGGGTGAAGGTCTGCCGGAACATATCGCCCACCAGCTGCCAGAACTCGTAGCGGAACCGCCGGTACTCCCCGCAGTCCGCGGCCAACAGCCACAGGTTATCCCACAGCGAGTATCCATAGGCTTTTTCAAACGCGTCGGGCAGCCCGACGCTCCAGGGATAGCCGGCGCAGTTCAGCTGCGGTTCATCGGTGAACACGCCCTTGATGGGGTCGCCGAAGGCGTCGCCCACCTCAGCCGCATAGCGCTCGTAGACGAATTCGAGAAATTTCTGCGCCGTATCCGGGTACAGAAGATCCACATAATGCCGATCGATGGTGTAGCCGAAAAAGAGATCGCCCTCCTTCGCGTCCGCCGGGTCGATACGGCGGTAGCCCTCCTTCGCGTCCCCGCGGTAAACCGCCAGCAGGCGATCGCCCCACCGGTTGCTGGCCGCGTGCTCCAGCCGCTTGAAGCAGTAGGCGTCCCCCAATTCGGGGATGCGGCCCGAGGCGAAACCGCTCGGCCAGCCATCCTCATCATATATGTAGATTTCCAGCCCGAGGCGTTTGGCCTGCGCAACCGCCGTGCGGAACGCGGCGAACCAGGCGTCCCCCATATAGGGGATGCGCAGCCCGGCGCGTGCGTGAATGATCACGCCGCCGAAACGGCCCTGCGCAAACTCCTCCATCTGGAGCCGAATTTCCTCCTCGGCCATATCGCTGTTCCAGCTCCAAAAGCATACCGCCCGGCCGTTGATCCCATTATTATGCAAGTCGTCATCCCTCTCCGCATGGAACATTGCGCCGCATTAATTTAAACGATTTAATAGCCATATTATAGGCCGAAAAAGGTGGATTGTCAATGGTTTTTTCTAAATTCTTGCGATTGTGATAAGATTTATTGATAAAATCCTATAGAGATAATATATAGACAAATCCTTATAAAATACACAAAAAATTGCCATTTAATGAATTTACCATAATTATTGCGCGTATATATTAAATAATTACATATAAAATTGTGCAAATAAACAAACATAGAATTTATTAAACCGATTTATTGACAAAGCGAGATTGCCGCTATATAATAACTTTGAACACAAAAGTGTCCAAGTGACAGACTGTGTTGGTCATAATGCCCTTGCAAAAGGACGGCGTCGATGGAGCTTTCCGACAAGGCCGAAGCTGCCGGCTTCTATCGGTCGTTAAACCGTTTCGCAAGGCGACTCAGAAAGGGTGGTACATACATGAAAGGCAATCTTTCACGGGCATCCCGGCTGTTTGCCGTACTGCTGGCGGCTTCTGTCACCATGGCCATGTCTTCCGCCTGCGGCAGCAACAAGGATCCGAGCAGCTCCGCCGCGCCGTCCGGCCCGGAGGGCAGCGCCGTGTCCGACGCGTCCTATTCCGACGGCTCCGACGTTCCCTCCGATGTCGCCTCCCAGCCGGATGGTTCGGAGGTCAGCGAGGGATCGGGCGGTTCGGATACGTCCGGCGGCTCTTCCAAGGAGCCGCAGAAGCCGGACACCAGCAGCAAGGGCGGGCAGCAGGGGCAGACCTCCAGCACAACCTCGGGGGGAGGCTCCTCCACGGCCGGCAAGCTGGCCAAGGACACCGTCGTCAACATGGGCGGCTACACCTTCTCGATCATGTCCTCCTTCCTGCCGCAAAAGCTAGCCAGCAACTCCACGCTGTTTGAGGAGCAGCTCTTTGAGCGTATTAAGGAAGTGCAGACCCAGTACAACTGCAAAATCAAAATTCTGAACAGCCCATATCCCGATCTCAATACCATCAAGACCTATGTGTTGGCCAATTCCAAGTTTGCCGATATCGTCGAGCTGTCTCCCGGTCAGATGGTCGGCGCCGCACAGCTGGGCTATATCACGCCCTGGAGCAAATGCTCCTTGATCGATCCGAAAGACGCCCGTTGGGTGGAATACGGCACCAAGCTGGGCAGCTACGACGGCAAGCAGTACGGCCTGCAGTTCTACCGGCCGCCGGAGGTCCGGTACTGCATCGTGATGAACAAGACCCTCCTGAAAGCCAACAAAATCAATCCCGACACCATTTACGACGCGGTGAAGAACAAGACCTGGACCTTTGAGAAGCTGAAAACCCTGGCCGCGGCCTGCACCGACAGCGGCAAAAAGACCTACGGCATTGTCGGCTATCCGGATTACATGGCCAACGGCTTTATGACCGCCAACGGCGCCAACCTGGTCACCCGCAGCTCCGGCAAGGCCTCGTTCACCGGCTCGTCCAACGCGGCGATCAACGCCATGACGTATCTGTATAACCTGGTGAACACCGACAAGGTGGTCTTCACCAACGGGGCGCAGCTGGGCACGGCGCAGACCTGGGACGCCGTCTACCGCGGGTACGATCCGGTCAAAGAGTTCCTGAAGGGGAAGACCGCGTTCCTGCTGCATGAGTCCTGGGTGCTGAACCAGCAGATCAAGGCCGGCGCGCAGGACACCAACATGGAATACGGCATGGTGCCCTATCCCATCGGCCCGGACGCCAAGGATTATACCAGCGATTCCCGCAACAATCGCCTCTTTACGCTGATCCGCACCAACAAGGATTACGAAAAGAGCGCCGTGATTTTCAATGCGCTGGCCCGGCCGTTGGGCGATGAAAAGGGCCTGGATTACTGGGACGACATACAGGCCGACTATTTCCAGACCAACGACAAAAAGAGCCTGGACATGTACAAATTGTGCCTGGAAAAGGCCACCTACGATCCCGGCACGGCGGTAAACGAATTGGGGAACGCCTTCAACGTGGCGCTGGCGGAGAGTATCTATGCGCATACCACGTCCGTTAAGGGGGCGCTGACCGCTATGAACGGCACCTATGACGCGGCCATTAATGCCATCTTCAATAAATGATGAGGGAACAGGCCCCCGGCCGCGGCGGAAAACTGCGGCCGGGGGCCTTTTTCCGCCGTGTCTTCGCCGTTTCTACATAAGACTTGCACAATCGCCCCGTATTTGGTAAAATCATCTTGTAACCGTTTTAATTTGCAGAAGGACGTCCTGCTGCGGAGAAGGAGGAGCCCATATGTCGAAGGTGACTATCTATGATGTGGCGAAGGAGGCCGGCTGTTCGACAGCGACGGTATCCCTGGTGCTGCAAAACAGCGATAAAATCAAGGCTTCCACGCAGCAGCGCGTTTTGGACGCGGTGGAAAAGCTGGGCTATCTGCCGAATTTTGCAGCCAGAAGCCTGAGCAGCAAGTTCACCAACTTGCTTGGCCTGATTGTGCCCAATATGGAAAACCCTTTGTTCGCCCATATGATCAAGGGGGTGGAGGAATACGCCAACAGCAAGGGCTATGGCATCATTTTAGGCATTTCCGATCTGTCGCTGGATAAAGAGATGTTTTATATGCAGATGCTGCAGGAACGGCGAGTGGACGGCCTACTGGTGTTTCCCACCTTTGTGGATGAGATTTTTGAACGGTTTATCTGCGGAAAAAGCGACGAAAGCATCCCGCTGGTTCTCTGCGGCAGCACCGGCGTGCAGGAATATCCCGTCAGCTATGTCAAATGCGACAATCGTATGGGCGCGTATATGGCCACGGATCACCTGGTGACGTCCGGCCGCCGGCGTATCGGCTGCCTGTGCGCCGTTGCCGACCATCGGCAGGCCGAAAGCCGCATCAACGGCTACCGCGACGCCCTGATGTTTCATGGGATCGAGCGGGACGACGATCTCATCCGGTTCTGCACCCAGGACACGGAGGATATCCACCGGGCCGCCGCTGCTCTCCTGCGGGAGCAGCGGGTGGACGCGATTTTCTGCCTGTACGATTATATGAGCATCGCCGTCATGCGCGCTGTGATGAGCGCGGGGCTGCGGATCCCGGAGGATGTGGCCGTCATGGGCTACGATAACATTCCGGTTTCCCAGTTCCTGCCCATCTCCCTGTCCACCATCGATACCCATGGGCAGCGGGTGGGAAGCATCGCCGCCGAACTGCTGATAGAAAAAATTCAGACGCCGGGCACGCCCTGCCGGCAGATTCAGCTTAAACCGGATTTGATTGTCCGGGAATCCACCGCCCTGAAAAAGGAATAAAGGCGGGAATTCTTAAGGGCGGGCACCCGGTTGACAAGCGTTTTTTGGCCCATTACAATAAGAACCAGTATCAATGGCCTGGCTGTTTCAGGCTATTGATACTGGTTCTTATTGTACGGAAGGGAGCCGATAGCTTGGAGACGATTCGCTTTGTATGGCGGCCGGGGGACGGGGATTTGTCCGACGCGTACCGCGTGAGGCTGCGTGTGTTTTGTGACGAGCAGGGGTACCGGCCCGATATGGAGCTGGATGAGCAGGATGCCGCTTCCCAGCATCTTATCGCCTACGACGGGGATGAGCCGGTTGCCACCGGACGGCTTTACGAAAAGGCACCGGCGGTTTACGGCCTGGGGCGGATCGCCGCCCTGCCCGCTTACCGCGGCCGGGGACTAGGGGCACGGCTGGTGTGGGAGATGTGCCGCCGGGCCAAAGAATTGGGGGCGGAAACGGCGGAACTGGACGCCCAGTGCCGGGTGATCCCCTTTTATGAAAAGCAAGGGTTTGCCGTCTGCGGCGGCGAACACCTAGACGGCCATGTGCCCCACCGGCTGATGCGGCGGAAATTGTAACCGACGCCGTTTGCGGCCGAGACCTCCCGCGGGAAAAAGGCGGGGCGCCTCCCGCTTTTTCTTGACTTTTCAGCCGCTTTGCTTTACACTAATCGGGTGAGCGGGCTGAGCAGCTGCGTGCGGGCAACCGCATGAGGAAAGTCCGAGCTCCACAGGGCAGGATAACGGCTAACGGCCGCCGGGGGTGACCCTAGGGAAAGTGCAACAGAGAGATACCGCTGCGGGGCTTCCCCGCAGTAAGGGTGGAAAGGCGAGGTAAGAGCTCACCGGCGCACAGGAGACTGTGCGGCCCTGCAAACCCTATCCGGAGCAACGCCGACCGAAGCGATACATTGGCCCGATGTGCTTCAACAGGCGGCTAGAGCCATGTGGCAACATATGGTCGAGATAGATGGCTGTTCACGACAGAACTCGGCTTACAGGCCCGCTCATTCTTTTACCGAAACGCCCCGCCGGCTCCGGCGGGGTTTTGTTATAAGCAGAAAAGGAGATGGGAAGATGGTACGGTGGGGAATTCTCGGCTGCGGCGGCATCGCCCGGCGGATGGCCGCGGTGATTCCAGAGGCGAGGGACGCCCGTCTGGTGGCGGCGGCGGCCCGGGACAAGGAGCGGGCGGCGGCCTTCGCCGCCCGGTTCGGCGCGGACAAAGCCTATGGGTCGTACGAGGAGCTGGCGGCGGACAAGGAGGTGGACGCCGTCTATGTGGCGACCATCCACCCCGCCCACGCGGCGGCTGTCGAGCTGTGCCTGCGGGCGGGCAAGGCCGTGCTGTGTGAAAAGCCGCTGACCATGTCGGCCAGGGAGGCGCGCCGTCTGTTTGACCTGGCGGAGGCGTGCGGCGTCCCGCTGCTGGAAGCGATGTGGACGCGGTATCTGCCGGCATGGCGCCGCGCGCGGGAGCTGGTGCGGGAGGGGGCCATCGGTGAACTGCGGAGTATGCAGGCGGACTTCTGTTTCAACAGCCCGTATGATCCGGCGTCCCGGCTGTACGCTCCCGAATTGGGGGGCGGCGCCCTGTGGGACGTGGGTATTTACGGCTGTCACGCGCTTATCCATATGCTGGGGCGGGAATATCGCTCTCTGCGGGCGGAAGGCCGGCTGGCCCCCGGCGGGGTGGACAGCTTCGCGGCGCTGACCCTGCGCTTCCCGGGGGATGTGCTGGCCATGATGACCTGCGGCGGCGATCAGATGGGGGATCAGGCGGCCCGCCTATACGGCACGGCCGGCTGGATTGAGCTGCCCCGGATGTATGACGCCAGAGAGGTGCGCCTGTTCACGGAGGGCGGCCTTGTCCGTACAGAGGAATTTCCCCATCGGGATGGCTTTATCTATGAGGTTGAAGCGTTTGGCCGCCTGCTCGCTGGTGGAACGGACGCGGTCGTCGAAGCGCCGCCGGAGGATACCTGCGCCGCTTTGGGGATGATCGAGGAAGCCCTGACGCAATTGCGGGGAAGCTGCGGCTAAAAATGCCGGCTTTCCGCATTTTTTTGGCGGTTTCACGCACTTTTCTGGTAACAATGCTGTTTTTATAAAATCTCCTGTAAGATTTTGCCTTGGCGGGAATTGTATATATAGAAGCCAAATGGGCATTTCGTTACGAGGAGTGAGAGGCGGCATGAAAAAGCTGGAGACGTCCTTGGGACGTTCGGAACAGGCGGCTGTTGTCCGGAATCGATTTGTGGAACTGCTTCGCCAGGGAAAAACCGGTGAGGAGGCGGTAGAAGAGCTGCAGAGCATGACGGGCGATCAGAAAGACACCCAGTTCGGCAGGGAGTTTTGGATGGCCCTGGCCGATATCATGTGGAATTACGGCCGGCTGACCGAGCAGGTGAAAATCAACGCGCTGCGGGCGATCGACAGCTGCCGCCAGGTGACGATGGAGCGCCGGGGTTCCGATCGGCAGTATCTGCTGCAGATGGAGTATCTCAGCCGCCTGGAAAGCAAACTGCAAACGCCTCAGCCCGAGCAGAAGAAGGTGGCGACCTATCAGCTCTTTGTCAACGACTGGGAGCCGGGCGACGTGCTTTCCTACCGGCTGTCCGGCGCGGCGGAAGCGTATGCGGGTCAGCTGGTCTTCGTCCATGTGGTGCGCAAGCAGAAATATTTTCCGGGCCATATCGTGCCGGTGGTGCGGGTGTTCCGCCTGACGGCCTCGCGCAACCTGGAGCTGAAGGAGCTGCAGGCCGGCGGCTATCTGCCCCAATACTGGAGTCCCGCCAATTACGATCGGTCATTGGACGAGGTGCCGCCCTATCAGCATACGGCCCGTATGCACGACGTGCTGTTCAACACGCTGCTCAGTGCCGTCAATGTGCAGGAATATCAGAGCTTTTCCAAAATCGGCGTGCTTCCGGTTCTGGAACTGCCGCTCGACAGGGTGGACGATGCCAACGAATCCACCTGCCGCCTGTTTGAGGTGGAGACCGTGTCGGCGTTGCGGAAGTGGAAGAATACCGATGTGTATACCCTGCTCCAGCACCGCTGATTCGGGCGGGACAGTCATGGAGCGCTCATGAACCAGCCTTCAAATTTCGGGGGGGAATTTTGAAGGGGGGAGGGGAAACGAACGATGAGTTCGTTTCCCCTCTTTTTGATTCATCAATATCGATCCATCAAAAACCGTGCAGATTGACGTATTTTATGTCGACATTTCTGTGTGGAAATGGTATACTAATCAGCATATACTGAGTATAAAGGTCGTCGAACCGGAGGAAAACCGGTCGAATCGTGGCTGGGGAGTGGGTAGGTACATGAAGCGCGAGCAAATACGCAGGTGGCTGGGGTTCCCTTTGGAGGAGTCATGCCGGGCTTCCATTGAACAGGCTTTGGTGCAGTCGACGCACCGGACGACCATGACCATCGGCATATTGATTCTGGCCTTTCAGGCCCTCATGTTTCTGCTGACCACCTTCCGGTCAGGGGGGCCGTTTTACTCACAAAGGCGCACCCTGTACTGGGTTTTGTATATCCTGCTGTTTACCGTCACCCTGGTGCTGTTGCTGATGGCCCGGCGTCTGCACAAGGGAAAACCGCCGAAAAGCGCGGCCTACCTGTGTGTGGAAACCACATATATCGGCTTGATTTGCCTGTGGGCCTGCTGCATCACCCTGCTGGATCAGCGGGGTGACGGCGGCTTGAACGTTTACAGCTACGTCACCCTGTCGGCGGCGGCCTTTTCTCTGCTGAAGCCCTGGCAGGGCGTGCTGATTTTCGGCGGCGATTTCGTTTTTCTGAATCTACTGCTTCCCATCACGCAAGGGGGCACCCACAATGTCTACAGCAATCTAATCAACAGTCTTTTTATTGCCGTGATGGCGTTTGTCATCTCCGTCATTGTGTATCGCAGCAAGGTGTTCAGCTTCCGCGATAAGCAGATTATTGAAAAGCAGGTGGCGGAAATCCGCCTGTATAACGAGCAGCTCAACTGGATGGCCGTGACCGATCAGCTGACACAGATGTACAACCGCCGCTATCTGGAGCGTCTGCCCGAGGAAACCGCCTGGAGAGGACAGACGCTTGCGGCGGGCCTGATGGTTGATATCGACTTTTTCAAGCAGTATAACGATACCTATGGTCATGTGGCCGGGGACAGCTGCTTGAAAAGCATCGCCGACGATATTCAAGTGTTTATCCGGGATAAAAACGCCTGCGCCGTCCGGTACGGCGGGGAGGAGTTCTTCATCTGCCTGTTCCAATGCGAGGCGCGGGAGGCATGGGCCGAGGCCGAGAAACTGCGGCAGAGCATCCAGGACAGCGGCTTCCGCCGGGACGACGTGCCTCTCGGCTGCGTCACGGTGAGCATCGGCGTGTCCGTGCTGGAAAATTGGCAGACCGATATGGAATTGCTCATTCGCCGAGCGGACGTGGCCTTGTATGCCGCCAAAAGCAACGGGCGCAACCGCGTGATGGCATACGAGGAATCGATACCAGCCCACGGACGGGCATAAGGAAAGGCCAGCGTGGCAAACCCACGCTGGCCTTTGCGGTTTTTATAAGACTATCGCCGGCCGCCCATACCGCCGGGGCCGCCTCCGCCGCCCATGCCGCCGCCCATGCCACCGGACACGGCCTGGCCGCTGTCCGACACGCTGGTGGTGATGGCCGACAGCGTGACCGTGCACAGCTTTGCGCCGCCGGAGTAGGCGGTGTACAGCCCGGCCGCGTCCCCAGTGCCGGTACCGCCGGTATACAGGGCGTAAGCGCTGCCCTGTTTGAGCGCGGGGGCGCTGATAACCACGTTTTGATAAGCCTTGGAGGGGGCGAAGGCGGCGACCAGGGCGCCGTCAGCGGCCGTCAGGGCCAGCGGCGTCCCCGCCGGCTGGGTCGAGGAATAGGTGACCATCAGCGAGCATTGGCTGGAGGAGCTGCCGGGGGCCTCCGCCATACCTGAGCTGCCCGCCGCCACCAGAATGCCGCCGGTGATTTCACAGCTGCCGTCGTAATCCAGCGCGCCGTTTCCATTGCCGGTGGGGCCGCAGACCAGGATGGTGCCGCCGTCGATATACAGATTGCCGTTGGAGTCGAGACCGTCGCCGTCCGCGTCCACCAGCAAATTGCCGCCGGATATGCGGACATAATAGGAACTGTTGCTTCCCATGCTGAACCCATTCTGCCCCGGACGGCCGTTCATGGCGGAGGAGTCGCTGCCGCCCGCCGCGTTCAGCCCGTCATCACTGGCCTTGAGCTGGATGTCGCCGCCGCTGATGTCGATGGTGCCCCCCTCCAGCCCTTCGTAGGACTTGGTGATGCGGATGGTGCCCTTACTGATGGTCAGGGCCGCGTCCGCGTGAATTCCATCGTCGCCGGAGGTCAGGGTATATTCCCCGCCGGATATGGCGACGCTGCCGTTGGAGTGAATGGCATCGTCGGAGGAATCGACGGTGAAGACCCCGCCGGTCAGCAGGATGCCTGCGCCCGCCTTCAGGCCCTTGGCGCTGGGGGCGTCGGCCGTCGTTTCGCTGCCGCCGGCGCTCCACTGGCCCCAGCCAGGCCGGGCTTCCCCCTTGCTGTCGGTGCTGCTGTTGGCGCTGCCCCCGCCGGTCTTCAGGGTATAGGTGCCAGCCGCTATCTGCAGGACGGTTTCCGCCTGTACGCCGTCGTTGGCCGCCGTGATGGAATAAGTGCCGCCGTCCAGAGAGATCCATCCCTTGTCGGCGTCGGTGTCGTTGGTGGATTTGATGCCGTCGGTCCCGGCGTCGATGGTGAACGTGCCGTTCTGGATGGCGACCCCGTCCTTGCCCCGCAGGCCGTCGCCCGCGGCCGTTACCCGGATGGTGCCGCCGGTGATGGTCAGCACGTCCTTGGACGCGATGCCGTTGTTGTACTGGCCGGTAACGGTCAGTGTGCCGCCGCCGTTGATGGTCAGGTCGTTTTTCGAGAAGACCGCCGCGCTGGGTTCGTCGGTTTCGGCGTCGGGGAAGGTATAGGACGCGCCGTCCGTCAGCGTGTTTTGGGTGCCGTCGGCCAGGGTCAGGATGGTTTTGGCCGCCTTTTTCGCGTAAAGCGGGGCGCTGTTCGCGCAGGTGATGGACACGCCGTTCAGTATCAGCCGCACCGTGTCCTCCTTCCCGGCGTCTACCACCACCTGGCCGGCGGTCAGGGTGCCGCTGAGTATATAGGTGCCGGCCGCCGAAATGGTCAGGACGCTCCCTTTGGCGGAAGCGCCGGCGCCCTGGATGGACATGGTGCTGCCGCTGAACACGATGGCCGTGGCGGACGCAGCGTCGTAGGCGGCGGAGGTGTCCTCGGTCCCATAGGTGACCTCCACCGGCGCGGCGGACGCGGTTGTGCCGCTCCCGTCGCCGGAGCCGGCGGCGCTTTCTCCGCCGTTTGTGTCTCCGGCGCTCGTGCCGCCTGTCATGGCGGACGAACCCTCGGCGTTCCCAAGCAGACGGCAGCCGGCCAGAGATACGCTGAAGATAAGCGCGGCCCCCAGTCCGCTGAGAAAACGAATGGTTCGGGTGTTCATAAACACACTCCTTTCTCAGAGCTCGTCGCGCACGGTGGACACCGGCCCGCAGGAAATGGTCAGATTGCCGTTGCGGCAGCGCAGGTCGTCCAGGAACGCCTTTTCAATCACCGGCTCCCGCAGCGCGACGCGGTAGTGAAGCTCGTATAGGCTTCCCATGCCGCTGGTCTTGACCCGCACCAGCTCGGCTCGTTTGGTGTACTTGGCGAACAAATCGTCGAAAATGCCGCTGTAATCCAGCGATTCGGGGATGGTGATGCGCAGCTCCTTTTCCTGGGCCCGGCTTTCGCCGAACCGCAGCCGGGTGAGCAGCAGGGTCATCAGCCCGACGAGGATCAGAAACAAGAGGGCCACGCCCACATAGCCCATGCCGGTGGCCAGGCCGATGGCCATGGCGAAGAAGATGGCGCTGATTTCCCGGGCGCTGCCCGGCACCGAGCGGAACCGCACCAGGCTGAACGCGCCCACCACGGCCACGCCGGTGCCCAGATTCCCGTTGACCAGCAGGATGACGATCTGCACCATGGCGGGCAGCAGCGCCAGCGTGACGACGAAGTTTTTGCTATAGGTGTTTTTGTACATGTAGACCAGCGCAATCCCCAGCCCCATGGCGAGGGAGGCGGCGGTGCACAGCAGCAGCTGCGGCAGGGACAGGGACACGGTGGTGGAAACGGACGATAAAATACTGTCAAGCACTGAGAATTCCTCCTTGTTGTTCCCCGGCGGGAAGGCCGGCTTTCTGTCCGACGCTGAGATACCGGGCGTAGCAGGTGCCGTATTTGGAGAACGACGCAGGGAACAGCCCCATGTCCGTCAGCGCGCGGACCAGCCACAACGGCATGGCGTCGGGAATTTTGATTTCCATTAAAACGTCGTCCGGGCCGAGCAGCAGCCGCCCCCCGTCCCCCGCGGACAGGTCGAGCGGATCCGTCCGCCAGCGAATACAGGTGTCGAACGTGATGCGCAGCCGGTCGTCCCGCCGCCCGGCGTAGGCTGTGCGGTCGTAGGCCAGATACACCCGGGGCGCCGGCTCCAGCCGCCGCATGGTAAAGTCGATTTCCCGGAAAATCTGATCCGTTTTTGCCGGGGGCGTCCCGTCCCGCAGATAGGCGGCGGCCTGTGCCAGCGGCATCTCCGTCCGGCGCTTGTACACCACGCCCTTGAACTTTTTCTTCAGCTCCAAGAACACCGTGTCCTCCGCCTGAGGCACGCCGTAGCTGCGTAGCCGCAGCTTTTCCTTATAGACCGGTTTTTCCAGCGAGGCGCGGATGAGCCGGAAATCCGGCGTATCCAGATACAGGCTGCCGATGGTGTAGGTCCCGTAGTCGTCGGGCCGCATAAACGGCTGGACCCGCCGGATGAATTCGGCTCGCTGGGCAGTGGTCAGCCGGTATTTTTTTTCATACCGCTTGAAGGTTTGGACAATCGGCTGGTTCATCGTGACGCGCTCCTTTCTGGTTTCGCTGCCCCCATGGTAGCACTCCCGCCTTAAATTAGTCTGAAAAAACCGTTTCAGACTAATTTAAGGCTGTGTTCGTATCATAGGGGTGTGGTATAATAACCTCCGTGACCGGCGCGGTGGTACGCGCCGAACCGCGCGGCTGCGCGGTTACCGGAAAGCGTAGCTTTCCGGTACGGAGAACATTGAACCATCAAAAGGCCCTGCTGCGGCAGGGCGGGGCACTGTCGTGCCCCCGCAAACGTCGTTTGCTTGCTTTTGTGGTAGAATAACCTCACGGCGTTCTCCAAAGCCTTGCAGCGCAAGCCTTTGGACGCCTGAGAGAACATTGAACCACTCCGGAACGGTCGGAGCCGTTCCGGACTAAGGTAGGCAGCACGCTGCACGTGCCGCTTTGTGGTATAATGAAACTGGTGTCATGTAAGGGAGGCGGAACGATGCGTGTGCTGATTGTAGAGGACGAGGTGCGTCTGGCCGAGGCGCTGGGCCAGATTATGAGTGAGCAGAAATACGCCGTGGACGTAGTGTATACCGGAACGGACGGCCTGGATTACGCCCTGTCCGGCCTGTACGACGTGATTGTGCTGGACGTGATGCTGCCCGGGCGCAGCGGCTTCGACATCGTGCGGGAGCTGCGGGCCCATAAGCTGAGCACCCCGGTGCTCATGCTCACCGCCCGGGACGAAACCGCCGATAAGGTGACCGGCCTGGACTGCGGGGCGGATGACTATATGACCAAGCCCTTTGTGCCGGACGAGCTGCTGGCCAGGGTGCGGGCTCTCTCCCGGCGGCAGGGTGAGGTGGTGCTGGAGGAGATGCGCTATGGGGATCTCACGCTGCATCTGTCCACCTATACACTCCAGTGCGGCGCCAAATCCATTCACCTGGGCTTTAAGGAGTACGAGGTGCTCCGCATTTTGATGGTCAGCCCCCATACGGTGGTGCCCAAGGAGGAGCTGCTGACCAAGGTCTGGGGGATGGAATCCGACGCGGAGGACAACAATGTGGAGGTCTATATTTCGTTCCTGCGCAAGAAGTTTTTTTATCTCGGATCCCGCGTCGGCATCGGCACGGTGCGCAAGGTGGGATACCGGCTGGAAGGGTAAGGAGGCAGGACCATGCTGCAGAAGCTGCGCCGGAAATTTGTCCTGATCAATATGCTGCTGGTTTCGGCGGTGCTGCTGATCGCCTTCACCGCGTTGTGTGTGTTCACCTACCAGCGATTGTATAACGAGAGTCACGACGCCATGCGCCGCGCCCTGGACCGGGAGGGGGGGAAGACCCCGCCAAAATCCGAGATCGGCGGTAAGCCCTTTTCGCCCCCCGGCGCTCTGACACCGGTGTTCTGCGTGTTGGTCGGCGCGGACGGCGCCGTGCGCACGGTGACCGAGGACACCGCGGTGGATATGTCGGAGGAAACCCTCGCCCAGGCGGTGTCCTTGGCGCTGGAGGGGGACAGGGACGAGGGGGTGCTGAACGCCCTCAACCTCCGCTATCTGCTGCGGGAAACCGCCGCGGGGACCAAAATCGCCTTTGCGGATCGCAGCGGGGAAATCCGGTCGATGCTCAGCCTGGTGATCACCTCCCTGCTGGTGGGCCTGGGCGGGCTGACGGCGTTTTTCTTCATCAGCCTGTTTCTGTCAAGCTGGGCGCTGCGGCCGGTCAAACGGGCCTGGGAGCAGCAGCGGCAGTTTGTGGCCGACGCGTCCCATGAATTGAAAACACCCCTGACCGTGATCCTGGCCAATACCGACATCCTCCTGGCCCATAAGGAGGAGTCCATCGCCCGGCAGGAAAAATGGGTGGCCTACATCGGGGACGAGGCCCGCCGGATGAAGGGCCTGGTGGACGACATGCTGTTCCTGGCCAAGGCGGACGCGGCCCGGGAACCGCTTCCCGCCCTGCCGCTGAGCCTCAGCGACGCGGTCTGGAGCTGTCTGCTGCCCTTTGAGTCGGTGGCGTATGAGCAGGGGATCACCCTGTGCAGCGACGTGGCGCCGGATATCCAGGTCACCGGCGATGAAGGGCAGCTCAAGCAGCTGGTCCGGATTCTGCTGGACAACGCCTGCAAATACGCGGGGGAGAAGGGTGTCGTCACCCTGACCCTGGAGCGGGAAGGGGACAAGGCCCGGCTTATGGTCAATAACACCGGCGCGCCCATCCCGCCGGAGCATCTGCCCCGCCTGTTTGAACGCTTTTACCGGGCCGATCCCTCCCGTTCGCGGGATCAGGGCGGTTACGGCCTGGGGCTGGCCATCGCCCACAGCATCACGGGCCGTCACCGGGGCCGGATTACGGTGGACAGCCAGGAAAAAACGGGAACCACCTTCACCGTGTGGCTCCCGCTGAAATAAAGCCCGTCCCGCCTTCGTTGACAAACGGCGAAAACCTTTCTATAATGAACCAAAGGCTCATCCCGTGCGATAGGGTAGCGGGCGTGGACAGCATCGTTGACGCCGTATCACCCGGAAAGGTTTGGTACGCAACATGGACGACAACCAAAGAACACAGGCCGCAGCGCTGCTTCCCGCGCGCAGAGCCCTGGCCATCGCCGGCCGGGTTCTCACGGTGTTGATCGCGTTGATCGCCATCCTGGCGACGCTGTTTACGATCGTTTCCGTCGCCACCTTCGACAAGGTCGAGGGGAAGGGGCTGTTCGGCTATAAGTTTTCCATCGTGCGGTCCGATTCCATGAAAAGCGAATTTGCCGCGGGCGACGTGGTGGTCACCAAGGCCGACAGCCGGATGGAGGTGAAGCCGGGCGACATCATCACCTTCCGCTCCATCGACCCCGCTAATTACGGCGAGGTGGTGACGCATAAGGTGCAGGAGCTGACGAGCTACGAGGGAAAGGACGCCTATGTGACCTACGGCACCGCCAACGAATCGGCGGACAGCTATCCGGCGCTCAAGGAGAAGGTGATCGGCCAGTACCGCTTTCGGCTGCCCAAGGCCGGGGCTTTGTTCGACTATCTCAAATCCCCGGCCGGCTACTTTGTGTTGCTTTTCCTCCCCTTTTTCCTCCTCATGCTGTCCCAGGGAATTCGTTTTTTTCGCCTGTTCAAACAATATAAGGAGCGGCAAGGCCCCCGGCCCCAAGGCGAAGAAACGCCCCCCGCATCCATAGAGTAGAGACAACAAAAAGCCCGCCCGCCAATACTGGCGGGCGGGTGCTCCGCTTCGCTCGACGCGGAGTGGGGACCGGGGAGCTAAAGCTCCCAGACGGTTCCCAGCACGACGCGCACGTCGTGCCCCACACCTCCCCTTCCCTCCGATACTTCTTTGACAAGCTGAGGGGCGAAGCACCATGCGGTGCTTCGCCCCTCCTTGTTTCGTCAGTTCAGCGCCCCAGCAACCGGGACAGCAGCGCGTATCCGGGCTCGATGAAACGTCCCGTCTCCCGGGCCGCGGCTTCGGTGAACCGAGCCGGCCCGCCCGCCGCCGGCGCCTCGGAGCGATACAGCAGATAAGGCACCGGATCCGACGCGTGGGTGCGGATGGCCAGCGGAGTGGGATGGTCAGGGGCCACCAGCAAGGAGAACGCGCCCAGCTTGGGCAGTTCCTCCAGCAGCGGGGCCAGAATCCGGCTGTCGATATCCTCAATAGCCCCTACCTTGTTGGCGGCTTCTCCCCGGTGCCCGCATTCGTCCGGGGCCTCCACATGAATGTACGCGAAATCGGCGCCGTTTTGCAGTGCACGCAGCGCGGCTTGCCGTTTGCCCTCGTAATTGGTGTCGATGTAGCCGGTGGCGCCTTCCACCTCGCAGACCTCCATGCCGGCCAGCCGGCCAATCCCCTTGAGAAGATCCACGGCGGAAATCACCGCCCCCGTCACCCCGAACCGATCCGAGAACCGCTCCAGCCGGGGGCGCTTGCCCTGCCCCCACAGCCAGATGGCGTTGGCCGCCGGAAGCCCCTTGGCCACCCGCGCCCGGTTGATGGGATGATCGCTCAGCAGGGCGTAGCTGCGCTCCATCATGTCCAGCAGCGGGGCGGCGTCGGGATGCCGAGGCAGATAGCCGCCGATGACCCGGCCGGTGATATCGTGGGGCGGGGTGACGGCCCCCAACTCCGTTTGGCCCCCGTGCCAGACCATGCAGTGGCGGTAAGCGGTGCCGGTGTAGAAATCAAAATCCCCGCCGCCGAATGCCTCCTGCACCGCCCGCACCAGTTCGTCGGCTTCCCGCGTGTGAATATCGCCCGCGCAGTAGTCCAGGATGGTCTTGTCCGCAAAGACCGGATCATCCGACAGGGTCACCAGATTGCAGCGGAAGGCCACGTCGTCGTCGGCCAAATCGATGCCGATGTTGGCGGCTTCCAGCGGAGAACGCCCGGTATAGCAGGCCCGGGTGTCGTATCCCATCATCGTCAGGTTCGCCACGTCGCTGCCCGGCGCCATTCCATCGGGAACGGTGCGGACCAGCCCTATCTCGCTGACCGCGGCCAGCGCGTCCATGGCCGGCTTGCGCGCCGCCTCCATAGGCGTGCGTCCCCCCAGCTCCGGGCAGGGGGTGTCCGCCATGCCGTCGCACAGCAAAACTACTGATTTCATACAGCTGTCTCCTTTATGAACCGGCGTCTCCCGCCGGGTTTTCTCCCCGCTCAGTATAGCAGAAAATCGACAAAAACAAAAGGCTTGCCGTCCCCCGGCGGTGAAAAACCGCAGGTTCTGCGTTTTGGACAAAACGTGTGAAAGAATTCACAAATATTCTGTGGGGGAAAATGTCCGCCGGCGATTGCAAATCGCCGGACTTTGCGGTATAATATCCCATAGTTTTATAATGGGCGGGAATGGGGTTTTCTTCCTTTTCGCCAAGAATGCGCGGGACGCGTCGCGTTTCCGCCGGGAAGATGGAGGAACGGAATATGCAGGCTGCGCTTTATAGTCTGACGGCGGCCGAATCGGCGGGTAAAGTCATGGGGGATTCCCTGATGACTGCGCTCATCGGCGTCGTCGTTGTGTTTGCCACCCTGGTGGTGCTGACTCTGATTTTCATTTTGTTCGGCAAGGTGATGCACCGGCCGAAGAAGGAGGCCCCGGCCGTTCCCGCGCCCAAGCCGAAACCGGCGGCTGCACCGAAGATTGCCCCCACGCCCGCCGTGCAGGACGGTATTCCGGAAGAGGTGGTGGCGGTCATCGCGGCGGCGGTGGCTTCCATGGCGCCCGAGGGGAAACGGTACGCCGTACGCAAGGTTTCCCGCGTCCGGGAGGGCCGCCCGGTCTGGGCGGCGGCCGGCCTGGCGGAGAGCACCCGCCCGTTCTGACGGGCGCCTCCGTGGATTGCACAGCGAATGAGGCCGCGGCGTTCAGCCGCGATGGAGAAGGGACGGAAATACATGGGAGAACTTTGGACGGCAATCCAAAAGCTATGGGAGGAATCCGGGTTTGCCCGCCTGTTCAACTTTGAGAACGGCGGCTGGAAAAACCTGATCATGATCGGCATCGCCTGCGTGCTGATTTATCTGGCGATCAAAAAGCAGTTCGAACCGCTGCTGCTGCTGCCGATCGCCTTCGGCATGCTGTTGGTGAACCTGCCCCTGTCGGGTGTCATGGATCCGCAGCAGAATTCCTTGGTTCCGCTCACGGCGGAGGAGCTCAAGCATTTCAATCAGGGCATATACGATCAGATGTATCAGGTCATGATCCACACACAAGAGGAAATCAACGGCGTCATGACCGTTACCTCCGCTTCCTGGCAGCACTTTGACCAGGGCGGCCTGATGTGGTACCTGTACCAGGGCGTGAAATTCGGCATCTATCCGCCCCTGATTTTCCTGGGGATCGGCGCCATGACGGACTTCGGCCCCCTGATTGCCAATCCCCGCAGCTTCCTTCTGGGCGCGGCGGCGCAGCTCGGCATCTTCGCCACCTTTATTGGCGCGCGGGCGCTCGGCCTGCTGAATTTCCCCGAACTGGCCTTTACGAACCAGGAAGCGGCCTCCATCGCCATCATCGGCGGCGCCGACGGCCCCACCGCCATCTATCTGACCTCTAAGCTGGCGCCCCATCTGCTCGGCGCCATCGCGGTGGCCGCCTATTCGTATATGGCGCTGGTGCCCATCATCCAGCCGCCGATTATGCGGGCTCTGACCACTAAGAAGGAGCGCTCGGTCGTCATGACCCAGCTGCGCCCCGTTTCCAAGCTGGAAAAAATCCTGTTCCCGATTTTCGTCACGGTCATCTGCGTGCTGCTGCTGCCCAGTGCGGCGCCCCTCATCGGCATGCTGATGCTCGGTAACCTCTTCCGCGAGAGCGGCGTGGTGGAGCGGATCAGCAAAACCGCTCAGAACGAGCTGATGAACATCATCACCATCCTGCTGGGCGTCACGGTGGGCGCGACGGCCAACGCCGCCACCTTCCTGCAGCCCAAGACCCTGCTGATTATCGTGCTCGGCCTGCTGGCCTTCTGCTTCGGCACCGCCGGCGGCGTCCTGTTCGGCAAGCTGATGTACGTGCTCACCAAGGGCAAGGTCAACCCGCTGATCGGTTCGGCCGGCGTGTCCGCTGTTCCCATGGCCGCCCGCGTGGCGCAGAAGGTGGGGCAGCAGGAGAACCCCAGCAACTTCCTGCTGATGCACGCCATGGGCCCCAACGTGGCGGGCGTCATCGGCTCTGCCGTGGCGGCCGGCATCCTGCTGTCCCTCTTCGGCTAACGCTTCCAGTCCTATACGCGACAACGCCGGCACTACCGCTCAAGGCGGCATGCCGGCGTTGTTTTCATCAAGACGTGAAAGGGTATATTATGATAGATACGACGGAATTTCTCAATCTGCGCCGGCAGATTCTCAACCGGGAGTTTTCCCGCATGAACGACCGGCAGCGGCAGGCAGTGTTTCACGCCGACGGCCCGCTGCTCATCCTCGCGGGCGCGGGCAGCGGCAAGACCACCGTGCTGGTCAACCGCATCGCCAATCTGGTGCGGTTCGGCAAGGCCTACGGCAGCGGTGAGGTCCCGGTCGCCCTGCGGGATGAGGATATGGACGAGCTGCGCGCCTGCGCGGCGGGCAACAGGCGGCTGGACGCGGGGCTCAGCCGCCTGTTGGAGGTGGATCCCTGCCCCTCGTGGCGGATCCTGGCCATCACCTTCACCAATAAGGCCGCCGGCGAACTCAAGGAGCGGCTGAACCGGATGCTGGGTGACGAGGGCAGCGAAGTCATGGCCAGCACCTTCCACTCCTTCTGCGCCCGGATTCTGCGCCGGGAGGGGGAGAATCTCGGCTACTCCTCTCATTTCACCATCTACGACACCGACGACAGCCGCCGCCTGATGAAGGACTGCATGAAGGCCCTGAACATCGATGAAAAGACCCTGGGCCACAAGGTCATCCTCTCGGAAATCGGCCGGGCCAAGGACAGCCTGCTCGCCCCGGAGGAATACGCGGCGCAGCCCACGGTCAGCAGCGACTTCCGGCTGAAAAAGGTGGCCCAGTGCTACGCCGTGTACCAGCGCCGGCTCAAAGAGGCCGACGCCATGGATTTTGACGATCTGCTGTGTAAGACGGTGGAACTGTTCACCGCCTGCCCCGACGTGCTGGAGCGGTACCAGAAGCGGTATCGGTACATCATGGTGGACGAGTATCAGGACACCAACCACGCCCAATACCGCTTAATCAGCCTTCTGGCCGCCCATTCGGGCAACCTGTGCGTGGTGGGGGACGACGATCAGAGCATTTATAAGTTCCGGGGCGCCACCATTGAGAATATCCTGCATTTCGAGGACGAATTCCCCGCCTGCACCGTCATCCGGCTGGAACAGAATTACCGCTCCACCCAGAACATACTGAGCGCCGCCAACGCGGTGATCGCTCGCAACCAGAACCGGAAGGGCAAAACCCTGTGGACGGCCAACGGCGAGGGGGACAAAATCCAGCTGGTCACCCTGGAAAACGCGGAGGAGGAGAGCCGCTTCATCGCGGACACCATCCTGGAGGGCATCCGGGACGGCCGGCGATACGGCGATTTCGCCGTGCTCTACCGGGCCAACGCCCAGTCCAACGCCATCGAGCAGGCCCTGGTCAAAAGCGGCGTGCCCTACCGGATCATCGGCGGTCACCGCTTCAATGACACCAAGGAGGTGCGGGACGCCACCGCTTACCTGCGGGTGATCAACAACCCGGAGGACGGCGTCAGCCTCCGGCGGATCATCAACGAGCCCAAGCGCGGCATCGGGGACGCCACCGTGGACAAGGCGGCGGCCATCGCGGAAAATTTGGGGCTTTCCCTGTACGAGGTGCTGTCCCACGCCGAGGATTATCCCGATATCGGCCGGGCGGCGAACAAGCTAAAGGGCTTCGTTTCCATGATGGATCACCTCAGAGAACTGAACGAGGATCCCGAAACCTCCATCCATCTGCTCTACCGCACCATGCTGGAAACCACCGGCTATCTTGCCATGTGGGAGCAGCAGGGCGAGGCCGAGGCCGGCCGGGTGGACAACCTCAACGAATTGGCGTCCTCCATCCTGAATTATGAGAAGGAAAGCGGGGAGGAGGTTCCCGAGCTGGCCGGCTTTCTGGAGGAAATGGCTCTGATGACCGACGTGGACAACTACGACGCGTCCTCCGACGCGGTGGTGATGATGACCATGCACGCCGCCAAGGGCCTGGAGTTCCCGGTGGTGTTTCTGCCCGGCTTTGAGGACGGCGTGTTCCCCGGCTATCAGACCTTGTTCGATCCGGAGGAGCTCGAGGAGGATCGCCGCCTATGCTACGTGGCCATCACCCGCGCCAAAGAAGAGCTGTTCATCACCAACGCCCGTTCCCGGATGCTGTACGGATCCACCAGCCGCAACCGGCCCTCCAAATTCCTGAGCGATATCCCGCCCGAACTGACCACGGGCAGCGACCGGCAGCGCCGGGCCGCTTATGAGAGCGTGCAGTGGGGGGCCAAGCCGGCCGCTCAGGGCGCGTGGGGCGGGGCGGCGTCCTCCTGGCAGGGGGCGGGCCGCGGCGCGTCCTCCCCGGCGCCGGGCCGTTCCGCCGCCTGGTCGGGGGGCGGCTTCTCCGCCGCCGGCACGGCCAAGGCCGCGCCCGCCGGCCCGGACGACATGAAAACCCGCTGGAAGGCGGGGGACGCGGTGCTGCATAACACCTTTGGCAAGGGCCGGATTCTTTCTGTGACGCCCATGGGCAACGACTGCCTGCTGGCCATCGCCTTCGAACAGGCGGGAACTAAAAAAATTATGGCCAATTTCGCCCGTTTGAAGCCCCTGGCCGAATGATTTAACCGTAACCAAAAAATCCCTCTGACATACTATGGTATTGAAGTGTTGACCGGCTCTGCGCTGCGCGGGGACATACATACAGCGGCGCCCCTGCCCAGGCCGGAATCTCTTTAATAACAGTACAGGGGGATTTTTTCATGGCAGACAACAAGTTCATCCATGACAACGGCTGTAAAGAAGCCGTCTGCGTGGACGCCGGCCGCGTGTACGATTCCTGCTCGGATAAAGACTGCATCGAAGATATGCGCGTCTATTTCACCGAGCGGGATCAGATGGTCGTCGACCATGCGGCGAGCATCCGCGCCCGTCGGGCGGAGGTCATCACCACCTACATAGACGTGGAGGCCCTGCCCTTCAACCGCGGGTACTATTCCTGCGACCTGACCTTCTTCTTCGAGGTGGAGGTCGAGGTGTATGCCGGCCACGGCATGCCCTGCTCCACCGTCTGCGGCGTCGGCATGTTCCAGAAAAAGGTCATCCTCTACGGCAGCGAGGGCAATGTGCGGGTATTCAGCAGCGAGTTCCGCGACAATTCCTGCGACCCGCAGGATATGCCCGGACGCAACGCGCCTCGCTGCACCGTCCAGGTGGCGGATCCCGTCATCCTGAGCGCCCGCCTCATCGAGCCCTGCGACCGCTGCAAGTGCGATTGCTGCTGCTGCGGCTGCTGCTGCAACATCCCGGAATGCATCTGCAACCGGTACGGCGGCGGGTTCTGCGACGATGAGGACAACAAAATCGTCCTCGTGACCCTGGGCATCTTCACCATCGTGCAGCTTGTGCGCAACGTCCAGATGCTGGTGCCGGTGTACGACTACTGCATGCCCTGCAAGGAATGCTGCCCCACCACCGACAATCCCTGCGACCTCTTCAAGAAAATGTGCTTCCCGGTCAACGAGTTCTTCCCGCCCACAGAGGACGGCCGCGGCGGCTGCTGCGAAAAGAAATAGTCCCGTCTATCCAGGAAAGGCCCGGCAAAAGCCGGGCCTTTCTTTATTCCTTACGGGTGTCTATGCCGACCGGGTAAATCACAAAATTTATGTCGAAGATACGCGGCTCTCTTGTAAAGTATACTGAATTGGTATAATTTAAGCTTCAGGGGATGATTTTTCCTGAGAAATGTGTTATACTATTCACAAACAAGGACATACTACAGCCGAAACGGAGAGATACGCTATGGGAAAGACATTGACGGAGAAAGTGACCTGGGTCGGTAAGGTGGACTGGGAGCTGAAAAAGTTCCATGGGGACGAGTATTCCACCCATCATGGTTCGTCCTATAATTCCTACCTGATTCGGGATACCGAGAAGACGGTGCTGGTGGATACCGTCTGGAAGCCCTACGACAAGGAATTTGTCCAAAACCTCAAGCAGGAGGTGGAGCTCAGCCAAATCGACGCGATCATCGTCAACCACGGGGAAGTGGATCACAGCGGCGCCCTGCCCCTGCTGATGAAGGAGATCCCCGATACCCCGATTTACTGCACCGCCAACGGCGTCAAGTCCCTGACCGGGCAGTATCACGAGAACTGGAACTTCATCCCGGTGAAAACGGGGGATACCCTGGATCTGGGCACGGTCACCCTGACCTTTATCGAGGCCCCCATGCTGCACTGGCCGGATACCATGTTCACCTACATGAGCGGGGAAAACATCCTGTTCAGCAACGACGGCTTCGGCCAGCACTACGCCACCGAATCCCTGTACAACGATATGGTGGATCCGAGCGAGCTGATGGCGGAGGCCCGCAAATACTACGCCAATATCCTCTGCCCTTTCAGCATGATGGTCGCGCGCAAAATCCGGGAGATTCAGGCCATGAACCTGCCGCTGGATATGATCTGCACCAGCCACGGCGTCATCTGGCGCAACGATCCCGCCCAGATTGTGGAGAAATATCTGGAATGGGCGGCCGATTACCAGGATAACCAGGTGTCGATTGTGTACGACACCATGTGGGAGGCCACCCGCCACATGGCGCAGGCCATCGCCGCTGGCCTGCGGGAGGCCGACCCGGGCGTGACGGTCAAGCTGTTCAACGCCTCCAAGTCGGACAAGACAGACATCATCGCCGAGGTCTTCCAGTCCAAGGCGGTGGTGGTGGGATCCCCCACAGTCAACAACGGCTATCTGTACGCCATCGCCGGCATTCTGGAGTTGATGAAGGGCGCCAAGTTCAAGAAGAAAAAGGCGGCCGCCTTCGGCAGCTACGGCTGGAGCGGCGAGGCCGTGAAGCTGATAAGCGAGGAGCTGGCGGCCTCCGGCTTCGAGGTGGTCAGCGAGGGCAAACGCGCCTCCTGGGAGCCCGATGAGGCCATGCTGGAGGACTATAAGGCCTACGGCCGCGAGCTGGCGGAGAAATTCCGCTGAACCGCCGCTGGTTTAAACAAAAAGGGGATGGCGCCAGGCGCCATCCCCTTTGGCTATTTTCCATCCGCCAGCCGGCAGGCCCGCACCGCTTCCTCCAGGGTGTCCGCCGCAATGAGAAACCGCCCGTTGTGGCAAAAACGCAGCCCGGCGATGCCGGTCATGTCCGCCAGCGCCTCCGGCGTCTGTCCCGCCCAGGCGGCGGGAAACGGCTGCTTGGCCGCCCCCGTTTCCTCGTCGGCCGGCACCACCTGGGCGCTGTAGCCGCCCCGCTGGGAGGGATAGACCACGAAGCGGGCCGGGGAGGGGATGAGCACGCTTTTCCAGGGGGCGAACCGGGGCAGAATCACCACCCCGTCCTCCATATGGGTCAGCGCCTCTTCCACCAGTGCCCTGGCCCGCCCGATCCCCCGGATGCTCTCCAGCTTTTTCTGCAAGAGGAGCCGGGCCACCCTTTCCGCCTCCTCAAAACAGTCGTCAGGAGCGGCTGGGGAATCCCAGGTGGGGTTGAACGCGCCGATCACCCCCGCCAGCGTGTTGCCGCAGCCGGTGTTGTCGTCCTCATCCAGCGGCTGGATAAAGGAGGCGTCGAACCGCGCCGCCTCCTCCGCCGGCAGAAGGCGGGCGCCAAACTCCCGCCACAGCAGCCCGAAGGCCGCGTAGGGCACGCCGTTTTCCCGCACCGGCGCGTCCTGCTGATGATGGTCGAAGGGGCCGAGCCCGATGTCGAACACCAGCCCCTCGAACGCCTCCGGCACCTGGAATCCCCGATGAATCCGGATATCCGGCCGCAGCAGGCGCAGCAGCGCGGCGGAAAACACGTCGTCGGCATGGAATTTGCCGCCATGGGTCATGGCGGCGGCTGGTATATCCCTCATCGGTTTCGTCCCCTTATTCGTCGTAATCGACTGCTTCAAAGCTGGCGTCCTGTGCCCGCAGATCAAAGAGCAGCCGGTAATCTTCATATAGGCGGTAGCGGGCCGGGCAGGCCGCGCTTTCCCGGATCACCCGGGACATGTGCCCGCCGCTCGGCGCCTTGAGATCCTGCGCCTTATCCGGATCCGCTTCCACCTTGAGGCAGTGCTTGCCCTGCTGGAGAATGAGCCCGTTGCCACTGTATCGCCGGATTTTCACCCCGTGATAGGTGGCCAGCCGGATTTCCCGCCCCTGGTATCGCACCGCCGCGATGCAGCCCCGGAAGCTCCGTCCCAGGAAGGGCACGTCCGCGATGGATACCATCACCGAGCAGTCCTCCTCCGGCGCGCTGCACTGGGTCCAGAGATACGAGCGGGGGAAGGAGGTGCCCCAGTCCATCTCCATGTAGCCGACGCCCCCGTCGAAGACGAGGGTTTCCCCCTGATAGTTCAGCCGCCCCTGCACCGTGTGGCGCATGCTGATCACCCGGTGGCGGCATTCCATCAGTGGCATGCTGCGGAACGGCCCCATGATGTCCGATTCCAGCGGCGTCAGCTCCCCGTAATGCAGCTTGCCCCGCAGTGTCAGATCCGGCTCCCGAATGTCCAGGAACAGCCCCTCGGCGGTGAAGACCGATTGGCCGATACGCACCCCGAGCGGCGACCGCCTCGCCTCGAAGGCGGAGAAGGGATACGCGACGAAATGGGAGGCGGACTCCGTGATCACCTGAATGAACGCCGTTTTGCTCCCGTCCGCCGCCATGCTGATCCCCGGGATGACGGCCAGCGTCCGCCCGTTTGCCTGCTGCTTGAAATACCAGCCCTCGAAATAGGAGCGCTCGCGATGCTGTCCGTGATAAAAGCTCATAATCCGTCCCCCCGTCTTTTCTGGTAGTGTGCGGCGTCCGCCCGCCCATTATGCGGCCGCCGCGTAGAAATCCCCTATAGTATGGGTAAGAATACCAGATTTCCCCTCCCGCCGCAACCCCCTTGTCCGCTTCTTAATAAAAACACAAGAAACCCCTCGGCGGGAACCGCGGTTCCGCCGAGGGGTTCTCTACAGTCCTAAAAACCGCCGCCACAGCGGCCGCACCGCCAGGCACAGCCCCATCCCGGCGGCGCACAGCCCGAACAGCAGCCAGTTGACCGCGTTCCAGCCCCACTGCCCGGCCGCCAGTCCCAGCCCCCAGCCGGACAGCGCGCTGCCCAGATAGGTGAACGCGTTGGTCAGTCCCGCCACCGTGGACGAACGTCCTGCCTTGGCGAACTGCAGCGGCACCAGGCTGATGAGCACCGTGTTGATTCCGGAAACGCACAGGCTGACCGCCGAGAACAGCAGCACGGTCAGCAGCGGGTGGAGCCTCCCGACCGCCACCAGCAGCAGCATGCCCGTGCCCGCCGCGCCGAACAGCAGGAAAGAGGTGCGCACGTCGTCGCTTCCCGGACGCTTGCTCAGCTTTTGGATCAACCACAGTCCCGCCAGATTCACCAGCGGAAGGATGGCTGTCAGAAAGATCGACAGCGCCGCATCGATTTGGAACGTATCGGTCATCTCCTGCGGCACCCAGGTCATGATGCCGTCCTTGAGCAGTCCCATGAACAGGATGATAGCCAGCAGCAGAGGCAGACCGGAGACCAAATACAACGCCCGGAAGCTTTCGGTTGCTTTGACGGTGTTTTTCGTTTCCACCTTTTCCGGCGTTTGGTAACAGCCCCGTGTGGTCGCCCCCACGGCGATCCATCCCAGCCCCGTCAGCAGCGTCAGCGCCGCCGGCACCAGAAAAGATACCCGCCAGGGGAAGTGAGTTACCAGCAGGGGAATGAGCAGATAGGTACCCGTGGTTCCCAGCGACGTGGCGTAATGGAAAGACAGTATCGCTTTGCGCAGCCGTTCCGGCGGCATGCACAGCGTCATCAGCCGGATCATCGGCGCCCAAATCAGCGCGCAGAACAGCCCGTTGAGGCACCACGCCGCCTGCATCAGCCCCACGCTGCCGGCCAGCCCCATCAGCAGGTTGCTTCCCGCCGACCCCAGCATGCCCGCCGCGATAAGCGCCTTGGGGTTCAGCCGGTCGCCCAGCCACCCGCTGAACAGCTGTCCAAGCCCGTAGGAGACGAACAAGGTGGAGGCGATAAGCCCCAGCTGATCGGTCCGAAGCCCCTCCGCTTGCCCGATGACCACCATGGCCGCCGCGTAATTGTACCGGCCGAAATAATTGATAAAATACACGGTCCATCCCATGAGAAACAGCCGCATATAAGCGGGCGTTTCCCGCAGCGCGCGCAGCCGCATATCCGCCGTCCCCTCCCTTGCGGCTTTCAGTATAGACAGCGCCGCGCCGGAAAACAAGAGGTGAACAATTTATTGAAATTCGTTCAAATATTTGCTATACTAAATGTGAATTGTTCAAATATTTTGAACGAATGGAGGCGTCCCCATGCCGAACGATCGCCGGCAGCAAATCCTCGACTGGCTCACCCGCTATAAAAGCGCTTCCCTCGACGAGCTGGGCGCCGCCCTGCACTACAGCCGATCCACCATCCGCCGCGACGTGCTGGAGCTGGAGGAGATGGGCCTTGTGCAGCGCGGCCGCGGCCGGGTGGAACTGCTCGTCACCTCCAGCAAGGAGCGGCACCACCTGCTGCGCGCCGGCGAGAGGGTGGAGGAAAAGCGGCGCATCGCCGCCCTGGCCGCCGACTTCGTCTCCGACGGCATGGCCCTGTTCCTCGACGCGAGCACCACCGTGCGGCAGGTTTGCCCCCTCCTCCGCCCCTTCCAGCACCTGACCGTGGTGACCAATGGCCTGGAAACCGCCCAGGCCGTCACCCGCATGCCCCATATCGGCTTGTTCTTCACCGGCGGCTATTGGCGGGATGACACCGGCTCCTTCGTTGGGGAGCCGGCGGTCGATTTTGTGCGCCGGCTGCGGCTGGATCTCTGCCTGCTCTCCTGCTGCGGCATGGACGGGGACGGCCTGTATGAGGCCAGCCTCCAGCAGGCCTACGTCAAGCAGGCTATGATCCGCAACGCCGGCTCTACCCTGGCTTTATGCGACGCCTCGAAATTCGGCCGTCCCTTCAAATACCGGCTGGCCGGCTTTGGGGAGGTGTCCTACGTGCTCACCGACGCCGCTCCGCCGCCCGCCCTGGAGGCCGCCGCTCACCGGGATGACTGCGAATTCCTGATCGCCGGGATTTAGTCTATCCATACAAGTTTGCGCATAAAAATTAGACGGCGGCAGATTTTCTGCCGCCGCCTTTTCGTCTGGTGTTTTGCCCGGTGCCATGGTATACTGGACGTTGAAAGCCCGCCTCTTATAAATCCCAAAGCCATCGGGCGGCCCAGTCCGGCCAGCCTGCGCAGGCCTCCTGCACCACGCCGGTCTCCGCCGTGGCCAAGGATAACCCGTGGGGCCCGCTGGGCAGGATGTGCAGCTCGGTCGGCACCCCGTTTTTCCGCAGCGCCGTCGCCAGCAGCAGGGAATTCTCCACCGGCACACACGCGTCGTCCCAGGTGTGCCAGAGGAAGGTGGGCGGCGTGTCTGCCGAAACCTGGTTTTCCAAGGATGTCAGCGCGCGATCTTCCTCATACCGGTCTCCCAGCAGATTGATGAAGGAGCCCCGGTGAGCGAACTCGCCGGAGGTGATGACCGGATAGCCGAGAATCATCCCGTTCGGCTTCGCGTCTCCCGGCGTCAGCCCCAGCGGCCCGTTGACGAACTCCCGGTTCCAGAACACGCCCAGGCTGGCCGCCAGATGTCCCCCCGCCGAAAAGCCGCAGACCGCGATTTTGTCGGCGTTCACATGCCATTTGTCGGCGCGGCTGCGCACCATGGCCACCGCCGTCGCCAACTGAAGAAGCGCCGCAGGGAACCGCACCGGCTCCACCGAATAGCGCAGAACAAAGCATTGAAACCCCTTTTCCAGAAATTTCAGCGCCACCGGCTCCGCCTCCCGGTCGGAAGTCATGCCATACCCGCCGCCCGGACAAATGACCACTGCAGGCCGTCGGTGCGCCTCCATTTCGGGCGACTCATCCCGGATGTAAGTATAGAGCTTGGCGGTCGTCCCGGCGGCGCCCGCCCGGATGTCTAGGACTTGATGCTGCATCGATATCCCTCCCAGTTGTTATTGTACAGCAGCCAGTTTACCATGCCGCCGGGGAAAGTGCAATCCCCCTGTCCCTATAAATATGTAGCTTGCAGGAAGGCCGCGGTTCCGCCCGGCATTCTGCCTGTGTCTCCAGCCCCTCGAAAGGAATGTGATGGATCGCCATGCCTCGTTTTGCCACCCGCGCCGCCGGCCCCCGTTCGGCTGCCGCCGCTCTCCTCGCTCTCGCCCTCACCGCCTCTGTCAGCGCGGCGGTTATTACCTCCGTGGTCTCCCAAAAGGCCTCCAGCCTGGCTCCCGGCGTCACCTATCAGTATCAGGACGTCAAGACCGGCCAGGGGCCCCAGAAGGTCCATACCATCTCCTTTCCCCTGGGCGGGCCGGTCGATATGCGCCTAGGGCTGTCCAACGGCAAGATCCGCGGCAATCAAAACGTGCTGGATATGGCCAAGCAAGCCGATGCCAATGGCGACGTTCTGGCCGCCATCAACGGCAGCTTTTTCAAGCTGGGTGCCTCTTACGGCGGCATTCCCTTCAGCTTCCTCATGCAGGATGGGGAACTGTACGTCAGCCCGCCCGTCCCCGGCAGCCCCCTGAACGGCAGCGAACAGGTCGTCATGGCGATCAATAAGGACAATACCTGCTTTGTGGCCCCCACCCCCACCTTCCAGGCCACCTGCACCATCGGGGAACAGGCTACGGTTATTCAGCATATCAACCGCCTGCGGGCCCCCGCCGCCGCGAACAGCAGCCCCGACGATTTCGTCCTCTACACGGATTTGTATGATACCTCCACCCATACCGACGGCGGCCTGGAGGTCAGCCTGGAGGTGAAGGACGACACCATCCGCCCCGGCGGCGCCATGACCGGCAAGGTCACGGCGGTGACCACGGCCGGCAATGCCCCCCTGAAGGCCGGCACCGTGGTGCTCTCCGCCACCGACAAGGCCAAGGCCCCCTTGGCGGGGCTGAAGGTGGGGGACACCGTCTCCCTCGACTTCGCCTTTCAGGACGAGCGCTGGGCCAACGTGGCCTTTTCCTTCGGCGGAAGCGCCATCCTGGCCCAGGACGGCCAGCTGGCCGCCCTGCCGGACGACAGCCTGTACCGCAATCGCAACCCCCGCACCGCCATGGGCTTCCGGGCCGATAACAGCATCGTCTGGATGACGGTGGACGGCCGGCAGAACGATGTCAGCGAAGGGGTCAACGGCAAGAATCTCGGGCAGCTGATGCTGGACGCCGGCTGTGTGGCCGCCATCAATCTGGACGGCGGCGCCTCCTCCACCATGGTGGTGAAGCTGCCGGAGGACGGCCTCAAGGTGCGCAACGTCCCCTCCGCCGGCTCCCTGCGCAAAGTGGCCAACGGCCTTCTCCTGGTACGCAACAGCCGCTATGTCCCCACCACCACGACGACTACCACCACAACCACCGCCGCGACCACCACAACCACGACCACCACCGCAACAACCACGACGACTACGACGACGACCACGACGACGACCACGACGACGACCACGACCACCACCACGACGCAGCCGCCCACGACCACGACCCTGCCGCCCACGACCACCACCGCCCTGCCCAGCTGGCAGGATACCGGGGGCGGCCCGGTGTCCACCCGCTGGTGGATAGGCCCGCTTATCACGGTGGCCGCCCTGGCCGCGGCCGGAGGTGCCGGTCTGGTGCTTTGGAAGAAGGGCGTGTTCCAGCGCCGCTGACGGCCTTAAAGAGAAACCCCCGGTTCCTGCAGTTCAGGTACCGGGGGTTTGTTCAATTTACCGCCGCGTACACGGTTCTTTCTCCTAATGCGCGGTGCTGATCGTCGATGGTCGTCGCCGTCAGCATGATGCGGTACGTCCGGCTGTCTATGGGATAGAGCGACCGGATGGTCGCCGTATGCCGTCCGTCGTGGAGTTCCCATTGGGCTCGGGTGTGGACATTGGCCCAGCCGCCATCCTCCTGATAAACCTGCAAAGTCAGCTCAAGCCTGGCGGTGAAGTCCGGCCTCGCTGTGCACGAGCCGGTCACTGTCAGCGTACCGCCGCTCGTCGTCTGGTCGATTTTTAGGTCGGTCGGCGCATAGACTGCGCGCGCGGCGTCTACAGGCAGCGCCCGGATAGGGCAGAAGCAGAGAAAAAGCAGGGAGCATACTATACAAAGGAATTTCTTCATACAGGTTCACCTCTTTTATTATCATCCAACTATACCATACCATAATTTCCAGTAAATGTAAAGCCAATGGATGCCGAAATCCACCGCCGCCTCATGGCCGTAGTGGCTTTTTTCTTTTCTGGCTCAAATAGTACCCTATATTTTCACGACGGTCAACCCACTATGTGGGGATTTTTCTACGAATAGAGCATTTCTCCGGACTTGAATAACTGGTATGCTATCCGTAGAAAATACCCCGAGATAGGTGGCGATTCCGGTGAACTGCAAACGCCTGGGAAAGAAACTGCGATCCTATAGAGCGTCCTGTGGCTGGAGCCTGAAAGAGTGTGCGGAAAGAATCGGTATCAGCACGAGGTATCTGGCGGATATCGAAAGCGGCGATAAAGTCCCCAAGCTCGAGACCTTCGTGCAAATTCTCAACACATTGTCCGCCTCCGCCGATGATGTCCTGCAGGACAGTCTGCTTGTCGGCTACGAATCCAAAAGCAACGACGTTCTCAGGAGGCTGGACGCTCTCGACGCGCCGCGCAGAAAGCAGGCGCTGGATATTTTCGATAGCGTCATCTCTTCCCTGAAAGATAATTGAAACCCTTCGCTCGCCGGCTGTGCCGGCCAGCCAGTAAGCCCGCCGCAGCTTCCGCTGCGGCGGGCTTTTATTCTCCAGGAAATGGCGCGGGACGTCTTGAATAGTGGTAAGTTTCCATAAAATTTGCAAAGACCCGCCCCATTCCGCCTGTTATGATAAGAATAGAGTAACCCCATGAAAGGATGGAGGTCCCATGCCTTTGCTTCCCGCTCCCAAGGAAATGCATACCGTCCCCGGCGTTTCACCCGCCCGGGGCTTTACCGCCACCAACGCCGGCCCCTTCGCCGAGGAACGCCTGGCCCTCCGGAGCCTGGGCGCCCTGTCCGTGCAGGCGGACGGCCTGTATTACGCCGTGATCGCCGCGCAGGCGGACGCCACCCTGCCCGATCTGCCCGCTGTCCTGCGCCGGCCCGGCCGGGAAGAGGGCTTTTTCCTCTCGGCGGACGAAGGTCTGGTCTGCGTGCTGTCGGCCCACCCCCGGGGCGTTCTCTACGGCCTGCACGCCTATGAACAAACCCTGGCCGACGATGGATCCTTCTGCGGCACAGTAATCGATTACCCTGACGCCGCCTTCCGGGCGTTTCATATGGATATGCGGTACGGCTTTCCCAGCGTTTCGCGGATGCTGGCCATTCTGGAGGAGCTGTCCGCCGCCCGGTTCAATACCTTCCTGCTGGAATATGAGAACCGTTTCCCCTTCGAGGCCTATCCCGATATTGCCGACCCCGCCCATTTCACCCCCGCCGATTTGCGGCGGATTCAGGAGCGGGCCGCCGCCTTACATATCGAGTTAATCCCCCTGCAGCAGACCATCGGCCATCTGGAATATATGCTCAAGCTCCCCCGGTATCACCATCTGCGGGAGATGCGGGAGTTCCCCGAGACGCCCCTGCCCTACAGCTTCGGCCCCACCGGCTTCAAGCACTATAACCATATCGATGAAATCTGCGCGAGCAGCGACGAAGCCTGTTCCGTGGTGGAGACCCTGCTCGACGAGGTCATGGCCGCCCATCCCGCCAGCCGGTACGTTCACCTTGGCTGCGACGAGGCCTGGAACCTGCTCAGCTGCCCCGACTGCCTGGCCCGGTATGGGGAGAACGGCAAGAACCGCCTGTATCTGGGCCACATCAACCGCCTGGCCGCCCGGGCCCTGGCCGCGGGGAAAACCCCCATCGTCTGGGACGATATGCTCCGCAGCTTCTCCGACGAGGAGCTCGAGCTGCTGGACAAGCGGGTGGTGGTCATGATTTGGCTGTATTACGAGAGCAACTACGCCCTGGCCGTCAAGCTGGCCCGCCGGTTCAAACAGGCCGGGTTCACCGTTCTGGGCGCCGCCGCCGCCAAGTGCGGCGAGGGGCCAGAACCCCAGTACCTGGATATGCCCTGGTATGAGCTGCGCCTGGGCAACGTGGACATGTGGGGCCGCGTCTGCGCCGAGGAAGGGCTGGACGGCTTCTGCATGACCGTCTGGTCGAACTACAGCGGCACCATCGCTCCGCCTCACCCTTTTTTCGACACCGTGTGGTATCCCGTCCTGTTCGCCGCCGAAAAACTGTGGAACCGGCAGGCCGTCCGGGACGGGTTCGATACCCGCTTCGCCGCCGCCTTTTTCGGGGTGGCGGAAGAAGCCCTTTTCCACGGCCCCGCCGCCGACCGCTACGCCCGCATCGAGCGGGTCAGCCGCCTGGCCAAGCGCCATCGGTATGAGGCCGAGGCCCTCCGCGTCATGGAGCTTACCAGCGTCTACCGGCTGAAAGCCCTGACCATCGGCCGGGAACTGTATAAGCTGCGCATGCCCGTCACCGACGCGGAAAAGACCATCGTGCGCAACCGGGCGGCCGAGGTCGCCGCCCTGCGGGAGCTGCTGAAGCCCCAGGTGCGCCGGATTGTGGAAACCCATTACACCAAGGACGACGCGGACGTGTTTGTCCGCTCCCGCTTCGACGCGGACGAGGCCCTGTTCCGGGCCTTTCTCGACGGAAAGGATGAGTCATGATCATGCATACCCCCTACGCATCCCGGGCTGTCGGCCTGTTGGCCGCCCTGGTTCTCGGCGGCATGGTGCTGCTCGCTGGCTGCGGCGGCCGGGAGGAGCCCAGCGCCCCCCTGTCCTCCGGCGAAGCCTCCGGATCCGCGGAATCCTCCGCTCCGGAAAGCACGGTTCCCGACGCCTCCGGCGAGGACGCGTCCGATGCTTCGTCCGCTTCCTCCTCCGCGCAGACGGACGACACCCGCCCGACCGGCGGCGCTTCCTCCAAGCCCGGCGGATCCACCGCGGGGGGCGGGGCCTCGACGGCGTCCACCCGTCCGAACAATTCCTCCTCGGGCGCGGCCTCTTCCTCCACCCCCGTGACCACGACCACCACCTCCCGGGCCACCACGGCTCCCGACGGCGCCACCATGGCCTTCCGTCAGCCGGGCGACGCCAATACCCTGGGCGTCTGGTGGTGGAACGTCAGCCAGGTGAAGACCGCCAAGGCCGACACCTATCTCGACTTCTGCCAGAAAAACCGGGTGAGCGAGATTTATCTGTGCATCGACGGAATGTCGGAAGCCGCCAATGCCAAGGCCACCTTCGCCGACGTGCGCGCTTTTGTCAAAAAGGCCGCCGCCAAAGGCATCCGGGTGGCCGCCCTCACCGGGGACTATCGCTGGATCAATCCCGGAAACACCGGCTTCCAGACCTATGTGGATAAGTTTGGCGCCTACCAGAAGGCCGCCTCCAAGGAGGAGCGGTTCTACGCCATGCATCTGGACGTGGAGCCGCACCAGCACCCGGACTTCAAAACCGGCGCCGACGGGCGCGCCAAGGTGATGCAGCTGTTCGCGGATTTCACCCTCCAAAAGGCGGTGCCCGCCGCCAAGGCCGCCGGCACCCTGCTGGAGTGGGATATTCCCTTCTGGATGACCGATGTGGTCAAGGACGGCAGCGGGGCCTCCATCGTCTTGGCCGAGCTGATGGCGCGGGAATGCGACACCATCGCTGTCATGTCCTACCGGGACACCGCCGCCGCCATGTGGGATGTCTCTAAGGAGGAGATCGCCTACGCCAAGAAATACGGCCATAAGGTCATCCTCGGGGCCGAAACCTATTCCAAGGAAGGCGACGCCGTCTCCTATATGGAGGAAGGCAAAACCGTCATGGTGTCCGAGCTGACCAAGCTCAACGCCAAGCTGCTGAGCAATCTCCCCAACCGGAATTTCGGCCTGGCGGTTCATCAGATCGACCGCTGGTACAGTCTGAAGAACTGACCCGTCCGCCAGATGAAACCGTTAGCGAAAGGAATGTGAATATCGATGAGAAAGCCCTGTCGCCGCGCGTTGGCGGCCGTTCTGGCTCTGCTGCTGGCGCTGGCCGCCGCGGGCTGCAGCCGGGAGCCCGCCCCTTCGTCGTCGATCCCGGAGAGCAGCTCGTCCCAGAGCGCTTCGTCCTCCGCACCGGATGCGTCCGGAGACGGCGCTGCCAGTACTGAAAACACGGAGGATAGCCATATGAGCACCACAGCCACCACACAACCGGCCGGCGGAAAAACCACCGCCGCCAAAACCACCGCCAAGCCCACTCCCACCACGACCACCGCCAAAACCCCGTCCAAAAATCCCGGCGCCGCCCAGGTGGGCAGCGCGGACTTCAAGCCCGGCAGCCTGTACAAGGGCCCGGTGGTCAACTTCCGCAAGGATGGGGACGCCACTACCCTGGGCGCCTGGTGGTGGACCCTCAAAGGGATTGTCGAGCCGATAGACGGCGTGTCGGTGGACATGGTCCTCGATATGCTCATCGCCAATAAGGTGACGGAAATCTACCTGGATGTCAGCGCCATGATGCCTTGGGATGAGGAAGAGGCCCAGGGCGGCCTGACCGACGACGACAAGGCCGCCGGCCTGGTCAGCGAGCGGTACGTGCGCGGCTTCGTCAAGAAGTGCGCCAAGTACAACATCCGGGTGGCCGCTCTCACCGGCGCTTCGGGGGACAGCGTCCTGCGCTGGATCGACCCGGACAAGAAGAATTATCAAATCAAGGCCTTTGCCGAGAAGATCGCCGGGTATCAGAGCCGGGCCGCCAAGGATGAAAAGTTTTACGCCATCCACCTGGACGTGGAGCCCCATACCATGGGCAGCAAGTGGGATAACAACCGGGCCAAATACACCCAGTGGATGGCCGACATGGTGGTGGAAGCCCGCAAACAGTGCGACGCCATCGGCGTGCAGCTGGAATACGACGTCTGGTCCTGGTTTACCGAGGCGGACAAGGTGACTGATGAGTCGGGCGCCACGGTGAACATCCTCGACCTCATGACCAAGAAATGCCACGCCCTGGGCATCATGTCCTACTACAACACCGGCGCCGGCCAGTTCGACCGGGCCACCAACGTGGAGCTGGCTTACGCGAAAAAGAACAACTGCCGCCTCATCGCCGGCACCGAGACCATCAAAATCACCCCCACCAACATCACCTACTACTACTCCGGCAAGGATAAGCTGGTAACCGAGCAGGGCGTCCTGCGCCAGAAGCTGGACGGCACCGGCTACAACAAGCTGGGCGGCGCCATCCATCACGTCTATTCCTGGTACGAGCTGATGACGAAATAAGGAGCCGCCGCCTATCGCGGGGGTAGATGGAAAGGAATGGGTTTTTTATGAAAAGCATTCGTCTGGCGTCCGCCCTGGCCGGCGCCGCCATAGCCTGCGCCGCTCTGTTGGGAGGCTGCGCCTCCGGGGAGGGGGCTTCCTCCGGCGCCGCCTCGCAGGCGCCTTCCTCCGCCCCGGCCACCACGGCCGCCCCGGCGAAGAACACCACCGTCGATTTCCGGAAGCAGGGGGATACGGATACCCTGGGCGTCTGGTGGTGGCAGGTGGCCACCGTCAAGTCCGCCGACGCCCAGCTGAAATTCCTGCAGGAGAACGCGGTCAGCGAGATCTACCTGTGTATCGACGGCATGTCCGAGGCGTCCAATGCCAAGGCCACCTTTGCCGACGTGCGGGCCTTTGTCAAGAAGGCGGGGCAGATGGGGATGCGGGTGGCCGCCCTCACCGGCGACTATGCCTGGATCAATCCCGACAGCACCGGCTTCGAGGCCTATGTGGAAAAGTTCAAGGCCTACCAGGCCGCCGCCGCGGAGGATGAGAAATTCTATTCCATGCATCTGGACGTGGAGCCGCACCAGCACCCCGATTTCAAGACCGGGGAAGAGGGCCGGGCCAAGGTCATGCAGCTCTTTGCCGATTTCACCCTGAAAAAAGCCGCCCCCGCCGCCAAGGCCGCCGGCACCCTGCTGGAATGGGACATTCCCTTCTGGATGACCGACGTGGTCAAGGACGGGGAGGGCAAGGACGTCGTCCTGGCCGAGCTGATGGCCAAGACCTGCGATACCATCGCCATCATGTCCTACCGGGACACCGCGGCCAAAATCCTGGACGTGGCCAAGGAGGAAATCGCGTTTGCCAAGCAGTACGGGCATAAGGTGATCCTCGGCGTGGAAACCAAATCCTCCGAAGGGGATCAGGTCTCCTTCATGGAAGAGGGCAAGGCCGTCATGGTGGAGGAAATGGCCAAGGTGCACGCGTCCCTGAAGGAATCCATTCCCGACGGGAACTTCGGTCTCGCCGTGCATCAGGCCTCCGTCTGGTATTCCCTCAAGGACTGATCGCCCCGCCCGCGTACGGCAGCCCCGCTCCCACGAGAGCGGGGCTGGATTCCCCGGGAACAGTAAACGGTTGCTGTTCTCCTGCATAGATGGGTTACTGACTGGAAGAAACTAGAAACCAAAGAAAGGGAGAGGAGCATGGCGGAGAAAAAGGTGACCATCTATGACGTGGCCAAGCACTGCGGCGTGTCGGTGGCGACGGTGTCCCGCATCGTCAACAATGTGGATTATCCGGTGAGCGCCGAGCTGCGCACCAGGGTGCAGGCCTCCGTCAGGGAGCTGAAATATAAGCCCAATATGCTGGGCCGGTATCTCAAATCCAACCGGACCGACGAGGTGGGGGTGATCATCCCCAACATCTCCAATTTCTATTACCCCGGCCTCATCGCGGGTATCAACGACTCCCTGATTCACAGCGGCTATAACGTGCTGCTCTGCAATTCCTACCGAAACCCGGAATATGAGAAAAAGCAGTTTCTCTCCCTGCTGCAGAAGCAGGTCAAGGGCATCATCATCTCCACCGTCAGCGACGACACCTCCTGGATTGAGGAGGTCAATACCGACGATGTGACGGTGGTGGCCATCGAGCAGCCCCTGCACACCCCCACCCACCGGGTCTGCTTCAACTATTACGGCGGCGGTTATATGGCCGCCCGGTATCTGGTGGGCATGGGCCACCGGGATATCGCCTTCATCAGCCCGCCCCTGACCTACGCCAGCCGCCGCCAGCGGCTGGACGGCTTTCTCGCGGGCCTCAAGGAGAGCGGCATCGAGCTGGACGCCGATCATCTGCGGATTTCCGACTATGAGCGGGATGACGAGAATGTCTACGAGTTCAACATCGGCAGCCGCCTGGCCGAAAAGCTGATGCAGCTGGATACCCCTCCCACAGCGATATTCTGCATCAATGACATGATGGCTCTCGGGGCCATCCGCGCCCTCCAGCGCCGGGGCATCCGGGTGCCCCAGGACGTGTCGGTGCTTGGGTTTGACAACCTGGCCCTGTCCGAGATGATCACCCCCGCGTTGACCACCGTCGATCAGTGTACCCGGGAGATCGGCGCGAAGGCCATCGAGCTGCTGACCAAAAGCTTCGCCGATCCGGCGGCTCCCCTGGAGACCGTCCGCTTCAAGCCCAAGCTGGTGGAACGGGAATCGGTCGCCCGCCGCCCCTGATTCCGCTCCGCCCGAATCCTGAGCCGTCGCCGCCCCTGACTTTGAACCACTCGTGCCCCGATCCGCCGCCGGCCCTCCGAACGCCTTCCCCGCGCCACGCATCGTCATGCGGGGAAGGCCGGCATCCGCTTCCGGATCGCCGCGGGCGGGGGAGGGGCGGCCGCCCGGCGGCTCTTTCGGTGCGAAAATGTGCGAAACCGGCGCGGTTTCCTGCGAACGCCACCCCCCTCCGGCCCAAAACCGTGCGGAAATGTTTGAAAAATTTCGACAAAATCAGGCGGTGTCACTGAATAATAGAAGTTTTTCATAAGATATGCTAAGCAAAAACCGGACGGATTCGCTATAATAAATGTGTAATATGACCAGATCCCCTCAAAGGGAGGGTAAAAAGGAGTACGTTCCACCGTATTCCTACCTTTTTCATGGGAAACAGAAAACGTTTACTATCATTTTCCGGAACCTTCATCCAAAAGCCGAACGAAACGCCGAGACGGACCAATATGTAAGAAAAATTGGGACAAAACAGACGTGCCGAACAGGTCAGAAGCGACTGGAAAAATTTTTAATAGCAAGGCAGAAAACGATTTCTGAAGGCTTCAGGAACCATTTTCTTCTCTTTGTATAGATTTGCCAGGACATATCGTAACTTTTATACATTATAATGGAGACCCCAGACCCGTGGTTTGTACAAAAGGGGCCAGCGTTTAAGCGCAACCGGAGGTGATCGAAAGTGGATGTAAACGGCATGGTGGTGTTCACAAAATGCATATCCATCGCCTGCGGCGGCTCCATGCCGCTCTCCTTCTCGGATTACGCCCGCATCGCAGCGGAGAATAAACCGGAAAATATCCTGGCCATCTGCCGCGTCCAGCGGGGCAGCGGCCATATCGCGCTGGGCAGCATCTCCACCGAGGTGAACAGCGGCAGCCTGCTGCTTCTGGGCAGTGGAGAGAGCTACACATTCACCGCCTCGGAAAATATTCTGGCCAACCTCATCGTCTTCGACCGGCGGCTGTTCAGCAGCTCCTACGCCTACACCCTTGGGCGGGAGGCTCTGGCCCCCATGCAGGCCCTGGCCCGCGGGTGTGAGCTGATTACCGAAAAGGACGCCTGCTACGGCGAGGTCATGGCCACGGTGGACACCATCTGGCGGGCGGCCGAGGCAGGGGAGACCAGTTCGCCGATCATGGCGGTGGCTATGCTGTGGCAGCTGGCGGCCCAGCTCAAGCGGGAGACCGAACGGCGGGGCGACACCCTGGGTTCTATCCGGGAGACCCGGAACAAGGAACGGCTGGCTCCGGCGGTCAACTACACTTACCAGCATTACGATCAGAAAATCACCTTGGCGGATTTGGCCCGGGAGGCCAACATGAGCGTACCGAATTTCAGCTCGGTCTTCCGCGAGACTTACGGGATTCCGCCCATGGAGTACCTCGCCCGCATCCGGCTGCAGAACGCCGCCGACCTGCTGCAGAACACGGACAAGAAAATCATCGACATCGCGGAGGAATGCGGCTTCTTCAGCATTTCCAACTTCATTAAGGCTTTCAACAACGGCATGGGGATGTCCCCCTCCCGTTACCGCAAGGAATGCGGCGGGCCGGATAAGGCCGATAAACCCGCAGACGATTAAGTCCCATGCGGCGGTTTCAAACTGCCTGGCGCATACAAAGGGAACCCTTCGACTTATCTATACAGAACTGGAGGAAAACGAAATGAAACTGGCTATCACCCGTATACTCGCGGCCACTGCCTCGGCGCTGTTTCTCACCGCCATGGCGGCGTCCTGCGGCGACAACAACAAGGGCGGATCCAGCACCCCCTCGAAGGAGGAGCAGAGCTACGACTTCGGCGGCATGAAAATCACCTTCGCCGACACATGGGGCAAGGATTTGACCCCCGGCAAGGACGCGGCTACCGACGCGCTCATTGCCAAAATCGATAAGGTTAAGCAGAAATACCACGTCGATTTCGAATGGGTCAAGATCGATTCCGGCCCCTATTGGGACAACATGGCGAGCGTCATCATGAGCGGCGAGCCCTACGGCGACATCATGTACTCCTTCCCCTGGATGATCACCGACTGGATTAAGGCAGGCGCCGTCAAGGACGCGGGCGCGGTGGCCAAATCCGTGGGTATCGACTTTAAGGACGGCACCTGGAACGACTTCATCGTGGACGAAACCACCTATGGCAATACGATCTACGGCTTCTCCAAGAAGGCCAACACCATCCAGTCCGGCATGCTGTACAACAAGCGGCTGCTCAAGGAGGCCGGGCTGAAAGATCCCAACGAGCTGATTAAGGGCGGCGGCAAGTGGGATTACGCCACGCTGGAAGAGTACGCCCGCAAGCTGACCAAGCTGGACGCGTCGGGCAACACGGTGCAGTGGGGCCTGTCCACCATGGATTCCTACTGGCTGATGACCGCCTTCGCCGTCAACAACGGCGCGGATCTCATCGACTACAGCTCCAACCCGCCCAAGTTCACCATGGATTCCCCGAAATCTCTGGCGGGGCTGGAAGTCTTTAACAAGATGCTCAACACCGACAAGACCATCTATCTGCGGCCGGCCGGCGGCGACTGGAAGGTCACCGTGGACGCTTTCGCCAACGGTAAGGTGGGGCTGTTCCGAGCAGAAGAATGGGTTATCGAGTACATCCGCGACGTCATGACCGAAAATGGCACCAACGAGGATTACGGCCTGACCTACTTCCCCCAGGGCCCGGATTCCACCGGCTTTGTGGACGAGAGCTACGGCGGTAACTCCTACTTCATCCCCGCCTCCATCAGCAATGAGAAGGCCCAGGCCGCGCTGTTGGTTTACCGCGACCTGATGGATCCCTCCGACGACGGCTACACCAAGGAGGAGCGGGTGCGCAACACCGGCGAGTCCCTGTTCCCCGACGAGGCGTCGGTGGAGGTGTACACCGACCTGATGTTCAACAACAAGATCAAATCCAACGGCGTGTGCCGCGTGGGTCTGCGGGAGGCCATGATGGAACTGGCCGGCAGCTTCATGGACAACGCCGGCACCCCCCAGTCGATTCTCTCCGAAGCCAAGAACCGGTATCAGGCCGTGATTGACGACAGCTCCTACACAGCGGTACTCAACGAGCAAAAATAGCCCGACAGCTTATAGTCCGGACAGGTACGCCGCCCTCCTCCAAACGGCGGAGGGCGGCGTTTTGCTCCGGGAAACAATTTTGGCGGTTTTCCTTGCGGCCAGCGACCTCTGAAAGTAAGCGATTACTAGAAACGAGTTGGATGGTCGGAAGGAAAACCGCGGAAAGGCACGGTTCCGATATGCCGCGTAAAATGTTGACCCTGCTGCTCAGCGCCGCGCTGCTGCTCTCCTTGACGGGAACGGCTTTCTCCGCCGCGGCGCAAGAGACCGCCGGGCGCGGGGAGACCGCCCCGGCCGGCGACAACGCCGAGGTGACCGGCGAGGAAATCGCCGCGGCCCCCACCTATACGGCGTTTCTCAAAGACCACAACATCACGGATGAAAACGCCGCCCCGGCCGCCGGGCAGGCCATCCGCCTGGACAGCGGCATGCTGGCGGCGGGAGAGGGCAAATTCACGGCCGGGACGGACAGCGTCCTGCTGGACGAGGAGGGCAGCCTGACGGTAGCCTTCCAGGGACAGCCGGGGCTGTATAATCTGGTCATTGAATACGACCCGGTGGCGGGCCGCTCCCGGGATGTGGAGCTGGGCGTCCGCCTGGGCGGCAAGCTGCCCTTCCAGGAGGCGGGCAGCCTGGTGCTCACCCGCCGCTGGCGGGACAAGGGTGGAAAAATTGAGACGGATCTCAACGGCAACGATATCCGGCCCTCCCAGGAGGAAATCACCAAAGAGGAACGGGATTGGCTGACTTATACGGCGGAGGACAGCTCCGGCTTTCACACCCGGGCCCTGCTGTTCCCCATCGAGGCAGAAAACACGCTGACCCTGTATGCTTCCCGCGAGAGCGTACATATCCGCTCCATTACCTTGCAGCCGGCCACCGAGCTGCCCACCTACGCCCAGTACAAGGCGCAGCACGCGGGGGCGAAGGACGCCACCGTTTCTCTGCCGCTGATACAGGCAGAGCTGCCGGCGTGGAAGAACGACGCCACCATTGTGGCGGCCTCCGACCGGGTATCGCCCGCCACCACCCCCTTCAAGGGGGCGAAAATCAGCCTGAACAACATCGGCGGCAACACCTGGTCCAGCCCCGGCAAGGAAATCGCCTGGGAGTTCACCCCCACCCAGACGGGACTGTATGAAATCCGGCTGCGCACCCGGCAGAACTACAAGCGGGGCTTTTACGCCACCCGTACCCTGAAAATCAACGGGGAAATCCCCTTCGCGGAGGCCCAGGACCTGCGCTTTACCTACCACAACGGCTGGATTATCTACACCGTGTCGGCGGGGGACGAGGCCTGCAAGTTCTACTTTGAGGCGGGCAAGACCTACACGATGTCCATGACCGTGACCTTGGGCGATTTCGGCGACACCTTGGGCCGCACCCAGGAATCGGTCTCGGTGCTCAACGACATTTATCGGGAGCTGCTGATGATCATCGGCTCCACCCCCGACACCATGCGCGATTACAACCTGGATAAGCAGATTCCCGACACCATCGAGCAGATGCTGACGCAGGCGGAGAAGCTGGAGGCCATTGCCAGCGACATCCAGGAAATCGCCGGCTTCTCCGGCAGCGAGCTGGCCAGCCTGCGGAAAATGGCGACCCAGCTGCGGGAGTTCCATAAGGATCCCCGGGAAATCTCCAAGCGGCTGCGGTATTTCAAGGACAACATCGCCGCCCTCAACACCTGGATGCTGGATGCCAAGAGCCTGCCGCTGGACGTGGACACGGTGACCATCGCAGCCCCCAGCGAGCCCCTGCCCAAGGCGGATGCCAACTTCTTTCAAATGGCGGGGTACATGTTCCAGATGTTCGCGGCGTCCTTTGTGGAGGACTACAACTCCCTGTCCGGCACCGGCGGAGCCACCGACACCCAGCTGACGGTGTGGTCCACCACCGGCCGGGATCAGGCCACCATCCTCAACGATCTGATCCGCTCCACCTACACCCCGAACAGCAAGCTGACCGCCGGCAAAACGGTGGGGGTCAACCTGCAAATCGTGCAGGCGGACGCCATTCTGCCCTCTGTGGCGGCGGGCAACGGGCCGGACGTGCTGATGCACGCCGGGATGCAGCTGCCCATCAACTACGCCACCCGTAAGGCGGCGGTGGATTTGAAGACGGTGGCGGACGCCGCCGATTTCGAGAGGGTGACCGCCCGGTTCCGGGAGAGCGCCCTGACGCCCTTGAGCTTCAACGGCGGGGTGTACGGCCTGCCGGAGCAGGAGACCTATCCGGTCATGTTCTATCGCACGGACATTCTCTCCGAGCTGGGGATCCCTGCGCCCTCCCTGGATAACCCCTGGACCTGGGAGGACGTGATCAAGTATCTGCCGGTGCTGCAGAAAAAGAACATGAGCTTCCTGATGGACACCGGTACGAGCGTGGGCGCCGACGTCAGCGTGGGCATGACCACCTTCGCCATGTTCGTTTACCAGCGGGGCGGCCAGTTCTATAAGGATGGGGGCATCGCCACCGCTCTGGACAGCGAAACCGCGGTGGAGGCCTTCAAGTTCTGGACCAAGTTCTACACCAGCTACGGCCTGCCCACCAACTTCAACATCGCCAACCGCTTCCGCACCGGCGAGTCCCCCATCGTCATCGCCGACATGACCCTGTACAACCAGCTGATCGTGTCTGCCCCTGAAATCAAGGGGCTGTGGCAGATGAGCGTGGTGCCCGGCACCAAGAAGGACGACGGGACGGTGGATCACTCGGTGCGCTCCTCGGTATCGGCCTGCATCATGCTGTCCACCGCGCAGGACAAGGCGGCGGCCTGGGACTTCATGAAATGGTGGACGGACACCGACACCCAGGTATCCTATTCGAGAGAAATGGAAAGCCTGCTGGGCACCTCCGCCCGGTATCCCTCCGCCAACGTGGAGGCTATGAAGCAGCTGCCCTGGTCCACCCGGGACTTCAAGGTCTTGCAGGCCCAGGCGGCCTGGGCCAAGGGCGTGCCCGAGGTGCCCGGCAGCTACTACACCCCCCGGCACATCAACAACGCTTTCCGGGCGGTGTGCATCAAGGAGGACGCGGACGAGCCGCGGGAGACCATCCTGCAGTACGCCCGGATCATCAACGACGAGATTTACGACAAGCGGACCGAGTTTGGCCTGCCCACCGAAAAACGATAGGAGGTACGTTCGATGTCCCTGCAAACCAACAAGCCCCAAAGCCGGCTGGGCCGGGTGGGGCGCAAGCTGTGGCACGACCGGGTATCCTATGCGTTCCTGCTGCCTTTCGCGGCGGTGTTTATCACCTTCACGGTGCTGCCGGTGCTGGCCAGCGTTTTCTACAGCTTTACCTACAACAACATTTTCGAGCCGGTGCGCTGGGTGGGGTTTGAAAACTACATCCGCCTGTTCACCCGGGACGACGTGTTCCTGACGGCTTTGCAGAACACCCTGGTGTTCGCGGTCATCACCGGGCCGGGCGGATACCTGCTCTCCTTCGTGGTGGCGTGGCTCATCAACGAGCTGTCTCCCTTCCTGCGCACCCTGTTCGTGCTGATTTTCTATTCGCCCACCATCGCCGGATCGGTTTACGTCATCTTCGGCACCCTGTTTTCCGGCGACATTTACGGCTATGTCAACGGCGCGCTCATCAACCTGGGGTTCATCACCGACCCCATCGAATGGCTGACCGATCCCCAGTACATCAAAATCGTCATCATTTTGTGCGTGCTGTGGGGCAGCATGGGCGCGGGCTTCCTGTCCTTCGTGGCCGGGTTTAAAAACATCGACAAGCAGTTTTACGAGGCGGCCGCCATCGACGGCCTGCGCAACCGGTGGCAGGAGCTGTGGTACGTGACCCTGCCCATGATGAAGCCGCAGCTGCTGTTCGGCGCGGTCATGAGCATCACCAGCGCTTTCTCCATCCATGAGGTCACGGTGGCGCTCGCGGGCTTCCCCTCCACCGAATACGCCGCGCACACCATGGTCAACCACATGTGGGACTACGGCTACCAGCGGTTTGAGATGGGATACGCCTCCGCCATAGCGGCGGTGCTCTTCCTGATGATGCTCGTGTGCCGGAAGCTTATCAACCTGCTGCTCGAGCGGGTCGGCCGGTAGGCAAGCGCCCCCTGCTTCGAATGAGAATACTGTGAATGACCGGCACCGCGTGCGACAATCGGTCGCAAGGCCGCCGGAGAAATGGAGCCCGACATGGAAGCCAATGTGAAAAAGCCTCACCCGGCAGGGACGGTTTTCGGCACGATGGGCCGCGGACTGGCCCGCGCGGGCAGCGCTGTCTACCGGTTTTTCCGCAAGCTGCTGGGCGTGCGGAGTACCCGCAGCCTGGCTGGTGATATATGCAATATCCTGTTTCTGACCATTCTGGCCATTTTCATGGCCATCCCACTGGTTTACGTGGTCTGCAACGCGTTCAAGCCCATCGACGAGCTGTACCTTTCGCCGCCCCGGTTCTTCGTGCAGAACCCGACGCTGGACAATCTGAAGGACCTGATGACGGTGATGAACAACTCCTGGGTGCCCATCACCCGGTATTTCTTCAACACCCTGTTCATCACGGTGGCGGGCACCGGCCTGCACGTGATTTTCGCCTCCATGGCGGCTTACGTGCTGGAAAAGCACCGGTTTTACGGGCGGAACGCCTTTTTCGGCCTGGTGGTCATGACCCTGATGTTTTCCCCGACGGTCACCTCCATCCCCAACTTCGTCATCATGTCGGGCATCGGGTTCGTGGACACCTATCTCGCGCTAATCATCCCGGCCATCGGCTCGTCCCTGGGGCTGTTCCTGATGAAGCAGTTCATGGTGACGGTGCACGACTCCATCCTGGAGGCGGCCAAGATCGACGGGGCGGGAGAGCTGCGGATCTTCTTTAAAATCGTCATGCCCACGGTCAAGCCGGCGTGGCTGACCCTCATCATCTTCTCGTCCCAGACCCTGTGGAACTCCACGGGCGGCGTGCTCATCCGCAGCGAGGAGCTCAAGCCCCTGCCCTACGCCCTCAACCAGATCATGGCGGGCGGCTTCGCCCGGGCGGGCGCGGCCTCGGCGGTGGGACTCATCCTGATGAGCGTGCCGATTTTGATTTTTATTTTCAGCCAGAGCCAAATTCTGGACACCATGTCCACGTCGGGCATCAAGGAATAGGAGGAATGACCGATGAGTAAACTAGCGGCTTTCCTCCGCAGGGGGGCGCCCGCCGCCCTGGCGGCGCTGCTGCTTCTGGGAGCCGTTCCCGCGGCGGCGGAGGAGGCCGGCGCCAAGGTATACGCGCCGGAGCTGTCCTTCCGCAGCTACACCTACAGCCGGTGGGGGGATCCGATCGCCTGCCCCGATCCGTACACGGTGGAAAAGGTGGTCACCGGCGTGGACTTGGGCGTCGGCGATTTTAAAAAGCCCAACGATATGTTCGCCTCCGCGGACGGCTATCTGTATATCGCGGCCAGCGGCGACACCGCAGCCGACAACCGGGTGGTCAAGCTGGACAAAAACCTGCAGGTGGTCGGCAGCTTCAGCGGCTACATCGACGCGGACGGCCAGACGGTGGCCTTTAAAGAGCCTCTTGGCGTTTTCATCACGGCGGAAAACGATATCTATGTGGCGGACGGCACCTCCAAGCAGATCATCCACATGGACGCGGCCGGCAAGCTCAAGAGAATCATCGCCGCCCCGTCGAGCGAAGACAGCGCCATCATCGACGCCGATTTCGTGGAACGCTACCGGCCGTCCAAGCTGGTGGTGGATTCCTCAGGGCGGATCCATGTGGTGGCTATCAACGTCAACGAGGGCATCGTGGAGTTTGACCCGGACGGCAAGTTCGAGGGCTTCCTCGCCGCCGGCAAGGTCAACGCCAACCCCATCGAGGTCATCTGGAAAAAGCTGTCCACCCAGGCGCAGCTGGAACGGATGTCCGATTTCGTGCCCATCGAATACAACAACGTGTCCCTGGACGACGAGGACTTTATTTTCGCCACCTCCGCCGCCATCGACGGAAAGGTGGTGGTTTCCGAGCTGCGCAGCGGCAAGGGCACCGAGCAGGGCGCGCTGGTGCGCCGGCTGAACATGCTGGGCAAGGACATCCTGCGGCGCAAGGGCTTCGGCCCGCCGTCGGGCGACCGGGAATTTGTGGGGGACACGGACAACATCGATTCTCCTTACATCGGGACATCCAAATTCGTGGACGTGGCCAACGGGCCGGACGGCACCTACACGGTGCTGGACAGCACCCGCAGCCGGCTGTTCACCTACGATTCCGAGGGGTATCTGCTGTACGCCTTCGGCGGGCCGGACGTGACGGCGGGAGGGTTCCGCACCCCGGCGTCCTTGGCGCAGCTGGACGACTGCCTGTATGTGCTGGACAGCAACACCCGGGCCATCACCATGTTCCGGCGCACCGGCTTCGGCGACACGGTGGCCGAGGCCATCGCCTGGCAGGAAGGCGGCGACTATAAAAAGTCCGCCGAGCTGTGGAGTGAGGCGCTTACGCAGAATGCCAACTACGACATGGCGTATTCGGGACTGGGCAAGGCCTCCTACCGGGACGGCGATTATAAAGAGGCCATGCGGCTGTTCAAGCTGGGCAACAACACCGACTGGTATTCGCGGGCTTACAAGGAATACCGCAAGACCGTGGTGGCCAAGTGGTTTGCGCCCGCCGCCGTGGCGGTGGCGGTGCTGGCGGTCGGCATCCTGGCCGCCGTGAAGATACGAACCAAACGGAAAACCGGCAGCTGGAGAGGGAGGAGGAATGACCCTTGAAGAAGATAGGAAAAGGGCTGCGCTACTCCTTCACCATCATGACCCATCCCATCCGGGGCTTCTATGAAATGCGGTTTGAAAACCAGGGCAACGTGGTTTCCTGCCTGCTGCTGCTGGTGCTGCTGGTGCTGGCCTTCATCTGCCAGAGCCAGTATACCGGATTCATTTTCAACGAGGTCAACCTGAAGGAATTCAACGTCATCCGGCAAATCTGCGGCGTGGTGATACCGGTCTTGCTCTGGTGCGTGGCCAACTGGTCCATCACCGTCCTGATGGACGGGGAGGGCCGATTCGTGGATATTTTCATGGCGACCTGCTACGCGACGGTGCCCTACACCATCGCCACTTTCATTGGGGTGATTATGAGCCGTTTCATGACGGCGGACGAAAGCACCTTCATCGGCATCGTCACCGGCCTGGGTGTGGCGTTCACGGCGCTGCTGCTGTTCTGCGGCATCCTGACCGTTCACCAGTTCACGGTGACCAAAAACGTATTTTCCATCATTCTGACCGTGGCGGGCATGGCTTTCATCGTTTTTCTGGCGCTGCTGTTCGCCAGCATATTCGACAAGCTGTTCAGCTATGTGGCCGGAATCTTTACCGAAATTCAGCTGAGGATGTGACGACATGCGAACCAATCGAATTTTCCGTGCGCTTGCCGTTCTTCTGGCGGCTGTGACGGTACTGTCTTTCGCGGGCTGCGGCGAGATGGCGCTTCTATTCACCGAGCTGCCAGCGGCGGATGTACAGCAATGGAAGACCGGCGATCCCATCACCCAGACCAAGGAGATGCTGGGGCTCGAGCAAATGAAGCAGGTGGCCTCCCAAGGCGGGCTGACCCTGTATATGAACGAGAAAACCACCGAGATCGCCGTCAAGACCGCCGACGGGACGGTGTGGTTCTCCAACCCGCAGAACCGGCTGGATCTCAACGCGTCCTCCCTGGGGCGGTATTCCTCACCGCTGCTGGTCACGGCCATTGATTCGGCCGAGACCTCCAAGCAGATGAACGCCTTCGACGACAGCGTCAAATACGGGCAGTACACCATCCAGTCCATCCAGAACGGCGTGCGGGTGGAATACCATTTCGGCCAGGTGGTCAAGACGCCGCTGTATCCCCAGGTGCTGACCAAGGAGCGGTTCGACGAGCTGCTCGAGGGGCTGACCAAGGCGGAACAGAACAACATGAAGCGGTACTACCTCGAGGTCAATTACGACACGGTGACCGATCAGCAGGCGCTGAAAAACCTCGAGGAGCAATACACGAAGATCAAAGAAGTCCAGCACATCTACGCGCTCAAGCAATCGCCGTCGGCGCTGGAAACCAACCGGATTACGGCGTATTTCACCAAGCTGGCATACACCCAGGAGATGCGGGACGCGGATCACGCGGCCGTGGGGTACACCGACCCTGACAAGGCCAAGGGCAACTTCCTGCTGCCGGTGGAGTACACCCTGGCCGACGGGAGGCTGAATGTTCGCATTCCGGTGGCGGATATCCGGGTGACGTCCAACCTGAAGCTGGACACGGTGACGCTGCTGCCCTTTATGAACACGGCCGCTGGGCTGACCAACAGCCAGGCGGTGGTGCCCGACGGGTCGGGTGCTATCATCCATCTAAGCCAGGTGCGATCCGGCAACACGGCGGAGTACGCCGAAGGGTTCTACGGGCGGGATTACGCCCTGTACCAGCTGTCCCAGGCGGCGGTGAAAAAGAATCTGTACCTGCCGGTATACGGCATCACCGCCGAGGAGGGCGCCATGCTGGCCGTCATCGGCCAGGCGGATGCCACGGCGTCGCTGTACGCGGCGGCCCGGGGCTCCGAACAGGATATCGGGGCCATCGGCGCCCGGTTCAAGCTGCTGGATTACGCCCAGGTGAAGCTGACGAACACCGACACCAACACGGTCAACAGCTACCCCGACAAGTCCATCGAGGATGACATCGCGGTGGATTACACCTTCCTGGACAAGAGCCGGAACCAATGGACGGACGTGGCGGCGACCTACCGGACCCGCCTGCAGAAGGAAGGCAAGCTGACGGGCAGCGCTGGCTCCACCCTGCCGGTGATGGTCAACCTGGTGGGGGCCATCGATGATAAGGCGCCGGTATTGGGGATCCCGCGGGAGATCCTGCGGCCGCTGACCACCTTCTCTCAGGCGGGGGACATCGCCGACCGGCTGGCCGAAGCCTTCGGCGGAGACCGGCTGGTCATCCGGTATTCCGGATGGCGCAAGGGAGGGCTGAAGTCCTCGGTACTGACCGGATTTGACCCGGAGGGCAAGCTGGGCGGAGCAAAGGGACTTGGGGCCCTGGCCGACAAGCTGCAGGGCATGAATGCCCGGCTGTTCCCCGATGCGGATTTCCAGTACGTCTACCGCGACAAGCTGTTCGACGAGTTCAGCTCATCAAAGGATGTGGTGCGGTTTATCACCAGTGAATCGGCTTACAAGCCCGCCTACAACAAGGCCACCTTTGTTCCCGACGCGGATGGGCTGTTTGGATACATTCTCGAGCCCACCCGGATGGCGGGGCACGTGGACAGTTTCCTGAAGGCGGTCAAGGGAAAGGGACTCAGCGGGTTCAGCCTGCCGTACATCGGGGCGGATCTGTCCAGCAACTTCAATAAGGACGCCTTCATGACCCGCAACGCGGCCGCCGCCTATTCAGTGGAGGTCATGCAGAAGCTGCGGGACGCGGGCTACGGAATTCTCTCCACCGGGGTCAACGCCTACGCGCTGCCCCTGCTCGACGTGGCGGTGGCGATTCCCACCGACTGCAACACCCATCCGATGCTCAGCCGGTCGGTGCCCTTTACCCAGATGGTGCTGTCCGGCAGCGTCCAGTATGCCGCCGAGGAGCTTAACCGGGCGGCGGACGACCGGTACTACCTGCTCAAGTGCATCGAGACCGGTTCGGCCATGTATGTGTCGGCCATCGCGGCCGCCAATTCGGAGGTCAAGGACACGGCGTACGACGAGCTTTTCGCCGTCAACTTCGATACGCTGGAGCCGCGGATTAAGGAAGTGGGCAGCCAGCTCATCGAGGCGCTCTCGCCGGTTTACGGCCGCGCCATGGTGGGGCACACGCAGCTGACCGACGGGGTCGTGCGGGTGGATTACGAGGGCGGCAAGAGCCTGTATATCAACTATAACCAATCGGAGGCGGCCACCGACGCGGGCACCGTGCCCGCGGCCGGCTGGCTCCTGGCAGAGAAGGAGGGCTGAACATGGGCAAGGAGAAGAAAAGCGCCGGGCGGCGGCGTTCCGACCTGATGACCAGGCGGAACCGCACCGGTTATGTGTTCATCGCCCCGTTTCTGGTGGGATTTGCCGCGTTTATGCTCATCCCGCTCATTCAGTCTTTTATTTTCAGCTTCAACGACATTAAAATCGTGGAAAACGGGTACACGCTGGTACCCAAGGGGCTTTACAACTACCAGTACATTCTCACCATCGACACCGATTTCCGGCAGCGGATCGTCAACTCCTTCATCATGACTCTGCGGGACACCATCGTCGTGGTGCCGTTCAGCTTCTTCTCGGCGCTGATTCTCAGCAAGGAATTCCACGGACGCACCTTTGCGCGGGCCATCTTTTTCCTGCCGGTCATCGTGTCCACCGGCGTGCTGGCGACCATGGATTCCAACAGCGTCATCAGCATGATGATGGACCGGGACACCGCCTCGGCGGCCAACAGCATGCAGCAGACGTTTTCGGCTTCCGGGCTTATCACCACGCTGTTTGCCGACAGCCTGCCCACGGAGATGGTGGATTTCATCAGCACCGCCACGGCGGGAATTTACGACATCATCATCAAGTCGGGCCTGCAGATCATCATCTTCATCGGCGGCCTGAACACCATCTCGCCGTCCCTGTTCGAGTCCTCCAACATCGAGGGGGCCACCGCATGGGTGAATTTCTGGAAAATCACGTTCCCCATGTGCGGGCCGTACATCCTGCTCAACGTGGTGTACACCATCATCGACTCTTTCACCAACCTGAGCAATCCGCTGATAGCCAGAATCCGCAGCGACCTGATGGGGCTGAAAAATTTCGGCGTCGCGTCCAGCGCGGCCTGGGTGTACTTCATCGCGATATTCGCGGTGCTGGGCATCGTGTTCGCCGTGCTGCAGAGGAGGGTGTTCTATCATGAATAACAGCCTGTCCACCCCCCGCATCCGCAATCCGAGGCTTCGCAAGCTGCTCAGCAAGAAGACGGCGGCGAAATGGATGCTGGCCCTGTTCCGCACGGTGTTCATCGTCGGTATTTGCTTTACCATCCTGTATCCCCTGCTGACCAAGATTTCCATGTCCTTCATGGACGAGACCGACCTGTATGACCGGACGGTTAAGGTCATCGCCAAGCATTTCACCCCGGAAAACTACCTGGAGGCCGCCACCTATATCAACTACGGCAAGCTGCTGCTCAACACGGTGGGGCTGTGCACGGTGGTGTCTCTGCTGCAGGCATTGTCCTGCACGGTGGTGGGATACGGGTTCGCCCGGTTCCACTTCAAGGGGCGGGGGATTCTGTTCGCCCTGGTGGTGCTGTGCATGGTGGTGCCCACCCAGGTTATTCTGACCCCGCAATACCTCAATTTCAAAGCGATGGGCATGCTGGGCAGCTTCGCGCCGTTCATCGCCCTGGGGCTGACCGGGGTGGCCCCCCGCTGCGGGCTGTATATTTTCCTGGCCCGCCAGTTCTTCCGGGGGGTGCCGCGGGAGATCGACGAGGCGGCGGCCATCGACGGCGCCGGACCCTACAAGACCTTCACTTCCATCATGCTTAAAAGCGCCATCCCGATTATGGTAACCATTTTCCTCTTCTCCTTTGTCTGGCAGTGGGGGGAAAACACCTACACCAACCTGTTCTACAGCAGCTTCCAGACCATTGCCAAAACGCTGGACAGCCTGGGATACGCCCTGGCGGACATCCAGCAGAGCAGCGGCAGCGTCGTATCCCTGGCCGCTCAGATGGCCTATCAGTCCATCCTGCGGGCGACGGCCACCCTCCTGGCGATTATCCCGCTGCTGGTTCTCTATGTATTCTGCCAGAAGTTCTTCATCCAATCGGTGGAACGCACCGGTATCGTGGGGTGATGACCGTTATGAAAGGGAGGAAACGGCCATGCGTAAGCGAATGCTGTGCGGGACGCTGGCGGCCGCGCTCGTCATGACGGCGGCGGGGTGCGCGGCGGATCCCCTGGCGCAGGATCGGCTGCCTGAAAAGGTGGAGGAAACGCCGGTACAACGCAGCGAGACCTATCCAGAGCTCTGGCAGGAGGACGGGTCGCTGTTCGACGATTTCACCAACGGCGTGAATCCGGAGATCTGGACGGTGCCGGACACCAAATGGGGCTACGACAACCGGGGAGTGACCAGCCGGAACGTCAGCTACACCAAGGACGGCATCCTGGTGCTGGCCGCCAACGGCGACCTGTACAAGGGCGACATCATGGGGATGAGCGACGGGGGCCGGCCGGCCACCACCGGCACGCGTACCGGTGCCATCGTGCGCAGCCATTACTATTTCGGCCCCGGCAGCTACGAGGTGAAAATGAAGGTGATGCCCCGGTTCGGCGGGTGCAGCGCCATCTGGACCTTTTTCAACGACGGGAGCCGAAACCATGAGATCGACATCGAGCTGCCCGGACCCAGCAAGTACAGCTTCGATTATGCCGGCATGACCAACTACATCACCGAGGAAAAAATGGCCTCGGTGAAGACCAAGACCATTGCCAACAACGACGGCGACTGGCACACCTACCGCTTCGACTGGCACACCGATCCGGCGGATCCGCGCATCGATTACTACATCGATGGGGAAAAGCTGGTCACCAGCCGCCGGAACATTCCCACCGTCAAAGGCTATTTCACCATCGGGGTATGGTTCCCGAAGGGGTGGGCCGGCGTGGCGGATTTCGAGCGCAATTACATGTATGTGGACTGGTTCCGGTTCACCCCCTACGACGAAACGGGGTGGGAGGCCAATCCACGGGAAAACCTGGAGTTCGACATGGAGGGGCTGGAGCATACCTATCCTTCCCAAACCTCTCCGCTGCCGGTCAACAATTTCTTCGCAAACGGCAGCTTTGAGGACGGGCTCGAGGGCTGGACGGCGGAGGGGGAGGCGGCAGCCTCCACGGAGCACGCTACCGATGGCAAGGGTAGCGCGGCCATCGGCAAGGGCGGCAGCCTGGCCCAGCTGGTTTCCGGTATCTCGTCCAAGGTGAAGTACACCCTGACGGTCAACACCAAAAACTCCTCCAAAAAGACGGACGCGGTGTTGGAGGTGGAGTACACCGACGCCTTTGGCAATTCCCTGCTGGAAAAATCGGTGGTGACCGAAAAGCTGGAGAACACCGGCACCTGGCAGCATACCCTTCAATTGACACCGCCCTCCCAGGCGAAAAAGGTGCGGGTCACCCTGCGCAACAACGGCGGCGGCACCCTGTGGGCCGACGAGGCGGTGCTGGTTCCGGCCGGCCCGGCCGAGGGTTGAGGCGGTTTCATAGGATAGGGGAAATCTCCGATAAATTATGCAAAGAGAACCCCACGCAGCCGTGCGATAATAAACTTGTAACCCGATGAAAAAGGAGGAACAGCAGCTATGAAAAACACCCTGTTTCGAAAGGGCGCCATTGTGTTTCTGTCGCTCTTGACGACGGCCAGTCTGATGGCGATCCCCACGGCGGCCGCCCCGCTGGAAAAGGATCCGCCCAAGGGCTACGCGACCAAGGTTCCCGGAAAGAATGACGCCGGGGTACTAACCTATCAGGACTTTGAGTCAGATACGCTCAACGACGAGGGCATGATTGGAAAATTTGCCGCTACCGAGCCGGACGATACCTCGATTTCTCCGGCCAAAATCGAGGTGGTCAGCAATGTGGCACATTCCGGCAAAAAGGCGCTGAAGGTCTCCGCCCGCGGCAAGAGCGCGGATGGCAACCCGATGGGCTACAACACCTTGACCTATAAAGACATCGGCATTGATATTGCCGAAAAGTTCGTCAAGGATGCTTCCAACAGCAAGAAGACCGATACGTACTTTATTTCCGCATGGGTTCGTAATGTGGATCCTTCCGTCACCCAGTACTTCTGGCTGCAGCTACAGTACGGCGGTTCTGCCGAAGTATGGCTGCCCGGCCAGACCTATTTTGAGGTCAAGGGCGACGCCTGGACTCAAATCGGCATCGCGGTCGTGGATGGTAAGACCTATTACGTCCCCTTCATTGAGGACAGTACCAAATCCGGCATTTACGCGCCCCGTAATGGCGTATCCACTTGGTCGGCTTTGAAGTTTATCACTAAGAACCCCAAGGCCAATCCCGCGGACACCAATGAGAAAATCGTACAGACCAACGGCGATTTCTACGTGGACGATATTGTGATTTGGAAAGTGGACGACGCGTCCCAGCTGATTAAAGAACTGCCGCAGCCCAGCAGCGGCACCACCACCAAGAAGCCGGAAAACACGACCACCACCACCAAGGGCGGCGGCACTACTAAGAACGAGTCTTCCAACACAACCCTGGCCCCTGCGGACAGCAGCGCGCCCACCGATTCCACCGTTTCCACGGAGGAAGCCGTTACCACCGCCCCGACCAATGAGGCTTCCAGCGGCTCGGCGACAACCACCGCGCCGGAGAACAAGGAGGACGGCGGCGGACTGGGCGTGGGCGCCATCGTCGGCATCGTCGTCGCGGCGGTCGTGGTTCTGGGCGGCGGCGGATTCGCTCTCTACTGGTTCAAGTTCCGCAAGCACTAATCGGCAAGAACCGGCCGGCCGCCGACGCTCCATGTGGGCGCCGGCGAGCCGCCGGTAAGAAATAGGAAACACAAGTAAGGAGGATTATGGATGAAACGATTTTTGAGCGTGGCCCTGTCCGCGGCGCTGCTGTGCGGCGGCCTGGCGGTCACCGGCGTTTCGGCAGAGGACACGGCCAAGGTGCGGCCTACGGTTACTCTGGTGGAAAGCGGGTTCGAGAATGGGATGGACGCGCCGTTCTCTGCGAATGAGAGCGACGCCGGCAAGAAAGCCACCATTACGCCGGTGTCCATCGCCGATTCGGTCAATGCCTATCTGCACCTTACCGATCGAGAGGCAAATAAGCGCAGCGCGACGGTGATGCAGAATGTCAAGGAACAGCTGAAGGCCAACGGCGCCGCGGGTAAATATTATATCAGCGCGCGTATCAAGTTGGACAATCCGGATGAAACCGCGTATTTCGTTCCGTTTATTCAGGGCTCTGGCGGGATGCAGCTTCAGACCGGAGGCGGTACACGCTTCGCCGTAACGGATGAATGGACGACTATCGGGAAAAAACGGGATGGCTCCTACATGGATTTTTCCCTGGTTAACGGCGCCTTTGATCCGGCGGCTTTAACCTGGGCCAAGTTCTATTTCCTGGCGTTCACCACGGAAAGTGGGGCGCAGACGCCCTATGACGGCGGGTATTCCATCGACGACGTGACGCTCTGGTTCGTTCCCAACGACGGGGCGCCGGCTTCCGTCACGGAAATCGGAACCAACATCCTTAAAGACGGCGATTTCAACGCCAAAGTCGAGGATGCCAATTATTACAATACCCAGAAGGCCGAAGGCGATGCCTGGTATGTGGCCACCAGCAATGATGCCGCCACCGGTGAGCCCCTGGTTGCCGCCACGGTGGAAAAGGAAACCCTGTCCGCTGTGGACACGACGATCGTGCATAACGGCACCGGCGCCCTGCATATTACCAATCGCCCCGGCGTACAGCAGAGCATCGCGGTTGATTTGAAAGATGTCGTAAACAGCGTTGGCAAGCTGAGCAAAGACGAGCATTATTATATCTCTGTGTGGGTGCGCGCGGAGACGGGCACCATCAAGGTGCAGCCCATTTTCGGCTGCAGCCTTAGCGCCACCATGGGCAACGGCTATATTCTGCCCCGCAGCGGCGGTTATGTGGAGGTCGGCGAAGAGTGGACCGAGGTTGGCATTGATGTACCGGGTGAGTATTTGCCCTTCCTGATTAACGGCAGTGCCGACGCGGGTAACTTCGATCCCTTCGGCGCCACTTGGGCGTCCATCCGTCTGGCTACCGAAGACACGGCCAATTTCTATGTGGATGATTTCAAAGTTATGGGCCCGCGGCCCGTGGCTGACGCCGTGGCGGCGTTTGTCAAAGCCGTTGAGGATCTGCCGGCGGCGGATGCGATTACCCGCGGCGACGAGGTGGCCATCACGGCGGCGGAATCCCTGTATGAAGGTCTGAATTTGGATTCGCTTTCCGCTGAGCAGAAAGCGACTGTCGCGGCCGCCAAAACCAAGCTGGACGCGGCTCGCGCGGCTTTTGACGCGCTGCCCCCGGAAAAAAATGCGTTTGTTCCGGAATTCAAGTATGAGAATAAGGCTAATTTGATTGCTCCCTATGGCGATCTGGAAAGCTTCACTGCCAACGATTACATCTGGTCTGAGGCCGACGTTGAGGGTGGGCATCCCAAGTACACCCTGATTACCGACAAAAATATCGCGCATGGCGGTAACAACTGCCTGCTGATTTCGGATCGAACCAGTAAGTACAATGCGGCGGCTTTCACCTTGACCGAGGTTATCAAGAGTCAGGGAGGCGGCAAATACTATTTCTCCGCCTGGCTGCGTACCAAGAACCCCGGCGACGTGATGACCGTGACCCCTCAACTGTATATCAGCGCTCTGGGAGATCCGGCCGGCGTGTATGAAGCGGAACCTGTCGAGATCACGAATGAGTGGACCTTTGTCGGCGTTGCCTACGACGATCTGGACGGCTATCTGCAGTATCAAGGCAATGAGATTCCGGAGTATACGCAGGGCTATATTTCTCTGCGATTTCGCGGCCAGAACGAACTCTGGGAGAGTGACGCGGACGGCGCTGCGTTCCCCGACTACTACATCGACGATCTGAAGTTCTGGAAAGCCTTTGACGGCCAGGAAGACTATGAGGATCCCGACAATCCCAAGCCCGCTCCCACTCCCTCCGAACCTGGCGACAATAGCTCCACCGGTGGCGACAACAGCTCCACCAGCGGGGACAATGGCAACCCCTCTAACCCCACGACCGGACACAGCCTGCCTCTGGCGCTGCCGGTGCTGGGTGTGTTGGCCCTGGGCGGCGTGCTGCTGACCCGTAAGCGCAAGTAATCAAGGCAATGTTCCCTGTGTCCGGGGCGGTCCATGAGGCCGTCCCGGACTCTGGGATCGGGCCCGCGATAGTCAGAAAGGCGTGAACAAGACGATGACAGACCAACCGTATCTGAATTTAGGACGTCCGCTGGGCTCCTGGGTCTGGAATGTTTCCTATTATGTGGTCAATCCCGACGAGCTGTTCCGGTTCTGCCGGAAAAACCACGTGACCGAGCTGTATTTTTCCATCAACCGGGACGTAACCGACGCCCGGTACGCGGATCTTATCCGGCACTGCGCCGCGTATGGCATCCGTGCCGCCGCCCTGTCGGGCGATCCGGTCTGGATTATGCCGGATAAACGGCGGCCGTATCAGGAGTATCTGGAGCGGGTGGACGCCATCAATGCTCTGTGCGGAGACGGCCCTCAGTTTTACTCTCTCCATCTGGACGTGGAGCCCCACGTACTGCCGGAGGTCAAGCGGGACGGCATGGAAGGCTACATACCCCGCTTTGTGGAGCTTATCCGGGACGCCAGGGCGCAGGCGGATAAGCGCGGCTTGCAGCTGGAATGGGATATTCCCGCCTGGTTCGGCAAATTCCATGACGCAGAAAACGATTGCTCTCTGACCGAAACCATTTTCCGTTACTGCGAAGCAGTGGGGATCATGGCGTACAGCGACACGGCCGAGGGGCAGTACCGTGTGGTGATGCCCAATGTGGAAATCGCCAAGAAGACTGGCAAGCATCTGATGATCGGCTGCGAGACCATGGATCTGGACGAGGCGCGCCGGGAGGACGGCAACTGCGCGATTTCCTATTTTGAGGAAGGCAAAATCTACATGTACAAGTGCTTGCAGACCATTATGCGGGACGTGGCGGAAACCTATGATGCGTTCGGCTTCGCCATCCATGATGTGAAGCGCTGGATCGCCCTGCAGCCCCACGTACTCCCGAAATACGCGGAGGTGTATGGCAAATGAACGCATTAAAAAACGCCGCCCGGCTGGCGGCTATGGCCGCGAGTGCATCGGCGAGAGAATTGGACGCCGCCGCCCTGCCCGGGCGGGCCTGGTTCGCCGGAGACAAGGAGATCTTTACCCGTCCGCGGGACGACGGGGACTGCCGGTATCCTTATGGCAGCGACGGCTTCAATTTCTGGGCGTACACCTCCGGGTATATGCACAGCAACGAGGGCATTTTCTCCCCTTTTCTGCGCAGCGCCGAGGGGCAGGAGCCCAAGCTGTGCTGGTTTGCGGGCTTCCCGACCGAGGCGGGCAATAAAATTGTCCCTCTGCTGGCGGTGCCGGAAACGGAGGACGACGCGGTGCGGTATACCGTGTTCAACAAATCCTTTGTGACCTATATGTGCGAGGCCGAGGGACTGCGCTTGAGCGTGCGCGTGTATGTGACCGGTGACCGAACCACTCGTTTCACGCTGGGGGTAGAAAATTTAACTGAAAAAGAAATCGATTTCTTTATTTCCTCCTACTGCAACCCCTTTTTGCTGCACGATGTGTTTGAAAACGGGGAAAACCGTTGGTTCCGCGAGGTGAGCGTGGCGGCGGGCGAGAGCCTGCCTGATTTCGTGGTGCGGTGCAACGAGAGCATCAGCCGCACCCGGCAGGTTTCCAACTACGGCGTGCTGACCCGGACGCTGACCCTGAACGGCGGCGCGGCGCTGAAGGGGCATGAGGAGACCACCTCCCGGGCCGCTTATGTGGGCGGCGCCCGTTCGAGCCTGCATCATCCCCGGGGCGTGCTGGCCGGCACCTTCGGTGCGGCGCCGACGGTCACCACCTTCACCGAGGTGGGGATCTGCGGGGACATCCTGCGCCTGACCATGCCGGCCGGGGCCTCCCTTCGGGTGGACAGCGCCTTCGCTTACCGCGTCCACTGTGAGAATGGCGGAGCGGTGGAAGAGCTGCGGGCCCTGCGGCCCGCTCCCGCCGCTTTCGACGCGGATTTGGCCGCTCTGATACAGGCCGAGGAGGCCAAAAGCGGCGGCTTGACCATGACCTTCGAGGACGGGAAGGAAGACAGCCTGTCCGCCGAAGTGATGAACGCGTTTGTCGAACAGCTCAAGAAGCAGGTGGAGTTTTGCGCCACCATCAAGGGCTATATTCAGCTCAGCGCCGGATCGCTCATCGGCATCCGGGACGTGTTCCAGGCGCTGGAGGGCTATATGATTTGGCAGCCCGAGGCGGCCCGCGCCAAGATGCTTGAAGCGCTCAGCTTCACCGATCCCTCCGGGCGGTGCCCTCGCCAATACGCGCTGCCGGTGCGGGAGGGCGCGGCGCCCGCCATGGATCTGCGCCCCTTCATCGATCAGGGTGTGTGGGTGATTTCCACCATCGTGACTTATCTCAAGCTGACCGGGGACTTCGGCTTCTTGGGCGAGGTCTGCGGGTACTATGAAATCGTGGACGAAAAAAAGCGGCTGGTCAAAAAGAGCGAGGAGCAGGATACGGTTCTCGATCACATGCTGCGGATCATGAACTGGCTGTTGGACAAGACCGATCCGCGAACCGGCTGCATCCGGGTGCTGTTCGGCGATTGGAACGACGCGCTGGACGGGCTGGGAACCAGCCGGGATCCGGACAAGGAATACGGCAGCGGCGTGTCGGTGATGGCCGCGTCCCAGGTATGGCAGAACCTCAACGAGATGATGGCCCTGCTCTCCCTGCTCAACGCGGACAAATACTCGGACACCATCACCGACTATTCCGAAAGGGCCGACCGGCTGGCCGCCGGGCTGCAGAAATACGGCATCGTGTACAACGACGAGGGACAGGCCCGCATCAGCCACGGCTGGGGCGACGAGTTGTCTTATCACGTGGGCGGCTGGAACGACCCGGACGGGGTGGCCAGACGCAGCCTGACCTCCAACGCGTTCTGGGTGCTCAGCGGCCTGTACGATCGGGATACCGGTCTGCGCGGCGTTATCGAGAAGGACATCCTGGCGCTGGATTCCAAATACGGCCTGCGCACCTTCGAGCCTCATTTTGAACCGGACGCCAAGGGCGTGGGACGGATCCCGAAGCTGCCCGCCGGCACGGCGGAAAACGGCGCGCCGTATATCCACGCGTCGGTGTTCGGCGTGATGGCCCTGTTCCGTATGGGCAGCCCCGAGGCGGCCTGGCAGGAGCTGATCAAGTCCCTGCCCATGACGCACGACACCATTTCGGTGTCCCCGTACGTCATGCCCAACTCGTACGGCTATAACCCGGAGAAGAATGTGGACGGCCAGTCCATGATGGACTGGCAGACGGGTAGCTCCAACGTGACCCTCAAGTTGCTTGTCCGGTTTGTGGCGGGCGTCCGCCCCGAATACGACGGCGTGTGGGTGCAGCCCGCCGCCTACTGCCCCTTCGGCGCTTTCACGGCGGAGGTGCCGGTGAAGGGCGCGGTGGTGCGCATCCGGTACAAGCAGACCGGGGCCGGGAAACGCCGGTTTACAGTGGACGGCGAGCCCGCGGAGGGCCGGTATAACGACATCCTGAAGGCACAGCGCCTGTGGATTCCGGCCAACCGCCTCAAGGGAATGATCGAGGTCACGGTGGAGGACTGACGACGGCATAGAAAGGAGAAGGCACATGATAGGATTTGGAACGGGCGGCTGGCGTGCCGTAATCGGGGAAGAGTTCACGAAGGCGAACGTGCAGCTGCTGACGGCTGCGCTGGCGCGGAAGATGAAGGACGAGGGAACGCAAGGGAACGGGTTCGTCATCGGGTACGACCGGCGGTTTCTGTCGGTGGAAGCGGCGAAATGGGCGGCGGAGGTGATGGCGGGGGAAGGCATCGCCTGCAAGCTGGTGAACCGGGAGGCGCCGACGCCGCTCATCATGTTCGCGGTGAAATACTACGACATGGCGTACGGGATGGCGGTGACAGCGAGCCATAACCCGGCGATCTACAACGGGATCAAGGTGTTCGTCAAGGGCGGCCGGGACGCGGACGAGACGGTGACGGCGGATATCGAGCGCTATATCGCGGGGCTGGAAAGGGACAGCCTGCGGGCGGTGCCGTATGAGCAGGCGGTATCGGAGGGGCTGGTGGAGGAGATCAACCCCCAGAACCCGTATCTCGACTCGATCATCCGGGGGATCAACATGGACGCGATCCGGAGCCGGAGCCTGAAGATCATTCTGGATCCGATGTACGGGGTGTCGAAGACGAGCCTGCAGACGATCCTGCTGACGGCGCGGTGCGACGTGGACGTGATCCACGACCGGCACGACACGCTGTTCGGGGGGCGGCTGCCGGCGCCCAACGTGGAGACGCTGGGAGCTTTGCGTAACGCGGTGCTGGAGCGGAAGGCGGACATCGGTATCGCGACGGACGGAGACGCGGACCGGCTGGGGATCATCGACGACAAGGGGCATTTCGTGCACCCGAACCAGATCCTGGTAATCCTGTACTACTACCTGCTGAAATACAAGGGGTGGCACGGGGCGGCGGTGCGGAACATCGCGACGACGCACCTGCTGGACAAGGTGGCAAAGGCGTTCGGGGAGACGTGCTATGAGGTGCCGGTGGGCTTCAAGCACATTTCGGGCAAGATGCTGGAGACAAACGCGGTCATCGGCGGGGAATCGTCTGGAGGCCTGACGGTACGGGGCCACATCCAGGGAAAGGACGGGATCTACGCGGCGTCGCTGCTGGTGGAGATGCTGGCGGTGACGGGCAAGAAGCTGTCGCAGATCTACGACGAAATCATCGGGGAGTATGGGAACCTGGTGATGGCGGAGCGGGACTACCGGTTCAGCGCGGCACGTAAGGAGGAGATCCACCGGCTGCTGATGGAAGAGAAGCAGCTGCCGGAGTTCCCCTGCGAAGTGGAGAAGGTATCTTACCTGGACGGGTGCAAGGTGTACTTCGAGAACGGCGGATGGATCATCGCCCGTTTCTCGGGGACCGAGCCGCTCATCCGCATCTTCTGCGAGATGGAGGACGGCTCCCAGGCCAACGCCATCTGCGATCAGATGAAAGCCTTCCTTGGGCTGTAAGGAGGCGGGCGGATGAAACGGGCGCTGCAAAGCGAACCAACCCTGTTCACCCATGTACGGGTGGTCACGCCGGAGCGGATTCGGGACGGGATGGCCGTGCTGACCAAGGACGGCAGCATTCAGGGCCTCTACCCGGAAGAGGAGACGCCGGCCTTTGAGGGCCGGGTTATCGACGGCGGGGGCCGGTATCTGGCCCCCGGCTTCATCGACATCCACTGTCATGGCGGCGGCGGGCATGATTTCATGGACGCCACGCCTGAGGCCTTCATCGGGGCGTGCGAAACCCATGCCCGGTACGGCACCACCACCCTGCTGCCCACCACGCTGGCGGGGGACGACGGGGATTTAAAGCAGACCTTTGAGGCGTACCGGCAGGTGAAGGACGCCGATTACCAGGGGGCCAGGATGCCGGGACTGCATCTGGAAGGGCCGTACTTTTCGGCGGAATACAAGGGGGCGCAGGATGAAAAATATCTGCGCCATCCGTCGCCGGGGGATTACGGCCGCATCGCGGAGTGGGCCGATGGGGCTATCCTGCGATGGAGCGCGGCCCCGGAGCTGCCGGGAGCGGCGGCGTTCGGCGCGTTTCTGCGCCGGCAGGGGATTGTGGCGTCCATCGCCCACACCTCCGCGACCTATGAGGATGTGCTGGAGGCCTACGAAAACGGATTTGGCCTGATCACCCATCTGTACAGCGGCATGTCCACCATCACCCGGCATAAGGGCTTCCGTGTGCCCGGCGTGGTGGAGAGCGCGTATCTCATTGAGGGGATGCGGGCCGAGCTGATTGCCGACGGCTGCCATCTGCCGCCCGCCTTGCTGCAGCTGGCCTATAAGACTAAGGGAGCGGAAAACCTGGTGCTGGTAACGGATTCCATGCGGGGGGCGGGCATGCCGGAAGGGGAGAGCATCCTCGGCAGCCTGCGCCACGGCCAGCGGGTGTATATCGAGCAGGGGGTGGCGTTCATGCCCGATCGGTCGTGTTTCGCGGGCAGTGTGTGTACCACCGATCGGCTGGTCCGCACCATGGCGCACCAGGCGGGCGTTCCTCTGTGCGATGCGGTGCGGATGGCCACGGCCACCCCGGCCCGAGTGATGGGCTGGAACCGGAAGGGCACTGTGGCGGCAGGCATGGATGCCGATTTGGTTCTGTTTGACGAGACGATCCACGTGAGCTTGACCATGGTGGAAGGGCGCGTGGTGTATGAAGAAAATGAGGGGATGGGCGCATGATTCTGGAAAGAAAAGCGGGCCGCCTGCTGGTCAAGGCATACGAGACCCGGGCGGAGATGGGCCGGGCCGCGGCGGCGGAGGCGGCGCAGGCGCTGCGTGCGGTGCTGGCCGACAAGGGGAGCTGCCGGGTGATATTTGCCGCCGCGCCCTCGCAAAACGAATTCCTGGAGGCCCTCTGCGGGGCGGACGTGGACTGGAGCCGGGTGGACGCGTTCCATATGGACGAGTACATCGGCCTGCCGGAGGAAGCGCCGCAGGGATTCGGCAACTTTTTGAAACGGGCGATATTCGATCGCGTCCCCTTCCGCAGCGTCAACCGCATCCGCGGCGGTGCGGCGGATGTGGACGGGGAGATTGCCCGGTATTCCGCCCTGCTGCGGGAGCAGCCGGCGGATGTGGTGTTCATGGGGATCGGGGAAAACGGACATATTGCCTTCAACGATCCGCATGTGGCTCACTTCGACGACGATTGCCTGATGCGGGCGGTGGAGCTGGATGAAACCTGTCGCCGGCAGCAGGTCAACGACGGCTGCTTCGCGGCGCTCGATCAGGTGCCGACTCATGCGCTGACCCTGACCATACCGGCGCTGGTGAGCGCGGAGCGGCTGTTCTGCATGGTGCCCGCGGCCACTAAGGCCGACGCGGTCGGCAAAACGGTGCTTGGGGAGATACGGGAAACGCTGCCCGCGACCATTCTCCGGCTGCATCCGCAGGCTACCCTGTACATCGATCGGGACAGCGGCCGGGACGTGCTGGCTGCCTGGGAAACAAAATAAGCGCCCATAAGGAAAGCGGGAGCCGTCTGACGATGGCTCCCGCTTTGTATTAGCAGGTGTTAATCCGGCCGGTATAACCGATAATAATCGTAGCTGCCGCTGACCAGCGTCTTTTGGACGCGGCCGACGGGTGTCCGCTTTTCCAAAAGCGTGAAACCGCAGCTTTCCGCCAGCTTGCCGGAGGGGGTGTTGGCGCTGTCAGTAACCAGAATCAGGTACGGAATATCGGAGACTGAAAAGCACCAGCTGCACAGCGCTTTCACGGCCGCGCGGGTAAAACCGCGCCACTGGTATTTTTCCGACATGAAATAGGTGATTTCCACCTCGCGCAGAAGAGGATGGAGACCGACGCCCACCATGCCGACCATGTCGTCGGAATCGGGCAGGGCGATGGCCAGCCAGCGCCTCGCCTGGATATCGGCGGCATCCTTCAGCGCCTGCTGGGCGTCAATAAAGGCGCGGGCCTTATCCACGGTGGGACAGCGTTCCACCCACTCATGCATAAAACGGGCGATCTCCGGTTCTCGCACAATGCGGCAGAGGCTTTCCGCGTCCTTTGCGGCAAAATCCCGCAACACCACGGATGCAGTTTCCATACGCATAAATGTCCCTCCTTCCTTTACAGTTTACCACGGATTTGTGGAAAATAAAATAGTGAATCGATCAAATAGCAAGGCCCAGCCGGGCTTTCCACAAGAGGATCCGGGTGACGGAGGCATCGATTTGCGCCATGGGGATAGTCCCCTCCTCCACAGCGGCCAGCACCGCCGGAATCTGCACGTCGAAATCGGTGGCCAGTACCATATCGTTCCCCGCCCGGACAGCCAGTACCGCCGCTTTCTGCGCGCCGGTATATTGTTTGATGGCCTCCATCATCAAATCGTCGGTCATGATGACGCCGTTAAAGCCCAGCGTGTCCCGTAGCACCCGGTGCACAGCCGGCGAGAGGGAGGCGGGCAGGGTTTCATCCATGCAGGTGACGATGTTGTGAGATACCAGCACGCCGCCGGCCCCGGCGGCGATACCAGCTTGAAAGGGGAGAAAATCCGCTGTTTCAAAGGACGTGTAGGGACGAGTATCGGTGGCGATGCCGGTATGGGTGTCCACATTGCTGCCATAGCCGGGAAAATGCTTGAGAACTGCCCCGAGTTTTCGGCCGTTCATGGTCTCCACCACCGTTTTGACATAAGCGGCGGTTTGCTTGGCATCTTTGCCGAAGGTCCGGGGGTATATATAGTCGGATGGATTGTTGGACACATCGCAGACCGGAGCCAAATTGACGTTGACGCCCAGGGATTGGAGCAGGGCCGCCTTTTCTATGGTATCGCTGATAACCAAAGGAAAGCCGCCCTGGGCGTACAGGGATTGCGGGGAGTGGAAGGGCGCGGCCCGGAAGGCTTTGTACAGGCTTACCCGGTTAACGTTGCCGCCCTCCTCGTCCACACCGATCAACAAGGGGATTTCAGCGGCCTGCTGATATTGGTTCAGGACGGTGCGCATGCTGTCCTTCGTCTGGCCCTTGAAATCCGAGGCGTATAGGATATAACCACCCATTTTGTAGGTTTTCAGATCGTTTACAGCCGTGTTTTTGCGGCAGCGGACAAAAAACATCTGGCCCACTTTTTCCGTGGTGGACATGGCTTTCAGCCGGGCGGCGACCTTCTGTTCCGCTGTGGCGGAAGGGGCGGCAGAAGTGGACGTGGACTCTGTCGTCCGAGTTGTGGCTTTGGATGATGCTGTGGTGGAGGTGGTCACGGTAGTGGGCAATGTCCGGGACGTGGCGACTGAGGTAGCCGAAGTGGAGGAAGAGGCGGCACAGGAGGAAGAAAAGGTGGATACCGGTGCGGAGCCTACGGACGTCGAGGATGTGTCGGAGCTGAGGGAACTGACAGGATTACACGAAGGAAGCAGAGCCAAAAGGCAAAGTCCGACGCTAAACCAGAATGATTTCATAGGGACCCCTCCATTCGAATAGGCGATGTGTATTCATTATACCACAAAGCAAGCAAACGACGTTTGCGGGGGCACGACAGTGCCCTGCCCTGCCGCAGCAGGGCCTTTTGATGGTACAATGTTCTCCGTTGCGGGAAGCTACGCTTTCCGCCTACCGCGCTACAGCGCGGTTCGGCGCGTACCACCGCGCCGCTTACGGAGGTTATTATGCCACAAAGCGGTACACGCAGCGTGCTGCCTACCTTAGTCCGGAACGGCTCCGACCGTTCCGGAGTGGTTCCATGTTCTCTCAGGCGTCCAAAGGCTTACGCTGCAAGGCTTTGGAGAACGCCGTGAGGTTATTATACCACCATTTGGGCAAAATAGCAGCCCCGCCGATCTATCGGATCGGCGGGGCTGCTATTTTCTCAACGAGGCTGTGGTCTGGGCGGCCGGGGAGGTCTGGGCGGAGGAGGAGGGGGGGCCGGTGGACGCGGCGGCTGCGGCTTGGGCGGAGGGAAGGGAGGACGAGGCGGCCGGGGAGGCGGCGGAGGGGGAGGCGTTGGTCTTGGCGGCTGTGGCCCCGGACGGCAGAAGGGAAGACCGGGAAACAGACGACAAAGGCGCCTGCGGGACAGTTTCATGGAAAGGCTCCTTTCTGTATGTTGCAGGAGGATGGGCCGGGTTCGACAGGGGGAACAAGGCCGTCCACTACCAGCATATGCGCGCTTTCCATTCCGGTTCCCGCAGACAGAAAACTCCCCGTCCGGCGAAGCGGACGGGGAGGCCGATTATTCTTTATATCCCAGAGTGCCGTTGGCGGCGGCTTTCAGATAGGCATTGATGAAGCCGTCGATTTCCCCATCCATCACCGCCTGAATGTTGCCCATTTCAAAACCGGTGCGGTGATCTTTGGCCAAGGTGTACGGCATGAACACATACGAACGGATTTGACTGCCCCAGGCTATTTGGGACTGGCTGCCCTTGATGTCCTCGATGCGCTCGAGATGTTCGCGCTCTTTGATTTCCACCAGCTTGGATTTCAGCATGCTCATGGCCTTGTCGCGGTTCTGAAACTGGCTGCGTTCGTTCTGGCAGGCCACGACGATGCCGGTGGGAATATGGGTCAGCCGGACGGCGGAGGAGGTTTTGTTAATGTGCTGCCCGCCGGCGCCGGAAGAACGGAACACATCCATTTTGATGTCCTCCGGACGGATATCCACCTCCACGGTGTCGTCGATCTCCGGGATGACCTCCAGCGCGGCGAAGGAGGTGTGCCGACGGCCGGAGGAATCGAAGGGGGAGATGCGCACCAGCCGGTGCACGCCGGCTTCTCCCTTGAGATAGCCGTATACGTTGGTACCCAGGATTTCGATGGAGGCGCTTTTCAGGCCCGCCTCGTCGCCGTCCAGATAATCGAGAATCTTATACTGGAAGCCGTGGCTCTCCGCCCAGTGGGTATACATGCGGTAGAGCATCTCGGCCCAGTCCTGGGCTTCGGTACCGCCCGCCCCCGCGTGAAAGGTGAGTATCGCGTTTTTCGCGTCGTATTCCCCGGTCAGCAGGGTGGCCAGCCGCTGCTTGTCGATTTCAGCGGCGATGCGTTCCACGCTTTCGGTGCATTCGTCCACCAGCGAGGCATCCTCCTCCTCGTTGGCCAGCTCGATGAGGGTCATGGCGTCGTGGTAATCGGCCACCAGACGGTTATAGGATTCGATTTTTGCTTTGAGAATGGCGGTTTTCTGCACCACCTTTTGGGCGGCGTCCATATCGTCCCAAAAACCGTCCGCCGCGGCCCGGGCGTCCAGTTCTTCGGTTTCGGCGAGCATCTGCTTGATGCCCACGGCATGGGCCAGATCCTCGATGTCGGGGAGAAGACCCTCCAGCCGCAGCCGTAATTCTTCAAATTGCAGCATAGTATCCATCCTTCTGTGCTCTCAAAATACAGGCGATGCCAAACATGGCTTGGCGCCGGCGTCATTTCACTGTCAACAGGGATTTCTCCCTTGACGCAATCCATCGCTTATTATATAGGATAGACTGCCCAATGTAAAGAAAAAATTCCAGAAAAACCGGCCGGCAGCGGTTTTAGGGCTTGACGGTGGGGGACAAGACTGCTATAATACTTTGGTGCCTATTTTGGGGAGACCTGTAAACGGGCCGTTCGGCGGGAAGAGTTTTCGCCGTTATCCTTGCCTCCCTCGTTTTGAAGAGAGGCCATCAGACCATAAGGAGGTGCAACTTATGCCCACAGTCAAAGGTTCTTACGAGGCAGTCTTTATCTTCTCCCTGACGCTTGGAGAAGAGGGCGTTGCGGAAATCAAGGAGAAATTCAAGTCCTTGATCGAGCAGAATGCGGAAATTGGCGAAATCGATGAATGGGGAAAGCGCCGGCTGGCGTATCTCATCAACGACGAAGCCGATGGTTTCTACGTGCTGTACAATTTCGTGAGCGGCCCGGAATTCCCGGCTGAGCTCGACCGTGTCAGCAAGATCACCGACGGCGTGCTTCGCTCGATGATCATCCGCAAGGAAGAGACCAAGGAAGTCGTGAAAAAAGAAGAAGCGAAAGCGGAAGAGAAGTAAGGGAGGGCGTCACTATGAATGTGGTTTGCTTATTAGGCCGTCTCACGGCGGATCCCGAGCTTCGGCACACCCAGACGCAGACTCCCGTGACCAGCTTCAGTGTCGCTGTCGACCGGGCTTACCAGCCTAAGGGAGCGGAGCAGCGTCAGGCGGATTTCATCAACTGTGTCGCCTGGCGGCAGACTGCCGAGTTCATCTGCCGGTATTTCCACAAGGGACAGCGCATCGCGCTGCAGGGCTCGCTGCAGTCTAGGAACTACACCGATAAGGATGGCAACAAACGCACGGCCTTTGAGGTGGTTATCGACAACGCTTTCTTTGCTGAATCCAAAAATGCAGGCGGAGCGCCGTCCGGCGGCTCCCGGTATGATTCCCAGATTCCCCAGTACAGCGAAACGCCCCCTGCTTTTTCCACCGCCAATGCGGGCGATTTTGAGGAAATTGTCGGGGATGACGATTTGCCGTTCTGAACGCTTTAGAAAAGGAGGCCAATGCTCATGGCTTTTGAGAGATCCGAACGCCCGGGCGGCCGCGGAGGCCGGAAGGGCCGCCGTAAGGTTTGCCAGTTTTGCGTGGATAAAATCGATTCCATCGACTACAAAGACGTGGCCCGTCTACGCCGTTTCATGTCCGAGCGGGCGAAGATCCTTCCCCGCCGCGTGACCGGCACCTGTGCCCGCCATCAGCGGGACCTGACCGTCGCCATCAAACGCGCCCGTCAGATTGCGCTCCTGCCCTTTGTGAGCGAATAATACGGTTTTAAAAATTCCACCGCGGTTTGGCCGCGGTGGAATTTTTCATGACAATGGAATTCCAGCTGTCCGCTATTGTGCAAACTCTATTAAATTCGTCAGGCTATCCGGCGCTTTTTCTTTTGTGAATTTTTCGTCAATTCCCGTGGGCGGGGCTTGCGCAGGCGGCGCAGTTTCGGTATAATAGAAAAAGCGTGACAAACATGCAGCGGGCCTGACCGGCATCCGGCGGCAGCGCGGCAGTATAAGCCGAAAGGAGTACAATTATGAACTATTCCCATGAAGTGGAACAAATGTGCATAGTGAAGAAGGGCCCTCACCACGGCCCCGCCCCCATTCCGGAAGAGGGCAAATGGGTGAAATCCACCCAGATTTCCGATATTTCCGGCCTCTCTCACGGTGTGGGCTGGTGCGCTCCTCAGCAGGGCACCTGCAAACTGACCCTGAACGTGAAGGAGGGCATTGTGGAGGAGGCTCTGGTGGAAACTGTCGGCTGCTCCGGCATGACCCACTCCGCCGCTATGGCCGCCGAAATCCTGCCGGGCAAAACCTTGCTGGAATGCCTGAACACCGACCTGGTTTGCGACGCCATCAATGTGGCGATGCGGGAGCTGTTCCAGCAGCTGGTTTACGGCCGCTCCCAGTCCGCGTTCTCTGAGGACGGTCTTCCCATCGGCGCCGGCCTGGAGGATCTGGGCAAGGGCCTGCGCTCTCAGGTGGGCACCATGTATTCCACCAAGGCCAAGGGCGTCCGGTATCTCGAAATGGCCGAGGGCTATGTGACCAAACTGGCGTTGGATGAAGAGGGCGAGGTTACCGGCTATCAGTTCGTTAAGCTGGGCAAAATGCTGGAGGATATCCGTCACGGCATGCAGCCGAACGACGCGTATGAGAAGAATATCGGGCAGTACGGCCGCTTCGACGGAGCTGCCAAGTACATCGATCCCCGTGAGGAATAAGAGTAGGAGGACGGACAAATGGCAAACGATGTGAAATTTGAGGGCAAAGAGCGCCGCATGGCCAAAATCGAAAAGTTTTTGGCCGACAATCAGCTTGGTTCCATGGAAGACGCCCGGGATCTCTGCCTGTCCAAGGGGATTGACGTGGAGTCGATCGTCAAGGGCGTGCAGCCCATTGCGTTTGAAAATGCCGTCTGGGCCTACACGCTCGGCGTGGCTCTGGCGCTGAAAAGAGGCGTCACTGACGCCGCAGAGGCTTCCGCTGTAATCGGCGAGGGGCTGCAGGCGTTCTGCGTGCCCGGTTCTGTCGCTGAACAGCGCAAGGTGGGCCTTGGCCATGGCAATCTGGGCAAAATGCTGCTCAGTGAGGAAACCTCCTGCTTCGCCTTCCTGGCGGGACACGAATCCTTTGCCGCCGCCGAAGGCGCCATCGGCATCGCCCGCACGGCCAATAAGGTGCGTAAGAACCCCCTGCGGGTTATTCTCAACGGCCTTGGCAAGGATGCGGCGTATATCATCAGCCGGATTAACGGGTTCACCTATGTGAATACCGAATACGATTTCTATACCGGCGATTTGAAGGTCGTCAGCGAGAAGGCGTTCTCCGACGGCGAACGCGCCAAAGTCAAATGCTACGGCGCCAACGATGTGCTGGAAGGCGTGGCCATTATGCAGCATGAGGGCGTGGAAGTGTCCATCACCGGCAACTCCACCAACCCGACGCGGTTCCAGCACTTGGTGGCGGGCACCTATAAGAAGTGGGCGCAGGAGAACGATAAGAAATATTTCTCCGTCGCTTCCGGCGGCGGTACGGGCCGCACCCTGCATCCGGACAACGTGGCGGCCGGCCCGGCTTCCTACGGCTTGACCGACTCCATGGGCCGCATGCATGGCGACGCCCAGTTTGCCGGCTCTTCCTCTGTGCCGGCCCACGTGGAAATGATGGGCCTCATCGGCATGGGCAACAACCCCATGGTGGGCGCCACCGTGGCTTGTGCCGTGGCGGTGAGCGAAGCGAAATAATGTGGCGTGAAGCCGCATAGATACTGGATTTTCTATGGAAGAAGGCTCCGGGAGCAGTTGCTCCTGGAGCCTTCTTTTTACTTAGGGGGCAAAGTTTAGGGGGAACAGGATTTTGAGCATCACCCATGCCGCTGTCTGGCGGCCGTCCGCTCCAAAATAGAGGCGCCGCCCGGCACCGTCGTACAGCTGAAAGGTCTTTTCCTTGTTCACCAGACGGAAATGCAGCTGATCCATGGCCTCCCTGAGCGCCAGCTCCCACTCCATCCGGTTGGCGATCGTGCCGTCCTCGATTTCCTGCGCCAGCCATTCGAACTCCTCCGGCTCGAAGCCGTCCTGTAAAAAGGCGATCCATAGGGTGATTTTCTGCGAAAAATCCAAGGATAGCAGACGATCGCGGGCCGAACCGGCCGGCTCTATACCCGCGTAGCAGAAGAAGCTTCGGCTTTCCGGGGCAAGAATCAGCTTGTGTTCCCGCAGGAAATCCGCGTCCTTCCAGTCCATAGCCGCCTGGCCAGCCGTCCAGTTCATCCTGGAAAGAACAGCCGTCAGCGCCGTCGCCGTCCGGTCGTCCGCACAGTCGATCTGAAAGCACAGCGTCTGCAGAACGTCGGCGCTGTTTCCCGACAGGCTTTGCTGCGTCAGGCGGACGCGCTCCCCTCGGATAACGGCCGACAAGCGGATCGTTTCCTGGTTTTCGGCCGTACCATAAGCGCAGATGGGCCAGGTGCTGTTGATACGAGCCATGCAGACGCCGAAAAATTCCCAGAAGTCCGCTGTCAGTATCGCCTCGTTTCTGTAAAGGACATAGAGAATAGGATTCTGAAGGGACAAAATGGCGGGGCCTGTGTCCAGCCGCTCGCCGACCCCGCTCAGCAGGAGAAGCAGCTCCTGCCCGGGGGTCAATGCCGACGGGCAGGGGCCGACGGGCCTCTCCATGGCGGACGCTTCCTGATACGGATGCAGCATACTACCCGCCCTCCCGTTCAGGCTTCCGCTTTGATGAGGCCCATGGCCATACCGACGGCAATGTTGACCTCCACCACGTTCACCGTTTCCTCGCCGAAAACGCCGAACAATTTTCCGCTGGTGTGCTCGTCGATAATGGTCTGGATCGCCTCCTCGCTCAGACCGGAGGCTTGGGCCATGCGGGGAACCTGAATGGCCGCGGAAGCCGGGGAAATGTGAGGATCCAGGCCGGAACCGGAGGCGGTCAGCAGGTCGGTGGGAATGTCCTCCCGCTTGACGTCCGGATTCTTTTTCAGAAAATCCGCGATGGCCGCCTCCACCCGGGCGGTAAGGTCGGGATTGGTCGGCGCGTAGTTGTTGGAGCCGGAGCCAATGCCGGGGAAAGCCGATCCGTCGGGATAGGTTTTTTTGCCGTCCGCCCCCTCCACATAGACGTTGTAATGATAGGCGGAGGGGCGGCTCCACAAATAATAGTCCTGCAGAAATTCCTGCCCCACGTTTTTGGCGGCCACGGCCCTGCCGTTCACCTCAATCAGGCTGCCGCCGGCTTGGTGCGGAAAGAACAAGGCGGACAGGCCGGACAGCAGAGCCGGAAACAGCAGGCCGCAAATCAGCATGAGAACGAGCGAAACCGCCAAGGCCTGCCGGGTATGGCCTAGAAAACTCTTTACGCGTTCTTTCATCGATGTCCAACTCCTTTTATAATCCCATGAGAGAGAGCAGCGGATGGATGACCAGGTCAATGAGCTTGATGCCGATAAACGGGGTGATAATGCCGCCGCCGCCGAAAATCAGCAGGTTTCTGGCCAGGGTTTTCCCAGACGACATGGGCCGGTACCGGACCCCTTTCATGGCCAGCGGGATCAGGCACGGGATGATGAGGGCGTTAAAAATCAGGGCCGACAGAATCGCGCTGAACGAGGTGGCCAAATGCATAATGTTCAGAACGCCCAGCTGGGGAATGGCCCGCATGAACATGGCCGGAATGATAGCAAAATATTTGGCGATGTCGTTGGCGATGGAGAAGGTGGTCAGGCTGCCGCGGGTGATGAGCAGCTGCTTGCCGATTTCCACGACCTCCAGAATTTTGGTGGGGTCGGAGTCGAGATCCACCATGTTGGCGGCTTCTTTGGCGGCGGCGGTGCCGCTGTTCATGGCCAGGCCAACGTTGGCCTGGGCCAGCGCCGGCGCGTCGTTGGTGCCGTCGCCGGTCATGGCGACAATTTTGCCCTCCGCCTGTTCCTTTTTTATCACCGCGATTTTATCCTCCGGCCTGCATTCCGCAAGGAACCCGTCCACACCGGCCTCCTTGGCGATGGTGGCGGCGGTCAGCGGGTTGTCGCCGGTGCACATGATGGTTTTGATGCCGATGGCGCGCAGCCGCTCAAATCGCTCGGCCATGCCGGACTTGACCGTGTCTTTCAGGTAGATGACGCCGAGAATACGGTCGTTTTCGCAGACGGTCAGCGGGGTGCCGCCCAGGCTGGATACTTTATCCACCTGTTCGTGCAGATCCTTTGGAATTTGGCCGCCCTGTTCCCGCACGTACTGCTCGATTGCTTCGGCCGCGCCTTTGCGGACTTTCGTCCCGTCCGGCAGATCCACGCCGCTCATACGGGTCTGCGCCGTGAATTCGAAAAAGACGGAACCGGGGCTCTCCCGGCTGTCGCCGCCCAGACGGTGGGCCAGCTCCAGCGTGGATTTGCCTTCCGGTGTATCATCCCGCAGGCTGGCGAGGGCCGCGCAGCGGATCAGCTCGCCGCGCGCGGCGCCGCCCACCGGGATGAAATCCGCCGCCAGGCGGTTCCCATAGGTAATGGTGCCGGTTTTATCCAGGATCATGGTGTCGACGTCCCCGCAGGCTTCCACCGCTTTGCCAGACATGGCGATGACATTAAAGCGGGTCACGCGGTCCATGCCCGCGATCCCAATGGCGGACAGCAGCCCGCCGATGGTGGTCGGGATGAGGCAGACGGCCAGTGCGATCAGCGTGGAAATTTGCAGCTGGACGCCGGCATACAGACCAATGGGATACAGGGTGACGATGACAATCAGAAAGATGATGGTCAGAGATACCAGCAGTGTGTTCAGCGCAATTTCATTCGGTGTCTTTTTCCGGGAAGCGCCTTCGACCAGCGCGATCATCCGATCTAGAAAACTGTTGCCGGGATCGGAGGTGACGCGGATTTTCAGCCAGTCTGAGACGACGGTGGTACCGCCGGTGACGGAGCAGAAGTCACCGCCGGATTCCCGGACGACCGGCGCGGATTCGCCGGTGATGGCGGATTCGTCCACCGAGGCGATGCCTTCGATGACCTCCCCGTCGCCGGGGATGATTTCACCGGCGGATACCAGCACGATGTCGCCTTTTTTCAGTGCGCTGGACGGCACGTCTTCTTCGGTTCCGTCCGCTTGCAGCCGGCGGGCCCGGGTATCCTTCTGCGTCTTTTTTAGGCTGGCCGCCTGTGCCTTGCCGCGGCCCTCGGCCACCGATTCGGCAAAATTGGCGAACAGCACGGTGATGAACAGCACGACGGAAACGATGATGTTGTAGGCGCGCAGATTGCTGGTGGCCGCGTCCCCGAACAGGCCGGGGAAAAAGGAGAGAACCAGCGTGATCGCGAAGCCCACTTCCACCACAAACATGACGGGGTTTTTCATCATGTACCGGGGGTTCAGCTTGACAAAGGAACCGAGCACCGCCTGACGGAAAATTTCCGGGGTTAACAGCTTTTGCTTTTTACTCATGGCAATGGGGCCTCCTTAAGACCAGAGGGTTAAATGCTCCGCGATCGGGCCGAGCGCGAGTACCGGGAAGAAGGTGAGCGCCGCAAATATGTAGACGATGCATACGAGCACCACGGGAAAGACCGCCGTATCGGTGTGCAGCGTCCCGGCCGAATCGGGCACAAACCGTTTTTTCATCAGGGAGCCGGCGATGGCCAGCTGCAACACAATGGAGATGTATCGGCCGAAAAACATGGCCAGACCGGTCGTGATGTTCCAGAACAGGGTGTTATCCGCCAGCCCCTCGAAGCCGGAGCCGTTGTTGGCGGCGGAGGAGGCGAACTCATACAGTACCTGGGTCAGCCCGTGGAAGCCCGGGTTGGTGATGGCCTCCCGCCCCGCGGCCGTGCCGACCGCCAAGGCGGAAAACGACAGTATCAGCAGCGGGTGGACGATGATGCACAGGGCGGTGAGCTTCATCTCGCGCCCTTCGATTTTTTTGCCCAAATATTCCGGCGTCCGCCCGATCATCAGCCCGCAGATGAACACGGCCAGGATGGCGTATAGGATCATGTTCATCAGGCCGACGCCCTTGCCGCCGAACACGACATTGAGCATCATATGCAACAGCGGAATCATGCCGCCAAGCGGCGTCAGGGTGTCGTGCATGTTGTTGACGGTGCCGGTGGTAAAGGACGTGGTGGTGGTCGTAAACATGACGGACTGGGCAATGCCGAACCGCACCTCCTTGCCCTCCATACTGCCCATCGACTGACTCAGCCCGGCCGCGGCCAGCGCCGGGTTGCCCTGGCTTTCCGCCCAGTAGCAGACGCTAAGGCCGATAACAAAAATGATGGCCATGGCGGCAAAAATGGTCCGGCCCTCCCGGCCGTACAGCCGGGCCGTCAGGCTGCCGCGGATACGTCCGGCACCCGCCAGCTCCGCCGCGTCCGTGCCCGCCTGCTCGCGCTTGCGATCCCGGACCATTTTGCCGAACGTGATGACGCAGGCGCCGGGCAGCAGCATCATGGAGTAAAGCTCGATGAGGTTGGTCAGTATCGTGGGGTTTTCCAAAGGCGTGGACGAATTGGCCCCGAGGAAGCCGCCGCCGTTAGTGCCCAGATGCTTGATGATTTCCAGCGCGGCCATCGGGCCCATGGCGATGACCTGCTTCGCCCCCTCGATGGTATCCACAACGACATTGCCGCTGAAATTCTGCGGGACGCCCTGCCACACCAGCAGCAGGCCGCCGACTATGGAGAAGGGAAGCAGCACCCGTGTGGTTATACGAACAAGATCGGCAAAGAAGTTACCGACGTTATCCCTGGTTTTGCCAGCCAGGCCGCGGATAAAGGCGATACAGGCGGCGTAGCCGCTCGCGGCCGACACAAACATCATAAAGGTGATGACCAGCATCTGGGAAAGATAGGACAGCCCCGACTCTCCGGAATAATGCTGCAGATTGGTGTTGGTCATGAAGCTGATGATGGTGTTGAACGACAGGGACGGCTCCATGCCCTCTATCCCGTTGGGGTTGAACAGCGGGATGCTCTGGATACGCAGGACGATATAGCCCAGCAGAATCATGACCGCGTTGGTGCCTAAAAGGGCCAGGGCGTATGTTTTCCAGTTCATGCCCCTTTGCGGATGGACGCCGCCTATTTTGTAAATGACATTGTCCACCCGGTCAAAAACCGGATCGGCCAGGGTGTGCTTTCCGGCCGCGATATGGTACAGATACATGCCGGCTGGAATGACCATCACCAGAAAGAGGAGACTGGTCAGAGCGAGCTGCAGCATAGCGATTGCCTCCTGTTTGTGTCAGAATTTCTCCGGATGCACCAGAGCATACAATAGATAGCCGCCCAGCAGTAGGACGACGCCTGCGAGTACCAGCATACCGGTTGCCTCCTTCATTCGCTTGTCTCCACCTGCTTATGGCACCAATGAACGAGCAGGGCTATCGCGCCGCCGCACGCGGCCAAAGCCGCCAGCATGACGAAATCGAGCATATTTCCGTTTCCTCCTTTTCCCCTGGAATGTACTTTTATTATAGCAAGCCGCTCATGAAAGCGGTCTTAGCGTTTTGCGCCCGACATTAAGGTTGAATGAAGACGCGAAGACCAAACAAGAAGAAGGGGCTGTTGCACAATGCGGTCGCTCTCCCGACATTTGCCGGGAGAGCGACGATATACGCAGAAAAGGCGCGTTGCAAAATCTTACATTTTGCAACGCGCCCCCAAACCGTATGAAATTCATTGCCGCAGCATCCGGTAGCCGACGCCCACGTGGGTTTGAATATAACGAGGGGAGTCCGGGTGTTGTTCGATCTTCTTGCGCAGGGTGGCCATAAACACCCGCAGGGACGGAATGTCCGAGGCCTGCGCGCCTCCCCACACCTCTTTGAGAATATGGTTATGCGTCAGCACCTTGCCCGTATTCTGCGCCAGCAGGCACAGCAGCTTATATTCGATGGGGGTCAGATGGATTTCTTCCCCCTTCACGTACGCGCAGCCGGCGGCGAAATCGATTGTCAAATCGCCGTTGGTGTACAGGCTGCTCTCCTCGCCGGCCTTGGCTTCCGTGTGGCTGCGGCGCAGCGCCGCGCGCAGCCGGGCCAGAAACTCCTCGATGCTGAACGGCTTGGTCAGGTAATCGTCCGCCCCGGCGTCCAGTGCCTCCACCTTGTCGCGATCCTCCGTGCGGGCGCTGACGACGATAATCGGCAGGCTGCTCCAGCCACGCACCTTCTTGATGATATCCACGCCGTCCATATCCGGCAGGCCCAGATCCAGAATCATCACATCCGGGTTATAGGAAACGGCTTCCATTAATGCGCCGGAGCCGTTTTGGGCGGTATGAAACTGGTAATCCTGCGTTTCCAGCGTCGTACGAATCAGATTGCTGATGGCCGGATCGTCCTCCACCACCAGGATTTTGGCTTTATACATGGATATCCACCTCTTCTAAAGGGAGTGTAAAGGTAAAGACCGCGCCGTGCGGATGGTTATCCGAGACGGTGATGTCGCCGCCATGCGCGCTGACGATGGATCGGCAGAGGCTGAGCCCCAGGCCAAGCCCCCGCCGGTTATCGGATTTCCCCTGGCTGGCCGTATAAAACATGTCGAACAGATGCGCCTTGGCTTCCTCGGGGATTCCGGGACCGTCATCGGCAATGCTGACCGCCACCATGGTCCCCTGCTTTTCCGCCCGCAGCAGGATATGGGAGCCGGCGGGGGTGTATTTAACGGCGTTGTTCACGATGTTGATGATGACCTGCACGATCAGCCGGACATCGATCCTGGCCATCAGCAGATCGTCGGGAAGCTCCACGGCGATCCGATGCTCCGCCGCCTGGCGATCCAGGTGGGACAGCGCCTCCTGAAACACCTCATCCAGCAGCTGGGCCTCCATTTGCAGGCGCATGGTGCCGTTTTCGATACGGGTGATGGACAACAGGTTTTCTGTCAGATTGACCAGCCACATGGAATCGTCATAAATGGCGCGGTAGAGCTCCTGCTTTTTTTCCTCTCCCAGGACGATGCTCTTTTCCATCAGCACCCCGGCGTTCCCGCTGATACTGGTCAGAGGGGTCCGCAAATCGTGGGAGATGGCCCGCAGCAGGTTGGAGCGCAGACGCTCCTGCTGCGTCTCCAGCTCGATCTGCTGCTTTTCCTGCCGCAGCCGCTGTCTTTCCAGTATCAAGCCGCATTCGTTGAGGATGGCGATCATTAAGTTCTTTTCAAAGACATCCAGAGGGGGATAGAACTTGGCGGGGATGCCGACCACCCCCATCACCCCCTGCACGCCCCGGACGGTCATATAGAGATTTTGCGCATGAGACAGCGTCGTGGTGGTGGCACCCGCGCGTTTACTGTTCTTAACCACCCAATCGGCCACGCCCTGTTCTTCCTTGGTCAAAGAGGGAAGGATTTCTTTGGCCTGTTCGGCCGGTCTGACGTCAAAGCGCGGCGGTTCCTGGTTGCCGGCCAGGGCGAACAGAATGGGGCGTTCCAGCAGAATGCTCAGCTGCTCGGCTGCCAGCCCGATGATTTCCTGCTCGTCCCGGCCCTGCTGCAGCTTCTGGCTGCTGTTCATCAGCAGCTCGGTGTAGTAGGCCTTTTGAGCGGCCTGCCTCGCCTGCTTTTTCACACGGATAGCCAAGGTGCTGGACAGCACGCTGGCGGTCAGCATAATCAGAAACGTGACCGGATAATCAGGGGCGGTCGCCTGCAAGGTGAACCGCGGAACCGTGAAAAAGAAGTTAAAGGCGAAAACGCTCAATAAAGAGGCGAGCGCGCCGAAGAGATGCCCGCGCGTCCAAATGGCTGTAATCAGAACGCCGAGAATATAGACGGTGATGATGTTGGCGTCCCGAAGGCCGGCGGCAAAGAAGATACAGCCGACCAGCGTGGCCAATACAATGACCAGCAGGGTTTTGAGCAGATCCGGCCAGCGGAACCACGGCTCGTCGTCATGGGCCAGCACCGGTTTCTTTTTATACAGCGGCTGCGTGTCGGGGATGATGTAGATATCCATATTTTCGGCAAGCTCCGTCAGCTTGTCGGCCAGGCTTTTTCTTCTGAACAACAGGTTCTGACTATGGTTGGTGCGCCCGAGCACGATTTTCGTCACGCCGCTGACTTTGGCGTATTCCGCAATCTGCACCGCCGGATCCTCGCCGTAGACGGTGGATATCTGAGCGCCCATCTGTTCGGCGAGCCGCAGGTTGTCCCGCAGCCGTTTCAGGTTTTCACCTTTCAGCTCCCCGGTTTCCGGCGTTTCCACGAACAGGGCCGTGAAGCCGCTGTGAAACGCCTCCGCCATGCGTGCGGCCGTCCGGATCACTTTGGGATTGGACGGTGAGCTGGACAGGCAGATGAGTATATGCTCTCCCGCTCGCGCGGCCGCCTCGTTTCCCGCTTTCTGCGCCGAGCGGTTCAAACGATCCGCCGTGCGCCGCAGGGCGATTTCGCGCAGGGCCGCCAGGTTTTCCAGGGAGAAGAAATGACCCAGAGCCCGCTGCGCCTGGTCGCTTTTATATACCTTGCCGGCCTGCAGCCGGGCGATCAGGTCGGCCGGCTCGATGTCCACCAGTTCCACCTGCTCGGCGGAATCAAACACGCGATCCGGAATCCGTTCGCTCACCGCGATATGGGTGATGGAGGCCACCAGATCGTTCAGGGACTCCAGATGCTGGACATTGACGGTGGTGTATACGTCGATTCCAGCCCGCAGCAGTTCTTCGACGTCCTGGTATCTCTTCGCGTGCCGGCAGCCCGCCGCGTTGCTGTGCGCCAGTTCGTCCACCAGAAGCAACTGGGGTTTGCGTTTAAGGGCGGCGTCCAAATCGAATTCCTTCAGCGAGACGCCTTTATAGATCATTTCCTTACAAGGGAGCTGCTCCAGACCGTCCAGCAGCGCCAGGGTGTCTGGGCGGGTATGGCGCTCCACGTACCCGACCGCCACGTCGACGCCGTTTTTGCGTGCCTGATGGGCGGCCTGCAGCATGGCGTATGTTTTGCCCACGCCGGCGGCATAGCCAAAAAATATTTTGAGCTTTCCATGGCTTTCTTGAGCGTCCTGCTCCCGTATGGCATGCAGTACCTGCTGCGGGTTCGGCCTGCGTTCATCCATCTGCGTCCCTCCCGGAAAGTATCCGCCTGATGACAGTATAGCATATAAGGCCTTTTCGCCGTATAAAAAACAAGACGTTCCCATTAAGATTGTATAAAGATAGGCGTTGGTTCCGCCTTATTGCCACGATTCTTTTTAGCAGGAAGAGCCGCCGATCACTCCAAAGTGAACGGCGGCCTTTTCATAGGGTATCCAATTGCTGCAGCCATAGGGCCGCCGAGGCGTCGGAGGGCATCCGCCAGTCTCCGCGCGGGGAGAGAGCCACGCTGCCGACCCGGGGGCCGTCAGGCAGGCAATTGCGCTTGAACTGCTGGGAGAAAAAGCGGCGGATAAAGGTGGTCAGCCAGTGCTTGATGATCGGTGGGTCAAATTGCCCGGCGAAGCTCAGGCAGGCCAGCCGATAGATTTTTTGGGGCGGATAGCCGAAGCGCAGCAGGTAATAGAGAAAGAAGTCGTGCAGCTCGTAGGGCCCCACGATATCCTCGGTCTTTTGCGCGATATCCCCGTCCTTGGGGGGGAGAAGCTCGGGGCTGACCGGCGTGTCCAGAATGTCCAGCAGGGCATCCCGCAGCAGGCCGCCGTGCTTTTCCGCCTCATAAGCGACAAGGTGACGCACCAGGGTCTTGGGCACGGAGGCGTTGACCCCGTACATGGACATATGATCTCCGTTATAGGTCGCCCAGCCCAAGGCCAGCTCGGACAAATCGCCGGTGCCGATGACCAAAGCCCCCTGCCGGTTGGCCAAATCCATCAGCACCTGGGTGCGTTCACGCGCCTGCGCGTTTTCATAGGTGACGTCCAGCTCTCCGGTGTGGCCGATGTCCTCCAGGTGCCGGGTGACCGCGGCGGAGATGTCGATTTCATGCAGGGAGGCGCCCACCGCCTGCGCCAGCCGGCGGGAGTTGTTCAGCGTCCGGCCGGTGGTGCCGAAGCAGGGCATGGTCACCGCCTGGATCTCCCGCCGATCCCGGCCCAGCCGGTCGTAGGCCCGCGCCGTTACCAGCAGGGCCAGGGCCGAGTCCAGGCCGCCGGACAAGCCGATGACCGCGCCGGAACGGGTATGATCCAGCCGCCGGGCCAGGCCGGCGGTTTGGATGGACAGAATCTCCTCGCAGCGGGCCGTTTGTTCCTGCGGATCCGTGGGGACAAAGGGGAGAGGGGAAAACCGGCGGGTCAGGGTCAGCGGCCGGGGCGGATAGGAGAAGGAGACGGTTTCCATAGGCTGACGCTGGGGGAAGGTAGTCATCCGCCGCCGTTCGTAGCTTAGCCGCTCCAGGTCGGTCTCGGCGGCGATGAGCCCGGTGGAGAAGCGGGGGCTTTCCGCCAACAGCACGCCGTTTTCCGCCAGCAGGTTGTGGCCGGAAAACACCAGATCGCTGGTGGATTCCCCTTCGCCCGCGTCGGCATAGAGGTAGGCGCAGCACAGGCGGGCGGACTGCGCCGTCACCAACTGCCGGCGGTAAGCGCCTTTGCCGATGCCCTCGTCGCTGGCCGACAGATTAGCGATCAGCAGAGCGCCCGCGGCGGCCAGCCGCTGCGACGGCTGAGAGGCCACCCACAAATCCTCGCAGATTTCCACACCGAACCGGAACGCGGGCAGTTCCTCGCAGCCGAAAAGCAAATCGGTGCCGATGCGGGTGGCTTGGCCGGCGAAGCGGACGTCAGCCGGCGCCGCATGGCCGGGGCTGAAATGCCGCGCCTCGTAGAATTCCGAATAGGCGGGGAGATTGGTCTTGGGCACCAGCCCCAACAGCCGCCCCTTTTGGCAGACGGCGGCGCAGTTGTACAGAACGGAGCCCATGGCCACCGGCAGGCCGACGATAAAGACGGTGTCCGCCGCCGCCGTTTCCGTCAGCAGAAAAGCCAGCGCCTCCTCCGCCCCCCGCAGCAGCGAGGGCTGGAGAAACAGATCCCCGCAGGTGTAGCCGGTGACGCAAAGCTCCGGGAACACTAGCAGAGCCGTGTCCGCCGGGGCGCTTTCGATTTGCGCCAGGATCTGCCGGGCGTTGTAATGCGGATCCGCCACCCGGATGTCCGGGGTAGCGGCCGCGATGCGTAAAAAGCCATCCAACATGCTTGTAACCCTTCTTTTTGGAAATTATCGGTGGCCTATCATCCGTTTCCAGAAATAGCGCCATCCGTTCATGTGTCCGCGCAGACAATCCTCGAGCTGCTCGTGGGCAGCGGCGATTTCCGCGACATGGCCGGCGGTCAGCGGCACTTCCCCGTAACGCCAATCCATCAGGCGGGTGAAAACGGGCGTCAGCTCCGGCTCCACATTGCCGCCCTCCAGAATGCGGGACGAGAACTGCAGCAGCGTCTCGCCGGTGTGCGGCGTATAGCCGAGAGCGGCCAGCTGCCGCAGCAGATCGGCGTAATAGTAGGCCGCTTGCCCCGCGGGGTCCGGGAATTTCTTTTGCACATAGTCCGGCCGGTACATCATCCGGAAGCGCTGGAGACGCCACAGCAGCCAGCCCAAAGCGGCCAGCAGCGCCAGACAGGGGAGAAGGAGCCAGGCCCATGGCGGCAGGGAAACCGGCTCGCCGGGCTCTTGGGGGACGGTGGTGGCGGAGACGGCCGGCGGTGCGGTAGTCGTGGGAATGTCCGGGCGGGTGGTGGTCGTGGGTTCCTTCGTGGTCGTGGTGCCGCCGGGCATAGGGGCGAAGGGCTCCGGGTCGTCCGGCGTGCCCGCCGACTGCGGAGGACGCGGCTGATTATAGCCCGAGGACGCCGTGGGATCGAAGGCCACCCAGCCGATGCCGTAGAAATAGCATTCCACCCAGGCGTGGGCGTTTTTCTGCAGGGCGATCCAGGTGCCGTTGCCGTTGGACTCCAGGCCGTAGCCCACCACAAACCTGGCGGGAATGCCTTGGGTGCGGGCCATCACGGCCATGGCGGAGGCAAAATACACGCAGTAGCCCTGCTTGGTCTGGAGAAAATACTCCACAAAATCGGTGCCCCGGGGCACGTCGCCCGGGGTGAGGGTATAGGTGTAGTTGCCGCGCAGATAGCTTTCCAGGGCGGCCATTTTGGCATAAGGGGTCGGCGCGCTGGCGGTAACCTGCCGGGCGAGCTCCTCCACACCGCCCGACAAATGCGAGGGCAGCCGGGTGTATTGATACTGGATGGAGGAATAGTCCGCATCCATGGTGTCCCCGGCTGCTCTTTCCAGGGCGGTCATGCTCTCCATGAACCCCTCTTCCTGCCGGTTGAGCCACTCGGTGGTGAACGAATACCGGGTTTTAGAGGGCAGAAGCGTCTGGACAAACAGCTCGGAACGCGGATTGAACATGGGCGGCTGGTTTTTGGCGTCCAGCATGGTCAGGGTCTGCATCCGGCCATAGCCGTAGAGGCTGGAGCTCCGGTTCAGCAGGGTGACCTGGGCGCTGACCGGGGTCATCAGCGACTGCCACAGCGCGGCGCCCGCGTCGCTGAAGGGCTTGCCGATGTCGAAGGCGCGGCGGTATTGATCGCTGAACCGTTCGCTGTCGAACCGATATATGTCGTCTTCGGCGTTTGTCCAACCGCTGCCGGTGTATTCCTCATAGACCCGCCCTTTCATCAGGGTGGGGATCGGCGTATCCACCTGCATGACGGGGGAATAATTGTCCAGGCGGATATCGCCGCCCAGATGATCGGCGTTCGGCTGCAGGCCAATGGACTTCAGGGTGATAGGCCGATACATGTCGTTATCCCCCTGCAGGTTGAGCATCGACGCAAAATCCGCGGCCATGTTGGCCATGGGCCGCCATTTCCAGGCGGAGGTGTCCGATGGGAGCAGCAGGGCCGCCAGAACGCTCAGCGCGGCGCAGACGGCCGCTGCCGCCAGGCGCGTGGGGCGCAGCGCGGTCAGCACAGTGGGCGAGAAGGGGGAGGGCCGGCGCGGCTGAAAGCTGCGGGCCAGCAGGGGGAGAAGGCCGGCCGTCATCCACGCCATGGCGGGGATGTTGTTGTGAAAGCCGTTGAGCCCGATGATCAAAAACAGCAGACAGCCGGCCAAGGCGATAAAAACGGCCGAATGGGTCAGCCTCACGCAGAGATACAGCGTGCAGGTGATGCCGATATGGATCAGCCACTGCACCAGCAGGATGTTCCCGGCAGTGTTGAGGGGAGAACGCCGGGGAAACAAGTCCATCCACCAGCGAAAAAGGCTGCCCAGGTACTCGAGGGCGGGGGTCAGAGCCCCGCTGACCGACAGGATGGCCGCCGTCAGGCAAAGCCCCGCCAGCAGCAGTATGGGAATCAGCCAGGTCCGCCGGTAAAACAAAAGGAGGATCCCGATGATCAGCAAAGGATGCAGCACGATGGCGGCCGGGCTGGCGTGAAAGCGAAACAGCTGGTCGAACGCCAGGATCACCCCGATGGACAGCAGCCAGCAGGACAGGCCGTCCAGCAGCAGATCCCAGCGGGCGTCCCGGGAGCGGGCCAAGGAGGAGCGATTTTCCGTATTCATAAGCTCTCCCCCATCTGCGCGAGAATATCCGCCGGGCTGGTGATGAGATACAGGTGCACATCCCCCGGACAGGACGCCCGCAGCTGCCGCGCATAGGGAAAGTCCGGACACAGGCAGGACACCAGGCAGCGGCGGCCCGCCAGAAGACGGAGAGTTTCCAGCAGCTCCGGCGTGGGGCGGTTGGTCAGCACATGCACCGAGCGCACGGCGCCCAGGTTGGCGTCCAGCAACGAGGATAAATCCAGGGGGAGCGGATCCGCCTGAAAGGGAAGCTCCGCCAGAAGGGTGTAAATCTCGGCGAAATCATCCGGCGAGCGCCCTGTCAGCTGAACGGAATCGGGGCCTTCCCCCCAGATTTCCACCGGCTGGCCCTCCGACAGGTAGAACAGCGCCAGCGTTCCCGCGCATTCGGCGGCCATGTCGGCATATCCCGGAATATCCACGCCGGCGGGGGCCCCGGTGTCCATCACCAGCAGGTTGTACTGTTCGGTGGACATCTCATACTGGCGGGTATACAGCTCCTGGGTGCGGATGCTTTGCTTCCAGTGGATCCGCTTGAGCGAGTCGCCGTCCCGGTACTGCCGGGTGCCGGAGAAACTGTCCCCGTGATCGGTGACGACAGCCTTTGCAGTCGAGTCTTCCGCTAAAATCGCGGGGGAAAGGGGCTCGCCGGTCAGCTCATACAGCTGCGGATACACCGTCAGGGCCAGTTCCCGGTTGTTCAGCGCCTGCTTTCCCAGCAGCGGAAAGGAAAACAAGCCGAAAATGTCGTGAACGCGTACCTTGTCCACCCGGACGCTCCACACCCCGCGGTGGGGGCAATACACCCGCAGCGACAAGTCGGGCCGCTTGCCGCCGGGCATGAGGGCGAAATGGAACTGCCCCTCCGACGGCAGGGCGGAGGGAACCGGCAGCTTCACCCAGAGCCGCACCACCGCCGGCAGCGGCAGAAAACGGACCATCCGCACCCGCAGCGTGGCCGATTCTCCCCGCACGGCCTTGTCGGCGTCCAGCGTCTGAACGCAGCGCAGGGTGCAGGCGGCCAGCAGAGCGGACAGGCAGGCGTACAGCAGCAGAATATCCAGCACAAAGACGATGAAATACACTTCGCGCAGACCGGTCCCCAGTCCTATCAGCAGCACGAGAACCAGGGTGACCGCCGCGCCGATCCCCCGCCCCGTCATGGCACGGTGGGGACGGGAATGGTATGAAGCACGGCGGCAATGACGTTTTCCGGCGTCTGCCGGCGCAGCCCCGCCTTGGTGCGCATCACCATCCGGTGGCAGAGCACGGGCCTTGCCATCCGCTGCACGTCGTCCGGCAGCACGTAGCCACGGCCCTCCAGCAGGGCCGCTCCCTTGGCAGCCTGCATCAGGGCGATGGAGCCCCGGGGGCTGATCCCCAGCGCCACGTCCGCCAGGGAGCGGGTGGCCTCCGCGATGGAAACGACATAGTCCATGACCGCGGGGGCGCAGCGGATGCCGTCCAGCATCTGCTGCATTTGGATGACGTCCTGCGCGGAAGCCACCGGCTGCAGCCTGGGCGCCGTGCGCTGCGGACGGTGATTGGCCAGGATATTCATTTCCTCCTGATGGGTGGGATAGCCCATGGAAATGCGCATGAAAAAGCGATCCAGCTGGGCTTCGGGCAGGGGATAGGTGCCGGCGGTTTCCACCGGGTTCTGGGTGGCCAGCACCATGAAGGGCGCGGGCGCGGTATAGGTCTGCCCGTCGATGGTCACCTGGTTTTCCTGCATGATTTCCAGCAGGGCCGACTGGGTTTTGGGGCTGGTGCGGTTGATTTCATCCGCCAGCACGATCTGGTTCATGATGCTGCCCAGGTGCAGCTCCTGCTCGCCGGTTTTCAGGTTGAACATCGTGAAGCCGGTGATGTCGGAGGGAAGCACGTCGGGCGTGAATTGGATGCGCTTAAAGGTGCAGCCCAGAGACGACGCCAGGGCCGAGGCAAGCGTGGTTTTGCCCAGGCCCGGCATGTCCTCGATGAGCACGTGGCCCGAGCAGACCAGGGAAATCAGCAGGTGATCGATGACGGTATCCTTGCCGACGATGACCTGCCGGATATTGCTGCGGATATCGTCCAGTGTGTGTAAGTAATCCATGTCGTACCCCTTTACCCTCTTTTGTCTTTATTTCAGCCGGATGGGAAACCCGCAGGCCATGAAATACGCCTCATCCGCCTGCGCCGCCAGCTGTTGATTCACCTTTCCCAGAATATCGGCGAAAATCCGCCCCATGCGGTAGGGCGCCACCAGGCCGAGCCCCACCTCGCCGGTGACCAGCACGGCCAGCCCGCTTCTTTGCCGCAGGCCGGACAGCAGCCGGTCGATTTCCTCCTCAATATGGGCCTCGATTTCCTCCACGCGGGCCCGGGAGAGCGCCTCGTACTCCGGCTCCTCGTCCAGCATGAGATTGGTCACCATGTTGGTCACGCAGTCCAGCAGCACGTCGCCCTCGGGATGGGCGCGCAGCACCTCGTCCAGGGCGGCGCTGGCCTCCGCCGTCACCCAATGGGCGGGCCGCCGGCTCCGGTGCGCCTCAATGCGCCGGGCCATTTCTCCGTCCAGGCAGCGGGCGGTGGCGATGTACAGCACCGCAGGGCTGCCGGCGAGAAGCCGCTCCGCCTGGGCGCTCTTGCCGCTGCGCACGCCGCCGGTCAGCAATATCAGATGGGACAACCGATCCTCTCCTTTTCGGGTTTACATGCTTTTTATTATACAGAAAGTTGGAAGGAATGTCCATGATTTGGCGGATTTTTCACACGTCTTTGCCGGTGGCGGCAGGAAAATTTTTATGCTATAATATTGGGTAGTTTGACGAGGGCTATACGGCCCTGGACATAAAGGATGTGCTGACATGAGCAATTTTGCCGGAATCACCCCCGACGCCATGTGGCTGCTGGCGGAAAACCGCTTCCACGACAGCAAGAGCTTTTACGAAGAAAAAAAGCCGCAAATCCAGGCGCAGGTGCTGCGTCCCCTGCGCGCCCTGCTGGAGGATTTGACCCCCTTCATGCTGGACATCGATCCGCAGTTTGTCACCGAGCCGGGCCGCAACGGCAATATCAGCCGGATCCGCCGGGACAACCGGTACACCCGGGATAAATCCATGTATCGGGAGAACGCCTGGATCGTCTTCGAACGGGACAAAAAGGCGTGGGTGTGCAGCCCCGGCTTTTTTGTGGATATTTCCGGGCAGGGCAGCTCCTGGGGCATGGGTTTTTACCAGTGCCCGCCCGTTTTCCTGCAGTTCCTCCGTCGGAGGATGGACGAGAATCCCCGTCCGTTTATCCGGGCGGTGGAGCGGGCGCAGGCGGCCGGCTTCTCCCCCATGGGCGATCGGTATGCCCGCCCCAAAAAGCCGGACGCGCCGGCGGCCCTGGACGGGCTGTACAACCGCAAGTCGGTGGATATGATCCGGGAAGAAAGCGATATGGCGTTTTTCGGCGGGCCTGAATTGGCCGATACCCTGCGCCGCGGATTTGCGGAACTGGCGCCTCTGTACCATCTGCTCATGGAGGCGATCGAGGCTTTCGCGGAAATTCTCCCGGATCATCGCTGAATCTTCCCCGGATTTTCTTGTGGTTTTTACAAGGGGATGCTACAATTGAATAAAAATGATGGCGGAGGCAGAATATGAAACTGAATTACCGGCGTACCTTTTTTGTGGGCCTGGCATTCCTTTCCATTTGCGCCTTCTGGCAGATGTACGACAATGTCATCCCCCTCATTCTCAAGAACACCTTTCATCTGGGGGAAACGTGGACCGGCGTGGTCATGGCGATGGACAACGTGCTGGCCCTTATGCTCCTGCCCCTGTTCGGCATGCTGTCCGACAAGCTGCGTACGCCCTTGGGCCGGCGGACGCCGTTTATTCTGGTGGGAACCGTGCTGGCCGTTATCTGCATGATCCTTCTGCCTGTCACGGATAACGCCGGCAGCCTGACCGGCTTTTTCATCGCTTTGGGCGCGGTGCTGCTGTCCATGGGCTTTTACCGGTCGCCGGCCGTGGCTCTGATGCCCGACCTGACGCCCAAGCCCCTGCGCAGCAAGGCCAATGCCGTGATCAATCTGATGGGCGCTCTGGGCGGCATTTTCACGCTGGTGATGATCAGCGTCCTCGTGCCCAAAACGGGCCGGCCCGATTACATGCCCCTGTTCCTGTCGGTGGCGGCGGTCATGGTCGTCGCAGTGGTGGCGCTTCTTCTCACCATCCGGGAGAATCGGATGGCTCGGGAGGCCGCCGAGGCCTGGCCCGAGCCGGAGGAGGAACCGGTCAAGACGGGAGAAAAGAAAAAGCTGCCCCGTCCGGTGCTGCGCAGCCTGTTGTTTTTGCTGGCGTCCGTGTTTTTGTGGTTTACCGCCTATAACGCCGTCACCACCGCTTTCTCCCGGTACGCGGAGGAGGTGTGGGGGATGCAGGGGGGCGGTTTTGCCTCCTGCCTGATGGTGGCCACCGGCGTGGCTGTCGTCAGCTACCTGCCCATCGGGTTCCTGTCCAGCCGGTTCGGCCGCAAGAAGATGATTCTGGCCGGCATCCTTCTGATGTGCGCCGCCTATGTCAGCGGGATTTTCTTCGGACATTTCTCCCCGCTGCTGTATGTGGTTTTCGGCCTGACCGGCGTGGGCTGGGCGTCCATCAACGTCAATTCCTATCCCATGGTGGTGGAGATGGGCAGCGGTGCGGATGTGGGCAAGTACACCGGCATGTATTACTTTTTCTCCATGGGTGCGCAGGTGTTTACTCCCATTTTCTCCGGCGTCCTGCTGGAGCATATCAGCTACCGCACCCTGTTTCCTTACGCGGCGGTGTTTTCGCTGCTGTCCTTTATCACCATGCTGTTTGTCCGGCATGGCGATGTCAAACCACAGAAAAAAGCCAGCGTCCTGGAAAATTTCGACGTGGACGACGGCTGAAGCATATAGCAAGAAAGGAGGTGCTGCGGCGTGGGCTGGATAATCGCCGCCGCGGTTTTGGCGGCGCTGCTGCTTGTGTATGTGTTCCTGCTGATGCCCCGGCTGGCGGGCCGCCCCGATATGACGCCGCTGCGCGCTGTGCAGTACGCCCACCGGGGGCTGCACGACAACCGGTCGGACGCCCCTGAAAATTCCCTGAAGGCGTTCCGGCTGGCGGTGGAGCGGGGCTTCGGCATCGAACTGGACGTGCAGCTCTCCAAGGATAAGGTGCCGGTGGTTTTTCACGACGACAGCCTGCTCCGGGTCTGCGGCGTGGAAAAAAAGGTGGGGGAGCTGACCTTGGCGGAGCTGAAAACGCTGCGGCTGTTGGATTCTGCCGAAACCATCCCCACTTTTGAGGAATTCTTGCAGCTGGTGGACGGCCGGGTGCCCTTGATTGTGGAAATCAAGATGGCCTGGATGAACGCGGAGGTTTGTCCCGCGGCCCAGGCGCTGCTGGACGGCTACCGAGGCGTCTACTGCGTGGAATCCTTCAACCCGCTGGCCCTGCGCTGGTATAAGAAGAACCGGCCCCGGATTGCGCGGGGCCAGCTGGCCACCGATTTTCGCAAGGACAAGGAGCCGGGGAATCCGCTGCTGTTTTTTCTGCTGGGCAATTTGCTGCTCAACCGGCTGACTCGGCCGGATTTTATCGCCTATAACCATAAGCACGCCGACAAGTGGGGGTTCCGGATCTGCCGGAAGCTTTACCGCTCTTTCTGCGCCGCCTGGACGATCCGCTCCGAGGAGGAGTGGAAACAGGCCGGCCGGTGGTTCGACGTGCCGATTTTCGAGGGGTATATCCCACAATCCAAAGCGTAGGAGGCGTTGATGATGCTGGAAACGATTACCGCCCAGGCGAAGGCCGCGGCCGAGCAGCTGCTCGCGGCGGCCAAGCTGTCCACGGGGGATATTGTGGTGGTGGGCTGCTCCACCAGCGAGGTGGGGGGGCATGCCATCGGTACCGATTCAGTGCTGGAGGTGGCCGAGGCGGTGTTTGACGGTTTGTATCCCGTGCTGCAGCGGGCGGGCGTCTATCTGGCGGCGCAGTGCTGCGAGCATCTGAACCGCGCCCTGATTGTGGAGCGGGAGGCTGCCCGGCTGCATGGGCTGGAGCCGGTCAACGCGGTGCCCCAGCCCAAGGCGGGCGGCTCCTTTGCCACCACGGCGTATCGCCGGTTCGTCCGGCCCGTGGCCGTGGAAACGGTTGACGCCAGGGCGGGCATGGATATCGGGAACACGCTGATCGGCATGCATCTCGTCCCGGTGGCGGTGCCGGTGCGCCTGGAGATCAAAGCCATCGGCGAGGCGCCCGTGGTGTTTGCCAGGACGCGGCCCAAATTTATCGGCGGCTCCCGGGCGGTATACGATGAAGCGCTGCTGTAAGCCCACGACAAACGAAGAGGATGGATGCCGAAATGAGCGAGATACGGATTGAAAAGGGCTGTGCCGGGGAACTGCCGGACATACTAGATTTTGCCAATTATGTGTTCAGCCAGTCGTCGCAGCCCCACGATTTCCGCCGGCTGCTTCCCAAGCTGTACGGCGAGAACAGCGGCAGCGAGGGGTATCACTATCTGGTGCGGGAGGATGGACGGATCCGCGCCATGGTCTGCGCCATGCCGCTGTCCCTGCTGGTGGCGGGCAAGCCGCTGCGGGCGGCGGGGATCGGCACCGTGTCGGTGCATCCCTACGCCCGGGGCAAGGGCTACATGAAAGCCCTCATGAATCGGGCCATGGAGGACTTGAAAACGCAGGGCTACGCGATGGCTTTCCTGGGCGGCATGCGCCAGCGGTATGAATACTTTGGGTTCACGCCCACGGGCACGCGGGCGTCCTTCCATCTGACGGCTGGCAATCTGGCCCATCGGTATCCGGGGCTGTCCGGCGACGGTGTTTCTCTTTCGCCCTTGGAAGAGCCGTCTTCGCCCTGGTGCCGGGAAGCCTACGCGCTCTACCAGCTGCAGCCGATTAATGGGGCGCGCACGCTGCAAAATTCCTGCACCGTCGGCCGTAGCTGGGATGCCGATCTGCTCGCCGTCACGGCCGACGGCGCGTTCGCCGGCTATGTCTCGGCGGTGCGCGGCCATGTACAGGAGCTGGCGCTGACCGACGGCGCGCGACTCCCGCAAATCGGCGCCGCCCTGATGAAGCGGCAGAAAACGGATGCGCTGCATATCGATCTGCCGCTTTTTGAGACGGATACCGCCGGCTGGCTGGCCGATGTGGCGGAATACGGGACGATCGGAACGGACCACAAGTACCGGATTTTCGATTTTCCCGGGGTCACCCAGGCCTACCTGTGGTGCCGCGCGGCAATGGGGCCTTTGGCGGAGGGCCGTCTTGTGCTGGATATTCCCGGCGAATGCCGGATGAAAATCGAAGTCGCCTCAGGCCGGGCCTGCGTGGAAACCACCGAGGAAACGCCGGATCTGACGCTGTCTCCTTTTGAGGCCTCCCGCTTTCTCTTTTCCCCCATGGGCGGTTTCGTGCAGACGCCCGCGGGGAAGGTGCCGGCCGGCTGGTTTCCCCTGCCGCTGTTCGTTTCCGCCGTCGATGCCTGCTGAACACAGCCTTTGCGTTTTAAAAGAACGACGGAAAACTCCGCCGTTCTTTTTTTATCGGCAATTTTAAGGTTTCGACAGGTTTTGTAACATGGTTGGGATATACTAAGCGAATGTGGACTGCCCTGAAAAGCGATTTGTCTAGGAATACAAATTGATTGTTGTGCTTTATATACAAGTATATTGAATTTGTTAACAATTTGTTTTAAGAAACTTACCAAAAACGCTTGCAATTCACACAGGCAGTTGCTACAATAAAGGTAATCACTTCCAATCCGATGACAATCGGACATGCTGAATAAAACCTGTGGGCGAACTGCGGATATTCCCCGCGGCGCCCGCCGGGAATGGTTCGGCCGCCAATCCACCATGGAGGGATGCTCATGTACAGCAATCCGCGCGCCGGCATGATGCCGGAGATCGAACAGGCCTTGTCGGCCTTTTGCCGGGGACAGAACAGCCGCGCCTATGAGGTGCTCGGGTGCCATGCCGCCGGGGAGGATGGATATATTTTCCGGGTGTGGGCGCCCAACGCGCAAGCCGTGTCCCTGGTCGGCGATTTCAACAAATGGGATCCCGAGGCGCAGCCCCTGGAAAGGCTGACCGGCGGCGTCTGGGAATGCACGGCGCAGAATTTGCAGGAATACGATACGTACAAGTATCATATTGTAGATAAGCATGGACAAGGCGTGATGAAATCCGATCCCTTCGCCGCCCATTTTGAGACGCGCCCCGGCAACGCTTCCAAGGTGTTCAGCGTCGGCGGCTATGCCTGGGGAGACGGCAAGTGGCTGCGGGCCAAGGAGGAGGCTACCATTTACGACTGCCCGGTGAATATCTACGAGATTCACGCCGGTTCCTGGCGACAGTATCCCGACGGCAATCCCTTTTCCTATGAGAAGCTGGGGGACGAGCTGATCCCCTATGTGCTGGAAATGGGATACACCCACATCGAGATGATGCCCATCATGGAGTATCCCTTCGACGGCTCCTGGGGCTATCAGGTGACCGGTTATTACGCGCCCACCTCCCGGTACGGCACCCCCAAGGAGTTCATGCGGTTCATCGACCGCTGCCACCAGGCGGGGATAGGGGTGATCATCGACTGGGTGCCGGCCCATTTCCCCAAGGATCAATGCGGCCTGTATCATTTCGACGGGGGGCCCTGCTACGAATACGCCGATCCCCGCAAGGGCGAACACAAGGAATGGGGCACCTGCGTGTTCGACTACGGCCGTCCGGAGGTGCGCAGCTTCCTGATATCCAACGCCATGTATTGGCTGGAGGTCTTTCACGTGGACGGCATCCGGGTGGACGCGGTGGCCTCCATGCTGTACCTGGATTACAACCGGCGGGACGGGGAATGGATCCCCAACCGTTTCGGCGGCAAGGAGAACCTGGAAGCGGTGGAATTCCTTAAGGAGCTTAACGAGACGGTCTTCGCCGCCCATCCCAAGGCCATGATGATCGCGGAGGAATCCACCTCCTGGCCGATGGTATCCCGCCCCACCGCCGACGGCGGCCTTGGGTTCAATTACAAGTGGAACATGGGCTGGATGAACGATATGCTCCATTATCTCTCCCTGGATCCCTGGTTCCGGAAGTTCAATCACGACAACCTGACGTTTTCCTTTTTCTATGCCTTTTCCGAGAATTTCGTCCTGCCCATCTCCCACGACGAGGTGGTGCACGGCAAAGGCTCCCTCATCAACAAAATGCCCGGCACGTATGAGGAGAAATTCGCGGGCGTGCGGGCTTTTCTGGGCTATATGATGGCCCATCCGGGCAAAAAGCTGCTGTTTATGGGCAGCGAGTTCGGCCAGTTCAAGGAATGGGACTACGAAAGCGGGCTGGACTGGCTGCTGCTGGATTACGAAGCGCACCGGATGCTGCAGCATTTCACCAAATCGCTGAACCATTTCTACCGGGACAACGCGCCCCTGTGGGAAAATGACTTTTCCTGGGAGGGCTTCTCCTGGATCGCCCATGACGACTATACCCAAAGCATCATTTCCTTCCGCCGGATGGACAATCACGGCGGCGAGCTGGTGGCCCTGTGCAACTTTAACCCGGTCAAACGGGAGCATTACCGCATCGGCGCCCCGTTTTACGGCACCTATACCGAGGTGTTCAACACCGACGCCGCCGAGTTCGGCGGGCAGGGGATTACCAATGGCACCTTTGATACCGATCCGGTGCCGATGCATGGCTTCGAGCAGTCCATGGAGCTGACGATTCCGCCTTTGTCGGTGCTGTATTTCCGGCTGGTGCGGGAGAAAAAGCGTCCCGCCCCTAAAACGAACAAGAAGCCGGCCGCCGCAGCGGCCAAGCCCGCCGCGAAACCGCCAGCTAAGAAAAAATAGACCTGTGTTTGTTCCCCGCGATGAAATCAAGGAGGTATCGCCATGTTCCGCAAACAAGAATGTGTCGCCATGCTGCTGGCGGGCGGCCAGGGAAGCCGCCTGTATGCTCTGACCAGCCGTATCGCCAAGCCGGCCGTCCCTTATGGAGGGAAATACCGCATCATCGATTTCCCTTTGTCCAACTGCGTCAACTCCGGTATTGAGACGGTGGGGGTGCTGACGCAGTATCAGCCGCTGGAGCTCAACGATTATATCGGTTCCGGCCAGCCGTGGGACCTGGATCGGATGGACGCGGGGGTACACGTCCTGCCGCCTTATCAGCGCAGCCGCGGGGCCGACTGGTACAAGGGCACCGCCAACGCCATCTATCAGAATCTGGCCTTTATCGAGCGGTACGACCCGGAATATGTGCTGGTCCTCTCGGGCGATCATATCTATAAAATGGACTATTCCCAGATGATCGAGGCCCATAAGAAAAACGAGGCGGACTGCACCATCGCGGTGCTGGAGGTCGAGATGTCGGAGGCCAGCCGGTTCGGCATCCTCAACTGCAACGAGGACGGCTCGATTTACGAGTTCGATGAGAAGCCGGCCGTACCGAAGAGCAACCTGGCCTCCATGGGCATTTACGTGTTCAACTGGAAAAAGCTGCGGTACTATCTGACGGAGGACGAGAAAAACCGCAAATCCCAAAACGATTTCGGCAAAAACATACTGCCCGCCATGTTAGCGGCGGGGGAGAGAATGTGCGCCTATCGTTTTGAGGGCTACTGGAAGGATGTCGGCACCATCGAGAGCCTGTGGGAAGCCAATATGGATTTGCTCGACCCCAACGTCCCATTGGATTTGTCCGACACCGAATGGCGGATTTATTCCCGCAATCCCGGCCTGCCTCCCCACTATATCGCCGACGGCGCGTGTGTACAGAACAGCATGATTTCCGAAGGCGGCAACATTTACGGAAACGTGGATTTTTCGGTGATTTTTTCCGGCGTCACCATCGAGGAGGGCGCGGAAATCCGGGATTCCATCATCATGCCGGGGGCCTGCGTGCGGCGGGGTGCAAAGGTGCAATACGCCATCTTGGCGGAAAACGTGGAGGTGGGGGAAAACGCCATCATCGGCGCCCGCCCCGAGGACTGCCCCGACCTGGGCGATTGGGGCGTGGCGGTGGTCGCCGAGGGCGTCCATGTCCCGCCGGGCCAGATTATCCCGGCCAAAGCCATGATCGAATCCGACGGAAAGGGGAACGACTGATATGCGCAACAACAACGCCATGGGCATCCTGTTTTCCAATATGCACGACGAAGCCTTGCGGGATCTCACCGCGCTGCGGGCGCTGGGTTCGGTTCCCTTTGGCGGCCGGTACCGGCTTATTGACTTCACCCTGTCCAACATGGTCAACGCCGGCATTTCCAAGGTGGGTCTGGTGACCAAGCGGAATTACCAGTCGCTGATGGATCATCTGGGGTCCGGCAAGGCCTGGGATTTGTCCCGCAAGAATCAGGGCCTGTATTTCCTTCCTCCCTTTGGAACCAGCGAGGAAATGTACAACGGCCGGATCGTTTCTCTTGCGGAAATCGAGCCGTTCCTGCGCAATTCCAAGGAAGAATACGTCGTGATGTCCGACTGCCATGTGGTGGGCAACATTGACTACGACGCTCTGCTGGAGACTCACAGGGACAGCGGGGCCGATATTACCATCGCCTATAAGCGCGGCCCGGTCCCGGATACGCCGGATAATCTTCTGCTGTGGACGGCCGAGGACGGCCGGGTGAAGGACATCGTGCTCAATACTCGCCCGGCCGGGGAGTCCGCTTACGGCCTGGGCCTCTATGTCCTGCGTAAGGAATTGCTGCAGCGGCTGGTGGCCACCTGCCTGGGCCGCAACTACCATCATTTTGAACGGGACGTGCTGCAGCGGCAGGTGGAAAATATGCGGCTGTACGGCTACGAAGTGCCTGAGATGACCATGGTGATTTCCTCTCTGGGCAGCTATTTCGACGCCAATATGGCGCTGCTGAACGCCGAGGTGCGCCAGCAGCTGTTCCTGTCGAGCCGGCCCATCTATACCAAGGTGCGGGACTGCCCGCCCGCCCTCTACGGCCTGCACGCCTCGGTCAGCCATTCCCTGGTGGCCGACGGCGCCCGGGTGGACGGCACGGTGCGCAATTCCATCATCTTCCGCGACGTCAATATCGGCCGGGACGCCCGGGTGGAAAACTGCATCGTGATGCAGGGCACGGCGGTCGGCGCGGGGGCCAACCTGTGCTATGTGATTCTGGATAAAAACGTGTCTATACAGGACGGCCGGACGCTGCAGGGCTTCGGCAGCTATCCGATTTATATCGGCAAGGGATCCGCCGTGTAAAGCAGCGGCGGCAAACAAGCAGACTGTCTGTGCCGCCTGCGTGCGGCGGAATAGGAGGATACCATGAAAGTTTTGTATGCAACCAGCGAAGCGCTTCCCTTTGCCGCCTCAGGCGGCCTGGCGGATGTGGCGGGATCGCTGCCCCATGCGATGCGGGTGCGGCTGATCGGCTGCCGCGTGGTACTGCCCTTGTATGAATCGGTTCCGCAGGAGCTGCGGGACAACATGACCTTCCTGACCAGCCTGTCGGTTCCCGTGGCCTGGAGGCGGCAGTATTGCGGCGTGTTCGAGGCCCGCCACAACGGTGTGATTTACTATTTGCTGGACAACCAGTATTATTTCAAGCGCCCCGGCCTCTACGGCCATTACGACGACGCGGAGCGGTTTGCGTTCCTGTCCCGGGCGATTCTGGAAATGCTGGCGTACATCGATTTCAAACCCGATATCATCCACGCCAACGACTGGCAGACCGCCCTGGTTCCGGTGTATTACAGCCTGTTCTACGCCGGACGGGAGGGGTACGAAAATATCAAAACGGTTTTCACCATTCATAACATCCAGTACCAGGGCAAATACGGCATGGAAATCCTGGAGGATGTCTTTGGCATTCCGCAAAGCAGCAGAACCATCGTGGAGCAGGACGGCTGCGTCAACCTCATGAAGGGTGCCATCGAGATGGCCGACAAGGTGACCACCGTCAGCCCGACCTACGCGCAGGAAATCCTGGATCCCTGGTTCTCCCACGGCCTGGACACCATCCTGCGGGCGCGGGAATGGAAGCTGACCGGCATCCTCAACGGCATCGATACCGAGGGGTACAACCCCGAGACCGATCCGCTTATCTACAAGACCTATTCCGCCGACGATCCCTCTGGCAAGGCGGAAAACAAGCGGGCGCTTCAGGAACGCTTGAATTTGCCCGCGGCGGCGGATGTCCCCCTTATCGGCATGGTCACCCGGCTGGTGGCCCATAAGGGGCTGGATTTGGTCAAATACGTCCTGGACGAGCTTCTGCAGGAAAACCTGCAGGTGGTCATCCTGGGATCGGGCGACTGGGCCTATGAGAACTATTTCCGGGAGGTGCAGGGCCGCTATCCGCAGAAATTCTGTTACTGCGCGGGCTTCCTGCCAGAGCTGGCCCGGAAGATATACGCCGGCGCGGATATCTTCCTTATGCCCTCCAAGAGCGAGCCCTGCGGCCTGTCTCAGATGGTGGCCTGCCGGTATGGCACGGTTCCCGTCGTGCGGGAAACCGGCGGCTTGAAGGACAGCATCCGCGACTGCGGCGACGGCGAGGGCATGGGTTTCACCTTCAAGACCTACAACGCCAACGACATGTTGTACGCCATCCGCCGTTCGCTCGGCGCTTATGCGAACAAAACCGATTGGCCGGTTTTGATGGATCGGTGCCTGCGCACCGATTTCAGCTGGGGCCGCTCCGCCAACGAGTATATCAAGCTGTATCGCTCCCTGGTGAAAGAGGGCTGAGTGGAAAAGGATGCGGGACGGTAAATTCCCGCATCCTTTTTTGCTGTACCGCTCCCCAGCCTGAAGGCGGTTCCCGATACGAATTACTGTGCCCTCCTCGCAGGAGGCGGCGGAAGCCGTCTGCTTGTTTTCTTCCGAAACCTTGACGGAACCGGCGGATCCCGATATAATGAATGCCATGCGGCGCTGTCCCACAGAGCTGCTCTTTAGAGCAAGCAGTGAATAAAACGACACAAGTTCGGCAGTAAAAATGGCGTTGCGGGCGCCGCCTGATCCGGGCCTTCGCCTTGCCCCGCGCCATTTTTCCTCGTCTCCTTTTATGCCATTTCACTCGCCAATTGCTCTAGGAAGAGAAAGGAAGGATTTCCTATGGATACACAGCGCATCGAGGCGGCCGTGCGGGAGCTGCTCCTGGCGATCGGGGAGGACCCTGAACGGGAAGGGCTGCAGGAAACGCCCCGGCGGGTGGCGGCCATGTACACGGAGGTGTTTTCCGGCCTGGAGGAGGATCCCCACGCCCATGTGAAGATTTTTCACGAGGATTCTCCGGATGAAATGGTGACGGTGCGGGACATCCCGCTGTATTCCATGTGCGAGCACCATCTCCTGCCCTTCACCGGGGTGGCGCACATCGCCTATATTCCCAAAGACGGCCGGGTGATTGGCCTGTCCAAGCTGGCGCGCATCGTCAACACCTTCGCCCGCCGGCCGCAGCTGCAGGAGCGGCTGACCGCCCAGGTGGCGGATTTCCTGGAAAAGGAGCTGTCGCCCCAGGGGGTGGCGGTGATTATTGAGGCGGAACACCTGTGCATGACCATGCGGGGGGTGCGGGCCGCCGGCTCCCGGACGCAGACCTCCGCCCTGCGCGGCCGGATGAAAACCGATCCGCGCAGCCGTACAGAAACCCTGTCCCTATTGACCGGGAAATAAAAAGCAGGCCGCTTTTGAAGCGGCCTGCTTTTTTACAAGCACATATTATAATGGCAGCCTGCCGGCGGGTTAGTTCTTCAGGAACAGCCCCATGTTGTCGCGGAAGTTGCCGCAGGCGATCTGGATGATGTCGACGATCCAGCCGATGCCGCACAAGCCGCCGGTCAACAGATAGAGGATGCCCATGCCGACCTTGCCGACATAAAACCGATGGATACCGATGGTGCCCAGGAAAATGCAGAGAATGAGCGCGACCATCTTGCTCTTGGGGCTGATGCCGGGCATACCGGCGCCGCCCACGTTGTTGGTGTTCACATTGTTGACCACAATGGTCGGTACCTGCTGATACCCCTGGGGCGGCACCTGTTGATACCCCTGAGGCGGCATCTGTTGATACCCCTGGGGCGGTACCTGCTGATAGCCCTGAGGAGGAACCTGCTGATAGCCTTGCGGATAGCCCTGCTGCGGGGCCTGTTGATAGCCCTGCGTCGGAATCTGCTGAGCGTCCTGAACGGGTGCTTGCTGAACGTACTCCTGTCCCTGAACCGGGGCGGCCTGCTGTTCGCTCGCCGCGCAGAAAGGACAAACGTCGCCTTCGTAATTGCCGCCGCATTTCGGACATGTATTCATATTCTGCCACTCCTTATGTCCAGGCACAGGGAAAGCGACTGCCTGGATAAATTGTTATTGCTAGTATACCAGATTATTCGAGCCGTTTCAACAAGGAAATTGCAAAATCATGCAGGGGTCTCCCTGGAAAGACTGGTAAAATCCGCATGGGTTGTCTGCATTTCCGTAGTATATATGCTGGATGGCAGAAAAAAAGAACCCGGCCGTCGGCCCGGTTCTCCTGGTTCACGCGTTGTCCCACGGCAGAACGTCCCCCTCCTGCCGCAGATATTCGAGGATCCGCCAGACGCCGTCCCCGCTGGCGGCGCTGACATGAAACACTGTCTCGCACCCCGCCAGCCGCAGCCAAGCCTCCGCCTGCGCGGGGTTGGCGCGGGGTTGATCGATTTGGGTGACGATGCCGATGACCTCCCGGTTGGCGCTGGCCGCCACGCACGGGGGATAGAGGGAATACGGCTCCGTCGCGCTGAGCAGCAGCCCCACCACGTCGGCCTCGTAGGAATACAGCGCCAACGCCCGGCCGAGAAATTTGTTCTCGGCGTATTCGCCCGGGGTGTCGATGATGACGTCGAAATGGTTGACATATTGGGTCTTGTGATAATGAATGGTTTCTCCCCGCAGAGCCTGGGTCAGGGTGGTCTTGCCGCATTCGCTGCGCCCCACCAGCAGGATCTTTTTCATCAGGTGCGGGTCAGGGGGCAGACGGTGAAGCCCAGCACGTCCCGGGCGTAGTCTACAATGGCTTTCAGGGCGGCCTCCACCTCCGACACCCGTCCGGTCACGATCAGGGTGCCGCTGAACCGATCCACAAAGCCCAAATCCACGCCGGCGGTCTTGATGGCCAGATCTCCCGCGATGATGGCCGTTTCGCTTGGGCTCATGGTGAGAATGCCGATGGCCGCCTTGGCATAGTCCACCGCCGGGTTCAGCCCCAGCTTCTGATAGAGAATGTCGTCCGGGTTGGCGATGATATGCGCGAGGGTGATCTGCTTGCCCGGAACAAGCTCCTGCACGATGCGCGGCACGTTTTGTATATCCATAAGTTTATCCCCTCCGAAAATCCTTTCCAGTATACCACAGTCCCCTGCGCTTGGCAATCCTGCTAAAAAGCTTGACGACTTTTGGGTTGCGTGCTATACTTAGAAATCGAAAATATATGGTTGTCTTCGGGGCGGGGTGCGATTCCCCACCGGCGGTAAGGGAGCAGCCTCCCGCAGCCCGCGAACCCGGCGCGTTCAGTGCCGGGCCGATTTGGTGAAATTCCAAAGCCGACGGTATTCCGCAGCAGTGCGGTCAGTCCGGATGAAAGAAGACGTGCGCAGCCTCCTGCGTATGTTTCGTCCCATAATGGGCGGCATCAGCCGCACCGTTATGGGATTTTTTGCGCCGCGAAACGCCGGAAATGAGGTCTTGTTATGAAAAAAATCCGCACCGATGTCGTCGCTCTGGTTCAAATGGGCATGCTGGCCGCCATCGCGGTGGTGCTGGTCATGCTCATCCATTTTCCTATCATCCCGGCCGTCAGCTTCATCGAGTACGATATGGCGGACGTGCCGGTGCTCATCGGCACCCTGCTGTATGGGCCGATCCCCGGCCTGCTCATCCTGCTGGTGGCTTCCCTGGTGCAGGCCTTTATCCTGGGCATCAACGGCTGGGTGGGCTTCGTGATGCACTTTGTGGCATCGGGCGCTATGGTGCTGCTGGTGGGCATCCTCTATGACCGCAAGCCCAGCCTGACCGGCATGACCGTGGGCATGGCGTTGGGCTCCCTGGCCAGGACCCTGGTGATGATTCCGCTCAACCTCATTTTGACCGTCCACGCCTTCGGCGTTCCCCACGATGTGGTGATGTCCCTGATGCTGCCGGGCATCATCCCCATGAACCTCATCATCGCGGTGACCAACTGCATCCTGGCGGGCCTGCTGTTTAAGGCCCTCGCCCCCTTCCTGCAGAAAAATCGCTACCTTACACAGGGAAAGTAACGCCGCCCCTTTGCGTTTTGGGCATCTTCGGGAAAAATTCCGCCCGGTCTTGTCCTTTTCCGCGAGGCGTGCTAAAATAAGACCGTGACAACCGAATAGGCCCTTATCAAGAGCGACGGAGGGAACAGGCCCGATGATGTCCAGCAACCTGCCGAGTGGCAAGGTGCTAAATCCTGCGGTGGAAACCGGAAGATGAGGTGGAATACGACGCTGCCCGGTTTCTGCCGGGCGGCGTTTTTGATTGGCATGGAAAAGAAAAGAGGTACAGTATGGAAAACACACGGCATTTTTTCACATCCGAATCGGTGACCGAGGGGCATCCCGATAAGGTCTGCGATCAGATTTCCGACGCGGTGCTCGACGCGATTCTGGCCCAGGACGAAACGGCACACGTGGCCTGCGAAACCATCGCCACCACCGGCATGGTGCTGGTCATGGGCGAGATTTCCACCGACTGCTACGTGGACATTCCCGCCATCGCCCGGCAGGTGGTGCGGGACATCGGCTATGACGACGCGAACCAGGGCTTTGACGGCAATACCTGCTCGGTGCTCACCGTCATTGACGAGCAGTCGCCCGATATCGCCATGGGCGTCAACGACGCCCTGGAGGCCCGGGGGCGGGAAGCCCAGGCCGAGGATTTCGATAAAACCGGCGCGGGGGATCAGGGGCTAATGTTCGGCTACGCCTGCGACGAAACACCCGAGCTGATGCCCCTGCCCATTTCCCTGGCCCACCGGCTGGCCAAACGGCTGGCCGCCCTGCGCAAGGACGGGACGCTGCCCTACCTGCGGCCGGACGGAAAAACCCAGGTGACGGTGGAATACGAGGGGAACACCCCCGTGCGGGTGGACGCGGTGGTGGTCTCCACCCAGCACAGCGCCGACGTGTCGCTTCAGACCATCCGCGCCGATCTCATTGACCGGGTCATCCGCCCGGAGATCCCCGCCGGGCTGATGGACGACCAGACCAAGATTTACGTTAACCCCACCGGCCGTTTCGTCATCGGCGGCCCGCAGGGGGACAGCGGCCTGACCGGCCGGAAAATCATCGTGGATACCTACGGCGGCTACGCCCGCCACGGCGGAGGCGCCTTCTCGGGCAAGGATCCGACCAAGGTCGACCGCTCCGCCTCCTATATGGCCCGCTACGCGGCCAAGAACGTGGTGGCCGCCGGCCTGGCCAAGCGCTGCGAGGTGCAGCTGGCCTATGCCATCGGCGTGGCGCATCCCGTGTCGGTGCTGGTGGATACCGAGGGCACCGGCGTGGTGTCTGACGACCGGCTGGCCGAGGCCGTGCGGGCCGTCTTCGATTTCCGCCCCGCCGCCATCATCGGGCAGCTGGGCCTGCGCCGTCCCATTTACCGGCAGCTGGCCGCCTACGGCCACATCGGCCGGGAGGATTTGGGCGTGTCGTGGGAAAAAACGGACAAAACCGCCGCCCTGCGGGCCCGCCTGGGCCTGTAATTGCCGGAAAGGAGGCCCGCCGTGAGCCTGGAGAATGAGGAGCTGCGCCGCCAGGAGGATTATCTTAAGCTGCTGGCCCAGCAGTACCCGGACATCTCGTCCGTCTGCACCGAGATCATTAACCTGAACGCCATACGCAACCTGCCCAAGGGCACCGAGCATTTCATGAGCGACCTCCATGGCGAGGATGAGGCCTTCCGCCATATTCTCAACAACGGATCCGGCGTCATCCGGGAAAAGGTGGACATGGTTTTCGCTCATTCCATGCCGGAAAAGGAGCGGGCCTGGTTCGCCACCCTTATCTATTACCCCAAGGAAAAGATGGAGGAAATCAAGCGGGACACCGTCAATATGGACGATTGGTACAGCATCACCCTCTACCGGCTGGTGGAGGTTTGCAAGCTGGTGGCCTCCAAATACACCCGTTCCAAGGTGCGCAAGGCTATGCCCGAGGCATTCGGCTATATTCTGGACGAGCTGCTCCATACCAACTACGACGAGGAGAACAAGCAGTCCTATTACCAGCACATCATCTCCACCATTATCGATATCAACCGGGCGGAGGAGGTCATCGAGTGCCTCTGCTCCCTCATCAAGCGGCTGGCCGTGGACTGCCTGCACATCGTGGGGGATATCTACGACCGGGGCGAGCGGGCGGACAACATCCTCGATTTGCTCATGGAGCATCACTGCGTGGACATCCAGTGGGGCAACCACGACATCCTCTGGATGGGCGCCGCGGCAGGGAACGAGGCGTGCATCGCCTGCGTGCTCAACCTGGCCCTACAGTACAATACCTTGGATATCGTGGAAAACGGCTACGGCATCAGCCTGAGGGACATGATCAGCTTCGCGCAGGAGACCTATAAGGACTGCACCTGGTTCATGCCCCGCAACCCGGACGACAAGGACTATCTGCCCACCAGCATGGACACCCTGTCCAAGGTGCACAAGGCCATCGCCATCATGCAGTTCAAGCTGGAGGGGCAGATCATCCGCCGCCACCCGGAATACGGCATGGACGACCGCCTGCTGCTAGGGAACGTGGACTGCGACAAACGGACGGTGACCATCGGCGGGATCGCCTACCCGCTCAACGACTGCCATTTCCCCACCCTCGACGCGGCGGATCCCTATGCCCTGTCGGTGGCGGAGCGGGAGCTGATGGCCACCCTGCGCCGGGCGTTCTTGGGCAGCGAACGGCTCCAAAAGCACGTGGGCTTCCTGTACAGCCATGGAAGCATGTATCTGAAAATCAACCAAAACCTGCTGTTCCACGGCTGCATCCCCATGGATGAGGACGGCAATTTCCGCGTTTTCACGGCGGCGGACGGCCGCTCCTACAGCGGCCGGGCCTATATGGACTATGCCGACAAGACGGCCCGGCGCGCCTACTACGCCACGGCCGAGAACCCGCTCAAGCAGGAGTATGTGGATTTCCTGTGGTATCTGTGGTGCGGCCGGAATTCCCCGCTGTTCGGCCGGGATAAAATCAGCACCTTCGAACGGTACTTTGTGGCCGAGCCCGCCCTGTGGAAAGAAGAAAAGGATCCCTACTACCGCCATATCCAGCACGCCGACCTGTGCGACAAAATCCTGCGGGAATTCGGTCTTGAGCCCTCGTCTTCCCATATCATCAACGGCCACGTGCCGGTCAAGGCCATCCAGGGGGAAAGCCCCATCAAGGCGGACGGCCGCCTCATCGTCATCGACGGCGGCTTCTGCAAGGCCTATCACGCCACCACCGGCATCGCCGGCTACACCCTGATCTATTCCTCCCACGGCCTGCGGCTGATCGCCCACGAATCCTTCGGCGGCATTCAGTCGGCCATTCAGGAGAACAAGGACATCCTGACCACCACCACCATTTTCGAGACCACCCGCCACCGCCTGATGGTCAAGGACATGGATAAAGGTGCGGAAATTCAGGAGAAAATCGACCGCCTGAAAATGCTGCTGCGCGCCTACCGCGTCGGCATCATCAGCCCGAAATAACCGCCCGGGGGAGGGACGCGCCGTGCTGGATATCCGCAATATCGGGATTCTCGCCCACGTGGACGCGGGCAAAACCACCCTGACCGAACAGTTGCTGTATCTGTGCGGCGCCGTGCGGCAGCCGGGCAACGTGGACGAGGGCACCGCACAGACCGACTGGCTGGAGGTGGAAAAGCGGCGAGGCATTTCAGTGAAAACCGCCTGCGCCCGGCTGGAATACGGCGGAGGCGTCGTCCAGCTCATCGACACGCCCGGCCACGTGGACTTCGCGGGGGAGGTGGAGCGCAGCCTGGCCGCGCTGGACGGCGCGGTTCTGGTGCTCTCCGCCGTGGAGGGGGTGCAGGCCCACACCCTCCTGCTGTGGGAAGCCCTGCGCCGCATGGATCTCCCCGTCCTGCTGGTGATCAATAAAATCGACCGGGCGGGCAGCCGCGTTGCCGATGTGCTCGATCAAATCGGCCGGGAGCTGACCGCCGCCTGCCTGCCCGTGCAGCGGGCGGAGGGGGAGGGGGATGCCGCCTGCGCCGTCCTGCCCCGCCCATTTGCCGATCCTGTTTTCCGGGAGGAGGCGCTGCTGGCCGCGGCCGAAGCGGATCCCGCTCTGGAGGACGCCTATCTGGAGGGCCGCCCGGTGGACGACGAGACGCTGGAGAAAGCCCTGACCCGGGCCGCCCGGGCGGGGAAGCTCACACCTGTTCTGCTGGCCTCGGCCAAGCTGGGGGTGGGGATGCGGGAGCTGATGGACGGCATCGTCCGCTTTCTGCCTCCGGCCGACACCCGGGAGAATACGCCCCTGTCCGGTGTGGTGTTCGCCATCGAGCACGATCCCGTCATGGGCAAGGCCGCACACGTCCGTCTTTTCGGCGGCCAGCTTCGCAATCGGGACGCCGTGCCGGTGCTGGGCCGTTCGGAGATGGAGAAAATCACCCAGATCCGGCGGATTTCCGGCAGCCGCGCCACCGACGCCGGCGTGCTGCGCGGCGGGGAGATCGGCGCGCTGTACGGCCTGCCCTCCATCCGCGCGGGGGATATCCTCGGCGCGCAGGAACGGCGGCGGCCCGGCCGCCTGGCGGTGCCCCTGCTGCTGGTGCGGGCGTTTCCCTCCTGCGAGGAGGAGCTGTCCCCCCTGCTGGACGCCCTGCGGGAGCTTAGCGAGGAGGATCCCCTTCTCGGCCTGGAATGGAACCGCGAGAAGCGGGAGATCTATCTGCGGATCACCGGCAAAATCCAGCTGGAAATCCTCAGTGAGCGGCTGGCCGGCCGCTACCGCCTCCACACCAATTTTTCCGCCCCCAGCGTGATTTACAAGGAAACCCCCGCTGCCCCCGGCGAGGGAAGCGAGCGGTACACCATGCCCAAGCCCTGCTGGGCCTGCCTGACTCTGCGGATGGAGCCCCTTCCCCGAGGGAGCGGCATCGTCTATCGCTCGGTCATCAAGGAAAAAGAGCTGCCTTACCGGTACCAGCATCATGTGGAAACCAGCGTCCGGGAAACCCTCGCGCAGGGGATTCACGGCTGGGAGGTCACCGATGCGGCAATCACCCTGACGGCCGGAGAGCATCACCCGATCCATACCCATCCGCTGGACTTTTTCGTCGCCACGCCGGTGGCCTTCCTCCGCGCCCTGACCGCCTGCGGATCCCGTCTGCTGGAACCCTTGGTGCAGGTGCGCCTGACGGCTGGGGAAGCGCATCTCGGCCGGGTAATCGGGGATATCCTCGCCATGCGGGGGGAATTCGATTCCCCTGTCGTCACCCGGGATACCTTCACCCTGGAGGCCGTCCTGCCGGTGGCCACCTCCCTGGACTATCCGGTGACCTTCCGCTCCCTGACCTCCGGCAAGGGCAGCTATTCCTCCCGGTTTGCCGGATACCGCGAGTGCCCGCCGGGCTGCGGGGAGGATACGCCCCGCCGGGGCGTGGATCCCCTGGATCGCGCCCGCTGGATCCTTCACGCCCGCAGCGCGATGTAAGCCAAACATGCGATAAATAAGCGAAGCCGCTTCCCGTTGGTGGAAGCGGCTTCGCTTATTTATCGGCAGACAAACCCAAGCTGTTTTTCACAGCTCGATGTTCTTTATCAGCAGGGAAATGGTGCCGTCCGGGTTGTTGATGAATTCCACCGCGTCGCCGCTCTCGTACAGGCTGATGGGGATTTTGATCTCCACCCCGTCGGGCGTGCGGATGGACTGCTTTTCCATCCGGCGGACGGTGGCGGGGGCCACCTGCACCGTGTCTTGCGGCTCCACGTGCTTCTCCCGGAGGATCCGGGTGAACTCCTCCTTGGCGGCGGGGTTGTCGCTGTACAGCTCCTCGCACAGGCTTTCCACCCGGGCCTCCTGCGCGTCCCCCATGTAGTCGCAGAGCACCGCCGCCACCCGGGTCTCCGCCTTTTTGTCCAGCTTGTCGCCCCCGCCAAACAGCTCGTTGACGCTCTCCGCCGCCTTTTTGATTTCCTGGAATTTCTGCTTTTCCGACAGGGCGGCGGCGCATTCCAGGAACCGGGAGGAAAAGTAGAAATCCTTTTTCCCGTCAATATCGAACTTTTTCTCGATGACCTGCACGCCGCCGGTGGCCATGTTCAGCAGGAACGTCTCGCCGCCCTTGCCCCCCGGCGCCGGCAGCACCGTGCGCTGCCGCACGATGGAGGTGCGCTTTTCCTCCTCGCCGTTTTGCAGAAAATGGATGTAGGATTCCTTGTAATTCAGCTTGAGCAGCACAAAATGCGGCTGCTCATCGATCTCCGCCTGCATCATCAGCACGTCGGCCGCCGGGATGTCCGGATAAATCCGCATGTATTGAAACAGCCGCAGGGCGATTTCCCGGGTGGTGGGCAGGAACTGCTCCAGATCGTGCAGGGGATAGGTCAGGAAGGGCGATCCCTCTTGGAATTCGCAGGCCTTCCGCTCGTCGCTGGCCGCGGCCCGTTCCACGTGCTGGCTCAGAAACTCGTATACGTCCGCGCTCAGTTCCAGGCAGGCGTCGGAGAGAACCGGCGTGTCGATGCTGGTGTCAAGCACATGGAGAACCGCTTGCTTGATGTGCAGATTCATGGTGTGTCCCGTCCTTGTTGTGTAAAGTTCGGCCGCCTGGCCGCGCGCTGCCAGTATAGCACATTTGCGCGAAAAAGCCAACCGGCCGCGCGCTTTTCCGCGAATTCCGGCGAATCCCGGCGCCCGGGCAGGAAGAATTCGACAGCCTTTTCATAAAAAAACGCCGCCGCCTCTCCTCATTCGGCATAATTTCCCCCCGCCTGACGATATAATGGATATACAAGCCCGGATGTCCGCGTGACCTTGGGACGGGCGTTTGTATACGAAAGGGACGAGGCGGATGCCGGTCATTTACATTGATGTGCTGCTGGCGCTGAACCTGTGGATCGATTTCATCCTTCTGCTGGCCACGGCCCGCATCCTGCGCCTGCCCCGCCGCCGCTGGCGGATGGTGCTGGGCGCTCTGCTGGGGGCCGCGACCTCCTGCCTGATCTTCCTGCCCGACCTGCCCACGGCCGCCGCCACGGCGGTCAAGCTGGCGGCGGCCTGCGTCATTCTACTGGTGGCCTTTCCCTGGCGGGGCCGGCTGCTGTACATAAAAGCCGTGGTGGTCTTTTTCGTCATCTCCACGCTGTTTGCCGGCATGGCCGGCGCGTTGTACTTCTTCGCCGCGCCCCAGGGCTTTTACGTGGTGGGCGGCGTGGTGTATTACGACGTCTCTCCGCTGACCCTCGTGCTGCTGACCGTGGTGAGCTACGGCGCCCTGTGCCTGTACGACCGGTTTACCCGCAAAAAGGCGCCTTTGGGCCGGGATTACCGCCTGCTGGTGACCTGCGGCGGGCGGACGGCGGCGGTGCGCGCCCTGTACGACAGCGGCAACAGCCTGACCGAACTGTTTTCCGGCAGCCCGGTGGCGGTGGTCCGCCGCGCCGCGCTGGAGAGCGTCCTGCCCGCCGAGGTGCGGGAGGCACTCCGGGATCCGGCCGCCTTCGTCTCCGGCGAGGCCGGGGCTGGAAACGGCGGCGCGGCCGCCGCGGTGCGCAGCCGTTTACGGCTGGTACCCTTCCGCTCGGTGGGGGGCGACGGGTTGCTGCCCGCCTTCCGCCCGGAGCAGCTGACCGTGGTGGCGGAAAACGGCGCGAACCGGGACGCCACTGGTGCCTATGTGGCCGTCTGCGAGGAACTGGGCCGGGGGGACTACGACGCGCTGGTGGGCACCGACATCGCCGGCCTGTTCGACGCGCCGCCGGCGAAATCCGCGAGCTTTCCGCCCGTCGCCGGGCGTTCATCTAGAGCAATTGGCGGGTGGAATGGCATAAAAGGAGGCGAGGAAAAATGATGTGGGGCAAGGCGGAGGACGCCGGCGGGCTGGCGCCCGCCAAGGACGACAACGACGTCTTCACGCCATTTTTACCGCCGAACTTGTGCCAGTTTATTCGCTAATTGCTCTAAGGGGGAAATCGAACCATGATCACAGTCAAACGCGAGGAAGTGCCTCTGCCCGCCGGCCTGCTGCCGCGGCTGGAGAGCTTTTTATCCCGCCTCTGGCGGCGGCTGCTGCGCCGTGCGGGGGAGGACGTCCACTATATCAACGGTGCGGACACGCTGCCGCCGCCCCTGACCCCCGCCGAGGAAGCGGACGTCTTCCGCCGGATGGAGGAGGGGGATCCGGACGCCCGGGATATGCTGATTACGCACAACCTGCGTCTCGTGGTCTATATCGCCCGGAAGTTCGAGAATTCCGGTGTGGGCATCGAGGATCTCATCTCCATCGGCACCATTGGCCTTATCAAGGCGGTCAACACCTTCTGCCCCTCCCGCAACATCAAGCTGGCCACCTATTCCTCCCGCTGCATCGAGAATGAAATCCTCATGCACCTGCGCAAAAACACACAGCTGCGCAACGAACTGTCCATCGACGAGCCCCTCAACGTGGACTGGGACGGCAACGAGCTGCTCCTGTCCGACATCCTGGGCAGCGATCCCGACATCGTCAACCGCAACATCGAGCAGGAGGCGGAAAAAAACCTGCTGCTCGAGTGCGTACGCCGCCTGTCCGAACGGGAACAGCTGATAATGGAGCTGCGCTTCGGCCTGAGCGGCAACCAGGAGCATACCCAGAAGGAGGTGGCGGATCTGCTGGGGATTTCTCAGTCCTACATCTCCCGCCTGGAAAAAAAGATCATCAAGCGCCTGAAAAAAGACATCGAGCGGGCGGGCTGATTTTCCGTTCGCGCCGTTTTTTTCCAGCGAGGTTTTTTCACCCTCCTGCATGTTCTCCCTGCATCTGGCAATACTGGAAGCAGGGCCCTTTCACGGGCCACGCCATTTGCAGAGAGGACGTGTCCCGATGTACAACAAGGTCGAAATCTGCGGGGTGAATACCGCGACTTTGAAGGTGCTCACCGAGAGCGAGAAGATGCAGCTGCTCAGGCGGATGCATGAGGGGGACGCGTCGGCCAGGGAGGATCTGGTCAACGGCAATCTGAGGCTGGTGCTCAGCGTCATTCAGCGCTTCACCCAACGGGGCGAGAACCTGGACGATCTGTTCCAGGTGGGGTGCATCGGCCTCATCAAGGCCATCGATAACTTCGACGTCACCCTGAACGTCCGGTTTTCCACCTATGCGGTGCCCATGATCATCGGCGAAATCCGCCGCTACCTGCGGGACAACAACAGCATCCGCATCAGCCGATCCATGCGGGACACCGCCTATAAGGCCATGCAGGTCAAGGAGCGGCTCACCAACGAAAAGCTCCGTGATCCCACCGTGGAGGAGATCGCCAAGGAGCTGGATATGCCCAAGGAGGATGTGGTGCTGGCCCTGGAATCCATCGTGGAGCCGGTCAGCCTGTACGAGCCGGTCTATTCCGACGGGGGCGACACCATCTATGTGATGGATCAGGTGGGGGATCACAACGACGATCGCAACTGGCTGGATGAAATCGCCCTGAAGGAAGCCATCCGGAACCTGAGCGACCGTGAGAAGCGCATCCTCAATCTCCGCTTTTTCAAGGGCATGACCCAAATCGAGGTATCCAGCGAAATCGGCATCAGCCAGGCCCAGGTCAGCCGCCTGGAAAAGGGTGCCCTCGATCGGATCAAAAAACAGATATAAATCCGCCGTTCCCCGGGACTTCCGGGGAACGGCGGATTTATATGCGCCCCACGCGTTCTCCCGGCGCGTATGGCTGCCCGAATCCGCGTTGCGCTGGAAGGCGATGATGGGGCGATCCGCGCCGCCCACCGCCTTCCAGCTGGTGATTTTGCCGGCGTAGATGTTCTTGAGCTGCTGCTGGGTCAGGCCGGCGTTTTCATGATCATGATTCATTCCCTTCCACAAAACCCGTTTGAACGAAAGGCGGGTGTCTTTCTTTCAAACGAATCCCCTCTGTATTCTCCCCCCACTATACCACGCCGCCTACCGGAAAACAGGCGATTATGGTTACAATTTAATAACAATCCTGTCATTCTTTGTCTTGACAAGTCTCGAATTTTGGATTATTATCAAAATTGATAATAATCTTGGAGGTGAGATGACGTTGGCCGACTTTGCGCACAGCGTCCTGATGCATCCGGTGCGCCTGCGCCTGGTGCAGCGGCTGGCCCTTCTGGGCACCGCCACCGTGCAGGAGCTGGCCGCCGCCCTGCCCGACATTCCGCGCGCCAGTCTCTACCGCCATCTGCGCACCCTGACGGAGCTGGGGTATCTCACGGTGGTGGAGGAAACCCGGGTGCGGGGGACGGTGGAACGCACCTACGCCCTGACGGATAATCCGGCGGACGAGAAGCTGGGCAAGCCCGCCCAGGGCCCGCCGACGAAGGAGGAGCTGCGCCGGATGCTGCCCGCCCTGCTGATAAGCCTCATCGGGGAGGTGGAGCGGTATCTGGCGGAGGATGAGGCGGATCCCGCCCGCGACGGCCTGGGCGTGTCCGCCGCCACCCTCTTTATGAACGACGCGGAATGGCGGGCCTTCGGTGAAAAGCTGAGCGCCCTGGTAATGGAGGCCGCCGTGCTCCCGCCCGGGGAGGGACGCAGGCAGCGGCGGCTGACCACCATCCTGACGCCGGCGGACATGCGCCCCGGCCGGTGGGAGAAGTAGAGCGGCGCGCCGCTCTGGAAAGGATCGATCCTATGCTGACAATTTCTCATTTTTCCAAGACATACAAGGGCGGCCGCCGAGCCGTGGACGATTTGTCCCTGACAGTGGAGGCCGGCGATATTTTCGGCTTCATCGGCCATAACGGCGCCGGCAAAACCACCACCATCCGCGCCGTGGTCGGGGTGCTGGATTTCACCGAGGGCGAGATTTTAATAGACGGCCATTCGGTGAAGAGCGACCCGGTGGCCTGCAAAAGCGTCACCGCCTACATCCCCGACAACCCCGATTTGTACGAGCATCTCACCGGCATCCAGTATCTGAATTTCATCGGCGACGTTTTCCGGGTGGGGAAGGCCGAGCGGGAGGCCCGCGTCGCCGATTACGCCGGCCGCTTTGAGCTGACCGGCAGCCTGGGCGGCCTCATTTCCTCCTATTCCCACGGCATGAAGCAGAAGCTGGCCCTCATCGGCGCCCTCATCCATACGCCCCGTCTGCTGGTGCTGGACGAACCCTTCGTGGGCCTCGACCCCAAGGCCTCCCATACCCTCAAGGAAATCATGCATGAGCTGTGCGGGCAGGGGAGCGCCATCTTTTTCAGCACCCACGTCCTGGAGGTGGCGGAAAAGCTGTGCAATAAGATCGCCATCATCAAGGACGGCCGGCTCATCGCCTGCGGCGAAACCGCCTCCGTCAAGGGCAGTCAGAGCCTGGAGGACGTATTCCTGGAGTTGACCGATGATGAATGAAGTGCGTTTGCTGCTGAAGAATCAGCTGCTGGCCCTGTTCGGGTTCAATAAGATCCGGCATACCGGCGATCCCGGCGAAAAGCGCAAGCTGACCGGCTTCCTGGTCATGATGGGCGCGGTCGCCCTGCTGCTCGTGGGGATGATGACGCTGTACAGCGTCGGCATGGCTTTCGTGCTGGAGCCTGCCGGCCTGCTCGATCTGGTGCCCGGCCTGATGATGGCCGTGGCCTCCGTCCTGTCCCTGGTGACCACCGTCTACAAGGCCCCCGGTCTGCTCTTCGCCTTTAAGGATTACGATCTTCTGATGTCCCTGCCTGTGCGCACGGGCAGCCTGGTGGCCAGCCGCCTGCTGATGCTGTACGGCGTGAATCTGGCGTTCACCCTGCTGACGATGGTGCCCGCCTGGGTGGTGTACGCGGTGTTCGCCGCGCCGCCCTGGTTTTATACCCTGTATTTCCTCCTGGCGCTGCTGGCCATTCCACTGGTGCCTCTGATCGTGGCCGCGGTGATCGGCACCTTCCTCGCTCTGGTTTCCTCCCGCTTCAAGCGTTCCAGCCTGGTCAATCTGCTGGTGTCCTTGGCGCTGGTGTGCGGGGTGGTGGTCGCCTCCACCATGGCCCAGACGCTGGTGGAAAACTTCGCCGACATCGGCCAGGCCGTCATGGACGCCGTGGGCCGGGCGTATGTCCTGGCCCCTTTGTTCGTGCGGGCGGTCTGCCGGGGGGACGTGGGGGCCCTCGCCCTTTTCCTGGCCGTGTCGGCGGCCCTGTTCGCCGGCTTCTGTGCCCTGACCGCTTGGCGGTTCCGCCGGTGGAATTCCCGGCTCACCGCCGGGCGCGCCTCCTCCGGCTACCGGTTACGGGCCATGAAGACCGCCACCCCTTTGGCCGCCCTGTTCCGTAAGGAATGGCGGCGGTATATGGCCTCGCCCCTGTATGTTATGAACACCGCCATCGGCATGCTGCTGCTGCTCGTCGCGTCGGTGGCCCTGCTGGTCGTGGGGATGGACGGGCTGGAAAGCGCGCTTCAAATCCCCGACCTGCGGGACGGGATCGGGCTGGCCCTGCCGCTGCTGCTCTGCTTCTTCATCGTTATGTCCAACACGGCCGCCAGCGCCATTTCCCTGGAGGGGGATCACTTCCAGGCGCTCAAGGCCCTGCCGGTGACCGCGAAGGATATTTTTCGCAGCAAGCTGCTGCTGGGGATGCTTGTCACCGTGCCGCTGACAGCGGTCTGCGCCGCCCTGCTGGCCGTCGCCACGCGCCCCGGCCTGCCGGATCTTCTGCTGCTGTTCGCCCTGCCTCTGGCCGCCGCCGTGTTCACCCCGCTGTTCGGCCTGCGCGTCAATCTCGCCTATCCTCATTTCACCTGGAAAACTGAAACGGAGGTCATCAAGCAGAGCCAGGCCACCATGATTGCCGTCTTGGGCGGCATGGGTCTGGTGGGGGTGGCCGCCGGCCTGACCTTCGGGCTGCAGGCATTCCTTCCCCCGGTGTGGACCATGACCGGCGTCACCCTCGCGTTTCTCGCCGCCAGCGCCCTCCTCTACCGGAATCTCATGACCAAGGGCGCCGCCAAGCTGTATACTCTATAAAAAGAGCCGCCGCGCAGGCTTCTGCGCGGCGGCTTTGCCGGTTATTCCAGCGGCAGCAATTCCATTTTTCCACCGAAGAACACGGCCTGGTGGGTGAAGCCCGCTTCCCGGGCCAGGGCGGCCGCCTGTTCAAGGCCGGTGCCCACATCCTCCGGCCGATGGGCGTCCGCGCCGATGGTGATGAACTCGCCGCCCAGCTGGCGGAACCGGCGCACCAGGGACAGGGGCGGATGGGTGGTACCGCCCGGCTGCCGCAGGCCGGAGGTGTTGATCTCCAGCGCCAGCCCCTTGACGGCCAGCTGCCGCAGGATCGCGTCGATCCGGTCCTGCCACCGGCTGAAATCGGCGGGCCGCTTCTCCTCTGGGATGTACCGGAACGGGTAGGTCAGATGGGCCAGCGCGTGGAACCGCCCCCAGTTGACCAGCTCCAGCACCGCGTCGAAATACTCGTCCATCACCAGCCCGACGTCCTTGCCGGTGTAGTCGTAGAAGTAATAATCGATGTTGGTTTCCCTGTCCAGGCTGTTGAGCTTGTGCTGGGAACCTAAAACAAAGTCGAAATCGTAGGCGTCCAGGATGGCCTCGGTCCGCTTCAGGTCGGCCAGCGGCTCGCCGAGCTCGATCCCCCGGGCGATCCGCAGCCGGCCGGCGTACGCGGGCACGGCCTCGCCGCTGTCGCGCCACGATTTGACCAGCGTGCCGACATAGTCCTCGTAGTCCACCATCTCCAGGTGATCGGTGACGGCGACGGCACACAGCCCCTTGGCAACCGCCGCGTCGCACATGGAGCGCAGAGGCGCGTCGCTGTCCTCCGACGCGTCGGTATGCATATGAAAATCCACCCATGTCATGGAAACCACTCCTTTGCCCTTGCATCATAGCATATTCCGGGGGAAAATTGAAGGGATCGGTGACAAGATCGCTGTTTTGTAGTAAAATGAAGAAAAAGGCTTTTAGAAATGGGGCGCTGTCGATGAAAAAAAGCGCGTTTGCCCGGCCATCCGGCTGGCTGGCCCTTTGCCTGTCCGGCCTGTTGGCCCTTTCCGCCTGCCAAGCGGCCGAACCGCCGTCGACGGCGGATTCCTCCGGCCTTCGGACGGAAGACGGGACGCGTGAGACGCTCTCCCTGCCTATGGAAACCACGACGGTCTCGTCGGCCGACGGCCCTGCCGCAGCCTTCTCGTCGACGCTCCCCTCCCAGAACGTCACCGCCGCCACGGCGGCCCCCACAACGAAAAAAAGGCACGTCGCCACCTCCACGACCCGGCCGACGGGGGAGCGGGTGACGGAGGGCACCGCCCCCGTCACGGCGCCCCCCACCCAGGTGCCGGCCGACGAGCCGCTGAGCCGGGCCCTGTCGCCGCTGGACACGGCGGATTATTACGGCGCACGGCAGCTGAGCGGGAACGCCCGGCTGCTGACCGCCTATCGGCGGCTGGCCGCCGCCGTCAGCGAGCGGCGGGAGGGAGCCGTGTATCTGGCGGATCTGAAGCTGAGCCTGGACGAGATGCAGCGGGCGTACGCGTATGTCCGCGCGGATTTCCCCCAGGTTTTCTGGCTGGACGCGTCGTACCGCTACCACTATACGGACGGCGATAAAATCGTGGACATCATCCCTGCCTACACCTTCAGCGCCGCTGAGCTGCCCGCCGCCAAGGCGGCGGTGAACGCCGCGGCCGCGAAGCTGCTGGAGGGGATTACCGGGGATATGAGCCCCTATGAGCGGGAACTGGCCATCCACGACAGGCTGGTCGAACAGACCGCTTACGACGAATCGCAGAGTCAGCCCCAGATTCACAATCTCTACGGGGTGCTGGTGAACCGGCTGGCGGTGTGCGACGGATACTCCAAAGCCTTCCAGTACCTATTATACCAGGCGGGGGTGCCCTGCCTGTTTGTCACTGGTCAGAGCCAGGGGGAGGGGCACGCCTGGAATCTGGTGCAGCTGGACGGCGCGTATTACCATGTGGACATCACCTGGGACGATCCGGTCTATAACGGCATCCGCGAGGCCGACAAGCCGGTGTTTTACGGCTATTTCAACGTCACCACCGCCCAAATCCGGGAGGATCACACCATGGATGCCGAGAACTATCCCCTGCCGGACTGCACCGCCACGGCGCTGAATTACTACCATAAAAACCGCCTGGTACAGCGGGCGTTCCAGGTGGATGCCGTGGCCGCGTTGGTAAAGGCCGCCGACAGGGGCGACGGGATCGCCCGGCTGTGGGTGGAGGGGGATTTCGACGCCTTCGCGGACAGCCTTCGCCAAAACTGGTCGGCCATTAGCCGGGCCGCGGGGGTCTACCGCGGCGCCAAGTTCCTCTCCTGCAGCCGGGAGCTGCTGATTGTGCTGCAATAGGGCCGAACGCGAGGCGGCCGCCGGACTTGACCAGTTCGGCGGCCGCTTTTTATTGGCTCTTTCTTTTCCGGTTGAAATATGGTAGAATAGGACGAATGAAAACAGCACTGCCGGGCCGCGGGGCGGATCCGGCGGAGAATGGAGCAGAGTATGCGCGCAGTGATAACAGTCATCGGCAAGGACATGGTGGGGATTCTCGCCCGGGTTTCCGCCCAATGCGCCGGGCACGGCATCAATGTCCTGGAGGTTACCCAGTCCATTTTGCAGGATATGTTCGCCATGATCATGATGGTGGACATTTCGAAAAGCGATATCCCCTTCACCCAGTTCGCGGACGAGCTGACCGCTATCGGCAAGGAAATGGGCCTTTCCGTCCATGCCATGCATGAAGATATTTTCAACGCTATGCACACCATCTAACGGCGAAACCCACTGGAATTTTGGGGCGGGGGACACCCCCGCCAGGAAAGGCACGGGAACACTATGCTCAACGCCCACGATATACTGGAAACCATCACCATGATTCAGGAGGAAAACCTGGACGTACGCACCATCACCATGGGTATCTCCCTACTGGACTGCTGCGACAGCAGTCTCGAGAAGGCCTGCGGGAAAATCTACGACAAAATCACCCGGTACGCCAAGGACCTGGTGAAAACCGGCGAGCAGATTGAAAAGGAGCTGGGGATCCCGATTATCAACAAGCGGATCTCCGTCACTCCCATCGCCATGATCTTGGCCGCCTGCGAGGACAAGGCTCCGGTGAAGATGGCCGTCACCCTGGAGAAAGCGGCCCGCACCTGCGGGGTAAACTTCATCGGCGGCTTCTCCGCCTTGGTGCAGAAGGGCTTTTCTCCCGGGGACAAGGAGCTCATTGCCAGCATCCCTGAGGCGCTGGCCGTCACCGATCACGTCTGTTCTTCGATAAACATCGGCTCCACCAAGGCCGGCATCAACATGGACGCGGTGGCTATGATGGGCCGGGTGGTCCGCGAGACGGCGGAACGCACCGCCGGCCGGGACTGCATCGGCTGCGCCAAGCTGGTGGTATTCTGCAACGCGCCGGAGGACAACCCGTTTATGGCGGGGGCGTTCCACGGCGCGGGCGAGCCCGACTGCGTCATCAACGTGGGGGTTTCCGGCCCCGGCGTGGTGCGGGCGGCCCTGGCTAAGGCCGGGGACTGCGACCTGACGGCGGTGGCGGATCTCATCAAGAAGACCGCTTTCAAAATCACCCGCATGGGCCAGCTGGTGGCCCGGGAGGCGTCCAAACGGCTGGGCGTACCCTTCGGCATCGTGGACTTGTCTCTGGCGCCCACCCCGGCGGTGGGCGACTCGGTGGCCCACATCCTGGAGGAAATGGGGCTGGAATGCTGCGGCGCCCACGGCACCACCGCGGCCCTGGCCCTGCTCAACGACGCGGTGAAAAAGGGCGGGGTCATGGCGTCCTCCCATGTGGGCGGCCTGTCCGGCGCCTTCATCCCGGTCACCGAGGACGCGGGGATGATAAACGCCGCCCGCTGCGGCTGCCTGCGGCTGGAGAAGCTGGAGGCCATGACCGCGGTCTGCTCGGTGGGGCTGGACATGATCAACGTCCCCGGCGACACGCCGGCGGAGGTGATTTCCGCCATCATCGCGGACGAAGCCGCCATCGGCATGGTCAACTCCAAGACCACGGCGGTGCGCCTGATACCCGCCATCGGCAAGACGGTAGGGGAGGAACTGAGCTTCGGCGGCCTGCTGGGCGGCGGCCCGGTGATGCCGCTGAACACCTACTCGCCCGCCCGGTTTATCGGCCGGGGCGGCCGGATTCCAGCCCCCATGCAGAGCCTGAAAAATTGACGAAACCACACACGAAATTCCGTGACATTTCGCCAATTTGAACATTGTAATTTTATTTTTACAGGTATATACTGAAATCCAAGGCCATCCTATTTGTATGAAACAGCATACGTTCGGGGGAGAATGACAAAAGGTCATTCTCCCCCGAAATTACGTCGGCATATCCGGAAAATTTTCCCGGCGCCGATAGACAGAAAGGCGTGAGGCGTTCATGGAAGAAATGATCAAGCGCATCATCGATATGGATCGCAAGGCGCAGGAAATCACCGAGGCCGCCCGGCGGGAAAAGCTGGAATCGGAGAAGGAGCTCGTCAAGCGGGCCGAGGCGCTCAAAGAGGAATACCTGGATCGCGCCCGCCGCCGCATCCAAATCAACGCCGAGACCGAACAGACGCTGCTCGAGCAGAAATGGCGCAAGCGCGAGGAATACTATGCCGAACAGACGGCCCGCCTCGAGCGGCTGTATGCGCAAAAGCATACGCAGTGGGTGGCCGATATTGTCAAAAAGGTGAAGGAATCCTGACGGTAAGGTATCCACGAAAGGGGGCATGGCCATGCGCGCATCGGCACCATCCGCCAACGTTATTCTGGCGAAGGCCCGCGCCATGTACGGCAACAGCCTGAAATCGCAGAATTATCTCGAGCTGCTGAACTGTCACAGCGTCAGTGAGGTGGCCTCTTATCTGAAAAACCGTACCTCCTATGCGGTGATGCTCACCGAAATCAACGAGACTACCATCCATCGGGGGCATCTGGAGATGCTACTCCGGCGCAAGCTGTTCAACGACTATTCCTCTCTGAGCCGGTACGACGCCACCGTGGGGATGCACATGTCCGCCTACATCATCCGGCGGGGGGAAATCGACCAGATCATCCAGTGCCTGCGGTTGATGAACGCGGGGCGCAGCGACGAATTTTTCTTCTCTATGCCGTTGTTTTTCACCAGCCAGACGCGCCTGGATTTCATGAAGATGGGCAAGGCGAAAAACCAGGCGGAGCTGGTCGCCGCCTTGGGGGGGACGCCCTACGCGAAAATGATCAGCCAGTTCCCGCCGGAGAACGGGCATATCCGCATTACGGAAATAGAAAACGCGCTGCATACCTATCTGACCAACACCCTGCTGACCATCATCGACGACACGTCAGGCGATTTGCACGAGCAGCTCGAGAACCTGTGCGGCACCCAGATCGACGTGCAGAACGTCTCCCGCATCGTGCGGATGAAGCGGTATTTCGGCATGGCGCCCGACCTAATCCGCGCCAACCTTCTGCCGTCCGGGCGCTGCATTCCCGAAAAGACCATGGACAAGATGATCGACGCCCCCACGGCGGACGAGGTGCTCCGGATTTTTTACACCACCCGGGTGGGCAAGTCCCTGCCGGAGGCCCAGCGGCGGTTTATCCACGATCTGCATCACCGGGTGCCGTATTTCAATGCCCGGCGGCATATCCATTACTCCATCCATCCGATGGTGGTGCTCGTCTCCTATATCATCCTGATGGATGTGGAGCTGGACGACATCATCAACATCATTGAGGGCATCCGGTACGGAATGCCCCCGGAGGAAATCAAGCCCATGCTTGTCCTCCTCGACCAATAAGGGGGTGTGAATTTCATTGGCAGTTGCAAAAATGAGGCTCGTCAGCGTGATCGGACAGATGGCCAGCCTGGACAAGGTAGTCTATGCCTGCGGAAAAAGCGGCGTGTTCCAGCCTGACGACGCCATGACCTTCTTTTCCGACACCTCCGATTTCATGACCATCAAGGAGGAGAACCCCTATAGCGTCCCCTTGAGTACCCTGGAATCGGCCATCGCCCGGGTGCAGGGCGATTTGTCCGGCCGCGTGGCTCCCTCCACCATGGAGATGGACGACATGGCCGCCTATGTGGAGGAATTCACGGCGAAGGCCGCCGAGATGTCCAAGAGGCGCAGCGAGCTGACCACCAAGGCGGAGGCCCAGAACCGGGATATCGAGCAGTTCGAGCATTTCCGGGGGCTGAATATCGACCTGGACAGCATCATCCACTGCGAAACCATCAAGGTGCGCTTCGGCCGCCTGCCCAAGGACAGCTTTGAGAAGCTGAACGCCTACAGCCAGAACCCGTATGTGCTGTTTTTCCCGGGAGCGAGCGACGCAGAGTATTACTGGGGCGTGTATTTCGCCCCGCTGGAGATGGCCTCCGACATCGATCGGATCTTCTCGAGCCTGTACTTCGAGCGCCTGCGCATTCCCTCCGCCGTGGGCACCCCGGAGGAAATCGTCGGCAAGCTGCGCACCGAGCTGAACGCCACCAACGCCGCGCTCGACCAGGTGAAAAAGGAAATCGCGGACTACTGGGCCAAAGAAAAGAATCTGTGCCTGCAGGTGCATGCCCGGTACAAGCAGCTGGCCACCCTGTTCGGCGTGCGGCAGTACGCGGCCCGGTACAACGACAAGTTTATCTTGGCCGGCTGGATCCCCGCCCGGGAGGAGAAAAAGTTCCAGACCGCGCTGGACGCCATCGACGCCATCGAGTATTCCATTGAGTCGGCGGAGGGGGACACCCACCACACGCCCCCTGTCACCCTGCGCAACGCCCGGACTTTCCGGCCCTTCGAATACTTCGTGGACATGTACGGCCTGCCCCGGTATAACGAGATCGACCCCACCGCCTTTGTGGCCATCACCTTCACCCTCCTGTTCGGGATCATGTTCGGCGATTTAGGCCAGGGGATCCTGGTGGCCGTCATCGGCTGGGCCATGTGGCATTTCAAGCAGATGCCCATCGGGCGCATCCTGCTGCCCTGCGGCATTTCCTCCGCCGTCTTCGGCCTGGTGTACGGGTCGGTGTTCGGTTTCGAGCATGTGCTGGATCCCATGTACAAGGCGCTGTTCGGCCTGGAGGAAAAGCCCATCGAGGTCATGAACTCCGCCATGGCCACCAACATCATCCTGTTCGCGGTGGTCATCGGCCTGACCCTCATCATGCTGGCCATGATGCTCAACATCTATTCCGGCTTCAAGCAGCGCAATTATGAAAGCGCCGTCTTTGGTCCGAACGGCATCGCGGGGCTGGTGTTCTACGGCTCGCTGGTGCTGGGTTTCGGCTGTCAGCTGCTGTTCGACGTCCATGTGCTGAATCTGCCCTATGTGCTGCTGCTTATCGTGCTGCCCCTGGTGGTGATTTTCTTCCGAGAGCCGCTGGGCAAGCTTATGGCAGGGGAAAAGGACTGGAAGCCAGAAAAATGGGGCGAGTTCATCATCCAGAACTTTTTCGAGGAATTCGAAATCCTGCTGTCCTATGTATCCAACACCATGTCCTTCCTGCGGGTGGCCGCGTTCGTGCTGGTTCACGCCGGCATGATGATGGCGGTGTTTGCCATCGCTGAGCTGTTCGGCCCGCTGGGCTTCACCATCGCGGTGATTATCGGCAACGCCCTGGTCATGGGGATGGAGGCCCTGCTGGTGTCCATCCAGGTCATGCGTCTCGAGTTCTATGAAATGTTCAGCCGGTATTACGTCGGCGACGGCCGCGCTTTCCAGCCCCTCTCCGTATCGGCTGATAAATAAATTGGGGGAGATTTTCCCGCACATCGATTATATTTAGGAGGTACTTGTTATGAACATGGCGTATTTGATGATTCCGGTGGCCCTGCTGGCTGTTTCCCTGCTGATTTCCTTTATCCTGGTGAAGAAGGGCAAGCCCGCCAAGAAGGTCATGCGCGTGCACTTCCTGACCCTGATTCTCATTGTGGCAGCCACCTGCGCCGTGCCCTTCATGGCCTCCGCCGCCGCGAACGATCCCGCCGCCGCCGAAGAAGTTGCCACCGCTGTCACCAGCGTGGGCGACGGCATGAAATACCTGGCGGCCGCCCTGGCTGTGGGCCTGGCCGGCATCGGCGGCGGTATCGCCGTTGCCTCCGGCGCCCCCGCCGCCATCGGCGCCACGGCGGAGGATCCCAAGGCTTTCGGTAAATCCATCATCTTCGTCGCCCTGGGCGAAGGCTTCGGCCTGTACGGCCTGCTGATCGCCATTATGATTCTCATCCTGAAATAGCCGGCCGCGCGGAAGGGAGTGAGTACCCGTGCGCTTTTATGTCATCAGTGACAACAACGACACCTGCGTAGGCATGCGTCTGGCCGGCATCGAGGGCACGGTGGTACACGAGCCCGACGAGGTGCACCAGGCCCTGGCCGCCGCCATGAACATGGACGATGTGGCGGTCATCCTGATGACCGAGCATCTCGTGAAGATGTGCGGCGACCTCGTGGACGATCTGAAGCTCAATCGGTCCCGGCCGCTTATCGTGGAAATCCCCGACCGGCACGGCAACGGCCGCGCCAAGGATTCCATCACCCGGTATGTCCGCGAGGCCATCGGAATCAAAATCTAGGTAAGCGATGAGTAAATCCCCGCCGAAAAGATGCTGTGGCCGATTTATTCAGCGCTTACCTAAACCCTGCGGGAGCGGGCTTTTCCGGCGAAAGGCCCGCGGCATACGGCCGCTCTGCGGCGCAGACAACTCGCCGGAGATGGGAGCTGCGTATGGCGAACAGCGATGAGAAAGTCAGTAAATTCGTACAGGCGATAACCGATTACGCGGAGGAACAGCGCCAGAAAATCCACCAAGAGGTGGAAGACTATAAAATCGAGCGGCTGACACAAGCCGAGCAGGAAGTGCTCGCGGACGCTTATGATCTAATCCAGCGGGAGCGTATGGAGCTGAAGAACAACGCCAGCCGCGAAATGTCCCGCCGGGAGCTGGATGCCCGTAAAAAGCTGCTGGGCAAGCGCCGGGACATGACCGAAACCATATTTGCCGAGGTGAAGGAACAGCTGGCCGCCTATACCGCCACGCCGGAATACCGCCAGTCCCTCAAGGACTCGCTGACCGCCATGGCGGCCCGGATGCCCGCCGAGGGCACCGTGTACGAGGTGGCGCCCCGGGACGAGGCGCTGATCCCCGACCTGACGGCCCTCTGCCCGGCGGGCAGCCGGGTGGAGACCTCCGCGGACATCCACCTGGGCGGCCTGCGCGGCCTGAACGCCGCCACCGGCATGCTGGCGGACGATTCCCTGGACACTAAGCTGGACATCCAACGGGAATGGTTCGCCAAGACCTCCGGCTTGACCGTAGAATAAGGGGGCTTTTGGTATGAATACAGTCTTTGGCATCAACGGCCCCGTCGTCACAGTGCTGGGCAATACCGGCCTGTCCATGATGGAAATGGTGCTGGTGGGCGAGGAAAAGCTGGTGGGCGAGGTCATCGGCATCACCGCCAAGGCGACCACCATCCAGGTATATGAAAACACCACCGGCCTGAAGGTCGGGGAACCGGTGTACGCCACGGGCGGCCCGCTGTGCGCCACGCTGGGTCCCGGCATTCTCGACAACATCTTCGACGGTATCGAGCGGCCCCTGAAGGCCATCGAGAAGCTGTCCGGCGATTTTATCAACCGGGGCGTGTCGGTGCCCTCCATCGACGCCGACAAGCTGTGGGAGGTCACGGTGCTGGTGAAGGCGGGGGACACCCTGCATCCCGGCGACGTGTACGCCACCTGCCCCGAAACCCCCATCATCACCCATAAATGCATGGTGCCTCCCCAACTGTACGGCACCGTCAAGGCCGTGAAGCCCAGCGGGGCCTACAAGGTGAACGACACGGTGGTCACCATCACCGACGAGGACGGCCTGGATCACGATCTGACCCTCTGCCAGCAGTGGCCCATCCGCACCCCCCGCCCCGTGGCCAGCCGGAAGTACGCCGACGCCCCTCTGATCACCGGGCAGCGGGTCATCGACACCCTGTTCCCCTTGGCGAAGGGCGGCACGGCGGCCATCCCCGGCGGCTTCGGCACCGGCAAGACCATGACCCAGCATCAGCTGGCCAAATGGTGCGACGCCGACATCATCGTTTACATCGGCTGCGGCGAACGTGGCAACGAAATGTCCCAGGTGCTCGAGGAGTTCTCCGAGCTGGTTGACCCGAAATCGGGCCGGCCCATGACCGATCGCACCTGCCTCATCGCCAACACCTCCAACATGCCGGTGGCCGCCCGCGAGGCGTCCATCTACACCGGCATCACCCTGGCCGAGTATTACCGCGACATGGGGTATCACGTGGCCATCATGGCCGACTCCACCTCCCGGTGGGCCGAGGCCCTGCGCGAAATTTCCGGCCGCCTGGAGGAAATGCCCGCTGAAGAAGGGTTTCCGGCTTACCTGCCCTCCCGCCTGTCCGAGTTCTATGAGCGCGCGGGCATGGTGGAGCCTTTGGGCGGCGGTTCCGGCAGCGTGACCATCATCGGCGCCGTGTCCCCCCAGGGCAGCGACTTCTCCGAACCCGTCACCCAGAACACCAAGCGGTTTACCCGCTGCTTCTGGGCGCTGGACAAATCCCTGGCCTACGCCCGGCACTATCCCGCCATCAACTGGACCTCCAGCTACAGCGAGTATCTGGGCGATTTGACCGCTTGGTACAAGAAGAACGTGGGGGAGGATTTCCTCGCCTGCCGCACCCAGATCGCCCAGCTGCTTCAGGAAGAAAACCAGCTGATGGAAATCGTCAAGCTCATCGGCTCCGACGTGCTGCCCGACGATCAAAAGCTGGTCATCGAGACCGCCCGGGTCATCCGGGTCGGCTTCCTGCAGCAGAACGCGTATCATCAGGACGACACCTATGTCCCGCTGGAAAAGCAGCTGAAAATGATGCGGGTCATCCTGTACCTGCACAAGGCGGCGCAGGCCATCGTGGCGGCATCGGTGCCCCTGTCGCAGATACTCGCGCTCGGCTTATTCGACAAGGTCAGCCGCATCAAATACGACGTCCCCAACGACCATTTGGAGCTGCTGGACGGCTATTACAAGGAAATCGACGACACGCTGGCCGCGCTCAAACGATAGGAGGGGGACTGACCATATGATCATCGAATACATCGGCGTCAAGGAAATCAACGGTTCCCTCATCGCCCTAGACGGCGTCAAGGACGCCACCTTCGAGGAAACGGTTTCCATCCGCCTGGACAATGGCACCGAACGGGCCGGGCGTATCGTCCAGATGGAGGGGGAACGGGTGGTTATCCAGGTGTTCGAAGGCACCAATGGCATCGCCCTGGACAACACCCGCACCCGTCTGCTGGGCCACCCGGTGGAAATGCCCCTGTCGCCCGAGCTTCTGGGCCGTATCTTCGACGGCTCCGGTCGCCCCATCGACGGCCTGGGCGATATTTTTCCGGTGGAGCAACGGGACATCAACGGCACCGCCATCAACCCCGTGTCCCGGGTGTATCCCCGGAACTTCATCGAGACCGGCATCTCCTCCATCGACTGCATGATGACCCTGATCCGGGGCCAGAAGCTGCCTATTTTCTCCGGCTCCGGCATGCGGCATAACGAGTTGGCGGCCCAAATCGTCCGGCAGGCGAAAATCGCCGACGAATCGGGTTCCGATTTCGCCATCGTTTTCGCGGCCATGGGCGTCAAGAACGACGTGGCCGAATACTTCAAGCGTTCCTTCGAAGAAAGCGGTGTGCTCGGACGGGTTGCCATGTTCTTAAACTTGTCCAACGACCCCATCATCGAACGGATCCTCACCCCCCGCTGCGCGCTGACCGCCGCGGAATACCTGGCCTTCGATTTGGGGATGCACATTCTGGTCATCATGACCGACATGACCTCCTACGCCGAGGCGCTGCGGGAATTCTCGGCCTCCAAGGGTGAAATCCCCGGGCGGAAGGGCTTCCCCGGTTACCTGTATTCCGACCTCGCGTCGTTGTACGAGCGGGCCGGCATGATCAAGGGAAGCAAGGGGTCGGTGACGCAAATCCCGATTCTCACCATGCCCAACGACGACATCACCCATCCGGTTCCCGATTTGACCGGTTATATCACCGAAGGCCAGATCGTGCTGGATCGCAGCCTGGACAACAGCGGGATTTACCCGCCGGTGTCGGTGCTGCCCTCCCTGTCCCGTCTGATGAAGGACGGCATCGGCGAGGGGTTCACCCGGGAGGATCACGCGGCGGTGTCCAATCAACTGTTCGCCTGCTATGCCCGGGTGCAGGAAGCCCGCTCTCTGGCCTCGGTCATCGGCGAGGAGGAGCTGTCGCCGGGCGACAAGAAGCTGCTGGAGTTCGGCCGGATGTTCGATCAGCAGTACATCAACCAGGGCTTTGATGAAAACCGCTCCATTGACCAGACCCTGGATCTGGGATGGCGGCTGCTCTCCACCCTGCCCAGGGAAGAGCTGGATCGGGTAGACGACAAGACCTTGGATGCCCACTACCATCCCGAAGCCGCCGTGACGGCCCAGCCCTTGAAGGTGCACTGACGCGGCGCCGCCCGTCGGCCGTCCTCACTCCTGTATGAAAGCGGTGATTTCACTTGGCTGATCAAGTTTTTCCGACCAAGGGCAACCTCATCAACACCAAAAAATCCCTGGATTTAGCCAAGGTGGGCTTTGAACTGCTGGATCGCAAGCGGAACATCATTGTCCGGGAAATGATGCAGCTCATTGACCGGGCCGCGGTGATCCAGTCCCAGATCGACTCCTGCTACGCGGAGGCGTATCAGGCGCTGCAGCGGGCCAACGTGGCCCACGGCGTCTGCGACGACATCGCCGCGTCGGTGCCGGTGGAAAACGGCCTCGAGCTGACGGTGCGCAGCGTCATGGGGGTGGAAATCCCCATGGTCAAGCTGGACGCCGAGCCGGTTTCCCTTCGCTATGGTTTCATGTCCACCAGCTCCCTGGTGGACGAGGCGTACATCAAGTTCGACCGTGTGAAGAAGCTGACCGCCGAACTGGCGGAGGTGGAAAACAGCGTGTACCGCCTGGCCACCGCCGTCAACAAGACCCAGAAACGGGCCAACGCCCTGAAGAATATCATCATCCCCCGCCTGACCAGCACCGTGAAGTTCATCACCGATTCCCTGGAAGAGAAGGAACGGGAGGATTTTTCCCGGCTTAAGGTCATTAAGGCGCAGAAAAACGCCAAGCAGCAGGCGGAAGACTGATTCCGCCCGCGCCAAAGCCGCCGCATGGGAATGCATTCCCATGCGGCGGCTTTTTTACTATGCTTAAGCATGTAGAACCCTGAGCAGAGCGCAGGGTTCTACAAAAAACCGCCCGCTAGGCGGGTGGGATTAGAAGCTTAAGCAAGAGCAACACCAATCCTGATATAATGACGAGTGTTCAAGCCGTCAAAATAGAGAAGGAAAGGTGTTGCTCTATGGCAGAAAGTTTAGCACATTCCAAATGGGTATGCAAGTATCACATCGTGTTCAGTCCGAAGTATCGCAGGAAGATCATCTACAACCAGCTGCGTGCGGATATACAACAGTACATCCGCGACTTGTGCAAATGGAAGGGTGTAGAGATCTTAGAAGGTCATATGATGCCTGACCATGTGCATCTGCTGTTGAGTATCCCGCCGAAGTATTGCGTCTCCAGCTTTATGGGGTACTTGAAAGGGAAATCGGCAATGATGATCTTTGAAAAACACGGGAATCTGAAGTACAAGTTCGGCAACAGGCACTTCTGGGCAACCGGGTATTACGTGAGTACCGTTGGACTGAACGAGGCAACCATCAAGAAATATATCCGAGAGCAGGAAAAGCAGGATATGCTCGAAGACAAATTGACTACCAAAGAATACAACGACCCTTTCAAGGGTGCAGGTGGCTAAAAGCCACCGGGTAGTCAGTCCACTACGGCTTGAACATAGTGAAAGCCAGCGTCTTTTAGGCGCTGGCCTTCCTATGCCCTTCTAGGGCTCCTTCATGCCACCCGTTTTACGGGTGGTCATGACTCGCTTAAGCCGAAAAAATGGCCCTGCGGAGTCAACCGCAGAGCCATTTTTTCGTTTAGACGCGTTTCTTGAAGATTTTGTCGCGGAAGACAATCAGGAGCACCACGCCGGCGACGATGATGACGCCGCCGATGATGGCGAAGATAGCCCACAGGGGGAAGCCGGAGGAGGACTCGCCCTCTGGACTGATGGTATAGGTCAAAGCTACCTTGCCGTCCTTATACAGACGCACCAGTGTATCCTTGGTCAGCTCGGCGGACGAGGAGGTGATGGGATTGCTGGCGTTGTCGAACAGCTTGATTTCGTAGCCGGCCGCGATGGTCAGAGCCTTGGCCAGGTCGTCGACCGTGGATCCGGCGGGAACGGTGATGGTTTTCCAGCTTTCGTCGATTTTGAACGCCGCGTTGGAGGAGGTGATGACCACCGGAGCGGCGGTGGTGGCGGCGGTGGTGCGCACGGGGTTGCCGAATTCGTCGGTGGCGCCGGTATAAGCGGTGGTGGTCTCATCCGAGGGGGCGGCGGTTTCGGAGGGCGCGGTGGTGGCGTCCACGGGCTTGGCCTCGGTGGTGCCGTCCGGCTTGACGGTGGTGCTGTTCGGCTTGGTGGTGGCTTCGGTGGGCTTGGTGGTGGGCGCCGGCTTCCCAGCGTCGGGATCGGCGCCGTTGGCCTTGACGTTCAGGCTCACCAAGGCGGCTTGCCACTGCTCATAGTACGAGTCGCCAGTGCCGGCCCCCTTGAACCACAGGCGCAGGTACTTGGCGGCAGAGGGGATCTTGTTGGAATAGAAGTACGCCAGGCCGGCGGAGTCCTGGTCGGGCCGATCCAGGGTCATTTCGCCCACGGCGAGATCGGTGCTCTTCCCCTTGTTGGGGCCGACAACCAGCTGCTTAAAGTCCCGGTAGGTGCCGCCCAGGGTATCCGACCACTGGATTTTGAACAGGCCGCTTTTGCCGTAGATACCGGCCCAGCCGCCCCCGCCGTAGCCGATGTATTCAAAAGAGGTGAAGCCCTCTTTGAATTCGTAGGTGATGGAGCTTTCCACCTCGGTCATGCATTTCATCATCACCTGTTCGCGGTCGTCGGGCATGGATTCCACCATGGGGGCGTTGGTTGTAAAGCCATAGCACTTGTCCGTGGCGCCGCCGCCCTGGACGAAGACGCTGACCGCTTTGGGAAATTTGTTATCTCCGAATTTGTCAGTGAACACGTAGCTGCCCGCGGCGCTTGCCAGAAAGCCGACGGACATGCAGGAGGCCAGCAGGGCCGTCGCCAGGACCGCCGAGGCCAGTTTCTTCAAAGGATGTTTCATAGCGCGGAATCTCCCTTTCCCTATGTAGTGTTGGGTTCCTCTGCCTTAAGCCTACAATAGATAAGGGGAAATGTATATCGTCCATTTTCCGGCATCGTCAAATTTGCCGCGGAGGGCGGGTTTGTGGGAAAATCGGCCGGATTTTTGAGGATTTTGGAAAATGGACGATATACACGCTTTCCCCATCCTAGTATCATGAAATTGCGGCGGAAAGCCCCGCCGCGGGTTTAGATGATCGTAGGAGGGGTTCCCATTGAAAAGGATCACCGGTTTGAAGCGGGCGGCTGTTTTGGGCCTCGCGGCGGCGCTGCTGCTGACGGGGACACCGGGGGTTTCGCTGCCGGCGAAGGCTGCGGCCGCTTCCTCCTCCGAAGGCGGGGGAGGCGCGGCGCAGAGCCGGGACGCGGACACCGCCGACATGACCTACCGCCAATATATCGCGCAATACGCGTCGGTGCCTCGGCGCACGGACGCCGCCGAGATTCCGGCAGCCGCCTTCTCTTCAAAGGAAGGGGATGGGCTGACGGTGCTGCCCACCTTCGAGGGGCGGGACAACGTCCTCCAGTGGAAGGAGGGCGAGACGGACGGCAGCGTGACCTGGACTTTCCAGCTGCCGGACATCAGCCTGTACGCGGTGGAGCTTGTCTATTACGCGCTGGAAAGCAAGAACAACGCCATCGAGCTGTCGATGGAGATAAACGGGCAGACCCCCTCCCGCAGCGCGGGCAGTCTGTCCCTGAGCAAGCTGTGGCGCAACCAGACCACAGAGAAAAAGTACGACAAAGCGGGCAACGAAATCCGGCCGGGTCAGACCCAGGTGCTGGAATGGCAAAGCGCCTTTTTCCAGGATGCGGAGGGTGTGCTCAACGAGCCGTATGTCTTCTGCTTTAAAAAAGGCGAGAACACGCTGAAGCTCACCGGCATCCGCACGGATTTCGTGCTGGAGAAAATCGTGCTGCGCAACCTCAAAACGGCGGAGCCCTACGCGGTGGCGGTATCGGACAGCCGCAACGGGATGGAGCTGAAAAACGAGGTCATCGAGCTGCAGGGCGAGGATGCGACGCTGAAATCCTCCTCGGCGCTGGCCCCCATGTACGACCGCTCCAACGCCAACACCTATCCCTCCGACCCAGTGCTGATGCGGTACAACACCATCGGATCCTACAACTGGTCCACGCCGGGACAGTGGATCGAATGGTCCTTCAACGTGACGCAGGCGGGGTATTACAACATCGCGGTGAGGGCGCGGCAGAATTATCAGCGGGCCTATCCTTCCAACCGACGGATCACCATCGACGGCAAGGTGCCGTTCGCGGAGATGATGCAGGTGCCCTTCGGGTTCTCGCCCGACTGGTACATAAAGACGCTCGGGGATGAAAAACCCTACCGCTTCTATCTGGGAGTGGGCACCCACACCATCCGCATGGAGGTGGTGCCCGGCGATTCGGCGGCCATCACGGCGGAGCTGCAGGAATGCGTGCTCGAGCTCAACACCCTGTACCGCCGGATCCTCATGGTCACCGGCACCCAGCCCGATCTGTTCCGCGACTACGCCCTGGAAAAGGAAATCCCGGGGCTGCGGGAGGAGATGACGGCGGTGCGCGACCGGCTCCAGGCCGCTTATGAGAACATACAGGCCTCCTCCGGCATCCGGGACGGGGATACGGCCAACATCGACCGGCTGGTGGTGCAGCTGGACGGATTCCTAAAGGATGTGGACACCATCCCCCAGCGGCTGTCCAATTTCAGCAGCAACATCTCCAGCCTGTCGGCTTGGATGCTCAACCTGAAAAATCAGCCGCTGGAAATCGACTATCTGCGCATCCAGTCGGAAGACGTGGCCGTGCCGAAGGCCAACGCCGGGTTCTTCCAGACCCTGTCCTACATGGCGAAGCAGTTCGCCGGCTCCTTTGTCATGGATTACAACTCCATCGGAGATACTACCGCCGCGGCCGAGGCCCTCGATGTGTGGATTGGCCTCGGGCGGGATCAGGTGCAGATCATCAAGGAGCTGGTGGATGAGAATTTCACGGCCAAGACCGGGATCCCGGTGAACATCAAGCTGGCCAAAGATTCCATGATTCAGGCCACCTTCGCCGGGCGGGGGCCGGATATCGCCCTGTTCATCGCCCAGGATCAGCCGGTCAATCTGGCGGTGCGCAATGCGGTGGTCAATCTCAGCCAGTTCCCGGATTTTGAGGAGGCGGCGGCCGAGTTCTCGCCGGAGAGCTTCGTGCCCTACTCCTATGAGAACGGGGTCTACGGTATGCCGCTGACCGGCAGCTTCCAGATGCTGTTCTGCCGCACCGACATCCTGGAGGAGCTGGGGCTGAAGGCCCCGGAAACTTGGCGGGATTTGTATGAGATGATTCCGGTTATCCAGCAGAAGAACATGAACGTGGGGCTTCCCAAAGTAGTCATCGACGCCACCGGCGCAGGCTCGGGCACCAGCGCCATGTTCGACACCCTGCTGCTGCAGAAGGGGCTCAACTATTTCGACGACAGCCGGTCGTCCACCAATTTCGACAAGCCCGAGGCCTTGGAGGCCTTCCGGGAGTGGACCGATTTTTACACCAAGTACGGCCTGCCCCAGGATTTCGATTTTTACAACCGGTTCCGCACCGGCGAGATGCCGATCGGCATCGCGGGATACACCCTGTACAACCAGCTATGCGTCGGTGCGCCGGAGCTTAGCGGCCTGTGGGAGATGCGGCAGCTGCCGGGCACGCCCAGAGAGGACGGCAGCCTGAACCGGGCGGCCGGGCTGACCGGCACCAGCGCGGTCATCTTCAACAAGTGCGACAAGGAGAACGGCTGGGCGTTCGTCAAGTGGTTTGCCAGTTCGCAGACCCAGGCGGCCTACGGACGCACCATTGAGGCGCTGCTGGGCGCTTCCGCCCGGTACGACACGGCCAACCTGGAGGCGCTCAAGCTGCTGCCCTGGACCAAGGCCCAGCAGAAAACCCTGCTGGGCCAGTGGGAGAACGTCAAGGGGATCCCCCAGGTGCCGGCCAGCTATTACATTTCCCGGAACCTGTACAACGCGTTCCGCAACGTGACCATTTACTATTCCAACGCCCGGGAAATCCTTTATAAGTACAACAAGGAAATGAACGCCGAGATCCAGCGCAAGCGGGTGGAGTTCGGCCTGGACTAGGTAAGCGATGATGAAATCCAGTGGTTGGCCTGGTATAGGGGATTTCCCCCGTCAAGCCGCCGCTGAGCCGCTAGGCCTGATGCATTCAGCGCTTGCCTAGAGTTGTGGTTTATCCCGCGCTTTGAAAGGACGGAGACGGACAATGGAGAAAGAGGCCCGCAAAAAGAAGAGCTTGCGCTGGTACGGGCGGGAAATCCGGAAGAACCGGGACAATTACCTGATGGTCGCGCCCTACGCCGTGATTTTCACCGTGTTCACGGTGATCCCGGTGGTGCTGGCCATTGTGATGAGCTTCACCTATTTCAACCTGCTGGAGCCGCCCCAGTTCCGGGGGCTGTTCAACTACATGCGGCTGTTCCTGGACGACGATGTGTTCTGGCTGTCCATGAAGAACACCTTGATATTCGCCCTGCTGACCGGGCCGCTGAGCTACTTCCTCTGCCTGGTGTTCGCCTGGCTGATAAACGAGCTGCCGGTGCGGGCGCGCAACCTGTTCACCCTGGTGTTTTACGCGCCCTCCATCTCGGGGGCCCTGTACGTTATCTGGAGCTTCATCTTCAGCGGCGACGCTTACGGCATGGCCAACGGCCTGCTGATGCAGCTGGGCGTCATCAACGAGCCGATACTGTGGCTGACCGATCCCCGCTACGATTTGGGGATTGTCATCGTGGTGCAGCTGTGGCTCTCCCTGGGCACCAGCTTCCTGGCCTTCATCGCCGGACTGCAGGGGGTGGACCGCAGCCTGTACGAGGCGGGGGCCATCGACGGCATCCGCAACCGGTTCCAGGAGTTCGTCAAGATCACCATCCCGGCCATCGGGCCGTCGCTGCTCTTTTCCGCGGTCATGCAGATAAGCTCCTCCTTCTCGGTGGGCCGGATCTGCATGGCGCTGACCGGCTTTCCCAGCACCGACTATTCCACGAGCACCATCGTCACGCACATCCTGGATTACGGCACCCTGCGGTATGAGATGGGGTACGCCTGCGCCATCGCGACGGTGCTGTTCCTGATGATGCTGCTGACCAACCAGGTCATCCGCCGGCTGCTGCGGGGTTACACCAACTGATGATAAGGGAATGAGCTTATGGCACGGATAGCTTCCAAAAAACTCAACCGGAAGATAGGCGGCGACGTCTTCATCCTGGTGATCCTCATCCTGGTGGGCGGGTTTATGCTGCTGCCGTTCATCTACGCGATTTTGCAGTCCTTCAAGCCGATGGAGGAGATCTTCCTCTTTCCGCCCCGGTTTTTTGTCAACCGGCCCACCACCGAAAACTTCTATCAGCTGACCCAGCTGGTGGCCAACTCCTGGGTGCCCTTCACCCGGTACATATTCAACTCCCTGCTGGTGTCGATTATCGCCACGGCGGCCCATGTCATCATCGCCTCCATGGCGGCCTATCCGCTGGCCAAGGCGACCTTCCCGGGGAGCCGGACGTTCTTCCAGGTGGTGGTGCTTTCCCTGCTGTTCACCACCGAGGTGACGGCGCTGCCGCTGTACCTCGTCATGTCCACCCTGCACATGATCGACACCTATTTCGCCCTGATTCTGCCGGCCATCGGCTCGTCCCTCGGGCTGTTCTTGATGAAGCAGTTCATCTCGGTGCTGCCAGACAGCATGATCGAGGCGGTGAAGGTGGACGGCGCGGGCACCTTCCGCACCTACTGGAGCATCGTCATGCCCAACGTCAAGCCCGCCTGGATGACCTGCATCATCTTCGCCTTCCAGAGCATCTGGAACTACGAAGGCACCCAGTTCATCTACGACGAGTCCCTAAAGGTGCTGCCCACCATGTTCCGACAGATCAGCGAGGGCGGTATCTCCCGGGTGGGCGTGGGGGCCGCGGCGGCGGTGCTGCTGATGATCCCGCCCATCCTGATTTTCACCTTCTCCCAGAGCCAGGTCATCGAAACCATGGCCCAATCCGGATTAAAGGAGTAATGGACCTATGCACATGCGGCGACACAAATGGCTGCCACGGCTGGCGGCGGGGCTGTGCGCGGTTCTGCTTCTGTCCGGCCTGCCGGCCTCGGCCAGCGTCCCCTACAACAGCTATGTTTACGACCGATACAGCCGCCCGACCCCGGCGCCGGACGCGTATGTCCCGGTGGGGACGATAGACGGGCAGATGCTGGGGGTGGGGGCCTTCAACGCGCCCCAGGACATCTTCAAGGACGCGGCGGGGCGGCTCTACGTGGCGGATACCGGCAACAACCGGATCGTGGCTCTGGCGGCCGATCGGAAGAGCGCCAAGGCGCTGTCCACCTTCCGCAACGGGGACAAAACCGAGACGCTGAACGCCCCCCGCAACGTCTTTGTGACGGCGGACGGGATTTACTACATCGCCGACACCGGCAACAAGCGGGTGCTGGTGGCGGACGGGGACGGGAACGTCCTGCGGATTCTGGGAAAGCCGGACAGCGACCTGTTCGGGGCGAACACGGAATTCAAGCCCCGGGACCTGGTGGTCACCTCGGCGGGTACGGTGTACGTGCTGGTCGAGGGGGTATACCAGGGGGCGGTGATTTTCAGCCCGGACGGGGAATTCGCCGGCTTCTACGGCAGCAATAAGGTGGAGGTCAGCCTGTCTCTGCTGGCCGATTTCTTCTGGAAGAACTTCATGACCAGCGCGCAGAAAAGCCGGATGCGGCGGTATGTGCCGGTGCAGTATTCCTCCATCCAAATCGACAGCGAGGATTTTGTCTATCTGACCACCGAGGCGGCCTCCAGTCCCAGCGAGCGGGTGCGCAAGCTTAACCCCCTGGGGCAGAACATCCTGCGCTCCAGCTCCAACGACAAGCTGTTTTTCGGGGATACTGGCACCTTCCAGCTCCAGGGCGAGACCTATGAGACGGCGCTGACGGCCATCGACGTTATCGACGGCAAGTACATCACCGTCCTCGACCGGAGCCGCAGCCGGATTTTCCAGTACAACCAGGAATGCGACCTGCTGACCGTCTTTGGATGCAGCGGCTCCCTGGAGGGGGCGTTCACCGAGCCGGTGGGCCTCTGCGGCGTGGGAAACAACGTGTTCGTGCTGGACGCCCAGCGCAATGCCATTACCGTATTTGAGCTGACCCCCTACGGCGAGACGCTGCACACGGCTATCGACATCTACACCGACGGGCGGTATCAGGATTCCCTGCCCTACTGGTACGAGATCCTCAAGTACAACAGCCTGTCCGTCCTGGCCAACCGGGGCATCGGCAAGGCCCTGTACCAGGTGGGGGAGAGCGAGAAGGCCGTCGAGTATTTCGAAAAGTGCAACGACACCGACGGGTATTCCAGCGCCTACGGGGATATCCGCAAGGCGGGAATCCGGGCCAACTTCTACGCCATCGCGCTGGGACTCGCGCTGCTGATAGTCGCGGGTTGGCTGTGTAAAAAGTTCCGGGTATTCCCGCGGCTGCTTCGCCGGATCCGAGAGAGGAGGAAGGGCGCATGAATTACGCGCAGATGTCCAAGGCCCGGTATCTCTTCTATCTGCTCGTCCATCCGGTGACCGCCTTCGAGGAAATGAAGTTCAACAAAAAGGGTTCGGTGAAATACGCCACCCTTCTGCTGGCGCTGTTCTACGTCTGTTCGGTCGTCAGCCAGGTGGGCACCGGGTACCTGTTCAAGGACAAGAACCTGGAGGACGTCAACATCTTCGGTATCCTGGCGGGCACGGTGGGGCTGGTCATCGTCTGGTGCGTGGCCAACTGGATGCTCTGCACTCTGCTCGACGGCAAGGGGCGGTTTTCCGAAATCTGGGTGGCCACCTGCTATTCCCTGCTGCCCTATGTGCTGTTTTCCATCCCCATGACGGTGTTAAGCCACTTCCTGACCAACAACGAGGCCATGTTCTATCAGGCGGCCATGACGCTCATCACCGTGTGGGTGGCGGTGCTGCTGTTCATCGGGATGATGACCATGCACCAGTTCAGCCTGTCCAAGAACGTGCTGACCATGGCGTTCACCGTGGTGGGCATCGCGCTGATTTTGTTCTTGCTGGTGCTGATGTTCACCCTGGGGCAAAACGTGGTGTCCTTCATTCTGACCATATTTAACGAACTGAACTTCCGGTTCCGCTGAGAGGGGGCTTGCACAAATGAAACGAATCGGTTTGCTGGTGCTGGCCCTGCTGACGGTCTGCGGCCTGACGCTCAGCGCCGTGCCGGCCCTGCCGGCCGCGGCCCAGCCCGCTCCCCCCTCCGCGCAGGCGGTGGAGGAGCTGGCCACCAAGGGACTAACACCGGTGGCGGAGAACGCGGCGCTCATCCTCTACGCCGACTCGGCGACGGGGAACGCGGCGCTGTATCACAAGGCGAAAGGGGTTTTCTGGTACACCAACCCGCCGGAATATTTGGGGGAGAAGCCCACGGGGCAGGAAAAGGTGCTGGCCTCCGCCCAGATGAAAATCACCTTCTATGACAAGCAGTTCGTGCAAAACGAGCTTATCAGCACCGTCGGTTCGCTCAACAAGGGCGGGATGACCTGCCAGAAAACGGCCGACGGGGTGCAGTTTACCTACCGCTTCCCCCAGCAGGGGATCACCGTGCCTCTGCGGTACACGCTGCGGGCGGATTACCTGGAGGTATCCGTGCCGATGGACGGGGTGAAAGAGGAAGGAGAGTACACCCTCTCGACCATTGCGGTGCTGCCCTTCTTCGGCAGCGGCGCGGCGGGGAACGAGGGCTATCTCCTGGTGCCGGACGGCTCCGGCGCCCTCATCGACTTCGCGGACGCGTCCCGGGCGCCCAGCGCCTATGCCCAGCCGATTTACGGCCGGGATCGGGTGACCACCAAAATCCGGGACACCTACGCCTCCGAGACGGCGCGGCTGCCGGTGCTCGGCATCCATCGGCAGGAGGGCGGCCTGCTGGTGGTGGCGGACAAGGGGGCCGGGCTGGCCACCGCCAACGCCCAGCTGTCCAATCTCAAGGAAAAGCGGAACATGGGGTATTTCTCCTTCCTGTACCGCCCGGCGGATCGGATGACCCTGAACAGCAGCGACCGCAACGCCCGGGAGGTGCTGGCCTACGCCAGCCGCCCGGCCGAGACCGACGCGCTGTCCCTGCGGTATTATCCGCTGGAGGGGGCGGGCACCTATTTCGACATGGCCTCCCGCTACCAGCGGCTGCTTGCCGAGGAGCAGGGAATGACCCGCAGCGAGTTCGGGGACGACCTGCCCTTCTACATCACCAGCTACGGCGCGCTGGAGAGACGGGGGAGCGTGTTCTGGATCCCCGCCGACATCGTCGTGCCGCTGACCACCTATTCCCAGATGACCGCCATGCTCGGAGAGCTGCGGCAGGCGGGGCTGAAGGGGCTGACGGTGGATTACCGCGGCTGGCAGGACGGGGGCTACATGGGCAAGCTGCCGACGGGCGGCCGGCTGGAAAGCAAGCTGGGTTCCAAGAAAGAGTTCGCCGCCCTGTTCGACACGGCGCAGGCTAACGGGGACCGGGTGTTCGCCGGGGTGAACCTGGTGGATTTCTACAAGACCGGCAACGGGTTCTCCAAGTCCTCGAGCGTGGCCCGCACCGTCACCGCGGCCCCAGCGCTGCAGTATTCCTACAGCTTTATCAGCGGCTTCTATAACGAGCGGCTGGCCCCCTGGTACCTGCTCTCTCCCCTGAAATACGGGGAGGTGCTGGACAAGGTGCTGAAAAAGACCGACTATGCCTACGCGGGGCTGGGGCTGGGCACGGCGGGCAGCGAGCTGTATTCCGACTTCCGCAAGGGCGGGCACGACCGGCTGGGCATCCAGGCCTCGTATGTCGAGGCGTTCCGGAAGGCCGCGCAGGCGGGGCCGGTGATGGCCGACGACGTCAACGCCTTCCTGCTCCCTTACGTGGATTACGTGGCAGGGGCGCCGGCGGAGCATAGCCGGTTCGACATCGAGAGCCGGCGGGTGCCCTTCTACCAGCTGGTGCTGCACGGGTATAAGAGCTATTCGGTGCCGGCGGTCAACCTGAGCGCCGACGCGCACACCCAGTTTCTCTACGCGGCGGAGACGGGGGCGTCGCTGCAGTACGTGTTCAACAGCCAGAACTTCGACCGGGTGGAGGACACCTACCTGCAGGGCATTTACAACTCCAACTACCGCGACTGGCAGGAGGAGGCGGCCGGGTACTACGCCCGGCTGAGCGGCCTGTACGCTCAGGTAAAGGGCCGCGCCATCGTCAACCACACCCAGCCCGCCGACGGCGTGGCGCGGGTGGACTACGCGGACGGCGTTACGGTGGTGGTCAACTACGGCAAGGAGGCCTACGCCGGGGAGCTGGGCACCGTGGGGCCGGAGGACTTCGCCGTGTTTCAGAGAGGGGAGGGAGCGGCATGAGAAAGCTGTCCACGCTGGAAAAGCGGAACGAACGCACGGGCTACCTGTTCATTCTGCCGTGGATCATCGGGTTCCTGATCTTCTTCCTGTCGCCCATCGTCAACTCCCTGCTCTACGCCTTCCAGAACGTATCGGTGCGGGCTGGCGGCTTGGATCGGCCCTTCGTGGGCGTGCAGTTTTTCAAGCAGGCCCTGCTGGAGGACGACGCATTTCTGCCCAAGCTGTCCGCCGCGTTCGGCGATCTGGTGTATCAGGTGCCCATCATTCTGGTGTTCAGCCTGTTCGTGGCCGTGATTCTCAACCAGAAGTTCAAAGGGCGGGGGGCGGCCCGCACCCTGTTCTTCCTGCCGCTGATGCTCTCCTCCACGGTGCTGCTGTCGGTGATCAAGGGGGACGGCGCGGTGCACAGCATATCGGACACCACCTCGGTATACATGGTGTCCTCGGTGGACATATCCAGCGTCCTGTTTCAAATCGGGGTGCCGGAGGAGCTGCTGTCCTTCATGACCTCGGTCATCGACCGGATTTTCGACATGACGTGGATGTCGGGCATCCAGATTCTCCTGTTCCTGTCGGGGCTTCAGTCCATCCCGGGCAGCCTGTATGAGGCGGCCAGCGTGGAGGGGGCCACGGCGTGGGAATCCTTCTGGAAAATCACGGTGCCCATGATCAGCCCCATTATCCTGGTCAACGTCATCTTCACCATCATCGACAGCTTCACCAGCTATTCCAACGGGCTGATGCAGTATATTCTCAGCGAGACCAGCCAGCTGCACTATTCCTACGCGGCGGCCATGACCTGGATTTATTTCGCGGCCATTATGGCCGTGCTGGGGGCCATCCTCGGGCTGGTGTCCAAGAAGATTTTCTACAGTGTGGAGTAAAGGAGGAAATCCCATGCAACTGACGGATCGGCTAACCGCGAAGGTTTCCTCCGACATCCTGACCAAGGCCCGGCTGAACAAGGGAAAAACATGGCTGTGGGCGATTTTTCGGCTGTTTTTGTTCATCGGCATCGGCTATGTCATCCTCTATCCCATCCTGTATATGCTCAGCACCACCTTCCGCAGCGACGCGGACATCCTCGATCCCTCCATCGTGTGGATCCCCAAGCATTTCTCCCTGAACAACATCAAGCAGGCCTTCGACGTGATGGAGTATCCCAAGGCGCTGGCCAACACGGCGGGGATCAACATGGTGGCGGCCCTGCTCCAGGTGGCGGTCACCTCGGTGGTGGGCTACGGCTTCGCCCGGTACAAATTCCGGGGGCGCAGCCTGCTGTTCGGCCTGGTGCTGTTCACCATCATCGTGCCGCCCCAGACCACCATGATCCCCATGTTCTTAAAGTTCTCCAACTTCGACGTGCTGGGCATCGCGGAACTGACGCGTACCATCTTCGGCATGGAGGGGCAGGTAAAGCTTATCAACACCCCCTTCGTCATGTATCTGCCCGCCCTGTTCGGCATGGGGATCCGCTCGGGGCTGTTCATCTACATCTTCCGCCAGTCCTTCCGGGGCATGCCCAAGGAGCTGGAGGAAGCGGCGCTCATCGACGGCTGCGGGCCGCTGAAAACCTTCCTGCGGGTCATGGTACCCAACGCGGCCGCCATCTATCTGACCGGCATCCTGCTGTCCATGGTCTGGTACTGGAACGACTATTACATCTCCTCCATGCTGATGGATCAGACCAAGACGGTCACGGTGGCCCTGTCCCATCTGCGGGAGGGCATGTGGAAGTTCGTTTCCGGCAAGGATCTGGAGCTGACCATGCTGCGCATGCAGGCCGGGTGCCTGCTGGCTATCCTGCCGCCCATGGTGGTGTACTTTTTCGCCCAGAAGAAGTTCACGGAAAGCGTGGAGCGCAGCGGCATCGTGGGGTGATTGGAAAATCTTCCAGCACCACCGCGGCTGTCAAACCCGGCGCTTTATGCTATAATGGTGGAAATCGCGGCGAAAATCCGGGAGCGTAGCGGAATCCTCTCGGATTTGGTCGAAAGCGGCAGCCGGCGGCCACAGGCGCCGGGGCGAAAACGACGAGGGGCGGTGTGCGGAGGACTATGAGAAAGCGGCGCGTGAAAATACGCCGGAATGTCCGTGTATTCCGGAAGCTGCTGCTCCTGCTGGCGGGCTGCCTGCTGGTGTTCCTGCTGTGCGTGCGCCTGGGCACCAGGCGGATGGAGACGGAAATCCGGCAGCGGGACGACAGGCAGGCTTGGGATGCCCTCCAGCAGGTGGAGAACGCGGGCGAGATGCTTATCGACGAGCTGCTCGGCCTGTCGGAGGACATTGTCAGCCAGAAAAACCTGGTGGCTTTCAGTACCGGCGAAAAGGGCAAGGAGAGCCTGGTCGTCGAACTCCTCCGGGAGAAGATGGAATCCAGCACGCTTATCAACAACGTGTATCTCCTGTCCCCCGACCAGAACATCTGTGTGACGGCGAATGGACGGGAAAACCTGGCGGGCATCACCTCCATGCTGACGGAGGAGGGGCAGACGGTGCTGCTCAACCCGGCGGATTTCACCGGGCGGTTCCGGTTCCTCAGCCTGGCGCCGGGGAAGAATCCGGACAATTCCACCCTGACCTTTGTGCGACCGGTGATGGATGAGAGCGCGACACGGGTGGGGATGGTGCTGTTCCTGCTGGACAGGAACACGGTGAATATCCGCAACGGCGCTTTCATGCTGCCGTCCCGGTACGATCTGTACTGGCTGGACGGCACCGGGGTGCTGTACAACACCAACGAGGTGGCGGCGGCCGGCGCTCTGCGGTTCAGCGGCTTAAGGGAAAGCACGGCCCAGCTGGTGGAGGGGGAGGCTGGACGCGGGAAACTGCGGTGCTATTCCATGAAAAGCCCCCGCACGGAGTTGGCCTACGCCATTCTGACGCCGGACGAATCCTATGTGGGGACGGCGGCGCGCGTCTGGCTGCCGGTGACGGTGGGGGCGCTGCTGATTCTGGCGGCGGGGGGCTGGTTCTTCTTCCGGTATGTCCGCAGGCAGTCCCGCACCATCAGCAACGCTTTCCAGTTGCTTTCCGAAAAGGGGATCGTCAATATGGACGACACCGAAACGGAAGGGCTGGATAAACTGGTCGTCAAGCTGGTGGCGGAGAGAGAAATTCTATCTGACCGGCTAGACCATTTTCGATCCATAGATTTTGACAACAAGCTGGCGCGGGTGCTGGCGGGCGGGGAGGAGCCGGACGAGAGCTTCCGCTTCCTCCACGGGCTGTTCGCGGTCTGCGTCATCAGCATCGACAACCAGAGCGTGTTCCGCAAGGATAAATCCATCAACGCCTCGGAGGAAAAGGCACTCATCAAGCTGGTGGTGGACAATGTGCTCAGCGAGCACTACGTCTGCTATTCCCGGTTCGCCGGCAAGAAAATCGCCTGCCTCATCAATTTCCGGGAACGGGGAGACAAGACGGGGCTGCAGACCATCCTCGAGGAGCTGGAGGTGCTGCGCGGGGTATGTGAGGAGGAGCTGGAGCTCATCTTCGTGGCCGGCGTTTCCGGCGTGTCGGAAAACCGGGGAGACATCGGCGCCCTGTACGAGGAGGCCATCCGGGCCCAGGAATACGCCCGGGTGCGCTCCCTGCCGTTGGTGGCCTACGACGAGGTGGAGAAGAAGATCCGCAACCCGGAGGCGGCGGGCAACTATTACAAGCGGCTCATTGAGAAGGAGCAGCTGATCATTGAGAACTGCCAGCCTTGGAACTACCGCAACGTGGCGGCGGCGGTGGCCGATTTCGAGAAGCTGCTGCTGAGCAATCCGGTCAACACCTTCGACGAGGTGCAGGACAAGTGCAAAGAGGCGTTCCTGGCCATGGTGAACACGCTGCGGCAGAACCGCCAGGCCGAGGTGTACGACGCGCAGAGCGAGCGGCGGGACATGGAGGAGCTGCGCCTGTGCAACACCAGCGAACAGCTCCACGTGTTTTTCACCCTGTTCCTCAAAAAGCTGGACGACTGCGTGACCAGCAGCCGGGTGGAGGAGCAGGACTATTTCATCGCCAAGGTGGAAAGCATCTTAGAAAAGAACTATGCCGACATGTCCTTGAGCGTGGGGATGATCGCGGAGGAACTGAACATGCCCATGCGGCTGGTTTCCAGCCAGTATAAGCAGAAAACCGGCTACGGCCTGCTGGATCGAATCCACAGCTTCCGGGTGGAAAAGGCCAAGGCCATGCTGCTGGACACCCAGGACAGCGTTTATGAAATCGCGGAACGGTGCGGCTATGAAAATGTCAACACCTTCATCCGCGTCTTCCGGAAATACACGGGCAAGACGCCTGGGCGGTTCCGGGGGAACTGACAAGGGGCAAACCTATTAAGATACAGGAGGAATCGACTATGCAGGGAAAAAGATGGCTCATGGGCGCCGCGGCGGCGGCGCTGCTGCTGACGATGACGGCGGGCTGCGGGGACAAGGGCGGCCAGTCGGGCGGCGGCAGCGGCAAGCTTCCCATCAACAGCGTCAGCTTGCCGGAAAAGCTGGATGGGGACGTCATCAAGATTCTGGGCTACGCCGGCTGGGAAGCGGAGCATGAGGAAATCCGGAAAATCCTCAAGGACGCGTACGGCGTGACGGTGGAATACACGGTGCTCTCCAACTGGAAGGACAACGATAACAAAATTGCCACCGAACTGGCCAGCGGCAACTCCTACGATCTGGTGATCTCCGGCAAGAGCCTGGTGGACAAGAAGCTAGTGCAGCCGATCGACCAGTATTTCGACCTGGAGGATCCGATTTTCCAGAACACGAAGAAGCAAATCGAGACCCGCCGGTTCGGCGGCAAGCTGTACGGCATCACCTCCACCACCTATCCCCAGGTCATCCTGTATAACAAGACGGCCATCGAGAACAACGGGCTGGAGGATCCGCTGGAGACCTATAAAAAGGGCAATTGGAACTTCGACACCTTCATGACCCTGTGCAAGGCCATGTCCTCCGACGGGGACAACGGCAAGCGGAACTACGCCTTCTCCTCCTGGGATCCGGCCAATTTCCTGACGGCCAACGGCACCTATTACGTCAAGACGGGCGAGGACGGCAAGACCGTGCTCAACCTGGACGACCCGAAAATGTCCGAGGCGCTGACCTATTTCCGGGATCTGTCCTATACGGCCAAGGCCTTCACCTCCTGGCAGGGCTGGTCCTTCAGCGATTTCCAGGCGGGCAATCTGCCCATGATGATGGAGCGCTTCGGCAACAAGACCGCCAACGCGGAATTCAACTTTGACTGGGATATCGTGCCCTTCCCGGTGGGCCCCTCGGGCGACAAGGATTCCACCCCCGGCACCGTGGGCTTCTACGGCATCGGGGAGGGGGCCAAGAACCCCACCGGCGGCGCGGCCTACATCTACCTGTTCTGCCGGCAGGACTACCTCAAGCGGGGCGAATACCTGCGCAGCTATTTCACCGAGGAGCAGGCGAAGCTGTATGAAGAGCTGCAGGGTAAGGTGGAGGCCGTCCCGGATTTGGACGGCATCACCGACCCGGACAATCTGATGTACGACATCATGGGCGGCGCCGACGTGGCGGCCAAGGTACAGGAATATAAGCCGGTCTGGCAGGCCAAGCTGGACGACTATGCGAAAGCGCTTAAGTAACAAGGCCCGCGTGTGGGGCGGCCTGGGGGCGCTTGCCGTGTGTCTCGCGGCGGTGGGGGCGGGGCTGTTCCTCGCCGCCCGCCCCGGTGTTCAGACGGCGGCGCGGATAAACGGCCTGGACGTGGATGTGCGGGAATACCTGCTGGTGGCCGGCCAGGAACGGGGCGGCGTGCTGGCCGATTTTACCGCCCGGTACGGCGCGCAGGCGGACGAGGGCTTCTGGCAGCGCGAATGGGACGGTGAAACCCCGGCCCAAGCGCTGGAGAAGCGCACCCTCGATCGCTTGACCGTCGTCAAGGTGCAGCAGCAGATGATGCTGGAGGCCGGGGTGCTGGAGGACGCAGGGTATGAGGCGTTCCTCGAGGACTGGCGGCGGGAGAACCAGAGGCGGCGGCAGGCCCTGGAGCGGGGAGAAGCGCTTTATGGGCCCGAAAGCTACACGGAGGAGCAGTATTACACCCTCCGCCTGGACAAGGGGCTGCTGGCCCTGGCGGACAAACTGGCCGCGGGCGAGCTGAAGGTGACCGACGAGGAACGGCAGGCCGCGTACCAGGGGACGGATGCCTTTTTGTTCGAGGAAGACGGGACGCGCAAGCCCCTGGAAGAGGTGCGGGCCGTCCTCGATAAGCGGCTTGTGGAAGAGAAGTTCGAGAAAAAGACAGCGGCGCTGGCGGCGAAGGCCGCGGTGACCGTCCACCGGGACACGCTGGATAAGGTGCGATACAACTGACGGCGGCCGGATGGAATGCCTGAGCAGGAAAGGATGAACGCATATGTACACGACGCGGGGCCGGTACTGGATAAGCCTGTTGACGGCTGGCGCCTTACTCATGACCCTGGCCCTGGCGGGCTGTCAGCGCAAGGATCCGGATGCCTCCGGGGACGATATCAACTGGAATGTGGGAAGCAGCGCCTCCGTACCCGGCGACGTCTCCGGTGACACGGCTTCCGGTGGAGAGCCCTCCGGCGACGCCTCGGGAGACACGACCTCCGGCGATGCCACCCAGAACGGCGGGCGGCCGGTGAATTCCAGCGGTTCCGACGGCGGCACCACCAACGGACAGACGCCGAACGGGGATTCGAGCAAAACGCCGACGCCCGGCGGGGACAAAACTGAGCCGGCGGGCAAGCCTGTGACCTATTATGTGGATTCGGTGGCGGGCAAGGACACCAACAACGGCCTGTCCGCCAACGCCCCCTTCAAGAGCTTGGGCCGGGTGCCGCACGGCGATTTGACGCCGGGCTCCAAGGTGCTGCTCAAGGCGGGCAGCTATTTTAAAGAGCAGTTGGGACTGACGGCCTCGGGCAAGGAAGGCGCGCCCATCGTGTACGACATGTACGGCACGGGCGCCAAGCCGATCATCGACGGCGGCGGAAAATTCGAGGTCATCAACGTGCGCAACGTCCAGTATTTGGAGATGCGCAACCTGGAAATCACCAGCAAGGGCGCGAGCGGCAATATAGTCCGCGGCATTACGTTCACCAGCGGCGGCAAGAAGCACGCGGGCGGCGCGCTCAATCACATTTACCTGACCAACCTGACCATCCACGGGATGAAAGCCGTGGTGGGCCGGGGCTCGGCGGGCATCTATATCGAAAACGGAGAATCGCTTAACCCCTGCTGGTACAACGATTTCCGCATCGAAGGGTGCGAGATTTACGACACCGGCGCCTGTGGAATCATCATCAATTCCAACTACGGCAAACGGGCGGAAATCACCAAATGGGATTTGCAGAAGCTGCCCTTTACCCCTGCCACCAATGTGGTCATCAAGAACAACATCATCCGAGATCTGCCGGGAGACGGGATGTGGATCAGCACCACCAAGGGGGCGGTGCTGGAATACAACACCGTCTACAACACCGGCGACGGCACCAACACCGCCTACGCGGGCATGTGGCCCCACAACTCGGACGGCTGCGTGATGCAGTATAACGAGGTGTACGGCAACCGGCTGGGCGGCGGTGACGGCCAGGGACTGGACGTGGACATCAACTGCAACGACACGGTGGTGCAGTACAACTACAGCCACGACAACGAGGGCGGGTTCGTTCTCGTCTGCACCGACGGCGACAACAACAACTACAACCGGAACACGGTGGTACGGTACAACATCAGTCAGAACGATCTTCACGGCCTGGTGACCATCAAGGGCCGGGAGGTGACCGGTCTGAAGGTGTACAACAACACCTTTTACACCGACAAGGGATACTCCAACGGCACCATCGACACGCTGCTGTGGGGGAAAAACGACGCGGTGTTCACCAACAACATCTTTGTCAACAACTTCGCGGGCGGCAGCGGCTCCTACGGCCGGTTTGTGGACAACAAGGACGGCAACGGGGCCAGCACGTCCAACGGGGGGCTGACCATGACGTTCGAGAACAACGTATTCTTTGGCCGTTCCCCCGCCAAGGCGCCCACGGCGGAGGGGAACATCCGTGTGGCCGCCAGCAACAAGATCGGCGTGGATCCCGGCCTGACCAATCCCGGCAGCGGGAAGATTGGCCGGAGCACGGCGGGCGGCTATAAGCTGAAGAGCGGCTCGGCCTGCCTGGGCGCGGGCAAGGCGATCGCGAACAACGGCGGCAAGGATTTCTTCGGCGGCAAGGTCGCGGGCACGCCGTCCATCGGCGCGCACCAGGGATAACACGAACCATAGAGAGGGGGGCCGCCATTGGCTTGGCGGCCCCCTGTTTCACGAGGAAATCTGTGAAAGGGTGGCGATTTTTATGACCGTGTATATCGATCCCCTGACCGGCGACAACAGCCGCCGGGGGGAGTCTCCCGAGACAGCGCTGCGGGATCTGGAGCCGCTGACGCGGGGGATTCTGCCGCCGGGCACCGTCGTCCGGCTGCGGGCGGGAGCCTGCCACCAGGGCGGGTTTACCCTGACCGCCGCCGGAGAGGCGGCCAGGCCGGTGCAAATCGGCGCCTATGGCGAGGGGGAGAAGCCGGTAATCGACGGCCGGGGCGCGCCCGCCGCGCTTCGGCTGCGCAACTGCGCGTATATCGAGCTGGCGGATTTGGAGCTGCGCAACACGGCCCACGCGCCCGGCGATTGTTCCGGGCTGGCGGTGACCGCCGGGGGCGAAGGGTGCCGCACGGAGGTTCTCCGGCACACGGTGCTGCGGCGGCTGACGGTGCGGCAGGTGAACGGCCGGCTGAGCAGGGGAACGGCGGGGCTGATTATCACGGTGGAGCCGGCCGCCGCGCCTTGCCGGTTCGACGGGCTGACGGTGGAGGACTGTGACATTTCCGACACCGGCTCCTGCGGGATTATCCTGAACTCCGTCTACGGCAAACGGCCGGAGATAGCCTCCTGGGACATCCAGCCGCTGCCCTTCACCCCCTGCACCGGGGTGGTTATTCGCCGCTGCCGCGTCCACGATCTGCCGGGGGATGGGATGTGGATCAGCACCACCAAGGGGGCGGTGCTGGAATACAACACCGTCTACAACACCTCCTACGGGGAACTAACCCAATACGCGGGCATGTGGCCCCACAACTCGGACGGCTGCGTCATGCAGTTCAACGAGCTGTATGAGAACCGGCTGGGGGCCGGGGACGGCCAGGGGCTGGACGTGGACATCAACTGCAACGACACGCTGGTACAGTACAACTACAGCCACGATAACGAGGGGGGCTTCCTGCTGGTCTGCACCGACGGCGAGACGGGGCACTACAACCGGGGGACGGTGGTGCGCTATAACATCAGCCGCAACGACCGGAACAGCCTGGTGACCATCAAGGGCATCGAGGTGACGGGGCTGCAGGTGTACAACAACACCTTTATCACCGATTTCGGCTACCCGGCGGGGACGATTTCCACCCTGCTGTGGAGCCGCAACGACGCGGTGTTTGCCAACAACCTGTTCGTGGACAAGGCGCCGGCGGCCTCCCGGTTCGTGGACGCCAAGGACGGGGAGGGGAACCCTCGGGATAACCGGGGGCTGGTCATGACTTTCGAGAGCAACTTTTTCGCCGGCCGGGCGCCGGAGGAGGAGGAAACCATCCGGGTGCTCCCCTCCAACCGGACGGGTGAGGATCCGGGGCTGGCCGCGCCGGAAGACCCGGGGCCGCAGGGGTGCCGGCTGAGGCCGGACGCGCCCTGCGCGTATGCCGGAAAACGGTTGATGGACCGGGGCGAGCGGGATTTCTTCGGAAAACGGGCGATGGACGCTCCCCCGTCCATGGGGGCGCACGAACCGGAAAAAGCCTGATTTCAGGCGGGTCGCCGGATTTGTCGATCCAGGAAAACGGTCGATATACACAAAGGAAAATTAACGATTTACTTTTTTATGGGAAATGGGTACGATGGAGACAGAACCGAAGGAACGCTATTGCCCATGCGTATGAAATATGGAGTGGAGGAAACAGAATGAAAGCATTGCGCAGCAGAATCCTATCCATCGCTCTGGCGGCGTCGCTGCTGCTGTCCAGCGGCATGATCGCGGCCCCCCTGTCGGCCGGGGCGACAGGGGAAGGCAGCGACACCCCTATCTACACCGATGACAGTAAGTTTACCGTTTGGGGGAATCCGGCAAATTGGGGCTATACCATCGAGCAGGATCCCTGGAAGCTGACCTGCTTTGATTACGGTTATCCGCAGCTGCGGTACGACGATCCCAAAACTATCAATCTCAATGAGACCCCCTGTATTTCCTATAATGTGGAATCCAACGCGGCCTTCAGGCTGGAGCTTTTTTGCTCGGCCAACAACCCCCAAGAGGTTGTCAACGTGATTGTAGACAGCCAGGACATGACCGGCAACAAAGGAACCGGCCTGGTGGATCTGCGGACGGTTCCCGAGGTCATACAGGCGGCGGATGAGGACGGCAATGTCACGATCAACACCTTCTATGTGGAATTTGCCCAGAAGGATCAGTTCGTTCAGTTCAATACGTATGAATTTGTTCCCGCCCCCAAATCGGAAATCAAAACCCCTGCGTTTACCAATGCGGACAAATTCAACGTGTGGGGTAATCCAGCGGCGTGGGGCTACACCATCACGCAGGATCCCTGGAAAATGGTCTGTTTTGATTACACATATCCGGAGCTGCGGTACGACGATCCCAAGGAAATCAATCTGAACGAAACCCCCTATTTGGCCTATGATATGGAATCCAACGCCGGCTTCCAGCTTAAACTGTGGTGTGGCGGCAAGGACGCGGTAGTTATTTTGGACAGCAAGGATCTGACTGGCAACAAAGGCAGCGGGCTTATCGATTTGCGTGAAGTAAGCGAAGTGATGAGCCACGCCGGCCAGGACGGCAAGGTGACCATCAAGACCCTTTATCTGGAATTTGCGCAGAAGGATCAGTACATCCAGGTCAATTCCCTCGGCTATGCCCCCGCTCCCCAGTCAGAGCTGGACAAGGAGGCGGCCCAGGCGTTCGATGCGCTGGTCGCGTCTCTTCCTGCTGTGGATGAACTCCAGCTGACCGACAAAGAGGCTGTGGCGGCGGTGCGGGCGGCCTATGAGGAGCTGACTGGCGCGCAGAAGCTGCTGGTGACCAAGCTGGCCGAGCTGGAAGCGGCGGAAAAACGGATCGAGGATTTGATCTACAACAGCCAGACCGAGGTTGACAAACGGGCGGCCAAGGCGGTGGACGACAAGATCGCCTCCATCGGCTATGTCATGCTGCATAAGGAAGCCCTCATCACCGAGTGCCGCGACGCTTATAATGCCCTGACCGAGACGCAGAAGGCGCTGGTGACCAAGCTGGACGTGCTGAAAGCGGCGGAGGAGAAGCTGGCCGAGCTGAAGGCCAATCCGCCCGCGGAAAACACCGCCAAGACCGAAACCTTCCTCGACAAGTTCGACGACGGCTCCTTCCCCAAGGCGGTCAAAACCATCACCCCCCGCGAGGACATCGATATCAACCAGGTGTTCAGCCTGCAGCGGGAGGTCAACGCCAATATCTATAAGTACAAGTTCGGCGCGGAATTTGACAAATCCAGCGGCATTCTCTTCAAGCAGATGACCGAGGTGGACGCCGCGGTGGTCTACGAGTTCGAAAACGGCCTCAAGTCTCTGGAGTTCGTGTCCTCCTATATCCACGCCAGCATTTTCAAATCGGCAGTTCCCGGCGTGTTCGAGATTTCCTGGTCGGAGACCCTGGACGGCGAATACACGCCCTTCACCGCCAGCGACATCAAGTATACCCGGGAGAAAATCGGCGACGATTATGTGCCCGGCGATCCGGAAAACGAAGCCATCGGCAACCAGTATCTCGCTTACTACAACATTGAGAACATTCCGGCCCAGGCCCGGTATATCAAGCTGTTCTTCAAGGGAAGCGATCCGGAGGCCGAGTACCCCTTTAATTACGCCAACTGGCAGGCGCCGCTGGGCTATTTGAAGGTGGAGGCCTACAAGAAAACCGTGGATATCGAAGAGAACAAGACCCTGACCGACGCCGCCACCGGCATCCGGGTGACCGGCGATCTGCCCAAGGGCGCGGAGCTGGTCGTCATCGATAAGTCGGAGAGCGGCGTCAAGAACGCGCTGGCCGCGTATCTGCAGAACCCCGCCGTTAAGGATTATCAGAATGCGCTGAGCATGGTGGAAATCCGCATCATGGTGGGCGGCGAGGTCTACACCGATTTCGAGAAACCGCTGATCGTGGCCTTCCCGGTCAAAGAACAGGTGGCCGGCGCGGCGTATTACGCCATGACGTACGATATGGACATCGACAAGTTCACGCCGATTGCCGGCGAGGCTGTCGACGGTTACTATCAGATGGAAACCACCTGGACGGGCGATTTCGTCCTGCTGGGCAACGACAAGGCGGCCGAAGGCTTCGGTCCCGTGGATCCCGGCAGCAAAGAGGAATCCTCCGACAATGGCGGCGCGCCCGATACGGGCCGTGCGTTTCCCGCGGCGGCGCTGCTGGTGCTGGCCGGAGCGGCCGGAGCCGTGCTGGCGCTGCGCAAAAGAAAATCCTGATAGCCGGATCCTCTAAAAGGGGCTGTTGCAAAAGGGATTTTACCCCTTTTCGCAACAGCCCCAATTTGTTCAGACTGTCAAAAAAGTCGACAAGCGGCTGGACGGGGACGCTGGATTGCGACGGCCTTGTAGGGGCGAGCATCGCTCGCCCGTATCCCATGGCGGTGGGGCCGTTTCGCGGGCGAGCACTGCTCGCCCCTACAAGCTCTATCCGAATGGGAGGGGGTGCAAAAAGAATTTTGCAACAGCCTCTTCGTTTATGCTGGGGGATTATCCGCTGTCGTCTTCGAGCAGCTGCAGCGCAAGGGTGTTGGTGTTCAGACGATTCACAATCCGGTCGGTCAGCACCGGGTACCGGGCGGGATCGCTGTCGTGCAGCAGGTCGGCGGTTTTGACCAGACGGGCGATGGGGTGGCCCTTCAGGGCGGCGATATACTTCTGGTAAGGGACGGCGGGCTCCCGCGTCAGGAGGCGGAGAGCCTCGAGAATGGCGGCGGGAAAGCCCGCCCGTTCCAGATCGGCAAAGGTCATCATGGTTTTCTCCACCACGTCGTGCAGCAGGGCCACGGTGATGGAGGCCTCGTCGGGCATCTGCTCTGCCAGGTGGAGCGGGTGATGGATATAGGGCAGCCCGGCCTCGTCCTCCTGCCCGCGATGGGCGTTGTAGGCGATGCGCAGGGCTTTTTTGGTCAGCGCGGTGTACAGCATGCGGTTCCCTCCCTTTCGGACAGTATAGCACAGAAGGACCGCGGGAGAAAGCGGCGGAGCATAAAAACATCCCCGGGCATCCGTGAAGGATGCCCGGGGACGCGTTTTTTATCAGGGATTTACAGGGGGTTATTTCTTCCGCTTGCGCACGGCCACCGCAGCCGCCGCCGAAGAGGCCAGCAGGACGACGGCCCCCGCCGCCAGGGTCACGCCGGTGGGCGGGATAACCGGCGTGTCGCCGCCGGCCCCGGAGGGCTCGGAGGCGTCGGAGGAATCGGGGGACGGGCCGGGATCCGGCTGAGGATCGGAAGCGTCCACCAGCGCCTGATAGGCGGCCTCGGCGGCGGTCAGCACGGCGTAGTTGCCGACCAGCTTCTTCTGCGCGTCGGTCAGCGCGTCATAGGCGGCGCGGGCTTGCGCGATGCGGTTCCGGCTGTCCAGTGTCACGGTGCCGATGGCGTCGATTTTCTCGCTGACGGCCGCGGCCTTCGCCTCGTCGTCGGCGGCATCCTCGCTGGGGGTCAGGCCCGTCCAGATGGGAGCGGTGTAGGCCACATAGTCGGCGTTCTTGATTTTTTCCTCGGAATCCTTGACCCGCACATAGAAGTAGGTGGCGGTGGCGGAGGTGAGGGTGACGTCGATGTTTGCGCTGTAGCCGTTTACGTCGAAGGCTTTCACCACTTTGCCTCCGTCGGAGACGATCTCGATGGTCTTCAGCTTATCCTTGGCCACAGTGGTGTCGGGATCGCTGACGGCAATCTGGAAATGGAAGGTGTTGGTGCCGCCGTCCAGCTCGCTGCCCAGCACCTGGCCGTTGACCTTGTAGTCGATAAGCAGGTTGCTGTCGTCGGTGGCGTAGGTGCGGTGCTTGCGGATGGCGTCGTAGATTTTCGTCTCGGTCAGCTCGTCGGTAAGGACGGCGGTGCGGGTTTCATAGCCGGTGATCCAGCAGCCCTGATGGATGTCGGAGTTGCCGGTGGGGGATACGTGCCAGCCGGCGTCCAGGGCTTTGATGTACCCCTCCTCAAAGTGGCCCACCTTGGTGTCCTGAATGGACAGGAAGTTGATAATTTCGTAGGTGTTGAGCACCTTGTCGACCGCCTCGGAGTAATGGCCGAAGTCGTCGAAATCCCACACGTTGTTCCACAGATCCTTCGGGTGGTTCCACTGGGCCAGGAGGGTGGGGCTGGCGGCCAGCACGTCGTAGAACTGCTGCATGCCGTCCCACAGGGCCTTTTCCTTGGCGGCGTTGCCGTGATCCTCTTTGGTGAACACCACGTTATCCAGGCTGTCGGCGGAGCCGGCGGGATAGGTGAACATCTGGTCATAGGTGCCGCCGAAGACGTTCATATGCCCGAAATAGCCGCTGGCTTCAAAGCCGATCATGGCCAGAAAATCGTCGGAGGTGTACTTCTCCGCCGCGGCCATGCCGTCCAGGTAATCCTGGGTGCTCAGCTTGCCGCCGCCGTGAGGGCCGTAATGGTGATCGGTAATCATCAGAAAATCGGCGTTGCCTTTCTCCGCCGCGTGCTTGAAGGCGTCCGCCGGGGTGGAGCGGCGGTTCTCCGTCCAATAGGTGTCGAAGCCGCGGCTCTCGTACCAGGCGTCGTTGTCCGGATCGCCCGCCCCGTCCGAGACGCCGGTGTGGGCGTGCAGGTCGCCGAAGAAGACCTGCAGCTTGCTCTCGTCGACCGTCACGGGCTTGACCGTCACGGTGATTTCCGCCTTGTTGCCCGTCTTGGAATCGGTGGCGGTGACGACGGCGGTTCCGGCTTTCAAACCGTGGATGGCGGCGGCCTGCGGATAGGCCTCATAGGTCTGCACCATGGCGATGTCCGGCTTGCTGGACGTCCAGGTGACGCCGGCGAAGTTCGGCTCGTCCAGATCCGACTGCAGCTCGGCCACGAAACCGCGCAGCTCGTCGATGGTCTGCGCGGAGGCGGCGAAGGAGATTTGTCCGGCGTTTTCCGCCTTTTCCCGGTAAGCCAAGGCTTGTGCCTCCTTGTCGCCCAGGGCGCGCCGATAAATCCGCACGTCGTCGAGGGCGAAGTTGTTGGCGCCCACATGCCAGTTGTTGCCGCCGCCAATCAGGAAGGGCAGGCCGCTGTCCGCCGAGGCGCTCTGTTTGTCGGCGGGGATGGCGGCGGTTTCCAGCAGTTCGCCGTTTTTGTACAGTTTGATGCCGCCGTCCTTATCCACCGCGTAGACGATATGCGTCCATTTGCCGGCGTCCACGGGGGATTGGTTGGTTTTGGCGTAGGGGCTGGAGCCGTCGCCCAGGGCCATGTACATGTGGTCGAGGCCAGAATACATCACGCCGGTGCCCTTCGCCTTTTCACCGATGCCGTAGTCCTGGTTGCCCAGGATGTAGGTGAATTTGGGGGTGCCGTCGTCCTTGATCCAGAAGGAGAAGGAGTAGTCCCCCGTACCCAGGGCCAGGGTCTTGGAGGCCTGCAGGTAGGAGCCGCCGGTGAACCGGGCGGCCGTCCCGCCGTTGACGCCCTTTTCATAGGTCAGGGCGGTGCCCTTGCCGGTGAAATCGAAGCCGTTGTCCGAGCTGTCGGCGGTGTTCGATTCAAAATCCAGGCGGCAGGCATAGTCCTGGGCCAGATAGGCGGTTTTCTCGTACGCCGCCTTCACGTCGGCGGCGGACAGGGCGGAGGCATACAGGGCCACTTCGTCGAGGGCGAAGTGGTTGTTTTCCATCCACGACGTGCCGCCCGCGCCGATCTGGAAGATCTGGTCGCTGTCCACGGTTTCCCCGCGCTTGTTTTCCGGTATAGCGGCGGTTTCCAGCAGCTCGCCGTTTTTATACAGCTGGATGCCGCCGTCCCGGTCGACCACGTAGGCCACGTGAACCCACGCGTTCTTCTCCGTCGGGGATTGGTTGGTCTTGGCGTAGGCGGAGGATCCGTCGCCCATGGCCAGATACAGGTGATCCGCGCTGGCGTACATCAGGCCGGTGCCCCGGTATTTCTCGCCGACGCCGTAGTCCTGGTTCCCCATGACATAGGTGAACTGCGGGGTGCCGAAATCCTGGATCCAGAAGGAGAAGGAATAATCGCCGGTGCCGAAGGACAGAGCCCTGGAAGCTTTGAGGTAGGATTTTCCGGTGAATTTCAGGGCCTTGCCGCTCACCCCGGTGATATACTCCAGGGAGCCGCTCCCCTGCGCGGCAAAGTCAAGGCCGTTGCCCGAGGAATCTTTGGTGTCGCCGTCGAAGTTCAGATAGACCGCTGGGGCAGGGGCGGTTCCTTCCGCCAGAGCGCCGGCCGGCGCGATCCCCAGGGACAGCCCGGTCAGGGGGACCGCCGCCGCGAGAGCCAACGCCGCCATTTTTTCAGCTTCATCGTCTGCATTCACCTCTCTGTTTTAGGAGCGCGGGAAAAGCGTTCCCGCTCCCTTTATTTCCATTATTAGGGCAAACGGCGGAAAAGTAAATCCTCCATTTTCCGGCGATCGACAATTCCGGAAAATGGAGGATTTTTTGGATTTTCAGCGGATTTGGATGTCGTTTCCCGGGTCGGCCTGGCATTTGCCTTTGAGGAACCGGCAGCCCTCCAGCACGATGTTCTTGCAGGTGTACTGCGGCCGGGCGGAGGAATCCTTTTTCACCTGGGTGCCCACGTGGAAAATCTCGGCGTCGGCGGCGTAGGGGGTGGTGAAGGTGCAGTTTTTAAACAGGATATCCTTGGGGATAGGGCCCTCCACATAGGTTTCGTTTTCCACCCGTACCCAGAAAACGTTGAACCGGCAGTTCTCAAAGGTGCCGGAGGAGCGGACACGCACGGTGCCCTCGATATAGGAATTTTTCACCACGTAGTCCTTGTTGAGGGAGTAGAAGGCGATTTGACAGCCGGGGGCGAGGCCGGGGACCGCGCGGTTCAAGCGGATCTGCACGGAGGTGTCGGAGGGATACACCTCCGCGATGGTTGCCGTGCCGTAATCCTGGCCGGTGGCCATGTTGTAGATGGCCAGCTCGTCCCCAGGATTTAGGCCGTTGCGATACGGCTCGGCCTCGGTGGGGGTCATGACCACCCGGCCGGTGTCCGCGTCATAGGAGGTCACGTTGCAGATGACGGTGGACAGATTGAAAGCGTCGTCCCCGAGCGGGCCGATGTAGCAGCTGTCCCAGGTGGGCTTGGAGACGTTGTCCTTGACGTGGAAGCCGTCCCGCCAGGAGACGAGATGGATGCCGGATCCCTCCGGCGGCTCCAGGCGCACGTTGGTGAAGCGGGTGTAGCCCCGGTTGGAGCGGATATCGAAGGCGAATTCGGGCACGGCTTCGATATAGACGTTGCTCATCTCGAAGTTTTCGGTTTCGCTGATGGAGAAAAGGCTGCCGATGCTGTGGGAGTTCTGATAGACGGGGAGGATGAATTCCTCCCCCACCTGCGCCGCGGCCACCCGGGACGCGTCCGTCATATACAGGCGGTAGGAGCCGGTTCCCAGCTGCTCCATGGAGGAGATGAAGTAGTGCAGCCGCTCGTCCGTCCGGTTGCGGAAGGCGTAATAGGGCTGAGGCGGTTCCACCTTGCCGGTGAAGTTCAAATCGTCCCGGGTGGTGAAATCGATATAGCGTTTATCCGGGTCGATGGCGGCGACGGTGCCCAGGACGAAGGGCTTCGGGGAATAGTCGATGATAAAGCCGGAAAACTCCACGTTCCGGCACTGCTTGAAGTAGGCGACGCGGTAGGGGGCTTTCATCAGCAGACGGGTGTGATCCCCCAGGATGCGGAGGTTCTCGCCGCCGATGAGGCTGAACACCCGCTTTAGGCTGTTTTCCTCCGGGGCGGAGGCCAGCCGGTAGGTGGCGTCCTTCCGGAACAGGAGCACCTTTTCGGGCTTCGCGCTGGCCATGGCGGCCTCCACGGCCCGGGAAACGGCGGGGCCGTCGTCGGTGGATCCGTCGCCCTTCGCGCCGTAATCCTCGGGCCGGAAGATTTCCGCGTTCTCAGGCACGGCGGTGGTATAGGCCGGACGGGCGGCGAGAGGCGATGTCTGAGGGGCGGACGAGGCGGCGCCGCTTTCGCCGGGCGCGGTCGGGCGAGAGCAGGCAGACAGCGCGGGTACAAGCAGCAGGGCGATCAGAGCGGGAAAATAGCGCCGGATGGGTTGCCGCATGAGGCTACAGTCCTTTCAGCATGTGGTGATACCAGTCGAGAGACACAGTCTCCCATCGTATTCAACCACGCGCGGGCCGGAAAGTAAATCGCCCATTTTCCGGGGATCGACGAAAATGAAAAAACCTCCGGCAAAAAGCCGGAGGCGACGGTTACCAAGGAAAAAACACGCTCAAGGCCAGGGTGAACTGGGCCCCATAATATTAGGATATAAGATAGGGACGCTTTGGCTGCGCCACGAGGGGAACAACCGCCTTTAGGCAACGACGTCCTCTATTGACAATCCAACAGAGAGTGGTATACTTTTCCCGGTGGCACTACCGGCGGCAGAGAAGCCGCGCGCGGTTTCAAGGCGGTTGTCTCCTCCCATTCTCTGGGAGGGAGAACGCTTCTTTTTCCCTCCTGTGAAAGGAGGGGATGCTGATGGTTACATATCCAGAGCTGTTTCAGTTCTGCCTTGTGGTAATCGGCATTATCGGCGTGATTATTTCCGCCATAAAAAAGAAGTAAGCCGCCCGTTCCCCAACGCTTCGGCTTACTTCTAGTCGCACGAGGGGACAACCGCCTTTCGGTAGTGCCACCATCTATTTGTATGATAGTATAACACGCGGGTTTTGTCAAGGGGCGGCAAGCCTTAAAGCGCTGCTGCGATCCAAAAGAGTATAGTTAATTTTTAATTTTTTCTTAATTATTGCCATTGGAATGTATACATTCCAATGGCAATTCATGATCTGTGGTAAAACCAAGGAGGTGCACAAGAAAAAGAAAGGAAGATGAGCTTTATGAACGAGAACGGGCCGGAATGCGGCTACCTGGAACAGGAATTCAGCAGACTGCCTGAAAAAGCACAGCGGGCCGTCTGCTGGGTGCTTGAAAACAAAAGCATGGCCGACCAATTCGCACGGGGGGAAAAGCTGACGGATCGAGCCGTAAAAGACATGGCGAGGAAAGCCCTGGAAAAAGAAGACTATCTCCTGCTGGCGCTGGTCTGTTATAAAAAGTGGAAAGACGATAACGCGGGCGGGTAATTGGAGGCGCTTCCCCAAGTCTTTCCCTTGCTCTTTTTCGTCCGAAATGCTATAATAAAGGGAATCGTCCGCCGGGCCGGGGTTCGGCGGAGGGAGATTCTCGATTTTTTGGCCGGGCTGCCGGCCTTTCATAACAGGAGGCACATGTTTTGCGTATAGGAATCGACATCGGCTCCACCACCGTCAAGGTGGTGGTGCTGGACGACAGCGACCGGACCATATTCAAAACCTACGAACGCCACATGTCCAAGGTGCGGGAGAAGACCGCCGAGATGCTGGAGCGGCTGACCGATACCCTGGGCGGGCAGGAGGTGCAGGTGGCGATCACCGGCTCCGCCGGCCTGGGGGTGGCAAATGCCTCCGGCATCGAATTCGTTCAGGAGGTTTTTGCCACCGCGGGGGCGGTGGAGCGCTTCATCCCCGACACCGACGTGGTGGTGGAGCTGGGCGGCGAGGACGCCAAAATCATTTTCCTGACCGGCGGGCTGGAGGAGCGGATGAACGGCTCCTGCGCCGGGGGCACCGGGGCCTTCATCGACCAGATGGCCACCCTGCTGAACATCACCGCCGACGAGCTGGACGCGCTCAGCCTCCAGCATGAGAAGCTGTATGCCATCGCGTCCCGCTGCGGCGTGTTTGCCAAATCGGATATACAGCCCCTGCTCAACCAGGGCGCGCAGAAGGCCGACATCGCGGCCAGCATTTTCCAAGCGGTGGTCAACCAGACGGTGGCCGGCCTGGCGCAGGGGCGGGAAATCAAGGGCAAGGTGCTGTTCCTGGGCGGTCCGCTCTTCTTCCTGAAGGGCCTGCGGGAGCGGTTTGTGGACACCCTGAAGCTGGACGAGGAGCACGCCGTGTTCCCCGACAACGCCGACGTGTTCGTGGCGGTGGGCGCGGCCTGCTACGCGGAGAACACCGAGCCGGTGCGCTTCGAGGAGCTGATGGCCCGCATCCAGGACGCCTCGGCCCAGAAGAACACCACCAACACCATGCCTCCCCTCTTCGCCTCCGACGAGGAGTACGAGGCCTTTGCCGCCCGGCACGCGGCGGCTTGCCCGCCCCCCATGGACGCGGACGGCTACACGGGGGACGCCTATCTCGGCGTGGACGCCGGATCCACCACCACCAAGGTGGCGCTGGTCTCCCCGGACGGCGGGCTGCTGTACACCTATTACGCCTCCAACCAGGGCAATCCCGTCCAAGTGGTGCTGGAGCAGCTGAAGGAAATCTACCGCCGCTTCGGCGACCGGGTGGTCATCCGGGGCAGCGCGGCCACCGGCTACGGCGAGGAGCTGGTGAAAAACGCGTTTCACATCGACCTGGGGCTGGTGGAGACGGTGGCCCATTACCGGGCGGCCCGGCATTTCAGCCCGCAGGTGGATTTCATCATCGACATCGGCGGGCAGGACATGAAATGCTTCAAGGTGCGGGGCGGCGCCATCGACAGCATCCTGCTCAACGAGGCCTGCTCCTCTGGATGCGGCTCCTTCATTGAGACCTTTGCCAAGGCGCTGGGCTATGACATCGCGACCTTCTCGAAGCTGGGGCTGCGGGCGGAAAAGCCGGTGGATCTCGGCTCTCGCTGCACGGTGTTCATGAACTCCTCGGTCAAGCAGGCCCAGAAGGAGGGCGCGGGGGTGGACGACATCTCCGCCGGCCTGTCCATCAGCATCGTCAAAAACGCGATTTACAAGGTCATCCGCGCCGCCGACCCGGCCGAGCTGGGGCAGCACATCGTGGTGCAGGGCGGCACCTTCCTCAACGACGCGGTGCTGCGCAGCTTCGAGCTGGAGCTGGGCGCCGAGGTCGTGCGGCCCACCATCGCGGGCATCATGGGCGCGTACGGCGCGGCCCTGGCCGCCCGGGACGCGGCGGCGGCCGGCCGGCTGGAAGGGGAGCGTTCCGGCGTCCTCACGCCGGAGGAGCTGAAGGATTTTGTCCATACGGCGAAATCCAGCCAGTGCGGCCTGTGCGGCAACCACTGCCAGCTGACCATCAACTCCTTCGGCGGCAACCGGCGGTTCATTTCGGGCAACCGGTGCGAGCGCCCGCTGGGCAAAGGCAAGCAGAAGGACGTTCCCAACCTGTATAAATGGAAATACGATTACATCCGCTCCCTGCAGGGCGGGGAGAACCGGCGGGGGCGCATCGGCATCCCCCTGGGGCTCAACCTGTATGAAAACCTGCCCTTCTGGCACGCGTTTTTCACCACTCTGGGCTATGAGGTGGTGCTGTCTCCCGAGTCCAACCGGGAGCTGTACGCCTGCGGGCAGCACACCATCCCGTCGGACACGGTGTGCTATCCGGCCAAGCTGATGCACGGGCATGTGGAAAAGCTGCTGGAAATGGGGGTGGACGCCATCTTCTACCCCTGCCTGCCCTACAATTTCGACGAGGAGCGGGGCGACAACCATTATAACTGCCCGGTGGTGGCCTATTATCCCGAGCTGCTGGCGGCCAACGTGGCGCAGCTGTCCGAAATCCGGTATATGACCCCGTATTTCGGCATTCACCGGCCGAAGGACTTCGCCAAAAAGGCGGCGGAATACTTTGGGCAGGAGCTGCATCTCCCGGCCGCGGAAATCAAAAAAGCGGCCAAGGCGGCCTACGCCGCCCATGACGCGTACATGCAGGCCATCCGCCAGAAGGGCGAGGAAATGGTCGCCTACGCCAGACAGAACGGCAAGCGGATCATTGTGCTGTCCGGCCGGCCTTACCACATCGACCCGGAAATCAATCACGGCATCGACGGCCTGATCGCCTCCTTCGGCCTGGTGGTGGTGACCGAGGACGCGGTGGCCCACCTGGGCCAGAAGAAGCCGGTGCAGGTGCTCAACCAGTGGACCTACCACAGCCGGCTGTACGCCGCCGCCGAATACGTCACCACCCAGCCGGATATGCAGCTGGTGCAGCTGGTGAGCTTCGGGTGCGGCATTGACGCCATCACCACCGACGAGGTGCGCGCCATCCTGGAGCGGGGCGGCAAGCTCTATACCCAGCTGAAGATCGACGAAATCAATAACCTGGGCGCGGTGAAAATCCGCATCCGCAGCCTGCTGGCCGCCATGGACGCGCGCGAGGACGCGCCGGCCGACGCGGGCTGAGGGGCCGGAACGAGGTCCCGCATTTTGAGACAACGATCCCATGGAAAGGAAACAACGTATGGCCGAACTGCTGTATAACGAGGAAGGGCGGCTGCTCTTCACCGAAGAGATGAAGAAGGAGTACACCCTTCTCATGCCCCAGATGCTGCCGGTGCATTTTACCATGCTCAAGAAGGTCTTCGAGCTGGAAGGCTACAAGGTGGATATGCTGACCACCAACCACCGCGGTATCGTGGACGAGGGGCTCAAATACGTCCACAACGACACCTGCTATCCCGCGCTGCTGGTCATCGGCCAGCTGCTGGATGCCGTCAAAAGCGGCAAGTACGATCCCCATAAGCTGGGGCTGCTCATCACCCAGACGGGCGGCGGGTGCCGCGCGTCCAACTACATCCATCTGCTGCGCAAGGCCCTGCACCGCGCGGGCTACGACTACATCCCGGTGGTGTCGGTCAACCTGTCGGGGCTCGAGAAAAACCCGGGTTTTTCCCTGGGGCTGGGCATGATCATGCGCATGGCCTATTCCATGATTTACGGGGACTTAATCGTGCACATGGCCAACCAGTGCCGCCCCTATGAAATCGTGGAGGGGGAGACCGACCGCCGCATCGCCGCCTGGGTGGAGCGGCTGGTGGAGGATTTCACCCGCAAGGGCGCGTTCAGCAAGGGCCACGTGCGGGAGAACTTTAATGCGATTTCCGACGATTTCGCCTCCATCCCGGTCCATCGGGTGCCCAAGGTGCGGGTGGGGATTGTGGGGGAAATCTATGTCAAATTCGCCCCCCTGGGCAACAACAACCTGGAGGATTTCCTGCGGTCGGAGGACTGCGAGCCGGTGGTGCCCGGGCTGACCGATTTCATCCTGTTCAAATGCGACAACCGGGTGGAGGATCATAAGATTTACGGCGGCAAGACGGCCACCTACATCGGCGCGGGCTTTTTGAAAAAATACGTCCGCCGTCTGCAGGACGACATGATCGCGGCCATCGGGCGGCATCCCGAGTTCCGCAAGCCCTGCACCTTCGACCATCTCAAGGAGCTGGTCAAGGGCTACCTCGGCTACGGCAACAAGATGGGCGAGGGCTGGCTCCTCACGGGGGAGATGCTGGAGCTCATCGACTCGGGCGTGTGCAACATCGTGTGCACCCAGCCCTTCGGCTGCCTGCCCAACCATGTGGCGGGCAAGGGCATGGTGCGCAAAATCAAAAACAACCACGCCGACGCCAACATCGTGTGCATCGACTACGATCCCGGCGCCACCCGCATCAACCAGGAGAACCGCATCAAGCTGATGCTGGCCAACGCGAAAATCAAGGCCGGCCGGGCCAAGGTGATCGCCCGCCCGGCGGAATCCGACACGGAACAAGCGCCCGCCGCGATAAAATAAACGGCGGCTTTCATAATTGACGCCTCTGCGGGTAACACTACCGGAGAGGTGATCGCGATGAGCCAGACGAACACAAATACCAACGGCGAGACGCCGGAGGAGGCCGCCTCCCTGCAGGGGCAGCTGAAGGACGTGGTGGAAAACGGGGCGGTGACCACCAATGACGGCCGGCATACCATCCACTGCCTGACCATTATTGGGCAAATCGAGGGGCATTACGCCCTGCCCCAGGAAAACAAGACCACCAAATACGAGCACGTCATCCCGCAGCTGGTGGCCATCGAGGAAAGCCAGGAGATCGAGGGCCTGCTTATCCTGCTCAACACCGTGGGCGGCGACATCGAGGCGGGGCTGGCCCTGGCGGAACTGATCGCCGGAATGACCAAGCCCACGGTGTCCCTGGTGCTGGGCGGCGGGCATTCCATCGGGGTGCCCCTGGCGGTGGCGGCCAAGAAGTCGTTCATCGCTTCCACGGCCACCATGACCATCCATCCGGTGCGCATCAACGGCCTGGTGCTGGGCGTGCCCCAGGCCTTCACGTATTTTCAGCGGATGCAGGAGCGGATTACCACCTTCGTCACGTCCAACTCCCATATGTCCCCCAAACGGTTCACCGAGCTGTGCATGAACACCGACGAGCTGGCCACCGACGTGGGCAGCGTGCTGGACGGGGAGGACGCGGTGAAGGAGGGCCTCATCGACGGGCTGGGAAGCCTGTCGGATGCCATCGGCGCGCTCAATACCATGATCGACGAGAACCGGGCGAAGCAGACGGAGGAACCCGCCGCCCACCCGGCCGACTGATGCCGGAATTCCGGCCCGCGGAAGCGGGCACATTACATAATCGAGGGGTTTGTCCATGGCGCAGAGAAAAACCACAACCAAATCGCGGCCCTCCTCCGCCAAAGCGGAGGCCAACAGCCGCAAAAAGGGGAAGCCGACGGCCGAGCAGGCCAGCGCCCGGCATCAGGTCGCGGCCATCCTGCTGTTTTTCGGCGCCCTGCTGCTGCTGGCTCTCGTGCTTATTCCCGGGGCCAGCCTGTGGGGGCAGCTGCACAAGCTGCTGCTGGGGCTGTTCGGCATCTGCGCGTTCGTGCTGCCGGTGCTGATGGGGTATATCGCGGTCATCGCCGCCATGGAAAAGCCCATCGGCAGCATCAGCTCCAAGCTGTGGCAGTGCGTGCTGCTGCTGGTGATGCTGGGCAGCGCCATCTACATATGCACCACCTCGCCGGAGGGGATCAATTACTTCAAGGCCATCGGCCAGGGCTATATGGACGGCATCGCCCTGCACAGCGGCGGGGTGCTCGGGGTGCTGCTGGGCTACCCGCTGGAATACGCCTTCACCGACCTGGGGGCGAAAATCATCATTTTCCTGCTCATCGGCATGTTCCTGATGCTGGTGACCGGCACCACCATCCTGTCCCTGTTCCGCACCGCCTATAAGCCGGTGAAAAAGACCAGGGAATCCATCGAGACGGCCATGTCCGTGTCCGCCGAGCGGCGGCAGCGCAAGGCCGCGCCCATCGACATCGACCTGGGCGACGGGTATGAGGAGGAGCCGGCGAAGCCCGGCCGCCGCAAGGCCGCGCCCCCCGCCCCCCTGCCCGAGACGGCGCAGGAGCTTTCGCCCGAACAGCCGCCTGTCAAGTCGGACAAGCTGGCGGCGCTGGAAAAGGCGGCCCGGGATATTCAGGCGCAGGAAGAAGCCCCGCCCCCCAAGCTGGACGACATCCTGAAGGCCAAGGAGAAGCCGGGGGAGGACAAGCCGGATAAGGCGGCCAAGACCGGGTTCGCCCCGCCCACCCAGACCTCCCTGTTTCCCGAGGAGGAGGACGGCTACCGCTATCCGCCCATGTCCCTGCTGGACGAGCCCAAGGCGGCCAACGACGCGGCCGGCGAGCTGGACGTGCAGGGGCTGTCCAAGCTGCTGGTGGGCACCCTCAAGGACTTTGGGGTGAGCACCAAGGTCATTGACGTCACCCGCGGCCCCTCGGTCACCCGGTTCGAGCTGGAGCCCAGCGCCGGGGTGAAGATCAGCCGGATCACCGGCCTGGCGGACGACATTGCTCTGAGGCTCGCCACCACCGGGGTGCGCATCGAGGCACCCATCCCCAACAAGGCGGCCGTGGGCATCGAGGTGCCCAACAAGAGCCGCAAGGTGGTCTGCCTCAGGGAACTGCTGGACACCACCGAGTTTTCCTGCGCCAAGGGCAAGCTGACGGTGGCCCTGGGCAAGGATATCGAAGGCAAAATCATCCTGGCGGACCTCGCCAAAATGCCCCATCTGCTCATCGCCGGCACCACCGGATCGGGCAAATCGGTGTGCACCAACTCGATGATCCAGTCGGTGCTCTACCGGGCGTCGCCCAAGGAAGTCAAGATCATGCTCATCGACCCCAAGCAGGTGGAATTTGGGATTTACAACGGCATCCCCCACCTGCTGGTGCCGGTGGTCACCGACCCGCGCAAGGCGGCGGGGGCCCTGGGCTGGGCCGTCAACGAGATGCTGGGCCGGTACAAGACCTTTGCCGAGAACAACGTGCGGGATCTCCAGTCCTACAACGCCCTGGCCCGCAAGAGCGACACCCTCAAAGAGCTGCCGCTTATTCTCATCGTTATTGACGAGCTGGCCGACCTGATGATGGCCGCGGCCAGCGAGGTGGAGGATTCCATCATACGCCTGGCTCAGATGGCCCGGGCGGCGGGGATGCATATGGTCATCGCCACCCAGCGCCCCTCGGTGGATGTCATCACCGGCCTCATCAAGGCCAACATTCCCTCCCGCCTGGCGCTGACCGTGGCGTCGGCGGTGGACTCCCGCACCATCCTGGACGCCGGCGGGGCGGAGAAGCTGCTGGGCTACGGCGATATGCTGTTCATGCCGGTGGGCCAGCCCAAGCCTCTGCGGGTGCAGGGCTGCTTCGTGACCAACCGGGAAGTGGAATCGGTGGTGGATTTCCTCAAGAACACCGAAAAGCAGGAATACGACCAGCAGATCATCGACGAAATCGAGCGCCAGGCCGCGGCCAGCGGCAAAACCTCTGGCAAGGGCGGCGGAGACGACCTGGGCGACGGGGACGAGGACGACATGCTGCCCCAGGCCATCGAGGCGGTGGTGGAGGCGGGCATGGCCTCCACCTCCATGCTCCAGCGGCGGCTGCGCCTGGGCTATGCCCGGGCAGGCCGGATTATGGACCAGCTCGAGGAGCGGCACATCATCGGGCCGCATGAGGGCAGCAAGCCCCGCCAGGTGCTGATCACCCGTCAGCAATGGCAGGAAATGAGCCTCAGCCGCGAGGACGGGGACGAGGAATAACGCTGGGGACGGAGCCGCTGCAGCATGAGGCGTGAAGCAGCGGCCCCGTCCTTCTGCTGTGCCTGGCTGAATATTTCGCGTCACAATCTTTGCCTCGGTTAATAGGTCGAATCTGTACAGGTTCACGGAAATTTTGTAACCGGATGCCATTCGGTTACAATCGGGTAACACCCCGGTAACCCGCATGAATGCTGGGGTTTTTCCACTTTGTTACTGGTGTAACCGAGTTTATATAAAGATAGTATAGGTATCGTACAGTACAGGGGAAGTAGCCAGATAAATATTGTTGGGAACATCCGGTTACACGGTAACAGAAAGGACGGGCGCTATGCCGTTTTTGCCTATCACCAAAGAGGAGATGTTGGACAGGGGCTGGGACTGCGCGGACGCGGTGCTGGTCACGGGGGACGCTTATGTCGACCACCCCTCCTTCGGCATCGCCATCCTGTCCCGGGTGCTGGAGGCCTGCGGCTGGCGGGTGTGCATCCTGCCGCAGCCGCGAAGCGCGGCGGATTTCACCCGCTTCGGGCGGCCCACCCTGGGCTTCTTCATCAGCGGGGGCAACATCGACTCCATGGTGGCCCACTACACCGCCGCCAAGAAGAAACGCAGCGACGACGCCTATACCGCCGGCGGCAAGGCGGGGGCGCGGCCCGACCGGGCGGTCATCGTCTACTGCCGGCAGGCGCGGCAGGCCTATCCCGACTGCCCCATTATCATCGGCGGGCTGGAGGCCTCTCTGCGCCGGTTCGCCCATTACGACTATTGGGACGACCGGGTGCGGCCCTCCATCCTGCTGGACAGCGGGGCGGATCTGCTCACCTTCGGCATGGGGGAGAGGCAGACCATGGAGATCGCCCGCCGCCTCTCCGAAGGGGAGCCGGTGAGCGAGCTGACCGATATCCGGGGCACCTGCTACGCCGTGCCGGCGCGGGAGTACGCCCCCCGCCCCTGCGCCGAATGCCCCTCTTACGAGCAGGTGCGCGTCCCCGACGAGGCGGGCAAGCGGCAGTACGCCATATCCTGCCGCATCCAGCAGGACGAGCAGGACGAGGTGCGGGGCAAGACCGTCATCCAGCGCCACGGCGATACCATCGTGGTGCAGAACCCGCCCATGCCCATGCTGGACACGGAAACCTTCGACTGGGTGTACGAGCTGCCCTACGAGCGGGCGTATCACCCCAGCTACGAGGCGCTGGGCGGGGTGCCGGGCATCGAGGAGGTGCGCTTCTCCATCACCCACAACCGGGGCTGCTTCGGGGCCTGCAATTTCTGCTCCCTGGCCTATCATCAGGGCCGGCGGATCGCCTGCCGCAGCGAGGAGTCGGTGGTGCGGGAGGCTGAAAAGCTGGTCAAGCTGCCGGGCTTCAAGGGCTATATCCACGACGTGGGCGGGCCGACGGCCAACTTCCGCCGCCCCTCCTGCCAGGGGCAGCTGACCAAGGGGCTGTGCAAGGGGAAAAAATGCCTCGCGCCGCAGCCCTGCCCCGCCCTGCGGGCGGATCACAGCGAGTATCTCCATCTGCTGCGCCGGCTGCGGAAGCTGCCGGGGATCAAGAAGGTGTTCATCCGCTCCGGCATCCGCTTCGACTACCTGCTGGCCGACCCGGACGAGAGCTTCTTCAAAGAGCTGGTGGAGCACCACATCAGCGGCCAGCTCAAGGTGGCGCCGGAGCATTGCTCCGCCCCGGTGCTTTCCTGCATGGGCAAGCCCCCCATCGACACCTACCGCCGGTTCCAAAAGCGGTTCTACGAGCTGACCAAGAGCGCGGGCAAGAAGCAGTATCTGGTGCCCTACCTCATGTCCTCCCATCCCGGCAGCACCATGCGGGACGCCATCGAGCTTTCCGTGTTTCTCAAGCGGGAGGGGCTGCACCCCGAGCAGGTGCAGGATTTTTATCCCACCCCCGGCACGGTGTCCACCTGCATGTTTTACACCGGCCTCGACCCGTATACCCTGAAGCCGGTGTACGTCCCCCGCACGCCGCGGGAGAAGGCGGAGCAGCGGGCCCTGCTGCAATATTTCCGCCCCGAAAACCGGCCGCTGGTGCTGGCGGCGCTGAAAAAGGCGGGCCGCTTTGATCTCATTGGCACCGGCCCCGACTGCCTGGCCGCGCCCGAGACCGGCAAAGCCCCCGGCGCCCGCCCGGGCGGCGCGCCCCGGCGAGGGACGCCGGCCAAGCGAAAGCCGCCGCGCCGGCGCTCTTGAAACAGAAAAGAGAAGAAAATCATCCCCCGAAAAGGACTGCGAGCCTTTTCGGGGGATTTTTTGCGTGTAAGCGGATCTCCAATATGAATTTCATCAATATTATCGACGCTAATTTTGGCTAGAATACTATTGCAAAAGGAGGTGGGCGCGTGAATACACGCAAATTGAATTATGGCGATCGCAATGTGGTAGGCCGCCGGGTGACGGAAGCCAGAATCGCCATGGGGCTGACGCAAAACGAGTTGATGGCCCGGCTGCAAATCCGCGGTATTGATATCAGCGCCTCCTCCGTGTCCCTCTTGGAAGGGCAGAGACGGCCGGTATTCGACTACGAGCTGGCGGCGCTGGCCGACATCCTGAAGGTGGACGTGAACTGGCTGCTGGGGCGGCAGGAGGAGACGTATGGCGGCAAAGAAACGGATGACTAAAAAGGAGCGGGAGCGGCGGCACAGACGCCGCTTTTGGGCGGGGATCCTGCTCGTCAGCCTGGCGGCCGCCTTCTGCGTTCTCGTCACCCTGAGCGAGCAGATGACCAGGCCCTTCCTGCCCACCTGGAAGGAGATTTTTCAAAAGGTCGGCCTGGCCGAGGCGGAGCCGCTGGACAGCGAGCTCAGGGTCCACGTCATCGACGTGGGGAACGCCGACGCCATCCTGGTGCAAAATAAAGGGGCCAGCCTCCTCATCGACGCGGGAGAGAAGGACGACGGGGAGCGGGTGCTCGCCTACCTGCGGGAGCAGGGGGTGGACAAGCTGGACATGGTCATCGCCACCCACGCGGACGCCGATCACATCGGCGGGATGAAGACGGTGATAAACGGCATGGACATCGATGCCTTTTTAATGGCCACCATGCCGGAGGGGTATACCCCCACCACCAAGACCTATACGGGCATGCTGGAGGCCCTGGCGGGCAAGGGGGTGAAGATCACCGAGGCCAAGCCGGGCGCCCGGTATCCCCTGGGGGACGCCGTGCTGGACATTCTCGGCCCGGCGGCGGAGTTTGAGGAGAACAACAACCAATCGGTCGTCTGCAAGGTGACCTTCGGGGCCAAAAAGTTCCTGTTCATGGGGGACGCGGAAAAGCAGGCGGAGGCCGAGCTGCTGAGCAAGGGCCTGGATTTGTCCGCCGACGTGATCAAGGTGGGCCACCACGGCAGCGACACCTCCACCACGGACAAGCTGCTCGACGCGGTGAAGCCCCGGTACGCCTTTGTCACCTGCGGGGCAGGGAACTCTTACGGGCACCCGGACAAGTCGACGCTTAATAAGCTGAAGGCGCGGAACATCACGGCTTATCGCAGCGATTTGAACGGCACCGTCGTGGCCGCCACCGACGGCAGCCAGATAACCATCACCACCGAAAAAGGAACCGCCGCCCCATAGGGGGCGGTGGGAAAGGCTGTGAGCGTATGACCTATGTGACCATCGACCGGTTCGAGGGCGCCCAGGCGGTGCTGGAGGACGACGAGGAGCGGACGTTCGCCGTGCCTCGGGAGCAGCTGCCCGCCGGGGCGAAGCCGGGGGACGTCTTGAAAAGCGAGGGCGGGGCCTACATCCCCGCGCCGGAGGAAACGGAAAAGCGGCGGGCCTACGCCCGCCGCCTGGAGGAGATGCTCAGGCATCCTCCCACATGAGAAACCGAAAGGGAATCGCCCGGGGCGATTCCCTTTCTGGTTATGCCGGATAATAGGGATTGGTGAACGCCCTGCGGCCCTGGCTGTCGGTCAGGACGAAGCGCAGGAAGCCGAACCGCTCGGCCGCGTCGGCGGGGATCTCCCATTCGAAATGGGTCAGGCAGTCTTCCTCGGCGCAGCGGCCGGCGGCGGAGCCGATGCCCTTGCACTGCAGCGCGATGCGGCGCACCGGCGAGCAGTCCAGGCACAGCCGGCCGTCCTCCAGATAGAGATCGTGGATTTCCGGGCCGGTGGAGCAGTAGTAGTCCCCCGCGTCCAGGGCCTTGATAATCGCGTCGTAGGCGAGGACCGGGGCCTTGATCATGGTGAAGCCGCCCATGGCGTCGGATTCGCCGCCCGCGTTGTGGTTGTCGTCGGTGGCGATGCAGAACAGCCGCTTGCCATGGTTCAGCAGGGCGGCGTAATGGGCGCGGTCGTCCCCGTCGCCAGAGGCCACCTCGCAGCCGTGGTTGTAAATCTCGAAGGCGGTCAGCCCTTCGTATTGCAGGTAGTTCTCCGGCTCCTCCGCCGACCAGGAGGGATGGTTGTAATGCACGATAAAATCCGCCTCGCGCAGGGCGCGGATGGTGGCGTTGATGGCCGCGGGGGAATAGGCCGTCGGCCGGGGGATGAGCACCGCGTGCTCCGGATCCCGGGAAATGGCGCACAGGTGGCAGCAGCGGGAATACCCGTCGGGCGCCGTCTCGCAGACGTCTACCTCGTAGCCGCAGAGGGCCAGAAAGTTCGGAGCGTCCAGATCCTTGTGCCACTGGAGAACATTGTGGTCGGTGAAGGCGATGACGGAATACCCGCCGGTTTGGTAGAGACCCTTCATCTGCGCGGGGGTGAGCCGCCCGTCGGAAAAGGTGCTGTGGGCGTGCAGGTTGGCTTTGAAAAAGCGGCCTTCATGGGGAATGAGATACTGCTTCATACATGACCATTCCTTTCCTCCGTACCGTTTAAAAAGGCGAGCACCCTTTTATGGGCACAGTATACGCCTTTTTTCACAGGACCGCAACCCCCAGGCAAGCGCTGAATGCATCACGCCTGACGGCTCAGCGGCGACTTGGCGGAGGAAATGCCCTATACCAGGCCAACCACTGGATTTCATCGTCGCTCCCCCTCGCCTTACCCTAGCGGCCCGTTTTCGGGCGCCTTCTCCTCCAAAGCGGCCGATCTCCGGGAAACGGTGCCGGTTCCCGCTTTCTTTTGCTTCTTCTACCTCTTTCGCCCTCAAATTCCAGGATGCGCCCACCGATTCCGACACATTCGCCGCCCCCGCCGCCATATAATGGAAACACTGAAATCTTAGTGGTGGTGAGGATGTTGAAACAGAAAGCATACGCCGGGGGAGAACCCAATCCCACAGGTGGACAAGCCGTGGAATCCGGCGTTTCGACACGGGGGGAACAGACCCTGCGGGGGGAACCTGTCCGGCAGGTCGCCCTCGTGGCGCTCTGGGCGTTGATCGGGCTCATCGTGCCCCGCGCCTCCGTCTACGGCGGCATGGCGCCCTTCGGCGTCGGGGTGGCCGCCGCCGTGTCCGGCCCTGGGGCGGTGGTGGTGTATCTGGCCACGGTGGTCGGGTATCTGCTGCCCATGGGCACCGCCTTCCCTCTGCGGTATATCGCCGCCGTGGCCGCCGTGGGCGGGATCCGGTGGGCCCTCGGCTCCCTGCCCGCCATTTCCAAGCGCACCGGCTTCGCGCCGGTGCTCGCCTTCCTCGCCACCGCCGTGACCGGCGCGGCCATGAGCCTGGCGGGCGGGGCGGACGTCTATAAGGCGCTCATAGTCATCGCGGAAAGCCTGATCGCCGGCGGCTTCGCCTACTTCATGGCGGTGACCGTCCATGTGGCGGGGGAGGGGAACGTCCCCACCCTGTCGGCTCAGCAGCAGGCGGCCATCGTGGTCACCGGCGCAGTGGCGCTTATGGCGGTGTCGGCCGTGGAGTTCTCCGGCATCTCGCCCGGCCGGATCCTGGCCGTGGTGCTGGTGCTGCTGCTGGCCCGCTGCGGCAAGGAGCAGGGCGGCGCCATCGCCGGCATTGTGCTGGGCGTGACCATGGCGCTGGCCAGCCCCGAGCACCTGGTGCTGGCCGCGGCCTATGCCTTCGGCGGCCTGATGGCGGGCATCTTCGCCCGGTTCGGCAAGTTCGCCGCCGCCGGGGCCTTTCTCGTGTCCAACATTATCGTCTTTATGATCACCGCCACCGACCTGCTGGTGGTGGCCAGCATTTATGAGGTGCTGGGCGGCAGTGTGCTGTTCGTGGCCCTGCCCAAATCGGTGGATCGGAAAATCAACCGCTTCTTCGTCCGGGGCCGGGACATCCCGGCGGTGGAGGGCCTGCGCCGCTCCATGGTGATGAAGCTGGACTATGCCTCCAAAGCCATGGGAGAGGTGGCCACCACCGTGGATTCCGTCTCCCAGAAGCTTGCGGGCCTGAGCGCCCCGGATCTCGGCTCGGTCTACCGGGGGGTGTCGGACAGCGTCTGCCGGGTCTGCGGCCTGCGGATGTACTGCTGGGACACCTGCTTTTCCGACACCATGTCCTCCCTCAACGACCTGACGCCCCTCCTGCGGGAGAAGGGCCAGGTGGACAAGTCTCAGGTCACCGGCCACCTGGCCCGCCACTGCGGCCGGCTGGAGGAAGTGACCCGCAAGGTGAACAACGGCTATAACGAATACCTGATACGGGAAGGCGCCTGGCGGCGGCTGTCCGAAATCCGCACGGTCATCACCGACCAGTTCGCCGGCATGTCCGAGCTGCTCGACGAGCTGTCGGAGAACTTCACCGGCGCCCAGCAGGTGGATACCGAAGCGGCGGCCCGGGTGATGGCGGTGTGCGAGGATCACGGCCTGCTGGTGGAGGACGCGGTCTGCTTCGTGGGCAAGACGGGGCGGATGTCGGTGGAAATCCTGGCGGCCGACGCGGGCATCAAGCTGCGGCAGAGCCGCTGGTTCCGGGATATCTGCGACGCCTGCGGCCGGGAGTTCGACCATCCCGTCGCCGCCCGGATCGGGGACGCGGTGAAAATCTCCCTGTCGGAAAAGCCGGCCTATAAACTGAACATCGGCTCGGCCCAGCTGAACTGTTCCAACGAGAAGCTGTGCGGCGACGCCTTCGAGACCTTCGCGGACGGCGGCGGCCGGATGGTAGCCGTGCTCAGCGACGGCATGGGCAGCGGCGGCCGGGCGGCGGTGGACGGCGCCATGGCCGTGGGCCTGACCTCCCGGCTGCTGAAGGCCGGCTTTGGGCAGGACAGCGTGCTCAGGCTGGTCAATTCCGCGCTGATGGTCAAAGCGGGGGACGAGAGCCTGGCCACCCTGGACGTGGCCAGCATCGATTTGTTCTCCGGCCGGATGGAAAGCCTCAAGGCCGGGGCCACGGTCTCCCTGCTGCGCAGCATGGGCCGGGTCAGCCGCATCGAAAAATCCTCCCTGCCGGTGGGCATCCTGCGGGATATTCATTTCGAGCGGAGCACCGACACCCTCACCGATGGGGACATCCTGCTGCTTCTCAGCGACGGGGTGGTCAGCGAGGGGGTGGCCTGGGTGGAGGAGGCCCTGCGGGACTACGACGCCGACAAGGGCGGCATGCCCCGCCTGGCGGAGGAAATCGCCAGCGAGGCCCGGCGACGCCAGAAGGGCCAGCGGGAGGACGACATCACCGTCCTGGCCATGAAGCTGGAAAAGGTGAAATAACTCAGCGGAGGGCGCGTTGCAAAATGTAAGGTTTTGCAACGCGCCCTATCTCTGCGAATATCGTCGCTCTCCCGGCGAATGTCGGAAGAGCGAACGCATGGTGCGACAGCCTCTTTTTTTGCGGAAATTTTGGCGCATTTTTGTCCGGATTATGGTATACTGGTAGCATCGATTGACAAGGGCGAACACGCCTGCCGTCGGCCAAAAAGGTGGCCTGCGGCGTTCAGTGGTCTTTGCTGGCCGCCTTTTTGCTCCGACGGCAGGTCCTTCGGAGTTTTTCGGCAGTGAAAAAGAGGAGATGGCAAGGCGGACGAGGCCGCCGGGCCGGCGCCCGGCAACGAGGACAACGCCGCCAGCACCCCTTTTCACGCCGAAAAACCGCGTTTCCCCTTGTCAATCGATGCTAAGCAGAGCTTAGAAAGGACGGATGTCTATGACGATTCCCGAGCTGGCCGCCGCCCAAAGGCGGTTTTTCGACTCCGGGCGCACCCGCTCCGTCGCCTTCCGGGAGGAGCAGCTCCGCCGCCTGCAGGCCGCCCTGCGGGCGGAAGAGGAGCCCCTGCTGGCCGCCCTGAAACAGGATTTGAACAAGTCCGCCGGCGAGGCGTATATGACCGAGCTTGGCATCGTGCACGACGAGCTGTCCTGCGCCCTGGGGCATCTGCGCCGCTGGGCCCGGCCAAAAAACGTGCGCCTGCCCCTGTTCCAGTTTCCCGCCTCCGGCTGCATCCTGCCCGAGCCTTACGGCACGGCCCTGATCATCTCCCCCTGGAACTACCCGGTGCAGCTGACCCTCAACCCCCTCATCGCCGCCCTGGCCGCGGGCAACTGCGCGGTGGTCAAGCCCTCCGCCTACGCGCCGGCCGTCTCGGCGGCCCTGGCCCGGCTGCTGTCCGCCGTCTTTCCCGCCCAGTATGTGGCGGTGGTGGAGGGCGGCCGGCAGGAGAACGCCGCGCTGCTCGAGCAGAAATGGGACACCATCTTTTTCACCGGCAGCGTGGCCGTGGGCCGGGTGGTCATGGAGGCCGCGTCCCGGCACCTGACCCCCGTGTCCCTGGAGCTGGGCGGCAAAAGCCCGGTGATTGTGGACGCGACGGCCAACCTGAAGGTGGCCGCCCGCCGGATCCTGTGGGGCAAGACCATCAACGCCGGCCAGACCTGCGTCGCCCCCGACTACGTCCTGGCGGACAACCGGGTGAAGCCGGCGCTGCTGCGGGAGATGGAAAAGCAGCTGCGCTTCCTCTGGGGCCGCCGTCCCCTGGAGAAGGAGGAATACCCCCGCATCGTCAACGAGAAGCATTTCGAGCGGCTGGTGGGCCTGATGGCCGGGGAGCACGCCGCCGTCGGCGGGGAGTGCGACGCCGCCGCCCTGCGCATCGCCCCCACCGTGCTGGATCGGGTGACCCCCGCCTCCCCCGTGATGCAGGAGGAGATTTTCGGCCCCCTGCTGCCGGTCCTGGGCTTCGACGAGCTGGACGAGGCGATCCGGTTCGTCCGGGAACGGCCCCGCCCCCTGGCGCTGTACGTTTTTTCCGAGGACGCGGCAGCGGTGCGGCGGGTGCTCGGTCAGCTGTCCTTCGGCGGCGGCTGCGTCAACGACACCATCATGCACCTGGCCACCCACCGCCTGCCCTTCGGCGGGGTGGGGGACAGCGGCATGGGCCGGTATCACGGCAAATTCGGGTTCGACACCTTCACCCATTACAAGCCGGTGGTCAGCCAGTCCACCCATCTGGATCTGCCCGTGCGCTACCCGCCCTACACCCCGCGCCTCGGGCTGATGAAACGGTTTTTAAAATAACGGAGGTCTCTCGTCATGCAGGTCAAGTATAAACAGAACAACAGCCGGATGTGCGTCATCTGCGGCATGGACAACCCCTTCGGCCTTCAGGCCCCCTTCTACGTCATGGAGGACGACAGCGTCATGACCCTGTTCCGCTACCGGCAGGAGCATCAGAGCTATCCCGGCCGGGTGCATGGGGGCCTGATCACCGCCATGCTCGACGAGCTGGGCTTCCGCGCCTATTGGGCGTTCGAGCCCGAGGTGCTGGCCGTCACCATGGAGCTGCAGACCAAATACCGCCGCCCCGTCCCCTACGACGAGCCGCTCAAGGGGATGGGGACCATCCTGTCCGCCTCCTCCCGGTTCGTCAAAAGCCATGCCCAGATTACCGATATGGACGGCCACGTGCTGGCCGAGGCCGAGATGAAATACATCAAGCTGCCCAGCGATAAGGTGACCGACGCGGACTATCACGAGGAAATGTGCTACGCCCTGCCCGACGACGTCAAAGCGCTGTAGGCGCCGCGTTCCCTCTTTTCATTTCCAAGGATTTGTGATAGTCTGATGTAAAGGAGCGCCTGCATGAAAACCGAAACCAAATGGGGCCTGGCCGCCGCCGGCGCGGCGCTTTCGGCCGGCCTGTGGCTGTATCAGGAGAATACGTCCGTGGAGGTGGAGCCCCTCCCCGTGGCCCTCAGCGGCCTGCCCGCCGCCTTCCGGGGCTTTAAAATCGCGGTGGTGTCCGATGTGCACCTGCCCCGCGGCGGCGTGTCGTCCGCCCGCCTGGCCCGCCTGGTCGCCCTCCAGCGGCCCGACGTGATTGTCCTCCCCGGCGATCTGACCAACAGCTATGCCGACTTTGATCGGGAGGGCCTGACGGATCTCGGGCGGCGGCTGGCCGCCGTCGCGCCCTGCTACGCGGTGGCGGGCAATCACGAGCTGCGGTTCGGCCGGACGGGGGAATACGCCCGGCTGCTGGAGCGCGCGGGCGTGCGGGTGCTGCGGGACGGCTGGACGCTGCTGGAGAGGGAGGGGGAGACCCTCACCCTGTACGGCATGGAGCGCAAGCGGCCCCGGCCCTTGCCCGCCTCCTGCCCCCGGCCGGTTATCGCCCTGGCCCATCAGCCTCAGTGGCTGTATCTGTACGAGGCCGCCGGCTGGGATCTGGTCATCAGCGGCCACGCCCACGGCGGGCAGGTGCGCCTGATCGGTCAGGGGCTGTACGCCCCGGGGCAGGGAATGCTGCCCCCCTTCACCAGCGGCCTCTACCGGCGGGGCGACACTCAGATGGCGGTCAGCCGGGGCCTTGGAAACAGCACCTTTTCCCTGCGCTTCGGCAACCGGCTGCACCTGCCGGTGCTGGTGCTCGGGTAAGGGCGAGGCGGGGGGCGTTCCCCCTTACCTTAAGGATCGATAAGGGAGTGTAAAACATGGCCGATACCCATCAAATCCGCTGTCCCCAGTGCGCGACGCTGTATGACGAGGGGGAGGCGCGCTGCCCCCACTGCGGCCTGCCCGCCGAGCCGGCGGCCCGGCAGCGGCATATCGAGCAGCTGCTGGAGCATACGGCTGCCGGCCCCGCCGCGGGGGCGCCCATCCGCACCGATCCGGCTTCGGCGGCCTTCGCGCCGCCCGAACCCGCGATCGCGGTCGCGGAGCGGCCTTCCCGGCCACCGGCCGCTTATGTCGCCTCGCCCATCCCCGCGGTGCAGGCGGCCTTTGGGGAGCCGCTGCCCCCGCCCGCCGGGAGCGCCGTTCCCGGCTCCGGGTGGGCCTGTGTCCCCTTGGGCCATCCGGTCGCCTCCGCCAAGGAGCCGTCCCCGGTGGGCCCTTTTCTCAAAAAGCACCGCTTCAAGCTGCTGGCCGCCGCCGTGGCTGTGGCCGCCGTGGTGGTGCTCACACTGGTTATCGGGGCGGTGCGCAGCACGACGGCCAGCTTCCGCTCCTCGCCCGAACGGCTGGTCGCCGGGCTGCAAAAGGCCCTGGACGACAAGGACGTCCGCCTCTTCGCCGAGCTGGCCCTGCCGGCCGGCGTCGAATACAACGCCAGCGATTACAGCCGGCTCACCGCCAGCGATCTGCCGAATCTTCAGCTCGAGCTGGTGGAGGTCTTCTCCGGCCGGAAGGACACCTATGCCTTGGCGATCGTCCGCTATACCGAGCGGGAATCCCTGAGCCCCGGGGACGGCCAGATGGAGGTGCTGATGCTGAGAAAAACCGACGGCAAATGGTACAACTCCAACACCACGAACGCTTTCCTGCGGGGTCTGCTGGGTACGGTAGACTATAGCTACCAGTATGACCCGGACAGCTACGACGATCCCTACGCCGTGCCGGACTGAACCAAGCCATATAAAAACCACCCGCGAGCCAAGGGCTCGCGGGTGGTGTCGTTTCCAGCGCATTCTATTCCTCCAGGGGAAATTCGCCCTCCCGGCGGACATGCTCCCGGATTTTCTCAAAGCTCTCCTGGCTGACCACATGTTCGATGCGGCAGGCGTCGGCGGCGGCGGTTTTCCGATCGACCCCCAGAAAGACCAGCCAGTCGGTCAGCAGGGTGTGCCGCTCATACATCCGCTGCGCGATTTCCCGGCCCTTGTCCGTCAGCAGCAGGAAATTTCCGTCGGTCATCTCCACATAGCCGTTTTCCCGCAGCTGCTTCATGGCCACGCTGACGCTGGGCTTGGAAAAGCCCAGCTCCACGGCGATATCGATGGAACGCACCCGGCCCTTGCTTTGCTCGAGCATCAGGATGGTTTCCAGATAATTCTCAGCGGATTCCTGGATTTTCACGCGAGACGTCCCGCCCTTCTATGCGATATGGAATCATTGTAGCACATCCCCGGCTGATTTTCAACGCCCGGCTTGTGGAACCGGCCGGCCGGTGGTATACTGAACCAGTAGCCGCTTGGCCGTCCCCCTTTGTCCGCGACGAATAATCCGCCCGCCGTTCTCATAAGTATGGCACGGGGGCGGAACAGCCGGTGCGTTCCATGGACGGCTGCCGAAACCGCCCCCTTTCAGTTTACACGAAAGAATGGGTGGTTGACATGCGGATCATCAGGAACAGCCGGGACAGGGCCTCTCATCGCCCGGAACGCCGGGAGGGCGCGCCCCGCCGCCCCGCGCGCCGGGACGCCGTCCGGAAGCTGTGGCAGTGGTCGGCCCTTCCCCTGGCGGGCTGCGCGGTGGTGGCGGTGTTCATCGCAGTGATGCAGATTACCCTGGCCGCCAGCACCGAGGCCGGCATGCCGGCCGACACGGGGTATATCCTCATCGACCCGGGCCACGGCGGGGCCGACGGCGGCGCCCAGGCGGCGGACGGCACCCTGGAAAAGGACATCAACCTGGCCGTGGCCCTGCCCCTGAACGATATGCTCAAGGTCTGCGGCTACCCGGTGAAAATGACCCGGGATACCGACATTTCGGTGCACAGCGATTCCGCCCGCACCCTGAGGGAGCAGAAGGTCAGCGACATGCATAACCGGCTGGCCCTGTACGACAAGGCCAAGGCGGCGGTGGGGATCCATACCAATAAGTTCCCCCAAACCCAGTATTTCGGTACCCAGCTGTTTTACTCCGCCAACTGCCCGGAAAGCGAGGGGATCGCCTCCTCTATCCGGGAAAGCGTGGTCGGGCTGCTGCAGCCGAAAAATACCCGGGAGATGAAAAAGGCGGACAGCAACATCTTCCTGCTGGATAAGGCCAAGGTGCCCGCGGTGTTCGTGGAATGCGGCTTTTTGTCCAACGAGGGGGAGCTGGCCAAGCTGAAAAACCCGGACTATCAGCATCAGATGGCCCTGGCCATCCTGAATGGGCTGCTGCAGTACGGGTTATAGAAACGTGACGAAAGGCAAGGACTGGAAATGGCACAGAAAGCGAAAGCGGTGTTCGTCTGCGCGGAATGCGGCAGCGAATCGCCCAAATGGTACGGCAAATGCCCCTCCTGCGGGCAGTGGAACACCATGAACGAGGAGGTGCGCGCCCCCCAGCGCGCGGCGGCCCCCGCCGGGGCGTCCTCCGCTGTGAGGGCGCAGCCCCGGCGGATTGGGGACATCAACCCCGAGGGGGAGCAGCGGTATAAAACCGGCCTGAAGGAGCTGGATCGGGTGCTGGGCGGCGGCATCGTGCGGGGCGGGCTGATGCTCATCGGCGGCGACCCCGGCATCGGTAAATCCACCCTGCTGCTGCAAATCTGCGAGCATCTGGGGCAGCGGCTCAACATCCTGTACGTCTCCGGCGAGGAATCGGCCCGGCAGCTCAAGCTGCGGGCCGACCGGCTGGGCGTGCACAGCGAGCGGCTGTTCGTGCTGTGCGAGACCGACGTGGGCGCCATCATCGAGACGATTTTCTCTGAGAAGCCCGACATCGTCATCATCGACTCCATCCAGACCATGAGCCTGGCGGACGTGGCCTCCTCGCCCGGCAGCGTCACCCAGGTGCGGGAATGCACCTCCGCCATCATGCGGGCGGCCAAAAGCGTCGATACCCCGGTGTTCATCGTGGGCCATGTCAACAAGGACGGCGCCATCGCCGGCCCCAAGGTGATGGAGCATATCGTGGACTGCGTGCTCTACTTCGAGGGCGACCGCCATACCAGCTACCGGATGCTGCGGTGTGTGAAGAACCGCTATGGATCCACCAACGAAATCGGCGTGTTCGAGATGCGGGACAAGGGGCTGGCCGAGGTGGAGAACCCCTCCCTGATGATGCTGTCCGGCCGCCTGACCAATGTCAGCGGCACCTGCGTCGCCTGCGCCATGGAGGGCAGCCGCCCCCTGCTGGCCGAGGTGCAGGGCCTGGTGTCGCCCACCGGCTTCGGCAATCCCCGGCGGATGTCCACCGGCTTTGACAACAACCGCCTCAATCTCCTGCTGGCGGTGCTGGAAAAGCGGGCGGGCTATTTCTTCTCCAACCTGGACGCCTACATCAACGTCGTCGGCGGCCTCAGGCTGGACGAGCCCGCGGCCGATCTGCCGGTGGCCCTGTCCCTGGTGTCCGGCCTCAAGGACACGCCGGTGGGGGAGGGGATCCTGGCCTTCGGCGAGGTGGGCCTGGCCGGCGAGGTGCGGTCGGTTTCCAACGCCGAAGCCCGCGTCGGGGAAGCCGCCCGCCTGGGCTTCACCAAGGTCATCCTGCCCTATCATAACCTGAAATCCCTGCAAAAGCGCGGCGATATCGAGCTGGTCGGCGTGCGCACCGTGCGGGACGCCTACGAAGCGCTCAAACCATAAGAAAATGCCCTCGGTTCCTTGCGGAACCGGGGGCATTTTTTAGGCTTATTCTCCCGCCTCGGCCCGGTTGATGGCGCACAGAACGCCCCTGACCGACGCGAGGTTGATGTTGTTCTCGATGCCCACGCCGAAAATCGGCTTGCCGTCCGGCTTTTTCAGCTGGATGTAGGCGATGGCCTTGGAGTCCGAGCCGGAGGAGATCGCATGCTCGTGATAGGACAGGAACTCGTACCGGGTCATGTGGGCCGCCTGCAGGGCGTTGAAGAAGGCGTCGATGGGGCCGTTGCCGCTGCCCGACAGGGCCGTTTCCTTCCCGTCGGAAACCAGCACGCCGGTGAACCGCACGCTGTCCGCGTCCTCCACAAAGCTGTGGGCGCGCAGATCCACCTTCCGGGGCACATCGATATAGTGCTGGCGGAACACGCCGAACAGCTCGTCGGCGGACACCTCCCGGCCCAGCCGGTCGCATTCCGCTTTGACCAGCGCGCCGAATTCCGGATGCATGGCCTTGGGCAGGTTGTACCCGAAGGCGTTCTGCATGACGAAGGCCGCGCCGCCCTTGCCCGACTGGGAGTTGATGCGGATAATGGGCTCGTACTGCCGGCCCACGTCCGCCGGGTCAATGGGCAGATAGGGGATCTCCCAGTAGTCGCTGTTGTGCTCCCGCATGTAAATGGTGCCCTTGTTGATGGCGTCCTGATGGGAGCCGGAGAAGGCGGTGAACACCAGCTCGCCCACATAGGGCTGCCGCTCGGGGATGTGCATCTTGGTGCACCGCTCGTACAGCTCCCGGTAGGCGGGCAGATTGCTGAAATCCAGCCGGGGATCCACCCCCTGGGTGAACATGTTCAGCCCGACCACCACGATGTCCAGGTTGCCGGTGCGCTCCCCGTTGCCGAACAGGGTGCCCTCCACCCGCTCGGCCCCGGCCAGCAGCGCCAGCTCTGTGGCCGCCACGCCTGTGCCCCGGTCGTTGTGGGGATGGATGCTGATAATCGCCGCCTCCCGGTTGGGCAGATGCCGGATGAAATACTCCACCTGGTCGGCGTAGGTGTTGGGGGTGCACATCTCCACCGTGTTGGGGAGGTTGAGGATCACCGGGTTCTCCTTGGTGCTGCCCAGCGCCTCCATGACGGCGGCGCAGATGTCCACCGCGTTGTCCATCTCGGTGCCGGAGAAGCTCTCGGGGGAATACTCGTAGCGGATATGGGTGTCGCCCTCGTATGCCTCGGTCAGCTCCCGGATGAGCTTGGCGCCCGCGACGGCGATGTCGATGATGCCCGCCATGTCCTTCTGGAACACCACCTTGCGCTGCAGCGTGGAGGTGGAATTGTAAAAATGGACGATGACGTTTTTCGCGCCCTTGATGGCGTCGAAGGTCTTGCGGATCAGATGCTCCCGGGCCTGCACCAGCACCTGGATGGTCACGTCGTCCGGAATATGGCCGCCCTCGATGAGCTCCCGGCAGATTTCATATTCCGTTTCCGAGGAGGAGGGGAAGCCGATTTCAATTTCCTTAAAGCCCATGTCGCACAGGGCCTTGAAAAACTCCAGTTTCTGCTGCAGGTTCATGGGATCGACCAGCGCCTGGTTGCCGTCCCGCAGGTCGACGCTGCACCAGACGGGCGCTTTGTCGATGACGCGGTCCGGCCATTGCCGGTCGGGAAGCTGGATTTGCTCGAAGGGCCGATACTTTTGATATGACGGTTTCACAGCGAAAACCTCCTTAATAAGAATACAAAAACGCCCGTCCCCGAAAAACAGGGACGGGCGACAAATCGCTCGTGGTACCACCCACATTCGGACGCCCGCAGGCGTCCCTCAGCGAGCCTCGGCAAAGGCTCCGGCCGGTAACGGGGCCACACGTCCCGCCCTAGCTCCGGCGCCGGAGTTCAGGTGGGCGACTCAGGGATGAGCTATCCATACGGGCTCCGCCTCCGGCTTGCACCTTCCGCCGGCTCTCTGCGCGCGTGCGCCCGTATCTTATTCCCGTCAACGTCTTTGCGCTATTGGGGAAAAGGTGTCTTTGTCTCATTATACGCATCCCGGCCCCGGTTGTCAAGTGTCAAATCCGCCGTCCCGCCGTCTCCGCCGGAACGCCCCGTGTCCCCTTCAGACCGCCTCATTTTATCCATTTCTTCCGCCTAAATTCGGCTGATTTCACCGAAAAGCCGCCCGAGCCCTTTCTTTCCGCGGCCGGCTGTGCTATAGTGTTCCCGTACTACCCCCGGCGCCTGCCGGGAGAGGGATACGGGAGGACGGGGCGTCATGCGTATTGTCATCGTGGGCTGCGGCAAGGTAGGCACCACGCTGGCCGAGCAGCTAAACCGGGAGAAGCACGAAATCGTGCTGATTGAGAAGAATCCCGAGGTGCTGCAAGGGGTCACCAACACGCTGGATCTCATCGGCGTGGCGGGCAACGGCGCGAGCGACGCGGTGCTCAGGGAAGCGGGGGCCGCCACGGCGGATCTGCTCATCGCCGTCACCACCACGGACGAGCTGAATCTGCTGTGCTGCCTCATCGCCAAAAAGGTCGGGGTGCGCAACACCATCGCCCGGGTGCGCAACCCGGAATATTCGCAGGAAATCCGCCTGGTGCAGGAGGATTTGGGCCTGTCCATGGTCATCAATCCGGAGTTTGCCGCCGCGGCGGAAATCGCGCAGCTGCTCCGGTTTCCGTCGGCTATCAAAATCGATACCTTCGCCAAGGGGCGGGTGGAAATCCTGAAGCTGCATATCCCGGCCGCCTCGGCGCTGGACGGCATGCGGATTCGGGACATCTCCTCGCGCCTGCGCACCCGCGTGCTGGTCTGCGCCGTGGAGCGGGGGGACGCGGTGGAAATCCCCACCGGCGATTATGTCCTGCGGCAGGGCGACCGCGTGTCCATCGTCGCCTCCCCACGCAAAGCCGTCGAGTTTTTCCGCAAGGCCGGGGTCACCGCCGGCCGGGTGAACACCGCCATGCTCGTCGGCGGCGGCAAGATCACCTATTATCTCGCCCGCCAGCTCATCGAGGACGGCATCCAGGTCAAGATTATCGAGATGAACAAGACGCGCTGCGAGGAGCTCAGCGAGCTGCTGCCCGAGGCCATGATCCTCCAGGGGGACGGCACCGATCGGGAGCTTCTTGCCGAGGAAGGGCTGTCCCGGATGGACGCCTTCGCCTCTCTGACCGACGTGGACGAGGAGAACGTCCTGCTCTCCCTGTACGCCGGCGCCAAGTCCAAGGCCAAGCTGATCACCAAAATCAACCGTCTGGCCCTGGAGGAAATTGTCTCGAGTATGCCGCTCGGCAGCATCATCTCGCCCAAATTCATCACCGCCGAGCATATCGTGCGGTATGTCCGCGCCATGCAGAACTCGCTGGGCAGCAATGTGGAGACCCTGTATAAAATCGTGGACAATCAGGTGGAGGCGCTGGAGTTCCGGGTCAGGGAAAAGACTTCCTTTTTGGGCCAGCCCCTGGAAACCCTGCCTCTGCGGAACAACCTGCTGGTCGCCTGCATCAACCGGCAGGGGCGGATTATCACCCCAAGCGGCAAGGATACGCTGGAGCTGGGGGACACGGTGGTCGTGGTCACCACCAACACCGGTCTGAGCGATCTGGGGGACATTCTGCGCGCGTGAGGGCCGCCCCGCACGGCTTTTCCGATTATTTGTACCGCCCGCGGGCGGAGGAGTGGATGGGTTTTCATGAACGGTACCATGATCATCTATATGCTGGGCTGGGTCATGAACCTGGAAGCGGCCTTCATGCTTCTGCCCTGCCTGACCGCCCTGATTTATAGGGAGAGCGCCGGGCTCTCCTTCCTGATCGTCGCCTTCGCGCTGCTGATTGCCGGCGTCCTGTGCACCTTCCGCAAGCCGGCCAACAAGGCGTTTTACGCCCGGGAGGGCTTTGCCGTCGTGGCACTGAGCTGGATCCTGCTCAGCGTGACCGGCGCCCTCCCCTTTGTCATCAGCGGGGAAATCCCGCATTTCATCGACGCCATGTTCGAAACCGTGTCCGGCTTCACCACCACCGGCTCGAGCATCCTGACCGACGTGGAGGCGCTGTCCCGCTGCATGCTGTTCTGGCGCAGCTTCACCCACTGGATCGGCGGCATGGGCGTGCTGGTGTTCATGCTGGCTATCGTCCCCATGGCGGGCGGGCAGAGCATCCACCTCCTGCGGGCGGAAAGCCCCGGCCCCGCCGTGAGCAAGCTGGTCCCCCGCCTGCGGGGCACCGCCACCATCCTGTACGGCATCTATTTGGTGATGACGGTGGCGGAAATCCTGCTGCTGCTGGCCACCGGCATGCCCGTGTTCGACAGCATCACCATCGCCTTCGGCACCGCCGGCACCGGCGGCTTCGCCATTCTGAACAGCGGCCTCGCCTCTTACACCGTCCTGCAGCAGGGGATCGTCACCGTCTTCATGATCCTGTTTGGGATCAACTTCAATGTCTATTTTCTGCTGCTCATCCGCCGCCGGCCGAAGGAAGCGCTCAAAAGCGAGGAAATGCGCTGGTATCTCATCATCATCGCCGCCGCCATCGGGCTGATCACCCTCAATGTGCGGGGGCTGTTCTCCTCCTGGTGGGAGGCGTTCCATCACACCGCCTTTCAGGTGGCCTCCATCATCACCACCACCGGCTTTTCCACATCGGACTTCAACCTCTGGCCCGGCTTTTCCCGCACCATCCTGGTGCTGCTCATGTTCGTGGGCGCCTGCGCCGGCAGCACCGGCGGCGGCATCAAGGTCAGCCGCATCGTGGTGGCCGTCAAGGCCGTGGCCAAGGAGCTGGCCCGCTTCATCCACCCGCGCAATGTCCGGATGCTCAAGCTGGAGGGCAAGAAGGTGGAACACGAGACCCTGCGCACCATCAACATCTTCCTGACGGCGTATTTTCTTCTCTTCGCCCTGTCCACTCTGCTGATTTCCCTGGATAACTTCGATCTGATTACCAGCTTCACCTCCGTGGCCGCCACCCTCAACAACATCGGCCCCGGCCTGGAAATCGTCGGGCCCATGAGCAATTTTTCCGCCTTTTCCGGCCTGTCGAAATGCGTGCTGATGTTCGATATGCTCGCCGGCCGGCTGGAGCTGTTTCCCATGCTGCTGCTGTTCGTCCCCGCCACCTGGAAACGGAACTGATCCGCCCACCCAAAAGCCCGCGCCGTTTCACCGGTGCGGGCTTCAGGCTGTCAAAAAAGGGGAATCCGCCATTCGGAAGATGAAAAAGCGGAGGCGGGTTACCGATTTGTGTTTGCGAGGACATGTGCCTCGCAAACACTCCTTATAGGCGAAAACCGGCGGAAACACACGTGTTTCCGCCGGTTTTCAAGAGCAGGGGTGGGACTGGCGGGGACAGAGGGAACAAGGTGAACGTCAGTGAACCGCCGTGATCCGGCGTCCCCGTCCAGCAGCTTGTCGACTTTGTCGACAAGCTGAAGCCCGCGCCGTTTCACCGGTGCGGGCTTTTCAGCGTTCCGCGGTCACCGGCACCTCCAGATGAACCATGTAGCGCGTCTCATCCTGGACGGACAGCTCGTCGAGAAGATACTCCTCGTAGGCGTCGCCCGCGATGCCAAGCCCCCGATCCCGGATAAAGCGCAGCAGCCTCTCGTAGTAGTCGTCGGACTGCCCCATGGCGCACCGGCCGTAGGCCACGGCGTAGGTTCCCGCCGGCTTATAGGCGTTGTGGCCCCGGCGCACCTTGAAATAATACCGCGCCACGTCGGATAGGTCGGCGGTCTCCATGGCCTGCCGGGCCATGACAGCCCCGAGCGGGAAGCTCAGGTTCACCCCCTGTCCGGCCGCGGCCTCATAGGTCTGCAGCAGGCCGTCGTCCTCCGGCGTTCCGCGCTCCAGCGGGGGCCCCAGGAAAATGGGCTCTCGTTCCTTCTCTGCCAGCAGCAGCGTCCCGTCCTCGTGCCGCAGGGCCTCCGCCGCCATGTCGGCGCGCAGCCGCATCAGCTCCCGCATGGCCCGCAGGCGGTCCATCTCCGCCTGGATGCGTTTGTCCTGCTCGCCGAACAGGGCCAGCATCTGCTGAGGGGAGCGCTCTCCGGCGTACCGCTTGATTTCCTCCAGCCCGACCCCCAAATCCCGCAAATCACTGATGAGATACGCGGTGCTCAGCTGCCGCCTGGAATAATACCGGTATCCGTTTTCCCCCCGCAGCTCGGGCGACAGCAGGCCGATTTGATCGTAGAAGCGCAGATTGGCCGGACGGATACCGGTCAGACGGGCAAACTCCCGGATGGGCATGGTGGATTTCTGGTTCATAATCCCGCGTCCCTTCTTTTTGAAAAAAACCTCTTGACATTCAAGTTACTTTATGGTTTATCATACCACTTAACCGGTCAAAAGGCAAACCGGAAAGGTAACAGGAGGAAACCATGAAGGTCTTAAAGCTGTTTATTCGGCAGCGCCGGGGGAAGGTCGCCCTGACCCTGCTGCTGCTTTTGGGGCAATCGGTGGGCACGCTGCTCATCCCGTATCTCATCGCCGGCGTGGTGGACGACGGGATCCTGGCCGGGGATATGGGGGCCGTGCTGCGCCTGGGCGGCTGGATGCTGGCCGTGTCCCTGCTGTCCGCCGGCGTGGCCGTGTGGGGGAGCTGGTGCTCCGCTGACCTGGCCGCCTTGTTCGGCCGGGATATGCGCGTCCGCCTCTTTCGCAAGAGTCAGGAGCTGTCCGTGCGGGAATTCGACGAGGTGGGCGTCTCCTCCATGGTCACCCGTTCCACCTCCGACATCGCCACCATGCAGACCACCGTGGGCCTGGTGCTGCAGCTGGTCATTCCGGCGCCCATCCTCGCGGCGGCGTCGGTGGGCATGACCATTCACGCCAGCCCCCGCCTGGCGCTGGTGCTGATTGTCAGCGTGGCGGTTTTCCTTGCCTTCGCGGCCCTGATGCTCAAGCTCTCCGGCCGACTCTCCCGGCAGATCCAGGTTCGCTTGGATCGGATTAACCAGGTGGTGCGGGAGGCGGTTACCGGCACCCGCGTCATCCGGGCCTTCGGCAACGAGGACTATGAGGCGGAGCGATCCGGCCGGGCCTATCGGGATTACGCGGATACCATGATCCGTCTGAATAAGCTGTTCGCCGTGGTGAATCCCGCCGTGTGGCTGCTCGTCGGCCTGTGCATGGCCGCCGTGGTCTGGCTGGGCGGCACCCTGGCCGTCGGCGGCCGGCTGGAGGTGGGGCAGATTACGGCCGTGGCCGAATACGCCATCCTCACCCTCAGCTACCTCATCATGGCCGCCGCCATCAGCGCCTCCCTGCCCAAAATGCGATCCTGCCTCGATCGGCTGGAGGAGGTGCTGGAGATGGAGCCCGCCATCCGGGAGCCCGCCGCGCCCCATGAGACGGGGCGGAAGGACGCGCCCACCGTCTCCTTCGAGCATGTGACCTTCGCCTATCCCGGCGCGGAGGAAGCGGTTATCCGGGATCTGAGCTTCCAATGCCGCGCGGGGGAGACCACCGCCGTCATCGGGGGCACCGGGGCGGGGAAGAGCACCGTGGCTGAGCTGCTGCTACGCCTGCACGACGTGGACGCGGGCGTCGTCCGCCTGAACGGGGCGGATGTCCGCACCCTGTCCCAGCGCCGCCTGCGGGACGCCGTGGGCTGCGTGCCCCAGAAGGCGTTCCTGTTCAGCGGCACCATCGCGGACAATCTGCGCATGGGCCGGGAGGACGCCACGGACGAGGAGCTCTGGCAGGCTCTTCGGATAGCCCAGGCGGAGAGCTTCGTCTCCCGGCTGCCTCTGCAGCTGCAGGCGCCGGTGGCCCAGGGCGGCGCCAACTTCTCCGGCGGCCAGCGGCAGCGGCTCGCGATAGCCCGCGCCCTGGTCAAGCAGGCGGATGTGTACGTGTTCGACGACAGCTTTTCCGCCCTGGACGTGAAAACCGACGCGGCCCTGCGCCGGGCCCTGACCGCCTACGGCACGAGCGCCGCCAAGCTGATCATCGCCCAGCGGGTCAGCACCATTCTGGACGCCGATCAGATCCTGGTGCTGGACGAGGGGCGGCTGGTGGGCCGGGGCCGGCATGAGGAGCTGCTCGAAACCTGTGAGATTTACCGCGCCATCGTACGCAGCCAAACGCAGCAAAAGGATTCCCAAGGAGGCGGAACACATGAAGAAGAATAAGACGAGGGACGACCTCTATATGGAGGATGTGCCTCAGAATACCAAAGCCACCGTCCGGCGGCTGCTGTCCCGCCTGGGCCGGCAGAAGGGCCGGCTGCTGGTGGTTACCGCCGCCACCCTGCTGTCCAGCGCGGCCTACGCCGCCATCCCCCTGCTGGTGGGCATGGCGCTGGATAACCTTCTCGCCGTGCTGCGCGGCGGCGCATCCGCCGAACAGAAGCTGTCCCTGGCGGCCGGGGCGCTTTTCCTGCCGGTGCTGCTCCTGCTGGCGGCCTCGGCGGCCAGCTCTTTGCTCGCCTATGTGCAGCAGTATGTCATCGCCAGCGTCGGGGAGGAGCTGACCCTGTCCCTGCGGCAGGATATCAGCCGCAAGCTGGGCCGCCTGCCCCTGCGCTACTTCGATTCCCATAAGACGGGGGATATCCTCAGCCGGATCACCAACGATCTCGAAAAGGTGTCCTCCGTCATGCAGGTGGGGCTGATGCAGCTCATCTCCTCCGCCTTCACCATTCTGCTCACCTGCGTCATCATGCTGATCCTCAGCCCCCTGCTGTTCCTCGTCACCCTGGTGTCGGTGCTGGTCTGCGCCGTGGCCACCAAATATGTCTCCCGCTGGAGCCAGCGCTGCTACGCGGAGAATATGGCCGCCATGGGCGCCCTGAGCGCCAAGGTGGAGGAGCTGTATGCCGGCAACCGGGTGATCAAGGTGTTCTCCCGGCAGGAGGAGGCCGTCGGGGAGGTGTCCGCCCTGAACCAGGCCCAGTTCGAGGCCAACCGGCGGGCCCAGTTCGCGGATTTCGCCATCTACCCCTCCATCCGGCTGCTCAACCAGCTGGGCTTCGTGGCCGTCGCCGTGGCGGGCGGGCTGTCCGCCCTGGCCGGCGGGATGACTCTAGGCGGCGTGCAGGCCTTTCTGCAGTACGTCAATCAGATTTCCGAGCCGGTGACCCAGGCCTCCTATGTCATCACCTCCCTGCAGGCCGCCATCGCCGGGGCCGAGCGGGTGTTCGCCCTGCTGGACGAGGAGGAGGAGCGGCCGGATCCCGCCGGGCTCCCCGCCCCCCTGACCGAGGGCCGGGTGGCCTTTCGCGGCGTCCGCTTCGGCTATACGCCGGATCGCCTGCTCATGCGGGACGTGAACCTGGAGGTGCGCCCGGGCGACATGGTGGCCATCGTCGGCCCCACCGGGGGCGGCAAAACCACCCTCATCAACCTGCTCATGCGGTTTTATGAGCTGAATGGCGGCGTGATCGAGGTCGACGGGCAGGACATCTCCGCCCTGCCGCGGGCCGCGCTGCGCCGCCATATCGGCATGGTGCTGCAGGATACTTGGCTGTTCGAGGGCACGGTGGCGGAGAACATCGCCTACGGCCGGATGGACGCGACCCGCGAGGAGATCGTGGCCGCCGCCCGGGCCGCCTGCTGCGATCACTTCATCCGCACCCTGCCGGCGGGCTACGACACCGTCATTTCCGGCGAGGCCTCCCACCTGTCTCAGGGCCAGATGCAGCTGCTCACCATCGCCCGCGCCATGCTGACCGACCCCGCCATCCTGATCCTCGACGAAGCCACCTCCAGCGTGGACACCCGCACCGAGGTGGAGATCCAAAAGGCCATGACCCGCCTGATGAAGGGCAAGACCAGCTTCGTCATCGCCCACCGGCTCTCTACCATCCGCAGCGCGGATCTCATCCTGGTGGTGCGGGACGGCGATATCGTCGAGCGTGGCAGCCACGAAACGCTCTTAGCAAAGCAGGGCTTCTACGCCTCCCTGTACAACAGCCAGTTCGAAGCCGCGGGATAAAAGGGCGGCTGCCCTGCCGCCCCGCGAATGCCCCATGAAAAAAGCCCGGTGCGTCTCTCCGACGCGCCGGGCTTTTTTCATGCCGATTGGTTCCTTTTCCGCCGCGATACGGCCACCGCCAGCCCGATGATCAGCAGTACCAGCGCCGCCGCCAGCAGGCAGACGAAGGTCAGCCGGTTGCCGGTGATGCTGCCGTCGATGCCGTCGTGCAGCAGCCCGCCCTCCCAATGGAAATAGGAGGCGAAGGTGATGCCGGTCGCTCCCGGCCCCGCCAGCGCGGTGGCCAGCCAGGTGCCGCCCGGCATCGCCGCCGCGGCCAGCAGCGTGAACAGCCCCGCTTTGATGCACCCGTTAACCGGCGTCCACCGGGCCACCGCGAACACCGCCCACACAAAGGCGTAGCTGAAGGCCGTGATGGGGAAGGCCAGCCGCAGCAGCCAGTCCCCGCCCGTGACCAGGCAGATGACCGCCAGCAGCCCGAAGGTCCACACGGTCAGTATTCCCAGGCTCAGCTCCAGCCGGTGCTTCGGGTAGAACCGCCACTGGGCGTACAGCCCCCAGGGCAGCGCCAGACACGCCGCCACAATGGAAAAGCCGGCGCCCAGCCAGCCCCCGCCCGTGTACAGCCCGCAGGTCAGAATCAGCAGCAGCAGGCTCCCCGTCGCGGCGCTCAGGCTGATGACCGCCCGCTCCCGCTTGAGGAACACCGGCAGAGAGGTCAGGCTGAACGCCAGCAGCAGGGAGGTCAGCACGATAAAGAACCAGTCGAGGCGATGCCCCACCGCCAGATTGCAGATAAAGCAGGTCAGCAGCGCGACGGCGTACCCGCCGCACAGCGTGCCCTGTCCGATAAGCGTCAGCCGCCGCCAATGCTTCGCGTCCCGCTTCTGCCGGCGGTGCTGCAGGTCGTCGCAGGCGGTGAAAAACTCGTGCTCCGTGATGCCCAGCAGCCGGCAGACCTCGGGCACCAGCGCGATGTCCGGATAGGACAGCCCGGTATCACATAGTTAAAGATATTGGTATCATTCAATCAATTTTGCCGATAAAGCGGTAGAAGATTTCTACCTCCTGTTCCCGGCTTCCGTCCTCACCTTTGACCGCTTCATGGACAACGATTTTTTCAATCAGCATATTCAAAAGTTCGGCGGTCAGTTCTGTTGGATTGACGCACTCTTTCATCAAGGCAATCCATTTTTCTGCGTCTACGGCGTTCTGGCTTTCAGTGGCGATAGCGGATTGAAGCTGTTCAATCTTTTCGTCCAGTTCAGCCTGTTCGCTTTGGTACTTCCCGGACAGCATAGAGAAGTTGTATTCCGTGATACGCCCCGCCGCCCAGTCCTCATACATCCGGGCAAACAAAGTATCGACTTCGGCTTTTCGCTTCTCTGCCTTTTTCAGTTCTGCGGCCTGCTTCTTTCTTGCGGCAGCCTGTCCCTTATCAGTGGCATTTAACAGCTGCTTCAAGAGCCGTTCTTCATCATGCTGTACCAGCCCCGACCAGTATTGCAGACGGGAGAGGACATAGGCATAAAGCACATCATAACGGATATAGTGCATGGAGCATTGGCGTGTGCCCTGCCCGTACTTGCTACAATGATAATGGCCGTAAGGCTTGCTGTTCTGCCTGTTCTCCCCATAGGACAGCGACCAGCCGCAATCCGCACATTTTACCAATCCGGAAAAAATCTGCGTTGTACCATCCTTGCACTTCCTGCGGCGGTTTGCTATCTGCTCCTGTACCTGCCGGAAAACCTGCTCGCTGATAATCGGCTCCTGCGTGTTCTCCACCCGCACCCATTCACTTTGGGGCTTGCGTACCCTCCGCTTGTTCTTAAAGGAAATGTTCGTTTCCCGGTAATGAATGGTATGGCCGATATAGGTTTCGTCTTTCATAATGCTCTTGACCTGGGCTATCGTCCATGCGTAGCTTTTTTCCTCCGGCGCACCCGCATAGATGTTTGCAAAAGTCCCGTCACGCTGGAAGTTGATAAATCCCGGTGTGGGAACCTTTTCCGCAATCAGTATTCTTGTGATACTGGCCGCCCCTCTGCCATGAATAGCAAGGTCAAAAATCTTCTCCACTATCCAGCGGGTTTCCTCGTCGATTATCAGCTTGTTTTTGATTTCCGGGTGTTTCCTGTACCCGATGGGAGCATAGGCGCCGATACGCTGTCCTGTGGCAAACTTTGCTTTGAAAGCGGCCTTTACCTTGCGGCTTGTATCTTTCGCAAACCATTCATTGAACAGGTTTTTGAACGGGACAAAATCGGAAAGCCCTTTCTCTGTGTCCTCATTCTCCGCAACGGCGATGTAGCGAACCCGTTTCTCCGGGAACAGAAATTCCAGATAGTAGTCCATCATCACATGTTCCCGCCCGAAACGGGACAGGTCTTTCGTGACAATGCAGTTTACTTTTCCGGCTTCCATATCGTCCATCATGCGCTGAAAATCCGGCCGTTCAAAGTTCGTCCCCGACCAGCCATCGTCCACATACTCACCGACTACATGAAGCCCCTGTTCCTTTGCGTACTGTTGCAGGATTGTCCGCTGTGTTTCAATGCTTACGCTGTCACCATAGTTTTCATCGTCCCGGCTCAATCTCATATAAAGCGCCGTGTTGTAAATCGTAGTATTGTAAGGTTGTTTCACCGTTAAAAATCCTCCTTCTAAAGAAACAACCCACGCTTACAATACTTTTGCTCTATGGCAATTATATCATAAGCGTGGGCGTGTTATCAATGATGGGCTATCAGGTTGAAGCGGCTTTTTCTGCGGTATGCCGCACCACATCTACAATCAGATCACCGAGGGGCTTCCCGCCTGCGGCGAAGTGTTCGGAGATTTTTATACGGTTGTTCCCACATACAAAATACTGCGTGCCGTTCTCTGCTTGTATGACCTGCCCTGTCCGGGGTGTGAAAATATCGCTTTCGCTTTTTGCCATCCAGTGTCCTCCATATTCAGTTTTCAAGGTACAATGCCGCACAAAGGCGGCGAAAATTTCTGCTTATATCTATCACCTTTCCTTTACCGTGTGCCGCTGCTGCCGTTTCAGTTCCGCCAGTATATCCGGCGGGATACGGTCAACCAGCCGCTGTAAATTGTCCAGTTCGCTTTTCAGCTTTGCCCGTTCCATCGTATCTTTCATCTTTCCTTTTTCGCTGGCCTTTGCCCTTGCTTCCAGCTTCTCATTCTCCGCCAACAGGTCATTGATTGTGACCTTGTACTTTTTCAGTTGCCCGGAGAAGTTCTCCATCTGCGGGAACCACTTTTTCAGCATGGAGAGGGCTTCCTCTTTTTTCTTTCCGGCGTTCAGCGGGTTAATGCCGTCAAGGGCGGCTTCAATGGCTCTTGCCTGCCGGGAGAGGGAAACCGCCTGTTTGAAAATCCGGGTGGGGATATGCTTCCGGCCTGTCTTGCTGGCACTTTCCCCACGCTCCAAGTCGGGATATTTCTCCACCATATAGGCGTGAAAATCGTCCTGCCACTTCGTCAGGTTTGCCCGGTTGCCGATAATCTCCTTAGCGCACAGGCGGTTGTCCTTTGTCAGCGGAACAAAGGTCAAATGCAGGTGGGGCGTTTTCTCGTCCATGTGTACCACCGCCGACACGATATTTTCCCGTCCTACCCGGCCAATGAGGAAATCTGCCGCCCTTTGGAAGAACGCCTGTATCTCTTTTGGGGATTTCCCCTTGAAGAACTCCGGGCTGGCGGTTATCAGCGTATCGACAAACCGTGTGCTGTCTTTCCTCGTCCGGCATCCAGCCTGCTCGATACGGCTCTGAATGAAGTGGTAATAGCGTCCCTCCGGCTTGACGATATGGAAGTTGTATTTACTCCGGCTTGTGTCAATGTCGGGGTTGCTGGCGTATTGTTCTTTCTGTCTTTCGTGATGGGCTTCCAGCGGCCTTGCCGGGTTGCCCTTGTGCTTCTCAAACCGCAAAATTGCGTGTTGTGCCATTCTGCTCCTTTCCCCATTCCTTTCCTATCCGGGGTTTTCCACAGGGAAAATCCCGCCGGAATTATCTCTGATACGATAGGAATGGAATGGATATAAATAAATCATTTTAATCTTTGTATTTCTATATACCGTCCGGTTTTCGTACTTCAAGAGGGGCGGTTTCCGTACTTCATGGGTACGGTTTTCAGTCCTCCGGCGTACCAGAACGGGATTTCTTGAAGTCAGTGTTTGGAACCGCTTCATAGGATTTTGGGAAAATGCGGTTGGGTTTTCCACAGCCCTGCTTCTGGATTTCCACCAGTCCGGCGTATTGCAGTTCCCGCAGGGTGTTCACCGCTTTCTGCCGCCCACAGTGGAGCAGGTCAACCACCTCGCAGATGGGGTAATACAGGAAAATCCGTCCGCAGTCATCCGCCCACCCATTCTTGCGGGACAACTCTGTCCGGCGCAGGATAAAGGCGTACAGAACCTTTGCCTCGTTGGACAGGGGCTTGAATGTGGGGGCTTCAAAGAGGAAATTCGGGAGCCGGGTGAAGCTGAACGCCTTTTCCGGCTGATGGATATAGATGGTATTTGTCATAGTGCGTTTTGTGGACGGTTAGAAGCCCGTTTTCCGGGGCGGGCGATACTTTATACCACCTGCCCCGGTTTGGGGCTTGCAAAGCCTGATAAATCAAGGCTTTTTTCGCTCCTAACTGTCCACAGCAGACCTCCTTTTCCGTTCACTTTCTGTTTTCTGCCGCCTGTGAACTCTGGCGGCACAGCCGGGGCAGTATTTTGCCCGGTTGGATTTGGGGACGAACACACCGCCGCAGACCACACAGCGTTTCAAGTCCTTATCCCGGAAAATCTCCGCTTCCAGCGTCCCGTCCAGCGGCAAGACCGCCCAGCGGAACCACTTACAGCAGACCGAGAAAGAAACCGTCTGCGGGCAGGTGCAGGTGTCCCCATCGTCAAGGACAATGCAGTTGCCGTCCTCACAGCAACAGCACTCCCGGCGTATCAGGCTGGCCGCCTGTTTCCTCTGTGCCGGTGTCATGCGGTAAAGGGAACCGTCCGGCCTGCGTTCCAGCGGCGGCAAGTCTTTATAGGGGTTATTTCTCATGCGTTCCCTCCATTTTGCTTTCCGTTGCCGTTTTCCCCGAAAGGATTTCCAGCTTTGGCACGCTCCCCGCAGCTTCGGGACATTTTGTCCCGAAGTCCGGTTCCTTGCGGTGCTTCCCCAGCCGGGGTATTCCTTTTCGGACGGTCATTCTGTTTTCAAGGTGCTGTCCATCGATGAACTATCCTAAGTCTACACCTAAATAACCGCCCGTCCCGTATATCCAAGAGGTAGGAAATCCGCCCGGAAAACTCCCTATTTCCACGCTCTCGGAATTGTGGTATAATGGAAGAAAATATGAGGGAGGAGAATTTTTGAACATAATTAGACTGTCAAAGGAGCACATTGAGGAATGTGCAGATTTATTTATTGATGTGTTCACAAAAGCCCCCTGGAATGATACATACAATTCCAAAGGGCAGGTGATAAGTTATTTTCAAAACTACATAAACAATAACTACTTTGTAGGGTATGGCTTAAAAGACCAAAACTGTATGATTGCTATCAGCGTGGGAATGAAGAAACCATGGATTAACGGAATGGAATATTATATCGACCAGTTTTGTGTAAAGACTGACTTGCAAGGGAAAGGGATTGGAAGTTATTTTTTGAAATTGATTGAAAATGAGATACAGACAGAAAAAATGGAAGAAGTTTTAATTGATGATAATATGGTTTTTGATATTGATAATTTAAAAGGATTTCTTAATGATACCAGTTCATTTGGGTTTATAGCTAAAGAAAATAATAAAATTATAGGATTTGCATATTGCTATACACTTTTAAGACCTGATGGAAAAACAATGTTTTATTTACACTCAATAGGAATGTTACCTAACTATCAAGACAAAGGTTATGGTTCAAAATTATTATCTTTTATTAAGGAATATTCTAAAGAGATTGGTTGTTCTGAAATGTTTTTAATAACTGATAAAGGTAATCCTAGAGCTTGCCATGTATATGAAAAATTAGGTGGTAAAAATGATTATAAAGATGAAATAGTATATGTATATGATTATGAAAAAGGTGATAAATAAATGAATATAGTTGAAAATGAAATATGTATAAGAACTTTAATAGATGATGATTTTCCTTTGATGTTAAAATGGTTAACTGATGAAAGAGTATTAGAATTTTATGGTGGTAGAGATAAAAAATATACATTAGAATCATTAAAAAAACATTATACAGAGCCTTGGGAAGATGAAGTTTTTAGAGTAATTATTGAATATAACAATGTTCCTATTGGATATGGACAAATATATAAAATGTATGATGAGTTATATACTGATTATCATTATCCAAAAACTGATGAGATAGTCTATGGTATGGATCAATTTATAGGAGAGCCAAATTATTGGAGTAAAGGAATTGGTACAAGATATATTAAATTGATTTTTGAATTTTTGAAAAAAGAAAGAAATGCTAATGCAGTTATTTTAGACCCTCATAAAAATAATCCAAGAGCAATAAGGGCATACCAAAAATCTGGTTTTAGAATTATTGAAGATTTGCCAGAACATGAATTACACGAGGGCAAAAAAGAAGATTGTTATTTAATGGAATATAGATATGATGATAATGCCACAAATGTTAAGGCAATGAAATATTTAATTGAGCATTACTTTGATAATTTCAAAGTAGATAGTATTGAAATAATCGGTAGTGGTTATGATAGTGTGGCATATTTAGTTAATAATGAATACATTTTTAAAACAAAATTTAGTACTAATAAGAAAAAAGGTTATGCAAAAGAAAAAGCAATATATAATTTTTTAAATACAAATTTAGAAACTAATGTAAAAATTCCTAATATTGAATATTCGTATATTAGTGATGAATTATCTATACTAGGTTATAAAGAAATTAAAGGAACTTTTTTAACACCAGAAATTTATTCTACTATGTCAGAAGAAGAACAAAATTTGTTAAAACGAGATATTGCCAGTTTTTTAAGACAAATGCACGGTTTAGATTATACAGATATTAGTGAATGTACTATTGATAATAAACAAAATGTATTAGAAGAGTATATATTGTTGCGTGAAACTATTTATAATGATTTAACTGATATAGAAAAAGATTATATAGAAAGTTTTATGGAAAGACTAAATGCAACAACAGTTTTTGAGGGTAAAAAGTGTTTATGCCATAATGATTTTAGTTGTAATCATCTATTGTTAGATGGCAATAATAGATTAACTGGAATAATTGATTTTGGAGATTCTGGAATTATAGATGAATATTGTGATTTTATATACTTACTTGAAGATAGTGAAGAAGAAATAGGAACAAATTTTGGAGAAGATATATTAAGAATGTATGGAAATATAGATATTGAGAAAGCAAAAGAATATCAAGATATAGTTGAAGAATATTATCCTATTGAAACTATTGTTTATGGAATTAAAAATATTAAACAGGAATTTATCGAAAATGGTAGAAAAGAAATTTATAAAAGGACTTATAAAGATTGATTATATAATATATGAAAAGCTATTATAAAAGACATTAGTATTAAATAGTTTAAAAAAATGAAAAATAATAAAGGAAGTGAACGCAATCATTTTGAATACTGAACGAGGTTTTCCGGCCGAAAAATTTTATAAGAAAAACGGCTTCCAATCAGTTGATGAACTTATTACTCTCACAAAATAAATATCGGCCGCTTAAGCGGATGAGGAGGAGAGCATGGAACTATCCATACAAGAACGATTGAAAGACCTGCGTGTAGAGCGTGGGCTGACGCTGGAACAGCTTGCGGAGCAGACCCACCTCTCCAAGTCTGCTTTAGGCAGTTATGAGGGGGACAATCTCAAGGACATCAGCCATTATGCCCTTATTGAGTTGGCAAAGTTTTACGAAGTGACCGTTGATTATCTGCTGGGCCGTTCTCAAACAAGAAATCACCCAAACGCCGATCTTGCAGACCTGCATTTGAGTGATGACATGATTGAACTATTAAAAAGCGGGCTGGTGGACAATTCTCTTTTGTGTGAACTGGCGACCCACCCGGATTTTCCCCGGCTCATGGCCGACCTTGAAATCTATGTGAACGGCGTGGCAGGAAAACAGGTGCAGAGCGCAAACGCCATTGTGGACGCTGTGAGTGCAACAATTATGAAACAACACAATCCCGGCTTGACTGACCCGCAGCTGCGACAGCTTATCGCCGCCCATATTGACGACGACAGCTTTTGCCGCTATGTGATACAGCAGGACATAAACAAGATAGCCCTCGACCTGCGGGAAGCCCATAAGGACGATTTTTTCAGTGTCCCAGAGGACAACCCACTGGAAGATTTCTTGCAGACCGCAGAGGAAACCACCAGAGAGGACAGCGACCCGGAGCAGGCGGCTATGATGTTTATCTGCAAGCGGCTCAAACTGAATTACAAGAAGCTGTTCGAGGAAGAAAAGAAATGGCTAAAAAGAATTGCACAAAAGTCTGACTTGCTGAAAAATCCAAAGCCCCAGCGGGGAAGAAAGTAGGAGAACGGAAAATCGAGATTTGGAGTGGTGAACTATGAAACTATTTGATTGGGGTGGGAGAGAATAAAGACATACTTCTTTGATGAACCAGACTATAAAATTTAAGGAGAGCAAGGAAGTATGAACACAATAAAATTAAGACCAATCATTACCGTTGAAGAAAAAAACACATTTGTAAGTGAAATACAAGAGGCTTTTCAAATTTCTTATGTGTCAGAGTTTGGAGAATTTGAAAAGCAAGTTCTTCCCACGGAAGATATAGAAGAATCTTTTAACGCAAAAGGCGCTGAAGCATATATCGCAGAAATTGGCGGAGAAAGAATCGGCGGAGCAGTCATTGTAATAGATGATAAGACCGGCTACAACTCACTTCATCTTTTATATGTGAAATCAAGCGCACAAAATGCTGGAAATGGATTTAAGATATGGAAAGCGATTGAAGAACTACATCCTGAAACAAGAATTTGGGAGACGCATACCCCATATTACGATAAGCGGAACATTCATTTTTATGTAAATCGTTGTGGTTTCAAGATTGTAGAATTTTTTAATCCTAAGCACAAAGACCCACACCAAATAAGTGAAAGCGCAGGCAACATACCAAAAGAGAACAATTATTTCTTTAGATTTGAAAAAGAAATGAAATCCAGATAGTAATTTATCGGAGGATAGCAAAGCCAGCCGAGCCAGTCAACGGTCAAGATGAACGGCGCATACGCGCCGCCGTTGACAGCCCCGCCCGCCTTTGCTGATGAGCAATCAAGGCGGGAAAGCCCTAAAATGGCTTCACACCTATTTCAATAATTGGAGGAGATAAAAATGAGATCAGAAAAGGAAGTTTATGATATTGTTTTGAATTTTGCAAAAACAGACAAACGCATTCGCATGGTTACTTTGGAAGGATCTAGAACAAATACAAATATTCCGCCTGATGATTTTCAGGATTTTGATATTACTTTTTTTGTTACGGATATGGACAGCTTCACAAGTGATGATAAATGGCTAGATATATTTGGTGAAAGGTTGATTCTGCAAAAGCCGGAAGATATGGAATTATTTCCAGCTGTAGAAAAGGGATTTTCATATTTAATGCTGTTTACTGATGATGTTAAGATAGATTTAACTTTGCTGCCGCTGGAACTGATAGACGAGTATTTTACATGGGATAAACTGGTAAAGTTACTGTTGGATAAAGACAACCGTATCGTAAAGCCGCCAATACCAACGGATATAGACTACCACTTGCAGAAGCCTACTCAAAGAATGTTTGACGATTGCTGTAATGAATTTTGGAATACTACAACATATGTAGTAAAGGGCTTATGCCGCAAAGAAATTCTTTTTGCTATTGACCATATGAATGATATAGTACGAAAAGAATTGCTTCGCATGATTTCCTGGCTGATTGGTATCAAACAGGGATTTCATTTCAGTTTGGGAAAAAACTATAAATTTATGAAGCAATATGTCCCAGAGGAATTGTGGGAACGACTTATGTCCACTTATAATATGGATTCCTATCCCCATATGTGGGAATCCTTTGAACAATGTATGGCATTGTTCCGGGAGGTTTCGTCAGAAGTGGCATGCCAGTTGGATTACCAGTATCCACTATATGATGAAAAAATCAGTAATTATGTGATTCGGCAAAAGAAAAAATATGGCATTGAAGATGATAACAAATAAAATTTTTTCAATCGAAAAAATTTATTTTGATTATTCAATTTTGAAAAACTGAATACCTCAAAATCAGAAAGAGCGCGGACAAGCACTTTGAGGGATTGGCCGCCTTGTCCACCCATTCAGTGGGACGGCGGGTGGCGGTCAAGGCCGGGTGTAAACCCGTTCATTTCAGCCTTGACGGTTACCCGCTGTCCTGTTACTTTTCCGGGAGTGTAGCCACAACTTCGGGACACTTTGTCCACAAGTCGGAGCGTAGGACGAGGGACGGGGGCTTTCATATACGCCCTGTCTGCTGATGAAAACAGACCTGCGCTTGCGGCTCCACGCCACACAAGCACAGTCCTGTTTTCCTGCCGCCCCTCCCCGGCGGCAACGGCATTTTCACGGCAACGCCGACAGAGCGTATAACACACTACACTTTGCTTCGCAAAGTCGTGTGCCAAATGGGGGCGTTGCCCCCTTTGGAAACCCCCACAAGAAAAGGCGGTACGCTACCCCTCTACGGGGCGCATACCGCCTTTTCTTGTTATCCAGCCCTCCGGCTGTATCGGTTGAGCAAAAGTCAGCGTGGGAATGGTGTGGTATCTTTATCTAAGTGAATCCCCCCGCTCCCATTTGGAAACGGTGGTGTGGGTGACGTACAGCTGCCGGGCCAGCTCCTCCTGGGTCATGCCGGCCGCCTTGCGCTTGGCGGCGATGAAGGCGGCGAAGGTCTGCTTGTTCAGACCGGTGGTGGTTTCCATGGCGATCGTCCTTCCGTTTTGGGATGCCCTCATTGTAGCCTCCCGGTTTCCGGCCTGTCAAGAAAACCGGCTGTTTTCGCGGCTCGACCGTCGCGCCAGCCCCGTATTTCCCGGGTTATACCAGAATATCCAGGCCTCCCCGCGCCCCGGCCCCCTCCTCGAGCAGCCCCTTGACCGTCCGCAGCCCCCGGCTCAGCTCCTCCTCGCTTTGCGGGGAGGATATGGCCAGGCGCACGAACGCCTCCGGCCGCCGGGCCCCCACCGCGAACCGGCGGGAGGCGAGCAGGTGCACCCCGCGCTCCCGCGCCGCCTGCTCGAGGCGATCCCCGTCCATCCCTTCCGGCAGGGGCAGCCACTTGAAAAACGCGGGCCGCCCGTCGTCGTGGGGGAACACCCGCCGGTACACCGCGGCCCGTTCGGCGGCCAGCGCCTTTTTCCTCTCCACAATCTCCTCCGCCCGCCCGTCCAGGATAAGCTGGGCGATGATCTCCGCGTTGAAGGACACGGTCTTTAGATTGATGGTGGTCACCCCGGAGGCCAGATGGGCGCGGAACGCCTCGGGAAACGCCAGGAACGCCACCCGCAGCCCGGCGCACAGCGACTTGGAGGTGCCGCAGATGTAAACCGTCCGGTCGGGGATGGCCGCGGCCAGCGGCCGGAACTCCCGGGGCAGCAGGAACGCGTAAGCGTCGTCCTCCACCAGGATCAGCCCATGCCGCTCAATCACCCGGGCCAGCGCCTCCCGCCGCTCCATGGGCATGACAATCCCCATGGGGTTGCTGCACGACGGCATGAGGTACACCCCGCTTATCCCGCTCTGCCGGCAGAGCGTGTCCAGCGCCTGCGGCTTCATGCCGTCCTCGTCCCCCTCCACCGCCACCAGCTGGATGTGCAGGAAGCTGGCCAGCCCGATGAAATTGGGATAGGTGTAGGGATCCACCGCGATTTTGTCCCCCGCCTTGAACAGGGAAATCAGCGAGACGGCCAGCGCGTTCTGAGAGCCCGCCGCGATCAGCAGGTTGTCCGGCCGCGCCTGCACATGGAAGCGGCGCAGCCAAGCCTCGGCCGCCGTCAGCTGGTGGGAATTTCCCGCCGCCTGGCCGTACTCCAGCAGCCGGGTGGCCTCCGGCCTCTCCAGCACCGCCCGCGCCGCCTCCAGGATGGCGGCGTTCACCTGATAGAACGGCTTGATCATCCCCAGCTCGATGAACGCCTCCGGCGCCTTCTCGTGAAAGGGCAGGTTCTTGGTGCGGGCGTTGGGGGCGACGAAGGTGCCCCGCCCCACCACCGCGTACAGCAGCCCCTTGAGCTCGCAGACCTTGTAGGCCCGGGTGATGGTGCTCAGGTTCACGTCCAGAAAATCCGCCAGCTCCCGCTGGGGCGGCAGCCGGGTGTCGGCGGGCAGCGCCCCCGACAGGATGTCCTCCTCCAGCGCCCCGGCGATGGACTGGTAAAACGGCGCGGCCAGCCGGGCCTTGTCCGGCTTCCACGCCATGGGGTAATCGTCAAAAGAATTGACCGGCATCCGCCATCCCTCCTAGAAAATTGTATGCATGACAATTATACGATTGATTCCATACAATTGCAATGATAAACTGAAAATGTTATAAATTGTATGGGTCTCGTCCGCCCGTCGCGGCGGCTCGGCCCCAGAAAGGACCGATTTGTATGGAAAACAATCGCGTGGAACTGAACAGACAATTCTGCCAGATGCTCAAAGGCGGGGTCATTATGGATGTCACCACCCCGGAGCAGGCCAAAATCGCCGAAGCCGCCGGCGCCTGCGCGGTCATGGCGCTCGAACGCATCCCGGCGGATATCCGGGCGGCGGGCGGCGTGTCCCGCATGAGCGATCCCAAAATGATCAAGGGCATCCAGCAGGCCGTGTCCATCCCGGTCATGGCAAAATGCCGCATCGGCCATTTCGCGGAGGCCCAGGTGCTCGAGGCCATCGAAATCGACTGCGTGGACGAGAGCGAGGTGCTCTCCCCGGCGGACGATCGGTATCACATCGACAAAACCGCCTTCCGCGTCCCCTTCGTCTGCGGGGCGAAGGATTTGGGGGAGGCCCTGCGCCGCATCGCGGAGGGCGCGTCCATGATCCGCACCAAAGGGGAGCCAGGCACCGGCGACGTGGTGCAGGCCGTGCGCCATATGCGGAAAATGACCGGCGAAATCGCCCGCCTGGCCGCCCTGCGGGAGGATGAGCTGTATACCGCCGCCAAGGAGCTGGAGGTGCCCTATGACCTGGTGCGGTACGTCCATGAGCATCAAAAGCTCCCGGTGGTCAACTTCGCCGCCGGCGGCGTCGCCACCCCGGCCGACGCGGCCCTGATGATGCAGCTGGGCGCCGAAGGCGTGTTCGTCGGCTCCGGCATCTTCAAGTCGGGCAACCCGGCGAAGCGGGCCGCCGCCATTGTCCGGGCCGTCACCAACTACACCGACGCCAAGCTCATCGCCGCGCTGTCGGAGGATCTGGGCGAGGCCATGGTCGGCATCAACGAGCAGGAGATCACCCTCCTCATGGCGGAGCGCGGCAAGTGATGCGCATCGGCGTATTGGCGGTGCAGGGCGCGTTTATCGAGCACGAGCATATGCTGCGTTCCCTCGGCGTTTCCTGCTTTGAAATTCGGAACCGGGAGGACATCGCCGCCCCCTTCGACGGCCTGATTCTCCCCGGCGGGGAAAGCACGGTGATGGGCGCCCTGCTGCGGGATTTGGAGCTGCTGGAGCCGCTGCGGGAGCGGATCCGGCAGGGCCTGCCGGTGCTGGGCACCTGCGCGGGCCTCATTCTCCTGGCCGAGGAGCTGCCGGGCGGGGAGGCCCCTCATCTCGCCACCCTGCCCGCCGCCGTGAGCCGCAACGTCTATGGCCGGCAGCTGGGCAGCTTCACCGCTATGGGCGAGGTGGCGGACGTCGGCGCCTACCCGCTGGTCTTCATTCGCGCCCCCGGCATCGTCCGGGTGGGGGAGGGGGCGCAGGTTTTCGCCTCCCTGGACGGCCGCCCCGTCGGGGTGCGGTATCAAAATCAAATCGGCGTGGCCTTCCACCCCGAGCTGTCGGGCAACCCGGCGGTGCATCAGGCCTTCTTGGCCATGGCCAAGCGGTAGGCCCCTGGCAGGGCCTGTCTGTCCAATTCGACGCCTTCCTGTAGAGGCGAGCATCGCTCGCCCGAGGCTGTCGAAAAAGTCTATCGGAGGGAGGGGGATGTGTGCGGCACGACGTGCGCGTCGTGCTGGGAACACGTCAGGGTTCCCTCCTCGGCTGTCGGACGTTCGCGTCCGACGACAATCGACCCGCCCGCAGGCGTCAAAAGTGGGGAAAATCGAATGATTTTCCCCACTTTTGCTCAGCTTGGCGTAAATGGCCGGCGTATGCCGGTCTTTTTCGACAAGCTGGGGCAAGCATCGCTCGCCCGCGGAACAGCCCTCCAACCGGCCCATCCTCTCGGCATACGGCGAGCCCAAAATCCCCCCAACAAAAAAGGCGCGTATGGCTCCTGCCATACGCGCCTTTTTATCCTATTCGCCCGCTTTCATGGATTCCACCATGTCGATTTTCTTCATCTTCCGGCCCATCACCAGATTGACCAGGAAGGAGAAGAACATGGTCATGGCCGCGGCCAGCAGATAGCTCAGCCATTTGATTTCCCGGCCGAACATCACCATGTCCACCTCCGCCGTCTTGACCACGAAGGCATGCAGGAAGATGCCGAGCACCAGCCCCGCGAGTGTGCCGATGATACTCAGTATCGCCGTCTCGCGGTAGATATAGGCCGACACCTCCTTGTCGTAGAAGCCCAGCACCTTGATGGTGGCCAGCTCCTTCTGCCTCTCGGTGATGTTGATGTTGGTCAGGTTGTACAGCACCACAAAGGCCAGCGCCGCCGCCGAGATGATCAGCACGATGACGATGTAGTCGATGTTGCTCACCATGTCCGCGAAAGAGCCCTTGATGTCGTCGGTGAACATGGCGCTCTGCACCTGGTCGGACTTGAGCAGCGCGGCGGATACCGCGTCCCGGTCGGCCTGGGTGTTTCCCGCCGTCCGGCCGATGAGGGTGGTGAACGCCGGCGCGCCGAAGGCCGCCTCGTACAGCTCCCGCGGGATATACAGCGCCCCCTGGACATAGTTCTCGATTATCCCGGCGAGGCGGAATTCCCCGCTTTTGCCGTCGGCGTTCCGCACCCGGAGGGTGTCGCCCGCCTTCACGCCCAGAGCCTCCGCCTGCTTCTCGGTCAGCAGCACCCCGCTGCCGTCAAAAGGCACGGCCTTGCCGCTTTTCCTCTCCCGCATCACGATGAAATCGGGCAGGCGGCTGGTGCTCTCCGGCACGTACAGGGTGGCTTCCGTCGTCTTGTTCCCCGCGTAGAGATCGCCGCTTTCCTGGTAGGTCATCAGGTAGTCGGTCACCCGGCTCTTGTCCTCGAGCACCGCCTTCACGGTCTCGTCCGCGCGGGGCGCGTCCTCGTCCTTGAAGCTGGCCGTCAGGTTGTATTGGTACAGCTCGCCGAACTGCTTGCCCACGATGTCCCCGATGGAATCCCGCAGGCCGAAGCCGGTGAGCAGCAGGGCGGTGCAGCCCGCGATGCCGATGACCGTCATGAAGAACCGCTTCTTGTAGCGGATGAGGTTGCGGGCCGTGACCTTGTGGGTGAATTTCATCCGGGACCACAGAGGGGTGATCCGCTCCAGGAACACCCGCTTGCCCGCCTTGGGCGCCCGGGGCAGCATCAGCCGCGCCGGGTTCTCTTTCAGGGACTCCATGCAGGCGGCCAGGGTGGCCAGCATGGTGCACGCGATGGCCGACAGGGAGGCGGCCAGGGCGTAGGGCACGTTGAAGGGGGTGAACAGCTCCGGCAGGGTGTACAGGATGCGGTAGGCGTTCCAGATCACCATGGGGAAGACCTGGAACCCCACCAGCAGGCCGAACACGCTGCCCAGGACGCTGGCCGCGCCCGCGTACAGCAGGTATTTAAAGGCGATGGCCCCCCGGGTGTAGCCCAGGGCCTTGAGCACGCCGATTTGGGTGCGCTCCTCCTCCACCATCCGGGTCATGGTGGTCAGCGCCACCAGGGCCGCCACCAGGAAGAAGAAGATGGGGAACACCTTGGCGATGGCCTCCACCTTGGTGGCGTTGCTGCCGAAGCTCGCGAAGCTGACGTTAGTGTTCCGGTCCAGCACGTACCACTCCGGCTCGCTGATATCCGCGATTTTCTTCTCGGCGTCCTCGATGTCGGCCTTCGCGTCGGCCAGCTTTTCGTCCGCCTCCGCCTTGGCCTTGTCGTATTCCGCCTGTCCGTCGGTCAGCTTTTGCCGGGCGTCGGTCAGCTTTTTCTCGTTGGCCGCGATTTCCGCCCGCCCGTCGTCCAGTTCCTTCTGGGCGTCGGCCAGCTTTTTCTCGTTCCGGGCAATCTCCGCCGCCCCGTCGTCCAGCTCCTTCTGCGCCGCCGCAAAGGCCTTCTCCGCCTGGGCCTTCCCGGCGGCCAGGGCGGCCTTCCCGGCGGTCAGCTCCTTCTCGCTGGCCGCCAACGTCCCGGCCTGCTGGTCGTATGCCGCCAGCCCCGCCTCATAGGCAGGGCGCTGCTCGTCCAGCTGGGCCTGGAGGGCCGCCGCCTGCTCCGTCTGGCCGATGGAAAGCAGATAGGCGATGGTTTTCTCCGCCTGGGCGATTTGCGCGGCGGTCTCGTCCAGTGTTTTCTTCGCGTCGGCCAGGGCCGCCTTTCCTGCGGCCAGCTTGTCTTCGCTTTCCCGCAGGGCCTTTTCCTTGTCAGCAATTTCGGCGGCGTAGGCCGCTCTTTGATCCGCCAGTTCCTTCTCGCCGTCGGCCAGCTTCCGCTTCGCGTCGGCCAGGGCGGCTTTCCCGTCTGTTAGTTCTTTTTCGCCGTCGCTCAGCTTTTTCTTGGCGTCGGCCAGGGCCTTTTCGCCGTCGGCCAGCTCCCGCCGTCCGTCCTCCAGCTCCCCCCGGGCGTCGGCCAGCTTTTCATCCGCCTCCGCCTTGGCTTTGTCGTATTCTTCCTTGCCGTCGGCCAGCTTGTCCTCCGCCTCGCCCTTGACCTCCTCAAAGCGGACGACCGCCTGGGTTTTCCCCAGGTCCTCCAGGGCGTTCTGCACCGTGTCCACAGCGGCCTCGTACTCGTCGGTGAAGGCGTTGAGCGCCTTCGCGCCCTTGACCAACACGTTGGCCTCGGTGTAGGCGGGGTAGGCGAAACTGTCTTCGCCGGCGTACAGGGTCAGCTGCACGTGGCCGGCGCCCACGGTGCTGGTTTCCTTCTCAATGGACATGTAATACGGGGTTTCCACCAGCCCCACCACCGTGAAGCCCTCCACGGCCAGCACGTCGGTCAAATCGTCGTTCTCCGCCGACAGGGGGATGACGTCCCCCTCCTCCACGCCGGTCAGGGTCTTGGTTTTCAGCACCACGCACTCGCCCGGCTTTTCCGGCAGCCGGCCGGCCACCAGCTTGATCTGGTTGAGGGCGGATCCTCCGGCGGGCAGGCTGTGCACCCGGGTCACCACGTCCTCGGCGTCCATGGCGTTGGTCAGCACGTCGGCGGTGTAGCCGGGCTCCACCTGCTCCACCCCGTCGGCCTGCCGGATGGCGGCGATGTCCTCCTCCGACAGCCCCAGGGTGGACAGCACCCGGACGTCCATGATGTTCATGCGGTCATAGTAATCGTCCACCGACAGGCGCATGTCGGGCGTGGCGGCCAGCAGCCCGGCCAGAAAGCCCACCCCCAGCGCCACGATGGCAAATATCGCCAGGAAGCGGCTGAGACTGAACCGCACCTCCCGGAGGATGACCTTGCGATATGTCCGTTTCAAGCCTACCACTCAATCCTTTCCACCGGCGTCGGATCGGGGTTCGTCTCGTTGGAGAGCACCGTTCCGTTTTTGATGCGGATGACGCGGTCGGCCATGGCGGTCAGGGCCTGGTTGTGGGTGATGACAATGACCGTCCGCCCGGTGTTCCGGCAGGTGTCCTGCAGCAGCTGGAGGATGGTCTTGCCGGTCTTGTAGTCCAGCGCGCCGGTGGGCTCGTCGCACAGCAGAATTTTCGGGTTTTTGGCCAGGGCCCGGGCGATGGAGACCCGCTGCTGCTCCCCGCCGGACAGCTGGGCGGGGAAGTTGTTCAGCCGGTCCTCCAGCCCCACGTGGGCCAGGGTTTCCCGGGCGTCCAGCGGCTCCCGGCAGATTTCCGCCGCCAGCTCCACGTTTTCCAGCGCCGTCAGGTTCTGCACCAGGTTGTAGAACTGGAACACAAACCCCACGTCGTACCGGCGGTATTCGGTGAGCTGCCGGCGGGTATACCGGCTGATTTCCTGGCCGTCCAGCCGGATGCTCCCCTCGTCGCAGGTGTCCATCCCGCCCAGCATGTTCAGCACCGTGGTTTTTCCCGCGCCGCTCGGTCCCACGATGATGGTGAACTCCCCCTGCTCGATGGTGAAGGTAATATGATCGGCGGCGGTGATCCGCTGTTCCCCCATGGTGTAATACTTGCACACATCCTGGAATTCCACAAAATGTCCCATTGTTGTCACCTCTCAGCCGCTCGAGGGCGGCACGTTAGGGCTTTATTATAGCGCTTTTCCGGGTGAAATATGTTAATATAGTATGACGGGGGGATACCCCCCGCAGAAAAACGCCGTTGGCGTTTTTCACCCCCCCACAGAGGAAAGAAACCGTGCAGCGGATCAGGGGGGATACCCCCCGCGGAAAAACGCCGTTGGCGTTTTTCACCCCCCCCACAGAGGAAAGAAACCGTGCAGCGGATCAGGGGGGATACCCCCCGCGGAAAAACGCCGTTGGCGTTTTTCACCCCATCAACTGGGGGCCGCGCGTTGAAAATAATTTTGCCTCACAGCCAACAATCGACGGGCTTGCGGCATTGTACTGATAATAAGGTAAGGAGGCGGCGGACGTGGAGGAAACACAGGGGGATAGGCAGCTTTTCGACGGCTGGATGACCGCCGTCTCCGCCGGGGACAGGGCCGCCTTCGCGTGCCTGTACGACCGGCTGAAAGCCCCGGTGTACGGTCTGGCGCTGTCCATCCTGCGGGTGCGGGACGACGCGGAGGACGTGATGCAGAACACCTTTCTGCGGGTGTGGGACTGCGCCGGGCAGTACCGGCCCGGTACCGACGCCAGGGCCTGGGTGCTGAAAATCACCCGGAATCTCGCCCTGATGCTGCTGCGCTCCCGCCGGCGGTCGGCGGAGCTGGGCGACTGGGCGGAGAGCCTGTCCGGCTCCGACGAGACGGCGCCGGTGCTGGACAGGCTGGTGCTCGAGGCCCTGCTGCGCTATCTGGACGAAACGGAGCGGCAGGTGGTGATGCTGTTCGCCGTGGGCGGCTATTCCCACAAGGAGATCGCCGCCGTGCTGGAAAAGCCCTATGCCACCGTCCGCTGGAAGTACAGCAACGCCATGAAGAAGCTTAAGCGTCATCTGGAGGACACGGAGGAACCGGCGGGAAAGGAGGAACATCCGCTATGGCTGCAAACGAAGAACTGAATGAGGCCCTCCGCCGGGCGGTGGAGGCCGAAACGCCCGCGGTGCTGGACGCGGTGCTCGCCCGGGCGGACGAGCCGGGCCGGGAAAAGGCCGCCCTGCCCAAACGGGAACGCCGCAGCTTGGCCGCGGCCCTGGGGGCCGGCGCGGCGGGGGTGTCGGCCGCGGCGGCGGTGCTGGCGCTGCTGCTTTCGCCTGGCCGGCTGCCGGGCGGCCCGGAGGCCTCCCTGCCGGGGGAGCCGGGCGGAACCTTTGAAGCCACCGGCTTTGTCATGAAGGCCTACAGCCCGGCGGGATCGGCCTCCTCCGACTCCCAGGCGCAGGTGTTGTCACCCAACGAGGCGGTCAACCTGCCCGCCGTCGACTGCGGCCTGGCAAGCATGATCGGCAAAACCGCCCTGGACGGCGATCTCTCCCTGTATAAAATCCACCTGCCCTTTGAGGTGGTGTGCGAGGGGGAGGCGATCTGTGCGGTGTCCTACCGGACCAATACCGGCTGGTTCGAAAGGCGGCTGTCGGTGAGCCACCCGGCCGACCTGGAGGCGTTTGCCCAGGTGGTGGATGTGGTCAACCGCACCCCCTCCGGGGCGTGGGGCTACGCGCCCTTGGGCGATGCGATCCGCTTTGCCTATGAAAATCAGCTCATGGCCCATAAGCAGCTGAGCCTCCAGCTGTCGCTGACCGCCCGGCGGGACGCTTCCGAAGAGGAGGTGGAGGAGGCCTTCCACCGTCTCCTGAACGGGGTGGAAATCCAGGTGGAGCTGACCTATGCCGACGGTTCCGTCGGCAGCACTCGGCTGGCCTTCAGCGTGTCCGATCCCGTGGGGGAGGGCCTGTCCGCCACCCTCATCACCCGCGCGGCCCCCTAAGTCTGTTTTCTGTCCGGACATTTGTGCAGATTTCCAAAAATTGCACGATTTAAGAATTCGTTAAGAAAAAAGATCGCAAATTTTGGTGGCGCTTTCTGGGACTGGACTGGTATACTAGAGCCATACGGGGCCATTCCCCGCGGCGGTATACGGTCCGCCTTTTTTATGGGGAAGCGGTCAACATGCGGTTTTTTGGGAGGGCGCGGAATGGAGCTGTTCGGACAGATATGCTGGTGGATTGCGGCGGGCCTGACGGTGCTCGCGGCCCCCGTCGCCCTGTGGCACCTGCTGCGGGGCCTGCGCGGCCTGTTTCCCATGCTGGCCCGTCCCGTCCGGGAGGAGCGGCGTCTGCGCTTCGCTGTGGTCGTCTGCGCCCGCAATGAGCAGGCGGTGATCGGCTCCCTCATCGACAGCCTCATGGCCCAGCGGTATCCCCGCGACTGCTTCAGCGTGTTTGTCGTCGCGGACAACTGCACCGACGGCACCGCCGCCGAGGCCGCCCGCCACGGCGCGCTTGTGTACGAGCGGGAGGACGCGCAGCGGGTGGGGAAGGGCTGCGCCCTGTCCTGGGCCTTTGACAAGCTGCGGGAGGATTATGGGGATCGGTTCGACGCGGCGGCGGTTTTCGACGCCGATAATCTGGTGGATCCCGGGTTCCTGGCCGCGGTGAACGACGTGCTGTGCACCGGCGCCGATGTGACGCAGGGCTACCGGGATTCCACCAATCCTGACGAATCCGCCGTCAGCTCCTGCTACGCGGTGTACTGGCTGCTGCTCATGCGGTTTTTCCACCGGGCACGGTATAACAGCGGCCTGCCCTGCCTGGTGGGCGGCACCGGCTTCGCCTTCCGCTGGTCGTGCATCGCCCAGAACGGCTGGCATACCCAGACCCTCGGGGAGGACAGCGAGTTTTCCCTGCAGCAGATACTGGCCGGCCGGCAGATCGTGCCGGCCTATCGCGCGGTTTTTTATGACGAACAGCCGACAACCTGGGCCGTCTCCTTCCGGCAGCGGTTCCGCTGGCTGGTGGGCAGCGTCCAATGCATGCGCTACCTGCCCGCCTGCCTGAAATCCCTGTTTCATCGCCAAAAAGGGGACGGGCCCCGCCTCGTGGCCGCCGTGGATATGACGGCGTATCTGCTGGCGGCCCCGGCCTGCACGCTGCTGGTGGTGTCGGGCCTTTTCGGCCTGCTGGCCATGGCCTTCACCCCCGCCGCCCTCGGGGTGCGGATCGTCTGGTGCCTGGCGTCGTTCGCCGGCGGCTGGGTGTTCATGACGCTGCTGGCTCTGCTGACCGTCCTGCTCGAGCATAAGCCGCTGAAAATCTACGGCAGGGGGATTCTGCTGTTTCCGCTCTTCCTCATCCCCATGGGCTGGATGGCCGTGGCGGCCCTCCTCCATCCCCGGACCTCCTGGAAGCCCATCGTTCACACCGGCCGCCGGAACGCCGCCGCGCCCGATATGGAAAAGGCTTGACAGAAAAAGTGCGGATATGCTATAGTAATAACCGTTCCGGCGCACAAGCTGGAACGGTTTTCCGCGATTCTGTGCGGAAGAACGCGAAAAAATGTGCCCCCTTTTCGCCGCCCATGTATCAAATTTCCATATGCTTTCTGTTATATGCACTCGCTGGTGTAGCTCAGCCGGTAGAGCAGCTGATTTGTAATCAGCAGGTCGGGGGTTCGAATCCGTCCACCAGCTCCAATGAAAACCCGCATGAACACTGCGTTCTTGCGGGTTTCTTCTTTTGCTCGTCGGCACCGCAAATTTGGCTTTGGTGTTTATTTGGTGTTTATCGCTGCGAAAACCTACCGAAAGCTACGCACAAATAAGAGCGGGCGGCACGGTTTCCCATGCTTGCCCGCTCGCTGTTTTTCAGTGATGTAAATATAGATATTCGACAAATTTGTAAATGCGCCGCAGCAGGGTCGCCTGTGTGGATTCGGCCGAGCAAGTCCGCAATTGCCCCCCTGTACTCTGCCTCGGTTCGGTTATTCTCCGGCACGATGTGGCTCCTCCTTGCTCGTCAGGGCTTTGGCAAAACGGTAAATGAGCAGAATATCCCGCTCGTTGTCGAGGCCGTCCACGAGTTTCTTCAGGTGCTCCTTGCGCCGCCATGTTTCATTCTCCGGCATTAGAAAACGCCTCCATTTCTTCCAGATAATCCAGGCCGTCGGGCGTGATGGAATAAACGGCGTCATCGTTTTCAAGGTCGATAAAAACACGTCTGCGGCTGGTCTGCTTGGGGCGGCGCGGTTCTTTCGCCCGCAGCCGTTCCAGAAGCGCTTTCTGTTGGGCGATAACAGCCGGAACATCTTCATCCGGGTAATACTCGGGGTGCTCTTCGCGGTCGCGGATACAGCCTTTGACCCACTGTATATCCGTTTCCGTTTCAATCATCGGGATACATTCATCTGTGCCCTGCACCCGGCAGTATCCAACAATCGGAACGCCGGAAACGGTTTCAACCTTTGGGGCTGTAGTGGTCATTTCAATTCCTCCCTTGCAAAATGGGAGCGGGCCTGATAGAATAGATACAGACCCGCTCCGGCGTGTCCCTGGCTCTTTTCCTGTGTGCTTTGGTCGGCGGTACAGGAAAGGGGCTTTTCTTATGCCACGGGCTTGTATTTGGACTTGGTGAACCAGTGGATGGCTTTAGCAGCTTCAGCAGCCTTGGCAGGCTCAAACCCGGCCTTGTAGAGGTGGCGGAAGTCAACGGTAGGGTAATCTTCCTCCAACGTGCAGCCGGTTGGTATGATGCAGATATGTTCCTCGACTTGCCGCTTCCAGTCTTTGTATGGCATTGTCTCGCCTCCTTTCTTCAGGACACCGTGAACCGTCTTGTCTCTGTGGGCTTGGTGTAGTCGGCGTAGATGGTGGGATAAGCGGCGCGGAAAGCCTTGGAATCGAACCGGCTTGACTTGACCACGGCCCAGCGGATGGTGTGTTTCCCGGCCTCCAGAACGTCGATACCCTGCCGCTGCATGTCGGCCTTGAGGGTGTCCTTAATAGCGGTGATTTCGTCGGCCAGCTCGGCGGCCATTTGGCGCAGTTCCACAAGTTCCTGTACCAGTTCATTCCGTTTACTCTTGCTCATGGTATCCTCTCCTTTTCTTTTAGGCGAGGGGGCGGGAGTTTGTTGGCCGCGGTAGTCTCTTACTCCGCTTAGTTTCCATCCCGCTCCCCTTCGCTATAATTATAGCATACTGCATGTACCCATACATTTCGATTGACAAAGTCCATAAACATGTGCCCATACATTTGTGCAATATATGTATGTACACATACAATTCGACGTGTTATAATAATTGTGGGTAAAAGTAGAATCGCGAAGAAGGTTAAAGCAGATGGCACCCATTAGCGAGGCCAGAAAAAGGGCAAATGATAAATACATCGAAAAACTAGATGAAATCAAAGTCCGCGTCCCCAAAGGCCGTAAGGCAGAGTTGCAAGCCCACGCAGAGCAGCAGGGGGAGAGCCTCAACGGCTTCATCGTGCGGGCGATAGATGAAACTATCGAGCGGGATAATGGTACAGGAGGCAAGGGAGATTGAAAATATATACCATCATCGGCGGCGTGAACGGAGCAGGAAAATCCAGCCTCACCGGTGCCTTGAAAGCGGAGCGGAACGACCTGGGAACCATCGTTGACGTGGATAAGCTAGTGGTGTCCTTCGGAGGAAAGACATTAGAAGCGGGGAAAGCGGCCATTCGCAAGATAGACGACTGTATCAGCCGGGGCGTGAGCTTTACGCAGGAAACCACACTGTCGGGGATTAGGACGGAAAATACTATCCGTAAAGCCAAAGAGAGCGGGTACTATGTCCGGCTTTATTATGTTGGGCTGAACAGCGCAGAGGAGAGCATGAAGCGCATACAGAACCGCGTCTTAAAGGGTGGACACGATATTCCCGACGAGGACGTTCTTCGCCGGTTCTCCAGCAGATTTGACGCGCTTATCCGTGTCCTGCCGTACTGCGACGAGGTGACCTTGTTTGATAACGAAAACGGCTTTGTAGAGGTCGCAGAGTATCGCAACGGAGAACTGCTGCCAAAAGGAACCTACAGGCCGGAATGGCTTTGCTGTCTGGAACAGGCTATGCAGGACGCCGAGAATGACAATAGATGAAACCATCGAGCGGGACGACGAAAAGTCAGGTGCGTGAATAATCCACACACCTGCTGCTGTGAATGTTGTGTAACCCTTCGCAAACATTGGCAACTCAAAATATCCGCTTGCAAACGAGCGGTTAGCATGGTATGCTGTGGAAGTGAGGTGAATGAGATGGATGAGAAGATGCTTCTTGAAGAAATTGGGAAGATGATTGCGCCCATTGCAGAACGTCAGATGCACATGCAGACCATGATGGAGCACATGGATAAGAAAATAAATGCTCTCGCTGAAGGGCAGAAGGGCATGAATGAGAAGTTCGCGAAGCTGGACCAGGTAGCGGATGACGTGGAGGAAATCAAGGTCAAGGTCACGGCGCTCGAGGCCGTCACAAAAGACAACACCGCGCAAATTAGAGACCTTCGCATAGTGAAATGATATGAGCCGCTATCCTCCGGGGTGGCGGCTTTTTGCATAGATAGGCTTGAAATTGAGCGCAACTCATCCCAGGGTGTTACCGGATGGAACAGGAGATGCATGGCGAAAGTACACCGAAACGGTATACTATTTTCAACGGGCGTGTCTGAAGCTTTTCAATGTCCGGGTTCTGACACCAAAAAAAGAACAGCCCGGATTTAAAATCCGGCCAATGGGCACCCCCGGGTCGAAAAAAAACGAAAAATTTTTGACACCTGCATACCGCGGTCAAGCACGACAGAATCGATTTTCACGCGCGTGAGGGCTTTTTAAGCCCTCACGGGGGTGTGTGCTTTAGTGAAGTGAAGTGCCGGATACCACGAATCCCCACAAAAACATAAAAAATTTTAGAAATGAAAGTTTCGGCTAATGTATGGCTACAAAATGCTACAAATAGAGAGCGGGCAACCGTCCCTTGTGTGGGATAGGCTGCCCGCTCGTTTGGCCGTGAATATCAGGCCAACCATGCCGATTACCTGAAGTAACTCCGCCAGCGGACATGTACCGTAGTACTTATCCGGTTGTCAACAGCGGTTAATCTAGCTTACATCGGGGACGGGATTTCCATAATGTCCGTTTTTAGAAGTTCATTTTACAGGTGTGTTGCCGGGCAAGTTTGTCGGACGGCAGCGGTGATCTGCCGTGGATGGTCTCTTTTTAAGAACGACGGCCTCGGCTATCCGAAGCGCATCGGGCCACGGCTACCGCTACGGGCACAGCCTTTGGACGGCTTCTTCCGGCGTAAGGGAGGCGCTTGCGAGACCGGAGAGCGCCGCTTCTATCCGCGCGGAGACGGAGGCGTCCCAGCGGCAGGGCAGATAAAAAAGCTGAAGGGAAGGGGAGGCCAGAATGGTGTAACAGGCGGCGACCAATTCCGGCACGGAATTGGTACCGAAGGAAAGCCGGCAGGCGAGCGGTATTTTCGTGTCAATGGTCAGGTTAACCAGCGTTTTATTCTCATAAAGGGTGCGGAGAAAGAATTCTGCCAGTACCGGGCTAGCCTGCTGCCGTACCGTCACGAAGTCGGCACGCACGACTAAGCTGGCGGCAGAGGTTTTAGTATAGACCAGAGTGGGAGCAAAGCTAATATCCGACAGGTTCGGCATGCGATTGAGAACACCGGCGATTTTATGAACGTCCGTGATCCAGAACATGGCGGTGTCCGAGGTGAAACGCGACTGGGCGTTTTCCTGCATGCTCAGCATCCCCCCATCGGTCAGTTCCCGGATGCGCTTTAGCGCGGCGAGAAGAGGCTCCGGCCGAAAGGAGGCTACGGACAGCTCTTCTTCCGTACCGCCCGCCGATAGATAAACCGGGGCGGCCGTACTCCAGAACAGATGCTCCATCCCTTGTATGTCGCAGACCACGGGGAATTCCGACAGCAGTGGGCTCGAACGGAAAGACTCCAGGGAATAGGGAACGGCGCTTTCGGTTTTTTGATAGAGCAGCGTATCGTACCAATAGCTGTCGCAGCGCAGAAACAGCGGCAGTCCCAGCACGCCGCGTTCATCCCGCAGGACAAGCTCGGGAATCAGTACGTCGCGGAGGGGATCCGCCACATTGTCCAGCGTGCGGTATTGGCCGGCCTCCTCGGCGGGCAGGCGATCAGTTATGACGATATCGGCCCCGGCGGGCGTATCCGCCCACTGCATGTCCAGCAGAGGGTGCCGCAGGTTCAAGGTGCGGAAAACCCGCTCCAGGGCCGTCTGGTATCCTTTTTCGGCGTAGACGGACAGACTGCCGGACAGGGCCGTCTCGCTGACCGGGGAGCCGGGGGAAGACATGGGGGCCTTTTCAGGGGAACAGCCGGTTCCCATCATAAGGAGCGCACAGCCCGCCGCCAACCACGGCAGGCGCCGCCTGCCGCAGCTATTCATGCTGACCGTACCGGTGCGCGTTCCGATAGGCAATCGGCTGCAGGCACACGATATCCTTGAATATTCTGCTGAAATATTTAGAATTGCCGAATCCCACCATTTCGCTTATCTGCCGGATGGAACGGTTGGTGTTTACCAGCAGTTTTTTCGCGTGGTCGATGCGGATTCGCAGTAAAAAATCGCTATAGTTTTCTCCCGTTTTATTTTTAAAAATTCGGCTGATGTAGCTGGCGTTGAAATAGAAGGCATCCTCCAGAGCCTTCAGTGTAATGTTTTCCTGATAATGATCCTCCAGGTGCCGCTTGATTTTTTCCACCAGAAGATCGGAGGAGTCGGAACTGCCGGAACCGAAAATGCTGAGAACATAGTTCACTAAAGTCGTCTTCATATCCTCCACGGCCCCCTCCGCGGCTAACTCTGGTTTTTCCACCACGGTATAAGGTCCCATACTGTTTTTATACGCGGTTTCGATCATGTCCAAAAGCCTTGCGCTGATGTTCCATGCGGTTTCCCGTTGTACGCGCTTTTCGATAAATCCGTCGAAAACGGAGGCCAGTGCATCCAGGGCGGCGCCAGCTTGGCCTTGGGCGATTGCTTTAACCAGCACCGCCTCCTGTTCGAAGGGATAATTAATGCTGCGGTTCTGGATTTTCTCCTTGACACGCAGCATGGCCTTTTTCAGCTCGTCAGGGGAAACCGGCTTGAGCAGAAAGTCAAAAACACCGGCGCGCAGGGCCTCTCTGGCATAGGAAAATTCGTCAAAGCCGGTAACCACCACCACTTCGGTTACCGGGCAGTGCTGCACAACGGCATTGGCCAGGGCTATTCCGTCCATAAACGGCATTTTTAAATCGGTGACGACAATATCAGGCCCTTTTTCGAGGATCTGGGCCAGCGCGCTCCGCCCATCGCCGGCTTCGCCGATGACGCGGAAACCGTTGGTTTCCCAGGTAAACAGCTTTTTCATACCGTCCCGGATAATTTTCTCGTCATCCACCAGGAAAACGGATAAAATGCGGTTATCCATATGGATACTCCTCCTTTGGCCCGCTTTCGTCCCCGCGACGATCGTACCGAAACAGGGCGGATGCTTCGTCAAGCAGCGGAATGGAAAAGGAAACAACGGTGCCTACCCCGGGCTGGCTTTCCACCTGCAGGCAGCAGGACTCGGAAAAATACAAGCGGAGCCGTTCGTTGACGTTGGAGAGGCCGATGCCGCGCCGCGAATCCTCCATCTTTTGCTTGAGCTGCAGCCGCAGGGCGTCGAGTGTCCTGGCGTCCATGCCCCGGCCGTTGTCGTGAACGGAAAAACAGATGAGCGCAGCCTCCTTACGCACCGTTATCGTGAGAATTTTAGTGCGTTCCAGGTCTTGAAAACCATGGGTAAACGCGTTTTCCAGCAGCGGCTGCAGCAAAATTTTGGGCATTTTAAAAGCAAGCGCCGCCGGATCGATTCGATACAGAATCTTCAGCTGTTCCTGATGCCGCAGTTTTTGGAGGTAGAGATAGTTTTCCGTCTGTTCCAGCTCCTCTTTGACCGTGACCAGCTTACCGCTTTCCCGTACATGGTACCGGAACAAAGCCGACAGGTGCAGAAGAGCGCTCGCAATATCGTCTTTGTCCTCCAGCACGGCCATCATGCGAATGGTGTCCAGAGTGTTATATAGAAAATGGGGATTGATTTGGCTTTGCAGCATGTGGTATTTTGCCGCATTTTCCCGTTCCCTGGATTCGGATATATTTTGAATCAGGACGCGCAGCTCGTCAATCAGCCGGTTAAAGCCGTCGTTGAGTTCGCCGAATTCGTCCGTCCGGTGATGCTCAATGCGCACGGTCAGGTCGCCGTTTCCCGCCTTTTTCATGGCCTTTTGCAGGATACGGATTGGCCTTGTGAAGCTGCCGGATACCGCGAAGGTAACCGTGGAAATGATCAGCATGGACACCAGACAAAGAACAAGAAAAGTATTGAGCAAGCGGCTGGACCGGGCGGTCAGATTCTTGTATGACGTGGTAGCAAGAATCGTCCAGCCGCTGTCGGACAGTGTGCTGCTGACAAAGATATGCGTCTCGCCGTTCAACCGGATTTTTCCTTGCGCCTCCCTCCGGGCGGCCAAGGCGGAAATCGCGGCTTGATGGGCCGTGTCCGGGCTGCTGGCATGCACCAGCCGGTTGGCCTCGTCTAGTATATACAGGCTGCTGCCGGGGCCCATGTCCACGTTGCCGCAGAATTCCGCGAGTTTGGAGACGGGGCACTCCGCGATCACGTAACCGGTATAGCCGCCGATGCCGACGTCCTCATCTGTGTTGATGTCGATGTGCTTGCTGGCCACGGTGAACACAGGGACCGGGGGAGAGAAGAGGTACTGCGAATCCCGTGCGGGCAGCAAGACGGTGTTGCCAGTGGATTCCCGCAGCGGAGCGAAGTAGTCGCTGTCAAAATCCCACAGGGTGCGATCGAATTTTTGATTCACATAGGACAGCGCGCGACCGTCCAGACTCACCGCCGACAGCGAATAAATCCCATCGGTGCTGCGCGCAAACAACTCCAACGAGTCCAGAGCGTCTTGCTCCAGCACGTGACGGGAATCGTTGTCAAAATCGAGAGCAATGGTCTCGTTGCGCAGGTAACGGGGCACCATGTTGGTGTTATCCACCGAGCGGGTCATCATGTCCACCCGGGAGATGTATTCGGTGAAGACCACGCCGATCTGCTTGGTCATCTGGGTATAGGTCTGGAAGCTCTCCTTTTCCAGTTCCCTATTGCTGGAATAAAACATCAGAATACCGAACAGGACGAGCGGACTCAGAACCGAGAGCAGAAAGATGCAGAGCAGTCGTGTCCGGACACCGATCCGCCTTGCTTTTGCCGCCGTCTTTTTCAAAAGCCCCCCCCCTTCCTTTAACAAATTTGTTTCTAAATATCACCATTTCCCATATTTCTACCTATAATTATACTATTTTTGACGGGAATTTCAATAGAAGACCCTTTACCAATGTGGTATCTTTTTTTGTGTTTAACGGTGGAGAGAGCAGGCTCTCAGGCCAAGAACCCAAAAAAAGTAACCCCTTCGGACAAAAAAAGTAAACGACAATTCCGATGAGCTTCGATATACTTTTGTTGTATTCACACGATAAAAGATGCGTAAATTTATCTGGGAGGCGTGAACGAATGGGTCGATCGATTGGGAAGTACCTGCACAGGGCGGCAGCTATCCTGCTCAGCGTGACCATTATGGCGGGGGTGCTCCCCCTCTCGTCCTACGCGGAGGATACAGACAGGCGTTTTGCGAATTTCACCGGTTGGAGTTTGGAATCGACAGGATCGGATGAACTGCAGCCCGCCGCGGGCCGTACTGGAACCTGCGCGCAGGTGGTAAAGGCCGGAGCCGGAAAATCCGCGCTTTGTTCGGATAGGATAAAGGTGACTTCCGGTGCTACCTACAAGGCCGGCGTTTTTCTGAAAATGGATACCGCTGATACGGGGTATGCCGCGCTGGAGATCCAGGCCTTTGAGGATGCGGAGGGTAAAAGGCCCGTAGGGACTGGAACCATCCTTGCAACGCTGTCTGCGGCGGCGGAGTTCACGGAGGTTTCGGGCGACTATACCGTTCCGGATCGAGCGTTGTATCTCACGGTCCGTGTGCTGATGGGAAACGATGAGTCCGCCCGGGGCGACGTCTATATGGCGGATAATGCGTATGTGTACGCTTATACCGCGGCTATGCCGCTTTACGACGGGTATACCGGCGGGCAATGGTACCGGCTCGGCTGGAAAAACACCTCGGCCAAGTACGCCGAGACCGTCGATGAAGGCTGCCAGGACGCGGGTTCTCTGCGTTTTGTCAACGGATCCCCGGAAGGGGATATGCCCATCGCTCTGGAAACCGCCGGCGTGACGGCGGGTGAATACACGTTGTCTCTTTATATCCGGGGCCATGTTTCCACGGCAGGAGAGTTTCGAATATTTGAGCAGGGCCACGACGCGGCGAAGGTCCTCATTTCAGAGCAGACAACCTATGGCGAATGGACAAAAATTGAAAAACCCATGACGGTTTACGCCGATCGTTCGGATGCGCCGTCGTCCCCGGTGTTCCTCCTGTTTTTCGGGCAATACAGCGGGGCGTCGGATTTGTATGTGGACAATATCTCCCTGGTGAATAAACAGACCGGTGCGGACATTCTGGCCGGTAAGGGCGGGTTCTGTCTGGGGGCTGACCGTGTGCTGAATACCGCTAGCAATCTGCTGCCCAACGGGGAATTTGAAGATATTGTCTATACATACCTTCCGCTTGACGCCTTTAACGGAACCTTTGAAGGGGCGGATAACGGCGAGGCGCGATTGGACTGGACCTTGAGCGACAACGCCACCGGGGATACCCTGAGCGTGGAGCAGGACGGGGCTCATGGGAAGTTCCTGCGCATGACCAAGGGGGCCTCCGCCGAGGCCGGCGCCGGCTGGGTGTCGCTGGCCAGCCCGTTGATTGCTGTCGGCGGCGGCGCCTCCTATGAATTTTCGGTGGAGTTGAGGGGCGAGGGAACCAAGCCTTACTATATCGTGACAGGCTACTTTTTCTTTAACGACGGCAGAAGTCCGCAATCCTTTGAGACCGGCGTCATGGGGGATGCGCCTGCCGGATGGACCGGCGCGTCCGCCCGTCTCACCGCCCCGGAAGGCGCCGCCACCGTGCAGATACGTCTGGTCTTTCAAGGAGCGGCGGGCGACACGCTGTATGTGGACAACGCCGCGTTGCGCCCCGTGACGGCGACTCCATCAATGGCGGATTGGGACTATGCGGGGTTTTATCAGGATCCGAACGTGGACGGCGTGAGCGATCTGACGCTGGAGAGCGAGGGATACACGGATGCGGGAGCGGTTCATTTTATTCAGAAATATCCAGAAAACGCGGGTGCCGGTCGGGAGCCGTCGATCGCCAATCTGGGGAAAAATTGGACGGCTGGACAGACCTATGTGTTCTCCGCATGGCTCAAGGGCGATACCTGCAGCGCGGGCGATCCGGCGAAAATCGAGCTGGTCTGGGGACAGGCCAGTTGGACCGATACGCAAAGCGCAGTACGGGAGCTGCGGATCAACAGCGCGGGATGGACCAGGATCACCTGCGAATTCCAGGTGAATACCCCCGGCTGGTTCCCGATCCGGGTGTATACGTCGCAGTATACCGGCGCGGATTTCTATCTGGACAATGTATCCGTACATGTCAAGGGCGACGCCGCCGAAACCAATGTGCTGACCAACGGAGGCTTCTGCGGCGGAGGAGTCCCGGACGCCGACCGTAACCTCATAACCGACGGCGGATTTGAACAGGCGGCTACCCTAACGATCCCGGGCTGGAGCGTTTCCGGCGGCGCAGCCTATACGGAAGACGGCCGCCTAATTACCCTGCGCGCCGGCGCGTCCCTTCGATCCTACCGGTACGATGTGAAGGGTGGCGACATATACCATGTGAGTTATACCGGCAGCGACGGCACCCTGTCGTTTGAGTTCGACGACGGTCGGCAGCAGGCGCTGTCGGGCAACACCGGCTATTTCATCGTGCCGGCCGGCGCAGCCTACATACGCGTGCGGTACGCGGCAGACTCCGAAGGAGCCAGCATCTCACGGATATCGCTGCGGCTGGAAGAGCACCCGGAAAACTTCAATTTTGAGCTGAAGGATCCGGGCGGCGCCGGACCGATGAACTGGCTCGGCTATTGCACGGGAAAAGAGGGGGATTACCTTCTTCAGTTTGGAGAGGGGGAGGGCGTGGACGGCAGTCACGCCATGAAAATCACCGCCGCAAAGGACAATGAGGGCTCCTACGTGGCGTACAGCATCCGGCGGGAGGTTAAGCCGTCCACGGTGTATGATCTGACCTTCCAGGGAAAATATACCGGTGCGGATGTGGCGGCTTTTCCCCTGGTGCGCCAATATACAGCCAGCGGAGCGGAAACGACTGCCGCCTCCTCCTATATCTGGCTAAGCGGCATCGCCAGCACCGATGGAGGCGGGACGTGGAACTCCTACTCCGCCGACTTCTCCACCAGCGCGGACGCCGCGTTTATCGAAATTCGGTTCGAGGTGCGGGCCAAAACGGCGGGCGCGTCCTTCCTGTTCGATAACATTTCCTATGAAGAACTGGGCAGCGCGACGGACTTGAACTTTGATTTTGAAAAGGGCGCCGGCGGTAGGATCCCCTTGAACTGGACCACCTATGAGCGGCGGGAAAAGCCGGACAGGCCCGGGGAGTATGAGGAAGGCGGGTTCGGCGGCTATACGGTTTACAAGGCGGACGGCGCGTCGGCCGACGGCTCTGCGGCCGCCGTACTTAGAAAGAACGGCACGGAGCCTGTCGAGCTGTATTTTAAAAGCGGCGTTATGGAGGCAGAGCCGGACACCTATTATACCTTCGCCTACGACGCGATGATCCGCGACGCCAAGAAGAACGGTCTGCGCATCTTTATCCGGCAATACAAGGACAGCGCCGGGACAAATGTGGACGACGACGCGCAGACCTATCTTTGGCTGACCAGCGCCTATGCCTATGGCTCCTTCGACTGGCGGGAATGCGGCGGCTCCTTCCGCACGGCCGCGGACTGCCGCTATTTACAGCTGATGTTCGTCATGACGGGGGAGGAGCCGTCCACCGTTTGGCTGGACAATGTATCCTTTACCAAAACCGAGGAAATCGAAGATGTGAACCTTGATTTTGAATACGCCGCAGGCGGCAAGCCGGTCAACTGGTCGACAACCACCTCCGACGGCGTGTTCGGGGTGTCGGTAAATTCCGACGTTTTTTATCGGGGCAAACAGTCCGTTTTCCTGCAGAAGGCATACAGCGAGATTAACTATTCCACGCTGGAGACCGACCGGTACATCCGGGTAAATCCCGGCGACGAGGTGGAATTCGCCATCCATATGCGCAGCCGGAACAGTGTGGGTGGCAGCTTTGCCGCGGTAATTCACGGACTGGACGAAGACGGGAATGTCATGCAATATTGGCATGGACAGGAACGAGTATTAAACACCTCCGGCGAGCTTTCCGGCTGGGACACCTATAACCTGATGTATACGGTGCCCAAAAGCGTCCGGCAGGTTAAGCTGGTGCTTCGTCTGGGCGGAAAACAGGCGGATGTTTTCGTGGACGCCATTGAATACTACAACTATACCCAAAGCGGCGGGGTGGTCTATGCCGAGGATTTCGCCGGGCCGTCCAGCAACGGGATGTTCGGCGGCTGGAAGCGGGAGACGGCTGCCGGTTCCCCTGTGTTCGGGACCGGCGGCGAAGCGTCGATAGCCGGCCAGGCGGCGGACAGCGGCGGAATTTACACCGATTTATACACGCTGAAAACCGATTGTGTCTACACGGTAAAGGCCAGTTATCGTACCGAGGGGACGGCGGAGGGCCGCCTTATCCTGGAGGCGCGCAACTGGCTGGATAAGCCGACCAGGACAGTCGTCTCTCAGGAACTGTCTTCAGGGGGTTCGGTCGCGGAGCTGGAGACCTCCTTTACGGCTGTCAGCGCCTCCGCCTACCGGCTGTATTTTGAAAAGACCGGCGGCGACGGGACGGTGTGCCTGCAAAATGTGATCTTGCGGCAGACAGGCGAGCCCAGCCGGGAGGTGGGCTGGGTGGGCAGCTGGATCGTCCATCCCGACGATTACGATTCCCTTCTGACCCACGAGCATAACGATCGGTATTATTATACCCGTCAAGAGCTGTATCTGGACAGCGAGGTGAAAACGGCGCAGATCCAGATCGCGGTGGACGACAAATACAAGCTGTTCGTCAACGGCGAGCTGGCGTACGAGGAAACCCGCACGGGCGATACCTGGAGCCTGCCCGGTCTGTTCGACATTACCGAACACCTCCAAAAGGGCAAAAATGTCATTGCGGTGGAAATGTATAACGACGTGTACGCTTACGGCGTACTCTACGACGGCATTATCAAGATGGAGAACGATTCCGTCCGGCGGTTCTACTCCAACGAGAGTGTTTTCATTGCCAGGGAAAAGTCCGGAGAAAAGGGAACGCCCGATCCCGCCTGGTCGAAACAGGACGCGCAGACCTTTATGAACCCGGACTACGATATGGCCGCCTGCTCCGCCTGGATTCCCGCCGAGGTCTACTGCAAGGTGGGCGGCGGCTCTTGGGGACTCATAGATTTTGACAATACCGAATACTCGGATTATAAGCTGGAAAGCAATCGATTTGTTTTCCCCAAGGACACGGTGTACGCAGGAGACAGCGTGACCGTGGAGGCCACTCTGAAGATTCGGGAAAAGCTGCCGGCTGCTAACAGCTTCCCCGTGTATTTCTGGAAGCGGAATTCCACAAGCAAAATTTGTTCGGGCAACATCATTCTGGCGGACGGGAAAACCACCGACAGCTGGCCGGTCGGGCGGGAGTTTACCGCCAGATTCACAATGAAGGTTCCGGATTTTCTTGCACAGGGCAGCTATACGGTGCAATTTGACAACACCGTGGCCATTGTCAGCGACTATTACATCGGCAATAAGGTCGGCAACCTGAAGGTGGCGCAGCCCGAACGAAAGCTCACCACAACCTCGGAGGTGAAGATGGCGGGAGGTCGTCCGACCTATTTCGTCAACGGCGTGGCGACGGCCCCGATTTGGTTCGCGCGCCCGGAACGGGATTCCCAGTACGATGCATCGTGGATTGCCAAATACGCCGACATCGGGGTCGATACGATAGTCCCCTACATCCTGCCCCGTGAAACTTTGGGCGAGCTCTGGATGCCGGACGGCTCGCTCAACACCGCGACGATTGACACCCAGATTCTCGGCACTCTCGCGGGGAATCCGGAGGCTTATCTGCAGGTGGCGATCGATACCACGCCGCCGCAATGGTGGTTGGACGCGAATCCGGAGGAATGCGTCAAGCTGAGCAACGGAAAGCTCAGCAAGGAATCCTTCTCCTCGGAAAAATGGAAGAAGGAAACCGGGGAAATTGTGATCCGGATCATCCACTACCTGATGGAGCAGCCCTATGCTAACAACATCGCCGGCATCAAGATAACGGGTGGCACCACCTATGAATGGCAGTGGTGGGGCATGAACGGAAACAACACGGTGGTTGGCGATTTTTCCTCGGCAGGACTGACCGCTTATCGAGGCTGGCTGCGGAACAAATATAAAACCGACGCGGCTTTGCAGGCCGCCTGGGGGGATCCCCGCGTTACCATGGCCACCGCCGAAGTGCCGGCCATCGAGGCGCGCAGCGAATCCGAGTACGGCAGCATCCTCCACGCGCAGAACAGCCCTGACGTTATCGATTACGAGCTGTTCATGGCGGACATGAAGACAGATGCCATCCTGTATTTCGCGGAGCTGGTCAAGGAGGCTGTGGACGACCGGATCGTGGTCGGCACCTATGCCGGGTATCTGCTCAACTGCACCACCTATGAGTTCGGAACCTCCACCGCGCAGGTGGCGCTGGAACGGATTCTGGAATCGGACGCCATCGATTATGTGAAGTGCCCGTGGCTGTACGGCGAGCGGGAAATCGGAACCTCCGGCGACTATATGGGGCCTGTGGATTCCGTAACCGCCCATGGAAAGCTCTATGTGGCGGAGGACGACGACCGGCTCAACCTGCTTCGCCTGGATTTGGCGCAGGATTCCCGGGCAGCGGTGGGGTGGACGCGGACCACGAAGCAGTCGGTGGAGACGATCAAGCGCAATTTCGCCTATGCATTGTCCAAAGGGCAGACGCTGGATTTTTATAACCTGGGCGGCGGGTACTTTGACGACGAGCAATATTACGGCGTCATTTCCCAGATGATGCAGGAAATGACCCTGGCCCAGGGGCTGGAGAGACAGAGTGTTTCCGACGTGGCCGTTTTTATGGACGGACAGTCTGCGGCTTATTTTCCCTATACCGGGGCCGATACTGCCAATGAGCTGCTGTTTAAGTCGGTGCTGATGCAGCAGCGCGCGGAGCTGTACAATATCGGCGCGCCCTTCAACACCTATCTGCTGGACGATCTGGCGAAGGGCCTGGTGCCGGAGCATAAAATCAATATCTTTTTGAGCACCACGCAAATGACCAGGGAGGAACGCACGGCCATCGAGAAACAACTAAAGAAGAACGGTAACCTACTTGTCTTTATATTCCTGTCCGGCATAGCGGACGGGAAGACCACCGACGTCTCCCTGCTGTCCGAGGTGACCGGTATGGATCTGGAGGTGGTCAGTACCGAGAGAAAACAGGTAGGCACCGTTCTGGTGGAAAATTACGATCACTGGCTTACACAGGGATTGGCGGACGTCACCTACGGCGCGGCGGAATACCACACGCTTTCACCGGTTATCGCCGTGCGTGATCCCGAGGCGACGGACATTGCCTACCACAATACCGCGGGGCTTTCCGGGCGTCATGTGGGGTTGGCGGTCAAGGAAATCACCAACGCCGACGGCAGCAAGTGGACCAGCGTCTATTCGGGGGTTCCCGCCGTGCCCACCGCGCTTATCCGCAATATGCTGCGGCATGAAGGCTGTCACATCTATGACGACAACTCTTCGGACGTGGTCTATGCGGACGGCAATTATGTCGCGGTGCACTCCCTGTTCGGCGGCGAACGGACCATCCATCTTCCTAAAAACTGTACGGTATACGATGTTTTCAACCGGAAAATCATCGCCGCCGACACCAACGCCTTTACCGTCGCCCTCGACGGCCCCGAGACACGCCTGTTCCGGCTGAGCAAGCCGGATACCGTACAGGTTTACGTCACCCGCACCAAGGGAGGGCGCGTGTCGCCCGAAGGACTGACGGAAAAGGAACCGGGAGGCGAGCTGACCTTCACCTTCCAGGCGGAGGAGGGGTACCGGCTGAATTATCTTCTGATCGACGGGATAAAGACCACGGTGCAGGGCGATTCCTATACCTTCCGCAACCTCCAGGAAAGCCATACCGTGGTGGCCCGCTATACGCCGGTTTATGAAAAGCCCCCGGTGGAGGAACCTGACAAGCCCGACGAGCCGGATATATCCGGCGGCGAACCCGGCAGCCGACCAGGGGATTCGTCCGCGCCTTCCACGGATAACAAAGTGGATGGCGCACCGAACGAACCGGTACAATCGGGTTCTCCCGAGTCCGGGCCGGAGGAAAATCCGGAGAGCGGCGCGCCAGATGCAAGCGGCGGGCAGCGGCCGGTAATCCAGGACAAAACGACCTATCGGGAGGAAACGGTACTCAACTGGCCGGCCATTATCGGCCTAATTGTGGGCTGTGTCGCAGGGGCCGGCGCGGCGGTAACGGTAGCGATCCTCCTGCTCAAACGGCGGAAGAAGCAGCGGGAAAGCAAGGAGTAGAGTATTCCAGGCGCCGCAGAATACAGGCATTTGTGTTTTGCGGCGCCTTGTTCGTTAACGGGATTTTCAGCAATGTGTTTAAAAGCTGAGAAAAAGCCGCTAAAATAACGAGCTGAATTTCAAAAATGTAAAGAAAAGTAACCGTTTGATACAAAAACAGGCAACGACGGATACGCCGGCTTTCCTGTAGAATAAAGCGTGTAGGGGGCCTGTCATCTGGCGGCAGGGCGGACGATGTACGCAACAGTGGAAAGGGGATGCCATTACGATGAAAAAGGAACGGGTAAAGGGGTTAGCCGCTCTTTTGACCGCGGGGATACTGCTGGCGCACAGCGGCTGCAGCCTGACCACCACCCGCGTGACCAGCGAAACGGAGCAATTGGTCAGCTATGTGGACGACGCGTCGGGAACCGTATCGATGCAAGCCGGCGCTTCCGGGAGCGCTGGACAGACCACGGCCCAGCAAGCTAACGACGGAAAAACCAACGCCACGACCGGCAAAGAATCGGCCAAAACCACGGCGAGCGGCATTAAGGATACGTCTTCCAACAATGCGGGCAGGGTGGACAACAAAACGGAGGAAAAACTGACCGGCAGCTTTGAACTGCAGATTTTTGTCGGCGGTTACGGCAGCGAGTGCTGGGAATACGCCATCAACGAATTTCAGAAGCTGCAGCCGGAACTGGAAATCAACGCCCATTTGGACACGAACGTCAACGCCCAGATGAAAACACGCTGGTCCAAGGACAACCCCCCCGATTTCGTGTTCTTGGAGGGCACCAATATGCCCAAGGAAACCTGGATGAAGGAAGGAAAGCTGAAGGATTTGAGCGGCTTGCATCATTCGGGCAAAGTATACGGGACCTCCACCCTGATCAAGAATCAGCTGAAAAACGGCTTGGTGACCAAGTATGCCAACACCAGCAAGATTTATGAGATGCCGGTTCTACTTTCTACCTACGGTATGTGGTACGACCAGACCTTGTTTTCACAGAAGGGATGGACGGTTCCCAAAAACTTCAGCGAATTGAAAAGCTTTTCCGTGGCGGCTAAAAAATCCGGCGTTAACCCGCTGATTTATACCGGCCAGTATTCGGGCTATCTGGTATGGGGGCTGCTCATGCCGGCGGTGGCGTCAGAGGCGCTGGCCAGTAAGGATGTTCAGTATTTTTATGATGTAGCCAACGCCTCTCGGGAATCGGTGTTTGCCGACAAACGGTTCCGCAATGTCCTGACTAAGCTGGATGAGCTGGCGGATGCGGGGTATTTCAACATGAGCGGTCTGTCCATGAATCATATCACTAGCCAGGCCGCCTGGCTGCAGCGTGGCTCCGCGCTTATCCCCAACGGACTGTGGCTGGAAAACGAAATGAAGGATTCCACCCCGAAGGACTTCAAGATGCGGTATTATCCCTCCATGCTGCAGGATGCCGGCCAGCCCACCTGCGTCGTCGCGTCCTCGGCAACGGTCGGCATCGCCTCCAAGGCCAAAAACCCCAAGGCGGCCGAGGCTTTCCTCCGCTTCCTGTATACGGACGATGTGGCCAAAAGGTTCGCCGAGCTGTGCGCGGTGCCCAGTGCCGCCCGTACCGATATGTCTGGCGCAAACCTGACCGAATCGGCCAAACAGGTCAATCAGATGATCAATTCCGCCGAGGTGACTCTGATTGCCAAAGGCTCTACCACCTGGGGCTCCGTCGACCCGGTGATAAACGATTGTGTCAACCAGATTGTGGCGGGCAAATATACGGTCGATAAGGCTATAGAAGAACTGCAGAAGGCGACCAGAAAGAAAAACGGCTGACAGACGGCCCGGGCGGTTTCAGCCCCGCCCCCGGCAAAGCCGGAAACTTCCGGAAAGGACTGTGATTCATGCTGGATAAGGGCCTGCGCAACGTGCGAAGAAAACCGATAGACAAATCTAAAATTGGCTTTTTCTGCTGCTTTTGTCTGCCACCGCTTCTGCTGTACATCCTGTTTTGCGTCTATCCGATCGTCTCCTCGCTGTACACCAGCTTTTTTGAATGGTCAGGGTATGACGAGCTGTCGGCAGACTACTTTGTCGGCTTGCAAAACTACATAGCGGTGCTGACCGATTCCGAGTTCCTGGCGGCCATCAAAAACGACTTTCTTATCATTCTGGGCAAAGAGGTCATCATCGTTGTCCTGACCGTTCTTTTCGCCGTATCGCTGACGCGCTTGCGGTTCCACCGGGTCGAGGCCGGCATTTATCGGTTTGTTTTTTTCCTTCCCAATGTCCTGTCGGTCGTCATCATCGCGATCATGTGGACCTTTGTGTTAGATCCTAATTTTGGGATATTGAATCCGCTGCTGCGTGCCGTAGGTCTGGAGCGGCTGATTCCGGTCACCGGGTGGACGTTCGAGTACCCGCTTGGCGTGATCACCTTTGTGGCCAGCTGGTGCGGGATAGGACTGTTTATGCTTATTCTGATTACCGCCATCAACGGCATCAGCAAGGAACTGTATGAATCGGCCACCATCGACGGGGCGGGCGAATGGAGACAGCTTCGCTATATCACCATGCCCGCGGTGTGGCAACAGGCGAAGTTCATAGTGATTACCATACTGTATCAGTCTTTCAGTTCCAATTTTACCATGGTGCAGGCCATGCTGGGTAGTACGACCAACGAAAAATCGGTGGTTATGGGGATGTTTGTGTATCAGCACAGCTTTGACAGCCAGTGGCCCCAGGTCGGGTATTCGTATGCCGCCGCCATCATTATGCTGGTGATTACCGCAGCGGTATCCTTGCTCGCCAATAAGCTGATGTCAAGGGGGACGGATATCCATGAATAAACGTGGAAGCGGTAAGGTGCGTGAGTCGAGAGGAACCGTTGTCTCCCGCTGGATTATTCGGGCGTTCCTGATAATTTGGTGCCTGCTGGTGGCTTTCCCGGTCATCTGGGTATTGTACACGTCACTCAAATCCAACCAGGAATTTTTTTCCAACCCCTGGGCTCTTCCGACTGCGCCGCGGTGGAGCAATTTTGTCTCAGCCTGGAACGAGGCCAATTTCGGCGCCTATTTTTTCAACAGCATCTTTACGGTGGTACTGACCTTGGCCATCACGCTGCTGATTACCGGCGCGACGGCTTTCGTTATCGCCAAATACAACAATTGGACTATCCGGGCGTTGGAAAAGTTCTATATGGTGGCTATGATGGTGCCTGCCGTGTTAATGCTGGTGCCGCTGTACTATTTCGCGGATTCCATGCGGATGACCGATTCGCTGATTTGGCTGTCCATCATTTACGCCATTCAAGGTATGCCCTTTTCGGTGTTCCTGCTGGCCGGTTTTATGCGGGGCATCCATAACGCCCTGCTGGAAGCGGCCACCATCGACGGGGCGTCCCAGTTCACGCTGTTTTTCCGTATCATAATGCCACTGACGAAGCCGTCCCTGTTTGTGGTGGCGCTGCTCAATATTATGGGGACGTGGAACGAGTATATTACGGCCCTGACCTTCATCCGGGACGAAACTAAATACACCATCGCTATTGGCCTGTCGTATCTGACCAACTCCGGCACCTACGATGTGAATTATGGCCGAACCTTCGCTGGATTGGCGATTGCCCTCATCCCGATCCTCATCGTTTACGGCATTTTCCAAAAGCAGCTGCAAAGTGGACTGTCTTCCAGCGACGGTGTAAAAGGATAAAGAAAAAGCGTATTCCGGCGGGCGGCGTCCGCCAGGAATACGCTTTTTTAGAAAGTGAGTGACATGCTATGAATCGCGAATTTCTCCATGCCTTTCAGTCTCCGCCCCCAGCGTATTCTGCCGTGCCTTTCTGGTTTTTAAATGACGATTTGAAACCCGAATCTCTCCGACAGCAGCTCTGTCGGATGAAGGAAGCGGGTGTCTATGCCTGTATAGTCCATGCCCGTAAGGGGATGGAGATACCCTATCTGTCCGAGGACTGGTTCGCTCGAGTCGGGTGCATCCTGGAAGAGGCGGAGCGCTTATCCATGGAGATATGGATTTACGACGAGGACAACTGGCCGAGCGGCTATGCGGGGGGCGGGGTGATCGAACGGCGGGCGGAGTTTGCGGCCTCTTGCCTGTCTATGGAGAAGATTTTCCCGGTGCTGGGGCGGGCTGTACAGGTGCCCGACGTTCCGGAGAAAGCGCTGGTGGGGGTTATCGCCGTATGGCATAACGAAAAGTTCTGCGATATCACCGAACTAATCCGGCAGGGACAGGGATGGACGCCGCCCTCGCTGCAATGGGAGGTGTTTGTGCTGCGCCGCGAAGTCTGCGGCCATTGTCCCGCCTATAGTCATAAGCCGTATGTGGATCTGCTCAATCCCGAGGCGGTGAAGACATTCATTGCGCTCACCCATGCGGAATACAAGCGCCGCTTCCCGCAGTACTGGGGCACCGTTATCAAGGGCTTTTTTACGGATGAACCGGGTTTTTACCAGAATTACCTGTACCAGACCCGCAATCTGAACACCATTCCCTGGTCGGAAGGATTGCCGCAATTCTTCAAGGCGCGGCGCGGCTACGATCTGCTGCCGGTTATCGGGGCGCTTTGGGACGACATGGGCGATTTGTCCCGAAAGGTCCGGCACGACTTCTACCGGACGTTTACCGAACTGTATAATCAGAGCTTTTTCCGTCAGATTTACGAATTTTGCGATAAGGACGGCCTGCAAAGCATCGGCCATCTGCATATGGAGGAACACCTGAGCGATACGGTGCAGATGGAGGGGCATTTTTTTGAGGATATGCGGTACCTCCATGTGCCGGGAATCGACCGTATTGATCGGGAGCGCCGCCGGATTACCGAGAAGCTGGGCAGTTCGGCCATGCACCTGTACGGGCGGGAGCGCTGTTTCTCAGAAACCTACGGCTGTTTCGGATGGGGGCTGACCCTGGCGGAAATGAAGGCGGAAGCGGATTGGCAGTTTGTCCAGGGCATCAACATGCTGGTGCCGCACGCCTTTTTCAGCTCCATCGAGGGGATACGTAAATTTGAAAGCCCGCCCTCGCTGTTTTACCAGAATCCCTATTGGCCACATTTCCGGCAATTTGCGAGCTATATCCAGCGCCTGTCCTGGATTCTGACCCAGGGGACCTATTGCGCGGAACTGCTGGTTTACTATCCGATTACCTCCTGCTGGGAGCTTTTCCGTCCGTTATCGCATGCCGGAGTGGATCGGCTGGATGAGGCTCTCATCGGGCTGTGCGAAACGCTGCTGCAAAATCAGCTGGATTTTGATTTTGTAGATGACGCCGCTTTGGAAGAACGCGCTGTCGTCGAGGCGGGCGCGCTGAGGATTGGCAAAACCGCCTATCGCTGTGTGGTTCTGCCGCCCATCGCCAACATACCGCTGCGGACAGTGGAGACGCTGGCGGCTTTTGCGGAAGGCGGCGGCACGGTGATTACTACCGGCGAATGGACTGCAAAGGCGGCGGTTCCGGAGGATGACCGGAAGGCGGCGGCTTTGTGGGCGCGGCTGTCGGCCTGCGGCGGACTCGTCACTGCGACGTGCGGGGAGATTCCTGCCCGCTGCCGGGAGCTGGGTCTGCAAACGCTGGCCCTGCAGGCTCCTGCTCCGCACATCAAGTATATGCGGAGAAAAACCGAGGATGGAACGCTGTATTTTCTCGTCAATGAGGCCGCCACGTCGGTCTGCCATACGGTCACGGTGCCGGAATCCGGCTGCGCCTGGCGATTGGACCCGGAAACGGGAACCTGCCAGCCTTTCCAGACGGTTCGTGCAGGGGACGGGCTCTCCTTTCCACTTGTTCTGCCGCCTCAGGGATCTTTGCTGGTATTGTTTGAGGAAGACGGCGCACGGGAGCTCTTTGGCTGGCGCATTGCTCTGCCGGATGGGACGGAACGGGAGGCGGTTCTGGGAGACTGGAGAGATTTCGGTTTGGCGGAACATGCCGGCAGCCTGCTCTATATGGCCGACTTTGAGCTTTCAGAAATAACGGAGGTTCATGTAGATCTGGGAAAAGTCTGCGATATTGCTGAGCTTTCTGTAAACGGACACAGCCTTCCCGTCCGCTGCTGGCCGCCGTTTACTTTCAATGTTACGCCGTATGTACATATAGGGAAAAACGCCTTGCAGGTGCGGGTGACCAATACGCTGGCGAATGCGCTCATGGAACAGAAAGTTCCGTCGGGGCTATATGGACCGGTTAAGCTGTATAACCGGTAATTGTATGGCCGTCGGATTGTCCTGAACGTCAGGAACCATGCCCGGAAACCGTGTGACCACGCGCCAGCGTCCATAACCTCCGCCGTACAATATAGCGTGTCCCTCGGGTAAGTGTTGATTTATTCACGCCTAGCGGCTCGGCGGCGGTTAGGCGGGAAAATTTCCCTGCATCAATTCCCCGCTGGATCTCATCATCGTTTTACCTAAGCCGGCTTATAATGACCGTTATCTTCCTTGCAAGGCGCAAAGAAGTGAAGCGCCGGTATAGATGGCCTTATATTCCGTGCGTTCGGCGAGGAACGGAGCGCGGCATATACTTACCCTTCGGTTCTGTGCAGCCGACGAGGAAATAAGGCGCGGTATAGTGAGCGGTGTTTCTGTGCGGCAACTCGAGGAAATAGACCACACTGTAAGCGGCGTTGTGTTCCGTGCATGGAGCAAGGAAGATAACCTGCTGTATAGTGGCCGGTGCGTTTCATGCGGCTCGCAATGGAAGGAGGCGGACAGGATACACGTCGTACCGATTGGTACACCCCCGGGTCGAAAAAAGCGAAAACTCTCCAGGAGCCGCATACCGGGGAGAAGCACGACAGAACCGATCTTCGCGCGCGCGAAGGGATTTCCAGCCCCCCGGGATACATCATCTCGCAGGCGAGGCTCCCGGATACCACGATCCCCCACAAAAACATAAAAAATCTTAGAAATGAAAGTTTCGGCTAATATATGGCTACAAAATGCTACAAATAGAGAGCGGGAAACCGTCCCTTGTGTGGGATTGGCTGCCCGCTCGTTTACTATGGATCAGGTTTTCGGCTCTGTCTGGCGGCGTTTGTCGGCGCACTCCGGGCAGTATATGGCGCTGCCGTAGAGGTCGAAATCCCCCGAAGCGGCCAGCTCCACAAGGTCCACGGTGTGTTCCTTGCCGCAGACGGGGCAGGTGGTGAAAACGCAGTCGTCCTCAATGCCGATGGTTACCTCTTCGCCGTTGGAGGCTTTGCCCTTGACATAGTAGTTGCTGATTGTCATAATGTGTACCCTTTCTTTCTCGGCTCGTTGGCCGTTATGTTTCTGACTCTAAAATGAGCCGTGAAAACTCTTTAAATTTGCTCTATAGCTTCTTGATTTCTGACAGGGAGATGGCTAGGGTATGAAAGTATATTCCCGGAGTGGTGAAGCGGGCTTCCCGCGCCTCTGCAACGCCGTGCTCACGCTTCCAGCGGTTCCAACAGGCTTCGGAATTCCTTGTTGATTCGTTTATGCTCCGTGAAAAAATCTCGAAGCGTGGTTATACCGTGGTCGCCGTATTTACACCACGGTTTCTCCATTTCGTTCACGTGTTACGGGCCTTCCCACGAGGTATTGCAAATCGTCCGCTATTACGGCTATATTTTCGGTTAGCTGAATCATAAAAATTGTCCTTTCTCTTTGTTCATTCGGGGTTCAATCAGCGCTGTATCGCCGGTCGAATTCCTCCGGGGTGATGTGAAGCAGGGCGCAGAAATGAGCCTTTTCTCGTTCCTGCTGTTCGCTGATCCGCCTCATGAGGGCTTCGGTTTTTTCAGCAGCCTTTTCCACAGAGGACACGCCTGTACTGTTCCAGGCTCCCCAGCTGGTTCCCCTCCAGGCATATCCGGCCCGTATCTCGTCAACAAAGGGTTTGAGCAGCTTCACGCATGGCCCGCTCCGCAGCCTCCGAAGAGCCGCGCTCTCCCTCTGCCGTACCCGCTCGGGTGTAATGCCGATATCCTTGGCCACGGCTTGCAGAGTTTCCCGGTTCCAGTACCGCCGCCGGATGGTTTCGCGCTGAGGTTCATCCAGGGTGTCCAGTGCTTTTCCTATAGCCTCGTGCAGCTCCCTCGTGTACTCCCACTCGAGTGCCGCTTCCATATCCTGTGCGGCGCTCTGGCTAGGCTGCAAATCCCCAAGCGTGGTGTCTCCTTCATCTCCAACCGGCTTGTCAAGACTGGCGCAGTTGTTAAGCGGGTCGCGGCGGGCGGTACGAATGCCGCAGACTTCCCGGAAATGGCTCAAAAGCGGGTATTTCATGTAGGTAAGCAGGCGTGTCCCGGCCTCTGGGTCAAACGCTCGTACAGCGTCTTGCAGCGCCATGAACCCGCATTGTGTGAGGTCATCCAGTTCTACCCCGGCATGTGCGCAGGTTCCGGCATGGAGTGTGAAATACCTGTGGGCTTGCTGCCGGATGAATTTGTTCACCTGTTCCCATAGCTCCGTGTAATCCTCCCAGCCTGCCTGTATCTCTATGGCCCATTCTTCATTGGTCATTGACCGCCGCCCCTCTCCGGTGTAAGATGATGGTGTGAGGGCTGCTCCGAAAGGGGCGGCTTTTTTACTTGGAATAACTTGGATACTTGAGGAAACTTGAGGTTTTCGCTTAGTAAAACTTAGTAAGTTGCCATAGATGAGGATTGGCTAAGGTTCGAAGAGAACTTGACAAAACTTGATAAATTCATAAAACTTGCGGAAACTTGATTTTTTCACGCGCGCGGGGATGTTGTGATTTGTCAACCGGGGGAGCGGGCCTGATATTCCGCCTTGTCTATGTAGAGTATCCGCGTCCGCCCCAGCACCGGCGGGCTGTTCTGAATCCGCGCCAGCTCTTCCATGGTGTAGTTGCCGTAGACTGCCACGATTGCGCAGGGGATGAAGCCTTTCCGGTTCAGGCTTACAATGAGAGAGGCTGCCGCTACTTTCTCGTCGGGGGCGTGGTAGGCTTTGAATACACGGTGATAATACCGGCCCGCCTCGTCCTTATAGTCGGCTAAGAGATTGATGGGCTTATTCATGGGCGGCTCCCTTCGTAATCACGACAAGGCATGTGCTGCCTGGATAATACCAACTTGCCTCGGTGCCGTACACCTCTGCGTGGAGACCGCGCTCTGCCGCCCAAGTGATAACTTCTTCCCGTATATCCTCCGGGCGGTCATAAGGCTGTGAAGTGAACCATACCTCGCCGGTTACGCTGTTCTTAAACAGGCGCGGGTGGTCGGTGTATGGTGGCAAGCTGTCAACAAAGCTATGTGCGGTATTCCGCCCTGTAAGTAAAAGCCGGGTTAAATCATTCGGCCTGTCATAGCTGCAGCGGTCTGCCCCGTGTTCAAAAATCCAGTTGTCCAATAACCGTACATCTGTGTTATTGCGTTCTGCTATGGTTTCGCGGTAGTTATCCAGTTTGTACCATCGCATGCTTTCATCCTCCTGTTCAAGTCCACACACACCCGTGGGGAGAAATTTTGAGTTTTTAGAGGGAAGTTCTCTTTTGGTTTCAAAAGTGCAAAAGTGCATTTTCTGAGGGTCGTTTCTACACTTTATATACACACATGTACATTACAAAGGGCCTATATTGCGTAAAGAGAAAGTCTTGAAAATGCACCAAGAAAATGCACTTTTGCACCGGTTTTGCACTTGCTTGTAAAGAGAACGCCTTTACGCCGTGGATTTGTTTCATCCGGTATAGTCGTAATTGTTGGGAAGTACAGCGTTGAGGCTTGGGTATCTGTCTTTGAAGTTGTATACCTCAACATTGTGCCGTTCAAGCTCGGATTTAAACATTTTTAGCCCTAAAGGTTTTATCCCTATAGGATCACACCAGTGGCGATAGTCGGCAAGCATTCGTTTAACCGGCATGCGATTCCCGGGCGTCCCTGGTGTTAATGTTACCCGCTCGGCAAGGTACTGGCCTACTGCGTCATTTTCCCACCGGTATTCCCCCACCATGCGCTGCATTTCCTCGGTGTCTTTTAAGCCCTCGGCGCAGTACCGGCGATAACCGTCCAGAAGCCAGTTGAGAATGCCGCTCATGGATTCCGCTTCCCGCAGCTTGCTTTTGAGCGTCCTGTCCTGCTCGTGTTCCTCAAAGTGCCGGGTAAACGGGAGCAGCTTCACCCGCCCGCTCGCAAACAGGCTGTCGTCTGCCACATTCGGCTTGCTGTTGGCGGTGATGAATAGCTTGAACACCGGCTTGAACTGGAGAATATCCCCGTATAACGGCCGGGAAGTGATGTCGTCATTGCCGGTGATTTGTTTCATCAAGGCCTCGTTCAGATATACGCCCTTTTCTGGTTCGTTTGTCAGGACAAAACGGACGCTTGCCAGGCGGGCGAGGTCGGGTGTGGCCTTGCTGCCGTCCTTGACGGTATTCCCGCGCGATATGGTGGCAAAATCCATTTGTATGCCGTAACTGCCGAAGAGCTGTAGCACGGTATCAAACAGCGTTCCCTTGCCGTTGCGGGTCTTTTCTCCAATGGCCGTAAAATAACATTCCTCGTTTGCCTCGCCTTTTAAGGCGTATCCCAGAGACTTTTGCAGCATGGCGGCTCTGTCGGTGTTGCTCTCGGTGATTTCTTCGATGAACTGAACGAAGCGCGGGGAGCGGGCGGCGGGGTCATAGTTAACCGTAGCCTGCTTACTTATCATGTCGCTGGGGTCGTGGGGTCGCAGTTTGCCGGTGCGCAGGTCAAGTGTGCCGTTCTGGCAGTTGAACAGGTATGGATCATGGTCGAAATCGGACGCGTTCCCCCGCAGCTCGGACATCGCGTCCTGTATGAGCGTTTTTCGCGCCTGTAAAGAGCGGTAACGGTTGTAGTGCTTGCGATGGCTCGACCATTTGTCCTCCGGCTTTTCTTTGGCGTCCGGCTCGGGCGGCGGTGGCGCCGGAATGATACTCCACACGTAATCGGCCAGCTCTTTAGCCAGGTTGTGCGCCCTTAGCCCGCCCTTGTCCTGTATCCATCGTCCGCTGTCGTATATGAACCAGTCACGGTATTCCGGTAAATAGAGCAGGAGACCACGAAAGGTATCAGCAAACAGGCGGGCGGTTCCCATGTCGTCCAGTGTGTACCGCCGCATGACGGAAGGCGGCTCAATGGGGTTGATGAAAGCAAAGCCAGGAAGTTGGGAAGCCTCGGAGAAATCCCGCCGCGCCCGCTCCAGCTTATAGGCCGCGTCCCGCTCCGCCGCCGTCTCGCGGCAATCGGCGATCGCCTTTTGCGCCGTCCGGTGTAGATAGTCTTCCCGTTCCAGCTTGGCGCGGTGTGCATCGTCCTTACCGGCGGTATGCGGGGAGGCTAGAAACGCCTCTATCATGCGTTCCTCGTCGCGGTTGCACCAGTGCGCCAACTTATTCATAAGTGCCATATCGTTGCTGCTCTCGTCACCGGTGTTCCTGTAGCCGTCCCAGAGGGCGCGGAAGGTGCGGTCTTTGTCCAGCCCTATCCGCAGATATTCCGGCGCGTCAATAGCAGGGGAGGGGGATGGGTGGGGCTGCTGGGGTGGGAACAGCTTTGTATACAGCGCCGTAAGCTCTGCCGACCGTTCGGCGATTGGTGCGGGATGAAAAGGCTGGGCGGTTACAGTGAAATACCGCTTTTCTTTGTACATCTCCACGGCCTCGCTGGTGTCCTTGTTGAGCGTCTTTTTTCGCCCGGCTTCGGGTATATCGCCATGCACGAATATATGTAATCCCGTCCCGCTCGGGCTGTATTCGGTATAGCTGTCCATGCGGTGCACAATCTCAAGCGCCCAAGGCTGCACCTCGCCGGTGTGAGGGTTCACTACATGGTCAAGGTCGATTCCCACCAGCCCGCCGCCGGTAGCAAACTCAAAGCCGATCCCCTCAAAACGGCCTGCGCTTACTCCCGTAATGGCCTGTTCCAGCGTTCCCCATGTTGACAGTATACCCGCCTTGGCCCCTTCACCAGTGGCCGGATTAAGCGGCATTTTCCCACGTCGCCCCACCCATTGGGGGAGCGCCCGCAGCTCCTCCGGTATGTTGTCAGTCTGCAATGTCAAAGAATCACCGCCCGTTCTCCGTGAAAGATGATGTATACCACTTGGCCGCCTTGATGGCTCGGCCTATCTCCCGGCGGCTCTCCATGTTCCTGATGAGCCGGGCCGCCTCGTGATGGTTTGCCGCTATGAAGTACCCCGTGGGCGGCTCCGTGCTAGAGCAGATGAGATGCCCCCGCTCCCGTAGCCGGTGGATCTCTTGCTGTATGGCGCGGACGCTTGGGAAACCCGCTCGTTTGCAAAGTTCCCCGGCCTGTATAGCGTTCTCCGCCCCTGTAGGTATGTAGTCCAGCAGTTCCACGGTCACGCCTCCTTTACGGGCCGGATTTGGCTGTACAGCACCGGCTCGGGAGCGGGCGCGGTTTCCAGGTAGCGCAGCAGAGTATCCAGGTTTATCAGCCGTTTGTTACCCGCGCTCACATGGGGGATGGTTCCGTCCAGCACCAGACGCCGGATCCGGTACGGGGTAACGGCGGTGCCGGGGTCAATTTTCCGCAGCTCCGCCGCCGCTTCTTGAATCGTTCTCATGCGTGGCGGCATTATCCCGCCTCCTGTTCCAGCTCCGCGATAATGCGCAGCGCTTCGGCCTGTTTGTCCGCTGGGAGTTCTTTGCGAAGCAGACGGGAGAAATAACATTCCGAGTAGCCCATGCGATCTGCTATTTGCCATAGTCTTACGCCCGCCGCCGCTGCTGTCCTTCTGATGGTCTGATTAGGTTGCGCCATGGTCTCAGTCCTCCTATATATTTTGATTGCAATGCAATTGATATTGTGGTATTATTATGATGAATCAATCGCATTGTCGTTTACACTTGTGATTGTAACACGAGGAGAGTGGAAAAAACGAATATTCACTACGGTGTTCACAAAGGGAAAAGAACACATGTTTATTTCTAAAAATGAACGGAGTGGCGCAAATGACCGGCACCAATGCAACGAAATGCCTTGCAGACCGCCTGCAAGACCTTATCGCCAATAGTGGAAAGGATGTTAAGAGTCTTGCAGCAGAGATAGGGATATCTTCCGGCGCATTAAGCAAATACCAAAACGACGGAGCAGAGGCCGGGATAACTGCCATCTATAAGATTGCGAAACACTTTGGTGTTACAGCCGATTATCTAATTGGGTTGAGTAATAACATGAAGCCTGAAAATACAGATGTCGGAGATCGTCTCGGTCTTTCGGATAAAGCTATCGAGACCTTGAGCGAATTAAACACAATTGTGCAAAATCCACCTAACACCCCTTTTCTTAACCTCGATTTTCCTCTCTCAAAGATTGTTAATATGTTAATTTGTGGGAGTGGATTTTCTTGGCTAATAACTAGAATTGGATTTGCAATTATGTCTGGAGAAAAAGAACTGAAAAGAGAAGCGAATGGGATTGATTTTGATAAGTACAATTTCGATGATCCTAATTTTGAATTATTGATTCCGTGTGAGGCAAAAGAATACCATTTGTATTTATGCCAAAATACTTTTGGAAAAATTATTGATGAAATTTGTAACGAGATTGTTAATGAAAAATTTGCAGCGGAAGGAGGAGCCATAAATGCCGACAATCCAGAAGCGCGGTGACACATACCGGATCACGGTTTCCAACGGCTACGACGCGAGCGGGAAGCAGCTCCGCAAATCCACAACCTGGAAGCCAGCTCCCGGCATGACGCAAAAGCAGATTCAGAAGGAACTCGACCGACAGGCGGTGCTTTTTGAGGAGAAGGTCAAGAGCGGAACGGCGGCTGACAGTTCCATGAAGTTGTCTGCTTTAGCTGATTTATGGATGGAGCAGCACTGCAAAAAGCAGCTGGCGCCTAAATCCATAGCAGAAAACGAGAAGCTATTGAAGCGAGTTGTAACCGCTATGGGACACCTCCACGTAGACAAAATCAAGCCTTTTCACATTCAGCAGTTTTATGACAATCTAGCGGAAGACGGCATGAACGCAAAGACTGGCGGTCGCCTTTCTAACTCTACCATCATGCACTACCATAGATTACTTTCCTCCATGTTTAACCGTGCCGTCCTGTGGGGGATTATGCCTGTCAGCCCGCTCAAGGTACAGCCTCCTAAAATGGAGCAAAAAGAAGCCGCTCACTTGGAAGAAGACCAAGCGGCGGCATTGCTGGACGCTTTGGAGGATGAACCTATCCAATACAGGACAATGGTGTATCTTCTTTTGTTTACGGGGCTACGCAAGGGGGAACTTCTAGGCCTGGAGTGGCAGGACATTGATTTCGACAGAGGGCTTATGCAGGTTCTCCGCTCCAGTCAGTATATTCCAAAGGTTGGTATCATCACCAAGGCTCCGAAAAACAAAAAGTCCCAGCGGGCCATTAAGATGCCGAATAGCGTGGTTGATATGTTGAGGGAATATCGCGTCTGGCAAGCGGAGCAGAGATTATTGGCCGGTGATCGCTGGGAGGATTGCGGGCGACTGTTTACCACATGGGACGGGCACCCCATGCACCCGGATACCCTGCCCCGGTGGTTTGACAAATTCCTCAAGCGCCGCGGTCTTCCGGATATTAATATCCACGGTCTCCGGCATACATGCGCCAGCCTTATGATTGCTAAAAACGTCGATATTCGTACAGTAAGTAAGCGCTTGGGACATGCTCAGGTATCCACGACAGGGAATATATATGCCCATCAGATTCAGTCTGCCGATGAAGCCGCCGCAGATGTAATTGAACTAGCCCTTAACCGTAAGAGAGGATAATTTCTTGGTGTTTATTTGGTGTTTATTTTTACGTTTGGTGTTTACATTCCACCAACGAATACAAACCGAGCAGCACAAAAAATCGAGCAATACAGCCATTTTTTAGAATATGCAAAAAACCGCAAAAGGAATGAATACAGATTTGTAATCAGCAGGTCGGGGGTTCGAATCCGTCCACCAGCTCCAAATCAAAGCGTAAACTTTGATGCAAAAACAGCTCTCCGATTTGGAGGGCTGTTTTTGCGTCTATGCCCGGAAACCGTGTATTTATGCGGTTTCCGGGCTTTTTCTGTTTTCCAGAGTGGCGGTGGGTAGTGTCAAGAGTTATGCGCAAATTAGTTTGCAGTCAAAAACAGAAAGAAGTCAACCGGCAAAAGAGGCATCGTCACACGCCCCGTCTAAATGCTTCATGTTCATATACTTCTTGCTGCCCCACTGAGTGCCGGCCACATGACGCAGCCGGGCACAGACAAGCATGAGGGCAGAATTACCGTCTGGGAAAGCCCCCACCACGCGAGTGCGACGGCGGATCTCCCGGTTAAGACGTTCAATCACATTGTTGGTGCGGATGCGCGTCCAGTGCTCATAGGGGAAAGCAGTGTAAGCAAGTGTTTCCTCCAGCCCATCCTCTACCTTTTTCGCCGCCTCGGGCAGTTTCATTTCACGCAGAGCGGTCACTACGTCCCGCGCCTTCGCCTGGGCGGCGGCTCTGCTCTCTTGGGCATGGATTGCTTTGAGCATCTTGGCCACCAGCTTCCCCTTGGTGCGTGGGACGCAGGAAAACACGTTGCGGTAGAAGTGTACCACACACCGCTGGTATTTCGCGTCCGGGTACACCTCTCCCACAGCTTCCAGCATACCGAGGCATTTGTCTCCCACGATGAGCTGGACGCCCTCCAGACCCCGCCCTTTGAGCCACTGAAAGAAGCTGACCCAGCTAGCCTTGTCCTCTTTCATACCCTCGGCAGCGCCCAGCACCTCGCGGTAGCCGTCTTCGTTAACCGCAATGGCAACCAGTACGGCCACATTCTCATACTCTCCGCCCCAGTTGCGGCGCAGGTAGATGCCGTCTACATACACATACGGGTACTTACCGCCCTGTAAGGGGCGGTTGCGCCAGTCTTCAATGTGGACATAGGCTTTCTTGTTCAGTTCGCTGATGGTAGAGGGGGACACCTTGCTGCCCCACAGTGCCTCGGTGATGTCCTCCACGCGGCGCACAGATACTCCAGCCAGATACATTTCAATCAGCGCTTCCTCCACGCTGCTCTCCCGGCGGCGATACCGCTCGATGATGGCGGTTTCAAAGGTTGCTCCCTTTAAACGAGGGACGTTCAAGGTCACGTCGCCGGAGCTGGTGGTCAAGTTACGCTGGTAGTGACCGCTGCGGTAGGCCTGCCGCTCCTCGCTGCGCTCGTAGCGCGCCGCCTGGGTCAGTTTCTGCGCCTCCGCCTCCAACAGGCCGTTGAGGGTCTCCTCCACGCTCCCACGCACCAGTTCCCTGATTTCACCCTTGATTACTTCCTCATTTAGTTGTACAATTTTCTCGGACATAGTTTATTGTCTCCTTTCAGAATGGTGTGTCGTGACTTCATTCTACCAAAGACTGCAAACTATGTCTCTTTTTTTATCCCTTTTTCAATTTGCGCAACTTATTCTACCTTATCTGGCGGTGCGGCAGCCCACAAAATCCTCTTGCGGCATGGCCGTCCGCTGAGAATACCCAAGAGGTTTCAAATTTGCCCCCCTCTATATAAATAAGGTAAAAATCGGGGAATCGTTAAAAAGTATCCCAGCTCGGATTACTTTTTAACGATTCCTTCTTGTTTCCCGAGGGAGTCCGGCAACTCAATAGTTTTATGCCGCAGGGTTTCATTTTTTTGTCTCCCGAAAAGTTATAGTACAATGAAATTCGGGGAGTATATGTACTATCACTGTTTTGGGAGGTTACGGGTATGAACTATATAAAGGAAATACAACGGTTTGAACAGTATTTGCTTACCGAAGAAAAAAGCGCAGCGACAATTGAAAAGTATCTGCGGGATATTCGCGGCTTCTGTTCCCATCTGGCCGGACGGCGGATCAGCAAGGAGGAAACTATCGCCTACAAGGAATACCTGACGGCGGAATATTCCCCGGCCAGCGTCAATTCCATGCTGATTGCGATCAACCGCTTTCTGCGGTTTCTCGGATTGCAGGACTGCTGCGTCCGGCCTCTGAAAATCCAGCGGCAGATATTCAGCCGGGAGGACAAGGAGCTGACAAGGGCAGAATACCAGCGGTTGGTGAGAGCAGCCAAGGACACCCGGCTGTCTTTGGTGATCCAGACGATTTGCGGCACAGGTATCCGGGTGAGCGAGCTGCAATATATCACGGCTGAAGCGGTGCGGGCGGGCAAGGCGGTGGTGAACTGCAAAAATAAAACGCGGGTGATCTTCATCCCCACGTCGATTCAAAAGCTGCTAAAGCCATATATGAAAAAATCCGGCGTAACAGCCGGAAGCGTGTTTGTGACAAGAAGCGGAAAACCGTTAAACCGCCGGAATATCTGGCGGGATATGAAAGCACTGTGCAAACGGGCCGGAGTATCGCCGGACAAAGTATTTCCCCATAATCTGCGCCACCTGTTTGCAAGAACATTTTACAGCATGGATAAGGATATTGTTCGTCTGGCAGACCTGTTAGGTCACAGCAACGTGAATACCACCCGGATTTATACAATGGAAACCGGGAACGAACACCGCCACCGTTTGGAACGAGTCGAAAAGCTACTGATGACATAAGACTGATTATGTCATCAATTCCATATAACCATACCACTCTATTTTTCTCTATCATACCACGATCCGACCGACTCCGCAATACATATCGTTAAAAAGTTAAAAAAAGACACGAAAAATCAGGCCGGGATTATCCATGATTTTCCTCCGGCTGTCTTTTCGAGTCCTTTTTATCTGCCGTAGATATTCCGGCATCTTTTATTGACATTTGCAAGCATGCTCATGGTTCGGTTTTCGTTGTTGTCAGCGACATAATCAGTCTTATGTCATCAATTCGCAAGAAAATAAAATAGAAGGACGGTGATTGTCGGCTATGGGAGTTCCGGAGCAAGCAACGCCGAAATCTTTGCGGCTGAAAATCGTCATGGTTATCTTGGCTGTCCTGCTGGTAATCAGCGCGGGCGGCCTTGCGGCGCGGTATATCTACCTCCACTTCTTTGCCCCGGCACAGTCTACTGTAACCGTGCCGGATAATCTGATCGGTGAAGAAAACTCCGAATCGCAGAAAAAGCCGGCGGAAAACAGCAGCCAGTCGGAAACCACCCCTCTAACGGACGGTGAGTCCGTTTCCAGCCAAACGGATGCGGCCGGCAATTCCAGTAAAAACGGCAACCCGACTGCGGACAAGCCCATCGCCGTTAAGCTGGAATTATACGAGGGCAGACCGGGGGCTAACCAGCGCTTTGAAGTGAAAAATATGTTTCCCGGTGATACCGAGACAAAGTATTTCTGCGTCAAAGCGCACCATGATGCAGACTTGGAGTTGTTTTTCAGGACGAAAATCACCGGACAGACGAAAAATCTCGGCGATGTGCTACATATTAAGGTCACCCATCTGGAAACCGGCAAGGTGCTGTGCGACGCGCCTTTTGCTGAAATCGACAGCAAGAAATTTTCCGAGCTGCTGAAAAAGAAGGCAGCGGGCGGAACCACCGCGTATTATCAGATCGACGTGTCGCTGGATACCTCTGTCGGCAACGAGTATCAGGCGGCGGAACTGAAAGCGGATTTTGCGTGGTATGTCAAGGATGAGGGCGGGCTGACCCCACCGCAGACCGGCGATACCACAAATCTTATCCTTTGGGTAACGCTGGCGGCTTCGTCTCTATTGCTGCTCGTTCTTCTTTGGAAACGCAGGAAGGAGGCGCGGCATGAGTAAGTCTAAAACCACAAAAAGGCTGACGACAAGTGTGGCGACGATCGTCGTTCTCGCCGTCTGCCTTTGTATCACGACTTTCGCGCTGGTCTATTCCATGGTGGCCGTGGACAGCAATCTCTTTCAGACCGGCAAAATCAAGGTCAACCTCAACGACGGCAGGCCGGTAATCGAAGAAGATGAATTCCTGTTTGAGCCGGGCATGACGGTGGAAAAGGACTTCTTCCTCGAAAATCAGGGTACATGGGATGTGTACTATAAGCTGTACCTCGACAATGTGGAGGGCGGTCTGGCCGATGTGCTGGATGTGGCGATCCGGGACGGGGATACCGTCCTGTACAGCGGCAAAGCAGTTGATTTGCAAAAAGAGCAGATCGACGCGGCAGACGATATTTTGAAACTGAACGAGCGCCGGGAACTGACCATCACCTTCCACTATCCTGAAGAAGATGGCAACAGCGGACAGGCCCAGTACCTCTCCTTCGATTTGAAGGCTGACGCGGTACAGACCAAAAATAATCCCCAGAGGCTGTTCGGCTAAAGGAGTACCCCCTGCTGGTGGAATCGCAGGAGTGGCCTGTGAAAGAGTCCCGTTCTATGGTGTAAACACGCGGTGTGCGTGATTACATACGGTTTATCCAACAGTTTTATTAGGAGGATGAAGCAATGACAAACAGCAAACACACCAAGCGTGCATTGCTGGCAAGTATTTTGTCAGTGGTAGTGTGCGCAGCCATGCTGGCAGGCAGCACCTTTGCATGGTTTACCGATTCGGTCACCAGCGCAGGCAACATCATCAAGTCGGGCAATCTGGATGTCGCCTTGGAATGGGCGAACGGAACAGAGGCGCTCGACACGGCAACCTGGCAAGACGCGTCCACAGGTGCCATCTTCAACTATGACCTGTGGGAGCCGGGCTACACCGAGGTTCGCCATGTACGGATCAGCAACAAGGGGAATCTGGCGCTGAAATATGAGATTCGTATTGCTGCAAACGGCGAAGTCAGCAAGCTGGCTGACGTGATCGATGTTTATTACATCAAGGACGGTAAACAGATTACCAGCCGCACCGGGCTTACTGATGAAAACAAAATCGGCACGCTGTCACAGGTACTTGCCAATCCTTATGCCGCAAAAGGTCATATCCTTGCGGGCGAGAATGCGGTGGACGTCGCCACCATCGCACTGAAAATGCAGGAGAGCGCCGGGAACGAGTACCAGGGTCTTGCAATCGGCAGTGATTTCTCCATTCAGCTTGTTGCGACTCAGTATACATCTGAAAGCGACAGCTTTGACGATCAGTATGATAAGGATGCGCCCCTTAATTTTGTTCCCGTTGCTACTGCTGACGAGTTAACTAAGGCAGTAGCAGATGGCGAAAATGTTTCTCTTACAGCCCCGATTGAATTGAGCGAAAGATTAGAGGTAAAAAAAGACATTACCATTAACGGAAACGGCAATGCTATCACCATTCCCACAGATAGAGTAATCAATTTGGCTAACATTGCGGAACCGATAACGGTTACGCTCAATAACGTGGATTTGAATGGGCCCACCCAAGGCACATATACAAGGGGCATTTCTATATACGATGTGCCAAAGGTAAAGGTTGTAATGGATAACTGTTCCCTTTCAGCGAATTATTATGCCATCAATCTAGCGAGCGCTGCTCCCAACGCAGAAATTGTTGTCAAAAATACCACTTTAACCGGTTGGTGCGCATTCCAGACACATTCTCCCTATTCCAACGTCACATTTGAAAATTGCACATTGATAGGCTTGAATGATAAGGGATTTAATGCAGATGGTTGGAATGATTTCGCTACGGTTGTTGTCAATGGGTATTCAGAAGGCAATCCTGATCCTGATGGCGCTCACGGCGGTACTTTTACATTTAAGAACTGCCGGATTGAGGCGAATCAGACAACCGGTAACACACAGTATCTCTTGTCAGTTAGAGCGAAAAATACTACATTGATTGCTGAAAACTGTTCATTTTATGTTGATGGTACGGAAGTCAGCATAGAGGATGTACCAAACTATGTTTCAGTTTATCCGGAAGTGATAGACAGTTTTAACTTCACTCTCAAGTAACTGAAATATTGTAAGACGAAATAAAGTCATAATTTTATATAATCTAAAAAAAGTCCGTTCTCCCTTCGGGGAGGCGGCAATCAAAGGGCATGAGCCTGTGTTCGTGCCTTTTGATTGCTGGAAGCAAACCACGGCGGTGAAGGGGTGTTCGGATGAAAAAAGTATTCCATATCATAAAAAATATTTTTGTCTGGCTGGTGGTTGCTCTGGCCGTATGTATGATGATTTTCACCGTTGTATCGGTCAACACCTTTGGCCGCACCGACCGTAGCATCTTCGGCTATAAGGCGTTTATTGTCTTATCGGACTCGATGAGTAAAACTGATTTTAACGCCGGGGATTTAGTTTTGGTAAAAGAGGTCGATCCGGCTACGTTGAAAGCCGGGGATATTATCTCCTATCAGTCCACCAACACCGAAAACTACGGCGAGGTGGTAACACACAAGATCCGGGAATTGACAACCGACGCGGAGGGCAACCCCGGTTTTGTGACCTATGGCACCACCACGGACCAGAACGATAAAAACATTGTTACCTACAGCTTTGTGCTGGGGAAATACCAGACCAAGCTGCCGGGCGTGGGAAAATTCTTTCAGTTTCTCAAGACCACGCCGGGATATATCGTCTGCATCTTTCTCCCCTTTCTGCTGCTGATTTTGGTGCAGGGTATTAACAGCATCCGGCTGTTCCGGCAGTATAAGAAGGAGCAGCTTGCCGAACTGGAGGCCGAGCGCGAAAAGGAACGGGCAGAAATGGCGGCGGAGCGGCAGCGGCTGGAAGAACAGCAGGCCGAGTCACAGAAGATGATGGCTGAGCTGCTGAAGCTGAAAAACGAGCTGTCCGGCAAGGAGACACCGGCAACGGAATCGCAGGAACAACCCGCCGAGGGCGAAACGCATTCTATGTTGTAAACACGTGGTGTGCGTGATTACATACGGTCATTGAAAATTTTGTTAAGGAGGATGAACAACAATGACAAACAGCAAACACACCAAGCGTGCATTGCTGGCAAGCGTTCTGTCAGTGGTAGTGTGCGCAGCCATGCTGGTAGGCAGCACCTTCGCGTGGTTCACCGATTCGGTCACCAGCGCAGGCAACATCATCAAGTCAGGCAATCTGAAGGTCGCCTTGGAATGGGCGAACGGAACAGAGGCGCTTGACACGGCAACCTGGCAAGACGCGTCCACGGGCGCCATCTTCAACTATAACCTGTGGGAGCCGGGCTACACCGAGGCTCGCCATGTACGGATCAGCAACAAGGGGAATCTGGCGCTGAAATATGAGATTCGTATTGTGGCAAACGGCGAAGTCAGCAAGCTGGCGGAGGCTATTGACGTTTACTACGTCAAGGACGGGAAGCAGCTCACCAGCCGTAACGATTTGACAGACACGATGAAAATTGGTACCCTGAAAGAGGTACTTGCCAATCCGTATGCTGCCAAAGGCCATATCCTTGCGGGCGAGAATGCGGCGGATGTCGCCACTATCGCGCTGAAGATGCAGGAAGATGCAGGCAATGAGTATCAGGGACTGTCCATCGGCACGGATTTCTCGGTCCAGTTGGTCGCTACACAGTATACGCATGAAGGCGACAGCTTTGATAATCAGTATGATAAGGACGCGAAGTATCCGGTTCGAGTAAGTGTTTCGGACAAAGAGGCCCTGGAAGGGGCGTTGAATAATCCCGGTGTACCTGTGGATATTACGCTGACAGAGCCTATTTCAAATTCTAATGATCTGACCGTCACCGGCGACGTAACCCTGAATCTGGGGGACAGCGCGCTCAATCAAAACAACTCGGATATTGTTGGAGCGGATCTCACAGTGGAAAACGGCGGTTCTCTGACTATCAACGCCAACAGTAGACCGGGCTTTAACTACACCGCAGGTAAGCTGGCAACCGACGGCACAGGCAGCTCCTTGACGGTCAACGGCGGAGAGTACGGCGACAGCGGCTCTGGTAATGCCAATGTGGCCGCACGCAACAGCAGCGTAATTTACCTCAATTCGGGCTCTTTCTCTACTTCCGGTTATAAGGGCCACGCAGTAACCGCAGAGAGCGGTGCGACGGTTTACATCAAGGGTGGCAGCTACGGAACCAGCGGCGCTAGCAGTTCTACTATCTATGCCAACGGTGGAACCATTGTGATTACCGGTTTGGATTCGATTAGAGCAAACGGTGTTAACTACGATGTAGACAACGGCGGAAAAATTATTCTCTCCAAAGCTGTTTCCAGCCGTCAGCCTACCAGCATCGGAAGCGGCTGCACCGTGACAGATGATGGTGAAAACTGGGTGATCACCAAGGCCTAGGATCAAATTATTTTTGTAGTTCTTATTTTTCCTGTTTTAAATGACAGGATATATTTTAAGCAGTAAGTCCGCCCTCTCCCCTCTTTCGGGAGGGGCGGCAATCAAAGGGCATGAGCCTGCGTTCGTGCCTTTTGATTGCCGTAAAGAAGAGAAATTGGAAAGGAGGCGGTCGCTTTGAAACCGTGGATAAAATTTGCCCTACATATCCCCAGACATTCTAAGTCAACCGACGAAAATATCCTGCGGCTGCTTGTGCCGTCACTTCTTGGAATCCTCCTGTGCATGATTTGCCTGGCCGGGACAACATGGGCGTGGTTCACCGCCAGCGTTCAAACGCAGCCGCAGACCATAGAGGCTGCCAACTATGATATAGCGGTCTCCATCACAAACGAATCCGGCGATTTTGTTTCCCACGGTCAGCCGCTGGAAGGCGGGAAATCCTACAAGGTCACGCTGACCGCCAGCGGCACCGCTGACAAATTCGGCGGCTATTGTATCGTCGGGTGTGGAGATGTGATGCTGTATACCGCCCAACTGCTCCCCGGTCATACGCTGTCTTTTACTCTCACCCCACCTGAAACGGCTACCTATACGTTCACCGCTGTGTGGGGTAGTCATTCCGGCGAGACGGATATAAAGAACGGCAGCACCATTGGGCAGAAAACGGGGGTACTTTCCGCTCCGGAAGGCCCCGAAACGCAGCAGGCTGCGGCAGACGAAAGCGTCTATATGGTGCGATCCGGCGATTCGCTGTGGAAAATCGCCCAGCAGCATGGCACGGCCGTGGAGAAAATCGCTGCATACAACGATATTGACAAAAACGCTGTATTGCAAATCGGACAGGAAATCAAAATTCCACCGGCGGATTATGAAATCACGGAGGAGTCTGTCTCTTCCTCATCCCGGCAGACGGAATCGCATCAGAAAGCTGACGAACCGGCACCGACGGGGCCGGAGAGTGCGGCATCAGAGCCAGCCCTTACAACCAGCGACACCCCTATGCAAAAAAGTGAAAACAGTATACCAAGCGAATAGGTACCTTTGTTCAGTGGTTAAATTTTGAAAGGTGTTGAGAACGCCGTAAATATAGTAAAAAGCAAAACATGGCAAGCGAACCTTGCCGAGCGGGCCGGTCTGCCTTGTGGTAGATCGGCCGCTTTTTTGCGTATAGGGACTGCAAATGAGCGAATAGATACCGCATTTTTCGAATCCAACGCTGCCTGAAAAATAAAACAGAAAATTTTCTGTGTGTCTATAACCAGTAAGTTTATTCAAGTATACGGACGAAATAGGGGGAGGAGTTTGCACGCGGGGATGAGGCGGCGAAAGCAAAAAAGAGAAAACGTATCCGAAAATCTCACAGGAACCGGGAATGACGAATAAAATGAACTGGGAGTTCATTTAGAAAGGAGAAATTGTCATGCGTTATGCAGAGCATAATCAAAATCCCGTCGATTTTGGGCCGGAGCCATTTGTCGTCAATATAGCCCGTGCGACACAGCAAAATCCGTTTTACCGCAGGACATTGTGGACGGGCTGCCATTTGCAGCTCACCTTGATGTGTATTCCGCCTTGCGGGGAAATTGGGCTAGAGGTACATCCGGATAACGACCAGTTCCTCCGCCTGGAAGAGGGGCAGGGGATCGTCATGATGGGAGCGTGCAGAGAGCGGCTGAATTTTCAGCGGCCGGTCTGCCAGGATGACGCCATTTTTGTCCCGGCGGGAACGTGGCACAATGTCGTCAATACGGGGAGAACGCCCCTCAAGCTCTATGCTATCTATGCGCCGCCGCACCACCCGCATGGGACGGTTCACCGCACCAAAGCGGAAAGTGACGCCAAAGGAGATTAGAGGGCTGATAAAGCCGGGAGGGCCTGCCGTCTGCAGAACGCAGCCAGCAGGCCCTCCCGGCTTTGCTAGGGTTATAAGGTTAACAAAACGGCCGTTTACAGCCTTGGTAAGCGAAGCGCCTATTGCTGAGGGGAATCCGCTCCGTGCTTTGGAAAGAGCATGGGTTTTAGAACCATTAAGCCGATGAGCATGACGGCGGGGAAGACGACTGCCGCCAACAGGCCTAGATTCAGACTGCTTTGGTCAGCGATAATGCCGGTGAGCTGCGGCCCGATGGAGCAGCCCAAATCGCCGCCGAGGGCCATGAGAGCAAACATGGCGGTACCGCCCGACGGATAGCCCGCGGCGGTCAGGCTCAGCATGCCCGGCCACATCAGGCTCACAGACAGGCCGCACAGGGAGCAGCCGATCAGGGCGATGGCCGGAACCGGCACCAAAGCCGTTATCGCAAACGACAGGATACACATGACCGAACTGAAAACCAACGTTTTATGCATGTTGATTTTCTGCCCCTTGACACCGTACAGCGTACGCGCGATGCCCATCATGACGGCGAACAGGCAGGGCCCCAGCAGATCGCCCAAGGTTTTAGAAATGCCCAGCCCCTTTTCCGCGAACAGGGAGGCCCATTGGGCCATGGCCTGCTCGGCGGCGCCGGAACAGATCATGAGCAGGATGGCAATCAAAAAGATCCGGGAGGTCAGCAGCGTTTTCAGCGGCGTCCGCTTGCTTTCCTCCTCCTGCGGCATCAGGGGGACATGTATAAATTTAATGAGCGTGATAATTGGCAGAACCGCCCAGGCCAGCGGGAGAACAAACCACAAGTCCTGACCGATTAGCACCAAGGCGATGGTGGATAAGGCGACGACGAGCACCTGGCCCCAACTGTAAAACGAATGCAGCAAGCTCATGGAGGAGGCCTTTGCCTCGCCCGGCAGGCTTTCGACAATCGGACTGACCAGCACTTCAATCAAGCCGCCGCCGATGGCGTATAGAATACTGGCGATGATGAGCCCGCTATACGGCTGCGGCATGATGCGGGGCAAAAACGCGCACGCCAGCATACCGACAGCGGCGAATGCATGCGCGATGATGGCCGAAGCGCGATACCCGATTCTATCGACGATCTTGACCGCCGCCGCGTCCACGATAAGCTGGGTGACGAACACAATCAGCACCAGACTGCCCAGCATGGTGAAGGAAAGCCCGAATTTTTCTCTAAATACGATAAACAGCAGGGGAGGGAGATTGACGATCAGCGCCTGCGTTATGTAGCCGAGATAGCAGGCGTGCAATGTACTTTTGTAGTTTGTCTTTTCCACGTGAAAACTCCTTATATGCTCGTAGTAGCCCGCCGCGATCCTTTGCCAAAAGGCCGGGGCGCCATCGTCAACACCGTTCCCCGTTTTTATCCGTATGTCCGGACTTTCCTCTCAGGCGACCGGTTGGCGTACACATAAGAGGCGATGAATTCTTCTGTCGATCCAGTATATCGAAAAAGCAGAAGAAACGCAATACGATGGAACATATTCGGTGCTCCCTTATGAAAAATAACCGGCCCCCTGATAGATTCATTCAGGGGGCCGGCTTTTGGGGGGGCGGTAAGTCAGCTTGTGGTTCTGCTGATACAGGATTCCAGCACGCTCTTCATGGAGGCCACGGCTTCGGCGGGCTTTTTCTTGTCCACGACGATGGTATTCCAGAATTTATCCCGGTACCCGCCGTCCCACCAGCCGGAGAGAGACTCCATATAGGACATCAGGGGAACCGCCTTTTTCCGGTAGTCGAGATACAGCGCCAGATCCTCGTCGGAAATGCTCATGCGGCGGTACATCAGGTCAAAATCCAGGGTGCTGTTGAAGAACCGGTTGTTGTCGAACTTGGCCATCTCATAGGCGAATGCGACGGCGCCCAGCGGGTTCTTGGCGTTGCGGGGGACGATCATGCCGCCGGCGGATTTGGGAGCGTAATATTTGCCGTCGTTGGCCATGGGCAGCGGCACGATGCCGATTTCGTCCTCCATGTTGTTGTAGTAGTCGTAGTTGCCCACGGCGTTGGCCGGCTGCTCCAGATGCATGGCCACCCGCCGGCGGCCGAAGCCGATATAGCTGTCCCCGGTGTAGAAGGCGTTGGCCGCCACCAGATCGTGCAGCAGCTGCAGGCCGCCCATCTCCGGCTTCTGATCCACCGAAGCGTACAGCTTGCCGTTCTTCTCACTGAGTCCCTTGCCGCCGTTGGCGAACATGAACAGGGCGTAGTTCCAGGTCCCCACGCCGTAGGTCTGCACCGTTTTGCCGTCGGCCCGGTAGATGGTCATTTTCTTGGCGGCATCCAGGAAGGTTTTGAAGTTCCAATTGCCTTCCTTATACAGTTCGGTGGGGGTTTTCTGCTTCTGCTCTTTAAAGAGGGTTTTGTTGTAGACGCACATGTAAACCCTGAGGCCCCAGGTGGCCGGAATGCCGTAGGTTTTGTTGTTGAAATAGTAGTCGCTCAAATCCACTTCCTTCCAGAAGGGATCCGATTTGGCCAGATAGGGATCCAGCGGCTGGGCGATGTTGGAGCAGACATAGCGCAGGAACGTCACCTCGTCGACGCTGAAAACGTCGGGCGGGTTCCCGGCGGCCACCATCTGGGCGAACTGGTTCTGTCCGGCGACGCCGTCCTTGATGGAGATGAATTTCAGCTTCAGGCCGTACTTTTCCTGCACGATCTGGCGGAACACCTTGGTGTTTTCGTTGTCCGTCACCTCGTCATCCACGATGGTGATGGTGGTACCCTTGACGCTCGCCAGCATTTTTTCCTGAGGGGTGGACAAATCGACGTTGCTGGGCACGGTTTCCTTGGAGCCGGTCCACTTGGTGACCGAGCCGGTTTTTCCGGAGGTTTTGTTCTGGTTGCCGGTGGTTTTGATTGGCTTGAGCACCCCGTTGTTGGTGGTGGAATCCGTCCCGCTCTCCTGGGGGGAGCCGGAAACGTCTTCCGGTTCCGACGCTTCGCCGGACGACAGGCTTTCGGCAGAAGCGGACGGATCGCCGGAGGCGGGGGCGGAATCCGGCGGTGTGGTTTTTCCGCAAGCGGCCAGGCTGAAGATCAAGAGCCCGGCAAGTATGGCGCAACTCCATTTTTTCATGATGATCACCCATTCCGCCGCGCACACGCGGCACAATATCGAAAGCAGTCCCGTATATGGTTGGTTTTCATGCCGGTTGTCCGGCCATTACAGGTCGAAAACGTGCAGGATATGGAAGCCGGTGGGCGTCGGCGTCCCTTCCGCCTGTTTGACGGTGGGGTCCGCCGGGTCGTTGACGATATCCAGGCGGTTGCTCAGGCGGGCGTACTGGCCCGCCGTGTTTTTCAGGTAGAACGCCAGCTTGTACCGGCCGGGCTGATCAGGCAGGCGGACGGCGGCTTTCAGCGTATGGGTTAGGTTCCGGCTGTCGGCGTACTGCTCGGGGTTCCGGTTATACCAGGTTTCCGGCGAACCGCTGTCGACGGTGGAAACCAGCCGGTTGTCCTCGTCCAGAATAGCGAAGCCGCTTTGCAGGTTGAAGGCGGCGGCAAAGCCGTAGTTAATGAGGGACATTTCCACCTCCGCCGTGGAAGCGGGCTTCCCTTCACCCGTTACCCGCAGGTTCTGCGCCGTCAGCTTGTATCCCAAATGATCGCGGATGAACTCGAACAGATGGCGTGGGACGGTTTCTCCCTTCCGGTTCAGGAACCAGGCGGGATCGTACTGGATGCCGTTGTCCCGCAGCCAGTCTTCCGTCACCGGCACGGACTTCCATTGGCCGATGTTGGTTTCGTCCCCCGCGCCGGCGTCCACATACGAGTGGATGGCGCTCAGCGTGGTAAACCGGTGCTCGGACAGCTGTATCAGCACCTGCTGATTGTCCAGCCGGACGTGATTGCTGTCGAACCAATACTGCATGAACAGCTCCCCCTCCTGGGGGGTGTAGGCGGCTTCCCGCACCAGCTGATCCCATTGCGCGGTTCCCTCGTCCAGGCCGCCGGTGCCGTAGCTGACCAGATCGGGCAGCTTGCCGAACACCGAATCGTTTTCAATGCCGATCCGCTCGTAATAGGGCGTTCCCTCCAACAGGTTTTTATACCGGGGCAGGCGCATGAGCGCGTACAGGTGATTGGGCATGACCAGCTTTTCCATGACGGTTTGGGCAATCAGACGGCGATCCAGCGGATACTTTTCGCCATACCATTCGCCCCATACCCCCACGAAGCAGACCGGGAAAAACTGCACCGCGTGGCTCCATTTCCGGAGAACCGGCTCCAGCTGCCCGATATGCCGCAGGATGACGTCCTGCGGCGCGTCGTTGACCGGGTCGTCGCGGGTCTTGGGGTAGAGGAAGCGGGGCTGCATCCGCAGCCCTAGATCCAGATGGGCCTGAAAGACGGCGTCCAGCGCCTCCAGCCCCTTTTCGCTGATGTCCCGATCGTTGAAGCCGCTGAGATAGATGTAGGTCTGACAGACCCGCGGCATCCCTTCCGGCAGTTCCTGCGCCAGCAGCCGCTCGGTCATGACTTTCCCGGGATCCTTGATAAGGCTCATCTCGTACAGGTCACACCACGAGTCGATCCGATAGCCCCTGTCCGGATTCATCCAGAGCTGTGCATCGTCCTCGCTGGTCAGCGGCTCCAGGGTCGTTTCCACCGCCAGCGGCCGTGCCCCGTTCCCCGGCCCGGCAGAGCCCGCCGGCGCGCCGGGTGAGCAGGCGCACAGGCCCAGCGCCAGGCTGGCGGCCAGCAAAAGCCCGACGGCCCGCTGTTTCATACCGTTCCTTCTTTCCCGCATACGTTACGACACGTCAAATTCATGCAGAATATGGTAGCCGCCCGCCATGGGGGTGCGGTTGCTAAGGCGGGCGTACTGATCCGCCGTGTTTTTCAGGTAAAACGCCAGCTTATACCGGCCCGGCTTGGCGGGCAGCTTGAGGGTGGCCTTGAGGGTATGGGTCAGGTTCCGGCTGTCGGTATATTGCGCGGGGTTTCGGTTGTACCAGGTTTCGGGAACGCCGCTTTTGACGGTGGACACCACCTGGTTGCCGCTGTCCAAAAGGACAAAGCCGCTTTCGAGGTTGAAGGCCGCGGCAAAGCCGTAGTTGATCAGCGGCATTTCCACGTTCAGGGCCGAGGAGGGCTTGCCGCTGCCCGACACCTTGACGCGCTGGGCGACCAGCTTATAGCCCAGATGATCCCGGACAAATTCAAACATATTGCGGCGGATGGTTTTCCCCGCCTTGTCGCGGAACCAGGCGGGATCGTACTGGATCCCCCGGCCCTTGAGCCAGCTTTCGGTGATGGGTTCCTTCTTCCATTTGCCGATGTTGGTGTCGTCCCCGGCGCCTGCGTCCACATAGGAGTGAATGAGGCTCAAGGTGGTGAATCGATGCTCCGACAGCTGCTCAAGGATCTTCAGGTTGTCCAGCTCCACGTCGTTTTCCTTGAACCAGTATTGCAGGTACAGCTCGCCCTCCTGTGGGGTGTAGGCGGCTTCCCGCAGCAGCTGCATCCATTGATCCGAGCCGCCGTCCAGCCCACCGGTGCCGTATCCCATATCCACGATCTTCCCGAAAATGGAGTCGTTCTCGATGCCGATCCGATCGTAGTAGGGGGTTCCCTTGAGCAGGTTCTTGTAGGCCGGCAGGCGGATCAGGGCGTAGAGATTGTTGGGCACTACCAGCTGCTCCATGACGGTTTTGGCTATCAGCGCGCGGTCGATGGGGTAATACTCCCCATGCCATTCGCCCCAGGCACCGATGAAGCAGATGGGGAAGAACTGAATGGCGCGGCTCCACGTCTTGATCACCGGCGCCAGCTGTTTGATGTGCTGGAGCATGATGTTCTGGGGCGCGTCGTTCAGGGCGTCGTTGATATCCTTGGCGTAGCAGAAGCGGGGCTGGATTTTGATTCCCAGATCCAGATGGGCCTCAAACACCTGCCCGAGGGCCTGCAGGCCCTTGTCCGTGATGGCCCGGCTGTTGAAGCCGCTGAGATAGATGTACGTCTGAGAGATCATGGGCATCCCTTCGGGCGGCACCTGCTCCTGGAGCCGGGCTTTCATGACGGCCTTGGGATCCTTGACCAGGGTCATCTCATACAAATCGCACCAGGAATCGATGCGGTAGCCTCTGTCGGGATTTTTCCACAGCAGCGCGTCTTCCTCGCTGTTCAGGGGCTCCAGGGCTTTGTCCACCGTCACCGTGCCGCCGGCGGTTGGCGCGGCGGTGGGGGGGCGGCGGGTGCCGCCGGCTGTCGTCGCCGCCGTCTGGCGGGAGGGCCTGAGCGCGGTGGACGTGCCGGCCGGCTCTGTCAAGCTGTTGTCCGTCATGGTGGGGTTCACCTCCGTTGTCGAAGTGGTGTAGGCTTCCGAGGGGGAGAGGGAGGCTTCGCCGCCCGATGAGGCTGGGGGCACCTGCGCCGGACCACAGGCGCCGAGCCCCAGCAGCATCATCAGACTTAAAATCCCTCCTGTAATCCGGCGTTTCATCGTCATGCCCCTTTCGGCTGCCCAGGCGGTTTTCCGCCTAGGCAACATCAAATTCATGCAGGATATGGTACCCGTTCACCACGGCGGCGTCGATGCTGACGCGGGCGTACCGGTTCAGGCTATTTTTCAGGTAGAAGGCCAGCTTATAGCGCCCGGCCCGGCCCGGCAGCTTCATTTTCGCGCTCAGGGTGTGGGTCAGCTGCTTGGTATCGCTGTAGTTGTCCGGATTGCGGTTATACCAGGCGGCGGGATTGCCGCATTTGACGGTGGACACCACCTTGTTTTGGCTGTCCAGGATGGCAAAGCCGCTTTCCAGATTGAAGGCCGCCGCAAAGCCGCGGTTCTGCAGGGACATGGCGACCTGAATGGGGGCGGAGGGCTTGCTGTCCCCGGTGATCTTCAGGGACTGGCCCACGATCCGGTAGCCCAGATGATCCCGCACGAATTCGAACAGGTTGCGGGACACGACTTTCCCGTTTTTATCCTTGAACCAGTTGGCGTCATACAGGACGCCGTTCTTTTTGAGCCAGTCCTCGGTCATGGCGATTTTTTTCCATTTGCCGATTTCCGAGGTCTCCTTCCGGCCCCAGTCCAGATAGCTGTGCATAATGCTCAGGGTGGAGAAGCGATGCTCGGAAAATTGCAGCACGCAGCGCTTGCCGTCCACCCAGGCGTCGTTCTCTGGGAACCAGGAGTTCCAGTAGATTTCGCCGTCCTGGGGGGTGTAGGCCGCTTCTTTAATGAGCTGCAGCCACTGGTCGGTGCCGTCCTCCAGGCCGCCGGTGCCGCCGTCCGCGTTGCCGTAGCCGTAGGGGACCTTTCCGAAAACCGCGTCATTCTCGATGCCCAGGCGATTGTACCACGTTTCGCCTTTCATCAGGTTTTTGTATTCCGGCAGGCGGATGAGGCCGTACAGGCCGTTGGGGATGACCAGCTTTTCCATAACCGCCTTGCAGATGACCTTTTTGTCAATGGGGTATTTCAGTCCGTCGCTGTGCCATTCGCCCCAGGCTCCGATGAAGCAGATGGGGAAGGCCTGGATGGTATCCTTCATCTCCTTGATGACCGGCGCGAGCTGATCGATGTGCCGCAGCATGGTCTCCTGCGACGCTTCATGATCCGGGTCGGGCATGCTGGTCATATAGCAGAACCGGGGCTGGCTCTTGATGCCCATTTCGGCCTGCACCCGCAGAAAGGTTTTGATGCCTTCCAGCCCCCTGGCGGAGATGTCGCCGTTGTTATAGGCGTAGAGATAGAAATAGTTCTGCATGACCATGGTGTCGTCGCCGGGGTAATTTTTGTTCTGGCCAATGGTTTTCATCACCAGCTCCTTGCAATAGGCGGCCATATCCTTCTGCTCGGCGATGGTATGGACGCCCACGCCGCTGATGTTGCTGCGGAAGCCCCGATCCGGGTTCCCCCAGAACTGGGCGTCGTCCGAGGCGGTCAGGGGCTTGAGGACTTTCTCCACCGCCACGGGGGTTTTCTTCCCCGTGCCGGCGGTGGTGGCCGTGGTGACGCTTCCGCTGCCGGCGGGGGTCTTGGGCCGTGTGGTTTTGCCCGGGGCGGCGGAGCCCGGCGTGGAGCTGTCGGGGAGTGTGGAGCTTGCCGGATCGGTAAAGCCGGCGGTCCCGTCCGTGCTGCCATCGGCCGGAGCGCCCGAGCTGGCGCTGCTGCCGGCCGGCGTGCCGGAGGAGGCCGGCGGGGGCTCCTGGCGGCAGCCAGCCGCCAGGAGCAGCACCGCGCACAGAGCTCCGGCAATCAACCGTTTTTTCATCGGTATCCCATTCCTTCCTGTCCGTATGGTTCCGTGTCGTGAAAGAATGTGCTGGTGTTACCGGGTCTCCCGTGGGGTCAGCGGCGCTTTTTGCGCGAGACGCAGATGACCGCGCCGGACAGGCCGGCCAATGTCAGCACGGCCAGCGCGCCGACCGGTTCGCCGGTGGAGGGGTTGCTGCCGCCGTTGCCATTGTTCCCGTCGCTGCCGCCGCTGGAGGTGCCGGCGTCGGGCGTGCTGGAGGTGCCAGGCTCACCGGAGGGGGTGCTAACCGTGGGCTCGCTGGAGGTGCCGGGCTCCCCGCCGCCTTCCAGCTCGGCTTTCGTCATTTCCGCGCCGGTAAACAGGTTCTGAATTTTGCCGCTGCCGTTCATGACCACGCCGTCCTTGCTCATGACGTCGTTGGTGGCCTGCATCAGCGAGCTGAGGGTGAAGCCGCCCATCTCCCCGCCGAAGGAGGTGATGTAGATGACGAGGTTGCACACCACGTCGCCCGGCACCACGCCGCCGTTGCCGGTCATAATCGACCACGGGATGCGCACCCAGCCCTCAAACCCACTGGGCATGGGCACGGAGGAGTTGCCGCATCTGGTGGTTTCCCAGGTCTTGGAGCCCTTGGCCAGCAGGAAGGCGTCGCCCTTGCCGACCTCCGGCCAGGACTTGGTATCCGTGGATTCGCCGTTGATGCACAGGCTCAGCTTGATGTCGGTGGTTTCCATGCCGTTGAGGCCCTTGGGCATCTTGACATAGAACATAAACCCGCCTTTGTCCCGGACGGTGAACATTTCGAAGCTGTAGATGGTCAGCTCCAGCTTGGGGCCCTTGCCGTATACGTTGTTGGTGATCTCCGTCTTGTTATTAATATACAGGCCGTTGTATTTGCTGCCCAAAGGATTGGGGTTCGTTACCGCCCGTATGTCGAAGGTATCCCGCGGAAACTTAGGAGCGGGGAATACGGTGTACAGGCCCTTGGTTTCCCCTTCGGGGATCTGCTCGTCCACCGTGTAATCCGCCATAAAGGGGATTTCTTTCATATAGGATACGCCGTCGATGGTTTCCTTGGGATCGGGCGTATCGATCGGTTCGCCGTAGAAGAAAAACCGGGTGGTGGTTTCCCCTTCCATCATGACGCGCGTGGGGTAGTATTCCGCTTTGGTGGGATCGTTGAGGACGGGCATGGGCGCGGAGAAGTACAGGGGGCCGGCCTCGCCGCCGTATTCGCCCGGGATGATGGAGATGTCCTTGAGGTTCACTTCATTCCAGTCGATGTCCTTCTTCCAGTTTTCTTTGGACAGGAAGATATAGCCCTCGAAGCCTTCCTCGCCAAAGTTGAAATACTCGCCGGTGCCCTTAATGGTGCTCCATTCCTTGGCGCCCTTTTTCAGCACATAGATGTCTTTGTTAGCAGGGGGGCCGATGCTCCAATCCTCCTGCGGATTCCAGATCGGGAACTGCGCGCGGAGCTTAGAGGCAGGGGTCTTGACATACCAGAGAAGACCGGCCGCCCCCTTGAGGGAAACCGCGCCCTCGTCGACGCTGTCGTCGGTGAAGAACTTCATCCAGATGCTGTTGGATTCCGAAAAGGGCTCGGTGACCGTGCTGTCCACCTTGAACATCAGGGGAGAGAACAGCGAGGATTTCGAGGGCTCCACCGACACGGTGTTCTTTCCCTGATAGCTGCCGCCGTACAGCTGGAACACAGGTTCGGTGCCTTCACCGTAGGGGAAATAATCCCCTCGTTCGCCGCCAGCCTCGATTTCAAACAGGGTGGACGTTTCGCCCTCCTTCAGGCTCTGGGCTATGGTGTTCAGCTCGGTGATCAGGGGCGTACGGCGCAGAACCGTCACGTCCTTGATGTTCGTTTCGTCCGCCGCGGACACCGCCGCGCCGCCTATCATGGTGGTAGCCAGAAGGGCCATTGCCGCTATGGTGCTGAGAACTTTTCGCATGGTTTTTCCTCCTTTTAAGGTTGAATGAACGTGTTGTCGAAGCCGGGAACGCCGTGCTGTGCCTTTTGGATACGCATCCCTCCTTACTATCGGCTTGATTTATATGGATGTCGTCCTAAAACCCTGCCGGGGTCTCGATGCGGACGGCTTCGCCTGCCGGAATGACGCGGCCCTGCCAGCTTTGTTCCGCGCCGCCGTGGTTGGCGGCCAGCACCACGCCGTTTTCGTAGGTCACGAGGCTGAGATCCCCCTCCCGGGAGTGGGCGCGGATGCGCTGACCTTCCAGGCCCTGATGCAGCCGGGTATAGGCGGCAGAAGCGGCGGCAATGCTGTCAATCCAGTTTTCCGCGCAGGTGTTAAAGAGGAATTTCAGCGGGGTTTTGCTCAAAATGGCGGGATCGCAGCCGGTCAGCCAATAGGCCGGCTGGATGCCGGTTTCCAGCAGCGTCAGCAGGTAATCCGCCGGGTCTCCCGCCAGGTTGACCGGCTGCGAGGCCAGGGACGTATAGCCGTGGTACACCATGGAATAGAAGGGGACGGTTTCGCTGAACAAATCCTGTCCGCTGCTCTCGCTGGGAACCTCCAGCAGCAGCGAGGCCAGGCCGGCCATGTAGCCGTTGGCCCCGTCGGCGGCCAGCCGGATGCCGGCGGCGCGCATTTGCTCGAAGCAGGCGCGGTAAACGGCCAGAAGCTGCCCCCGATCCATACCGCGGTGCGCGTCGAAGTCGCTGTACAGCTCGCCGCCCATGTTTTGGAGCAGCACGCCGGAGACGCCCGACGCGTCCAGGCTGTCCAGCAGCCGGCGATTGTTCTTCCGCAGGGAATCCGCCGATACATACCGCCAGGAGGCGCCCTTTTCGTCCCAGTCCCAGGTGCTGGACAGGGGCAGCCGGCGCACCACGTTTACTTTATTGAGGCTTTTGGCGTATTGGTTGCTGGAGAACAGCCGCATTCCCCCGCCGTAGTCCCGGACCAGATCGCAGACCATAAACACGCGGGAGGTTTTCGCCTGTTCCTGCAGTCTGGACGCTGCGGCTTTGCCGCCCAGGCTTTTGTCAAAAGCGGCTTTAAAGGGATAGCGGTTTTCATAGCCGCCTTTTTCAAAGCCGTATAACAGGATGTTGGCGCCGTTCACGCCTTTGTCCTGAAGAGCCTTCATCGTCTGCTCCACCTCGGCAAAGGTGGTGGCGGCGACGCTTTTTTGATAGGGAATACCTAAGAAGCTGGCCGGCCGGGAGGTTTTACCGAAGAATTGCAGGCTGACGCTCCGGCCGCTTTCCGCCGCCGGGCGCAAACCGGTTTCCTCCTCCAGGTAGCGCTGATAGCGGCGCGCCATGCCGCTGTAATCGGCGTCGGTTTTTTCCAGGAAATAGTACCGGACCTCCGGGGACTCCGCTGTCGGCTTGTCGTGCAGCATCAGGACGGTGCGCTGGTTGGATTCCTTATCCCGGATGCCGGTCAAGTCCTGCTGATGATAAATAAAGGCGCTGTTCACCGCCGTATAGGGAGACAGGCCGCCGTCGGACTCGGCCCGGATGGAAGCGGCGGCGGCGCCGGCATGGATGACGGCCAGGAAGGCGTGCCCCGCCTTTTGCATACCGAACACCGGCAGGCGGACGCTTTGGGTGTTGTCCACGCTTTTGAGCAGCAGGTTGACGGAGGGATCGCTGCCGTATACCGGCTGGTTGTAGGGGGAAGCGCCCCGCCCGCTGTCCGAGAACCGAATCAGCGCGCCGCTGCCGTCGGGCACCAGCGCGTACCCGTCCTCTCCGCTTTCACCGGCGCCGAAGTAGGGGAGGAGGCTGACGGAGGTCAGGCGGGAGGTGCCGTATTCCTCGATTTCCGGATACACGATGGACGCCTGGACATAATCGTCCGCGAGGGTGATTTCCACCGGGATGCGGAAGGAGGTGACGGCCTCGGCGAAATCGTAGACGATGCGCACGCCGTTGGCAATCTGCCGGACTTCGAAAGTGTCCGCCTGTACGCAGCCCTCCTGGCTGTTCACCGTCATTTCATTCAGGGCGGCGTCCACAAAGGTGATGATGAGCTGCGACTGCAGCTGCCGCAGCATCTCCTGGGAGAGCTCCAGCCCTTCCAACTCCGGGGGATTGGCGTACCAGACCGTGTTCTCCCGCGAATCCCACACCGCCAGGTTGGCGGTGCGCAGGTCGACGCCCAGCCGAAGAAAGCCGGAAGCCGCCACCTGGGTGAAGTCCTCCGAAAGCGGGACGACGGGGGAGCCGGGCGGCGTTCCGCCGTCTGCGGGCGCCGGATCGGCCGATCCGGACACGCCCGCGCCGAGCAGAACGGCGACGGCCGCCAGAAAGGCGCCGATTTTTTTCATGAGACATCCCATTCCTTTCGGCTGCGTTATCGGTAGGTCAGTTCCTGCGCGATGCTGGTCGCGAAGCCGAGAATCTGCTGGGCGATGCTGAAAAACAGCAGCAGCAGAAAGCAGACGGCCAGGATGGCCAGCAGGGTGATGATTATGGAGACGATGGTTTTCTTAACGGTGTATTGGTGGACAATCATCATCCCCAGGAACACCAGCAGCAGGCTCCAGCCCGCGCCGACGACCTGGAAGGTTTGGTAAATCATGGCTTCATCCAGAGACAGGACGTTGGACAGGAGAATGCCCAGGAAGCCCAGGAGGATCCAGGGGGTCAGGGAATAGGCGGCGGCTATCCAGATGTCCCGCATCGTCCCCTCGCCGTCAATGAGCGTGCAGGTGGCCCAGTTGCATATCGTCCACAGCAGCAGAGCGCCCGCCGACTGCAGCAGGGCAGGGAGGAGCCGGACCATGGAATCGGGCTGGGGATGGAAGAGATAGCCGGTGCACAGGGCCTGCGTCAGGGCTTCCAGGAAAAACAGCAGAACCAGCAGATTGGCCAGGCCCATGGACGCTTTTTTCTCGTATTTCAAATCCTGGAAAACCGCCAGGGGATGAATGAGCAGGCGAAAGGGATAAAGCAGCTTTTCCTTGTCCGGTTTTGCCGGCGGAGTGTCCCGCAGGCGGCGCTGCCGCAGATGGATATAGCAGCCAAGCAGCATTTTCTTCACATTTGTCATAGTCGGATTCGCCTTTCCGCCTTATCGGCGACGGATTCGTTTGCCGGATTTCCCGGACAGCATCCACCGGTGCGCTTTTTTTATCAGAAAGATAAACAGGGTCAGGCCGGCCGCCGCGCCCAGAAGCAGCCACACGAAATGGCGGCGGACAAATTCCTTGCGGTAATCCTTCAGCGCCATGGAATAGAAATACGGGTCGTCCCCTTTTTTCAGCATCTCCATGGCGGCGGCGCTGTCGCCCTGCTGGAAATACGCGCGGCCGATGCTTTTGTAGGCGATGGACAGATGGCTGTTTTCCCGCAGGATTTCCTGCCACCGCTCCACGGATTCGATATACTTGCCGGCGCTGTAAAACGTCAGGGCGTCGAGAACCCGGCGCATGTAGGCGGTGGGCTCGAACACGGTCAGGCTGGCCTTTTCGCTGTCCAGGGCCAGGAAGCTGTCTCCCTGCCGTTCCACGGCCGCCAGGGCCTTGAAGGTGCCCCGGCGCTGCCCGGAGCCGCCCCAAATGGCCACCAGATTGCAATCGGCGTCGTACAGGAACAGGCGGCCGCGGGTGGCGTCCGCCCCGCACAGCAGGCCCGATTCGGTGACGCAGACGTCCACGAAGGCGCTGGCGACCTCCTCGCCGTTATCGTAGGAGACTTCCAAATCCCCAAACACGCCGTGGCCGAACTTCTTCTCCGCGGGCTGGAGGATATTGACGCCCAGCATGTTCAGGTGCTTGAGGGCTTTGCCCGCGCCCGCGCCGGCGGAGGAGGTATACAGAAAGTTGTCGCGGTCGATATACAGGTTGCTGTAGGGGGAGGGCAGGCTTTTTTCCATGGATTCCACCTGCTCTGTGCTGAACCACTTTTTCCACATCTGCAGGAACAGGACGTCGGCGGTCACCTTCACCTCGTTGGGAGCGAAAAACCCGAGAAAGCGATCCTGCGCGTCGTATTGGACAATCCCCTGATAGATCGAGGGATCGACCACGAAGACGTTGCCGTCCGTGTCCACCGCCACCTTTTCCGGCGTGTACTGGATATGGGTGTTGATGGCGGTGATGCCCTCGTTGGTCATGATGCGCACGGCTTCCCGCTTTTCATTGACGGCCACGATCCGGGCGTTGCCCGTGTCACAGATGTACAGCAGCCCGTCGGCCGCCTTGAACACCCCTTTGGGCTGGCTGAGCGGCTCTTCCCGGCCATCGATAAGTATCGCCGTGAGGACGTCGGCGGACTGAAAATCCGCGCGGATACGGACGATCCGGTTGTTTCCCGTGTCCGCCAGATAGATGGCGCCCGTCCCGTCGACGTGCAGATCCTGCGGCTCCCGCAGGCGGCCAACGCCCAGCTCGAGTCCGTCGTAAACCGCGCGCACCTGGTAGGGCGCTGGCGCCGGTATCGATGTTTTATCGGGCCCGTACAGATAAGCCTCGCTCTGCGGCAGGGCCGCGCCGGGAAGCGTCAGCGCCAGAGACAGAGCCAAAGCGGCCGCTGCCCTTCTGTAGCTCCTCAAGGTTCCAGCCTCCATTCGGAAAAGGTTTGTGGCTTCGTCAGGATTTGATGCCCGAATAGGCCATGGTTTCCACCACGGAATTTTCGCAGAAAAGGAAAATGACGATGGGCGGCAGCATCAGCAGCACCGACACGGCGGCTGTGACGCCCGTGCGGATGATGCCGCCGGTGTTGATCTGCTGCATCATGGTGGGCAGCATTTTCATGGATTCGCTGTAGGTAAACTGCGCGCCCGTCACGTTCCAGCTGCTGATGAAGGTGAGAATCATCAGCGTCATCCAGGCGGGGCGCATCATCGGCAAGACGATTTTGAAGAAGGAGTATTTTTCTCCCGCGCCGTCGATTCGCGCCGCTTCCAGCACGTCGTCCGGAATGGCGGAGATGAACTGGCCCATCAGGAACACGCCGAAGGAGGTGCTCATCAGCGGCAGGATCAGCGCCCAGAAGGTGTCCAGCATGCCGGTTTTCGCCATCAGCATGTATTGGGGCAGCGCCGTCACCTCGGGGCGGAACAGGATGGCGAACACGATGACGCGGTTGATGATGGTTTTGCCGGGGAACCGGAGCTTGGCCATGGCGTAGCCGGCCATGGAGGCCAGCAGGATGTATCCCCCGGTGGACGCGGCCGTGACAAACACGCTGTTGAACACATACCGCTCCACCGGTATCAGCGACTGGGACTGCACCCGGAGGATTTCGGCGAAGTTCTGCAGCGTCGGGTGATAGACGACGAAGCGGGGAGGAAACAGAAACAGCTCACTTATCGGCTTGAACGCGTTGATGACGGAATAGTACATGGGCAGCGCGATGAAAACGCCGAAAACAGCCAGGGAGAGAAAGGCCGCGGCGTTGCCGGCCCGGGATCGATTCATGGTTTTCCCTGTCAAACAGATGCCTCCTTTGCGCACGGCGGCGGAAGGCTCAGCCTTCGCCCGGGGCCACCGTGTTGATAGCCTTGTTGATAACCACCCAACTGACCACCATGATGGCGAACAGCACCACCGCCACCGCCGACGCATAGCCCATTTCCAGGCGCAGATTGCCGTAGTCCTGAATATGCAGCACCAGCGTGTGGGTGGAATAATCGGTGCTGGGCATGCCGGTCAGGGCGGCCGGCTGGGCGCCGATGGCAAAGGATCCGGAGATGGACAGCACCGCCCCGATGAGCAGCTGCGGGCGCATCTGGGGCAGGGTGATGTACCACAGCTCCTGCCAGCGGTTGCGCAGCCCGTCGATGGCCGCCGCCTCAAAGTAGCTGGCGTTGAGCTGCTTGAAGCCGGCGATGAAGGCCAGGAAGCCGGTGCCCATGCCCATCCACAGCACCACCACGATCACCACAAAGAAGTTATAATCCGGGTCGTACAGCCACTGGATCGGTTCGCTTATCAGTCCCCAGTTGATGAGAAAGCTGTTGAGTATGCCGTAGGAATCGTTGCTGAACAGATACGTCCACATCAGATAGGCGCTGCCGATGAGGGAGGGGGAATAGAACAAAAAGGTCAGGATATTTTTGAGCAGGCGCCCCATATCGTTGATAAACCAGGCCACCACGAAGCTCAGAATATAGCCGACCGGGCCGGTAATGATGGCGAACAGCATGGTGTTGCTGAAGGCCTTGACGAAAATGTCGTCGTCCAGGAACATCCGCATATAGTTGGAGAACCCGATGAACCGGGGCGCCTGCACCATATCGAAGTTGGTGAAGCTGATGACCACCGCCATCAGAATCGGGATGAGAGTGAAAAAGACAAAGAGAATCAGCCAGAAGCCAATGAAGAAATAGGCGTTTCCATAGGTATGTATAAAGTTTCGCAGCTTGTTCATCGGCCTTCCTCCAGCCCCAATTCGATACGCTTTCTGCTGAGCTCCTCGTCGACGATCCGCCCATAGCGGAAAATCACGTCGCGCGGGTTTTCGTATTCGTAGGCGACGCGCCGGAACGCGTTGCTCAGATTTCGGGTCACGTAATAGGCGGCGGGCGACTGGGGATTGTCGCTGACCTGCCTCCACTGGCCCAGGAGTGCCTCCGCTTCCTCCGCCGTCCAGGCCAGGGAGCCGAAAACCTCCTTGTTGGCGGGGAAGTAGCGGGAGGATACGCTGAGCTTCGCCTCGGTTTCCAGGGCGAACCGCTCCTGCGTACTGTCGGAGGTCCACCAGTCGAGGAACTGGAAGGCGTCCGCGTGACGCCGCGACTTTTCCATGACGACGGCGGCGCTCACCCGGCAGACCTCGGTGTGATCCGCCGTGCCGTCCGCCCGGACAGTGCCCGGCACCATGGCCATTTTCCACAGGCCGGCTATTTCGGGGGCGCCGACGGTCACCTGCCCGTAGAAATTGGACGTGGAGATGACCAGAGGCATCTGCCCCGTGCGGAAGCGATTGAGAATATCAAAGGATTTCGGCAGGCCGTATTTGACATACAGGTCGGTCCAGGCGGCGAAGGCTTCGATGGAGGCTTTTCCCGTCATATTGGTCCGGCTCATGTCCTGGTTATACAGGGTACCGCCGTTTTGCAGCAGGAACATTTCATAAATCTGGGTGGATTCCTCGATGCCGGCCTGCATCCCTTTTTTCTGCAGCCGGGCCAGCACGGCGTAGAACTCCTCCCAGGTTTTCGGAACCGTCAGCTCCTGCTCCCGGAAAATGTCGGCGCGGTAAAAGAGCATGTTATAGGTCTGGATTTCCGGCAGGCCGTATGTCTTTTCCCCCACCTGCAGAGATACCAGGGAGGAGGGGTAGAAGCGCTGCACGATGGCGGCGTAATCAGGCATGGCGGTCAGGTCGGTCAGGGCGTTCCGGTAATACAGGTTCATCAGAACCGTTTTGGGGACGAACAGGGCCGCGTCCGGGCCCTTACCCGAGACCAGAGCGGGCAGGAGGGTATCCGCCGCGTTGACCAGGGACACGGTAACGGGGATGCCGGTGGAGGGGGTGAAGCTGTCGGTGATCAGCCGGCTGAGTATCTGGGCCTGATCCCGGCCGGTGGCATAGCCGGTGGAAATCAAATCGTTGGTGCTGGCCCAGACCCGCAGGGACTCTCCCTGCGCCGCCCCGCCGCCCACGGTATCGTAATCCTGAATGAAGGAGGAGAGAAAGGCCAGGAAGCGAAAGCGCAGCTGTCCGAGGAAGGTGCCGCCCGTGCGCACGGGCGCGTGGCCGGGGGAGCGGAGCGTCAGGTAATCCAGCTCCATGGGCTGGGAGCGGATGCCTCCCAGCAAATCGGCCAGGGTATTGATTTGGGAGCGGAAATTGTCCATTTGGCCAGGGATGCCCCGCACTTTTTTCGCCATGGCCGCCAGCATGCGGGCGGTTTCATAAATCCGGCTGGTGCCGCTGCCGGCGATGCCGCTGTCGGCACCGGCGTCCATCCTGGCCCCCAGCGCGTTCAGCCGCTGGCGGCAGCTCTCCAGCGTCGGCACCAGGCCGTCGATGTGGGTATCCAGATCGTAATCCCGGTAGCTGTCCGGGGTCTCGCCGACCAGCACCATGATGCGGCTGTACAGGCCGTTGAGCTCCTCCACAATGGAGGACAGCTCTTGCAGCACGGCGTTCAGGCCGGTCATCACCACCTCCAGCTTTAGCTCGTGGACGCCCTTTTCCAGGTAAAACCGATAGGGGGTTCCTTGGCTGTCGGCCAGGGTTTGGCAGGTGAAGTCCGCCGCGTAGGGGAAGACGAGGGTTTCGCATTCCCGGAAGGGAACCTCGCCGTCTACCGTCAGCCTCCGCCGCACGGAGAAGCCGTTGGTATCGTTCTGCCGATACACCACGTCCAGCGCGTAAAAGCCGCTTTCCGGCACCTGCACGTTCCAGGAGACCCATTGGCCCTCCCGGCTGTAGCCCGAACCGCCCAGGGTGTTGTAGCGGATTTTGGAGGGGTCGTTGGGACTGACGGAGGCGGAAATCCGATCGTAGGACAGGGTGATTTCCAGATGGGATTTTTGCGCGTACAGCTCTGCCTCCTGCTGGATCTCCCGGTCGGCGGTGTCGACGGCGCCCCCGGCCTCCATGGCGCGGACATAGGCGGCGTAGTCATCCGTTTGAGAAAGAGGCAGCAGGCTCAGGCGGCGGATACGCACCGGCTGCCGGGTCATGGTCAGGCGCAGGGTATACGCGCCGGCGGCCAGGTTCAGCCCCTGATCCTCGCCCAGGGAGGGCGTCACGGTCTGCCAGTGGATGACCTCCACTTGGGTGGGCATCAGCTCGTTGCCCTGCCAGTCCTGTTCAAAGCGGCCGTTCGCCGGCTGTCCGCCGGCGTTTTCCCACCGCCGCGGGAATTCCACCGCCGTTTCCTTGATAACGGCGCCGTTTTGCAGGATTTCCAGGGAGCCCTGCGGCGTGATGGGCTTGCCCTCCGGGGCCTTGTATTCGATTTGCAGCTGGTAGCGGCCGGCGGCCGGCACCTGGAAGGAGAAGTCCGCCGGCGCTTTTTCCTCCAGCTGCCGGCCCTCTTCCTCGCGGTATACATCCACCGCCGCCGCAGCTGGTTCCGCCGCCGCAGCCGGACAGACGGCCGGCAGACAGACAAAGAAGGCGAGAAGCAGCGCGCCGAGGCGGCGCAAGCACGGTTTTAACACAGCATGTCTCCTCCTTATCCGACGATCCCGGTGCGGTCGATCCCCTGCACAAAGAAACGCTGTCCCACCAGAAAGAGGAGAATCAGCGGCGCAATGCTGAAAACGCAGGCGGCCTGCTCGATGGGGATGATGTAATACACGGTAAAATGCTCCCGGGGCAGGATCACCTCCAGAGCGTAGCGCAAATCCACAATCCGGGTGGCCAGCGTCTGCACCGACGACAGATTGATGGAGGCCAGATAGTAATCGCTCCAGTACCACACCAGGGAGAACAGGAAGAAGACCAGCAGCGAGGTGCGGGCGTTGGGCAGCATGATCCGGAAAAAGGTTTTGCGGTAGCCGCAGCCGTCGATGAGCGCGGCTTCCTCCAGCTCGGCGGGGATGCCGGCGAACACCTGCCGGAACACCAGGATGAACAGCCCGGCCCGCAGGCCCTGGCCCAGGGCGGCCGGCAGGAAGAACGCCAGCGGGGAGTCGAGCAGCCTCAGGCCGGAGGGGGCGCCGGTTATCAGCCGGATGATGCCGAAGACATCAAAATTGGACATCAGCAGGTAGTTGGGCATCCCCAACAATTGGGGCGGCACCACGATGGTGAACACCACCATGATGAACAGCAGGGTGGATCCCTTGAAATGAAACCGGGCGAAGCCATAGCCGGCCAGGCAGGTCACCAGGATTTGCAGCAGCGAGCTGCCCACCGCGATAAGCACCGTGTTTTTCATGGCTTCCAGTAGATGGACATCCACCACCGCCGTGCGGAAGTTGTCCCAGGTGGGCGTTTTGGGCAGCCACACCACCGTGATATCCATGAAATCCTTGGGGGAGCGGAAGGCCATGCTCACCATATACAGCAGGGGGTACAGGATAATAAACGCGATGGCCAGCAGAAACAGCCAGCGCAGCAGATTGCCCACGCATTTTCCCGCGTAGTAGGCCGGGGATATCTGAATGCTCCGGAGATCCGGCAGTTCCCGACGGTTTTTCTTCCTTGCCATGGAGGCACTCCCTTCCTTCAGCGTTCTTTTTGAAAAAGCATCCGGCGGCAGAGGAGGACGACGAGCCCCAGGATGATCAGCACCAGCAGGAAGTACATCCAGGCCATGGCCGCGGCATAGGAATAGTTCATGTCCTTCATGAAGTAGTCGCGGATATACCGCATGGCCTGGTTGTCGTAGCTGGTGAAGCTGTCGATGATGGTATAGACAATTGTGGCCAGGACGAAGGGGGACACGGTGGGGAAGGTGATTTTCCAAAAGGTTTCCCAGCCGCTGGCCCCTTCCACCTGCGCCACCTCGTAGAACGACGAGGGGATGGACAAGAGGGCGGCCATGAAAATCAGGATTTGGATGCCGCTTTTCCACACCAGGTCGGCCACGTTGGCGATCATCCCGGTCAGAATATCCACCAGGCCGTTCGGCAGGCCGCTTTCCAGCAGAAACTGGGTTAGAATGGTCACGTCGAAAATATTGGAGGCGCCGGCGGCTGGCAGCGCCACGATGGAGCTCATGTCCGCCTTAATGATTTCCGCCACCACACCGGCGGTGACGATGATGGGAAGAAAAAAGATAGCGCGCATAATCATGCGGCCGTGAAATTTCTGGTTGAGGATGGTGGCGGTGAACAGGCTGAAAAACACGATAACCGGCACCTGGTAGACGAGATCCCGGAACGCCTCGAAAATCAGCCGGGGAAATTCGGCGTCGCCGGTCAGCGCCTGTATGTACTGGCCCCAGATGCCGTTTTCCAACGGCTTCAAAACAAAGCCGTCCCCCTCGAAGGCAAACTGATAAAAGGAATAGCGGAAAAAGCTCACCATCGGCTGCACAAACAACAGAAGGAAACCGATAAACCAGGGAAGGATGAATATCCAGCCGATCGCTTCCCTCTTTTTGCTGAGTCTGCTTTTTCCCATGAGAACATCCAACCCTTTCCGCGCACAGGCGCTTCCGAATGGAGAGAACCGGCTTTTATTGATGCAGATAAGAAAAACACGTTGGTTCGTAAAAGGGGCGGTAGACCGTCAGCCCGGTGAAGCGGATGGCGGACGCATAGGTGCCCAGCCCGAACCGGCCGCAGCCGTCCAGGGTTTGCGGCTGCGGGTCGATCATCTCCACCACCAGGGCGCCGTTGGCAAACAGGAAGCAGTGGCCGCCCACGCTGCCCACCTGGATATGGTAGGTTTTCGCGGCTTCCAGCGGGTACAGGCTGGTGGATACGAAGGGGACGCATCCCGGGTATTTTTCGATGCCGGCCCGGTTCAGCCACCAGCCGCCCAGGCCGCCGATGTAGCCCTTGTCCGCGTCGTCTTTTTCGTAGTTCCATCCGGAGGCCTTCCAGGCGAAATTCAAATCGTTGCAGCAGGGGGGGACGGGCTGGGCGATAAAGTCCAGCAGGATATCCCCCTCGTAGCTGGCCCGGGAATACAGGATGCCCGCGCCGTCCCGTTTGGTTTCTCCGACAATCCAGCCGTCCGCCTCCGCCCGCCACTGGCCGCCGGTCGCCTCGAAGTCCTCCCGCAGGCTTTGTTCGTCAAAGGGACGGGCATACAGCACGGCGCTGCTGTCCAGGCATATCCTCTTTTCCTTAATATGTAGGATCCGCTCCGATGCGGGCGTTGCGTGTTCCATAGTGATTCCTCCGGCTTGTTTGACATTTTTTGTCGGATGGCGGCTGGCCGTCTGTTTGGCACTTGCTCGGTACATGCGTTGAGATTTTTTAATGAAGATCTATCCTGTTATCTAAATTGTATATTATTTCCATGCCATTAGTTTAACATATTAAATATAATGGATATAGTCCCGCGATTGATATATAATAACACGCTATTGACATTTTCGCTTGGAAGATTTACCCTTAGTGCGAGGGGAGTGAGTCGCCGCATGATGCACGATATTTTCAAATTGCGGTATCGTGTCCTGCCTATCGCCTCCTGCGAGATCGCCCGGGCAGCGAAAACGATGCCGGAGACCGTGACCGCCCTGCATAATCACAAGGAGTTTGAGCTGCTGTCCATCACGAGCGGCCAGGTGCGCATTACCATCGGCGACATTCCGTACACGGTGTCGGCCGGGGATCTGGTGTTGGTCAACTCCTACGCGCTGCATGCCATCGAGGTGGAAATCGGCCGCTCCTTTTTCGCGGACTGTCTGTCCTTTGACCTGTCGCTGCTGGAGGAAGAGGCGTTCAGCCGTCTGCTGGAGCAGGGGGAATACGAGACGGTGCCGCTGGTGCCCGCGACCCATCCTCTGCATGGCCCGCTTGCCGCCTGCTTTGAGCAGGCGCTCATCGCCTGCGGGGCCCATGCCGATTGCCGGGAGATGCTGCTGCGGGGCAGCCTCCTCGTGTTTTTCGGGCTCCTCCGCCAGAATCATCTGGTGCGTTCCAGGAGCGTGGACGCGGGAAACAACCAGTTCTGCCGCGAGGTGTTCGCGTTTATCCAGTCGTATTACGCCCATGAGATTACCTCCCGCCATGTGGCGGACAAGCTGGGGTATACCCAGAGCTATTTCTGCCGGCTGTTTAAGCAGCAGTTCGGCCAGAGCTTCCGCGACTATCTGATGATGTACCGCATCAGCAAGGCCAAGCAGTTCTTCGACGAGGGCTGCCGCAGCGTGACCCAGACAGCGGAAAAGGTCGGGTTTCACAACATGAGCTACTTCACCCAGGTGTTTCAGCAGTACACGGGCCGCCTGCCCTCCCATTATCTGAAATCCCCCGATTGACGCGTGCATGCAAAAGCGCCCGCCATCCTTTATAAAAGGATGGCGGGCGTCAGCCTGTCAAAGAAGTCGCCGAAAGGCGGCTTTTTTGGTAAAATGGAGTAGGGTGAGAAAAGATGTACGAGAGAGAAAGAGACGGACGGCGGGAAGTAGCGGTAACGGATATAGAAGCATTAGTGCCGGAGAATCATCTGGTAAGGAAAATAGAGAAGGTGATGGACTACGAGTGGATCTATGAGCGGGTAGCGCCATACTACAGCGCAGCCAAAAATGTAAGGCCGGGGACAGACCCGGTGGTACTGGTGAAAATGGTGCTGCTCCAGCACCTGTTCGGGATCCCGTCGCTGAGGCAGACATATCAGCGGGCATGTGATACAATATCGTACCGATGGTTTCTGGGATATGGGCTGTTGGACAAGCTCCCGCACTTTGCGACGGTAAGCTATGCGTTTTGCCGGCGGTTTCCGGAAGAACTGGCGACGGAAATCTTCGAGCATATACTGAACAAAGCGCTGAACAACCACATGGTGGACAGCAGCATGGTATTCATAGACGGGACGCATATCAAAGCAAGCGCCAACAAAAAGAAATACCAGAAGGAACAGGTGGCAAAGGCTGCCCGTGTGTATGCCAAGCGGCTTCGCGAAGAGGTCAACGAGGAGAGGATGAAGCTGGGGAAAGCGCCAGTGGAAGAAGAGGACGAGGATGACGACAGTCACGGGGACGGCGGAACAACGGAACAGGTGGTATCGACAACGGATCCGGAATGCGGGATGTACCACAAGGGAGAGCATGAAAAGCAGTTTGCCTATGAAGCGCACACGGTATGTGACCGTCACGGAATGGTGTTAGGGGTAAAGGTAACAGCGGGGAATGTCCATGACAGCGTGGCATGGGACAGTGTGTATGAGCAGGTAACCAGTCGATTTCCGGAAATCCAGTATGTGACAATGGATGCAGGCTACAAGCAGCCATGGATCGCGAAGCGTATTTTAGAAGACGGCCGGCTCCCCATTCTTCCGTACACCCGCCCCCACGGAACACGACGGGAAGGGTTTATGCCATGGGATTTTTCCTATGACGAAAAAAACGACCAGCTGATCTGCCCACAGGGGCAAGTTCTCCGGCATACCACCACCAACAAAGAGGGCAAACGGCTATACCGCAGCACCCCGAAGGTTTGCCGGGACTGTCCTTGCCGAAAGGAGTGCGGGGTCAATGCCAATGGGCAGAAGGTGATATATCGTCACATCTGGCAGGAAGCATTGGATTTAGCGGAGCAACTGCGCAAAACCCAATTGGCGAAAGACATTTACGCCATGCGCAAGCAAACCATCGAGCGCGTTTTTGCCGATGCGAAAGACAAACACGCCATGCGTTATACTCACCACAGAGGCTTGGCCCGCGTTACGCAATGGGTCACGCTTAAGTTTGCTGCCATGAATCTTAAAAAGCTGGCTTTATACCGCTCCCGGCACTACTCCCCTTTCTTCTTTTCCTTCTTCTTTCCCGCTTTTTTCTCCAAAAGGAGGGAGCAACCCCTTGCTTGTTCCCTCCTTCTTTGACAAGCTGGCGCCCGCCATCCTTTATAAAAGGATGGCGGGCGTCGGTATTTTCCGGGGAATAGACGAACCCCGCGCTTACAGTACCAGCAGGGCCATGCCGGCCACGGTCAGCCCGAGGCCGGCGGCGTCGCCTCGGCCGGGCTTTTCGTGAAAAACGGCCCAGGCAAGCAGGGCGGTGAACACCACGACCATGGCGCTGAGCAGGGGGAACTGCAGGGAGGAATCCATGGTTTTGGCCGTGTGCATCGAACAGACGTTGGCCAAGCCGTTGCACACGGCGTATCCGCCGGTCAGCAGCACCAGCGTCCACGCGGCGCGCTTTCCCCCGAGGTCGCGTCCGATCCGGGCGCGAAGTCCGGCGGCGCCGGCTTCGTCTGTGCGTTTCAAAAGGCCGGGCAGCAGGATGGCCGCGGAGGCGATAAGGCCCAGAAGAGAGGTCAGCGTCAAAAACTCCCGGCTGGAACCCGTATCCGCGCGAATGGCGTGCGCTTTCGTCACCACGCTGACCATGCCGTTGGAAACGAACACCGCTAAACACAGGAGCCAGAAGCGCCGCCGGGGGCTCCCGGCGGCCCGCTCGTCCTGTTTCCCGAACAGACAACCGAAGGAAGCGAGCACGATGAGCAGGGTACCCGCCGCCTTCCCGGCGGTCAGCGGTTCCCCCAGCCGTATCACGCCGTAGGCGGATGGCAGCAGAAGGCCGCCGGAAAGGCTGAAGAGGGTGACCACCGCCACCTTCCCAAGGCGCATGGCGAACAGGGAGGCCGCGTTGTTCACCGCCGCGCAGACGGCGTATACCACCGCGTACAGCAGGGACGCCGGCAGGATGCGCAGGCGGAACCCGCCCGCCGACAGGAACAGGAATCCCATCCACAGATTGGCGAACACCAGCATCCATATGGCCGGCCGCCAGCCGGCGCCCGCGCGGAGCTGATATTGCTTAGTGAACAGAAACTGGACGGAAAACAACACGCCGGCCGCGGCAAGTGTCATCATAGGGGCTCCTCCTCCGCGCCGTCCCGCAGCCGGGAGGCTATATACAAATGCCGGTTATCCGGCAGCCGCCCCTGCGACAGCCAGTCGCCCACCGCCTGTATGCATTGGTAACCCTGCCGATACGGGTCTTGCCGGATCACGGCGGCCAGCGCGTTCCGGTTCAGATAGGCCTCGTTCCGGCCGGGACTTTCATAGCCGCACACCGTCACGCCGTCCAGGCGGAGCTTGTGCAGGGCCAGGCATACCTGCGGCAGGATGTCCTGTGAGACATAGACGCTGTGAAATGCCCGCTCCCGTTCGTGCAGGGCACGGGCCAGCTGGGCGGACAGCAGGGAGGGGGTCATGGCCGACACGTCCACCTCGCCTGTCCAGCGCAGAGCGGGAAGCAGCGCCTGGATTTCCAGGCGGAAGCCTTCGTCCCGCCGCCGCGACATGGGCGTATGCGCGCCGTGTATCCACAGGATGTCCGGCCGGAGGGCCAGCGCGTCCCGGCACGCCCGCGCCAGGCGCATCCCGTCCTGATAGAAATTCGCCCCGGCGTAGAAAAGAAAAGGGACGCCGTCCGCTGTCTCGTTGAAGAAAACCACCGGGATGCGCGCGGCGATACCGCGCAGCCGCTCGGTCATGGCGGGAAAAGGGGCCGGGGTGACCACCAGCACATCCGCCCGCATATCCTCCATATAATCGAGGCAGTATAAGGCGTCGGCCTCGCTGTGCACGCCGGCGTACAGGCTCAGCGTCAGATGCGCGCCTTTCAGGGCGGCCATGGCGTCCTTGACGCCGCGGATGGCCTCGTTCCAGAAAGCGTACGGGTTGATGGGCAGGACAACGCCCACCACCGTTTCCCCCGCTTGGATTTTGGCGCGCCGCGCGCCCGCCGGGTCGTACTGCACCTCGCGGGCGGCCCGCAGGATCGCCTCCTTGGTGCCGGCGTCCACGTTCCCGCAGTTATGCAGCGCCTTGGACACCGTGGATTTGGACAGCCGCACCCGGCGGGATATTTCGCGGATGCATCCCGCGTCCTTATCCATGGCGCCATCTCCTTTCCGTATAGACCCATCATCCCATGGAACGGCGTTTCGTGCAATGGCCGACCTGCTTAAAAAGCCGCGGACATATTTGAGCATTTCGCACATTACAAAAAACGGCGTAAGCTGGCATGATGGTAGCAGAAGCATGAAGGAGGTTTGGAAAATGGCAAACAAAATTCGCATCGGCGTATTCGGCGCTTTCCGCGGCAAAACCATGATACAGGTGCTGGCCTACCACCCGGACGCCGCGCTGGTGGCGGTGTGCGATCGGCACCGCCCGCTGCTGGACGAGGTGGGCAAGCTGGCGGAGGAGGCGCACATCCAGGTCGCCCTTTACGAGGATTTTGAGGAGTTCTTCCAGCACGACATGGACGCGGTGGTGCTGGCCAATTACGCCAACGAGCACGCGCCCTATGCCATCCGGCTGCTGCGGGCGGGCCGGCACGTGCTCAGCGAGGTGCTGCCCTGCCAGACCATGGCCGAGGCGGTGGCCCTTATCGAGGCGGTGGAGGAATCGGGCAAGGTGTACGCCTACGCGGAAAACTACTGCTATATGGACAACACCTTTGAGATGTGGCGGCGGTACAAGAACGGGGATATCGGTGAGGTCACCTATGCCGAGGGCGAGTATATCCACGACTGCGCGGCCATCTGGCCGGGGATTACCTACGGCGACCGGAACCATTGGCGCAACCGGATGTACCCCACCTTTTACTGCACCCACAGCATCGGGCCGATGCTGGCCATCACCGGGCGGCGGCCTGTGCGGGTGACGGGCTACGAGACCCCGCCCAACCCGCAGATGACGGCGCTCGGGCATCCGGGCGGGCAGGCCGGCGGGGTGGAGATGCTGGTGCTGGACAACGGGGCGATAGCCAAAAGCGTGCACGGCGGCCTCAAGCGGGAGCCGGGCAGCATCAACTACGAGGTGTACGGCACCAAGGGCATGATGGAAACCGAGCGTTTCGACGGCGCGCGCCTGACCGTGTACCGGGAGGGCGAGCAGCTGTGCAAGGGCGACCTGAGCACCTATGTCCCGGAGAAATTCGTTTCGCCCGATCTGGTGGCGGCCAGCGGCGTGGGCGGCCATAACGGCAGCGATTTTTACGCCACCCACTTTTTCATTGAAAAGATTCTGGGCCGCCCGGACGGCGCTTACAGCCTGGACGTGTACCAGGCGGTGGACATGGGGATTTGCGGGATACTGGCTTTCCGCTCCATCCTGAACGGCGGCGTTCCCATCGACGTGCCCAACCTGCGCAACCCGGAGGAACGGGACGCGTGGCGGCAGGACAACGCCTGCACCGACCCCGCCGTGGCGGGGGATCAGCTGCTGCCCCTCACCGCGTATCCTGAGGCCGACGTTCCCGACGAGGTATACGAACGGGTGCGCCAGCTATGGCTGGAGGGACGCGACGCCGAATAACCCGATAAACAACGCCTCCCGACGCGGCATACAAACCGCGTCGGGAGGCGTTGTTCAAGCCGGGGGCGGGGTCAGCGGCAGGCGGATGCGGACCGTGGTGCCCCGCATGGGGCGGCTGTCGATGGTCATGTCCGCGCCTTCGCCCGCGTACAGGCGCAGCCGTGTGTAAATGTTTTTCAGCGCCAGCCCGCTGCGCTTGTCGGCGTCGTCGGGCTGCCGCAGGGACTGCCGGAGCTCCTCCAGCTCCCCGGCCGACATGCCCACCCCGTTGTCGGCAACCTGAAGCTCCAGGCGGTCGTCCCGGCGGACGGCGCTGATGGTGATGAGGCCGCCCGATTGATATTCGTACAGGCCGTGGGTGATGCAGTTCTCCACCAGCGGCTGGAGAATGAGCTTGGGCACCACCGTCAGGCGGGCGTTCTCGTCGATGTTCCAGCGCACGGTGAAGGCGTCGTGCAGGCGATAGCGCTGGATGGTGATGTAGTTTTCCACATAGTCGATTTCCTTTTCCAACTCGATGCGATCCTGGTTGGTCATGCCGTAGCTGAACAGGCGGGATAGGGCGATCAGCATCCGGCAGGCGCTGTCTTTGTCCCCGTTTTGGATCTGCATGTGGATGTTTTCCAGGGTGTTGCGGAAAAAGTGGGAGGCGATTTGCTGCCGCAGGCTTTCCAGCTCGGCCTGGGTTTGCAGGGTGGTCAGCCGCTGCTCGATGGTTTTTTTCTCCACCATGCTGTCCATCAGGCTGTTGAGCTGGCCGATGACCTGGTTGTAGGTATCCACCAGGCGGCTGAGCTCATCCTTTTTCGTATAGGGGACGAAGCCGCGGCAGCCGTTTTCGATGACCCGGCCCAGATCCTGCTCGATGGCCCGCAGGGGCTGGCTCATCCAGCGGGCCAGACGCAGGGACAGGAGCAGCAGCAGCCCCAGCAGGACGGCCAGCAGCAGGGCGTCCTGCAAAAGGGCCGCCGTCGCCACGCTCATCAGGTCGTCGGTGCGCTGAAAGACCGCCAGCATCCAGTCGGTGGTGTCCACGGCGCGGGTGTTGAGGAGGTACCCCCGCCCGCCGACATGCAGCGACAGGCTTTCCCCGGGCCGCAGGGCATTCTCCTCCAGGACTTTGGCAAAGCCGTCGGCCCCGCTGTTGTACACCAGCTGGCGGTCGCTTCGCCGGAACACCAGGAAGCCGACCGTCTGCCGGGTGCTGATCTCCTGGAAATAGCTCTGGTTATACACCATTTGCAGGTAGCCCGCCACCTTGCCCTGCGGGTCGTACAGCTTTTGCACGGCCGCCACGGCGGGCTGCTTGTACAAATTGGCGCACAGCAGCAGGCCGGCGTCCCCCTCCAGCGCCCGCACCTGCGCCAGGGCGTCGGGCTGATCCAGCAGGCTGAAGCGGCTCAGCTGGCTTTCGGCGCTCTCCTCGTCCAGGTAGAGGGACTGGTATTTGGCGTGGCCCTCCACGTCCTGCAGGGCCAGATACGCCACGTTGAACATCCCCAGGGGATAGCGGTTGATATAGGAATTGAGCTCCAGCGCCCGCTCCCGGTAGTCGCCGGATTCCAGGCTGTCGATGGACAGGGCCGCCGCCTCGGCAAAATCGGGCTTGCCGGAGATCATCTTAAGGATGCTCTCGCTGATGGCCAGGCTGTCGTCCAGCGCGCCCTGCAGGGCGGCGGCGTGCAGGGCGGCGACGCCGGTCAGCCGGGAGGCCAGCATGCGGTTGGTCAGCAGGGAGGACAGCAGCCCCAGGCAGACGGCGGGCAGCAGCAGCCCGACGGCGAACAGACGGAAAATGCGCCGATACAGGGGCCGGCCGGTGAACAGCGCCGGATCGTCGGCAGGGATCGGCTCGAAATCGTCGCTGCTCATGGAAGCGCGGATGCGGTCGGTCAGCCGGTCGAAGGGGGCGAGGATCCGCCGCGCCATGCGGTTGACCGCGGCCACGGCCACGGCGAGCAGAAGCAGCGACGCCCCGAGATAGACCGCCGCAAAGAGCAAGTACGCGCGGGGCTCGGCCCGGCGGGCGTAATACAGGCGCAGCTTGGTATCCGCCAGGGGGAGGCTGCCGTCCAGGAGCACCGGTTCCTCCCCGGCCCGCGCCCGGGCTATCCACTCGCCGGTTTGCCAGAGGATCCGCCCGTCGCCGGCGCACAGGGCCGCCCCGTCGGTTTCCCAGGGAAAGGCCTGATGGAGGCGGTCGAAGACCTGGCTGTCCAGCACGAGGATGACGCCGTACCGTTCCCGCGGCAGAACATAGCAGTACCGGCCGGACAGATAGCCCAGCCACTCCTCCACGGCCTTCTTCTGCGCCGGATACCGCTCGAAATAGGGGCGGGCCAGCACCTCCTCCACCGCGTCGTCCTGAATATAGACAAGCGTGCCGTCCCCCAGCAGCAGATCCGCCAGCCCGGAGCGCAGCCAGCTGTCGGTGGCGGGGATCTCCACGGGAATTTCCCGCCGGGAGGCCGTCTCGTACAGATAACCGGCTTGGTTCTCATTTTCCCCGACGAAGCAGACGCTTTGGATGCTCTCGGTATCCAGGGCCGTGCCGTGCAGGTAGTCCTCGAAGGCGGCCTTCAGCGCCCGGGTGTCCTCCTCGGGGCGCAGACGGGCCAGGGAGGTCAAATAGCGGGTGGTTTCCTTCCCGCACAGGAAGTCCGCCGTGCCGCTGAAATACGCCAGCTGCTTTTCCAGGCGGGAGGACAGGTTTTCCTGCACCAGATCCCGCTGCTCCGCCGCCGTTTTCAGCAGGGAGGCGTGCAGCAGAAACAGCCCGGCCAACCCAATGGCCAGGCTGCTCACCGCCAGGGCCGCCAGGGTGACGGCCATCCATTTTTTTCGATGCGTCATTCCGAGCCTCCCTGCCGCCGGTAGGCGTTGGGCGTCATGCCGAACGCCCGCTTGAACACCTCGGAGAAGTATTTGGGGCTGTCGTACCCCACCATCCCGACGATGTCGCAGACGCGGCGGTTGGTCTCCCGCAGCAGGCGGCAGGCCTCCCGCAGCCGGTAATCGGTCAGATATTTCACAAAATTCTGCCCGGTTTCCACCTTGAAGACGTGGCTGAGATAGGACTGGCTGACGAACACGCTTTCCGCCGCCGACTGGAGGGTGATGGGGTTCTGGTAGTTATCCCGGATGTATTCCTTGACCATGCGGATGAGGTGGGCGTGGCCGCCCGCTCCCTCCTCCTCCGGCTCCGGCCCCTCCTCGCCGGCGGCCGCGGGGCAGGCGCACAGCTCCCCGGCGGAGAACAGCCGCACCGCGTCGTCTCCGGCCCGGGCCAGCCATCCGTCCAGCAGCGCCGTGCAGGAGGCGATGCGGTGCCGGTCGTCCACCAGGGCGGCCGCCGCGGACAGGGGACAGCGGAACACGCCCCGCAGCTTGTACAGCCGGCCGCGGATGGCCTGGGCCAGCTGACGCTGCTCCTCCTCCGAGGGCGGGACGTCGAAGCCCCGCAGGTAATAACAGGCGGCATTTTCACCGATGGCGAAGCAGGCCGCGCCGTCCCCGCAGAAATCCTCCATGGCGTTCTGGAAGGAGAAGGCCGCCAGCTCCCTGTCCGCGTCGGGCAGGCTATCCATGTCGTCCGGGCGGACGGCGCAAAGGAAGTACCAGGGGCTGTCGAGGAACAGCTCGCAGTACACGCTGATTTCCTCCATGCGCTCGTCGCTCATGTTCTCGCGGAACAGGCTGGTCGTCCATTCCCGCCGCAGGGCGAGGGTTTTCATCCGGTTCACCCGCTCCAGCTCGGCCACCCGCTTCTGCTCGGCCTTTTCCTTGTCGAGGATGTCCGTCACGGCGGCAAAGGTCTTTTTTAAGGCCTCCTCGGTGAAGGGCTTGAGCACGTAGTCCACCGTGCCGCAGCGCAGGCAGGTGCGGATGTATTCAAAATCGTCGTAGGCGGTCAGGGCCACCGTTTTGATGGCGGGGAAGCGGCGGCCCACGTCCTGGATAAGCTCCAGCCCCGACACGATGGGCATGCTGATGTCGGTCAGCAGGATGTCCACCGGGTTTTCATAGATATATTTGGCGGCCTCCGCGCCGTTTTTGCAGGCGGCGGCCACCTCGATGCCCATCGCGGCCCAATCCAGCTTGCACAGGCCCTCCCGGATATAGAATTCGTCGTCGGCAATGACCAGGCGATACATAAAAAACCTCCCCCATGTAGTGCCTTCATTGTACCATATTTCCACAGCAAACGACAGCCGCCGGATGGATTTCGGCGGCGCAGCTTGTCGAAAAAGACCGGCATACGCCGGCCATTTACGCCAAGCTGAACAAAAGTGGAGAAAATCATTCGATTTTCTCCACTTTTGACGCCTGCGGGCGGGTCGATTGTCGTCGGACGCGAACGTCCGACAGCCGAGGAGGGAACCCTGACGTGTTCCCAGCACGACGCGTACGTCGTGCCGCACACTCCCCCTCCCTCCGATAGACTTTCTCGACAGTCTCAGCCGCCGGGTAAGGCTGTCAGTTTTTGGGTTATCCCTTCAGGCCGGTGGTGACCACGCCCTGCACGATATGCTTCTGGGTGAAGAAGAAGCCGATGATGGGCGGGATGGTCATCAGGATGGCCGCGGCGTTGATCAGCGGCTCGTACACCATGCCGGGAGGGGCCCCGGGCATGGAATAGGACACCGAGCCGAACAGGGCCATGGCCAGAGGATATTTCTCGGGAGAGAAATACATAAAGGGGGTCATATAGTCGCCCCAGGCCCCCTGGAACGCGCCGATGGCCACGATGATGATGACCGGCTTGGCCGCCGGGGCGAAGATGCGGAAAATGGTCTGCAGGGTGCCCGCGCCGTCGATTTTGGCGGCCTCCTCCAGCTCCTTGGGCATGGCGGAGAAGAACTGCTTGAACAAAAAGATGTTGTAAGCGCCGCCGCCGATGTTGCCGAGAACGTAGATGAAGAAGGTGTCGGTGATGCCCAGGACGTTATACAGGATGTACTGGGGGATCATGGTGACAATGCCGGGGATCATCATGGTGGACAGCACGATGACGAACATCACGTCCTTGCCCCGCGCCCGCAGCCGGGCGAAGGCGTAGCCGATGACCATGTTGATGATGGTGCACATGGGCACCACGATGGCCACGATGATCAGGGAGTTGAGCAGGTACTTGAAGAAGGGGATCAGGGTGACGGCGTAATAATAGTTTTCCCAGTGGAACTCCGAGGGGATGATCTGGCTGAGCCCCACCGAGGCGGTCAAGGGCTTGAGGGAATTCATCAGCGTCAGGAAAAAGGGGAAGGCGAAGGTGACGCCGAACAGAATGATGACGACATACAGGAGAGCGCGGAGCAGGCCGCTCTTCCATTTGATTCGTTTTTTTACCTTGGGCCGTTCCTTGAGCACGGCCGATTCTCCGCTTGGCATGGAAAGTATCTCCTCTCCCGTTATAAATCGTAATTGACCCACCGCTTGCTGGATTTGAGCACCAGCAGGGTGAAGACCAGGATGATGACCACGATGACCCAGGACAGCGCCAGCCCGTAGCCGAACCGCTGGGAGCCGAACACCTGCTGGTAGATATGGACGAGATACAGGTAGTTGTCCTTGAACGGGACGGCCAGCAGCCCGGTGCCGGAGGTGGCCAGCATGACCGGCTGGGCGTACATCTGCAGGTTGCCGATGATGGCCAGCAGCAGGTTGAACAGCAGAATGGGGGTGAACAGCGGGATGGTGATGCGGAACAGCTTGGTGAAGAAGCGGGCCCCGTCGATAGAGGCGGATTCATACAGCTCGTTCGGGATATTCTTGAGGCCCGCGATGTTGATGAGGATGCCGCCGCCGGCCCCCCACAGGCACATGATGATCAGGGACGCGGAGCACATCTCCGGCCCAAGCCAGAACACCGGCTCGATGCCGAACATCCCCAGGACGGCGTTGAGCATGCCGCGATCCCGGCTGAACAGGATCTTCCACATCAGGCCGGCGGCCACGAAGGGCACCACCGACGGCAGGTAGTAGATGGTGCGGAAGCCGCCCTGGAACTTGACGTTCTGAATCAGCATCATGGCCAGGATGAAGGCCAGGATCATGGTCAGGGGGATGATGATGAGGCTCAGCTCCAGGGTGCGCAGCAGGGAATGCATGGCCTCGCTGTCGTTGAACACCTTCTGGTAATTGGACAGGCCCACCCACTTGGCGGTGTCCAGGTTGAAGCCGGAATAGTTGGTGAAGCTCAGAAACAGGCCCATGCCCATCGGGAAAACGGACAGGAACACAAACGACAGCATGAAGGGGGAGATGAGGGCGTAAAAGGTGCGCTCCTCCTTCTTCTTCAGCGGGGATACTTTGACTTTTTCCTTATGTGAGACGCGCATGGCAGTCAGGCCTTTCCGCGCCCGCCCCCCTGATTGCCGAGGGGCGGGCGGCTTGTCATTTCAGGCTTTTGGCGGTTTCCATACCCTCCTGGATGAGGATGTCGGTTTCCTTTTGCAGCTTCTCAAGCGACTCGTCCAGGGTTTCGATTTCGTACAGGGCGGGCTGGAGGAAGCGGGTGATGACCGATTCGTAGTTGAAGCTGAGATAGGGGTTGGGCTGGATGTAAATCAGGTTTTCCAGATCCTTTTCCGCGACCTCGGCGATCTGTTTTTCAAACGCCGTGTCCCGGGGGATATACTGCTTCAGGGATTTGAACACCGGCATGCCCCAGCCGCTCTGGGCCCGGATTTTCGCCGGCTCGCCCGCGAAATACCATTCGAACACCCGGAACGCCTCGTCCGGATGCTTGGTCTTGCTGTAGATGATGCCGCCGGTGGCGAAGGTGGAGGCGGTGGCTTTTTTGCCGCCCTCCGGGTAGAGGGAGGGAACCATGATCACGTCGTCCAGATCGTCCTTGATGTTGGCGTCCTGCTTGAAGACCGAGCCTTCCCAGAAGCCCCACAGCTCCATGGCGATTTTCTTGTCCGAGAAAATGCCCACGCCGGTGACGTCCATGAGGGAGGAGGGGATCTGCATCTTCATTTTGGCGTCCATCCAGACCTTGACCGCCGCCTTGACCTGTGGATCCGTCCAGCGCGAGTGGGAGAAATCGTCGCTCCACAGGCTGAGATCCAGGGCGGCCAGGTGATAGAGGAACATGCCGTAGTCGAGAATTTGATTGGGCATCAGGGCGTTGAAGAGGCCGAGCTGGGTGATGCGGCCGCTGCTGTCCTTCTGGTTCAGCTTGCCCGACAGTTCGAACGCCTGCTCGAAGGTCATGGGCTCGGTGGTGCTGGGCACCGGGATGCCGGCTTTCTCGAACACCGATTTGTTGACGAACATGGCCAGGTCGTTGCTCCAGTCCTTGGGAAGCCCGTAGAAGGAGCCTTTGCCGATGTTTTTGCCGTCGAAGCGGTAGGTGTTGCAGATGTCCTCCATGTCGTCGGCGCGGATGAGGCTGCTTTTGGAAAAGTAGTCGTCGAGATTCAGGGCGATGCCCTTGACCACGTAGCCGCTGAGCTGCTGGGCGCCGAGGATGCGCAAAATATCGGGGGCCGTGCCCGCCGCAAGGCCGGACATCAGCTTCTGCTCGTCGTCGGAGGGGGATTCGAACTGGATTTTGATGTCGGGATTGTCCTTTTCAAACTGCTGGGCCGCTTCGGTCATCAGCTTGTTATCCATGGAAATCCGCACCACCACCGGCTCGCCGTCTTTTGGGCTGTCTCCGCCGGTTTCCCCGCCGCCCTGGCGGCAGCCGCCAAGGGGCAGGAGGGTCAGGGTGATGGCGGCCGCCGCCGCCAGGGCTGTCCATTGCTTTTTCACGCCGTATTACCGGTCCTTTCTTTCACGCCGTTTGTGTCCGCCCCGCGCCGCGAGGAGCAGGCCCGCGCCCGCGGCCGCCAGGGCCAGGGGCAGCGCCGCCGCGGCCGCGCCGGTGTCGGGGCTGCCGCCGTCCTCCGGGGCGCTGCTGTCGCCGGGATCTTCGGGCTGCTCGGGCTCGTCGTACCGGATGGTGATCGGCCAGACGACCTCGTCGCCCTGGTTGTCGCCGCCCACCTTGCCGATATCCGCCACGAAGCTGATGAGGTCGCCCTCCTCCACCTGGAGGCCGGTGATGGCCGGCACCGCCACGCGGTTGCCGCCGGCGTCGTCCAGCAGGAAGGCCGCGCCGTCGCCGGGCCAGAGCTGCTGGTTCCGGTTGAGGATGATGGACAGGCCCGTTCCGTCCCCGCCGCCGGCGCGCACCGCCTCGGTGGACAGGATGTTCAGGGTGCCCGCCCGGGGCGCGACGAAGGTGAGAATGGCGTTCTGGTCGGCGCCCGGCCGCATGGGCAGAGCCCCTTCCTTCTTCAGCACCAGGGCGTGGGCGGCTTCGTCCAGCTGCCGGTTGCCCTGATACAGGCCGAGGTCGGTGGTCTTTTTCACCATGTCGCCGAACACGCCGGAGTACAGCTCGCTCCTGCCGGCGATGTCTTCATATTCGTATTTCCACACAATGCCCAGGGCCGGATTCTCCAGCGTGGGGGAGTGGAATTCCATGGCCTTTTTCTGTTCCTCGATGTCGGTGGGATCCTTGTCGTCCTCCGCCGACTTGGTGTAGGTCACCGCCGCCGGCCACATCACCGCGTCGCACCAGTTGTTGGCCTCGCCCATATCCACCACGAACCGGACGGTGGTGTCCATGTTCACCGCGATGTCCGGGATTTCGGGGATGGTCAGGGTGTTGTGGTTGGCGTTGGAGACCAGGGCGGTTTCCCCCTCGGCGGGCCAGACCTGCCTGCCGTCCACCAGGATGCGCAGCGCCGCCCCGTCCCCGTCGCAGGAAGCGACGCCGCCGTACCGCTTGACGGTGGCCTGGGGAATCTTGATGACGCCCTCCTTGGGGGCGATGAAGGTGATGGCGGCGTTCTGGGTGTTGCCGGGCTGGATGGGATAGGTGAGATAGCCGTCCTTTTTCTCGGTGAAGAAGAGGGCCTGGGCGTGGAGGGCGGCGCTGAAATCCGCCGCCTTGTCGGTGCCGTAGGCCAGCCGGTCGCCGTTGAGATCCACCGTCATGGGCGTGAACGTCCCGGTGGCCGCGCCGTCCTCGGCGCGGGTCTCGTATTCGAACAGCCACACGTCGGGCCATTTCAGCTCGCCCTCGCCGGGGGCCTTGTATTCCGCCGCCTCAAAGGCGCTGTTGTCGTCCTCGCCGGGGTCGGGCGGGGTGGGTTCGGAGATGATCGGATCCTCCACCTTGTCCGCCGCGTCGGCGCGGCTGCCGGTATAGGTCACGCTGGCGGGCCAGTCGATGTCGTCGCACCACTCGTTGCCGCCGGTCGGGCCGAGATCCACGATGAAGCGCAGGGCGTCGCCCTCCTCCACCTCGACGGCCTCGATGGCCGGGACGGTGAAGCGGTTGCCCATGCTGGCGTCCACCAGCTGGTGCTCGGCGTCCGCCGGCCAGATTTTCTGATCGTTGAGATAGATGGACAGACCCGCGCCGTCGTTGGCGTCTTGTGCGCCGCCGTGGCGGGTAACCGCGGTCTCGGGCAGCGACACCTGGCCGTAGCCGGGGGCGATAAAGGTCAGCACCGCGTTCTGCTCGGCGTTGGGCTGCAGCTTATAGGACGCCTTCTCGAACACCAGCTTGGCGCCCCAGGTCGCGCCCTGGCCCAGGTAGTAGGGCCCGCCCTCGGTGACGGTGTCCTGCTTGGCCATGAGGGAGAACACGCCGGAATGGGGGGCGCTGCCCGCGGCGAAGGTTTCCGCCTCGTAGACCCAGCGGGTGCCGAGGCCGTACTGCGCGCCGTATTTGGGCGCGGTATAGGTCTGCGTGCCGATGGGGCCGAGATCCGCTTCGCTGGTCAGGGTCAGGCTCACCGGCCAAAGCAGGTTGTCGCCCCAATTGTTGGCGCCGCCCACGTCGGCCACGAAACGGATTTTGCTCCCCTCCTCCACGGCGATGTCGGCCAGGGCGGGGACGCTGACCGGCGCGCTGCCGGCGATTTTGTGGTCGCTGTCGGTGGGCCAGAGCTTGGTGGTGTCTTTATAGATCGCCACGCCCACGCCGTCCCAGGCATCGTTCCAGTTGGGCATGGAGGCGGTGGAGGCGGCGATGGACACGGTCCCCGCCTTAGGGACGACAAAGGTACGCACCGCGTTTTCCTCCACATTGGGACACAGCAGATAATCGTCGTCCCACGGGGAACCGGCCTTGGCCTTGTAGGTGGGGGCGCTGCCCAGATAGGTGCCGTCGGCCTGCTTGGTCATGGGGGCGAAATTGCCGGAGAAGTAGCTGCCCACCGGCACGGTTTCCCCTTCGTACAGCCACAGGGTGTCCTGCCCGTCCGGGTGGCTCGGTGTGGGGGAGGCGTAGGTCTTACTCTCCGTCGGCCGGCCGCCCTTTTCATAGGACAGGGACAGCGTGACCGGCCAGATGACGGTGTCGCCCCACTGGGTGCCGCCCACCCGGCCGATGTCCACCACAAAGCGGAGCTTGTCGCCAGCCTCGACGGCGATGTCCGGCAGGGCGGGGACGGTCACCGGCGTGTCGGTGACCACCGGGTTATCGCCCTCGGCGGGCCATATCCGCTCGCCGTCCTTGTAAACCGACAGCCCCGCCCCGTCGAAGTCGGCGGGGTTCCAGCCGTCCAGCCGGGCGGCGGTTTCGGCGACGCTTATCGTCCCGGCCCGCGGGGCGGCGAAGGTCAGCACCGCGTTTTCCTCGATGGTGGCCGCCATGGGGTAGGCGGCCTTGTTCTGGCTTTCGTTGACGCGGATGGTGGCCTTGTTGCCGGCCTCGCCGACATAGTTGCCGTTCGCATCCTTGGTCATGGCTATGTACTGGCCGCTGGTCAGGCTTTGCGAGGACTGGATTTTCTCCGCCTCATACAGCCACACGGTGCCCAGCCCCGTTTCGTTGCCGTGCCGGGGCGAGGCATAGGTCTCGGTGACGGTGCGGGACGCGGCCCGCGCCCGGGGGACGGGCTGTACGGCGGCCGCGCCGCCTCCGGCGATGAGCGCCGCCAGCGCGCCGGCCAGCAGGCGTTTTCCTGGGATTTCCATATCGCTCCTCCTCACAATGGTGTAAAATGAAAGAACCGGCTTGCTTTTCGTGGAAACTGTCCGGTTTTGCTCTGGTTTCATTATAGAGCATAGGCATTCTGTCCAGCAACGCCCAATTTTTTACGCTTTCTTCCGAATATTTGCTGTCCCCTTCCGCCGAGACAAAAATGTGGAATAAATCTAAAATAAATGGCAATTGTATTTGCCGACTGTGCAATATATAATGAAAACCAGCAGGACACAGGGGGGAGGCGTGATGTCGCTGACAACAAGACAAAAAGGCGTCGGCTTGGCGGCGGCGGTGGTGGCCGCCGGCCTGCTGACGGCAGGAGGGATTTGGATGTTTTCTGGCGGGGGTCAGCTGGTGACCTATCCCATCGCGCCCGAGGCGGAGGCGCTGCGCAACACCGCCTATCGCATCGAGGCGCGGCCGCTCCGTGGGGAGTGGCGGGAGCTGGACGTGTACAACGTCAAAATCGATCCGGATTTTCAGCAGAACAGCAGCGATGACGACCCGGTCATCGACAGCCCGATGGTGCTGTTCGATTTCACCGGCGGGGTGCAGGTGCGGGTGCGGCGGGCGGACGGCGGGCCTATCTCGTCCGCCCAGGCCCATCCGGCCTCGAAAAAGCTGCCGCTGAAGATGGAGGACGGGACGGCCGTCCTCACCCTGCGCCAGCCCGGGAAGGTCACCCTTTCCCTGGACGGCGACCGGCAGCGGATGGTGTATATCATGGCCGGGACGCCGGAGGAAGCGCCCGCGCCGGACGACCCGAACGTCGTGCGCCTGGGGCCGGGGGTGCACACCTTCCCCGAAACCGGCACCGAGGGGATGAAGGGCGGCATCCGGGACGCCGCCGTCTATACCCGGGCGCTGACCGCCGGGGAGCTGGAGGAATACGGCCGGGGAGAGCTGCCGGAGGGCCCGGACGCCTGGTGGCCGCTGGCGGAGGATTTCGCCGACAAGGCGGGCGATAAGGACGGGCGGCCGGTCGGGAACCCCTCGATCGCCGCCGATTACGGCCCGCCCGCCCTGTGCCTGGACGGCCACGACGACGCGGTGCCCACCGGCTACGCCCTCCAGACGGGGGAGAACGCCTACACGCTGACGGCTCGGATATACCTTGACCCCGCGCGGCCGGGGGTGGAAAACGTGGTGTTCAGCGGCCTGCTCGCCGTGCGGTCGGACGGGGTGCTCTACACCAACCTGGGCAGCTGGGAATACCCCTTTTTCTCCACGGACAAGGTGCCCATGGGGGCCTGGACGGACGTGGCCCTGGTCAAGCAGGGGATGGAGCTGACCTTCTACATAAACGGCCGGGCGGCGGGAACCGAGCAGCGGGCCCTGCCCAAAACCGCGGCCAGCCTCCTGCTGGGGGCGGGCGGCGTGTCCCACGATTTCTGCCTCATGGACAACCAGACCCTGTACCTGGAGCCCGGCGCGGTGGTCAAGGGGCGGATCCTCGCCTACGGCGTGAAGAACGCCGCGGTGCGGGGCCGGGGCGTCGTTTGGCAGTCGCCGGGCCAGTCCATCGTCAGCCTCTACGCCGAGAACCTGCGGGTGGAGGGGATCACCATCCTCGACCCCCGCTCCATGTGCAGCCATTTGTGCGAGTCGGACGGGGTGACCTTCACCGACGTGCGGATGTTCAGCCGCCTGGGGGCCACCGACGGCGTGCACATCAAGGCCTCGCGCAACGTCGCGGTGGAGGACTGCTTCATCCGCTCCAACGACGACTGCATCGCGGTCTATGCCTCCTTCACCCATTACACGGGCAACGCGGAGAACATCGCCGTGCGGCGCTGCACCCTGATAAACGACGCGGCCCACGCCATATACGGCGGCATCCACGCCGCGCCGGGCGGGCAGGACGTTATCCGAGGCCTCACCTTTGAGGATATCGACGTGCTGGACAGCAAGGCGGGCTACAGCGACTATCAGGGCGTGCTGGCCCTGAACGCCGCCAACGACGTGACCATCGACACCGTGCTGTTCTCGGACATCCGCGTCGAGGATTTCCAGAAGAACCAGCTGTTCAACCTGCGGGTGTGGAACAACCCGGATTACTGCAAATCCAGCGGCCGCGCCATCCGGAACGTCACCTTCCGGGACATTGCCTATACCGGGGACAACGCGCTGATGTCCGTCATCCACGGGGACGGGCCGGAGCGGCAGGTGGAGGGCGTGACCTTCGAGAGGGTCGTGCTCAACGGCCGGCGGGTGACCGGGCCGGGCAGCGACTTCCTCATCGGCAACTACACCAAGGATATCCGGTTCCAATAAAGAAAGGATGAAAGCCCTATGAAGCAGTCCATGCGCGCCCTGCGGGCGGTCACGGCCATGCTGCTGGCCGCCGCCCTGACCGGGAGCCTGTCCGCCTGCCGCCGGGAAGAAACGCCGGTCAGCGCGCCGGAATCCGGCGCGGCCTCCGGCCAGGAGACAAGCGGATCCGGCGATTCCACCACCGGCAGCGCCCCGGCCACCGAAATCGTCACTGACGCGAGCGGCGGCACCATGGTGGTGACCGTGCCCGGCGGCGGGGACAAAACCAACCCCTCCGGCGGCACCAAGGCCACCAGCGGGAGCACGGCGGTGTCCGCGCCCCCGGCGCTGACCCTGTACGCCGCGCCGGCCAGCCTGCCCGCCGGGCTGAAAAACACCGATTACACCTTCCAGGTCAAGGGGGGCGGCAAGGACTGGCAGAAGGTGGCGGCCTACAACGTCAAGGTTGACCCGGAGCTGCCGGCCAACACCCGGGTGGTGGACGGCAAGGGCAACACCATCGAGCCCAAGGTGCAGAACAGCCCGCTCATCAGCTTCGATTTGTCGGGCCGGGCGGAGGTGTCCATCACCAAGAACCGGGGCACCTTCAACGCCTCCGCCGTCAAGGTCTACCCCGAGTCCCTGGGCATCAAGCCCACGGTCAGCGGCAACAAGCTGACCTTCGCCATGAACGGCGCGCAGAAGCTGGCGGTGTCCCTGGACGGCACCAAGACCAACATGGCCTATATCATGGCCAACGACCCCGTGTCCAAGCCCAAGGCGCAGAAGACCTTCCCCGCCGGGGTGACCACCCTGCCCGAGGTGGGCTTCGGCGTGTGGAACGGCACCATCCGGAACGTGTATCTGTATAAGATGGCCCTGCCGGAGGCGCTGATTACCCAGCTGAAGGACACCGACACCGTGCCCATGGACGGCAAGCCGGTGCTGCTGAAAAAATACGCCGAGACCATGACCTTCGACGGCCTGGACGATTACAAGGACATGGATTACCTGTACAACGCCTCCGGCCAGTTCTCCATTTCCGCCAAGGTGACCCTGAAGGCGGGCAGCGACGCCACGCCCATGCAACGGGGCATCCTGATGGAGGGGCTGTACCGCCGGTCGGACGGCACCCTGGCCTCCAACATCGGCGGCTGGGAGACCCCCTATGTGACCAAGGAAAAGCTCCCCGCCGACGGCAAGGAGCACCATGTCGCCCTGGTCAAGGACGGGCAGAAAATCACCGTGTACATCGACGGCAAGGCCTGCACCGCCCAGAACGGCAGCGACAAACGGCCCAGCGACACCCAGAGCGTGCAGATTTGGACGGTCATCGGCGCGGGCCAGATCGTCAACGGCTATTACCCGAAAAGCGGCGAGACGGTGTATCTGGAGCCGGGCGCCGTGGTGCGGGGCAGCCTGCTGGTCTGCGGCGTCAAGAACGTGAAAATCGCCGGGCGGGGCATGGTGGACATCGGCACCGTCACCAACGACGTGATCGCCGGAGGCTTCAACTTCAACACCCAGCGGGGCGTGATCATCGCCGGATCGGACGGCGTGACGGTGGACGGGATCACCTTCAGCAACGCCTATTCCTTCTCGGTCAGCCTGCAGGAGAGCAAAAACGTCACGCTGCATAACCTGAAAATCTTCAGCCATTACGGGGCCACCGACGGGGTGAACATCAAGGCGAGCAGCGGCGTGACCATCACCGACAGCTTCATCCGCTCCAACGACGACTGCATTTCCGTCTATGCCTCGAGCAGCGGGGCCATCGGCAATTCCTCCGGCGTCACCGCCAAGGGCTGCACCCTGCTGTCCGACTCGGCCCACGCCGTGTTTACCGGCATCCACGCCGATCCCGGCCGGAACGAGACCATCTCCGATCTCACCTTCCAGAATATCGACGTCATCGACAGCCGCACCCCGGGGGATCCCTATTACGGGGTGCTGGGCGTCAACGCAGGGGACAATGTCACCGTCAAAAACGTGGTGTTCGACGGCGTCCGGATTTCCGGCGTGAGCAATCAGCAGCTGTTCAACGTGCGGGTGATGATGAACGCCGCCTACAACAGCCAGCCCGGCAAGGCGGTGGAGAACGTCGTGTTCAAGAACATCGCCTACACCGGCGCGGCCCCGCTGAAATCCGGCCTGTCCGGCTACGACGGGGGCCGCCAGGTCAAGGGCGTGACCTTCGAAAACGTGGTCATCGGCGGGGCGAAGCTGACCGCCGGCAACGCCTCCTCCTACCTGGCCGTCGGCTCCCAGGTCACCGGCCTGCAGTACAAATAAACACGCATAAAAAAACGCACGGACTTAAGGTGCGCACCTTTTAGAAGAAATGGCTCAGCGGAATCTGTTCCGCTGAGCCATTTCTTGCGAAGCGGCGAAAACCAGTTTGGATCCTCCGCTAATGATGCGCCGCTTTGAAGCCGTGCGTTTTTTATGCTCTCGTGTCAGCCAATGAACAGCTGCACCCAGTGGAGGGTGCCGGAGGCGCTGCGGTAGACGCCCACGCCGATGGCGGTGTACTGGGCGTTGAGGATGTTGGCCCGGTGGCCGGAGCTGTTCATCCAGCCCTCCATGACCTGCTCGGCGCTGCGCTGCCCGTAGGCGATGTTCTCGCCGGCGGCGCGGTAGGAGGCGCCCTGCTCCTTCAGGGCGGTGCTGAAGGAGCTGCCGTTCGGCCGGGTGTGGGAGAAGGCGCCTTCGATTTCCCGGGCCCGCACATTGGCCGCGGCGGCGGCCGCCTGGTTGACGCTCAGGCTTTTCAGGCCGGCCTTGGCCCGCTCTTGGTTGACCAGCTTCACCACCGCGTCGGCGTAGCCGGACAGGCTGCCGTCAGCCGGCGGCTTGGTGGGGGCGGCGGTGGAACGGGTGGTTTTCGCCGTCGAGGTGGTGGTGGGCCGCCTGGTGGTGGAGGCGGGGGCGGAGGGTTTGGCGGCGGGGGACTGGGTGCGGCTCGGGCTGGTCGCGGGCCGGGAGGCCGCCGTCGTGGAGGAAGAGCGGGAGGCGGAGGCTTCCGGCTGCCGCTCCGGTGCCCGGCTGGCGGAGGAGGCGCTGCTCTTGGCGCTGGCGGACGCGTCCGGCGCGGCCTCCGTGCGCGGGGCGGCCTGTCCGGCCTCCTCCTGCGGGAGGACGCCGGCGTTCTCCTCGGGCGGGAGGCTTTCCGTCTCGCCGCCCGTCTCCTCCGTCTGGGAGGCGGCGGAACTCGCCGCTTGGCCTTGCGCCGCGGAGGAAGCGGTTTCCTTGGCCGGGCCGGCGCAGCCCGCCAGGGTTATCGACAGGGCCGCCAGCACGGCGGTCAAAGCAAACATCGATAGGTTCTTGTTTTTCATCCGAATCATCCTTTCCGGCCGCCAAGGGGCGGCTCGTCGTGTGATTGTGGCTGCCATAAGCTGGATGAAATGCAGCTTTGTGACAATCTCATGGTACCATGGCCCGGACGAAAAAGGAACCGGTAAATCCCGGAAAAAGAGCGAAACCCCGCGGTTTTCCTCGGTTTTTATGGAAGTGTGTCGATGGATTTCACAATCTGTTCATGGATTTTTTCTTGACAAATGCAAAAGATTCCATTAGAATATCAAATAGTTTGAACTTCAAATAGATAGGCTGTCAAAGCAATTCCGGTGAGAGGGGCAAGGGAACGATGGAAGGCTTCAGCGGCGCACTGGACGACATACTGGTCAGTATCTACCGCAATGTCCTGCGGCTGGAAAAGCAGATGCTCAAGCGCAGCCGGCAAACCACCCTGTCGGTCAGCGAGGTGCACCTCATCCTCTGCCTGGGGGATGCCAAGGGCGATGGCTGCACGGTCACCGAGCTGGCCCGCTCCTTAGGCATCACGGTATCCTCGGCCACCATCGCGGTCAGCAAGCTGATTCAAAAGGGCTTTGTGCGCAAGGTGCGCAGCCAGAAGGACAGCCGCATCGTGCGGGTGTACCTGACCGAGACGGGCAAGGGTGTGGACACCTACAACCGCATCTGCCGCCGGCAGCTGGTGGATGAAATCAGCCGGGGCCTGTCGGACGAGGAGAAGAAATACGTCCTGCTGGTCATCCGGCGGCTTAACGAGTATTTCGCCAAAACCATCGGCGACGAGTTATAAGGTGAGGGGGAGCGAACAACCTCCGATTTTTGGGAGAGCGAGCGCCCACAGCGGCGTTGGCCTCTCTTGCCATGCGACAGCATGGCGCGATCGGCCGCCTTGCTGTGAACCCCCGCTCGGTCCCAAAAATTCTTTGACCTCAGCCTGCGTATTTTGTCATTCGGCAAGGCAGAGGACGACGGTGGGCTGGCGCCCACCTAGGACGATAACGCGGCAGAATGGCAAAATACACCGGCTGAGGCGGGGGGGTTCGCTCCCCCTCACCTTAACCTGGGAGGAAGAATCGAGTATGAGTTTTGCAGTCATGGGCACAGGGAGCTACGTGCCGCCGCGGGTGGTGACCAACGAGGAGCTGTCCCAGTTTGTGGACACCACCGACGAATGGATCACCCAGCGGGTGGGGGTGAAGCAGCGGTATGTCTGCACCACCGAGACGGCGGCGGACCTGGGGGCCGAGGCGGCCCGGCGGGCCCTGGAAAACAGCGGGGTGAAGCCGGAGGAGCTGGATCTCATCCTGGCGGCCACGGTCAGCAACGAGGACGTCAGCCCCAGCCTCGCCTGCATGATTCAGCATCATCTCGGGGCGACCTGCCCCGCCTACGATATCAACGCGGCCTGCCCGGCCTTCATTTTCCTGCTGGAGACGGCGGCGGGGTATTTCGCCCGGAAAAAAGTGAAAAAGGTGCTGCTGGTGGGCGCCGAGCGGATGAGCCGCATCATGGACTGGGAGGACCGCAGCACCTGCGTCATCTTCGGGGACGGCGCGGGCGCGGTGGTCCTCGGGGAAGGGGACAACTACCTGACCTCCAAGCTGTACTCCCGCGGCGGGGACGACGTGATCAAAATCCCCCAGTTCATCGGCAAATCCCCCTTTTACGAGCGGGAGCCCATGAAGCCCTACATCCACATGAAGGGGCAGGAGACTTTCAAATTCGCCGTGAACGCCATGTGCGCCGACGTGCGGGACGTGATGGCCGAGGCGGGCATGACCGGCGAGGACGTCGCCTGGGTGGTGCCCCATCAGGCCAACGTGCGCATCATCCATATGGCCCGCAAAAAGCTGGATATTCCCGACGAGCGGTTCTTCATCAACATCGACCGGTACGGCAACATGTCGGCGGCCTGCATCCCGCTGGCCCTTGACGAGCTCAACCGGGGCGGGCTGCTGCACCGGGGGGACAATCTGGTGCTCTGCGGCTTCGGCGGCGGGCTGTCCAGCGCGGCGTGCGTGCTGCGGTGGTAGCCCATAGAGGACATAAAACCTGAGCAGCAAAGGGCCATTCCCTTTTTGCTATATACAAATAAAAATCATCGGAGGAACACGAATATGGTATTCGAAAAAGTCGCGGAAATGCTGGCCAATCATCTGAGCATCGAGCAGGATTCCATCAAGATGGAGACTACCTTTGAAGAGCTGGGCGTCGATTCCCTGGACACCGTCGAAATGGTGATGGACCTTGAGGAAAGCCTGGGCATCGAGCTGGAGCTGGAGAAAAAGGTGGAGTCCGTCGGGGAACTGGTGGCCATCATCGAGGAGAAAATGGGCTAATCCCATTTCCCACAATACCATGCGGCCACGAGGGGGACGTTTCTGACGTTCGCCTCTTGGCTGCATATTTTGCACCTTTTTCCGGTGAAACACCCCCTTTTATCACCATATTTGGCATAGAAATGGAGCGGATGCAGGTTGATACACACACCGATTTGCGACATGCTGGGGATCGAATATCCCATTTTCCAGGGCGGCATGGCCTGGATTGCCGACGGGAAGCTGGCGGCCGCCGTGTCGAACGGCGGCGGGCTGGGCATCATCTCGGCCATGAACGCGGGCGGCGATTACCTCCGGGAGCAGATCCGCATCTGCCGGGAGCTGACCGACAAGCCCTTCGGCGTCAACGTGATGCTGATGAGCCCCCACGTGGAGGAAGTGGCCGCGCTGCTGGCGGAGGAGAAGGTGCCGGTGATCACCACCGGCGCGGGCAACCCCTCCAAATACATGAAAAGCTGGCTGGCGGCGGGCATCCGGGTCATCCCGGTGGTGGCCTCGGTGGCCATGGCGCGGCTGGTGGCCCGGGCGGGCGCGGCGGCGGTCATCGCCGAGGGCGGCGAATCGGGCGGCCATGTGGGCGAGCTGACCACCATCGTGCTCACCCCCCAAATCGTGGACGCGGTGGACATTCCGGTCATCGCGGCCGGCGGCATCGGGGACGGGCGCGGCGTGGCCGCGGCCCTGCTGCTGGGGGCCGTGGGGGTGCAGCTGGGCACCCGGTTCCTGGTGGCCGAGGAGTGCGGCGTGCATGAAAATTACAAGAAAAAGGTGCTGGCGGCGAACGATATCGCCACCATGACCACCGGCAAGCGGCTGGGCCATCCGGTGCGCAGCCTGAAGAACCCCTTCTCCCGCGCCTATCTCAAGGCGGAATACAGCGGCATCTCGGACGAGGAGCTGGAGGCCATGGGAACCGGCTCCCTCTACCGGGCGGCCGTGGAGGGGGACGAGAAGACCGGCTCCTTCCTGGCCGGGCAGATCGCGGCCATTGTGAATAAGGAGCAGCCGGCGGCGGAGATTATCCGGGAAATCTTCGAGGAAGCCGAAACGGTGCTGAACGGAGCGAAAAAATGGGTAAAATAGCCTTGGTGTTCGCGGGCCAGGGGGCCCAGTATCCCGGCATGGGAAAATCCCTGTACGAGGTAAGCGCCGCCGCCCGGGCGGTGTTCGACCTGGCGGAGCGGCTGCGGCCCGGCACCCTTGCCCAGTGCTTCGAGGGCACAAAGGAGGAGCTGACCGTCACCCGCAACACCCAGCCCTGCTTGTACTGCGTGGATTTGGCGGCGGCGTGCGCCCTGCGGGAGGCGGGGGTGGCCCCCGCGGCCCTGGCGGGCTTCTCCCTGGGGGAGATAGCGGCCCTGACCTTTTCCGGCGCGGTCAGCCCGGAGGACGGCTTTTCCATCGTCTGCGCCCGGGGGGAGGCCATGCAGGCCGCCGCCGAGCAGACCGACGCGGCCATGGTGGCGGTGGTCAAGCTGGACAACGCCACGGTGGAGGGCCTGTGCGCCCGGTTCCGCCGGGTGTACCCGGTCAACTACAACTGCCCGGGGCAGCTGGTGGTGGCGGGCGCGCGGGAGGAGCTGGAGCCCTTCAAGGCCGCGGTGAAGGAGGCGGGCGGCAAGGCCCTGCCCCTCGCGGTGGGCGGCGGCTTCCATTCCCCCTTTATGGAGGGGGCGGCCGAGGCGTTCGCCGGGGTGCTGGCGCGCTTCGCCATGAAGGATCCGGCCCTGCCCCTGTACGCCAACGCCACGGCGCGGCCCTACGAGGGCGACTATCGCGCCCTGCTCGTCCGGCAGATGAAAAGCCCGGTGCGCTGGCAGGGGACGGTGGAGGCCATGCTGGCGGCGGGGATCGACACGTTCATTGAGGTGGGGCCGGGCAAGACCCTGTGCGGCCTCATCAAAAAAACCGCCCCCCAGGCGGCCGTGCTCCAGGTGGAGGACGCGGACAGCCTGGCCGCGGCGGTGACAGCCTGCAAAGGAGAGGGAACATGCTGAAAGGGAAAACGGCCCTGGTGACCGGCGGGTCCCGGGGCATCGGGCGGGCCATCGCCCTGAAGCTGGCGGAAAACGGGGCGGACGTGGCCATCGTCTACGCCGGGCGGCAGGACGCGGCGGAGGAAACCCGCCGGGACATCGAGGCCCTGGGCGTGAAGGCCGCGGCCTACCAGTGCGACGCGGCGGATTTCGACGCGGTCAAGGCGGTGGTGGCCGCCGTGGGCAAGGAGCTCGGCGGGGTGGATATTCTGGTCAACAACGCCGGGGTGACCCGGGACGGCCTGGTGTTCTCCATGAAGGAGGAGGACTTCGACAAGGTGGTGGACACCAACCTGAAGGGCTGCTTCAACTTCATCAAGCACTGCTATCCCGGCTTCGTGCGCAAGCGGGCGGGGAAGATCCTCAACATCAGCTCGGTCTGCGGCATCATGGGCAACGCGGGGCAGGCCAACTATTCCGCCTCCAAGGCGGGGGTCATCGGCCTGACCAAGGCGGTGGCCCGGGAGCTGGCCGGGCGGGGGATCTGCTGCAACGCCATCGCCCCCGGCCTCATCGAGACCGACATGACCGAGGCGTTGGATAAAACGGCGCTGCTGTCCTCCATCCCGCTGGGACGGGCGGGGAAGCCGGAGGATGTGGCGGCGCTGGCCCTGTTCCTGGCCGGGCCGGGAGGGGATTATATCACCGGCGAGGTGATCCGGGTCGACGGCGGCATGGCGATATAACCCTATCGGGTTCCCCGATTGCCCTGCCGGGCAATATAACCCTATCGGGTTTTATGCAGGTATGCGGGGTAGTACCCCGCGTCCCTCTCGCGGCTGTGAGCCGCCCGCACCCCTTCTTTTCTTTTTCTAGAAAAAGAAAAGAAGGGGGAGAAAAGAAAAAGCCTTATGCAACCTTTTCGGCGGGGGAGACCCACTCTCTGCCTCGCGGCAACCCCTGTGTCGCTGCGGGCTTCGCCCTTTTATAAAAAGGAATAAAAACTTTTAGCGCTCGTGTCGCCGCCGGTACGCCCGCTAGTTGCCGCGGCAGCCCGTTCTGCTTTCTGCCAGCCCCGCCTCGCGTCTGCGTAACCACACGCACCGAAAAGTCGGGCGACCAACTCCCCTGGGGCTCCTCTGCATGAGGAGTACCAAGAGACTAGGGTGGACGCTCTGCCCCTGCCGGTCTCGTCGGCTTAGGCCGCCGAGCCCATACGAGGATCCGTAAAAGGTAGCCGCAAGCGGGGAGGGATTATCTTATTTTGATTGATAGGGCTCGCCGTCCTAAGACGGGGAGACCACACTTGATTGTACAATTTGGGTGATCGCTCAAGTATACTACGCGCGTCAGCGCGTTCGTAGCGCGGGAAAAGGACACGCGTCCCGGTAGATAGGCGCTGTTGCGCACTATAGCGCCTTTAGGCGCGAGCGCAATTTTAAATTGATAGGACAGGAAAGATTCGACGTGTTCTTTTCCTGCGCGTCTGTTGGTTAAGGCTTTTTCTTTTCTCCCCCTTCTTTTCTTTTTCCGAAAAAAGAAAAGAAGGGGTGCGGGCGGCTCACAGCCGCAATCAGCCCGCGGGGTGGTACCCCGCATACCAACGCTCAACCCGATAGGGCATAGCGCCCGCTGCAAGAAGCGAAGATTCCCCTAGCGGGGCCCGGGGCAGCGCCCCGGAGGGCGAACATGGCCCTCCTGAGGGGCGTGCGGGGCAGTCCCCCGCATACCAACCCCAAGCCCGATAGAGCAAACCGACACAGGAAACGATTCAACAGGACTTGCCCCATAATCAAAGAAACCGAACGCAACCACTGTGATGGATAAAGATAGGTGACAAAAGCTATGGAAACGAGACGCGTGGTAATTACCGGGATGGGGGCGCTGACCCCTGTCGGCAACAACGTCCCCGCCTTCTGGGAGGGCCTGCTGGCTGGGAGGAACGGCATCGGGCCGGTGACCCGGTTCGACACGGCCGAGTATAAGGCCAAGCTGGCCGCCGAGGTCAAGGGCTTCGACCCCGAAACCGTGCTGGAGAAGCCGGAAATCCGCAAAACCGACCGCTTTGTTCAGTACGCCCTGGCGGCGGCCAAGGAGGCCATGGCCGACAGCGGCATCATCGGGCAGGTGGCCCCCGAACGGCTGGGCGTCTACTTCGGCTCCGGCATCGGCGGGTTCGAGACCTTCGACAGCGAGCACACCAAGCTCATCGAAAAGGGACCCCGGCGGGTGTCCCCCCATTTCATCCCCATGATGATCGCCAACATCGCGGCGGGCACCATCGCCATCAAGTACGGGGCCACCGGCCCCTGCCTGCCGGTGACCACCGCCTGCGCCACCGGCACCAACGCCGTGGGCGAGGCCTTCCGGGCCGTCCGATACGGCTACGCCGACGCCATCCTGGCGGGGGGCAGCGAGGCGGCCATCACCCCCATGGGCTTCGCCGGGTTCATCAACTGCATGGCCCTGAGCACCAGCGAGGATCCCGAGGCCGCGTCCATCCCGTTTGACAAGCGGCGGGGCGGCTTTGTCATGGGCGAGGGGGCGGGCGCCCTCCTCCTCGAGGAATACGAGCACGCCAAGGCCCGCGGGGCCAAGATTTACGCGGAGATCAGCGGCTACGGCTGCACCTGTGACGCGTATCACGTGACGGCCCCCCATCCGGAGGCGGAGGGCGGCGCGCGGGCCATCCGCCTGGCCGTGGAGGAAACCGGGAAAACGCCGGACGCGGCCCGGGTGTACATCAACGCCCACGGCACCAGCACCCCCCTCAACGACAAGGCGGAAACCGCCGCCATCAAGAAGGTCTTCGGCGCGGACGCTTACCGGGTGCTGGTCAGCTCCACCAAATCCATGACCGGCCATATGCTGGGCGCGGCGGGGGCGGTGGAGGCCATCGCGGCGGTGCTGGCCCTGCGGGACGGCGTCGCGCCGCCCACCATCGGGTATCAGGAGCCGGATCCGGACTGCGACCTCGACTATGTGCCCAACCAGGCCCGCGAGGCCGCGCTGGACATGGCGCTGTCGGTGTCCCTGGGCTTCGGCGGGCACAACGCCTGCGTCGCCTTTACGAAAGCGGAATAAAGCCCCCGGCGGGGGCCGAAATTCCGCAGGAATTTTCAGTGGGGGGAAATTTGTATGAACGTGGAAACCATCGAACAGCTGGCCCGGGTGATGCGCGCCAACGGACTGACCGGCCTGGAATGGACGGAGGAGGGCTGCACGCTGAAGCTCTCCATGGGCGGCGGAAAGGAAGCGCCTGCCCTGCCCGCGGCCCCGCGGGCGGAAACGGCGGCGGAAATTGCCCCCGTCCTGCCGGCCGAGGCGGCCGGGCCCGTCATCAAGGCCCCCATGGTGGGCATGGCGTATCTGGCGGGCGCGCCGGGCGCGGCCCCCTTCGTCACGGTGGGCGACCGGGTGAAAAAGGGCGACGTGGTCTGCATCATCGAGGCCATGAAGCTGATGAACGAAATCACCGCCGAGGAAGACGGCGAAATCGCGGAGGTCTGCGTACAGAACGGCCAGGTCGTGGAGTTCGGCCAGCCCCTGTTCCGCCTGCGCTGAAAGGGCGGGAAAGCCATGAACAAGCAAGAGATTATGCAGCTGCTGCCCCACCGGGACAACATGCTGCTCATCGACGAGGCCGAGGTGGTGGACGGCGAGGCCCACGGGCGCAAAACCATCACCGGGGACGAGTGGTTCCTCCAGGGCCATTTCCCGGGAAATCCCGTGGTGCCCGGGGTGATCCTCTGCGAAATCCTGGCCCAGTCGGCCTGCGTGCTGCTGGCCGCCGGGGCCGCCGAGGGGGCCACCCCCTTCTTCACCAGCCTGGACAAGGTGCGCTTTAAGAACCCGGTGAAGCCGGGGGACGTGTTCGAGACGACGTGCACCCTCGTGAAGGCCAAGGGGCCGTTCTATTTCTGCACCGGCAAGGGAACCGTGAACGGCAAGCTGTGCGTCACGGCGGATTTCTCTTTTGCGTTAATAGGGAAATAGAGCAGAGCAGACATCCCCACATGGAATTCCTCCTCGAAAGGATGAATACAGTATGTTTTCAAAAATCCTGGTGGCCAACCGGGGAGAAATCGCCGTGCGGATTATCCGCGCCTGCAAGGAAATGGGGATCGCCACGGTGGCGGTCTATTCCGAAGCGGACGAGGAGGCGCTGCACGTGGCCCTGGCGGACGAGCGGGTCTGCGTGGGCGCGGCCGCGTCGGCGGACAGCTATCTCAACCAGCAGAATATTCTGGCCGCCGCCCTGGCCACCGGGGCGCAGGCCATTCATCCGGGCTACGGCTTTTTGTCGGAGAACGCGGCTTTCGCGCGGCTGTGCAAGGAGCAGAACCTCGCCTTCATCGGCCCCGACGGGGACATCATCTCCAAAATGGGGGACAAGGACGCGGCCAGACGCCTGATGAAGGAGGCCGGGGTGCCCACCGTGCCGGGCAGCGAGCTGCTGGAATCGGTGGAGCAGGCCCGGGCCGAGGCCGCGCGCATCGGGTATCCCGTGCTCATCAAGGCCAGCGCCGGGGGCGGCGGCAAGGGCATCCGCCTGGTGAACGGGGAGGAGGAGCTGGAAAACGCCTTCCACACCGCGGCCGCCGAGGCGGAAAAGGCCTTCGGGGACGGGCGGGTGTACATGGAGAAGTTCCTCTCCCCGGTCAAGCACATCGAGGTGCAGCTGCTCGCCGACGAGCAGGGGCACGTGGTCTGCCTGGGCGAGCGGGAATGCTCCATCCAGAAGAACAACCAGAAGCTCATCGAGGAGACCCCCTCCTCCGCCATTTCCCCCGCCTTGCGGCAGGAGATGATGGACGCGGCGGCGGGGGCGGCGAAGGCCGCGGGCTACCTGGGCGCGGGGACGGTGGAGTTCCTGCTGGACGGGGACGGGCGGTTCTATTTCATCGAGATGAACACCCGCCTGCAGGTGGAGCATCCGGTGACCGAGTTTGTCACCGGGGTGGACATCGTCAAGTGGCAGATCCGCATCGCGGCGGGGATCCCCCTGGATTTCACCCAGGAGGACATCCGGCTGACCGGGGCGGCCATCGAATGCCGCGTCAACGCCACCGGCTGCGGCACGGTGGATTTCCTCCACGTGCCGGGAGGGCCGTGGGTGCGGTTTGACACCGCGCTGTACCAGGGGTGCGAGGTGCCGCCCTATTACGACCCGATGATCGGCAAGATGATCGTCTACGCCGGCACGCGGGAGGAGACCATTCGCAAGATGGAATCCGCCATGTGCGAGCTGGTCATTAAAGGGGTGCCGGTCAACATCGAGAGCCAGCTGGAGATTCTCGGGGACCCGGCGTTCCGGGCGGGGACGTATACCACCGATTTTATGAAAAACCGGTGATACGTCGGTAAGATTTTCGCCCGCCACTGGCAGGGTCGAGGGGCAGCGCCCCCGCCGCGTCCCGCAGGACGCGGAATCCCTTCCCCAAAAAAAGCGCAGGAGGGGCGAAAAACACCCCGGTGGGGTGTTTTACGGCGGGGAACCCTCGCCGGGGGTTCCCCGATTGCCCGTTAGGGCAATACAACCCTATCGGGTTTTATGCAGGTATGCGGGGCAGAATTCCGTACTCCTCTCGCGGCTGTGAGCCGCCCGCACCCCTTCTTTTCTTTTTCCGGAAAAAGAAAAGAAGGGGGAGAAAAGAAAAAACATGGCCAACAGACGCGCAGGAAAAGAACACGTCGAATCTTTTCCGTCCTATCTGCTTGAGATTGCGCTCGCCGTGGGGGAGACCCCCACTGGAAGAACGAGGCTACGCCCCGTTCTTCACCCCCCATGTAGGAAATAAATCCTGTAAAATATTCGGCGCTATAGTGCGCAACAGCGCCTATCAACCGGGAAGCGTGTCCTTTTCCCGCGCTACGAGCGCGCTGACGCGCGTAGTATACTTGGGCGATCACCCAAATTGTACAATCCGGTGGGGTCTCCCCGTCTTAGGACGGCGAGCCCTATCAATCAAAATAAGATAATCCCCCGCTTGCGGCTACCTTCTACGGAGCCCCGTATGGGCTCGGCGGCCTAAGCCGACGAGACCGGCAGGGGCAGAGCGTCCCCCCTTGTTTCTTGGTTCTCCTCATGCAGCGCAGCCCCAGGAGAGTCAGTCGCCCAACTTCCGCAACGTGTGGTTACGCACAGACGAGGCGGGGCTGGTAGCAAGCAGAACGGGCTGCCGCATGGTTATTAGCGGGCGTACCGGCGGCGACGCAGGCGCTACAAAGTTTCTATTTTTCTTGTAAGGGGCCGAAGCCCGCAGCGACACAGGGGTTGGCGCGAGGCAGAGAGTGGGTTTCCCCCCGCCGGATGGTTTTCCAAAGGCTTTTTCTTTCTCCCCCGTCTTTCTTTTTCACGCACGAAAAAGAAAGATGGGGTGCGGGGTGCCTCACAGGCACAATCAGCCCGCGGGGTGGTGCCCCGCATACCAACAAACTCCCGATAGGGCATAGCGCCCGCTGCAAGAAGCAGATATAAAAACACTCATCAACATTAGCAATCGTTAGAAAGTCAGGTGACAGTTTATGCAGCTTTTGGGGCTTTTCAAAACGCCGAATAACGAGCTGGAGAAGGGCGGGCGGTCGCCTGCCCGGCAGGACGCGGACACCACGGTGCAGACCAAGCTCTGCCCCGCCTGCGGCCGCCGCCTGCCGGTGGGCGACCTGTGGAACAACCACAGCGTCTGCCCCTGCGGCCACCATTTCCGCATGAACGCCCGCCAGCGGGTGAGCTTCATCACCGACCCCGACAGCTTCGAGGAAATGAACGGGGAGATGAAAAGCCGGGACCTGCTGGGCTTTCCCGGCTATCCCAAAAAGCTGGAGAACGCCTGGCTGGCCTGCCGCGAGAAGGAGGCGGTGGTCACCGGCACCGCCCGCATCGGGGGCCGCCGCTGCGCCCTGTTCGTCATGGAGCCGTATTTTATGATGGGCTCCATGGGCACGGTGGTGGGGGAGAAGCTGACCCGCCTGTTCGAGCACGCGGCCGAGGCCGGCCTGCCGGTGGTGGGCTACACCGTCTCGGGCGGGGCGCGCATGCAGGAGGGGATCCTCTCCCTGATGCAGATGGCCAAGGTCAGCGGCGCGGTGGGGCGGCACAGCGCCGCGGGCCTGTTCTACCTCACGGTGCTCACCGACCCGACCACCGGCGGCGTGACCGCCAGCTTCGCCATGGAGGGGGACATCATCATGGCCGAACCCGGGGCCATGGTGGGCTTCGCGGGGCAAAGGGTCATCGAGCAGACCACCAACAAGAAGCTGCCCGAGGGCTTCCAGCGGGCGGAATTCCTGCTGGAGCACGGGTTTGTGGACTGCATCGTTCCCCGCAAGGAGCAGCGGCGGGTCATCGCCGGGCTGCTCGCGCTGCACGAAAGGGGGCCGCGGGCATGAGCGCTTACGACAAGGTACTGGCCGCCCGGGCCAAGGGGCGGCCCACGGGCCTCGCCTACATTGAGCATATCTTCACCGACTTCCTGGAGCTGCACGGCGACCGCCGGTACGGGGACGACGGGGCGGTGGTGGCCGGGGTGGCCCGCCTGCACGGCGAGCCGGTGACGGTCGTCGCCATCGAGAAGGGGGACACCACCAAGGAGCGGATCCGCCGCAACTTCGGCGCGCCCAGCCCCGAGGGCTACCGCAAGGCGCTGCGCCTGATGAAGCAGGCGGAGAAGTTCGGCCGGCCGGTGGTCTGCTTCGTGGACACGGCGGGGGCCTTCTGCGGCGTGGGGGCCGAGGAACGGGGCCAGGGCCAGGCCATCGCGGAAAACCTGATGGAGATGATGACCCTGCGGGTGCCCATCCTGTCGGTGTTCGTCGGGGAGGGGGGCAGCGGCGGCGCGCTGGCGCTGGCCGTGGCCGACGAGGTCTGGATGCTGGAAAACGCGGTGTATTCGGTGATTTCCCCCGAGGGGTGCGCCAGCATCCTGTGGAAGGACCCGAAAAAGGTCAAGGAAGCCGCCGAATGCCTGAAAATGACGGCGGCGGATCTGCTGCGCCTGGGCGTGGTGGAACGGGTGGTGCCGGAAAAGGGGCGGGATTTCGACGAGCTTTCTGCCTCTCTCGGGCAGGCGCTGGCCGACAAGCTGGCCGAGAAGCGGGCGCTGCCCGTGGAGGACCTGCTGCGCGCCCGGTACGATCGCTTCCGCAAAATCGGAGGCTGACGCCCAACGGCGGCGGCTTTGACATTAGAAAGGTTGGGCATGAATATGCAGCTGTACAAACGCTTCTGCCAGGAGGAATTTAACGAGCACGGCACCCTCACGCGGTTTTCCATCCACCATCCGGACAATTTCAATTTCGCCTACGACGTGATGGACGTGCTGGCGGCCGAGGAGCCGGATAGCGAGGCCCTGGTCTGGTGCAACGTGGCCGGGGAGGAGCGCCGCTTCACCTACGGGGAGCTGGGAGAGCTGAGCAACCGGACGGCCAACGCCCTGCGACAGGCCGGGGTGAACAAGGGCGACCGGGTGATGCTGATGCTCAAACGGCACCACGAATATTGGACCACCATCCTGGCCCTGCACAAGCTGGGGGCCGTGGCCGTGCCCGCCACCCACATGCTCACCGTCAAAGACATCGTCTACCGGGTGCAGGCGGCCTCCATCAAAGCGGTGGTCTGCACCCCGGAGGGGGAGCTGGCCGACTACGTCGCCGAGGCGCGGAAGGTCTGCCCGACCCTGACGATCCCCTGCATCGTCCGGCAGCCAAAGGAGGGCTTCCTCTTCCTGGACGAGGCGGTACAGGCCGCCTCCCCCGTCCTCGAGCGGACGGACACCCTGGCCACCGACCCCATGATCATGTATTTCACCTCCGGCACCACCGGCTATCCCAAGGCGGTCATCCACGACTTCACCTATGCCCTGGCCCACATCGTCACGGCCGTCCACTGGCAGAACGTCAAGGAGGGCGGGCTGCACCTGACGGTGGCGGACACCGGCTGGGGCAAGGCCTCCTGGGGCAAGCTCTACGGCCAGTGGCTGGCGGGCGTGCGGGTGATGGTCTACGACTTCGACAAATTCGTGGCCGCCGACCTGATGGGGATCATCCAGAAATACCGGGTGACCTCCTTCTGCGCGCCGCCCACCATCTACCGCTTCCTCATCAAGGAGGGGATGGACGGGTACGACCTGTCCAGCCTGGAATACGCCACCAACGCGGGGGAGGCCCTCAACTATGAGGTGTACCGCCGGTTTCTCGAGAACACCGGCATCCACCTGATGGAGGGCTTCGGCCAGACCGAAACCACCCTGCTCATCGCCAACCTGGCGGGCAGCGAGACCCGCCCCGGCTCCATGGGCAAGCCCTCCCCCCTGTACGACGTGGCCCTCGTCGACCGGCAGGGGAACGAGGTGGCCCCCGGCGAGGTGGGCGAAATCGTGGTGCGCCCCTGCAAAACCGGGCGGCAGTACGGGATTTTCAGCGCGTATAATAACGACGACGCGCTGTACGCCAAGGCCTGGCAGGGCGGGGTCTACCACACGGGGGACACCGCTTACATCGACGAGGACGGGTATTACTGGTACGTCGGGCGGTTGGACGACATCATCAAATCCAGCGGCTACCGCATCGGGCCGTTCGAAATCGAGAGCGTGCTCATGGAGCACCCGGCGGTGCTGGAATGCGCCATCACCGGCGTGCCCGACCCGGAGCGCGGCCAGGTGGTCAAGGCCACCATCGTGCTGACCAGCCAGTATCCGCCCTCCGACGCCCTGGCCAAGGAGCTGCAGCAGTACGTCAAGAAGGCCACCGCGCCCTACAAATATCCCCGGGTGGTGGAGTTCGTCACCGAGCTGCCCAAGACCATCAGCGGCAAAATCCGCCGGGTGGAAATCCGCGCCAAGGATGCCGGCGTGGAGGAGAAAACCCCGGTAACGGTGTAAAAAACCGGCTATGCGCGGCACAGGCGCATAGCCGGTTTTTACAAGGGAGGGTTCAGGATGAGAACGCGCTATTCATAACGTTTAAATCCCAGGCAGAATTGCGCCCTCCAAAGCTGAAACGCGCTTGACAGTTCAGCGTTGCCATGTAACTAGAAGAGACAGGAATCCAAGTGTCGAATTTGTCATATGTGCAAGTCCAATCTCTGGGCTCCGCTCCAAAATATTCTTCGCCTGAAAATGACCGATAACCATTGTGAGCCGTGTTTCCGGTTTGGCCGAATTGGATATAGGCACCATAATACTTGATGCCGCTTTCCAGATAGGAGCCGCTTCCGGGTCCGATTAATCCTCCTAAAATTTGCGACATACTGTAATAGGAAACATTGTCCAGAGTGGTGACGGAATAGTAAATCTGCGTGTAACCCCTAGCAATGCCGCTTTTATCCGGAAGCTCTGCATAATGCCCTTCTCGGCCAGCTCGCAGAGTTTCGTAGAGTTCATTCACCGTGATCTCATCAGTCAGTGGCGCGAGGGCAACGCTGGTGGATTCAAAATATTGCGTCTGTGCCCCAGAACGTGTCTTAACGCTGTTCACCATGGTGGTTTTATGCACCTGTACTGCGTTGTCAACTATGGAGATTTCGCCACCTTCAGCCAGTTCGAAAATGTCGATATCCTTATCTGCGGCTGCGGCCGTGTCGATTTCTGCGAAAGCCGGACAAGAGGCTGATAGGAACATACCAACTGTCAATAATGCGGCGAAAAGCTTTTTCATTTTATACTTCCTTTCTCTATTCAGATGGTTTTATGGCCTCTGCTTTTCCTACCCATTGGAATCGCCTTCTTTCCTACTACTTGGGGGTGCCCACAGGCCAAAAAATAGACCGATACCGGCGATTGGCAAACCAAACTGCAGTTGATATACCATTTGGACAAAGCGGTTGGCATATGGAATATAGCCGTTCATGGTGCCGCATATGATGAGGATATAAGCGAGAATCAGCAAAATGGATACCAGGAGTAAGACCGCACGGATAGCTTGGCTGTGTACCGCCTGTTTCATGATAGAATATCTATATAACAGATAAAAAATGAAATAAACGGCAGCGGTCAGCATTAACGGGAAGAAGATATCATGTAAAATGGCAAACGGGAGTGTATAATAGGTCTGCAGGAAATTTGTACGGTTTATGGCCGTCCATATCCAGTAGGCACAGCCAATTCCTTCAAAAATGATAGACACAAGGGCGGTAATGGCAGCGGCTGGATGTCTGTTCATGATTTCACCACATCTTTCTTTAAGTAGCAAAAAATGGTATATGTATAGTATAGCGCTATAGGATTACCTAATCAATTAGCAAAAGAGAAGAATCCAAATAAAAATTTATGTAAATTACATATGAAATATACGCAATTTCCTATATTAAAATAGGGAAACTCGTATGGATTGAAAAGGGTGTCATTACATTAGTGGATATTCTTTAGAAAAAGAAGCGTTAAAAAACGCGCACGGTCAAAGGGGCGCGCCATGAGCGGAGAATCCGAGCCGGGTTCCGCCGCTTTGCAAGAAATGGCCCAGCGGAACGAGTTCCGCTGGGCCATTTCTTCTAAAAAGGCGCGCACCTAAAACCGTACGCGCTTTTTCTGGTTTAGTCCGCCGGCTCCTCCTGGGCGGGGGACGGCGCTTTCATGCCGGCGTACAGGACGGCCCCGGGGATCACCAGCAGGAACCGCAGCCGCAGCAGCCACTCGACCGTCAGGCCGGACACCCGGCCGAACAGGCCCCCCAGGACGAGGGCCAGGTATACCACCACCATGGCTGCGGCCAGCAGCCGCAGGGCCACCCGCCCGACGGGACAGAGGGCGCCTCCCTGTCGCGTCTTGGACGCGACATCGGTCTTCTTCAGCCATGAATATGGGGATAGGAACAGCCGGTCCAGCGCCCACAGCAGCAGATAGGCGGCACCCGCCAGCATGAGGGGCTGCACCGCCAGCTCCAGCACCGCGATGGGCAGCAGGTTGTAGGCCCGCGCGTACGCCTCCCGGTGCAGGGCGGCGTGCCCCCAGAAGGCGGCGCCGGCCAGCTCCAGCACCAGGATGACGGCGGCCGTCACGGCGGCCGGTCGGGTGGACTGTTTCATACGCGCGCTCCTTTCTGAAGGCGGGGGATTCGCTTACCTTCAGTATAGAGCCGCGAGGACAGGCTGTCAATAGAAATGCCGAAAAAAATTATGAAGATTTCCCATATATGGACAGGCTATTCCGCCATGTCCGACAAGCCGTGCGGACAAACCGGGGAAAGAGTTTTGACATCGCGGGGGAACTGTGCTATAACCATATGGTAGTCAAGGGGCGCACACCTCCGATGGAAGGAGGTGAGGCCGATGGGGAAAAGGGTCATTAAGTACATATTCTGTGTAGTTGTCCTGCTCCTGCTTTTCGCGGTGTTTGCGATAAAAGTAAAATAGTCCCTACGCTTGCCAGAGCGTAGGGACTAGGGGCCGCCAGAGGCTCCACACGCAGCGCCCCTTGGCTACCTTTACTATAGCATAAAAGGCGGGAAAAGTCAACGGCATAGCCACCGCGCAAGAAGAACCGGACGGGAATTCGAACCGGCCCCGCCGCGATCGGGTGAGTTAAGCGCCGCTCTGCAGGGCGGCAAGCGCGGCCTCCAGCTTGGGGATGACGATATTGACATCCCGGTTATATCCCACCTCCATCGTTCCGGCGTCGGCAAAGACGCGGCACACCGGGGCGGGCGGCAGGATGCGGGCGGGGTCATGCTGGGTCACGGCGGGGGCGTCCAGCTGGTACACCACCGTCACCGGCGTGCCGGCGGCGTACTGGGCGGCTAATATGTCCCGCGCAGCTTGCAAGGTAGTGAAACGGCTATCCGTAATCACCATCACAACGGGATTGGGGATATACACCTTGTTATTGTCCTGCGTCCAGGCAGACGACGTGTAATGCGTGGATATGGGCATGACGGATTTATTAGCGGCAGCGTCCAGGTCTATAGATACATATCGCTGGCCATTTCCGTGGGCTTCACACCGCATGCTTTCTGTCCCGTCGAACACCACTCGCTTCCATCGCCGGGTTTCCACACCCGAAACCGCGTCGTATTCGTCGTTCACGGTTCCGTCGCCGTACAGGGGGGCCAGCGCGGGCAACGTGATAGTTTGGCCGGTATACGGCTCATAAGGGGTGGCGGTGTCGCCTTTCTCCAGCTGGATCCCGAACACGTAATCGTTAAAAACCGTGCCCGCGTCCATGCGGATGTTAAACCCGGAAGCCATACACGTCCGCTGGAAATGGTGTTCCTTTGTTTTCATATTTACCAGGGTAAGCCCCTGTATATCGCCGTTATACTGTACTAAGTTATACCCCACAAATTCCGCTGTGCCAGACTGCACCTGAACGGTTGCCGTGAGGGTACCGTCCAAACGAACAGGTTGTGTACAAAAAACGGGGCAGTTGTTGTTGGCGGTGCAGGTGCCAGACAGCTTCAACAGGCCGCCTTCCAGCGGCGTAATGGTAACGCCGCTGTATGTCCCTTCCGCCGTCCTGGTAACTGGCAGCAGGTTCTTCCCGCACACCGTCACCTTTGTCGGCTGTACACCCGCGAGGGTATACGGGTTATCGGGCCCCTTATCCCCCGACCCGGTCTCGGCGGTCGCGCCCAGCACCGCCGCCCGGCGCAGCGCCCCCGTCGGGGACACGTCCTCCAGCGCGGCCACCGGCCCCGAAGCCGTGCCGGTCAGCACATTGGCGTATCGGTCGTCCGCCGCCGTTTTGTCTGCCTTGGCGTCCCACTGCATGGGGGCGGACAGCGGATACCGGACGGCCCCCTCGGCCGAAATATCCAGCATCAGATTGGTGCATCCTGGATAGGTGTGGATCCGTTGCGGCCCGTGCTGGGTCACGACCGGCTCGGCCAGCTGATACACCACCGTCACCGGGGTGCCGGCAGTGGCTCGGGCAGACAACCAGGCCTTGAAATCGTCCAGCGTTGCTATTGTGGTAAAGACAGATAGGTCTTTTCTCGTGCTGGCAGACGCAACACAAACCGCCGTTTGCATACCGGATGCCCCGTTTTTAACGAAAGAGAAGTGGGTGCAAACACCAGCCGCTGCCGGCGCATCGAAAACATCCGGCAGCGCATACCCATATACTCCCGCGCCGCTTGTCCTCGTTATCCACGCCTCTGTTCCGTCGAACTCCACCCGTCCCCACCGCCGGGTTTCCACGCCGGTGGCCGCGTCGTATTCGTCGCACACGGTTCCGTCTCCGTACAAAGGGGCCAGCACGGGCAAATCGATGGTCTGTCCGGCGTAGGAGGTGTAGGGGGTGGCGGCGGTGCCGAACTCTAACTGCGCGGAAATCGGTGCGTCCGGCGCGATCGGCGTTGTCTGGTCTGGATAGGACACCACCAGCACCGCATAGCGATAGGTGTCCTTGTTCGGCGTGAACCTAAGCTGCGCCGCTGTGTTGTTGGCGCTTTGCAGCCAGCCAAGCCCCACCTTATTGGCACCTAAAAAGTAGACGTTTAATGCGGCATATCCCGCCGCGACGGAGAACACATACTGCACGTGCGGCACGATGGGGATAATTTCGGAGCGTATGCGTGATTCCGCCTGGGTGGTGTACGCCCCTTGGTAAAATGTCGGCGGACACAAATTCTTCCCGCACACCGTCAGGCTCGCCGGCTGCACGCCCGTGATGGCATACGGATTGTCCGGCCCCTTGTCGCCCGTGCCTGTCTCGGTGGTCGCGCCCAGCACGGTCACGCCGCCGAAGGCCGCGTCGTCCGCGTCGGTCAGGGTGATCCCGCCGCCGGTGAAGGGGCGGCGAATCTCGGTGGCCCGCAGATACCGGCTGTCGCTCTCCCCGGCGGTATAGCACAGCATATCCCCGGTGGGATCCACCTGGACGGTGTACCCCTCCGGCATCTCGCCGCCGCCCACGTACACCCCGCTGACCCCCTGGGGGCCCTGGGGGCCGGTGTCGCCTTTTTCGCCCTTCAGCTCGCCTGCGTCCAGCTTGGCCTGCACCGCGTCGGCCACGGCGTTGGCGTTGGAAGCGGCGGTGCTGGCCGTTCCTGCCGCGGTGTTGGCGCTGGCCGCCGCCGTCCGCGCCTGCTCGGCTGCCGTATTGGCCCCGCTGGCCGCCGTGTCAGCCGCCTCCTTGGCCTCCTGCGCCCCGCCGGCCGCCGCGTTGGCCGTGGCCGCGGAAGCGTCCGCGCTTGCAGCGGCGCGGTTCGCGTTGGCCGTCGCCGCGTTGGCGCTGGACACAGCTTCATCCACCTTGTCCGCCGCCGCGTTCGCGCTTTCGGCGGCTTCGTTCGCGGCGTCGGTGGCCTCCCTTGCGTCGGTCATCAGGGCGGACAGGTTGGTTTTCACCTCGTCCTCCAGGGGCCCGGCGCTCTCCCGGGTGGCGAAGGTCAGCAGGGCGGGCAGGGTGTAGACCACCTGCTCCTCCTGGCCGTCCGCCCCCGCCGCCACCGCGCAGAGCCGCAGCGTCCCGCAGCCCCCCGCCCGGGTCCACGGTTCGGGCAGCAGGCAGGACAGCTCTCCGTCGACGGGGGTGGCTTCCCCGCCCGCGTCCAGCCCGCCCATGCTGTCCACGAACTCAAACCGGTAGCGGTATTCTGCCCGCAGCAGCGCCTCGTCCAGGGCGAAGATCACCCGGGTGGCGTTGTGTTCCCCCTGCACCCCGGCGTATTGGGGGTTGGAGGGGCGTACCCCATTGGCGTCCGCTTGGACGCGCAGGGTTCGAATGGGTTCCTGCATATGCATTCCTCTCTTTCTTTCGATTAGGCCCTGTTTGGAAAATCCAGAATACTGTCTATTTCTACTGCGAAGCGCCGATAGCTGCGTCAAAAATGCTCCGAATCCGAAAGGATTCGTCCGCTTTTTTCCTTGCTCTTGACGTTTCGCAGCGAAATATCCAGCACTTTTTATTTTTCAAACAGGGCCTACGCTGTGCGCTTGAACATGTAGCAGGTGATATAGGGCTGCAAAACGGGCACCGGCTTGCCCTCGCCCCGCAGGGCGAAATCCCACCCCCCCGCGTAGTTGCCGGAGGCGAAGAGGGTGACCGTGCCGTCGTACACCGCGTCGGTGGGCAGGTTTTCCCCGGTGAGCACCACGCTTTTCGCGCCGCCCACCTGCTCGGGGGAGGCGAATTCGGTCTGGGCCGCGTCCACGCCCACCGGCGTGCGGCCCGTTCCCCAGGGAACCCATTCGCCGCCGAGAAAGCTCGCGGGGCTGACGTTCACCGTGGACAGGTAGAGGGAGCCCACGGGGTAGATTTTCGCCAGCAGGGCGGCGGCGTCCACAACGCCCGCGTCCCCTTTATCGCCCTTGTCTCCCTTGGGACCTTGCGGCCCCTGGGGCCCCGTGTCGCCGGGATCGCCCTGGGGGCCCTGCGGCCCGGTCGTGCCGGGGTCGCCCTTGCCGCCCTGAGGCCCCTGCGGGCCTTGGGGGCCGGGGATGCCCTGGGGCCCGGCTTCCCCCCGTACCGCCGGAATGGGGATGAGATTGCCTTGCGCGTCCCGCACGCGCAGAATAGGTGTGTTCATGGACAAGCTCCTTTCAAATGGTTGCGTTTTGCAACTTTATGGTTTCAGGAGGCCGCGGGTTTCGCGGCCCCCGAAGCCTCCTCTGTCGCCGGGGGCTTAAGCTCCGCGAAGCGGCTGTACTGGGGCCGCCAGGCGAAGCGCAGCGTCCCGGTCGCGCCGTGGCGGTTCTTGGCCAGGGTGGCCCGCACCGGGCGGGAATCCCCGCCGGTCAGAAAGCGGTTGGCCCCCTCGGCCTGGAGGAAGAGAACATAGTCCGCGTCCTCCTCGATGGTGCCCGATTCCTTCAGGTCGGAGAGCTGGGGCCGCTTGTCGGGGCGCAGCTCCACCTGGCGGTTCATCTGCACCAGCTCCACCACCGCCACCCCGGTTTCCAGGGCCAGGGCCTTGAGGGCCCGGGTGGTCTCGGCCACCTCCTCGTACCGGCTGCCCCGCCGGGGCATCTTCATCAGGGCCAGATGGTCGAGGAAAATCACGGCGGGCCGGCATTCCCGGATGTGCCGGCGCAGGTCGTCCAGGCTGGGGGGCGCTTCCGCCACCCGCACCGCCTCCCGGCCCTGCAGCAGCCCGATGGCCCGGGCCACCAGGGCGCGTTCCTCGTCGGTCAGCCGTTTGTCCCGGATGCGGGCGCTGTGCAGGCCGGTCAGCTGGGCCGCCACCCGGGTCATCAGCTGCCCGCCCCCCATCTCCATGGAGTAGTAGAGCACCCGCAGCCCCGCCGCCGCGTACCGCAGCAGGAGGGACAGGGCAAAGTCGGTTTTGCCGTGGCCGCTGCGGGCCGCCAGCACGAACACCGACCCGGGCAGCAGCCCGCCCATCAGGCCGTCCAGCCCGGGATAGCCGGACAGATGCCGCGTGTCCTGGCTGAACAGGCCGGTGTACAGGTCGACATAGGCCTCCGACAGGGTGCAGCCCGGGGGCGAGCCGCCGCCCGCCGCCTCCTGCTCGCCCACCACCCGGCGCAGGGCGGCGGTCATGCCGTCCGCGTTCTCGCCCGACGCGCCGATGCGCTGAAGCGCCGCGCGCAGGCTGCGCTGCCGCCATTCCTCCCGCAGCTGCTCGGCGTAATGGGTGTAGCCCGACACCCGGGGCATCTGTTCGGCGCAGCGGAGGATTTCCGCCCGTTCCTCCGGGCTCAGGTCGGGCAGCAGGGTGACCGCGTCGGGCCGGGTCCCCGCCGCCTCCAGCTCCAGCCCCCGCCGCGCCACCCTGCGGTAAAAGGCCGATTCGAACCAAACCGGCTCGATGCGCGGCTCCCGGCAGGCCGGCCAGTCCACCACCAGGCACCCGATCACCGCGCGTTCCGTTTCCAACATACCGAAGCTCCTCTCCGATTCGTCCATCGCAAGTCCGCCGCCCGCCGAGGCGGCGGCTACTCGCTCAGCCGCCCGTAGACGGTAGAGTAGGGGAAAGAAGCCTGTCCCCGCTATGCGGGGCGGCGGCCCCTTGTGCCGCCGAAGGGTTCTTTCCAATCCCGCTTGTGGTTACCAACCCTAGTTATGTGCCGCCGAGAGCTTCTTTCCGATCTCGCTTGTGGTCAGCACTCTATCACTCAACTGAGCCGCCCGCAGAAATTAGATGAAGGGAAAGAAGCGCGTCCCCGCTTTGCGGGGCGCCGGCTACCCGCTCAGCCGCCCATAGACGGTAGAGTAGGGGAAAGAAGCCTGTCCCCGCTATGCGGGGCGGCGGCCCCTTGTGCCGCCGAAGGGTTCTTTCCACTCCCGCTTGTGGTTACCAACCCTAGTTATGTGCCGCCGAGAGCTTCTTTCCGATCTCGCTTGTGGTCAGCACTCTATGTATGGGGGCAATACGTCCAGCAGGCTGGCCTCCTCCGGGATGACGGCGGGGATGTCGTCCCCCGCGTCGGGGTACGCGTTCCCCTCAGGGAAGGCCCCCTGGGGGGCGTCGGGGGGGAGAGGTTCGGTTGTGTTGGGTTGGGTACGGTTCTGTAGGGCGCGCGTCGCGTGTGCGTCACCGGCGACAGGATCCGCCGCCTTGTCGCTGTTCAGTAGGCGTTGTTTCCTCCGCCGTTCCCGATCCTGCTCGCGCTTTTCTTCTCGTTTGGAGATGAGCCGCCCGGCGTAATCCTGCCAGTCGTGGATCCGGTTGTCCTCATCGACGAACCCCGCCTTTTTCAGCGCCGGGAGAACCGAGCGGAGGTGTTCTCCCTCCCACCGGACAACCCGCGCCACGCCAGTGGCTCCCAGGGCGCTCAGGTCTCCGTCCGGGGCGTGATCCAGCGCCCACCACCACAGAAAAAACAGGTGCCCGATCCCCTGGGAATGGGGAATCTTTAGTCGCTTGCACAGCTTCATCAGCTTCGGACTTTCTGCCAGACTTTGATGCGCTTCGATCCATGCCATACGATCAACTTCCTTTCCTGATGTTCTATTATAATTATATCTCAAAACAGGATAAAAGTCAAGAGAAAGTTTCCGATAACTGGGAAAAAAAGAACGGATACTGTCGAATAAAAAAGTTGGCGGCAGGTGTATAAATCGGCCCAAACCGTGATAGAATGAGGGGGATGGAGGACGGCGTGTCCTCCACAGGGGAAAGGATGAGGAGCGTATGCATATCCGGGAGCTGACACTGGAGGAAGCGCGTGCGGTGGTGGAGGCTCGGGAGCCCCGGGGCCTGTTTTGGGCCCGGGAGGCCGACGGCTATCTCGGCATTGACAACCTCGCCGGCGAAGCCTTCGTCGAGACCTTCGGCACGCTGGAGGCCTGCCGCCGCTGGCTGAACCGCGAAGAGGCCTGACGCGTCTGCGTCAGGCCTCTCAGCGTGTCGACAAAGTCGACACGCTGCTGGACGGGGATGCCGGATCGCGGCGGCTCGCTATACTCGCCTTGCTCCCTCTATCCCCGCCAGTGCCACCCCTGCTCTTGAAAACCGGCGGAAACACGTGTGTTTCCGCCGGTTTTCGCCTATAAGGTGTGTTTGCGAGGCACATGTCCTCGCAAACACCGATCGGTAACCCGCCCCTGCTTTTTTCGTTTTCCAAATGGCGGATTCCCCTTTTTTGACAGACTGAAGAGGCCTGACGCGTCTGCGTCAGGCCTCTTTTATATATAGGGATCAATAGAAATGCTTGCCGGCGTCATCGCAAAAGGCGATATTTTCCAGGGAAGCCGCCAGAAAATGGGCCCGTTTCGCGGGCGGCGGGGGCGGTGATGGCGGGAAATCCCGCCCCGCTTGTTGCACCCCTGTAGGGGCGAGCATCGCTCGCCCGTCCCTCTGGCGGCGGGAGCATTACGCGGGCGAGCACTGCTCGCCCCTACAACCCCTGTCCGAACGGGCGGTAATGGTGGGGAATACGTCCCGCCAGGGGTGGTTATTCCTTATATAAAGCGTCGGCGTTCCATCTGGCGGGGTTGTTGGCAATGTATTGCCAGATTTCCTGATAATCGGCGCGATCACGGACGATGTGATCATGGAAGGATTTCTGCCAAATGGAGCGTCCCAGCCGCTTGGTGACCGCGCCCTTCATTTGCTGCATCACGCGGGATAGGGAGGGCGTCTCCTGCCCGTCCCCGGTTAGGACGAGAAGCATGTGGAGATGGTTGGGCATGATTACATATGTGGCGATGGAGAGGGCGGGATACTGCCGGGGGATGGCCAGAATGGCTGCCTCCACAATTTTGCCAGAAGCGGACAGCCGGGTATACGCCGGGCAAACGTCGCTCGCCCCGGCAACGCTTCCCAGCAGGCATTGCTTGTTTTCCGTGCAGAGGGTGATAAAATACGCCCGGGGACAGCTGTAATCAAAATCTTGCAAGCGGTTCCGTTTTCTTTGCGGATATTCCATCATGACCACCCGGTTTATACTCTACCATAGAACCCGCTGAAGGGCAATTCTGGAAAAGGCAATGGTGATGAAAAACCACACCATGCTTGTTGCCATAGCGGTGGGGCAATACGCGGGCGAGCCCCACCATCCCCGCCCCGAGAGGGCGGTATCGTCGGGAAATCGTGCACGCCCCGAGAGGGCGGTGTCGTCGGGAAATCGCTCCCGCCTCGAGAAGGGCGGTGATGGTGGAAAATCCCACCCCGCCTGTTGCACCCCTGTAGGGGCGAGCATCGCTCGCCCGTCCCCCTGGCGGCGGGGGCACTACGCGGGCGAGCACTGCTCGCCCCTACAATCCTGACCCGAGAGGGCGGTATCGTCGGGAAATCGCTCCCGCCCCGAGAGAGCGGTGTCGTTGGAAAATCCCGCCCCGCCTCGAGAGGGCGGGGCTGCGGAATAGAGCAAGCGTTCGGCAGTCCATCTACAGCCCCAGGGTGCTGGCCGGCTCCGGCGGGGGGACGGGGGCGGTTTTTCGGGGCTTTTTGGGCGGGGTGCGGCGCTCCAGGCGGTACACCACGTCGGCGGCCTGGGCCACGGTGGGGGAGTGGGTGACCACGATGATGCACTTGTCCTCCTCGTCGGCCAGGCGGCGCAGAATCTCCATCACCGCGTCCTGGGTTTCCCCGTCCAGGTTGCCGGTGGGCTCGTCGGCCAGCAGGACGGCCGGGTCATAGGACAGGGCCCGGGCGATGGCCACCCGCTGCTGCTCGCCGCCCGACAGCTTGAGCACCCGGCGCAGGCCCCGGTCCTCGTCCAGCTCCACCTTCTCCAGCAGCTCCATGGCCCGCCGCCGCTTCTCCGCCGCTTTTAGGGGCGCGCCCGGCATGGCCTTGCCCGCGATGTCCATGGACAGCTCCACGTTCTCCACGGCGGTCAGGTTGGGCAGGAGGTTGAAGCTCTGGAACACCACCCCGACGTACTGGCTGCGGTAGCGGTACTGGTCGATTTGCCGGATGTCCCGGCCGTCGAACAGGATGCGGCCCGCCGTGGGGGCGGTCAGGGCCGACAGGAGGGAGAGCAGGGTGGTTTTCCCCGCGCCCGACCGGCCGACGATGGCGTAGATTTTTCCCTTTTCAAAGGTATAGGACACGTCCTGCAGCACGGGGACGCCCCCGCCGTAGGCATAGCCGACGTTTTCCATGGTGAGAATACTCATAGCTTTATCACGCTTCCCTTTCTAGCCTCTTTCGGAGAGGATTTTCAGCGGCTCGTACCGCATGACCGCCGCCACCGCCACGCAGGCGGACAGCAGGGTCAGCGCCAGCCCGATGCCCAGCAGCTGGAGCACCACCACCCAGTCGGTGGCCGAGCTCACGTCACTGAGATAGCTGACCATCTGGCGGCCCATGCCGCGAAAGCCGCCCCCGCCCCCGGTGGGGAGATCGGCCGGGGCCGCGTCCGCCCCGCCGCCGTCCATGCCGCCGGGCCGGCCGAAGTTCTGCTGCCGGTTGGCCTGCTGGGTCTCCTGGGCGGAAATCTGGGAGGCCAGCAGGGCGTTGGTCACCGGCACCGACGCCGCGCCGCCGATGGCGGTGCCGAGAAGCAGAAAGGCGAAGGTGACGACGAACAGCTCGGTGAGGAACTGAAGGGCCACCCGGCTCTTGCGCATCCCGATGGCGGTCAGCACCCCGATTTCATATTTGCGCTCCCGGATGTTGAAGATGTGGAACACGATGAGGATGACGCCCCCGATGAGCAGCACCACCAGCAGGAACCAGACGGCGAACTTGCTCAGGTTCTGTAAAGGCAAAAGGCTTTGCTCATAGGCCTCCACGTCGGTGGAGGTGACGGCGTAGTCCTCCGACAGGCCCATGGCCCGCGCGTCGGCCTGGAAGGCCTCGTAGGCGGCCGTGTCCGCGAAGGAATAGACGCCGGCGGTCTGCGCCCGCAGGGCGGTGGTGCTGGTGACGCCGGTCTCCTCGTCGGTGGAGGTGACGGCCGCGGCGGCGGACGCGTCGGTGATGGCCTTGAGGGCGGGATAGCTCAGATACACCTGGTTGGCCGGGTCGCTGGCGGCGGAAAAGCCCTTCATCATGCCGCCCTGCTCCGCCCCGGCGGCGCTGTTGTGGTAGAGGCCGGCGATGGTCAGGGTGACGGTCTCGGTCTCGTCGTTGGGGTTGACCAGGGCGAGCGTATCGCCCACCTGCAGGCCGTTGAGGGTGGCCAGCTCGTCGCTGATGAGGCAGACCGGCTCGGCGGCGGCCTCGTCAAACACTTCGCCGTCGGTCACCTGGCAGGTGCCGGCCACAAAAGCGGTCATGGCGCTGTGGCTGGAATACCCCACCAGGGTGAAATCCCCCTGCGCGCCCATCCCCTCCAGGGGGAAGCGCCCGCCCATGCCGCCGTCCGGCAGGTTTGGGGGCTGCTGGTCTTGCGCGTTGTCGCCGCTGTCCGACGAGCCGGAGGTGTCCACCGCCTCCAGGCCCTCGCCCGCGTTCAGGGAGGTGGTGAGCGTATAGGTAAAATCCTTTACATACTGGGATTTGGCGTAGGTCTGCATCTCCTCCAGGGAGAGGGCCGTCATGTTCTGAAAAGCGTCTTTCATGTCGCCACCTCCCTGCTGGAACTTTTGCATCATGGCCTGGCGGTCGAGGGAAATCTGGGCGGTGACGGCCAGGTTTTCCAGCCCGCTTTCCCGGGCCGTGACGGCGGCCTGCCGGATGGAGAGCGCGAGACAGCTGGCCACGGCGATGACCAGGACGATCAGGCCGATGAGGATGTTGCGGCCCTTGGAGCGCAGCAGGTTGCGCAGGGCGTTTTTGACAATGTACAAGCAAATGCCTCCCTAGCGGTTTTTGTTCCTCCTTATTGTAGGCAGGCCATGTGTCGGTTTTGTGTGCGGTGGGTGTGCATCGGATGAAAACAAAAAAAGCCCTGCCGGGCAGGGGGGATGACCCTATCGGGTATTGCGTTGGTATGCGGGGTATCACCCCGCGTCCCTATTTAGGGCTGTGAGCCGCCCGCACCCCATCTTTCTTTTTCGAGCGTGAAAAAGAAAGATGGGGGAGAAAGAAAAAGCCTTTGGAAACCATCCGGCGGGGGGAGGCCGACGCTGCGGCTCGCGGCAAGCGCTGTGTCGCTGCGGGCTTCCGACCCCACAAGAGACGTGGTATCTTTCTAGATCTCATGTCGCCGCAGGTACGCCCGCTAATAATCACGCGGCAGCAGCGTTCTGCTTTCTGCCAGCCCCGCCTCGCGCCTGCGTGACCACACGTTGCGGAAGTCGGGCGACCAACTCTCCTGGGGCTGCGCTGCACGAGAAGAATCAAGAGACAAGGGGGGACGCTCTGCCGCTGCCGGTCTCGCCGGCTTAGGCCGCCGAGCCCATACGGACGGCCATTGGATAGACAAGTGGTTACGCAGCCATTTGAGCAGAGGCGAGATAAACGTGTAAACCGCCGCTTTTCCTTGATTCTCCCAACGAATACGCGGGGTTCCGCCCCCGCGAGAACGATGCCTTTTCCGGGTTTCTCCGTGGTCAGGCTGTTGGCCGCGCGGGGAGGGGGTTCGTTAAGGGGGGCCGGCGCTTACTTATCTTTGCTTCTGCGTCGGCCCCCCTTGACTGCCCTTGGGGTCTTAGGGGAGGTTGGGCACGCAACCTCCCCTAGCGGGGCCCGGGGCAGCGCCCCGGAGGGTGAGGCAGAGACATAGGGGTTCCCTCTGGGAACAAGTCCTTTATTGCCACCCCGGGCAGACGCACAAACCCCCGCCCGGAAGCCCCATGAGGGCCTCCGGACGGGGGTTGCTTATCCCCTTAGCGCCCGGGTGGCATTGAGGATGGCGATGACCGACACGCCCACGTCGGCGAAGACCGCCTCCCACATGTTGGCCAGCCCGAAGGCCCCCAGCGCGAGGAACAGCAGCTTGACACCCAGGGCGAAGACGATGTTCTGCCGCACGATGCGCAGGGTGCGGCGGGACAGGCGGATGGCGGCGGCGATTTTGGAGGGCTGATCGTCCATAAGCACCACGTCCGCCGCCTCGATGGCCGCGTCCGACCCGAGGCCGCCCATGGCGATGCCCACGTCGGCGCGGGAGAGAACGGGCGCGTCGTTGATGCCGTCCCCGACGAAGGCCAGCACCCCGGTTTCCGCCGGACGAGCCAGCAGCTCCTCCACCTTGGCCACCTTGCCGTCGGGCAGCAGCCCGGCGTGGGTTTCGTCCAGGCCGAGGGCCGCCGCCACCCGGCCGGCCGCCGCCGGCGCGTCGCCGGTGAGCATCACGGTTTTGCGCACCCCCAGGGCCTTGAGCTGCGCGATGGCCTCGGGCGCGTCGGGCTTGATTTCGTCCGAAATGACCAGATACCCGGCGTAAACCCAGTCCGACGCCGCCGCATGTGTGGCGGCGGACGCCACCGCCACGTGCACGGCGGTGCCGGGGATGTCGCCCGTCTCGTACGCCGCGCCCAGCTCCGCCATCAGCCGGGCGTTGCCGGCGGCGACGGCGCGGCCGTCCACCACGGCCCGCACGCCCCGGCCCGCGATCTCCTCCGCCCCGGTCACCCGGGCGGGGTCGACGGGTTTGTCAACCGCCCGTTTCAGGGACAGGGAAATGGGATGGTCGGAATAGCTCTCCGCCAGGGCGGCCAGCTCGAGCAGCCGGGCCTCCTCCATCCCCACGGGATGGCATTCGGTCACGCGGAAGCTGCCCCGGGTCAGGGTGCCGGTCTTGTCGAACACCACGGTGCCGGTCTTGGCCAGGGCCTCCAGGTAGTTGCCGCCCTTGATGAGGATGCCTTGACGGGAGGCCCCGCCGATGCCGCCGAAAAAGCTCAGCGGGATGGAAATCACCAGCGCGCAGGGGCAGGAGATGACCAGGAAGATGAGCGCCCGGTGGAGCCACTCCGCGAAGCCGCCGCCCAGGATGAGGGGCGGCAGCACGGCCAGCAGCGCCGCGCCGATGACCACCACGGGGGTGTACCAGCGGGCGAATTTGGTGATGAAATTCTCGGCCTTGGCCTTCTTGCTCCCGGCGTTCTCCGTCAGCTCGAGGATCTTGGCCACCGTGGATTCCCCATAGGGCCGGCTCACCCGGACGCGCAGCAGGCCGGTCTGGTTGATGCAGCCGCTGATGACCGTGTCGCCCGCCGCCGCCTGCCGGGGCACGGATTCCCCCGTCAGGGCGGAGGTGTCCAGCAGGGAGCGGCCCTCCAGCACCTCGCCGTCCAGGGGCACCCGCTCGCCGGGCTTGACCACGATGACGTCGCCCACCGCCACCTCCTCGGGATCCACGCGGGTCAGGCCGTCCGGCCCCTCCACGTTGGCGTAGTCGGGGCGGATATCCATCAGCGCGGCGATGGACTGGCGGGAACGCCCCACCGCGTAGGACTGGAACCACTCGCCCACTTGGTAGAAGAGCATGACGGCGATGGCCTCGGGGAAATCCCCAATGCACAGGGAGCCGACGGTGGCGATGGCCATCAGGAAGTTCTCGTCGAAAATCTGGCCGTGGGCGATGTTCCGCCCGGCCCGCAGCAGCACGTCCCCGCCGACGACAAGATAGGGGACGAGATACACCGGCAGCGCCCACCAGCCCGCCAGGGCCGGCAGGGTCTTCGACAGGGCGACGGCCGCCGCGAACAGGACGGCCCCGGCGAGAATGCGGAAAAGGGTTTTCTGCTGTTTTTTGGTCATGCGGCTCATGGCGGTTTCCTCGCTTATTTCAAAATGGGGCTTACACCTCGATGACGCAGTCGGGTTCGATTTTGCGGCAGACGGCCACGGCTTCGCGCAGGATGGCGTCGAAGCGGCCCTCGTCGGCCTCCAGGGTGAGCTTTTGGGTCAAAAAGCTGACCGACGCGTCGCGCACGCCGTCGATGCGCCGGATGGCGTTTTCCATCTTGGCCGCGCAGTTCGCGCAGTCCAGATCGCGCAGATTGTACCGTTTTTTCATAGAGTATCCCCTTTCTCAGCGTTTACTCCGCCAGGTGTTCCATGCCCTGGCTGAGGATGGTGCGCACGTGCCCGTCCGCCAGGGAGTAGAACACGGTTTTGCCCTCCCGGCGGAACTTGACCAGCTGGCTCTGCTTGAGCACCCGCAGCTGGTGGGAGATGGCCGACTGGTTCATGTTCAGCAGCTGGGCGATGTCGCACACGCACATTTCCGCCTCCAGCAGCACGTACAGAATCTTGATGCGGGTGCTGTCCCCGAAAATCTTGAACAGCTCCGCCAGGTCGTAGAGGATTTCCTCCTCCGGCATCTCCTGGTTGACCTTGTCGATGATGTCCTCGTGGGCGTGCATGAATTCGCAGCGCTCCACGCCGTTGCTGTCGACCATTCGCGTTGCCTCCTTGTGTAAACATATGAACCATCGTTCATTTATTATTATATGCACATCTGTTCATTTGTCAATAGGTTTAAGAAAAATTTTTTGGATGCATGCCGGCGCGGCTTTGGGGCAGGCTACCAATAAACCATTGTTTTAGGAGGAACACGCGTATGAAGATCATCAAACGCTTGGCCATCGGCCTGCTCGCCGGGCTGCTGCTGCTGGCCATGGCGGGCTGCAGCAAGAAGGAAACGGACAGCCGGACCCTGGATCACTTCACCAAGGCCTTCGAGGACGCGGGGCATTCCGTGGCGGACGCCACCGAGCCTCTGTTCGCCGCCGTCGGCGCCACCGCCGGCACCATGTTCAAAATCGGGGACGAGACGGTGAAGATTTATATGTACGAGTCGGAGGAGGCCCTGGAGAAGGCCCAGAAGGACTACGCCTCCACCGTCAAGGATTTCAAACGCAACGGCCGTTTCCTGCTGGAGACCACCAACCAGAAGGCCCAGGACATTTTCAACAAGGTGGAAAAAGCGAAATAAACCAAAAGCGCGGAAGCCGTCATGGCTCCCGCGCTTTTGCTTGTATAGCCCGCCAAACCGGCGGGGGCCCTTTTTTCGCTACTATTGGTTCATGAACCGCTCGTAGGCGGCGCGCAGCTCTTTGCTGGTCTCCTCCGGGCAGGTGGGGTTGCAGTGGGCCCACGCGCCGGTTTCGCTGGAAGCGTTGTACTTGATTTTGTCCGCGCTGCGCATGGGGGGATAGAACGCGATGTGGAAATGGAACAGCGCGGACACGTCCTCGCCGTTCACCGGCTCGTTGTACATGCACATCATGTAGGGGAACTTGAAGCCGAACAGGCTGTCCAGCATCCCGGTGGTGCGCCGCAGCACCTCGGCCAGATCCTCCCGCTCCTCCGGGGTGAACTGGGCGATATTCGACCGGTGGGCGTTGCTCATGATGTACACGCCGTAAGGGTATTCGCTGAAGAAGGGGAGGAACACCGTGAAATGTTCGGTGCGGAAAATCACCCGCCGCCCGTCGGCCACCTCCGCGTCCAGCATGTCGCAGAACAGGCAGCGGCCCTTCTCCTGCTGGTACGCCCGGGCGTTTTCCACCTCCAGCTCCAGCTTCTTGGGCAGGAAGGGGTAGCCGTAAATCTGGCCGTGAGGATGGGGCATGGTCACCCCCACCACGTCCCCCCGGTTCTCAAAGATGAACACGTACTTAATCTGCGGGTCGGCGGCCAGCGCCTCGTACCGCTCCACCCACAGGTTCACCAGCTTGACGATGTGAGAGGTGGGCAGCTCGGGCAGGGTGACGGTGTGCTGGGGGGAGTAGAGGATCACCTCGCACTTGCCGTAGCAGGGGGCCGTCTCGAAAAAATCGGTGGCCACGTCGTCGGGCGCCGGCGGGTTGGGGGACAGGGCGGGGAAATCGTTGTCGTATTTGTAGACGTCGTAGTCCTCCGGCACCTTGCCCGAACCCGGGCAGAAGGGGCAGTAATCCTTGGGCATCTGGGGCCGTCCCTGCCGGTGGGAGGCGATCATGATCCAGTCGTTGGTCAGCGGATGCTTGCGCAGCTCAGCCATTCTATATAGTCCTTTCTTATAACAAAGAGTCTAAGCAAATCCCGCCCAGGGGGCGGATGCTCAGCACATGGCAGCTCCCGGGGCCGAACACGCCCTCCATCAGGGCGCGGAACGCCTCGAGCCTGCCGGTGGGCACGAAATTCTGGGTGGTGCCGCCGAAGCCGCCGCCGTGCACCCGCCACGCGCCGCAGCCGTCCAGCGCCCGCTGGGCCAGCGCCAGCGCCAGGCTCAGCCCCTGGAACTCCACGTCACAGGCCGCGTACACGTTTTGCAGATACTCGAAGGAGGAGTGACCCGACTCCACCACCAGCCGCTTGAACTCGTCGAAATCCCCGGCGTTCAGGGCCGCCACCTGGCGGGAAACCCGCTCGTTATCCCCCAGGAAGTGGATGGCCCGCAGCACCGCCCGATCCCCGTGGGCCTTGCGCAGGGCCGGGATGGCGGGAATCAGCGCCTCCATGGAGGTTTCGCGCAGGTAGGTCACCCCCAGGGAGGCGGCCACCGCCCGCATCTCCGCCGGCACGGCGGCGTATTCGTGGGTCAGATCCGCGTGGTTGCCCCCGGTGTCCACGATGCACAGCGCATGATCGGCGGCGGCGAAATCAAAATCCACCGTCTCGATAACTGGCTTGTCGGTGTCGGCAAAATCGATGGTGATGATGCCCCCCACCGAGGAGGCCATCTGGTCCATCAGGCCGCTGGGCTTGCCGAAATAGACGTTTTCGGCGTACTGGGCGATTTTCGCCACCTCCACGGCGGACACGGCCCCGCCGTTGTACAGCTGGTTCAGGATAGCGCCCAGCAGCACCTCGAAGGCCGCCGACGACGACAGGCCGGAGCCCTTGAGCACGTCGGAGGTGGTGTAGGCGTCGAAGCCGCCCACCCGATAGCCCAGCTGGGCGAAGCGGGCCGCCGTGCCCCGCACCAGGGCGGCGGAGTGGTTCTTCTCCGCATCCCGGACGTCCAGGTCGTCCAGGGACACCTCGTCCATGTCGTACCCCTTGGACTTGACCCGGACGCGCCCATCGGCGCGGGGGGCCGCCACGGCGATGACGTCCAGGTTGACGCTGGCCGCCAGCACCCGGCCGTGGTTGTGATCGGTGTGGTTGCCGCCGATTTCGGTGCGCCCCGGCGCGGAGAAGAGAACCAGCTCCTCCGCCTCGCCGAAGGTGTCGGTGAAAGCGGCGGCCGCCTCACAGTACCGGTCGCGCTGGGCCTCCACCCGGCTCTCGCCGTACAGGCGGGCGAACAGGGCGTCGTAGGCCCCCTCCCGGATACGCTGGATAAGCGCTGCGGCTGCGGTCATAGCGATCGTTCCTTTCGTTTTAAGAGAATCTTCATTTCTGCGTTTCGCCGATTTCATAATTAGAGGGTATAGTATCATTATAAGCTGTCCGGCGGGAACATCCATCCTGTATTTTAGCAAATCCATGGACAAATGTTGCATCACCCGGTATACTATAGGAAGAAAACAATCCGGGGAGGCGGCGCTGTGGACAGCTTTAAGCATTCCTTCAAAAACACCCTCAAGGAGAACCTGGGCCTGGCGGTGTACAACACCGGCTATCAGAAGTGCGACGGCCAGCACACCTGGGGCCCGGCCAGCCGGGATCACTACCTGGTGCACTATGTCTCGGCGGGGCGGGGGACCTTCACCTGCGCGGGGCGGACCCACGCCCTGGCGGAGGGGGAGCTGTTCCTCATCTGCCCCTCCCAGGTGGCGGGCTACGCGGCCGATAGGGAGGAGCCGTGGGAATACTGCTGGGTGGGCTTCAACGGCACCGAAGCGGGCCGTTTGCTGAGCCTGGCCGGCTTTTCCCGGGAGACCCCCGTGCTGCGCCCCCCGCATCCCGAGGGGCTGAAGGAGATGCTGCTCCATATCTACCGCTCCGGCGGCAATACGCCGGCGGCGGACGCGGATATGGTGGGGTACCTCTACCTGTTTCTGGCCGAGCTGATCCGCCGGAATGAGCGGCAGGCCCCGGCGGTCGGCACCAAGGATTACCTGGAGCAGGCGGTTCGGTTCATCCAGCGCAATTACGCATCCGACATCGGGGTCAGCGACGTGGCCGCCTACGCGGGGGTGAGTCGCAGCCAGCTGTACCGCACCTTTCAGGCCGGGTTCGGCCTGTCCCCCCACGATTTTCTGCAGAAATACCGCATCAGCGAGGCCTGCGCCCTGCTGCGCAGCCGCCGGTACACGGTGGCCGAGGTGGCCGGGTCGGTGGGCTTCAACGACCCCCTGTATTTTTCCCGCATGTTCAAAAAAATCAAAGGCGTCACCCCCACCGATTACCAGCGCGCCCCGGGGGAAACCATCGGCCCCGCCGGTTAGCCCGGCCCGCTCCCGCAGTTTCGCGGCCTTTGCCCGGTATCTTGGCCAAAACCCCTTTGCTCCACCCGTGGAAACTCCATAAGACGCTGAAACCGCCTTGACAGCCGCCTTTTCCGTCCCCTATAATAATCGGTAAGATGTTTGGGATGGGCGGTGTGGTAGTGTGAAACGGAAATCCGTGCCGGGAGGAGGAGCGGCCCTCCTTCTGGTCAAAAGCCTGGCGTTGGCGGCCGTGGACTGCGCGTCGGTCTTCATCGCCTTCGCCGCCGCTCCCGGGTTCCATATAGGGAACTTCCCATGGGCCCTGCTCAATCTGCTGGTCGTGCTCGTTTTCGCGGACACGACGGTCCTGCTCTACCCCTACCTGAAACGCCGGTACGGCGCTTCCTACGCCCGGGGCTGGTGCCTGGCCACCGGCGGGTATTACCTGCTGACCATGGTGCTCACCCCCCTGTTCTACTGGCGGACGCCCGGCCCGTTGTTCACCGCCATGGTGGGCGGGGCCCTGGCGCTGTACGCCGCCGCCGTGGCGGCCATCCTGCTCACCCGCAACAAGCGCCGCCGCCGCCGGGATACCCAGGTGAACGGCGGGGTCATCGCCCTGAGCATGCTGGAGCTGGGCGGCAGCGTCCACGAGCTCCAGTCCCTGCTGCCGCCCCGGCAGTGGGAGGGGCTGAATAAAGCCTACGTCGCCCTGCGCACCTGCTGGGAATTCGCCGCCCCCTTCGGGCGCAGCGATATGCCGGTGGTGCTGGAGCTGGAGGCGGCCATCGCCTCCCGCGTGAGCGCCGCGTCCCGTCGGGTGCAGGCCCTGTGCGCCGCCTTTTCCGAGCCGGATTTTCAAGCCGCGGTCCACGAGCTCCTGGAGATCGCGGAGCTGCTGAAAAGCCGGGAAAAACAACTGTTAAGCTGACGCCGGCCGGGCCATGGAAGGAGGTGCGCGGCATGGCATCTCCACCCGTCTGCGCCCCTTTGGCCGAGAGCCGGCGGGCGCGTGTGTGCCGCCTTGTCCGCATGCATCTGCTGCTGGCGGCGGCCCTGCTCCTCTACACCTTTGTCATCGGCCGGTGCCCGATTCTGTGGCTGACCGGCGTGCCCTGCCCCGGCTGCGGGATGACCCGCGCCCTCACCCATGCGGTGCGTCTGGACTTCGCCGGCGCGTTTTATTATCACCCGCTCTGGTTCGCCGTCCCGCCCGCCGTGCTGTACCTCGCCCACCAGGACGCCTGGCGTCTGCCGGGCGGGAAGCGGGCCCGGCAGATCCTGGTGATCCTGCTGGGGGCGGCCTTCCTGGCCGTTTACCTCTACCGCCTGTTCTGGCAGCCCGACCCGGCCATCCGGGTGGATTTCGGCGCGTCCGCCGTCGCCCGCCTGTTTGCCCGGCTTACCGCCTAGCCCTGGTTTAGCGCCCGGGCTTCACGCCAGGGCTTTACGCCAGGGCTTCACGCCCGATTGCCCATCGTCATCCGCCGACCCGACCCCCTTCTGTCGGTTCATTCCCGCCTGGGCGGCCCGGCAGCCTCAGGCCGCGGAACCCTCATCATCCGCCGGAGAAATGGAGAGAAACCTTATGGCCAGTCCTATCGCCTTTTCCCTGCCCCAGAACTTTGATTTGCAGAATGTGGTCGGCCGTCTCGGCCGCTCCTTCCAGCTCAAAGGCTACGCCGTGCGTTCCTATCCCGTGGGCGCTGGGGCCTGCCTGGAGGTCAGCCGGAATACCGGCGGCCTGAACACCGTCATCGGCCGCTGCGAGGGCATCAAGATAAACTTCATGCCCGGCGCCAACCTCCTCAACGTCAGCTTCAGCGACGAGCAGTGGACGGATAAAATCATCGGCTTCGTCGTCGGCTGGTTCACCTGCTGGATCCCCTGGATCTTCACCGCCATCGGCGCGTATAACCAGTACCGGCTGCCCAAAACGGTGGAGAACGAGCTGCAGATCATCCTCGGCACGGTCAGCACCCCGACGGGCGGGTATTACCAGTCCCCCGCGGCCCCGGCGCAGCCGCCGGCCTATCAGGCCTACCAGACCTATCAAACCCCGCAGCAGCCCACCCCGCCCGCGCAGCCCGGCGGGTATTATCCGCCGCAGGGCCCGGCTCCGGCGACGCCGACGGTGCCGCAGCAGCCCGCCGCGCCCCGGCCAGAGCCGCCGCAGCCGCCCCGCGCTCCCGCGCCCTCCGTCCCCGTGCAGGGCCCGGCCCCCGCGCCTAGCGCGCCGGAGGAGCCGCCCTTCACCCCGCCGGATCCCTTCCATGTGCAGGTGAAGACCCCGGAGAACCCCTTTGCCTGCGAGGAGCCACCCCATGTGGAGAACCCCTTTAAGGACGGGAACCCCTTCGATATGAGCAGCCCCTTCGGGCAGGTAAAGCCCAATTCGCCGCCCGCCTCGTCCATCCCGAGCACCCCCGCCCCCGCGGCCGTGCCGCCGGTGGGGGAGAAGGGCAAGAAGACCTGCCCCTCCTGCGGCAAAACCCTGGACGCCGAAAGCGTGTTCTGCATGTACTGTGGCGCGAGACAGGACGGATAACCCAAGGATAAAGCCGGCCCCCGCTGAAAATAGCAGGGGTCGGCTTTCTGTATTTGTCTCCCCGCCCATTCGGACAGAGGCGGTAGGGGCGAGCAGTGCTCGCCCGCGAAACAGCCCCGCCGCCCTGGGAAACGGGCGGGCGATGCCCGCCCCTACAGGGCCGCCGCGAGCGGTTGCAAAGCTCTTTTTTGTCTCCCCGCCCATTCGGACAGAGGCGGTAGGGGCGAGCAGTGCTCGCCCGCGAAACAGCCCCGCCGTCCAGGGAAACGGGCGGGCGATGCCCGCCCCTACAAGGCCGCCGTGATCTGTTGCAAAGCTCTTTTGTCCCCCGCCCATTCGGACAGAGACGGTAGGGGCGAGCACTGCTCGCCCGCGAAACGGCCCCGCCGCCCCGGGAAACGGGCGGGCGATGCCCGCCCCTACAGGGCCGCCGCGAGCGGTTGCAAAGCTCTTTTTTGTCTCCCCGCCCATTCGGACAGAGGCGGTAGGGGCGAGCAGTGCTCGCCCGCGAAACAGCCCCGCCGTCCAGGGAAACGGGCGGGCGATGCCCGCCCCTACAGGGCCGCCGCGAGCGGGCATATACCAAAGAGGGGACGGGGAGTAAACACGCACGCAACGAATGGTTACGAGCCGCCGCGATCCAGTGTCCCCGTCCAGCTCCTTTTTTCATTCCCGCGCGTATTCCGGCGGAAGCTGCACGTTTGTGATTATTTTCCAGACCTCGCCCAGCGACCCGATTTTGCAGAAATTCTCCTTGCCCAGCTTGCTCGCGTCACATAGCAGGATGACCCGCTTGGCATTGCGCATGTACATCCGCTTGAGGCTGGCCTCGTCCTCGCTCGAGTCGGTCGCCCCGGTTTCGGGATGCACCCCCCGGCAGGAGAAAAAGGCCAGATCCGCCGTGAACCGGGAGACGAATTCGATGGCCTGCGGCCCGACGAAGCTCTTGGCGTTTTCCCGCAGCCGCCCGCCGGTGCCGTAGACCTCCACCCCCTCGATTTCCGACAGGATGTTGGCGGTTTTCAGACCGTTGGTGATCACCCGCAGATGCTGGAACCCCGTCAGCTTTTCCGCCAGCTGGCAGACCGTGCTGCTCGCGTCCATAAACAGGGTCTGCCCCTCGTGGATGTAGGGCAGGGCCCTCTTGGCGATGATGGATTTGGGGATGAGGTTTTCGGTCTCCCGCATGGTCAGGGGGAAGTCCCGGGCGTTCCCGTCCACGAACACCGCCCCGCCGTGGGTGCGGCGCAGCAGGCCGTTGCTTTCCAGCGCCTGCAAATCCCGCCGGATGGTCGCCCCGCTGGAATACAGCCGGGCGCACAGCTCGTCCACCGTCACCGCCTGTTTCTTGGATAGAATCTCCAGAATTTTGTTTTGCCGTTCGAGGGGCAGCATAGGCTCCAACCCGCTTCCGTTTGATTATTTGTGAGCGAAAATGCAAAAAACAACGAAATGTATTGCGCATTTATCGATTTTCACGCCAGTTATAGACGAAATACGCTTTCTATACTATAATCGGAGTATACCAAAAATGAGCTGAAAAATCAAACCGCAGAAAGGACTGGACATATGTACGATTTGCAGAAAGGCTACGAGGTGGCCAAGGAGTTGTATGCCCAATACGGCGTGGACGTCGACAAAGCCATGGAGCTGTGCGACAAAACGCCGATTTCGATTCACTGCTGGCAGGGGGACGACGTGGCCGGCTTCGAGAAAACCGGCGGCGCCCTGACCGGCGGCATCCAGACCACCGGCAACTATCCCGGCAAGGCCCGCACCCCCGAGGAGCTGCGCGCCGACATGGATTTCGCCCTGGGCTTCGTCCCCGGCGCGAAGAAGATCAACATCCACGCCAGCTATAACGAGTGCGATACATACGTGGACCGCGACGCCCTGGAGCCCAAGCATTTCGCCGCCTGGGCCGACTGGGCGGTGGAGAAGGGCTACGGCCTGGATTTCAACCCCACCTTCTTCTCCCACCCCTTGAGCGAGAACGGCACCCTTTCCGCCGCGGACGACAAGGTGCGCCGCTTCTGGATTGAGCACGACCTGCGGGTGCGGGAAATCGGCGGCTACTTCGCCGCGCGCACCGGCCAGCCCTGCGTCATCAACCACTGGATCCCCGACGGGTCCAAGGAGGTGCCGGTGGATACCCTGGCCCCCCGTCAGCGCCTGAAGGACAGCTACGACCAGATCTTCGCCAAGGACATCCCCGGCGTGGTGGACGCGGTGGAGAGCAAGGTCTTCGGCATCGGGGCCGAAAGCTACACCGTCGGCTCTCACGAGTTCTATATGTGCTACGCCATGAGCCGGCCGAACGTCCTGGTCACCTTCGACACCGGCCATTTCCACCCCACCGAGGTGGTCAGCGCCAAGTTGTCCTCCATGCTGACCTTCAAGGATAAGCTGCTGCTCCACGTGTCCCGCCCCGTGCGTTGGGACTCTGACCACGTGGTCGCCTTCGACGACGAGACCCGCGCCATCATGGACGAAATCGTCCGCATGGACGCCCTTGACCGGGTGTATATCGCCACCGACTACTTCGACGCCTCCATCAACCGGATCGTCGCCTGGGTCGTGGGCTCCCGCAACACCCGCAAGGCCCTGCTGGAAGCCCTGCTCCAGCCGGTGGACACCATGAAGGCCCTGGAGCGGGACGGCGACGTCAGCGCCCGCCTGGCCTATGTCCAGGAGTTCAAGGCCCAGCCCTTCTCCCTGGTGTGGGATTACTACTGCCAGAAGACCGGCACGGGCGTGGGCCTCGGCTGGCTGGACAGCGTGAAAGCCTACGAGAAAGACGTGCTGTCGCAGCGGGGCTGAACCGCCGCCATCACACTATAGACAAAGGAGCTGATTCTGCTTGGCCGGTAAACGAGTGTTGGCCTTCGACTTCGGCGCGTCCAGCGGCCGGGCCATCCTGGCCTCCTACGAGGACGGCAAAATCTCCATGCAGGAGATTCACCGGTTTTCCAACGACCCGGTCACCGTCTGCGGCGTGTTCCACTGGGATGTGCTGCGCCTCTTCTTCGAAATCAAGCAGGGGATCACCAAGGCCGTGCACCAGGGCGGCTTCGACGCCATCGGCATCGACACCTGGGGCGTGGACTTCGGCCTCCTCGACAAAAAGGGCCGCCTGCTGAACAACCCCGTCCATTACCGGGACGAGCGGACGGTGGGCATGATAGAAAAGGTCTTCGAGACCATCCCGGCACAGGAGCTGTACGGCCGCACCGGCATCCAGTTCGCGCGGCTGAACACCCTCTTCCAGCTGGCCGCCCTGCGGCAGGACGAGCCGGAAACCCTCGCCCAGGCCGAGACCCTGCTGCTCATGCCCGACCTGTTCGCCTACCTGCTCACCGGGGTCAAGCGGGCTGAATACACCGAGGTGTCCACCACCCAGTGCCTCGACCCGAAAACCGGCGACTGGGCCTTCGATTTGCTGGAGCGGCTGGACATTCCCACCCGCCTGTTCCCGCCCATCATCGACGCGGGCCAGACCTACGGCCTGCTGTCCGACGCCATCTGCGAGGAGCTGGGCTGCCCGAAGGTGCCGGTCATCGCCGTGGCCACCCACGACACCGGTTCTGCCGTGGCCGCCGTGCCTACCCAGCAGGACGATTTCATTTACATAAGCTGCGGCACCTGGTCCCTCTTCGGCACCGAGCTGCCCGCGCCGGTCATCAACGAGACCTCCAGGAAATACAACCTGACCAACGAGGGCGGCTACGGCCGCACGGTGCGCTTCCTCAAGAACATCATGGGCCTGTGGCTCATCCAGGAATCCCGCCGCCAGTGGATCCGCGAGGGCGCCGACGTGTCCTACGCCGACCTGGAGCGGGAGGCCCTGGCCGCCAAGCCCTTCCAGTGCTTCATCAACCCCGACGACCCGAGCTTCGAGATGCCGGGCAACCTGCCCCGCCGGGTGCAGGAGTTCTGCCGGAAGACCGGCCAGTATGTCCCCGAAACCCGGGGCGAAATCATGCGCTGCATCTACGAAAGCCTGGCCATGCGGTACCGGTACACCCGCCGCTCCATCGAGGAGGTCACCGGCCGTTCCTATGAGGCCATCCATATGATCGGCGGCGGCACCAAGGATCGCCTGCTCTGCCAGATGACGGCCGACGCCTGCCGCTGCGAGGTGGTGGCCGGCCCCATCGAAGCCACCGCCATGGGCAACATCGCCGTCCAGCTCATCGCCCTGGGCGAGCTGAAGGATCTCAAGGAGGCCCGGCGGGTCATCGCCGATTCCGAACCCCTCAAGCACTACGCCCCCGAAAGCCCGGAGGTTTACGACGAGGCTTACGGCCGGTTTGAAAAATTGCTGTAAAGGTAGTGAAGGGTAGACCCATGAAAATTCTGGTGGTCAACGCCGGCAGCTCGTCCCTGAAATATCAGCTGTTTGATATGGACACGGGCCATGTGCTGGCCAAGGGCAACTGTGAACGCATCGGCGCCGGCGGCGCCGTCACCCACAAGAAGGCGGGCGCGCCGCCCTACAAGGTGGAAACCGCCCTCCCGGATCACGAGGCCGCGCTGAAATGGGTGCTGGATCTGCTGGTGGATCCCGTCCACGGGGTGCTCGCCGACATCCGCGAGATCGACGCGGTGGGTCATCGGGTGGCCCACGGCGGCGAGAAGTACAAGGCCTCCACCCTCATCGACGACGAGGTCATCGCCTATCTGGAATCCATCGTCAGCATCAACCCCCTCCACGGCCCTCCCGCCATCAAGGGGATGCAGGGCTGCCGCCGCCTGATGGGGGACACCCCCCAGGTCGGCGTGTTCGACACCGCGTTCTACGCGGGCATGGAGGACAAGGCCTATATCTACCCGCTGCCCTACCGGCTGTATGAGGAGAAGCGGATCCGCCGGTACGGCTTCCACGGCACCTCCCACCGGTATGTCTCCGGCAAGGCGGCCGAAAGAATGGGCCGCCCCCTGTCCGAGCTGAAAATCGTCACCTGCCACCTGGGCAACGGTTCCTCCATCACGGCGGTGGATCGCGGCCGGGCGGTGGATACCTCCATGGGCTTCACCCCGCAGGAGGGCATTCTCATGGGCACCCGGTCGGGCAGCATCGACCCCACCATCATCCCGTACCTCATCGAGCATGAGGGCATGACCGGGGAGCAGGTGGAGGACATGCTTAACCGGCAGTCGGGTCTCCTCGGGGTCTCCGGCCTGTCCAACGATTCCCGCAACGTCTGCGAGGCCGCCGCGCAGGGCCATTACCGCGCGGGGCTTGCCATCCGCATCCTGGTGCACGGCATCAAGAAGTATATCGGTGCCTACGTCGCGGAGATGAACGGCATCGACGCCCTGGTCTTCACCGCCGGCATCGGGGAAAACGACGCGGGGCTGCGCCGCCAGGTCTGCGCGGGCATGGATTATCTGGGCATCGCCCTGGATGAGGGGGCCAACAGCTCCCTGCCCCGGGGCGAGGCGGGGGACATCTCGGCCCCCGGCGCGCGGGTGCGCACCTTCGTCATCCCCACCGACGAGGAATACATGATCGCACAGGACACGGAAACCCTGGCGAAATCCGTCATCCATAGCCATTGATATAAAGGAAAAGGAGAAGTTCATCATGATGTCACCCTATGAAATCAAAAAGGAAATCTGCGAAATCGGCCGGAGGATTTACATGAACGGCTTCGTCGCGGCCAACGACGGCAATATCTCCGTCAAGGTCAGCGAGAACGAATATTACTGCACCCCCACCGGCGTGTCCAAGGGCTTCATGACCCCCGACATGATCATCAAAATCGACGCCGACGGCAACAAGCTGGAGGGCAAGCTGAACCCCTCCTCCGAAATCAAAATGCATATGCGCGTCTACCGGGAGCGCCCGGACGTGAACGCCGTGGTGCACGCCCATCCGCCGACCGCCACCGCCTACGCCGTGGCCGGCATCCCGCTGGATAAGTACCTCCTGCCCGAGGCTATCCTGGTGCTGGGCGACGTGCCGATCTGCAAATACGGCACCCCCTCCACCATGGAAATCCCGGATTCCCTGGAGCCCTACATCCAGACCCACGACGCCTTCCTGCTGCAGAACCACGGCGCTCTGACCGTCGGCTGCAACCTGACCAAAGCCTTCTTCGTCATGGAAGAGGTGGAGTTCTCCGCGAAAATCGCCCTCATGGCCCAGCAGCTGGGCAACCAGAACGAGCTGACCTGCGACGAGCTGGCCAAGCTGATGGAACTGCGGGTGAAGATGCAGATCCCCGGCAAGCACCCGGGCTGCAAGAAGTGCCCCAACCTGGGCACCGAAAACTGCAAGTGCAAGCAGAACCTGCCCGCCGGCACTTCCGCCTCCTGCTCCTGCGGCTCTGCCGCCCCGGCCGACGTCAGCGACGACCTGGTGGCCGAAATCACCCGCAAGGTTCTCGCCGAGCTGAAGAAGTAAGACAGGATTTTTAGAGTGGGGGATTTATCGTAGCCCCCCACGGGTTTCAGGATTTGCTTCCATAGCGGGGGTGAAAAAATCCTGAAAGGATTTTAGAGTGGGGGATTTATCCCCCACAGGTTTCAGGATGTACGTCCATAGCGGGGGCGGAAAAATCCTGAAAGGATTTTTAGAGTGGGGGTGCTAACCCCCACAGGAGGTGGTGTTTGTGCCGCAAAGCAAACGGTTCCAGGCGCTGGCACAGCGCCCCGTAAATCAAGACGGTTTCGTCACCGAATGGCCGGAGGCGGGCATCGCGGCCATGGAATCCCCCTATGATCCGCCGTCCTCCCTGCGTATGGAGAACGGCCGGATCGTGGAGATGGACGGCAAGGCCCGGGCGGATTTCGACTTCATGGACGCGTTCCTCGCGGATCACGCCATCGATTTGGACGCCGCCGAGGAGGCCATGGCCGTCGACCCGCTGGAGATGGCCCGGATGCTGGTGGATATCCACGTGGACAAAACGGTCATCAACCGGCTGGCCGGGGGCATGACCCCCGCCCGGCTGTGCGAGGTGCTCCGCCACATGAACGTGGTGGAAATGATGATGGCCATGCAGAAGATGCGGGAGCGCAGCACCCCCTCCAACCAGTGCCATGTCACCAACCTGCGGGATAACCCGGTGCAAATCGCCTGCGACGCGGCGGAGGCCGCCCTGCGCGGCTTCGCCGAAACCGAAACCACGGTGGGCATCGCCCGGTACGCGCCGCTGTGCGCCCTCGGGCTTCTGGTCGGATCCCAGTGCGGCCGCCCTGGCGTGCTCTCCCAGTGCGCGGTGGAGGAGGCCACCGAGCTGAAGCTCGGGATGCTCGGCCTGACCACCTACGCGGAAACCATCTCGGTTTACGGCACCGAAAAAGTGTTTATCGACGGGGACGACACCCCGTATTCCAAGACCTTCCTCGCCGCGGCCTACGCGTCCCGCGGCATGAAGATGCGCTGCACCTCCGGATCGGGCAGCGAGGCCCTCATGGGCCACGCGGAGAAGAAATCCATGCTCTACCTGGAGGCCCGCTGCCTGCTGATGATCAAGGGCGGCGGCGTGCAGGGCACCCAGAACGGATCCATCAGCTGCATCGGCCTGGTGGGCGCGGTGCCCTCCGGCATCCGGGAGGTGCTCGCGGAGAACCTGCTGGCCGCCATGCTCGGCCTGGAGGTCGCCTCCGGCAATGACCAGAGCTTTTCCCACTCGGACATCCGGCGCACCGCCCGGATGCTGATGCAGATGCTCCCCGGCACCGACTTCATCTTCTCCGGCTACAGCTCGGTGCCCAACTACGACAACATGTTCGCCGGCTCCAACTTCGACGCGGAGGACTTCGACGATTACAACATCCTCCAGCGGGACTTGAAGGTGGACGGCGGCCTGCGTCCGGTGACGGAGGAGGCCGTGCACGCCGTGCGGCTGCGGGCCGCCAAGGCCATGCAGGCTGTGTTCGACCGGCTGGGCTTCCCGCCCGTTTCCGACGAGGAAGTGGAGCAGAACGTCCTGGCCAACGGCAGCAAGGACGTCACCGCCCTGCGGGACGTCAACGAGGACCTCAAGGCCGCCAAGCGGATCCAGGACGGCGAAATCGGCGGCCTGGACGTGGTCAAGGCCCTGGACGCCTCCGGCTTTTCCGACATCGCCGCCTCCCTGCTCGAAATGCTCAAGCAGCGGGTCTCCGGCGATTACCTGCACACGGCGGCCATCCTGGACAAGGATTTCCACGTGCACAGCAGCGTCAACAACCCGAACACCTACCAAGGCCCCGGCACCGGCTACCGCCTGGACGGGGCGGAATGGGAACGGGTCAAAAACATCCCGCAGGCCTTTGACTGCGCGTCGATTCAGTAAGGAGGGCGAAGCCATGGAACTCAATGAAGAACTGGTCGCCCTCGTCACCGAAAAGGTGCTCGAGACCCTGCGGGCGGGGGAAACCGCTCCCGCCGCGCCCCGGACGGACGGCCTGTTCATGACTGTCCGCGACGGGGAGGAGGCCAAGCCCGGCGTCACCCCGGACGAGGTGGTCATCGGCGTGGCCCCGGCCTTCGCCCTCTCCCAGGTGAAAACCATCGGCGGCCTGGCCCATGCCGACGTGCTGCGGGAGCTGAGCGCCGGCATCGAGGAGGAAGGGCTGCGCGCCCGGTTTGTCCGCTTCCGCGACATCTCGGACGTGTCCTTCATCGCCCAGCGGGCCGCTAAGCTCAGCGGCTCGGGCATCGGCATCGGCATCCAGTCCAAGGGCACGGCGGTCATCCATCAGAAGGATCTCTTCCCCCTGACCAACCTGGAGCTGTTCCCCCAGGCCCCCCTCATCACCCTGGAGATTTACCGCCAAATCGGCAAGAACGCCGCCCGGTACGCCAAGGGCCAGTCCCCGGTGCCGGTGGCGGTCGCCAACGACTTTATGGTGCGCCCCAAATTCCAGGCCCGGGCCGCCATCCTCCATATTAAGGAGACGGAGCATATCGTGGAAGGCGCTCCCCCCGTGGAATTGGAGGTGACCTGGCATGGCTGACGCGATGGAGGCGCTGGTGGCGAAAATCACCCGCGAGCTCCTGGAACAGACCGGCGGCGCTCCGGCCCCCGCCGCCCACGCCGGCCGCTTCACCGCCGCGGATTACCCGCTGCTTGAGAAGCACCCCGAGGTGGTGCGCACCCCCACCGGCAAACCGATGGAGGCCATCACCATGGAGGCCGTGCGCAGCGGGGCCATTACCGGCGAGGATCTGCGTATTTCCCGGGACATGCTCCTCTGCCAGGCCGACGTGGCCGAAAGCGCGGGAAAAAAGCAGATGGCCGAAAACCTCCGCCGGGCGGCGGAAATGACCGCCGTGCCCGACGATAAGGTTATTGAGATGTACGACCTCCTGCGGCCCAACCGGGCCACCAAGGCCCAGCTTGAGCAGATGGCCGCCACCCTGGAGAATGACTACGGCGCGGCCATGTGCGCCCGCCTGGTGCGGGAAGCGCTGGAGATTTATGAGAAACGGGGCATTCTGCTCCCCGGCTGACAGAAAGGTGGTGGAGACATGGCACGTGCCGGGCGCGTGGTGGCGGGCATCGACATCGGCAATTCCACCACCGAGGCCGTCCTGCTGGAAAAGCTGGACGGCGAAAGCCGCTATCTGGCCGGCGCCATGACCGCCACCACCGGCGTCAAGGGCACCCCCGATAACGCGAAGGGCTGTCTGGAGGCCCTGGACGAGGCGCTGCGGGCGGCGGGGCTTGCCTACGCTGACGTGGCGCAGATCCGCCTCAACCAGGCGGCTCCGGTCATCAGCGACCTGTCCATGGACACGGTCAGCGAAACCACCGTCATCGGCTCCGCCATGATCGGCCATAACCCGGACACCCCCGGGGGCGAGGGGCTGGCCGTGGGGAAAACCGTCCCCATCGCCCGGCTGGCCGAAGCCTCCGGCGACGTGGTGGCCCTGGTGGACGGGGACTGCCCCTATTACCGGGCGGCGGAAATCCTGAACAACGCCCCCGCCGGCTGCCGGGTGGTGGCCGCCATCTGCCGGAAGGACGACGGCGTGCTGATTGCCAACCGGCTGAAAACCCCCATCCCGGTGGTGGACGAGGTGGCCCACCTCGAAAAGGTGGAGCCCGGCGTCCCCGCCGCCGTGGAGGTGGCGAAAAACGGCGAGAGCGTCAAGACCCTCTCCAATCCCTACGGCCTGGCCGGCCTGTTCGGCCTCACGCCGCAGGAAACCCGGGACGCCATCCCCGTGGCCCGCAGCCTCATCGGCTGCCGCTCCGGCGTGGTGCTCCGCGCCGAGGGGGCCAGCGTCAAGGTCAGCAAAATCCCCGCCGGCACCGTGGACATCCAGGGCGACCGCGGCCGCGCCCGCCTGGACGTGAACGCCGGGGCGGACGCCCTGATGAAGGCCGTCGCCCAGGCGGGCGACATCCGGGACATTACCGGAGAGCCCAACACCAACGCGGGCGCCCTCCTCTCCCGGGTGAAGGCCGGCATGGCCTCCCTGACCGGCCAGTCCCCGGAGGAGCTGCATATCGTGGATATGCTGGCCGCCGATACCTTTTCGTCGGTGGAGGTGGCCGGCGGCCTGGCCGGGGAATCGGCCATGGAAAACGTGGTGATGCTCGCCGCCATGGTGCAGACCTCCCGTCTGCCCATGCAGGCTATCGCCGAGGAGCTGTCCCGCCGGACGGGGATTTTCGTCCGTGTGGCGGGCCGGGAGGCCGAAATGGCCCTTAAGGGCGCCATGACCACCCCCGGCGCCGGCGTTCCCCTGGCCATCCTGGACTTGGGCGGCGGATCCACCGACGCGGCGCTCATCGACGAAAACGGCGCGATCACCGCTGTCCACCACGCGGGCGCGGGGGAGATGGTCACCCGGATCATCGACCTCGAGCTGGATTTGCACGACCGGGACACGGCGGAGCTTATCAAGAAATACCCCCTGGCCAAGGTGGAGGGCCTGCTGTTCCTCCGCTTTGAGGACGGCAGCGTCAAGTTCGTCAGCGAGCCGCTGCCCCCCGAGCTGTTTGCCCGGGTGGTCATCGTGGCCGGGGATACCCTGGTGCCTGTCCGCTCCTCCAAGCGGCTGAGCATCGACCGCATCGCCCTGGTGCGGCGGGAAGCCAAGCGCAAGGTGTTTATCGCCAACGCGGAACGGGCCCTGCGCCGGGTGGCGCCGGACGGCGATCTGCGGCAAATCGGCTCGGTAGCCCTGGTGGGCGGCAGCTCCCAGGACTTCGAAATCGCCGATCTGCTGGCCGAGCACCTGATGGCCTACCGGATCACCACCGGCCGGGCCAACCTGCTGGGCTTTCTGCCCCCACACAGCGCCGTGGCTCTGGGCCTGGCGCTGGCGGACGACGCATGAACCATGGAAAAGACGGTATGAAACTAGGGGGGAATGTCCCCCGCGAAGGAGGTGACGCGCAGCGGCATGGAACTCTATACGAAAAAAGGCGACGGCGGCCGGGCGAGTACCATCACCCGGATGAATATCCCCAAGAACAGCCCGATTTTCGAGCTGCTGGGCACCCTGGACGAGTTCACGTCGGCCCTGGGGGTGGCCAAGCGGAAGGCCCCGGCCTCCCTGGCCCCTCTGCTGGAGGAGATCCAGGGCCATGTCATCGCCCTGAACGGCGAGCTGGCCGGCGGCCAGAAATTCGCCACCGGCGAGAAGGTGCGGCAGCTGGAAGCCGCCATCGATTCCCTGATGGAAAACGTCCCGCCCTTCAGCGGCTTCATCCTGCCGGGCGGTTCAGAGGGCGGCGCGGCCCTGGATCTGGCCCGCGCCGTGGCCCGCCGGGCGGAACGCTGCGCGGTGGCCGCCTCCCAGACCGGCGGCGTGAACCGCGACGTGCTGGCCTGGATGAACCGCTTGTCGGATTTGCTGTACGCTCTGGCCCGCGTCTGCGACCGCACGACGCCCGCCCCGTCCCCGGCCCCGGCCGCGCCGGTCATGGCTTCGGCCCTGACGGCGGACGGCTTCTGCGATCAGGCCGCGGCCCTCTGCCGGGCCCTCCGGCTGCGCGCGAGGGAGCAGGGCTTCCGGGTGGTGGCCGCCGTCTGCGACGCCGGCGGCAACGCCGTCGCCCTCCAGCGGGACGACGACGCATACATCGCCAGCGTGGACGTGGCCTCCAATAAGGCGTTCACGGCGGTTTCCCTGAAAATGACCACCGAGCAGGTGGGCCGGCTGGCCCAGCCCGGCGCCCCCCTCTACGGGGTGCAGCACACCAACCAGGGCCGGATTGTGATTTTCGGCGGGGGCGCCCCCTTGATGCGCGGCGGCGTCATCGTCGGCGGCCTGGGGGTCAGCGGCGGTTCCGCCGAGCAGGACACCGCCCTGTGCGACTACGGCGTGCAGCTTTTTGAAAAGGAGATGGAAACCCTTGGCTTTTGAAATTTCCGAAGCACAAATCGAGAAAATCGTGGAACAGGTTCTGCGCAGCCTTCCGGACGCCTCCGCGCCGGCCGCACAGTGGGATGCCACCGGGTACGGCGGCCGGAAATTCATTGGGATTTTCGAGAGTATGGAAGCCGCCATCGAGGCCACGGCGGCCGGCTATAAGGCCCTCAGAGAGATGACGGTGGAGCAGCGGGAGAAAATCATCACCGAAATCCGCCGCCTGACCCGGGCCGAGGCCGAAACCATGGCCCGCCTGGGCGTGGCCGAAACCGGCATGGGCCGGGTGGAGCATAAGACCGCCAAGCACCTGCTGGTGGCGGACAAAACCCCCGGCACCGAGGACATCGTGTCCGAGGCGCGTACCGGCGACCACGGCCTGACCCTCGTGGAAATGGCCCCCTTCGGCCTGGTGGGCAGCATCACCCCCAGCACCAACCCCAGCGAAACGGTGCTGTGCAACAGCATCGGCATGGTGGCCGCGGGCAACGGCGTGGTCTTCAACCCTCACCCTCACGCCATTGCCACCTCGAATTACGCCGTCGACCTGGTCAACCGGGCCTCCAAGGCGGCGGGCGGCCCCGAAATCCTGGTCTGCTCGGTGGCCAAGCCCACCATGGAGACCGCCAAGGTCATGCAGACCCATCCCGCTATCAAGCTGCTGGTCTGCACCGGCGGTCCCGGCGTGGTGCGGGCGGTGCTCTCCTCCGGCAAGAAGGCCATCGGCGCGGGCGCGGGCAATCCCCCCGTCATCGTGGACGACACCGCCGACATCCGCAAGGCCGCCAAGGACATTATCGACGGCTGCACCTTCGATAACAACCTGCCCTGCATCGCGGAAAAAGAGGTTTTCGCCTTCCAGAATATCGCCGACGAGCTGATCCACTACATGCGGCAGAACGGCGCCTATCTCATGAGCGCCGAACAGGCCGACGCCCTGGCCCAGATCGTCCTGGTCGATCAGGAGGACAAGAAAACCGGCAAAATGCGCCGCGTCATCAACCGCAAGTGCGTGGGCCGGGACGCCGACGTGCTGCTTTCCATGATCGGGGTCAAGGCGGACAAGGAAATCCGCTGCCTCATCTGCGAGACGGATTTCGGCCATCCCTTCGTGCAGGAGGAGCTGATGATGCCCATCCTGCCCATCGTGCGGGTGGGGGACATCGACGAGGCCATCGACCTGGCCGTCAAGGCCGAGCACGGCAACCGGCACACCGCCCACATGCATTCCAAGAATGTGGATCATCTCAGCCGGTTCGCCAAGGCGGTGGAAACCACCATCTTCGTCAAGAACGCCCCGTCCTACGCGGGCATCGGCTTCGGCGGGGAAGGACATACCACCTTCACCATCGCGGGCCCCACGGGCGAGGGCATCACCTCCGCCCGCAGCTACACCCGCAAGCGCCGCTGCGTGATGGCGGATAACTTCCGCATCATATAAACGAGTCAATCAACGGATAGAAATTGAGGTGCAAACATGGATTTGAATGCGAATCAGGTGGAGAGCATCGTGCGTCAGGTCCTCACCCAGATGGGCGGGGCCTCCGCTCCGAAAAAGGCCGCGGGCATCCCCGCCACCGCCCGGGTCGCCATGCTCACCGGCCCCAAGACCATCGAGGTCAAGGAATTCCCCATGCCCCAGGTGGGCGACAACGACATCCTGGTCAAGGTAGAGGGCTGCGGCGTCTGCGGCACCGACGTCCACGAGTGGAAGGGCGACCCCTTCGGCCTGGCCCCGGTGGTCCTCGGCCACGAGGGCACCGGCGAAATCGTGGCGCTGGGCAAGAATATCAAGTGCGACACCGCCGGCAAGCCCCTGAAGGTGGGGGATAAGCTGGTGACCTCGGTCATCAGTTGCGGCGAATGCGGCATCTGCCGCCTGCATCCCGGCACCACCAACCTGTGCGATAACCAGGGCATCTTCGGCCTGATTTCCGACAGCCCGGACAAACACCTGAACGGCTGGTTCTCCACCCACCTGCTCATCAGCGGCAAGGGCGCGACCTACTTCGAGGTCAACGACCTGAACCTGAAGGAGCGGATGCTGCTGGAGCTGGCGTGCGTGTGTGTCCACGCCCTGGGCCGGGGCAACGGCACCGGCCTGTTAAACTTCGGCAGCAAGGTGCTCATCCAGGGCTGCGGCCCGGTGGGCCTGATGATGATCGCGGTGCTGCGCGCGGCGGGCATCAATCACCTCATCGCGGTGGACGGCTCCGCCTCCCGCCTGGAGATGGCCAAGAAGCTGGGCGTCAAGACGGTCATCAACTTCCGCGAGGCCGATACCCTGGAGAAGCGGGTCGCGGCCGTCAAGGCGGTCACGAACGGCATGGGCGCCGACTTTGCGTACCAGTGCACCGGCGCGCCCCCCGCGGCCGCCGATATCTACAGCTACATCCGCCGGGGCGGCGGGCTGTGCGAGATGGGCTTCTTCGTCAACAACGGCGAATGCACCATCAACCCCCATTTCGCCCTGTGCAATAAGGAGATCAACCTGGTCGGCTCCTGGGATTACAGCGCGTCGGATTATCCCACCACCATCGCCTTCCTCAAGCAGGCGCGGGAGATGAAGATTCCGATCGAGGACCTGATTACCCACAGCTTCCCGCTGGATAAGCTCAACGAGGCCATGGAGGTCAACGTGTCCCAGAAGGGCATTAAGATCGCCTATGTGGCTGAAGCGTAAGCGAAGCTTACGATTCAGCTTGGAAAACCCCTTGCGAGCCAGGACGGCGGCTCGCATTTCGCGGCGAACGCCGCGAAAACGGTCTTTTCCCGCATTAATAGGATGCGGGAACTCTCAGAAAGGTACGGGTACACAGTATGGCGCTTGGTTTGATTGAGGTCTTCGGCTTCACCACCTCCATCGTGGTGGCCGACGCCGTGGCGAAGGCCGCGGACGTGACCATCGTCGCGCTGGACAAAAATAAACCCGCGAACGGCGACGCGGCGGAGGTTCCTCTGCTGATGACCATCAAGTTCGAGGGGGACGTGGCGGCGGTGGAGGCCGGCATGCAGGCGGGCGTCGCGCTGGCGGAGAGCCGGGGGCTGCTGGTGACCAGCCACATGATCTCCCGGCAGGAGGCCGATACCGAGAAGATGGCCCGCATTAACGCTCTGGGCAAGGATAAGCTGAACACAGCGTATCTTGAAGAATATTGACCCCGCTCATTGGAAAAAACACTTGTCATAAAAGGAGAAAAACGATATGATGGAAGCATTGGGAATGGTAGAAACCCGCGGCCTGGTCGCCGCTATCGAAGCCGCCGACGCCATGGTGAAAGCGGCCAACGTCACCCTCATCGGCTCTGAGAAAATCGGATCCGGCTTGGTGAGCATCATGGTGCGCGGCGATGTCGGCGCTGTGAAGGCCGCCGTCGAGGCCGGCGGCGCTGCCGCGTCCCGCCTGGGCGAAGTCATCGCCACCCACGTGATTCCCCGCCCCCACGGCGACGTGGAGAAGCTGCTGCCTGTCCTGAAGTAAGAACCAGTCCCAATAGCCGTTCAAGGGCCATTCATTGGCGGATTTTTCACCATACGGCGTTGTCAAATCTTGCATTCCATCAAGGAGTGCGGCGATTTTCCGCCTTGTCTGGTGAAAAATCCGCTCAAAGCCTGACCATTTCAGGCTATTGGTACAGGTTCTAAGCTCTCGACAGACCGGCTCAATTCGCTCTGGAAAGGCACGGTACCCGACATGAACAAAGCCATTGCCCTTTTGGAAGTGCAGGCTATGGTCACGGCCATCACCGGCCTGGACGCCATGCTCAAGGCGGCCGACGTGCGGCTCATCCATGTGGAAAAACGCCTGGGCGGCCGCCTGGTGACGATTGTGGTGGACGGAACGGTCTCCGACGTGACCGCGGCGGCTGAGGCCGGCCGGGAAGCGGCGGCCCGGGTGGGGAAGGTGAAGCTCTGCGAGGTCATCGCCAACCCCCATCCCGAGGTGACCAAATTCCTGTATACCGACTGACCGCTGAGGCAGCGGTTTCATTCCCGCGAAAGGATGCGATTCCATGGCAGAAGCCAAGAAGACCCCTGCCGCCAAGGCCGTGGAGGAGCCTGCGTCCAAAGCCGCCCCGGCGGCCAAACGCCCGGCCTCCCGCAAAGCGGCCCCGTCCGCGGCGGCTCAGCCCGCCACCACCACCCCTGTTATGAAAAAGGAGAAAACGAACATGGAAGCTTTAGGAATGGTAGAAACCCGCGGCCTGGTCGCCGCTATCGAAGCCGCCGACGCCATGGTGAAAGCGGCCAACGTCACCCTCATCGGCTCTGAGAAAATCGGATCCGGCTTGGTGAGCATCATGGTGCGCGGCGATGTCGGCGCTGTGAAGGCCGCCGTCGAGGCCGGCGGCGCTGCCGCGTCCCGCCTGGGCGAAGTCATCGCCACCCACGTGATTCCCCGCCCCCACGGCGACGTGGAGAAGCTGCTGCCCGTTCTGAAATAAGGAATAACAATACACGGAGGAACCAACAATGGAAGCTTTAGGAATGGTGGAAACCCGCGGCCTGGTGGCCGCTATCGAAGCCGCCGATGCCATGGTCAAGGCGGCCAACGTCACCCTCATCGGCTCTGAGAAAATCGGATCCGGCTTGGTGAGCATCATGGTGCGCGGCGACGTCGGCGCCGTGAAATCCGCCGTCGAGGCCGGCGGCGCTGCCGCGTCCCGCCTGGGCGAAGTCATCGCCACCCACGTGATTCCCCGTCCCCATAACGACGTGGAGAAGCTGCTGCCCGTTCTCAAATAAGCGCTTTGCTAAAATCACAGAGATTGAGAAAAAGCGTGGTTTCGCGTCTATAAGACGCGAAATGCGGGCCATGAAGGGTGGCCTGCAAGCGGTTTTTCAAGGGCGCGTTGCAAGTTTTTGCAACGCGCCCCCCCGCCGCGGGGATGCGCGCGTCCCGGTCCGTCCATCCACCCAGGTGCTTTGATTTTGCTCATAACGCGTTTGATTATATAGAGCCGTGTAAGGAGGCCGTCAACCATGAGTGTGGACGCTGCTGTCGTTTCGGAAATTGTCCGCCGTGTTCTGCGGGAACAGGGAGGGGCCGCCGCCCCTCAAGCCGTTCCCGTCGGCGTGTCCAACCGCCATATCCATCTGACCCAGGAGCATGTGGAAATCCTCTTCGGCAAGGGCTATGCGCTCACCCCTCTGAAGGATTTGTCTCAGCCGGGGCAGTATGCCTGCAAGGAGCTGCTGACCATCATCGGGCCCTCCCTGCGGCCCATTGAGAATGTGCGGGTGCTCGGCCCGGTGCGGAAAAAGACCCAGGTGGAGATTTCCCGCACCGATTCCTTCACCCTCAAGGTCAAGCCCCCGGTGCGCGAATCCGGCGACACGGCGGGAAGCGCCGGGCTGACCATCGTCGGCCCCAAGGGCGTGGTGACCATCGAGGAAGGCTGCATCATCGCCAACCGGCACATCCATATGAGCCCCGCCGACGGGGAGGCCTTCGGCCTGAAGGACGGAGATACTGTCACCGTGGAGACCGACGGCGCCCGCCGTACCCGGTTTTACGACGTGCAGATCCGGGTCAGCCCCCAGTTCCGTCTGGAAATGCACATCGATACCGACGACGCCAACGCCGCCGGCATTGGCAACGGGGCCCAGGTGAAGGTCTTGCAGGACACGAAATAAGGAGTAACGCGCCGCGGGGCGGCGGAAAGGCTGAGGTTTGCTATGCTGATGGGGAAGGTGGTCGGCAATGTGGTGTCGACCCGGAAAAACGAAAAAATCATCGGTTCCACCATTCTGGAAATCCGCCTGATGGAAAACCGGCAGGAAACCGATAAGTATATCATTGCCATCGACAGCCTGGGCGCCGGCATCGGGGAAACCGTGCTGGTCACCACGGGCAGCAGCGCGCGGCTGGCTCTGCCGAATCAGCAGGCGCCGGTGGACGCGGTGGTCGTGGGCATCGTCGATTATTAACGGCTGTCGCGCTCTTGTCAGACTGCTCTAGGATGGAAGGAACATCGAGATGAACATCAACGAACTGAAAAAACGGATAGCGGACGCGGGCTGTGTGGGCGCGGGCGGCGCCGGTTTTCCCACCGCCGTCAAGGTGGCGGAGGGGGCCGACTCCCTGATTATCAACGCCGCCGAATGCGAGCCGCTGCTGTATACCGACTATTATGTGATGAAGCGGGCCATGGAGCGCATTGCCTCCGGCGCCGAAACCGTCATGGAGGCGGCGGGGATCCCCAATGGGTACCTGGGCGTCAAGGCTCACACCGCCAAGCGCCTGGGGCTCAGCCACGGGGACGCGGTGTCCTCCCACGTGAAGGTACATATTCTCCCCGACGTCTATCCCATGGGGGATGAAATCATCCTGATTTATCAGGTGCTGGGCCGGGTGGTTACCCCTGGCAGCCTGCCCCTGTCCGCCGGGGTGCTGGTCTTCAACGCCGAGACTCTGTATAATGTGGATCGGGCGGTGAAGGAAGGCCTGCCGGTGACAGAAAAATGGGTGACCATCGGCGGCAAGGTGGCCCGTCCCGTGTCTCTGAAGGTGCCGGTGGGCACCGGCGTGGCCGAGCTGTTCGCCCATCTGGGCGTGAGCGTGCCGGAGGGCTGCGTGGTCATCGACGGCGGCCCTGCCATGGGCCCGGTCATCAACCCGGACACGGCAGTGATCACCAAAACCACCAAGGGGCTGCTGATTCTGCCCGACGACATCCCCGCCATCACCAGCAAGCTCAGCCAGAACCGGGCGGTGATGGCCCACGCCTCCTCCAACTGCTGCCAGTGCACCCTCTGCTCCGAGATGTGCCCCCGCGCCCTCATCGGGTACCCCCTGCGGCCCCATAAGATCGTGCGCACCTCGCTGTCCCTCGTGGAGGAGATGCCCGAGGCGTTCACCGAGGCCCAGGTGTGCAGCGCCTGTGGCGTCTGCGAGCTGACCGCCTGCTGCCAGGGGATCAGCCCCCGCCGGGTGTACGCCCAGGTCAAGGGGATCCTGGCCAAGAACAAGCTGCGCTACCAGCATAAGGGGGAGCTTACGGTGGATCCCGACCGGGAATACCGGATGCTGCCCAGCGATCGGTTTATGACCCGCATTGGCGTCGCGCCGTTTGACGCCGTGCCCGATTTCCTGCCCGACGGCTACGTCCCCTCCCGGGTGACCCTTCCCATGCGCCAGCATGTGGGCGCTCCCGCCGCCCCCGCCGTCAAGGCTGGGGACACCGTGCGGGCCGGGGACATCGTCGGGGCCGCGGCGGGCGTCGTGTCGGCCAACATCCACGCGCCGGTATCCGGTCGGGTGGCCTCCGCCGACGCGGGCGCCGTGGTCATTGTGACGGCCTGAGAGGAAAGACAAACGGAACATCCGGAAAGGTTGATGGCAGATGGTATACGCAGTTGGCGTCATTGAGATAAAAAGCATTGCAAAGGGTGTGGAGGCGTGCGACAGCGCGCTGAAATCGGCGGGCGTCCGCCTGATTTCGGCGCATCCCTCCTGCCCGGGAAAATATGAGATCCTGCTGACCGGGAACCTCTCGGACGTGCAGACGGCCCTGGAACGGGTTCGCTCCTTCTACGGCAGCTACATCGTGGACGCGGTGCTGATGGGCCGCATCGACGAATCGGTCGTCAAGGCCCTCATGGGCGCGCAGACGGCGGTGGCCACCGGCGCGCTGGGCATTGTGGAGACCTTCTCCGCCGCCAGCGCCATCAAGGCGGCGGACACGGCGGTCAAGACCTCCAAGGTGGAGATCCTCGACCTGCGGGTCTCCCGCGGCATGGGCGGCAAGGGCGTCGTCATGCTCACCGGCGAGGTCAGCGACGTGACCGCGGCGGTGGAGGCCGGCGGAGACTACGCCAAGCAGCAGGGGCTGTTTTGCAGCAGCTCGGTCATGGCCGCGCCCCACGAGGAGCTGTGGCAGTATCTGTAAAACCGTACAGGCGGGATGCAGCACATGGCACATAATGAAAAGCCGGGGCGTTTGCCGCCCCGGCTTTATGCCGTTTATTCCGCCGCTTTTTTCCGGACGCTCAGAACAGCCACCAGGGGGAAATGGTCGGAGGGATACCGGCCGTCCAGGCTGCTGGTGTCCAGATAGGCGTCCTGAATCTGAAAATCGTCGCTGACAAAGATGTAATCGATGGGGCGGCGGCCCTTGCACCGGCCCCGGAAGCCGTGATAGGAATTGTGGATATCCTTCGTATCAAAGCGGGAATAGACGCTGGTCAGATGGATGTCGGTAAAGGGATGCCGGTTTTCGGACAGCATCCTCACCGGCTTGCTGCCCGGGCGGGCGTTGAGATCCCCCATGAGGATGGTGGGCAGCTTTTCCCGCAGGTTGTACCGGTGCATATACTCCAGGATGGTGCGCACGCCCAGGCTCCGCGCCGGGCCGCAGACGTGGTCGAAATGGGTGTTGAACACCCGGATTTTCTGCCCAAGCTCCTTGGAATACACCTCGCACACGGTGCAGATGCGGGGGAACATGGCGAAATAGGCGCGGCTGCCGCTTTTCTCCGGATGCTTGGAGAGCCAGAACGTCTGGTCGTACACGGCGGCCCAGTCCGGCTCGTGCACCAGGATGGCGGAATGCTCGTTGGTGCGCTTGCGGGTGCGGCCCCAGCCGAAAATGCTGTAGTCCGTGAGCAGGCGGCGGATATCCTCCTTCATGGCGGGCATCAGCTCCTGCACGCCCACGATGGCGGCGCCGGATTCCTCGATGAGGCGGGTGACCAGCTCCCGCCGGTTGGTCCAGGAGTGGGATCCGTGAAAAATCGAGTCGCGTTTGACGTTGAAGGAAACGACTTTGAGGGCTTCTTCCATGCCGGGGTCATCCTTTCGGACAAATTGTCGGAAACAGGGGACGAAAAGCCCTTGCTTTCATTTCATAGCCATGACGCATTCCTTTCCACAAAAACCGTTGGAAAGAAAGGTATGCCTTTCTTTCCAACTATATACCTTCCGGCCCGGAAGGTCAATCGGTATTTCTTGAAGAATTTCGAAAGATTTTTGGTAGAGCCGCCTGCGGCGGAAGAAAGGGGGAAAACGGCGCATGGATCGCACCATCCTGCACTGCGATTGCAACGGCTTTTACGCCTCGGTGGAGGGGGTGCGCGATCCCGCCCTGCGCCGGGTGCCCATGGCGGTGTGCGGCGATCCGGAGCACCGTCACGGCGTCATCCTCGCCAAGAACGAGCTGGCCAAGCAGCGGGGCGTCCGGACGGCGGAGACCGTTTTCCAGGCGCGGCAGAAATGCCCGGGACTGGTTTTGGTGCCGCCCCACCGGGAGCTCTACGAGGAATATTCTCGCCGGGTCAACGCCATTTATGCGCGGTACACCGACATGGTGGAGCCTTTCGGCATTGACGAATCCTGGCTGGACGTGACCGGCAGCCGCCGGCTGTTCGGCGGCGGGCAGGCCATCGCCGACGCCCTGCGCCGGACGGTGCGGGAGGAGACCGGCCTGACCATATCGGTGGGGGTGTCGTTCAACAAAATTTTTGCCAAGCTGGGCAGCGATTACCGCAAGCCGGACGCCACGACGGTGATCACCCGGGAGAATTACAAGCAGGTGGTGTTCCCCCTGCCGGCCGCGGCGCTGCTGTACGTGGGGGACAAGGCGGCGGCCACCCTGGCGGGCATGGGCATCCATACCATCGGGGAGCTGGCCGGGGCGGACCCGTACCGGCTGACCCGCGCCCTCGGGCGGCTGGGGGAGATGCTGCACCGCTACGCGTGCGGGCTGGACGACAGCCCGGTCCGCCTGGCGGCGCAGGGACGGGACATCCAGTCGGTGGGCAATAACATGACCTTTCCCCGGGATTTGACGGGGGAGGAGGACGTGCGGGCGGGGGTGCTCCTGCTCGCCGACAGTGTGGCCGAACGGCTGCGCCGCCAGGGGCTTTGGTGCCGGACGGTGCAGGTGATCGTCAAGAACCCGGCGCTGCAGACCATTTCCCGGCAGCAGCCCCTGCGCCGGCCGACCAATCTGGCCGCCGAGCTGGCCGCGGCGGCCATGGACATCCTCCGCCGCTCCTGGAGCATGGACAAGCCCATCCGCATGCTCTCCCTGACCGGCCTGCAGTTGACCGACCGGGACGAGGGGGAGCAGCTGTCCCTGTTCGACGACGGGGAGGGGGAGCGCCATGATAAGCGGGAACGCCTGGAGACCGCCATGGATCGGATCCGGCTGAAATACGGCCGGGCCGCCATCCGCCCCGGGGCGGCCATGCGCGGCGACCTGGGCGGAGAAACGCCCGAAAACCGGCGGGAAAAGGGCGATGCTGGGAAATAAAACTTTTTGTATTTTTTCTTGCAGAAAATGATTGACAAACCACGTGCTATCGCTTATAATATACACCGTCGCTGATGTCCGGGCACCTGGATATCGTGGATGCTCCGGCATCCGGCGGTCAAGTGGCCCGGTAGTTCAGCTGGTTAGAACGCTAGCCTGTCACGCTAGAGGTCGACGGTTCGAGCCCGTTCCGGGTCGCCACTTGCATCTATAGCTCAGTCGGCAGAGCGCATCCTTGGTAAGGATGAGGTCAGCAGTTCGAATCTGCTTAGATGCTCCATGAAAATCCCCGCGTTGCCGATGGCTTCGCGGGGATTCTGTTTTTTCATTGTACATAGGGAAGGGAGAGCCGCTTATGCCCAGCTTACTCATTCTCGGGGCCGGAGGGTTCGGCCAGATGGTCAAGGAAACCGCCGGCTTGTTGGGGTACGCCCCCGTCATGTTCCTGGACGACGCCGCCAAGGGGGCGGACGTGGCGGGGAAATGCTGCGATTATCACGCCAAGCGCGCGGAATTCGACACCGCCGTCGCCGCCTTCGGCAACAGCGATATGCGCCTGACCTGGACGGATAAGCTGCTTCAGGCGGGGTACGCCGTGCCCGCCCTCATCCACCCCTCCGCCGTCGTCAGCCCCAGCGCGGTCATCGGGCCGGGCTGCTTCATCATGCAGCGCGCCGTGGTCAACACCCACACCCGTATCGAGCGGGCGGTGCTGGTCAACAGCGGCGCGGTGGTGGATCACGACACGACGGTGGGCGCGGGGGCCCACGTGGGCCTGGGCAGCGTGGTCAAGGCCTACTGTGCCATCGCGCCGGGCCGCAAGGTGGAGGCGGGCGAGGTGGTCTTCTCCACCCGGCGGCAAATCGACGGGGTGAACAGCCGGGCGCTGGAGGACGCGCTGTACGCCTTCGGCTTCGGGACGCAGTGCCGGTACGTCAAGCCCTTCGGCGCGGGGCATATCAACGAAACCTACGCGGTATACATGCCCGGCGCGGACGGGGCGGATGAGCTGACCTATGTGCTCCAGCGGGTGAACACCAACGTGTTCAAGGATCCGGCCGGGGTGATGGAAAACATCTTCGGCGTGACCGAATTCATGCGGGACGTAATCCGCGCGGAGGGCGGCGACCCCGACCGGGGCACCCTGTCCTATATCAAGACCAAGTGCGGGCATAACTATTTCGAGGACGACGAGGGGCAGCCCTGGCGCTGCTACAACTATATCCCCGATTCCGTCTGCTATCAGACGGTGGAGCGGCCGGAGCAGTTCTATCAGTCCGCCCGCAGCTTCGGGCATTTCCTCAAGCAGCTGGGCGCGTACCCGGCGGCGAGCCTGCACGAGACCATCCCGCATTTTCACGACACCGTGCGGCGGTACGAGGCTTTTGAAAAGGCGCTGCGCCGGGACGTGATGGACCGGGCCCGGCGGTGCCGGCCGGAGGCCGCCTTCGCCGAGGCCCGGCGGGAGGACTGCGGCCGGCTGGTGCGCCAGCAGGAGCAGGGGCTGCTCCCTCTGCGGGTGACCCACAACGACACCAAGCTCAACAACATCCTCTTTGACGCCGCCACCGGCGAGGGGCTGTGCATCATCGACCTGGACACCATCATGCCCGGCCTGGCCGCCAACGATTTCGGCGATTCCATCCGCTTCGGCGCGAGCACGGCGGCGGAGGACGAGCCGGAGCTTGATAAGGTGCACTTCGACATCGGCCTGTACGAGCTGTACGTCAAGGGGTATCTGGAAACGGCGGGCGAAGTGCTGACCCCCGCCGAGCTGGACAGCCTGCCCTGGGGCGCGCGGCTGATGACGCTGGAATGCGGTATGCGGTTCCTCACCGACTTTTTGCAGGGGGACACCTATTTTAAGACCGCCTATCCCGAGCACAACCTGGTGCGGGCCCGCACCCAGTTCAAGCTGGTGCAGGAGATGGAGCAGCAGTTCGACGCCATGCGGCTGCTGGTGCGCCGGTACGCGGGACAGGAATCCGGACAATAAAGCACCGCCCCGGTGGCGGCCCTTATCGGGCTGCCACCGGGGCGGTTTTCAGTCCTCGTCCTGCAGGGCGGCGTAGCCTTCCTCGCCGGTACGCACCTTGACGACGTTTTCCACGTCGTAAACGAAGATCTTGCCGTCGCCCACAGCGCCGGTGTACAGCGCCCGGCGCACCGTGGCAATCAGCAGATCCAGCGGCACCTTGCTGATGACGACCTCCAGCTTGACCTTGGGCAGCAGGGTGGTTTCCACCTCGGCACCGCGATAGTATTCCCGGCGCCCCTTCTGCATGCCGCAGCCCAGCACCTGGGTCACCGTCAGGCCGGTGATGCCGATTTGCTCCAGGGCGGCCTTCAACTCTTCGAACTTGCTTTGCCGGGTGATGACGACCACCTTGGTCAGCTTGACGTCCGGTCCGGCCGTGCTCACCACCGGCACCGCCGCCTCCACCGGCACCGCCGCCGCGGCCTCGTTCTCCGCCGGCATGAAGTCGGCGTAGCTGCTTGTCAGGCCGTGCTCGATGATGTCCAGCCCCGCCGTTTCCTCATTTTTGGGAACCCGAAGGCCGATGGTTCTCTTGATTACCTGGAACACCACGGTCATGGTAACGCCCACCCAGGCGATCACCGCGGCCACGCCCAGGGCCTGCACCCCCAGCATTTTGAAGCCGCCGCCGTAGAACAGGCCGCCGTCCACCGCGAACAGGCCGGTCAGCAGGGTGCCCGTCGCGCCGCACAGGCCGTGCACGCCGATAGCGCCCACCGGATCGTCGATTTTCAGCACCTTATCGATGAACTCGATGCCGAAAACCACCACGAAAGCGGCGATCAGGCCGATGAAGAACGCGCCCACCGGCGTGACTGCGTCGCATCCGGCGGTGATGGCCACCAGACCGGCCAGGGAGCCGTTGAGGGTCATGGACACGTCGGGCTTTTTATACCGGATCCAGGTGATAATCATCACCGCCGTCGTCGCCGTGGCCGCCGCCAGGTTGGTGGTGACGAAAATATCGGCGGCCGAACGGATCGCGTCGTCCCCGGTCATGGAAACGGTGGAGCAGCCGTTGAAGCCGAACCAGCAGAACCACAGGATGAAGACGCCGAGGGCGCCGAGAGGGAGGCTGTGGCCCGGGATGGCCCGGGGCTTGCCGTCCTTGCCGTATTTGCCGATGCGGGGCCCCAGGATTTTCGCGCCCACCAGGGCCGCCACGCCGCCCACCATGTGCACGGCGGTGGAGCCGGCGAAATCGTGGAAGCCCAGCTGGGACAGCCAGCCGCCGCCCCAGATCCAGTGGCCGGAGATGGGGTAGATGACGGCGCTGATCACCAGGCTGTAGACCAGATACGAGGAGAACTTGGTCCTCTCCGCCATCGCGCCGGAGACAATGGTGGCGGCGGTGGCGCAGAACACCGTCTGGAAGATGACGAACGCGCTCGAGGGGAACGACTGGCTGTAATCGCCGCGGATAAAGAAGTCCAGCCCGCCGATGAAAGGCCCGTCCCCCGCAAACATCAGCCCGAAGCCGATGGCCCAGAAGACCAGGGTGCCCACCGCGAAATCCATCAGGTTTTTCATGATGATATTTCCGGCGTTTTTCGCCCGGGTGAAGCCGGTTTCCACCATGGCGAACCCGGCCTGCATGAAGAAGACGAGCACCGCCCCCAGCAGTACCCAAATGGTGTCCAGTGCCGCAAACATACTGCATTCCTCCTAAAATAAAACGTGCGCCCGCCGGAGACAAACCGGCGGATGCACGTCTTTGTGCGCGTTTTATTGGACGCTGTAGAGCAGATCCGCGTAGGTGGGCAGCGTCCAGTATTTCTTGGAAACCAGGGTTTCCAGCTCGTCCACCACCAGCCGCAGCTCGGCCATGCTGCCGAAGACGCGGCGGCGGGTGTAGTCCGCCTCGTCCAGGGGGGAGGCGCTCTCCGGCGCGCCGAGCAGCGCGTCCTCCAGGGCCTCCAGCTTGCTCATCAGGCAGCCGCACAGGCCGTCGATCTTTCCGCAGAGCTGCTCCTCCAGCGCGCCGCCGCTCTTGAAGCAGGCTTTCTTCGCCTGCAGCAGGCTCAGCAGCTCATTCTGGTAGCCGACGCAGGCGGGGATGACGTCCCGCCGCACCATGTCCACCATGGTCAGGGCCTCGATGCGCAGGGTCTTGGCGTAGTTTTCCAGCAGGATCTCGTACCGGGAGCGCAGCTCGGTTTCGGTAAAGACGTGGTGCCGGGTGAACACCTCGATGCTCTTCGGCTCCACAAAGGCGGGCAGCGCCTCCACGGTGGAGCGCCGGTTGGACAGGCCGCGTCCCTCGGCCTCGGCCACCCACTCGTCGGAATAGCTGTTGCCGTTAAAGACGATGCGCCGGTGCTCCCGGATGGTCTTCCGGATGAGGGCGGCCAGATCCGCCTGGAAATCGGCGGAGGCCTCCAGCTGGTCGGCGAACTGGCGCAGGGATTCCGCCACCACGGTGTTCAGCACGATGTTCGGCCCGGCGATGGAGAACGCGGAGCCCAGCATCCGGAACTCAAACTTGTTGCCGGTGAAGGCGAAGGGGGAGGTGCGGTTCCGGTCGGTGGTGTCCTTGGGGAAGTGGGGGAGCACCGTCACCCCGATTTCCATGGGATGCTTATCCGGGCCGTGATACGCCGCGCCCGACTCCAGGCTTTTCAGGATCTCGGTCAGCTCGTCGCCCAGGAACATCGAGATGATGGCGGGCGGCGCTTCGTTGGCCCCCAGCCGGTGATCGTTGCCGGCGCTGGCCGCCGATACCCGCAGCAGATCCTGGTAATCGTCCACCGCCTGGATGACGGCGCACAGGAACAGCAGGAACTGCGCGTTGTCGTGAGGGGTGTCGCCCGGCTCCAGCAGGTTGACGCCGGTGTCGGTGCTGATGGACCAGTTGTTGTGCTTGCCGCTGCCGTTGACCCCGGCGAAGGGCTTCTCGTGCAGCAGGCAGACCAGCCCGTGCCGGGCCGCCACGGTTTTCATCAGATCCATGGTCAGCTGGTTGTGATCGCAGGCGATGTTGGTGGTCTCGAACACGGGGGCCAGCTCGTGCTGGGCGGGGGCTACCTCGTTGTGCTTGGTTTTGGCCGGTATCCCCAGCTTCCACAGCTCCTCCTCCAGCTCCCGCATGAAGGCGGCCACCCGGGGCTTGATGCTGCCGAAATAGTGATCCTCCAGCTCCTGCCCCTTGGGAGGCCGCGCGCCGAAGAGGGTGCGCCCGGTATACAGGAGGTCCGGCCGTTTCTCATACGCGGCCTTGTCCACCAGGAAATACTCCTGCTCCGGCCCGACGGTGGTGATGACCCGATGGGCCGCCGTGTTGCCGAACAGCCGCAGAATCCGCATGGCCTGCCGATCCAGGGCCTCCATGGAACGCAGGAGCGGCGTTTTCTTATCCAGCGCCTCGCCGCTGTAGGAGCAGAAGGCGGTTGGTATGTAAAGGGTGCCGTCCTTGATGAAAGCGTAGGAGGTGATGTCCCAAACCGTGTAGCCGCGGGCCTCGAAGGTGGCCCGCAGGCCGCCGGAGGGGAAGCTGGAGGCGTCCGGCTCGCCCCGCACCAGCTCTTTGCCCGAGAACTCCATGAGCACCCGCCCGCCCGGCTCGGGGGAGATGAAGCTGTCGTGCTTCTCCGCTGTCACGCCGGTCATGGGCTGGAACCAGTGGGTGTAATGGGTCGCGCCGTGCTCCACGGCCCAGTCCTTCATGGCGTTGGCCACCACATTGGCCACGTCCAGCTCCAGGTGGGTGCCCAGGGCCATGGTCTTTTTCAGCGCCTTGTACACGTCTTTGGGCAGGCGGGCCTGCATGACGGCGTCGTTGAACACCATGCTGCCGAACAGGTTGGGAACGTTTTTCATACCGGTCAACTCCTTACTGCTTTTGCTGAAAACACAAAGGCGCCGCAGACGGTCCCCCGTCCGCAGCGCCTTTGCTGTCTCTGCTAACAGCATACCGCGCCGACACGCATTTGTCAATAGCTAATGTGAAATTTATTGATATTAAACTTGCAAAAACTACGATACAAAATCCGAAAACCCTCTGTAAATCCTGACAAAATGAAAGTTAAAGATAAAATATTTTCAAAAATATCTTGACAGCGATTTTGGACCGCCGTATACTGAAAGACGTAGCACGGCCGCCGGCAAGCGGCCGCTCCACCGAAAGGACGGTCAGCCATATGAGGAAGGAAGGGCAGGTGCGCATCCCGTCCGGGTGCGCCATCGCGGGGATATTCGATAAGTCGGGCGCGCGCATGAACGGGGAGGCCATTATCGAGTCCATCGCCGTCATGCACGACCGCTCCAATGGACTGGGCGGCGGGTTCGCGGCCTACGGGATCTACCCGGAATACAAGGACTATTACGCGTTCCATCTGTTTTACGACAGCACCGCCGCCCGCAAGGAGTGCGAGGATTTTCTGGATCGGCATTTCGACATGATCAACCTCTCGAAAATCCCCACCCGCAAGCTGAAAGCCATCACCGACGAGCCCATGATTTGGCGGTATTTCCTCACCCCGCTGCCCTCTAAGCTGGCGGACAGCCAGCTCGACGAGCGGGAGTTCGTCGCCCGGTGCGTGTTCCGCATCAACACCGGCATCGACGGCGCCCACGTGTTTTCCAGCGGGAAGAACATGGGCGTGTTCAAGGGGGTGGGGTATCCGGAGGACGTGGGCCGGTTCTACCGCCTGGAGGAATACGAGGGGTATTGCTTCACCGCCCATGGCCGGTATCCCACCAATACGCCGGGCTGGTGGGGCGGCGCGCATCCCTTCGCGCTGCTGGATTATTCCGTGGTGCACAACGGAGAGATTTCCTCCTACGACGCCAACCGCCGCGCCATGGAGATGCATGGCTACGCCTGTACCCTGCAGACCGACACCGAGGTCATCGCCTATATTGTGGACTATCTCCATCGGAAGGTGGGCCTGTCCTTTGAGGAGATCGCGTCGGTTATCGCCGCCCCCTTCTGGCAGACCATCGAGCGTATGGAGCCGGAGAAGCGGCGCACCCACGAATATCTGCGGCAGGTCTTTGCGTCCCAGCTGATTACCGGGCCCTTTTCCATCCTGGTGGGCTTCGACGGGGGGCTGATGGCCCTCAACGACCGGCTGAAGCTGCGCAGCCTGGTGGTGGGCGAGAAGGGAAGCCGGGTCTATTTTGCCAGCGAGGAGGCGGCCATCCGGCGCATCGAGCCCACGCTCGAGCGGGTATGGGCGCCCCGCGGGGGAGAACCCGTCCTCGTGGGATTGCAGCAGGAGAGGTGAACAGCATGAGCATACAGGATTTGTATCCGGAATTCGAGGTGGTGCGGGATCGCGGCCGCTGTACCAACTGCCGCGCCTGCGAGCGCCAGTGCGCCAACGGGGTGCACCGGTTTTCGGCCGAGGAAAACCGCATGGTCTGCGACGACGCGAAATGCGTCAACTGCCAGCGGTGCGTGGCGTTCTGCCCCACCCGGGCGCTGAAAATTGTGAAAAGCACGAACGTCTACCGGGAAAACGCCTGCTGGACGCCCGCGCTGATGAACGAAATCTACCGGCAGGCCAACAGCGGGGGCGTGCTGCTCTCCAGCATGGGGAACCCGATGGACTACCCTGTCTATTTTGATAAGCTGCTCCTCAATGCCTCCCAGGTCACCAACCCCTCCATCGATCCCTTGCGGGAACCGATGGAAACCCGGGTGTTCCTCGGGGCCAAGCCCGGACGGATCGAGCGGGACGGGGAGGGCCGCCTGGTGGACAACCGTCCCCCGCACCTGACCCTGTCCATGCCGGTGATGTTCTCCGCCATGAGCTACGGATCGGTGAGCTATAACGTGCACGAGAGCCTGGCCCGGGCGGCGGAGGAGCTGGGCATCCTCTACAACACCGGGGAGGGCGGCCTGCATGAGAACCTGTACCGCTACGGGGAAAACACGGTGGTGCAGGTGGCGTCCGGCCGGTTCGGCGTGCATCCCGGCTACCTCAACGCCGGCGCGGCCATCGAGATAAAGATCGGCCAGGGGGCCAAGCCGGGCATCGGCGGGCACCTGCCCGGGGCGAAAATCGTGGGGGACATCTCCCGCACCCGGATGATCCCCGAGGGTGCCGACGCCATTTCCCCCGCGCCCCATCACGACATCTATTCCATCGAGGACCTGCGGCAGCTCATCGTCTCCCTCAAGGAGGCCACCGACTACCGCAAGCCGGTGATTGTCAAAATCGCGGCGGTACATAATATTTCCGCCATCGCCAGCGGCATCGCCCGCAGCGGCGCGGACATCATCGCCATCGACGGGTTCCGGGGCGGCACGGGGGCCGCGCCCACGAGGATCCGCGACCATGTGGGCATCCCCATTGAGCTGGCCCTGGCCAGCGTGGACACCCGTCTGCGGGAGGAGGGCATCCGGGATCGGGTGTCCATCATCGCGGGGGGCGGCATCCGGTCGAGCGCCGACGTGGTCAAGGCCGTCGCCCTGGGGGCCGACTGCGTGTACATCGGCACCGCGGCCCTGATGGCGCTGGGCTGTCACCTGTGCCGGAGCTGCCAGTCGGGCCGGTGTAACTGGGGCATCGCCACCCAGATTCCGGAACTGGCCGGGCGGCTGCGCCCCGACGTGGGCGTGCGCCGGCTGGTCAACCTGCTGACCGGATGGCGGCATGAGATCGAGGAAATGCTGGGCGGCATGGGCATCAATTCCATCGAGAGCCTGAGGGGCAACCGGCTGATGCTGCGCGGCGTGGGCCTGAACGAAAAGGAGCTGGAGCTTCTGGGCGTGAAGCACGCGGGCGAATAAACGCGATAGGGAAAGGAATGGTCCGTATGGATATAGCGGCGAAAGGCCTGGATTTTCAGGCGCTGAACCGGCAGGTGAAGGCGGCCCCGGGGGACGTGTGCATCCGGGACTGCTGCGGGCAGCGGTTCATCGGCAGCGGCCTGAAGGACAAGACCGTGACCATTCACGGCACGCCGGGCAACGCTCTGGGCGCCTATCTGGACGGCGCGGTTATCGAGGTGCACGGCAACGTGCAGGACGCGGTGGGAGACACCATGAACGCCGGGGAAATCGTCGTGCACGGCAGCGCCGGGGACGCTTTGGGCTACGCGATGCGGGGCGGCGCGATTTACGTGCGGGGCGACGCCGGGTATCGGGCCGGCATCCACATGAAGGCTTACGAGGATAAGCAGCCGGTCATCGTCATCGGCGGCCGGGTGGGCAGCTTCCTCGGGGAATACCTGGCGGGAGGCACCATCATCGTGCTGGGTATCGGCGCCTCCGACGCGCCTCTTAGCAACTTCACGGGGACCGGGATGCACGGGGGGCGGATTCTCATCCGCACCGCGCAGCCGCTGCCTCCGCTGCCCGCCCAGGTGACGGTCAGCTCCGCCACGGCCGGCGACATGGAGGAGGCGGCACCTTATGTGCGCGAATTCGCCCGCCGTTTCCGTATGGACGCGGACAGCCTGCTGGCGGACGAGTACGTCCTGCTGCGTCCCAACGCGAAGAACCCTTATCAGCAGCTGTACACCCCCAACTGAGGGAGATGATTGGATGGAACCGGTGCTGCTTGTCTCCGCCACGGAGACAGCTGCCGCGCAGCTGCGGCCGCTGCTGGACGCGGCCGGCTGCCGGCGGATTGTGACGGCCCGCACCGGCGGGGATGCCCGCCGCCGGGCCGCGGCGGAAAACTTCGCCCTGATCCTGATCGACGCGCCCCTGCCGGACGGGACGGGGGCCGCCTTGGCCCGGCAGCTGGCCGGGCGGACAACGGGGCAGGTGCTGCTGCTTACCGCCGGGCCGCCGCCCCAGGGGCTGGAGGAGGCCGGGGTTCTCACCCTGGCCAAGCCGGTGAGCCGGGCGCAGCTTGCCGCCGCGCTGGGCGCGGTTTCGGCGGCGCAGCGGCGTATCCGGGCCCTGGAGGAGGAGAACCGCCTGCTCAAGGGGCGGATGGAGGACGTCCGCCTGGTCGGCCGGGCGAAATGCATCCTCATGACCCACATGCACATGCGGGAGCCGGAGGCCCACCGGTACATCGAAAAGCAGGCCATGGATCGGCGCACGACGAGACGAGCGATAGCGGAAGGGATCCTGAAAACCTATGAGAATTGATGACAAGCCCCGGGAGGAATGCGCCGTCTTCGGCGTGAGCACCCGGACAGGCGGCGCTGCCGCCCTGACCATGAACGGGCTGCTGACCCTCCAGCATCGAGGACAGGAGGGAGCGGGCATCGCCGTGGCGCAGGACGGCGGGATCCTCTGCCATAAGGACGCGGGCCTGGTGGGGGAGGTGTTTACCCCCGCGGCGATGGAGGCCCTTGCCCATGCGAAAACGGCGGTGGGGCATACCCGGTATTCGACCACCGGCGCGAGCACCCGGGAGAACGCGGGGCCCTTCGTCTCCGAATACCTGACCGGCCGTCTGGCCGCCGCCCATAACGGCAACGTCACCAACGCGGCCGCCCTGCGGGACGAGCTGCGGAGCGCGGGCCTGCATTTTTCGGCCTCCAGCGACAGCGAGGTGGTTTCCCAGCTGATCGCCCGCTGCGCCCTGCAAACGGGCGACCTGCTGACAGGGGTGAAGGAAGCGGCGGCCCGGCTGGAGGGCGCGTTTTCCCTGGTCATCCTGGACGGGGGCGGGCGGCTCGTCGCCCTGCGGGATCCCAGCGGCTACCGCCCGCTGTGCGTGGGGGAGAGCGAGGCGGGCATAGCCGTGGCCTCCGAGAGCTGCGCGCTGGAAATCGGCGGCTTCTCCTCCATCCGGGACGTGCGCCCCGGCGAAATCCTGGTGATGGAAAACGGCCGCCTGATCGCCCGGGACGCCGTGCCCGCCTCCCGCCCGGCAGCCGGGGGGCTGTGCATCTTCGAGTATGTGTATTTCGCCCGGCCGGATTCGGTTATCGACGGGCTGAGCGTGTACGAGGCCCGGTGCCGGATGGGGCGGATCCTGGCCCGGGAGCATCCCGCCGACGCGGACATCGTCTGCGGCGTGCCGGATTCCGGCCTGGAGGCCGCCGCCGGCTACAGCGCCGAAAGCGGCCTGCCCCTGGCCACCGGCTTTATGAAGAACCGCTATGTAGGCCGCAGCTTCATTTTTCCCACCCAGACCCAGCGGGACACCGCCGTGCGCCTGAAGCTCAACCCGCTGTCCGCCGTGGTGCGGGGGAAGCGGGTGGTGCTGGTGGACGACTCCATCGTCCGGGGCACCACCTGCGAAAAAATCGTGCGCAGCCTGCGCGCGGCGGGGGCGGCGGCGGTGCATGTGCGGATTTCCTCGCCGCCCTTCCGCCACACCTGCCATTACGGCACCGACATCGGGGACGAGGAGAACCTGATTGCGGGCCGCATGGGGATGGATGCCGTTTGCCGCTCCATCGGGGCCGACAGCCTGGGCTACATCAGCCTCCCCGGCCTTAGGGAAGCCTGCCGCGGCTGCACCACCCCCTTCTGCACCGCCTGCTTCGGCGAATAAATAAGCGGCCCCGCGGATAACCCGGGGGGCCGTTTTCATATCTCGGTTTTCCAGAGCCCGTGGAGGTTGCAGTAGGCGTAGGCCGCCACCGGGCGATCGTCGTCGGTCAGCCGGAAGACGGCCACCGGCTTGCCGTCGAAGGGCAGGTTCTTGCGCTGGCCGCCTTTTTCAGTAAGCAGGTACACCCAGTTGATGCTGTGTTCCTCCGACATGGGATGGTGCACGCTGCCCACCTCCACGGTCACGTCGCAGCCGTCCACCTTCACCTGCGGCACGTGCTTTTCCTGGGCGGCGTCGGTGCTGCCCGCCGTCAGCTCCTCCATGGGCTCCCCGCAGCAGGTCAGTTCCCCGCCGCCGCCGTGGATGAGGCCCACCAGGGTGCCGTCTCTGCGGCACAAATAAAAGCGATGGTTGTCTTGCATAGCTTGCTGCCTCCTTGTTCATTCCTGGCAGTAGTGTATGCAGCTTGCGGGGAATTATGTCAGCTGAAAATAAGACAGCATGCCGTTGTAGATGCCCCGGGCGAAGCTCTGCGGGTCGGTGGACAGCAGGCGGGCGTCCTCCGGATTGGTCAGATAGCCCATTTCCACCAGCAGGGCGGGCATGTTGGTGCGGCGCAGCACGTACAGGCTCGGGCGGATGAACATTCCCCGGTTGCGCAGACCGGTGGCGTTCTGCAGTCCCACCAGGATGGCCTCGCCCAGCGGGAAGGCCGGGCTGGTCTCGCTGTAGACATAGACCTCGCTGCCGCTGGCGGTGGTGTTGGTGCTGGCGTTGCAGTGCAGGCTGATGAAATAATCGGCGGGCCAGCTGTTGGCCGCGTTAACCCGGGCGGCCAGAGAGGTGGCGTTGGAGGTTCCCAGCTGCTCGTCCGGCGAATTTCTTGACAGCCGGACTTCGAAATTGGGGTTAGCCCGCAGCAAATCGGCCAGCCGCACCCCTACCTCGTAGGTCACATCCTGCTCCCGCACACCGTTGGCCTCCGCCCCGGCGTTGGGATTCGTAGGGTTGTGTCCCTGATCGATAAAGATTTTAATCATGGGCGGAATCCTGCCTTTCTCAAAATGGAGTTCCTTCCACTATATGACGGGACGGCCGCCCCCGTTCCGCCGGTTTGACATTTCACGCGGACAATTACGCCGCCTATCTGGTCAAATCCAAGACGTTGGAGCGGATTTCTGAAAAGGATCAGCGAATGTGGCGGTGGAGCCCATCAAAAGCGGCTACGTCAAGCCATAAAAGAAGGGTGCAAAACGCTTCGTTTTGCACCCTCTTTGCTGCTTTTTGGCACCTTTTTTGATATACAGAACGCGGCGGGGAACCATGCTCCCGCCGCGTTGCTGTCGTCTTATATGCTGTCCACGATGGCCCGCGCCTCGGCGGCCAGGCGGCGGATGGCGTCGAAGTCTCCGGCGTCCAGCGCCGCTTCCGGCACGATCCAGCTGCCGCCGCAGCAGACGATGTTCTTCTGCCGCAGGTAATCCCCCACGTTGGCCGGGCTGATGCCGCCGGTGGCCATGAAGGAAACGCCGGCATAAGGCCCGGCCAGGGCTTTGAGCATCCTCACTCCGCCCAGCACCTCGGCGGGGAACAGCTTGACAAGGCGAAGCCCCTTACGCATGCAGGCCTCGATTTCGCTGGGGGTGGCGCACCCGGGGATGACCGGCACGCCCTGGGCGAGGCACCAGTCCACCACCTCCATGTTGGTGCCGGGGCTGACGATGGCCTTGGCCCCCGCCGCCACGGCCTGCTCGGCCTGCTGCGCCGTCAATACCGTCCCGGCGCAGACGAAGGCCTCCGGCGCGGCGGCGCAGGCCTCGCGGATAGCGTCCGCCGCCGCCGGGGTGCGGAAGGTGATTTCCACCGCGGGCAGTCCCCCCTCGCACAGGGCGCGGGCCAGCCCGGCGGCCGGGGCGGCCCGGTTGATTTTGACCACCGGCACGATGCCGACGGCGCGTAATACTTCGATCATAGCGATGCCTCCTCCGCCGTTTTCAGCGGCGTATGCGTCATGAATTCCTCCAGCGCCTCCCGCGTGGGAAGCCCTTCGTTGTCGCCCTCGTGCTGGATCTGGATGGTGCCGATGGCGTTGCCCCGGCGCACGGCCTCCCGCAGGGACAGCCCCTCCCGCAGGGCGCTGAGCACCCCGGCGGCAAAGCCGTCGCCCGCCCCCACCGTGTCCACCACGGCGGTTTCCTGGTACGTCGGGCTTTGGAACGCCTCCCCTTCACCGGCGGCGTAAGCGCCGGTTTTGCCGGTCTTGACCACCACGTACCGCACGCCCAGCCGCTGGTAGTGCCGCGCAATGGCGGCCGGGTCGGCGCTGCCCATCAGGCGTTCGCCCTCGCCCGCGCCGGGAAGGAACAGGTCGGCCCTGGCCGCCAGCCGGTTGACGGTCTCCGCCATGACGGCGGGGGAGGGCCAGAGCTGGGGCCGCAGATTGGGATCGAAGGAGATGAAAAGCCCCGCCGCCCGGGCCTTGTCCACCAAATATTCCGCCGCGTCCAGCGCGCAAGGGGAGAGGGCGGGCAGAATGCCGGTCAGATGCAGACAGCCGAAGGCGGACAGGTCAAGACGCTCCACGTCCTCCCGGCTGAGCGCGGCGGCGGCGGAGCCTCTGCGCCGGTAGAAGATGGGGGGATCCCCCCGGGAAACCCGGCCCTTGAACATGATGCCGGTGGGCCGCTCCGGATCGGTGATCACAAGCGCGTCGCCCACCCCGGTTTCCCGGAGCGCCCGGCGGATCCGTTCGCCGTCCGGGTCACAGCCCAGCCGGGTCAGATACTCCACCCGATGCCCCAGGCGGGTCAGCCCCACCGCCACGTTGAACTCCGCGCCCGCCACGGCGGCCCGGAAGGTCACGGCCTGGTCGATAGGGCCCTCCTCCTGCGCGATGTACAGGCCCATGGGCTCGCCTGCCAATAGGATACCTGGAACCATAACGTGTCCTCCTTGCTGTCATTCGGTCGTCTGCTGCCGTTCGATTGCCCGCAGGGATTCCCGGTTGTGGACGAGATGCAGATACATGGCGTCCTGGGCCTCCACCGGATTGTGGGCCGCGATGGCGTCCACCACCCGGCGGTGAATCTCGATGGTTTCCCGCAGCAGCCGGGGCTCCTTCAAATCGGTGAATATCTGGATGGTGCTGTGGATGATGGGGATGAGCCGGGGAACCACCAGGTTCCGGCTGCACAAAGCGATGGCGGTGTGCAGCTCCACGTCCTGCGCGATATGGCTCTCCCCGCGAAGGATGCGCGCCTCCACTTCCCCCGCCAGCCCGCGCAGCCGCTCGATTTCCGCCTCCTCGGCGCTGCGCGCCGCCATGGCGGCGATGGGCGGCTCGATGAGAAAGCGGATGGCAATGAGATCGTGGGAAAGCTGCCTCTTGTCCGCGATGAACTGCAGCCCCAGCGGATCCTCCGCCATTCCCGGCCGCTCGGCCACGTAGGTGCCGCTGCCCTGCCGGATGGTCACGATGTTGCGGGAGGCCAGCAGCTTCATGGCTTCCCGCACCGTGCCGCGGCCGACCTCCAGCCGCCGGGACAGCTCGCTCTCGTTCGGCAGCCGGCCGCCCGGCTGCAGCCCCTGCTCCGCGATGAAGCGCAGAATGGCGTCTGCCGTGCGCTGGGTGCGGTTTTTTTCCTCTGCCGGCATGGCGTCCCCTCCTTTATACACTAAAGTCATCCTATCATTTTTTCGGTAATCTGTCAATATAGTGGTATAATTATAAATATACGGAGTAAATCATCATATGAATTACGCGTTCCGGGTAAAGCAAACCGCCGGCAGACCTCCTCGGAGGCCTGCCGGCGGTTTTTTCGGCTCACAGCCGGCTTTCGGACAGCTCCTCCAGCCGTTGGGCCAGACGGTGCTTGAGCAGGAAGGTGGAGAGAATGTTGGCCACCAGGGTGAGGGAATGGATTTGCTCCCGGGTCCAATAGCGGCTGACCCGGCATTCGTCGAAGCCAACGAAGCCTCTGAACCGGCCCCCGTCCCGCACGGCGCACTGCAGCAGGGAAACCACCCCCAGCCCAGCCAGAAATCCGCACAAGGGCGGGGGAAGCGCCGCCGTGTCCCGGCAGCAGAACACGCCGTTTTCATCAAAATGCGCGGGATAATCCGGCAGGTCGTCCCAGTAGGGCAGGTTCTGCAGCCGGCTCTTTTGAGGCGGCACCCCTTCGCCGCACCACTCGAAGGTATTGCTGCAGGCGCGATCGTCCGGGCTGTTTTCGAAAATGTATACCCGGCTGACATCGTACGTGCGGCCCACCACCTCCAGAATATGTTCCACCGCCGTCTCCACGTCCGCCGTGCGGTACAGCAGACGGAAAATATACGGGTAGAGCGCACGGCCCATGGTGTACGTGTCCTCGGCGCCCGGCAGTATGCCGGTGCCGGTCTGCTCCCCGGGCGTCACCGGGGAGCAGAGCTGCCGCTCATAGAAAGCAAAGCCGCTCTTTCCGTTGTTCTTGACCAGGTAGAGCGCCCGGTCGGCATTGAGATACAGCCCGGCATAATCCTGGCCGTCCTGGGGATACATGGCGATCCCGACACTGCAGGACAGCGCGGGAACGCCGCCCCCCGCGCAGGAGGCGGGGGCCATATCCGGCGGCACCTCCAGGGACAGCTCCCGGGAAATTTGCAGAATCTCCTCCGCCTTGCCCGCCGCCGTCTCCCGCCCGCTGATATGGGGGAGAAAGACCAGAAATTCATCCCCCCCGATGCGCGCCACCACATCGGCGGTGCGGAACAGCGCCTTGAGCCGGGCGGAAAACGCGACCAGCACCGCGTCCCCGCAGAGATGGCCGTAGCGGTCGTTGATGGTTTTGAAATTATCCACGTCGATGATGAGCATGGCGTGACTGACGTCCCCGCCGGGCATCCGAAGCAATTCCTTGACCCGGGATTTGGCCGAGGTTTTGTTGTACAGGCCGGTGTGCGGATCCCGCTGTGCCTGCTCCAGCAGCGTCTGCCGCTGCTTTTTCTCCTCGTCGATGTCCACGATGACCCCGACGGCCCGCAGAGGCCGCCCCTCTCCGTCGAATTGGGTGGTGGCCCGGATCCGCTGCCAGGTTAAGTCTCCCGCCGTGTTGCGGATGCGGAACTCCGTCTCGCAGTAGGGTACGCCAAGGGACACGCTGTGCAGCAGGTCGATGAAGGCCGGCATGTCCTCCGTCGGAATATTGTCCGAGCAGGGAATCCGGCGGCTGACCTCCTGCTCCACGGGGATATAGCCGAACTTTTTCTGCCAGTTGGGGGAACAAACCAGCGTGTCGGTATGAATATCCCACTCGAAAATGATATCCGCGGTTTGATCCAGGATCACCTGATGGCGCTCCAGGCTCAGGCGAAGCGCCTCCCGTTCCCTTTTCTGCTCGGTAATGTCCATGAGGATGCAGTAGAACAGGGAGGTCCCGTCCTCCGCCGTGCGGAGCTGCCCCTTGTCCAGCACCCAGCGGAAAGAACCGTCCCGGCACACCACCCGGTATTCCAGATCGATCGCCGGCCCCCGGGACAGCTGCTCGGCTATCATTGTCTGAACTCCGGGGAGATCCGCCGGGTGGATCATGCGGGCGAATTTGCCGCCGAACCGCTCTTCAATGTCCGTCCGGGTATAGCCGAACAGGCCGGGCAGGCCGCTGTTCATGTTCAGTATGGTGAATTCCTCGTCGTTGCGGCAGCACTGCACCCCGCCCGGAATGTTTTCGGTCAGGGCCTCCAGCTCCCGGTTGCGCTCCCGCAGGGCGCGGGAGGTCTGTCGGATAAGCTCCCGCAGCGCCGCGCTGTTCCCGCGGATCCGTTCGCCGCCGGCGGCCTCTTCCCGGCAGGAGGCCGCCGGCCCGTCCTCAGAGAGATGGAGGTGCGTTATCCGCAGTCCCTCCGGCCGGCGGATGCAAACGGCGGTCAGGCGGCGGGGCGTGTCCGCCATGGCGGCGTCCAGGCTCACGGTGCGAAAGGTGCCCCGCACCAAGCACGCGTCCTCGGACAGCGGCGTCGTATCATACTGCTCGTCGGCTAGGGCGACAGCCGGATCCGGACAAGGGGGGAGCGGCCAGGACCGCCCCTCCGCCGCCATGACCGCGCGAAGAGGGGCAGAATCCTGCCGCTCCCAAAAGCTGCCCTGCACCTGTTCCATCAGCCGCAGAGCGTCCTCTTCTACCGCTGTCATACCGCGCCTCCTATGTTTCTAGTCATTTTGGTCGGTTTATGTTACAATGGAAAACGGCGGCAGGGCCAGCCTGTCCGCCGCCAATATCCTTGGCCTGTATGCCAATAGTTTAACACACAACCGGAGCGCTGACAACAGCATTTTGTCGACAGAATTCTCCCTGTTGGAAAGGTGGTTTTACCATGGTTTTATGCGACAACGCCCTGCGCCGCGTGCGGCTTGAACGGCAGCGGTTCTGTCCGCCGGCAAACGAAGCGGATTACGATCGACTTTTCCGGGACATGTCCCCGGTGCGTACCCCTTACTGGTGCTGCCCCGGCTCCCCGCCGGAGCTGAGCTTCCGCGCCGCCTTCGCCCCGGACGGGGGCGCGGCCCGGAATTTCGACAGGCGATCCCGGCGGGAACTGGTCAAGGGCCGGTTCCAGGGGGGCGGCATCGCCTATGTGGACGAGGCGGATTTAGCCCTGTACGGCGCGATATACCGCAAGGACGCCGCCCTGCGGCCCAACGACGCCCGGCTTCTCGACCTGCTGCGGCGGGAGGGGCCCATGACCGTCGCCGCCCTGCGGGAGTTCACCGGTCTGGCCGCCAAGGCCATCACCCCCATGCTCCACCGGCTCCAGGAAATGTTTCTGGTTTTCGAGGATCAGGCCGACAGCGAATGGGATAGGGCCTGGTATCCCTTTGAAACCGAGTTTCCCTCCCTGGCCTGGCCGGAGAGGGAGGACGCGATCGAGCGGGCGCTGCTCCGCTTCGTGCGGCTCCACGGGGCGGCGGACGAGACCATGGCCCGGTCCTTCTTCGGCCTGCCCCTGCGGGATCTCCGGGCCGCCCTGTCCGCCCTGACGGCGCGGGAAAGCCTGCTGCCCGCCGCCCGGGAGGATGGCTCGCCTGTCTTCATGCTGCCTGAGGACGTTTCTCTGCTGACAGAGCCGGGGGACGCGCCGCCCCGCGGCGTCTTCGCCCTGCACCGCAACGATTTTCTGGTCAAGTCCTTCGAGGCTGTTTTGACGTCGGCCTTCAAGAAGGACGGGCAGGAGCCTCTTTTTTACCTGCTGATCGATGGGGCGTTCCAGGGGGCGGTGATTGGCCGGTTCCGCAACGGCCCCTATGATTTGGACGACATTGTGCTGACCCTGCCCCCGGAGGAGGCAGAGTCCCGGCGGGAGGAGATTCTCGTCGCCGTGGCTCTGGTGAACGGCGGGCGCGTCCCGGCCCGGTATACCGGAAAATAAATGTGGCCTTTCCCCATAAATCCGCCCCTCTTCAGACGTATTAGATAGGAAGAGCTTTTCAGCGGCACGGGAGGACGACGGCATGACGAATGAGCGGTTTGCGCGGCTGATGGCCGGCCTGCTGGCCGGAGATCGGAGTGCTCTCAGAGAGGTATACGAGGCGTACGCCGGCCTGGTGTACGCCCTGGCCCTGTCGGTCACCGGCCGCCGGGAGGACGCGGAGGATGTGACCTCTGAGGTGTTTCTCCGTCTGTGCGACAAGGCGGGAAGCTACCGGCCCGGCGGCCCTCATAAGGCTTGGCTGATGACTGTCACCCACCACTTGGCGGTGGATTGGATTCGGCTCCGGGAGCGTTCTTTCCCGGAGTCGGTGGGGGAACCGCCCGCCGCCGAAAGCACGGAGGAGACTGTCTGCCGCCGCCTGTATGTCCGCTCGGTGTTGGAGCCTCTGCGTCCGGAGGAACGGCAGGTGGTGCTGCTTCACGTCATGGCGGACATGACCTTGGCCGCCGTGAGCCGCCTGCTGGACAAGCCACTGGGCACGGTGGCTTGGCTGTACCGCTCCGCCATGAAAAAGCTGCGGAACACTGTCTGACGCGAAAGGGGAAATGCCGGATGAAGACCGGCCAAAAGGAGCGGCTGCGTGCGCGGCTGGCTCAGGAAACGCGGGAGGATCCCGGCCTGTGGGAGGACATAGAAGCGCGCCTGTCCTATCCCGTCCGCCCGCCGGACGTCTCCCTTCCCGGTCGGGGACGGCGGGCGGCGGCGCAGGCATTCAAGACCACCGCAGCCGCGGCGGCGATGATGGCGCTGATCCTGGGGGCGGTGTGGATGATCCCCCGGCTGAACGGTTCTCCGGCGCCGGAAGACAGCGGCAGCCTTTCCTCTGCAGAGGCGGAGGGGGAGATCCCCTTCAAAAGCGCGTTATTCCGCTATGGCATTCCCTGCCGGGAGGCTATCGACTTCCCCCTGGCCCGGCGGGTGGACTCGGCGGAGGAGCTGGCGGCGTTCCGGACGGCCTACGAATCGGCGGATTATCCCGTCGACAATGGGGCTTTTGTCTCCTATACCGCGGAGTTTTTCAATACCCGCACGCTTCTGCTGGTGATCATCGAGGAGCCCAGCGGCTCCATTACCCATCAGGTGACCGGTTTGCGGCGGGAGGGGGACGCCCTCATCGTGCGCTATGCCCGGTACTGCCCGTTTATGCGGACCGCCGATATGGCTTACTGGCTGGCCTGCGTGGAGGTGGCCCGGGAGGACGCCGCGGGCGCGTCCCGCTGCATCGCCCAAGTGGACGACGGGGAGACAGCTCCGGAATTGGTTGCCCAGTATTGCGGCCGGGCGCTTTATGCCGAAGCCGCCGCGTCGCCCATACAGGTATACCGCACCCTGGCTGAGGCGGAGGCGTATTATCTTAAAGAACGGCCGGACGGTAACAACAGCCGGGCCGCTGTCTGGCAGACATCCTCGGCGGCCTACAAGACGGAGGCGTTCTATGAGGAGAAGGTCCTCCTGGTGGTGCAGCTTCCCTATACCAGCGCCCAGGATGTGGAGTTCCTTCGGCTTTTCCGTCAGGGCCGGCACGTCACCGCCCGTCTGCGGACGACTATCGGCCAGGAATGGCTGTCCGGCCAGTGGAGCCTGTTCCTGGCGGTGCCAAAGGACGCGATCCGGGAGGACGACGTCTATCACGTGGCCTTTACCGAGGAAACCGGACCGGCCGCCTCCTCATGATAAAGCGCCCCGGAGCATTCGCTCCGGGGCGCTTGCCTATGCTTGACGTTACAGCAGGGACTTGACCAGCCCCGCCACCGCGATGATGTAGCAGCACAGGCCGATGGCCGCGTTGGTGAAGCTGTATTTCTTCACCTTGAAGCCGCCGATCATGGCCAGGCCCACCGCCAGGGCGTAGAACGGATAAAGCGTCGTCAGCCATCCGGCCTCCACCCGGAACAGGAAGGTCAGCGCGTAAAATGGCATGATGAGCAGGCCGGAGGCAATGGGGCTGGACACCCCGATGAAATAGCCCGGCGCCGGGTTGTGCTCGAAATAATTGAGCCGCAGCACCCCGCACACCGCGTAAACCAGTCCCGCCACCACCCAAATGGGACGAAAATGGCCGAACCACATGAGAATCACGGCCGGCGTGGCCACGAAGCTGATGGTATCGCTCAGGGAATCCAACGATTGGCCGTAGGCCGACACCAGCCCCAGCTTGCGGGCGGTGAACCCGTCCAGCAGATCGGCCACCGAGGCCAGGGTCAGCACAAAAATCCCCATCGCCAGCTGGCCGCGAAGCAGCAGGCACAGCCCGGACAGCGCCAGGACGAAGCCCGCCACCGTGATGCAGCAGGCCACGTTCAGCTTTCCCGCCGCCGGGAAAGCCCTGGACAGGCTGGGCCGTTCCACGGCCGGCACGGAGCGCGTTCTCGAAAAATTCTTCATCGCGGTATTTTCTCCCCAATCTTTTCCCCAACATCCACAGCCGTTTCGATTCCCGCCGCCGTCTGCGCGAGCAAATCGGCGTCGGGCCGCACCCGGCCGGGTTCAAAAAAGAGCAGCACCGAGCTGCCGCCGAAGCAGAACCAGCCCTTGACGTCCCCGCGCCGGACAGGCTCTCCAAGGGGCGCCTGCCGCACCACACTGCCGATGAACATGGCGCCCACCTCCACCAGCATGGCCGTGCCGAACTGTTCGGTACGGTAGCGGGTGATCACCCGGTGGTTCTTGGCGTACAGGCCCGGCACGTGGGGGAGGGCCGCCGCATGCACCGAGTCGTACCGCCCGGGCACCGAATTTTCTTCCTCCAGCACCCCGTCGTCGAAACAGTAGACCCGGTGGTGATGGCCCGACTCCAGCCGCAGACAATAGGCCGCGCCCCCTTCAAAGCGGGAGGCGTCCTCGTCCAGCAGCTCGGCCAGGGGATAGGTCACCCCTTTGACCTGCACCACCGCGTCGGGCCGCAGCTGATCCCACGCGCAGACCAGCGCCTGGCAGGGGGAGCCCAGCGTGTCCTCGCGGGCCGGAAAAGCCACATTGGCGCGGGGCCGGGCGAAAAAGGCATTCAGGCTGCCGTAGCCCTGCCAGTCGGCGATCCCCCGCTTCTCGGCGAACCGCCGGATATGGATCCGGCTCAGCCGGCTGTCCGCGTACCGGCCCACCAGCCGCAGCAGGGTCTTCCGGCAGACGCAGGAAACCACGAACCGGGCGGGCCGGTTGCGGTAAATCCACCCCACCGCGCCGCTGTCGGCGGAGGGCTGTTCCACCGTCCGCCCCGTTTTTCTGTCATAGACTCGAATCGCCGGTCACCTCTGTCTGCTCCCGCCGCCGGGCGCGGCTGCATGATGCTTCATTGTACCATATTCCAAAATAATTAACAAGATGTTAACAAAAGGATTTTTCCCCCCGTGAACAACCCTCACTAGCCCGAAAAAAGCGCGTCCCGGCGATGGCCATAGCCCTTTGGAAGAAAACGGAGCGATCGCTCCGTTTTCTGGAATGCGGCTCGCCGCACTCCGATTCTCCGCTGGGTCTATGCCGCGTTTCGGGACGCGCTTGTCGTTCGGGGATGCTCAGAGACCCTGCCGCTCAGACGTGGCAGGCCTCGTATTCGTCGGGATCGGGCAGCTCGCCCACAATGGGGGTGGGGTCGATGCCCTGCCGCCGGTAATAGTCGGCGATGGCCGCCTTGATGGACTGCTCGGCAAGGACGGAGCAGTGGATTTTGTGGGCGGGCAGGCCGTCGAGTGCTTCCACCACCGCTTTGTTGGACAGCTGCAGCGCCTCCTCGATGGTTTTGCCCTTGATCATTTCGGTGGCGATGGAGCTGGTGGCGATGGCGGAGCCGCATCCGAAGGTCTTGAACTTCACGTCCGCGATCCGGCCGTCCTCCACCTTTATATACATTTTCATAATGTCGCCGCATTTGGCGTTGCCGATTTCACCGACGCCGTTGGCGTCTTCCAATTCGCCCACATTGCGGGGATTGGCAAAGTGATCCATAACCTTTTCGCTGTAAAATGCTGCCATGCTCGGTTCCTTCTTTCTTGTTCGATACCTTTCAGTCGTTTTTGCAGATGGTTTCCCAAAGAGGAGACATCTCCCGCAGCCGCTGCACCACGCCGGGGATGACCTGAAGCATATAGTCCACGTCCTCGTCGGTGGTCTCTTCCGACAGGGTCAGCCGCAGGGAGCCGTGGGCCACCGCGTGGGGCAGGCCGATGGCCAGCAGCACGTGGCTGGGGTCCAGGGAGCCGGAAGTGCAGGCCGAGCCGGAGGACGCGCAAATTCCCTTCATGTCCAGCATCAGCAGCAGGCTCTCGCCCTCGATGCCCTCGAAGCTGATATTGACGTTGCCGGGAAGCCGCCGCACCGGATCGCCGTTGAGGCGGCAGCGGGGCAGGGCGCTCAGCAGCCCGTGAATCAGCCGATCCCGCTTGGCGATGAGGCCCGGGGTCGCCTGTGCCATGGAGGCGCAGGCCAGCCGCATGGCCTCCGCCATGCCGACGATGCCTGCCGTGTTTTCGGTGCCCGCCCGGCGGCCCTTTTCCTGGGCGCCGCCGTCGATGAGGTTGCCGAAGCGCAGCCCCTTGCGCACCAGCAGCGCGCCCACGCCCTTGGGCCCGTGGAACTTATGCGCCGATAGGGAGAGAAGATCGATGTGCATCCCCTCAAAATCCACCGGTACATGCCCCACCGCCTGCACCGCGTCGGTATGGAACAGCACCTTCCGCTCCCGGCACAGCGCACCGATTTCGGCAATGGGCTGGATGGTGCCGATTTCATTGTTGGCGAACATCACCGAAACCAGGGCGGTGTCCGGCCGAATGGCGACCGCCACGTCCTCCACCCGGACGATGCCGTTTTCATACACCGGCAGCAGGGTGATTTCAAAGCCCCGTTTCTCCAGGGCGTTCAGCGCGTGGAGGATGGCGTGATGCTCGAACACGGTGGAGACGATGTGTTTCTTGCCCTTCTTTTCCAGGCTCTCCGCCACCATTTTCAGCGCCCAGTTGTCCGCCTCGCTGCCTCCCGAAGTGATGAACACCTCGTCGGGCCGGCAGTGCAGGCATTCCGCCATGGTGATCCGGGCGGCATCCACCCCCTGGCGGGCCGCCTGCCCGAAGCTGTACAGGGAGGAGGGGTTGCCATATTCCTCGGTGAGGTAGGGAATCATTTTATCCAGCACCTGCGGCAGCAGGCGGGTGGTGGCGGCGTTGTCCGCGTAAATAAAACGTGCGGCTGATGACATACGCAAAACCAGCTCTCTATTATAAAGTCACGACGTAGTATGCGTCTTGCAGGTTTAATATATACCTTTTTGGTCTAGATTGCAATACGCAAAGTGTAAAAAGTTCGCGGCCGCCCGCTCGGTTTTTCGACATTTTTTGTAACGCGGCTATTTCCACCGCTGATAATATCCCACGGCCAGCTGGTCGCAGCGTTCGTTTTCGGGATGGCCCTGGTGTCCCCGCACCCAGACCAGCCGTACCGTATGGATGTCCAGCAGGGTCAGCAGCCTGTCCCACAAATCGGCATTGAGGGCAGGCTTCTTGTCGGCCTTGCGCCAGCCGTTGCGCTTCCAGGAGCGGGCCCAGCCCTTCTCAATGGCGTCGAGGACGTATTTGGAATCGCTGGTCAGCGTTACGTCGCAGGGCTCCTTGAGCGCGGACAGCCCTTCTATGACGGCGGTGAGCTCCATGCGGTTGTTGGTGGTGCTGGCTTCGCCGCCGCACAGCTCTTTCTCCTGCCCGTTATAGCGCAGCACCGCCCCCCAGCCCCCCGGCCCCGGATTCCCCGAGCAGGCCCCGTCGGTGAATAAATCGATGTGTTTCATGGCTTTTCCGTCCTTTCTACTTTATAGCTATTCGCTGCTGAGACTGCGGCCGCAATAGGCGCACGGCTTAATGGTGCTCTTTTGTAAGATGTTTGTTGCGCCGCACCCAGCGCAGGTGACGACTGTAACGGTATCGTCCGGATTGTAAACGAGAGTGTTATCATTATAATGGTTCACGGCTGTTTTTATAGCTTCGTTCAATACACGGACAATCGCCTGGTAACGCTCCTTTTTGTAGTGAACCAGAAAGTCAATCGTTTTCGTATGGGTGAGAAAAGACACATACGAGGTAAACCAACCGGCGTCGGCGGATACTCCCTGAATTTCCAAAAGAGGGAACTCCTCCTTGAAAATCTCATTTGAAATTCTATTATAAAATAACACGCGGAAATTTGTGATAAGTAGGATGCCCGGCCTTCTTACCACGTCGGCGCTTTCCTTTTTCCGGATGACGATATTGGTCGGCGCGATATAATGAACGATTTCCTCCGGCAGGATTTCCAGCTGTACGCTCTTTATCCGGCCGCGATTACCCCAGGTCTTAATTTGGAACTGTTTCAGAGCCAGTTTGATGTCTGCTCTCAAGTGCTGCTCACTTCCTTCCGGGAATTATCCGATATTTTACCATATTTACAGGCATTTGACTACGTTCCTTTACAATTTCCCTGAAAGGCCTTATATAAACCCTCTTTTTTCCGTCAATACTAGGACTACGACATCAAAAAGAGAGGTTTTTCATTCATGAAAGCAGTCATTATGGCGGGCGGGGAAGGCACGCGCCTGCGTCCCCTCACCTGCGACAGCCCCAAGCCCATGGCGCACCTGTGCGGCCGGCCGGTGCTGGAATACATCCTCGACCTGCTCCAGGAGCACGACGTCCTGGACGCGGCGGTGACGATGCGGTATATCCCGTCGGCCATCACCGCCCATTTCGGGGACGGCTACCGGCAGATGCGCCTGTCTTTCTCCGAGGAGGACAAGCCCCTGGGCACGGCGGGCAGCGTCCGCCTGGCGGTGGACAGCCAGTGGGGCGGCGCCAATGACGATGTTCTGATCATCAGCGGCGACGCCCTGACCGACATCGACCTGAGTGAAGCCTGCGCGTTTCATAAAAGCCGTCACGCCGCCGCCACCCTGATCGTCACCCGGGTGGCCGATCCCCGGGAATACGGACTGGCCGAGTTTGACCGGGAGGGGCGGATCACCGGCTTCCTGGAAAAGCCCGGCTGGGGCCAGGCGGCCACCGACGCGGCCAATACCGGGATCTATATCCTGTCCCCCGAGGCGCTGGAATCCATCCCGGCGGATACCAATTTCGACTTCGCCAAGGATTTGTTTCCCCTGCTCCTGCGGGACGGCCTGCCCCTGTACGCCTATGAAACCAAGGATTATTGGTGCGACATCGGGGATTTGACCACGTATCTGACTTGCCAGCGGGATATTCTGGAGGGCAGGGTGAAAACCAACCTGCCCGTCAAGGACGGCGTCTGCATGGCCGAAGAGCCGGCGGGCGGCTACACCCTCATCCCGCCCGTCTATATCGGTAAAAACGTCCAAATCGGCGCGGCGGCCCAGATAGGCCCCTTCGCCGTCCTGGGGGATGGCTGCCACATCGGCAACAACGCCAAGGTGCGGGGCAGCGTCCTGCTGGATGGGGTGTATATCGGCGACCGGGCGGCTTTGACCGGCGCCTTGGTCTGCCACGGGGCCTCGGTGCGCCGGGGCGCGGCCCTGTTCGAAGGCGCCGCCGTGGGAGAGGGCGCGGTTATCGGCGAGCACGCCGCCGTCAGCCCCCACGTGAAAATCTGGCCCGAAAAGCAGGTGGAGGCCGGCACCCACCTGCGGGAAAACCTGCGGGAGGGCGGCCCGGCCCCCGGCCTGTTCGACGACGGCGGCCTGTGCGGCGAAACGGGCGTGGAGCTCACCCCCGAATTCTGCGCCCGGCTGGGTGCCGCCATCGGCAGCCAGGTGCGGGGCGAAAAGGTGGCCGTGGGCTGCAGCTCCGACAAAGCGGCCGCTGTGATGAAAATGGCTTTGACGGCCGGCATCCTCTCCGTCGGGGGCCTGGTCTGGGACTTCGGCCCCTGCATCGAGCCCCAGTTCGACTATTTCGTGAATTTCAGCCTTATCCGCACCGGCGTCTACGTCAGCGGCGGCCTGAAAGGGGCCGTCCGCCTGCTGGGTGCCGGGGGCCTGCCCGCCGCGCGCAATACCGAGCGGTCGGTGGAAGCTCGCCTGACCGGCGGCGATTTCAGCCGGGTGGGCTGGGATACCGTCCGGGAGGCCACCAATATGACCGGCATGCGCCAGTTGTACCGCCAGGAGCTCATTTCCATGGCGCCGGACGGCCTGTCCGGCCTGTCGGCCGAGGTGCGGGGATCCGACTACGAGCCGGTGCGCCTGCTCGGCGAGGTGTTGTCCACCCTGGGCTGCGGGGCGGAAAGCGGTCCCCGGTTCCATCTGGGGGCCGGAGGGAGGCGGCTGTCCATTTACGATCCCGAGGCGGGATATGTCTGGCCCGAGAGGGTGCTGGGCGTCAACTGCCTGCTGGAGCTGGAGGACGGCGGCGATCTCGCCCTGCCATACGACGCGCCGGTGGCCATCGAAGAAATGGCGGCCCATTACGGCCGCAAGGTGCGCCGCTACCTGTCCTGTCCGGTGGAGGGCTGCGACGGGGAGGCCCGGCGGCTGGCCGCTAACCAGCCCTGGGTGCGGGACGGCCTGATGCAGGCCGTGCGCCTCCTCAGCCGGATGAAGCAGTATCACGTCACCCTGGCCGAGCTGCTCGGCCGCCTGCCCGATTTCGCCGTGACCACCCGCACCATCCCCTGCGAGGGCAACCCCGGCCGCATTCTGCGCCAGCTGCGGGACGAAACGCCCGAAGCCGCTTCCGACGGCGCCCCGGCCGAGGGGGCCCGGGTACGCCTGCGGGGCGGCACCGGCCTGGTGCGGCCCACCAAGGCGGGCAAGAATCTGGTACTGGTGGCCGAGGCCTCCAGCGCTGAAATCGCGGAGGAGGTCTGCGGCCGGCTGGAGGAACGCCTGCGCGCCCTCTCCGCTCAGAATTCCTCCGGACAGCTTGACATCAACCGGGAAAACCGGTAATATAGATAAGACGAGGCCGGATTTTCCGGCAGAAAGATCGGATGGCAAACCAAGGAAATGTGTTCGGACACGGCGGAAAGCCTCAAGCCGCGGGCGGTATGGCCCCGGCCGGGTCCGCCCGTGTCGCAACGGACAGCCCCGCGTGACGCGGGGCTTTGGATTTCTTCGCGGCAGGCAAAGCCGCCCGGAGGCTCCTTCGATTCCCACGGCAACCATAGCCGAAGCAACACCGCGCGGAGGGACGTCAGCGTCCGCGCATCATCATGAGAAGGAGCGCCCTCTCCCCGCGGAGACGCCGCTCCCGAAACGGAGGATATTATTCGTGTCAACTGAAAACAAGAACGAGACCCCGGCCGGCGGAACCAAACCGGCCAGCAAACAGAGGGGTCCCCGCCGCGCTCCCCGCGCGCCAAAGGCGGCACCCAAGGCCGCCGCGCCGCAGCAGGAAGCCCAGGCGTCGCGCCCCCCAAAAGGGGCGGCGCGCAGCGGCAAGCCCGCGGACAAGGCGGTGCTGTCCCTGCCCAATCCCAACACCAACGGCGCCCCGGCGGCGCCCAAGCCCGCCCGCGGCCGGAATTCCCGGCAGAAGAAGGCCTCGGCCACCCCGGTGCGCCTGACCTTCCTGGGCGGCCTGAACGAAATCGGCAAGAACATCACCCTGTTCGAATACGGGGACGACGCCTTCCTCATCGACTGCGGCATGGCGTTCCCCGATGACGAAATGCTGGGCGTGGACATCGTCCTGCCCGACTTCACCTATGTGGAGAAGAATAAGGATCGCATCAAAGGCGTGGTCATCACCCACGGCCACGAGGACCATATCGGCGCCCTGCCCTACCTGCTCAAGCAGGTCAACCTGCCTGTCTACGGCGCCAAGCTGACCCTGGCCCTGGTGGATTCCAAGCTCAAGGAGCACGGCCTGTCCGGCAAGGTGAAGCTCAACGTGGTGGAGCCCGGCAGCGTCGTCCAGTTCGGCAAGGTGTCGGTGGAATTCATTCCGGTCAACCACTCCATCCCGGACGCCATGGCCCTGGGCATCAAAACCCCCATCGGCTACGTGGTGCATACCGGCGACTTCAAAATCGACTGCACCCCCATCATGGGTCCCATGATCGACCTGGCCCGCTTTGGCGCCCTGGGCACCGAGGGGGTTCTCGCCCTGCTGGCCGATTCTACCAACGCGGAACGCCCCGGCTTCACCCCCAGCGAGCGGGTGGTGGGGGAGAGCTTCGCCAACCTGTTCAAAAAGGCGGAGAACAAGCGCATCATCATTGCCACCTTCTCCTCCAACCTGCACCGCATCCAGCAGATTATGGACGCGGCGGTCAAGGACGGCCGGAAGGTCGCGGTTTCCGGGCGCAGCATGATCAATTTCGTCACCATCGCCACCGAGCTGGGCTATCTGCACGTGCCCGACGGGGTGCTCATCGACATCGATCTCATCAACCGCTATCCCAAGGACAAAATGACCATCATCACCACCGGCAGCCAGGGCGAGCCCATGTCCGCCCTGACCCGCATGGCCTATTCCGAGCATCGGAAGGTGGAGGTCGGCCCCGACGATTACATCATCATTTCCGCCACCCCCATTCCCGGCAACGAGAAAACGGTGGGCAAGGTGGTCAATGAGCTGATGAAGCGGGGCTGCGACGTGGTGTATGAGAAAATGTACGACGTCCATGTTTCCGGCCACGCCTGCCAGGAGGAACTGAAGATCATCCACGGCCTTACCCGCCCGAAGTTCTTCATCCCCGTCCACGGCGAACAGAAGCATCTGCATAAGCACGCCAATCTGGCAAAATCCATGGGCATGCCGCCCCAGAACGTCCTGATCACCGATATCGGCAAGGTGGTGGAGATCACCCCCGATAAGATGGAGGTGACCGGAGCCGTCCCCGCCGGCCGGGTGATGGTGGACGGCCTGGGCATCGGCGACGTGGGCAGCATTGTGCTGCGCGACCGCAAGCATCTGGCCGAGGACGGCCTCATTGTGGTGGTCGCCACCATCGACGCATCCACCGGCCAGGTGGTGTCCGGCCCCGACATCGTCTCCCGCGGCTTCGTTTACGTGCGGGAATCGGAAAAGCTCATCGACGACGCGCGGGTGGCGGCACGGGCCGTGCTGGAAGACTGCCTGCGCACCCACGCCTATGACTGGACGACCATGAAAACCCGCGTGCGGGACGAACTGTCCCGGATGCTGTTCCAGAAAACCAAGAGAAGTCCCATGATCCTCCCCATCATCATGGATATCTGAACCGGCAAACCCCGGCGGAAATTTCCGCCGGGGTATCCCTGCTGGGACCCCCATCTAGGAAAGGCGGGTGGCGCATGAACAATCGAAGAAAAAGCCTGCTGCTGCCGATCCTTATCGGTGCCGGCGTACTGCTGGCCGTTACCATCGGCGTCACGTTTTTCTACAACCGCCCCCTGTTTTACGGGGAAGCGGCCGCCCTGGCGGTGTTGACGGTTTTCCTGCTGATCAACACCCGCCGCATCCGCAACGATACCGCCCGGTATCTCTCCCGCATCGCCCGCCATCTCAGCCAGGAAGAGCAGGACAGCCTGTCCGCTTTCCCCATGCCGGTGGCGGTGTGCGGGGCTTCCGGGGAAATCGTGTGGTATAACGAGCTGTTCCGGGAGCAGGTGCTGGAAGGATCCGAAATCTTTGGTGAGCCGGCCGCTGTCATCACCGGCGGCTGCTCGCTGGAGGACGCGCAGAAAAAGAAGGCCCTGGATGTCCGCTTGGGCAAAAAACGCTATACCGTCAGCCTCAGCCAGGTGAATATGCGGGACTCCAAGCTGTACGTGCTCTATTATCTGGACGATACCCGCCTGAAGGAAACGGCGGAGGAATACGCGGCCAGCCGTCCGGCGGTGATGGTGGTCTACATAGACAACCTCGAGGAAATCATGCAGGACGTGCGGGACAGCGAGAAGGCCCAGATGTCCGGTAAGGTGGAAACCCTGCTGGAGGACTGGATCGGATCCACCACCGGCATCCTGCGCAAATGCGGCACCGATAAGTATATGGTGGTCATCGAGCAGCGGCACCTCCAGGGGATCCTGGAAGGGAAATTCGACATTCTCGATCGGGTGCGCACCATCCAGACCGGCGAGCGGGCGGGGATCACCCTGTCCATCGGCGTCGGCCGGGGCGAAACCCTGCGGGAAAGCGAGGAAATGGCCCGCCAGGCCCTGGAAATGGCCTTGGGCCGGGGCGGCGATCAGGCCGCCATCAAGACGAAGAACGGCTTTGATTTCTACGGCGGTGCCTCCAAAGGGGTGGAGCGGCGCACCAAGGTGCGCACCCGCGTCGTGGCCTCCGCCCTCTCGGAGCTGATTCAGACGGCGGAAAACGTGCTGGTCATGGGCCACCGGTACTCGGATTTGGACTGCTTGGGATCCGCCGTGGCCATGGCGGCCGCGGTCCGCGCCATGGGCAAACCCGCCAATGTCGTCACCCAGCGGAAAACCACCCTGGCCCCCGAGCTGCTGGAGCGGTACGGCAAGGCCGGCCGGGGCGATTTGTTTCTTGAGCCGGACAACGCCATGCTGCTGGTCTCCCGGCGCACCCTGCTGATTATCACCGATACCCATAACCCCAACATGCTGGAATGGCCGCCCCTGTATCAGGCGGCCCAGACCGTGGTGGTCATCGACCACCACCGCAAGATGGTGGACTTTATCGACAACGCCGTGATTTTCTATCACGAGCCCTATTCCTCCTCCGCCTCCGAAATGGTGGCCGAGCTGGTGCAGTACATGGCGGGCAGCAGCCTGACCCGCCTGGAGGCCGAGGCCCTGCTGGCCGGCATCATGCTGGATACCCGCAGCTTCGTCATGAAGGCGGGGGTGCGCACCTTCGAGGCCGCCGCCTATCTGCGCAAGCAGGGGGCGGACACCGTGGAGGTCAAGCGGATGTTCTCCGGCAGCATGGAGGCTTACCGCAAGAAAAGCGCCATCGTCGCCGGGGCGGAGCTTTACCGCCATACCGCCATCGCCAGCGATGAGGAAGGCGGGCCGGAGGTGCGGATCGCGGCGGCCCAGGCGGCCGACGAGCTGCTCTCCATCAAAGGGGTGGAGGCCTCCTTCGCCCTGTTTGTGGACGGGGAGGACGTGAATATTTCCGCCCGTTCCATGGGGGACTTCAACGTCCAGCTGGTCATGGAGGCTTTGGGCGGCGGCGGTCATCTGACCATGGCCGGCGCCCTGCTGAAACACACGTCCATGGAAGAGGCCAAGCGGCGGCTGATGGAAGCCATCGATGGCCATCTGGAAGCCAGGGAGCGCTCTCTCGCCGCCCAGCTCCAGCAGAACGATACCATATGAGGAAAGGATGTACACGCTCTTATGAAAGTCATTTTGAAGGAAGACGTCAAGGGCCAGGGCAAAAAGGGCCAGCTGGTCAATGTATCGGACGGATACGCCCGCAATTTTCTGCTGCCCCGGGGGCTGGCCATGGAGGCCGACGCCCAGGCCATGAACGATCTGAAAAATAAAGAAGAGGCCGCCCGGCACCACGCGGCCATGGAAAAACAGAACGCCGAGGAGGCCGCCAAAGCCCTGAAGGGTAAAACGGTCAAGCTGACCGCCAAGGCGGGCAGCGCCGGCCGCCTGTTCGGCTCGGTCACCACCAAGGAGGTGGCCGAGGGACTCAAGGCCCAGTTCCAGGTGGAAGTGGACAAGCGGAAAATCTCCATGGCGGACGTGAAGGCCTTCGGCAGCTACGAGGCCGAGGTCAAACTGTATCCCGGCATCAGCGCCAAGATCACGGTCATGGTCGGCGAAGGCTAAGCGCCAATATCACTGCCGGGATGTTTAGGAAAGGAATGTGGGGCCGATGGCTCAAACGGCGTATAACGACGGGCTGAACCTGCCCTACAGCCTGGAGGCGGAGCAGGCGGTTCTGGGCGCTATTCTGATGGATCCCGAAAGCATCAACCAGGTGGCGGATATCCTGCGCCCCGATTATTTTTATCTGCCCGAGCATCAGGCCATTTACCGGGTGATGAGCCAGAAGATGATGGAATCCCAGACCATCGATTTCGTCACCGTTCTGGAATCGCTGAAATCGGAGGGCTTTTTCTCCGGCGAGGAGGGAAAGGCCTATCTGTTCAAGATGGCCCAAATCGTCCCCTCCATTTCCAATATCGGCAACTATGCCCGCATCGTGCGGGAAAAGCACGATGTGCGCTCGCTCATCCACGCCGCGCGGGAAATCATCGACGACGCCATGGAGCCGGGCAACGACCCGTCCCTGCTCATGGACGCGGCGGAGCAGAAGATTTACGAAATCCGCCAGGGGCGGCAGCGGGGCGGCCTGGAGCATATCCGGGACGTGCTGGCCAGCAACTACGAGATGTTCTCCAAGCTGGCCTCCAGCGACCGGGATCAGTTCGTGGGCATTCCCAGCGGCATCGCCGCCCTCGACGAGCTGACCACCGGCCTCAACCGGTCGGATATGATCATCGTCGGCGCCCGCCCCGGCATGGGCAAGACCAGCTTCGCGCTGAACATCGCCCGCAACGTGGCGGTTAAGAGCAACCGCCCGGTGGCGTTCTTCAACCTGGAAATGTCGCGGGAGCAGATGGTCAATCGCCTGCTTTCGTCGGAAGCGCGGGTATCCAGCAAAAAGCTGCGGGTGGGCAACCTGACCCCGGAGGAATGGGGCCGGATCGCCATGGCCTCCAGCAGCCTGTGCAGCGCCCCCATCTACCTGGACGATACCGCCAGCATCACTGTGCCCGAGATGAAGGCCCGCCTCAGGCGGATGAAGGATTTGGGCTTTGTGGTGGTGGACTACCTGCAGCTGATGCAGTCCGCCAAAAAAACGGACAACCGCGTGCAAGAGGTGTCCGACATCACCCGCAGCCTGAAAATCATGGCCAAGGAGCTGGACGTGCCGGTTATGATCTGCGCCCAGCTGTCCCGCGGCACGGAAAAGCAGGGCAACCACCGGCCCGCCCTGGCCGACTTGCGCGAATCCGGTTCCATCGAGCAGGACGCGGATCAAGTATTGTTCCTCTATCGGGAGGAATACTATAAGAATGAAAAGGACGATCCCACGTCGGTGGAAACCGGCACCTCCGAGGTCATCGTGGCGAAAAACCGCCACGGTGAGCTGGGAACGGTCAAGCTGGCCTGGTCGGGCGAGTTTACGCAGTTCAGCGGTCTGGAGCTGCATCGCAACGAAGCGTAATTGCCTTGCCTACCGGCGCGGCAATTACCTCCAGCCTTGCCTACCGGCGCGGCAATTACTCGCCTGCGCGGTCTAACCGGCTCGGCCATTACCTAACGTGAAAATTTTTTGCGGGCCCGATGGGCCCGCATTTCACTTATCTTATATCTCTACGCGAAGGGAGGCGTTCTTTCCATGCCGCTGCTGGATACCGTGGCCGCCGCCGTGAGGCGGGAGAGGCTGATCCCGGACGGCGCCGCCGTGCTGATCGCCCTGTCGGGCGGGGCTGATTCCATGGCCTTGCTCCACGCTATGAGGGCGCTGGCCCCCGCCCATGGCTGGCGGCTGGCCGCTGCCCACGTGAACCACGGCCTGCGCGGGGACGAGGCCGAGCGGGACGAGGCCTTTGCGCGGGAATGGTGCGCCCGCTGGAGCGTGCCCCTTCACGTCATGCGGGCGGATGTGGCTGCCGAGGCCGCTGCCCGGGGGGAAGGGCTGGAGGAAACCGGTCGCCGGATCCGCTATGCCTTTTTCAACGAACTTTGCGCCTGCGAAGGCTACGACCGGATCGCCACGGCCCACACCGCGAGCGACAATGTGGAAACCCTTCTGCTCCATCTGGCCCGGGGCAGCGGGGTGAGGGGGCTCGGCGGGATCCGTCCTCTCCTGGGCCGGCGGATCCGCCCCCTGCTGGATGTGACTCGGGAGGAGGTCGAGGCCTACTGCCGGGAGAACGCCGTCCCCTTCGTCACCGACAGCACGAATTTCGATACCGCTTACTGCCGCAACCTCTTGCGCCACGAGGCGGTGCCCGCCCTGCGGCGGGTGAATCCCCGGCTGGAGGAGGCCGCCGGCCGGCTGGCCCGCGCCGCCCGGCGGGACGACGACTGCCTGGAGACGCTGGCCGCCGCCCTGTTGGACGAGGCCCGGCTGGCGGAGGATGTTTTCGACCCGGCGCCGCTGGCCGCCGCCCATGAGGCCCTGCGCCTGCGGGCTCTTCGCCGCCTGGCTGGGGAGGAAGCGGAGGAGCGCCACGCCGCCGCCTTGGATACCCTGCTGACCGTCGGCGGCAGCGTCAATCTGCCGGGCGGGCGGACGGCCCTCCTGGCCGACGGCCGCTTGCAAATCCGGCCCGCCGCGCCCCGCGCCGCTGTTCCGTATTTCGAGTGGACGATACGTCCGGGGGAGCGTTGTGAGATTTGCGGCAGAATCTACCAAATTGCTTGTGTTTCTTTGGAGGAATATGAGAAGAAAAAGAAAATTCACAAAAACTTATTAAAAAACACGGTGAACTATGATAAGATAAGCGGTGATCTCGTGGTGCGGCAGCGCCTGCCCGGTGACGCCTATCATCCGATGGGTCGCCAGGGAGGAAAAAGCCTGAAAAAATTGTTCAATGAAGCCAAAATTTCGCCAGAAATCCGGGATACTATCCCGATTTTGTGCGACAGTGCCGGCATTCTGCTGGCGTATGGCTGCGGCTGCGACGAACGGGTTCGACCGGACGAGAGCACCCGCCGTTTTTTGATAATAACGGTGGAGGACGGCCGGTAATCACTCACGCAGGGTTATTTTGGCGAAGGGATGGATAGAAAGAGTGAGTATACGCAACGATGTGTCGGAAATCCTGTATACAGAGGAAAAGCTGCAGGAAATCGTGCAGGCGATGGGCCGGCGCATCACCGAGGACTATCAAGGAAAGAACCTCTTTTTGGTCAGCGTACTGAAGGGATCCCTAATTTTTATGGCGGATTTGATGCGGGCCATCGACCTGCCCTGCGCCATCGATTTTCTCTCGGTGTCCAGCTATGGCGCGGGCACCACGACCAGCGGGGAGGTGCGGATTCTCAAGGATCTGGATTCCACCCTGGAGGGCAGGGACGTGCTGGTGGTGGAGGATATCCTCGATTCCGGCGTCACCCTGTCCTTTCTGCTGAAAAATCTGTCCGCCCGTCAGCCGCGCAGCATCCGCCTGTGCACGCTGCTGGACAAGCCGGAGCGCCGCAAGGTGGACATCCGGCCCGACTACGTGGGGGCCGTGGTACCTGATGAATTCATCGTCGGCTACGGCCTGGATTACGCGGAAAAATACCGGAACCTGCCGTTTATCGGCGTGCTGAAGCCGGAGATTTACCAATAAGAGCAAACGGCGCCGTTCCCGGAAGGGACGCACGGCCCGGTAAGGAGTGAGGTTCTATGGAATCCAACAATAACAACGATTTCGGAAAAATCATACGGAACGTCGGCCTGTTCATCGGCATTCCGCTGGTGTTTTTCCTGATTCTCTGGCTGTTTCTCGACCCACGCACCTCGTCGTCCAATGTGAAATACTCGGATTACGTGGCGTATTTCGAGAATAACCAGGTGGAAAGCTACACCCTGGATTTGGGCAACGGCAATCTGGAACTCACCCTGCGGGAAGCCTTCCGGACCAAGGACATCAACAAGGACGGTAAAATCGACGAGCGCGATTATGTCCTGAAATACACCGTGCCCGATGTCAGCCTGTTCGTCAACGACGTGGGCGACATGGTCAATGAATACAATCGGGATCCCGCCAATAAGGATTCCAAAATCACCTACGATTACAAGCCGGTCAGCCAGCTGCCCTGGATTGTCAATCTCATTCCGTCTCTGCTCATCGTGGTGATTTTCATCGCCATGTGGGTCATGATGCGCCGCAGCCTGTCCTCTATCGACGGAGGCGGCAAGGCCATGGGCTTCGGCAAGGCCCGTATCAAGCAGCCGGTGGACGAGAAGCGCAAAACCACCTTTGCCGACGTGGCCGGCGCCGACGAGGAAAAGGAAGAACTGCGGGAAATCGTGGATTTCCTGAAATCTCCTAAGAAGTTTAAGGAACTGGGCGCCCGCGTGCCCAAGGGCGTCCTGCTCGTGGGCCCTCCCGGCACCGGTAAAACCCTGCTGGCCCGCGCCGTGGCGGGGGAGGCGGGCGTGCCCTTCTTCTCTATTTCCGGCTCCGACTTCGTGGAAATGTACGTGGGCGTCGGTGCGTCCCGCGTCCGCGACCTGTTCGACCAGGCGAAAAAGAATTCCCCCTGCATCATCTTCATCGACGAGATCGACGCCGTCGGCCGCCAGCGCGGCGCCGGCTTGGGCGGCGGTCACGATGAAAGAGAGCAGACGCTCAACCAGCTGCTGGTGGAAATGGACGGCTTCGGCGCCAACGAGGGCGTCATCATGATCGCCGCCACCAACCGCCCGGATATCCTGGATCCCGCCCTCATGCGTCCCGGCCGTTTCGACCGCCAGATTGTGGTCAACTACCCGGACATCAAGGGCCGTGAGGAAATCCTCAAGGTTCACGCCCGCGGCAAGCCCCTGGCCCCCGACGTGGAACTGTCCACCATTGCGAAATCCACCGCCGGCTTCACCGGCGCCGATCTCGAAAACCTGCTCAACGAAGCGGCCCTCTTGGCCGCCCGCAAGGGCCTCCACTCCATCACCATGCCCGAAATCGAGGAAGCCACCATCAAGGTGGTCATGGGTACCGAAAAGCGCAGCCATGTCATCAGCGACAAGGAAAAGCGCTTGACCTCCTACCATGAAGCCGGGCACGCTGTGGTCACCTACTACTGCCCGACACAGGATCCGGTGCATCAGATTTCCGTCATTCCCCGTGGCATGGCCGGCGGCTATACTATGAGCCTGCCCGAGGCCGATCGCTCCTACCGGGCGAAGAAGGAGATGCTCGAGGACATCCAGGTGCTGCTGGGCGGCCGCGTGGCTGAAGCACTGGTGCTGGACGATATCTCCACCGGCGCTTCCAACGACATTGAACGCGCCACCGAAACGGCTCGCAAGATGGTCACCAAATACGGCATGAGCGATAAGCTCGGCCCGATTGTGTTCGGCGCCTCCGACTCCGGTGAGGTGTTCCTGGGCCGCGACTTCGGTCATACCCGCAACTATTCCGAGGAAGTGGCGGCCGAAATCGACCAGGAGATTAACCGCATCATCACCGGCGGCTATGCCGAAACGGAAAAGAAGCTGTCCGAGCATATGGATAAGCTCCACGCCGTGGCCCGCTACCTGTTCCAGCACGAAAAACTGGACGGCGAGCAGTTCAAAGCCATCATGGATGGCACCGTGGCCGCCGATTCCACCCCCATCCCCGCGGTTTTCCCCAAGAAAGAGGAAGAACCCGCCCTGCCCGACTCCGCCGACGACGGCGAAGTGCAACACTAAAAACCAAGCCGGCCGTCCCAAATGGGCGGCCGGCTTTTTTCATGTCGCGCAGTAAATCGCGATGGCCTCCCCGGCGAACCGGGCGGTTCCCTCGCCGCAGCGGTCAATGCTCTCTCGGAACCGTTCGTCCTCGATATACATCGCGCCCAAGCCCGCGAGGATCTCCTTGGTGCAATCGTAGAACCGGCAGCTGATGAACCGCCTGAGCGCTTCGCACGCCGCCTGGGCCTCCTCGCCCGCGGGATCTCCGCCCCGCAGCGCGGCGAACCGGGCAAACTGCGCCCTCATTTCCTCCTGAACGGCGTTCCAGTCCTCCGCGGTGTACGCTGCCGTGCGCTTCGCGCTCTGACGGTAAGCCTCGCCGCCGCCCCATCGCTCTTTCGCCTCCGCGGCGTAGGCGTCGATGGCCGCCGTGTCAAATGCCTCAAATGCCATGTGCGTGCCTTCTTTCTCGTTTGTCAAATCGTCCAGCAGCCGGAGCAGCCCCTCCAGCCGGTCCCGCTTGAGCGTCAGCAGCCGTTTCTGCTGGCGAAGCGCCTCTTGCCGGGAAAAATCCGGGCTGTCCAGTATCCGCGTGATCTCCCGCAGCGGGAAATCCAGCTCCCGGAAGAACAGAATCTGCTGCAGCCGCTCCAGCTTGTCGTCGCCGTACAGCCGGTATCCGGCCGCGGTCACCTCGCTGGGCGTCAGCAGGCCCAGCTCGTCGTAATAATGCAGGGTGCGCACGCTCACGCCGGTCAGCGTGGCCACCTGCTTGACGGTTTTCAAAGGGATTCTCCTTTCTGTCTGGTATCGGACGGGGTCCCATCCAAGGACGAGTATACGCTATGACGTACCGGGAGAGTCAAGTGTTTTTTCTTTTTTCTCAATAGCATCGATTGACAAGGGCGAACACGCCTGCCGTCGGCCAAAAAGGTGGCCTGCGGCGTTCTCGGCTTTGGCGGGCGTCAGCCCGCCCGCAGCCTGTGGCCTTGCTGGCCGCCTTTTTGCTCCGACGGCAGGTCCTTCGGAGTTTTTCGGCAGTGAAAAAGAGAAGATGGCAAGGCGGACGAGGCCGCCGGGCTGGCGCCCGGCAACGAGGACAACGCCGCCAGCACCCCTTTTCACGCCGAAAAACCGCGTTTCCCCTTGTCAATCGATGCTATGGTATACTGATAACACCGCAGCCGGAACCCGCCTGTGGAGAAAGGAGCCTGCGCCATGCAAATCCACCGCCTTTTTGAAATCGTTTATCTGCTGCTGGATACCCCCAATATCACAGCCCGGCAGCTTGCGGAACGCTTCGAAGTCAGCGAACGCACCATCTATCGGGATGTGGATGTCCTCAGCGGCGCGGGCATCCCCGTCTATGCCGCCAAGGGCAAGGGCGGCGGCATCCGTCTGCTGCCTGATTACGTCCTGGATAAATCCCTCCTGAACGAAAACGAGCAGGAGGCTATTCTGCTGGGCCTGAAAAGCCTGGCCGCCACCGGCGGCGAGGACCCCGCCGTCACCGATAAGCTCGCCCGCCTGTTCCATAAGGCGGAAGCCTCATGGATCGAGGTGGATTTTTCCTCCTGGGGCCGCGATCCAGCGGAGAAGGAAGCTTTCGACATCCTGAAGGCCGCCATTCTGACCGCCCGCCTCGTTCACCTGACCTATTATAACGCCGCTGGCGAACAGAGCGAACGGGTAATTGAACCCGTCCGCCTGCACTTCAAGGGCGGACGCTGGTACCTGCAAGCCTATTGCCGTACCCGCCAGGCCTGGCGCACCTTCCGGCTCTCCCGCATCGGCCGCGCCGAGCGGCTGGAGGAATCCTTTCCGCCCCGCCCCGACGGCCCGCCGCCGCTGGAAGCCGCCGCGCCGCCCGCCGCCGTTACCGCCCTGTCCCTGCGCTTCGCCCCCACGGCGGCCTACCGGGTGTTCGACAGCTTCCGCCGGGAGGATATCCGGCGGGAACAGGACGGTTCTCTGTCCGTGTCCGTTTGGTATCCGGAGGATGCCTGGGTCTATGGCTTCCTCCTTTCCTTCGGCGGGGAGGTGGAGGTGCTTTCTCCGCCGCATATCCGCCGCATCCTGAAAGAAAAAGCCCGAGATGTTCTCCGGTTGTATGCAGAATATGACACGTAATTGTCTGGTTATCCTAGGTATACTGGAAGCATCACACAGGACAAGCCGCGCCTTGCACGTTGTCCGGAAAGAAGGAAGTTTCCATGACCTATGAAGTTGTCCAGCTGAACGCCAAAACCATCGTCGGCCTGCAAGCACGCTCCTCTAACACCGATCCCCATATGGGGGAGATAATCGGTGACTTGTGGGAGCGGCTGTACGCCGGTCTTTACGAGGCCATTCCCGGCAAGGTCAACGGCAAAAGCATCGGGCTGTACACCGGCTATGCCGGCGACTCTTATGACGTGGTCGTCGGCTGCGAGGCGGTTCCCGGAGAGGCGCTTCCCGCCGGGGTCGTCCAGGCCGTCATCCCCGCCGGCCGGTATGCCAAATTTGTCGTACACGGCGATGTGCAAAAGGACGTGGCCGCTTTCTGGGAAAAGCTGTGGGCCATGGATCTGCCGCGCGCCTTCACGGCGGATTTTGAGGAATACCAGCCCGGCGGCGATATGCAGCACGCGGAAATCCACATCTATATTGCCCTGAAATGAGGGAGATCCTGTGACCGAGAAACTGGATTATAAAAAAGCCTACCCCCGCTTCTACGCCCCCGGCCGGAAACCGGAACGGGTGCTGGTACCGTCCATGCCCTTTTTGATGGTGGACGGCCGGGGCGCTCCTGACAGTCCCGCCTACCAGGCTGCCGTGCAGACTCTGTATGCGCTGACTTTTACTATTAAAATGAGCCGCCTCGGCGGGAACGCGCCGGCCGGGTACTTCGACTATGTGGTGCCCCCGCTGGAGGGACTTTGGTGGTTCGAGGGTGCCGATATCGCGGCCAGCCGCCGGGAGGATTGGGAATGGACAGCCCTCATACGGCAGCCGGATTTTGTCACCCCCGCCGTCTTTGATTGGGCAGTAGAAGAATGCCGCCGGAAAAAGCCGGAAGTGGATGTTTCCGCCGCCCAGTTTTCTGTCCTGGAGGAGGGCCTCTGCGTTCAGCGGATGCACATCGGCCCCTATGCGGACGAGCCGGCGACCATAGCCGATCTGCATCGCTTCATGGCCGAGCAAGGCCTGGTCGATTGCACCGGTCGGGAGCGCCGCCACCATGAGATCTATCTCAGCGATCCCCGGCGGACGGATCCCTCCCGCCTGCGGACTATCCTGCGCCTGCCTGTCGCAGAATAAAAAAGCGTCGTCCGGCCGCACAGGCCTGACGACGCTTTCTTAAGTCCCGTTTATGGGACACTCCTTCTCCTATACTGAGAGCATAGGCTGCGATTCTTGGTGAAACAGAAGGAGGAATCCCCCATGGATGTTATTATGAAAAACGTCGGCGGACACATCGAGGTTTATGACTGGGTGGGACGCTTTCTGTTTTCCGCCGATACCGAGCAGGAGGCTTGGGCTGAACTGGAAGGCGGCATAGCTGCCTAATCCAACCTCGTCAGGTCGTAGGGCGTCTGTTGGTAGACAAAATAGTTCAGCCAGTTGGAGAACAGAAGGTTGGCGTGTCCCCGCCACAGCATGGGGGGCACCGCCCGCGGATTATCCCCCGGGAAATAATTCTGGGGAACCCGCGGCGAGATGCCTCGCTTGCAGTCCCGATCGTATTCTCCCGCCAGGGTGTATCGATCGTACTCGCAGTGTCCGGTAATGAAGACCTGCCGCGCGTCCCGGGTGGCCGCAATGCCGACCCCTGCCGTTTCCGACAGGGCCAGCACCTGCAAATTCGCGTTGTGATCGATATCATCCTGGTGCACCTCGGTGTACCGCGAATGGGGCATGTAGAACATCTCGTCGAACCCCCGCAGCAGCGGATGGTTCATGTCCAGCGGCCGGTGTTTGAATATCCCCGACAGCTTTTCGCTCAGCGCGTACTTGGGCACATGGTGATGGTAGAACAGCCCCGCCTGGGCCCCCCAGCAAATGTGCAGGGTGGAATATACATGGGTCAGCGACCAGCGCATGATGGCGCACAGCTCTTCCCAGTAATCCACCGCCGTGAAATCCAAGGTCTCCACCGGCGCGCCGGTGATGATCATGCCGTCGTATTTGTTGTCCCTCACCTGGTCGAAGGTCTGGTAAAACTCCAGCAGATGCTCCGGCGCGGTGTTTTTGGATATGTGGGTGGCCGTCTGCATCAAGTCGATGTCCACCTGCAGCGGCGTGTTGCCCAGCAGCCGCAGCAGCTGGGTCTCGGTTTCGATTTTGGTGGGCATGAGATTAAGGATGAGAATCTGGAGCGGACGGATATCCTGGTGCATGGCGCGGTTTTCGGTCATGACGAAGATGTTTTCCGATTCCAGGATTTTGGCGGCCGGCAGATGATCGGGGATTCTGATTGGCATGGATACCGCTCCTTCTCTTGGGGAATAAATAACCTTTACCTAGTATACCAAAGTCGCCGCCGCTCTTCAAGGGGCCTCTGCCAGCTGTTCTCTTTATGTCCTTATATATTGTTGGGCGCCGACGGAAAAAACGTGAAAATATTTGCAGAAAAGTGTTGACAGAATGAATACTCTGTGCTATTATAGATGAGCCGTCGAAAAGCGGCGAAAAAAACTTGTTGACACGGCGGTTTCGCTGTGGTATACTAACAAGTACCTCTCTCTGAGAGGTGGGGACCTTGAAAATTAAACAACGTAAACGGAAAGAACCAAAACTACCCGTTAATTAAAGGCACACCGGGCCTAAACCGGTGCGGGCAGCAGAGAGGCTGCGAATGAGCTAGAAGCTCTAAAGACGATATAGACCGTTTCGGCGGATATATACCATATTTAGAGAGTTTGATCCTGGCTCAGGACGAACGCTGGCGGCATGCCTAACACATGCAAGTCGAACGGGGATACGAGAGCTTGCTTTTGTATCTTAGTGGCGGACGGGCGAGTAACGCGTGAGCAACCTGCCCTTCAGTGGGGAATAACGTCTGGAAACGGACGCTAATACCGCATAACACAACGAAGCCGCATGACTTTGTTGTCAAAGGATTTATTCGCTGAAGGATGGGCTCGCGTCCGATTAGCTAGATGGTGGGGTAAAGGCTCACCATGGCGACGATCGGTAGCCGAACTGAGAGGTTGATCGGCCGCATTGGGACTGAGACACGGCCCAGACTCCTACGGGAGGCAGCAGTGGGGGATATTGCACAATGGGGGAAACCCTGATGCAGCAATGCCGCGTGAGGGAAGAAGGTCTTCGGATTGTAAACCTAAGTAGCCAGGGACGATAATGACGGTACCTGGAGAGTAAGCTCCGGCTAACTACGTGCCAGCAGCCGCGGTAATACGTAGGGAGCGAGCGTTGTCCGGATTTACTGGGTGTAAAGGGTGCGTAGGCGGGATGGCAAGTCAGATGTGAAATACCGGGGCTTAACCCCGGGGCTGCATTTGAAACTGTCGTTCTTGAGTGAAGTAGAGGCAGGCGGAATTCCTAGTGTAGCGGTGAAATGCGTAGATATTAGGAGGAACACCAGTGGCGAAGGCGGCCTGCTGGGCTTTAACTGACGCTGAGGCACGAAAGCATGGGGAGCAAACAGGATTAGATACCCTGGTAGTCCATGCCGTAAACGATGATTGCTAGGTGTGGGGGGACTGACCCCTTCCGTGCCGGAGTAAACACAATAAGCAATCCACCTGGGGAGTACGGCCGCAAGGCTGAAACTCAAAGGAATTGACGGGGGCCCGCACAAGCAGTGGAGTATGTGGTTTAATTCGAAGCAACGCGAAGAACCTTACCAGGTCTTGACATCCAACTAACGAGGCAGAGATGCGTTAGGTGCCCTTCGGGGAAAGTTGAGACAGGTGGTGCATGGTTGTCGTCAGCTCGTGTCGTGAGATGTTGGGTTAAGTCCCGCAACGAGCGCAACCCTTGTCATTAGTTGCTACGCGAGAGCACTCTAATGAGACTGCCGTTGACAAAACGGAGGAAGGTGGGGACGACGTCAAATCATCATGCCCCTTATGACCTGGGCTACACACGTACTACAATGGCCATTAACAGAGGGAAGCAAGACCGCGAGGTGGAGCAAAACCCCAAAAATGGTCCCAGTTCAGATTGTAGGCTGCAACTCGCCTATATGAAGTCGGAATTGCTAGTAATCGCGGATCAGCATGCCGCGGTGAATACGTTCCCGGGCCTTGTACACACCGCCCGTCACACCATGGGAGCCGGTAATACCCGAAGTCAGTAGTCCAACCGCAAGGAGGGCGCTGCCGAAGGTAGGATTGGCGACTGGGGTGAAGTCGTAACAAGGTAGCCGTATCGGAAGGTGCGGCTGGATCACCTCCTTTCTATGGAGAGAAGAAGAAGCAAGACTTCTTCGGAATCCAAGGTCAGGCGGAAGAAGCGCAAGCGGAAACCGCAAGGGTAGGATAGGGACAGACCGAATACGTTGTTTAATTTTGAGGGTCTCCAAGATGGGGCGGAACGGCTTAGGCCGTTTTGTTCTGTCCAGGAATCTTCAGAAGGTGGAAGCTGGAAGGCTCAACCGAGAGAGGCAAACCTGTAGGATATGGGGGTGTAGCTCAGCTGGGAGAGCACCTGCCTTGCAAGCAGGGGGTCGACAGTTCGATTCTGTTCATCTCCACCACCAGCTGCGCTGGAGGCAAGACGCGCTGAAGAGAGTATGAACGGCAAGTTGGTACTCGCGAAGCGAAGAGCACCGCGCAGCAACAGGTAGGCCGGGAATGGCAACTTGAAACGGCCACGGATATGGGCTCATAGCTCAGGTGGTTAGAGCGCACGCCTGATAAGCGTGAGGTCGATGGTTCGAGTCCATTTGAGCCCACCACGCCACGAAAGTGGCACAAAGAAAGGGAAGCGCAAGAGCGGCAAAGGACAGGAGAGCTGAGAGGCTCAAATGGACATGGCCATCTTGAGCCCACCAGCGGCTGGCGCCGCGGCAATTCGCGAACCAAGAGGGAAGGGACTGAAAAGTCAATACCTCGCGGAACGGAGAAAGCTGAAAAACCAAAAAGGACGCGATTGAGCGAAGCACAAACTAGCCGAGAAATACGCGGAGCGTATTTCCAGGACAAATTGTGCGAAGCCCAATTTGTCCGGTGTACCTTGAGAACTGAATAAAGAAAAGCAAGAAAGCAAAGTGAAGTAGAATTATGGGTAAGCTGTTTGCGAAAGCAAATGGCAGACTATGATTTTGCCAAGAAGAACCCAAGAATGATTCGAGCATGATTGGAGCAATGCGAAAACAGAGCGAAGCAGGGAATCGGAAACGAAGCCGTGCGAAGCAAAGTTTCGTTTGGTCAAGCTAGAAAGAGCGCAAGGGGGATGCCTTGGCACTGGGAGCCGATGAAGGGCGTAGCGATCTACGAAAAGCCACGGTTAGCCGAAAGCAGGCGCCTGACCCGTGGATGCCCGAATGGGGAAACCCGGCCGGATAAGCCCGGTCACCATACACTGAATCCATAGGTGTATGGGGGGAACCGCCTGAACTGAAACATCTAAGTAGGGCGAGGAAAAGACATCAACAGAGATTCCCTGAGTAGTGGCGAGCGAAAGGGGAAGAGGCCAAACCGGAGGTAGCAATACCTCCGGGGTTCGGACAGCGATATGCAGGATGTAGTTTAGCCGAAGCGTATGGGAAGACGCACCATAGGGAGTGAGAGTCTCGTAGGCGAAAAGCGAAATCCGCTAGCTGGATCCAGAGTACCGCCGGACACGTGAAACCCGGTGGGAAGATGGGGGGACCACCCTCCAAGCCTAAATACTACCCAGTGACCGATAGCGAAGAGTACCGTGAGGGAAAGGTGAAAAGAACCCCGGGAGGGGAGTGAAATAGAACCTGAAACCTTGTGCTTACAAGCACCGAGAGCCCGTCAAGGGGTGATCGGGTACCTATTGTAGAATGGTCCGGCGAGTGAATGTAACTGGCAAGGTTAAGGGCTTCAGGCCCGGAGCCGCAGCGAAAGCAAGTCTGAATAGGGCGTATGAAGTCAGTTGTATTCGACCCGAAACCGTGTGACCTACCCATGTCCAGGTTGAAGTGGCGGTAAAACGCCATGGAGGACCGAACCGACTCCCGTTGAAATGGTAGCGGATGAGATGTGGGTAGCGGAGAAATTCCAATCGAACTCGGAGATAGCTGGTTCTCTCCGAAATAGCTTTAGGGCTAGCCTCGGTTTGAGATTACTGGAGGTAAAGCACTGAATGGGCTAGGGGCCGAGAGGTTACTGAACCCTATCAAACTCAGAATGCCAGATAATCATAACCGGGAGTCAGACAGTGTGAGATAAGTCTCATTGTCGAAAGGGAAAGAGCCCAGACCCACAGCTAAGGTCCCTAAACATGGTTAAGTGGAAAAGGATGTGGGGTTGCACAGACAACCAGGATGTTGGCTTAGAAGCAGCCACTCATTAAAAGAGTGCGTAATAGCTCACTGGTCGAGTGACCCTGCGCCGAAAATTTAACGGGGCTAAACCATGTACCGAAGCTTGGGATTCCGTATGCTGAACAATGCATACAGGTAAAGCGGAAGGAAATATAGCGACGGCGAAGCCGGCGCGAAATTCGTTCAGCTAAAGCGTGTGTGTGGTTGTTCAGCATACGGAATGGTAGGAGAGCGTCGTATGAGGGGTGAAGTCAGAGCGGAAGCGCTGGTGGACTTCATACGAGTGAGAATGCCGGAATGAGTAGCGAGAATTATGTGAGAATCATAATGGCCGAAAGTCTAAGGTTTTTGAAGGAAGGTTCGTCCGCTTCAAGATAGCCGGGAGCTAAGGCGAGGCCGAAAGGCGTAGTCGATGCACATACGGTTGATATTCCGTAGCCGTCCGAAGATTTAAGCAAGGGGACACTTTGAAAGCGCATGACCCGGGCGATGGTAGCCCCGGGCGAAAGGGACTGAAATTCAAGTAGGGAAGCATGCGTGGACGAAGGCGAGAAAAGCCTTGTGTATATCGAGGATGCCCGTACCGCAAACCGACACAGGTAGACAGGAAGAGGATTCTAAGGCCAACGGGAGAAGGGTAGTTAAGGAACTCGGCAAATTGACCCCGTAACTTCGGGAAAAGGGGTGCTCTGGAAACAGAGCCGCAGTGAATAGGCCCAGGCAACTGTTTAGCAAAAACACAGGTCTCTGCAAAATCGAAAGATGAAGTATAGGGGCTGACACCTGCCCAGTGCTGGAAGGTTAAGAGGAGGGGTGCAAGCTCCGAATCGAAGCCCCAGTGAACGGCGGCCGTAACTATAACGGTCCTAAGGTAGCGAAATTCCTTGTCGGGTAAGTTCCGACCCGCACGAATGGTGTAATGATCTGGGCACTGTCTCAACTACCCGCCCGGCGAAATTGTAGTACCGGTGAAGATGCCGGTTACCCGCGACAAGACGGAAAGACCCCATGGAGCTTCACTGCAGCTTAATATTGGGTTTCGATATTTTATGTACAGGATAGGCGGGAGACTAGGAAGCAGAGGCGCCAGCCTTTGTGGAGTCAACCTTGGGATACCGCTCTTAAAGTATTGGAATTCTAACCTGCGGCCATGAATCTGGCCGGGGGACATTGTTAGGCGGGCAGTTTGACTGGGGCGGTCGCCTCCAAAAGAGTAACGGAGGCGCTCAAAGGTTCGCTCAGCACGGACGGAAACCGTGCCTTAGAGTGTAAACGCATAAGCGAGCCTAACTGCGAGACCGACGGGTCGAGCAGTAACGAAAGTTGGAGTTAGTGATCCGGCGGTATGAGAGTGGAATTGCCGTCGCTCAACGGATAAAAGCTACCCTGGGGATAACAGGCTGATCTCCCCCAAGAGTCCACATCGACGGGGAGGTTTGGCACCTCGATGTCGGCTCATCACATCCTGGGGCTGTAGTAGGTCCCAAGGGTTCGGCTGTTCGCCGATTAAAGTGGTACGCGAGCTGGGTTCAGAACGTCGTGAGACAGTTCGGTCCCTATCTGTCGCGGGCGCAGGATATTTGAAGGGCTCTGTCCTTAGTACGAGAGGACCGGGATGGACGTACCTCTGGTGCACCAGTTGTCACGCCAGTGGCACAGCTGGGCAGCTAAGTACGGTGCGGATAAACGCTGAAAGCATCTAAGCGTGAAGCCGACCCTAAGATAAGATATCCCACTGAGTAATCAGGTAAGGTCCCAGGAAGACTACCTGGTAGATAGGCTGCATGTGTAAGAGCAGCGATGTTTTTAGCTTGGCAGTACTAATAGACCGAGGGCTTGACCTATGCACCAAGAGCGGAATTGTTCTTGGGTTTCTTGGAGTGGTTGTGGTTGATGCCCCTCCCCTCCCTTTCTTGCTCCCCTCTTTATTCAGTTCTCAGGGTATATCCAGAACCCCCCGCCGCTTTTCGCGGCGGGGGGTTTCTCGTATACCTTAGCCTGGATGGCGGTAACATTCGATTCTCTGCGAAAGGATGCGAACTTGTATGCCTGCAAACGCAAAACGTCCGAATTTGGTTTTGATTATGACCGACGAAATGCGGGGGGACTGCCTGGGGGCGGCGGGCCATCCCGATGTCAAGACCCCTTTTTTGGACACGCTGGCCGCCCAGGGAATTCGGTTCTCCCGCGCCTATAGCACTTGCCCGAGCTGCATTGCCGCCAGGGCGGCTCTCCACACCGGCCTGTCTCAAGAGCATCACGGCCGGGTAGGGTATCGGGACGGGGTGCCGTGGGATTACCCGGTGACCATGGCCGGCGAACTGGCGAAAGCGGGCTATGCCACCGCGTGCGCGGGGAAGATGCATGTCTATCCCCTTCGCCGTTCTATGGGTTTTCACCACATCGACCTGCACGACGGCTACTTGCACGCCCACCGCAAGCCCAATATCCCGCATCATGAGCATCAAATGGTAGCGGACGATTATCTCTATTGGCTGAAAAATGAGAAGGGCATCGCCTGTGATATTACCGATACCGGCTTGGAATGCAATTCCTGGGTCACCCGTCCCTGGATGTACGACGAGCATCTGCATCCCACCAATTGGGCAACTGGCCGAGCGCTGGATTTTCTTCGCCGCCGGGACAGGGATCAGCCCTTTTTCCTGATGCTGTCCTATGTCCGCCCCCATGCCCCCTATGATCCGCCCGCCTGCTATTACGACATGTATACGAACAAGGCGCTAGCCCCCCCTTTTTCCGGGGACTGGGACGACTTGGAGCGCCTGCGGCGGGAGGGACGGGTGTTTTGCAACACCACCGGCCCCCTAGATCCGGAGCTTATCCGGCAGCAGCAGGCCGGCTATTATGCCTGCATCACCCACGTGGATCACCAGATCGGCCGGTTTTTACAGGGGTTGATGGATGAGGAGCTCTACGACAACACCGTCGTGGTGTTTACCTCCGATCATGGGGAGCTGCTGTCCGATCATGGCCTGTGCCGCAAATCCCGCCCCTATGAGGGCAGCGCGCATATTCCTCTGCTGCTCTGGGGGCCGGAGGCGGTGATCGGCCCGGGGGGGCGGGTCAGCGATCGCTTGGCTGAACTCCGGGATATCATGCCCACCCTGCTGGACGCCGCGGGCGTCCCGATTCCCTCTTCCCTGGACGGCGAAAGCCTGCTCCAGCCTGGTAAGGGCCGCGCCTTCCTTCATGGGGAGCACACCGCTGGCCCGGATTCCACTCATTGGATTGTCACTGCCCGGGATAAATACATCTGGTTCAGCCAGACAGGAAAGGAGCAGTATTTTGACCTTCAGGCCGATCCGCAGGAACGGCACAACGCCGTGGACGACATTCCCTGCCGGGAACGGGTGGAGAAACTGCGCGCCCGGCTGATAGAGGCCCTGACCGGCCGGGAAGAGGGGTTTACCGATGGTCGCCGCCTGATTCCCGGTCGGCCCTACCGTGGAAGTCCTGGGGCAAAGGCTATAGCGTGGCGAATATCTCGCCGATGGAGCCCTGTATCACCAGGGACGCCCGCCGATCGGCCGGGGTGGGCTCCCGGTTGATAATGACCAGATCCCGCCCCTGAAAATATCGGATAAGCCCGGCGGCGGGGTAGACATTCAGTGAGGTCCCCCCGATGAGAAGCAGATCCGCCTGCCGGATATGGCACACGGCCCTGTCCAGCACCGCCTCGTCCAGCGGTTCCTCATACAGCACCACATCCGGCTTGATAATCCCCCCGCAGGAGCAGCGGGGAACCCCTTCGCTTGCCAATATATCCGCCAAGGCATACGCCCTGCCGCAGCGTACGCAGTGATTGCGATGGACAGAGCCGTGCAGTTCTAGGACTTCTTGGGCGGGGGCGTGGAGGCCGTCTATGTTTTGGGTTATGATCGCTTTTAGCTTCCCTTTGGCTTCTAATTGGGCGAGCTTTTGGTGGGCGGCGTTTGGTTTGGCGGTGGGATGGATCATCTTCTTGCGGTAAAAATCGAAGAAGATTTCGGGATGCTTTTCAAAAAAGCTGTGGCTCAGAATCGTCTCGGGCGGGTAGGCGCCAGGCTGATTGTAGAGGCCGGAGGGGGTGCGGAAGTCGGGAATGCCGCTCTCGGTCGAGACACCGGCGCCGCCGAAGAAGACCATATACCGGCTGCGGTCTATTGCTTCCCGCAACGCCTTTATCGATGCGTTTTCTTCCATTTTTCTGTCCTTTCCGGGCGAGTTTGCCCTTGGTTTGTGGCTTCCATTTGCGCATTTTTTCGTACGGAACCGATCGGTGCTTCGAAGAAAAAGCGATTGCGTCTCATTTTTTGAGACGCAATCGCTTTTTTTCAAACGCTGAAAAGGATGTCGCCGTAGGTGGGGAAGGGCCAGCATTTCTTGGCGGTCAGAGTTTCCAGCTCGTCGGCCACGGCGCGGGTCTCCTGCATGGCCACGAGCACCCGATCTTTATAATACATGGCACAGTCCTCCATATCCGGATGCTCCTTGACCCCCATGAGGGCCGCGTTCAAGTCGCCGGTCTTCTTATACAGGCTGGCGGACAGGGCGGACAGGCGGGCGGCCAGGGAAGTTTCCACCTCGCTGCTGATGCCCGCGTCCAGCGACCGCTTCGTCAGGGCGGCGTCGCACAGTTCCTTGATGTAGCCGGTGACGGCGGGGAGGATCTCCTTATTCACCATGTCCAGCATGGTCAGCGCCTCGATATTCAGCACCTTGCAGTAGTTTTCCAGATGAATTTCGTACCGGGCGTGCATCTCAGTTTCTGTGAACACCCGGTGCTTGGTGAACAGGCCGACGTTTTTACGATCCAGATAGTGGGGAACGCAGTCGGGGGTGGTCTTAAAGTTATACAGCCCGCGCTTCTCCGCCTCGGCCAGCCATTCGTCGTTATAGCCGTTGCCGTTGAAGATGATCCGTTTGTGATCCTGGACGGTGGTTTTAATCAGGCGGGTCAGGGCGGCGTTGAAATCGTCGGCCACCTCCAGCATGTCGGCAAATTGGCACAGCTCCTCGGCCACGGCGGTGTTCAAAATGACGTTGGGGCCGGAAATGGACTGGGCGGATCCCAGCATCCGGAATTCGAATTTATTGCCGGTGAAGGCGAAGGGGGAGGTGCGGTTCCGGTCGGTGCTGTCCTTGGGGATGCGGGGCATGGTGTGCACCCCGATTTTCATCTCCACCCGTTCCGGGCCGTCGTAATCGGCGTCGTTTTCGATGGCCTCCAGCACGTCGGTCAGCTCGTCGCCCAAGAACATGGAGACCACGGCGGGCGGCGCCTCGGCGGCGCCCAGGCGGTGATCGTTGCCAGCGCTGGCCACCGAGATGCGCAGCATATCCTGATACTCGTCCACGGCCTTGATGACGGCGCAGAGGAACAGCAGGAACTGGGCGTTCTCGTGAGGAGACTGGCCCGGCTCCAGGAGATTCAGGCCGGTGTTGGTGGACATGGACCAGTTGTTGTGCTTGCCGCTGCCGTTGACGCCGGCGAAGGGCTTCTCATGCAGCAGGCAGTACATGCCGTGGCGATCGGCCACCTTCTTCATGATCTCCATGGTCAGCTGGTTCTGGTCGGCGGCGATGTTGGTGGTGCAGAAAACGGGGGCCAGCTCATGCTGGGCCGGGGCCACCTCGTTGTGCTTGGTTTTGGCCAGGATGCCCAGCTTCCACAGCTCCTCGTCCAGCTCCTTCATGAAAGCGGCAACACGGGGGCGGAAGGTGCCGAAATAGTGATCGTCCAGCTCCTGCCCCTTGGGGGGACGGGCACCGAACAGGGTACGGCCGGTATAGAGCAGATCCTTGCGCTGATCGTACACCTTGCGGTCGATGAGAAAATATTCCTGCTCCGCGCCCACGGTAGTCTTGACATTGGTGACCTCGGTGTGGCCGAACAGGCGGAGGATGCGCATGGCCTGCCGGTTGATAGCCTCCATAGAGCGGAGGAGGGGGGTCTTTTTATCCAGCGCCTGACCGCCGAAAGAGCAGAAGGCGGTGGGGATGCACAGGGTGCCGTCCTTGATAAAGGCGTAGGAGGTGGGGTCCCAGGCGGTATAGCCCCTGGCCTCGAAGGTGGCCCGCAGGCCGCCGGAGGGGAAGCTGGAGGCGTCCGGCTCGCCGACAATCAGCTCCTTGCCGGAGAATTCCATGATGACATGGCTGTCGTCGGTGGGGGAGATGAAGCTGTCATGCTTCTCGGCGGTGACGCCGGTCATGGGTTGGAACCAATGCGTATAGTGGGTGGCGCCCTTTTCCAGGGCCCAGTCCTTCATGGCGTTGGCCACCACGTTGGCCACCGTCCTGTCCAGGCTCTTGCCGTCTTTCATGGTTTTTTTCAGCGCGTTATAGGTGTCCTTAGGCAAGCGCTCTTTCATCACCGCGTCATTGAATACCAGGCTGCCGAACAGTTCGGGTACGCCGCTCATAAATCCGTCTCCCATCTCACAGTAGAATTGCGGGCTGCAAAAAAGCGCTGCAGGTTCCACACCTGCAGCGCCCTTGCTGCTTTGGAAAGAGTATAGCGTATCCGAAGAGGTTTGTCAAGACGGGAGGAGGGGCTTTTTGAATTTTCAAGGCCTCGTCGGCCGTCGAAGCGGGAATCACGCCCAACGCTGACAGGTGCTTTTAATGAATCGCCGGAAAGTTCTGCGCGTCATCATGATTCACATGTATTGGTAAATCCAATTGTAGCGGCATAGCCTTGAAATGTGCCTCCACACGCCAAGAATTATTGAAAATAAAAGCCTTGTGCAGGCCCCTTGTTTCGGTGTATAATAAAGAGAAACAGAGAATTCCCCGGGGAACAAAAGGAGGCGGCGGGATGAGCCGGGTGCTGTTGGTTTCCGGCTCGGACAGGAGCCGGGAGGACTTGACGCGAGAGATAACGGAAAGCGGCTGGCCCTGCGTGGGCGCGGCCGACGCCGCGCAGGCCCGCGCCCTGCTTCAAGGGGAGGAGTTCGCGTTGATCATCGCGGACACCCCGCTGCCCGAGACAGGGGCGCTGCTGCGCGAGGTGCTGGACGGCACGGCGAGCATGGTGCTGCTGCTGGCGCGGGCGGGCTTTGCGCAGGCAGACGTCGACCGGCTGGAGGCGCGGGGGGCGCTGGTGCTACAGAAGCCGCTGAACAAGGCGCTGTTCCTGCGGACGGTGCGGCTGGCCATGGTCGCGCGGCGGCGGCTGCTGGAAATAAAAACAGAAAACGCGGGTTTACACCACAAAATTGAGGAGATCCGCCTTATTGACAGAGCCAAGTGTGTTCTGATACAATATCTTGGGTTAACTGAGCCACAGGCTCACAGGTACATCGAGAAGCAGGCCATGGACCGGCGGGTCTCCCGCAGGGAGGTTGCGGCGGGTATTCTGGCGGCTTACGAGACGTAAATGGCGCAAAAGGGCGCGCGCCGCGAGGCGCGGGCTGGTTTGCGCGGGGATGCGAAAGGAAGAGTGATCGCTATGGAACAAAAGGCAACCCTTGTTCTGGAAAATGGCATGGTGTTCGAGGGCAGCTGCTTCGGAGCCGTAAAAGAGGTCGTTGGGGAATTGGTTTTCACGACGGCCATGACTGGCTATTTGGAGACGTTGACCGATCCCAGCATGTACGGGCAAATCGTCGTACAGACGTTCCCGCTGATCGGCAATGTCGGCGTGATCCCTTCCGATTTTGAGAGCGAAACCCCGGTGTTAAAAGCGTATATCGTCCGTGATTGGTGTCAAGAGCCTTCGAACTTTCGTTGTGAGGGTGATCTTGACACTTTTTTAAAAGCCCATGGTGTGGTCGGCCTATACGGGGTGGACACCCGGGCGCTGACCCGGATTGTGCGGGAATCGGGCGTGATGAACGCCAAAATCCTCACCCGGCCGGTCACCGACGCGGACATGGCGGAGATGAAGGCCTACCGGGTGGAACGCGCGGTGAAGGCCGTGGGCAGCGCGCCCGAGACGGTGACAAAGCCCGAAGGGGAGACGAAGCGCCGGGTGGTGCTCTGGAACTTCGGGGCCAAGAAGAACATCGAGCGGGAGCTGCTGCGCCGGGGCTGTGAAGTGACGGCGGTGCCCGCCGGCACCACGGCCGAGCACATCCTCAGCCTGAAGCCGGACGGCCTGATGCTGTCCAACGGGCCGGGGGATCCCATGGAGGATCTGGACATTGTCGAGCAGCTGCGGTTGGTGTGTGTGAAGAAAATCCCCACCTTCGGCATCTGCCTGGGCCATCAACTGCTGGCCCTGTCTCAGGGGGCGAAAACCGAAAAGCTGAAATACGGCCATCGGGGGGCCAACCAGCCCGCGGTGCAGGTAAGCACCGGGCGGGTGTTCATCACCAGCCAGAACCATGGCTACGTGGTGGTGAACGACAGCCTGCCGGAAAACGCGGCGGTCAGCTTTATCAACGCCAACGACGGCACCTGTGAGGGCATCGCGTACAAGGACATGCCCGCCTTCTCGGTGCAGTTCCATCCGGAAGCCGCCGCCGGCCCGCTGGACACGGCGTTCCTCTTCGACGAGTTCATGGAGCGGATGGACAAGGAAAACGCCAGGTAAACGCGGCGGGATAGAATATAACCCTGGCTTTTACCGGAACAGGGGCCCGGCGGGAAGCACCCGCCCCGCCCCGAGCACTGTGAAAGGAATGTGAATAGATATGCCGCTGAATCCCACGATACATAAGATTATGGTCATCGGCTCGGGGCCCATCACCATCGGGCAGGCCGCCGAGTTCGATTACGCGGGCACCCAGGCCTGCCGCGCCCTCAAGGCCGAGGGGCTGGAGGTGGTGCTGGTCAACTCCAACCCGGCCACCATCATGACCGACAACGCCATGGCCGATCATATCTACATCGAGCCGCTGACGGTGGAGACCATCAAGCGGATCATTGAGAAGGAGAAGCCGGACAGCCTGCTGTCCACTCTGGGCGGGCAGACCGGCTTGACCCTGTCCATGCAGCTGGCCAAGGAAGGGTTCCTCGAGAGCCACGGCGTGCAGCTGCTGGGCGCCGACCCGGCCACCATCGACAAGGCGGAGGACCGCCAGATGTTCAAAGACACGATGGAATCCATCGGCCAGCCCTGCATCCCTTCAAAGGTGGTGACCGACCTGCAGGCGGCCATGGATTTCGCCGCCGACATCGGCTATCCGGTCATCGTGCGGCCGGCGTTCACGCTGGGCGGCAGCGGCGGCGGCATCGCGCAGAACGAGGACGAGCTGCATGAAATCGCCATGGGCGGGCTGCGGCTGTCTCCCATCCACCAGATTCTGGTGGAGAAGTGCATCTCCGGCTGGAAAGAAATCGAGTTCGAGGTGATGCGGGACAGCAAGGGCAACGCCATCACCATCTGCAGCATGGAGAACCTGGATCCGGTGGGCGTGCACACCGGCGACAGCATCGTCGTCGCCCCGGCGGTGACCCTGGCGGACAAGGAATACCAGATGCTGCGCACCGCGGCGCTGGCCATCGTGAACGCCTTGGGCGTGGAGGGCGGATGCAACTGCCAGTTCGCGCTGCATCCCGACAGCTTCGAATACGCGGTCATCGAGGTCAACCCCCGGGTGTCCCGGTCGTCGGCGCTGGCGTCCAAGGCAACGGGGTATCCCATCGCCAAGGTGGCGGCGAAAATCGCCATCGGCTTCACCCTGGACGAAATCAAGAACGCCGTGACCGGCACCACCTACGCCTGCTTCGAGCCGTCCATTGACTATGTGGTGGTCAAGCTGCCCAAGTGGCCCTTTGACAAGTTCGTTTACGCCAAGCGCACCCTTGGCACCCAGATGAAGGCCACCGGCGAGGTGATGGCCATCGGCCAGACCTTCGAGGAAGCCATCATGAAGGCGGTGCGGGGGGCGGAAATTTCCCTGGACAGCCTGAGCAGCCCGCACATGAAGGAACTCACCGACGAGGAGCTGCACGCCAAGGTGCGGGCCCAGGACGACGAGCGGCTGTTCGCAGTATACGAATCTCTCACGCGGGGGGTGACGCCGGAGGAGATCCACGAAGCCACCATGATCGACACCTGGTTCCTCTACAAGCTGATGAAGCTGGTGGAGATGGACCGGACGCTGGCGGCCGGGAAGCTGGACGACGCGCTGTATCTGCGGGCCAAGAAAATGGGGTATCCGGACAAGGTGATCGAGAGGCTGTCCGGCTGCAAGGCGGAGAACAAGCGGTTTGCCTCTTATAAGATGGTGGACACCTGCGCGGCGGAGTTCGCGGCGCAGACGCCCTATTTCTACTCCTCCTTCGACGAGGAAAACGAGGCGGCCGCGTTCATCGCCCGCCGGAACAGCGGCAAGAAGACGATCATTGTCTTCGGCTCCGGCCCTATCCGCATCGGCCAGGGCATCGAGTTCGACTACGCCTCCGTCCACTGCGTCTGGGCGCTGAAGGAAGCGGGCTACGAGGTGGTCATCGTCAACAACAACCCGGAGACGGTGTCCACCGACTTCGACACCGCCGACCGGCTGTATTTCGAACCGCTGACGCCTGAGGACGTGATGAGCGTCATCGAGACCGAGAAGCCCTACGGCGTGGTGGTGGCGTTCGGCGGGCAGACGGCCATCAAGCTGACCAAGGCACTGTCGGCGGCGGGGGTCAACGTGCTGGGCACCTCGGCGGACAGTATCGACATGGCGGAGGACCGCGAGCGGTTCGACGCGCTGCTGGAGAAGCTGCACATCAACCGGCCCCAGGGAACCACCGTCATGACCGCGGAGGAAGCGCTTGAGGCGGCGGCCAAGATTCACTACCCGGTGCTGCTGCGGCCCTCCTACGTGCTGGGTGGGCAGAACATGATCATCGCCTTCAACGAGGAAGACGTGCGGGAGTATATGGCCATCATCCTGGATCAGGGCATCGAGAACCCCGTGCTCATCGACAAGTATCTGATGGGCAAGGAGCTGGAAATCGACGCCATCTGTGACGGGGAGGACATTCTCATCCCCGGCATCATGGAGCACATCGAGCGCACCGGCATTCATTCCGGCGACTCTATCGCGGTGTATCCGGCGTGGAATATCCGGGACGAGATGGTGGAGACCATCGTGCGCTGCTCCCGGGATTTGGCGATAGAGCTGAACACCAAGGGACTGGTGAACATCCAGTACCTGATTTACCACGACGAGCTGTATGTCATCGAGGTCAATCCCCGGTCCTCCCGCACCATCCCCTACATCAGCAAGGTGACGGGGGTGCCCATGGTCGACCTGGCCACCCGCTGCATGCTGGGCGAAAAGCTCAGCGACATGGGGTATGGCACGGGGCTGTACAAGACCTCCCCCTATGTGGCGGTGAAGGTGCCGGTGTTCTCCTTTGAGAAGCTGGCCAACGTGGACACCCATCTGGGGCCGGAGATGAAATCCACCGGCGAGGTGCTGGGCATTGCCAACACCCTGGACGAGGCGCTGTTCAAGGGGCTGGTGGCCGCGGGCTACCGGATGAAGAAGAGCGGCGGCGTGTTCTTCACGGTGCGCAATTCCGACAAGAACGAAATCGCCGACACAGCCAAGAAGTATTACGAGCTGGGCTTTACGCTGTACGCCACCAAGGGGACGGCCGCGGTCATCCGGGAAGGCGGCATGCCGGTGACGGTCATCGAGAAAATCCACGAGTCGGACAACAACCCGATCACCCTGCTGGAGAGCGGGATGGTGGATTACATCGTGTCCACCTCCTCAAAGGGGCGGATTCCCACCCGGGACTGCGTGAAAATCCGCCGCAAGGCGGTGGAGCGCAGCATCCCCTGCCTGACCTCCATCGACACGGCCAACGCGCTGGCGGACAGTCTGCGCAGCCGGTATTCCCTGGGAAGCACCGAGCTGGTGGACATCAACGACATGCGCGCCGAGAAGGCCAAGCTGGCTTTCAGCAAGATGCAGGGCTGCGGCAACGATTATATCTACTTCAATTGCCTGAACCAGAAGATTGACAACCCCGAGGGGCTGAGCGTGCGGCTGTCTGACCGGCATCTGAGCATCGGCGGCGACGGCGTGGTGCTCATCTGCCCGTCCGACAAGGCGGACGCCCGGATGCGGATGTTCAACCAGGACGGCAGCGAAGGGAAGATGTGCGGCAACGCCATCCGCTGCGTGGCCAAGTATCTGTATGACAAGGGACTGGTCAAGAAAATGACCATGACCATCGATACTCTGAGCGGCATCAAGACGGTCAGCCTGGTCAAGATGAACGGCGAGGTGCAGATGGCCACGGTGGACATGGGGCCGGCGCTGCTGTCGCCGGCCAGCATCCCGGCGAAGTTCGGCGGGGATCGGATTGTGAGCGAGCCCATCACGGTGGGCGGAGAGGAGTACCGGATCACCTGCGTGTCCATGGGCAACCCCCACGGCGTGGTGTTCTGCAACCCGGACAGCCTGGATCTGGAGGTTGTCGGGCCGCTGTTCGAGCATCACGAGAAGTTCCCCGAGCGGCTCAACACCGAGTTCATCAAGGTCATTGACCGGAACACGCTGAAAATGCGGGTGTGGGAGCGGGGCAGCGGCGAGACCTGGGCCTGCGGCACCGGCGCCTGCGCGGCGGCGGTGGCGGCGGTGGAGAACGGCTACTGCGACAAGGACACCGATATCACCGTCAAGCTGCGGGGCGGGGAATTGGTCATCCGCTACACCGACGAGGCCGTGTATCTGACCGGCAGCGCCGAGACGGTATACGAGGGCATCATCGAGATTTAAGAGCGGCGAGGCAATGGGGCCCGCCGGGAGTTGGGATTCGTCCGGCTTCCGGCGGGTCTGTTTCTTTCCCGGGGGCCCGCATAGGCGGGCGGACGCAAGGGGAGACTAGTGGAGCACAGGAAAGGAGAAGGGATATGAAACTCAACGGCCATTATCGGGATTTGCAGGACAGCTATTTATTTTCCACCATCGCGCACAAGGTGGCGGCCTATCAGCAGGCGCATCCCGACGCGCCGGTCATCCGGCTGGGGATCGGGGATGTGACCCGGCCGCTGTGCCCGGCGGTGGTGTCCGCCATGCGGGAAGCGGTCGCGGAGATGGGGGAGGCGGCCACCTTCCGGGGATACGGGCCGGAGCAGGGATATGGGTTCCTGCGCGGCGCGGTGGGAGAGTATTACCGGGACCGGGGGATCGCGGTGGAGGACGACGAAATCTTCATCAGCGACGGGGCCAAGAGCGATTTGGGGAACATTCTGGATTTGTTCGACCGGGAGAACACGGTACTGATTCCCGATCCGGTCTATCCGGTGTATGTGGACACCAACCTCATGGCGGGCCGGCCCATCGTCTATATGGAGGCGGGGGAGGACAACGGATTCCTGCCGCTGCCCGATCCGGCGGTGAAAGCGGATATCATTTACCTATGTTCCCCGAACAATCCCACTGGGGCGGTCTACGGGCGGGACGGGCTGCGGCAGTGGGTGGAATACGCGCTGGAGAACGAGGCGGTGATTCTGTTCGACGCGGCGTACGAGGCCTTCATCAGCGGGGCGGATCTGCCCCGCAGCATCTATGAAATCGAGGGAGCGCGACGGTGCGCCATCGAGTTCTGCTCCTTCTCCAAGACAGCGGGGTTCACCGGCACCCGCTGCGGATACACAGTGGTGCCCATGGAGCTCCAGTCCGGCGGGGTGCGGCTGCGGGACATGTGGCTGCGCCGGCAGACGACCAAGTTCAACGGGGTGCCCTACATCGTGCAGAAGGGGGCGGCGGCGGTGTTCACCCCGGAAGGCCGGGAGCAGGTGCAGGAGGGTATCGGCTATTACCGCGAGAACGCGCGGGTTATCACCGAGGCGCTGCGGGAACTGGGGTTCTGGTTCACCGGCGGGGAGAATTCGCCTTACGTGTGGCTGAAATGCCCGGGGGGCATGGGCTCGTGGGCGTTTTTCGACGAGCTGCTGGAGAAGGCCAACGTGGTGGGAACGCCCGGCGCGGGGTTCGGCCGCAACGGGGAAGGCTTCTTCCGGCTGACTGCGTTCGGCAGCCAGGAGAACACCCGGGAAGCAGTGCGCCGGCTCCGGGAGATATACGGGCGTTGAGTTCGGCCATATACGCAGGGCCTGGGAAAAAGCATGGTTTCGTGTCTGTAGACGCGAAATGCGAGCCACAATTCATGGGCCGCAAGTGGTTTTTCAGGGGCGCGTTGCAAAATCTTGTGTTTTGCAACGCGCCCTGTTGACCATCCGGCGGAGAATCCGACAAAATGCGGCAGGGTGCGGACTGGCCCTTTGGGCAAAGCGCAAAAAAGAGAAATTTTCCTGTGATTTGCTTGACTTTTCTAGGGCTGATGGGTATAATACTTAAGCAGTGTTTGCGAGGACAAGATCCATTAGCTCAGCTGGCAGAGCACCTGACTTTTAATCAGGGTGTCCGGAGTTCGAATCTCCGATGGATCACCAAAAAGAACGCACACCCGACAGGGTGTGCGTTCTTTTTATGAGTCGTTGGGGATCCATGCGAGGGATATCCCGAAATGCCCCCAAAAACTAGGACAAGTAGTTGCCAGGAGGGCATTTCATGGGCAGCTCGCGCAGCGAGATGCAGTGTCCGGAGTTCGAATCTCCGATGGATCACCAAAAAGAACGCACACCCGACAGGGTGTGCGTTCTTTTTATGAGTCGTTGGGGATCCATGCGAGGGATATCCCGAAATGCCCCCAAAAACTAGGACAAGTAGTTGCCAGGAGGGCATTTCATGGGCAGCTCGCGCAGCGAGATGCAGTGTCCGGAGTTCGAATCTCCGATGGATCACCAAAAAGAACGCACACCCGACAGGGTGTGCGTTCTTTTTATGAGTCGTTGGGGATCCATGCGAGGGATATCCCGAAATGCCTCCAAAAACTAGGACAAGTAGTTGCCAGGAGGGCATTTCATGGGCAGCTCGCGCAGCGAGATGCAGTGTCCGGAGTTCGAATCTCCGATGGATCACCAAAAAGAACGCACACCCGACAGGGTGTGCGTTCTTTTTATGAGTTGTTGGGGATCCATGCGAGGAATATCCCGAAATGCCCCGCGACAAATGAGGCAAGATGCCCAAAGGAGGGCATTTCAAGAGCGGCACGCGCGGTGGCTCGCTAAGCGAGACACCCGAGACGCCAGGTTCGGAGTTCGAATCTTCCAAACAGAATGTTAGCGAAATGAAGCGCGGTCTTCCGGTGTGGCGGGAGGCCGCGCTTTTTTGGCTTAACCGGCATAGGCGGACAGAGGAAAACAAAATATCGTGCTTAAAAGGACATAACAATTCAGAATACTGACAAACTGCTGTGCATATTCTCTGGTATGGACAAGCGGTTGTGCTATCCTTCCCAATTTTTATGAACCATATCCTATAGAAGTAGCCGCAAATTGGGAAAACACCGAAAAATAGGCGCGCAAAATGGCCGGAAAAGCATAATATGTCAACACATTTGGCCGAATACTCCTATTATTCCGGAAGACGTTTTGTTATGATGAGTGCAGCAGGAAAAGATGAACAAGAAACGCGCAAATAGTTGGAAAGGACTGGTGAATTTACTGTGAAAAAGGCATTGTCTGTTCTGGCAGCATCCCTGGTCACTTTGACGGCCTGTCTATCCTTCGGGGCACAAGCGGACACCCAAACCGTAAAGGTCCTGCGCAGCGACGCCTCCGTAACTCTAGGAGGCGGGTATATCACCGTTGTTATTCAGACAAGAGACGCTCTGCTGGATACTGGGGTCGATCAAATCGTCAACCTCCAGAATCCCTCGGCGGAGGATCAAGAGAAGGTACCGGCGGCTGTGACCGCGTCAGTCAAGAGCCAGTTAAAGGTGGCGGGGCGCACCATCGGCGAGTACATCGCGGACAGCGACGCGTACGGGGCCATGGTGGCCTATCAGAACAGCGACGTCGCCGGGGCGGCCAGCAAAATCAACATCATGCTGGAGGTCGCCAAGCTGACGGCGGAGATGAAGGGTAAGCTGCTGAACGCCGACGGGACGGCGTTGAAGGACGGAACCTTTGAGGTGGAGATCGGGGAAGGGCTGCTGGCGGTCAAGGACAGCGCGCCCGTCGAGGCCATTACGGCCACGGTCACTGTCTCCGGCGGCGCGGCGATCGTGAGCTTTCCAGCGGAAACGCAGGGCGATCAGGTGGACATTCTGCGCAGCGATGCTTCCGTGACGTTGGGCGGCGGGTATATCACCATCGTCGTCCAGACCAAGGGCGCTCTGCTGGATGCCGGGGTCGAACAAATCGTCAATCTTCAAAATCCTTCGGCTGAGGATCTGGTAAAAGTGCCGGCGGCCGTGACCGCGTCGGTCAAGAGCCAGCTGAAGGTGGCGGGGCGCACCATTGGCGAGTACATCGCGGACAGCGACGCGTACGGGGCCATGGTGGCCTATCAGAAGAGCGATGTCACCGGGGCGGCCGGCAAAATCAACATCATGCTGGAGGTCGCCAAGCTGACGGCGGAGATGAAGGGCAAGCTGCTGAACGCCGACGGGACGGCGCTGAAGGACGGAACCTTTGAGGTGGAGATCGGGGAAGGGCTGCTGGCGGTCAAGGACAACGCGCCCATCGAGCCGATGGTCATCACCGTCAAGGTGACGGACGGCGCCGCGACGGTGGAATTCCCCGCCGAGGAAGAGGAGTTTGTGCCCCCCGCCAACGACAAGACCCCCATCAAGCTGGACATGACCGGCCCGGTCACCCTGTCCAAGGCGGAGGGGAAATACATGGTGATCGACGTGTTCTTCAACACGGCCATGACCGACAACCCCGACGGCCAGGACGTTAACATCCAGCAGGGAGCCGCCGCCTATATCACCGATGAAAACATCGTCAAGGCGGTCAACCACTGCATCCTGGTGGACGGGAAGACCATCCGGGAAATCAACCAGGCGGGCGGCGACTATACCGCCATGGTCAGCTTTAAGAACGAGGCCAAGAGTGTATCAATTTGGATCGAGTATGCCCGGGCAGGGATGGAATACGGCGGCAGCCATGAAATCGAGTTCAAAACCGGTGTGTGCAATGTGACGTCCGGCAAGGCGGATCAGCCGGTGGCGGCTTTCAAGGGCGTATACAACGAAGAGGACGACATTTGGACCATGAGTGGGGAAGGCGCCAAGGCCGACCCTGTGGAGCCGGAATCCAGCGTGCCGGAGGAGAACGAGAGCTCCGAGCCGTCAGGCGGCGGCTCGACCCCGGAGACGGATCCGGGCAGCTCCCCGACCACCGGGGCGGCGCTGCCGGCGGCGGCGATGCTGCTCGCAGCAGTTTCCGGCGCGGCGCTGGTCTTGGTGAAGACACGGACGAAACTGTGAGATAACGCCGGGAGGATGGGGAGAGCCCCATCCTCCCGCTCCCGGGTTTTAGAGAAGGAGGAGAGGCGGCCGTGAACAAGGACGAACGCCGCTGGCACTGGGTATACACGGGCGAGGAATTCCAGTTTGCCGAGGATATTCCCTTTGCTTCCGTGCGGTACAACCACAGCTGGAAGCGCCCGGAGGAGCTGCCGATGCACCGGCACAAATTCACGGAAATCGTGCTGATCCTCCGCGGGCACGCCAGCCATATCATCCATCTGTATCCCACCGGCACACACGTCAGCCAGGTGCGCCGGGGGGACGTGCTGATCATCAATCCTCACGAGGAGCACACCTTCGAGCTAGCGCAGGGCGAAGAGCTGGAGCTTATCAACATCAACTTCACCTCCGAGTTCCTGGACGGGTCCTTCAAGCAGGGGGACGCGGAGGTGCGGATCCTGGATTTCGTCTACCAGCAGCCCATGCTGCCGCCGGATATCCGGTTCAGCAACAAACTGCGACTGGGGGAGGAGGAAATCGAGGAGGTGGTGGCCCTGGTCGCCCGGATTAACCGGGAGATGAAGGCGGGCCGGGTGGGATACCGGATGATGATGGGCTATATCATGGCGCAGATTCTCATGATCATCAGCCGGCGCTATCTGGAGTCCCTCGATTCCGAGGAAAACGAAATGACGGCGGAAATCAAGGACTTTTCCTACATATCCCGGGTAAAGGGGTACATCGAATACCATTACGCCGAGGATATTAAAAAAGAGGAGCTGGCGCGCATCGGCATGTGCAGCGAGCGGCAGCTGTCCCGGAAGTTCAAGCAGCAGATGGGCATGACGGTGACAGCCTACATCAACGAGGTGCGGCTGAATCACGCGCGGGAGCTGCTGCTGCGCACCGACGAGAAGATCGCCAAAATCGCGCTCAAGGCGGGCTTTAACGACATCAGCTATTTCAACCGGACCTTCGCGGCGGCGGTCGGCATGACGCCGCGGGAGTACCGGAGCCAGGGGAGCGGACGAGGCGGCCCGGAAGGGACGCCGGCGGAACCAAGTACGCAGGAAAGGGCGGTATAGAGAATGAAACGCAGGAGAATCCTGGCGGGGGCGTCGGCCCTGCTGATCGGCACGGCGCTGCTGGCCGGCTGCAACGGGGGCGGCGGCTCCAAGGGAACGGGCACCTACGGGGGCGTGGACATCGCGAAGCTGGAGAAAACCGACATCCAGCTGGTGGCCCACTACGACGTGGGGCTGGACAACGAGAAATCCGCCATCGGCAAGACAGTCAAATGGTGGAAGGAGAACGTGGGAGGCAACGTCAGCCTCAACGTGGTTTCAGCCGATATCTATCCGACCAAAATCATGGGCATGATCAGCGCGAACAATTCGCCGGATCTGGTGGCGGTGTCCTCCGGCAACTGGATGCCCCGGTTCCCGGTGGCCAACATCATCGAACCGGTCGATCCATACATAAAAAAGGACGATCTGCTGGATTACGAAAAGATGCCCTTTGAGGATTTGTCCTGGAAGGGCCAGCATTACGCTCTGTACACCATGGGCTCCTGGGCCCAATGCATCTGGTACAACAAGACCATGTTCACCAACAACGGCGTCAAGACGCCCCGGGAATACTGGGAGGAAGGCAACTGGACCTGGGATACCTTCCTGGAGGTGGCCAAGGAGCTGACCCAGGACACCAACAACGACAAGGCCACCGACCAGTGGGGCTACGCCAACTGGACCCCCGACGTGTTCGCCATGGCCAACAACGCCTCCATGGCGCGGACCAACGCGAACGGCACGGTGGAGATTATCTGGGATCAGGGGCCGTATAAGAATTCCATCCAGTTCGCCCAGGATCTGATGAACAAGCATAAGGTGACGCCTCTCGACTACAGCTATCACGTCAACGCGTTCAAGGGCGGCACCCTGGCCATGACGGCGGGGGATCGGAGCTTCCTAAAGAGCATGTGCGAGGGCATGAACGACGAGGTGGACAACGCCCCGCTGCCGCTGGGTCCCGATCAAAACAAGGACGACGTCCGGTTCATCGGCAACGCCCTGTTCTGGGGGCTGACCAAGGGTGCCAAAAACGTGGACGGCGCGCGGGCCTTCTGCGCGAAGATGCGGGAGTTCACCAAGGAGCTGAAGGATGAGGCGGCCAAGACGCCGGGCGACGAGGAAGCGGGACTCAGCGCCGAGCAGGAGGAAGTCTGCGATTATGCCGACAGCCACTCCCGCCTGGTGTACGAAAACGGGTTCGGCACCTGGGAGACCGAGCGGTGGGAGATGTGGATCGAAGCCACCCTGAACAACACGCCGGTGGCCACCGTGCTGCAGACCTTCAAGCCCATTTTCGAGCGCAACATCAAGGACACCCTGGAGGCCACGCCTCAGGAGATCGAGCCGTTTACCCCGCCGCCCGCCGAGGGCTTTGAAAACAAGGACAGCATCCTGTTGACCCGGGCGGGCCTGCCGGAAAACGGCGTCACCGCGGCGGTGACGGGCGAGGGAGCCATCGGCGGCTCCTCCTCCTTCAAAATCGACTATCCGGACACGGAGGACTGGCTGCTTGCCGCCCGGACAGACGAGAGTAAGGTGAAGCTGCCCGCCTTCCACCGGTATGTCATCAAGTTCGATTACAAGACGCTGAGCGGCGACACCCGGCTGAACCTGACCATCCGGCCCAAGGCGACCATGCTCGATGAGACGGTGAGCTTCGGGTTCGAAACCATCAAGCTCAAGGCCGGGGAGAGCGGCACCTACGAGGGACACATCGATGTGATGTCCCCGAGCGCGGATAACGTTCTGCTGCTGCTGGGCGAGGACACGGCGTTCAGCGTGCTGATTGACAACCTGAGCATCACAGAGGGCTAATCGAAAGGGGCGGACGGAAAATGCCGCTGGGCACAGGGAAGGCAGAAGCGCCCGGCGGCGTTCCGGCCGCCGGGACGCGGACGGAAATGGACGCCGCCGCTGCGAGACAAGGGGGATGGTTCCGTTGAGAAGGCATATGCGGTGGGCCAGGCGGGTTCTGGCCGGAGTCCTGTCCGCCGCCCTGCTGCCGCTGTGCGCGGCGGCGCAGGGGAAACCGGCGGAGGCGGCGGCCCCCTCCGAAGGGGGAATGTCCGCCTTTGGCCGGGACGGCTACGACGCCTACATCGGCCGGTACGCCGACGCGCCCCGGCCGGTGACCGTGGTGCCGGTGCCGGCGGCGGCCTGCGAGGGGACGCCCGCGCCCGAAGTGCTGCCCGTGTTCGAGGGCAGGACGGACGTGGTGGTCTTTGACCAGGCGGAAACCACCCTGACCTGGAAGGTGACGGTGGGGACGGCGGGACTGTACCGGGTGGCGGTGGATTACTATCCGGCGCCGGGGCGCACGGGCAACGTGGAGTTCGACGTGCAGCTCAACGGCGAACGGCCCTTCGAGCAGGCGCAGCAGATTGTGCTGAACCGCCTGTGGAAGGACGAGGCCCCCATGAAGCAGGACAACCGGGGCAACGATTTGCGGCCGACGCAGGTATGCGAGGACGCCTGGCTGACAGCGGATTTCGCTGATAAAGAGGGCATACTCAACCAGCCCTATGAGTTTTACCTGCGGGAGGGGACAAACACCCTGTCCCTGGGGCTTATCCGTGAAGGGGTGTATTTGGCCGGGCTGCGGGTATACAATCCCGAGCCGCTTCCCGATTATGCGGCCTATCGCCGGGCGCTCGGCGGCGTCAAGCAGCCGGCGGCGTACCAGCAGAAGGTGCAGGGGGAGGACGCGGCGTACAAGTCGGATCCCTCCCTGTTTCCCATCGCGGATCGCTCCAGCCCGCTGACTGAGCCTTTTGACGCGGCGGCCAGCCGGCTCAACACCATCGGGGGCAGCAACTGGCAGAACGCGGGCCAGTGGATTTCGTGGGAAATCGAGGTGCCGGAGGACGGGGATTACATCTTGGGAATGCGGTATCGCCAGGATCTGCTCAAGGGCTTTTCCTCATACCGCCGGGTATACATAGACGACGAGGTGCCCTTTTCCGAACTGCTGGAGGTGGAATACGCCTACGACAAGGACTGGATCGGCGAGCCCTTCGGCGGGGCGGAAAACCCGTATCTGTTCCGACTGTCCAAGGGGCGGCACACCATCCGTCTGGAGGTGGTCACGGGGGACACCAGCCAGACCATCCAGGCGGCGGACAATGTGGTGCTGGCCATGAACCAGGTGTATCGGAAAATCATCATGTTAACCGGCGTGCATCCCGACGTCAACCGGGACTACAACCTAGAGGACGACATCCCCGAGCTGGCCTCCGATTTCGCCGCCATTGCGAAAATGGTGCGCGACGAGGTGGAGCGGGTGGAGAAGCAGTCGGGCCGCAGCAACGCGGACATCGGCCTGCTCAAGGAAATCGGGGTGCAGCTCGACAGCCTTGCGGAGGACCCGGAAAGCGTGGTGGAGCGGCTGGAGAGGTACAAGAACAACGTGACCGCCCTGTCCGCGGCGATTCTCACCATGCGGCAGAAGCCGCTGGAGGTGGACTACCTGCTGGCGGCGAGCCCCGGGACGGTCATGCCCCGGGCCAAGGCCAGCTTTTGGGAATCCCTTGCCGCGGGGGCGAAGATGTTTGTCGCTTCGTTCTTCGTGGATTACAACTTCATCGGCGACGTGGCCGAGGGGGCGACGGTGCTGGACGTGTGGGTGATGTCCGGCCGGGATCAGGCCCAGGTCACCAAGACTCTCATCGACAACCAGTTCACCCCGAAAACGGGGATTGCCGTCAACCTGAACCACGTCAAGGGGACGCTGATGGAAGCGACCATGGCGGGGAAGGGGCCGGACATCGCCCTGGGCGTGGGCCGGACGCAGCCGGTGGATCTGGCGCTGCGGGGCACGCTGCTGGCGCTGGAGGGCTTCGACGGCTTCGAGGAGGCCAAAAAAGATTTTCAGGAGACGGCCTTCGTGCCTTATACCCTGCAGGGGCATATCTACGCCATGCCGGAGACCCAGATTTTCGACATGCTATTTTACCGCACCGATATTTTTGAAGAGATCGGGGTGGAGCCGCCCGAGACCTGGGACGACCTGTACCGGGTGATCCGTCTGCTGGAGAGACGGAATCTGGACGTGGGTCTGCCCAGCCTGACAACCCAGACGGCTTCCTCGAGCACCCCGTTCCCCAAGACCTTCGGCAGCATGCTGCTGCAAAACGGGCTGTCCTATTTCAACGACGGACAGACGGGCACCCGGTTTGACGAGGTGAAGGCCATCGAGGTGTTCACCCAGTATATTGAGCTGTACCGGGATTATTCCCTGCCGGTTTACTACGATTTCGCCACCCGGTTCCGCAGCGGCGAGATGCCCATGGGACTGGCGCCCTATTCCATGTTCAACGTGCTGTACATCATGGCGCCGGAAATCCGCAATCTCTGGGAGATGCGGCCGGTGTTCGGGGTGCGGCAGGAGGACGGGAGCGTCAACAACCGGGTGGAGGGCGACGGCTCGGGCGCGATCGCCTTCAGCCATGTGAAGAATCCGGAGGACGCTTTCACCTTCCTGCGCTGGTGGACAGGGGAGGAGGCCCAGACGCTGTACGCCCGGGAGATGGAATCCATCCTGGGGCCGGCAGCCCGACATACCACGGCCAACCGGCGGGCCTTTGAGAACCTGGCCTGGTCGGCCTCTGAGCAGAAACATCTCGTCAGCCAGTGGAATAAGGTGGTGGAGCAGCCGGTTATCCCGGGGGCCTACTTCATGTCCCGCAGCCTGAACAACGCGGTGATGGAGGCCGTGTACGACAACGGCAATCCGCGGGCGGTGCTGCAGAAGTACAACAAGGATATCAACCAGGAAATTCAGCGCAAGCGCAAGGAATTCAAGCTGGACGCGGAGGAGGGGCGGTCATGAGGAAAACGACACCGGGCGCTTCCCTGCGCCGCAAGCGCCGCCCTAAGCAGCTGCTGGTCAGCTACGCCATGCTGCTGCCCTTTCTGTTCTTCTTCTTTTTAATGTTCGTCATGCCCATTTTCGTCTCCCTGTTCATGAGCTTCACCAACTTCAATATGCTGCAGACCCCGGATTTCGTGGGGTTCAGCAACTACATCAAGCTGTTTTTGGACGACGACGTGTTCGTCACCGCCCTGACCAACACCATGGTGTTCGCCTTCATCAGCGGGCCCATCAGCTATGTGCTTTGCTTTCTGCTGGCCTGGATTATCAGCGATTTGGGGCCGACCCTGCGCTCCATCGTGACGGTCTGCTTTTACGCGCCGTCGGTGGCAGGAACCGGCATCTATGTGGTGTGGCGGCTGATTTTCAGCTCCGATTCCTACGGTATGATCAACGGCCTTTTGATGCGCATGGGGCTTATCGACGAGCCGATTTTATGGCTGACCGATCCGCAGATGAGTCTGGGCATCGTGATTCTGGTGCATATCTGGCTGTCCCTGGGGGCCGGGTTCCTGGCGTTTATCGCGGGGCTGCAGAACATCGATCGCTCCCAGTACGAGGCGGGGGCCATCGACGGCATCCGCAACCGGTGGATGGAGCTGTGGTACATCACCCTGCCCAACATGCTGCCCATGCTGATATTCGGCGCGGTGATGCAGATCGCCAAGTCGTTTGCCGTGGCGGACGTCAGCATGGAGCTGGCCGGGTTCCCCAGCATCAAGTACGCGGCCCACACCATCGACATCCACGCCTTCGATTATGGCTTCGTGCGGTTCGAAATGGGCTATGCGTGCGCGATCACGGTGGTGCTGTTCGCCATCATCATCGCGACCAACCAGGTCATTACGCGGGCGCTGAAAAAAGTCGGCAGCTGATGCGCCGGATCCCATACGGAAAGGAGCGGATACAGTGAAATCTGCGCAATCGGCGGCCCTGCGGCGGCCCGTCCGCCCCAGAAGGCGGCTGGCCGTCGGGAAAAAGAAGCTCAACCGCTCGCGGGCGGCCAACGCTTTCATATTTCTGTTCCTGCTGGCCGGGGCCGTCTTTATGGACATCCCGCTGGTATACACCTTTGTCAACGCGTTCAAGCCGCTGGAGGAATTCTTTGTGTTCCCGCCGCGGTTCTATGTCATCCATCCCACGCTGGAGAATTTCAGCGATTTATCCAAGCTGCTGAGCAACATGTGGGTGCCGCTGTCCCGGTATCTGTTCAACAGCGTGTTCGTCAGCGCGGTGGCCACGGTGGGCTGCATCGTGTTCACGGTCATGGCGGCCTTTGTGATTACCAAGCACGATATTCCGGGGAAAAAGCTCATCGACTTCCTCATTGTCAACGCCATTCTCTTTACCGGCAAGGTCATCGGGGTGCCGCAGTATATCGTGCTGTCCTCCATGAACTGGATCGACAGCTTCATGGCCCTGCTGGCCCCCATGCTGTGCATGCCGCTGGGAATGTTCCTCATCCGGCAGTTCATGGACATGGTGCCGGATGAAATCATCGAGAGCGGGCGCATCGACGGGGCCGGGGAGCTGCGGATATGTTGGAAAATCGTGGCCCCCATGGTGCGGCCGGCGGTGATTACGGTATCGATTTTCGTGTTCCAGAGCATTTGGAACTATTCCTCGAGCACGGCGTTTATTTACACCGAATCGCTCAAGACTCTGCCCAACGTGCTGTCCCAGGTATCCAACGGCACCATGGCCCGCGCGGGGGTGGAAGCGGTGGCGGCCCTGATCATTCTGCTGCCGCCGATTCTGTTCTTCATCATTTTCCAGAGGCGGATTATCGAGACCATGTCGTCCTCGGGCATAAAGGGGTGAGTCAGTATGAGATTGCGCAGAGGTCTTGCCATCGGTCTGCTGCTGGCCCTGGCGGCCGCAACGCCGGCGGCCGCCTTCACCCCCTATGAATCCTACAATTACAACGCCTGGGGCGAGAGCGTGCCCATGCCCTCCACCTATGAGGTCGAACAGGTGGCGGACGGGGCGGCCATGGGCGCCGGGGAGCTGAAGGCGCCGGCCGACCTGTTCGCGGCGGGGGAGAACGTGTATATCCTGGACGCGGGGAACGGGCGGGTGCTGGTGACGGACACGCAGCTGCGGCTGCAGCGCACGCTGGAGAACCCGGATTTTGTGGGCGGTGCGGGCCTGTTCGTGGACGGGCAGGGGGCGTTGTATGTCGCCAACAAGGACGCGGGAAAAATCATTCGGACCGACAAGGACGGCAAGACCCTGTCCGCCTTCGGCAAGCCGGTGGGGGAGGAGATCCCCGATTCGCTGGATTTCAAGCCGGTCAAGGTGGCGGCGGGGCTGGAAGATTCCCTTTACATTGTGTGCGAGGGATCGTTCCAGGGAATTATGGAGACCGATTATCAGGGCAATTCCCTGGGATTTTACGGCAGCAACCGGGTGGAGGCCAGCCAAATCGATCTGTTCTGGCGGCGGCTGTTCTCCAAGGAACAGCGGGAAAACACCAAAAACATCGTGCCCATCGAGTACGCCTCCCTGGACATCGACGGCGCGGGCTTCGTATACGCGGTTACGGCGGAATCGAAAAACTCCCAGTATGAAATCAAGAAGCTGGATCCCAAGGGGATGAACATCCTGCGGGTGCGGGCGGCGGAGGACATGGTGCCCGGCGTCAAGCTGAACATGGGTGACTACGGCGATCTGGAGGTCAGCTACGAGCGGGGGCAGAAGACCGACACCCGCTTTGTCGATATCAAGGCGGATGACGACGGATTCCTGTACGCGCTCGACGGGCAGCGGGGGCGGGTGTTCCAATACGACAACGACAGCAATCTGCTGTGCGTGTTCGGCGATATGGGAGAGCAGACGGGTACCTTCCGCCGGCCGGTTAGTGTGGAGAGCCTGGGGGATCGGGTGCTGGTGCTGGACAGCGAAAAGGGGAATGTGACCGTTTTCCGACCCACGACGCTGGGCGGAACCATCCGGCAGGCGGTTTCCCTGTACAACCGGGGGCTGTACGAACAGTCGAAAGAGGTGTGGCTGCGGGTCAACCGGATGTCCACCAACTACGAGCTGGCGTATACGGGCCTCGGCAAGGCGCTGTACAACGAGGGCGATTTCGCCGGGGCGATGAAATATTATAAGCTGGCGTACGACAAGCGGGGCTACGACGACGCCTACACCGAGTACCGCAAGGAGTTCATCCGGGGGCATTTCGGCTGGCTGCTGCTCGCGCTGGCGGCGGGGATCGCCCTGCTGGCGGTGGGGGTACGGCAGATACGCAAACGGCATCCTCTGGCCCGGGTGTTCCGGGGGGAGCGCTATCTGCCGGTGAGGTATTATCTGACCAAGCCCTTCAAAGCCTCGGACGACGTGCGGATGATGGATCAGGGCGGGATCGGAGCGGCGGCGGTGATCATGGCGCTGCTGGTGCTCAGCCGGATCGTCTCCATGGGGATGACGGGGTTCCTGTTCAACAACCAGCGGCTCGAGAATATCCAGGCGGGACAGGAAATTCTTCTGGTTTTCGCCCTGTACGGCGGGTTCATCCTGTGCAACTGGGCGGTATCCACTTTGGTGGGCGGCGAGGGACGCCGCCGGGACGTGGCCGTCGTCGCCGGGTATTCCTTTGTTCCCATGGTGGTGGGAAATCTGGTGTGCGCGGTGCTGTCCAACGGACTGACGCTGCGGGAGAGCGGCATACTCGGCATCGTATCGGCCGCGGCGACCGCCTATTCCTTCATCCTGCTGTTCATCGGGGTGATGACGGTGCACCGGCTGACGGCTCTGGGCGCGGCGGCGAATATCCTGCTGACCCTGGTGGGGATGCTGCTGCTGCTGTTCTTGCTGGTGCTGGTGTACGGCCTGACCAGCCAGATGGTGGTCTTTATTCAAAATATTCTGACAGAAATACTCTACCGCGTATAAGGAAAGGCAGGTGGCGGCGAATGCGGAAAGCAAACGGCTTCAGGGAAGCCTGGCGCGGTGTGCGCGCGGCGGCAAACCGCCCGGGCATGCTGCGGCGCATCGTGCGGACGGGGCTTCTCTGCCTGCTGGCCCTGACGGTGCTGGTGCCGGCGGTGTATGTGGCCGGTCTGCCCCGGGGAAAGGCGGACGCGGCGGCGGTGAACGGGACGAGGCCGGGAGAAAGCGATGCGCACTCTCTTGCCATAGACAAGGCGACGGGCGCCGTCAGCGTGACCACCGGAGAGGGGGCCGTGTGGCGGAGCAATCCCACCCCCGACGAGGCGGCGGCCGACACGCTGGCCAAGGGTGTGTACAAGATGACCATGCTGTCCCAGCTGGTCATCCGGTATGTGGACGAGGACAACCGTAGTTATACGGCCACCACCTACGCCAACGCGCTGGACTCCGGCCGGCGGGCGCCGGATATTACGGGGGGCGGGGACGCCTACCGGGTGACCTACCGCTTTCCGACCGGGAAGGCGGCGGAGAACCGGTATCTGAGCGTGGCGGTGGAATATGCGCTGCTCAACGGCTATCTGCAGGTGCGGGTGCCCTTTGACGGCATCGAGGAAAACGACAGGTTCAAGCTGGTGGATATTTCCCTGCTGCCCTATTTTGGGGCGGGGTCGCCGGAGGATGAGGGGTATTTCCTGCTGCCCGACGGCAACGGGGCGGCGATTGATTTCAACACCCCGCGCACCGGCGCGGTGGAGTACGCGGCCGAGGTATACGGCCGGGACCCCAGTCTCAAGCAGCAGCAAAAGGGCGCGGTGGCGCAGCCGGTCAGCCTGCCCTTCCTGGGCATCCGGCGGGGACAGGACGCCCTGCTGGCCATCGCGGCCGAGGGCGGCGAGCTGGCCACCATCAAGGCGGCGGCTTTCGGCATGAGCACCCAGTGGAACAGCGCGTATTTCACCTTTCGCTACCGGGAGACGGACAACATCACCCTCAACGAAATGTCCTGGAGCGAGCGGGTGCTCCCCTATCTGGGAGAGGTCAACGGGGATGTGGAGGCGTTCACCGTCCTGTACAGCTTCCTGCCCAGGGGGCAGGCCGACGAGGCCGGCATGGCGGCCGCCGGCAGGCGGTACCTGATGCAGGCGTACGGGATGGAAGCGCCGGAAACGGGAAGCGCCCCGCTGTATATCGATTTGTACATGTGCGTGGAGCGCACCAAGGCGATGCTGGGGCTGCCCTACAGCGGCACGGAGGTGCTGACCTCCTTCGACCAGGCCATCCGGCTGCTGGACGAGATACGGAGCGTCCACCAAGGCGGGGTGGTGGTGCGGCTGAACGCTTGGCGCGCCAATGAAAACCGGGGAATGGTGTCCGACCGGCTGGATGCGGAGGACGCCATCGGCGGGAAGAAGGGGCTGGACGCCCTGATACGGTACGCCCAGGAGCACGAGGACGTGGTGCTCTGCCCGGCGGCGGATTTCACCCGGGCCCAGAAGAGCGGAGGAAGCTTTCTGGCCCTGTTCCAGGCCGCCCGCAATGTCAGTGGCTCCATCGCCGAGGCGGCGGACTTCCTGCCCAGCACCAAGACCAAAAATACCCTGCAGGATCCCGGCTATTATCTCAACCCCGCCTATTCCCGGAATCTTCTGGAGCGCTTTGCGGCCAGGCTGAAAAAGCGGAGCGGGTCGCCGCGCGTGGGGATTGCGGTGGACGGCTACGGCAGCCTGCTGTACGCCGATGCGCACACCTCCGTGTTCGACAGGCTGTTCGCCCGGCAGGCCAGCGACCGGGCCGGATCGGCCGCCCAGTGGCAGGCGGGGCTGCGGCGGGCGGGGGAGAGCTTCGAACGGGTGCTACTCGACGGGGCGGCCGCTTACGCCCTGCCCTTTGCCACCGACGTGACGGGCATCCCCCTGACCTCCAGCCGGTACACCATCTTCACCCGGGAGGTGCCCTTCCTGCAGATGGTGCTCTCCGGCATGACGGCGGCGGCCGGGGAGCCGGTCAACATGGCGGAGGATCCGGAGACCTACCTGCTTCAATGCTTGCAGGGCGGCACGGCGCCGCTGTTCGCTTTCACGGCGGAGGAGACCTCCCGGCTGAAAAACTCCCGCCTGGACGACTTATACGATACCCAGTACGCCCAGTGGGCCGCGGATTTGCCCGCGCTGCTGGAGAACTACCAAAAGACCGCGGCCGCGGTAAGGGGACGGGCAATCACCGGGTGGCGGGAGGAAAACGGCCAAATCGTCACCACCTTCGAGGGAGGGGCGCGGCTCCTCATCGACTATGAAAACAAGACCGCCGTTCTGCAGTAAGCCGCCGCGGGGCGGGAAAGGGGGAAACGGAGAATGCGGTGGAAAAGGACGCTGGAAAAGCGCAGGGCCTTTACCGGCTGGATGTTTGTACTGCCCTGGATAGTCGGCGTGATTCCCTTCTTCATCATCCCGCTTATCAGCACGCTGTATTATTCTCTGGGCGAGTTGAAGCTGGCGGCGGGCGGGATCGATGTGACCTTTCTGGGAGGGGAGAATTATCTGGCGCTGTTCACCAAGGATCCGACCTTTGTCAAGGAGCTGGTCGGAAGCTTGAAAACCATGCTGACCGAATCCTTCATGATCCTGGTGTTCGGGCTGTTTTTCGCGCTGCTGCTTAACCAGAAATTCCATGGGCGCACGGTGGCGCGGGCAATTCTGTTCCTGCCGGTTATCGTCACCTCCGGCGTGGTAATCTTCATCCTGAAGAACGATTCCACCGCGTCCAGCTTGATGAGCGGGGGAGGTTCCCAGGGGTTCATTCAGCTGACGGCGGTCAGCCAGCTCCTCTCCCGCATCGGGCTGGGCCAAGAGTTTGTGGACACCGTCACCGGCCTGATGAGCAGCATTTTCGATTTGCTGTGGAAGTGCGGCGTGCAGACCCTGCTGTTTCTCAGCGGCCTGCAATCGGTGCCCTCCAGCTTTTACGAGGCGGCCAGCGTCGAGGGGGCCAGTTCCTGGGAAAAATTCTGGAAAATCACCTTCCCATCCATCGCGCCCATCCTCCTTATCGGCATCGTGTATACCATTGTGGATTCCTTCACGTATTACGGCAACAACATCATGCTGAGGGCCATCTCGCCGGCGCTGGACAATCTGCGGTATTCTTACGCGGCGGCGATGTCCCTGACATACAGCGCCATGGTCATGGCCGTGCTGGGGCTGGTGTTCCTGCTGGTGGGCCGGCGGATTATCTATACGGAGAGGTGACGCGCCATGGCGAGAAATCATTGGATAACCGAGGACAACCGCTTCAACCGGCAGGCGGCGGCGCGCAGCTGCTGGTCGCTGGTGCGCGCCGTCATCCTCATCGAGACCAGCTTTGTGCTGCTGTATCCGCTGCTGTACGCGGTCAGCGTCGCTTTCCGGCCGCCGGCGCAGCTCAACGACCCGGTGGTCATCTGGATCCCGAAGTCCCTGACGCTGGACAACATCCGGCAGGTGTGGGATTTCATCGAGTTCCCGAAGCTGTTGGGCAATACGGTGCTGATCGACCTGTTCAGCACGCTGTTCCAAACCTTGTCCTGCTGCGTGGTGGGATACGGCTTCGCCCGGTTTGCCTTCAAGGGCAAGGGGCTGCTGTTCGCGGTGGTGATTCTGACCATCGTCATCCCGCCCCAGGCGGTCACCATCTCCAATTTCATGCAGTTCAAGCAGATGGGGATACTGGATACGCCGCTGGCGTTTTATCTGCCCGCCCTGACGGCCAACGGGATTCGCTCGGGCCTATTTATCTTCATATTCCGGCAGTTTTTCCGGGGGATGCCGGTGGAAATCGAGGACGCGGCCTATGTGGACGGATGCGGGCCGGTTAGAACCTTCCTGCGCATCATGCTGCCAAACGCCCTGTCCCCGGTACTGATCGTGTTCCTGTTTTCCTTGGTATGGTATTGGAACGATACCTTCTTTTCCGGCATGTATCTCGATCAGTTCAAGACCCTATCGGTCACGCTGGAGGTGCTGAAAAACAATCTGGGCGTTATGCTGCCCGGCCTGCAGGCCGACCAGTTCACCATTTCGGCTTATCTGCAGGCAGGGGTCCTTCTCATCGTGGCACCGGTTTTGCTGATTTATATTCTCCTGCAGAAGTATTTTACCGAAAGCATCACCCGCACGGGCCTCATCGGTTAGCCCGGCTACCATATAAGGAAATGGCAGGTATCGGATTATGAACGCTAGTATGGCTACGGCCGCCGCACCCGTCCGGAGCGGGGCGGCGATGACCTACGATCAATATTTCGACAAGGTATACGGCGGCTGGTTCGGCAAGTGCCTGGGGGGCGCGGGCGGCGCCCGATGCGAGGGCATCAAGCAGAAGCTGGACGTCACCATGCGCCAGGTGCTGGACAAGGACATCCCCAATGACGATTTGGACATCCAGCTGCTCTGGCTGACGGTGCTGGAGGAAAAGGGGCCGGCCGTCACCGCCGACGATTTGGCTGAGGCGTGGCTGGCCCACTGCTGGTATCCGTTCGGGGAATACGGGTATTTCATGCGCAACGCCCGGCGGGGAATCCGCCCGCCTTATTCCGGCGGGTTCAACAACGCCTATTTCAAGGAGGGGATGGGTTGCCCCATCCGCTCGGAAATTTGGGCGTTCGTTCATCCCGGAGATCCGGACGCGGCGGTGGCCATGGCGCTGCAGGACGGCAGCCTCGATCACGAGGGCAATTCCTGCTGGGGAGAGGCTTTCTTGGCGTATATCGAAAGTGAGGCTTTTTTCGAACAGGATATCCGGCTACTGCTGCGCCGCGGGCTCGGTGTGATCGGCGAACCCTGCCGGATGCGGGACTGCCTGACCATGGTGCTGGACAGCTTTGAGAAGGGCCGTTCCTTTGAGGAGATCAGGGACGCGATCTTGCTGGATTATTCCCACCCGGATTTCACCAATTCGGTACAGAACCTGGGGTTTACGGCGCTGGCGCTGCTGTTCGGCGGGGGAGACATGGAAACCACCATCAACCTGGCTCTGCGCTGCGGCTACGACGCCGACTGCACCTGTGCGTCGGCCGGGGCGGTGGTGGGGATACTCTCCGGGTATCGGGCGATCGACGAGGGGCTCAAGGAGCTGCTTCAGGACAAATTCGTCTGCGGGATCGACGTGACCCGGCCGGACGACACCATTTTGACCCTGGCTCGGGACACCTGCGCCGTCGGCGTGGGGTTGCATCCCGCCGCAGTGGGGGGGGTGCCGGAGGACATGGCGATCCCCGCCTGGGAAAAGGCGGAGCCGGCGGTCGGCGTCACCGTGGAATATCTGGGGCGGCCGGCCATCGGGTTCGGCGACGCTTGCCCGCTGCTGGTGCGTGTGCATAACGGCACCGGCCGGACGGCGGCCGGGGAGGTGCGCTTCACCGGCCTGCCGGAAGGATTCTCGGCGGAGCTCGAGGCACCGGCTGTCCTGCGGCTGGGGCCGGGGGAAGAGGCGGCGGTCAAAGCGGTCTGCCGTACGGCGGCGGGCGGCTTCCGTCTCAGCCAGACGAACTGGCTGCGGGTAGGTCTGTTCGGCGCGGACGGCGCGGAGATCGCGGGCCATTCCTTCGGTATCGTGGGCGCGATGGAATGGCGGGTAAGCGGGCCGTTCATCGAGGAGTATGACGAGACCGAACGCCGGGATTATCCCTCCTGCCACGCGGATAACAGCACGCTGCCGGGGATCGAGGCCCTGTTCTCCAACATGGCTGACCCGACCAAGGCGTATCTGGACGAGGAGGCGTACGTGGCTTCTCCACTCTCGTTCCCCTGTTCCCGGCTGATGACGGCCTACGAGGACAAACTCCCGCTGGACGAAACCTTCGGCTTTACCGGCGAGGCCACCTTCTATCTGACGACGGATTTCTGGTTCCCGGAGGAGGGGGAGCGGTGGCTGGTCATCGGCAACAACGACGCCTTCAAGCTGTGGCTCAACGGCGAGCTGGTGCGGGAAAATCAGGAGGTGCGCAATTGGCAGCCCCACTGCCACGGCGATATCGTGCGGCTGAAGCAGGGGCGCAACCGCATTTCCCTCAAGCTTACCAAGCGGAGCAAAACCCTGGAGTTTTCCCTGGGGATACGCCGGTACGAAGGCAACCACTATCACCGGATGCCCTGGGAAACCGAATACGCGTCCATTAAAATGCCCGAAGAGAAAGGATGAGTTCTGCGATGAAAAAGGTCCAAAAGCTATTGACAGCCCTGACGGCCGCCGCCCTGCTGGCGGTCGGCTTCGGCACGGCGGCCTCGGCGGAAACGCTGGCCTATCCTATCAAAGTCTATGGGGACGACAAATCCGGCGCGGCCATGAATCAGGGCACCTGGGATCAGTTCTACACCTCCGGCTACTATGTGTATTTCCAAATCGATTTTAATGTGAAATGCACCTTTGAGACCAGCATGGTCAACCAGCAGGTGACAGGCGACGCCGATTTGAAGCCCGGGGCCAACACCAAAATTAAATTCAACGGCAAGACGGTCAAGCAGCTCAACGACAGCCTGGGCGATTCCTATGGCATTATGATCGCGTATGAGCCCAACGACGACAAGAATCTGCGGATGTCCGTGTGGATCGGCGGCGCGCGGGGCGAGCTGTTCAACAAGGATCTTTACGACACCTTCACGGTGGAAATCCTGGAGGGCTTAAAGGTGCCGGGCGAGGGCTATGCCAAGGGCAACGGCAAGGTCGTCAACGCCAGCCCAGCCAAATACAAGCTGTCCATCGCTGATCTGGAATACGGCAAACAGACCTCCAACCCGAATTACAATCAGGATAAGGCCGACTGGGTTAAGCCGCTGTTCGAGAACCTGAAGAGCAAGTGGGAAAAGGTGTCGGGCGCCAACCCTCCCGGCGGGCAGACTCAGACCCCCACCAAGCCAGCCACCACCGCCACCCCCAAGACGGAAGGCCCCGCCAAGACCCAGACTCCCGGCAAAACCGAGACGACCACCACCGCGGCGTCATCTGACACAACCGCCGCGACCCAGGACACCAACCCGACGGAAGGACCGGCCGACACGACGGCCGCGCCGGAAACCACCGCGGCCAACTCCTCGGCTCAGCCGACCGGCGGGGAAGAAGGCTCGTCGAATGTGCTGCCTATCGTACTGATTGTCATCGGCGTGCTGCTTGTGGGCGGCGCGGTCACCGCCTTCCTTCTGCTTCGCCGCCGTCAGACGCCGACGGACAACGATCCGCAGGAATAACACCTTCCTGCCAATGAAAGAGACGCGAGGTACGCCATGAACATCAAAGACATCCGGCTTTCCAAGAAAGCCCAGACCATATTGCTGGCGGCCGGCTGTACGGCGGGCGCCGTGCTCATCGGCGTCAGCGCCCTGCTGCTCGCGCTGCCGAAAAAGCCGCTGCCGGTGGAGGGGGACGGTTCCTCCGGGCTGTCCTCTGCCTACGCGGTCAGCAGCGGGGAAAGCGAACCGGCGGGGGAGACGGGGACCACCGCCGGCGGCGCGGCCACGCCGGACAGCTCCGGCGGCGTGACGAAAAAGACGACCTCCGGCCCGACCCAGGCCATTCCCGCCCCGCCGGAGCCGTCGGGGGTGAACAAACCCACCGATAAGCCGGTATCGGCCCAGGTGAAAATGGAGAACGGCCTGCCCAAGCTGTACATCAACGGCAAGCAGAACCCGCCGCTGATGATTTTCGGCAACGTGGGCTCGGCCTACTCGCGTAAGACCGTCGAACGGCTGGAAAACGAATGGGCTTACGCCCGGGACAGCGGGGTCAACATCGCGAGCGTGTACATCGAGCCGGCCTGGATGATCAGCCATGAGCGATTCGACACGGCGGAGCTGGATCGGGCGCTGATGTCGGTGCTGTCGGTGAACCCGGATTCCTTCATTCTGCTGCGTGTGGGGCTGAGCCTGGGCGGCGACTGGGACGGCAATCCCGGGAAAATGTGGCTGGACAAAAATCCGGACGATCGCTGGAAGGCAGTCAACGGCTCCACGGGCAACGAGGATACCGTATCCTGGGCGTCGGACAAATGGTTCAAGGACAACAACGGGTACGACGCGCTGGGCATCCTGTCCAAGATTATCGACTACATCAACAGCGATCCCTATTACGCCGCCCGGGTGGTGGGGTATCACCCCTGTGTGGGCGAATGGTTCGAGCCCTACTGCCGGGAGAAGGGCGCCGACGCTTCGGTAACCAACACGAAGAAGTTCCGCGCCTGGCTCAAGGACAAATACAAGACCGACGCCGCGCTGAAAGCCGCCTGGGCGGACGGGACGGCGACCCTGGCGAGCGCGGCGGTGCCCGATGTGCCGGGCAACGGCGGGCGCACCGAGACCCGCAGCCTGCTGACCGAGAAAAGCGACACCCGGACTATCGATTTTTATGAGTATACCCAATGGCTGGTGGCGTCCCGGATCAAGGAGTTCAACAAACTGGTCAAGCAGAAAACGAACAACCGCTGTCTGACCGTGGCCTTCTACGGCTATGAGATGGAAGTGGTGACCCCACTGAGCGGGCATAACGCCGTGGAGGCGCTGCTTCAGGACAAGAACATGGACGCCCTGGTCAGCCCCATTTCCTATCACGACCGCAACGAAGGCGGACTGGGCGGCTTTATGAGCCCGGTGGACGCGGTGCAGTCGGCGGGAAAGCTGTGGATCGTAGAGGACGATATCCGTCTTCTCAACAACCCGGACGACCCCGACGCCAGCTACAATCCGGCGGCGGGCAGCGTCGCCGCCGCGCTGGAGATTCACAAGCGGGAGATGGGCGCGCTGCTCATCCGTGGAGCGGGCACCTGGTTCATGGATTTGTGGGGAAGCGGCTGGCTGGATCATCCGGATATCTGGAAGAACATCGGCAACCTGTATCCGCTGTACACCAGCTACACGGGCAAAATGACGGTATCCAGCGGGGACAAGACGGCGTTCCGGCCGCAGGTGGCGGTGATTCTCGACGAGGACGGCAGCTATCGCTACGCCATGCCGATGAAAACCGGGTTTGACTCCCTCTCCTACGGGATGCGGGAGGAGCTGTACCGCGCCGGGCTGACCTACGGATTCTACACCACCGCCGATCTGGTCAAGGGGACGATCCCCTCCAGTGTTAAGCTGTTCCTGTTCCCCAACGCGTTCCATATCGACGACAAGGAGATGCAGGGAATCAAGGCGTATCAGAAAAACGGAAACACCCTGTTCTTCCTGGGGGGCTTCGGGGATAACTCCGCGGCCCGGATCACCGAGATGACGGGAATGACGGCGAACAAGAGCGGTACCATGACCTCGAATATCGTCCTCAAGGGTTCTCACGCCCTGACGGCGGGGCTGAGCAGCGTGGCGCCCTCCTTCCTGACAAATCCCTCCTGGTCGATTACCAACGCGACCGTTTTGGGACAAAGCGAGGGCTTGAACACCCTGGCGGTCAAGGAGAACAACGGCTGGAAATCGGTGTACATGGGGGCCGCCAAGCCGGATCGCGCGTTCCTGCGGAACCTGGCGAAGTTTGCCGGCGCCAACGTGTTTATGACCAGCGGCGACACCTTCTTCGGCAACGACAATCTGGTGGTGGTGCACACCCAGAAAAACGCCTCCGGCACCCGGAAGGTCACCTTCCCGTCCAAATGCGACGTGTACGATTATTTCCGCGGCAAGTGGTATACCGGCGTCTCGTCCATCGATTTGCCGGTGGAGGGCGCGAAGACCTACTACCTGTTCTATGGCGACAAGGCGAAGCTGACGGCCCAGGGCTATTATGGGATGAAATGACGGAGGCGCGTATGTGGAAAACGGATTTTAGCGGCATTCAGGGGAAAGATCCGGCCTTAGCGTGCCGTGTGGAGACGGTGGACGGTGTTCCCCGCCTGTTCATCGGCGGAAAGGAGACGGCCCCGTTTCTCTTCTTCGGCAACAGCGAGGCGGAAAACTGGGAGCCAGTGCTGGCGGATGAAATCCGGATGGCGGCTGGACGGGGGATTCACCTGCATTCCTTGGTGCTGCATCTGCCCTATATCGCGCCGGGCACCGACTGGCGGCAGGCGGATTTCTCCCATTTTCAAAAGGTGATGGACTACTGCATCGCGGCCGATCCCGAGGCGCTGGTGTTTCCCCGGATTTGCATGCACCATCCGGGGGTGGACTGGTGGCGGGAGCATCATCCCGAAGCGCTGGCGGTGTACGCGACCGGCAAAACGGGGGGGCCGAACATTGCGAGCGAGGAGTGGCTGAAGCAGGAGACGGACGCCCTTCTGGCCATGCTGGAGTATGTGCGGGCGCATCCCGACTACGACCGGCGGATTGTGGGATATCACATCTTTCCCCAGTATGTCGGGGAATGGATGAGCATGAACGGCCACTGCGACGGGGTGGACCTCAGCGAGGCCAACCGGGCGATGTTCAACAGCTGGCTGAAAGAGCGGTACGGCACGGACGAGGCGCTGTCGGCCGCCTGGGGCCGCCGGGAGAGGCTGGGACAGGCGGCCATTCCGGTGCCGCCCAACAACGTGAATTTCCAGGAGGAGTGCCGCGGGCTGTTCCTGGACGTGGAGAAGCAGCGGGATGTGCTGGACGTTTACGATTACATCTCCGACTTGACGGCCCGGCGGATTGAAGAGCTGTCCGAGGTGATCAAGCGGGGCACCAACGGCAAGAGCCTGGTGATGCATTTTTATGGGTACCTGTTCGAGCTGGGCGACCCGAAGACGGGACACCAGGCGCTGCGGCAAGTGCTGAACAGCCCGTATGTGGATGTGCTGTGCAGCCCGGTAGGGTATCTAGACCGGCTGGCGGGAGGCGTGCTGTCCCTGATGGCGCCGGTGGATTCGGTGCACGCTCACGGCAAGCTCTGGATGGTGGAGGACGACACCAAGACCCATCTGGAGCCGCCGTCCACCGAGGACTATGGAGATCCCTTCAACCACCGAATCGAAACGGCGTGGGACACGGCGATGATCCACAAGCGCAACATGGCGGTCATTCTTTCCAGAGGACTGGGCGTGTGGTGGATGGATCTCTGGTCCCACGGCTGGCTGAGAGACGAGGGGATCTGGGAGAATATCGAGTCGCTCTGCGCCTTTTATCAGGCGTATCTGCCGCAGCTGAAGGGCGGATACAGCCCCGAGGTGGCGGTGGTGGGGGATGAGGACGGCATCAAGGCCTTCCGGGATCCCTGGAACCAGGCCAAGGCCGTGCTGCAGCAGAACATGCCGGCGCTTTACCGCAGCGGCGTGTCCTTCGGGCTGTATCTGCTGGACGACGTGCTCGATGGACGGGCGGCAGCGGACTGCAAGCTGTATATTATTATCGGCGCCTACCGGCTCACGCGGGACAAGGCGGAGCGGCTGAAGGCCCGCCTGCATCGGGATGGCAAGACGGTGCTGTGGCTCTATGGGGCCGACACGGCGGCGCGGACCTTCAGTGAGGAGGTCACCGGGTTCCGTACAGAGGCGCTGCCGGGGGAAAGGCGTCCCCTGCTGGAGAGCTGTCATCCCGAGGCGTACGCGTACGCCGTCCCGGTGGCTCCGGTGTATGCGGTGACGGATCCGGACGCCCGGTGCCTGGCGCGATTCCAAGGGACGGACGCCTGCGGCTTTGCGGTCAAGGACATGGGGACGTGGACATCGCTGTATTATGGCGGGCTGTCTCTCAGCGAGGAGGCGATCCGTCAGGCGGCGGCAATTGCGGGGGCGCATGTGTTTGCCGATGGCAACGACGTGCTGATTGCCGGGCAGGGCTTTATCGGCCTGTATGCCCGCTCAGAGGGGGTCAAGACCCTGCGCCTGCCCGGCCGCTATACGGTTTACGACGAGGAAGGCCGCCCATTGTGCGGGCCGGTATCGGCGTTTGAGGCGACCTTCCGGCGGCACGAATGCCGGTATTACACCTATCGATAAATACCAAATCCCCCGCCAAGGCGGGGGATTTGGCGTAGGAGTGAAAGCGTATGCTGGAGTACGAGCGGTTCCGAAACCCGCCGGAAGGATACCGGCCCATGCCCTTCTGGTTCTGGAACGATCGCATCGAGGAGGACGAAATCACCCGCCAGATGACCCGGATGAAGGAGCAGCAGGTGGAGGCCTTCTTCATTCACGCGCGGCATGGGCTGCAAACACCCTATCTGTCCGAGGAGTGGTTCGCGCGGATAGGGCACGTTCTGCGGGAGGCGCAGCGGCTGGAAATGGGCGTCTGGCTGTACGATGAGAACAATTTTCCTTCCGGTTACGCAGGGGGTCGGGTGCTGGCGGAGAACCCCGCATTCTGCGGCAAGAATCTGCGGATGCGGGTGGTGGAGGCGGGAGAGCCGCTGACGCTCCCGGAGGGAAGCCGGTTGGAGGCCGTCTTTGTACTGGACGAGGCGGGCCGGTTTGTGCGGCGGGACGCGCCCTCTCTGAGCCAGCGCCGCTGGCTGTTCACGGTGACGGACACCCACTGGAAAACGGCTTTCTCGGAGGAGCTGTACATCGACGTGCTGAATCCCGCAGCCACGCAGGTGTTTCTGCGGGTGACGCATGAGGAGTACCGCCGCCGGTTCGGTTCCCTGTTCGGCACGGTCATCCGGGGATTCTTTTCCGATGAGGCGGGGTTCTACAACAATTTACAGCTGGCCCCGTGGTCGGATCCGGGGGACAACGATACCCTGGTCTGGAGCGCGGGGGTGCCGGCGTATTTCCGTGAAAAGAACGGGTACGATTTGCTGGATCAGCTTCCCTTCCTGTTTATCTGGGATCCCGCGCGGTCACCCCGGGTGCGGCGGGATTTTCATGACACGGTCTGTTCCCTGTACCGGGAGAGTTTTCTGCTGCCCCAACGGGCCTACTGCGAGCGATACGGCATGGCCTTTGTGGGGCACCTCCACTGCGAGGATTATCTTCATCTGCAGATTGCCACCCAAGGGGATTTTACCCGGGCGCTGGCGGCCTTCTCCTATGCGGGCTGCGATCGGATCGAGTACAACGGCGAGAAGCTGACTGAAAAATTGGTAAGCTCGGTCGCGAATCAGTATGGGCAGGAGAGGGTATTGTCCGAATCGTTTGCCCAGGGCGGCTGGGGGTTCACGTATGCGGATTTACGGCGCTGGACTGATTACCAGCTGGTACGGGGCGTTAATTTGATGGTGCCTCACGCGTTTTACTATTCGGTGCGGGGGGAGAGAAAGTTGGACTGCCCGCCCTCCTATTTTCTGCAAAGTCCGGGCTATCCCTGGTATCATTTGTATGCCGGGTACGCCGGTCGGTTGAGCGCCGTGCTGTCCGGCGGGCGGCCCCTATGTCATTTGGCGGTGTATTATCCCACGGCGGCGGGACAGGCGCTTTACGACCCGGCCGATCGGGAAGCGGTTCGGCGGCTGGATCGGGATGTGCAGGACATCGCCCTGGGGCTGCAGGAGGCGTTGTACGATTACCAGTTCATCAACGACGAGGCGCTGGACGGCTTACAGCCGCAGGAAACGGGCTTTTGCTGCGGACGGTGCGTGTTCCGCGCCCTGCTGATTCCGGCGGCGCCGTATCTGCCCATGCAGGCGATGGAGGCTATCGCCCGTCTGGCGGAGCGGGGGATCCCGGTGGTTTTTCTCAAGGAACGGCCGCGATGCATGGATCCGGCCCAGCAGGCACTGTTCGAAGAACGGTTGGCGGCGGTGCTCGCGTTACCGAATGCCGCGTATGTGGACGATTACCGTTTATACCGCCAATACACCTATCGCTTCGATCCTGGCTGCCTGCGTGCGGCCGAAGGATTTGAGGAGGCTGTTCAGCCGCTGGTGCGGACGGAAGGCCGGATAAGCGGCGTGAGCTGCATGGCGCGGGAGTATGAAAATGGACGGGTATATTTCCTGGTCAACGAACAGGACGGGGAGCGGACGCTGCGCGGCCGCTTCCGCGAAAGCGGAGCGCCGGTGATTTGGGAGGCCCTGGCTGGCGAACGGCATGCCTGCCCGTACAGACTGGTTCGGGATGGTGTGGAGCTGGCTCTCGCGCTGCCGCCCTATGGTTCTATGCTGGTGGTGTTCGGGGATGACGTCCCGTCTGCCGCACCGGAAAAACGTCTGGAACGCCGGGTATATCTGGACGGGGACTGGACGCTGCGCATCGACGGGCAGGTGCTGACCGGCGAGCTGTGCGGATGGGAAGAGCCATTACCGACCTATTCGGGCGAAGGCGTATACGAATACACGGTGGCGCTGGGGGAAGAGGCGGACGCGGGGACCGCCGTTCTCTCCCTAGCCGAGGTAAACAGTCTGTGCGAGGCGGAGATAAACGGGCAGTCGGCGGGCGTGCTTCTCTGGCGGCCCTACCGTCTGGAAACCGGGTTGTTTCATGCGGGAACGAACCATATCCGCCTGAAGGCGGTCAACACCCTGGCCAACGCCTATGAGGGGCGGCCGCTGCCTTCGGGGATCCGCGGGCCGGCGGTTCTCGATTTGTTGAGGGAGGAATCGAAATGACACCGCGGGACATCTTTTTAAACACACTGAATTTTCAGCCGGTATCCCGGCTGCCCAGGGTGGAATGGGCCGCCTGGTGGGATAAAACCATCGCCCGCTGGGAGAATGAGGGGCTCCCCAAGGGATTGTCCTTCGAGGATTCGCTTCGGTATTTCGGGCTGGATGTTATGCAGTGCCTGATGGCCCAGGCGGGCAAGGCCTCCATCCATAACGAAGAGGAGTACGAAGCGGTTCGGGGAGAGCTGTATACCGACCGGCTGATTGACACGGTGGTGGAAAATGCCCGCCAGCTCCTGCCGGCACAGGAGCGGGGGGAGTGTATCGTCCGGCTGTTCCTGGACGGGTTCTTCTGGCATCCGCGGGATTTGCTGGGCATCGAGGATCATCTGTATGCGTTTTATGATCAGCCGGATTTGCTGCATCGGATCAACGACGATTTGCTGGAGTATGAACTGCGGGTGCTCGATCGGCTGCTGGACGTGATGCGGCCTGATTTGGTCGGGATTGCCGAGGATATGTCCTACAACAACGGCCCTATGCTGTCCAAAGCCTGCTACGACGAGTTTCTGCACCCGTATTATCAGAAACTGCTGGTGCCGCTGAAACAGGCGGGCGTTCATGTGTTCGTCGACACGGACGGCCTGGTGACAGACATGATCCCCTGGCTACTGAACAGCGGCATCGAGGGCGTCTATCCCCTGGAGCGGCAGGCCGGGGTGGATCTCTGCGAGCTGCGGCGGGAGTATCCGAGCCTGCTGATGATGGGCGGTTTTGATAAAATGACCATGAGCCGCGGCGAGGATGCGATGCGGCGGGAATTTGAGCGTCTTCTGCCGGTGATGTGCTCGGGCGGATATGTGCTGTCGGTGGATCATCAGACGCCGCCGGAGGTATCCTTGGATAATTACCAGATCTATATCCGGCTGCTCCGCGAATACACCGCCGGGGATAAATAAAAAAGGGGCGCGCCTGCAAGGCGCGCCCGGAAGAAAAGAGGAGGGAGAAAAGAAGGTATATGTAAATCCTCCAGGAAGGAGGCCTTGTCGATAGTCTGCCGTTCCGGCAGTAAATGGGATTTCCCAGGGATGTTATCGGTTCCCTCTTGGGATGCTTTTAGTATACCGGGTAAATGTGTCCGTAAGTTGAACCAAAACGAAAAAAACTGCAAAGGTAAAATGAACGATTTCTGAATAAGTGAAACGAGCAGGGTGTTTGCCCTGCTCGTTTCGCTTATTTTTCGGTGATGGGTTTGGCTTTTTCCTTGGTGGTTTTGGCTTTACCTTGAATTTCCGGAACAGGTGCCACCTCGTTCTTGGGAAAGTGGGTTTTGCGGTTGCTTTCGGTGCCGTGAGGATCCTTCGGATCCGGACGGCGCATGCCGGCTTTTGCCATACGTCGCTCTCCTTTGGATTACAAGTCCCCGCAGCACTGCTCCTGCTTTTCGATCAGCGCCACGCAGGTCTGCAGTTCTTCTGCCGTCTCAATGGTCACGTTCGCTTCCAGAATGCGGTTTTTAATATAGATGGGAACGTTTTCCCATTGTTCGCGCAGGGCGGGATGAATATAGGACACGATCCTCACCTGCCTTTCCTGACAGGCTTAGTATGCCCCATATCGAACCGAAACGACAGGAAATAACCGGGTTTATGCAGCGTGAAGCAACTGGAGAATATCCAGCCAGCGCTGGGTGCTGTTCGGGCTTTTGAGGACGATGGCGACGTATTCTTTGCCGGCCTTGGTCAGCGTGGCCACCATACAATGGCCGGCGGGGGAAGTGAAGCCCGATTTCAAACCGGTGACCCCCGGATAATAGTAAAGGCTCTTTTGCTGCAGCAGCTGATTGTTGTTGTTCCAGGTAACTTTTTGGCCGGACACCAGGGTGCGAGTGCTGGTGGTCATGGCGCAGATTTCGCGGATGGTGGGATGCTGAAGGGCCTCCAGCGAGATCAGCAGCAGATCGTAAGCCGTGGTATAATGCTCCTCATGATGATAGCCGTCCGGATTGGCAAAATGGCTTTGCTCAGCGCCCAGCAGCGCCGCTTCCTCGTTCATCTTGACACAGAAAAGCGCCACCGCCTCCTTGGTGGACAGCGCCTCGTTTTCCGCGATGAGGCGGCCGATGTTTTCCGCCAGCACATAGGCCGCGTCGCAGCCGGAAACCAGCAGCAGGGCCTCGAGGGCCATCCGGTTGGTCAGCTTCATGCCCGGCTTCAGGCGCGCCGTGCTGGCGTCCCAGGCCTTCAGATTCAGTGCGTCCTGCGTGACGGTCAGCACGGTGTCCTCCGGGCAGTATTTCAGGGCCACCAGGGCGGTCAGCAGCTTGGTGGTGCTGGCCGGATACAGGGTGTCCTGGGCCCCCTTTTCAAACAGCATCCGATCGTCCGTCACATTGTACAGCAGGGCGGCGGGGGCCTGGATATCCGCCGTATTCCAACGGGTGGGGAGGGTGGGAACGGGCTTTCCGGTGGTTCCTCCTTTGGAAGCCGTTGTGACAGCCGGCAACGTGGTCGTAGTGGCGGCTGTCGTCGTGGTGACAACGGTGGTGGATGTGGCAGGCGCCGCCGTGGTGGCCCCCGCGTCCACCACCTGTCCGCCTGAGGACGCGAGGACGCCGGAGGACGAATCCTCCGGCGAAGATGCGCAGCCGGCCAGGCCGGCTGCCAATGTCAAAATCAGAAGCAGAGAGACGAGACGTTTCATGGGCGGTTCCTTCCTGTCACAGAGAGGCAGCCAGCAGCGGCTCGCAGACATTTTCCCGTCCGATATCCACCACCGTCGGGAACTGCCCGCCGAAGCGCCCGCGCAGCGCCTCCGTTCCGTGAGATACTTTATAATCCATCTCTTCCTCATAAAGAGGAATCATCTGATAAAACCGGATACAGCTTCCGTCCGGAAGGGGACAGGCCGCGGCTTCCTCCTCAAAGGTCACGGGATTTTCCAGCAGCATGCCGCACAGACGAGTGTTCTCCGCAAAAGGCTCGCCGCTGGGCACCGTATGCCCCCAGCCTAGCCAGGATTTCTCATTGCCGGGCAGGCGGGCCATGATTTTCAGCCACCGCAGCGGCCAATAGTCCGTTTCCTCATCGCTCTGCATATTCCAATCGGGCGGCAGGCAGATGACCAGTTCGGCGCGATCGAGCTTGGCCTTTTTGACGACCTTTGGCACCCGCATCCGATGCGCGCCCATTCCCATGGTAACCAGCGTGTAGCAGTTATGAGCCTCTGACGGCGGGATGATGGCAATGTCCACATGGATATCCGGAGAAACCAGCTCGTGAAAGACCGATTCATAGGGGCCGAAATGACTTTCAATGTGATTCTCCAGGCATTCCAGATGCCGCTCAGAGTACAGCTCTGGCAGCTCCTTTTTCTTATTCGTATCGCGGAAAAATCCCACGCTTCATCCTCCTCGTCTCATTGAAATAGATTTACTATAACACGCGAATCGAAAGAACCGATGAAGATTATCGGAAAATCCGCGAAAAAGCATCAAAAGGCCACCACAATACCGCCGTTGCCCACATACATGGTGGACAGGATACCGGTGGGAACCATCAGCACCTTGCCGATGGCGGGGCAGGAGGCTTTCAGCTGCATTTTCAGCGATTCGGCCCGTTCCTCCGCCTGGCAGTGAGCCAGCACCATCGTCACAGAGCGAGGCGGGGCCCCCGCTGTTTCCTGCCCGACGATTTCGGTCAAGCGGCGAAGAGCGTTCTGCATGCCCCGGGCTTTGGCCACCATTTTGATTTCGCCGTGCCCATCGGCCCCCAACACGGGGCAGAGGGACAGGATGGAAGCCACAATACCCGATACTTTATTCAGCCGTCCGCTTTTCACAAGGGCGCTGAGATCTTCCAGCACGAACAGGGTGCGCATGCCGGCGGCGAAGGATTCCGCCCGGCGGACCGCCGTGTCGAAATCGTTGCCCGCGTCCAGGCAGGCCTGCGCAAAAAGGGCCAGACGCGTCTCACCCGCGGAGGCGCTGGCCGAATCAAGAATGTGAATGCGCTTGCCCGGTTCGTCCTCCAGCACCAAATCCCTGGCGTTGCGCGCGGCGTTATAGGAGCCGCTGAGCTTGCTGGACAGGGTGATGACCAGACAGTCGTCCGCCCCACGTATACGGCAGGCGAAGTCCTCCGGGCCGGGGCAAGCCGAACGGGCCGCCTGACGGCTGGCCTTCATGGCGGCAATCAGTTCTTCCGGATGGGAGGTGCCGTCGTCAACAAAGGCTTGTTCTTCCACCAAAACCTGCAAAGGGGCCTTGGACAGGTCACGCAGACGCTCGTCTGTCTGCGGCCCAGTGTCGCAGCAGCTGTCAGCAATAAGTCGAATGCCCATACGTTTCCTCCGTCGCTGGGAATCGCCGCGCGTTTCTTTCAGCATACCATGCGGCCGCATCCCTGTCAAGAAAGGTCGAATGCCTTTCTTTTTTGGTTTATACGTCATTAGTGTGCAAGCCCGTCCGTTCATTATACTGGAAAAAGCGGGGATTTATGATGGCGGCTTTTTGAAAACCGTTTTTTTTGCTATACTGAAAAGGACGAGGAGGGATTGGATTGCGTTATCATTCTGTGGAGCCGGCGGTGTTCCTCGAGCGGCCGAACCGATTTATCGCCCGGGTGATTTGCGGCGGCCGGGAGGAGACGGCTCATGTGAAAAACACCGGCCGCTGCCGGGAACTGCTGATTCCCGGCGCCCGCGTTTACGTGCAGCGGCATCGGAATCCGGCTCGCAAAACGGCTTTGTCTCTCATTGCGGTGGAAAAGGACGGGCAGCTTGTCAACATCGACAGCCAGGCGCCAAATGCCGTTTGGCAGGAAGCGCTTGCCGGCGGCCTGCTTCTCCCGGGAAGGCCGGAAGCGGCCGCGCTAATCCGCCGGGAGGCGGTTTTCGGCGATTCCCGCCTGGATTTTTATATCGAATGGCCCGCCGTCCGGGGATGGATGGAAGTCAAAGGGGTGACCCTGGAGGAGCAGGGCGTCGTTCGATTCCCCGACGCTCCCACCGAACGGGGACGCAAGCATCTTCGGGAGCTTTCACGCGCCGCCCGGGAGGGCTGGTATGCGGCTGTGGTGTTTGTCATCCAGATGGAAGGCGTTTCGTACTTCACGCCGCACAGACAGATGGATCCGGCATTCGCCGACGCGCTGGAGGAAGCGGTTCGCTGCGGTGTGGCGGCGCTGGCCTACGACTGCACGGTGGAGCCAGACGGCTTGACCATCCGGAATCCGGTGGAGGTGGTGCTGTAATACGGCAGAAAAAAGTCCGCTATGGGGGACATAGCGGACTTTTTATCATGATAATGACTCATCCTTTCGCAGGGATTAGACGTTTTGTCTGGTTTGCAAAGCAAATTCGCGCCGTGCTTCTGGCGCGAAAGGACAAAACTCCCGTTTGAAAGAAAGGCGAATGCTTTTTTCATGAAACTATTTCCAAGGAAATACTGTCATCCAGCGCGAAAGCGTACAGCAGGCATTCCTTGACGGGGAGCGCCAGCGTACGGGAGAGCGCATAGGCGTAAATTCGCAGCTGCTCAATATAGCGCTCCGTCAGCTCCTGCCCGGTTTTTACCCGATCCGTTTTATAGTCCACGATGACCAAACCGCCCTGTTCCTCAAAGACACAGTCGGCAATACCCTGGATCATCAGGCTTTCTTCCGCCGCCCCGTGCGGCAGGTGTTCCGGCAGCTCTTTGTTGAACTGGCTGGCGGGCAGCGGGATGGTGAAATGCTCTTCCCGCAGGCAGCGGGGAGACGCCGCCATGCGGGCGTACAGGGAACTGGCGAAGAAGCGGCGGATTTTCGGCAAAGGGAGCACGGCGGCCTGTTCGGCCGTCAGGAAGCCTTCCGCCGTCAGGCGGGCAATCTCCTGCGTCGGCGACAGGGCGGCGCGGGAATAATCCGCGAACTGCATAAAGGTATGCAGAGCCACGCCGCGTTCCGTGGGAGAAAGGCCGGAATGACTGAGAAAGGCGGGACGGGAGGCGGCTACAAATTGCCGCCGCACGCCTTCATGCGACAGCTCCGAGGCCGCCAGCTTGGAGGGCACCTGCCCCAGCGCCGCATAGGGATAGGTATAAGCCAGCCGGCGGCGCAGGGTCTCGTATACGGCCATATCCGGCTGCACGGCGGCGATTTCTTCCACGGCGTTTTCTCCCGCGGCCGGGGCGCGGCAAACCTCCACCGACCAAGGATAGGCCGCCGGACGGATGGAGACGGCGTCGTCCCCGGCCATATCCCGCAGAATTTTACCGGAAGGGTGGCGCAGGGCGCAGGCCAACAGCCATTCGCTCATACTACGAGCCGACAAAACCGTAAAGGCAGATAGCTTGTCGTCATCTCCTAGAGAAGCAGCCAGGCGGGACAAGAGACTGGCCGGCTGTCGAAGGGACATGACGAGGCACAGCTTCTCCTTCGCCCGGGTCATGGCCACGTACAAAACCCGCAGCTCCTCCGCACGCTCACCGTTTTGAATGGCAAGGGATACCCCTTGTCGGGGAAGTGTGTTGTATTGCCTGAGGGTGTCCGCCTCCCGCCGTACCAAACCGATGCCAGCGTCAGCATGCAGCAGCAGATCGCCGCGGGTGGAATCGGGATTGAACAGCCCGCCCAGCCCGGCCAGAAAGACCACGGGAAACTCCAGACCCTTGGAATTGTGAATGCTGAGAATCCGCACCACGTTGCCGCCTTCCGACACGGTGGAGGCGGGGGCCATGTCCATCGCCTGCTGTTCCATCCGATCCAGATAGCGCACGAAAGCCGACAAGCCCCGGAAGCCGCTCTGCTCGAAACCGCGGGCATAGCCGTGGAGCAGGCGCAGATTGGCCACGCGCTGAGCGCCGTGGTGCTGGGCCGCCGCCATGGACAGCAGGCCCGTATCTTCATACAGCCGATGAATCAGCTTGTCCGCCGGCAGAGAGGCGGACAGCAGGCGATAGCGATCCATCCGGGTCAAGAAGGCCGCGCACCGGGCGGGCAAATCGCCCTCCCCGGCGCTCATGCCCCGCACCGCGACATAGAGGGGGCTGTTTTTGTCCGCCATCCGGATACGGGCGCAGTCGTCCGGCGTAAAGCCAAAGGCGGGGGAGAGCATCACGGCCAGCAGCGGCACGTCCAGAAGGGGATTGTCGATAAAGCGCAGCAGGGACACGGCGACGGCCACCTCGGGCGCGGCGAAGAAGCCGCCGGACGCCGCCGTCCATGCCGGAATGCCGCAGGCGTTCAATTCGTCGGCATAGGCCTGTGCATGGGCGGATTTGCTGCGCAGAAGAATGCAGAAATCCCCGAACCGGGCAGGGCGCTGTCCGCCTTTATCGGTGATGGTCAGGGTGTCCAGAAGCTGGTGGATCCGGCCGGCAATCAGGCGGGCTTCCGCCGCGTCCCTGGTGTCCTCCTCGGCCACTGTGCCGGTGTCCAGCACCAGCAGCTCGGTTTCGTAACCCGCCCCGTCGGAATAGGGGGCGGAGGGAACCAGCTCCTCCCGCTCATCGTAGGAAATGCCGCCTGCCTCCCGGCTCATCAGCTGCCGGAACACGAAATTGACCGCGTCGGTGACCTGCGGGCGGCTGCGGAAATTATTGCCTAGGGTAATGGCGGCGGGATAATTTTCTCCTGTAAAGTCGGGATAGGCGTCCCGTCGGCGGATGAACAGGGCGGGCATGGCCTGCCGAAAGCCATAGATGCTCTGTTTGACGTCGCCCACCATGAACAGATTGGTCTCGTCCCGGGACAGCGCGCGGAAAAGCGCGTCTTGTGCGGCGTTGGTGTCTTGATATTCGTCCACCAGAACTTCGTCAAACTGCCGGGACAGCTCCTCGGCCAGGGGGGTGCGCGTCGTTTCTCCGGTTTCTTTCTCGATGACCAGCAGCCGCAGCGCCCCGTGTTCCAAGTCGTTGAAATCCACCATCCGGCGCTTGGCCTTTTTGGCGGCGTAACGGTCGCTGAAACGGCGCACCACGCCGCATAGGGCGGTTACCAGAGAATAGAGCGCCTGCTGATCCTGCCGGCATTCTGCTTCCGTTCCGCAGAGAAGGGGAGGCAGCGCCTGGATCCGTTTTTTCGCCTCGTCGCGCAGAGCCGTTACCCGCTGCTTGCGTCCCTCGTCCTCATACTTTAACAGCCGTCCGAAAGAAGAGAACGAAAAAGCGGAGAGAGCCTCGGCGGTTTCGTCCCAGGTTCTGTGAGGCAATTCCCGGCATAAGAGGGTTATGTCCTCCCGGGCTTGCCGCAGGGCCGGGCCATAGGCCGCCGCCATTTTTTCTTCGCCGTCGGCCAGCTCGACGGCCTTGTCCAGCAGCGCGGCCGCGTACCGCAGCGTATCGAGAATCCGGGCGCGGACGGCCAGCCCCCAGATGGTTTCCGCCACAGGGGTGTCGGCGGCATAGGCCCGCTCCTGCTCTTCCAGCCAGCGATCGGGAAAGGGGTGGGACTGGATAAAGCCGTAAATGCGTTCCACCGCCTGGATGAGGCCCTTGTCATTCCGGCCGGAGCTGAGCAGAGAGGCCAGTTCTAGAAAGGCGGGCTCCTTCTCTCCGTAGCATTCCTCCAGTACCTCGGTTACCGCCTCCTGGCGCAGCAGGGCGGTTTCCGATTCCTCCGCCACCTTGAATTGGGGGGAGAGATCGAGCAGATGAAAATGCTCTCGCAGCAGGGCGCTGCAGAAACCGTGTACCGTGCTGATATTGGCGCGGGGAAGAAGCATCAGCTGGCGCTGGAGCCGCAAATCCTCCGGCCGTTCGGCAATCAGGCGGGACAGCTCGGCGCTCAGCCGCTGCTTCATCTCGGCGGCGGCCGCTTTGGTGAAGGTCACGACCAGCAGGCGATCGACGTCCGTGCCGTCGGCGGGGTCGGTGATGCGGCGCACGATCCGTTCCACCAGGACGGAGGTTTTGCCGGAGCCGGCCGCGGCGGAAACCAGCAGGGTGCCGCCGCGGGCTTCGATGCATTGCCGTTGTTCCGAGGTCCATTGACGCACAGGGCGGCCTCCTTTCAGTCGGCGGTTTTGGGGACGAGCTCCTTCCAGACCTCGTCGGCGTCTTTTTCGGCGATGCGGCGTACCGGGCTGTCCGGTTCGTGACCGCACACGGCGCGGTAGTCGCACCAGGCGCAGGCATCCACGCTTCCGGCTGCCGGCAGGGCGGCCACGTCGCCCCGCCGCAGGGTGGCGGCCATCTCGCACAGCAGTTTTTCGATACGTTCCTTAAGCAGCCCGAACTGCCGCAGGGAGGCCACCGACGAACCCGCCAGATATTTCCCGCCGCTGCCGATGCGGGCCGGAATGAACAGGCCGGCGGCGTCCGCCTCCATGGCGCGGACAATTTCGGGATTATCCAGCAGCAGGCCGTTCATACGCATAGCCTTGGTGCGTTCCTTTTCCGTCACCTCGTCGTCCGCGTCTCGTCCCACCCGGACCACCGGCAGCTTGGCCGGCAGATAGAGGACGCCGGCCGGCTGGATAGGGCTGTCTTCCCGCAGGGGAACGGCGGGCTTGTCCCCGATATGGGGGCCGCCGTTCTGGCAAATCGAGAGGATGTAGATCAGCATCTGGAGATTGATGCCCTCCACCACCTCCGACAGGCGGAACTCCTTGTGGCCGGTCTTGTAATCCACCACCCGGACGTAGGAGACGCCGTCTTTTTCAAACACATCCACCCGATCCACCTGCCCATGAACTTGGATGCTGGCCCCGTCGGGCAGGGTGAGAACCAGCGGCTTGACATACTCGCCGCCCTCCTCTTCCAGACGGCCGATGGAAAGCTCGAACGCCACCGGCACGAACTGGCTCTGCGCCAGCTCGCGCACCACCTGCCACAGCAGGCTGCCGCAGGTGCGGATAAGGCGGGTGAGCAGCCAGGCGAAACGCTGGGGCTTGTTTTCCGTGCCGCCCATGACCGCGTCCACATAGTCCCGCACCCGCTGTTCCGCGTCCGCCGTCACCTGTTTCTTGCTCAAGGCGGCGTAATCCGTTTTATCCCGCACGTAGGCCCGCAGCTGCGTTTCCATCACATAATGGGCCAGGGTGCCGAATTCCGCCGCGTCCAAATCCGCGAGCCGCCGCACCTTGGCCTTCAAGCCGTACTGGCAGAAATAGGCGAAACGACAGAGGTGGTATTTTTCCACGCGGGACGGGCTGAGACGCATATCGTCCCCGAAAAACCGCGCGGCCAGCTGTTCATCCGTGAAGGCCGCCGGCCGCCCTGCCGCCGCCCGCTCCATGGCGGAGATACGGGGCCGATAGGCTTCCTGCTCCTCAAAAATCTGACGGATGGCGGCCGACTCCGGCGTGGGGCGGAGGGTGCGTTCCGCCATATACGTAAAGGCGTCGGGGGCGGATTCCATCTCTGAGGCGACCCGGACGTTGGCCGTCGGCGCCTGCGGGAGAATCCGCCCAACCAGCTCCACCAGGGAGGAGGGCGTCAAGCTTTCCCCGGCCGCGTTGCCCTGCAAAAAACTGATAAACAGCCGGTCGGAGGGGGCGGACAGGGCAGTATAGGCGAAGAATCGTTCCTCCACGGCCTGCCAGTCGCTCGCGTCGGTCATGGGCAGCCCCGCCGCGATGAGCTGGCGGCGTTCGTTGTCGCTGAGAATGCCGGAAGAGGCGGGATAGGCGGGGAACACCCCTTCGTTGGCGCCGAGAATGAAGACAACGGCGGGCGCGGAAAACCGCATCCGATCGGCGCAGCCCACCTGCACCGCGTCCAGGCTTTGAGGAATGGAGCCAAGGTCGGTCACGCCGGCCACCAGGCGAAACAGCTCCAGATGGCGGTTGGGCGACAGACGAATATCGGCCAGCGCCGCGGCGAAGCGATCCAGCAGTTCCATCAGCACATCCCACAGCCGGGCGGCGCGTTCGGCCAGCGCGTGTTCCCCCGCTTCCTCCAGCCGCGTTACCTGTCCGCGCACCGCTTCGTCCGCGCGGACGGCCTGAAGATAGCGGTATACCGCCCCGGCGAACCGCCGACCGGTGGGCTTTTCGGCGCCGCACAAATCGGCCTGAAGCCGTTCCAGCGGGGCGGCGATTTCCTCCCGCCAGGCGTTGAGTTCGGCTAGCAGCTGCTGCGAGGCTTCGTCCTGGCGCACCGACAGTCCGAGGGGGTTCCAGTCCCAGGGCTGTTTCCATTTGTTTCCCCGGATACGCCACATGTACAGATAGTTTTCCAATACCGCTATCCGATCGGCGGTAAAACCGGGCAACAGGCCGGTTTTCATCAGGCGCAGGAGATCCTCCGTATCCCAGCCGTCCACCGCCGCCCGCAGGGCGGACAGCACCAGGGTGATGAGGGGATCGGTGAGAATATCCTCCCGCTTGTCCATGTAATAGGGAATACCGGCCTCTTCCAGCGCCACGTCCAGCAGCCCCTCATAGGCGGGCAGATTGCGGGCCACCACGGCGATGTCCCGGCAGCGCAGCCCGTCCTCCCGAAGGAGGCGGCGAATCCGCCGGGCTGTCCAGGCGCATTCTTCATAGATGTCGCCGCAGGGAACGATCGTCACCGCGTCGGCGGGCTCCTCGCTCGTGCGGGGACGGGGGGCGAAAGCCCCCTCCTCCAACAGGCGAAGGGCCTCGCTGCGGGCCCTCCGGTTTTCGGTAAGAAGGATGGGCTTGGCCACCGGAACGCCCCGCTCATAGGCCAGACTGCGCAGGCGGGAGGCCGTGCGGATGACCGGCGAGAAGAGGCCGTAGCCGCCGGAGGAATCCTCGATGCCGTCGGCGCAGAGAGCCACCGTGGTACGCGCCGCCTTGGACATCACGCCGCCCAGCACCCGCAGCTCCTGCCCGGTGAACCCCTTGAAGGAATCCACATAGACCAGCGCCCCGTCCAGCAGGCGGCTTTCGGGCAGACGGTCGGCCAGCAGCGTCAGGCTGTCCAGCGGGTCGAGGTGACTCTGCGCGGCCAGTGCTTCGTAGGCGTCCAGAATCAAGGCCAGCTCGGCCGTCTTTTTCTGCAGGGTGCCGTCCAGGCCGGCGGAAACCTCCTCCAGCTGATGGGGCGTGATGGCGCACTGCTTGCATTCGGACAGCAGGGACAGCACCGATTGGATATAGTCGGGAGAAGCCGCTTGCCGCCGGTAGAGCACCAGCTGCTCCGAAACCTGCTCCAGCGCCTGGCTCATCAGCAGGGCGCGGGTGGCGTCGTCCATCTGCCGCCCTGCCAGACCGCCCACCTCCCGAAAAACGGTCTCCGCCAGGCGGGTGAAGCTGAGCACCCGGATGCGTCCGGCCAGCCGGGGCCCCAGCGCTTCCAGCAGGGTGCGCTCGCTTTCAAAGGAAAACTGCTCGGGCACCAGCAGCACGAGGGTGGGAGCGTCCTGCTGCCGCGCCAGGTGCGTCAGTTCCTCGAGCACCCGCCTGGTCTTTCCCGTGCCGGATCGTCCCAGAAGCAGCTGCAGCATGACTATCCCTCCCTTCGTTGATAACCCTATCAGTATACCTTATTTTCCGACAAAAGAAAAGCGGGTGTCCGCACATTGACTTGCACCGGAAAAAATGGTAAAATAACCGGTGTTAATACGAACAGGCTTTCCCGTTATGAAAGGAAGGATCCCCATGAAATTTTGGGCACTCAGCTACAGCATCCCGGCCAACCCGTCCCGCTATCGGGTGGCGGTATGGAAGGCGCTCAAAGAATTGGGGGCGGTGTATCTTCAGCCGGCTGTCGCGGTCGTCCCCCAGCGGGAGGGGCTGCGGGAGGCGCTGCTGGCCATTCGGGAGCGTGTGCTGGCCAGCGGCGGCACCGCCGCGCTTTTATCCATGGCTTACGACAGCGAGGCGGACGAACAGGCCATGCTCGGCGCGATTCAGGCCGCCAGGGAAGAAGAATATGGAGAAATCACGGCCGATGCCAGGCGGCTGCTGGCCCAGCTGAATTGGGAAGAAAGGCAGGAGACAGCCCCGCCGGACGCGGCACGCTACGCGCTGGAATGCCGCCGCCTTCGCCGCCGCTTAGCGGTCGCCGCCGCCCACGATTTTTTCGGAGCCGCGGGCGGGGAAGAGGCCGAGGCGGCCATTGCCGCGGTGGAGACGCGCCTTTCCCCGGAAACGGTGAAGCCGCCGGCTTCCCGCCCGGCGCGGCCGGCCTCCCAAGTGCGTCCGATGCCCAAAACTTCCCCGGTACCTCGGCCGGCGAAGCCCGCTCAACCCCAGGTGGAGGAAGAGACGCCGCAGCCCGACTCTCGCCGGGCCGATATGCCGGTGTTTTTGTTCTAAGGGATATGGAGGTAAAAAAAGTTGCCGGATTTTTCCGGCAACTTTTTTGATCCCGTAAGCATCTAATGTTATAGCTCTATTCGATCACCCGGCTGGAGAAGCACGTCCGCGCCGTTCCGACGAATATACAGAGGCTGTGAGCTGGTGTTGAAGAGCTGCCCGTTTTTAGGCGTCACGCTGCGCATGGCGGTGACGTATTCGCAAATTTCGCCGTTGGTGGCGTACCAGATGTCCTCTCTCTCTGCCAGGAAAGCGCAGAGCTTTTCCATGGCCTGCCAGCGATCCATATCATCCTTATCCAGTTCGAAGGAGTGACCCCAAATGTAGAACAGGCGAAGCTCTTCATCCGTGCTGTTCACAAAGGTGTCGGCCAGCGGCATGGCGGCTTCGTCATGATCGTGACAAGTGGGATGCCAAGCGAGAAAATTTTCCGGCAGAGCGAAAGTGTGGTGGTCTTCCACCGTGCGGGCGTATCGAATCCCCATTTCCTGCAGCAGATCCATCACATGCTCGTTATACGCGCCGCAGGGATAGGCAAAGCCGGTGACCGGCTTTTTTGTCAGTCGGCTGATCGCCGCTATATCCTCCCGAACCTGCCGGCGGATCTCCTCGTCGGGAATGTCCGTCAGGATGGGGTGAGTCAGCGTGTGGGACGCCACTTCAAAGGAGGCGTAAAGATCCCGCACCTCCCCCGCGTGCACCCGAGAAAAATTGACGGAAAAGCCGCCGTGGCTGCCATGCTGTACCTCGTCGAAGGCGCCGGAATTCAAATTGAAGGTGGCCTTTAACCCGTATTTACGGAAAAGCGCTGCCAGGCGGCGATCCTGCAGTGTGCCGTCGTCATAGCTGAAGGTCAGCGCTTTGGTTCGAAAGCCAGGGAAAACAATAGGCATAATATCGCTCCATTCTTCGCTTATCGATAATATTTGTAATACGCCACCACGGACTCCGTCCGCCCGGTCACCTGATTGGGCCCAGTGACGACTACGCCCTCCAGGCTCATCAGCTCGCCGCACTTGGCCAGCGCTGTGTCGCAGCGGAACACCTCCGTGCCGCTGCAGGAAATAACGATGCGATCGTGCAGGGTATTGATCCGCCCTTCCTTGCCCAGGACGGTTTCCATCGGGTTGCCGTTTTCGTCGATACCGCGGCAGGTTACATAGCGGATAATGCGCCCGTCAATTTTGGCCAGAAGCTCGGTGTTGGTGTCCAGCTGCTTTTGTTTCCTTCGGGAGAACAGCCCCATATGCGCGCCGCCTTTCTTTATAAAGAGCCGCCCCGGGCCAGCCTGGCCTGGGCGTCGGCGATGAATTGCCGGGCATAGCGGGGCGTACGGGCCCCACGCTCCAGCGCCCAGCGTTCCGCGGCGTCGAGTAGCGTCTGCCGCTCCACCTGCAGGCCCCGATCCTCCGCCATCTGCGCCACGATATCCAGAAAGCGCTGCTTATCCGGCAGCAGAAAGGTCAGGCTGATGCCGAAACGATCGGACAGGGAGACCGATTCCTGCACGGTGTCGGCGTGATGCACCTCGTCCCCGTCCCGATCGGCGAAGGTTTCCCGCAGCAGATGGCGGCGGTTGGAGGTGGCGTAGAGAATGACGTTTTCAGGCCGGGAGGCCAGCCCGCCTTCCAGCACAGCCTTCAAGGCGCCGAAGTTATCGTCGTCTCTGGAAAAAGACAGGTCGTCGATGAAAATGATGAACTTCATGGGCAGCCCCGACAGATAGCCTGTCAAATCGGGCAGCTGGCGCAGGTACTCCTTGGGCACCTCGATCATGCGCAGGCCCATAGGGGCGTATTCGTTGAGCAGGGCCTTGACGGTGGAGGATTTGCCGGTGCCCCGATCGCCGTACAGCAGCATGTTATTGGCCTCGAATCCGTTGAGGAAAGCCAGGGTATTGTCCACTGCGATTTGCCGCTGGTATTCGTAGCTTTTCAGCTGCGACAGGCGGATGGGATCCGGATGCTCCACTGGCAGCAAAGCGCCGTCCCGCCAGAGAAAAGCGATATGGCTGACGAACCGGCCGCAGCCGTGGGCTTTGTGATAGGCGGCAAGCGTCTCGGGCGAGCCGCCCCAGGGCCGCTCCATGGGGGCGGGGGCCGGCGCCGAGCCCCAGCGCGGCAGGAAAGCGATTGCCGGTTCTTCCCAAATGGACGCGAGTTCCTCCGCCGTCACCTGGGCGGCGCGGTACAGGACGCGCAGATCCCGCAGGGCCGCCGCTTCCAGCAAAGGAGCCGCTGCCTCACCCGCGGAAAGCGCGGCGGAAAAGGCGTTATCGTCCCGCAGCACCTCCTCGGCCACGGCGGCGGGAAGGCTGTCCAGCCGCCCGGTCTGCGCCAGCGTGGAGCACAAGGCGCCCCAGCTCTCGCAAAGCTTAGCGGGATCTTCTCCGACCGCCGCTTCCATCAGCTTCAGCAGCGCGGCGGATACCGGTTGGACGAGCACTTTTCGATAGACTGAGACGCCCAGCAGCTCCAGCCGCAGACGCCGCAGATCCTCGGGGGATTTTAAAGAAGGTATTGACATCAACCAAGACTCCTATCATAATAAGCAGAGCAAGCTTTTTCCAGCGGGGAAATCCCTGCTATTGTAACCCCAAAGCCGTCGGGCTGTCAATTCTTTTTCCCGTTCATCGTTTCTTAACATCCATCTGGTATTCTGATTAAAATATACGTAAAATTGTCGATTTATGTCAGAAAGGGTTTTCTATGCGACATACTCCTCCTTCTCATAAAAAAAGAACCAGAAAACTGCTGCCGGTCCCGGTGGTCGCGCTCATCGACGTGGTGGCCGCCGGCGCCTGCCTGTGTATATTTTCCCTGTTTCACCATGTACTGCCGCGGGTGAGCGACTTCCAGGGGACCCCGATCAGCCGTCCGCCCGTTTCGGACGGAGCCGGCGCCTCCTCATCCCCGTCCTCCACCGATGCCACCCAGCCGCCTTCCCCCACGGGCTGGGCCGCCAAATGGCCAGATAAGTTCTCCGACACGGTGGTGAAAACGGCAAACAGCTACCGCAGCAAGGATGTGTCCGTGGAGATTCAGCGGGTGGAGGAAAACGGCGTTGTTTATTTTGTCACCGACATTTATGTGAACAGCATCGACAATCTGCGCGCCGGTCTGGCGAAGGATAAGTTCGGCCAGGGGCTGCGCGAGAGCGTACAATCCATGAGCCAGAGGCTGAACGCCATTGTGGCCATCAATGGCGATTACTACGGCAACCGCACCATAGGCCCGGTGGTGCGCAACGGCATCCTGTATCGGGAATCGCCGTTCGAGGATGCGTGTGTGCTTTACAGCGACGGGGTGATGGAAACTTACGCCGCCGAAGAGCTGGATATGGAAGCGGCCAAGCAGCGGGGAGCTTATCAGATATGGAGCTTTGGGCCGCAGCTGCTGGACAAGAACGGCAAGGCTTTTGCCACCAGCGAGGATTTCGTTTCCACCGTCAAGGGGGCCAATCCCCGCTCGGCCATCGGCTATTACGAGCCCGGCCATTACTGCACGGTGCTGGTGGAGGGGCGGCAGGCCGGGTATTCCAAGGGAATGTCCATGGTGCAGCTCTCGCAGCTGTTCGAATCTCTCGGCTGCAAAGCCGCGTACAATTTCGACGGCGGGCAATCGTCGGTGATGACCTTTATGGGCGAGGTATACAACCAGCCCGCCAACGGCGGGCGTTCCAACAGCGACATGTTTTATGTCGCGGAGCTCGAATAGAGAGGGGAGGAGCATCCATGCGGATTTTTCGAAAGCTGCTGCCCCATGCGGGCATCATTCTGGCGCTGATGTTCATCACCTTTTTTATCGTGGACAAATTCAACGGCGCCATGAATTTTATCAATAACGATATTTCCAAGGCGTTGCTGCTGCTGTTTGCCTTGGTATCCATTGCCAACTCTTGCTTCGTGATCCATCAGAACCGCAAGCAGTTTCGCGCCCGGCAGGAGCGGGAGACGCGCCGAGACGGCCGGACGGAGGAATAAGGCGCCGGGCACTGGGAAACCCTAAAAGGAAGTCTGGGAGAGTGACGGAATGGACATGGTTAAGTTTGTGATATTCGGCGCGATCGTCGGGGTGGCCAACATTATCCCCGGCGTCAGCGGCGGCACCATGGCGGTGATCCTGAAGATATACGATCGCCTCATCGAGACGCTGAGCCTGAAAAATGTAAAAAAGAATTTGCCCTTCATCATTCCGCTGGGCATCGGCGCGGCCGTGGGGATCGTCTTGTTCAGCAAGGCCATCGAGTTCTTGCTCGGGAATTATCCCATGGCCACCAATTTTACCTTTATGGGGCTGATTCTCGGCAGTATTCCGATGATTTTCCAGCGGGCCAGGGGCGAGAAAATGGAGGCCAAGGGAATGGTTTCCTTCCTGGTGGCGCTGGTGGTCATGGTGGTCATCGCGCTGCTCAAGCCCGCTGAATCGAACGCGGTACTGGCGCTGACCCCATTAAATCTGCTGATTTTGTTCGGCGCGTCGGCTATCAGTACCTTTGCCATGATTCTGCCCGGCATCAGCGGCTCCTTCGTCATGCTCGTTTTGGGCGTGTACACCACGGTGCTCACCTCCATCTCCGGCGTGTTTACCTGGCCTATCGACGGCGTGACTTGGCACTGTGTCGGGATGCTGATTCCGGTGGGGCTCGGCTGCATCGTCGGTCTGATTTTTGGCTCCAAGCTGGTGGATGTCCTGATCCGCAAGCAGCCGCAGGCCACCTATTTCGCCATTCTCGGCCTGGTGGTGGGGTCGCTGCTGGCTGTTTTCCCCAAGGATTCTCTGGCTCTGACACTGGAACTGCCCATCGGGCTGGTTCTGCTGGCGGGAGCGGCTTTCGGCGCCTACAAGTTTTCGAAAACCTGACAAGACTTGACATTTTCCGGCGGTGTGGTATCCTACCGGAGGACATACGATCGGTATGGCTTCCGGCGCGGTATCGCACCGCCGATTTCCAAGCGGGAGGGCGGCTCTCTTGAATCGCTACAAGCAGCTGTTTTCCAACACCGTGATACTGGCTATCGGCACCTTCAGCTCCAAGCTGTTGGTGTTTGTTCTCATGCCGCTGTATACCCGCGTACTGACACAGGATCAGTACGGCATTGTCGACCTGTTGGTGCAGACGGGCAATTTTTTAATTCCGCTGGTGTCGGTGGGAATTACCAACGCCGTGATGCGCTTCGGTATGGATGGAGAAACGGACAAGCGTTCGGTGTTCACCACGGGCCTAGCCGCCATACTGATTGGCTTCGGGATATTTGTTCTCTGCGCCCCGCTGATGAACAAGCTGACCGACATTTTCCCCGCCATGAAGGGAAATGTGCTGTATATTTATCTGTTTGTCCTCTGCTCCATGCTGCGCAGCCTCAGCGCGCAGTTTGTCAAGGCCAAGCAGATGGTCAAGCTGTACGCCTTAAGCGGCGTGCTGGGGACGGCCACCACCCTGCTGTTCGATATCCTGTTCCTGGTGGTGTTCAAATGGGGCGTCACGGGCTACATCATGGCCATGATTTGCTCGGATTTCCTGTCGCTGCTGTTTCTGTTTATCAGTGCGCGGCTGCATCGGTATATTCGCCTGTCTTACCTGAAACGGGACGCGGTGTCCAATATGCTCCGCTATGCGCTGCCAATGATTCCCACCAACGCCTTTTGGTGGATCACCGATTTGTCCGACCGGTATATTCTGACCTATTTCAAGGGCGAGGGGGCCAACGGCCTCTATGCCGTGTCCTATAAAATCCCGACCATCATGATCCTTCTCGTGGGTATATTCATGGACGCGTGGCAGATTTCCATTCTGACTGAAACCAGCCGCTTGGCCCGGCAGAAATTTTTTGCCCGGGTCTTCTCCATGTATCAGTCGGTGGTGTTTGTTTCCGCGTCCGGTCTGATCGTGTTTGCCAAGGTGATTACCAAGATCCTAGTTTCCAGCGGTTTCTATGAATCCTGGCAGTATATCCCGATGCTGATTCTGGCCACCTGCTTTTCCTGCTTCGTGACCTTTTTCGGCACCATCTACGTGGTGGAGAAAAAGAGCATCTCCACTCTCGTCACCACCATTCTCGGCGCGGTGCTCAATATTATAGGCAATTTCCTCTTAATTCCCAAAATGGGGGCGCAGGGGGCGGCGCTGTCCACCTGCATCAGCTATGCGGCGGTTTTCCTTATCCGGGTGGTGCATACCCACTCGCTAATCCCCTTCCAGTGGAATGTGGCCCGTTTTGGCTTGAATTTTCTGATTGTATCCCTGCAAAGCTGGATCCTGGTGGCGGAAACGCCCTTGTGGATTCTGTGGGAAGCCCTGCTGCTGTTGGTGGTGCTGGCTGTCAATTTCAAGACCCTGCTGCGCAGCGTCAAACGCGTCCTATCCCATGGATAACAAACCCGCCGTCCTTTTAAGGGATGGCGGGTTTGCTTTTAGAGGGGTTCTACGGCTGTTTATAGCGGGAGGGGGATACACCCGTGTGCTTTTTAAAAATCCGGCTGAAATACAGGGGGTTGGGATAGCCGGTCAAATCCGCCACCTCGCTGACGTTGTAGTTGGTGGTGGCCAGCAGCTCCCGGGCCTTGTTGATGCGAATATCGGTCAGATACTGCTGAGGGGACAGACCGGTCTGCCGATGAAACAGCCGGGTAAACCAGCAGGGACTCATGCCGAAGCCACGGGCGATCTCGGCTATTTCCAAAGGCTCGTGGAATCGGGCGTGGAACAGGCGGATGGCCTCCTCCACCTGCTCGTCCCGCTTGGGGAAATGGCTTGCTTCCGCCTGGCGGGACATCAGGGTAAACAGCTGCAGACAATACAGGGCGGTCATCTGCGTATGATGCTCCCGCCGCAGCTGCAACTCTTGGATCATTTGCTCAAACAGACGGGTGTATTCGATATGTTCCCCCACCGCGCGGATGGACTCGCCGCCAAAGCCCAGGCTGTCCAGCCATTCCGCCGCATCTCGTCCTGAGAAGTGAACCCAGTAAATTTCCTGCATGCTTTCCGCTTTATAGGTGTATCGCTGGGACTCGCCCGGCCGGTACAAAACCGTGTGGCCTTCCGGGAGAACACGCTCCTTTTCCTTTAGCCAGAAGTGGGCGGTTCCCCCCGCGATATACAGCAGCTGGTAGTCGGGCCGGCCCGCAGGGCGGGAAGTGATGAGATATTCCTCCCGGCTGAGTCGAAAATGGCCGCAGCTGGAGATGACGATAGGCGCCCGATCGTCCACGATGGGAATTTCACTGCTGGGGCCCAGATATCCTGAAATGTTCAGCATGACGGCACCACCTTTCCAATAAAGGGTTTTCTCTCTAGTCAGTATAGCGCCGGCGAGACGTCCTGTAAAGAGCGATCGTATCGATTTGTGCATATTCTGAACAAGTCCGGTCATTGGCAGAACCGCCACGCGCCAGTATAATGAAGAAAAATCCCTTACTTGATTGGAGTGGTGAATTGTGATAGTCGAGAAGTATTTTGAAGATCCCCAGCGCCTGCACATAGGCACCATGCCGCCGCGCGCCTACTATGTACCCTGTGCCAGCGGAGAAGAAGCGTGCGCGGACGACGCCCGCGCCGCTTCCAGCCGTTTTCAGCTGCTGAACGGAGACTGGGATTTCCGCTATTACGCCAGCATTCACGACGTGAAAGAGCCTTTCTGGGAGTCGGACGCGCCTTGGCGTACCAGCCGGCTCATTCCGGTGCCTTCGGTCTGGCAGACGCAGGGCTACGATAGGCCGCAGTATACCAACACCCGCTATCCGTTTCCCTGCGATCCGCCGTATGTTCCCCACGACAATCCCTGCGGCATTTACCGCCGCGCCTTTGAACTGCCGGAGACGCCGGCGGACTACCGGCATTATCTGAATTTCGAAGGGGTGGACTCCTGCTTCTACGTCTGGATGAACGGTCGTTTTATCGGCTATTCCCAGGTGTCCCACGCCACGAGCGAATTCGATGTCACCGATGCGCTGCGGCCCGGACATAATGAGTTGACCGTCCTCGTCCTCAAATGGTGCGACGGCAGTTATCTGGAGGATCAGGACAAATTCCGGATGTCCGGCATTTTCCGGGATGTCTACCTGCTTCGCCGCCCCGCTGCCCATATCCGGGATTTCACCATTACCACGCCGCTGTCCGATGGGTATACCCGCGGCGATGTGCAGGTTTCCCTGGAGTTTTTGGGGGGTCCTCTGCCGGTGACGTATACCCTTAGTGCGCCGGACGGCTCGCTGGTGGGGCAGGGGCAGTGCACTGGGACGGCGCTCCACATTCCTGTGGAGCATCCCCGCCTTTGGAACGCGGAGCAGCCGCAGCTGTATACGCTTTTGTTGGAAACAGGAGAGGAAGCCCTGGCAGTTCGCGTGGGTCTGCGGGAGATTGTCGCTCGGGAAGGGGTTATCTACTTAAACGGGCAACGCGTGAAGTTCCGCGGAGTCAATCGCCACGATAGCAGCCCGTTTGACGGCCCCGCCGTTTCGAAGGAGCATATGGTGCGGGATTTGGCCTTGATGAAGCAGCACAATATCAACGCCATCCGCACCTCGCATTATCCGAACGCCCCCATTTTTGTCGAGTTGTGCGATCGGTACGGCTTCTATGTGATTGACGAGGCGGATCAGGAATGCCATGGCACCATCAACCAATATGGCGAGGATGCCTGCTTCCCGCAAATGCCCCACGACGAGCGATTCCGGGAGGCCTTTGTGGATAGGGCCAGACTGCTGTATACCCGCGATAAAAACCACCCTTCCGTCGTGGTATGGTCGATGGGCAACGAGTCGGGTTACGGTCCCAACACCGAAGCAGAGCTGGCCTATATCAAGAGCGTGGACAGCACCCGCTTGACCCATTACGAATCGCAGCATTATATTCTGGAAGGCTATCCGGCGGATTTTTCCAACCTGGATATTGACAGCAACATGTATCCGACCATTGAGTCCATTCAGGAAAGGTTTCGGGAATGGAATGCAAAGGATAAAGGGGATCGGAAGCCCTATGTGCTCTGCGAGTTCAGCCACGCCATGGGCAACGGCCCGGGCGATTTAGAGGACTACATGGAGCTTATCCAGGCGCACGACGGGTTCGTAGGCGCGTTTGTGTGGGAATGGTGCGATCATGCCCTCTATATGGGGAGGGACGCCAACGGTCGGGAACAATATTATTACGGCGGCGATTTTGGTGAATTCCCCCACGACGGCAATTTCTGCATGGACGGCCTGGTCTATCCCGATCGCCGGGTGCATACCGGCCTGCTGGAGTATAAAAACGTGCTGCGGCCCGCCCGGATCCGGAAAACAGAGGAGGGCGGCTATGCCCTGGAAAATCGCTTGGACTTCACCAATCTGAAAGATCTGCTGTCACTGGAATGGGAAGTGACCCGGGAGGGCGTCCGGGTAAGCGGCGGCCGGGTGGACAGCGCCGCGCTGGATGTACCGCCGCATGAGGAACGGCCGCTTCCGGTGTCCATTCCTGTTCCGGCGGATGGCCGCTGCTATGTGACCTTTACCCTGGTGCAGGAAGGGGACCGCCCCTTTACGCCGGCCGGGCATGTGCTCGGGTTCGAGCAAATTGAGCTGCGCCCCTTCGTGCCGGCCGTGTTCGCCCCCGCTCCCGGGACAATCCGCGTGGAGGAAACCGACGAGGAGGCGACCCTTACCGGCGTGGGTTTCCGCTATGTCTACAATAAGCTGACCGGCTTGTTCGATTCCCTGGTGGTGGAAAACTGTTCCCTGCTGGAAAAGCCGATGACCTATAACCTGTGGCGGGCCCCTACCGATAACGATCGGAATGTCCGGCATCATTGGCAGGCATGCGGCTACGACCGCACGGTGTCTCGCGCCTATGAAACGCAGGTAGGATGGGACGGGGATAGCGTTGTTATCCATTCCGTGCTGAGCATTTCCGCCGTCTATCTGCAGCGAATTCTGGATATCGAGGCCTTCTGGACGGTGGATGGGGCCGGCCGCGTTGCCTGCCGTTTCGAGGTGAAAAAGAACCCGCACACGCCTTTCCTTCCCCGGTTCGGCCTGCGGCTGTTCCTGCCGGCGAGAATGGAGCAGGTGACGTATCTGGGGCGCGGCCCGGTGGAAAGCTATCGGGACAAGCGCTGGGCCAGCACGGTGGGGCTGTATACCTCTCACGTCCGGGATATGCACGAGGACTATATCAAGCCGCAGGAAAACGGCAGTCACTGCTCCTGCTCTTTCATGCATGTGACGGGGCCGGACGGCGGCCTGCGGGCCGATTCCCTGGCGGAGCCGTTCGGGTTCAATGCGTCTGCCTACACCCAAGAGGCGCTGACCGCCGCGGCGCATAACTTCGAGCTTCAGGAAAGCGGCTATACCGTTCTTTGCCTGGATTACGCCCAGAGCGGTATAGGTTCCAACAGCTGCGGCCCCGTTTTAACGCCGCGCCACCAGCTGAACGACGACGCCTTTACCTTCCAGCTGCTGTTGACCCCGCTAATGAAATAAAACCACAAAAAAGCGCAGCCATCAGCAATGACGGCTGCGCTTTTTCGCGGAATCAATCGTTGTGTTCGAGGATTTCTTCCCGATCCCGGAAGAACAGGGAAATACACCAGATACCAGCCAGGGCGACAAGGGTGTAAATCACACGGCTGACGGCGGAACCCGCGCCGCCGAAGGCCCACGCCACTATGTCGAACTGGAATAAGCCGATGCTGCCCCAGTTGAGCGCTCCGATGACAACCAGGATCAAAGCCAGTCTGTCCAGCATGAAACGTCCATCCTTTCTTTATCAAGCATTCGCTCCATTTTCCAGGAGTTGTGAAAAATATTGCGGGCAGAGACAGGTCTCCGCATCGCTTAGTATGGCCGGACGGGAAAAAAATATGCGCGGGGAAATGCAAAATTTTTATGTCCGCCCGCCGGATTCCTTTCGAATCAATGAAGAACCGATGACAATTTTCTTGAGAGTTCCGCATAATTATGAAGAGGCGGTGAATTCGTAGCCAAAACACTTGAAAAAAGCGGCGCGTTTGGGTATTCTATTGGATGCAGGCCTTCGGTTCAATTAGCAGCGGAGGCTGCAGAGAAAGGACGGACGAAATTATGAAAAAAAGTACCATGGCCATTCTCTCGGTAGTGGTTGTTGTGGTTCTTCTGATTATTGGCGTCATTGGCTGGGGCGTTTCGGCCAACAACAAATTCGCCGTTTTGGACGAGAGTATCAGTGCGGCGGAAAGCACCATTCAAACACAACTGCAGCGCCGGGCGGATCTCATCCCCAATTTGGTGAATACAGTGGAGGGCTATGCGCAGCATGAAGAGGACATATATACCGCCCTGGCCGACGCACGCGCCAAACTGGCCGGCGCGACGGACACGGCCGCCAAACTGGAGGCCGACGGGGAACTGTCCGCGGCGCTCTCTCGGCTGATGGTCGTGGTGGAAAATTATCCGGATTTGAAAGCCAGCGAGAATTTCAAAGATTTGCAGACACAGCTGGAAGGAACCGAAAACCGTATTACGAGAGCCCGGCAGGAATACAACGAGGCCGTCAAAGAGTATAACGCCGCTATCCGGCGATTCCCGGGCTCGGTGGTGGCCTCCCTGTTCGGCTATGATAAGAAGGCGTATTTCCAGGCCTCGGAGGGCTCGCAGAGCAATCCGCAGGTGAATTTCGATTGATAAGCCTATGGGGCCTTTGATGAGAATGGATGGTTAGGATGAGGAGTGGCGGAGGCATGCGCCTGCTTGCGGCGGCGGGGCTGAGCCTGGTCTTATTTGCCGGCACCGCCCTGCCGGCTGCTGCTGCGGAAGCGTTTGAGCCCACCGATCGGTTTTTTGTCAATGATTTTGCCGATGTGCTGTCGGCCCAGGCAGAAGACGAGATGTATAATCTGGGCAAGCAGTTGTTTGCCCGCTCGGAAGCCCAGGTGGTGGCGGTGACCGTTCCCTCCATGGATGGGGAAGAGGTGCGCGATTTTGCCTATGAACTGGCCAACCGCTGGGGCATCGGCAAAGAAAAAGAGGATACCGGCGTGCTTCTCCTGCTGGCCATGGACGAGCGGCAGGTGACCATCGAAGTGGGAAAGGGGCTGGAAGGCGGCATCCCGGATATTAAGGCAGGCCGCATTCTGGATACGTATGCCACGCCCAAATTCAAAGAGGGCGATTATTCCGGCGGCATGCTGGACGCCTATCGTTCCTTGGTCAACGAGGTGATGATCGAACTTGGCCTGGAGCCGGACGCCAGCTATACGCCGATCGATGACGTGGTGCACGAAAACGACGACGGCGGCACTGTCTTTATTGTTATCCTGGTGGCTCTGGTTATCCTGTGCGGTTTCTTTTTCGGCCGTCCGGGCCGCAGGGGCGGTCCGCCTGTCATCTTTTGGCACTCGGGCCGCGGCGGCCATGGCGGCGGTTTTGGAGGCGGCTTCGGCGGCGGAGGCGGAGGCGGCGGATTTAGTGGGGGTGGCGGCAGCTTCGGCGGCGGAGGCGCTTCCCGCGGCTTCTGATTCGACCAAACAAAATATAAAAACTGCAGCCCCGACACATCGTGTGTCGGGGCTGCAGCTTGTATATCAGCTATCGATTTCCGGCCCCCAGCCGGCAGTTTCCAAAAGCGTGGGCAGCGTATTTTCCAACGCGGTTCGTAGCGGTTCCAGTGCGTCCGGCGGCTGATTGCCGGCGATGGAGATGACCATATCGTCCCGGACAATCACAGCGGGGAAAATAAAATTGCCGAAGGCGGCCGGCCGGGAAATGTTGACCGGCACCCCTTTTGCCTTGCATTCGTCAGAAATGGCAATGTTTACACTTTCATCGTTGGTGGCGGCCACACAAAGATAGGCGTTGGTGCAGTCCCCGCGGTAATAGCGGCGGGGAATATGGCGGACGGCTTCACTTGCTGCATCCAACTCCCGCATTTTTTCACTGAGTATCGGGCAGATAACCGTCACCCTCGCCCCGAAGGCCAGCAACGTCTTCACGCAGGAAGCGGCATAGTCTCCGCCCCCGAAAACCACACAGTTATTGCCGTTCAGGTCGATATAAAGGGGGAAGCCCAATGCCATGTTCCTCACCACGCCTTTCCAGTCCTGTAAGTATTCTGGGTTAAGTATACCGAATTTTTTCGCATTTGACAAGCTTTGCTCGAAAAAGTACGAAAATTCTTGAAATATTTTTACAAAGACAGAGGAGTGATACGGGACAGCTGTATGGTATTGGTATCCAGCAGGGCCGTATATCCGCTGCCGTTTGGCGTGGCGTAGGCATAGAAATCCGTCCCGGGAGCGACGTCCAGCTGTTGAAAAAGTGTCATAATGCAACCGCCGTGGGTGATAACGGCCGCCCGCTTGAAATGGCAGCGCTGCGCGTCGTCAGCGATTTGCCGCAGCGCGCCCATCAGCCTTTGCGCGATTTCCTTTCCGCCCTCTCCGCCGGGAGGCGGCGTCATCCCACGGGAGTCGATCCAGCGTCGGAAGGACGGCTCATCCTTAAGCTGCTCGTAGGTTTTCCCTTCGAATATGCCCAAATCGACTTCCACCAAAGACGGGATGGTCACCGGTACCAGCATGGGATAGAGAATTCTGGCCGTCTCCTGACAGCGGGCTAAGGGGCTGACATACAGGGCGTCGGCCGGCGGGTATTTTTTGGCGGCCTGCCATTCCTGCAGCTGGGCCCGGCCGGCTTCGGACAAGGGCTGATCGTCGCTCTGCCCGATATAGCGGCGCTGTTCATTCCCGGCTGTCTGACCGTGACGGATGAATACGAGTTCCAATTGCATATAATCAAGACCTTTCTATCACAATGCGCGGAGAAACAAAGAACAAAGTGCCAGGACAAGCAGCAGGCCGCCTTGGGACAGCTCCACAAAGAAGCCCAGCAAATCCCCGGTAATCCCTCCGAACTCCCGGCGGACCATGGAAGCGTACCACCAGAAGAGGAGCCCCGCCGCGGCGGCCAGCACGGCCGCCGCGATACAGCCGCCGGCACCGGCGGACAGCCAGCCGACAATGAATAACCCGGCAACGGAAACCGCCGTTTCCGCGATGCCTAGACCGGCCACGCCGCGGGCCGCCCGGTTGGCAAAGAGCACGCCTAGCGTGCTGGTGGACGTATAAGGGAGGCGGCTGCCCGCCATGACCGTCAGACTGCGGGATACAGTGAAAAGACAGCAGGCCAGAGGCAGAAGCTTTGGGACGGACGCCAGCTGGCACCAAGCGCCCAGCTCCAGCAGAAGCAGGCCGCCGCAGCAAAGCACCGCGAAGGGACCGCAGTGAGGATCTTTCATGATTTCCAGACGCTTTTGCCGGTCGCGGCGGGAAAAAATGCCGTCGGCGGCGTCTAGGAAACCGTCCATATGAAAACCGCCGGACAAAACGATGGGGAGGAGGACAGCCACCGCGCCGAACAGCACCGGCTGCATGCCGGTAACAGCACCCAGCACCGACCACCCGTAAAGCAGCCCGCCCGCCAGCAGCCCCACTGCCGGCAGACAACCCAGCGACCAGCGCATATTGTCCTCCCGCCATTCGATTTGCGGCATGGGAATGGCCGAGTACATGGATATGGCAATGATCAGCGATTGCAGCACCACACGCGCTCCCCCTAAATTTCGTCGATTCCAACCACCTGTTCGTAAGCGGCCAAAGCGTAATCCAACAGCGCCGCACCCAAAACGCCGCCGGTTCCTTCTCCAAGACAAAGGCCGGCGGTAATCAGCGGCTTCTTATCGAGGGCTTCCAGCAGGAGGCTTCCTACCCGTTCCGCCGAACAGTGGGAGGGGAGAAGATACTCCTGGACAGCCGGTGCCAGCCTCACCGCCGCCAGGGCGGCGGTACAGGAAATGACGCCGTCCAGCATGGCAGCGAGGCCGCAGGCCGCGGCCCCTATATAAAGGCCGCACAGCGCGGCGATGTCCAGTCCGCCGACCTTGGCTAAAACATCCAGCGGGTCGGCGGGACAGGGGCGGTTGACGTCCAATGCCTTTCGAATGACCGCCGCCTTATGCGCCACCCGTTCAGGAGCGCCCGCCCCTCTGGCGGTTATCTCTTCGGGCGGCTTTTGCAGCAGAACGGCGGCGACGGCGCTGGAGGAGGTGGTGTTGCCGATCCCCATTTCGCCGGGAATGAGCAGCTGTGCGCCGCTTGCGGCCGCTTCTTCCGCCAGGGTTATGCCGACTTCCACAGCCCGGCGGCAGTCCGCCGCCGACATAGCGGGGCCCGCCGCCATATTATCGGTGCCGCGCCGGACAGTTCTCCGCTCCACACCTTCATGTGTGTACGGTGTAGCGATCCCCACATCCACCACACGAACCGGCGCGCCCAGCCGACGGGCGAAAGCGTTGATGGTGCCGCCGCCCCGGGCAAAATTGACCGCCTGGGCGGCGGTGACAGTGGGGGCGGAAGGGGAAATCCCTTCAGCGGTTACGCCGTTGTCCGCGCACACGACCACCACAAGCTTGTGGTCCAGCCGGGGGAAGGCGGTCCGCTGTATGCCCGCCAGGCGAATGACCGCGTCTTCCAATAGACCCAGACTGCCCGGCAGCTTGGCGCGGGTATCCAGTCTCCGGCGGGCGGCGTCGCGGGCCTTGGTGTCGGGAAGACGGATTTGTGCTGCCGCCTGTTCCATTGTCATACTGGTCACCTCCACCTTCCGTTGAATAATCGGGCCGCCGCCCATGTCTTTTTATTCTACCACAAGATGGAACGCGGCTCAAGCTTACCGGGGAAATAACCGCTTGTCTTTTCTTTTTTCCCATGATATAGTATAATGGTTAAAATTCAACGCCAGATAAAGGGACGTGAGAGGCATGGCTGAAATCGGATCGTTTCGCACAGGGATCGGCGGATTCAACAAGGCCGATGTTTTGAATTATATCGATGAGCTCAACGCCCGGCACGGCGAGGAAGTGGAGGAAGCGCGCCGGGAGCTGGAAGAAGCGCGCACGCAGTTAAGCGCTGAACAGCAGAAGCTGGAGGAAAGCGACCTGGCGCTTAAGCAAAACGCGGAACAGCTGTCGGAAGTCCTGCAGACCTGCAAGCAGCAGGAGGAGCGGCTCGCTGAAACAGAGCAGCTGCGGCAGGCGGCTGCGGCGGGCGACGCCCTTCGCCGGGAAAATCAGGAACTGCGGGATCAGCTAGGTGGAATGCGTTTGTTGGTGGACTCTGCCGCCGAGGTACAGGGCCGGGCCGACGAGGCGCGGATTGCATTGGAAAAAGAACGGGCGGAACGCGCGGCTGAGAGCGATGCGTTCCAGGAGAAGCTGCGGGAACTGGAGGCGCGTCTCGAAACAGAAAAAGAGCTGCGGGTGGGCGGCGACGAGAAATCCGATAGCCTGCGCGCTGAGAACGAGCGGCTGCGGGAAGCATTGACGGCGCAGAAGAACGAGATGGCGGAAAAGGAAGCGAAAATCGAGAGACTGCTGGCGGCCAACCGCAGTTATGAAGGCTTGATGGGCGATCTCGGGGCGTTTCTGGTGGAAATCCGGTCTATGGGGCAGCGCTATCTCGAAAGCACCTATGCCCGGGCCGGCGGCTGCCTGGACACCATCGAGGATACGCTGGAGGGAATCGATAGACAGCTGGCCGCCTCCCGTGAAGAGCTTGGAAAAGCCCGTCAGGAGCTGGAAGAGAAAAGCGCCGCCTCTGAACTGCGGCTGGAAGAGTGGGCCCGGCATTTGGAACGCTCCGCGGCGGCGGTGACGGAATGCGCGGAAATTTCCGAGGACAATCCCGTGGACGAGGAGCCGGGCGATTCGGCGCCGCTGACCGAACCGGCATTTTTTCGATGAGCCGCTTCCCGCTGTCACGGCGGCGGTAAAAAGCGGCGAATCGGAGCGGCCGCCGATCCGGCGGCCCTATCGGACGCCTCTGCCTCCGACCAGGCGAAAGAGGCGGCTGTCAGAAATCTTGGAAAATTGGTTCGGCTGATTCGCGTGAACCGGAAAGTGGGAATCCTTATGACCGAGCGGCATATCCATACAAGCAAGCTGCCCGCCGTCTGTCCATCCTTACGGGCGGGGGACAGGGTCTATCTCTCCGGAACGGTATACACCTCCCGAGACGCGGCGCATAAGCGTATTTTTGCATTGCTCGATGAGGGCAAGCCATTGCCTTATTCGCTTAAAGACAGCGTGATTTATTACTCGGGAGCCACACCGGCGCCTGAGGGGCTGCCCATCGGCGCCTGCGGACCCACCACATCGGGGCGGATGGATCCCTATGCGCCTCGTTTATACGATAGCGGCGTGACCGCCACCATCGGAAAAGGGGGGCGCGCTCCCGCGGTTGTGGAGGCGATCGCCCGTAATCAGGCGGTGTATCTGTGTGCCGTGGGCGGGGCGGGCGCTCTGGCCGCCAAAAGTGTGACGGCCTGCGAGGTAATCGCCTTTGAGGATTTGGGCTGCGAGGCGGTGAAACGGCTGGAAATTCGTGAGTTTCCCCTTATAGTAGCCATCGATTGCTGTGGCGGCAATCTGTTTGACGCCGGATATACAGGCTGATTTTTCTCCGGCATGCATAGCAGGAGGGGTCTTGGCCATATATAAATATAAAAACAAAACAAGGAGTGCAACCCATGGCAGAATTGAAGTATGAAATTGTAAAAGAGTTCGGCGTCTTGTCCCAGTCTCCCTCCGGATGGACAAAGGAGCTGAATTTGATATCCTGGAATGACCGTGCACCGAAATACGATATCCGCGAATGGGCGCCTGAACATGCCAAAATGGGCAAAGGGGTGACGATTTCTGCGGACGAAGTGATCCTTCTGCGGGATTTGCTTAACGAAATTGACCTGTAATACCGCCGTGCTTCACGGGGAAAGGTATGGCCCTCATTATGGATTTTATCGAGATACTCAAGGCGATCGTACAGGGCATCGTACAGGGCATTACCGAATGGCTGCCCATCAGCAGCACCGGCCATATTCTGCTGCTGGATGCGATTTGGCCCATGAATGTCAGTCCCGATTTTTTCAATGTGTTTAAAGTGGTAATTCAGCTTGGCTCCATCATGGCGGTCGTGGTGTTGTATTTTCATAAGCTGAATCCGTTTTCTCCCAAAAAGAGCCAGAAGGAAAAGGGGGACACCTTTCGTCTGTGGGGAAAGGTGCTGATAGCCAGTATTCCGGCGGGTGTTGTCGGTATGGCGCTCAACGATTTAATCGATTCCAAGCTATCGTATCCCTTGGTCATCGCCGCCGCCCTCATTTTATATGGGGTGGCCTTTATCTGGATGGAATCCCGGAAAAAGCAGCCCAAAATCGGCAGCTTTCAGGAGATGTCTTATAAATCGGCGTTTGGCATCGGTGTTTTTCAAATGCTGGCCCTGATTCCAGGCACCTCACGTTCGGGTTCGACCATCCTGGGCGCTACGCTGCTGGGTACCTCCAGGACAGTGGCGGCGGAGTTCTCGTTTTTTATGGCCATTCCGGTCATGCTGGGAGCCAGTGGCGTCAAATTTCTCAAAGCTCTTGTCATTGACAAGGTGTCGTTCAGCGGCCAAGAGTGGGCTGCCTTGATCATTGCGACCGTGGTATCTTTCCTTGTCTCGCTGGTGGTCATCCGTTTTCTGATGAATTTCATCAAGAAGCATGATTTTAAGCCGTTTGGCTGGTATCGGATTGCCTTGGGGGCTTTGGTGATTTTGCTGGTTTTGTTAAATGTTATTCCTAACGTGGTGCACGCTTGATTCTTCAAAAAGAGGATGTGTCAATACAATGAATACGTATGCGATCACATTGCTGCGCGGCGACGGCATCGGCCCGGAAATCGTGGCCGAGGCGGTGAAGGTGCTGGACGCGGCGGGACAGCGGTTCGGTTTTCGCTGTGCCTATACCGACGCGCTGCTAGGCGGCTGCGCAATCGACGCAACCGGCAACCCTTTGCCCGGTGAAACGGTAGAGGCCTGCTTGGCGTCCGACGCGGTTCTTCTGGGCGCTGTCGGCGGCTACAAATGGGACATCCTGCCCGGTGGACAGCGTCCGGAGGCGGGCTTGTTAGGAATTCGTGCGGCTCTGGGGCTGTTTGCGAATCTCCGCCCCGCAAAAATCTACGGCCCTTTGAAAAGCGCATGCCCTTTGCGGGAAGATATTATCGGGGACAGCATGGATGTCATGGTGGTTAGAGAACTGACCGGCGGCATCTATTTTGGCGAGCGTGGCCGGAAAACGGTGAATGGCGCGCAAGCGGCGTATGACACCGAAATGTATACCGTGCCGGAAATCGAACGGATTGCCCGCGTGGCATTTGATTCAGCCCGTAAACGGAATAAAAAGGTACATAGTATTGATAAAGCCAACGTCTTGGAATCCTCGCGTCTGTGGCGGGAAACGGTGATCCGAATCGCGAAGGACTATCCGGATGTGGAACTGAACCATATGTATGTGGACAACGCCGCCATGCAGCTGGTTCGCAACCCCAAGCAGTTTGACGTCATTCTTACCTCCAACATTTTTGGAGATATTCTTTCGGATGAAGCGTCGCAGATCGCCGGCTCCATCGGTATGCTGGCCTCCGCCTCCATGGGTGAGGGGACCCGCGGTTTGTATGAGCCGATTCATGGCTCGGCTCCGGATATTGCGGGAAAGAATTTGGCGAACCCGCTGGCCACCATTTTGTCCGCGGCCATGATGCTGCGGTATTCGCTGAACGAACCGGTAGCGGCTGACGCCATTGAGCAGGCTGTGGAAAGCGTTCTGAACGATGGCTGCAGAACCGCAGATATCTTTACAGACGGCTGCAAGCGCTTGGGAACAGTAGAAATGGGCGACGCCGTGGTATCTGCCCTGGCATAAGATAAAAGCCGGCTCCTGCGGAGGCAGCGCAGGAGCCGGAAGATTTTTTGCCAGAACGGTTGACAAACAGAGTTAGCTATTCTATAATTAACGGCGATATCTATATGTGCCCAAGTGATTGTCTGACAAAACTAAATAAGCGTCCACCTCCGGGAAACCGGGGTTGACATATACGGAGAAGTATCGAAGTGGTCATAACGGCCTCGACTCGAAATCGAGTAAGCCCTTAACCGGGCCCGTGGGTTCGAATCCCACCTTCTCCGCCAAGAAAAGCACAACATTGTAGAGTTGAACTCTCGTGTTGTGCTTTTGTTTTGTATGATAAAGTTATAGAAATGCTATTTATATAACATGTAAACTATAAAATATCGCAAAGCAGGAAATGTATTTTCCTGCTTTTATGTTATTATATGTGTGTAGCTACAAGGAATATTTGAGAAAGGAGGCATGTGATGAGAAATCTTGATATTATTCAAAACAGCATTGATTATATAGAAGAAAATCTTAAAACAGAAATTGCAGCACAGGAACTTGCCGATAAAGCAAACTTTTCATTGTTTTATTATTATCGACTTTTTCAAACAGCTGTGGGTATGCCTATCATGCAGTATATTGTACGCAGGAAACTACTACATGCAATCTATGAAATCAGTCATGGAAACAAAATGATAGATATCGCTTTGTCTTACGGTTTCGATACATATGCTGGATTTTATAAAGCATTTAAGCGTGAGTTTGGTTGTACGCCCAAGCAATTTCTCAAAAATTATAAGTTTAATAAACCTTATAAAATTAATCTTTTCAAGGAGGAACATATTATGGTTACACATAAAAAAGTAAGCGAAATTCTGAAAAACTGGAATTTAGAAAACGAAATTATCACAGATATTTTTTATGAAAGTGGAGAAAAAAACGATCACGCATTTTATGTTGGTGATCATTATGTCATTAAAATTTTCGCCAATTTAGGCACGCTAAAAAAATATGTTGATATTTCAAAATCATTAGAAAACTTTGGATTATCTGCCGCTGCTCCTATCAAAACCGTTGCTGGCGAAGAAATCGTTGAGGATGGTCAGTTGTATTTTAGTCTGACCAAGCGCTTGCAGGGTGAACGTATAAAAGCTCTTAATATGTACGAAGGCAACTATAAAGATAAAGCGAGATTTGTAGGTGAAATCATTGGACAGCTCAGCCTCGCGCTTGCAAAAGTGGATGTAGTAGTCAACGATGTTAATATTTATGATAACGTCAAAAATTGGGCTTTACCAAAAGCAAAAGATATGCTCAATATCCCGGAACGCTTTTGGAAGGATACGATGGAATCATTTGGAACATTATATAGCACCCTGCCAAAACAAATCATTCATCGTGATCCCAACCCAAGCAATATTATTATGGCAGAAGACACATGGGGATTTATCGACTTTGATTTATCAGAACGGAATATACGAATTTTCGATCCCTGCTACGCTACGACTGCGATTTTAAGTGAGAGCTTTGATGAAAATAATCAGGAGAATCTTTCAAAATGGATTGAGATTTATAAAAACATTATCTACGGTTATGATAGTGTGGCAAAACTTAGTGATAACGAAACAAAAGCGATTCCCTATGTCATTTTATCCAATCAATTGATTTGTTGTGCATGGCTTTCTGAGCAGGAGAAATATAAAAATATTTTCCAAGTGAACAAGAAGATGACCAAATGGGTTTGCGAAAATTTTGATAAGTTGATGATTGAATAATTATTGATAACACCATTGCGATCCGAACCTATATGTTTCGATTACTTCTGTTCGGTTGTCTTGTATTACAAGGGGTCGAATCCCTCATCTAAAATCGCAAAAATATCTTTTCCGTAGTCTCTTGACACGTCGCCGCAAGCTACATATCGCTTGCGGCGACTTTTTTACAAAAGTCACCGGCGCGCTCATTCCGCTACGTCTCCTTTTACGAAAAAGGTCACGCTGCACCTTTGCTGTTCGCTTGTAAACGCGCTCGCAACGTTCCAGCTTGCTACCAATCTTTTTCGGGGACGCGAGGGTAATTTCAAACGATTTCCGATCATTTTATTTTACGTCTCTAACGCGGATATAAAAAATGAAATCGTCCAAAACACTGTTGAATCCCCGCTTGTTTATGATATAATTACCTTATATTACATGAATTTTCCTTTTTCATCCAGAAGGACAAGGGCTTGTGGTCAAAGGAGTGAAAGTAATGGCTGATATTAAACTTTTTAACATAGCTGGAACGGTAAAGGAGTATCAAAGTGGAACCGTTACACTTGAAAAAGAGCTTCAGACGGTTATTGAAAACAATATGATGACTTTCTTTGGCGTTACTTTCCTTGCGTCTGAGTATCGTACAACGGATGGGGGCAGAATGGATAGCATTGGGATTGATGAAAATCATTGTCCTGTCATTTTTGAGTATAAACGGTCAATGAAAGAAAACGTAATTAATCAGGGACTGTTTTATTTAAATTGGCTGCTCGATCATAAAGATAGCTTTAAAGTCCTTGTTATTGAAACGCTGGGACTAAAAGCGGCCGAAGTCATCGACTGGACTATGCCCCGTGTGATCTGTATAGCGGGAGATTTTACCAGGTATGATGAATCGGCGATTAAACAGATGAACCGTAACATTAGCCTGATCCGGTATAAAAAATTCGGTGAAGACCTATTGATGTTCGAGCAGATCAATGAAAATGTTGCCGCTGCAATTCCAGAAAATGAACCCATTGCATTGAAAGCGAAGTCATCGGATAAAACTTTTGATGAGCAGATGGAAAGTGCGGATAAAGCCATAAAAATCTTATATCAGGATTTATCGAATTACATACTAAGTCTGGGCGATGATATCAGCGAAACCCATTTGAAGCTCTATGCTGCTTTTAAGAAAATCAAAAATGTTGTGACTGTTGTGGCACAAAGGAAAAAACTCATTATCAATCTTCCCTTAGAGGTCAATTCGGTAACCTTTGAAGACGGCTATTCAAGAGATGTTACAAATATTGGGCATTGGGGATGTGGGCCGGTGGAATTGCATTTGCAAAACAATAGGGACTTAGAAAAGGCAAAACCACTGATTGAGCGAGCCTATAATGAAAACTAGTCAAGTAATCAGGAACTAGAAAATAAAAAGAGACCGACTAATTCATCGAATTAGTCGGTCTCTTTTGGCGGAGAGTTAGGGATTTGAACCCTAGGTGCGCTATTAACGCACACACGATTTCCAATCGTGCGCCTTCGACCACTCAGCCAACTCTCCATCGGTATCACCCGCCAACGCAAGGTCGTTCTCCGTTGACGCTAGACCATTATAATGAATGTCTTTCAAAAAATCAAGTCTTTTTTTCGTTTTTTAAAAAATTTTTGTAAGATACCGAAGGTTCCCGTGTATAATGGATGAGAAGGCTCCAGAATTGGGGAAACCCATGCGTGCAAGTATCCCTTATAAAGCGGCATAATAGTGATTTTGTCAAATGATCCCTATACAATATGCGACATTTTATTACCAATTATGCTTGGGTTTTCGTAGATTGACGTAGACAAAAGTATTCCAATCGCGTATAATAGACACAATATGCGGTGTTAGTATAAAAGAGGTGGGGACGGCATTGAAAAAAGTAATTATTATTGGCGCTGGTCCTGCGGGGCTGACTGCCGCCTATGAGCTTCTGCGGCAGTCGGGGGACTTTGAGGTCGTTATTCTGGAAGGCGGCGATGATGTCGGCGGTATATCGAGAACGATCCGCTGGCATGAAAATCGCATGGATATAGGCGGTCATCGGTTCTTTTCCAAGGACGATACGATCATGGATTGGTGGCGGCAAATAATGCCCATTCAAGGAGCGCCTTCTATCGATGATAAAGTCCTGGGCAGGAAAAAGTCATTGGCCGATGCCGGCCCTGACCCGGAGAAGGAAGACCGGGTCATGCTGATTCGGCAGCGGGTATCCCGCATTTATTATCAAAAGCATTTTTTCGATTATCCTATCAGCATGAAACCCCAGACATTTCGGAATATGGGGTTCCGGCAGACAGTCAAAGCTGGCTTCAGCTATCTGCATTCCTTGTTTCGCAAGTTGCCGGAAGATTCCCTGGAGAACTTTTACATAAACCGGTTTGGCCGGGTGCTGTACAGCATGTTTTTCGAAGGATACACGGAAAAGCTGTGGGGACGGCATCCGCGGGATATTTCCGCCGAATGGGGCGCGCAGCGGGTAAAGGGGCTGTCGATTTCCGCGGTCATCAAGGACATGTGTTCGAAAATCCTTCCGAAATCCAAAAATAGACAGGTGGAGACCTCGCTGATTGAGGAATTTATCTATCCCAAATTCGGCCCCGGACAATTGTGGGAAACCGTGGCGGCCGAGATTGAAGACAAGGGCGGCCGCCTGCTGAAGAACTGCCAGGTAACGTCTCTTACCAGGAAAGATAACCGTATTTCCGGCGTCGTCTATGAGCATGACGGAAAGCCGATGGAGATTGAAGGGGACTTCGTCATCTCGTCCATGCCCATCAAAGATTTGGTGGCAGGCTTGGGGGATGCCGTACCGGATACGATTCAGCGCGTTGCCTCTGGGCTGCCTTACCGCGATTTTGTTACGGTGGGACTTTTGGTTAACAAACTCAATTTGGAGAACAAGACCGCCATCCCCACCTTGGGAAACATTGTTCCCGATTGCTGGATATACGTTCAAGATATCGGCGTAAAGCTGGGGCGTATCCAAATCTTCAATAACTGGTCGCCCTATTTAGTCAAGGATCCGGAGCATACCGTATGGATTGGCTTGGAGTATTTCTGTGAAGAGGGCGACGATTTTTGGCGTATGCCGGAAGAGGACTGTGTAGCCTTCGCTATCAAAGAACTGATTTCCATGGGGATTCTGACCCAGGCCGAGGATGTGCTTGACTCCCACCGGGAGCGCATCCTCAAAGCCTATCCCGCTTATTTTGATACCTATGCACAGATCGATGAGCTTCGCGACTATCTGGACGGCATCGAAAACTTGTACTGCGTGGGCCGGAATGGACAGCATCGGTACAACAACATGGATCATTCCATGGCAACCTCCTTTGAAGCGGTGCGCTGTATCTTGACGGGCGATAGCTCGCGGCAGAACCTTTGGAATGTCAATACGGAGAAAGCCTATCATGAAGAGAAGTGAAACGGGTAAGCGTCTGCTGACTCTGCCCAATTTGTTGGCCTGTCTGATCATCTTGTTGGGCGTCTCGCTCATCGGCTATTTTATTCTGTTCCCGGCCTGGGGATATTTTCACTCCGACTGCACCGACACCATCCTTTGGGCGCAGGCTGGTTATGACGCCGGCGGTCTTTTTAATGCGGATTTTACATATGCCTGCTTGCTTCCGTTTGGCGGTCAATTGCTGATGCAGCCCTTTATCGGTCTATTTGGTGTGTCGACAACCACCCACGCCATCGGGATGCTGCTGTTTCTAGCGCTGTTTGTGACGGCGGCCGTGTGTTTTTGCCGCTCCATGAAGTGGTCCATGAGCTGGGCCGCGATAATGGTGACCGCGTTGTTGCTGCTGTTGTCCTCAAGTGAAAAGCTGCGGGAAATATTTTGGGGGCATATCATTTATTACAGTCTCGGTATCCTGTTTCTCCTGGTGGGACTGGCACTGGCGTTTTCCACCCTAAACGCTATGGAAGCGCCGGGGGGGCTGTTTACCCGGCAGGCGTTGATCCCGGCGGCTTTCAGCCTGCTATGGATGTTCCTCTGTTCGACAAATGGTTTGCAGGCGTTGACCATTTTTGCTTTCCCGTTGTTGGTGGGAATCTTGGGGGAGCGCTTTTTTGACACCAAATCCTCTTGGTGCTCGCGGCAGAACCGTTTCACAGCTGGTTATGCCGGGGCGCTGCTGTTGGCAGCCTGTGCCGGCTGCCTGGTAGGCGGTTTGCTGAAAAGCGGATTGACACAAGGGTATTTTGACGCGTATTCCACCTTCAGCGGGCCGGATAAATGGATGGATAATCTGCGGGGGTTTCTGCCGCATTGGCTGACGCTGTTGGGGGTTGATGTGGCCGGGGGAGAGCCGCTCGCCGATTTCGACGGTATTCGGAATCTGGTGCGCATTGGGTTTGCCATCCTTCTGCTGCTGGTTCCAGTGGCGATGACGCTGTGCTATCGGCGGTATACCCAGCGGTATATGAAAATTTTGCTGATCGCGCATTGGACGCTCACGGCGCTGATCATGATGGCGTATGTGTTCGGCAGTCTGTCGGCCGCCAACTGGAGGCTGAGCCCGATCGTCGCCTCCTCCATCTTACTCCTGGTGGCGTTCAGCCGCTGGTTGGTGATGGAGTCTGGCGCACCTCGGATTGGTTTTCTGACTTTGGCGCCGGCCTTCTTGGCCTGTCTCATCGTGCTGACCACCATTCTTTCCATGCCGCACGATTATAAAAAGGACGAGGGGCTGCAAGGCGTTTCCTCCTTTCTGGAGGCTAACGGCATGACCTATGGCTATGCTACCTTCTGGAACGCCCAGGCGATCACGGTTTTGAGCGATTCCAAAGTGAAGGTTCGAAATATCGATATAGATGAAACGGGGGAAATCGCCCCTAACCCCTATCAAAGTCAATCAACTTGGTTCAAGCCGCAGCCGGAACCTCAGACCTATTTTCTGCTGCTGACCGATTGGGAATACAGCCAATTGGCATCAGGGGACGGTGCGTTGGATAACCGTGTGGAGACACTGACCTACCCGGGATATCAAATTGTTGTTCTGGACAGTTGCCCCTTCGGTTGATTTTTCTGAAAGGAGAGACGGATGTGCTGCTGTATATTATCCGACATGGCGACCCAATTTACGCTCCCGACTCTCTGACCCCAAAAGGACATCTTCAGGCGGCGGCTCTTGCGAAGCGTCTGGCTGTTCATGGCCTGGATAAAATTTTCGCCTCTCCCTTGGTTCGGGCGCAGCAGACGGCGAAGCCCACCTGCGAGCTGCTGGGCTTGGATTGCCAAATTGAAGAATGGACCAGCGAAAACGCGGCTTGGCAAGACCTGTCGGTGACGAATGAGCAGGGAAGAAGGACGTGGGCTTTTCATGTACAGAATACGGTAATGATGCAGGACAATCCCATCCGTGAGGACTGGTACGATTCCCCCTGCTTTCGGGGGACGAATGCCCGGGAGGGATACGCCCGCATTGTCCGGGAATCCGATAGATTTCTGGAGAAACTGGGCTATCGCCGCGAAGGGCGTGTATATCGCATGGTGAATCCCAGTGAGGAGCGGGTAGCGGTTTTCTGTCACCAGGGGTTCGGAACCACCTGGCTGTCCCATCTGCTGCAGGTGCCGCCCATGCTGTTTTGGTCGGGCTTTGATATTACCCATTCCAGTATTACCATTCTGGAATTTCGGAATTATCCGAACGGGGTGACCGCTCCTCAGTGCCTGTGCCTTTCCGACACCTCCCATATTTATAAAGAGGGGCTGCCTCTGCAGCATAATAATCGAGTGAATTTGTAAATCAAATTTTTTATAAAAAACAACTTGCATTTTTGGACGAGATATGCTATAGTCTTAATGTTATTGCATTGGTTTTCCGAAAGAGGTGACAGGAATGAAAGAGGGTATCCATCCCAAGTATAACCAGACCACGATCACGTGTGCGTGCGGCGAGGTTATTGCGACGGGTTCCACTAAAGAGAATATCCGCGTGGAAATTTGCTCCAAATGCCATCCGTTTTTCACCGGCAAACAGAAGCTGGTGGACGCTGGCGGCCGTGTGGATCGGTTCAACCGGCGTTTCGGTTTGAAGAACGAGAAATAAGCAGCGGACACAAAACGGCGCCGGATTTAGGTGCGCACCTATTTAGAAGAAATGGCTCAGCGGAACCTGTTCCGCTGAGCCATTTCTTGCAAAGCGGCGAACCTCAGCTTGGATTCTCCGCTAATGACGCGCCGCTTTACCGGCGCCGTTTTTATCATGCGATGCGGACAAGGAGGGAGTGCTATGGACGCCGGTTATCAAACAGCTGCCAGAGAGGCGGAGGACGCCTTCGTGGAACGCCGTTCCCGCTTCATTGGCGCTATATGTCCCGTTCAGACGGAAGAAGACGCTCTGGCATTTGTAGCCAAAAGAAAAAAGGCGCATTGGGATGCCACGCATCATGTCTATGCCTATGTCTTGCGGCAAGGGGGCATCCGCCGGTATTCCGACGACGGAGAGCCGCAGGGAACCGCCGGCATGCCGGTTCTGGATGTGTTGCTTAAGGAAGAGTTATCCGACTGCGTCGTGGTTGTCACCCGATATTTCGGCGGTATTCTGCTGGGTGGCGGCGGGCTGGTGCGCGCCTATTCTCACGGTGCCTCGCTGGCGGTTGCCGCCGGCGGTTTGCAGGTTATGCGTCTTTGCGATATCGTGCGCCTCAGCTGTAGCTATGGCCAATATGGCTGGGTCGCGCCGCTCATCGCGGAACAGGGGGGCGTGCTGGACGATACGATTTTTACCGATACGGTGGAATTGGCCTTTCATCTGCCGTTGGAGCAAACCGAACCTTTGCAGGCGGCTCTGACGGAGAAAAGCGCGGGCGCGTTGTCGCTTGCTGTCGAAGAACGGCGATATTTTTCATTTGAGTCGAAAAAAATGGGACAAAACCGGTAAGAGATAAAAGAATTCTGCGGACAAGCAGGAATGAACGTCCGATTTGCCGTATAACATGTATAGAAGCGCCGTTATGACACACTGTCGTGCAAGGAGGTGCCCTATGCAGGCTCGGGAACGCTACGAACAAATCGAGGAACAGATATTGTCTCCCTATGCCGCCTTGGCGTCCCGTTCCAAGGGGCGGGACAGGGAGGAACTCCCCTGCAATTACCGTACCGCGTTTCAGAGGGATCGCGATCGGGTGCTGCATTGCAAATCGTTCCGACGGCTCAAGCACAAAACGCAGGTGTTTTTGTCTCCGGAAGGCGACCATTACCGGACGCGTTTGACGCATACGCTGGAGGTCTCTCAGATTGCCCGCACCATTGCCCGCGCCCTGCAGCTGAACGAGGATTTGACCGAGGCGATTTCTCTGGCCCATGATCTCGGCCATACGCCCTTCGGCCACGCGGGAGAGAGGGCGCTGAACGCTGTGATGGATGGCGGTTTCCGCCATTATGAGCAAAGCGTCCGCGTGGTGGAGCGTCTTGAAAATGACGGCCGGGGCCTGAATCTTACCTATGAGGTTCGCAACGGTATCGAACGGCATACCTCAGGCGAACCGGCCCAGACCCTGGAGGGGCGAATCGTTCGCCTGGCCGATCGGGTGGCCTATATCAATCACGATATTGACGACGCCATCCGGGCCGGCGTCCTGTCGGAGGAGGATGTTCCGCCCGCCATCCGGGAAGCGCTGGGGGACCGCCGCACCACCCGCATCGATACGCTGGTTACCGCCATCGTCGAGAACAGCGGAGACGATATCCGGATGGATCCCGAAACCGAGATTTACTTTCAGCAGCTGCACACCTTCATGTTTGAGGCGCTCTATCGCAATCCGGTAGCCAAAAGTGAAGAAAGTAAAGTGGATGGGCTTGTCAGTCGTATGTTTGACTACTATATCCATAATCCCGGGCAGCTTCCCGACGAGTTTGCCGCTATTCGGGAAGCGGAGGGGGCCCCAAGGGCCGTCTGCGACTATATTGCCGGCATGACCGACAATTATGCCCTGGAAATCTATCATACGTTGTTTATCCCGCGAAGCTGGTCGATTCAACTCAAATGAGCGATTGAAAATTTAACGGGGAGGTGACGCTCATGCCCTTGCCGGACAGCTTTTTGCAGGAACTGATGGCGCGCAGCGATATTGAGAGCGTGGTTTCCTCCTATGTAAATATGAAACGGCGGGGAAGAAATCTGGTGGGACTTTGTCCTTTTCATGGGGAGAAAACCCCCTCGTTCACACTGTATCCGGAAACCTCCTCGTTTTATTGCTTCGGCTGCGGAGCGGGCGGAGACGTCATCACGTTTATCAAAAGAATAGAAAATCTCGACTACATCGATGCAGTACGCTTTTTAGCGGATCGGGCCGGAATGAAAATGCCGGAAAACGATGTAAACGACGCCACCTCCCGTCTGCGTACCCGTGTCCTGGAGGCGAATCGAGAGGCCGCGCGGCTGTTTCACACCTGGCTCTATGGGCCGGAAGGGAAAGTCGGCCTGGACTATTACCACAGCCGCGGCTACACGGATCATACGATTCGCCGTTTTGGCCTGGGTTTTGCGCCGGATAGCTATCAAACGCTTCGGGACGCTCTGCGTAAGAAGGGCTTCAACGACGAAGAGCTGGTTGCCGCTTTTCTGGCGAAACGCAGCTCCCGTTCTCCGGGTACGGGCAGTCTGTACGATATATTTCGAAACCGCGTCATGATTCCCATTATCGATATTCGGGGCAATGTCATCGCATTCGGCGGCCGGGTTCTGGACGATTCCAAACCGAAATATCTCAATTCGTCCGACACCTTGGTCTTTAAGAAGACCAACAACCTGTTCGCCCTGAATTTTGCAAAAGCGGCCAACAACCGGCAGCTGATTCTCTGCGAGGGCTATATGGATGTTATCGCCCTGCACCAGGCGGGCTTCGGCAATGCCGTGGCAGCCTTGGGTACATCGTTTACGGCCGACCATGCCCGGCTGGTGGCCCGCTACGCAGATGAAGCCACCTTGATATTCGACGCGGATTCCGCGGGTCAAAAGGGCACTCAGCGGGCTATTAGCCTATTGCGGAGCAATGGTGTACATATCCGGGTCGTGTCCATTCCGGATGGGAAGGATCCCGATGAATTCATCAAGAAAAACGGACCGGAAAGGTTTCGTCTGCTGCTGGAACGCTCGGCAAACGACGTGGAATACCAACTGATGGAGCTGGGGCGTCGCCATATGCTGGGTACGGCGGACGGTCAGGTGGCCTATCTGCGGGAAGCTGCGGATTTGTTGGCCGGTCTCGGCAGCCCCATTGAGAGGGACGTGTATGCCGGTAAATTGGCCGCGGAACTTGCTGTTTCGAAGGATGCCATCCTTCAACAGGTCAATTATTCGGTGGAAAAAAAGCGAAAACAGCAAAAAGACAGGCAGCTGTCGCAAATTGTGCGGCAGACGGAGAATACTATCCGCAAGGTGAATCCCGGCGCGGAGAAGCATCTGCGAGCCGTCAGCGCAGAAGAAGGATTGCTGGGGCTGTTGCTGCTGAATCCAGATTTTATCGGCCCGATGGCGGAACGGCTTCCGCCCGAGCATATGGTGACCGATTTCAATCGGCGGCTGTATCGGCAGCTGATTGAACGCCACAAGAATGGACTGCTGGTGGAACTGGCCTTTCTTTCCGCCGACTATTCGGAGGATGAAATGGCGTACATGTCCCGCATGGTGCGGGACGCGAAGGAGAGAGAAGCTTCTCTTGCGGAAGCCCGGGGTTACGCGGATATCATCCGCGAGGAATATAGCCTGCGCGGTCTGGAGAATCCTGCCGACATGCCGGAGGATAAAATCCACGAAATATTGGCCGCCATGCGGGATTTGAAAAAGTAAGAAACCGTATTAGGTTCAAATGGTGTGCCGCCGCGCAGCGGACGGCTGGAAGGATTGGAAAACATGAGCAAAAAAGAACTGGAAACACCTGAAATCCTGACGGAGGAGGCCGCCGGCGCGGCTGCTGAAGCGGAACAGGAGCCAATGGAAACGGCGGAAGCCCCTGCTGCGAAAAAGGATAAAAAGCTGCAAATCCATGATTTGGTGGAGCTTGGCAAAGCCAAGGGAAAGCTGACCACGCAGGAAATCATGGACGCTATGGAGGATTTCGATTTCGATCCCGATCAGATGGATAAGCTGTACGAGCAGCTGGAAAGCCAAAATATCGAAATCATTGACGACTTCGAAACGGCGGCTTTCGCTGACTTGGATTTCGTTCTGGACGCGGCGGAGGGGGACACCGCCGAACCGGTAGCGGTTGCGGAAGGTATTGCCATTGACGACCCGGTAAAGGTCTATCTCAAGGAGATTGGCCGCGTGCCGCTTTTGTCTCCCGAGGAGGAGATCGATCTCGCCATGCGGATCATCGACGGGGACGAATATGCGAAAAAGCGCCTGTCCGAGGCTAATCTGCGGTTGGTGGTCAGCATCGCTAAGCGTTACGTGGGCCGCGGCATGCAATTCCTGGATTTGATTCAGGAGGGGAATTTGGGCCTTATCAAGGCCGTGGAGAAGTTCGACTATACCAAGGGGTTCAAATTTTCGACATACGCGACTTGGTGGATTCGGCAGGCGATTACCCGTGCCATCGCCGATCAGGCCCGTACCATCCGCATCCCCGTCCATATGGTCGAAACCATCAATAAAGTGAAAAAGGTGTCCAGCCAGCTGCTGCATAAGAACGGGCATGAGCCGGTGGCGGAGGAAATCGCCAACGAGCTGGATATGCCGGTGGATAAGGTGCGCGAAATTATGCGGGTGGCCCAGGAGCCGGTGTCCCTGGAAACCCCTATCGGCGAAGAGGAAGACAGCCATCTGGGGGATTTTATTCCCGATGATGAGGCGCCAGCGCCGGCGGACGCCGCTTCCCATACCTTGCTGAAGGAACAGCTGGGTGAGGTGCTCTCCACCCTGACGACGCGGGAAGAGAAGGTGCTGCGGCTGCGTTTTGGATTGGAGGATGGCCGCCCCCGCACGCTGGAAGAGGTGGGCAAGGAGTTTGATGTCACCCGGGAACGGATTCGTCAGATTGAAGCCAAAGCCTTGCGGAAGCTTCGGCATCCCAGCCGCAGCAAAAAGCTGAAAGATTTCCTGGATTAAAGGAGAGCCGTTATGCACATCAATCTGGAATCCGATTATGCCGTGCGGATTGTGCAGTATCTTGCCCAGTCGAATGAGCGGCGGGACGCCCAGAGCATTGCCGACAGTACCTGTGTTTCCCTGCGGTTTACTCTGAAAATTATGCGAAAGCTCGTGGCGGCCGATATTGTTCAATCGTTCAAAGGCGCCCACGGCGGGTACACGCTGAGCCGTCCCGCCTCGTCCATCACCCTGCGCCAGGTGATCGAGGCGGTGGAAGGCCCCTATCGGTTCAGCCGGTGTGTGGACAATGGCTATGCCTGTAATTGCTCTTCGGTGACGGCCTGCCCGTTTCACTCGGTTTTCGATGACATTACGCAAATGGTTATTCAAAAGCTGGACGAAGCCACGTTCGATTCCCTGTAAAGCGTAAAGCCCCGGAGAATTCTCCGGGGCTTCTTTGACAAGCTGAGGCCTGCCGCATGCGCGGCAGGCCTTTGGTGTTTATTCCAGCTCAAACGCGCCGGTATACAGCCGGTAGTAGACGCCCTTTTCCTGGATCAGACTGTCGTGACTGCCTCGCTCAATTACCTCGCCGTGATCCAACACCAGAATGGCGTCGGCGTTTTGAACGGTGGACAGCCGGTGGGCGATGACAAACACCGTGCGGCCCTTCATCAGACCGTCCATGCCCTTCTGAACGATGGCTTCCGTGCGTGTGTCGATGCTGGAGGTGGCCTCGTCGAGGATCATAACCGGCGGATCGGCGATGGCCGCCCTGGCAATGGACAGCAGCTGCCGCTGCCCTTGCGACAGCCCAGCTCCCGCGCCGTTCAGCATGGTGTTGTATCCTTCGGGAAGCCGCTCGATAAACCCGTCAGCATTGGCCAGCCTGGCCGCAGCCCTCACCTCCTCATCGGTGGCGTCCGGCTTGCCGTAACGGATGTTTTCCGCCACGGTGCCGGTGAATAAATTGGTATCCTGCAGCACGATGCCCAGCGAACGTCGGAGGTCGCTCTTGTGGATTTTATTGATGTTAATCCCGTCGTATCGGATTTTTCCGTCCGCAATGTCGTAGAAGCGGTTGAGAAGATTGGTGATGGTGGTCTTCCCGGCGCCAGTCGCGCCGACCAAGGCCACCTTTTGCCCCGGTTCGGCATACAGAGTGACCCCGTGCAGCACGGTTTTGTCCTCTTCATAGGCAAAGTCCACGTTGAAGAAACGGACATCTCCAGTCAATTTCGTGTAAGTAACCGACCCATCGCCGTGAGGGTGCTTCCAGGCCCATAAGCCGGTATGTTCTTCCGTTTCACAGAGTACGCCGTTTTCCTCGCGGGCGTTGACGAGAGAGACATAGCCTTCGTCCGTTTCCGGTTCCTCGTCCATAAGGGCGAAAATGCGGCCTGCGCCCGCCAGCGCCATGACCACGGAATTGAACTGCTGAGACATCTGGGAAATGGGCTGAGAGAAGCTTCTGGAAAGCTGCAGGAAGGCCGCGATAGCCCCCAGCGTCAGCGAGCTGATGCCGGACAGGGCCAGCGCGCCGCCTACGACGGCGACCAGTACATACTGGAGGTGGCCCATGTTTCCCATAATCGGCATGAGAATGTTGGCGTATTTATTGGCGGCGTCGGCGTCCTCGAACAGCTCACCGTTAAGCCTGTCGAACTCCTCTTTGGCTTTTTCTTCATGACAGAACACCTTGATAACTTTCTGGCCGTGAACCATCTCTTCGATGTATCCGTTGAGCGACCCCAGAGAAGCCTGCTGGCGGATGAAGTACCGGCGGCTTTTTCCCGCCACCTTCCGGCTGACCAGCAGCATACCTGCCACACAGAGCAGCACCAGAACCGTCAGCGGGATGCTGGTGGTTATCATGGCGATGAACACGGCCACCACGGTGATGACGGCGCTGAACATTTGGGGCAGGCTTTGGGAAACCGCCTGCCGGAGCGTATCGGTATCGTTGGTGTAAACGCTCATAATATCGCCGTGACTATGGGTGTCGAAATAGCGGATAGGCAGCGCCTGCATCCTGGCGAACAGCCCGTCGCGGATTTGCTTGAGAACCCCTTGGGAAACCGACACCATGATGCGATTATAAGCGAATGCCGCCAGCGTTCCCGCCAAATAAACCACCGCCATCATCAGAATGGCCTGAAGCAGTCCTGTGAATACCGGAGAAGGGGAGAGGAGCAGCGGCGTGATGTAATCGTCGATCAGCCGCTGGGTGAATAAGGAACCGGCCACGCCGGTTATCGCGCTGACCAGAATGCAGATGAGCACGGCGATCAGCTGCCCTTTATGGCCTTTCCAAACATAGCCCAGCAGCCTTTTGGCCGCCTTACCATCCATAGGAATTTTAGGCATGCATCTGCTCTCCTTTCGTTTGAGAAGTAAAGACTTCCTGGTAAATTCGGTTAGTTTGCAGCAGCTGTTCGTGTGTGCCGATGCCATTGATGGCGCCGTTGTCCAGCACCAGGATGGTATCGGCGTCCTGTATAGAGGATACCCGTTGCGCGATAATGAATTTGGTGGTGTCCGGCAGCTCGCTGCGGAAAGCCTGGCGGATGAGGGCATCGGTGCGGGTGTCCACGGCGCTGGTGGAATCGTCCAGAATCAGAATTTTCGGGCGCTTCAGCAGGGCGCGCGCAATGCAAAGACGCTGCTTCTGGCCGCCCGACACATTGGCGCCGCCTTGCTCGATATGCGTGTCATACCCGTCGGGAAAGGCGCGGATGAAATCGTCCGCCTGGGCGAGCCGGCAGGCCCACACCAGTTCTTCATCCGTGGCGTTCTCGTTGCCCCACAGCAGATTTTCCCGGATCGTGCCGGAAAACAGTTCGTTTTTTTGCAGGACCATGGCCACGTTCTCCCGCAGGCTTTCCATATCGTACGCGCGCACATCCACCCCGCCGACCAACACACGCCCGCTGGTGGCGTCGTATAGACGGGGAATCAGCTGCACCAGGGTGGATTTGGAGCTGCCTGTTCCGCCCAGGATTCCCACCGTATGGCCTGATGGGATCGAAAAGCTCACATCCCGCAGGCACAGCTTTTCCATATCGCTGCTGTAGCTGAAGGAAACGCCTTCGAAGGCCACCGCCCCATCCTGTACATGGGTTATCGGCGCGGCGGGGTTTTGCAGGCTGCTGTCCTCGTCCAGCAGCTCGGCCGTCCGCTCGGCGGAGGTACGGGCTATCGTCACCATCACCAGAATCATGGACAACATCATCAGGCTCATCAAAATCTGCATAGCGTAAGAAATCAGGCTGACCAGCTGGCCTGTCGTCATGCTGGAGCCCACAATCAGCTTGGCGCCAATCCAGGAGATTAACAGCATGCAGGTGTACAGGCACAGCTGCATCAGTGGCATGTTACAGGCCACTGTTTTTTCCGCCCGGCTGAAATCCCGGTATATCGTGTCGGAAACCTTGCCGAATTTTTCAATTTCGTGGTCTTCCCGCACAAAGGATTTCACCACCCGGATCCCCCGCAGATTTTCCTGAACGACATTGTTCAGCTTATCGTAGGTCAAAAATACCCGTTCGAAAATCGGATGCGCTTTGCGCGCCAATAAGAACAGGCCGAGTCCCAGCACCGGAATCACGCATAGAAACACCAGCGACAGCCGCGCGCTGATGGAAAACGCCATGCCCAGTGAGAACAGCAGCATTACCGGCGCCCGCACCGCTACCCGGATAATCATCTGGTAGGCGTTTTGCAGATTGGTGACGTCGGTGGTCAGTCGTGTGACGATACCGGCGCTGGAGAATTTATCGATATTTGCAAAAGAAAACGTCTGCACCTTCCCGTATAGATCATGCCGGAGATTCCGGGCGAATCCCGCCGAAGCGCGGGCCGCAAAGCGTCCCGACAGCGCTCCGAACAGCATGGAGATGCCTGCCGACAAGGCCAGAAATATGCCCATTTTTATCAAATACGGCATATTCCCGGCGTTGATGCCGTTGTCAATGAGCCGGGCCATCAACAGAGGAATGACCACTTCCATGACCACTTCCATCGTCACGCAGAGAGGGGCCAGTATCGAATCCCGTTTGAATTCCCTCACACAACTTGCCAGTCGTTTTATCATACACAGTACCTCCATTATGTTAGCAGACTATCAGTCAGTTACCTAACAGTTTGCTTTGGCAAATAACCTCTTTTTAGAAAAAAGAGGTTACGACAAATTTTGTTTGATTTTTTCCGCCACGTCAAAAAAGATTTGCAAATCCTGCGCTGGAATGCCGCGCGCCATCAAGGCCTCTGTTTCCGCGATTTGTTCCCGGACCTTTTCATGAATAGCCACCGCGCTGTCCGTCAGGGCCACCCTTTTTAGCCGGGCGTCCTCCGCCACGCTTTCACGATACACAATGCCCCGTTCCTCCATCAGCCGCAAAAGCCCGGAGGCGGTGGAACGCCGAATGGAAAAGTGTGCTTCGAGATCCCGCTGAAAAATGACGCTTTCCCGGTTCTGATAGAGAAAATCAATGATTTCCGCATGCATTTTGGTCGGGGGAGGGCCGCCGGGAGACGGATGGGTTTCAAACATCCGCCGCTTGAGCAAATTGGAGAGCGTCCGAATGGTAAGCCCAATGGAATGTTCCACTAGTATATCCCTCCTTTTGTTAGGCTGCTAACATTATAAGCCGCTTTGATTTCTCTGTCAACCCCTTTTTATACCGGTGCACTCCCGCATGGCCTTTTTGACGCAATTTCCGGGCTTATCGCTGAACAGCCCGAAAATCCAGCCCTGGCGCTATTTCCTGTAATAGCGCTTGCCGTTTTCTCCGATTTCAAAAAATTGATCCGAAGCCTCAAAAACCTTGTCGAATACCAGCCTGTTGGTTTTGTCGTACTGTTTACAATACCCGTCATAGGTCACAGAAGCACCGCGGCTGTAAGAACCCGGACTGTAAACAAAAAAAGAGTCCTCCAGGATCTTGATTTTTGGGTACAAACAGAAATCATATGTGGCCTTGAGGGTAAAATCCGCTTCTAGAACCCTCAGTTTATCCGCCGTGGCGACGATTTGATCCTGAAAATAAGCCGCCACGATCTGCGGGTTTCGATAAGCCGCGCTTTTCACCACCTGGCCTGCGGGATCGAGCTCCTTCAAAAACGTGCTGATCGAGCCAGTCGTGTTTCCGCTGAAAAGAACGCTGCCGTTTGGCGAAATGTCCTGAATGGAAAAGTTATCCTCATGTGTCTCGCCGCTATACGTCCATTCCACTGAAAAATCATCGCGAATCCGGCTGATGGCCCATTGGTCACCGGTATACCCCACGGTGATGTAGCCCCCCAAGGGATAATTGAAGGTATAGCAGGTGGTAAGACCCTTTATTTCAGGCGAAATGGTTTTTGTGCCTTCTATGCTGATTTGGCAATAAACCGTCGCCGGATCGGGGGATGATTGCAAATTTACCAGCAATGCACCGCTCGCCGTTAATAAAAAATTGGAATTCGAGAATTCGTCTAAATCCAATGCCGTTTTCCAAAGAAGCGTTCCCCGCTCATTGTAGGCGGCAACCTCCCCGTTTTTCGATGCATAAAAAAACCTTCCGTCTCGCAGCGCATATATCCGGCCATCCGTCTGTGTTTTTATCTCCCAATTCTTTTTCCCATTCTTGTCAAAGGCGTTCAGATGATATGTGGATGAGTTCCCGCTATCATAGGAAGTCAAGTAAATAGAGGCGGCAGATTCCGTAAAAGACGAGACTTGCCCCCGAAACGAAAGGCGGACGGAATCAGACGGATTCTGTGCTGTGCAGGCGGGTGCGAGCATAACCGCTAGCCCCAGCAGCGCGCCCTTGGCTATCCGAAATCTTATTGCCATATAATGCCCCTCCTTATACCTCTCTTAAATTCATCCTCGTAAATCATATCATAAAACCCAAAAAATGTCGACGTTCAAGGGAGAATTTACAAAATCAGACGAAACAATAAGAAAGAGGCAACGCGGCTGACATACCGGGCGGCACGGTCGATCGACTTCTGGAAGATTATGTGTTATGATAAGTAACAACGACTATCTCGGATAAAAGGATGTAGCGATTGCCATATGATACTGATACTTGCGGAAAAACCGAGCCTGGCCCGGAATATAACGGCGGCCATCGGGGGCATGAAGAAACGGGACGGGTATTATGAAGGTGCCCAGTATATCGTTACCTGGGCGTTTGGCCATCTATTTTCCCTGGCGGATATCGAGGACTACAATCCCGCCCCGCAGGAATGCCGCCATTGGACGATGGATAATCTGCCCTGCTTCCCGAAAAAGTATAAGTTTGTGCTGCGTAAGGGCAGCGACAAACAGGTGGATAGCGGCGTTGCCCGGCAATTTGAGACCATTAAGGCGCTGTGCAACCGGCCGGATGTGGATACCATCGTCAATGCGGGGGACGCCGACAGAGAGGGCGAAATCATCATCCGCATCATCGTGGATCACGCCTTTGCCAGTAAAGAGGAACGCGCGGGCAAAAGCCATAAACGCCTGTGGCTGCCGGATCAAACGGCGGAAACCATCAACAAGGCGCTCACGGAGATGAAAGACGAGGAGGCGTATGACAATCTCGCGTACGAAGGCTATGCGCGAACCTTTATCGACTGGCTGTACGGCGTGAATCTGACCCGGTATGCCACCCTGAAAACCGGCACTCTGCTGCGGGTCGGCCGGGTTATTGTCCCGATTGTCAAGGCGATTTACGACCGAGATATGGCTATCAAGAATTTCGTTCCCGATATATATTACGCCTTGGCGAGCAAAGAGGAAACCAACGGAGAACCGATCGAATTGCAGTCCAAGCAGAAGTTTGATAAAAATCAGCGGGAAAAAGCACAGCAGCTGTGCGACGCTTATAATGCGGCGGGAGCCGTCGTCGTCGGCGTCAAGAAGAAAAAGGACAAGCTGAATCCAGGTAAGCTGTATTCGCTGACCAAGCTGCAGAATATGCTAGGAAAGACCTATAAAATGGCCATGCCAGACAGTCTGGCCATTGTGCAAAAGCTGTATGAAGAAGGGTATGTCACCTATCCCCGCACCAACTCGGAATATCTGGCGACAGCGGAAAAGGACAAGGTGAAAAAGATTTTGGAGGCTGTCGGGCGTCTGGGATATCCAGTGGAATTCAAAGACAGCAAGTCGATTTTTGACGATAGCAAAATCGAGTCTCACTCCGCCTTGACCCCTACCTTCAAAATCCCGGCCAAGGACAGGCTGACCCCGGACGAGTCCAAGGTATACGCGGCCATCATCCGCCGCTTTGTGGCTGTGTTCTGCGCGGAGCCGTGTGTGGCGGAGAAGACGGAAATCCGGATAGCGGTCGGGGAACTGGAAGAATTCCTGCTCAAGGGCACCGTGATTTTGGAAAAAGGATGGACGAAATACGACGATTACAGGGGAAAGGACAAAGTTTTACCGGCGCTTAAAAAAGGGGATAAGGTCAATATTGACTTTAAGCCGGTGGAAAAGGAGACTAGTCCGCCCAAGCACTATACCATTGAGACCTTGAATAATTATTTGAAAAACCCTTTCCGGGAGGAAAAGGCCGCCGCCGACAGCGAGGGCGATGATCCGGGAAGCGATACCGCAGATTATAAGGCCATTTTCGAAGGCCTGGAGCTGGGGACGGAAGCGACCCGCACCGGAATCATCGATAACGCGCGGAAAAGCCGGTACATTCAGCTGAAAAAGGACGTTTACACCATTTTGCCCGACGGCGTCTATCTCATCGAATCGCTTCGGCGGATGCAGATAGGTATGGATAAGTATAAGACGGCCGAACTGGGCCGCTCGCTAAAACGGGTTTTCCGTGCGGAGAGCCGGATTAACGATTGCCTGGCTCTGGCTCAAAAGGAAATTGCCGCGGTTTTTAACACGGCGCCCCAAACGCTCGAAGAGGACACAGACGATGGTTTTTACGGGGAAACGGCGGGCCGATGCCCGCTATGCGGCGGCGAGGTCGTCCGGACGAAATTCGGCTATGGCTGCCGTGGGTATAAGGAGGGGTGTAAATTTAGCATCCATGGCGTGATTTGTTCGCGGGTGATATCCATTGCCAATGTCCGAAAACTGTTGTCTGAAGGCCGTACCGCGAAAATCGTTGGGTTCATCTCAAAAAGCGGAAAAGCCTTCGACGCCGCTTTGCGTCTGGAAAACGGCCGTGCCGTATTCGACTTTTCCGGGTAAACAGTTTGAAATACCTGCGCAAAATTTTACAGGTAGGGGATACGAACTTCCGCATCCCACAAAAGTACCAGCCCATTGTGGCCAATGGGGGTCTTGCTATGAATTATACACGCCAATTTCATGAGCACCCCGTTTTTTCGACCCTGTGCCGTACAACTATTACGTCATAAATAGGCTCTCTAATGGCTGCTTTTGAGGGAGAAAGAGAAATTTCATATGGTTCGTACAGGCAGAAAAATGCGTCAAACCTTAGTGAAATCAAGGTTTGACGCATTTTTTGGCAGGGGCAGAAGGACTTGAACCCTCGGCACGCGGTTTTGGAGACAAAACGCTGAGGTCTATCCCACTCCACCATGATACACGAAAAAGTCGAGATTTTACTGGCTTTTTGACCCGGAGCATAAAAGGCTGATGAAACGCGAACCGTATTCTGACAGCCTTTTTGACAGCCTTTCTAGGAAAAGTCATCTATCACTATCATAGTTTTAAAAAATCAATTTGTCAAATGCGCTCAGTATGATTATTTTAGTTAGATAATAAATCCAGTTAATTATTTCGATTTCCCGCTGCATACTCTCCCATATTGATATCCAGCACCGCCCTGGAGGGTTGGATCAAAGAATCTTCGTACTGGCATCTCCACTGAATTTCCCGACTCATGTTACCATCCTTGATTCCATCTATGGTTTCATCATCCTCAATGGGATTGTCATTTTCCAGAATATATGACGCCACGTTGTAGGCGTGGTTTACTACCAGGTTTGGATCCATACCATGGAAGTGATACTGGAGATCTGGCAGGAACAGAGTGCTCATGCCCACCGTGTCGATGAGCATATCCTCGGTTCCCTCAATGTTGAAGAAGCGGACATTGACGCCAAAGCGGATAAATCGGTCCGAGCCTTCGATCTGGTGGGAACGTACATCCTCCGCCAGAAACAGCTTGCCGCAGTTTTGGAAATAGAACGCCTCACAGGTGGGGTACAGCTCCGCCAGAGCATCCAAAAAGTCGGCATCCAGGTTGGCTCTCTCCAGTGCGGGAAGAGCGGCTGCCAGCATATCGGTGGCTACGACCTGATATTGACACTCACGGAAGATCCGATCTCGGTCCTCCTGACAGTCCCACATCTGGCTCATCAGGAAGGCATCAAAGCCTTTGCCCTTGAACTTGTCGCATTTCATTACCATCAGCTGCACCGGGCATTTGCCATCCTGAAATTCCGCGATATGATCCAGGGCAGCAAAACCGGTCATCTTTTTATCACGGCAGAAACACTCTACAGCGCCGATGTGCTTTTCCATCACAGCGGTCATTTCATCCTTGTCCGGCATGTCCACCGGCTCTTTGAACAGCATCTGAATGAGATAGGGGCCTCCGGGCTGTGGGCCTTTTTTGTCATCCAAGTTTTGCTGGAACACTTCGTTACTCATCATCATTCCTCCTTTTTTCTGTAACTGCCCTCCGAGTATTTGGATTGCTATTTTTTATCCATTCGTCAATCGTTGGAAATAGACCAGTATAGCAAACGAGATATTAGCGTTCCCGTTTCAAGTAGACCATATCAATAAGCTGCTTCCCATCTTCAAACATCAGATGGTCGTAGTTGTCTATGAAAAAATTCTTTATACGATGTGATTCCGTAAAGCCGCATTTGTGGTAGAAGCAAAGCATTGAAGGAACATCACCAGTTCCGATAAGTAACGTATTACAGTCAGCATAATGGGAAAACAGATAATCAATCAGTCTTTTGCCATAGCCCATTCGTTGACTGTCAGGCATAACCGCTATATTTTTAAGCTCATAAATGCCGTCCGCCTCATTCGTAACTACACATTCGGCCTTTACTCCATTGTCGTTAAGCACAAACATTTCGCCGCGTTCAAGGTACTTGTCTATCATACTTTCCTGTTCGTCAGCTATCAATAATAGGTCGATATATTTTCTCTTATCGCCATCATTAAGTTTTATAATTTCCATTCGCTTTTTCCTTATCTTTTTTTCTTCAACGCTAAAGCTGTTTTCTTTAAAAGAAAAGTCGTGCTCTATGCTCTATACCTTCAAGTGAACTGACCGCCCTTCAAAGTTGCTTTATGGTTTAACTTCCTATTATCTTCTGTTTATAGCTCAGTTGATAACCGAAAACAAATCTGTTTCAAGTCTTTCGGTTTCACGGACAGATCAACAACTTTCTTTTGTAGATCTCGCACCATTTCAAAATATTCGACAGGCGCTTGTATTTGCTCCAGGTATCCTATATAGCGAATAATCTGATCCAGCGATTTCTTTCTGTACTTGGCAATCTCGCCCAGTTGGGAATAACCGCGTCCCGCCATATAAACCTCAACATTTATGCACTGAACAGCCGTTATGTCCAGCGTTTTGTGCTCCTCTTTTTCCGATTTAATGGTAGACAGCAGATTTTTCACAGAATGTCTAATATCATATTCACATAAAAATCGAAGCTCGTCGAACAAATGATTCTTTACAAAATGGATTGCTAACGGTTCAAAGAGCACATCATCCTGATACCAGCCGCCATGAGCACAAGAAATCAATTCCTGATAACGCTTTTCCGAGATCCAATTCTGTGCGATTATCTTACTTCCTTGCATCCATGCATCCAGTCTGGTTTGAGTCACTTCAGGACTATCATAGGCTGTTCCATAACAGGGCAGCCCATTGGCTTTCAGCCACTTGGTTACTTCCTTGCTGAATTTTGTGTAGCTCAATGTGCCACCCCCTTGATAAATGTCGCCAACTGCTTATGTTCGTCCTTCGTTTTTCCCAATCGCATCCGCTAATTGACCACTGACGGCATCTATGTAGAGATACACCCCGTCCCGATCACAATGGTACAGATTGGAGTAGCTTGTGCTCTCATTCGGACTGATGGGGTTGGGCTCTACCACTTCAGTGGCCTCCAACAGACCAGCTCCTGATTTTGCAGCAGCAGAAAGTGCTTTTTCAGCACAGCGATCTGTCCATTGCTCCAAAGCCCCTCCAGATCTTCAAGGACTTTTGGGTCCTGCTCCATGTCTTTGAGAAGTTGCATAACTTGATCTGGAGACAGATATACACCGGAGCAGTAGTTTTCGATGATTCGGTTCTGCATGGGGTTTGGAAAGGAAACAGGAGTGATTTGTTCCCATGAGGTGAAGTACCGCGCATATTCTGGCTTTTGTTCCACCAGGAACGAAAAGGCACTACCTCTGGTGTAATAGTAATCTCTGAAAAACCCTTGGATTACTGCAATATAGAAGCCGTGGCTTTTGTCAAACAGCTCGTTAGATTCCGTTTCAGCCCCAACGCGCAAGGTATTCAGATATTTTTCTGCATAGAAATCCTCCATTCCATGCTGCGCGGCAAGTGCCAGCACTTTTTCCTCCTGTCCCTGCTGTATCCAGGTTAAGGGAGTAAAATACCATTCCCGCATTTCCTCTGGTGAAATCGGGTGAAAACTCACATCGTATCCCATTCGATCCGTCCTTTCACTCCCACTCAAAAGGCTCTTTTAAGTGGTGTTTTTCCATGATTTGCTTTTCTAAAGCGAAATAGGCATTCATATCCTCTGGCTGCGCTGGAATATCCTTTTGCCAATAGCCGTTTCCATAGTAGAGCAACATGGTCCAGTAATAGGGTAACTCATGGCTGAATATCGCCACATCCATGGCATTGTCCACTGGCGCTGCCAGCGGTGAGCGTTCCACTATCTGGGAGGCTTCCTCATAGGAGATCTCCACCATCTCCACCAGCAGGTGCTTCACCAGTTCGCAGAAGCTGTACTGGTTGAATATGATCTGACCATCCTCATCTTTGAACACAAGTCCATCACGCAACACTTTGGAACGACACCTCTTGATAATTGCATTTCTGCTTTTTGAAGATACAACTGTGTGGTCATAAAAAACACCTCAATCGAAGTCCATCCAGACCAGGTGCTTTCCGCAGTGAAGGCACTGAAACAGATAGCATTGAAGATGTCCTCCGTTAACAGATTCCTGAATCATTTCTTTATGCTCATCGTCCCACATGGGGTCATCCAAAACTTCTTCAAGCACATCCAGCGCCCGCAGTTCGCTGGCTCCCACATTACCCAAATAGGCGCAATAGTCACCACAATGGGCGCGCCAGTATTCCTGCTGCCAACCAGAATAGCCAGGAGTGCGGTGGATAAGTTCATCCAGCTTCTCTGGATCGTCTACACCATCATCCAAAGAACAATCATCCTGAAAGCTGCCGTTGTATTTCCGGGCCGCCTCGCCGCTGGCAATGCACTCTGGGCACAAATACTCAATATCTTCCACGGTATAGAATGGGTCGGTATAGTAAATATGAGTATTCTTGCCACAGCAATCACAAACCACACTCTCCTCAGACTGCTCAAAAGCCCCGGTATCCAAAGGGTCTGGATGGTACCGGAAAGAAGGGAGACCAAGTTTGTCCCGCTTTTCCCTGTCTTTTTGTTTCTCCGCTTTGGTTTTAGGCTTGCGGAGGGCAAAGGAGTCTCCCCAGTCATCGGCATATTCTTTCATAATCGCCAGACGCCGGAAAATTTTTGGATTCGACCGATCTCCGATTTTAGAAAGCAATTCATAGGCACTTTTTTTGAAGTCCAATAGGTCATAAACATACACCAATACTTCTTTAGCTTGTGTATCTTCGCTCTGCTCTAATTCTTCTTTGAACGCATAAAGCGCACGAACACTATCCGCTTTTCCTTTTGTCTCACGAAACTGCTTTTGGAGTTCAATATATTGCTTTAGGTATTCGTTCATAGACACACCCTCCTGCTCAATCCCACCAGAAGTACCAAACAGTGGACTGCCGCAGCACATCGGACAAAGCACCAACGGTGGCTTCCTCCGGGCCTTGGTCAATCACATCAGGGCAGAAGCCATACAGTTCCACTGCTGCATCCATAGCCTTCTCCTCGGGAACGGGAGCCGGGAGCAGGAACTCCAACTCGTCGTGGCTCATAGCAGCGGGCACCGCCCCATGCTGTTCAAACCAGTATTTCGCAACTGCCATTAACTCCGGCGTGTTAGGACATTCATTCCAGCCACCAAAGGGCAGATAGGCAAAAATCTCCCAAGGGTTCTTCACGGGGATTTTAGCCAGAATGAGAGGATAGGTCATATTATTATCGGAATTCCAGTAGCTTGAAAAACGACGGTTATCATATCCGCCCTCCATCTCGCCCAGGATCTCCTCATCCCAGTCCATATCGTCATCCTCGGCTTCTTCCTTGCGCTGCCCAATCATTTCCTCCAAAACTGCTTTACTGTTTTTGATGGGGGCGGAGAGCATTTTCTTCCGGTATGCGGCAACTTTGTCCGGGTCGAAAGCATAGTCGTCCTCGCCATCGCTGTCCGGGTCAGAATTCATAATCAGGCATTCCCACAGGATTTCGTCATCCGCCTTAATCAGAACCGGCACAAAGCCCTCTTTAACACTTTCCCGTTTGGCATAGTTGTATGCCGACATGATGGGGTCATCATCCGTCATTGAGGGAAAATAGGTACATTCACAGTCCAGATATTCCATCATGGCTTCTGCAAGGTCCGAAGGCTCTAGAGTGGCCTCATCGAAATTTTGTCCCTGCCAGTTGACGAACCGCTTTTCAATAACTTTTGCCATGGCCTGATAATAATTCTCATCAAAGGGAATAAAAAGATAGGCTTCATCTTGGAACTTATCGGAATAATATTGCTCTAAACCGAAATAATCCAAGGCATAGTTATCAATATCGCTGGGGAAGTACGGGCTGTCCGCCTCCCCATAGTAGTATCCGGCAAAGGCTGCGCCCTCCTTGTTGAACAGTGCCCCAAAAAGCTGTCCTTTCAGTTGATCCCGGATAAAGCTACGCAGATCGGCGCGGCTCACATCCGCTATAAACGGCTGCACCTGCTCCCAGTACCGCTCCATAAATTCTGCGCTCATCAGATCATGCTCCATGCACCAGCGCAGATAGATCGCCATGTGGTTATAAGCGCTCAACTCGTCCACCGGCAGGCCCTTTTCCTGAATGGATTTCAGGTGCCGGGCGGCATCGTCCATATCGCCGGTGAATTCCTCTTCTGCAAGCGTTCCTCTGGTGATGGCATTCTGGCGAGTAGGATTGACCACAAAACTGATGCCTGCCATCTTGTTAAGCAGGGCGTCCACGTCATGCTCTATTTTATATTCCATCTCATTCCGATAGAGAGGGATTACCTGATAGAAATTGACCTCTTCGCCGCCCGGTAAAGTGCATACCTCGCCGCCTTCCGCCACACCCTGGGGACCGGTCAAAATGGCGGCGCAGAGTTTCGTATCCTCTGCAAAAGGCGATTGCTTGTCCATCGTGTGACCAAAACCCAGCCAGGTATCGCTGGAAATGGGCAGGCGGGCCAGCACCTTCAAAAGGCCAATAGGCCAGTACCACCGCTCATCCTTCAGGGATTCCTCATCCAGTTTCCAGTCCGTCTGCAGAGCGATGGCCAGCTCCGCTCTCTCTAGCTTGTATTCCGCCAGTTCCTCCGGCACATTCATCCGGTGAGCACCCATGCCCATCGTCACCAGTGTGTAATAGTCCCGCTCCTCAGAAGGCGGAACAACGCAGATGTCCACATGGATGTCAGGGGAAACCAGCTCATGGAACACATTCTCAAACTCACCAAAGGTGTTTTTGATGTGCTGCTCTATCGCAGACATCTCATCCTCCGTATAAACCTCCGGTTCACTGTTTTTCCTTGAGGACCAGAAGGCATCCGCCTTTGTGCCGTCTGGATTCAGGAAAATCTGAAAATACTGATCCTCTCCAGGCTGTTGATAGACAAGACCAATGCGGCGGATCTGGTCTACAAACACACCTGTTAGAATGCCCTCTGGTTCTCCTTCAGGGGTGTGGGTCAGCCATTCTCCGTTGTCCAACCGTTCCTTTAGCTGCCGCAACCAGTCGGTTCCCATCTTGGAGAGTCCGGCTTCGTTCATACGGAAGGAGAGCTCCACAAGATGTTCCTTTACCGGGTATTGAAATTCACAGCAAGGGGAATTTTTCTCATAGCCATACCGTTCCGGGCAGAATAACGCATAAAATTCGGAAAGTCCTGCTTCATCCACCCGAATACAGGCCAAGGCACGCTGTTTATCATCCGCATTCTCGTCCAGTCCCTGCTGGAGCGTTTGGTCGGCATCGGGGTTGATCCAGTGGTATTCCATCTGTTCTAAGGTAGCTCCGGCTTTGATCTCTTTTTTCAAGGTCAGGAACTCATAATCGCCCGGTTCCAGTTTTAATCCTTGTTTGACAGCATCCAGCGCACCAGTTTTATCACCAAAATGCGCCCGCAGTTTGCCCACTTGCAGCCAGATCCAGGGGTAGTTCGGTTCCTCTTTTGCGCCCTTCTCTGCATAGTTAAGCGCTTCTTCCAGCCTGCCGCAGTACATCAGCGCAACAGAGTACCGGTAGTACCAGGTCGCGCAGCCTGCGGTGTTGGGTTCCGAATCCTTCATCCACTGGGCTGCCTGATAGTAATGGATGTAGTCGTCCAGGTTAAGGCAGGCGAAGGCGTACCAGAGGGCGATCTGCAAATCCTGGTGAGCCTGTTTTTCGCTGAACCGTCCTTCTTCTACGCCGTTTTTGATAAAATCCTCCAGCCAGCCGAGCATTTTCTCAAAGTAACCGGTGGTTCCTTCATCAAAGGATTCCAGTGTTTCAATATCCTCTGCCGAGAGCAGGGAGCCGGTTTCCTCATGAATATCAGGCTCCAGTTCTTTCTCATCCAGCAGCGGCACACCGCCCACATCCCGTCGGAAAACATGGAAGTGGGCATAAGGCAGGTCACTTCCTTCAAAGAATGCCTGCGCCGCTGTCAGTACAGCAGGCAAATCCCAGGCGATAAAATCCAGATACCCACAATACAGACCAGTGGCGCCACCCAGGAAGGTCACGGCTTCCGCTCCTGCATCCCGCAGGATGGCATCCCGCAGGTTATCCCGGAAGTCCAGAATGGCTTTGCTTCGCTCCTCGCCGGTAAAGCCCGTCAGGGGGTAGCAGATGAACCCTGCCACGATTCCGTCACGATGATACTCATCCACCATATCAGTACGGGCAGTCAGATAGTCGTTGATGAGCACCGGCAGGCGGCTGGTACCGGTATAGACATCCAGCCGCCAATCAGCCTCCGGATCTTCCACCGGTTCAAGTTCATAGGCAAGATAACTGTTTTCCAGATAGTCGCTGCCATCCCTCCAAAGGGAGAGTCCCATGCTTTGCAGCAGCTCCGGCAGTTCGGAAAGTAGCTTGGCCGGTTCGTCTTTCGGCTGAGCATAAACATCAAACCCAGCAACAAAGGCGATGGCGGAAACTTCTCCGATAGTTTGATCCACCAGCATAGAGAGCGCCCACCAGACCTTGTCTGTGTCCTCTTTCAAGATCGGCGTCAGCTTTTCACAGCAAAGGACCAGACTTACCTGATGATCTTCTGTTTCCTCTGCCCACATCTGTACATCTTCAGCCCGAACTTCGATTTCTCCAGCTCGCAGCTCGAACCCCTCACAGGGCTGGCGGCCTACCCAGATATTCCAATGCTCAAGCACCGATTCCGGGGCCTGCTTCTGGAAGTACACCAACGGGAACAGGCGGGAGCGAAAGCCCTCCGGGCTGAGGATCAATTCATACTTTTCGCCATTAAAGCCCAGCTCAAAGGAAGTATCACGCAGGGCCGTCTTGAGTGCATTCCCGCATTTTTCAATCAGTTCTTCGCTGCGCCGATGCGTTTTGTCGGTATCCATGATTTCACGCAACTCCGCCTCAATCTGAGAAAAGGCTGCCCATGCTTCCTGCGTCCTTTCCCGGAAGTTCTTTTCAAAGCGGGGCAGGGACAAACGACGCCGGCAATCGTCTATGTACTCCTTAGTGTCTTTGTCTCCGGGGCGGGCTTCCAGGGCCTTTTCAAAGTAACGCAGGGCGGGACCTTCCTCATCCAAGTAATAATAAGCGGAAGCGATTCGATAATTCCAGCAGTGATCTTCGGCAAAATACTCCTCATGGGGAGCCAGAAGTTCCAGCGCCTTTTCAAAAGGCTCCCGTTCTCCTATATGTGCAACGGCAATATATGCCTTGGCCAATTCGCTGTCCAGTTCCGGGGTGCGCTCCTCGGCAGGAATCGCTTCCAGGGCGTCGATTACCTTCTGCTCTTCTTCCTGTTCAAACCATTGCTGGCATTGTTTCAATAAATCCATATCATAATCTCCTTTTCCATCTTCGGTAGGGATAGGTTTCTCTAATAAGCAGAGCTTGTAATTTCAAAGCTAAAATTCATATCTGCATTTATGGTGGCTTCTTCATTTGTGGCTGGTTGTATCACAAACTCAAATGTAGGTTCATAGTCCCCGTCCTGCAAGGTTTCTCCACCCAAAATCTCGATATGATACCAGCCATTTGCAAGCTCAATCATCGGCTTCTTATGCACTCTATAGTAAGAAATCAGATCTTTCACCTTTTCAGGCGTAAACTGTTCCAATATTGGCCATGTAAAAAGCATCAGCATATTATGATCTACTTTGAGGGAATAGCCACTTTTTCTAAGCTGCAATCGGTTTCTTTCTTTGCACAGCTCCGGTCTATCACCAGAGAGATTGAACAATATGGTATAGGGATAGTTTTCAATACCGGTCATTGGGATTACAATTCCTTCGGCAAATACCCTGTCGCCGCTTTCGTTTGTGGTAAACTCCATCGCTAAATCATCTTTCAGATGATTTGCCTGCTTCCAGTCCTCCAGCAACAAAATGTCACCAAGGAGAAAATAATTAACAAGATCGTTTAATACTTCCGTAAACCTATATATCATCCATTATGCCTCCCTTACAATCCTGTCCGTTGCCAGCCGTCCAGCCGCTCCTGCACCGCGTCAATCATCCAACCCTCGCCCACGCGCTTCATGAGAAAGCGGCGGTCAAAGCTGGTATTTTTCTCTCTGGTGTAGATGTAGAGCTTGTTCTTAGTGATCTGCTCCGCGTCAAGGAATTCTTCCCCGTTGTAGGTGCCCTGGGCGCTGTATGAGAGGGCCAGAGGCCGATAGCCCAGACGGGGCTTTTCGCTCACATACTTCTCCCAGATCGCCAGCAGGCGGGGCACAGCCTCGGCATCTTCAAACCCAACCTGCTCCATGTACTGCTCCCATTCTGTCATTTCGGCAAAGAAAGCGGACAACACACTGCGGCATTCCGACGCTGCCTGCTCATCCAGCTGGACGGGCTTTTTGGCCTTTTCTCGCTGGAGCTGGGAGAAGTGTTCCATTTGCTCCTTGGTGAACTGCACATGGGCCACCGGCTTGATGTAGTTATTGCCGGCGACAGCCAGCAAGCCCTCATAAGTGACAGCAGTATGGTCGATCCAGATGTGGGAGAGCTTGGGGATGGAAGCCGCCTGAAGCAGTCCGGCATCATCCAGACCAGTATGGTCAAGGGCCAGCAGGTCCAGCTTACAGTTTTGCAGGGCGGACAGGCCGCTTCCGTCGATCCCGGCGTTCCCAGTCAGCAGCAGGATCCGCAGCTTGGGCATAGCGGAAAAAACGGGGAAACAGGCGTCTGTGAGTGAGCCGTTCTCCACACCGAAGTTGACCATGCTTTTATGTGCGGTAAACGGGATGAGCATTTCATCCGTTACCGGATAGCCTTTCACATGAAATCCCACCAGGGTGTAACCAGCCAGCTGCTCCATGATCTCTGCGGTCAGCTCCGGAATAGCAAATTTCTTTTCTCCATCTAAGGTTAGGACACCGTTTTCCCAATCCACTGTTCGTGCTCGTTTTGGCCATTCCATAGTTTACCTCCTTACTCCTGTGCTCTATCTGTTACCATTCTCCACCCGGATGTCTGCACCCGGATAACAGGACGGAAAAAGTCATAGTCATTGTGAATCTCATTATCTTCCCGAACCTCCGGTTTACAGTGAGGGGAACAGGGTAAATATCCAAGCAAAGGAACCATGCCTCCGCAGATATTGCAGCCTCCGTCGCCGCCGCAGGTGGTCAATGTTTTCCCGTCTACCAGCTCCCGCTTATACGGGTCGTAGGCAATAGACAGGCCAAAGAAGTTAGCCTGCTCCATGTCGTATGGCTTGCCCTGATCTTCCTCGCTTTCAAAGTGGTGCAGATGCATGGAGTAATCCAGTCCATCTCCCCAGGGGAACAGGGTGCGGCATCCGCCTCCGCACAGATAGGCCCACTCATCCGGAGTGGGAAGGTTGGCTGCCAGCTCCCACAACAGAGACCGCTGAAACTCCGGGTAGGTCATTGGATGGCACAGCCACGCTCGCCAGCTATCACCATTGCGTTCAAAGCGGACAGTTTCGTGTATTTCAAAGCTCTGGCTGTCCTGACCCGCCCACTTCTGCAAGTTCTCCAGCCAGTCGGGGTGGGCAGTGATGCGAGGGTCGCTTATGGAAACGCTTTCCCAGCCAATCTCCTCCAGTTTTCTGCCCACAAACATGGGGCCGATGGTCACCTGGCGTACTGGGGTCATGCCTTGCCGGAGAAATTCCTCCGCAGTGCCCTCATATTCGATTTCCGCAAAAATATCCGCCAGTTCCTCTTGATTGGTTTTGTCCATTCCTAGGACAAAGCTCTCCCAGCCAAGAATCACGGTATCGCCTGGGACAAAGACAAACTCCCGGCCACCTTTTTCAAACAGGCCGGTGGTGCAGCTTTGTCCCCAGCGTGAAAAGGCGTATAGTTCCTTGAATGTCAAACGATAACGAGTCGCCAGCGTCTGCATCAGCCAGAGCTTATCGGACAGTTTCAATTTATCAAATTGTGGGCGAAATAAATTCTCGTTCATAACAAGACCTCTTTCAAATTGCTCCGGCAGACTGTGATTCCTTTTCCACAAGGCGAACCGCCTCCGTCAACAGCTTGGGAAGCTGATTCCTTTCCGCCGTTTCATACTGCTGGACTGGATGCGTCCAATCAAAATTTTGAATGATAGAAATGATGTATCTGTCCTGATACCAGCCCATATCAAGCAGAAAACAGTTCGGATATTCCACTTGCAGCATATCTTCTTTTTGCGTGATATCCAAAAAGATAATCTCTCCAGTGCCAAAATCCATTTTTGACCAGACTTGCACGGTAAAATTCCTCCTCACGATTCTCCGAAGTGCTCCAGGTACAACTTCCGTACGGAATAGGGACCAACAAGGGTCGTTTCCTTCCGGCCATCCCAGGAATACACATGAATTTCGCCTTCATCCCCAATGTACCGCTGTTCCTCAAAGGGGGCGGGAAAGGGGAAGCTTTCTACGATGCTCCAGTCAATCTTGGGCTTCAGCTCATCAAACTCCTCGCGCTTGAGCCTTTTAAAATTGAATATCAAGGCCGCTCCAATTCCATCGAAAAGCAAATCTGTGTATTCCCTGGGGGTGATATTCTCACTCACGTTGGCGGCTTTGATGTCCACATTTAGAACCTTGTCGCCGCAGTTTGTCCATATTTTATTCGGAGAGAACCAGGTAGTCCGATCCTTGCCGCCTGCAAAATCCTCGCGGAAATAGCTTCTGTTTGCGCTGTCCATCTCGACCCCTTCCCGAAGCAAGCCGTTGTATGAGGAAAGCGGAAAATATCGGTGTTTTGCCGGGTCAAACTGATCAAACGAAATGTCCAACAGATACCCATGCTTCTCACTGCGCATAAGCTTGTGTGGCTTCACAATGTTTTCTTCGATGAAACTCCAAATGTACTCGTCCACATGAATAGATACACGAGGGCGACTGAATAATGTGATTTTGTAATGATCCTCTCTGTCTATTCTCTCCGTATTGAACCAAATACGATGAATTTTAACCATAGTTATCCCCTCTCATGATTTCTGCCAACAACACTTTTGTTTTCACCTAAAAAAGTAGTTCACCGAAAAACAGTCTGAGAGTCACGGCAGATAATGATTCAAGCTGTGGATTGCTGAGAGAAGTGTAGTGAAGAACGATTTCTCCATACAACTCCGTGTTGATGTGGTGTTCTTCCAGATACCGCAGAACCTTTCGGTTGTTCCGCACGATATTTAGACGAAACCTGGTATTATCAAGGGCATATTCAATACAGTCCGGGTCAATCAACTGACCATTGGCTGGATCATTCATTTCCAAGCGGAGTGCTTCCGCACCGGTCTTGCGGGAGAGTGTAAAGTAACCTTCCTCCCATTCAAAGAACAGGCAGGACAGCCCTTCCTCATTGTCCAGCTCCCAAGTCATTCTTTTTGCAAATAATTCCATCATTTTACCTCAGACTGAGTTCCAGTCGCACAACATTTCATTCTGCGTGACCCGGCGCAGTTCGTCCCGTACCTCCATTAGAGCAAAGCCCAGCAGGTTTTGCCCTCGCCACTTCATCGGGTCCTGCGCCTCTAGGGAGTTGGCTGAAAGCCGAATCCCCCAGATGTTATCGTAGGGACTGGCCTCCACCAGCACACTATCTCCGGTGGAGAGGAGAAATTCCCGCAGGTCGCGGTTCTGGCTGAATTTGCACCAGTTGCCATTCAATACAATGGCGTATTTGAACTTGTCCCATACCTTCTGGTCAAAACCCCGCACTTTGCGGCCCAGGGCCTTGATCTGTTTCGGGTCGCTGCATTTCAAAATTTGCTCCCGAATCTCCTGATCGTCGAACAGTTCCGCCTTGCCTGCCATCATATACTGCTCCATACAAAGATAGGTATTGGCAACGGACCAGAAATCCTCCATCCACCACTGGCTGAGGCAGCTTTTTGTCAGTTGACCGTCCTCGGCAGGCTGATGACCCCAGAACAGACACAGCTCTCGCTTTCTCCCAGCGGTAAACTCCTGCTGGAGCCACTGACGGGTGTACTTAGGGCTTCCTTCCGGCTGCCACGCATTCACCCAGAAGTCCCCATGTTCCAGCACTTCGCTGCTATCTTCGTCATCCCACCAGCCCTTCCAGGTCACCGGCTCGGGAAAGAGGGTGCGGTATTCCGTCCGCTCATCCGGGGAGAGAGTGTCCAGCCAATCGCCAAATCGGTATATGTAATCCTCCCCATAGCCCATGCGCCAGCCAATAGAGTATCGTTCGATCTCACGGTGGGTCAGCCAAGGGGGAGGCATTATTTTCTTATCTTGTAGTGCCATATCATTTTCCCTCGTCTCACAGCAATTAAGTTCTTGTTTTCCTACCATATAATCAAACTTCCGTCTGTTGGTAAGATAGGAGTTCCGTTTTCATTTTCCAGATTCGTTTCATGCGATGCAAATCTTCCATTCCAGCCGAGCACGATATGCCCATCCTTGTAAATATCAATGATCCGGCTGAAAAATAGAGGGAACTGATGAAACCTTTCAAAGAAGTATTGTTCAACCAGCAAATATTGCGCCATTCGGCACAACTGAAGATCTATGCTGTCAGGAAAGCCACAATCACGCAGGAATCTTTTTTCCACCGAGTTTAGATCGGGGCCATTTGCCTTCGATGCTCTTTTTTCATAAGTGCGCCAACTGGCCTCCACACATGGCATGAATTCATTCTGGTAAAACTTCCACCCAGCCGTTTGCAGAATAAAGGTATCTGCACGACAAATGCCTTCTTTGAACAAATTCGTAAGGCAGACGGTTCCTGAGCAGTTCTTTGTATGCAGCAGTAGTTTTTCTGCTCGTTTTGGGTCCTTTTCCTGAATATACGGGTAATACGATGGTTTATCATACGGAACTCCACAACAGGAAAACCAGGGCGTTTCATCGAAAGAACGAAGTGTTTCGTTCATTCCTTCCGTAAATACAATCTTTTTCTTGAAAAGCATTTGTGTTGCATCACCTCATAGCAAGTCTACCTTGATACTGCACCGTTCCAGAACCGGCAGCACTTGTTCCGGCTTGGAGGACATGAGGGTAATATGTTTGAGATTGGGGAACTGGCGCAGTTCCGCTTCAGTAATGGTGTTAAGATCAAAGGCTCCATCCTCGCCATCCCAGAACGGACAGAGCTGGGTATAAATCTCGCTGCCTCCATCCATCTCGATTTCTGTGACCTCCAGAGCCAGCCGCTTCGGGACAGGGTATTTCTCCAGCCACTTCCGAATCTCTGGGATGGGTTCATATCCTTCCGCGTCAATGTCGATCTTGCGTCGGCTATACTCTCTGGCAAACTCATGGACATCCAGTTTAGGAGCCAGTAAGCCTTTTTCGTACATCAGGACTTCCATGACCGCCAGCTTGAAGTTGAAGGTATCAAAGTGCAGCACTGGTTCCGTCAGCTTGGATAACTTGTATTTCTGTGCTTTCGCCGCCTTATTCTCTGGCTCTTTCCAGCTGATCTGTACCATAGCGGAGAGTGCCTCCAGCTTGGCTTTCTGCGCTGACTGATCCTCTGGAACAGGACCCGGCAAGCGGGTATAAACAGTAAAGCCGCCTAATTTGAGGGTATGGGCAAATCCGGCGAAATCCTTCCAGCTGGCCTCTCGGTAGTCCTTGGACCCGATCCAAACCGCTCCGTCAAATGTCTGCCGGACCGCATAATCTCCCTGTGCCGCTACCCGGACACCAAGGGTTTTGATGGTCTGCTCATCTTCGTCCAACCAGCCCTGTAGTCCAAGCTCGTCCCATAAAGCAAGTGCCTGGGTATAGGGACTCTCCTGGCCTGTAATGGGGCTTTTCCGTGTTCCATTTTGCAGGACAATGCGGGCGGACCCCAGCTTTTCTGCCAGCTGCGACATGGTAAACGGCGGCGTAAATACCGACCCCAGAATGGTCAGGCTATCTTTTTTGAGAATGATTATTCGCTCCGTGGCCTTGGGTGGTAGAAAGATGGGCAGATTCGGGTACACTTCTTTGTACTCTCGCCATTCCAGCTTTTGGGGCTTGTTTGCCGTCCGAAGGAAACCCCAGAAGTCGATAGGGTAATGAAACACTGGTCCAACCATATGCCGCCGGGTGACGATGACCACCGTGCCATCGGTGAGTATTCCAATGTGCTGCATTTTCTCCCCGACGAACATTCCCGGGCGGATACGCAGCACTTCACGGGTGTTCATGTTGATGAGCTGGGCAAAGTCATCGGAGAGGATTTCGCCATTTCCCTGCACCAGCAGCCAGTCCCCGGTAAACCAGCGAAGTTTCAGCCCCTCGCCCATTCCAGGCAGGGGGGCAATTCGGCACCGCCCGGTGTCCATGTCCAGTTCCAGCAGGCATTCTTCCATCCGCCCCTTGCCACTGACTGCGTGGATCATGGTAATGCGGCCTGTGCCGGGAACGGGAACGGCCTCGGAGAGATGGTCGTATCCATCCAGAGAGAAAGTGTGTTTTGTTACCTTGCCGTTTTCCCAGCGGTAAATCTGTCCCTTGTACCACTCGTTGGAAAAGTAGACCCGACCCAGCCCGTCTGTCGTAATGCCGCAATGGTATTTGGTGCTCCATCCATCTTCCGGCAGAGTCCAGTTTTTCACATCCTGGCAGGTGCCCCGGTCAGTCAGTTCAATCCGTGTAGCGTTGGTGGGATCACCCACCCAGAGCGAATGGTCAGCCCAGCACAGAGTCTGGGGTGGACCGTCATATCCAATGGGGGACGGTTCGGCCCAGTTGAGCGTGGCGGGATTCTTGCTCAGTAATGCTCGGCCAATAGTCCCGCTGCCAGCGGCCCTCGATGCAGCATATAGTTCATGTTCCGGGGAATAGGTAAGGCACCCAAGGTGCGGCAAGCTGTGGGAGCGGATTACTTGCGGCGGACGGTGGCGCAGATCGGCCACACAGCCGCTTTTCCATTCTTCTGCATCCTGGTTTTTCCATTTGCCCGCCGCAAAATCACCCGCCAGAGAATTGAAGAAATAATCGTACTCATCCTGAAGTATGTATTCCTCGCAGGGCATCACCTTCCCAGGGTCCTGCTCCTTGGCATGGTCGCCCCATTTCCGTCCTTGCTGTTTCATCAGGTGACAATATTGCCCCTGCTTTTTGCAGTAGTGTTCCCATTCGCTGCGTTCTTCCTCTGGGATCAAGGCAAACAGATACTCGTCCTCATCGTCCAGGTTATACAGTGCCCAGCCGAAGGCAGAAAGTTCCTGTCCCAACGCTGCCGCCCCTTTTTCATGGGATAGTTTCATATACTGAACGCCAACGGCATCAAAGCGTTCATCCAGCAGCGCCGGGACCTGTGCGCCCCATTTTTCTCGAAGTTCCGTCAGAGTGTCCTGTACGGCTCCGTCAAATTTCAGAATGTCCAGCGCATCAGATATGATTTGTGCCCAGTCTGGCATAAAAGTACCCCCTCTTTTTGAAAATTTCAAAGTTTATTATCCAGCGCTTCAACAGTTTTCATAGCAACGGAATCAATCGTGCATTTTTTTAGTTCTCGCTCAATCAAAGCAAAAATATCTGAAAAGCACTCAATCTCATCCTGATACTCATATTTTGCGTATAGTTTTCCAAATTCCGAGGTCCAAACCTGTGCTGGGTAGTAGTAGCCAATTTGTCCAATCGGCTGACACTGTTCACCGGCAATCTGTTCAATTTCATCGAGTTCTGCTCCAGACATATTTTGGAAATAGGTATCCTCCAAATGGTCTTTGATTCCGTTAATAAGGTATGGAAACAGACCGAACTCAAAATCTGCGGCACGCTTCATTCCACCAGAAAAGTACCACTGACAGCATAACCCAAAGTATTTGTGGTAAAAACGCTGGGTGCTTTTCATCATTGGAACGCCTCGCTCGGCGTAGTATTGCGATGCAATGGAAATATCAACTTTTCGACCTTCATACCAGCCAGCATATATCATCAGCTGTTTGACTTTGTTTTTGAGGTCGCCAGACAGCGAAATTTTTTCTTTTATCATAATGTGTCTCCCTTTGCAATAGTTATAGCGACAGCCATGTGGTCAAAGCACTGATTTCCTCCCGCAGCAGCGGGGACTTGCCAGCGTTGGCAAAGACTTTTTGGACACCGCCATAGCGCCGCTCGGAGCGGTCTACCAGCTGGAGCGCGGCTGCCTCCAAATTGGGAATCGCCATCACAGCATCTGCCAGCGACTGGGCGGAGAGCTGATCCGCAATCAGAGAGGCGGCAAAGTAGCGCAAATGGCTGTGAGAGAGAGCGGACAAATCACTGAGTTTATGTAGCTCATAGAGTTTCAGAGCATAAAGGGACGGAAGTCCATCCAGAGCCGGTAGTTCCTGCACAGCTGGGAGTGACTGGAGATAGAGTTTTTGAAGCCGGGTCGCCGGAGTCAGGAAAGGGGCAAGATCTTCTGTTTTTCGCATTTCCTCCAAGTGGAGATATGTAATGCTGGAGAGAAGCGGGGTGATGTCGCCATTCTTTTCCCCGCGCAGGTGGAGAACACGCAGGCCAGGGAGAGAAACATTGTGCCAGAAAACAGGGGCCGACAGCCATATGGACAGTGTATGAAGCTGCTTTAGCTCGGAGAGAACTTCTACACCCTCACATTTTTCCATTAGGGTCAGTTCCTCCAGATTGGGATAATCTCGCAGGAAGGACAGATTCACCTTCCGCTCTCCCGTCACAGACAGACACCGTACCGCATCTGGTTTTAGTCCATTTAGATCAATCTTTTCTCCGCCGCGCCAGAAAACAGCGGTACAGTATGCCTGTTCCATTTTACTTCTCTCCTTATTCTTCTGTGTTAGTCAAACTTGGTATCCGGTCTTTGGAAATATACAACATGGTCTACATCTTCCATGTAGTCCAGCATTTCATCTGTACTATGTTGAATCTTGTATTCCAGTTCGTTCTCTGTCAGAGGAATCACCTGATAAAAACCGACCCAACTTCCATCTGAAAGCTTGCATACAGCAGCACCCTCCGGCGCATCCTGTACGCCTAAAAGAACACACCCTGCCAGCAATGTATTATCTGCGTATGGCGTTCCGTTTTGAACAGAATGCCCATAGCCCAGCCAAGTGCTTTCTATGATTGGAAACCTTGCTAAATAGCGAAGCAGTTCTATCGGCCAATTTTCTTGGCTTTCCTTGCTTTCCGGGTTCCAGTCAGGCGGTAGGCACATCATCAGTTCTATCCGGGAGGGAAGGCCATCCTCTTGGTATTCACTTGGGATTTTCATCGAAAACGCACCCATACCCGTGGTTACCAAAGTATAATAGTTGTGTCCCTCATGGGGCGAAATGATGGAAACATCCACATGAATATCTTCGCTGAAAAATTCATGAACCACTGTTGTGGCTTTTCCAAAATATTTTTCGATATGCTTGTCCAATTGTTCAAGTTCATCAGGACTATATAATGCTGGATTCTCCAAATACTTTCCAATAATCATTGATCACACCTTATTTCTTTTCTCAGCTTACATCATCAACACCAGTAATCATCAAATTTTCACTAAAACAGTCCTGTTGTACTCATGCCAGTTCCGCATCCAGAATTTGCACCTTTTTTCCTTTATCATTCACATAGTAAAGTGCAATGTAGTCAATGCCGTCCCGTTTGACCTGCTCCCAGGACATCCGCTCACCGTTAACCAGTTCCACGGTATCAGCCTCGTCTACCTCGAAGTCCTCTTTTTCATCCTCATAGTCGATATTGTAGCCCAGTTCCAGCACTAACTTGGAGGCTGGGATCTCATATCGCTGGAGGGGGCGGTGCGCCAGTTGGGCTGGATCGTGTTCATCGCAGAACATATTATCATAGCCATGCTGCCCACCGTCGAAGATGATGAACTCCTCGCCGCTCTCTGGGTCGCGGGCTGCCACCAGTCCGGGAGCCTCGCCGCTATCTATGATATAGGATTGGGACTCTCCTTTTACTGTGAGCAAATCTCCGTAATACCACACTTCCAGCAGTTCATTTCCGGTAGCAGAGCAGAGGGTCACGGTGGGCAGGCGCTTTTGTTTCCGTTCTTTGACATGGCCCTCCAGCCAGGTAGGGATTTGGGGAAAGGAAGCCCGTTTCTTCTTTTTTCGCGGCGATGCCTGCGCATCGTTCCACGGCTCCATATCCAGAATGATGATCCATCCGCTATAATCGCTGTACTTCATTGTGGTGTTCGCCCGGATATAATCCTCACCCCAGAGGGCCACATCCGCCTTACTATACCAGGTAGTCTGCGTTACACCATCCTCATTGGTAACATCGCAGCAAAGGCAATCTTCTGCTTTCCCGTTTCTCAACGCTATCATACGAAGAATTTCGGTATCTTCTGGGGTAACTTCACGAAAGTTCAATTTTAATGCCATAGGGGAGCCTCCCTGTATCAAAAGGTGTCGTAGCCAACCTTCGGGCTTGGCACGAACTGCTCGTCAAAGGACACATTGAGATAGAGTTCCCCAGCCGGAGAGTCCCCAGTATCGTAGCAGAGGGAAAATGTCCCGCAGCAGCCGGACTTGTCTATCGTGATGTCGGTCAGGGGCAGACCGGGGATGTCCTCATCATCTGGAAATTCTTTCTGCAAGATCTCATGGGCCTGTCGATCCAGCTCATCCAGTTCCTGAATCAACCGCTCCCAGAAGGGAAAGGCCAGAACCTCTTCCTCGGTATAATCACCGCAGTTGATATAAAGTTCCTTACCTGCCCGGTGAGCCGTAAAGTAGACCCCACAGCTCATTACCTCCCAGTTGTCCGCATTCCATAAAGATAAGAGTTGTTCCTTTGTCATTTGTGTTCTCTCCTTATTCCTCAAACTCGCCCTCAATCATTCCATTAAGATATTTTCCGGGATCAGCAATGAAGTCGTCCCATTTGGCCAGAGGGTGGAATTCCTCATGCTCTATATCCAAGTACCACAGTTTCTTGTCCCTGGGGCTCCACAGCAACAGATAGTCGCTGTAGTTATCCATCTGAACCATGAGGGAAAGCAGCTTCTTCCGCTTCCAGGTCATTTCCTGCACATCCATGAAGGAGTAAAACTCCATCCATTTTACCCATTTCTGCTCTGGGAATTCCAGCCGCAGGGGGCCGGTTTTCAGGTACTTCATCAGTTTGACTGGTAACTTGTATGGCATGAGCTGCCGGGTCTTTTCCTGCTCGTTGTGCCAGTCTTCCGGTTCCAGAGCCTTTAGGTAGTCGGCCAGCTCCTGATCTTTATTCTGCACCGCCACGGTGTAAGGCCGGTCGCCGTATTTGTCAGCAATGGTGATGTCAGCTCCTTGCTCAATGAGCCAGCGCACCATGGGGAGATTTTTGTGTCGGACAGCTTCGGTGACAGCGGTGGAAGCGTTCGGAAACACCATGTCCGGCTTGTGATAATTGATGTCTGCTCCTTTTTCCAGAAGCAGTCGGGCGAGTTTGGTATTGCCATCGGACACAGCGGCCCGGAATGCCTCGCCGCCAAACTTGTCCACTGTGATTCCGGCTTGCTCCAACACCTGGATATTCTCCGGGCGCTTGCCCCAGCGCACTTCCTGGAAGGCCCGCTCTTTCTGCTTCGGGCTGAGTTTTGCGGCCTGTCCAGCAAAGAGCGCCACCACCTCCGGTCCACAACAGCGGGCGGCGGTGAGCAGAAGGGGCTGTTCCTCTGCCAGACCGGGATCAGCTCCATGCTCCAGCAGGAAGTGAATCATGGGCACATCATTCCGAAAAACCGCGATCTCCAGCGGTGTGAGTTTGATATACTCGCTGAGCTGAATGGGAGCATTCAGCTCCAACCCACCTTGAAGCATTGCTTCCAGCTTGGGAGTGTCATGGTCACAGATGGCAGCAGCCGTTTCCGGAAGGGTCTCCCAGCGGCCAATATATGCAATTTGGTACATAAGGCACCTACTTTCGTTGTTGTTTCAATTCTTATTTATCTCCGAACCGCTCAGCAGCGTCTTTGTAAACAGTAATACTTTCTTCCACTCTCACTTTTTCGCTGCGAATACGGAAGTAGTCCCTTAGAACGCGCTTCAGTTCCGGGTTTTCCACCTTACGGGGCAGCAGACTGATGAACATTTCGTCGTAGCTTCCATACAGAACACCGCCTCGGTTGTAGGTCTGCCATGTCACCGTAGGCTTACGTCCTTCCGGGTCTTTAGCCAGATCAAAGAGCCACCGCTCATCCAGTTCCACATACCGTTCAAACATGAACCTTGTGTCATAGGTTCCATAGCTGTAATAACCCCAGAAAATCAGAGCGATCATTCCATCCGGGCCCAGGCGTTCAAAGGTCCAGTCTTCCGGATAACAGCGGTAATGGAGCATTCCCAGTGCATGGAACAAATAGCCTTTTTGCGGCGTATCCAGAAGGGGCGAATAGGTCTCATACACCTGCTCCTTGGGCTGGGTGATGATCGCCTTCATAAAGACCGGCATCAGCCAGCTGCCGCCGTAGCGTTCATTCAGCTCATCAGCCAATGCTTGCAGCCGCTCATCCGGGTTGCGGATCAGGGAGGCGGTCAGTACCACAGCGGGAATTTTCTCTTTTTCTTTGGGTGTGGCATCCCAAATACGAAGCCCGTCCGTAATCCACCAGGAGGTACAATCATCATCAGAATAAACTGGGGCGCGTTTCAGCTGGGCGATCCGCTGGATGTTTTCCGCCAGAAAGCGATAGACCTCCAGCATTTTGGGTGAGGCTTTCCCCAACATCAAATGGAAACAGAAGTTCAGTTGTTCTATATCCAGTGGCTTTGTGTCCCCCTCGTCCAGCAGCTGGGAGAGAGTCTTCAGAATAACTGGCGCGATCTGCTCCGATACACAGTCGGAGCAGGCATCTGACATGATATTGCTGCCCATCCATTTGCCCTTGACCAGTTTGGCCCACAATGGGGCAGCAGGGGCATACTCCAGCTGCGCCAAAGCCTTCTGAGCTGCCGTTTTGCACTTGCCATTTTCTGTATTCACAAGCTGGAGAAGCAGTTCGCCGTTTGCTTCATTCTTGCCCAGCTCCAAGATGGCTTGTTCTCGCTTTACGCCCTTAGGGGGCAGTTGTTCTAACCTCATCATCTATATTTACACCCATTCCTTTTTTTCTGATTATCTTATATATCAATTACTCTTTGTTTTTGTATGCTTTGTAACCGCCAATGCACACAATATCAAATAACAATGGTACTGCTGCGTATCCTGCATTTGCTTTCCCGTTTGATGTTAAGACATAAATTGCGCCTGCGAATGTAAGAATCGTCAGAATAACGGAAAGTATTAGTAATAGCTTTTTCACATCACGTTCCTCCTATCCCACAATGGTGGTTTCCTTGACGGCCAGATTGTCGTAATCCATGGCGATCAGCTTCTCGGCGGCCTCCGAGGTACACATGAACCAGGTGCTCATTCCCCAAGAGTCCATCCTTGTGACTGTGAAAAAGTCAGTTTCAGTAGTAATCGGTTCTCTTGCGTCAATATAGTGGTCAGAATAGAGGTACACCAGATCCACTTCGCAATCTGGCAGCCATTTAGCTCGGCGCACACGTGGTTTGCCGTTTTTTAGCGTCTTTTCTCTGGGGTTCTCAAACCATGTCAGTTCCTTGACCTTCAGACCGGTGAAGGTATCTATGAGCCGCTGGGCAATCTGACGGTGAGTAAACACCCCACAGTTCTGGGAACCCATCAGCCAAGTCATAATAAAATCGCCCACCTTGCTGCCAGGAGCAGGCGGTCCGTAGACACTCTCATCCGCCCACATGACCTCTATCTTTTCACATTGATCTGGCCGAGGACAGGACTGCTTGTTGCCATATCGGTACATGATATTTACATAGCCATAGTCTTCGCCGGTTCGGTCATGACCGACGGCTTCAACTTTATAAGCGGTTACTGACATTGTATCTCAACCTCCTCAGCCAGCTCAAATTCATTGAGGGTTAATCCTCGTCCATTAGCTGCTCCTGTACCTCTTTGGGCAGGTCATTCCATAAAATATCATATGTAAACTCCCGAATCTCCGGATAACACTCCCGTGCAGTTTGTTCCGCAATCTCTTTATCCAAATAGTGCATCTCCTGATGGAAAAACCAGTTGAGCTTTTCCATCAGCCGGTAGAGACGGAGCTGTTGTTCTTGAGTCATGGGGTACCTCCTCGGATTAGCAAAGGATAGAATAGCTGTACTTACGCCAGCTCTGCGTCTAGGATCTGAATCTGCTTTCCTTTCTCGTTCACATAGTAAAGGGCGATATAGTCAATACCATCCCGCTTGACCTGATCCCAGGGCATACGCTCGCCGTTGATCAGTTCTACGGTATCCGCTTCATCCGGTTCGAAGTCCTCTTTTTCGTCCTCGTAGTCTACGCTGTACCCCAGCTCCAGCACCAGCTTGGAGGCGGGAATCTCATACCTCTTGAGGGGACGATTCTTCAGTTCGGATGGATCACGTTCATCGCAGAACATATTGTCATAGCCATGCCGTCCACCATCAAAGATGACAAACTCCTCGCCGCTCTCTGGGTCGCGAGCTGCCACCAGTCCGGGGGCTTCATCGCTATCTACAATATAGAATTGGGGCTCTCCTTTCACCGTGAGCAAATCTCCGTAATACCAAACCTCCAGCAGTTCATTGCCAGTGGTAGAAGAGAGTGTCACGGTGGGCAGGCGTTTCTGCGCCCACTCTTTCACATGGCCGGTGAGCCAGGTGGGATATTTTTCACTCATCGTTCGTCCTCCTTACAGCACCCAGGCCATGATGCTGGTTACAATAAGCACAATCCCCAGTAGAAAGAAGATCACCCGCCGAGAACCACGACCATAGCGGTGAGAGTCCGGTTTGCCGGTGGGGGCGCAGAGCCAGTTCCAGTTCATGATCGCCCCGATCAGCAGGACAACACCAATAATCAGGGTTACCCAGTTCCAATGTTCCTGTAAAAAAGCCGTGATTTGCTCGCTGTTCATTTAGGTTTCCTCCTCTCCTTATCCCTGTATATCAGCAGATATAGGGCCTTTTTTTAGCGTGGCTTCTACAATAACTACATGGCCCCAGAACATATCGTCGTCTTCATACCAAGCGGTAAAACGCCCGCCCGGAGAAACAGAAAACTCAGTTAAAATAATACGATTTCCAAACTCATCTTCAGTGATGGGGTCTTTTTCAGGATTCCGATCTGTTTGATCATTATCCGCCAGCCACTCGTTGGCCAGACTGGTAAGCTTTTTGGCGGCAAAACCCCGCAAGGCTTTATTCCATGTCTCCTGATCATCTATCAGTTTCTTCATCACATTTCTGACACGGGTCCAGGAGGCTTTATTTTCAATGTCAACATCCAGAGAAATCTGGACTTCTTTTCCCATCCACCGGCAGGTTCCATTGAAAAAACTCATTTCCCGATCCAGCGTCAAAGTCCCCAGCACCTCATCTTCAATAACAATGGGCTTTATGTACTCCGCCCAGATATCTTCCAGAGCCGGGCAGGGAACATCCTCCTCCAGCACTTCGGTAACATACCACTGGGGTTCGCTGAATGCAGTACCTTTCCAACCTCGAACCTTGATACGATAGACCTTTCCTTTAGCAAATCGATTGGAATACTCACCGGCTTCTCTTTCTTTATCTGTTAATGGCCAGTTCAGGTAACAGCGGTCAGAGATCACTTGACCGGTCTGCGCATCTGCCATAGCAAGGGCACAGGTATGAGCTGACCAGAAGTTATCCAGAAATGTTTTATCCGCACTGGTACCGCTTTGGATCAGCACCAATTTTTCCTCATCATCTGAGTTATAAAGGGCAATAAAGTCCTTAACTGTTCTCTTTTTCATAATGTTCCACCTCAGTGAAAAATCTGTTCATACAGCTCCCGCAGATGTGCAGGAGCTGCTTTGATAACCTTACCACCGCCATTTTGCGCAGCTTGCCCCCAAATGCCCCAAAGCACATCTTGCCAGAGAAAGTCCTGGGATCTTTTGTCCTGGCGATTTTCTTCCGGCAGGTAGTCCTCTAAATGACCCTTGACCTCCAGCAGAGCATTCAGACTTTCCTCATTAGCAATCAGAGTACGGAACTCCTTGGCTGGTTTCATACCTTGCATAGACTGGACACCGTGGACCAATACAGACACAGTCTGTTTCGTAAATCCGAACTTCTTGATGAAAACATGAACAAACTTCTCCTGTAAAGAGGAATGTTCGTCATCACACAGATCCAGATAGTCGCACACCAGCGAACACCACTGTGGTCCCTCCAGCCCCAGAGCAAACACGGCGAAGGTGCCGGGCATCGCACAGGCTTCATCTGCGAGGTTTTGGTACCACTCAAACTCTCGCATAGCCAGACGAGCGTATCGCTCCATAGCCGGATGCAGATTTGGATGTTGCACGGCGCAGGCAAAGAGCTGATTGACTCCTTTCTTGGGCAGGCGGGGAATGGGCAGATAGAGTTTTTCCTTCCCACGGAACTCCACCGAGTAACTGCGGGGAAATTCCTCCTGCTCCAACACCGCACACAGGTAGTCCAGGATTTCAGCATAGCACTCCTCGGTAGAATCCCTGGCGGTGATGCGGATGGTAGCAAACGCATCATTGGCCGATGCGGTGAGATGCTCCGTCTTACGCCGCTGAATGTCCTTTGGCAATTGGCCGCTGCCGCCCGTTTTCAGCTGTTTTACCATATTCGGGCGAATCTGGGAAACCAGATTGAGGTAGTGTTCGGTTGTAATGGTATTATAGCTGGCACCATACACCGTAGAACAGACCGCGACATAACAGGTAAAGCGCAGCAGGTTTTCGTCCACATCTTCCGGCTGCAGTTCCGGCCACACGGTACAAGGCGGGTAAGGCGTAAAATCATCCTCTTTTTCTCCAACCTCAAAATACCTCTCCTGCACTTGGTGTTTGATGTATTGCTCCAGTGTGTAATCAATCTCTTTCCAGCCCACCAACCGCCGCAGTGCATCGCAGAATACAACCGCCTCCTCGTAGGGAAACCCCTTCAAAGGCAGTTTGGACAGATACCGATCCAGCAGTTGGCTGGGAAGAAAGGGCGTTCCGCTTTGGTTCCGAACTACCATCGGGTAGCCGGAATGATTTTCTTTTGCGGTTCCATCCAACACATCCTGAATGCACTGATCGGCGTGTTCCAGCACTTCTGGGTTCGTATCTGGTTTATGAATCAGGTAATAACGGCCATGTACGCCATCACGTTTCGGCAAACTCATAGCAGGCCACCACTTTCTTCCAGGTTCTCCGTTATCGGAATAAAAATCTGTCGGTAAAGTTCCTTCAGTTCCTCCGGAGCTGCTTCCACCACTTTTTGACCACCCTTGGCGCTGGCTTTGCCCCAGATCACATAGCAGACCGTTTCCCATGCGTATTGCAGCACTTCCTCTGGGCTGGATTCTGTTTCCAGGGTGGGTTCCTCGTCCTCGTCATCATCGTCATCCTCGTCGGAGGAAAAACCGCTTGGAACGATCTCGGACAGGTGGATTTTTGCCTCCAGCAGAGCGTCCAGGCTTTCTGCGTTTGCCATCCACGCGGCATAGTCCTTGGAATACTTCATGTTCTGCATGGACAGCACCCCACGGACAAATACAGGGACAGTATCGGCGGTAAATCCGAACTGTTTCACATACTCCCGGAGGAATTTTTCCTGTAAGTGGGAGTGCTCATCATCGCAGAGATCGAGATAATCCCATACCAGCTGCCGCCACTCTTGCCCCAGCATTCCCAGGGCGAACACGGCAAAACTTCCGGGGAGTGCGCACTGCTCATCGCTGAGATTGGTGTACTGCTCATATTGCCGCATGGCAAGCCGAGCGTACCGTTCCATCAGGGGATGGAGGCCGGGGTACTGCACGGCACAGGCAAAAAGCTGGTTTACTCCCTTTTTGGGCAGTCCTGTGATGGGAAGATATCTCTTTTCCGGTCCTTTGAACTCCACCGCATAGCTGCGGGGAAAATCCTCCTGCGAAAGAACCTCACACAGATAGTCCAGCACTTCATGGCAGCATTCCTCTGTGTTGTCCCTGGCAGTAATACGGATAACGGCAAAGGCATCGTTGGCCGATGCAGTGAAGTGCTCTGTTTTCCTCTTTTGCAGAGAGATCGGTAGCCTGCCGGTTCCATTTTCCCGGAGCTTTTTCACCATATCAGGACGGACTTTCTCCACCAAGCCCAAGAGATAATTGGTTGAAAAATATTCATAGTTCGCTCCATATATCTTATAGCTCACCGCCACATAGCAGGCAAAGCGCAATAGCTCTTCTGAAAGATCCTCCGCACGGATACCCGGTTTTAGGGAATATTCCTGTTCTTTCCAGTAGTCATCTTCACTGCCTGTCCCGACAAAATACTTCTCTTGTAATTCCCGTTTCAGCAGGTCAATCAAATAATAGTCAATTTCACCCCAGCGGCTCTGGCGGCGCAGGTTTTCGCTGAAGGCGATGGCTTTTTCCGCATCCATGGTTTCCGCTCGCTGGGTTTCAATCCATTTTCTCACCAGATCGTGCACCGCAAAGGGCGCGCCTTCGCTGCTGACCACTACCGGCGGCCAGAGGGAATCAAGCCGCGTGATTCTCCCGTCAATGGCATCCTGGATGCACTGGTCAAAGAGCGGTTGCAGTTCCTCCTGTACCTCGGGCTTCATCCAGTAACAGCGCCCGTCTGCACTATTGCGCTTTGGTAAATTCATATTCAATCACCTCTTAGGTCTGTTGATGCTGCATGGAAACAATTTGGCACTCTGGGCAGAACTCGATATAAAGAGTTCCTTCTGTGCCGTCCATCACGGTATCCCATTGAATTTGCGCAAGGTATTTCATCGGCTTTCCGCAGTGCGGGCAAGTGGTGTATTCCGCATCCTGTACCCAGTTGGCAAAGCCTCCTACCGTATTCACATCTTCACAAGCAGAACCGTAAAACAAGGGTACAGGTGCTTTGTCCAGTATAAATAGATTTTCGGTGAGGGCTTTGTAGTCCTCCGGTCGCACATAGCAATCCATCTTTTCCGCACCGTCAAATAGTTCCGAGGGAAATACCTCTACGCTGCCGTCCAGAGTAAAGCTGTTAAATGCGGGACCTTTTAAAAAACCGACACAGTTGGGGCAGCAGGTGGCAGTTAAAATACCATCCAGTCCTAGAAACTTCAGCCGTTCATCCCGGCCATCCAGCACAAGTATGTCCACCATTTGGCAGCCACAGTGAGGGCAGGTATCTTCTCGGACTCGACCGATGCGAACAGGAGTTGCTTCGCCAGGATCACCCTTGATCATGGGATAACAGGTATCGAAATTGAGCTGTGTCCGATGACCTTCTTTGTCAAAGGTCCAGCCGCCACATTGTGCATAGATAGATGGGTCTACATAGAGTCCTTTGCGCCAAGGTCGTGGATTTCGCTCCAATTCCAGCAGCGTTTCCATTGCCTTATCATCTCCCTGGAAGGCAAGACAGCACATCAGATTGGCCGCTTCATGGGCATTCTCGGTTTTTAACAGAGCGGCGATCAGACCATCCCGCAAATCTGCCGGGGCACGGTAATAGAGCTCACAGGGAAAGAATACCCCTGCAGTAAAAGCAGCTCGTTGAATCTCTGGTGTGATAGCATCCCGGTAACTGAGTAGCTGCCAGAAGTCTGTGAGTTCCGGATCCTCCATATCACCCAGCCGTTGTATGTTCACCATCAGTTTTTCCTGTTTCTCTATGATTTGTTCCGGTGTCCAGGCCAGCGTAGACTTTCTCTCCTGTTCACACTTACACTTCCAACACAAACCCTCATAGCTCAGGGGAGTTCCGCAGCTTGGGCAGGTATATTTTAAACTCATATTCTTTGACTCCTTTCAGAAGATAGAAAAACGCCCTGCGACATCCCGCATGGTAAACAGGCTGACGCAAGGCGCGAAAAGGCCGCACAGAGCCAAAAGTCGGTTGTAAAAATCCGGCCTTTTCTAAAGTTTAGATGTATTTGATTGCTTTGTAATCTTATAGGATATAAAATTTTATTTCTGGACATCTTTTGTTCACCTTGTTTTTTCTTTGACTCGCTCCATCTCATCTATTAGTGCGTTGACCTGGAACTCTACCATATCCTCTGCAACTTCTGAAAAGAGAAAAGGCATTGTATCAGGAATTGCTTTGTAGACCATCATCATGCTAAGGGCCATATTTCCAAATAAACGGGGATCAATGCTGTTCACAGGAAGTCCGAAAACGGAGAGCAATTTGCTGTAAAAAACAATCTGCTCCTGTTGAAAGGCATTATAATTTTCCGCAGAGAGACAGCGGAATATTTCCACTTCTTCTTCTATCGACAAAACCGCAACCCCGTTTTTGGCTCCATAGCAACAATTTTTCAGGAAGATTTTTACTCCCTCTCTCCAGCTAAGATTCGGGTCATCCATCAGACTTTGCGCATAACAGATCAGTTTGGGTTGTTGATACCGAAGAGCCTGTATGACCAATTCTTCTTTGGAAGAGAAAAAAGTGTAAAAAAAGGTTTTTGATATACCTACTTTCCTGCACAGAATATCAATGCTGCTATGGATCAGACCTCTATCTATGATGCACTGAAGGACAGTAGTCATTAATGCTTCCTTCACTCGTTGGCGCTCTTCAATAGAATAAGATTTTCGCGGCATATTTTTATGCCCCCATTTAACAATATAAAATATAAAATAATAAAATAGTATTTATTTTATTATACATTAGAATAATGTATAAACGCAATCCTAAATTTGTGAATGAAATGTAAATATAAGTTCTTTAAAATAAGCAGGTAATATCAACTTAAAGTCGCATCCCCATTTTCACAGAAAGTCTACAATCCGATTTCAATTTCAAAACCCAAGGCGGGTACCTCTTTAGTCCGGCGGCGTTTCTTTAGAAGATATAATATAGCGCCCAAAACGAACTTTTTTAAAGCAGGGATGCATACAATCCGTCTGATACCCGGCGGAGATGCATTTTGTCTCTCTTTTTCCAGTCTTTTCTCCTGTTTTTCGCACGATGGCCAGACCACTGCGATTTCGCAGCAGTCTGGCCGTTTTTCTATGCGATTTTCGGTCACTCAAATGGGAACAGCCGCCCAGAAGGTGAAGCCCTCTGCTTTCTTCATCTCCGTTCGGCGGCGTTTCACAAGGGAAACACTTAGGTGCAGTTCCTGTGCGATTTCACGTATCTTCTTCCCGGCCAGTACCAACGCTGCAATCCATTTCTTATGCTTGCAGGTTTTGCCTGCACGGTCTTTGTATTCCCGAGAACGCCGGCCCGTAAAATACCCCTCAGAGTCATCCAGCCCTAAGGCCAACCGGATGCGGACATTAGTATATCGATAGCTTTTTCCGTTTCCTTTGGCGGTATAGAACAACTCCTTCTCCGAAAGAGGCCGGTAAAAGCAGGCGTTCAGCTCTAAAAGCTTGTCCCGAATCTCGTCCTCGGAAAGTTCCGCATCCCGTCCCCAAACCCAGGCGAAGTGCGCCGCCAACTCCCGGCAGTTTTGGAATCCCCATCCGGCGTGAGCCAGCCGGAGCAGTTCCCGCAGCCGTTTGGCTCCAAGGAATTGCTTCGTCATGGTGTATGGTTCGCTTCTCCGATCACTCTGTCCATAATCGAAACGCGCACGCTCTATGTCCCGGCGGGCGTTCGCCACCGCATAATCTCCGTTCCATGGTATATCGCTTATGTAGCGGCAAAGCTCCTTGTAGCCGTAAGAGGCTAACCGCAGCGGTTTCATGCGGCATATTCGGCCGGTATCCCGGTGGATGCTCCCCGGAATGCGAAACACCCGGCTGGCGTCCACCGCTTGGGTGTCCACATGGAAATCCACCCCTTCCTCCTGTAAGGATTTCTCCAGCGGCACCCAGCGGGCAAGCAGCTGCATTTTCACCGCCTGAATTCCTTCTGCCATCCGGCCTTTTTTCCCGTTTGGAAGATCCTCAAATATGTAATAAAGGTGGCAGCCTCCGGAACCGGTGAAAACGATAGCGTTCGGCATGGGCGCGTCTCCGTATGTACTATGCCAGCGTATCTGCCGTTCCAATTCCTGTTCTACGGTTTCGTAGTCCGGAGAAAAATCCTGCTGGAAATCGATATCGATGACGATGTGATTGAACCGCCACAGATATTTCTCCGTCCTTCGACAATAGCCCTGCCGGCTCTTGAAAATGTTGAGAGATATATAAGCCTCTCCTGTATTCTGAATCAGGTACAGTGCCTGTTTTCTGAGCACATACAGAGAGGAATAGGCTTTCTGGCCATCAAAGCCAGCACCGCACAGATAGGCGCTTCCCGTTTTGAAGTCAAACCCATAGATTTGCTGAAGAAAGTAATCGACCTGTTTCTTCTGCTCACGGGTAATATTTGTCCGTTTCGTAACAACCACCTCCGAATTCTTTTCGGAGATAGTATGTCGGAAAAGTTTTCAACTGGTCGCGGCTGTTTTGGTTGTGGGAGGATTTGACCGCGTGAATCAGGCGATTTATACTATAAACAGACCCTACACAAAGGAGGAATCAAAATGGAGAGTATCATGATGTTCGACATAAAAGAACTGGCAAAAGAGGTGGGGTTCCGGAAAATGATCCGGGAAATCGGCACCTACCAAAGCCTGGACGAAAAAGTGGAGGCGGAGCTTGACAAGCTCCGCTGGATGGAGGAAAACGGCGGTTTTTTCTTGGAAGAATGGGAAGAAATGCCGGAGGAATAAAAAATCTTCCGGCACGGCTTCACAAAAAGGGCGGCTGTAGCCGCTCTTTTTGTGATAGAAAAGAGAAGGCGCCCTTCTCCAATGGGAAGGGCAGGAAGAAAATCAAACAGCATAGAAATCCGGAGAAATCACGAGCTTTCGGAAGAGAAATTATGATTCATAGTAATTTTTCGGCAGCGGAACATAATTTTTCTTCGGCTAAACATAATTTTTTACGGCCTTCTTCCACCCTTTCTCTTAAGAGAGGATAATTTCTGAAAATTACCATGCAAACTCAAAAATTATCATTTTTGACGATCTGCTAAAGTGCGGATCGTCAATTTTCTTTTTTTCCGTCATACTATATTTGAAATCAAAATAGAAAGGGGGGACGGCTGTGTTGAGTGAAAAGAAATTTAATGATACCCTTCTCACGTTACATGAGGTACAGGAAATTTTTCGTTGCGGGAAACGACAGGCTTATGAGCTGGTTCGTGTTCATGGATTTCCGGCGATAAAGATCGGCGGAAAGTATCTCATCAGCGCCAAAGCCTTGGAACGCTGGATCTTAAGTAACGCTGGAAAAGGGATTATTAAATGAACCGGAAAGGGCGGGCTTTCTAGCCCGCCCTTTCGCTCATCCGGTATTCAGGATTCCGTCTAGCGTATTGGTAGCGGACGGCAGATCCTCTTTGAGCAGGTGAATATAAGTGTTATATGTAATTCCTACGTCCGCATGCCCCAGCAGACGGGATACGATTTTGATGTCCACCTTGTTGGCGAACAGTTGGCTGGCAAAGGTGTGGCGGAGAGCGTGAATGCCTATATGGGGAATTCCGGCCCGTTCCAGAATACAATCGTGCGCCCGGTTCAGATTGCGCGGATTGATCGGTTTCCCTGTTGCATTCGCAAACACCAATGAAAACTGTCCGTTGATTTTCTGTAACTCCCGAAGTGCCTGAAGCGCCGTCTGGTTGAGAGGAATGGTGCGGTCTCCGGAGGTGGTTTTGGTGCTGCCCTCCACAAAGCAATACCGCGGTTCTCCCGAAACGATGTTTCGATTCTTGACATATTCCAGCGTACGCTCCACTTTTAGACTTTGTTTTTCAAAATCAATATCTTCCCATCGCAGTCCTAGTGCCTCGCCTAACCGCAGGCCAGTGAATAGGATGAGAACCAATCCGTATCCAAGACGATACACCGGTTTCCCGTTACCGTACTTTTCTGTAGCAAACTGGCAATACACCCGCATCTGCTCTTTCGTCAACACGTCTATCGTTTTAACCCCTTTTTCCGCCTTCTTCGGCAGCCGGATTTCAAAGCAGGGATTTTTGATGATCTGCTCCTTGACCATGGCAAATTTGAAACAGGCATTCAATGCCAGGTACGCTTTTTTGATCTGGGAATAGGAATAGCCGTCGCCGTCTAGCTTATTGATGAATTTTTGAATATCGTCATGAGTCAGCGTAAAGAACTGCATTCCCTTAAAATAGGGAATGATCTGATGATAAATGGTACTCTCCAACGTGTCATAGGACTTGGGCTTAAGTTCAATCCGCTTATAGGTGGTGAGCCAGTTCAGCGTATATTCCTCAACGGTCTGTTTCTGAATCTCTCGATAGGTGCCGCTTTCCAGCATCTTCTTGAACTCTCGAAATTTTTGGTTGACCTCCGTCTTGGTCTTTCCGTAAATAAACTTCTTTTTTCCTTCTACGGTGATTTGCCGGAACCACCGGCCGTCCTTGCGCTGCTTCGGGGCTGTGCCTTCGCCGTTGTCACGGCGTGTTTTGGGTTCGTTTGATTGAGGCATAAAGTCTACTCCTTTCGCTTGATTTCAAAGGTAGTATGACTTTTCCTGAGAAGACTGGATGCCGGATATTCTGACAGCCTTTTTGACAGCCTTTTTCGGGATAAAGGAGGTGTACTTGGGGATAAAAGAGGGGAAAACGTATCGACGACAACCTCTCTCCAGCAAATAAAAAAGACACGAAAAACCTCGGTAAATCAAGGCTTTCCGTGTCTTTTTCACTGGCAGGGGCAGAAGGACTTGAACCCTCGGCACGCGGTTTTGGAGACCGCTGCTCTACCAACTGAGCTATGCCCCTGTGTATTCTATTATCATAAAGGGAATGCATCCCGAGTTATTGGTGGGCCTTCAGGGACTCGAACCCGGGACCAACCGGTTATGAGCCGGTTGCTCTAACCAACTGAGCTAAAGGCCCATAATGGAGTGCCACAGCACGAAAGCTATTTTATCATATAATTCGGAATTGTCAAGAGATTTCCGCAATCTTTTCCCGCAGTTTCCGACACGGAAGCCGATCCGCGCCGTCAGCAGGGAGGAGCATAGAAAAGGCCCGGAGATAACCCGGGCCTTTTCTCAGCGCATCGCCTTGGCCATCTCCAGCAAATCCTCTTTTCGGTTGGGGCAGCGCCCGTCGATGACCGCTTCCAGCAGTGTTTCCAATGTGTCTCCCAGCAGCTTACCTGGGTAAATACCGATTTGTATCAAATCGTGTCCGTTCACCTGCAAATCCTTGAGAGAAAAGCAAGCCTGAGAAGCCAGTACTTCTCTGGCGGTTTGGCCAATTGCCTCAATGTCCTGTATCCGGTATAGCAAATCTGGATGCTGTCCCCGCACATCTGCCTTTTGTACCTCCAGAAGCTGAAAAAACGCCTCCTCGCCGAGCCGCCGCAGCCATCGCTTTACCTCGGCTTCCTTGGCGGTCAGCCGCACGTCGTGGTACGTAACCAGCATGACCGCCCGTTCTATGGTGGCCGTGTCCAGCTTCATCCGACGCAGAACCTCTCCGGTTATCTGGGCGCTTACCGCCGGATGCCCGTAAAAGTGACCGACCCCTTCCGCGTCGCGTGTAAAGCAAGAAGGCTTGCCGCTGTCGTGCAGCAGCAGGACCCATCGAAGCACCGACAGGGGAGGAGCCGCCTGTACCGCGCGCATTGTGTGCTCGTAAATATCATATTTGTGGTAGGCGTTATATTGGGGATGATCCCGCATGGGAGAGAGCTCGGGCAGAATGACCTCAAACACGTCGGGATATTCCATCAGCACCGGAAACGCCGCCGGGCCGCAAAGTAGCTTATTCATTTCAGCCGCGATTCGTTCCGCCGCTATCTGGCGCAGCAGGAACGCCTGCCTGTGAAGGCTTTCCCCTGTCATCTTCTCCAAGGAGAATTCCAGAACGGAGGCGAAACGCAGCGCCCGTAGAATGCGCAGCGCATCCTCGCCGAACCGCTTGTCCGGATCGCCCACACAGCAAATCCGCCGGGCCTCCAAATCCGCCCGCCCGGAGAAATAGTCCACCAGTCCCACGTCCGGGTGGTAGGCCATGGCGTTGATGGTAAAATCCCGGCGGCTCAAATCCTCCCGCAGACTGCGGGTGAACCGCACCGCGTCGGGATGCCGGGCGTCAGAATAAGCGCCGTCTACGCGATAGGTGGTAATCTCTACCGGGCAGTGCTCCTTGATGATCGTCAGCGTTCCATGCGCCAGCCCGGTCTTCGCCACTGTATAGCCGCCCAGAGCGTCAAAGATACCTGCCGTTTCCTCCGGTAGGGCGGAGGTGGTCACATCCCAATCGGTGGGCGTCCGTCCCAGCAGGGAATCCCGCACGCAGCCGCCGACCACATAGGCCTCGTGTCCGCGTTCATTCAGCGCGCGAAGAATATCCAGCACATTTTGCGGTATGGCAATCATGAAACTCGTTCCTTTCGGTGAACAATGAAGACGCGTATAAAAATCCCGGCTTATCCGGCGCACCTTCGCCGGCAAGCCGGGATAAATCCCTTTATTTTTCCCGGACCTTGAAGCCGTACCCCCAAATGGTCTCGATGGACAAATTGGTGTTCTGCAGCTTCTTGCGCAGCCGTTTGACGGTGTCGTCCGCCACCCGCGTGCCGGAATCGTTTTCAAATCCCCACACCGTGGGCAGTAATTCGCTGCGCGGAACCGCCCGGGCGGCGTTTTTCATTAAATAGGTGAGCATGGCGAACTCCGTGGGAGTGAAGTGGATTTCCTCGTTGTTGCTGTCGTAAGCCGCCATATTATCCAGATCCATCGTCAGGCCGCCCAGCGTGATTTTGGTGCTGGGGCTAACCGGCTTGCAGATGAGGGAGATGTCCGCCGTTATGTTGGTGGAACTCAGTTCATCACTGATATTGGTGTATTCGATGGAATACCCGTTGTTGCGCAGAGAGGTTACCAGTGTGTCCAGCATTTTATTGTCGTCGCCATAGACATAGACCAGCTTCGGCATCTTGCATTCCTCCATCTTTTATTTCCATACAAGGGCGCGGCCCCCGTTCAAAACGCCCACGGCGTTTTAGGCTGTCGTTGTGGGATACCTTATATCAGCATACCAGACTACTTTGTTGGATTTGTGAATAAAGTGAAACGAATGTGAGAATTCCCGGAAAGCCTCAACGGCTGTACTCGGATAGCAGCCGCTGCTTCTCGTCCCAAAGGGGCTGGGAGAGATCCACGTAGTATTTATGCGGATTTTCGAAGCGGAGCACCTCGTCCCACATGGTGCCGATTTGCGCCTGGCAGTAAGAGCGCAGATCCTGTACCGTCGGCAGATCGTAGACGCATTCTCCCGCCCGGAACAGCTGCTCCTGCAAGGGGACGGCGGTGTAATTCTCCACGCGTTTGCGCTTCCAGATATGCTCGGGATCGAAAATTTCATAGGGCTTGGTGTCGTCGATGATTTCGTCGTTCAGGGTGATGACATCTGCAATGGCCTTGCCGCTGTCCCGGTCATAAAGCCGCCACAGCTTCTTGAAGCAGGGATTGGTGATCTTGGTGACGTTCTCGCTGACCTTGATGCGGGGGATCACCTGCCCGTTTTCCTCCACCGCGGCCAGCTTGTACACCCCGCCAAACACCGGATCGCTCGCGGCGGTGATCAGACGCTCGCCCACCCCAAAGGAATCCACACAGGCCCCTTGCTGAATCATGTCCTGAATGATGTATTCGTCCAGAGAGTTGGAAGCGGTTATCTGGCAGTCCGGGAACCCGGCGTCGTCCAGCATTTTGCGGGCTTTTTTGCTTAGATACGTGATGTCGCCCGAATCGATCCGAATGGCCTTGGGCCGGAACCCGGCCGGAACAATCACCTCGTTGAATACCTGGATGGCATTGGGTACGCCGGATTTCAAGGTGCTGTAGGTGTCCACGAGCAGCGTGCAGGAGTCGGGATATTCCTTGGCGTACGCCCGGAAGGCCTCCAGCTCGCTGTCGAAGAGTTGAACCCAGCTGTGAGCCATGGTGCCCAGAGCCGGTATGCCGAACTCTCGATCCACAATGGTGCATGCCGTGCCGACGCACCCGCCGATATACGCGGCCCGCGCGCCGTACATCGCCCCGTCATATCCCTGCGCCCGGCGGGAGCCGAACTCCATCACCGCCCGGCCTTTGGCCGCCCGGACGATCCGATTGGCCTTGGTGGCGATCAGAGACTGGTGGTTGACCGCGAGCAGCACCATGGTTTCGATGAACTGCGCCTGGATGATCGGCCCACGCACCGTCACAATGGGTTCGTGAGGAAATACCGGTGTGCCTTCCGGCACCGCCCAGACGTCGCAGGCAAACCGGAAGGTCCGCAGATACTCGAGAAACGCCTCGTTGAACAGCTTTTTGCTGCGCAGATAAGCGATGTCTCCGTCGGTGAAGCGCAGGTTCTTCAGATACTGCACCAGCTGCTCCACCCCCGCCATGATGGCCAGCCCTCCGTTGTCCGGGATGCGGCGGAAAAACATGTCGAAATATGCGATTTTGTCCACGTTGCCGGTCTGAAAGAACCCGTTAGCCATGGTCAGCTCGTAAAAATCGGTCAGCATGGTCAGGTTGTCGGTCTCAAAAATGGGATTGTCCGGTTGGTTCATGTCTGTCAGCTCCCCAATGTAATCGGTTTCCGAGTCCCGAAAGGATGCCCTATTAAACGACATCGCCGTATAGTTCCGCCCCGGCGGCCTCCATCAAATACAACGCTGCCGCCCCCAGCGTGTCGGCCGGGTGTCCCGGCGCGTCGAAGGTGTCCGTCAGCGCCGTCGGCACCAGTATCCGCAGCGGCAGATTGCGGGTGTTGTGCCACGCCTTGGCGGAGAGTACAAACTGCAGCACGCAGATGTCGGTGCAGTCGCCAGTTACCAGATAGGTGGTTGCCGTCGCATGCTCCCGCCGCCATAGTTCGAACACCGGCTCGAGGAACCCGTTGGTCGAGTTCTTTTCGAGTACCGTATGCTTCGGCGCCGCCGCCGCGATCTCCGGGCACAGCCGCGCCTCTTCGGTGCCGCGCAGGCAGTGCGGGGGATAGGCCTGAAGCTCCAGGCTGTCCGGCGCGTGCGTGTCTGCAAAGGCCACGACCGGAATGCCCGCCGCCTCGCACCGCCCCGCCAGGGCGGCGATGGGGGCGATCAGCGCCTCCACCCGGGGGCTGGCCATCGCGCCCTGCCGTGCGAACCCCTCGACCATGTCCACCACAAACAGCGCGGTGGATTCCGAATCCAGAGTGGACAGGGCCAGAGAGGGGAGCGCGGCCAGCTTGTCGTGAAGTTCCCCGGCGAACGCGGCCGCCTCGCCGGTAAACGCGGTCTTATCCGTCCATGTCATGCTGTCGCCTCCTATAGCGTGCGCTGCCCGCAGAAGCAGCGCCGATATTCTTCGATGCAGTGGACGATGATTTTAATGGCTTCCTGCCGTCCCAGAGCTTCCCGCACCACCGTTTCCTTTCCCTCCAGCGACTTATACACCGAGAAAAAGTGCTGAATTTCGTCAAAGGTGTGGCTGGGCAGCTGGGAAATATCCTCGTACCCGGACAGGGAGGGATCCCGAAACGGCACCGCGATGATTTTTTCATCGGTGGACTCGTCATCCACCATCTGGATAACCCCGATGGGATAGCATTGCACCAGCGTCAGTGGCACGATGGACTCCTGGCAGAGCACCAGCACATCCAGCGGATCGCCGTCGTCGGCGTAGGTGCGGGGGATAAAGCCGTAGTTGGCCGGATAGTGGGTGGCTGTGTACAGCACCCGATCCAGCCGCAAAAGGCCGGTCTCCTTGTCCATTTCGTATTTATTCTTGCCGCCCTTGGGGATTTCGATGACGGCGGTGAAATTCTCCGGCTGAATGCGTTCCGGGGAGATGTCGTGCCATATGTTCATGCGTGTCGCTCCTTTGGTGATGATATTTCACATTTCCGGAGACGTATGCCGGAAGAACCCTCTCATTATTATACCGGATATCCGGCCATTTAGCAATAGAAGGTAAGGGAATTGCGGCAAAAACTTTAGGGCCGGGCCGCAAAAAGGGCCGCGCTTTTGTAAGCGCAGCCCTCTGTGTACGGTATGAGATTAAACGGCCCGGGTCACCTTGTTAGAACGCAGGCAACGGGTGCAGGCGTAAATCCTCTTCGGGGAACCGTCCACAACAGCCTTGACACGTTTAATATTCGGCTTCCAGGTGCGGTTAGAACGTCTGTGGGAGTGGGATACCTGGATGCCGAAAGTCACACTCTTTCCGCAGATATCGCATTTTGCCATAATCATCTGCACCTCCTTTTCAAAGCGATACGCTTTTTCCAAGGAATGAACCGGCCGCGGCCGACATCCTTAAAGAAAAACAACGGATATATCTTAGCAGATCCAGCCGGGAAAAGCAAGCTTTTTTTTCATTTCGATAAAAAATACCCGTTTCCCATCCCGGCCGCCGTGTGTGCAGGAGACAAAACCTCTTGCAATCCGGGTCGCCTGCGTTTATAATAAGAAGCACGGCGGACATGCTATTGAAGGAAAGTGGCCCGCCCGGGTAAAATGGAAAGGATGTTTACTGTATGACCGTGACGAAGGATACGCTGATTGGAGATATTCTCGATACTGACCGCACCACCGCCACCTATTTTATGGAGATGGGGATGCACTGCCTGGGCTGTCCCTCCGCTCGCGGGGAGACGCTTGAACAGGCCTGTATGGTGCATGGCGTCGACTGTGCCGCCATGGTGGAGAAAATCAACGCGCACATGGCCGGTCAATAATCCGGCTTGCCGCATCTTCTGTGCAACACGCTTGCGGGCCATGAATTGTGGCCCGCATTTTGCGTCTAGACGGAACTTCCCGTTCCGAACGGAATGGATATAAAGCAGGTGGATATATGCTGGATAAACGGCTGCGTTGCGTGGCCGGTTTGGTGCGCCCGGGGAGCGTTCTGGCGGATATCGGCACCGATCACGCCCATCTGCCGGTGTGGCTGGTGAAGGAGGGGGTCTGCCCCCGCGCGGTGGCGGCGGATATCCGCATCGGCCCGGCTGCCGCCGCTCGCCGTTCCGTCGAGGCGGCGGGACTGGAAGAGCGCATCGACGTGCGGGTGGGGGACGGTTTGGCACCCTTATGCCCCGGCGAGGCGGACGACATCGTGATCGCCGGCATGGGAGGAGAGACCATCGCCTCCATTCTGGAGGCCGCCCCCTGGACGAAAGATGGCCGGTACCGCTTGATTTTACAGCCCATGACCCGCCACGAATGCCTGCGGCGGTTTTTGCTGACCGGCGGCTTCGGCATTCTGTCGGAGCAGATCGTGCAGGAGGGCCGGCGGCGGTATCTGGTGCTGGCCTGTGCCTATACCGGCGCCCCGCCGGTGACCGAAGAAGCCGCGTATTATATCGGCCGCCTGCCGCTGCCCGAGGCGTCCGCCTATCTGCTGAGTCAGGCGGCGCGCCTGCGCCGGCAGGCCCAAGGGCTGGCGCGTCGGGCGGATGGCGCGGGGGAGGCCGCCCGCCTGGAAGCCATTGCCCGGGAAATGGAACGCACTGTGAGGGATAACCAATGACAATCGAAGATGTATGCGCCTTTCTGGGACAGATGGCCCCGGAGGATACCGCCGAGGCGTGGGATAATCCCGGCCTGCTGGTAACCGGCCGCTGCCGGGAGCTGTCCGCCGTTCTGGTGACGCTGGATGTCACCCCCGCCGCTCTGGAAGAAGCTGAAAGGGAAGGGGCCGGCCTTATCGTCAGCCACCACCCGGTGATTTTCGATCCTCTGCGCCGCCTGGACGCGGAGGAAATGCCCTATCGGCTGGCCGCCGCGGGGATCGCCGCCTACGCGGCCCATACCAATCTGGACAAAGCGCCTGGCGGTGTTAACGATACTCTGGCCGCCCTTCTGGGGCTGGAAGAGGTTGCGGCGGCCGACGACGGATTATGTCGTGTCGGCCGACTGCCCGCCGCCATGGAGGCTCGGGATTTCGCCTGCCTGGTCGCCCGTCGGCTTGGAACGCCGGTAAGGGCCTGCGGTGACGGCCCAGTGCGGTTCGTCGGCCTGTGCGGCGGCGCTGGGGGCGGCGAATGGATGAAGCTGAACCCCGCCGTGGATGCCTTTGTCACCGGCGAGGTGAAGCACCACGAATGGCTGGCCGCCCGGCAGGCGGGGCTGACCCTGGTGGACGCCGGTCATTATGCCACCGAGGTGTGTATTGTCGATGCCTTGGGCGGCTGGCTGCAAGAGGCCTTCCCGGCCCTCCGCGTCCTTGTCCATCGTGGGGAGGCTCCCTACCGTACCATTGAGTAATACTAGAAAAGGAGGCGGGCGACATGGCCTTTGACGGCGCGTTTTTGTCCTGCCTGCGCGCGGAACTGCAAGATACCCTGCGGGATGCCCGCATCGATAAAATCCACCAGCCCTCCCGGGAGGAGCTGGTGCTCTCCCTGCGCCGCCGGAACGGGGCGGAAAAGCTGTATATTTCGGCCCGGGCCAATTCGCCACGGATCCACTTCACCGCCGTCCCGCTGGAGAATCCTGCGCAGCCCCCCATGTTTTGTATGCTGCTGCGCAAACGGATGACCGGCGGTCGTCTGGCGGCTATCCGGCAGCCTGGTCTGGAGCGGGCCCTGTACCTCGATTTCGACTGTGTCAATGAGCTGGGCGACATCGTCCGCCTCACGCTGGCCGTGGAAATCATGGGCCGCCACAGCAATATCATCCTCGTGGAAAACGGCCAGGTGGTGGACGCCATCAAACGGGTGGACTGGGACATGTCCTCCGTGCGGCCAGTGCTGCCCGGCCTGCCCTATTCGCCGCCCCCCGCCGCTCCCGGCCGTCTGGATTTGTCCCAGGAGGAGCCTGCCGCCTTCGTCACGGCGGTGGAGAAGGGGAAGGACGATCCGCTTTCCAAGGCCCTGCTGGCCGTCTCCCACGGCTTGTCGCCCCTCCTCTGCCGGGAAATGGCCCATTTGGCCACCCGTGGGCAAGATACCCGCGCCGCCTCCCTGACGGCGGAGGACAAGCAGCGCCTGGCTTTCCATCTGGCCCGTTTAAAAGCCGCCGTTCTCGGCGGCGAAAACCGCAAGCCCTATCTGCTGCTGCATCCCGACGGCGCGCCCCTGGACTTCAGTTTTATCCCCATCACCCAGTACGGCCTCTCCGCCGTCGGGCGGGAAATGGCGAGTTTTTCCGCCCTGCTGGACGCCTTCTACGCCCAAAAAGACGGTGTCGAACGGATGAAGCAGCGCTCGCATGACCTGCTGCGGGTGCTGACCAACGCCTATGAGCGTACCTCCCGCAAGCTGGCCCACCAGCGGCAGGAGCTAGAGCAGTCGGAGAACCGGGAGGAACGCCGGATTTTCGGGGATCTCATCAACGCCAATCTCTATGCCATCGAAAAGGGCGCCCCTTTCGCCGATCTCGTCAATTACTACGACCCGGACTGCGCCACTCTGCGGGTACCCCTCGACCCCGCCCTGTCGGCGGCGCAGAACGCCCAAAAGTATTATAAGGAGTATCGTAAGGCCCAAACAGCGGAAAGGATTCTCGCCGAACAAATCGCCCGTGGCGAGGAAGAACTGCGGTATATCGACACCGTCTTTGATGCCCTGTCCCGCGCCTCCACCGTCCGGGAGATCGGGGAATTGCGGCAGGAACTGGCGGCGGGCGGCTACCTCCGCCTGCAAAAAAGCCGGCAGAAGCCTCCCGCCCCTCTGGGTCCCATGGAGTTTTGCTCCGACGACGGCTTCACCATCCTGGTGGGCCGCAACAACGTCCAGAACGACCGCCTCACCCTGAAAACCGCCCGCGGCGGCGACATCTGGTTCCATACTAAAAACATTCCCGGATCCCACGTCGTCGTCCTGACCCAGGGGGAGACCCCGCCCGATCGCACGCTGGAGCAAGCCGCCATTCTGGCCGCTTTCCATTCCCGGGCGGCGGGATCCGTCCAGGTGCCGGTGGACTATACCGCTGTCCGCCACGTGCGCAAGCCCGCCGGCGCCAAGCCCGGCATGGTGATTTACGACGCGAATCAGACGGCTTACGTCACCCCGGATGAGTCCCTGGTGGAGCGGCTGCGTAAGCATAAGGAGGATAAATAAATGGCGGCGTTTCTGCATACCAACCTCAACGTGCTGGATCTGGACAAAAGCCTCGCGTTTTACCGGCAGGCCCTGGGGCTCCGGGAAGCGCACCGCGTTATTCCCGAAGACGGCTCCTTTGTCATCGTTTTCCTGGAGGACGGCCACACCGGCTACCAGCTGGAGCTGACCTGGCTGCGCGACCGTCGGGAACCGTATAATCTGGGCGACAACGAGTTTCATCTGGCCTTCCGTGTGGAGGATAAAGCCGCGGCCCACGCCCTCCACGAATCCATGGGCTGCATCTGCTACGAGAACCCCGCCATGGATCTCTACTTCATCGAGGATCCCGACGGCTATTGGCTGGAAATCCTGGATCGCTAAAAAAGCCCTCCTGCTCAAGCGGGAGGGCTTTCCATCTGCCCGGAACGGATAATGGTGCGCCGGCCGAAAAACAGGAGAGACCCACCGGCGGCAAACAGCAGCAGTAAGCTGATGATCCCCATGGACGCCCGCCCGGTCAGCATATAAAACAGCGCGTACAGGAACGGCCCGGTCACAGCGGCAAACTTCCCGATGATGTCGAAGAACCCGAAATATTCATTGGAGCGCTCCGGCGGCACCAACTTGCCGAAGAAGGAGCGGGACAGCGCTTGAATCCCGCCCTGCACGGTCCCCACCAGCACCGCCATCAGCCAGAACAGCCGGGAGGACACCGCCAGCGCCCGGCGATAGCCCTCCTGTCTGGCCGCGTCCTGCGCGAAGGCCAGTAGCGCCGGCTTCATCCGCTCCACCATATGCAGCGCCTCTTCCCGGTACGCCGCCTTGGTGAATCCGTATCGGGAAGAGACCGGGTCCCGCAGCCGGGTCAGCACGTCCCCGAGCACCCCGGTCTCCCGTCCCGCCTCGTCCACCGCGTAGAAAGCGGCGCCCCGATCCGCGGCGGCCAGCGCGTCCTTGCCCTCCTCTCGGATATCGCCCAGCACCTGGCGCAGCGCAGCCGCGTCCTTGCCCACCAAGGTGGGCGGCACAGCGGCCTCGTTGACCGCCGCCGTATACTCCAGCTGATATGGCTCCACCTTCCAGCCCATGAAGAAGCCCACGCCGCAGATGATGAAATACACCGCGATGGCCGCCGTGATGAGATGCACCGCATGTATCCGCCGGGACAGGCGGCTGAACAGAAGGGAGCAGGGGACAGCCACCAACTGGGTCACTAGCAGCGCCAGGATCATGCCGGTGGAGCCCAACCCCAGCGTCGCGCCATAGTTGGTCGCCAGGGAAATCACCGTGTTGACCCCGTCAATGTAAAAGAAATACGCCAGTAAAAACAGATGCAGCCCCCGGTTGCTCCGGATGCGTCCCAGCGTGCCCCTCAGGTTTCGCCAGGTGGAAGTCAGCAAGCGAGAGGAAGGCACCTCTGTAAAGTGTGTCTGCTTCACATTGATCAGCAGCGGCAGGGAGAACACCGCCCACCATACGCTGGTCAGCAGAATGGAAAATTTGACCGCCCCCACGCTGAACCCGGTGAACAGCAGCGCCGCGATGGACAGCACGAAGGGCACCGTACTGCCGCCCAGATATCCCATGGCATACCCCCAGGCCGATACCTTGTCCATCCGGTCCCGGGTGGTCACGTCGGTCAGGAACGCGTCGTAGAACACGTTGGCGCCGGAAAACCCGATGTGGGAGAGCACATACCCGATGAGCATCCACTGCCAGCTGGCCACAAAGGCCGTCACCGCCGTAAAGCCCACCCCCAGCAGCAGAAAGCCCGCCAGCAGCTTTTTCTTCATGCCCCGGGTGTCGCCCGCCGCTCCCAGCACCGGGGCCAACACCGCCACCAGCAGGGAGGCGGCGGATACCCCCAATCCCCACCACCGGTTTCCCTCGTCGCCGGCTACTGTCGCGTAGTATATCGGGAAAATAGCCGCCGTCATGTTGGTGGCGTAGACGGAATTAGCCCAGTCGTATAGAATCCAGCTTTTTTCTGCCTTTGTAAAGGAGTTAGCCTTACCCCTCACGCGAGCGACCTCCCTTCAAAAAACCGCCCGCCGTATGCGGCGGGCGGTCCGTTATAAATCGTCGGCGTCCTGGACGGGCCGTTCCCCGTCCTCGTCGGTGCCGGTATAGCTGCCCAGCACGTCGGAGAGAATGAATCCCCGCCCCTGCTCTCGCAGCGTGTGGCTGTCGTCCCGCACCAGCGCCTGTCCGGCGGCGTCCAGCTTGCGATTGTCGCGTCTTTTCTTATCCATGGCTCAATAATCCTCGACGTGCATCTGGAAGTAGGCCTGGGCGTGCTTGCAGACCGGGCAGATGGTGGGCGGTGTCTCGCCGGTGTACAAGTGCCCGCAGTTCAGACAGACCCAGACGGTTTGCGCCTCTCTCTTGAAGACCTTGCCGGTGTTCAGGTTGTCCAGCAGCTTATTGAACCGCTCCTCGTGGCTCTTTTCGATTTTCGCCACTAGATCGAACAGGGCCGCCAGCTCGGTGAACCCCTCCTCCTTGGCGATTTGGGCGAACTCTTTGTACATTTCCGTCCATTCGTACCGCTCGCCCGCGGCCGCGTCGGCCAGGTTGGCGGGGGTGGCGGGCATCGCGTTGCCGTGGAGCCACTTGAACCAGATTTCCGCATGCTCCTTCTCGTTGTCCGCCGTCTCCTGGAAGATCTTGCCTATTTGCACATACCCGTCCTTTTTCGCTTGGGAGGCGTAAAAGGTGTACTTGTTGCGCGCCTGGCTCTCGCCGGCGAACGCAGCCATCAGATTGGCTTCGGTACGGCTTCCCTTAAATTCCATCAACAGTTCCTGCCTTTCCTTCCGGCTGTGCGCCGGGGTGATTTCCGCAATAGTATGCCCGGAAAACTGTGCCCATACGCCCGAACCGGAAAAATTCGGGCGGCTATTTGCCAAAAAGGTGTTGCGCCGGGGGACGAGCTGTGTCATACTATAGGCGTTATACGTCAATTTAAATGCGGTTTTCCCCTTATGTTTTTTCGAAAGGCTGATGGTCCTTGAGCGATTTATGCAATATGTGCCGGCCGCCGGACGAACGGTCGGCTCCCGCCGGTATGTCACCGCTCGCGCCCTCCCGCGCCATTTTGGATAAGAACGGCCGCCAGCTGATTTCCATCGACAGCCATGTGCTCGTCGGCCCTATGGCGGCTGAAAGACATGCCCACCACGAGCTGGAAATTTCCTGCGTGCCCTCGGGCTACGGCACGTATCATATCAACGAGAAGTTCTACGATATCCGCCCGGGCGACGTATTTATCCTGCCCAATACAGATTATCATGGACTGGAGTTGGCCGACGGCCAGAAAATGAACAATCTGGTCATCCATTTCGACACCGCCTTTATCTGGAACTCCCTGGCCAGCGATCTCGATTATAATTTCCTGCTGGTCTTTTTTGAAAACGGCAAGAATTTTTCCCACCGGCTGGATAGGGACAATCCCGCCACCCGCCGCATTTTTTCCCTTATGATGGAGATTATGCAGGAATTCCGGGAGCAGCGCCCCTGCTACGAGCTGCTCGTGAAAATCAAGCTGCAAACCATTTTTACCGAGATTATCCGCAACTACGATTATATCGATCGGGAAAAGGCCCGTAAGCCCATCCAGCAGGAGGACGTGGCGCAGCTGAACGAGGTCATCCGCTACATCGACGAGCATCTGGACGGCGAGATCCGCCTGGCCCAGCTGGCCTCCATCGCCCATGTCAGCCCCGCCTATTTTTCCACGCTGTTCAAACGGTATAACGGCCTGTCCCCGGTGGAATACGTGGTGCACCGGCGGATCCAGCGGGCCATTGAGCTCATCCGTACCACCAGCATGAACCTGACCGACATCGCCATGTCCTGCGGCTTCAACAACAGCACCAATTTTTATAAAGCCTTCCGCAAGGTGACTGGCCGCACACCGGTGTCCTATCGGAAAAACGGCGGCGATATCTGAGGACGGATAAAAATAGTTGAAAAAAATGGGCGCAATAGTTGCTGAAAAACTGAGAATTTGCGTTATAATAAAGTCAAACCGCTATTCTCTAATTGATAGTAAGGAGCTGACAAAATGAAACTGGGCGTACTGACCGTCCCGCTGCAGGGGATGCCCGCTGAGGAGGCGTTTGCCTACCTGCATGGCCTGGGAGTGGAAACCGTGGAACTGGGTACCGGCGGGTATACCAACAACAACCACCTGAAGCCCGAGGTCTATTTAAACGACGACGGGAAAATCGAGGAATTCAAGCAGCTGCTCAAAAAGAACGAGCTGGAAATCAGCGTGCTGTCCTGCCACGGCAATCCGGTGCACCCGGATAAAGCCACGGCCGAGATGTATCACAACGTGTTTGTGGACACCTGCAAGCTGGCACAGAAGTTGGGGGTGGACACCATCGTGACCTTCTCCGGCTGTCCCGGCGACTGCCCGGAATCCAAGCGCCCCAACTGGGTCACCTGCGCCTGGCCGCCCGAGTATGGCGAAACCCTGGAGTACCAGTGGAATGACGTGCTGATCCCGTATTGGAAAAAAGCGGCGGATATCGCTAAATCCTACGGCGTGAAAAAAATAGCCTTTGAGATGCATCCCGGCTTCTGCGTGTACAACCCGGCCACCCTGCTGCGCCTGCGGGCCGCGGTGGGGGATATCCTGGGCGCCAACTTCGACCCCAGCCACCTGATTTGGCAGGGGATGGATCCGGTGGCCGCTCTGCGGGAACTCAAGGGCGCGGTGTACCATTTCCATGCCAAGGACACCAAGGTGGATCCCTATAACAAAGCGAAAAACGGCGTGCTGGATACCGGCAGCTACGGCGATCTGTTGGATCGCAGCTGGGTGTTCCGCACGGTGGGCTACGGCTCCGATACCGCCCTGTGGAAGGACATGATGTCCACCCTGCGGATGATCGGGTACGAGGGCTCGGTCAGCATCGAGCATGAAGACGGTCTGATGTCCGTCAAACAGGGGCTGGAGAAAGCGATCCGCTTCCTGCAGGACGTGATGATCACCGAACAGCCCGCCCAGATGTGGTGGGCGTGAGCGCTCCCTCTTCGGGAGAATAGAATTCCTGCGATCGGAAAGGACATCGTGACATGAAACAGTATAAAGCGGCTCTCGTCGGCTACGGCGGGATGGGCCATTGGCACTTCGAAGGGATCTGCAAAACCGACCGGGTGAAATTCGTCGGCGTGTACGACATCGATCCCAAGCGGATGGAGCTGGCGAAGTCGGAAGGCTTTGAAAAGCTCTATGATTCCTACGAGGCGATGCTGGCCGACGCGAGCCTGGACATCATCGTGGTGGCCACCCCCAACAACTTCCATAAAACCCTGGTATGCCAGGCGCTGGAGGCCGGGAAAGCCGTCGTGTGCGAGAAGCCGGTGGCCATGTCCAGCGGAGAGCTGCAGGACATGATGGATACTGCGAAACGCACCGGCAGCCTGTTCACCATCCACCAGAACCGCCGCGCCGACGCCGATTATCTGGCCATGCGGGAGCAGGCGGAATCCGGTCTTCTCGGCAAGGTGTTTGAGATCGAGTCCCGCGTGACCGGATCCCGCGGCATCCCGGAGGGCTGGCGGCAGTACGCCGTGGCCGGCGGCGGCATGATGCTGGACTGGGGCGTCCATCTCATCGATCAGCTGATGATGATGAACCCCACCCCCGTCACGTCGGTGTTCTGCGATATGTACCATGTGGCGTATCAGGAATGCGACGACGGCTTTAAGCTTCAGCTCAAATTCGAGGACGGCGTCATGGCCACCATCGAGGTGGGCACCAGCCATTATATCGAGGCGCCCCGCTGGTATGTCTGCGGCGATCGCGGTGCGCTGACCATTCCGGATTGGAGCTGCAACGGCAAGGTGGTGCGCGCCAGCCAGCATGAGGTCACCTGGGAAGAGGAGATCATCTACACCAAGGCCGGCCCCACCAAGACCATGGCCCCCCGCGCCAAGGATACCATCGAGGAAATCGCCCTCGACCCGGATAAGTATTTCTCCGATTACGATGTCTTTTACCGCAACCTGGCCGACGTTCTGGACGGCACGGCGGAGCTCCGCGTCAAGCCGGAGGAGGCCATGCGCGTCATGAAGGTAATGGAAGCGGCGTTCGAATCCGACCGCACCGGCCAAGCGATTCTTGGCCGCTTCTGATTGAAAGAAAGGTGGGAGTAGTATGATTCGCGTCACCGTATGGAATGAAAATATCCATGACCGAGAGGTGCAGGAGGTCAAGGATCTGTATCCCCTGGGCATCCATGGCACCCTGGCCGCTTATCTGAATACCCTGGAGGGCGTGGAAGCCCGCACCGCCACCTTGGAGCAGCCGGAATGCGGCCTGCCCGACGAGGTGCTGAACAACACGGACGTCATGATTTGGTGGGGGCACTGCGGCCACCATCTCGTGCCCGACGAGTTGGCCCGCAAGGTGGCCGACCGCGTCCTAGGGGGCATGGGTCTCATCGTGCTCCACTCCGGCCATTATTCCAAGCCTTTCCGCCTCCTGATGGGCACCACCTGCTCCCTGCGCTGGCGGGACGGCGATTTTGAACGGATGTGGTGCATGAATCCCGGCCATCCCATCGCCGAAGGTGTCCCCGCTTGGTTTGAGCTGGAAAAGGAAGAGATGTACGGCGAGCATTTCGATATTCCCAATCCGGATGAAATCGTCTTCGGCGGCTGGTTCCGCGGCGGCGAGCTGTTCCGCTCCGGCTGCTGCTGGCACCGCGGGGCGGGGAAGGTCTTCTACTTCCAGCCCGGCCACGAGACAAACCCCTCCTACCACAACCCCCATGTCCTGAAAATTATCGGTAACGCCGTGAAATGGGCCGCCCCCGCCAACTGGCGGACCACTTTGGAATGCTTCCACACCGAACTGACCACCGAGGAGCTCTCCGCCGCCGGCCGCGGCGACGAGGTCGGACAGTACTAATTTTCCATCATACATTGACGCGGTCTGAAGAGAAGATCTTCAGACCGCGTATTTTTTACGAATGCGGCTTGGATAGGCCTCAGCGGCCTTACAGGGCCGCGCGCAAATCGCCTCCCTCGCGGACTCACGGCGAGCCAAGCCTTCCCCTTGAGGGGAAGGTGGCAATGGCTGCCGCTGTTACCCATCGGATAATTCCGCTATTTTCCCGCAAATTTGAAAGGCGATTCTGGCTCCCAGCAGCAGGCCAATTTCCAAATACACATCTTCGAACACCGAGACTTGCTCGTTGAAGTACCCGGCGATTTCGTCGAATTCATCGATGTTCGTAAACCGGGCCTCGAAGAACGCCGTGGCGTTTTTCCTGGCTTCCTGGAGCCTTTGAGCATAGGACTTGTCGGACGGCCTTTCAAAGCTTTCCCCGCCATGCATCAGGAAGGCCTCGATCGAGTTTAAATCGGCCCTGCGATAAGAATGGTTGAAGTCCATACCGTTTTCCTCCTTGTTCATAAAAAATTTACTTTTTCGATTCTTAACTGAATATTTTAGAATATCAAACCACATGAATAATTCTAAACTAAAAAATTGAAATTGTCAATATCGTTTTCAAATGTTGAGTTAACATATTGCTTTTATTTTTGCAATTATCAATTATTTGGTATACAATTTTAGCACGGAGAGGATGTGGCCTTGTATGGGAATGGCGAAAATAGTCAAGACCTTGCTGTTGGAACGCGATATGACCCTGACGGATTTGGCCGGGAAACTGGGGAAAACGGTTCAGAATATGAGCGCGAAGTTGCGTCGAGATAATCTGTCTGAAAAAGAATTGCAGGATATTGCCAAGGCGTGCAACGCCACATTTGTCGGTGGCTTTATATTGAACGATACGAAAAAGGAAATAAAATAGTTTTTCGTAAGCAGGGGATAGGGCGCCGCTTACAGCGTCCAAACCACATCAGCGGGCCATAAAAATGGCTCGCTTTTTTAAATCCTATCGGGGGTTATGTAGGTATGCGGGGCATGACCCCGCGACCCTATTGAACCTGTGCCGCTCCCGCACCCCTTCTTTCTTTTTCGTGCGTGAAAAAGAAAGAAGGGGGAGAAAGAAAAAGCCTTAACCAACAGACGCACGGGAAAAGAACACGTCGAATCTTTCCTGTCCTATCAATTTAAAATTGCGCTCGCGCCTAAAGGCGCTATAGTGCGCCCAGCGCCTATCTGCCGGGAAGCGTGTCCTTTTCCCGCGCTACGAGCGCGCTGACGCGCGTAGTATACTTGAGCGATCACCCAAATTGTACAATCCGGTGGGGTCTCCCCGTCTTAGGACGGTGAGCCCTATCAATCAAGCCCGGATACCCCCCCAGCTTGCGGCCACCTTCTACGGGATCCTCGTATGGGCTCGGCGGCCTAAGCCGACGAGACCGGCAGCGGCAGAGCATCGATCATAATCCGTCCATCCTTCCCATGCAGCGCAGCCCCAGGGGAGTTGGTCGCCCAACTTCCGCAACGTGTGGCGGCGTACAGTCGAGGCGGGGGCGGTAGTGGGCTAGAACGTTGTCACCGCGGCAACTAGCGGGCGTATCTATGGCGACGCAGGTGCTAAAGTTTTTATTTTATTTGTTTGGGTTCGGAACCCGCAGCGACACAGGGGTTGCCGCGAGCCACAACGTCGGCCTCCCCCCGCCGTATGGTTCTATAAGGCTTTTTCTTTCTCCCCCATCTTTCTTTTTCACGCACGAAAAAGAAAGATGGGGTGCGGGCGCGGCACTGGTGGCATAGGGACGCGGGGCAGTCCCCCGCACACCTACACATAACCCAATAGAGCATTACAAAAGCGCTGCTAATAGAATCGCGGGTTTCTGTCCCGCATACCAACGCTGTACTCGATAGGACATAGCAAGGGAGGGGGCCTCCCTTTTTTTCTGCCCGGAAAGATTGACAAATTTGCTACAATCCTTCATAATAGAGAAGATAACAACCTTTAGGAGTGGATGACCATGGGAGACACCATTGCGCAAAAGCTGATTCGTTCGCATCTGGTCAGCGGCGACATGTCCGTTCCCGGCAGCGAAATCGGTTTGAAGATCGACCAGACCTTGACACAGGACGCCACCGGTACCATGGCTTACCTGGAATTTGAAGCCATGGGCGTGCCTCGCGTAAAGACCGAGCGATCGGTCGCGTATATCGATCACAATACCCTGCAAACCGGCTTTGAAAACGCCGACGACCATCGCTATATCCAGTCGGTATGCAAAAAGCACGGCCTGTATTTTTCCCGCCCCGGCAACGGCATCTGCCATCAGGTGCATCTGGAGCGGTTCGGCATTCCCGGTAAAACCCTCATCGGGTCGGACAGCCATACCCCCACCGGTGGCGGTATCGGCATGCTGGCCTTCGGCGCGGGCGGCCTGGACGTGGCCGTGGCCATGGGCGGCGGCACCTACTACATCTCCATGCCCAAGATGGTGCGGGTCAACCTGACCGGCCGTCTGCGGCCCTGGGTGGCGGCGAAGGACGTCATTCTCGAGGTGCTCCGTCTCCTGTCCGTCAAGGGTGGCGTGGGCAAAATCATCGAATACGGCGGGGAAGGGGTCAAGACCCTTTCCGTGCCGGAACGGGCCACCATCACCAACATGGGGGCCGAGCTGGGCGCCTCCACCTCGGTTTTCCCCTCCGACGACGTGACCCGGGCGTTCATGAAGGCCCAGGGCCGGGAGCAGGATTGGGTGGAGCTGAGCGCCGACGCCGACGCGGTGTACGACGAGGTGGTGGATATCGACCTGTCCTCCCTGCGTCCCCTGGCCGCCTGCCCCCATTCTCCCGACAACGTGAAGGCGGTGGAGGATCTCGGCCCCCTGCCGGTTAACCAGTGCTGCATCGGCTCCTGCACCAACTCCTCGCTGATGGATATGCTCAAGGTGGCGGCCATCCTCAAGGGCAAGACTGTTCACCCGGATGTCAGCCTCTCCATCGCCCCCGGCTCCAAGCAGGTGTACAACATGCTGGCCGAAAACGGCGCTTTGGCCGACCTCATCGCGGCGGGCGCCCGGATTCTGGAATGCGCCTGCGGCCCCTGCATCGGCATGGGCCAGTCGCCGAACTCCGGCGGCATCTCCCTGCGTACCTTCAACCGCAATTTTGAGGGCCGTTCCGGCACCGCCGACGCCCAAGTCTATCTGGTCAGCCCCGAGGTGGCGGCGGCCTCCGCCCTCACCGGCGTGCTGACCGATCCCCGCACCCTGGGCGAGGCCCCCGTCGTCACCCTGCCCGAGCGCTTCCTCATCAACGACAATATGATCGTGCCTCCTGCCGATGAGGCCGATATGGACGCGGTGGATATCGTCCGCGGTCCCAACATTAAGCCCTTCCCCAAAACCGCGCCCCTGCCCGAGACGGTGGAAGCGCCGGTGCTGCTCAAGGTGGGGGACAATATCACCACCGACCATATCATGCCCGCCGGGGCCAAAATCCTGCCCCTGCGGTCCAATATCCCCGCCATTTCGGAGCATTGCTTCGTGCGCTGCGACGAGGAATTCCCCGCCCGCTGCAAGAAGCAGGGGAAGGGGATCATCATCGGCGGATCCAACTACGGGCAGGGCAGCTCCCGGGAACACGCGGCCCTGGCGCCTCTGTATTTGGGCATCAAGGCCGTCATTGTCAAGTCCTTCGCCCGCATCCATGTGGCGAACCTCATCAACGCCGGCATCCTGCCTCTGACCTTTAAGAATGAGGCGGATTACGACCGGATTTCCCTCATGGACGACATCGTCCTGCCCGACGTGCGCGCTTGCCTGGAGCAGGGCAAGGACGTGACGCTCGAAAACCGCACGACGGGGGAGAGCTTCCCCCTGAACGCCGCCTTCTCCCGCCGCCAGGTGGAGATGCTGCTGGCCGGCGGCCTGCTGGACTATACCCGCAATCAAAACGGATGAGACGCCCAGCTGTTTTAGAGAAGGGGTGGTAGTATGGCAAAAAGCGAATACATTTCCATGTCGGTGGTGCGCCGCCTGCCCCGGTATTACCGGTTCCTGTATGACTTGAAGGAAAACGGCGTCACCCGGATTTCCTCCCGGGAGCTGTCCCAGAGGATGGGGCTGACCGCCTCCCAGATCCGGCAGGATCTCAACTGCTTCGGCGGCTTCGGCCAGCAGGGCTATGGGTACATGGTCGAGCAGCTGTACACGGAAATCGGTCATATCCTCGGCATGGACTCCCTGTCGGACACCGTCCTGCTAGGGGCCGGCAATATGGGGAAAGCCATCGCCAATCACATGGATTTTGAAAACCGGGGCATTCGGCTGGTGGGGATTTTTGACGATTCCCCCGCGGTCATCGGCAAAAAGGTGCGGGGCATGACAGTGCGCCCCACCGCCGAGCTGGAGGAGGTCTGCGCCGGGTGCAGCCCGCAGGTGGCCATTCTCTGCATCCCCAAGGAGGCCGCACCCGCCCTGGTGGAACGGCTGATCGCCCAAGGCGTCCGCGGCTTCTGGAATTTTTCCCATTACGATATCACCTATCATCATCCCGGCCTGGTGGTGGAGAACGTCCATCTGGGCGATAGCCTGATGACCCTGTCCTACCAGTTGAAAAAGGAATAACAGCGAAAACGGCCAGGGAACGCGCGGTCATGACCGCGCCCTTCCCTGGCTGTTGCGTATCAAAGGAGGAAAACCGTCTTTGTTGTCAAAAAAGCGCGCGGCCGCCATTGCCGCCCGGTTTGGCAAGCCGCCGGACAATCGGTACGAGGATGAGGATTTCCGATGTATTCGTTCCTATTACGATTACCGCCGGGAAAAAGAGCCGGAAACCTTTGCCCTGGATGAAACCACCTGGTACGATTTGTATCTGGATACCCTGTTTGAACGGGTCAGCAGCACCGGCAGCGCTTCCGGCGAGCAGCTGTTGTATTATCAGCTGCGCTGCCCGGCGATGGAGCGGGATGAATACGAACGGCGGCATGGACTCATCCGCCTGATGGAGGAACAGCCGGAGCTGCGCCAAAAGCTGCAGGTTCTTCTGTCCCGTCTGGGGAAAACCGGCGGGGCGCGGACCATCGAGGCGTTTTCCCCCTCCGCTCACGGGAAATGCGGCCTAGTTGTCGCCCTGCTGCTGCTCGTTGGGCTGATCGGCAGCGGGATCGGCCTGATCGTCTCGCCGGCCGCCCTCCCGTTTCTCCTCCTTTTTCTATTCGGGAATCCGATTTATCATATCGCCATGCTTCGTCGGCTGGAAACTCACCTGCCCGCCGCCAGCTATTCGGTATCCCTGATCGCCGTTTTTCAGAAAATCTGCCGGTTGTACGGCAAGGAACTGGCCGCGTACCTGCGCCCCTACGAAGCCGCTGAAAAGCGGACCCGCGCGTTGTCCCGGATGGGCTTTAGCGCCTTTGCCTACGACAATGAGTTCGCGCAGATCCTCAATAGCCTGTGCTTGTTTGATCTCATTTTGTATGAGTGGACGAAGGTCGGCCTCAGCCGCCTGCGGGAGGATATTTTTGCCGTTCATGAGTGCGTGGGCCGCCTGGACGCCGCCATTGCGGTGGCCTCCTATCGCAAAAGCGCCGCCGTGTACTGCGACCCGGCTATTGACTTTGACAAAGAGGGACCCTCCCATTTCACCGCCGCCGGTTTGGTTCACCCGCTGCTCAAAAACCCGGTGGCCAACACGGTGGAGCTGACTGGATCCCTGCTGCTGACCGGCTCCAACGCGTCGGGAAAATCCACGCTGATCAAGGCGGCGGCCCTAAGCGCGATTATGGCGCAGAGCCTTTGCACAGCGCCCTGCACCGCCTATTCCGCCTCCGCCTTTCATGTCTATACATCCATGGCCCTGTCGGACGACATTCTGGCGGGGGAGAGCTATTTTATCACAGAGCTGAAAGCGTTCCGCCGGATCCTGACGGCGGTCGAGCGCGGGGAACGGGTGCTGTGTGCCATCGATGAAATTCTGCGGGGCACCAATACGGTGGAACGGATCGCCGCCTCCAGCACTCTGCTGCGGTATCTCGCCGGAGAAACCGCCGTCTGCATCGCCGCCACCCACGATATTGAATTGTGTGCGCTGCTGTCCGACGCGTACGAAATGGCGCATTTCGAGGAGGCGATTGCCGGCGATACCATCGCGTTCGACTATCGCCTGCGTCCCGGCCCTGCCTGCACGCGCAACGCCATCCGTTTGCTGACCCTGATGGGGTTTGATAAAGCCTTGACCCAGGAAGCGGAGAACCGGGCGGAGAGGTATCTGCAAGAGGGCGTGTGGTAACGGCCACAAACCGTCGAAAAAGCGGCCTTTTTCGTTCGCAGATGTTCGAAAAAAGCGCTCCGCCGTGCGAAAAAAAGCACGGCGGAGCGCTTTTGTGTGAAAAAATCAGCCCTTTTTGAAGCTGTCCTTGAGGGAAACCGAGCGGTTAAACACCAGATGTCCCGGCCGGCTGTCCACATTGTCCACGCAGAAATAGCCCAGCCGCAGGAACTGAAAAGCCTGCGGAGCGGCCGCACAGGCCAAATCCGCCTCCACCTTGCACCCCGTCAGGGTTTCAAGAGAGTCGCGGTTGAGGCACGCGAGGAAGTCCTCCTCGCCCCCCTCCGGATCGGCCTCGGTGAACAGCGAAGCATACAGCCGCACCTCCGCCTCCGCCGCCGTCTCCGCGTCTACCCAGTGGATGGTGCCCTTGACTTTACGGCCGTCGGGGGTGTTGCCGCCGCGGGTTTCGGGGTCGTATTCAGCTAGAACCTCCACCACGTTACCGGCCTCGTCCTTGACGCAGCCGGTGCATTTGACGACGTAGGCCGACTTCAGGCGTACCTCATTGCCGGGGAACAGGCGGAAATAGCCCTTGACCGGCTCCTCCATGAAATCGTCCCGCTCCACCCACAGGGTGCGGGAAAAGGAGACGGGGCGGGTGCCGCTGTCCGGACGGGCAGGGTTGTTCTCTATGGAGAAGGTCTCGGTGGTATCCGCCGGATAGTTGACGATGGTCAGCTTCAGGGGGCGGAGCACGGCCATGGCCCGGGGGGCGTTTAGGTTCAAATCCTCCCGCAGGCAGTGCTCAAGCAGGGCCACGTCCACCACGCTGAACACCTTGGACACCCCCACACGCTCAATGAAATTGCGGATGGAAGCGGGGGTATAGCCCCGGCGGCGCAGGCCGGACAGGGTGGGCATTCGGGGGTCGTTCCAGCCGGTGAGATAGTCGTCCTCCACCAGCTGGCGCAGCTTGCGCTTGGACATGACGGTGTAGTTGATGTTCAGGCGGGCGAACTCAATCTGCCGGGGATCCGCCTCGAGATCCACATGCTCCACCACCCAGTTGTACAGCGGGCGGTGATCCTCAAACTCCAGGGAGCAGAGGGAGTGGGTGATCCCTTCGAGCATGTCCTCGATGGGGTGGGCGAAATCGTACATGGGATAGACGCACCATTTGTCCCCTTGACGATGATGGTGGGCGTGATTGATGCGGTAGATGACCGGATCGCGCATGTTGAAATTGCCGCTGGCCAGGTCGATTTTGGCCCGCAGGGTCATGGAGCCGTCCGGGAATTCCCCGGCCCGCATCCGGGCGAAAAGGTCGAGGCTTTCCTCCACCGGGCGATCCCGGTAGGGGCTGACCGCCGGGCGGGACAGGTCGCCCCGGTTTTCCCGCATTTGCTCGGGGGTCAGCTGGCAGACGTAGGCGAGCCCCTTACGAATGAGGCCGACCGCCAGCTCATACATCTTCTCAAAATAATCGGAGGCGTAGTAGAAATGCTTGCCCCAGTCGTAGCCCAGCCAGTGAATGTCCTCCTGGATGGCGTCCACGTATTCTACGTCTTCCTTGGTGGGGTTGGTGTCGTCCATGCGCAGATGGCATTCGCCGCCAAACTTTTCCGCCATGCCGAAGTCGATGCACAGCGCCTTGGCGTGACCGATATGCAGGTAGCCGTTGGGCTCGGGGGGAAAACGGGTCTGGATGGCGCGGCCATGACAGCGGCCGCCCTCCGCGAGCTCCTCGCGGATGATGTCTTCAATGAAATTGCTGGATTCCGGCGTTTTGACTGTTTCTTCCGACATGGTTATGGAACTCCTGTCCTTGAGGCCGCGGGCGGCCTTTATTTTCTATAGGCGTCGGCGGCTTCCCGGAGGCGGGCGATAACCCGCTCCTTGCCGAGATGCCGCATGATGGCGCAGAGGTCGGGGGTGTTGCGGCGGCCCGTCACCGCGATGCGCAGGACGGTGCTGACGTCCCCGGCGTGCCCTTTATAGCCCTCCGGATTCTTTTTGTACTCCTTGACCTCTGGGCAGAACCCGAGGGAGGGACACATGGCCTTGACCGCGTCGAACCAGGCCTGCTTGTCGAGAGTGGGATCGTAAACCGCCGCATACGCCTCCAGGATAGCGGTGGCGTCCGCCGGGGCGATATTTTCCGGCAGGTCGAAGGCGCGCTGATACAGGCTGTCGTAAAAATAGGCGGCGTATTCCTTGGCGTCGCTCCATTTGGCGATGTCCTTGCGGGGCTTGCTGCCGCCGCGATCGATGGCGAAGATGCCTTCGGCATAGACCGGATCGCTTTCCAGCAAAGCGGAAAACTCCGGATCATATTGTGCCGCCCAGCGGCGGATATATCCGGCGACGGTGGGCGCGTCCATAAAGGCGATGACGTTTTTGCTCACATCGTCCAGCTTGTCCATATCGAACAGGGCGCCGGACACGCTCATTTTTTTCAGGTTGAAGGGGAAGCGGCTGCGGGGCTCGCCGGGATTGCGCCGCCGCCAATCCTCAAAATCGCTGTTGGCGATGGTCAGCAGGTATTCCAGTACGCTGTCGGCCGGATAGCCCTGCTCGGCGTAGAAGTGCATGGCCGCCTCCGGATCCTTGCGCTTGGACAGCTTGCGCTTGCCGCCGTTCTCCTCCTTCATAATGGGACTGACGTGGGCGTATTTCGGCGGCTTGAAGCCCAGCAGACGGAACAGCTGAAGGTGCTTGGGCACGGAGGAAATCCACTCGTCGCCCCGGATGACGTGGGTGGTGCGCATGAGATGATCGTCCACGGCGTGGGCAAAGTGATAGGTAGGCACGCCGTCCGATTTAAGCAGCACCAAATCCTCGTCGTTCTCCGGCATCTCGATGGTGCCCTTGATCATATCGTCGAATTTGACGCGGTTTTCCTCGCTGCCGGGGGAGCGCAGCCGCACCACGTAGGACGCGCCCGCCCGCACCCGTTCAAGCGCCTCCTCGGGCGAAAGGGAGCGGCAGGGGGCGTAGGCCCCATAGTAGCCGGTGCGCTGCTTGGCCTCCTCCTGTTGTTCGCGGACCGCCTGCCGCTGCTCCTCGGTGCAGAAGCAGGGGTAGGCTAGCCCCTTTTCCACCAGGGACTTGACGTAGCATTGGTAGATGGCCACCCGTTCGCTCTGCTGATACGGGCCGTAAGCGCCCCGCACCTCGCCGGGCGCGACAAAGCCCTCGTCGATGGTCAGGCCGTAGGCATTCAGGCCGGTGAGAATATCCTCCGCGCCGCCTGCCACCTCCCGCTTTTTGTCGGTGTCCTCCAGGCGGAAATAGAACACCCCGTCGGAGGCGCTGGCGGTCAGCCGGTTGACCATGGCGGTGAAAAACACGCCGAGATGCAGATACCCGGTGGGGCTGGGAGCAATGCGGGTGACCCGGGCACCCTCCTTCAGCGCGCGGGGCGGATACATGGCCTCGTAATCCTCCGGCGTGTGGGTGATGGCGGGAAACATGGCCGCGGCCAGACTTTCCAATGTCGTCATGTCGATGGTCCTTTCACTGGGATGTATTCCTTTCTACTTTACAATTTTTAGTTGAAAATGTCAATCGATGATGGTAAGATAAAAGGGTTACCACACAGAAAGCTTTGTCGGCAGCGGCTGGAAAAACGCTTGCCGCTGAAAAATGGAGGAATCGGTATGAACTATGCCTTTGCCGAACGGGTGCAGAACCTGAAGCCTTCGGCGATTCGAGAAATCCTGAAATATTCGTCGGATCCGGCGGTCATCCCCTTTTCGGCGGGGAACCCCGCGCCGGAAGCGTTTCCCGTGGAGGCGGTGCAGGAAATCACGGCGAGGATTCTCAGCGAGCATCCCATCGACGCGCTGCAATACAGCCTGACCGAGGGCTATCCGGCCCTGCGGGAGCGGCTGAGCGCGTATATGAAGGAAAAGCACAACGTCGGCCGGGACGGCGACGTGCTGCTGGTGACCTCCGGCGCCCAGCAGGTGATGGGGCTGGCGGTCAAGGCCCTGTGCAACAAGGGGGACGTGGTGCTCTGCGAGGCCCCAAGCTTTATCGGATCTCTCAACGCCTTCCGCTCCATGAACGCCCGGCTGGTCGGCGTGCCGATGGAGAGCGACGGCATGGATATGAACGCCCTGGAGGACGCGCTGAAAACCAACGAGAACGTTAAGTTCATTTATACCATCCCCAATTTTCAGAACCCTTCCGGCATCACCATGAGCCTGGAGAAGCGCCAGGCCATGCTGGCGCTGGCCAAAAAGTATCAGGTGCTGATTCTGGAGGATAACCCTTACGGGGATCTCCGCTTCGAGGGCGCGTATATCCCGTCCATTAAGTCGATGGACGAGGACGGGCTGGTGCTGTACGCGGGCAGCTTCTCCAAGGTGCTGTCGCCCGGGCTGCGGGTGGGCTACGCCATCGGGCCGGCCCCGGTGGTGCAGAAAATGATCGTCTGCAAGCAGGGGGAGGACGTGCACACCGGCATCCTGTCCCAGATGATCTGCGAGCGGTTCATGGCGGCATACGACTACGAGGCGCATTTGAAGGCCCTGCAGGATCTCTATCGGGAACGGGCGCGGGCCATGTGCCGCTACATCGACGAATATCTGGCGCCGGCCGGCGTTACCTATCAGCCGGTGACCGGCGGCCTGTTTGTTTGGTGCACCCTGCCTGAGCGGATTTCGATGCCGGAATTCTGCACCCGCGCCGTCAAAGAGCGCAAGGTCGCCGTGGTGCCGGGCTCCGCCTTCCTGGTGGATGAAGGTCTGCCCTGCTCCTCCTTCCGCGTCAACTTCTCCACCCCCACGGTGGAGGCGATGGAGCGCGGCTGTGTCCAGCTGGGCGAGCTTGCCAGGGAATACCGGAATTGACACCACAGATATAAAGGGGTTTTGGAAGTATGGAACATACCATGGAAACGACCGCGCCGCGCAAAAAACGGGCGCTGAGCTGCATCCAGCCCACCGGCGTGCCCACCCTGGGCAACTATCTCGGGGCGCTGCGCAACTGGGTGACGATGCAGGAGGAATTCGACTGCGCTTACGCGGTGGCGGATCTGCACGCCATCACGGTCCGTCAGGAGCCGGCCAAGCTGCGCGCCCAGACGACTGAGATGTTTGCGCTGCTGCTGGCCATCGGCCTGGATCCGGATAAGAGCTTGATTTTCGTGCAGTCCCAGGTGCCGGCCCATGCCGAGTTGACCTGGCTGCTGTCCTGCAACGCCCAGTACGGCGAGATGGCCCGGATGACCCAGTTCAAGGACAAATCGGCCAAGCATGCGGATAATGTGACGCTGGGGCTGTTCGCTTACCCTGCGCTGATGGCGGCGGACATCCTGCTGTATCAGCCGGATTACGTGCCGGTGGGGGCGGATCAGAAGCAGCATGTGGAGCTGACCCGGGACATTGCCGCGCGCTTCAACGGCCATTACGGCGGGGTGTTCACGGTGCCGGAGCCCTACATCATGAAGACGGGCGCGCGGGTGCGCTCCTTGCAGGATCCTACCAAAAAGATGTCCAAGTCGGACGAAAACCAGAACGCTTTTATTTCGCTTAAGGACGACGCCGCTACTATCCTGCGGAAGTTCAAGCGGGCCGTTACCGACAGCGAGGCCCGGGTGCACTACGCCGAGGGCAAGGATGGCATCAACAACCTGATGGAAATTTACAGCGCGGTGACCGGCAAGGACATGGCGGCCATCGAGGCGGAGTTCGAGGGACGGGGCTACGGCGATTTCAAAGTCGCCGTGGGCGAGGCCGTGGCGGAAGAGCTCCGGCCCATTCAGGAGCGGTTCGCCGAGCTGATGAAGGACAAGGCGCAGCTGGAAATCTTGATGAAGCAGGGCGCGGAACGGGCCGCACAGATAGCCACCCGCACGCTGGATAAGGCCAAAAAGAAGATGGGATTCGTCCTGCTGAAATAAGGAAAAACCGGAGGGCCGCAGCCCTCCGGTTTTTAATATTGGGTCAAATGACCTTCCGTGCGCAGGCCGGGGAAGCCCCACTGGCGCAGTGCCTCATACACGCCCACGGCCACAGAATTGGACAGGTTGAGGGAGCGGGCGGCATCGTTGTCGATCATGGGCAGACGTACGCAGCTGTTCGGATTGTCGTGCAGCAGGCTTTCCGGCAGGCCCTTGGTCTCCTTGCCGAAGACCAGGTACGCGCCGTCGGGATAGGCAACGTCGCTGTAGATATGGCTGGCTTTGGTGGAAAAATAAAAGAAGGGGCCGGCGTTTCTGGCAAAAAAGTCGTCCAGGTTCTTGTAATAGGTAACGTCCAGAAGGGGCCAGTAGTCCAGGCCCGCCCGTTTCAGCTTTTTGTCATCAATGGTAAAGCCCATGGGCTCCACCAGATGGAGACGGGCGCCGGTGGCGGCGCAGGTACGGCTGATGTTGCCGGTGTTCTGCGGGATTTCGGGCTCGACCAGCACGATATTCAGCTGCGGCATACGGTTGCTTCCTTCCTTTCCTACACCCGGCTGCACAGCAGTTGGGCGCGTCCGGTCAGCTTGGCGGTCATTCCGGCGGGCAGGAACACGCTGGCGCCCTTTTTCAAAGGCAGCGCCGTGCCATCCGCGGCGGTCAGCTCGCAGCCGCCCTCCAGGCAGAGCAGGGAGGTAAAGCTTTCTATACTGCCCACGCGCACCGCCTCCTCCACGCAGAGAAGCTGAGAGGTGAACAGGTTGCAGGAGGCCAGGGGCCGGTATGTACCGCCGGGGATGGCGGTGATTTCCCCCACGGCGCCGTAGGGCCGGGTGGGCGGCGCGGTATTGGTGACGTCTACGGCCTTATCCACATGCAGGGGACGGGGCTTGCCGTCCGCGCCCAGGCGGCCGTAATCGGAGACCCGGTAGGTGGTGTTGGAGTTCTGCTGCACCTCGGCGATAAGGATACCGGCGCCAATGGCGTGCAGGGTGCCCGCCTCGATAAAGAACACGTCCCCTTTTTTCACCGGCACCCGATTGCAGACCTCTTCGAGGGTGTCCGTCTCGATGCGGCGGCGGAATTCCTCCTGGGTGAGACCGCGGCTGAAGCCGTATAACAAGGCGGCGCCGGGTTCGCAGTCCACCACGTACCACATTTCCGTTTTACCGAACTCGCCTTCCACCCGCATGGCATAGGCGTCGTCCGGGTGCACCTGGACGCTCAGCCGATCGCGGGCGTCGATGAGCTTGATAAGAATGGGAAAGTAAGGAAAGGCGGCGGCCTTGTCGCCCACGGCGGCATCGCCCCACTGGTCGAGCGCCTCGGGGAGCGTATGGCCGGCCAGCTCGCCGTTGGCGATAAGCGACGCCCCGTCCTTATGGCAGGACAGCACCCAGGCTTCCGCCGCCTTGGCGCTTGTTGTTTCAAATCCAAAATCCGTAATCAAACGAGTACCGCCCCACAGGTAATCTTTAATCGGCGGTTTGAGCAGCAGCGGGTAGGGTTTCATAGACAATCCCTCGATTCTTAAAAATACGCTACCTATCTTATCGTATTTTTCCGATTTTGACAAGGGTGGATTCCGCGGCGGGATTCCCTGCCAGAGGTGGAAATAAACGAGGGGACTGCCAGCATTCCCCTTGCTTGAGAACACAGAGGGCGGAAATCCTAAGAAAGCGAAAGCAAAATATGATAAGGAAAAGGAGGCAATTCAAATGAACAGAGGCGTATCCGGTTTTATGAAAGGAATCGGCATGGGCATTGCTGTGGGCTGTGTCGCCGGGGCTATGGGCAACAGCTACATGAAGTCCAACAAGAAGGGCCTGAAAAAGAACGTGGGAAGAGCCCTGCGCAACGTGGGCGATCTGGTGGACAACGTGACGGGCATGTTCTAAGAGGCAGTTCGCTGGAGGCGGGAGGGGAGACCCTCCCGCCTCCTTTTGTCGAATGCCGGCCCATGGTATCGTGAATTTTCGGTGAAATCGCTTTACTTTACCGCGGCTTTCGTGTATGATAAAAGGGTTACAGCGAAAGCTGGCTATATATGGAATCGGGATCCAAGGAGGAAAAACCATGGACGACAAACGGGATGAGCAGGAACGCGACGAGAACCTGGAAACCTTCGGAGAAAACGGGGTTCTGGGCCGTTCCATCAGTTCGGCGGAACTTCGGGAACAGGAGAAGCGCAGAAAAGAGCAGGAAAAGGCCGAGCGTAAGATGAGAAGGCGGAGCAGGAAGGAATATCGCAATGGCATGCCCCGCGAGAAAAACACCACCCTGTGGGTGATGGTGGGAATCCTGGGGGCTGTGGTGATAGCGGTAGGGGTTATGATGGCGATCGAATTTGCGACGAGCGGTAAGGACAAGGCGGCGAATTCCAATGAATTCATCGCGGAGGAAACCGCGTTGCCGGAGATGTCGGCGGAAGGCATCAAAGGGATTATCACGCGGGCCTATTACACCAACGACAAGCATTTTGCCGTGGTGCTCAAGCTTTCCAACGCCTACAATACCAAGCATTATCTGACGTCTTTGGAAGTCAAGGTCAGCAATGGGGACGGCGAGCTGATCGCGAGCGGCTATACGGATTCCATTGAGGATTTCGCACTCGATCCGGAGAGCTACGGCACTTTCACGTTTTATATTTCCCCGAAGTATGTCAAGATTCCGGACGATTCCCTGGAAAATCTGACGTATGAGATCACCACGGGCGGCCGGCTTGAGGACGAAAACGCGACGGCGAAGACAGACGCCACCACCGGCACGGAAGCGACCGCCACCACGAGCGCTGAGTGATCGATATCGAATAATTAGCAGCCGGAAGGGGCCAATGCCTCTTCCGGCTGCTTTTTTACAGAGTACAAAAATGGCCGCCCGTTGAAAAGGGCGGCCGCGATTTATAAGAGGGAACGAAACAACCGATAGGAATCGTCAAAAATCTCATGAGAAATAAAGAAGCCGGAGAAAGCCAGAACCAGCATCAGGACAAACAGCGCCAGGCCGATGCTGCTCAGAACAATGCCCGCCACCGCCATGCGGCCGCTGCCCTTGGATTTGGCGATGATGCCGAGGATCAGCCCCGCGATCCCCATAAAAACGGAGGAATCACCCGCGAGAAGAATCGGAATGGACAGAATCCCGAGAACCAGGGAAGCTATCGCCAGGCCGTCGTTTTTCCGGTGGGGAACAGCCGGGTACGCATAAGGGACCGGCGTGTAGCCCGGCTGCTGGGGCGAATAATAGGAATAGGGCGGCGTGTTGACGGGCGGCGGCGGGCTGTACGGCTGCGCGTAAGGCTGCTGCGTATAGGGGGTGTTGACCGGCGGCTGGGGCGCGGCGGGATAAACCGGCGGCGCATAGCTGGCCGGCGGATAGGATACCGGCGGCTGCAAGGGAGCGGCCGGCATGTCCGGCAGGGCGGGCGCCGCGTGAATGTCCGGAATGGGCGGTATGGGGGAGGAGAAAGGGGCGGGCGGCGTACGGCTGGGTTCCTGTCCGCCTGCGGAGGGACGGAAATCAAAATCGTCTGGCATGGAAAAGCCTCCTCCTGATTTCAATGAAAAGGGCGGGAATATCCCTGTTCAGTATAGCATGAAAGACGTATCGGCACAAGACTGGCCGGCTTTCCTTCATCAAAACGTAATAATCCGTCCGCCAGGCGGGAACGCTATAGAGAGACTTTATGAAAAGAGGGCTGCATCTATGCCGGATCTGCCGTTTTCCAGCCGCGCCGATCACGTGGAATCCCTGCTGCGCGTGAAGGAAAGTTTTGATGTGATCGCCAGGAAGATCCTTGTCGGCGGGCGGGACGCCGTGCTGTTTTTCATCGATGGTTTCGTCAAAGACGAAGTGATGGAAAAAATCCTCGAATATATTATGTCCCTGAAGGCGGAGGAAGTAAAGGATATTTCCGGCGCCGAGGTGTTTGCCGGCCGGTTCATCACCTATGTGGAGGTGGATACCGAGCAGGATCCGCAGGCGGTGCTGGTTCCGGTGCTGTCCGGTCAGCTGGCCCTGCTGGTGGACGGGGTGGACGGCTTCATCCTGATCGACGCCCGCACCTATCCGGCCAGAGGGGTGGAAGAACCGGACAGTGACCGGGTTCTGCGGGGATCGCACGACGGGTTCGTCGAGACGCTGGTGTTTAACACCGCCCTCATCCGCCGGCGCATCCGCGATCCACGTCTGACGATGGACATCCATCAGGTGGGAACGGTGTCCCAGACCGACATCGTGCTGTGCTATATGGAAAATCGGGTGGATAAAAAACTGCTGGACAAGCTGAAAAAGAAGCTGGACAGCATTGATATCCCGACCCTGACCATGGCACAGGAAAGCCTGGCCGAGTGCCTAATCGGCCGGCAGTGGTTCAACCCCTTCCCCAAGGTGCGGTACACCGAGCGGCCGGACTGTGCGGCGGCCAGCATCGCGGAGGGGCGGATTCTGCTGCTGGTGGACAATTCCGCCGCCGCCATGATTTTGCCCACCAGTATTTTCGATTTTGTTCAGGATACCAACGACTTCTATTTTCCGCCGTTGGTGGGGTCGTACCTGCGGTTTGTGCGGGCGCTGGTGTCGCTGTTTACCATGTTCATGACGCCGGTCTGGTATCTGCTGATCAAAAATCCCGACATCGTCCCGAAATGGTTGGAGTTCATACAGGTACACGAGCCGAATTCCATCCCCATTCTGCTCCAGCTACTGATCATCGAGCTGATCATCGATGGGGTCAAGCTGGCCTCGCTGAACACGCCGACGGTGCTCAGCAACGCGTTTTCGGTCGTGGGGGCGCTGATACTGGGCGAGTTTGCTATCAAGGCCGGGCTGTTTGTGCCGGAGGTGCTGCTGTACATGGCCTTTGTGGCCATCGCCAACTTCACCCAGCCGAGCTTTGAACTGGGGTATGCGCTTAAGCTGTTCCGCATGCTGCTACTGGTACTGACGGCGCTGTTCAACTGGTGGGGGTTCGCCGCGGGGGTCGGGCTCTTCCTGCTGACTATCGCCATCACCCCCACTGTGTGCAATAGCGGCTATCTTTATCCGCTTATTCCGTTCAACTGGAGGGCATTCCGCCGTCTGCTGTGGAGACGGCCCATCAGTAAAGACAATACCTGAAAATTTTGCAGGCCCCGGATACTTATCCGGGGCCTGCGGGACGTTTTACTTGCCAGGTGCGGGGGAGATGGAGTATAATAAGGCGTACCTCACCAAGGCTGGAAGAATAGGGGCTGCTGAAATGAAAGTGTTGATGATTCCCTCCTGGTACCCTACGGCTGAAGCGCCGCTGCTGGGCACCTTTTATAAAGAGCAGGCGGAGGCGCTGGCCGCCCGAGGGGTGGATATGGCTGTGCTGTATGTGAATGTCAGCGGCGATTTCCATCCCGCGCATAACGGCATTCACCGGGACGACGCCGGCGGCGTGCTGGCCTATACCTATGTGCATCCCAACCTGACGCCCCGCTGGGAAAAGGGGCGGCGCATCCAGCGGACTCGGATGCTGGAAAAACTGTACCGCCGCCTAGAGAAGGAGTGGGGGAGGCCCGATGTGGTGAATCTGCGTTCCTCCCTCCAGGGGTACGAGGCAGCGGCGCTCTGCAGGCGGCACGGGCTGCCCCTGTTTTTCATGGAGCATTCCTCCTATGTGGTGACGGAAGGGCCGGACAGCGAGGCGGTCCGCCGGCTGCACGCCGTTATGGATGCGGCGACGGTCAACGCCTGCGTCAGCTCGGTACTGTACAAGGTGATGGCGCCCTACAGGGAAACGCGGATCATTCCGGATTTCGTGGACGACAGCCGGTTTATTATCCAAGAAACGGCGCCGAGAGAGACGTTCACCTTCCGCGCCATGGGCCAGCTGCGGCCCATCAAGGGGCACGACACCCTAATCCGCGCGTTCGCGCTGCTCAAGAAAATGACGGACCGGCCGGTTTGCCTCGAGATAGCCGGAAAGGGCGTGCTGCACGACAATCTCCAGAAACTGATTGACCAGTTGGGCATAGCGGACAACTGTCGCCTGGTCGGGGCGATCCCACGGGATGAGGTGGTCGGCTTCATGAACGGATGCGACTGCTTTGTGTGTTCCTCCCGCACGGAGATGCTGTCCTGCGTACTCCACGAATGCGCCGCGTGCGGCCGGCCGGCCATTGCCACCCGCTGCGGCGGCCCGCAGGATATTATCACCGAGGAAACCGGGGTGCTGGTGCCGGTGGATGATCCCCAGGCCATGGCGCAGGCGATGCTGGAGATGCTCGACCGGGCGGCCGGCTACGACCAGGAGCGGATCCGGGCTAGCATCCTGGAGCGGTTCGGCATCGAGCCGGTATGCGGGCAGCTGATAAAGGCCTGCCAAGACAGCGCGAAAGGGGGCAAGTGATATGACTTTACCCCAGACGGAATCGCTGCGATTTCGGGAAAGGGACGGCGTGCCGGTGGTGGTTTTCCCGGCACTTGAGGCGGTGCCTTTTGTTCGGCACGGATTTTCCACCCGGCTGGGTGGGGTGAGTCAGGGGATATACGCGAGCATGAACCTGAGCTTTACCCGTGGGGACGATCCATGTGCCGTTCGGGAGAATTTCGACCGTTTCTGCAGCGCTGTCGGGGTTTTAGCCGATCGGGTGGTGGTTTCCGCGCAGGAGCATCATACCACGATATACAACGCCACGGCGGCCGACTGCGGGCGCGGGATTACGCGGGATCGGGGCTACGAGGATGTGGACGGGCTGCTGACCGACGAGCCGGGGGTGGTGCTCTGCACCCAATACGCCGACTGTGTGCCGCTGTTTTTCGTCGATCCCGTCCGGCGGGTGGTGGGAACTTCCCATTCCGGCTGGAAAGGAACGGTCGCGCAGATCGGCGCGGTGACGGTGGAGCGGATGTGCGCGGATTACGGTTGCCGCCGTCAGGATATTCTGGCGGGGATCGGCCCGTCCATCGGGCCCTGCTGCTTTGAGGTGGACGCGCCGGTATACGAGGCCTTTGCCGGTATGGATCTCTGGGAGGAGCGGTTTGTCCGCCGCCGGCCGTGGGAGAAGTTTGACATCGATTTATGGGCGGTCAACCGGCGGATTCTGGAAAAGGCCGGACTGCGGCCGGAGCACATTACGGCGACCGATTTGTGTACCAAATGCCATGCCGACGTCTTCTGGTCCCACCGGGTGACCGGCGGGCAGCGCGGCAGTCTGGCGGGGTTTATCGCCATGGAATTTTAAAGGAGGAGAAGGTGAGCCGCCATGCCCTATTCACTCACGGACACCCTGCTGTATTTCTTCATTTACAGTTTCTGCGGCTGGCTGATGGAAACGATTCTCTGCTCGGTACAGGAGCGCCGCTTCATTAACCGCGGGTTTTTGAACGGCCCGCTGTGTCCCATTTACGGTTGCGGGGTCACGCTGATTATGATTTTCCTGCTGCCGGTGAGGGACGGTCTGCCCAATCTGGCCATTGCGCTGCCGGTCGTGTTCATTGCCGGGGCGGGGTTGGCGTCCGCTGTGGAGTTTATTACCTCCTGGCTGATGGAAAAGCTGTTTCACGCACGCTGGTGGGATTATTCCCATTATAAATACAATCTGGGCGGACGGATTTGCCTGTCCATTTCCCTGGCCTGGGGAGGACTTGCCACCTTCTTTGTGTACATAGTGCAGCCGCTGTTCGAGTCGCTGGTGGGCAAGTTGTATGGATGGAACGCTCATTTGCCGCTGGTTCTGGCGGTTACCTTTACCGTCCTGTTTCTGGTGGACTGCGCCTTTTCCGTGCGGATCGCCCGCTCGCTGGGCAACAAGCTGGAGCAGATGGAAAAGCTGGGTGAGCTCATCAAGGCGCATCTGGAGGGGCTGGAGTTGCCGGCCGCCGAGGATGTGGAACTGAAGCTGCAGGCCGCCTATGACCGCTATGCTGCCCGGAAGCAGGAAGCGGCGGCGTCTCTGCGCGGGAAATTAGACGGGTTGCGAGGCTTGGGCCGGGAGGATGTTGCGGACAGACTGCGCCATATGGCCGAGGAACTGCAAGCGAAGCGAACCGGTCTCATGCAGCAGGTCAGACCCACGCAAAAGCGAATGCTGTCGGCTTTCCCCACCATGAAACGGGGCGGGGACGGCCGCGTGCTGAGCGAACTGAGGGAACATCTGCATATCCGGAAGAAAAAATAAATCGGTACCGCCGGAGTATCGGCGGAAAAATTTCAAAAATGGCTCTGCGGATAATCCCGCAGAGCCATTTTTTATACCGCTTTCAGTTCGGCAATTTGCAGATGCTCCAATACGGCGGTGCCGCTTAACTCCAAATCGCAGAGGTTATAATCCAGCATCTGCCCGCAGGTCAATAGGCACTGCCCGCCGCCGATAAACACTTCCGCGCCGGTGGTGTCCAGCAGGATACGCAGAGAGGCGCGGCCATTTTCCAGGCAGAGAGGGGCGGTAAAATCGTCCCAGGAGATCGTGTCGCTACTCCAGTCCAGATGCCAATGCAGGCCGAAAACACGGATGTCCGCGGTGCCGGCCGCGTCGCCGCTCAACTCGATTTGCAGGTCGTAGCCGGCCTCCCGCAGCGTTTCGCGGCAGGGGAGAGGGCGGGAGTCCGTTTGATGGATTTCCTGATAGAGATCGCGCAATTCGGCGATGGGGTTGGCGCAAAGAACCATGCGATCGCCCACCGTGCGCAGGGTCATTTCACAGGGGATGTTCATGCTCATATTGAACGGGGCCGCGGGCAGCGCGTGGTTATTCCAGGCGATCCGCACCCGGCGGCTGTCGCCCTCCCGGAGATTGAACCAGGACTGGGCGGCATAGCTGGCGTTGCCGACATGCAGACGGCCCGCGCTCTGTTCCGCACGGAAGCTGTAGCCGTCGAAGCTGCCCACCAGGTACCGGTCATAAGCGCCGATGAGCACCCATTTGATATTCGTGCCGTCCCCGTCCAGCGGGAGAGGATAAAAATCGGGACACTCCCAGTCCTCATCGATGGCGATCACCTGCAGAAGCGACCAGTCCAGCAGGTTGTCCGAGGCGAACAGGCCGTAATCGTGCTTATTCAGAAACAACGCCAGGATGTAGCGATCGGTTTCAGGGTGATAAATAACTTTGGGATCTCGGTTTTCCTCGGCGAAATAGGGGATAATCGGGTTGCCCTCATATTTGCGGAAGGTCAAGCCGCCGTCCGTGCTGTAGGCCAGGCATTGGCTGGCTTTTTTTTCAGCGGACAGCGCGCTTGCGCCGCCGGCCGCCGTGTAATACAGCAGCAGGGGCGGCCGGATTCCGTCACCCAGGCCGGAGCGGTTATCGAAATCCACCACGGCGCTGCCGGAAAACATGGTGCCCAGCTCGTCCGGGTACAGGGCGGGTTCCCTCTCCTCCCAGCGGAGGAGATCGGTGCTGACCGCGTGCCCCCAATGCATGTTGCCCCAATTGCTAGAAGCGGGGTTGTACTGGTAGAACAGATGGTATGTCCCGTCCACTGTGCACAAGCCGTTGGGATCGTTCAGCCAGCCCTGTTTGGCGGTGTAGTGGAATTTGGGGCGCAGGCGGGAGGCACGGGGCGCCTCGTCCTCAGCCGTCTGGCGCAGGGTGAGCGGCATTTCCGGAACGGTGCGCAGCGTCAGCGTGCGGCCCAGCAGATGCCGGATGGGAAGATACACAACATAGTCGGGATGCAGGGGATCCAGCGGGATATCCAGGTCATACACCAGCGTGTCGCCGTCCAGAAACTCCAGACGCTTGCTGCGGGCGGTGTAACTGACGGGGCACTCGAGGAAGGGCTGTTCACAATGAAGCTGCATAGATCGTCGCCTTCTTTCAAAAAACTTTACGGTCTTATCATAAACCAAAGAGGGGGAAGATATGATTTCATTATAGAGAAAAGAAAAAACGGTGTCAATCCATGAAAGGAGAGGAAACTATGCCACATACAGGCGCGGATAAAACGGAGGCGGTCTATCCTGGCTTCTGGAACACGCTGGCAACCGGTTTTTTGATCGGGATTGGCTCCATAGCGCCGGGGGTCAGCGGCGGCGCGATCGCGGTGGTGTTTAATCTTTACGACCCCATAACGGACGCCGTCGCCCATTTTTACCGAGATTTTAAGAACAAGATGAAGTTCTTAGTCCCTCTCTGTCTGGGCGCGGGAGCCAGTATCTTACTGTTTAGTCAGGTCATCGCTTACTTTTTTGGCCATTACAACGTGGCCACCCGGTGCCTGTTCGTCGGTCTGATGGCCGGGACGCTCCCTTCGGTTTTTCACACCGCGAGACGGCAGGGGTTCCGCTGGTGGTATCTGCTCCTCATGCTGGCGGCGACGGCCGGGACGATTTGGCTGTCCTTTGCTCATTTGTTCGTCTATACCGGTGGGGAGGAGGGGCTTACCTTTCCCATCCTGTTGATTTGCGGGGCCGTACAGGGGTTCGGCACCATCGTGCCGGGCGTTAGTTCCTCCTTCCTGCTGATGGGGGCCGGGCTGTATGACACGGTCCTGGACATCATCCGCACGGTGGATATTCCCCGGCTCATCCCCTTTGCCATCGGGTTCGGCACGTTCGTCCTCCTGTTTGCCAAAATCATTCAATGGCTGTACCGGAAGGCTTACGGCTTGGTCAGCTTCCTGGTGGCTGGGCTGCTTCTGGGTTCGGTCTTCCCGGTGATTCCGCCCCTTAGGGCGGATCTGCCGTCGGCCATGGCGGTGCTCCTGGGGGCGGTGGGCTGCCTGCTGTCCTGGTATCTCCTCCGCTTGAAAACCCATGCGCAGGACGCGCAAGGGCTGCCGATTGAATCAAGAGGGGGTTAGTGGTATAATGTCCCCGGAATGGGGAGTGGCAGATGGCTGTTTTGGTAAAGGACACGCGTTTTTATACCACATTTTTCCGGCTGACCGGCACGATTGCACTGCAGAATTTGATAGTATTCAGCGTCAATCTGGCGGATAATATCATGCTGGGAGCCTACGGCGAGACTTCGCTGGCCGGGGTGGCCCTGGTCAACCAAATTCAATTTTTGCTGCAGATGATCGTTATGGGCGTGGGGGAAGGGATCATCGTTCTATCCGCCCAGTATTGGGGCAAAGGACAGACCGGCCCGATTCGCCGCACGGTGGGGATCGGGCTGTGGTGCGGGGTGCTGGCATCTCTGGCGCTGGCGGCGGTGGTCTTCCTGTTCCCCAGCGCGGTGCTGGGGCTGCTGACCAACGACGCCTCCCTGATTGCCGAAGGGGTCAAGTATCTGCGGATTATCTGCTTTACCTATCCGCTGTTTGCGGTGACGAATGTCCTGCTCTGTTCCCTGCGAGGGGTGGAGACGGTGCGCATCGGCTTTCTGGTGTCCCTGACCACGCTGGTCATTAATACCTGCCTCAATTATATCCTCATCTATGGACATTTCGGCGCGCCCCGCCTGGGCGTGAGGGGCGCGGCCATTGCCACGCTGGCAGCCCGCGCGGTGGAATGCCTGGTGACGATCCTATATGTGCGGTTTAGAGATAAGAAGCTCTCTTTCCGACTGGCCGATGTGTTTCGGCTGGATAAAGGGATAGGCCGGGACTATTTTCGCAGCGGGGCGCCGGTCATTCTTTCCAACGCCTCCTGGGGGATCGCCATGGCGATCCAGACGGCTATATTGGGGCATCTCGGCAAAACAGCGGTGACGGCCAACAGCATTGCCACCACGGTATTTCAGATTTTGACAGTTCTCAGCTACGGTGCGGCCAGCGCATCGGCGGTCTTGATCGGCAAAACCGTGGGGGAGGGTAAACTGGATAAGGTCCGGCAGTACGCCAAGACCATGCAGCTGCTGTTCCTGCTGCTGGGGCTGGCGACTGGGGCGGCACTATTTCTCTGCCGGGATTTTGTGCTCAGCTTCTACGCCATCACCCCGGAGTCCCGCAGCCTGGCGCTGGCGTTTATCGCCGTGTTGTCGGTGACGGTGGTGGGCACCTCCTACCAAATGGCGGTGCTTACCGGCATTGTCCGAGGCGGCGGGGACACGCGGTTTGTTCTGTTTAACGATCTGATTTTTATGTGGGGGGTGGTGCTGCCCTCCTCGGCGCTGGCTGCGTTCGTTTTTCACCTGCCGCCGCTGATGGTGTTCATCTGCCTGAAAAGCGATCAGATTCTGAAATGCGCGGTGGCGGCGGTCAAGGTCAACCGCGGCGGCTGGATCCGCCAGTTGACCCGTCCCGCCGAATAGACCGGCGGAAGAGAGAAAGGATGCCGGAAACATGAAAACCATTGTATCGGTAATACCCGTGGAGGATGAGGACAAGCGGCTGCTGGAGCAGGCGGCACCCGGTTACCGGCTGCTTTTTGCGCAGCCGCGGGAAATCCCGGCCGACGGCCTGCGCGACGCGGAGGTGATACTCGGCAACGTACCCCGAAGCGTCCTGCGGGAGGCCATCCGGCTCCGATGGCTGCAGCTCAACAGCGCGGGGGCGGATCTCTATCTGCAGCCCGGCGTGCTGCCGGAGGGCGTGCAGCTGACCAACGCCACGGGAGCCTATGGCCCGGCGGTTTCAGAGCATCTGCTGGCCATGACGCTGGAGCTGATGAAAAAACTGCACCTGTATCGGGACAACCAGCAGGACAAGCTTTGGCGGGACGAGGGGACGGTGACGGGAATTGCGGACGCGGTGTTTCTGGTCGTGGGACTGGGAGATATCGGCAGCTGCTATGCCCGGAGCGTTCACGCGCTGGGTGGCCGCGTTATCGGCGTGCGCCGGCACGCGGGGGAGACGCCGCCTTACGCCGAGCGGCTGGTGACGGCGGATAAGCTGGACGAGGTTCTGCCGCTGGCGGATGTGGTGGTTCTGTGCCTGCCGGGAACGCGGGAGACCGCCGCCCTGTTTTCCGCCCGACGCCTGGCGCTCATGAAGCGCGGCGCCTTCCTGCTCAATGGGGGGAGAGGCACCGCCGTTGACACCCAGGCGCTTTGCGACGCCCTGCGCAGCGGCCGCCTGGCGGGGGCGGGGCTGGATGTTACCGACCCGGAACCGCTTCCCGCCGATCATCCCCTGTGGACGCTGCCGAACGCCGTCATCACGCCGCATATTTCTGGCTGGTATCACATGCGTCAGACACAGCGGCGAATCGTGCGTTTATGCGCAGAAAACCTGCGGCGGTATGTTGCCGGCGATCCCTTGCTGAATCTGGTGGATCCGGCCACGGGGTATCGGCAATTTCGCGGCTGTGATCGTTTCGGTAACGAAGACTGACCAGTCCAACGGAAAGACGGAGTTCTCTGTAACAAATTGTCATAATGTGTGGGTTTTTCACTTCGTTTGCGGTATACTGTGGGTATCATAACAGGAAAACGGGTGATGAACGGGTATGAAAATTAATGCCAACGAGTACAGCGCGGCGGAGGTCATGAAATTTGTCCGGGAATGGACGGAACTTACCCAAAAGCAGTTTGCGCAAAGCATCGGCCGCTCGGAAGCGGTGATTCAGACCTATGAGCAGGGGACACGAAATTACACGTTCGAAACGCTGCTGGAAATAGCGCAAACCCACCATATCCGCATCACAATCGAGAAGATGAAGAAATAAGGAAAGCCGCCATGAGTGCTCATGGCGGCTTTGGTATGTATTGCGCGGGTGTTACAGCCCGGCCTCTATGAAATGAACGGGATACAACTCCCAATATTTTTTGTAGACCATCTGTTCGCCGATAAGGTCTAATTGGTATAGGCGAAAAGTGACCCGTATATCTTTTGGCTGCCATTGCTCTTCATAGGAATACCGGTATGTCATACCTAAACGCCTCATAACGCCGCCGCTGCGCGGATTACGGATATCATGCGTAGCGGTTATATAAGGGACGCCGTCCTGTCTTAACTGTTCGACAACCGCCTGGCCGGCTTCCGTAACGATTCCTTTATGCCAAAATTCCTTGCGGAGTGCGTAACCAAAATCGTGACTGTCATCCATAGCGGCCTGTATATACCCGATGGGGATATCCGCTGTACGCAAGCAAATCGCATATCTATAGGCGCGGTTCTTTTCATACTGGGAGGCAAAGTGCTCCTTATAAAATGCCTTAGCCTCTTCCTGGTTCTTTGTGGGAAACCATGGCAGAAATGTATTAACTTCCTCGTCCCTTAAAAGACGGTACAAGGGCTCTATGTCCTGCTCTTTGAATTGTCTTAACAGCAGTCTCTCCGTTACCAATTGAGGGGTGTTTGCTATATGCATAATCCTTTTCTCCTGTTTTGTGTCGTTGCTGTATTCTATCATACGAATGGATGAAAAACAAGGAGCTCAACCAGAGTTCAATGACAGTGACTCCGCTGCAAGACAGTTGACAAAAGGAAGGTTGTCCAGTATAATAAACAGGTTTGGGCCGATACCGACCCGGCGAATGCGAGAATAGGAGAGAAAAGTATGTCGCGATACGACGTTGTCATTGTGGGCGCCGGACCTGCCGGCATTTTTACTGCTCTGGAACTGAAGGATAAAGCACCGCAGCTGGATGTGCTGCTGGTGGACGAGGGCTTGACGATCGATCGACGGAACTGCCCGGCGCGCAAGACCGGCCGCTGCGTGCACTGCCAGCCCTGCAATATTATGAGCGGCTGGTCGGGGGCCGGCGCTTTCTCGGACGGCAAGCTGTCGCTGTCCGAAGAGGTGGGCGGCAATATCGTCGATTATATGTCGGCCGAGGAAGCGCGGGAGTTTATTCGGTACGCCGATTCCCAGTACACCCGTTTCGGCGCGCCCGATAAGGTGCACGGTCTCAACGACAAAAAGGTCGAGGAAATCGACTACGAATGCAGCCGCCACAACATCCATCTGGTGAAATGCCCAGTGCGGCATATGGGTACCGAATACAGCTTTGAGACGCTGCGCAATATGTACCGCTATCTAATCGAGCAGCCGGGCTTTACCTTCCGGGAGCTGACCCGGGCCCAGTCTCTGCACATCGAGAACGGCCGGGTGACCGGCGTGGTTTTGTGCACCAAGGGGCAGGAGCCGGAGTCGGTGGAAGCCGGCTATGTGGTGGCCGCGCCCGGACGGGGCGGCGCCGACTGGCTGAATCACGTGGCTCACGACAACGGTATTGACACGAAGAACAACGAAGTGGATATCGGTGTGCGCGTGGAGGTGCCCAATTCGGTGATGGATCACCTGACCGCCCATTTGTATGAAGCGAAAATGGTATACTACAGTGATACGTTCGAGAACAAGGTGCGCACCTTTTGTATGAACCCCGGCGGGATCGTCAGCGAGGAGCATTACCAGGGCGGGATTGCCGTGGTCAACGGCCACTCCTACGCGGAGGAGGAGCGCCGCACCGCCAATACCAACTTTGCCATGCTGGTGTCCTCCCGGTTTACCGAGCCGTTTAACCGCCCCATCGAATACGGCCGCTATATCGCCCAGCTGGGGAATATGCTGACCGGCGGCGGGATCATGGTGCAGCGGCTGGGCGATCTTCTCCAGGGGCGGCGCACCGACGCTTCCCGGCTGAGCCGTTCCACCACGGTGCCTACCCTGAAAACCGCCGTGCCGGGCGATTTGTCCTTCGTGCTGCCCCACCGGCATCTGACCAGCCTCATCGAGGCCATGAAGGCGTTTGACAAGGTGGCGCCCGGCCTGTATTCCAAAAACACCCTGCTGTATGGGGTGGAGGTCAAATTCTATTCCTCCAAGGTGGCGGTGGACAACCATTTCGAAACCGCCGTCGATGGTCTGTATGCCATCGGCGACGGTGCCGGCATCACCCGCGGTCTGATGCAGGCCAGCGTGACCGGCGTCGTGGTGGCCCGGGACATCGCCTCCCGATAACGTTCTTAAAATACCCGGCGCTTTCAAAACGAAAGCGCCGGGTATTTTTACATGGCCAAAACGCCGGTTTCATCCTTGAGTAAAATCAAGATTTGCTCCTCCAGGCCGGTCTGGCAGTCGATATAGACCAGCACCTGCTCGTTATCCTCGCCCTGGCAGGTGAATTCGTAGCAATAGGTTTCATTCAGGCCCTCGGAGGGCACCACCACCTGTTTGGCGGCGCCGGTAACGGTCAGCAGCGGGCTGAGCTTGTCCTTGGCCTGTTCCGCCGTGAGGGCGGCCTTGGGCAGGGTGCGGGAGGTGTGATTCATCAGGTAACCGGTGGCGTCGAAGGACACTGCCTGCCCGTTGTCCATGGCGATCCCCACCTTGATGAGATCGGGGTAGAATATCACGCCATCCGGCGCGTAGGCATAATTGATGGTCAGCACGCCGTTGTTCAGGCTATAGTACCGCTGAACAAACCCCGGCAGGTCGTTCTCGTTCATGACCCGATCGCCCATTTGCAGGGCTTCCTCGATCGTCAGGCGGCCTTCCCCGATGGGGCGGGAATGGATGAAATACTGGACAAAACCGCCCGCTTTGGTCACGTTGATGCGGAAGTTGTCGCCGGCGAAGGAGTAGCAGGGGATCGTCCCGCCCATGTCGCCGGCGGCCTGCAGCTTGCCGGAATACCAGTGGCTGGCCTTGGACAAAGCGGCATCGCCGCTGACGGCGGCTTTGCCCTTGAGCAGCTTCGGCTCCTGCTGCTGAATGTGATCGGAGAAGGGGCCGTCGTAAATCAGCGTGGGATAGTCCTCGAAGCCCTCCTCCATATCGTGGAAGCCACTGTTGACATTGGGAGCGGCGACTTCGGCGGCCTGCGCCGCGTCATCAAAGGCCAGCAGCCCGGCCTGGGCCTGGTTCTGCATGCCCGCCACCTGGTTATACACCTTGTGGGAATAGGCGGCCAGAGCCTTCATAGAGGCGGTTTCCTCATCGGTAATGCTGCCCCCCGCGGCCACCCGGTTGGATAAAACCATGCAGAAATCGCCGACCTGCGACAAAAATTTATAGGTGCCCGCCAGTTCCGAACCGTTAACGGGAAGCTGCCCCAGCGTTTCCTTGGCAAAGCCGGCCTCCCGCCACAGCTTGGAGGAAAGGCCCTGCAGCTGACTGGCCGTGGAGGCGTATTTGCCCTTTTCCAGCGTGATGTCCAGATTGCCCAAATAATCCGTCAGTTCGCCCAGCGCCCGCTGGTAGGTGTATTCGATGGTGGTGCGGTGACGGCGGGCGGCTGTATACCCGGTGATGGTGCCGGCCGTCAGCGCCACAATCAGCGCCACGTTGAAGCTGATGAGCCGGACAACGCCCCGGCGGCTTAAGGATGAGGTCTTTCCCATTGTTAATCCAGCCTTTCCATTGCAGTTGAGAGGTATTACCAATATACGTCTATAGCGTTGCCGGAATGCGTGCGGATATGCCGGCTGGTCAATGGAAAGATTTAACTGGATGACAAACGCCGCCCGGAAACCATCCGGACGGCGTTTGCGATTCTTAGCGGTTTTCGATGGGCGTGTACTCCCGGTGAGGTGCCACGCTCTTATAGGCGGGGCGGATAATTTTTCCGGCGTTGATAAGCTCCTCAATGCGGTGGGCGCTCCAGCCGGCGATGCGGGAGATGGCGAAAATCGGGGTGTACAGTTCCAGTGGCAGGTTCAGCATGCTGTAAACAAAGCCGCTGTAGAAATCCACGTTAGCGCTAACGCCCTTGTAAATCTTCCGTTCCTCCGCGATGACCTGCGGGGCCAGCTGTTCTACCAGAGAATACAACATGTACTCGTCTTCCCGTCCCTTTTCTTCCGACAGGCTCTTGACAAACTTTTTGAATATGTTGGCCCGGGGATCGGACAGGGAATACACCGCGTGGCCCATGCCGTAGATGAGGCCGGAACGATCGAATGCCTGCTTGTTCAGCAGCGCTTTCAGATACGCCGTAACGGCTTCCTCGTCCTTCCAGTCCGTCAGCGTGTTCTTCATGTCCTCGAACATCCGAACCACTTTAATGTTGGCGCCGCCGTGCTTCGGCCCTTTCAGGGAGCCGAGAGAGGCCGCGATGACGGAATAGGTGTCGGTGCCGGAGGAGGAGACCACGTGGGTGGTGAAGGTGGAATTGTTGCCGCCGCCATGCTCGGCGTGCAGCACCAGCGCCAGGTCAAGAACCCGGGCCTCCAGATCGGTGTACTGGCTGTCGGGACGCAGGACGCGCAAGATGTTTTCCGCCGTGGACAGCTCCGGCAGGGGATTGTGGATATACAGGCTGTTGCCGTCGTGATAATGGCTGTAGGCCTGGTAGCCGTAGACCGACAGCAGGGGGAACAGCGCAATAAGCTGCAGGCACTGGCGCAGCACGTTCTCGATGCTGATGTCGTTGGCGTTGTCGTCGTAGGAATATAGGGTCAGCACGCTGCGCGCCAGCGTGTTCATCATATCCGGACTGGGCGCTTTCATGATGATATCCCGCACAAAGCTGGTCGGCAGGGTGCGGTAATCGGCCAGAACCCGCTGAAAATCGGCCAGCTGCTCCCGGCTAGGAAGATTGCCGAATAACAGAAGATACACGGTTTCTTCAAAGCCATACCGTTTTTCCTGGATAAATCCGCCCACAATCTGTTCAATATCGATGCCGCGATAGAACAGCTTCCCTTCGCAGGGGACGGATTCGCCATTGATTTCGACGCTGGATTGGATTTCGGATATCTCCGTCAGTCCCGTCAGCACACCTTTTCCCTTGAGATCCCGCAGCCCGCGGTTGACCTGGTACTTCGTGTAGAGGGACGCGTCAATTTGGCTGTTGTCCAGACAGAGCTGGGTCAACTCCTTAATCTTTGGTGTGATTTCCGCATATGTGTTACCCACTCGCACCCATCCTTTCTTCTCGTCATTCGATGAATAACCCTCAGTATATCATATGGAGGATGGAAAATTGTGAAGAAAATTAAAATTTCTTATTTTTTCAATAATTTCGGTGAAAACGAATAGAATTTTTGGCAAATGAATAGAAATCTATGGGGTGAGGGGGGTTGAAAAAATACAGAGAGGAAAACAGGAGAGTCCGGGTGAAGCACTGGATAGCCCTTTGGAGCAGAGCGGAATCCGCCGCCAATGTGCTGGAGCTGGTTCTATTGGAGGCTGTCAAAAAAGGGGCCGGTCAATGACCGGCCCCCTTCAAAATGCGGCGAAGGCATATACCGCCATGCCGGCGGTCATCAGCAATACGGGCGAGGTTTTCCAGAATGCGGGCAGCCCCGGGCTGTCCAAACGGCTGGCCGCGGCGCCGAAGGCCGCCACCAGGCAGCCAGCCAGCAGGGAAACGCCCAGGACAATCAGCAGGGCGGACCACCAAACAGTGGTGACATCGCGCAGGCACAGCAAAGCGGCGTAGCCCGCAGCCGCCAGCGCCGGATCGGCCAGCATGTCCCGCCGAGATGCGGAGCGGCTGACGCTGCGCCCGATGAGGAGCGTCAGGCACAGAAGGAGCGCGGGGAGAAACTCCCGGATACCGGCGGGCAGATCCAACCGGTACAGCGGCGCCGCGATACAACCGGCCAAAGCGGTGCAGAGAAAGAGCAGGCCTCCTGCCTGCGCGCTCTCCCGCACGGAATACTGCCAGCTCCAGCGCTGCTTGAGCCCGCAGATGGACAGCAGCAGCGCCGCGGTCAGCAGCCCAAGCCCACCCAGGCCGAAATCCTTGGACAAGCCGTCCCACAGCAGACGGACGCCCATCAGCCGGCCGGCGGCCAGCCATTCCCGCAGGCCGCCGAGCAGCAGCAGCGCTCCCGCCCACCAGCCGAATTTCGGCAGATGCTCCTCCCATTCCTCCGAACGGGCGGACATGGCGCCGCTCAGGAATGCCAGCACGTAATACAGCACGGTGGGGATTTCTTCCCACCAGCCGGGCTTCCAGGCCATCAGCGCCATCTGCATCGCAGCGGCCAGCGCCGCGGTGAATACGCCCATGGCGACGTCGTTGCCGCGTCCGGCCAGCGGGCGGAGCAGCCGGAACAGACAGAGGCCTAAAAGAAGCTGAACCGCCGTCATTTCCAGCAGCAGCAAGGCACCGCGCACGGAAGCGCAACCCGCCGCCAGTACGCAGAAAAAGGCGGCGGCCAAGGAGATGCCGCGAGGTTTCATAGTCTCAGCCATTGGAATCGTCCCTTTCCGGCAGAGCGGTAACGGCTACTTTACCGCCTGCACAAATACATAGGCGAGGTTGGCCGCCTTGACCACCGCTTTGGAGGAGATGGTGGCGCCGCTCACACCGTCGATTTCGGCGGCGCTGCCGCGGGGGGAGGTCCCCGTTTTCGTCACCTTGGCCTCGTCGAGAGCTTGGTTGGCCAGCTGGACAAAAGCGCTGACATCCACCGACACGCCGGCATAGGCGTCGGTTTTGCCGTCCTCCGGGTTATACTTGATTTTGGCTGGATCGCCGGCGGCTATCAGAGCGTCCTGCATGATTTTGGCTTGCTCATGCCATTTCTTGCCGGTTTCCGTCATCACATAGGTGCCGTCCTCCGACTCTTTCTTTTTGGTCAGAGGGCTGTTTTCTTTATAGGCGTCCCAGTCCACGGCGGAAATCTTACCGTTTTTGATGGTGATCTCCACATAGTATTTATAGCCCTGGTGGTAATCGGCTTGTTCTGCCTTATAATGCCCGTCTTTAAACATGCCGGTAGGGGCGGGGGAGGCGTTGCCGCGCGCCTGCTCCACAGCGTTTTTCGCCAGCTTTACAAAAGCGCTGATATCCACGGACACGCCGGCATAGGCATCGGTTTTACCGTCCGACTCTTGATAGCGGATGGCGTCCGGAGAGTTGGACGCGATAAGCGCATCCTCCATAATCTTGGCCTGCTCATGCCACTTTTTCCCGGTTTCCGTCATCACATAAGAACCGTTTTTCGACTCCTGCTTTTTAGTGGTGGAGCTGTTTTCCTTGTAGGCGTCCCAGTTGACGGCGGTGATTTTACCGCCTTTGACCGTCAGCTCGAGAAAATACTTATAGCCCTGCGTATAGGTGGTTTCCTCCGCTTTGTATGTGCCGTCCTTCATGGCGGCCGGCTGGGAGGAGGGGGAAGAGCTCGCCGGGGAGGAGGCGGGAGAGGAGGAAGTGCCGGCGTTGCCGTCCAGCCCCTCGATGCCGGTATAGCCGTTCAGAGAAACCGGGGCTTTCAGGCCGGCAAAGCGGTCGGTGTACGCGGCTTCGGCGGCTTTGGAGCCGTAGCCCTCCGTCTCCATGTGACTGCCCACCCGCAGGCCGATGAATTCGCTGCCGTCTGGGGTCAGCGCGACGTGAACGGCCATGTCGCCGCCATAGCCCTTGACCGTGGCGGTGACGGCGTAGCCGATGAGAGCGCCGTTTTTGTCTAGGGCTTTATAGGCGGAGGTGATGCCCTCGGTGTCTTTGGTGGCGATTGCTTCCAGGCGATCAGCGTTCAGAATATCGCCAAAGGCGATTTTGGCGGCTTCATCCTCCTGGCGTTTGACTAGCGTGTCGGTGATGGCGCTCATGCCAAAGAGCAGCGCGACCGAAACCACGGCTACAATCACCACGTTGAGGATGGCTTTCATTTTTGCATTCATGGGATGTCGTCCTTTCGTTTGAAATGCCTCAGTTCAGACCTGCGGCCGGATTTCCTTTTTGGTGGCGATGCCGTACACACGGCGGCGGGTGAGATACTCCAGAAGCGGGGCGGCCAGATTCATCAGGAGGATGGCAAAGCAGATGCCCTCCGGATAGCGGCCCCACAACCGCAGAACAGCGGTGAGCAGCCCCACGCCGCCCGCGAAAATATATTCTCCCGCCGGTGTGGTGGGCTTGCTGGTGAAATCGGTGACATATAGGAAAGCGCCCAGCATCAGCCCGCCGGAGAGCAGATGGGCAGTGACCGGCCCGGTGAAGGGGATAGCCCCGCCCCACATCCACACAAAGAGGGCGAACACCCCCAGACAGGTGACCGGTACCCGCAAGCTGATCCGGCCGCGGAGGTACAGGTAAATCCCGCCGACCAGGATGAGAACGACCGATGTTTCCCCGATGCTCCCGTTTTCAAAACCGAAGAGCATGGACAGCACCGACGGCTGCATATGCACATGGGACAGAGGGGTTGCCGAGCTGAGCGCGTCGGCACGGGTGAATCCCGTCACGGTTTGAGGAAACGCAATCATCAGGAACGCCCGCCCGGCCATGGCCGGGTTGAAAATGTTCCGGCCCACCCCGCCGGGTATCTGCTTGACCACCGCGACGGAAAATATCCCCGCCAATATCAGGGCCCAGAAAGGGACGCCGGCCGGCAGGCAGAGCGCCAGCAGCACGCCGGTGACCAGGCCGCTTCCGTCAAAAACCCGCTGGCCCCGCAGTCGGTTGCCAATCTCATCGCACAGGCCGCAGGTTACCACGGAGACCAGGATCACCCAGAGCGCCCGCCAGCCGAAATTCCACACGCCGCCGATACTCATGGGCAGACAGGCGATCAATACGTCCAGCATCACGTCCCGGCTGGAAAGTCCCCGCCGGATATGGGGGGCCGCTTTTTGCAAGGTCGGTTTCATTGCGCGGCCTCCTTTCTCGTGGCTTTCTGCTGGTTCAGCCGCCGGGCGGTGCCTCGTGCCAGCGACACCCGCGCCGCGAGAAACCGCTTGGCGGGGCAGACGTAAGAGCAGCTGCCGCAGGCGATGCACTGCTGGGCGTTGTAATCGGCGCAGATGTCCGGATGTCCGCCGATGACCGCGCTGTCAATGGCGAAAGGCATCAGGCGGGATGGGCAGACCCGCGCGCAGGCCCCGCAGCGAATGCAGTTCTGTTCCGTGTTCTCCGGCCGAAGGATGGCCAGCAGGCCGCCGGTGGTTTTGGTAACGGGCACATCTAGCCGCTCCAGCAGGGTGCCGGTCATGGGGCCGCCCGCTATATACAGCGGACGGCTGTTCCCGTCGTCTCCCGCTATCCCGCCGCAGTGTGCCAGCAAATCGGCCAGCAGGGTGCCAATGGGGACCCGCAGATTGGCCGGCCGATTGACCTGGCCCGAAACGGTGACGATCCGATGGGTCAGCGGCGTGCCGTCCATGGCATCCGCCAGGGCCGCTGCCGTGGCCACGTTGGAGACCAGCACGCCCACGTCGGCGGGAAGCTTCCCGTCCGGCACCTCAAGGCCGGTGACCGCCTGGATCAGCTGCCGCTCGCCCCCTTGAGGGTAGCGGGCCGGCAGTGATAAAACTTTCACGTCGGCGTCCCGCGCCGCCTGTTCCAAAGCAGTTACGGCGTCGGGCTTGTTGTCCTCGACGCATATGGTGACCGCCGCCTCCACCACACGGCCCATGGCTTGGGCGCCTTTGATGACCTTTTCCGCTTCCTGCAGCATCAGGCGGTGATCGCATGTGAGATACGGCTCGCATTCGCAGCCGTTGATCAGCACCTGATGAATAGGTTTGTCGGTAGAGAACTTGACGGCGGTGGGAAAGCCGGCGCCGCCCATGCCCACCAGGCCCGCATCCGCCATCAGGCAAACAATCCCCTCCGGCGTGTTGTTCCAGGACAGGGGGGCTTCCGGCGTATGGAAGCTGTCGTTCTCCACCGTGACGCAGAGGACTTCCTCGCCTCCGATAACCGGCATGGGGGATAGGGCCCGCACGGTGCCGGAAATACCGCAGTGCACCGGCGTCCCGCCGTCCTCGGATGGCCGGCCGACGAGCTGTCCCTTTTTGACGGTCTGCCCCACGTCCACCACCGGCACGCAGGCAGCGCCGAACCCCTGCCGGAGCGGAATGACCAAACGGGCGGGTGTAAAGTTTTCAATGGGAAGAGCGCTGGTCGCCGCCTTGTTTTCCACGTCATGGGGGAAGGCGATGCCGCCGCTGAAGGGTTGACTCAACACGATCTCCTGCCTTTCTAAGAGGAAAATGCGGGGAATCCCCCGGTGGTCCGGATGCTGCCGTCCTCCATCATCCACAGGGCCTGGAGACCCGGCGCTTCCTCCGCCGTTTGCCTGGACTGCTCGTAGGGCAGGGCAAACAGGGCGGTGGAATAATAATCTGCATCCGCGGCGTCATCCGTCAGAACGCAGACCATGCGGTAATAGGAGGCTGGCCACCCGGTATCGGGAGAGAGAATATGGGCATAGTATGTCCCATTTGCTTCAAAATACTTTTGATAATCGCCGCTGACGCCCACGCAGCGGTTTTGCAGCGACAGCGTTCCAAGAATTTCATCCGGCTGGCTGGAACCGGACAGGTTGAGCGCGGCGTCCGGATGGCGCACCGCTATTTGCCAGCCATCCTTATCCGGCGGTGTGCCGGCGCACACCAGTGTGCTGGTGCCGCAGTCCAGCAGGAAGGCGCCGATGCCCGCTTCGGTCACGATTTGCGCGAGTTTTTTCGCCGCGAAGCCTTTGGCCACCGCGCCGAAATCCAGCGTCATGGCCGAATCCGACAGCGTCAGCCGCTTGTCCCGAACGCAAACGCCGTCCATGGACACGTGCCGCATCGCTTCCTCGACGGCTGCGGCGGTGGGGGGGACACCACTTTCCCGCGCCTGGTTCCATAGCGACAGGACCGCTCCCATCGCGACGTTGACGCCCTGCACGCTGGTTTGCTTCTCTCGGCAGTAGGCCAGCAGCTCCAGGATTTCCGGCGGGGTGTCTTCTGATGGAACCGTTCCGGCCGCCGCGTTGATGCGTGCCAGCGGGCTGTCCGGATTGTAGTGGTTGAATAAAGTATCCAACCGGTTCAATTCGGCTTCCACCTGATTGGAGACCTGATCGAAAACAGCTTGCGTGGGGCAATAGGCGGTGAAATTCGTCACGGTGTCCAGCGGCCCGACGAAGGATACGGCATAGCGGGCCAGGGCCGGCGTCCGTGGCTGCGGTTTCGGCGTGCAGCCGCTTAGAAGGCAAAGGCAGACGAAGGCGGGAAGAATTCGGTACAGGATGATCAATGAAGCGGCCCCCAAAAAATTTACGATTCTTTTTCTTTTATTGTGCACGAAAATGTGTTAGGATATGTATAGCATCGATTGACAAGGGCGAACACGCCTGCCGTCGGCCAAAAAGGTGGCCTGCGGCGTTCTCTGCTTTGGCGGGCGTCAGCCCGCCCGCAGCCTGTGGCCTTGCTGGCCGCCTTTTTGCTCCGACGGCAGGTCCTTCGGAGTTTTTCGGCAGTGAAAAAGAGGAGATGGCAAGGCGGACGAGGCCGCCGGGCTGGCGCCCGGCAACGAGGACAACGCCGCCAGCACCCCTTTTCACGCCGAAAAACCGCGTTTCCCCTTGTCAATCGATGCTAAGCATCCCATACTAAACAGCAATAACGCACGGTCAGAGGAAAGGATGAATGCGGCGATGATCATCGATTGGAAAAAACGGCTGGCCGCCGGCGGCAGTGCCTTGCTGCTCGCATGTAGTCTGACGGCTTGCGATCTCGGTAAAAAGGACCCCGCTTCCAACGCGTCCACGCAAACCACGGAGGGAGCCGGCACGACGGCCTCCACGGCTTCCACAGCCGCCCCCACCACGGGCACGACCGCCCCGACGCGGGACGAAACCCTGCCTTCCGTCGCTTGGGTGACAGCGGACTCGATGCATGTGCGCAGCGGGCCGGGCCGGGATTATGAGGCGATCGGCGGCACCAAGATGGGGGAACAGGTGCAAATTCTCGCCAAGGAGGGCGATTGGTATAAAATCCAGATTTTGCAGCTGGTCGGATATGTCAGCGGGCAATACCTGACGTTTGAGGATCCGAAGAACGCTCCCGCCGCCACAACGCCGGCGGCCACCACCACGACCGCCGTTTCCTGAGTGCCTAAAACAGCCCTGCGGCAATTCTGGCCGCAGGGCTGTTTTTCTGTAATACGAACGGAATCATCCCCAAAATTCAAGAAAAGCGGCTCCTTTTCAAAAATCCGCGAACCCCTGCCCGGCCCCTTGCGTAAGATGGGTTAAACAACAGCACAAGGGGGTAAGGCGGATGCTGGCTGTGCGAAAAAGTCTGAAATCCCACCGGGGCTGGCGGGCGCGCCGATGGCCGACGGGCGCTGGAAAGAACCTGGCGGTCTGGCGCTTGCTGGCTTTTCTGATCGCTCTGATTCTGCTCATCATTTTTCTTGACCATCAGATCCATCCGCTGGTCAAATCTTTCGGAGAAAATCAGGCGAAATTCACTTCCACCAAGGCGATAAACGAGGCGGTGACCCAGGTGCTGACCGATGAACAGATCCGTTATGAGGATTTGGTGACGGTGGCTCGAAACGAAGTGGGCGATATCGTATCGGTGGAGGCGGATATCAGCAAAATCAACCGTCTGAAAGCGGAAATTACCACCGTGGTGCTGGAGCGATTGAAGGAGTACGCGCATCTAGAGATGCGGATTCCCCTGGGCAGTATTCTGGGAGGGGAAATGTTCAACGATCGCGGCCCGCGCATCCCTCTGCGGGTGACCATGTCCGGCAACGCCCTCACTACCATGAATAGCGCCTTCAGCAGCGCGGGGATCAACCAGACCTCCCACCAGATCACACTGCATATCGAATCGCAGATTGTGACCACCATCCCCGGCTATACCAACTACATCAAAGTGGAAACGGATTTTGTGGTGGCGGAAACCGTGCTGGTGGGCAAGGTGCCGGATTCCTACACCGAGGTCGACGGCAGTCAGGCCGAGCTGCTTGGAAAAATATTCGCCTACGGCAGTGATTCCAAGTAGAAATTCCCTGGAAGTTTTGGTATACTAAAGGACATGAAACCAAAGGGAGGATCCAGTCATGGATTTTGAAGCGGCACAGCAGCGGGTAGAGGCGCTCAGGGAACGTATTGAGTATCACAGTAAACGATATTACGACGAAGACGCGCCGGAAATTGAAGACGACGAATTCGATGCACTGACCCGGGAGCTGCGTGAGCTTGAAGCGGAATATCCTCAATTAATTACTGCCGATTCTTACACCCAGCGGATACACGGAGAACTGTCCAACCTGTTCACCCCGGTTGCCCACGAGGTGCCGCTGGCCAGCCTGCAGGATGTCTTTTCTTTGGAAGAACTCCGCGAATTCGATGCCCGGGTAAGGGAAACCATCCCGGAGCCGGTGTATGTGGTGGAGCCGAAAATCGACGGCCTGTCCATCGCGCTGGAATACCGGGACGGCCAGTTCCTGCGGGGCGCTACCCGGGGGGACGGGCAGGTGGGGGAGGATGTGTCCGCCAACCTGCGCACCATCCGTTCCATTCCGAAAAAGCTGAAACGGCCCCTGCCCCGCATCATCGTGCGCGGAGAGGTGTATATGCCCCGCCAGAGCTTCGCCGCTCTGGTCGAAGGGCAGGAGCTGAACGGGGAAAAGCCTTTCAAAAACCCCCGCAACGCGGCGGCGGGTTCCCTGCGGCAGAAGGATCCCAAGGTGACCCGCGGCCGCAACCTGGATATTTTCGTGTTTAACCTGCAGCTGATCGAGGGGGAGACCGTCGCCTCCCATGCCAGTTCCCTGGAATGCATGAAGGAGCTGGGCTTTCATATCATTCCGTTCTATACCCGCACGGCCTCTATCGACGATGTGATTGCCGAGGTGGAGCGGATTGGCACGGTGCGCGGCACGTTGCCCTTCGACATCGACGGCGCAGTTGTCAAGGTGGATGACTTTTCACAGCGGGAGCAGCTGGGCAGCACCTCAAAATTCCCCAAATGGGCCGTGGCCTATAAATACCCGCCGGAGGAAAAGGAAACCACCCTGCTGGATGTGGAGATAAACGTCGGGCGCACCGGTGTGCTGACGCCTACCGGTCTGTTCGAGCCGGTCACCCTGGCCGGTACCACCGTCAGCCGCGCCACCCTGCATAATGAAGATTTCATTCACGAAAAGCAGCTGGCCGTCGGCGATCGGGTGGTGTTGCGCAAGGCCGGAGATATCATCCCCGAGGTGGTGCGGGTGGTGTCTCACCAGGAGGGCGCTCCCGTCTACCAGATGCCGCATGTCTGCCCCTCCTGCGGCGCGCAGGTCGCCCGGGAAGAGGATGAGGCGGCGCTGCGCTGCACCAATCCGGAATGCCCGGCGCAGAAGCTGCGCAATCTCATCCATTTTGCCTCGCGGGACGCCATGGATATCGAGGGCCTCGGCCCCGCGGTGCTCGAGCAGCTGGTGAACAACGGGTTGGTCAGCTATGCCTACGAACTGTACAGCCTCGATCGGGAAGCCGTGGAAGCGCTGGAGCGAATGGGGGAGAAATCGGCCGACAATTTGCTGGCGGCCATTGAAAAATCCAAGGAATGCGATTTGTTCCGGGTGATCTTTTCCCTGGGGATCCGCCACATCGGCCAGAAAGCGGCCAAACTGCTGGCGGAACGGTTCGGCACCATGGAGGCCATCCTGAGCGCCAGCGCCGAAGACATCGCCGCCATCGACGGCTTCGGCGGCATTATGGCGGAAAGCGCCGTGCACTTTTTCTCCCTCCCCCAGTCCCGGCATTTTATTGAACAGCTGCGGCTGGCGGGGGTCAATATGACCTGCAAAGCCGAGCGGGCGGATGTCCGCTTCGCCGGGATGACCTTTGTGCTCACCGGCACCCTCCCGACTTTGAAACGGGAGGAGGCGGCCGCCCTCATCGAGCAGCACGGCGGCAAAACCGCCGGCAGCGTCTCGAAGAAAACCAGCATCGTCCTCGCCGGAGAGGACGCCGGCAGTAAGCTGACCAAAGCCCAGCAATTAGGCATCCGCATAATCAACGAAGAGGAATTTATGCAGCTGCTGGAGGCCGAGCCTGACAACTGAAGCTCATACCAACCGGACGGGTTCTCTTTTCAAAAGAGAGCCCGTCCTATTTTTTTGTTCTAACCGGCGGGACAGGCACATAAGTATGGGACGAGGTGAGGACAGGCATGGGAGATTTTTTGAGTGGGGCGGCGTATCTGCCGCCGTCAATTCGCGATGTGATCATCGGAGTGCCGGCCAGGATTCAGACCGCGACACAGGAGATCCGGCTGCGCGCGGGGGCTCCGGTGGTATTGTCTACCCCTGCCGGCGAATTGCTGGTGACAAAAAGCGGACAAGTTACCGAATTATCCTCCGGCAGCCTGCTGACCTGCGATCCGCTTCAACTCGAGGACTGTTTTCAGCGGCTTTGTGAATATTCGGTACATACCCATCAACAGGAAATCAAGGACGGCTATGTCAGCACCCGCAGCGGCTGCCGGGCGGGGATAGCGGGCAGCGTCGTCACCGAAAACGGCGCGATTGTCACCATGCGCCATATCACGTCGATATGCATCCGCATCGCCCGGCGGCACGACGGCTGCGCCTCCGCCCTGGCGGCGGAGCTGATCGGTCCTTCCGGCCTGCGCAGTGCCCTGATTGCGGGGGAGCCCTCAAGCGGCAAAACCAGTCTGCTGCGGGATTTGGCCAGACAGTTGGCCGGCGGCCGGATGGGACGGCGTTACCGGACGGTGGTGGTGGACGAGCGGGGAGAACTCTCGGGAGAGGGTGGCCTGTCCGAGTGCGATGTGCTGCTGCACTGCCCCAAAGGCGCCGGCATTCAGCAGGCGGTGCGCTGCTTAGCTCCGGACGTCATTTTGTTCGATGAATTGGGATCGGCCGAGGAGGTACAAGCCGTGCTGGCGGGACTCAATGCCGGAGTGGCGGCGGTTGCTTCCGCCCATTGCCGGGATATCCCCTCTTTGCTGCGCCGCCCCTGCGTCCGTATGGCCCTGGACAGCGGCGCGTTCGACTGTGTGGTGGCTTTGGACGGCCGCAAATCACCCGGTGTCTGGCGGCGGATTTACGAAACGGGGGAGCTGTATGATTATCAAAGTCATCGGCCTGCTGCTCTTGGTGGCGGCGGGGGCGTTTCTGGGCTTTTCGGCGGCGGCCGGTCTGAGTCGCCGGGCGGCTGCTCTTGAAAAAATCCAGCGGCTGCTGATCCAGCTGGGCTCTCAAATCCGGTATACAGCTGCCCCGGTGGGCGAATTGCTGGCCGCCGCCGCCTCCTCCCCGGAATTCCAGAGTCTGCCCTTTCTGAAAGCGGCGGCAGCGGATCTGCAAATCGACGGGGATTTTCATACTGCCTGGCGTCAGGGCGTCAAGGAGCAGGGGGAAGCCAGTGGCCTGACGGCGGCCGATCGGGAATTGCTGGTTCATTTCGGCGACGGCTTGGGCCGCACCGACGTGGAGGGGCAGCTGACAAATTGCCGGCTGTACGCGGAGCAGCTGGGAGAGCGGCTGGAGGAAGCCCGGCGGGACGCGGCCACCAAAAGCCGGCTGTACGTAACCCTGGGGGTAACCGGCGGCATCGGACTGGCGCTTTTGTTGCTGTAACGCGGATAAAGCTTTGCACGGATAAGAAAGGCTGGGAAATTGGATGGACGTGGATTTGATTTTCAAAATTGCGGCGGTCGGGATTATCGTGGCGGTGCTCAACCAGCTGTTGGTGCGTTCCGGTCGGGAGGAGCAGGCGATGCTGACCACCCTGGCCGGCCTGATTGTGGTGCTGACCATTATTGTCACGGAAATCGGTGATTTGTTCAGCACGGTCAAATCGGTCTTCGGGTTGTGACGCCATGGATATCGTGATGATTGCGGGCGTGGTGGTGGTGGCGGCTTTCCTGGCCGTCATGCTGCGCCAGCAGCGGCCTGAGCAGGCCATGGCCGTCAGTCTGGCGGCAGGTATCGGCATCCTGGCCCTAGTGCTGTCCAAGGCCTTACCCGTCATCGGAACCCTGCGGGAATTGCTGAGCACGGCGGCCCTTCCGGAGGAATATGGGGCGATCCTATTCAAGGCGCTTGGTATCTGCCTGCTCACCCAGCTGGCCGCCGACGCCTGTAAGGATGCGGGAGAATCCGCGCTGGCATCCAAGGCGGAGCTGGCGGGCAAGCTGATGCTGCTGATGCTGGCCCTGCCGTTGTTTGAGAAAATCGCCCAGCTGGCCGCTTCCCTGATCAATGGGGAGGCGATTTCATGAAAAAGACGCGCCGGATTTTTCTCCTGGTGTTTGTGCTGCTGACTATGCTGCTGGCCGCGACGATTCCTGCGGCGGCGGAAGCGGAAGAGCCCAGTGCCGATGAGCTGTATCAGGAACAGCTGGAGGCCAGCGGCGCGCAGGAAATTTGGGATAAGCTGCCGGAGGAGACGCGGCGGCTGCTGGACAATCTGGGGATTACCGGACTAGACAAGGACAGCCTGTCCGGCCTGACGCCTCAAGCCTCCTTAAGCGGCCTGCTCGGTCTTTTGGCTGACCAGGCAGGCGGACCGCTGCGATCGGCGGGGATCCTGCTGGGCATTATCCTGCTGTGCGCCCTGATGGACGGCATGAAGCAAGCGGTGCGAGAGCCGGCAATTTCTGATGTGTTTCAAACCATCTGTACCCTCGCAGCCTGTGCGGCGGCGCTGATTCCGGTTTCCGGCTGTATCCGGTCGGTCTGCGAAGCGGCGGAAAGCACCTCGGTGTTTATGGTCAGCTTTGTGCCGGTTTATGCCGGCGTCCTGCTGACGGGCGGACAAATTGCCGCCGCCGCCTCCTACCAAACCATTGTGCTGTTTGTGGCGGAGCTGTTTTCGTGGCTGGCCACTAGCATCATCCTGCCCTTGATGACTATTTCCTTGGCGCTCGGCATGACCGGATCGGTCACCAGCGGCATGAAGCTGGACGCCGTGGCCGGCTTCATCAATAAAACCGCCGTTTGGCTTCTGAGCATATCGTCCACCCTGTTTGTCGGACTCTTGTCCCTGCAGAGTCTGGTGGGGGCGGCGGCCGACACGCTAGGAGGGCGGGCCATTAAGTTTTCCCTGTCCAGCTTCGTCCCGGTGGTGGGAGGCGCCCTCAGCGAAGCCTTTAACACGGTGAAGGGTTGTCTGGGCCTTCTCAAGTCGACCCTGGGCGGCTTCGGCATTCTGGCCACCGTGCTCATCGTCCTGCCGCCCATGCTGGAATGCGCGGCCTGGTCTCTCTGCCTGAGCCTGTGCGTCATGGCGGCGGATATGCTGGAGCTGAAAACTATGAGCGGCCTGCTGACGGCGGTGCGGTCGGTGACCAATACCCTGATCGGCCTTCTGGCGTCCTGCTCGCTGTTTATGATTATCGCCACCAGTATTATGACCCTGGCGGGACGGGGAGGTTGAACAATCGTGCTGACGATACGGAGGGAGGGCAGACATGGACGGGATTAAGGCATGGGCCATTGCGCTGTGCGCGGCGGCGGTCGGCTGCTCCCTGCTGCATATGCTGGCCCCCAAGGGAGGCATGGGGCGGCTGTTCAAGCTGATTATCGCGGCCTTTTTCCTTTGCTGTATGATCGCTCCCCTGATGAATCTGAAATCCATGACCCAGCTGGATATCGACGCCCTGCCGGAGGATGTGCGGGCGGATGTGCTACAGGAACGGGTCAACGGGCAGGTGGAACGGCAAATTAACGCCGCGCTGCTGCGGGTCACCAACGATACTTTGAAAAATTATAACACCCAGGCGGAAAAAGTCGTGGCAAAGACGGATACTTCGGCGGATGGCGGCATATGTATTACACAAATCGTCCTTTACATGGACAAACAAAACATCCGAGACGCCATGGTCGCCAAACAGGTAATGGAAAAGCGGCTGGAGGTGGAAGTCATCGTCCAGTCGGCGGATTGACGGAAAGGATGGAAGAGTTCCATGGAAGAAAAAGAAAACGGCAGCGGGACGCTTACGCGCCTTTCGGCGTTTCTGAAAGGGGGAAAAGGCACCAAAATCATTGTGGCGGTTGGCCTGGTGGGAATGGGGCTGATTTTGGCGTCCAATTTTTGGACGCCAAAATCTGACAAGCAGGTGGCCGCCGCCAAGGCCTCGGCCGAGGAGTTCGTCGCTAAGACGGAGACCAAGCTGGCCGCCTTGGTGGGCAGCATCGAAGGCGCGGGATCCTGCCAGGTGATGGTCACCCTGGAAAACGGTGTGGAGTATGTGTATGCCACCCAGGACAAGATCAATACCAACCGGGTGGAAGACACCAACGGCGATTCCAATAAGGTTTCGCAGAAGGACGACTCTGAAAAGTCCATCATTGTGGTGGATACCGATCAGGGGCGGCAGGGATTGCTGGTCACCGAGATTCAGCCCACGGTCAAGGGCGTTGTGGTGGTCTGCCAGGGCGGCGATAACGCGGCGGTATCCCAGCGCATCGTCGACGCCATCACCACGGCGCTGAATATTTCCTCCAAACGGGTATGCGTTACCAAATCCAATTAAACTGTCAGCAGGAAAGGAATGGGGAACAGTGAGCAACATCTTTGGGAAAAAACAGGTGCTTTTGGCGACTTTAATCGTGGCGCTGGGCGTGGCCGTATATTTGAATTACTACTTTTCCAACCAGTCGCCCGTTATCGATACGGGGGCCAGCGTGTCCGACACGTCCAAGAACATGGGAGACGCACAGTACGTGGGCGGCTCCGCCCAGTCCTCCGAGCCTGGGGACAAGGCCGACTATTTCTCTCAGGCTCGCAAAAACCGGGAGGACGCCCGGGCTCAGTCGCTGGATCTTATCAAAGAAATGATGAATGACGTCAAAGCCACCGATGCCATCAAAAAGCAAGCGCTGGAAAAAACCGAGGCGGTGGCTGCCGCCATCGAGCAGGAAAGCAAAATCGAAAGCCTTATCAAAGCCAAGGGCTTTGCCGACTGCGTGGTGTACATTGAGGGAGAAAACTGCAATGTCGTGGTCAAAGCGGACAGTCTTCAGCCCCAGCAGACGATTCAAATCACCGAGATTGTCACCGCCCAGTCGAAGATTGTCGCACAAAATATTAAGATATCCAACGTAAATTCATAAAAAACAGTTGCCCCTTTCTTGGTTTGTGGTATAATAACAGGAAAGCGAAGGTTTGCATCCGTCCAGATAAACGGGCGGATGGGCCGGCTTTCCGCTATCAAGAAATAGGGGGTTCTCAAACATGGATGATAAAGGGTTGCGTCCTTCGGAAGGAAGCTGCATTATCTCGGAGGATGTGATTGCTACTATCGCTAGCACGGCGGCGCTGGAGGTTCCCGGCGTGGCGGGCATGGCGGCGCGCCCTGCGGATATTCACGGCATTATGTCCACCAACGCCGCGACCAAATCGGTCAAGGTGCTGAACAATGAAAACGAGACCATCGTGGACGTGTACATCAATCTGCGGCTGGGCACCCGTATCCCGGACGTAGCGGGGGATGTGCAGCACGGTGTCAAGGTCGCGGTTCAGTCCATGACCGGCAAACCGGTGACAAAGGTCAACGTGCACGTGGCGGGCATTGTCCTGGATGATGAAAAAAGCAAATAACCGGCTAAGCGGGCCCTCCGCAGAGGTGTGGAGGGCTCTCTTGTTGATCGGCGTGTCGTTTCCTGTCGGGAAACGGCCGAATACATAGGAAAAGGCGGGGTGCCGTATGACGAGGCGGGAAGCGCGCGAATTGGCGTTTATACTGTTGTTTGAAAAGACCTTTACCGAGGAACCGGTAAGCGAAATCCTCCAGCGCGCGGGAGAGGCCCGGGACGTGGAAGGGGACGCCTTCGCGCTGTCGCTGGCGCAGGGGGCGGAAAGCCGCACAGAGTCCATCGATCAGAGAATTGCCGCCTGTTCCTTGAAGTGGAGCAAGGAGCGGATCTCCCGGGTGGCGCTGGCCATTATGCGTCTGGCGGTGTATGAGATGCTGTATGTGGACGACATCCCTGTCAGCGTTTCCATCAACGAGGCGGTGGAGTTGGCCAAAAAATACGGCGGCGACGAGGATTCCTCCTTCGTCAACGGCGTGCTCGGCGGCATTTCCCGCGAAACTGCCCCGAAGGATGACGCACAGGCATGAGTGTTTGTCTCGGGCTGGATACCAGTAATTACACCACCTCGGCGGCCATCTGGCAGGACGGCGCTATTCATCAGGTTAAACGCCTGCTACCGGTAAAGCCCGGGGAATTGGGGCTGCGGCAAAGCGACGCGGTGTTTCATCACGTACGGCAGCTTCCGGACATCGTCGAGGAACTGCGCGGCCTCTGTGACGCGCCGATAACAGCGATAGCCGCTTCCGACCGCCCGCAGCAGCGGGAGGGCTCGTATATGCCCTGCTTTCTGGCGGGGATGGGGGCCGCCCGGGAATTGGCGGCGGTTCTCCATGTTCCCTGCTACCGGTTTACCCACCAGCAGGGCCATGTGGCCGCCGCCCTTTTCGGCTCGGAGCGCACCGCGTGGATACGTGAGCCGTTTCTGGCCTTTCATGTCTCCGGTGGGACGACCGACGCCCTGCTGGTGCGGCCGGACAAAGAGGATATCCTCCGCTGTGAGACGGTGGGGCGTTCCCGGGATTTGAAGGCGGGACAGCTTATCGACCGGGTGGGCGGCCTTCTCGGCCTGCCCTTTCCCGCCGGTCCCGCCCTGGAGAAACTGGCCTCCCGCGCCCCGGGATGGGGCTCCGCCGGCCGTCTGCCCCGCCCCTCTTTAGAAGGGGCGGACTGCCATTTGTCCGGGGTGGAAAACCAATGCCGTACCATGAAAGAAAAGGGCGCGCCCGACGAAGAAGTGGCGCTCTTTTGTCTGCGCAGCGTTCTGGCGGCGGTTAGCGGTATGACGCAGGCTCTGCTGCGTGTTTACGGCAATCTGCCGGTGGTCTACGCGGGCGGCGTCATGTCCAACAGTCTGCTTCGGCGGGAATTGGAGGCCGCCTATAACGGCACGTTCGCCCCGCCGGCCTATTCGGCTGACAACGCGGCGGGCATTGCCCTGCTATGCAGTCTGCGGGAGAAAGGAGCCAGCCGTTTATGAAGGTCATTTCCGTCAGTCAGCTGAATCGCTATGTCAAATCCATTCTGGAAGGCGACGCCAATCTGGCGGCCGTCTATATCGGCGGCGAAATTTCCAACTTTACTAACCATTACAAGTCGGGGCATCTGTATATGTCCCTGAAGGATGAGAACGCCATTGTCAAAGCGGTGATGTTCCGCGCCTATGCCTCCAAGCTGCAGTTTCGTCCGGAAAGCGGCATGAAGGTCATTGTCAAGGCCCGGGTGTCTCTGTATGAAAAGGACGGTTCTTTCCAATTATATATTGAAGAGATGCAGCCGGACGGCGTCGGTGCCCTCCAAATAGCCTTCGAACAGCTGAAAAAAAGGCTGGCAGCCGAAGGCATGTTCGACGAATCGCGAAAACGTCCGCTGCCGCCTTATCCGACCCGGGTGGGCGTGATTACTTCGCCGACCGGCGCGGCGGTGCGGGATATTCTCAACATTCTGGGCCGCCGTTATCCGATGGCGCGGGTCATATTTGCCCCCGTTCTGGTGCAGGGGGAGGGGGCGGCCCCCTCTCTGGTGGACGCTCTGCGCCGCTTCAATGAGGCGGACGCGGCGGATGTGCTGATCATCGGCCGGGGCGGCGGCTCTATTGAGGAGCTTTGGGCCTTCAACGAGGAGGCGGTTGCCCGGGCGGTGGCGGCGTCCCGCATACCCGTCATCTCCGCCGTGGGGCACGAAACCGATTTTACCATCTGTGATTTCGCCGCGGATTTGCGCGCGCCCACTCCCTCCGCCGCCGCCGAATTGGCGGTGCCGGATCAGCAGCAGCTAATCCGCCGGGTGGCTCAGCTGGAGCAGAATGCCCGACGGGCTATCGCCGCCGGCGTGCAGGATGCCGCCAAGCGGTTGGAGGCCGTGCGCGCGAAGCGCTGCTTGTCCACGCCACTGTTTTACGTGGAAGAGCAGGCCATGCGGCTGGACTATATCACCAAAGCCTTTGTTTCTGCCGCACAGATGCAGACCGCCCGGGCGGATCGCCGCCTGGCCGCCGCCGCTTCCAAGCTGGATGCCCTCAGCCCGTTGAAGGTGCTGTCCCGCGGCTACGCCATCGGCTATAGGACCGATGGTCGTGTCGTCAAGAGCACGGCGGATGTCGCCCCCGGCGACTCTCTGGATTGGCGCCTCTCCGGAGGCAGCATCCGCTGCACCGTGGACGAGGTGCGCGCACAAGGGGAAGACACATAAGAAAGGATGGCAGCCATGGCTACCGAATGGACTTTTGAAAAAGCGATGACCCGCCTGGAGCAGATTGTCTCTGTGCTGGAGAGCGGCCGCTGCACGCTAGACGAATCTTTGAAGCTGTTCGAGGAGGGGACCAAGCTGACGGCTTACTGCTCCAAGGCGCTGAAAACCGCCGAGCAGAAAATCGTCAAGCTGACCGCTGTAGAAGAGGCGACTCCCGCCCCGGATGAGCTGGTGGATAGGCAGGGCCAGGATATGGGCCAGGCGCTGTCCGAATAAAATTAGCAGGAAAGGCCGGGAGACACCGAGATGAGCGAACTTTACACCGAGCAATTACAGGAGCACCTGCGCGTATTTGAGAAGGAATTGCCGGCCCATCTGCCCGCCGCCGAAGGCCTCTGCGAGACGGTGGCCCGGGCGATGACCTATGCCTGCGAGGCGGGCGGCAAGCGGATTCGACCCGTGCTGACGTTGGAGTTCTGCCGGCTAGCCTGCGGCGACGCCGGGCGGGCCATGCCTTTTGCGACGGCGGTGGAACTGATTCATTCCTATTCGCTGGTTCACGACGATTTGCCCTGTATGGACGACAGCCCTCTGCGCCGCGGCAAGCCCTCCGTTCATGCCGCCTTCGGGGAGAATATGGCCCTGCTGGCCGGGGATGCGCTGCTGACTCTGGCCTTCGAGGTGATGCTGCGCGCCGATAACCGACAGGCAATCCCAGCTGAATCTGTACTGGCCGCTGCCTTTACACTGGCGAAACGTGCCGGATATGCCGGCATGGTGGGCGGCCAGGTGATCGATTTGCAGAGCGAGGGAAAGGCCATCGGTCTGCCGGTCCTGGAGAAGCTGCAGCAGGGCAAAACCGCCGCGCTGATGATGGCCGCCTGCGAGATGGGCTGCCTGGTCGGTGGGGCTTCCGCTTCCAAGACGGCGGCCGCCCGCGCCTATGGGCAGAATTTAGGCTTGTGTTTTCAGATCGTTGACGATATACTGGATAGTACATCCACGGCGCAGCAGCTGGGCAAACCGGCCGGCAGCGACGTTGAAAATGAAAAAGTGACCTACGTGTCCCTCCTGGGGCTGGAAGACGCCCGCTGCCTGGCGGAACGGCGCACCCGGGAGGCTGTGGAATACCTGGAGCCCTTTGGCGCCGAAGCGGAGCATCTGCGGCGGCTGGCCCGGGCGCTTCTGGAACGGAAGAAATAAGTCCGGACGGGAAAACGGATAAAGGAACGGATGAGACAATGTCGGTTTTTAAAGAGTTTTTTGAAAACAAGGTGCTGTTTACCGCCGTACTGGCGTGGCTGTGCGCCCAGGTGTTGAAGGTGCTTCTCACCCTTGTACTTTCCAAAAAACTGAATATTGAGCGCCTGTGGGGTGCCGGCGGGATGCCCAGCGCGCATTCTTCCATGGTATGCGCACTGACCATCTCCCTGGCACGGGTTGACGGTGTTAACTCTCCTTTGTTCGCTTTGGCCGTGATATACGCCTTCGTCACCATGTACGATGCAATGGGGGTTCGTCGGGAGGCGGGCGTTCACGCTAAACTGCTTAACAAATACCTCAATCAAATTGAGAATCAAAACGCCGATGTAGACGGTGACGGCATCCCGGATAAAGAAGTGGATGAGATTGAGCTGAAAGAGTTTATCGGCCATACGCCCCTGGAGGTGCTCGGCGGCGTGCTGCTGGGTATTTTGGTCGGCGTAACGGTGCCCATGTAGGTGGCAGATTTCTGCCCGCAGATGGGCGGTTTTGGAAGCGAGGCTTTTTGGCATGCCAGAGGAAACGATACTCAGCCGGATTAAGTCTCCGGCCGATTTGAAACAGCTGACCTATCCCGAGATGACCGCCCTGTGCGGGGAAATCCGGGACTTTTTAATTCAGACCGTCTCGCAGACCGGCGGCCATCTGTCCTCCAATCTGGGGGTGGTGGAGCTGACGGTGGCTTTGCATAAGGTTTTTGATACGCCGCTGGATCGCCTGGTCTGGGACGTGGGGCATCAGTGCTATCCCCACAAGCTGCTCACCGGGCGGATGGAACAGTTCCATACCCTCCGCCAGGAAAACGGCCTGGGCGGGTTCCCACGGCCGAGCGAGAGCGAATACGACACCTTCATCGCGGGACATAGTAGCACCTCCATCTCCGCCGCCAACGGCATGGCCAAGGCGAAAACCCTGGCGGGAGAGGACGGCTATGTGGTGGCGATTATCGGTGACGGCGCCCTGACAGGTGGACTCGCCTACGAGGGGTTGAGCAACGCTGGGCGTAGCAAAGACAAGCTGGTGGTTGTGCTCAACGACAACCGCATGTCCATCAGCCGGAACGTCGGCTTCGTCGCCCGCTATCTCGCCAACCTGCGGGCCAAGCCCCGCTATGTTCGGTTCAAAAATGCTTTTGGCAATTTTTTGTCCCACATCCCCTTGCTCGGTAAGGGGTTGTACAACTGCCTGATTCGTGTCAAGACCAAACTCAAGCAGGCTGTCTATAAAAATAGCTCCATGTTTGAACAGATGGGCTTTCATTATCTCGGCCCCATCGACGGACACGATTTGAAGGATTTGACCCGGGCCATGGAGACCGCAAAAAAAATCAACCGTCCGGTCCTGCTGCATGTGGAGACAATTAAGGGAAAGGGCTATACCTTTGCAGCGGAGAGTCCGGATCGGTATCACGGCGTGGGCAAGTTCGACGTGGAAACCGGCCAGGCGCCGGAATCCGCACCCTCTTTTTCCACCACCTTTGGAGAGTGCCTCTGCCGCCTGGCCAAGGACGATCCTGAAATTTGCGCCATCACCGCCGCTATGAAGACCGGCACCTGCCTGCAGGATTTCTCCCTGCTTTATCCCGAGCGCTTTTTCGACGTGGGGATCGCGGAAGGGCACGCCGTCACCTTTTCCTCCGGCCTGGCCTGCGGGGGCATCCTGCCGGTGTTTGCCGTGTACTCCACCTTCCTGCAGCGCAGCTACGATCAGATTTTAAACGATACTTCGATCATCGGCAACCATATCGTGCTGGCTATCGACCGGGCCGGTATTGTCCCCGACGACGGCGAAACCCATCAGGGAATTTTTGACGTGCCGTTTTTAACCACCATCCCCCATGTCACCATCTACGCACCTTTCAATTTTGCCGAGCTGGAGATCAACCTCAAGCAAGCCCTGTATGACGTCAAGGGCATTGCCGCTGTCCGCTATCCCAAGGGCGGCGAGCTTCCCTGTCCGGCGGGCTATGTGCCGAATTTTAAGCCGTATACCTATCTGCGCTCCGGCAAGAAAGCCGTGCTGCTCATCACCTACGGCCGGATTTTCGCCAATGTCCTCTCCGCCGCCAAGGAGCTGCTTCGCCAGGGCCTGCCCGTTTCCGTGCTCAAGCTGACCCGTATCCATCCTCTCGATGAGGAATGCGTGCAGATCGCCCGTCGGTACAGCCATGTCCTCTTTTTTGAAGAGGGCAGCCGCCGGGGCGGGATCGGTGAATATCTGGGCTCGCGGCTGATGGCCGAACGATTCAGCGGCAGCTACCGGGTGCGGGCTATCGAGGATTTTCTGACCACCTGCTCCACCGCCTCCGGCCTCCATCAGGTTGGGCTGGATGTCGAGGGGATTGTGGCGGCTGTACTCGCGGAACGATCCAGCGACGCCCCCACGGAGGAACCCGATGAGCCCGCGTGAGGGGAGCCGGCTGGACGCTGTTCTGGTGGAGAGAGGCTTCGTCAGCGGCCGGGAAAAGGCTAAGGAATTGATTGCCGGCGGCCTGGTGCGTGTCAACGGCCATCCCGCGGCGAAACCGGCTCAGCTGGTAAAAGAAGCCGATGCGATCGAATGCGATACCCGGTCCCTTCTCTATGTGGGCCGCGGTGGGTATAAGCTGCAAAAGGCGCTGGATGTCACCGGCTGGCGGCTGGAAGGCGTCACGGCCATGGACATCGGCGCCTCCACCGGCGGTTTTACCGATTGCATGCTGCAGCAAGGGGCCGTGAGAGTCTACGCTGTGGACGTGGGCCATGATCAGCTCCATGAAAAGCTGCGCACCGACTCCCGTGTGATCAACCTGGAAGGTATAGATATTCGGAAAACCGAAAAAATTCAAAATTTTGTTGCGGAAAGTTCTGTACTTTTTTGCTCGGTTGATGTATCATTTATACCAGTAGAAGGAATTTTTGCTTCGGTTCTTCCATTCCTGGCCGATAGGGCGCGGATCGTCTGCCTGATAAAGCCGCAGTTTGAGGCCGGCCGGCAGGCGGTGGGGAAGAATGGGGTGGTGAAAGACCCCAAGGCGCATAAACAGGTGCTGCACGCCCTGCTCGCTTTCTTTGCCGGGCAGCGCTGCCGCCTGGAACAGCTGACCTATTCGCCGATTACCGGCGGAGAGGGCAATATCGAATATCTGGCCGCGCTGACCTACGCGCCCGGCTCACCGGTTCCCGTCAATGCCTGGGATGTGGATGGCCTGGTGGAACAGGCGCATCGCTGTCTGCGCGGACGCCCTAACAACTAAGGCTTGCGGGACGCGTTCCCAAAGCCTCGAAAACGCGGAACACAGAGGCATGGGGCCGCCGAAGCGGAGGTGCGTCTCCGTGACCGGCTCGCCGGCGCTGCCCTGTGGACAGCGTCGGCTTTTTTAACGGGAAACGCCCGGACTTGCCGGCGCGGAAAGGTATGGGAAGCATGTATGCGTGTGGCCGTTATCCCCAATTTTAAAGCCTCCGGCAGCGGTGAGTCGCTGGGCAGCGTCTGCGCTGCTCTGGAAAAGCTGGGCGCCGAGGTGCTGCTTCCCGCCGAAACGCAGCAGTTCCCCAGTGAGGAGACGGACGAAATCATCGCCGCGAGCGACGTGGTGGTGGCCCTGGGAGGGGACGGCACCATCATGCACACCGCCAAGCGGGCCGCCCGGTATTTCCGCCCTGTTCTGGGCATCAACGGCGGCCGCCTTGGCTTTATGGCCGGCCTGGAAGCCGATGAACTGGGAAAGCTGCCCGCCCTTATCCAAGGGCAGTATACGGTGGAGCACCGGATGCTCCTGGATGTGGTGATTCGAACCGCTGCGGGGGAACGGCGGTTTACCGCCATGAACGAAGCAGTTGTCTCCCGCGGGGCCCTGTCCCGCTTGATTGAACTGGAGGTTTCCAACCATGCCGAACCGGTGATGACGTACCGAGCGGACGGTATCATCGCAGCCACCCCTACCGGCTCCACCGCCTATTCCTTATCGGCTGGCGGTCCTGTGGTGGATCCGGAGGTGGACTGCCTGCTGCTCACCCCTATCTGCCCCCATTCTTTGTATTCCCGCTCCTATATTTTTCACGCGGACGCCGTGCTGTCCATCCGCCCGCTCATTCCAGCGGGGACCAGCGTGTTCCTGACCGTGGACGGGGAGGAGGGGGCGCCCATTACCGGCAGCGATCGGATTCTGATATCCCGCGCCGCCGCGGATGCCCATCTAATCAAGCTCAAGCAGACATCGTTTTATCAGGTGCTGAATCAAAAGCTGATAAACAGGAGATAGGTTTTTAAAGGGAAGCGCTGCTTGTCTTTTAAACGGGAACGACTGCGAAAGGATGGTTGTTGTGAAAACCAAACGGCACGCGAAAATCCTGGAAATCATCCACAGCACGCCGGTGGATACCCAGGACGAACTGCTCAAGCGGCTGCGGGAATGCGGCTTCGACGTGACACAGGCCACAGTCTCCCGGGACATCAAGGAACTGCGTTTAATTAAAACTCTGGACAGCGACGGGCGGTATCGGTATTCCACTGTCAAGCAGGAGAACGATCACATCTCCTCCAAATTTCATTCCCTGTTCAGCGACGCGGTCGTCGGGGTGGATTACGCGGGCAATATCGTGGTGATCAAATGCTTTGTCGGCATGGCTCAGGCGGTTTGTGCGGCCATGGATTCCCTGCATTGGGACAATGTGGTGGGGACCCTGGCGGGCGATGATACCTTCCTGTGCATCACGAAAAACGAAGCCCAGTCGGTCGAACTGGTGACGGAACTGAAAAAGCTGATTCGTACCCTCCAATAAGAAATTTGCCTGGAAAGGGGCGGATGCCTCGATGCTGGTGAGCCTGCATATTGAAAATATCGCCGTAATCGAGAAGGCGGATATCGTCTTCGATTCCGGCCTGAATGTCCTGACGGGCGAAACCGGCGCCGGTAAGTCCATCGTCATCGACTCCATTAACGCAGTGCTGGGAGAGCGGATCCGCCGCGATTTGGTGCGCACTGGGAGCGCACAGGCCCATGTCTCCGCCCTCTTTACCGGGATTTCGGAGGAGGCGGCCGCCCGTCTTGGCGAAATGGGCTTTGAGCCGGATGAGGATGGCACTTGGCTCATCCAGCGGAGTATTTCCTCCGAGGGGAAGGGTTCTTGCCGCATCAATGGTCGTCCGGCCACCGTCGCCATGCTGCGCACCGTGGGCCGGATGCTGGTCAATATCCACGGCCAGCACGAAAACCAGGCTCTGCTGGCGCCGGAAAAGCATGTGGAGTACCTGGATCGGCTCGGCGGTCTGCTGCCGGTACGGGCGGTCTACGAGACGGCCTACCGCCGGTACTGCGATATCCGCCATCGGCTCAAAAAGGTGGATATGGACGAGACGCTCAAGGAGCGCCGTCTGGATTTGCTCCGTTTCCAGCTGGAGGAGATCGAAGGGGCCGCTCTGCGCCCGGGAGAAGAGGAAACCCTCCTGTCCCAGCGGACGTTGTACCGGAACGCGGAACGGGTGGCCTCCTCCCTGCAGGCCGCCCGCGCCGCGCTTAGCGGCGACGAGGAAACCGGCGGCGCGATTGCGGCTCTGTCCGGGGCTGCGTCGTCCCTTGCAGATGCGGGCCGCTTCATGCAGGAGTTGCAGCCGGTTTCCCAGCGGGTGGAAGGGCTGCTGTACGAGCTGGAGGAATGCGCGGAGGATCTGCGCAGCTATGCGGATCAGCTGGATTTCGACGCGGAGGATTTGGAGCGGACTGAATCGCGTCTGGAAATCATCCGCCGTCTGACCACGAAATACGGCGGCTCCGAGGAGGCGGCTCTGGAATTTCTGGAGCAGGCTCGCCAAGAGTTGGAGACCATTGAAATGTCCGACGAACTGGCGGCCCGTCTGCGGGCGGAGCTGGAAACTGCCCGGGAAGACCTCATTGCCGCCGCGGAAAAGCTGACGACTGCCCGTCGGGACGCCGCCGCCCTCTTTACCCGCCGGGTGGGGGAGGAACTGGCGTTTTTGGACATGCCCGGCGTAACTCTGGAGGTGTCCATGGAATCCGCTCCCCTGACCGCCGTCGGCGGGGATCGGGTGGAATTCCTCATCGCGGCCAATCCCGGGGAGCCGGCCAAGCCCATTTCCCGCATTGCCTCCGGCGGCGAGCTGTCCCGGATTATGCTGGCTATGAAATCGGTGCTGGCCGAGGTGGACGATATCGATACGCTGGTTTTTGACGAGGTGGACACCGGCATCAGCGGTCGCGCTGCCCTCAAGGTGGGGATTAAGCTGCGTCAGACGGCGAAAAACCGGCAAATTCTCTGTGTCACCCATCTGGCGCAGATCGCCGCGCAGGCGCATCATCATCTGCTGATTGCCAAGCAGGTGCGGGACGGCCGCACTTATACGCAGGTCGCCCCCCTGGACGAGGAAGGGCGCGAGCTGGAGCTGGCCCGTATCATCGGCGGCGAGGTGAGTGAGGCCGCCCGCGTGGCCGCCCGGGAGATGCTTTCCCAGATGTAGCCGCCGGTTGAATTTCCAGAAATCCGGGGCTTGACTTTTCCGGCGAAATGTGCTTTAATGCCCTCATAGGCAAAGAAGGGAAGAAGTACTCCCGGCTTGTCCGCGCAGAGAACCGCTGGCTGGTGAAAAGCGGAGGGACGGCAGGAGGAAATACATCCCGGAGCCGCGAACCGAACCGCCTGAAAGGCGCAGTAAGGGAGCCGTGCGCGCACGTTACAGCGCAGGGGCATTGGTCTGAAAGATGCCCGTGAGGCCTGTTTCGTAAGGAATGGGTAAATAGAGGTGGTACCGCGGTATTTCCGCCCTCTGCTGGTTTGGCAGAGGGCGTTTTTTGTTGTCTGCCGGCCCCGAACGAACGGAAAGGAATGGTCAAGACATGAATGTGTACGACGAACTGAAGGCCCGCGGCATGATCGCCCAGGCCACCAACGAGGAGAAAATCCGCGAGCTGCTGGGAGGGAGCGAGCCGGTCACCTTCTACATCGGCTTTGATCCCACGGCGGACAGCTTGCACGTGGGCCACTTTGTGCAGATGATGGTGATGGCGCATATGCAGCGGGCTGGGCATCGGCCCATCGCCTTGCTGGGCGGCGGCACCGGCATGGTCGGCGATCCCACGGGAAAGACGGACATGCGCAAGATGATGACCGTCGATACCATCCAGCACCACGTGGACTGCTTTAAAAAGCAGATGTCCAAATTCGTGGATTTCTCCGATGGTAAGGCCCTGATGGTGGACAACGGCGACTGGCTGCGGGATTTGAATTATATCGACTTTCTTCGGGAGGTGGGCGTTCATTTCTCGGTCAACCGCATGCTGACCTTCGAATGCTTCAAAACCCGGATGGAACGTGGCCTGTCCTTTCTGGAATTCAACTATATGCTGATGCAGAGCTACGATTTCTTCTACCTGAATCAGCACTACGGCTGCCAGCTGGAGCTGGGCGGCGACGACCAGTGGAGCAACATCATCGGCGGCGTGGAGCTCTGCCGCCGGAAGGCGGCCAAAGAGGTGTACGGCATGACGTTCGCCCTGCTGACCACCTCCGAAGGCAAGAAAATGGGTAAGACCGAAAAAGGTGCCGTTTGGCTGGATCCGGAGAAAACCTCTCCGTATGAATTCTATCAGTATTGGCGCAACGTGGACGACGCGGACGTCATCAAATGTCTGAACCTGCTGACCTTTGTGCCGGTGGAGGAGATTCGGGAGATGGCCAAGGCGGAGGGCAGCGCCATCAACGCGGTCAAAGAACGGCTGGCCTATGAGGTGACCGCCCTGGTGCACGGCAAGGAGGAGGCGGACAAGGCACAGGAGGCCGCCCGCGCGCTGTTCGGCGCCGGTTCCGCCAGCGCCAACATGCCGTCCACCACCGTTGGCGAGGACATCTTTGCGCAGGATGCCGTTTCGGTCATCGACCTGTTGGTGCTGACCAAGCTGGCACCATCCCGCGGCGAGGCCCGCCGCCTGATCGAGCAGGGGGGCATTGCCGTTGACGATGTCAAGGTGACCAGCCTGACGGAATCGGTTAAAAAAGCCGCCTTTGATAAAGGCTATGTGGTCTTGAAAAAGGGCAAAAAGGCCTTTCATAAGGTGATTCTGGGATAACGAACGCCATTTATGGGGGGCGGAAGCAAATTTTCATGTTGCTTCCGCTCCTTTTCTCTTTATTTTCACGCTGTAGTGTGCTAAAATACAGAAGGGAGATGCGGGCCTCCCTTTTGGGGGAGTCCTATGGAAAGATAAGGCGAAAAATAGGGGGATAAACCATGAATTCAAAAATCAAGGATACGAATACGGATTTTTTGTTTCAGGCGATTCTGCAGCTGCACACCATGGAGGAGTGCTACCAGTTCTTTGAGGATTTGTGTACCGTGGCGGAAATCAAGGCCTTGTCCCAGCGGATCGTGGTGGCCAAAATGCTCAGCGATAAGCGGGTGTACAGCGACATTGTGGCTGCTACCGGTGCCTCCACCGCCACTATCAGCCGGGTGAATCGTTCCCTGATTTATGGCTGCGATGCGTATGATATGGTCTTTTCACGGATGCTGAAGGAAGACGGGGAGTAAAACGCTGCGGGAAAGGACGGGGAACCATGGGCGGTTACGGCGTGTTTGCGGAATTCTATGACCGGCTGACCACCGATGTGGCTTATGGGTCGTGGGCGGACTATCTGCTGTCTTTGTTTGAGAAGCATGGAAGGGGACGCCCCGAGACGCTGCTCGATCTAGCCTGCGGTTCTGGCAGCCTGTCGCTGGAGCTGGCCTCCCGGGGCGTGGATGTCATCGGCGTGGACGGCTCGGAGGACATGCTGTCCCTGGCCATGGCCAAGGCGGCGCGGGGGGATCTCGAGCTGATGTTCCTGGAGCAGGATATGCGGGAGCTGGATTTGTTCGGCACGGTCAGCGGCGCGGTCTGCCTGCTGGACAGTCTAAACCACATCACCAATACCGCCGGCTTGGCAGAGGTGTTCCGTCGTCTGGGCCTGTTTATCGAGCCGGGAGGCCTGCTGGTGTTCGACGCCAACACCCCGTATAAACACCGAGAGATTCTGGGAGACAATGCCTTCGTGTTCGAGGAGGAGGATTTCCTGTGTGTCTGGCGCAATCGCTTTATCGGCCGTACCTGTGAGGTGGAGATGACGCTGGATTTCTTTGTGGAGGAAGGCGGCCTGTATGAGCGAATGACCGACGTAGTCAGAGAACGCGCCTACTCGTTGTCCACCTGGGAGCGGCTGCTGAAGGAAGCCGATTTCGAGCTGTTGGCCGTGTATGGGGAGCGCACCGAGGAGCCGCCGACGGAGGATTGCCAGCGCTGGGTGCTGGTGGCGGCTAACCGCACGGCCTATTACCAAAAGAGCGTTTAGACGCAAGAAGACAAAAAATGGTTGTAACCAATTGGAAAAGGATTGTATACACTATGAGTAAAGTGATTCGCTGCCTGACGACCGACGCCACTGTGATGGCTATGGCGATGGACGCCACCGACATGGTGGCCGAGGCGGAACGCATCCACCATCCGTCCGCCGTCGTGACTGCGGCGCTGGGCCGCCTGTTGACCGCTTCCTCCATGATGGGAATACTGCTCAAGGGCCGGGACGACTCAGTGACCCTGAAGCTCAGCGGCAACGGCCCTGCCGGCACGGTGATGGCCGTGGCGGACAGTGAGGGGAACGCGCGGGGCTACGCGGCCAATCCTGTGGTGGAAATCCCGCTGAAGACGAATGGCAAGCTGGACGTCAGCGGGGCCGTAGGGACCCAGGGGATGCTCTATGTCATGCGGGACTCGGGCGGGGCAGAGCCCTATGTGGGCTGTACCCCCCTGGTTTCCGGCGAAATCGCGGAGGATATTACCCAGTACTATGCGGTCAGCGAGCAGACCCCCACCGTCTGCGCCCTGGGGGTTCTGGTGAATCCCGATTTGACCGTGCAGGCGGCGGGTGGGCTGCTTATCCAGCTGCTGCCCTTCTGCCCGGAAGCGGTCATTGATCAGGTAGAAAAAAACGTGGCGGCACTCGAGCCGATGACGGTGATGCTGTCCAAGGGGATGACGCCTGCGGATATCTGCGCCAAGGCCCTGGAAGGCATGCCTTTCGATATTCTGGATACCTATGAGCCGGCGTATCGTTGCACCTGCTCCCGGCAAAAGGTGGAGCGCGCCCTGCTGTCCATGAAACCGGAGGAACTTCTCCAGCTGCCGGACGACGAGGGAAAGGTGGAGGCCACCTGTCAATTCTGCGACGCTGTATACCGGTTTTCCGCCAAGGATTTGGAGGTTCTGGCAGCGGAGTCGGCGCGTACCACGAAATGAGAAATTATTCAAAAAAGTTTGCAGAAACCTGTTGACAAACCGCCCCATCCGTAGTATTATATACAGCGTCGCCGACGGCGGCGCCTTCGGGAGCATAGCTCAGCTGGTAGAGCACCTGCCTTACAAGCAGGGGGTCACAGGTTCGAGCCCTGTTGTTCCCACCAACGCGGGGTGTATCCCCGTTGTCAGCGTCTGCGAAGGGGGCAACCCGCCGCCGCGTTGATATCTCTTATTTGGATTTGGCCCGGTAGTTCAGCTGGTTAGAACGCTAGCCTGTCACGCTAGAGGTCGACGGTTCGAGCCCGTTCCGGGTCGCCAAATTTGCCTCTGTAGCTCAGTCGGTAGAGCAGTGGACTGAAAATCCACGTGTCGCTGGTTCGATTCCGGCCGGAGGCACCATCCCCGCGGCTTTAGCTCATCTGGTAGAGCGCCACCTTGCCAAGGTGGAGGTAGCGAGTTCGAGCCTCGTAAGCCGCTCCAAGGAGTAAAGGACGTCAAAAGGATTTTGGCGTCTTTTACTATCCATGGCGACATAGCCAAGTGGTAAGGCATGGGTCTGCAAAACCCTGATTCCCCAGTTCAAATCTGGGTGTCGCCTCCAAAAATCCCGAATGCGTAAGCGTTCGGGATTTTTTACTATATCTTCTTACTACCCCTAGTTTAAGGAGTGTTCTGCTATGGAAAAAAGCTTTTGTTTTACGGTTGATGATAATATTCGCTTCTTGAAGGAAATAACAGAGAATACATATATAAGCATATTTGAGCATCCGTACCTTTCCTTGTATAGAAGACTGCATGAGAAATACGGATTAAAAGTACAGTTGAATTTGTTTTATCGCGCTGACGGTTTTAATCTTTTTCAAATGAGTGACGCTTATTGTTCGGAATGGGAAAATAATGCCGATTGGCTTAAACTATCTTTTCATTCCGATGTGGAGAACATCAAACCATATGAGTTTTCCGGATATGATGAAGTGTATCGGGACTGCAAAGCGGTAAACGATCGGATAATACACTTTGCTTCTCTCAAGAATTTGGCGAAAACCACCACGGTTCATTATTGTCTTGCAACGGCGGAGGGATTAAAGGCGATTGCTGATAATAAAGTGATCGGTTTGCTTGGGCTTTTCGGCGATGAAACGCACCCGCGAACATCTTATGGCATTGAAGAAATGGATGCTGCACGGATTCGAAACGGCGCGATAGTGACAAAAGGGACGATAGCTTTTGCGGCTATAGATATTGTGATGAATTCTTTTTCTAGAGACGAAATACTTGCAAAGCTGAAAGCTTTATCCGATCGTGATGCAATTCGCGTCATGATACATGAGCAATACTTTTATCCGGATTATCCTGCGTATCAGCCGGATTTTGAAGAAAAACTTAATGCGGCGTTTTCTTATTTAAAAAGCCTCGGATATAAAAGCCGATTTTTTGAAGAGCAAATATAGCATCCAGAAAAACCCTCTTCACTTCTGTGAAGAGGGTTTTTCTGGCCAGATTTTTCATGGTATACCGGTTTTGGCGGACGGACAGACTAAGTATGCAATACCGGAAAAGGAATGGACGACTGCCCATGAAAAATCATTTTTGGACGAAGCTGCGATGCCAGGTAGGTATCTTTCTCATCGGAGGCGCGCTGTACAATCTCATCGAAATTCTGTGGCGGGGCTATACCCACTGGTCCATGTTCATCGTGGGCGGGCTGTGCTTTCAGCTCATCGGCTACATTCAGACCGCCCTGGTGAAGTGGGGACTGTTCCGCCGCTGCCTGCTCTGCTCCGCCGCCGTGACGGCCGTGGAGTTTTTCAGCGGCTGCCTGTTCAATCTCAAGTTGCACATGAACGTCTGGGACTACAGCGGGTTCCCGCTCAATATTATGGGCCAGGTGTGCCTGCTGTATTCCGTGCTGTGGGGGCTGCTGAGCATCGTGGCTATTCCGCTGTACCGCTTCTTTTTTTCTTGGCTGGAGACGGGGCGGATCCGCCGCCGTCCGGCGAAGGAGCAAGGCTGACCCTGGAGGGACAGGCGTCCTGCAAGGGGCAGGCGCCGCAGCGGGGCGAACGGGCCGAGCACACGTCCCGGCCAAACAGAACAAGGCGATGACAAAAGCTGTTGCTTTCCTCGGGAGGCAGCAGCTTTTTCAGCGCCATCTCCACCTTGTAGGGATCCTTGGAATCCACCAAGCCCAGCCGGCCGGCGATGCGGATGCAGTGGGTGTCGGCGACCACGGCGGGGCGGCCGTAGATGTCGCCCGCCACCAGATTGGCCGTTTTGCGGCCCACACCGGGGAGCTTAATGAGCTCCTCCACCGTGTCGGGAATCACCCCGTCGTACTCGTCTCGCAGCATGATGGCCAGGGCCACGATGTCCCGGGCTTTGGTTTTGTACAGGCCGCAGGAGCGGATGTATTCACCCACTTCCTCCGCAGAGGCCTCGGCAAAGGCCTCCAAGGTGGGGAAACGGGCGAAGAGAGCAGGGGTCACCATATTGACCCGTGCGTCGGTGCACTGGGCCGAAAGGCGGGTGGCGATGAGGAGCTGGAGAGGGTCGGTATAGGTGAGGGAACAGATGCCTTCCGGGTAGCGCTCCTTCAGCTTTTCGATGGCCAGAAGCGCCAATTCTTTCTTTTTCATGGCGATTTTTTCCCTTTCTTTCGCATTTTATCGTTGCAAACCGCTCTTCGCTTCGCACGAATTCGCGTTTTTTCGCTCATTTTCTACCGGGTTCAGTGTATCACGAAGTCCATTTCCTGTCAAACGGGAGGGATTGGCAGAAAGACGGGGTTTGCATAAAAGTGCATAAATATAAAAAAACGAGAAAAATGGAAAAAAGCGCGGGGAAGGGTTGCGCTCCCCGGTGGGAAGGTGGTAATATAGGAATATATTGTTTAAAAAAGGGGATAGCAACACATGTACGCAGATATGATGGATACCATCGGTTTTGTTAAAAACGCGGATCCGGAAGTCGGGCAGGCCATGGAGCGCGAGCTGCTCCGTCAGCGCCGGAATCTGGAGCTGATCGCTTCGGAAAATATCGTGTCCCCCGCGGTGATGGCGGCCATGGGCAGCGTCCTGACCAATAAATACGCCGAAGGGTATCCGGGCAAGCGCTATTATGGCGGCTGCCAGGAAGTAGATGTGGTGGAGAACATCGCGCGGGAACGGGCCTGCAAGCTGTTCGGCGCGGAGCATGCCAACGTCCAGCCCCATTCCGGCGCGCAGGCCAACCAGGCGGCGTATTTCGCCCTGCTGGAGACCGGCGACACAGTGCTGGGGATGAACCTGGCCCACGGCGGGCATCTGACCCACGGATCCCCGGTCAATTTCTCCGGCAAGCTGTACAACTTCGTCCCCTACGGCGTGGACGAGGAAACCGGCTATATCGACTATGACAAGGTGAAGGCGCTGGCGCTGGAGGTTCGCCCCAAGCTCATCGTGGCTGGCGCGTCCGCCTACTGCCGGGAAATCCGCTTCGATCTCCTGCGGGAAATCGCCGACGCCTGCGGCGCACTGCTGATGGTGGACATGGCCCACATCGCGGGACTGGTGGCCGCCGGCAACCACATGAACCCGGTACCCTACTGCGACGTGGTGACCACCACCACCCATAAGACCCTGCGGGGGCCCCGCGGCGGCATGATCCTGTGCAAGGAAGCCTACGCCAAAGCCATCGACAAGGCGGTGTTCCCCGGCTCCCAGGGCGGCCCGCTGATGCACGTCATCGCGGCCAAGGCCGTCTGCTTCGGCGAGGCCATGGCCCCGGAATTCAAAGCCTATCAGGATCAGATCGTCAAAAACGCCAAGGCGCTGGCCGACGGGCTGACCTCCCGGGGGCTCAAGCTGGTGTCCGGCGGCACGGACAACCATCTGATGCTGATGGACCTGAGGGAAACCGGCATCACCGGCAAGGAGCTGGAGCACCGGCTGGACGAGGTGTACATCACCGTCAACAAGAACACCATCCCCAACGAGCCGCTGTCTCCCTTCGTGACCAGCGGGATCCGCATTGGCACCCCGGCGGTGACCAGCCGGGGCCTGAAGGAAGCGGACATGGATCGCATCGCGGGCTTCATCGCCGACGTGGTGGCGGATTTCGAGGGCCGCGCCGACGCGGTGCGGGACGGCGTGTCCGCCCTGTGCGCCCAGTACCCGCTGTACTAAGCCATGGCGCTGTTTGCGGGAAGCCTGTACGCCGAGAGCCTGGGGATGAACACGGGAGTGACCGTGTCCCTCCCTGGGGAGCGGCGGGACAGGACGGGGGACATGCCCGTCCTCTATCTGCTCCACGGCCTGTCGGACGATCACACCTCCTGGGTGAGGCGCACGGACATCGACCGGTACGCGGAGGAATGGGGCGTGGCGGTGATCATGCCCGAGGTGCAGCGCAGCTTCTACTGCGACATGACGAACGGGCCGCGGTATTTCACCTATATCGTCGACGAGCTGCCGGCGCTCTGCCAGCGCCTGTTCCGGGTATCGGCCCGGCGGGAGGACAACTTCGTGGCCGGGCTGTCCATGGGCGGCTACGGCGCGATGAAGGCGGCGCTGTCCCGTCCGGAGCGGTACGCGGCGGCGGCCAGCTTTTCGGGCGCGGTGGATGTGGCCGCCCGGCTCGATTCCCACCCGGACATTTTCCAGGCAACCTGCGGCGGGACGCTGCGGGCGGAGGACGATCTCTTCCGGCTGGCAGAGAAGACGGCAGGGGAACGGCCACGGCTGTATATAAGCTGCGGGACCGAGGATTTCCTTCTGGAGGACAACCGGCGGTTTTCCGCCCATCTGGACGCGCTGGGATGGGATCATCCGCTGGAGATCTGGCCGGGAACCCATGATTACCATTTCTGGGATGAAAGCGTCCGACGGGCGCTGGCCTTCTTTTTCGAGGGCAGATAACGACGGTAAAGCGCGTAAAGCCTATAGGCTTTACGCGCTTTTGGATAAAGGAAAGGCGGGACACGAATGACGGCACCACTGGCCGACCGGATGCGGCCCGACACTCTGGATGATGTAGTGGGCCAACGGCATCTGCTTACGCAGGGGAAGGCCCTGCGCACCATCATCGATTCCGGGCGGATCCCCAATTTGGTTTTTTACGGCCCTTCGGGGGTGGGAAAGACCACGGTGGCCCGCATCATCGCACAGCGATCCGACATGCGTCTGCACAAGCTCAACGGCACCAACGCCTCCACAGCTGACATCAAGGCGGTGGTGGAGGAGCTGGACACCCTGGCGGGGATAAACGGCATTCTGCTGTACCTGGACGAGATCCAGTATTTCAACAAAAAGCAGCAGCAGAGCCTGTTGGAACATATTGAGAACGGGCGGATCACCCTCATTGCCTCCACCACCGAAAACCCGTATTTTTACGTGTACAACGCGGTACTCAGCCGCTCGACGGTGTTCGAGTTCAAGCCGGTGGAGCCGCCGGATGTGGAGCAGGCGGTGACAAGGGGGTTCGCTTTCCTGGAGGAGGAGCAGCAGGTTCCCATCCATCCGGAAAAAGGCGTGACCGCGCACATTGCGGCGGCCTGCGGAGGCGACGTGCGCAAGGCGCTCAACGCGGTGGAGCTCTGCGTGCTGGCCACCCCGCCCGCCGCCGACGGCGGGCGGAACGTCACTTTGGACACGGCCCGGCAGCTGGCACAGCGCAGCGCTATGAAATACGACCGGGAAGGGGACGAGCATTACGACATTCTCTCGGCCTACCAGAAGTCCATGCGGGGATCCGACCCGGACGCGGCGCTGCATTATCTGGCCCGGCTGCTGGAAGCGGGGGATCTGCCCTCCGCCTGCCGTCGGCTGCTGGTGACGGCCTGCGAGGACGTGGGGCTGGCCTATCCGATGATCATCCCCATTGTCAAGGCGGCGGTGGACGCGGCGATGCAGGTCGGCCTGCCCGAGGCGTGTATGCCTCTGTCGGATGCGGTGGTGCTGGTCAGCCTGGCCCCCAAATCCAACACGGCGCACAACGCGTATTTTGCCGCGCTGGCGGATGTGCAGGCGGGCAAGGCGGGGCCGATCCCCCGGCAGCTGCAAAACAAGCATTACGACGGGGAGGACGCGGCGGTGAAGGGGCAGCATTATCTTTATCCCCATGATTATCCAGGAAGCTGGGTAGACCAGCAGTATCTGCCCGACGCGTTGAGAAACGCCGCTTACTATGTCCCGGGGAATAACAAAAACGAGCAGGCCTATCAGGCCTACTGGGCGGCCGTGCGGGAAAAGTACGGAAAATAGCCGCGTATATTGGACGGCTACAGGAGGTCTTTACAGATGCGACAGGGAAACTCTTTGCGGGGATATATCCGCCAGGCGGTCAAGCGCGGGCGAGCCATGGGGGTGCAGCTGGATTTCAGCGAGGCCAGCGTGCAGGCGCTGGAGGGGATGCTCGAAAACCTTCACCGGGAGATGGCTCTGCCCTCCGAGGAGCAAATCCGGAGCGAGGCGCTGACCTTCGGGTGCTATCTGGGGGAGGCCATGCTGCGCGGCGGGCTGGCCGCCAAGGGATATGCCTGGGATTTGACGGAGGGCGAGCCCATTCTAAACAAAGAGGGCGGCTGGCAGATGGCGCCGGTCAGCAAGGTATACAAGCGGCTGCTGAACGGAGCGGAGGACAATGTATACAGCTTTTACACGGTGGGGTTGACCCTGGATGAGCAGGGGCGGTAGGCGATCATCGCTTCTAAAAGACGATGTCCGCGTCCTCCGTCAGGCTCAGCATCAGCCGGGCGCCGATCTTGATGCCGGAATAAAAGCCGACGCGCTGGCAGGCCTCGCTGTAGCTTTCGGCGGCTTCCAGGATGTCCTCGCTCCGCGCCATGTCCTGGAGCAGGGTTTCCAGCTCGCCGCGCGTCCGGCTGGTCAGTTCCTCCTCGGTTTCGTCATGCTCCAGCAGATACTGGCCGGGGGAGCCGCCGCATTGCAGGTAAACGCCAAGGAATTTGAGCTTGGCTCTTTCAAGAGCTTCGGCTTGATAGGACATGGTGGGTGCACTCCTTTACGAATTTTCGCAGAGGCGGTTTTTACAGGCCCCTCGGCTTATAAGTATATGGCTAGTACCAAAAAAATCAATGGTCGAAGATTGGCGGAATAAGGATAATGCCGGGAGCGTACAACTCTTGGATTTATGAAATAAACTGCAGATTGGTCAGATGAAACCGTCAGATTGTCTATGAATTTTTTGTTAATTATGGTTTTGTCGGGGGTTGCGTTGGTATGCGGGGGATGAACCCCGCGGGCTATTCGCGGCTGTGAGCCGCCCCGCACCCCATCTTTCTTTTTCGTGCGTGAAAAAGAAAGATGGGGGAGAAAGAAAAAGCCTTATGCAACCTTTCCGGCGGCGTGAAAATAATTCACAGCCTCGCAACACCCCCTGTGTCGCTGCGGGCTTCGGCCCCTTACAAGAAAAATAGAAACTTTTAGCGCTCGTGTCGCCACAGGTACGCCCGCTAATAATCATGCGGATGCAACGTTCTGCTTTCTGCCAGCCCCGCCTCGCCTGTGCGTAGCCACACGTTGCGGAAAGTCGGGCGACCGACTGTCTTGAGGCTGCGCTGCATAGGGAGAACCAAGAGACAAGGGGGGATGCTCTGCCTCTGCCGGTCTCGTCGGCTTAGACCGCCGAGCCCATACGGGGATCCGTAGAAGGTAGCCGCAAGCGGGTGTTTATCCGGGCTCGATTGATAGGGCTCGCCGTCTTAAGACGGGGAGACCACACTCGATTGTACAATTTGGGCGATCGCCCAAGTATACTACGCGCGTCAGCGCGCCCGTAGCGCGGGAAAAGGACACGCGTTCCGGTTGATAGGCGCTGTTGCGAACTATAGTGCCGAATATTTTTCAGGATTTATTTCCTACATGGGGGGGTGAAGAACGGGGCGTAGCCTCGTTCTTCCAGTGGGGGGTTCCCCCACGGCGAGCGCACACGCTGATTGATAGGACAAAAAAATTCGACGTGTTCTTTTCCTGCGCGTCTGTTGGCCATGTTTTTTCTTTTCTCCCCCATCTTTTCTTTTTCTAGAAAAGGAAAAGAGGGGGTGCGGGCGGCTCACAGCCGCGAGAGGAGTACGGGGTTCTGCCCCGCATACCTACGCTAAGCCCGATAGGGTTATATTGCCCTTCGGTCAATCGGGGAACCCCCGGCGAGGGTTCCCCGCCGTAAAAAGCCCCTCCTGCGCTTTTTTGAGGGGGAGGGATTCCGCGTCCTGCGTGACGCGGCGGGGGCGCTGCCCCTCGACCCCGCCGCCTTTTGCAGGAAAGGCAGGAGAGTGGCTGCGCCACTCTCCGCGAAAACTTTTTGGAGGAACCTTCTTTGACTATTATTCTTTGCGCGATTCATTCCCAATACATCCATTCCGCGCTGGCGCCGTGGTATCTCAAGGCGGCGGCGGAGGCATGGTGCCGCTCCGCGCCGGAGGTACGGGTGCTGGAAGGGACCATCAACCAGCCGGAGGAGGAGCTGCTTCGGCTGCTGCTGGAAAGGCCGGCCGATGTGCTGGCCTTTTCGTGCTATATCTGGAACTGGGCGGTCATCCGGCAGCTGCTGCCCCGGGTGGCGGAGCGCGCGCCGGAAACGCGCATTTTACTGGGCGGACCGGAGGCGAGCTTCCGGGCGGCGGAAATCCTGCGGGATTTCCCCATGGTGACGGCGGTACAGGTGGGCGAGGGGGAGCGCGGCTTTGCCCGGATTCTCGACCGGCTGGCGGCGGGCGAGGCGCTCACAGGGATCCCGGGGGTATATAGCCGTGCCGCGAACGGGGAGATAGAGGCTTGTCCGGCCGAAGGGATTACGGAGGATCCGCCCTCTCCTTATGGTCCCGCCTATCTGGCGGCGCTGCGGGGACGGATCGCCTATCTGGAAACCTCCCGGGGATGTCCGTTTTCCTGCGCGTTCTGCTTGTCGGGGCGGCACGAGGGGGTACGTTTTTTTGAACTAAACCGGGCCAAACGGGAGCTGCTGCTGTTGGCGGGGGCGGGGACGAAGACCGTCAAGCTGGTGGATCGCACCTTCAACTGCCAGGCGGAACGGGCCTTCGATTTGTTCCGCTTTCTCATCGAACAGGCGAAAAACGCCGCCATTCCCGGCGGCGTCTGCTTCCACTTTGAGGTAGGGGCGGATCTCTTCGACGATCGGACGCTCGATCTGCTGGCCACGGCCCCGGCGGGGCTGTTCCAGATGGAAGCGGGGCTGCAGAGTTTCCACGAGCCGACGCTGCGGGCGGTCAGCCGGAAGACCGACCTCGACAAGCTGTGCCGCAACCTGAAGCGGCTGCTGCGGCCGGGAAACATCCATATACATATCGATCTCATTGCCGGGCTGCCCTACGAGGACTTGGAAACCTTCGCGGGCAGCTTCAACCGCGCTTACGGGCTGCGGCCGCACATGCTGCAGCTGGGATTTCTCAAGCTGCTGCACGGCTCCCGGCTGCGGCGGCAGGCGGAGGAACTGGGGCTCGATTACCGGAAAGATCCGCCGTATACGTTCATCCGCAGCCGGTGGCTGGACGAGGCGGACACAGCCCGGCTGAGCCGGCTGGAGGACGTGCTGGAGCGGCTGCACAACAGCGGGCGGTTCCGCCTGACGCTGGCGTATGCGCTGCGGGCGGCGGAGACGACGCCCTTCGCCCTGCTGGACACGCTGGCCGACGGGCTGATCCAGCGGGGGATCCGGCCGGAGGGGATGAGCCTGGACGCTTACACGGCGGCGATTTTCGAGGAACTGGCGGCCTTACCGGGGATCGACCGGGGGCGGCTGCGGGACATAATGGTCTGCGACCGGCTGGCGGCGGTGCGGGGCGGGCTGCTGCCGCCCTGCCTTCAGGTAACGGACAAGGCGCTGGGGTGGCTGAAGCGCCGGTTGGCGGAGGCGGAGCCCGCCGGAGGACAGCGGGGCGCGGCCATCCTTTACAGCTTCGGCGGCCGGGCGGTCGTGGTGCGGTACGACGCGCCGGATCCGGTCACCAATCGGTACGCGCTGCGGCCGGTTCCTCCGGCACTTCTGGAGGCTCCCGCCGACGGGAGGGGCGGAGATGCCGCAAATCTTCCCGGGTGATGCAGCCCAGCAGGGGGAGCAGCAAGCAGTAGAGGCCGGCGGCCAGCACGCCGCCGATGATGAGGATCCAAATCCTCGGCAGGGTGTGCAGGGGCGTGGCTTTGATCAGCAGGAGAACCGAGGCAGCGCCGGTGCACATGGCCAGGACGGGCTTTAGGATCCAGGTGCTCCATTTCAGCTTCATGCCGGTGACGGACAACAGGCGGTGGGTATTGAGGAAGCAGGTGAGCAGGTTGCTGAGCACCATAATGAACAGAAAGCCTTCCATCCCCCGGGAGGGAACCAGGAAGAGGATGAGCACGATGCGGGAGCTGGAGTCCAGCAGCATGTATTTCAGGGAACTGACCTGCTGGTTGAGGCCCTTGAGCATGCCGTCCACCACGCTTTCCACGTACATGATGGGCATCAGGGGGGCCAGCACCAGCAGCAGGAAGCCGACCTCCTCGCTGTTGTAAATCACGAGGCCCAGTTCCCGGGCGAACATGGTGAACAGGCCGCTGAGCAGGATAGAGGACAGGAGGGTGATCTGGAGGGTCAGGCCCACGGCCCGGTTGACCTTTTTCTGCTGATGGAGGGCGGAGGCCTCGGAGATTTCGGGGATCAGCAGGGTGGACAGGGAATTGAGAAAGGACGAGGGAAAAAACAGCAGGGGCATGGCCATGCCTTTGAGAGCCCCGAAGGAGGACAGGGCCTTTTCCTTCGAACCGCTGTATTTGGTCAGGGTGCTGGGCACCAGGATGTTTTCAATGGTGCGCAGGATGGTGTTCAGGTATCGGCCGGCGGTGATGGGGGCGGCGATGGCCAGCAGGCGGTAGAGCACGCCGTGGCGCTGCTTCACCGGAGGCGACGGGGGGATTTTCACCTTGCGGCGGTCATGGAAATACCCGGCGGCCAGGTACAGGCAGGAGGCGATTTCCGCCAGGGTATCGCCCAGCATGACGGCCACGCAGGCGAAGGTCAGGCCGAGGACGGCGAAGCGATCGATGAGAAACACCACCACCCCGATGCGCACGATCTGCTCGAAAATCTGAGCGCGGGAGGGGGAGGCGGCTTTCCGGCGGGCGATGAAGTAGCCGCGCAGGCAGGAGGATACCCCCATGGAGGGCAGGGAGAAGCAGAGTACCTTGAGGGCGGGAACGGCCCGCAAATCCTTGAGCCAGTACCGGCTGATGGGATCGGCGCCGAAAAAGATGAGGAGGGCGGACACGACGCCGATGAGGACGCTGAGGACGATGGCCTTGCGCAGAACGGCGTTCACCGATTTCTTGGTACCGGTGACCAGCTCGTCGGTGACCAGGCGGGTGACGGCGGTACAGATACCGGAGGTGGCGAAGGTGCTGCCCAGCACATAGATGGAAAAAATCAGCTGGTAAAGGCCCATGCCCTCCGCGCCGATTTTGTTGGACATATACACCCGGAAAAACATGCCGATGGTGCGCAGCAGCAGCGCGGTGGCGGTCATGATAAAGGCGTTTTTGATAAAGGTGGATTTCTTCAATGTAACACTCCCCGTCCGAACAATGCGCGCTTTGCTCTATATATATGGAGAAAGCGGGACAGATTATGACAAGCCGTTGGGGAGCGGAAAAAGACCCGGGATTTCGGTGCGCACCTTTTAAGAAGAAATGGCTCAGTGGAACTTGTTCCACTGAGCCATTTCTTGCAAAGCGGCGGAACCCGGCTTGGATTCTCCGCTAATGGCGCGCCGCTTTTCCCCGGGTCTTTTTCTAAATCGCGTATTTATCCAGGGTCTTTTTGATGTTGGGGCGCTGGACGGAGAGAGGAGGGGATTCCGGCAGGGGAACCGGGGCGGGAGCCGGGATGGCCGGCTGCGGAATCGGCGCGGGGGCCGGCGCGCAGGCGGGAGGAGGCGCGATGGGCACCGGCCGGGGAGAGGGGACGGGCGCGCTGAACAGTGGCTCCGCCGGACGGGCGGGGGCGTTCGGCTCGGCGACGGAACGGGAACGCTCATGGAAGGAAGCGTTCTCCTCCTCGAAGCGGGCCAGCAGGGCCTGCCGCCAGCGTTCCACATCCTCAAAGGACTGGGGAATCGATTCCGCCTGGCGCAGGAAGAGGTCGGTCTGCTCCAGCGCTTGCTGCAAGGTTTGCTGCAGGGCCGGCAGGACGCTGCCCAGCTGGGCGCGGGCGGCCTCCAAATTTTGCAGGACGCGGGCAGTCTCTTCCCGGGAGGCGGCGGCTTGCGAGGAGAGGCGCAGGGCGAAGGCGTCGGTTTCCTCTCCGGCCATCCGCACGATATTGCCGGCGCTTTCACAGGCCATGCCGTAGATCTTGGAAATGGCGGGCAGATAGGGCGCGTAGGCGGATTTCGCCTGGCGGGCTTCCTCGGCCTCCTGCCGGAGCTGTTCCGCCTGAAGGCGGAGCGTATCGTTCAGGCTGCGCAGCTCGTCCAGCTCCCGGGTCAGGGAGGCGGTTTCGGCTTGCTGTTTATCCAGCTGCTCCCGCAGGTGCTTGGCGTCGTCTCGGGCGGCCTGCAGTTCCTTATCCAGGGCGGCGGCTTTCACCCGCCACTCGGCGGACTGGGCTTCCATGGCCTGATAATCGGCCAGAGGCACTTTTTTCATCGTCATCCCGCTTTCCAAAATGATGCTTTCAGTATACGGCGCGGGGAGGCGGATTGTCAAGGAATTCATCCCTCTTCAGCCGTCACAGCCTCCATAAACAGGCGCAGAGGCGGGGTGATGGTTTTATCCCGATGAACCACCAGTTGATTTTGGTTGCGCAGGGTCAGCCCCTCCACCTCCAGGCGGACAAGGCGGCCGGCGGCGACGTCGGCTTCCGTCAGGCAGGCGGGGAGGACGGCGACGCCGAGCCCTTCCCGGGCAGCGGCGGCCAGGGCGGGGGAGTTGACGCTCGTCCAGGCGGGCTCGGCGCAGCGGTCGCGCAGGAGCAGGGCGCTGTCGAAGGCGTCGCGAATGGCGCTGCCCGGCTCCCGCAGGAGAAGCTCCGCCGTCAGCAGGTCGTCCAGGGAGAGGGGGCTGCGGGTGGCCAGGGGATGAGACGGGGCGCAGAAGGCAGCCATGTCGTAGGAGGAGAAGGGCTGCCGGATGAGGTGCGGGTGACGGACGACGCCTTCGATAAGGGCGACGTCCAGCTCGCTGTTCAGCAGGGCTTCCTCGATCCGGCCGGCCTGATCCACCGTCACCCGGACAGAGGGAAAGCCATCCAGGCGGCGGCAGCGGCGCAGAATGGTGGGGAGATGAAAGTTGGCGATAGTGATGCCGGAGCCGATGCGTAGGGGTGCCTGCCCGGTCAGGGCGGGAAAGCCGGCGGACAGCTCCTCGTGCAGCTCGAGGATTTGGCGAGCCTTTTCCAAGAAAATTCGGCCCGCTTCAGTCAGGTAAATCCGTCGGGAAATCCGGTCGAACAGGGGGCAGCCCGCTTCCTTTTCCAGCTCGGCGATAACGTGGGACACGGCGGGCTGGGTCATATACAGGCTCTGGGCGGCGCGGGTGAAGCCGCCCTGCTCGCAGACGGCGCGGAACACTTCCAGCTGGCGCAGGTTCATGACGCTCTCCTATTCATGATAAAATACTAATCCATTCTATAAAATAATAGCATTTTATTTATGGATTGGCAACCGATATACTGGAGGGAGAACGGAGGGATAGGGCGTGAAAGACGATCACAAGGCGGGACGGGATGGCACGGCGAAGCGGATGCTTTGGCTGTTCGGTGTGAATCTGTACATCAGCGCGTTCACCTTTGGCGGCGGGTATGTGGTGCTGCCCATGGTGCGCAAGGCGTTTGTGGAAAAAAAGGGGCTGTTCAGCGAGGAGGAGCTGCTGGACATGGCGGCCATCGCCCAGTCCTCACCGGGGGCCATCGCGGTGAACCTGGCGGTGCTGGCGGGGTATCGGACGGCGGGAATGCCGGGGGCGGTGCTCAGCTGCGTGGCGGCGGTGCTGCCGCCGCTGGGCATTCTGGCGGCGGTGGCGGCGTGCTACGCGGCGTTCCGGGCCAATCGGGTGATCGCCGCCGTGCTCAAGGGGATGGAGGCCGGGGTGGCGGCGCTGGTGGCAGACGTGGTGGTGGACATGAGCCGGGCGGTGTTCCGGCAGAAGGAGCCGCTGACCATCGCCATCGTGCCGCTGACCTTCATCGCCTGCACCCTGCTGCAGGCGCCGGTGCTGCCGGTGCTGGCGGCCGGGGCGGGCATTTGCTTTATGCGGGGCTGGATACAAGGGGGGAAGCGGAGATGACGGCGGGGATTGGCGAGCTGTTTTGGGAGTTTTTGCAAATCGGGCTGTGCAGTATCGGCGGGGGATACGCTACCATCCCGCTGATTCAGGCGCAGGTGGTGGAGGGGCGGCACTGGCTGACGCTGCAGGAGTTCACCGACATTCTGACCATTTCCCAGATGACGCCCGGGCCGCTGGCGGTCAATGTCTCCACCTTTGTGGGGCTGCGGACGGCGGGGATACCGGGGGCGATAGCGGCCACGGCGGGATGTGTACTGTGCGGATGTGTGATCGCGCTGCTGCTTTTCGGGGTGTTCCGGCGGTACGGGCAGTCGCCAGGGATGGTACAGGCGCTGGGCGGACTGCGGGCCGCATCGGCTGGGCTGATCGCGTCGGCGGCCGCTTCGATCGTGATGCTGTCGATCTGGCTGCCGACGGGCGGGATCGAATGGAGGGGGCTGTGCCTACTGACGCTCATGCTGACCTGGCTGCGGTTGGGCAAGCCTCATCCCATGCTGGTGATGCTGTTCAGCGGCGGGGCAGGCGTGCTGCTATACGGGATATAGAGCAACCGAAACGAACGAAAAATGTCAGCGGGAATTGGTTGTCATACGGCGGCATTCTGGTATACTAGGATTGAACGGGGTGTGAAAAGTATGAAAGAAACCACAAGCCCACTGGCGGCCAACCTGGCCGGGTTGCGGAAATGCCACCAGTATTCCCAAGAGGAGGTGGCGGAGAAAATCGGCGTGACCCGGCAGGCGGTGGCCAAATGGGAAAGCGGGGGTTCACTTAGATAAAGATACCACATCAATCCCACGCTGACTTTTGCTCAACCGATACAGCCGGAGGGCTGGATAACAAGAAAAGGCGGTATGCGCCCCGTGGAGGGGTAGCGTACCGCCTTTTCTTGTGGGGGTTTCCAAAGGGGGCAACGCCCCCATTTGGCACACGACTTTGCGAAGCAAAGTGTAGTGTGTTATACGCTCTGTCGGCGTTGCCGTGAAAATGCCGTTGCCGCCGGGGAGGGCAAGGGCATTTGAAGCGGCAGGAAAACAGGGCTGTGCTTGCGTGGCGTAGAGCCGTAAGCACAGGTCTGGTTTCAACAGCAGACTGGGCGTATATGAAAGCCCCCGTCCCTCGTCCTACGCTCCGACTTGTGGACAAAGTGTCCCGAAGTTGTGGCCACACTCCCGGAAAAGTAGCAGGACAGCGGGCAACCGTCAAGGCTGAAATGAACGGGGTTACACCCGGCCTTGACCGCCGCCCGCCGTCCCACTGAATGGGTGGACAAGGCGGCCAATCCCTCAAAGTGCTTGTCCGCGCTCTTTCTGATTTTGAGGTATTCAGTTTTTCAAAATTGAATAATCAAAATAAATTTTTTCGATTGAAAAAATTTTATTTGTTATCATCTTCAATGCCATATTTTTTCTTTTGCCGAATCACATAATTACTGATTTTTTCATCATATAGTGGATACTGGTAATCCAACTGGCATGCCACTTCTGACGAAACCTCCCGGAACAATGCCATACATTGTTCAAAGGATTCCCACATATGGGGATAGGAATCCATATTATAAGTGGACATAAGTCGTTCCCACAATTCCTCTGGGACATATTGCTTCATAAATTTATAGTTTTTTCCCAAACTGAAATGAAATCCCTGTTTGATACCAATCAGCCAGGAAATCATGCGAAGCAATTCTTTTCGTACTATATCATTCATATGGTCAATAGCAAAAAGAATTTCTTTGCGGCATAAGCCCTTTACTACATATGTTGTAGTATTCCAAAATTCATTACAGCAATCGTCAAACATTCTTTGAGTAGGCTTCTGCAAGTGGTAGTCTATATCCGTTGGTATTGGCGGCTTTACGATACGGTTGTCTTTATCCAACAGTAACTTTACCAGTTTATCCCATGTAAAATACTCGTCTATCAGTTCCAGCGGCAGCAAAGTTAAATCTATCTTAACATCATCAGTAAACAGCATTAAATATGAAAATCCCTTTTCTACAGCTGGAAATAATTCCATATCTTCCGGCTTTTGCAGAATCAACCTTTCACCAAATATATCTAGCCATTTATCATCACTTGTGAAGCTGTCCATATCCGTAACAAAAAAAGTAATATCAAAATCCTGAAAATCATCAGGCGGAATATTTGTATTTGTTCTAGATCCTTCCAAAGTAACCATGCGAATGCGTTTGTCTGTTTTTGCAAAATTCAAAACAATATCATAAACTTCCTTTTCTGATCTCATTTTTATCTCCTCCAATTATTGAAATAGGTGTGAAGCCATTTTAGGGCTTTCCCGCCTTGATTACCCTTTAGCAAAGACGGGCGGGACTGTCAACGGCGGCGCATGAAATGCGCCGTTCATCTTGACCGTTGACTGGCTCGGCTGGCTTTGCTATCTCTCGATAAATTGTACCGAAATATTGAATTATTCTGGTACATACAAATAGCAACCTTTCACATGGTCATTTACAATTCCGATTGCCTGCATATACGCATATATAATCGTGCTGCCTACAAACTTAAAGCCTCGTTTTTTTAAGTCCTTACTGATTCTATCTGAAAGTGGCGTTGTTGCAGGAATGTCCGCTTCCGATTTGAAATGATTATGAATCGGTCTATTCTTAACATAAGACCAAATAAACTTATCAAAACTTCCGTATTCTTCTTGGATTTTGATAAATTGCTGTGCGTTTGTGATTGTTGACTTAATTTTTAATCTATTGCGAACAATATTGGGATTTTGCATTAACTCATCAATTTTAGTTTCGTCATAGAGAGCAATTTTTTGATAATCAAACTCGTTGAAGGCTTCCTTAAATGCAGCTCTTTTATTTAATATCGTCAGCCATGATAATCCGGCTTGCATACCTTCAAGAACCAACATTTCAAATAGTTTTCTATCATCATGAACGGGCTTTCCCCATTCCTCATCATGGTATTCTTTATAGAGTTCTGTGGTTGCCCACGAACATCTTTCTCTATCGTCTTTCTTCATGGTATCCTCCGTTTTGTAAAATTTGTTTTTGTCGCCCACTTATTTTCTCCCCCGCTGTGGGTTTGGATTTTTCAGCAAGTCCGACTTCTGTGCAATCTTTTTCAGCCACTTCTTTTCTTCCTCAGACAGCTTCTTGTAATTCAGTTTAAGCCGCTTACAGATAAACGCCAAAGCCGCTTGCTCCGGGTCGCTGTCCTCTCTGGTGGTTTCCTCTGCGGTCTGCAAGAAATCTTCCAGAGGATTGTCCTCCGGGACACTGAAAAAATCGTCCTTGTGGGCTTCCCGCAGGTCGAGGGCTATCTTGTTTATGTCCTGCTGTATCACATAGCGGCAAAAGCTGTCGTCGTCAATATGGGCGGCGATAAGCTGCCTTAACTGCGGGTCGGTCAAGCCGGGATTGTGTTGTTTCATAATTGTTGCACTCACAGCGTCCACAATGGCGTTTGCGGTCTGCACCTGCTTCACCGCCACGCCGTTCACATAGATTTCAAGGTCAGCCATAAGCCGGGGAAAATCCGGGTGTGCCGCCAGTTCACACAAGAGAGAATTGTCCACCCGCCCGCTTTTCAATAGTTCAATCATATCGTCGCTCAAACGCAGGTCTGCAAGATCGGCGTTTGGGTGATTTTTTGTTTGGGAACGGCCCAGCAGATAATCGGCGGTCACGCCGTAAAACTTTGCCAGCTTGATAATGGCATAGTGGCTGATGTCCTTATACTCGTCCGCTTCATAGCTGCCAAGCGCAGATTTGGAGAGGTGCGTCTGTTCCGCAAGCTGTTCCAGCGTCAAGCCACGCTCCACACGCAGGTCTTTTAGCCGTTCCTGTATGGATAACTCCATGCTCTCCCTCCTTGTCTGCCCGATAAATGGGAAGTTGTTTATTAAACCTTTTTAACCTTAACCAACAACATCATAGGTCTACGCATTTCATTACACATTCCCGGCATACCCATCATATCTGCCGGAGGCATTGCTTCCTCAATAGCCTCAATTTGAAAACCACATTTTATAAGTGGATTCAATATCTGCGTTAATGTGTGGTGCTGTTTAATTACTCGTTGACCAAGAAAATTGGTTTCTCTTTCGCCTGTGTAATAGTAATTGTCGATTGGCCAATATTTAGGTTTCCCATTTTCATCATAAATCCAATCCTCATTAACACCTGCGGTGAAAGTCGGATGTTCAATATTGAATAGGAAATACCCACCTACTTTTAATGTGCAATACACCTTTTGATAAACATTAGCTAAATTTTCGATATAGTGCAGTACCAGGTTAGAAACAACTAGGTCATAAGTATTTTCAGGATAAATGTATTCTTCAACACCGCAAACTTTATACTTGATTTTGTCATCAGAGTTATCAGCTACTGCTTTTGCAATCATTTTTTGACTACTATCAATACCAAGAATTTCAGCAGCTCCCATTTGTGCGGCATATTTGCAATGCCAACCGTAACCACATCCTAAATCCAAAACTTTTTTTCCCTGTAATTTAGGGAATAACGGTTGCAACTGATGCCACTCTCCAGCAGCTTTCAGACCATCTTTGCTTCTTCCCATTTCCGCATATGCGGCAAAAAATTCACTATTATCGTAAATATTTCTCATTGATAATTACCTCCACAACTTCCGATTTGTCTCTTCGTACTTATCATTTTACCACAATTCCAAGAGCGTGGAAATAGCCTGTTTTTTAAGCCGATTTCCTACCTTTCGGATATACGGGACGGGCGGTCATTTAGGTGTAGACTTAGGGTAGTTCATCGATGAACGGCACCTTGAAAACAGAATGACCGTCCGAAAAGGAATACCCCGGCTGGGGAAGCACTGCAAGGAGCCAGCTTCTGGACACTTTGTCCAGAGGTCACTTCGGGACAAGTTGTCCCGAAGTTGCGGGGAGCGTGCCAACGCCGGAACACGCCGCAGGAATGGGGCAGGAAACCTTTTCGGGGAGAACGGCAACGGAAAGCAAAATGGAGGGAACGCATGAGAGATAACCCCTATAAAGACTTGCCGCCGCTGGAACGCAGGCCGGACGGTTCCCTTTACCGCATGACACCGGCGCAGAAGAAACAGGCGGCCAGCTTGATACGCCGGGAGTGCTGTTGCTTTGAGGACGGCAACTGCATTGTCCTTGACGATGGGGACACCTGCACCTGCCCGCAGACAGTTTCTTTCTCGGTCTGCTGTAAGTGGTTCCGCTGGTCGGTCTTGCCGCTGGACGGGACGCTGGAAGCGGAGATTTTCCGGGATAAGGACTTGAAACGCTGTGTGGTCTGCGGCGGTGTGTTCGTCCCCAAATCCAACCGGGCAAAATACTGCCCCGGCTGTGCCGCCAGAGTTCACAGGCGGCAGAAAACAGAAAGTGAACGGAAAAGGAGGTCTGCTGTGGACAGTTAGGAGCGGAAAAAGCCTTGATTTATCAGGCTCCGCAAGCCCCAAACCGGGGCAGGTGGTATAAAGTATCGCCCGCCCCGGAAAACGGGCTTCTAACCGTCCACAAAACACGATATGACAAACACGATTTACATTCATCAGCCGGAAAAGGCGTTCAGCTTCACCCGGCTCCCGAATTTTCTCTTTGAAGCCCCCACATTCAAGCCCCTGTCCAACGAGGCAAAGGTTCTGTACGCCTTTATCCTGCGCCGGACAGAGTTATCCCGCAAGAATGGGTGGGCGGATGACTGCGGACGGATTTTCCTGTATTACCCTATCTGTGAAGTGGTCACACTGCTCCATTGTGGGCGGCAGAAAGCGGTGAATACCCTGCGGGAACTGCAATACGCCGGACTGGTGGAGATCCAGAAGCAGGGCTGTGGAAAACCCAACCGCATTTTCCCAAAATCCTATGAAGCGGTTCCAAACACCGACTTTAAGAAATCCCGTTCTGGTACACCGGAGGACTGAAAAACGTACCCATGAAGTACGGAAATCACTCCTGAGACGTACGAAAACCGGACGGTATATAGAAATACAAAGATAAAAAGATTGATTTATATTCTATCCATTCCAATCCTATCCGAGCTATTTTCTGCGGGATTTTCCCTGTGGAAAACCCCGGATAGGAAAGGAATGGGGAAAGGAGCAGAATGGCACAACACGCAATTTTACGGTTTGAGAAGCACAAGGGCAACCCGGCAAGGCCGCTGGAAGCCCATCACGAAAGACAGAAAGAACAGTATGCCAGCAATCCCGACATTGACACAAGCCGGAGCAAATACAACTTCCATATCGTCAAGCCGGAGGGACGCTATTACCACTTCATTCAGAGCCGGATTGAGCAGGCCGGGTGCCGAACCCGCAAGGACAGCACACGGTTTGTCGATACGCTGATAACCGCCAGCCCGGAGTTTTTTAAGGGGAAATCCCCAAAGGAGATACAGGCGTTCTTCCAAAGGGCGTCGGACTTCCTCATTGGCCGGGTAGGACGGGAAAATATCGTGTCGGCGGTGGTACACATGGACGAGAAAACGCCCCACCTGCATTTGACCTTTGTTCCGCTGACAAAGGACAACCGCCTGTGCGCTAAAGAGATTATCGGCAACCGGGCAAACCTGACGAAGTGGCAGGACGATTTTCACGCCTATATGGTGGTGAAATATCCCGACTTGGAGCGTGGGGAGAGTGCCAGCAAGACAGGCCGGAAGCATATCCCCACCCGGCTTTTCAAACAGGCGGTTTCCCTCTCCAAACAGGCCAGAGCCATTGAAGCCGCCCTTGACGGCATTAACCCGCTGAACGCCGGAAAGAAAAAAGAGGAAGCCCTCTCCATGCTAAAAAAGTGGTTCCCGCAGATGGAGAACTTCTCCGGGCAGTTGAAAAAGTACAAGGTCACAATCAATGACCTGCTGGCGGAGAATGAGAAGTTGGAAGCAAGGGCAAAGGCCAGCGAAAAAGGAAAGATGAAAGATACGATGGAACGGGCAAAGCTGAAAAGCGAACTGGACAATTTACAGCGGCTGGTTGACCGTATCCCGCCGGATATACTGGCGGAACTGAAACGTCAGCAGCGGCACACGGTAAAGGAAAGGTGATAGATATAAGCAGAAATTTTCGCCGCCTTTGTGCGGCATTGTACCTTGAAAACTGAATATGGAGGACACTGGATGGCAAAAAGCGAAAGCGATATTTTTACACCCCGGACAGGGCAGGTCATACAAGCAGAGAACGGCACGCAGTATTTTGTATGTGGGAACAACCGTATAAAAATCTCCGAACACTTCGCCGCAGGCGGGAAGCCCCTCGGTGATCTGATTGTAGATGTGGTGCGGCATACCGCAGAAAAAGCCGCTTCAACCTGATAGCCCATCATTGATAACACGCCCACGCTTATGATATAATTGCCATAGAGCAAAAGTATTGTAAGCGTGGGTTGTTTCTTTAGAAGGAGGATTTTTAACGGTGAAACAACCTTACAATACTACGATTTACAACACGGCGCTTTATATGAGATTGAGCCGGGACGATGAAAACTATGGTGACAGCGTAAGCATTGAAACACAGCGGACAATCCTGCAACAGTACGCAAAGGAACAGGGACTTCATGTAGTCGGTGAGTATGTGGACGATGGCTGGTCGGGGACGAACTTTGAACGCCCGGATTTTCAGCGCATGATGGACGATGTGGAAGCCGGAAAAGTAAACTGCATTGTCACGAAAGACCTTTCCCGTTTCGGGCGGGAACATGTGATGATGGACTACTATCTGGAATTTCTGTTCCCGGAAAAACGGGTGCGCTACATCGCCGTTGCGGAGAATGAGGACACAGAAAAAGGGCTTTCCGATTTTGTCCCGTTCAAAAACCTGTTCAATGAGTGGTTTGCGAAAGATACGAGCCGCAAGGTAAAGGCCGCTTTCAAAGCGAAGTTTGCCACAGGACAGCGTATCGGCGCCTATGCTCCCATCGGGTACAGGAAACACCCGGAAATCAAAAACAAGCTGATAATCGACGAGGAAACCCGCTGGATAGTGGAGAAGATTTTTGACCTTGCCATTCATGGCAGAGGGGCGGCCAGTATCACAAGAATACTGATTGCGGAAAAGGTTCCCACGCCGGGATTTATCAACTTCCAGCGTGACGGGACTTTCGCAAACATCTATGCGGGTGCACCGGAGGAAAAAAGCTACGCATGGACGATAGCGCAGGTCAAGAGCATTATGAAAGATGAAACCTATATCGGCCATACCATCCACTACCGGGAAACAAATATTTCCTTTAAGAACAAGCGGAGGGTACGCAAGCCCCAAAGTGAATGGGTGCGGGTGGAAAACACGCAGGAGCCGATTATCAGCGAGCAGGTTTTCCGGCAGGTACAGGAGCAGATAGCAAGCCGCCGACGGGAACGCAAAAACGGTACGACACAGATTTTTGCGGGACTGATAAAGTGTGCGGATTGCGGCTGGTCGCTGGCCTATGGAGAGAACAGGCAGAACAGCAAGCCCTATGGTTACTATCATTGTAGCAAGAACGGTCAAGGCACACGCCAATGCTCCATGCACTATATCCGCTATGATGTGCTTTACGCCTATGTCCTTTCCCGTCTGCAATACTGGTCGGGACTGGTACAACATGATGAAGAACGGCTCTTGAAGCGGCTGTTAAATGCCACTGATAAGGGACAGGCCGCCGCAAGAAAGAAGCAAGCCGCAGAACTGAAAAAGGCAGAGAAGCGAAAAGCCGAAGTCGATACTTTGTTTGCCCGGATGTATGAGGACTGGGCGGCGGGGCGTATCACGGAATACAACTTCTCTATGCTGTCCGGGAAGTACCAAAGCGAACAGGCTGAACTGGACGAAAAGATTGAGCGGCTTCAATCCGCTATCGCCACTGAAAGCCAGAACGCCGCAGACGCAGAAAAATGGATTGCCTTGATGAAAGAGTGCGTCAATCCAACAGAACTGACCGCCGAACTTTTGAATACGCTGATTGAAAAAATCCTTGTCCATGAAGCGGTCAAAGGTGAGGACGGAAGCCGGGAACAGGAGGTAGAAATCTTCTACCGCTTTATCGGCAAAATTGATTGAATGATACCAATATCTTTAACTATGTGATACCGGCGAGACCATGCCGGACATCCTCAACTGCGACGCGCTGGCCGCCCTGTACGGCGTTTCACTGGACGATCTGGTGCATCATGAGGGGGAGAAGGCCGGATATCCCATTCCGCCCAAGGGCAAGCACATGTTCGGTACAGTGACGGTGGGGGAACGGGGGCAGATTGTGCTGCCGAAGAAGGCGCGGGATCTGTTTCAAATCCGGGCGGGGGATTCCCTGATGGTGCTGGGAAGCGAGGAGCCGGAGAGCTACGGGCTGGCGCTGGTGAACAGCGAGCGCTTTATGCAGGCCATAGAAAGCGTGCTGCGGCATTTCCGCGCGGGCGGTGAAAGATGATGGGCAGGACGGACATGCTGGCGGTACGGGGACTGACCAAGCGTTATCCCGCGTTTGTGCTGGAGGATGTGTCCTTTACGCTTCGGCCGGGGCGGATTATGGGGCTGATCGGCAAGAACGGGGCAGGGAAGAGCACCACCCTGAAGGCCATCCTGCGGCTGGTGGCGCCGGACGCGGGAGAGGTGCGAATCCTGGGGCGGGACTTCCGCCGGGAGGAGACGGCCTGTAAGCAGGAAATGGGAATTGTGCTGGGCGGCATCGATTTCTATATGTATAAAAAGCTGGCGGCGATCACTGACGTGACCCGGCGGTTTTATCCGCAATGGGACGAGGAGGCGTATCGGCGGTACTGCCGGCTGTTCGACCTGGACGAAAGCAAGAGGGTCAACCAGCTGTCCTCCGGAATGCGGGTGAAATATCTGATTGCCCTGGCGCTGTCCCATCAGGCGCGGCTGCTGATTCTGGACGAGCCGACCAGCGGGCTGGATCCGGTGGCGCGGGACGAGCTGCTGGCGCTGTTCCGCCGGGTGGTCAAAAGCGGGGAGAGGAGCGTGCTGTTCTCCACCCACATCACCTCGGATCTGGACAGCTGCGCGGACGACATCACCTATTTGCAGGGCGGCCGGGTGCTTCAGAGCCGGGACAAGGCCGGATTCCTGCGGGCGTTCGATCACCTAAAGCGACCGGAGGATACCGGCGCGCTGACGCTGGAGCAGATTATGATTCGGACCGAGAGGGGGGCGCGGGATGATGACGCTGCTTTATAAGGAAATCCGGCTGGCTGCCCATCCATCCCTCTTCCTTTTCCTCGGTATGGGGGCGCTGACCCTAGTGCCTGCCTATCCCTATGGCGTGGTGTTCTTTTTCGGATGTCTGGGCATTTTTCAGACCTTTATCAACGCGCGGGAGAACAAGGACGCGTTTTTCACCGCCGCGCTGCCGGTCAACAAACGGGACGTGGTGCGGGCCAAATGCCAGCTGCTGGCCGCCGCGCAGCTGGGACAGCTACTGCTGACGGTGCCCTTCGCCCTGTTGCGGGTGGTGCTGCTGCCGAACGGCAACCCGGCGGGAATCGAGGCGAACGTGGCGTATTTCGGCTGTGGGCTGCTGATTTACGCGGCGTTTAACGCGGTGTTCCTCATCAGCTTTTACAAGACGGCGTACAAGGCGGGAAAGGCGTTTCTGCTGGGGGTGATCCCGGTGACGCTGGGGATCGGCGTCATGGAGACGCTGGCCCATGTGCCCGGGGTGGCCGACTGGTTCGACAGCACGGCGCCTGCCATGCTGCTGCAGCAGCTGCCCATCCTGGCGGCCGGGCTTGCCGCGTATGGCGGCGGCATGGCGCTGACCTACCAGACGGCGGCGGCTCGGTTCGAAAAGGTGGATTTATCATAGTAAACTGGTGGTATGCACAGGCCCTAGAAGGGCCAAAACGGACTTAGCTAAAGGGACATCGAAGGCTTGACGCTGCATTACAATCTCAGGCAACCGCTAAAGCAAAAACCGCGGAGCCGTCCGGCTCCGCGGTTTTTTACTATGCTTAAGCATGTAGGGGACAGCGCGAAGCGGTGGCCCCTACAAAAAGCCGCCCGCTAGGCGGGTGGGATTGTGGGCTTAAGCAAGAGCAACACCTTTCCTGGTATAATGACGATGTTCAAGCCGTCAAAAAAGAAGGAAAGGTGTTGCTCTATGGCACAAAGTTTAGCACATTCAAAATGGGTATGCAAGTACCACATCGTGTTCAGTCCGAAGTATCGAAGAAAGATCATCTACAACCAATTACGAGTGGATATACAGCAGTATATTCGGGATTTGTGCAAATGGAAGGGTGTGGAGATATTGGAGGGGCATATGATGCCCGACCATGTGCATCTGCTGTTGTCGATACCGCCGAAATATTGCGTCTCCAGCTTTATGGGGTACTTGAAAGGGAAATCGGCAATGATGATCTTTGAAAAACACGGGAATCTGAAGTACAAGTTCGGCAACAGGCACTTCTGGGCAACCGGGTATTACGTGAGTACCGTTGGACTGAATGAGGCAACCATCAAGAAATATATCCGAGAGCAGGAAAAGCAGGATATGCTCGAAGACAAATTGACTACCAAAGAATACGACGACCCTTTCAAGGGTAGCCGGTAGTCAGTCCACTACGGCTTGAACATAGTGAAAGCCAGCGTCTTTTAGGCGCTGGCCTTCCTATGCCCTTCTAGGGCTCCTTCATGCCACCCGTTTTACGGGTGGTCATGACTTTTTCAGGGCGTCCCGGAGAAGTTTGAAGAGCTGGATAAGGGCGGTGGGCAGGAAGGCGAGGAGAACGATCCAGCCGGTCTGGGCCAACGTGAGGGGGACGACCAGGAACAGGGAACGCAGGAACGGGAGGAACAAAACAGCGGCTAAAAGCAGGACGCCGGCGGCAAAGGCCATCAGGCTATACCGGTTGGTCGTCAGGCCTAAGCGGAAAACCGACTCCCGGCCCCGGCAATTGAAGCCATGGAACAGGCGGGCCAGGGTGAGGGTGGCAAAGGCCATGGTGCTGGCCATGGCGGCCCCGCCCCAGGACAGGCCAAGATAGAAGGCTGCCATGGTGGCGGCGGCGATGAGCAGGCCCTGCACGCCGATCCGGCCGGCCAGGGATTTGTTGAGAATCGGCTCCTTGGGATCCCGGGGCTTCTGTTCGAGCAGGCCGTCCCGGGCGGGCTCCATCCCCAGGGCGATAGCGGGCAGACTATCGGTGAGGAGGTTGATAAACAGCAGATGCACCGGGGCGAAGGGGACGGGCAGGGCCAGCAGGGAGGTATATAGTACGCACAGGATGCCCGCCGTGTTGCCGGAAAGCAGGAAGGTGATGGCGTTTTTGATGTTGGTGAAAACGCTGCGGCCGTTGACCACAGCCTTGACAATGGTGGCGAAATTATCGTCCGCTAAAATCATGGAGGCGGCGTCCTTGCTCACCTCAGTGCCGGTGATACCCATGGCCACGCCGATGTCGGCCTTTTTCAGGGCGGGCGCGTCGTTGACGCCGTCGCCGGTCATGGAGACGATGCAGCCGCGGCGCTGCCAGGCGGAAACGATGCGGATTTTATGCTCGGGGGAGACACGGGCGTAGACCGCGATGCGGGGCAGCTTTTCATCCAGTTCGCTGTCCGGCATAGCGTCCAGTTCCACACCGTCTACCGCCAGATCCCCGTCGTCGAAAATCCCAATCTGCCGGGCGATGGCGGTGGCGGTCACCTTATGATCACCGGTGATCATAACGGTGCGGATGCCGCCCCGCCGGGCGTCGGCCACCGCCTGGACGGATTCGGGCCGTGGCGGGTCAATCATGGAGATGAGGCCGATGAAGGTAAAATCCGTTTCATCCTCCAAGGTGGGCTGACGGGGCGCGTCCAGTTCCCGGCAGGCGAAGGCCAGCACCCGCAGGCCGTTTTCCGAGAGATCCGTGTTCACCCCGAGAATGACCTGCCGATCCGACTCGGTGAGAGGACGGGTTCCCTGCGCGGTGAGCAGGCGGGTGGAGCGGGACAGCAGCACGTCGATGGCGCCCTTGGTCATCAGGGTGGGAACGCCATCCACATCGTGAAGCGTGCTCATTAGCTTGCGGTCGGAATCAAAGGCGATTTCGCCCAAGCGGGGATGCTGTTCCCGGTAGGAAACCTCCTCCACGCCGAAAACGTCGGCCAGCTGCACCAGGGCGATTTCCGTCGGGTCACCGATGGCCACGCCATCCACGTCGGTGGCATCGCTGGCCAGTACGGCGGTTTTCAGCAGCAGCCGCTGTGCGGGATTGGCCAGGTCGAGATCCCGGCCGTCCAGGAGAACGCCGTCGGCATATATCTGCTGGATGCACATGCGGTTCTGGGTGAGGGTACCGGTCTTATCCGAGCAGATAACCGAGACGGAACCCAGGCTTTCCACCGCTTTCAAATCCTTGATGATGGCGTTTTGCCGGGCCATTTTCTGGGTACCCAGGGCCAGGACGATAGTGACAATGGAGCTGAGAGCCTCGGGAATAGCCGCCACGGCCAGGGCCACGGCAAACATCAGAGAATCGAGGAAGGAGGCTTCGCGGTACATAGACAGGCCGAAGACCAGCGCGCAGATCACCAGGATGATCAGGGCTAGTTTTTTGCTGAAATTGTCCAGGCTCTGCTGCAGAGGGGTTTTGCGCTGCTGGGTCTGGTTCATCAGGGAGGCGATTTTACCGAGCTCCGACCGCATGCCGGTGGCGGTGATGACCACGGTGGCCCGGCCGTAGGTGACGAGGGAGCCGGAGAACACCATGTTTTTCTGATCCCCCAAGGCCACGGTGTCGCCGGAGAGGATTTCGGCGCTTTTATCCACCCCTTCCGATTCGCCGGTCAGGGAGCTTTCGTTGACCTTCAACGAATAGTTCTCCAGTATCCGCCCATCGGCCACCACCAGATCCCCGGCCTCGAGCAGGACGATATCGCCGGGCACCACCTCCCGGGAGGGTATTTCCAGCTTGACGCCGCCGCGCAGTACCTTGGCGGACGGGGAGGACATGGCCTTCAGGCTGGCCAGGGATTTTTCCGCCTTGAAATACTGGACGGTGCCCAGCACGGCATTGAGCAGGATGACGGCGAAGATAACAAAGGTGCTCTCTCCATGGCCGGACAGCAGGGACACCACGGCGGCGATGATCAGAATGAGCACCAGCAAATCCTTGAACTGCTCCAGAAAAATCCGGACGACGCCCTTCTTTTTACCCTCTGTCAAGGCATTGGGGCCGCTTTCCAGTGCGATTTGCCGGGCTTGCTCCTCGGTCAGTCCTTTGGGAGACGAGTGAAGCTGCCGCAGGACGTCCTCGCCGGAGCGGTTATAATACGTAGGCATATGCATCCTCCTTATACGAGAGTAGTATGAGCAGAAACCGACCAAATAAAAAAGACTTTCAGACAGCCTCCGCGCAGGGCGGAGAAGCCATCCAAAAGTCTTGTTACCGATATTCGGCGTTCATTGCCAGATTCCGAAGAATCGAGTTGTTGACAACGAAGCTTGTAACTACTCCCTTTTGTGTAAACAATAGTCTAACAGGTTTGGAAATCCCTGTCAAGGGCGGAATGGTAAACAATTTATAAACGGGAATTATATCGCGTACCGTATCGTCTCGAATAAGCGAAACAAACGAAACCACCAGTGAACTGGTGATTTTGATTTTTCGTGAAGAAAGCGGCAAAACTGGGCATACCTAGTGTTGTCCAAACAAGGAGATACTCTTCGTCTGAAAAATTGCGCTATCCGGACCTGCTAAAAAGATTGACAAAGCAGGCCGAAAGAGGTAGAATAACAGAAACGTTTGTTCTAATCTGATTGCCGTGTCCCAAGCGGCATTCGTGTCAATAAGCGGCTGATAGAAGCCGTCATGAGGATTCGTGTGATGAGTGAAAAAACTGAGCGGGAATTGTTTAAATTGGTGGCCCCTTATAAACCCACGGGAGACCAGCCGGAAGCGATTGCCAAGCTGGTGGAGGGAATCAAAAGAGGGGACAAAGAGCAGACTCTGCTGGGCGTAACGGGTTCCGGCAAAACATTTACTATGGCCAATATTATTCAGCAGGTGCAAAAACCTACCCTGGTTTTGGCCCACAATAAGACGCTCGCCGCCCAGCTGTGCAGCGAATTTCGCGAGTTTTTCCCCGAGTCCTCGGTCGAATATTTCGTCAGCTATTACGATTATTATCAGCCGGAGGCGTATATTGCCTCCACGGACACTTATATTGAGAAGGATTCCGCCATCAATGACGAAATCGATAAGCTGCGGCATTCGGCCACGTCCGCTCTGTCGGAGAGACGAGACGTGATCATTGTGGCCAGCGTGTCCTGCATTTACAGTTTGGGCGACCCGATCGACTACCGCAGCATGGTGATTTCGCTGCGGCCGGGCATGCGAAAAAAGCGGGACGATTTGCTCGCCAAGCTGGTCGAGCTGCAATATGAGCGCAACGACATCAATTTTATCCGCAACAAATTCCGGGTCAGGGGAGACGTGGTGGAGATTTTCACCAGCGGCTCCAGCGAAACGGTCATCCGTGTGGAGTTTTTTGGGGATGAGATAGACCGTATCAGCGAAATCCATCCGCTGACCGGCGAGCTGAAGGGTGTCGTCAACCATGTGGCGATTTACCCGGCCTCCCATTACATCGTACCGCCGGAAAAAATGCAGGACGCGATTCAGAATATCGAGCAGGAGCTGCAGGAACGGGTTGAGTGGTTCAAGCAGGAGGGAAAGCTGCTGGAGGCGCAGCGTATTTTGCAGCGCACGCGTTACGATATCGAGATGCTGCAGGAAATCGGCGTGTGCAAGGGTGTTGAGAACTATTCCCGCGTTTTGGCCGGCCGGCCCGCCGGCTCCACGCCGTTTACGCTGCTGGATTATTTCCCCAAGGACTACCTTTTGTTTGTGGACGAGTCCCATGTCATGCTGCCCCAGGTACGCGGCATGTTCGGCGGCGATTATGCGCGAAAGAGGAGCTTGGTGGACTACGGGTTCCGGCTGCCCAGCGCCTTTGACAACCGGCCGCTGAATTTCGACGAGTTTTACGATCGGGTCAACCAGGTCGTTTTTGTCAGCGCGACGCCGGGCGATTTGGAACGACAGAAGAGCGCCCAGATCGTGGAGCAGGTGATTCGTCCCACCGGGTTGGTGGACCCCGAGGTGATCGTCAAGCCGGTTGAAGGGCAGATAGACGATCTGATGGAGGAAATTCGGCAGCGGGCCGGGCGAAAGGAACGCGTGCTGGTCACCACGCTGACCAAAAAGATGGCGGAGGATCTCACAACCTTCCTGGAAAATAACGGTATCCGAATTCGCTATATGCATCACGATATCGACACCATGGAACGTATGGAGATTATTCGGGATTTGCGGCTGGGCGAATTCGATGTCCTGGTCGGTATCAACCTACTGCGGGAGGGCCTGGATATTCCGGAGGTCTCGCTGGTGGCCATCCTGGACGCGGACAAGGAAGGATTTCTGCGCTCGGAAACCAGCCTGGTGCAGACCATCGGCCGGGCGGCCCGCAATGCGCAGGGACAGGTTATTATGTATGCCGATCAGGTGACACCCTCCATGGAACGGGCCATTGCCGAGACCAACCGGCGCCGCGCTATTCAAATGGCATACAACGAGGCGCACGGCATCGTGCCGAAGACCATCATCAAGGATGTGCGGGAGGTCATTGAAATCACCTCCAAGCATTCCGGAAAAATCGATAAACCTCTCAAGCGTCTGAGTAAGGCTGAACGGCTCAAGCTGATTGAGGAAATGACGCGGGAAATGAAAAACGCCGCGAAGCTGCTAGAGTTTGAACACGCGGCGTATCTGCGCGATCGCATACAGGAACTGCAGAATATGAAATAGGGCTGGAATTAGCTCCTTGAAAGGCTTGATTTGTACATGCAAAACACCAAACTGATCGTCAAAGGCGCCCGAGAGCATAACCTCAAGAACGTGGATATAGAAATTCCACGTGACAAGCTAATTGTCTTTACAGGCATATCCGGCTCCGGCAAGTCCTCGCTGGCCTTCGACACGATCTATGCAGAGGGGCAGCGGCGCTATGTGGAGAGTCTGTCCTCCTATGCGCGACAGTTCTTAGGGCAGATGGACAAGCCGGACGTAGATTTTATCGAAGGGCTTTCGCCGGCTATTTCCATCGATCAGAAAACCACCTCCAAAAATCCGCGCTCCACGGTGGGCACCGTCACGGAGATCAGCGACTATCTGCGGCTGCTATATGCCAATATTGGCATCCCGCATTGTCCCGTCTGCGGCCGGGAGATTAAGCAGCAGACGGTCGATCAGATTGTGGATCAGATACTGTCTCTAGAGGAGGGCACCCGGATTCAGCTGCTGGCGCCGGTGGTGCGCGGGCGTAAGGGCGAACACGTCAAGGAGTTCGAGGCCGCCCGGAAATCCGGATATGTGCGGGTGCGGGTAGACGGCAATCTTTACGATTTGTCCGAGGCCATCACTCTCGAAAAGAACAAGAAGCATACGATAGAAATCGTGGTGGATCGGCTGGTGGTGCAGCCGGATATCAAAGGACGGCTGGCGGATTCCATCGAAACGGCCACCTCCTTGACCGGCGGTCTGCTGACCGTGGATGTCATTGGCGGAGAGGAACTGACCTTTTCGCAGAATTATTCCTGCCCGGAGCATGGGGTCAGTGTGGAAGAATTGTCTCCCCGCATGTTCTCCTTCAACAACCCGTTTGGCGCCTGTCCCAAGTGCACGGGTTTGGGGATGTACATGTCCATGGATCCGGATCGGATCCTTACCAATCGAAAGCTTTCTATCCGGCAGGGGGCCATCCACGCCAGCGGCTGGAATTATGTGGACGGCGGCACCATCGCGCAGATGTACTACGAGGGATTGGCCGCCCATTACCACTTCTCACTGGATACGCCCGTCAAGGATTTGCCGAAGGAAATCGTCGATATTCTTCTTTATGGAACCAAGGGAGAAAAAATCAAGCTGATCAGACAAAAGGAATACGGACACGGCGAATACTTCACGGAATTCGAGGGCGTTCTCAACAATTTGCAGCGCCGCTACAAAGAAACCACCAGCGACTGGATGCGGGAAGAGCTGGAAGCCTATATGAGCGAGGTGCCTTGTCCGGAATGTCACGGCGAGCGGTTGCGCAAGGAGAGCCTGGCGGTGACGGTAGGGGGGATCAACATCTCCGAGCTGTCCTGTAAATCGGTGTCCGATGCGCTCGATTTCCTGTCCGGCATCGAGCTGAGCGATCGGGAGCATCTGATTGGCGACCGCATTCTCAAGGAAATCCGGGAGCGGCTCGGTTTCCTGCAAAGCGTCGGATTGGAGTATCTGAGCCTATCCCGGGCGTCGGGGACCTTGTCGGGCGGAGAAAGCCAGCGGATCCGGCTGGCCACCCAAATCGGGTCATACCTGATGGGCGTGCTTTATATACTCGATGAACCCAGCATCGGCCTGCATCAGCGGGACAACGACAAGCTGCTGGCAACCCTCAAGCGGCTGCGGGATTTGGGGAATACGCTGATTGTAGTCGAGCACGACGAGGACACGATGCGGGCGGCGGATTGGATTGTAGACGTGGGGCCGGGCGCCGGCATCCATGGCGGGCATGTAATTTATTCCGGTCCTTCCGCAAGCATCACGGATTGCCCGGAATCCATAACCGGTCAATATCTCAGCGGCCGGAAAAAGATTCCCGTTCCACAGACGCGGCGGCCGGGATCAGGCAAGCTGCTGACCATTTTAGGGGCGACCGAAAACAACCTGAAAAACGTGGATGTATCGTTCCGGCTGGGGGCTTTCAATTGCGTGACCGGGGTTTCGGGCTCGGGCAAATCTTCGCTGGTCAATGAAATCCTATACAAAAAGCTGGCGGGCGATTTGAACGGCGCCCATACCAGGCCGGGCGCTCATCGGGAGATGACCGGGCTGGATGCCTTAGATAAAGTGATTGACATCAACCAGGCGCCAATCGGGCGGACGCCTCGTTCCAATCCGGCCACCTATACGGGGGTGTTCAACGATATCCGGGAGCTGTACGCCTCCACGGCCGACGCCAAGATGAGAGGCTTTTCCTCCGGCCGTTTTTCCTTCAACGTCAAGGGAGGACGGTGCGAGGCCTGTCAGGGAGACGGTATCATTAAAATCGAAATGCACTTTCTCCCAGATATTTACGTCCCCTGCGAGGTATGCAAGGGTCATCGGTATAACCGGGAGACCTTGGAAGTGAAGTATAAGGGCAAAAGCATTGACGATGTGCTCAACATGACCGTGGAGGAGGGCGTGGAGTTTTTCGGCAGCATCCCGAAGATTGCGCGAAAGCTGCAAACACTTCTGGACGTGGGGCTGGGGTATATCAAAATCGGACAGCCCGCCACCACGCTGTCCGGCGGTGAGGCGCAGCGCGTCAAGCTGGCCACCGAGCTGTCCAAACGGGCCACGGGCCGTACGATTTATATTCTGGATGAGCCCACCACCGGCCTGCACACGGCGGACGTTCACAAGCTTATCGAGGTGCTGCAGAAGCTGGTGGACACCGGCAACACAGTTGTGGTGATTGAACACAATCTGGATGTCATTAAAACGGCGGATTATGTGGTGGATTTAGGGCCGGAGGGCGGCGACAAAGGCGGCACAGTGGTCGCCTGCGGTACGCCGGAGGAAATTGCCGCCGTGGAAAAATCCTATACGGGACAATACCTGCGATCGGTTCTCAAGTGAACAGGAATAGGCAAACCCGCTGCTGATGCTATATCGGCGGCGGGTTTGCCGATGCTGTGGCTTTTTCCGGGAAGCGGCAGGTATATTCTGTTTTGGACAACCGTACACTATACAGAGCCTGTCTTCTGGCAAGGTGTGAAATTGATGGCCGCACAAAGGAATATTTACAATTCTTTCATATACTATTCGATTGTTTACGCTATGATAATATTCAGATTCCATCAGGAAGGGTAACAGTTGGGACGTTATGTTTGGCTATGTGCGTATTTATAAACCCGAATTGAAGATGGCCGAATTTGAGCATTATCAAGGGGTTTATTGTTCCCTGTGCAAGCAACTGGGGAAACGGTACGGCGTCATGGCAAGGATGACGCTCAGCTACGATTTTACTTTTTTAGCCGTTTTTCGCATGGCGCTTTCGGATACCTGCACCGGCTTCAAAAAAGGACGTTGTACCTTCAATCCGCTGAAAAAGCGGACTTGCTGCTGCGAGAACACGCATGTGGAATTTGCGGCCGACGCTGCCACCCTGCTGATGTATCACAAGCTCAAGGACAACATGGCCGACAACGGTTTTTTCCACAGCCTGCCGGCGAGGCTGTTGCTGCCCTTCGCCTCCCGTGCCAAGAAAAAGGCGGCCAAAGCCTATCCGGAGCTGGCCGCTCATATACAGACCTGTATGGACAGGCAGGCGGAGTTGGAGACTTCCAAAACGGCGTCCCTCGACGCCGCTGCCGAGCCGAGCGCGATGATGCTGGCCTATCTGGCGAGGATGGGAGCCGCGGATGAGCGAGAGGAGAAAATACGCGATCGGTTCGGCTACTGCCTGGGTCGTTGGATTTATCTCGTGGATGCGGCGGAGGATTTGCCGGAAGACTTGGAGAACGGGAGCTATAATCCCTATATCCTTGTCCGTGGCTTGGAAAAGGGCGACATTCAGGCGGTCAAAGACACCCGGGAGTATGCCAGGTTCACTCTAAACGCCTGTTTGGCTGAATGCCTTGCCGCTTACAATTTACTTCATGTTCGCCGTTTCGACGGCATTTTACGCAATATATTGGAATTGGGGATGCCCGCCGCCCAGAAAGAGGCGCTTACCCGCGAAGGCCCCCATAAAAAGCCGCTGAAAGAAAAGGAGCCCTGATGAGCGTGAACGATCCTTATAAAGTATTGGAGATTTCTCCTGAGGCCACCGACGAGGAGGTTAAAACCGCTTATCGGGAAATGGCGCGTAAATATCACCCGGACAATTACGCCAACAATCCGCTGTCTGATTTGGCGCAGGAAAAGATGCAGGAAATCAACGAAGCTTACGATACCATTATCCGGATGCGTAAGCAGGGGGGAAGCGGGCAAGCCGGCGGCGGTTCCGCCGCGCGCAGCACCCGCTTCGCCGATATCCGCAGCATGGTGAGCACCGGCCGGATTGTGGACGCGGAGGTGCTGCTGGACGGGATTCCTTCCGCCTCTCGCGATGCCGAATGGTATTTTTTGAAAGGAAGCGTCCTGTTTAAAAAGGGATGGCTGGAGGACGCCTATAATCATTTCAGCACGGCCACCCGTATGGATCCCGGCAATATGGAATACCGCTCCGCTCTCAATCAGATGAACATGCAGCGGCAGACCGGCGGGTTCCGGACGTCCAATCGGCAGCAATCCGCCGGCGGCTGTTCCGGCTGCGATATGTGCAGCGGCCTGCTTTGCGCCGACTGCTGCTGCGAATGTATGGGCGGCGATTTCATCCGCTGCTGTTAATCGGAAGCCGACAACCCGTGCCGCCTTGCTGCACGGGTTGTTTAGCGTTGCGGCGCATGGATAAAAGGGAGGACAGGATTTGTGAGACAGAGTGCCAAGGTGGCTTTGGGCGGTATTTTATGCGCGTTATCTCTGGTCTGTATGCTGCTGACCATACTGCCGATTTCTGAAATGGGGCTGCCGGCTCTTGCGGGAGCTGTACTGATCCCCATTATATTGGAGATAGGGGTTAAGTGGGGCTGGATGTCCTACGCCTGCGTGGCGCTGCTGTCGCTGCTGATCACGCCGTCCATGGAAGCCAAGGTGTTGTTTATCGCCTTTTTCGGGTATTATCCGGTACTTAAGGCGCTGATCGAGCGGCTGCGGAAGATTTGGCTGGAGTGGATTATCAAGCTGGCTGTGTTTAACTTGACGATGATAGGCGCATATTGGATTATGCTGACATTTCTCGGGCTGCCGGCCGATTCCTTTGAGATATTCGGCTTGGATTTGCCGTTCGTCATACTGGCGATCGGGAACGTAGCGTTCGTTTTATATGATATTGCGCTGACCGGGGTGATCACCACTTATCTCCGCGTGCTTCAGCCCAAGCTGGCCCGTCTGTTCCGTCATGGATGATTTTGCAGGAAAGAATAATAAAGCTTGCATTTTCTCCGTAAACGCTATAGAATATCCGGGAGGGGGTGCTGGCTTTGAAGACGAATCTGATTGCCCATATATCGGAGCATGCCGCCGGTTTTTCAAAGGGGCAGAAACGGATTGCACAATATATTCAGGAGCATTATGAATCGGCCGCTTTTATGACGGCCTTCAAGCTGGGAGAGACGGTCGGCGTCAGCGAATCGACCGTGGTGCGCTTCGCGGCGGAACTGGGGTTCGACGGGTATCCGCAGCTTCAGAAAGCCATGCAGGAGTTGATCCGCAGCAAGCTGACCACCGTCCAGCGCATCGAGGTGACCCGGGCCCGTATGGCGGACGACGAGGTGCTGGACAATGTAATGGCCTATGATATGGCCAACATTCGTCAAACGCTGGAGGAGCTTCCCCGCGACGTGTTTTATCAGGCGGTGGACGCCATTGTGGAGGCTCGGCGGGTGTATATTTTCGGCGCCGGCAGCTGTCGGGCGCTGGCCAATTTTCTCGCCTATTATTTAAAGCTGCTGCTGCCGGATATCCATTTGATTTACACCTCGAGCGAAACGGAAATTCTGGAGGAAATGCTGCAGATAGGGGAGCAGGACGCCATCATCGGCTTGAGCTTTCCCCGCTATTCCAGCAAGGCGGTAAAGACCGTCCACTTCGCACATTCCCGGCAGGCGAAGATCATTGCGATTACAGACAGCGTGCTGTCCCCTATAGCGGAGTACGCGTCCTATCTGCTGTTGGCGCACAGCGATATGGCCACCATCGTGGATTCCTTGGTCGCGCCGCTGAGTATTATCAACGCATTGCTGGTGGCCGTGTCGCTGAAAAAGATGGACAGCAACGCCGCCCGGCTGACGGAACTCGAACAGCTGTGGGAGACCTATCAGGTTTTTCAGCCATTTGAAGAGGTTTCTGAATAAGGGGATTGGATGGCATGCAAATACTGGTGATCGGCGGAGGAGCTGCCGGTCTTATGGCGGCAGGCTGTGCCGCTCGCCGCGGATTAGATGTTACGGTGATAGAGCGCAATCCCCGCATGGCGCGCAAGGTGATGATTACCGGCAAAGGCCGGTGCAACGTTACCAATCGATGCACCATCGACGAGTTTATCGAGCATGTACCGGAGAATGGGCGCTTTTTGTACAGTGCCCTCAATCAGTTTTCCCCGCAGGACGCGATGGATTTTTTCGAGCAGCAGGGCGTCCCGCTTAAAACAGAACGCGGGAACCGTGTGTTTCCCGTTTCGGACAAGGCCGTGGATATCGTGGACGCTTTGGTGCGGTATGCGCGGGGGGGCGGGTGTCGCTTTCACCAAGGAAGAGCCGTATCGCTGTGCTTGGAGGACGGGGTATGTACCGGTGTGAGGCTGGAGGACGGTTCCGTATTGCCGGCCTATGCGGTGGCGGTTTGCACAGGCGGGCTGTCCTATCCGCTGACAGGTTCCACCGGAGACGGCTATCGTCTCGCTGAGCAGGCTGGTCATACCATTGTGCCGCCCAGGCCTTCGCTGGTTCCCTTGGAATCGAACGACAGCTGGTGTGGGGACATGCAGGGACTGGCCTTGAAAAATGTGGGGCTTCGGGTGGTGGACAACGAAAGCGGCGGCAGCATTTGCTCGGATTTGGGAGAAATGCTGTTTACCCATTTCGGTGTATCGGGTCCGATGGTTCTCAGCGCCAGCGCCCATATGCGGCATATGGTACCGGGACGGTACACGCTGTGGATCGACTGGAAACCGGGATTGACGCCGGAGCAGCTAGATAACCGGGTCCTGCGGGATTTGCAGGCGTATAAAAACGCCGACGTGGCCAACACTCTCGGCAAACTACTGCCGCGCACGGCCATTCCGGTGGTGCTGCGCCTGGCCGCCATAGCCGGCGATACAAAAGGGCATTCCATCACCCGGGAGGAACGAAACCGGCTGGTATCTCTGCTCAAGGCCTTTCCCGTAAGCATCCGCGGGTTTCGTCCGGTGGAGGAGGCCATTATCACATCGGGCGGCGTTTCCGTGAAGGAAGTCCAGGCTAAAACGATGGAATCCAAGCTGGTAAGCGGTTTGTACTTTGCCGGCGAAGTGCTGGATGTGGATGCTTATACGGGCGGTTTTAATCTGCAAATTGCTTTTTCGACCGGAATGGCTTTGGGCCATCATATATAATTACAGCTGCAACACCCTCGAAAGGAAGAATAAAACCCATGACGAAACCTTTAGCGATTGCCATTGATGGCCCGGCCGGCGCCGGAAAAAGCACCATAGCCCGCATTCTGGCCAAGGAACTGGCGTTTATTTATGTGGATACCGGCGCGTTGTACCGCACGGTGGGATACTGCGCTCTTACGGCGGGGGCCGACCCTTCCAGGGCGGAGCAGGTAGCGCCGCTTTTGAAAGATTTGCAGCTGGAGCTCCGCTATGTGGATGGGGTACAGCGGGTGTTTGCCAACGGCGAGGATGTTAGTGAACGGATTCGCACGCCCGAGGTTTCCATGGCGGCTTCGGCGGTGTCGGCGCTGCCGGAGGTGCGAGCTTTCCTGCTCCAGCTGCAGAGGGATACAGCCGTCAGCCAGAACGTCATTATGGATGGCCGGGATATCGGCACGGTGGTACTGCCAAAGGCGGGGTTGAAAGTTTTCCTGACGGCTTCGCCGGAAGACAGGGCCACACGGCGGTATATGGAGCTGAAGGAAAAGGGTGTCGCTACGACCTTTGAGGAGGTACTGGCGGACATGATTAAGCGGGATTATGACGACAGTCATCGCGAGGCGGCGCCCCTGAAGCCGGCCGACGACGCCATCCTAGTGGATACGACTGGGAATACGCTCGAGCAGTCGGTGGAGGTTCTGAAAAAACTAGCGCTGGAGGCAATCGGATGAAAGAGCGTATGAACTTCGGAAAATTTCTGATTCGGCTCTGTACGCCCTTGGCACATTTGATTTTTCCCTTCAAAACGCTGGGACGGGAGCATATTCCGCCGGCTTCCGATACGGATCGCATCGTGTTGATATGCAACCATATTTCCGAAATTGATCCGGTTTTTCTGGAAATGGGGCAGAGGCGTCATATTTATTTCATGGCTAAGGAAGAGCTGTTTCACAGCCGCTTTAACAACTGGTTCTTCGGCAAACAGCTGGGGGCTTTTCCCGTCAGGCGCGGGAAAGGGGACAGCGGGGCGATCGACACGGCCAGGGATGTGGTGGAATCGGGACGAATCATGGGCATATTCCCGGAAGGAACCCGTTCAAAGGACGGGAAGCTGGGGCGCTTTAAATCTGGCGCCGCTCTTATCGTATCCCAGACTGGGGCGAACGTTCTGCCCGTTTGCATTGTCACAAAAAATCAGCATCTGCGGCCTTTCCATAGAACGAAGATTGTGTTCGGCCCCCTAATTACCTCGGAAGAACTACATTTGGATAATAAGGATCAGCCGGATCTCCGGTATGCCACCCGGATGATGAGCGAGCGGATCGGGCGTATGATCGAGGAGAACCAATGAAAGCTGCAAACATACGCTTGGCCAAAACAGCGGGTTTCTGTTTTGGGGTCAACAAAGCGGTCAACATGGTGAGGGACCTTCTGGATGAGGGAAGGCAGGTATGTACACTCGGACCGATTATTCATAATCCGCAGGTGGTGGAGGAGCTGACGGAGCGCGGCGTCCGGATTGTCGAGGTGCCGGAGGAGGTGCCCGCCGGCTGTGTTCTGGTCATCCGCTCCCATGGAGTGGCGCAGGAGATTTATGACAAAGCGCGGGAACTAGGCCTGGACCTCTGCGACGCAACCTGTCCGTTTGTTGCGAAAATCCACCGTATTGTCGCGGAGAAATCGGCGAATGGCTACACGGTGCTGATCGCCGGGGACGAGGGACATCCGGAGGTGATGGGGATTCGCGGACATTGCAGCGGCCCTTCGTTTGTTTTTTCAAGCGCTCAAGATTTAGAAGAGTGGATAAAAACCGACGAATTCGGTGGAGAAAAACAAGTGATAATGGTGGCGCAAACCACCTTTAATATGAATGTTTGGGAAAAGTGTTCGGAAATCGCAAAAAACCACTATACAAATCTTCTGATTTTTGATACAATATGTAATGCGACTGCCGAACGACAAAATGAGGCGGTTATTTTGTCGCAGGAATGCGACAAAATGGTGATTGTCGGCGGGCGCCAGAGTTCCAATACCGCCAAGCTGCGCGATGTCTGTTCGGAAAATTGTCCTACCTTGCTGATAGAGTCGGCCGAAGAACTGGACAAGCGGCAATTTATCGGCGCACGGGCCATTGGGATTACTGCGGGGGCGTCTACGCCCGCCGGTATTATAAAGGAGGTACTTTCAACCATGTCTGAGATCGTGAACAACAACGAAGTCCAGGAAACCGAAGTGACGGAGACCACCGAAACTCCGGAAGCCAATGCGGCGGCAGAAGCTGTCGAAGAAGCCGCACCTGCCAAGTCCTTTGAGGAAATGAGTTTTGAGGAGGCGCTGGAGGCATCTCTTCAAAGTTTAAGTACAGATGAAAGAGTACGCGGCATTGTCGTGGGCATCGCCCCCAACGAAGTGCAGGTGGAAGTGGTCGGCCGCAAGCAGGCGGGTTATATTCCTGTGGACGAGCTGTCCGCTAATCCGAACGTCAACCCCGAGGAACTGGTCAAAGTGGGCGATGAGTTGGAACTGCTCATCATGCGCACCAACGATCAGGAGGGCACGATTATGCTCTCCAAGAAGCGCGTTGATACCCTGAAGGGCTGGGATAAGGTCGTTGAGGCGGAAGCGAACGGCGATATCCTGGACGGTGTCATCACCGACGTTATCAAGGGCGGCGTTCTGGCCGTAACTAATGGCGTGCGCGTTTTCATCCCGGCTTCCCACGCTTCCGTGACCCGGATGGAGGATCTCTCCCCGCTGCTCAAGCAGGAGGTTCGCTTTAAGATTATCGAGGTGAACACCAGTCGCCGCCGTGCGGTAGGTTCCATCCGCCTGGTGGCGAAAGAGGAGCGCAAGGCGAAGGAAGCCGCTTTCTGGGAGCAGGCGGAAGTCGGCCAGCGGTATACCGGTGTCGTTAAGTCACTGACGTCCTATGGCGCGTTTGTGGATTTGGGCGGCGTGGACGGTATGGTGCATATTTCCGAACTGTCCTGGGCCCGCATCAAGCATCCTTCCGAAGTGGTAAACGTCGGCGACACCGTGGATGTGTATATCCGGGATCTGGACACCGAGAAGCACAAGATTTCCCTCGGCTACCGCAAGGCGGAAGACAATCCGTGGGAGATTTTCAAAGCCAATTACCCGATTGGTTCCGTAGTGACCGCCAAAGTGGTGGGGATGACCACCTTCGGCGCCTTTGCCCAAATCATTCCGGGGATCGACGGCCTCATCCACATTTCTCAGATTGCGGATCGCCGCATCGAGAAGCCTCAGGATGAGTTGAAAATCGGCCAGGAAGTCCGGGTGAAGATCACCAACATCGACTATGACAGCAAGCGTATCAGCTTGTCTATTCGTGCCTTGCTGGAAGATGGCGAAGAGGAGGCGGCGACCATTGCGGATGCCTCCGACGATGAAACCCCTGCGGCTGAAGAAGCTGCCGAGGAAACCTCTGCCGAATAATCAGTAGCAATAAAAAGGAACCGGACGCTTTTAGGCGTCCGGTTCCTTTTTATTGCTTTATACCGCATTGACAACATCCGTCATGGAATAAAACCCGGCGGGACGGCCGTGAAGGAAGAGGGCGGCGTTCAGTGCCCCGACCGCGAAAATCTCCTTGGACATGGCAGCGTGGCTAAGCGTCAACACCTCGTCCCGGCCGGCGAAAATCACATCGTGCTCTCCCACGATGGTGCCGCCGCGAATGGCGGAAATGCCAATTTCAGTCTTATCTCTTTTTTTGCGCACGGAATGCCGTTCATATACGAACTCCGGATGGTAATCCACACCGTCGGAGGCGGCCTGCGCCAGCATTAAGGCCGTACCGGAAGGAGCGTCCAGCTTCTGATTATGATGCTTTTCCAGAATTTCAATATCGAAATCGTTGCCCAAAACAGCGGCGGCTTTACGAACCAATTCCATCAGCAGGTTGATCCCCAGAGACATATTGGCGCTGAAAAACACCGGAATAACCGAGGCGGCCGTTTTGATTTCCTCGACTTGTTCATTGGACAGGCCTGTCGTGGCGATAACCGCGGGAATCCGATGTTCCTGCGCATAGGCCAGAACTCCGGCCAACGCAGAGGGGTGAGAGAAATCAATGAGTACGTCCGCCTCGGCGTTGCAGTTGGCAGGATTGGCGTAAACAGGATAGCCAGCATGGCTTTCCGTGTTGATATCAAAACCGGCTACAATCGTACAGTCGCAGCGGCTCTCCACGCAGGAGGTAATGACTCGGCCCATTTTGCCGTTGCAGCCGCTTAGAATTAAGCGCGTCATAGTTAGCACATCCTTTCTTATGCAAACGCCCGTCGGTTGTCCGGCGGGCGTTCAGTAAGGCCGTATCAGGCCATCAAATGATATTTCCGCAGAACCGCCGCCAAAGCTTCCCGCGCGGCATCGTCCATGCCGCACAGCGGCAACCGGCAACCGCCGACCTGCATGCCCATCAGATTCATGGCTTCCTTAATGGGGATGGGATTGACGTCGGTAAACAGGGCATTGGCCAGCTCCAGATACTGAAGCTGCAAATCCCGGCTTCCCTGCACATCGCCGGCAAACCATTTGGCGCAAATATCGTGAGTCGGGCGGGGGAGAATATTGGACAGCACCGAAATCACACCCTTACCGCCCAAGGACAGCAGGGGAACGATTTGATCATCGTTGCCCGAGTACATATCGATATCGCACAGGGCGGCAACCTGCGCCGCGGCGGAGATGTTGCCGTTAGCCTCCTTGACGCCGACGATACGGGGGTGCTTTGCCAGCTCCGCAATGGTTTTCGGTTTCATTTCCACCCCGGTGCGGGATGGAACATTGTAAAGAATAATCGGCAGGTTGACGGCGTCGGCAATGGCGGTGTAGTGCAGAATCAGCCCTTTTTGGGACGCCTTGTTGTAATACGGCGTGACCAGGAGAAGCCCGTCGGCTCCCAAGGCCTCCGCCTCTTTGGACAACTCGATGCAGTAGGCGGTGTCGTTGGAGCCCGTCCCGGATATAACAGGCACCCGGCCAGCCGCCTGCTCCACTGCCGTGCGCATGACGGCGATATGCTCCTCGTGTCCAAGGGTAGAGGATTCGCCGGTGGTGCCGCAGGTGATGATGGCGTCGGTGCCATTTTCAATCTGCCAGTCGATAAGCTCCCGGTATTTTTCGTAATTGACGCTGCCGTCTGGATTCATGGGAGTGACGATCGCCACTCCGGCCCCGGTAAAAATGGTCGTTTTGCTCACAGTCAAACGCCTCCTTATCAAAATCAGGCCATATACCCTTCTGCACACAGCAGTTCGGCAAGCAGAACGGCGCCGCCCGCTGCACCGCGCAGCGTGTTATGGGACAAGCCGACAAATTTGTAGTCATACTGCGTATCCTCGCGCAGACGCCCCAGTGAGATGGCCATACCGCCTTCCAAATCCCGGTGCAGGCGGGTTTGAGGCATGTTGTCCTCCTCAAAATAGTGGAGGAACTGCTTGGGAGCGCTGGGAAGCTCCAGCTCCTGCGGCCGGCCGCGGAAGGATTTCCAGGCCGTGAGAATCTCTTCCTTGGAGGGCTTACGGTCAAAGCTGCAATACACAGCGGCAAAATGTCCGTTGGAAACCGGCACACGCAGGCACTGCGCCGTGAAAGCCGGAGACGTGGCGGGGACAATCGCACCATTTTGTATCTTGCCCCAAATTTTCAAGGGCTCTTGTTCCGACTTCTCCTCTTCGCCACCGATATACGGAATCATATTGTCCACCATTTCCGGCCAGCTGGCAAAGGTCTTTCCGGCGCCGGAAATGGCCTGATAGGTACAAACCAGCGCCTTGCTGACTCCCCAGCTGGAAAGCGGGAAGAGGGCTGGAACATAGCTTTGCAGTGAACAGTTGGATTTGACGGAAATAAACCCGCGGGAGGTGCCCAGGCGTTTACGCTGAAACGGGATGATTTCCGCATGCTCAGGATTCAATTCCGGAATGATCATGGGGACATCCGGTGTGCCGCGATGGGCGCTGTTGTTGGATACCACCGGGCATTCCGCCTTGGCATAAGCCTCTTCCAGCGCCTTGATTTCTGCTTTGGGCATGTCGACGGCGCAAAAAACAAAATCCACGTCTTTCGCCACGTCCTCCACCTTGGAAGCGTCCCGGATAACCATATCCTTCATGGCAGCAGGCATGGGAACATCCATGGCCCAACGGCTGCCCACCGCTTCCTCATAAGTTTTCCCTGCGGAACGAGGACTGGCGGCCAGCACCTTCACACGAAACCAAGGATGGTTTTCGAGCAGGGTGGCAAATCGCTGCCCTACCATGCCTGTGGCGCCCACAATGCCGACGTTGTACGTTTTCATTCGCTTGCATCCTTTCCGAATAAGGGAACGCCGCCGAGAGGCTGCGCGCACCCATATTTCCTAAAAAGAGTAATAAAAAAACCGGTTGAAAACCGGCTGTCATCGACGTATAATAGAAAGCGTTGACCTGAGGGGCAATTCCTCAAGCGAATAGCACTCCACCATAGTGTATGATGACAGCCGCACAGTTATTCACCCTGCAGCCAGGCGGTCGTCCTGCCGTGGGACTTCCTCCTTCGGCGTTGATTCCTTTCTGCTGTGATCGTTGGCGCGGCGCCTCACACAGCCTACTGATAATCGAACGCTCCTCTATTCCGGTATATTCAACATAGGTATTTTTTATCATTGTAGCATTCGTACTCGGGAATGTCAATTGGAATCTGTCCTCCGACAGGAAATTCAGCAACTCATAAAATTTGCAGCAGAAAGACGTGGAATGGATTATGCAACGCCATGAATTTTATTACGACCTGCCTCAGGAGCTTATCGCACAGGAACCGGCGGAGCCCCGGGATCATTCTCGGATGCTGGTGATGGATAAGGACACAGGCGAATTGGTAGACACCCAGTTTTATCATGTCCTCGAGTATTTGCGGCCGGGCGACTGTTTAATACTCAATGACAGCCGGGTTTTGCCGGCTAGGCTCTACGGACAGCGGAAGGAAACCGGCGCCGCGGTGGAGCTGCTGCTGCTCAGCCCGAAGGGAAACGACGTTTGGGAGGTGCTGGCCGGTCCGGGGCGTAAGGCGAAGCCGGGCAATGTGCTGACCTTTGGCGGCGGTCTATTGGAGGCAGAGGTTCTGGAAGTGGTAGAGGACGGAAACCGCCTGGTCAAGTTCCACTACGACGGGAATTTCTACAATCTATTGGAGAATATCGGACAAATGCCCCTGCCGCATTACATTACCAAACGGTTGGAGGACAAGGAGCGTTATCAAACGGTATATTCCCGGGAATTGGGGTCCGCTGCCGCGCCCACGGCAGGGCTGCATTTTACGCCGGAGCTGCTGCAGGCTATCCGGAATAAAGGCGTCGAGGTGGCTTTTGTAACTCTGCACGTGGGGCTCGGAACCTTTCGTCCTGTAAAAGAGGAAAATATCACGGACCACAAAATGCATGCGGAGCATTATGAACTCTCCGCCGCCACGGCCGATGTCATCAACCGGACGCGCGAAAGCGGGGGGCGGGTCATCGCCGTAGGCACCACCAGCTGCCGGACATTGGAGAGCGTGGGTTTAACGGACGGGAAAATACGGCCGGCGGAAGGGTGGACGGATATTTTCATCTATCCAGGGTATTCCTTTCAAGTGCTAGATGGACTGTTGACTAATTTTCATCTGCCAGAAAGTACGCTGATCATGCTGGTCAGCGCCTTTGCGGGCTACGAGAACACCATGGCTGCTTATCGGCATGCTGTCCAGGAACGTTATCGGTTTTTCAGCTTCGGAGATGCCATGCTGATCCTATAATCTGCAACAAAAGCTAGAAGGCCCCGGAAGTAAAAACTTCCGGGGCCTTCTTATAAAACTCATTAAAATCAGCTACTTATTCACTTGTCTTCGTGACGTTCCTGTTAAAACGATCAAGCAGCAGAGCGGCGATAATGCCAACCGCCAGACAGAGCACATTGACGACACATTGCCCAACGGAGATGGCAAAGCTTTGAAATGGAATGATCATGGCTGTTGCCGCAATTACAATGCCGATAATGGCATGAAAAGCCAAGGAGTAATACCGTTCAAACAGAGCGTTGACGGCTTTCGCCAAAAGAATGACTGTAATCAGTGCCCCTAAGCCGCCGGGGAGCAAAACCCCCATGTTTAAATGGCCGATACCATCCACAAAGGGCGTATAAAGTCCCAGCGGCATCAACAGGGTGGAAAAGCTCATACCCGGAGCAATGACGCTCAAAGCCAGGCAGAAACCACAGAAAAGATACCAGGCGAAGTTGGGGGTAATTTGCACAGAAGAAAACTGCAGGCCAAGCAGTAGGGCGAACACAGCAACCATGGCAATGCCCATGGAGATGAAAGAGCCCTGGCTTCTTCCCTTTTCACCGGCTTCACGAAACAGGGAGGGCATCATGCCGACAATGAGCCCCACGAACAAACAGACTGAAGGCGCCGGATATTTCTCCAGGAAAAACGACAGCAAATTGGCTATCCCCATAAACCCCACGCCCAAGCCAACGATGACCGGAAGCAGCTTCGGCACATGGGTTTTAAAATTTTTAAGCGGATGAGAAAGGAGCTCCATAATTGGCTTGTAAATACCGAATACAACGCAGAGTACACCGCCTGAGATACCAGGAAGAACCGCCCCCAGACCGATAACGGCTCCCTGAATGACACGGAACAAAACGCGCAAGATGGACGACACGCTTTTGACGGAATCCTTTTCCATAATGAATCCTCTCTTTACATGAGTTACAAAAACACATGTCTATTATATCGTGCTTTTGGCGTCGGTCAACCCCAAATGGTTTTTCTTAAGAACTGGAGTCGGAGGTTACAGCTTTTTTCAACCCATTTTCTTGGATTTTCCTTGCCAATTTTTATTCATTGTATCAGTGATTCTACCTTTGTTATGATAGTGGCGGACATCGAGTATTTGCAAAGGGTGATGGTATATGAATAGATGGAGATATGTTGCCTTTTGGGCAATCATAGGAATGTTTATTCCCACATTTATGATGGGCTGCGGCGCGGAACTGGCCGCGACGACTCCCTCTCCGGAAAACACGACCACGATTACAGAAAATTCGCCCACAACAGCGGAAAGCGAATCGAGCGCCAGCTCCACGCAACCGAGTCAAAGTATCTCCCAGCAGACTTCGCAACAAATTGGTCAGGAGTCAACGTCCTTCAGCAAGCAGTCCTCTACCACCGCGGCGACTTCAAAGAGCACCGTCTCAACCAACCGAAAACCTACCGCTACTTCTAAGCCGCCGGCAGCTGTAGCGCCCTCCAAGAGCTTAATGGTAGGCTACTACACCGGCTGGTCCGCGGGAACCGGTTATACGCCGGATAAAATACCGGCAAATAAGCTGACACATATTCCGTATGCTTTTGCTAAGATCGATCCGAAGACGCTGACGATTACTTTGGCCGATCCGGTTACAGACCGGCGCAACTTTGAAAAGTTGCGTCAGCTAAAAACAAAACATCCCCATTTGAAAACGCTTATTTCCGTTGGCGGATGGGATTATTCCAGATACTTTTCCGATGCCGCTGCCACCGCGAACAGCCGAAAAGCCTTTGCGCAAAGCTGCGTGGCTTTTATTCGGGAACATGGATTTGACGGCGTGGATTTGGATTGGGAATATCCCGTGTCCGGCGGAATGGCAGGAAATCATAATCGACCGCAGGACAAACAGAATTTTACTCTTTTACTTCAGACCTTGCGGGAACAACTGGACGCGCAGGGAAGAAAAGATGGGAAATCCTATCTGCTTACTATTGCGGGGGCGGTTTCCTCCAGCTATTTAGATCGCATCGAGCTGACCCGTATTCTTCCGCTGGTCGATTATATTTTTCTTATGAGCTACGATATGCACGGCCCTTGGGACACATTCGCTGACTTTAACGCTCCGCTATACACGCCCTCCGGCAGCACGCCGCACTATCAAAACAGCGTAAACGATGCGATCCATCTATATCTGCGCCGGGGAGCTAGCGCGTCCAAGCTGGTGCTGGGCATGCCGTTTTATGGGTACAAATACCAGGGGGTTTCAAAGGAAGGTAATGGCCTTTACAGCCGCTTTTCGTCCGCCTCGTCTCTGGGGTATGCGCAATTGGTCAAGGGATATATTGATAAAGCGGGATATTCCCGGTTTGAACACAAGGAAACAGGCGTCCCTTATCTATATGGCAACAACACCTTTATCTCATATGACGATCCGGCTTCCATTGCTGCCAAGGTTCGCTTGGCCCGCCAGAAGGGGCTGGCGGGGGTAGGCGCTTGGTCCCTGCCTCATGACAGCGGCGGTGATCTGCTGGACAGCGCGTATCGCGCTCTGCAAAACTAGCGACTGTAAAACACTTGACAGGAATATAACAAAACTCTACAATAGAAAGGAAACGATTGGCAAAGGCGGGGAGTGGGGGAGATGGCAAATCCGGTTGTGGGGCGTTTCGCGCCGACACCAAGCGGTCGTATGCATCTCGGCAACCTGCTTTGCGCCATGCTGGCTTGGCTGTCCGCCCGTTCACAAGGCGGACAGTTTCTTTTGCGGGTGGAGGATTTAGATAAGGCGCGCTCTCCGCAGAAGTATGCCAATCAGCTGGAGGCTGATCTTCGCTTTCTGGGCTTTGACTGGGACGCGGGAGGAAGCTGGGGCGGGCCGCATGCCCCCTATTATCAAAGCGAACGAACCACTTTTTATCAAGAGCTTTTGGACAAGCTGCAAAGCCGCGGACTGATATACCCCTGCTTTTGCACCCGTGCTCAGCTGCACGCCGCCACAGCCCCGCACGCGTCGGACGGCGAGCCGGTATACGATGGACGCTGCCGGCACCTTTCGGCAGAAACGGTTGCAGAACAGATGAAATCACGAACGCCCGCTCTGCGGCTGCGGGTGCCCGACGAGACGGTTTCTTTTTCAGACGGCCATTACGGCCTGTGCCGGCAGCATCTGGCCGCTGAGTGCGGCGATATCATTGTTAGACGAGCCGACGGCGTATTCGCCTACCAGCTGGCTGTGGTGGCGGACGACGCCGCTATGGGAGTTACCCAGGTAGTACGGGGGCGGGACTTACTGCTTTCCACACCGCGGCAGCTGTATCTGTTTCGATTGCTGGGCGCGCCGCCGCCCTCGTATTTCCACCTTCCGCTTTTGTTGACTTCCGACGGCAGGCGGCTATCCAAAAGAGATCGGGATTTGGATTTGGACGCGCTGCGGACAAGGGGCTATGGCGCGGAGGATATCGTGGGACGGCTGGCCTATACAGCGGGATTGCTGTCGCAGCCCCAGGCCATGAGCCTGCGGGAAGTGCTGCCGCTGTTTTCCTGGGATAAAATCCCCTTGGACGACATTCGCCTGCCGGAGAAACTGTTTCAATAAGGCAAATGGGAAGGGAACATCACATGCATATTCAGAAAACCGACGGCCGTGCCCGGCTGGGCACGTTTGAAACCCCGCACGGCGTTATTCAGACGCCGGCTTTTATGAATGTCGCCACCTGCGGCGCTATTAAGGGGGCGGTATCCGCCTTCGACTTGAAGGAATTGAAATGCCAGGTGCAGCTGTGCAACACCTATCATCTGCACGTTCGACCGGGAGACGAATTGGTCAGGGAGCTGGGGGGACTACATCGGTTTACCGGCTGGGACGGACCGATATTGACCGACAGCGGGGGCTTTCAGGTCTTTTCCCTGGCCAAGCTGCGGCGGATTAAAGAAGAGGGCGTGCATTTTGCTTCCCATGTGGACGGGCGCAAGCTGTTCATCGGGCCGGAGGAAAGCATGCGGATTCAATCGCATTTGGGCTCCACCATCGCCATGGCTTTTGACGAATGCGTAGAAAATCCAGCTGCTTATACGTATGCCAAGGATTCCTGCGCCCGCACCACCCGTTGGCTGCGGCGCTGCCGGAATGAAATGCAGCATTTGAATAGTCTGCCGGATACGCTTAATCCCCATCAGATGCTGTTTGGCATCAACCAGGGCTGCACGTATGAGGACCTGCGAGTGGCCCATATGCAGGAAATTGCCGCCATGGGTTTGGACGGCTACGCCATCGGCGGATTGGCCGTGGGGGAACCCGCCGCCGACATGTATCGGATCATCGAGGCCGTCGAACCTCATATGCCGGCGGACAAGCCGCGGTATCTCATGGGGGTGGGCACCCCGGAAAACATATTGGAAGGCGTTTTCCGGGGCGTGGATCTGTTTGACTGCGTCATGCCGGCTCGTAACGCCCGCCATGGCCACGTTTTCACCTGGAGCGGCCATCGAAATATGCTCAATCAGAAATACGAACGGGATATGGCGCCGCTTGACGAAGAATGCGATTGTCCCACTTGCCGCCGTCATTCCCGCGCGTATATCCGCCATCTGTTCAAGGCGGATGAAATGCTGGCCATGCGGCTGTGCGTAATGCATAATCTTTACTTTTACAACACCTTGATGGAACGGATTCGAGACAGCCTGCAGCAGGGAAAATTCAACGAACTGTACAGGAAATTGATCGGTGTGTTGGACAAGCGGATATAATTTGTAAATTTTTTTCATTTTACTTGCTAACTCTGGAAAAACTCGTTATAATAGAAAAGATTTTTAGGAGGTGCTGTATTTGAATTTGCACGCTATACTGGCGGCCGGTCAAGCGGCCACGACGACCGCTCAGGAGCAGTCTGCTGGGAACTCGGCTCTGCTGATGCTGATCCAGTTCGGACCGATTGTTTTGATTGTAGTGCTGATGTACTTCATTATGATACGTCCGCAGCGCAAAAAGCAAAAAGAAGAGCAGAAGATGCGTAATAACATGCGCGTCGGTGACGAAATCACCACCATTGGCGGCATCTGCGGCCGTGTTCTTAATATTAAGGAAGATTCTCTTGTTATTGAGACCGGCGCGGATCGCAACAAAATGACCATTAAAAAGTGGGCCATTCAGACCGTCGATACGATCCACGATCCGAACGACATCGTGGATGATGACGATGACGATGATGATGACGACGATTGATTAACGCCTGTCGCGTATCTTAAGGAGGAATGCAGGGGTTTCCCGGCTTTTCCGGCCTTACGGTCATAAATATTTTCTTCGCCACATATGCATGTACCATATGGTGATGAATATGGCGGAGGGGATAGATATGAAATCTCGCAGCGAGGATACAGCCATGGTGAAAAAAATATTGCGTCCGGTCTTGGTAGGCGCCTGTATGGGGGCCGTCGTCTGCCTGCTTTTGCTGCTGCTGATGGCGGCTGTCATTGCGGCGGTGGATGTTCCCAAGGCGGCCATAACACCTTTGGCTGTTGTCGCTTCAGCGGTTGGCGCTTTTGTCGGCGGTATCGTTGCCGCGAAAATTGCCAAGGAAAAGGGCTTGCTTTTCGGCGCCGCCTGCGGACTGATTCTTTTTGTGTTGGTGTTGGTTGCGGGATTTGCGGTGCTGAAAGAGGTGCGCGGTTCTTTTGCGGTCGCTAAGCTGTTCATTCTCATTGGCTGCGGTGCGATCGGCGGCATTCTGGGCGTGAACTCACGCAAACATTAGGAATTTTAATTTGGAGGAGAGATTTCCATGAAACACATTCAAACCATCAACAAAAAAAATCTGAAGGATACTGCGGCCAAGGGCGGCTGCGGCGAGTGCCAGGCTTCCTGCCAATCGGCGTGCAAAACTTCCTGCACCGTTGCCAATCAGAAGTGTGAGAAGTAAACCTGCACCAGTTCAGATTTCAGCAGGGCGGAGGATATCCGCCCTGTTTCGCTGTATAAAGAGAGGCAATAGAATGATACATAGATTTAAAAACAATGGATATTATATCCTGCTGGACGTGCACAGCGGTGCCGTCCATGTGGTGGATGAACTAGCATATCGGATAGCCGGTTTTCTTTCCGCGGACATGACGGCGGATTGTCCGGCCACCGTTTACGACGGCTTGGACGCGGACTATCCCAAAGACGACATTCGGGAGACGTACGAGGAGCTGTATCAGCTATATACCGACGGCCTGCTGTTCAGCCCGGACGATTATGAGCAGTTTGCTGATAGGATGGTCTCTTCTCCGCTGAAGGCCATGTGTCTGCATGTTTCCCACGACTGCAACCTGCGCTGCCGCTACTGTTTTGCGGGGCAGGGGGGATACGGCGGCACGCCAAAAGTCATGAGTCTGGAAGTGGCTAAAGCCGCCATTGATTTTTTGATTGACAAATCCGTCGGGCGGCGCAATTTAGAACTGGATTTCTTCGGCGGCGAGCCTCTGATGAATTTCGATGTGGTCAAAGAAACCGTTGCTTATGCCCGCAGCCTGGAGAAAAAGCACGGCAAGGTGTTCCGCTTTACCATGACGACCAACGGGGTGCTGCTCACGGACGAGATCGCGGACTTCCTTAACCGTGAGATGAATAACGTGGTCTTATCTCTGGACGGCCGTCCAGAAGTCAATGACGCTATGCGTCCGAATGCGGGCGGCAAGGGAAGCTACGCCGGCATAGTGCCGAAATACCAGCGTTTTGTGGCTAAGCGGGGGGATAAGGATTATTATGTCCGGGGAACCTTCACCAAGGAAAACCTGGATTTTACCGAAGACGTGCTGCATATGGCGTCCCTCGGTTTTGATCAGATATCTGTGGAACCGGTAGTCAGTGACCCGTCCCTGCCCTTTTCCATCCGGGAAGAGGATCTGCCACGTGTGTTCGAGGAATATGATAAGCTGGCCAAAGTGATTCTGGAAAAGAAAAAAGCCGGCCACTGCTTTAATTTCTTTCACTTTATGCTGGATTTGGATCAAGGCCCCTGCGCCATCAAGCGGCTGCGCGGCTGCGGCTGCGGCAACGAATATGCGGCGGTGGATCCGGATGGCGGCGTATTCCCCTGCCACCAGTTCGTGGGCCAGCCGGAATGGCAGATGGGGAATGTTCTGACCGGCGAATATGACCTGGAACAAAAGGCTCGTTTCGCAAAGGCAACGGTTTATCAAAAAGAAAGCTGCCGTTCCTGCTGGGCGAAATTCTATTGTTCAGGCGGCTGCAACGCGAACAATCTGCAATATGCCGGAGACATCCTTCGCGCGCATACGCTTTCCTGTGAATTGGAGAAAAAGCGATTGGAATGCGCTTTGATGATTAAGGCGGCCTTGGGGACTGCGGAGGTCATGGAGGCAGCGCAGGCCGTTGCCTGCGAATAGCATCGACAAAAAACGGCAAGATTTTTCCAAATGCCGTCCTGTTCATATTTTCTTCTTTCCCTGCATAGTATTTTGTGATATGATGGTGGGAGGAATTACATATGAACCGGACAACCCATAGCACCCCCGGCCTGACCCTGCAGGAATTCTTTGAACAGAACCGTCGTCTGCTGATATTTCTGGCTGTGTTTCTGGCGGGGGTATTGGGCGGCGTTCTGATATTTACGGTTTCGCACGCCTCTATGGAGCATGAGCTGTCTCTTATGCTGGATATCCCCGCGATTCAAGGGGGCTTTCAGGGGGGCATGTCGGTTCTGTTTTCTTCTTGCTTTCTGACGTTTGTTCTGCTGCTGGCGCTGTTTCTGGCCGGTTTGTCCACATATGGAGCACCGGTCACGGTGCTGGTTCCCATCTTTTTCGGTCTGGGAGTGGGGCTGACTGAAGCCTATTACTACGGAGCCGGCCGGCCGGGCATTTTGTTTGTGGCGCTGTTGGTCGTACCGCGCACCTTGATTGCGGCCACCGCGCTGCTTATGGGCTGTTCCGAATCTCTGCGGATGTCTCTTTTGCTCAGCGGCCAGCTGCTTCCCAACGCGCATTGCGGTGGCTTGTGGCTGGATTTCCGGCTTTACTGTGTACGGTTTCTGGTCTTTTTCGGTCTGGCTTTTGCCGCGGGTGTGGTGGATGTATGTCTGCGGCTGGCGTGTTATTCCTGGTTTACCTGAATCGTTGCCGCTGTCAGCGGCAGGAATTTTCAAGCACAAGGAGTTTGATAGCAGTGGCGGGATTTTTCGGCTTGTTTGACTACAGCAAGGAAGGACCGGGCATTGACAAAAATGCCCCGAAGAAAAAAGGCTTTATTGTCTTTTTTGAAATTTTCTTTCGCAAATTCTGGAAGCTTATCTGCGTCAATCTCTTATATGTTCTGATTTCCCTGCCGGTTCTTACCATGGGCTTGGCGGAAGCGGGTATGACGTATATCACCCGGAATTTTGCCCGAGAGAAACACGCTTTCGTTTCCGGCGACTTCTTTGACACTATCAAGAAGAATTGGAAACAGGCGCTGCCTTACGGCATAATCAACGTCATACTCAGCGTGCTGATTGCCTTTGATATCTGGTTCTTCAACGCCAACGCGGCCGCGGAAGAAGCCGGGATTATTCAGTATATCCTGCTGGCCGTCATTTTCATGGTCTTTATCGTCTTCTCGTTCATGAAATATTATATTCCCATGATGATCATCACCTTCAAGCTTTCCCTTAAGCAGGTGTTTAAAAACAGCCTGATTTTTGCTTTTGCCGGCCTTAAACGGAATCTGCTTATTTCCCTGGTGCTTATCCTCTGCTATGCCGTGGGTTTCCTTCTGATTTGGGGGCTTGGCTATATCGGGATTACCATCGTTCTTTTCCTGTACATTCTGATTTTTCCGGCATTCCGTTCGTTGCTGATTCAATATAATGTATTTCCCCTTATTAAGAAACACATGATCGATCCTTACTATAAGGAGCATCCCGGTGAGGATAAAGACGCCAAACGGGCGTTGAACATCGAGGACGAAGAAGATACAGCCGACGAGGAAGCGCCAGTGTTCCAGGATACCGGCCGTACTGTGAAGGACGAAGAGGAAGAGGGGGCTGGCGAGAAGAAACCGGCCCGCGTTTTGCCTAAGCAGTACAATGAGCAGGAGTTGAAACGCGGCAGGCGGATTTACAAGAAAGACGCGCGTCCGGATGACGATGACGATACCATCTGAATGGAAAACGAAAAGCCCATCTGCTTTTCTGCGATGTTCTTAACGGAGAATAGAGGACAGTATGTAACCGGAAGACAAAATGCCTTCCGGTTACTGCTTTTTATGCGGCTTTTGCTGTGGGGTTGGTGAGGACTTCTACGGCAGGCATTCCGCTTTGCTTGGGAAGCTGGAACGCATAGTGGATAATAATCAGTAATCGAGATTTTGTATCCATTCGGAAACTTCTGTTTCCGATACCCCGGAAGAAAATCTCTTGCCTTCAAGCCAGTTGCCGGTTCCTGCCGCTTCCTTGAGCAACTTTCCGCTATCGCCTAAACCGGAGCTTGCCGATGTGCAGAAAGGGATTACTGTCTTTGCTGTAAAATCATTTGCTTCAATAAAACCGTTAACAGGCCATGCAGCAATTCCCCACCAAATAGGGTAACCTATGAACACGGTATCGTATTTATCGAAGTTGTCAACCGTTACGGTTGTCAGGGCAACCTTTCTTTCCGCGGGGTGCTCGTATTCATAAACAACACGGCTGTTTTCATCGTTCCAATTCAAATCCTCACGGCTGTAAGGCTTTACAGGTACAAGTTCGAACAGATCGCCACCTGTCACAGAAGCAATATGTTCGGCGGCTTTTTTGGTATTTTCTGTTGCAGAGTAGTAAACAACTAATGTTTTTTTGCCAGAAGCTTCATTTGAAGGCATTTCCGCCTCAGCATTTCCGCTGCCTGATTGCAGGTTTTCCAAAGTCCCGGATTGGCCGCCGGAGTGATCCGCGTTTTGACTGCCACAGGCAGTAAGAGATACTATAAGCAAAATGCTCATAATGATTGAAAATAATTTTTTCATAGTAAGTTTTCTTTACTACTCCTTTCTTTTCATTTCAAATTTGTTTTGAAAAACTGTTCTATTTTGTCAAAGGGAATTGCACTTTTTTTACCGCCATCATATAGATCGGTATGCACTGTATCAGGAATAATCATTAACTCCTTGTTATCTGTATAAGCGCTATCTCTCATCATATCGGAAAAGGCGTCCTTACTGAAGTAACAGGAATGTGCTTTTTCTCCGTGAATCATCAGCACTGCACCGCGGATTTCATTGCTGTACCGTAAAATCGGCATATTCAGAAAGGACATACAGCCTGTAATATTCCAGCCCTCATTGGAGTTGAGAGAACGCTTGTGATAACCGCGTTCGGTTTTATAGTAATCGTAATAGTCTTTTACAAAAAATGGCGCGTCTTCAGGCAACGGATCCACGACACCGCCCCCACGCACATAAGTTCCGGATTTGTATTCTATTGTTCGTTGAGCGTTTAATGCCTTTCTTTTTTCATAACGATCTGGTTCGCTATCTTCAGAATCAAAGTAGCCTTTCGCGTTTACACGGCTCATGTCGTACATGGTCGAGGTTACAGTGGCTTTGATTCTGGTATCAATCGCCGCCGCATTTAGTGCAAGACCACCCCAACCGCATATGCCGATAATTCCAATTCTTTCACAGTCTACATTGTCCTGTATGGACAGAAAATCAACCGCTGCCTGAAAATCCTCGGTATTGATGTCGGGAGAAGCCATATATCTCGGTTTACCGCCGCTTTCACCCGTGAATGACGGGTCAAAGGCAATCGTAAGAAACCCTCGCTCTGCCATCGTTTGTGCATACAATCCGGATGCCTGTTCCTTAACTGCACCGAAAGGTCCGCTTACCGCAACTGCCGGAAGCTTACCCTGAGCATTTTTCGGCGTATACATATCCGCCGCAAGTGTAATTCCGTATCTGTTATGAAATGTTACTTTGCTATGATTTACTTTATTGCTTTTAGGATAGGTTTTATCCCATTCCTGTGTTAAATTTAATTTCATCACGGCTGCCTCCGTTATCTTTTTATTCTGATTTATAAATGTCTTACCGGCTTTTTTTCTCTTTGCTGCAGTCCTGATGTTTTTTTCTTTCTTCAACCATGCCTACAAACCATTCAACCATGGATGGGTCCTGATGAGAGAAGAAGGAACTTTCATTTTTATCCAAAGCCGCAATGGTGGTCATCTCTTCCTCTGACAGCACAAAATCAAAAACGGCGAAGTTTTCCTTCATACGCTCGATATGTGTTGACTTCGGAATCACAACCACTCCGCGCTGAATATTCCAGCGCAGCATAACCTGTGCCGCTGATTTTCCGTGCTTTTCACCGATTTGCGAAAGGACCGGATTGTCAAATGTGCCTCCGCGCCCCTCCCCGAAAGGCGCCCAAGCTTCCAAACGGATATCATACTTGTCAGCCCACTCTTTTAAATTTTTTTGCTGATTGAAAATATGCGTTTCCATCTGATTGACCATAGGTTTGATGCGGTTGAAAGACGCAAAATCGACCATACGATCGGCATAAAAGTTGGAGATTCCGATCGCGCGGATTTTTCCCTCATCGTATAATTCTTCCAGTGCTCTCCACGCACCGTAAGCATCGGAAAACGGCTGATGCAGTAGTACCAAATCCAGATAATCCGTTTTCAGCTTGCGAAGAGACTCCGCCACGGAAGCCTTTGTCTGCTCATAACCATAATGTTCAATCCACACTTTGGTGGTAAGGAAGATGTCTTCTCTCGGCACTCCGGATTTCTCAATAGCGGAGCCGACCTCCTCCTCGTTAAAATACGACTGTGCCGTGTCGATATGTCGGTACCCCACACTTAAGGCATCCAGCACGCAGTGCTCACATTCTTCTTTTGTTACCTGATAAACGCCATAGCCCAAAATTGGCATTTTTATACCGTTTGATAATGTTACATATTCCATCATAAAATGCTCCTTCCCATTTCATAGGCTTCGTTGTAAGCCGGAGTGTCTTTTATCTCTCCGACCTTCCAAGAGCCGATGCCGTAGATAATCCCCGCTTCTCTCGCTCCTGCAAGACAATCCTCCGTAAAACCGCGGAACGCTTCCATAGTACGGGTAAGGTTTCCTTTTTCGGTGTCAGCTGCTGTCATAATAAAGTAAAAATCCTTATCGGTAATTTCCGTGTATCTCGGAACGGTACGGTCAATGAAGGTTTTCATCTGTCCGTCCATCGTGTAGAAATAGACAGGTGTGGCAAGAACGATCGCATCAGCCGTTACCATTTTGTCAAGAATTTCTGCCATATCATCTTTTTGAACGCATTTGTGCGTGGAGTTGCACACACCACAGCCACGGCAGTAACCGATATTCTCTGATGCCAGAAATATCTTTTCTACCTTATGACCGCTTTCGGCCGCGCCTTTGGCAAATCTGTCACACAGTATATCGGAATTGCCGTTTTTTCTCGGACTTGCAGAAATAATCAATACACGTTTCATTTGGCTATCCCTCCCAAATCTCTTTTGCCATACGCAGTGCCGCCCAAGCCTTTGGCCAGCCTGCATAAAAAGCCGCATGTGTAAGAATTTCCGCAATTTCTTCTTTTGTTACTCCGTGAATTTTCGCATTTGATAAGTGAAACTTTAAGGAGTTATCCAAAATTCCGCTTGCCATCAATGCCGTCACCGTAACGATGCTTCTGTCTCTTGCGGACAGCTTATCTTCTCTCGACCAAATCTCGCCGAAGAGTATATCATCATTCACCTCGGCAAATTTCGGGGCAAATGTGCCGAGTTCGTCTCTTCCTGCTGTTACCTTCGCCATAACAACACCTCATTTCAGTTTATCGTATTCTTCATCGGAAACAGGCTCGCACCATTCCGTCCCACAATTCTCACCCGGCACTTCGACTGCTAAATGCTGAAACCATGAGTCAGCCGACGCACCGTGCCAGTGCTTTATCCCTGCCGGAATGTGAACGATATCTCCGGCTTTCAGCTTTCTTGCCGGCTTATCCCATTCCTGATACCAGCCTTCTCCTGCGGTAACAAGCAGCATTTGACCGCCGTCCTTATCCGCATGATGGATATGCCAGTTGTTGCGGCATTTCGGCTCAAAGGTTACATTGCCGATAATGACCTGCTCTGTGGATAGCATATTCAAATAGCTCTGCCCGATAAAATACTGTGCAAAAGCTTCGTTTGCTCCTCCTATAGGGAATAGGCTCACTTCCGGTATATTCATAGCAAATCCTCCCGAACCCATTTTTCAATATCCTTTCTCGACCGTTTTACGCTGCCGCCGTGAATGGCAAGACCTTTTTCAACCTTTGCGGCAGGACACAGTTTTTTGATGTCGCTTAAGCTGCTGCCCAGACCACTGCCTTCGTGGGTACAGAAAGGTTTGATTGTTTTTCCGCTGAAATCAAAATGCTCCAGAAAAGTAAATACTGCCATAGGCATGGTACTCCAATAGTTTGGATAGCCTAAATAAATCACATCATATTCGTCGAGCATTTCCGGGAAGCTTTTCAAATCGGGACGTGCGTTCTGCCGCTGATCAGCTTGCGCCTGTGCGATACATTCGTTGTAATCTCTTGCATAAGGCTTCAACTGCTCGAGTTTAAACAAATCAGCGCCTGTCAACTCTTTGATTATACCCGCTGCAACCTCCGTATTGCCGACTTCCAAGGTTTTAATCAGTCCGTTTACATAGTTATCATCGGCTCTTGAATAAAAAGCAATCAACTTTTTCGACATTTCAATACCTCCATCCGTTTCTGCTAAAAGCATAACATAGAAATCCTTGACACAGAATATCCGATATGTTATCGTAGTATAAACTTAAAGTTTATACTAGCGTTTGGAGGTATCCTATGTATAATCCTATGCTTGATACTTTTATAGCCGTCAGCAACTACGGTAGCTTTACCAAAGCGGCGGAGCATCTGTATATTTCACCCACTGCCGTTATGAAACAGATGAACGCGCTTGAAAGCCATCTAAACTTAAAGCTGATTGAACGAACTCCGTCAGGCGTACATATAACGCCGGCAGGGGAGGTAATTTACCGTGACGCAAAGTTTATGATCGATTACTCAAAAAAGTCCATTGCCGCCGCAAATACCGCCATGCATACCTATGACACCACCTTCTGCGTTGGTACATCTTTGCTCAATCCCGCAAAGCCTTTTATGGATTTGTGGTACAAGGTAAATCAAAGTTTTCCTGACTACAAGCTGCATCTCGTTCCTTTTGAAGATAATCACGAGGGCATTTTGTCGGAAATCGAAAAGTTGGGTGAAAAATTTGATTTCTTAATTGGCGTATGTGATTCCAAGGTGTGGCTGTCTTTATGCCATTTTCTGCCGCTTGGGAGATACAAAAAAATGATTGCGGTATCAAGAGAACATCCTCTTGCATCGAAAAGCCGTATTGATATCAAAGATTTATACGGCGAAACACTTATGATGGTGAGTGCGGGAGATTCCGGTGTAAATGATTTCATACGCAATGATTTGGAAAAAAATCACCCGCAGATTCATATTGAAGACACGCCTTACTTTTATGATTTATCTGTATTTAACCGCTGTGCAGAGACCAGAAATGTTCTGCTTACGATTGAATGTTGGCAGGAAGTTCATCCTGGTCTTGTCTCTATCCCTGTCAATTGGGATTATAGTATTCCTTTTGGACTTCTTTACAGCTTTCATGCGCCGGAGGATGTGCTGAGATTTGTTAAGGCGGCGGAGAACATAACGCTCTCTGCAAAAAATAGAAGCGTATAGATCGCAAGGAACCGTCGTGCTATAGCATCTCGACGGTTCCTTGCATCTGTATCCTATTTGGTTTTCATATTTCTTCGTTAAGGACATTCCGCTTTTGGTAGACAGGCTAAGTTTACAGTTTACGGGCGATTTCCGCCGCGCAGGCGGGGCAGATGTTCCGCCCCTTGAACGTGCTGATGTCTTTGGCGTTGCCGCAGAACACGCAGGCGGGCTGATACTTTTTCAGAATAATGGTGTTATCCTCGATGAAGATCTCGAGAGAATCGCTGTCTCCGATTTCCAGGGTACGGCGCAGTTCAATAGGCAAGACAATGCGGCCAAGGCCGTCAATTTTGCGGACGATACCGGTTGATTTCATGTTATTTCCTCCATTTAACATTTCGCAGAACAGGGCGTTGGTCGCTTCTGCGTTTGTTTGATTTTGTCGATTTTCGCCGACATTTTTATAGTACCAATTTCTGTCTAAATTGTCAACGGATTATATGTGGAAAAAATGTAAGAGTGGCAGAGATGTGGCATATTGCCACACAATTTCAATATTGACGAATCGAATGGAACATGCTAAAATTAGCAAAGACTAACACTCGGGATATTTGTCCTGCTTTTCTCGTATATATGGAAGGGACACCCCCGGGATGGGAGCAGGGGAGAAAGAGGGAGACTCAGTTTGGAGAAAACGGTCAACGATTTGAAAATCGGCGAAAAGGCCATTGTGACAGGACTGGGATGCTCCGGCGCTTTACGGCGGCGGATCATTGACATGGGGATTACCCCCGGTGCTGTTGTTATCATGCGTAAGGCCGCGCCGATGGGCGACCCCTTGGAGATCAATGTGCGAGGCTACGAACTCAGCATCCGACGCTCGGAAGCGAAAGAAATATGGGTTTTGCCGGACAACGGGGAGGCACGCTGATGAGTACGACCTACGCGCTGGCGGGAAATCCGAACTGCGGCAAAACTACTCTGTTCAACGAATTAACCGGCTCCAACCAATATGTCGGTAACTGGCCGGGCGTGACCGTGGAAAAGAAAGGCGGCCAGTTAAAAAGCCACGGCGAAGATGTAACGGTTGTGGACCTACCAGGCATCTACTCATTGTCGCCCTATTCTGCCGAGGAGATGGTCACCCGGAATTACATATTGGATGAGCACCCCGATGTGATTATCGATGTGGTGGACGCCACGAATATCGAGAGAAACCTCTATCTAACCTTACAGCTAGCCGAGCTTGGCCGTCCTATGATTATCGCCCTGAACATGATGGATATGCTGGCAAGCCGCGGGGTGGAAATCGATGTGCAGAAGCTCGAGCACATGCTGGGGGTTCCGGTTGTACCAATTTCCGCGAGCCGGGGCCGTGGCATTAAGGAATTGATTGACCGGGCTCATCATGACGGCGTAGAGCGCGGCCATCAGACTTTATCCGCCTTCGACGAAATGCGGCTGGCCGAACGGATCGACGCCAAGCATGGCGGCAACCCGTATATTAAGCATCAACTCCACGACAGGCGGGAGCATCACGCTTCCGAATACCTTTCCACCCACGTGATTGATGAAATTTACTCCACCGCCGTCATGGAAGCCATCCTGCGCATTGAAGATATTATAGAACCGAAGTGCATGAAAACGGGCATGGCCCTGCGTTGGTCGGCGGTCAAAATCATTGACGACGATGCCCCCACCATTGAAGCACTGAACTTTTCAGACGGAGAGGCCCATTTGATCGATGAGATCGTGCGCGATTTGGAGGCCAAGTACGTCGAGCGCGATATGATCATCGCGGATCAAAAATACAAATTTATCTGTCAGATTTGCGAACAGTGCGTGACGCACTTGAAAGCCCCAGGAGAACTGACGCTGTCCGATCGCATCGACAGCATCGCCACGCATAAGTATCTGGCGTTGCCTGTCTTCGTAGGCATCATGGTTTTGGTGTTTTTCATCACCTTCGGCCCGTTGGGCACCTGGATGACGGATGGGCTCACCGGTCTTATCGATATATTCACCGAGTGGGCCAGAAGGGGGTTGCAGGCGGCGCACGCATCTCCATGGGCCGTCAGCCTGGTCTGTGACGGGGTAATCACCGGCGTCGGCTCCATCGTTTCGTTCTTTCCGCAGATCCTGTTACTCTTTTTGTTCCTTTCTATCCTGGAGGACAGCGGGTATATGGCGCGGGCCGCGTTTATTATGGATAAGCTGCTGCATAAGACCGGTTTGTCTGGCCGCTCCTTTGTTCCCATGCTGATGGGCTTCGGGTGTTCGGTTCCCGGCGTCATGGCGGCCCGTACGCTGGAGAATGAACGGGACAGGCGTATGACCATCATGCTGACGCCGTTTATGTCTTGTTCGGCGAAAATGCCGGTTTACGCGTTGTTCATCGCGGCTTTCTTTCCGAAGTACCGCGGCTTTGTGGTTTTCGGCATCTATGCCCTGGGGCTGCTTGTTGCCATTGTCTGCGCGATGATTCTTAAAAAGACGGTGCTGAAGGGCGGGCATTCCCCTTTTGTCATGGAACTGCCGCCCTACCGGTTGCCCACGCTCAAAACCTTGTGGATGCATCTGTATGAGAGGGTCAAGGACTTTGCCGTGCGGGCGGGAACTATCCTGCTGGCCGCCTCCATTGTCATTTGGTTCCTTCAATCCTTTGACTTTCATCTGAACATGCTGTCGCCGGAACAAACAGGCAGCAGTATGCTGGCCTCTATCGGCAAGGCCATCGCCCCCATCTTCAGCCCGCTGGGCTTTGGCTTCTGGCAGGCCTCCGTTGCCCTGGTGGCCGGCTTGGTGGCTAAGGAAGCGGTGGTGGGAACCCTGACCATCCTATTTAACCCCATCAGCGATGCCGCCATGTACAGCATCCTGCAAGGAGTGTTCACACCGGTCGCAGCTCTGTCCTTTTTGACATTCGTGCTGTTGTATATGCCCTGTGTCGCCGCTTTCTCGGCGATCCGACGGGAAATGAATTCCTGGAAATGGGCGCTTGGTACTGTTGCGTTCCAGACGGTAGTGGCCTGGATTGTTTCTTTTATGGTGTATCAGTTCGGTACATTGGCTGTTAATCTAGTAGGACTCCTGTAAAAAGGCGGGGCGTGACCATACAAGTCACGTCCCGCCTTTTTTCAAATCCAGGCATCAGCCGGTGTGCTGGCCGGAGGCTGTTCGAGAACCTCCGGGTTTTTCAGCATGCGTTTCATGGAGCGGATGGATTCCGCGTAATAGTATCCGTCGCAAATACGCTCATCCACCGTAAAGCGCAGCCGGATTACCTTCTTATCCTCGAGCGAGCCGTCGGATCCGCGGATTAGCTCTGTCTCCTTTTTTCCAATAGCCATGAAAACCGAAGTGGTGCCGAAATCGTATATATGATGAAAGACCGGGCCGATCCCCAAAGATCCGACGTCGGTAATATAGATGCTCGTATGAAAAGGGCTCAAGCGGTTCAGCGCCTTGGGCATCAATCCCCAGTGATCCAACACGTTAACCAAATTCACAATCACGCGTATCAGCCAAGCCGGGCAACGGTTCAGAATCCGGGCTACCATGTCGGTATCGTTCTCCACCGTGCTGTCCATGACCTCATGCGTAATCGCGTCGTTGATTTTACGATATACATCATACAACGTATCGGTGGGGGAGAATTCCGGTTTAATGGTGGTCTCCTCCGCGTCTCGATTAAGCCCCCGCTTGATAGACATGGAAACCGTCAGATTGGTGCGCGCATAGATCTTACCCGCAATCACAAACCGATTGAGCCAGGGCCGCAGCGTGATCATCCGAACGGCCGCCGCAATGAACAGATGATAGGTGGAGAAGCCCGGCAAATTGTCCTCCTTTCGTTTCCTTCGCACGTATTTTTCCAGGTTTTCAATATCGATTACTTCATCAAACAGGACGATGCTGTCCGACCGCCTCTTCATAATATGCGGCATCACCGTAAAAAAAGCCGGCGTACGGCGCAGCCTCCTGCCATCATACCGATCGCCAAGCCGCCGCTTATCCTTATTCATAGCTCCCCCTCCTAAGCGTAAAACATCCGTTTCCATTATAAACGAGCGGATGCCGGTGCGCAACAGTCGGAGCCGCGATTTAAAGAATTTTGCCGAAAGCAAAACCGCCTTCGATCCTAAGACCGAAGACGGTTGATTTTATTAGGTTCCCGGATGACCATGAAAATCATCGTCACAGCCTTCCGATTCCATCCCCACATATTCGCCGGAGCGAAACCGCATGCGAAACCGCTCCTTTTCCACCTGCTCGTCCAATAGATCCTTGAACTCCTTCGCATTCCGTATGTTGCGAATAATCAGCTCAGGAATGCTGTGATCGGAGGAGGCCACTAGAATATTGCCCAGACCGAAAAGCTTTTGTATAAAGGTCCGCCGGTAGGAGGTATCCATGATCCGGAACAATAGAATATCGTCCTCTGCCGTGGTGAACAGCCCCGTTTGAACGGTCAGCTTTTTAGGGGTCAGGGTATATGTGGTAAACGTGAAGGGGAGACCGAAAAATGTCCATCTTTTCCGTTCCCGCACTTCAAAATCATCCTGTGGCTCTTCCGGCCTTGCGGAGGCGCCGTTTATTTTGTCGTCTTTCATAGGATACCTCCTGCCATGATGTGGTAGTCCTTTTCCCTTACATTATAGCCATAGCGGAACCGTCTGTCAACAAAAGAAAACGCCCGGCACGGTTTTCCGCGCCGGGCGTTTTCTGTAGGAGGTTAGCAGCCGCAGCCACAACCGCCGCAGCTTCCGCCGCAGCCACAGTCATCGTTATCGATGAGCAACAGGACGATGATAATGAACAGGATCCAGGTGCAGTCATTACCGCCAAACAAATTTCTCAGGCACATATCTTGCCGCCTCCTTTCATCGCTTACACCCTATACTATGTACCGAGCAGGGGAGTGGTTACGGAATCTTACGGGAGCGCCCACGGATAAAAACGGTCCCCTACCCATATGATGAAACTGGAAGGATTTGTGCCCCCGTAACGACTTGAAATCCGAAGAAAACAGAAGAAATCGTGTGATGTTTCAAGGTAACACAGAAAAAAAGACTGCCTTCGACGATGTTAGACTTTCTTAGTCTTTGACTTTTGTTGACCTTTTGATTATACTCTAAAATAAGCAAAAGGATTAATAAATGACGGGACAGGAATGTGAGTTGATAGGAATATGTGTATAAGCGACGCGATCGCCGCCTATATTTTAGGTGTAATGGAACGTACCGGAAACGGCACGGCGGAGCTGCAGCGAAACACGTTGGCGGAAGAGCTGGGCTGTGTTCCCAGTCAAATCAGTTATGTATTAACCTCCAGATTTACGCCGGAAAAAGGGTACATCGTGGAAAGCCGACGGGGCGGCGGCGGGTATATCCGCGTTCAGCGTGTTCGATACCAAAGCACGGCCGCGCCGATGATGCATACGTTGAACGCTATTGGCGAAGAACTGGCAGCCGGCTCGGCCCAGGCTATATTGGAGAATCTTTTATACGAGAAATGTCTGACAACCGAGCAGGCGCGGATTATGGCGGCGGCCCTGTCGGACAAAGCGTACCGGGATATACCGGCTGAACAACGGGATAGACTGCGGGCGGCAGTGATGAAACAAATGCTGGCCGCAGCGGCGTTATAGAGAAAGGATGGGACTGTGTATGACCTGTCAGAATTGCGGCAAGAATCTGGCGACTACCCATGTGAAGAAAACGATGAATGGAAAAACCACAGAGTTGCATCTCTGTGCCGCTTGCGCCGCCAAGCAGGGCCTGAACACCGTGTGGGACGGCCTTGGTCTGGATCTGGGGAATTTCTGGGGCAGTCTGTTCGCGGAACCGGCTGTCCGAGAAAAAACCGACACCGTTCGCTGCGAATGCTGCGGGAGCACCTTCGGCGATATCGCGAAAAACGGCAAAGCCGGCTGTCCGGCCTGTTACACCACCTTTTACGATCAGCTTCTCCCCTCGATCCGCCGGATCCACGGCAAAACGCGCCATACCGGCAAAACGCCCGTAGCCGCTGGGGAAGAGGCCAAAAAGGAACGGGAGCTGGATGTGCTGAAAAAGCAGCTGGCGGAAAGCATCGCCAGCCAGGAATATGAAAAATGCGCCGAGCTGCGGGACAGCATCCGCGCGCTGGAGGAGGGGAGACACGATGGAGAATAAGTGGTATCAGCACAGTGGGCCGGAAGGGGACGTGGTCATCAGCACCCGCGTGCGGCTGGCCCGCAATATCGAGAACTATCCTTTCCCCGGCAGCATGGAACCCGAGCAGCGTCGGCAGGTTATGGATATCTTTGAGAAAACGCTTCAAGCGGCGGCCGGCCCGCTGCGGTTCAGTCCCATGGAAAACATTGCGCCGATGGAGGCGCAGTCGATGGTGGAACGTCATCTGATCAGCCCGGAATTTGCCCGGTGCGAGCCGGGAAGCGGCTTATTGCTCAACGAGGACGAAAGCGTCAGCATTATGCTCAACGAAGAGGATCATATGCGTCTGCAGGTCTTGCGGGCCGGCTTGGCGTTGGAAGAGGCGTATGCGCAGGCGGATGAACTGGATACCCGCCTAGACGCCTCCTTGCATTTTGCCTTTGACGACCGCCTGGGATATCTGACGCAATGCCCCACCAATCTAGGTACCGGCATGCGGGCCTCCATTATGCTGCACCTGCCCGCCCTTCAAGAGCATAACGCCATCCAACAGCTGGCCAACACCGTTTCCAAGCTAGGCTTGACGATCCGGGGCATTTATGGAGAGGGTAGCAAGTCGGAAGGCGCCCTATACCAGTTGTCCAACCAGGTGACGCTGGGAATTTCCGAACAAGCCGCCATTGAAAACCTCCTCGGCATCGCCTCGCAGATTATCCGGCAGGAACGGGTCTCCCGGGAAAGCCTCAGCCAAAACCCGCATTTTGAGGATAGGGTCTGGCGATCGCTGGGCCTGCTCAGAACGGCGCGGCTATTGTCCCACGACGAGTTTATGGCGCTGATTTCCAACGTACGGGTCGGGATTGCCGTTCGTGTTATCGAAGGGCTGTCTCTGGATGTTATCGGCGAACTGCTCAACGACGCGCAGCCGGCGACGCTCATGCTGCACGCTGGCGAGGACATGGAGCCCCTGCAGCGGGATGCTTTACGCGCCCGTATGGTTAGGGAGCGCCTGGCCTGAATCGCAAGAATCTTAGAAATGGAGTAGATATATGTATCGGTTTAAAGGATTTACGGAAAAGGCCAACACGGCTTTGAATTTAGCCATAGAAGCTGCCCAGGAGTTGGGGCACACCTACATCGGCACAGAGCATATCGTTCTCGGCCTGCTGCGGGAGGGGACCGGCGTGGCCGCGTCTGTTCTCGGGGCCAGAGGTGTCACGGCGGCTCTCTATGAGGAAAAAATCGTCGAAGTGGAATCCAGCGGGGAATTTAGCCGGCTGACGCCCGAGGATTTCACCCCCCGGGCCAAAACCGCCATGGAGATGGCGCTGGCTGAGGCGGCGATGATGCAGCATGGCTATGTGGGGACGGAGCACATCCTCATGGCGGTGCTGCGGGACGACAGCAGCGTGGCCGTGCGCCTGATTGTTGCACTTGGCGCCCGCCCGGACGAACTGTTCGGGGATATTGCGAAAGCCGTGGGCGCCCCCACGGCGCAAACGACCGCCGGTGGCGAACGGCTTGGGAAAGCCCCTGCGGCTAAGGGCGGAGGGAAAACCCCGACGCTCGATCAGTTCGGTCGGGATTTGACGAAGCAGGCAAAGGAAGGCCGACTGGATCCGGTGATCGGCAGAGCCGCGGAAATCGAACGGGTGATCCAAATCCTGTCCCGGCGAACCAAAAACAACCCCTGCCTCATCGGCGAACCCGGCGTGGGCAAAACCGCTATCGCAGAAGGCCTGGCCCAAAAAATCGCCGCCGATGAAGTCCCGGAGCTCCTGCGGGGCAAGCGCGTGGTCACGCTGGATTTGACCGGTATGGTGGCCGGAACGAAATACCGCGGCGATTTTGAGGAGCGAATTAAAAACGCCATTGCCGAGGTCTCCAAAGCAGGAGATATTATCCTGTTTATCGATGAAATGCACACCCTCATCGGTGCCGGCGCCGCAGAGGGCGCGGTAGACGCCGCCAATATTCTCAAACCCTCTCTGGCTCGGGGCGAGCTGCAGGTCATCGGCGCGACCACCATCGAAGAATACCGTAAGCACATCGAGAAGGACGCTGCCCTGGAACGCCGGTTTCAGCCGGTCATGGTCGGCGAACCGACGGCGGAAGAGGCCGCTCTGATTCTAAGAGGGCTGCGGGATAAGTACGAAGCGCACCATAAGGTGAAAATTACCGACGAGGCGCTGGAAGCGGCCGTGGCCCTCTCTACAAGGTATATATCCGACCGCTATCTGCCGGACAAGGCCATCGACCTGGTGGATGAGGCCGCCTCTCGCGTAAGGTTAAAAGCCTTTACTGCTCCTCCGGACTTGAAAGAGCTGGAGGAAGAGGTCAAACGGCTGAACGAGGAAAAGAAAGCGGCGGTCAACGAACAGGACTTCGAACGAGCCGCCCGGCTGCGGGACGAGGAAAAGGAAAAGAGCGAACAGCTGGCCGTTCACAAGCAGCAATGGCAGGAAAAGAACGCCGGCATCACCGGCGAGGTGACCGCCCGGGAAATCGCGGAAATCGTTTCTGGCTGGACCGGCGTGCCGGTCGTGCAGCTCACTGAGGCGGAAGGGCAGCGTCTTCTGAATATGGAGTCCATCCTGCACGAACGCATCGTGGGACAGGATGAGGCTGTCACAGCCGTTTCTAAGGCCATCCGCCGCGGACGGGTGGGGCTTAAAGATCCCAAACGCCCCATCGGCTCCTTCATCTTCCTCGGCCCCACCGGCGTGGGCAAGACGGAGCTGTGCAAGGCGCTGGCAGAGGCCATGTTCGGGGATGAAAACGCCATGATCCGCCTGGATATGTCGGAATATATGGAGAAGCATACCGTGTCCCGTCTGGTCGGATCGCCTCCCGGCTACGTCGGGTATGACGAGGGCGGACAGCTGACCGAAAAAATCCGCCGGAAGCCCTATTCGGTGCTGCTCTTTGACGAAATTGAAAAAGCGCACCCCGATGTTTTCAATATGCTGCTGCAAATTCTGGAGGATGGCATCCTGACCGACGCCCAGGGCCGGCGGGTCGATTTCAAGAATACGGTTATCATCATGACGTCCAACGTCGGCGCCCGCCTGATCACTGAGCAGAAAAAGATGGGCTTCGCCTCTATCGCGGAAACCGCTGATCCAATCGCCAGTCAGAAACAGATAAAAAACGACGTGATGGCTGAGCTTAAAAAGGCGTTCCGGCCGGAATTTTTGAACCGGGTGGACGATATCATTGTCTTCCAGCAGCTGACTGAGGAAAATATCCAGGAGATTGCCCGCCGGATGCTGCGCACACTGGATAAACGGCTGGCCGGTATGGATATGTCCTGCCAGGTCAGCGATCGGGCTGTAGCGGAAATTGCCAAAGCGGGATTCGACCCGGTTTACGGGGCTCGGCCCCTGCGCCGCGCCATTCAGTCAAAAATTGAGGATACCCTGTCAGAGCAGCTTCTGACAGGGAAATTCCGGGCCGGTGATGTCATTCAAATTGACGCGGAAAACGGCGAATTTCAGTTCAGCCAGGCGACCTGATTATCTGTCGGGAGGTATTCCATACAGGAATGCCTCCCGATTCTTTTTTTGGACAAACGTTCGAAACTAGTTGCATTATTCAAAATACTGTGTTAAAATAAGGAAACTTACAGGAAAGGAGATGGACAATATGACCCGCACAATTCAAAACAAAGGTTTGGATGTCAAATTGTCTGTTTCACTTTCGGGCAGATAAACCCGTCTTCCGTGAAGGAAGACGGCCGTAAGCACATCCGCGTAGGGTGTGCTTTTTTTGTCGCTCGTTTGTGAAACGGGGAGGAGTGTGATGGGAGTGTCTTCCACAGCCAAAGAGCCGAAACCGCCTGCCGTACCCAAAACGGTTCTCCAGGCCTGCCGGCGCAGAGGCATAGAGACAGAGCCTCTGGCGGCTTACGCTTGCGCGGACATGAGCCCAGAAGGGGAGTTGCGTCATGTCCATCTGTTCCTGAAGGCCGATCGCCTGCTATTGGCCGTGTCGGCGTTGTCAGGGGAGATGGAGTTCTCCGGCGGCTTCGGCAAGGCGCCGGCCGGCAGGGAAGAGGTCATTCAAGAAGTGCATGAATATCCTCTGGAAACCCTTTCGGAGCCGCAAATACATAATCAAGTGGTCGGCGGCCTGCTGGCCGTTCGACTGAGCGGCACAGAAACCTGGCTCTGCCGTTTCTCCGGCAGTAAAATGAGGGAAATGCGCCGGTTTACCGATCGGCTTGAGCAGCTGCTGCATCCGGAAAGGGAATGCCGCCGTCCTCCCGAACGGGAAGAAGAGGAATGCTGTCCGAAATGCGGCTTACCCTATCCGGAGCGCGGACGTGCCGTTTGCCCTCGCTGTATGGAAAAGAGCACAGTGATGCTCCGAATCTTGGCCTACTTCAAAGAATACCGCTGGCGGGTCGTCGTGATGCTGCTGTGCGTGGCCGCGTCTGGCGTTCTCAATGCTATTTGGCCCTATCTGTCCGGCACCGTCCTTTATGATAAGGTGCTGGGGAAAAACGGGGACTTCGCTTCCTCGCTGGGCTTCGGCGGCAACTTTATGCTAATGCTGGGCTTCCTAGTTTTCATCATGACGGTGACCAAGCTGCTTCAGCAGATTACCGGCGTCATTCACGGGCGAATGACCGCGTACATGGTTCCTGGCGTGGTCTGTAAAATTAAGAACAGTGTGTTTGCCGCCCTGCAAAAACTCTCGGTCGGCTTCTTCACCAGAAGGCAGACCGGCAGCCTGATGCAGAGGGTAAATGCCGACGCCAACGAAGTCATGCAGTTTTTCATCGACGGCCTGCCGTATTTGCTGTTCAATGTGCTGACCATTTTGGTAACGGCTGTGGTGATGTTCGTTATGGATTGGCGCCTGGCGCTGGTGGCCCTTTTCCTGCTGCCGCCTTTGTTTCTGGTCAGCTATTGGCTGCTGCCCCGCCTCTGGCATGCCTTTGGCCGGCGGGCCAGGGTGGTGCGCAGCCTCTATTCGGTGCTCAACGACAACATTACTGGTGCGCGGGTGGTCAAAGCCTTCGGCCAGGAAAGCACCGAGGATGTCCGCTTTGAAAAGAGCAACAACCGGGTTCGGGAAGCAGAAATCAACATTGTGCATTACCAAAACCGCTTCAGCGTGGCTTACAGCATCGCCAAGGACGTCCCAAGTCTGCTGGTTTGGGCCGTGGGCGCGCTGATCATTCTGCATGCCGACGGCGCCTTTCGCTACGGCTCTCTGCTGACCTTTGTGGGCTATCTGTCCATGCTGCAGGGGCCAATGGATTTCTTTTCCCATGTCTTTCAGTGGTGGTCGGGCAGCATGAACTCTGCCCAGCGCATCTTTGAAATTATCGACGCGCACCCCGATGTTGTGGAACGCCCGAAGGCCTTGGATGTCCAGCTAAAAGGCGATATCCGCCTGGATAGGGTCAGCTTCAGCTACGAGCCGAATAAGCCGGTGCTCAAGGACATCAGCTTTCATGTCAAGGCCGGGGAGATGCTGGGCATTGTCGGCAAGTCCGGCGCCGGGAAATCTACTCTGGTCAATCTTATTTCCCGGCTCTATGACGCGGAAAGCGGTGATATCCAGCTGGACGGCCATGATATTCGGGACATTTCCTTCGCCTCCCTGCGGGGCGCGGTGGCCATGGTCAGCCAGGAAACCTATATTTTTATGGGAACCGTGGCGGAAAACATCGCCTATGCGCGCCCGGACGCCACCCATGAGGAAATCGTACAGGCGGCGATAGCCGCCAGCGCCCATGGCTTTATCTGCCGGTTGCCGGATGGATACGATACCTTAATCGGCGCCGGCGGTCGGCAGCTGTCGGGCGGCGAGCGGCAACGCGTGTCCATTGCACGGGCCATTTTGGCCGATCCGCAGATTCTGGTACTGGACGAAGCGACAGCTTCGGTGGATACCGAAACGGAACGGGCCATTCAGGCGTCGCTGGACGCCTTGGTCAAGGGGCGCACCACCATCTCCATCGCCCACCGGCTGTCCACCCTGAGGGGCGCGGATCATTTAATCGTACTGGAGAACGGCGAACTGGTGGAAAGCGGCACCCATAAAGAACTAATCGATAAACGCGGCGTCTACTTCAAGCTGCTTCAACTGCAGTCCAAGGCGCTGGCTATGAGAGGGGTGGGGGACTGATGCCCGATTCTATGATAGAAAACGATATTCTGGAACAAGAAAAGAAATCGGTGGAAGACATCATTTCCATCAAAGCCATCACCGCCGATAACGCAGTGTTTGAACGCACGGGCGGCGGCTTTGTACGCATGACCTTCGCCGGGAAGGACTATTCCCGCATCGCGGTACACCGGTGTTTTCCCCACAGTGACCCAAATGCCTATATTTCCATTCGAGAACCCGAGGGCGACGGCAAAGAAATCGGCCTCATTGAAAATCTGGCCGATTTGCCCGCCGGCACCCGGGAGATGCTGGAGGAACAGATGGCGCTGCGGTATTTTGCTCCGAAGATTCAGAAAATCCACGCCATCAAGGAGGAATACGGCTATTCCTACTGGGATGTCACCACCGACAAGGGCCGCTGCCGCTTCACGGTCCGTATGGGAGGCGGTTCGGTATATACCATCGGTTCTAATCGGTATCTGGTGAACGACCTGGACGGCAACCGGTTTGAAATACCGGATTTGTATGCCCTCTCGGCCAAAGAAATCAAAAAGCTGGATCTGTTTATTTAGAGGCGGCGTGTTGGAAAGAAAGGCGGGTGAAACACCGCATGAATTTGCACTATACCCTGCCGGACAGAGAGCAGGAACTGCTGGCTGGCCCGCTGCACGGTCAGAAACTCCGCTACTGCGTTCCCTATGACCTGGACAAAGAGGGGAATCTATGCGGAGACGGCTGGATTGCGGTGACCGGCGAGCGGCTGTATATTCTAAAGGACGGCGCTATCGCTGATTCCATTGACCTGGCGGCGGCGGATGCCATTCTGTGCGTGCCGCAAATCGACAGTGGTCTTTTGCTGGTCAAACAAGGGGAGAAAGAACGGCTTTTGTGCCGCTTTACCATGCGGCATATGGTTCGCTGCTCCTATGTGGCGCGGGGCACGGACGTTCTTTGTCGGGGAGACGGCAGGGAAGTGGTCAGTCGGGAAAAGGAAAAGCACTGCCTGCGCTGTGGACGGGTTCTTCCGGGAACCAGCCTGTGCCCCCGCTGCGACGGCCGCGGTCGCAGCTTTCATCGTTTTTTTGATTTATGCCGGCCGTACATGGCACCGCTGCTGTGCATCACCCTGTTTATGCTGGTAATTTCCGCGATCACCATCGGGCAGCAGTATATACAGCGGTATTTTGTGGACGACATTCTGGTTCCCGCCCAGGGAACGCTGGGGGCGGTGCTGGGTTTCTTCGGTATTATGCTCGGTTTTATGCTGCTGACGTTGACGCTGACGGTGGTTCGCAACCTGTGGAGCAACAGCCTGGGCACCCGGATCAGCCGGGATCTGCGCGCCCGCGTGTTTCATAAAATCAACTCTCTATCCCTGTCCTTCATGGACAGCCGTCAGGCCGGCGAACTGATGAACCGGGTGGTGGAGGATTCGGCAAAGGTCCGCCAATTCATGGAAGAGGTTTTTGCCGACATGTTTACCCAGAGCTTCACCATTCTGGGCGCCATGATTGTCATGCTGCTGATGGATTGGAAGCTGGCTCTGCTGGCCATCGCATTTATGCCGGCGGCCGTCCTTCTGGTCAGGGCCTTCCATCGGAAGGAAAAACGGCTCTGGCGGCAACAGTGGCGCTTCAACGACAAGGTAAACAACCGGCTGCAGGATGTCATCTCCGGCATACGCGTGGTGAAATCCTTTGGACAGGAGCAGCGGGAAACCCAGCGCTTTCAGGAATATACCGAACGGCTCATGCAGCTGCAGCGCCGCAACGAGAGGTTTTGGGCGACGCTCTATCCGTTTGTGACCTTCCTGCTGACGGTCGGCACCTTTTTCGTCATCTACTTCGGCGGCGCCTCCGTCCTCGGCGGACGTATGACGCCCGGACAGCTCACCCAGTTTGTGGCCTATGCCGGCATGCTTTACGGCCCTCTCGGCTTTTTATCCCGTCTGCCCCGCATGCTGATGCAGCTGACCAATTCCCTGGAACGCATCTATGAAATTTTGGATGAGGAATCGGATCTGGAGGAACGCAAGAACGCCGGGGAGCACACGCTAAAAGGGGAAATCGTCTTTAAAGACGTGACCTTTGGGTATAAATCCTATCTGCCAGTGCTGGAGCATTTGAATTTTCAGATACGCCCCGGAGAGATGATCGGCTTAGTTGGTTCCTCCGGTGCCGGAAAGTCCACGCTGATTAATCTGCTGATGCGGCTGTACGATGTGGACGACGGACAGATATTGGCGGACGGGGTGGATTTGCGGGATATATCCCGGGAATGTCTGCACCGGCAAATCGGTGTGGTTTTGCAGGAGACGTTTCTGTTCACCGGAACCATTTACGACAACATCCGGTACGCCAAGCAGAATGCCACCCAGCGAGAGGTTATCCAGGCGGCGAAAATGGCCAATGCCCACGATTTCATTTCCCGATTCCCTGATGGATACGATACCTATGTGGGTGAGCACGGCTACACGCTCTCCGGCGGGGAGAGACAGCGTATCGCCATTGCCCGCGCTATTCTCCACGATCCCCATCTGCTGATTCTGGACGAGGCCACCAGCAGCCTGGATACCGAAACCGAATTCCAAATTCAAGAAGCGCTCGGCCGGCTGACACAAAATCGCACCACCTTTGCCATTGCCCATCGGCTCTCCACCCTGCGAGAGGCGAATCGGATTATCGTCATCGATAAGCATACGGTGGCGGAAATCGGCACCCATAATGAGCTGATGCGGAAAAAAGGCATATATTACGGCCTGGTCATGGCCCAGCTGGAAATGCATAAGGTCGCACAGCCTGGCTAAAACCAGATAAAAGCCGGTACGGATGCGGAACACGCCCGCGTCTGTACCGGCTTTTATCACTCCTGCCCATATTGCTCTTTCAGTTCCTTCACTTTGTCCGCGTACTCCCGCTGCCAGTCTTCGCCCTGCTGACGGCAAGCGGCGGCTTCCTGTTCATACTGGCTCAATATCCGGTTCTTTTCCGCCTCATAAGCGCCGCCATGCGCCAAACCGGCCGAGGCATAATACAGGTCGAGAGCCGCCAGGTCAATCTCCTTTTGTATCTCCAGGTCTATGAGTTTGTCCTGCACGCGCTCCTGTTTTTTCTCGTATTCCTTTTGCAGCTCCTCCAGCTTTTTCTGATAGAGCTCCGATCGATCGGCTGTGGAGCGCGTGGTTTTGGCACTGGTACTTTTTGTGCTCTTAGCCGTTGTGGTGCGGGATGTACGAAGTGTCGTCGTTTTCGCCGTCCGGGAGGACCGGGTAACCGGCTTGGCGGTCTCGTCTTTCGGCTTTTCGCCGGTTGTTTCGCTCGCCACGGTTGGCGGCCGGCTCCCAGTGGAAGAGCGTGTCGCCGTCTGACTGGACGGTCGGCTGCGGGAATCGCTGGAATCCACCGCATACATCGGCGGCTCGGCGCTGCGGCCAGCACGCAGCAGCATGGCGATGATGAATCCCGCCACCGCCAAACAAAGAAAGACTGGCAGGGCTAAGCGATATTTCGACCAGACTTCTTTCGCAGACATTTGGACTTCCTCCCGCAGCATTCGGTTGTTCTTATCATAGCATGCGGCCTGCGGGCATACAAGAAATGAGGGCAAAAGGTGATGATGTTTCACCTTTTGCCCTCATTTGTTTATGAAACTCTTTACAGCGTCTTAATCAACTCTTTCAGATAAGCGCGGAAGCCTTCGCCCACTTCAGGGTGCTGCAGAGCCACCTCGCAGGTAGCCTCCAGGATCCCCAGCTTGTTGCCCATGTCGTACCGCTTTCCGGTGAAATCCACGCCGGTCATGCCGTCGCGGCGGGTCAGCGTGAGCATGGCGTCCGTCAGCTGGATTTCCCCGCCGGCTCCCGGCGGCGTGTTGTCCAGTATCGAGAAGATTTCCGGCGGCAGCACACAGCGTCCGAGTATGGAGTACAAGGACAGCACCTTATCCGGCGACGGCTTCTCGATCATATCGGTGACGTGAAACAGATTTCCGTCAATATGGGATACCTTCAGTGAGCTGTATTTCAGAATTTGTTCGGGCGTCACCTGCTTAATGCCCACCACACCCTTGCCATAGGCTTCATAAGCGCGGCACAGCTGGCCGCAGGCCGGATCCTCTCCGATAATCACATCGTCGCCGTACAGCACTGCAAACGGCTCGTTGCCGATAAAGGAGCGCGCGCAGTTGACCGCGTGCCCCAGCCCTCTGGTTTCCTTCTGTCGAACAAAATAGATATTGGCCATGTGAGCGATGGAACGCACTTCGTTGAGCACCTCTGTGCGGCCGGAGGCTTCCAGCCGCTCCTCCAATTCCACGGCGTGATCAAAATGATCCTCGATGATGCCTTTTCCCCGGTTGGTGATAATCAAAATGTCCTCAATGCCGGATTTGACCGCTTCCTCCACGATGTACTGGATGGCGGGCTTGTCCACGATCGGCAGCATTTCCTTGGGCATCGCCTTGGAAATGGGCAGCACACGCGTCCCTAATCCAGCCGCCGGAATCACAGCTTTCCGCACTTTTTGAGCCATTAGGCAGTCCTCCTCGATTTTTAACGTCTTATTCAGCCGCAGAACACAATCAGCAGCACTAGATACAGCAGCAAAACGGCCGCGATCCCCGCCGCCGCGACAGCCACCTGCACGGGTGCCGTCCCGCCCTTTTTGGAAAGGGCATACCGGTAATGCAGCGGATTCGTCTCGGCGCCCCGCACCTTGTTCATCAGCCGCAGGGTATGCTTGTGATACCAATGATTCCCCATAGAAGCCATCATTGCCCGCAGAACAAAGCCTCCGGTCGTCGCAACGTTGGCTGCAATCATCAGCCAGGCGGGAAGCACCGTTTTTGGAAGTAATCCGATCGATAAATCCCGCAATAGCGTAGGATCACTAAGCAGATAAGCCACTATTCGAGCCATTATACACGCAAAGGGGAGAAAAAGCAAGACCGATATGCCCAGAAGGATCCAAAACAACCGGTACATTTTTCGATACAGCGCCCAAAACACCGGGAAAATAGCCGCCGACCAGTTCCAGGACATTTTGCTCTTCTGCAGACGCATAAAATGAAACCGGGACAGATAGTATCCCGAATTTGCCCCAAGGAAAGTGGCGATGTCCATCACCGGATATCCGTCCATTGTGCTGTCCGGCGCGATCCCGATATACGGACTGAACTGGGAATAAAAAACTCCCTCGTCCACCGGCGGCTGCTGTTCGCTTGGGGAAGGGGGGAAGATCTCCTCCAGCGCATGCCCGCACTTGTGGCAAACCGTTTCTGTGTCATTGTTGACGGTGCCGCAGTTGCCGCAGATGACCGTCCCGTCCCCATCCTTATCCGGCTGCGGTTTCCATTGCCGGGGCCCGCCGTGATCCGCCGCGTAAGCGCACTGTCCATTTTTTAAAAAGCACCGGCGATGGTGCGGCGCACCGCACTGGGGGCATACAGCAATATCCTCATCGGCGTTTAACGGCTTATGACATATCGGACAGGTATAGTGGGTATAATCCAGCATAAGCACCGTCCATTCCGCCGTAAAGGCTCTTTATCGGAATACCGTGGCGATCAATGTGGAAATCAGCAGCGAGGAGAAATACAAAATGGCATACGCCGAGGCCCCCAGCAGGAAGGAGGTGCCGCCCGCGGCGGTCAGCTCAGCGGGAAACATATCCGGCTTTTTACTGCGCAGCCGCTTAACCCGGGAAACACAGGTGCGCATATACCAATAATTGCCCGACAGCCCGAAAAACAGTCGAATCAGCAAATCGGCCAGCCCCATCAACGCCATAATCCACATAACGATGGCCAGATCGCCGTTCATGAACTTTTCCATCAGGATTCGATATTCGTCCACGATGGTGGAGCCTTCGCCCAGCAGTGGGCTGAGCACAGGGGCGATCTGTACGTTGAGAATGTAGGCGCTGACAGCCGTGCGCACTACATTCAGAACCATCAGCACAACACCCATCCAGTAGTTTTTGCGGTAGAGCAGCCAATAGGGCGTCAGCAGAAAGGCCGGCCAATTCCAGCTGCATTTCGAGCCGCCCTTGGACATTTTATAAAACCGGGGTACATAGTAGGCCGAGTTCATGCCCGTAACGCTGGCCATGTCCTCCACCGAAACCCCCTCGATGGTCTCCTCTTTAGGAACGCCTCCGCAGGGATCGATAGTCGGCATCCGAAAAGGTGTGTACTCCCCGTAGGCGCCTCCGGGATAGGGAGGAGGCGTATAGCTGGCCTGCGGCGGTCCCTGGGGCGGCGGGGGAGGTACGCTGCTCCAGTCGCTTGCCGGCAAATCCTTGCCGCAGCGGGAACAGAATTCTGCAAACTCCGGATTCTTCTCCCCGCAGTGCGGGCAGACCTTCCCCTCAACCGCCGATTCAGCCGAATTTGCGCTATCGCCGGCCTGCGGCCGGACCCATTGCCGATCGGTACCGTGATCCGCTACGAAATGGCAGTGTCCCTCTTTTTTCCAGCAATCCCGATGGTGAGGCGCTCCGCATTCCGGACAGGCGACGATATCGTCAGACTCTTTGAACTTTTCACCACAAACAGGGCAGGTATACCCCTCATAAAAAAACATAAACGGCCTCCTGTATGAATGCCGTCTGTTCGATGGTGAACAGCGACGTAACCATACTTTTTCAGGGATCGTACGATTCCTTTTGATTATTGTACCTTCTTTTCCTGACATCCGCAACTAAATTGCTTACTATTTATAAAATGTTAACGAATCCGCCTTTTCTCCGTAAAAATGTCCGTGGAAATACACGAAAAAGTTCCGAAAAGAAAATGATGCGGATTTGTTGATATTTTCCAGCCATCTCAGTATAATAATAAGGTTAGCGGGTTTTCTTTGCTTGATGGGAAAACCCGAAGTGAAGGAGTGGGACTATGACGAAGGCAGAAGCCTTTTTTGAGGGAATGCGCGGCAAGCGGGTGTCCATCTGCGGGATCGGCGCCAACAACACGCCGGTTATCCATCAGTTTCTGGAAGCCGGCGCACATGTAACGGCCTGCGACCGCCGCAGCCGGGAACAACTGGGCGCAGCCGTCGAACCGCTGGAGCAGGCCGGCGCTCGTCTGCTGCTGGGAGATGGGTACCTCGACCAGCTGACGGACGCCGACCTGATTTTGCGTACGCCGGGGATGAAGCCCTACCTGCCTGCCTTCGAAAAGGCCAGAGAGGCCGGCATTCCCGTCACCTCGGAGATGGAACTGTTTTTCGAGCTTTGCCCCGCGCCGATTTACGCGGTAACGGGATCGGACGGCAAGACCACGACCACCACCATCATCGCCGGCCTGCTGTCCGCCGCCGGCAGAACCGTGTATCTCGGCGGCAATATCGGCCGCGCCCTGCTTCCCTGCGTCCGGGACATCCGCCCCGAGGACGCCGCCGTCGTGGAGCTGTCCAGTTTCCAGCTCACCCGAATGAAACAGCGACCCCGCGTGGCGGTGGTTACAAACGTGGCCCCGAATCACCTGGACTGGCATACCGATATGCAGGAATACATCGACGCTAAAAAGAACCTCGTTCGGTACCAAGCCCCGTCCGACCGAGCGGTTTTGAACGCGGACAACGCCGTCACCGCCACCTTTGCCGCCGACACGCAGGCGCAGGTCTCCTGGTTTTCCCGCCGTCATCCGGTGGAGAGCGGCGCCTGGCAGGCGGAAGACGGCACCTTATATGTCCGCGAAGAGGGCCAGGATACGCCCGTTCTGTCCGTTCGGGATATCCGCATCCCGGGCGTCCATAACGTGGAAAATTATCTGGCCGCCATTTCCGCGGTCTGGGGCGAAGTGCCGGCCGACGTGATAAAGTCCTACGCCCGGGATTTCGGCGGCGTCGCCCACCGCTGCGAGCTGGTGCGTGAGCGCGCCGGCGTCCGGTGGTACAACGATTCCATCGGATCCAGCCCCTCCCGGACCATCGCGGGGCTGAACGCCTTTGAAAAGCCGGTTATCCTGATTGCTGGCGGCTACGATAAGCATATTCCGTACGCCCCCCTCGGCCCCGTCGCCGCCAAAACCGTAAAAGCCGCCATTCTCATGGGCGCGACGGCCGACGCCATAGAAGCCGCCATCCGCGCCCACGCGGATTTACCGATTTACCGCGTATATAACATGGAGGAGGCTGTCCAAAAAGCTGCCGCGATAGCCGGACAAGGCGATATCGTCTTTATGTCACCTGCCAGCGCCAGCTTCGACATGTATCCGAATTTTGAAGTGCGGGGCAACCATTTCAAAGACTTGGTTCAAGCCCTGCCTGCTGTTTGAAAAGAAGGGAATCGCATGGATACCATCACACAGGAACAAAAAACACTCGAAGACCTCTGCCGTGCCGCCGGCGCCGGCGGCCTTCCGGAAGCTGCCAAAACTGCCGCAAAACTGCTGGAACCTTACATGGACGAGGTAACGCTGAGCCCCATCGGGAATGTCGTCGGCTGGCGCCGCTGCGGGAAAAATAACGCGCCGGTGGTGCTTCTGGAGGCGCACATTGACGAAATCGGCTTCATTGTCACCGGCGTAGACGACGCCGGATTTGTCCGCGTTTCTCCTTGCGGCGGCGTGGACGCCCGCGCCCTGGCCGCGGCCGAGGTCGTTCTGTGGGCGGACAAGCCCTATCCCGGCGTTTTCTGCTCCACGCCGCCCCATTTGAGCGGCGGCGACGCCCCTCTGGCGGATATTCCCGACATGGGGATCGACGTGGGACTGGATGCCAGGAAAGCCAAAAAGCACATCCCACTGGGAACCCGCGTCACCTTCCGGCCTCACTTCGAGTCGCTGCTGGGAGATCGCGTCTGCGCCAAAGCGCTGGATGACAGGGCTGGTGTGGCGGCCATCCTGCACGCCCTACGGCTTCTAGACGGTGTCGCGCTCTCCTGCGATATGGCGGTCGTCTTCGCCGCGCAGGAGGAGCTGGGCTGCCGCGGATCCGCCGTCGCCGCCTTTGCGGTCAATCCCACCTGCGCCATTGCCACCGATGTCAGCTTCGCCCTGACGCCCGACGCCCCCGCCGCCAAATGCGGTGAACTGGGCAAAGGCCCCATGCTGGGCTGGTCGCCCACCCTGGACGTCGCACTGACCCGGCAGCTGGAAACCCTGGCCGAACAGGCGGGAATCCCGTTGCAGCACGAGGTCATGGGCGGCGATACCGGCACCGACGCCGATTCCATCAGCGATGCCCGCACCGGCGTGCCGACCGCGCTTCTCTCCATTCCTCTTCGGTATATGCATACCCCCGCAGAGGTCGTCGACCTTAAGGATGTACGGGCGGTAGGCGCGCTGATGGCTGCGTTTGTTCAGAAGGGAGTGACGGCTCTGTGATGACCCATTTAAAAAAGCTGTGTTCTCTGGAAGGCGTTTCAGGCCGAGAGCACCCCGTTCGGGAGTATATTCTCCGCGTCCTGCAGCAGAGCCCGGCGGACATGTCGGTTCGCGTGGATCCGATGGGCAACGTGCTGGCCCATGTAAAAGGCCGCGAACGGGCGAAGCATACGCTCCTCTTCGCCGCGCACATGGATGAGGTCGGCTTTATGATCACCGGCGTCACGCCGGAGGGCTATCTGCGTTTTACAACGGTCGGCGGGATCGATCCCAAGGTGGTATACGGCCGCTCGGTTCGGGTTGGCGGTATTTCCGGTGTGATCGGTGGTAAAGCCACTCACCTTTGCAGTGCAGACGAGAAAAAACAGGTCCCCAAGCCGTCAGAGCTTCTCATCGATATCGGCGCCGCCTCAAAGGAGGAGGCTGAGGCTCTGGTACGCCCTGGAGACACGGCGGTGTTTGCTGGCGAATTTTCCCGTTTGGAGGGCGGCCTGGTGAAAAGCCGGGCCATCGACGACCGGGCGGGCTGTGCGCTGCTGCTCGACCTGGCGGAACAGACGCCGGATTACGACATGGTTCTGGCCTTTACCGTTCAGGAGGAGGTCGGACTGCGAGGCGCGAAAGCCGCCGCTTTCGGCGTGCAGCCGGATATCGCGGTTGTCGTGGACGCCACCACCGCGGCGGACACGGTCGGCGTCGCCGCTGACAAGCAGGTCTGCCGGGTAGGGGAGGGCGCTGTTATCAGCTTTATGGATAAGCGCACCCTCTACGACGCGGATCTGTATGCCCGGATTCTGGAGATTGCCAAAAAGAAGAATATCCGCGCCCAGAGCAAGACCATGGTGGCCGGCGGAAACGATGCCGGCGCCATTCAGCTGGCCGGCCGCGGCGCGCGGGTTGCCGCCGTTTCGCTTCCCTGCCGGTACCTGCATTCCCCCGCTTGCGTCGTGGCCAAGCGGGATATGGAACAGACCCTGGCCCTTTTGCAGGAGCTGGCCAGGCAACTGGCGGTATGATCCGCCGCTGGACAGGCCCCGGCCTTCCCCTTCCCGAAACCGAGGCGGGCATCCGCATCGCAGGGCTGCTGGAGGCCTATGGCCCGGACTGCCCCTTCGTCCGTTTCTGGCAGGCGGACGAAGGCGGCCTTGTCGCGCTGCTTGACGGTATGGCGGTGGCGGAACATTCCATGCAGACGGATAGGGAAGAGCTGTACCTGTTTTTATCTATGCAGCCGGAAATCCGGAGCGTGCGTACCGATGCAGCCTTTGCCGCCATTCTCGCGGAGCGGTGGGGAACCACGGCGAAAACCGGCTCGGTCATGCGGCTGGAACGGGATTTGCCGCCGGATGACCGGGTACAGCCTCCCGCGTCTCCCCGTTCCGTTTATCCCCTGCTGGCCCAGTGCTTTGAGGACGGCCTGTCCGCCTTTGACAGCTGGTATGTCGACGTCTCCCATCGGCTGCGGCACGGCTGCTGCCACATGGTTGTACTAAGCGATGCGCAGGGGCCCGCAGCCACCGCCATGACGGTGGCCGAATGCCACGGCGCCGCTCTTCTGGGGGCGGTGGCCACCCGTCCCGACTGCCGCAGCCGCGGCTACGCGTCGGCCTGTGTCTCCACACTGGCTCACACCATGCTGGCCAAGGGAAAAGCGGTTTGGATTTGCCCTAAAAATCCGGCGGCACAGCGTTTGTACGAGCGCCTGCATTTTACCGTCTGCGGCGATTGGGGCGTTGTTTCTAAGGAATAACTGTTTTGAAAGGTTGAACAACCGTGAGTGAGCAGCACACTTTTTTTCGGATTTCCCCCGCCCTGCAGGGCATTTGCGAGGAGGTGACCGCCTCTCTGCGCGAGATTTTCTCCCAAATTGAGGAGACGACCGAATATAATCAGCAGAAGGTGCTGGCCGCCTTCATCGACCACCGGGTCAGCGAAAGCCACTTTACCCCCACGACCGGTTATGGCTACGGCGATCGGGGCCGGGACACGCTGGATCAGGTGTTTGCGCAGGTTATGGGCACTGAGGACGCGCTGGTGCGGCACAGCATCGTGTCTGGCACCCACGCCATTACCATCGCGCTGTTTGGCGTCCTGCGCCCTGGCGATGTCCTTTTAGCCGCCACCGGCGCTCCCTATGACACGCTCGAACAGGTCATCGGCATGCGGGAAGCCTCTCCCGGATCCCTGCGCGAATATGGCATCGGCTACCAAGAGGTGTCCCTGGCCGCCGACGGATGGCCGGATATTCCGGCCATCACCCGAGCACTGCGGGAGAACGCGGCCGTCAAAGCCGTACATATCCAGCGCTCCCGTGGGTATAGCCTGCGCCCTTCTCTGCCTGTGTCGGTCATCGGCGACGTGATCGCCGCCGTGCGGGCGGTGCGTGAGGACGTCGTGGTGTTTGTGGATAACTGTTACGGAGAATTCGCCGAACGCCTGGAGCCCTCCGCCGTGGGGGCCGATTTGATGGCCGGATCCCTCATCAAGAATCCTGGCGGCGGTATCGCGGAAAACGGCGGCTATATCTGCGGCCGGGCGGATTTGGTGGAACAATGCGCCTATCGGATGACCACGCCCGGCCTGGGGCGGGAAGTGGGCGCCTCCCTCGGACACAATCGCACACTGTATATGGGCCTGTTCCAGGCGCCCCACGTAGTGGGGGAGGCCATGAAAACCGCCGTCTTCGCCTCGGCACTGTTCCGCCGTCTGGGCTACGCCGTCACTCCCGAACCGGAGGAATACCGGGCGGATATCATCCAGGCCGTGCAGCTAAAAACCCCGGAGGCGCTGGTCGCTTTCTGCCAGGGAATGCAGCAGGGGGCGCCGGTGGATGCCTTTGTGGTGCCGGAGCCTTGGGATATGCCCGGCTACGAGAACCCCGTCATTATGGCCGCGGGCGCCTTTACTATGGGGGCTTCCATTGAGCTGTCGGCCGACGCGCCCATTCGCCCGCCGTACGCCGCCTATATGCAGGGTGGTCTCAATTTTCATTCCGGAAAAATCGGCGTCCTGCTCGCGGCGCAGTCCATGTTGGATAAAGGCGTTCTCACACTGTAAAAAAGCCGGCACGAAAGTGCCGGCTTTTTGCCGTTCAAATCAGTGGCTTAATCATTTGCCGGTAGGGGAGAGCCTCGTAGCCGAGCCGCGTATACAGCCGGATGGCCGCTTCGTTGTCCGGCTCCACCTCCAGGCGAAGCCGGGCGGCTGTCCCTTCGTACATTTCCTCGATAAAGCGGAAAAAGCGGCTTCCCAGCCCTGAGCCCCGGAACTCCTGACGAATATAGACCTCCTCCAGCCAAATCACCAGTCCGCCTGCCTCGGTGGAGAAGGTTTTGGCCAGCGTGCCATAGCCGGCGATTTGTCCGTCCTGTTCGAACAGATACGCCTCGGCGTATGGGCTGTCCTTGACCGCCTCTTCAAACGCACGGTGATAGTATTCCTCCGGTATCGGATGAAGAACGGCGGGGGAGTGGTAGAACTCTCTGAGCAGCTCAGTATATACGGCTTCGTCCGCAGCAGTGATCTTACGAAACATGCAACCCTTCCTTTACTTTGCAATACCCTTCCAGTATACAGGAATCCGGACACAATACAAGTCGGAATTTGTGAATAATTTCACGGCTGTTATTTTCCCGGAAAGTGTGGTACAATGAGCCAGTAAGTCGAGAATAGATTGGATGTTCGTTTATGAAACAGAAACACGCCTTGGCTATAGAAGATATCACTGGACTGGGTAAATGCTCCTTGACCGTGGCGCTGCCGATTTTGTCGGTGGCCGGGCTGACCTGCTCGGTTCTGCCCACAGCGGTTTTATCCACCCATCCCAGCGGATTCACAGGATACACCTATCGGGATTTGACCGTGGACATCCTGCCCATGGCCGAGCACTGGAAAACGGAAGGCCTTTCCTTCGACGCTGTCTACAGCGGCTTTCTCGGTTCCTGCGAACAACTGGAAAGTGTGCAGCGGATTTTTCAGCTATTCGGACAGAAAGAGACCATTTGTTTGGTCGATCCAGTCATGGGAGATAATGGAAAATTATATCAAATGTATACCGAGGACATGGTAGAAGGTATGCGCGGCCTGTGCCGGAGCGCCACCATATTGACGCCCAATCTGACGGAAGCCGCGTTCTTAACCGGTATTCCGTATCAGGCGGAATGCTACTCGGAAGAGTATATACAAAGCTTGGTAAAAGGTCTGGCGGCTTTAGGGGCGCCTCAGATTGTCCTTACCGGTATATCCTTTGATGAGACGCAAATCGGGGCCGCCTGTTATCGGGCCTCCGAGCAATCGCTGCAATATGTCTGGGCGACCAAAGTACCGGAATATTTTCACGGAACCGGCGACACATTCAGCGCGGCGCTGCTGGCCGGCCTGCTCAACGGTCAAAACCTGGAGACGGCCGCACAGACGGCAGCATACTTTACCAGCCGTTGCATCCAGCGCACAGCGGAAGCCCAGGTGCCGGAACGGGAGGGCCTGTGTTTTGAGAAAGAGCTGCTCTGGCTGGGAAGCCGTTTACAGAATCTGAACAACGATACGGACAACTATACAAAATGAATATTTTGTATAGTTCAGGGGAGAGAAAAGAGGAACTGCATTGCGTAAGGACTATTGGGATGCCTGTCCCGAGATTCTGCGTGGCTACCTGGGCTATATGGAAACGGTCAAAGGCCGCTCTTCAAAAACAGTGGATGAATATTTCACTGACCTGCGCACCTTTTTCCGTTACCTGAAACGCCAACGCCGTTTGGTGGATTCCAATACAGCGGACAGCGAAATATCCATTGAGGATATCGATTTGGATTTTGTGAAATCCGTGACTTTGAACGACGTATACGATTATTTGAACTACGCGAAAAACGAACGCGGCAACAGCAACAAAACCAGAGCCCGCAAGGTTTCCTCCCTGCGCATGTTTTTCCGCTACTTGACGGATAAGACCAATCAACTGCCGTACAATCCCGTCCAGAACCTGGATACGCCGAAAGCCAAGAAAACTCTGCCGAAGTACCTGTCTTTGGAGCAGAGCCTGGAACTGCTGACCAAGGTGAGTGGAGAGTTTCCGCAGCGGGATTACTGCATGCTGGTGCTGCTACTCAACTGCGGCCTGCGGCGGGCGGAACTGGCTGGTCTGAATCTGGAGGACATCGGCCGGGACAATACCCTGCGGGTGCGCGGTAAAGGCAACAAAGAACGCCTCCTGTATTTGAACGAGGCTTGCCAGGACGCCATCCGGCAATACCTGAGGGTGCGCCCCGTGGATGGCGTCCAAGATAAACACGCGCTGTTTCTCAGCCGTCTCAACAAACGAATCAGCCTGCAGGGCGTCCATTACATTATCAAAGGGTATCTCAAGCAGGTAGACGGCGCGCAGGATTATTCCACTCATAAACTGCGGCATACCGCCGCCACGCTGATGTACCAGCAGGGCGGCGTGGACATTCGGGTGCTCAAGGATATACTAGGACACGAAAATTTGGGAACCACAGAAATTTACACCCATCTGTCCAACGCCCAAATTCAGCAGGCGGCGGAGAATAATCCACTGTCTCACGTAAAAATGCGCGCGTCTCAACAACCGAAAAAAGAAGAAATTTCAAAAAAATAAACAAAAGTTCGTCGCAAACTTCAAAAAGATGGTGTCAAGCTTAAACGCTTGACACCATCTTTTTGCTTATTCCGACTGCCGCATACGCCGACTGTCCAGATAATCCTGCAGAATGATGGTTGCTGCCACGGTATCCACTACGGCTTTCCGCTTTTTTCCGCGGGTATCCGTTTGGTTCAGATAGCCGATGGCGGATACCGTGGTCATCCGTTCATCCCACAGCACCACAGGCAGCGCCGCCGCCTTCTCCAGCGACGCGGCAAACGTCTCCGCCCGTCTGGCGGATTCCCCACGGCTTCCGTCCATGTTCCGCGGATGCCCCACCACCAGCTGCTGCACCCCTTGTTCCCTGGCGGCGGCCGCCACCTTTTCAAGGAGTTTGTCCGTATTCTTTTCCGTGATGGTGCCTACCGGAGAGGCCAGCTGTTCCGTGGGGTCCGACACCGCCAAACCGGTGCGAACCTGTCCCAAATCCACCGCCATAATCTTCATGCCGCTTACCATTCCTGCACGCAGCCGGTCAGCTCCGTAATGCTGTCCAGCCCGTTCTGTTCCGCGTAGGCTGCAAGCCCTTCGGCAATTTTCAAACAGGCATATGGGTCATGAAAATTGGCCGTGCCCACTTGAACAGCCGCGGCGCCGGCCATCATCATTTCCACCGCGTCCTCGAAGCTGGAGATGCCTCCCATACCGACTATCGGCACATTTACCCGCTTGTACACCTCGCGCACCATCCGTACCGCCACTGGGAAAACCGCCGGGCCGGATAAGCCGCCAGTGTTGTTCTTGAGAATCGGCCGGCGCGTCTTAATGTCGATGCGCATGCCGGTAATGGTGTTGATCAGGGACAGGGCGTCGGCCCCGGCACTTTCCGCCGCCGCCGCGATGTCACCGATGTTGGTGACGTTCGGGGTCAGCTTGACCATCAGCGGCTTGCCGCACCGTTTTTTCACCTCAGCCGTCACCCGGGCGACGCTGTCGCAGGACGTGCCGAAGTTCACGCCGCCCTCCTTGACGTTGGGACAGGAAATGTTCAGCTCCACCATATCGACGGTGGAATCGCCGAGCCGTTCAGCCACCGCGCAGTATTCCTCCAGGCTGTGCCCCGCCGCATTGGCAATAACCACAATATCCTGCCCTTTCAGCCAGGGCAGATAGATGTTTAAAAGTGCGTCCATGCCGGGATTCTGCAGCCCGACGCTGTTGAGCATGCCCGCCGGGGTTTCCGCGATACGCGGGGTGGGGTTTCCCTTCCATTCCTCGATGGCGGTGCCCTTGCAGGAGATACCGCCCAGCCGGGAGATGGAATAGAATTCGTTGTACTCCATGCCGTAGCCAAACGTGCCGGAAGCGGCGATAACTGGATTTTTCAGCGTGACACCGCAGAGATTCACCCGCATGTCGCTCATGTCCAATCCACCTCTTTCGCGTCAAATACCGGGCCGTTGAGGCAAACCCGGGAAATCTGCGGATCCCCGTTTTTATCCTTGGTTTTGCACGCGCAGCCCAGGCAGGCACCCACGCCGCAGGCCATCCGCTCTTCCATGGAGACGTAGCAAAGAATGCCGCGCTCCTCCGCCAGACGAGCGACGCCGCGCATCATGACCTTGGGGCCGCAGGTGTAAACGACATCGCAGGCCTGTTTGTCCAGATGCGCTTCGAGCGCTTGGGTGGTAAAGCCGTGAAAACCAGCGGAGCCGTCGTCGGTGCACAAAATCAGCCCGGCCCCCATGGCCGCCATATCGTCCTGCAATATCGCCGCGCTCCCGCTGCGGAAGCCGGTGATAGCCGTCGCGTTCGCCCCATAATGCCGCACAAGAGGCAGAAGCGGAGGCGTACCGATGCCGCCACCCACCATGACCGCTCTTTTTTCTGTTTCCAGCAGGGGAAAGCCGTGACCGAGAGGGCCGACCAGATCCACGGTCTCCCCTGCTTCCCTGCCGGCCAACCATTCCGTTCCCTTTCCTCGTATCTCGAAAACAAGCCGGAGGATTCCGAGGCTCGCATCAAATCCGCAGATGGAAATCGGCCGGCGCAGCGTATGGGCGCCGCACAGCACATTGACAAATTGTCCGGCGGCTGCCGCCTTGGCGATTTCCGGCGCGGACAAGGTGAAATTATAAATACCGGGAGCAATCTCCGCCTTATGGAGCAGCTTGCTATTTTCCTGCGTATATCGCATATACAGCCCCCCCCTTATAATACAGACGTAATGTCCGCTTTCATGCGCAAAGCCTCCCGTCGGGCGGCGCCTGCATAATCCTCCGGCGCGCAGTCTTCCTTTTTCCAGGCGCACAGGATGCCGCGGGAGGAATTGATGACAGCCCCCAGGCCATCCTTATCGAAAGCGCCTGCCACGTCTCTCGCGCCGCCGCCCTGCGCTCCGTATCCCGGTACTAGGAAGAAGGTGTGGGGCAGCTCCCGCCGCAGCTCCGCCAGCTGCTCCGGATAGGTGGCGCCCACCACCGCGCCAACGCCGGAATAGCCATAGCGGCCCGGCAGCTGTTCGCCCCAGGCTTCGCACATAGCGCCTACATGCCGGTAGACGGGCAGCCCGTCGATGAGCCGATCCTGCAGCTCACCGGAAGAGGGATTGGAGGTCTTGACCAGGACGAACAAGCCTGTATCCTGTTCCCGGCAAACCGGAATCAGCGGCAGAATGCCGTCCGAACCCAAATATCCGTTCACTGTCAGGGCGTCCCCCCCGAAGGGGACGCAGTCCTTGTCCCCCACTGCCGTTTTGCCCATATGCGCGGCCGCATAGGCTTCCATGGTGGTGCCAATATCGTTGCGCTTGCCGTCGGTGATGACAAACAAGCCCTTTCCCTTGGCATAGGCGATGGTCTGCACCAGCGTGCGAACGCCCGGCCAGCCGTACATCTCGTAATAGGCGGCCTGTGGCTTCACCGCCGGCACGATATCGCACAAGGCATCGATTAAGCCCTTGTTATACGCCAGAATAGCGGCGGCGGCCCCTTCCAGAGTCTCGCCATACTCCTGAAAGGCGGCCTCCTTGATGTGCGACGGGATATACTCCAGCTTGGGATCCAGTCCCGCCACCGTGGGGGTTTGCGTGCGTTTGATCGCTTCTATCAGCCGATCGAGAGCCATGTTTTCATTCCTCCAGCTTGCATGTGTATTTATCCGCGGCTAAATACCAGTTCGCCGCCTAAAAACGTATACAGGACCTGTCCGGTCAGCGTCATTCCTTTAAAACAGCAGTTGCGGGATTTGCCGTGCAGTTTCTGCACATCCACCGTCCACTCCTTGTCCGGATCGAACAGCACCAGGTCGGCGGCAGCGCCGGGTCTTAGGGTACCGGCAGGAATATGCAGCAGCTTGGCCGGCCAAGTGGACATAGTCTCTATCAGCCGCATCAGCGACAGATGACCCGGCTTGACCAGGTAGGTCAGCCCCGCGGCTAGCGAGGTCTCCATGCCGATGGCACCGTTGGGCGCTTTGAGAAAATCGGCCTTCTCTTCCGGCGTGTGGGGGGCGTGATCGGTAGCGATGGCCTGCAGGGTGCCGTCCCGCAGCCCCTCGATGACCGCCTGTCGATCCGCTTCGGTGCGCAGCGGCGGGTTCATACGGTAATCCGCGTCCCGCGCGCGCAGGCATTCGTCAGTCAAGGCGAAATAGTGGGGGGCTGTCTCCCCCGTCACCGGCACGCCGCGCCGCCGTGCGTCCCGCAGCAGCGCCACGCTCCCCGCCGTGCTGACATGGCAGATATGCACCGGACAGCCGGTGGCCGCCGCCAGAGCAATTTCCCGCGCCGTGGCCACCTCTTCCGCTCCCCGGTGAATACCGGGCACTCCCAGTTCCTCAGACACAACCCCTTCATGCATAATGCCGCCCCGCACCAGGGTCATCTCCTCGCAGTGGGATAGTACAGGCATCCCCAGCCGGGCCGCCCGTTCCATAGCCACCGCCATCATCCCAGCCGTTGGCACAGGCCGCCCGTCGTCTGACAGCGCCACAGCGCCCGCCTTCTGCAGCGCGGCAAAGTCCGTCAATTTCCGCCCCTCGAGCGAGGTGGAAATCGCCGCCACAGGATACACCCGCGCCTTAGCGGCCGCAGCTTTGCGGAGAATCTCCTCCACAACCGCCGCCGAATCGCATGCCGGGCTGGTGTTCGGCATGCAGGCGAGGGAGGTGACGCCGGCGGCGGCGGCGGATTGACAGCCGGTTTGGACGGTTTCTTTGTGAGTTTGGCCGGGATCCCGCAGGTGGACGTGCATATCTACTAGGCCGGGAGCCGCTATCAGGCCGCTTGCTTCGATAATTTCCGCGTTTTCGCTGATTATATTTGTGCCTATTTCCTGAATTTTTCCGTCTTTTATGAGGATATCCCGCGTATCCTCCAGGTTTTGGGAGGGGTCTACCACTTTGGCACCCCGGATGAGCCATGTTTTCATACGTTTTCGTTCCTTATCGCATTTTTAACGACCGCTTCGCACCTTTTCGCACTTTTGATTAGTATACCACACTTGCCCACCTTCTGGCAATCGGTTCTTTAGAGAAAACGCGTTCAAAAAAACGCAACATTTTTCGAATTAATTAGCATTTTACGATTTCTAAATTCGCATTTTTCCGTGCTTTTGAAAGTTTTATGAATTTTTTTCGCATTCTTCTTGCAAATCGTTCCTCAATTCGTTATAATATTAACCGAAGCCGGGGCCATGGGCTTCGGCAATCTGCTGATGAAAAGGAGACGTACCCTATGTCCTATGTCGATTCCGTTCTCTCCGAGCTTATCCGCAAGAACCCCGCCCAGGACGAATTCATCCAGGCGGCCACCGAGGTGCTCAACTCCCTGCGCCCGGTGATCGAGGCCAATCCCCAGTTTGAGAAGGCTGGCCTTCTCGAGCGTCTGACCGAGCCGGAGCGCGTGGTGATGTTCCGCGTGCCGTGGGTGGACGACAAGGGCCAGGTGCAGGTCAACCGCGGCTTCCGCGTCCAGTTCAACAGTGCCATCGGCCCCTACAAGGGCGGGCTGCGCTTCCATCCCTCCGTCAACCTGGGCATCATCAAATTCCTGGGCTTCGAACAGATTTTCAAGAACTCCCTGACCGGCCTGCCCATCGGCGGCGGCAAGGGCGGCTCTGATTTCGATCCCAAGGGCAAGTCCGACCGGGAAGTTATGGCCTTCTGCCAGAGCTTCATGAGCGAGCTGTACCGCCACATCGGCGCGGACACCGACGTGCCTGCCGGCGACATCGGCGTGGGAGCCCGGGAGATCGGCTACCTGTTCGGCGAGTATAAGAAGCTGACCAACCGCTATGAGGGCGTTCTGACCGGCAAAGGGCTGACCTACGGCGGCTCCCTGGCCCGCACCCAGGCCACCGGCTACGGCCTGGTATACTTTGTGGACGAGATGCTGAAGGTAAAGAATGACTCCTTCAAGGGCAAGACCGTGGTGGTCTCCGGCTCCGGCAACGTGGCCATCTACGCCACCGAGAAGGCCCAGAGCCTGGGCGCGAAGGTGGTGGCCCTCAGCGATTCCAACGGCTGGGTGTACGACAAGGACGGCATCGACCTCGCTGCCGTCAAGGAGATCAAGGAAGGCCGCCGGGGCCGCATCAAGGAATACCTGCAGGCCCGCCCGGACGCCGAATATCACGAGGGCAAGGGCATCTGGTCGGTTAAGTGCGACATCGCCCTGCCCTGCGCCACCCAGAACGAGCTGAACGAGGAAGACGCGGCCATGCTGGTGAAGAACGGAGTGCAGATTGTGGCCGAGGGCGCCAACATGCCCACCACCCTGGAAGCCACCGAGCTGCTCCAGAAGAGCGGCGTGGCCTTTGGCCCCGGCAAGGCGGCCAACGCCGGCGGTGTGGCCACCTCCGCCCTGGAGATGAGCCAGAACTCCATGCGGCTGAGCTGGACCTTCGAAGAGGTGGACAGCAAGCTGCATGACATCATGGTGGGCATCCACAAGAACGCCTACGACAACGCCAAGAAATTCGGCCACGAGGGCAACTATGTCATGGGCGCCAACATTGCCGGCTTCATGAAGGTGGCGGAGGCCATGATGGCGCAGGGCGTCGTCTGAGTTCTGTCTCCTCGCCGGTTTCCAATACCTTGGCATAACCAAAAACGGCGCCGCATCCGAAAGGGAGCGGCGCCGTTTTTCTGTCAGCAGGGTCATCGAGGAAGCTGGTCAAGTGCCAGCCGCGCCCCTGGTCGCCTCTATGCGGGCGGCAGCGCTTGCAGGAACCGGGTGAAATAGGCGGGCAGGTCGCTGCTGAATTCCAGATAGGCACCGGTGCGGGGATGCACGAAGCCGATGGCGCGGGCATGCAGGCACTGCCCCTGGAGACCTTTGAGAGGCTTCGATGGCCCGTACACGGTGTCGCCGGCCACGGGATGGCCCAAGTAGGCCATGTGCACGCGGATTTGATGCGTCCGGCCGGTTTCCAGGCGCAGACGGACGTGGGTATACCCCCGGTAATAGGCCAGCACCTCGTAATGGGTGACCGCCGGCTTGGCATTTTTATCGGTGACCGCCATTTTTTTGCGCTGCACAGGATGGCGGCCGATGGGGGCGCTGACTGTTCCGACGGCGTCCCGCAGCCGGCCGCAGACCACCGCCTCATAGATACGGGTGAAGGAATGCTCTTTGATTTGCGCGGCCAGGCCCTGATGGGCCAAGTCGTTCTTCGCCACAATCAGCAAGCCGCTGGTATCCTTATCAATGCGGTGGACAATACCGGGACGCATCACGCCGCCGATGCCGGACAGGCTGTCCCCGCAATGGGCCAGCAGGGCGTTGACCAGGGTGCCGTCGGGATTGCCGGGGGCCGGATGAACGACCATGCCCTTGGGCTTGTTGACCACGAGCAGGTCGCCGTCCTCATAGACGACGTCCAGCGGGATATCCTGGGCCCGGGCCTCATAGGAAACGGGAGGCGGCACCTGCACGAGCAGGACGTCGCCTCCCTTTAATTTATAATTCTTCGTCACCGGGCGGCCGTTGGCCGACACCAGACCGGCGTCCAGCCAGCTCTGGGCGACGCTGCGGGTCACCTGCAGGGAATCGGCCGCGTGGCGGTCAATCCTCTCCCCTGCCTTTTCCGGCGGAACGATCCAGCTCTTCTCCTCCATGAGGCGTCTCTTCCTCCTGCGGCGCCTGTTCGGCGGCGCCTTCGTCTGTCGCCGGCAGGCTGTCGGCCGGCGCGGGTTCTTCCTGCTGGGACTTCGGCTTTTCCTCATAGAAGAAAAAGAAGAAAATCAGCAGCAGCACCGCGCCAACCACCACGCAGCAGTCGGCAAAATTGAAAATCGGAAAATTGATCAGGCGGAAATACAGGAAATCCACCACGTAGCCGTTGGCGATCCGATCGATGAGGTTGCCGACGCCGCCAGCAACAATGAGGACGCCGCTGATGTTCATCAGCGGGTAGCGCCGGAATTTGCCGCTCATCAGCAGGACCAGCATAAACGCCATGACCAGAATGGTGACGGAGATGAAAAGCCAGCGGTGATCCTGCAGGATACCGAAGGCGGCACCCGGATTCTCGCTGTAATGCAGTTCAAACACGCCGTCTATCAAAACGTGAGGGGGATTCCCTTTCAGCCAGTAGACCGCCAGGGCTTTAAACAGCTGATCGAGAGCGGTCAGGGCGGCGATGGCGATCAGGATGACCGCCTGCAGCCAAGCCGCCCGGACAAAGGCAAATGCTCGATCCACCAGCTGGCCGGATCGTTGCTCTTGCTGGTCCATTGCATGAACATTCCTTCCCAGGCCGACATATGTCGGGATAATGGGCGAACCGCCGCCCGAACAGGGCAGCGGGGACGCCGAATGCCGGCATTACTTTTTCCGTTTAAAGAAGCCGGTGGCCTCTCCGGTATCCTCGGAGATGTCGTATTCCGACCCAAACTTCAAATCCGTGAAGCGGGGATTGGGGCGCTTGCCAGCGACCGGCACCTCCTTGGGGATAACAGATTCCACCTGGATCTCGTCCTCCGGCAGCTGCGGGATGTTGGCGGCGAAGGAAGGCATCGGCTCCACAGCGGGAGGGGGAACCGGAACCGCCGGCGGGGCGGGAACGGCGGGAACCTCCTCCACCGGTTCGACAGCCGCCACAGGCGCGGCGGAACCCGCCTCGGGGACGGGAGCGGCAGGCGGCTCCTCGGCGGGGACTTCGGGAGACGCGGGGGGCTCTTCCTTCAGTTCGGGGAGAGCGTCGATGAGGGTGAGGTGATCCCGGTACATGGACAGCATCTTTTTCTTAAAGGCGGCCACTTCGCGCTTGATGCGCTCCAATTCGGCCTCTTCCTCCTGGATGTTCCGTTTGGCCACGCTGGTGATCTTTTCCGCTTTGATATTGGCGTCCTCCAGAATGAGGCCGGCCTTGTGGTTGGCCTCCCGGACAACGGTGTCGCCCAAGCGCTGAGCGCTGAGCAGAGCGGTGCGGATATTATCCTCGTCGTTGCGGTACTCCACCAGCTTATCCGCCAGAACCTCCAGCTTTTTCGTCAGCTCGGCCTTTTCGCGCAGGAGGGCCTCCACCGTATCGGCGCATTTATCAATAAAAGGATCCACTTCGGCGGTTTTGTACCCGCCCATGCTTTTGGTAAACTGAATATTGCGGATATCGTCCGGCGTATACATGGTCATGACTCATTCCTTTCTAACGGATAAACGCATCGAATACTTAGAACCTATCCCAATAGCCGCCAAACGGCTATTGGGACGAATTCTTATACACATTTTCTTGCCGACAGCGCGAGCCGGCCCTTGCGGGTCGGCGGGCCAAGAGCATCCACCATGTAGCGGCCTTTACCCCGCACGGACAGGCAGTCCCCCTCGCGCACCGGGGCGCTGGCCGACAGGCTGGGCAGGTGATTGAGGGACACCAAACCGGCGGCGATCAGGCGGGCGGCCTCTTCCCGGGATGTACCGATAAGGGCCTTCACCACCGCGTCCAGCCGGGGCGAGGCCACCGTATCCCGAATGGGAGCATAGGCCCGGCCAGCCGGCAGCGCGCCGGTATAGCCGGCGGTCACCGTGACCCCTTCTCCCCCCACCTTGGTCAGCTGGCCGCACAGGAAGGGGGCGACATCCTCATCCACAAAGGACACGGCCAGGCCGTCCCCGCAGAGGATATCGCCGACGGTTTCCCGTTTGACGCCGCAGGACAGGAGGGAACCCAGGAAATCCCGGTGGGTCAGCCCGGCTTCGGCACGGAAGCGAAAGGCCAGGGCCGTCAGGGGAAACAGGGCGGGCTCTGGCTCCATAAAATCCGGGAAAATGCCGCACAGCGTCCGCTCCGCCTCGTCATGGCCGCCATAAAAGGAGACGTTCACGCCCCGGGCAGCCTTCAGCTGCGCCTGCGCCATCGCCCGCTGCCGCTCATCCAGAAAACCGACAAAACGAGGGCAGGAATGCGCCTCGCTCAACTGCACGGCATCGTCCAGACGGGCACGCAGCCAGACGTCGCCATCCCTGAAGCCCGCGTGCGGGTTCTTAGAAGTAGAGGCCATTGCTTTCCAGTTCGTCGAGCAGATCTCCCATGATGCCCACGTTATAGGGGGTGATGATGAAGGTGCAGTTGGCGACCTTTTTGATTTGGCCGTCGTTGGCGTAGGCCACGCCGGAAAGGAAGTCCAGGATGCGGCGCGCCACATCCTTATTCGCGGATTCCAGGTTCAGCACCACGGTGCGCTTGGCGTTGAGGTGATCAGCCACGGTGCTGGCGTCGTCAAAGCGCTCGGGCTTGACGAGCACCACCTGCAGCTGCGCGGTGGCGTGAATGTTGACCACCTTGTTGTTTTTCTTGGGTTCGGCGGCTGTATACGATGAATCGGCAGCTTTGTCTTCGCTTTTAGACACGAAATCCATCCCGTCGTCTGCCGTATCGAATTCCTCTTCTTCGTCTTCTTCCGGATCGTTGATGAAGCCTTTGATTTTATCAAACAGTCCCATTTTGCATTTCCTCCTGCTGTGATTAATAGTTGCGTCTTCCAAAAAGCGCCGAGCCCACCCGGATGATGGTGGCGCCCTCCAGGATCGCTTCCCGATAGTCGGACGACATCCCCATGGATAAGACGCTCATATTAACATTATCTATGTTTTTGCCTCGCATGTCAATAAACAGTTGCCGCATTTGCGAAAAAACCTGCCTTTTTTCCCGTTCCGTCTCTAAAATAGGGGGCACAGTCATGAGTCCGCACACGCGGATGCCGGAAAAAGAGGAAATTTGTTCCAAAAGGGGCTCCAGTTCTTCCTCGAGGACGCCGGATTTGGCCTCTTCCCTGCCGATGTTCACCTCCACGAGCACGTCGGTCACCCGCCCGATTTTCAGCGAGGCGTCACTGACGGCGCGGGCCACCCGCAGGCTGTCGATGGATTCGATGCAGTCGACCAGGCCGACGATCTGCGTCACTTTATTGGTTTGCAGGTGGCCGATCAGGTGCACGCCGACGCCGTCCAGACGCAGGGCATCCCGTTTGCCGAGAAATTCCTGCACCCGGTTTTCACCGATTTGGCCGACGCCCAGGGAAAGGGCGCGGTTAATCCGCGCCGGCTCCACGGTTTTGGTGACGGCCAGCAGGGACACATCGGTTTCGGGACGGCCCGCCGCGGCGCAGGCGGCCGCCATGGTGTCGCGAATACGCAATAGGTTCTCGCGGACGCTGTCGTCCGCGGGCTCAGTGAATGATTTTTCCGTCATAGAGGCCCTTCCCTCCTAGAATGACATCGTCATATAATTTCAGATAGCCTTCCTTATCCACCTGCCGGCACAACGAGTAGGTGGGGTCGGCGTTGTATTCCTGTTCGATTTTGCGGAAGACCACGGTGTTGCCCACCCGGATGTACACGCCGGTTTCAAAGGCTTCGTTGGTCACAATGGCTTCCTTGGGAACGCGCAGGCCGGTGTGCTTGACCAGCTGGATCTGCACGTCCTCCATGCGCAGGGAGGACAGCTCCTTCGACATGTTCTCACAGCGGAAAATTACGGCCATCTGCCCATTGCGATCCCGGTTGCAGGCGGCCACCTTGACGGGGATTTCCTCATCCGAGACAAAGGGCAGGCGGATGGTCAGGGACGCCCCTTTACCGAAGGAGCTGACATAGGTGGCGGGAACGTTGCAGGCGACATACCACTCGTAATCGCCCACGATTTTCCCGACGGCCCCGGTGGGGACGGAAGCGGGCTGGGCATTCAGGGCGTTGTTTATGTCCTCGGTTGTCAAGGTTTCTACCTTGTCAAAATCCAGGGTGTCCTCATAACCGTCCAGGCCGCCGACGAAGTAGCCGGCCACCGGCGATTTCACCTGGCCGGTGGCCGCCTTGAAGCTGCCGGCCAGAGTGCCGCGCTGCGCGGTAAGCTGGGCGATCCGATCGTCGAAGTTCTGCACCTTGCCGGTGATGATCTGCTGCTTATTAAACAGGGACAGCAGCTCGGAACGCAGGTCTCCCAGGCCCTCGAAGGAGGAGGAATGGGCTTTGCTCACCAGGGACGAAACGGACTGGGTCAGCTGCTTTTCGATGAGGTCGAGATTGGCGCGGTTCTCTGTCCCCTGCTCCTGAATGCTTTTCAGCAGGGCGATTTCCGTGTCCAGAGCGGCGAGCTGCTGCTGCGCCAGAGCGTCGGCCTCGGAGGGATATATCTGCGCGATGGTGCCGTTTTTCGCCACGCGGCCGCCGTTTTCCACGCTGTAAAACAGGTAGCCGGAGGCGGAGCCGGTGATGGGCGTTTCGTTGCGGACGGTGAAGCCGCGGGTATCCACGGTTTCGTACATGCTCTGACTGTAGACGGTTTCGGTGCGGATGGGAGAATACAGCACCTGATAGCCCTGATAGACCACGTAGACCAGCAGGAACAGGGCGCCCAAAACCGTCAGCAGCCGTTTGACAAACGCATTCATGTCACACCGTCCTTTCCATGCGATGGGTATTCCACACCGTCAGGGCAGCCCTGACGAGGGCGGCCTTGTCGGGATAGTCGTCGACATACACGAAGTGCGCGGCGCTCATCCGGCGGAACCAGGACAGCTGCCGCTTGGCATACCGGCGGGTGCTTTGCTTCAGCTGCTCCACCGCCGCCTCCAAGGAGCCGGTCCCCTCCAGATAGGGAGCCAGCTCCTTATAGCCGATGGCCTGAGTCACGGTGGCGGCGTGGGGGCTGCCGAGAACGCGGCGGGCTTCCTCAAGAAGGCCCGCAGCCAGCATGGCGTCCACCCGGTCGTTAATGCGCCGGTACAGCGTCTGTCTGTCCCGAAAATCCAGCACCAGAAGGCAGGCGTCATAGGGGGACGGGACGGCGCGGGAGCGGCGGGCCTGCTCGCTTAAAGGGACGCCGGTGGTTCGAAAGGCTTCGATGGCCCGCACGATCCGGCCGGTATCGTTGTGGTGCAGGCGGGCGGCTGTCTCCGGGTCAAAGGCCCGCAGTTCATCCAGCAGGGCCTGTCCGCCTTCCTGCTGGGCACGGGCTTTCAGCGCCGCGCGCAGGGCGGGATCGGCCCCCTGCTCGGTGAAGATGAGATTATCCAGAAAAGCCTGCAGGTACAGGCCGGTGCCGCCGCACAGGATAGGAAGGCGGCCGCGGGCGTGAATGCTTCCGGCGGCGTGGGAGGCATCCTCGACATAGCGGGCCACGCTGTAGCTCTCCTCCAGCGGCAGAAAGCCCAGAAGATGGTGGGCGACGCCCTGCATCTCGGCCTCGGAAGGGCGCGCCGTCCCGATAGAGAGGGCGGCGTACACCTGCATGGAGTCGGCGGAGATCACCTCGCCGTCCAGCTCCCGCGCCAGGCGGACGGCCAGCGCGGACTTGCCGGAGGCGGTGGGGCCCGCCACGGCCAGGACGGGGATGCGGGGCTGAGATGGGGGCATGAAACGGCTCATTCCTTTCGAGGCAGGGCCGTCAGACGCGGCCGAATTGCTTTTCCAGTTCCCGGCGGGTGAGTTCAAAGCAGACGGGGCGGCCATGGGGACAATAGCGGATGTCGTCGTTTTGCAGCACGCGTTCCGCCAGCTGCCGCAGCTCCTCCGGCCGGCTGCTATCCCCGGCTTTGACGGCTGCCCGGCAGGCAGAGGAATGGTAAATCCAGTCCAGCTTGTCCATGGTGAGTTCCCGTTTGCCGGAGACGAAGCCGCCGGCGATTTCCTGAATGGCAGCCGCCGCGTCACAGCCGGAGAGGATCAGCGGCACCGCCCGCACCAGAACGGTGGAGCCGCCGAAATCCTCCACCTCGAAGCCGGCGGCCCCCAGGGTTTCCAGCTCGGCGGTGACGGCGGCGTATTCCTCGCGGCCCAGGGGCACGGACACCGGTTCCAGCAGCATCTGCGCGTCGTTATGAGGCGTCGCTTTCAGCTGGTTATACAGCAGGCGCTCGTGGGCGGCGTGTTTATCGATGACATATAAAGATTCGCCCATCTGGGCGATCACGTAGGTATGAAACACCTCGCCGACGTACACGACCGGCTCCGACGCCTTTTCGGCGGGCGGCGGGGCGGCGGGTTCTTCCCGAACGGGAGGCGGCGCGGGCGGCGGTTCAGGCGCTGCGGCAGGCTGGACCGAGGTGCGTTCGATATTCAGATACGAGGGGGCAGCGTAATAGGGGGCATCCGTCCCGTCTCGAAGGACGGGACGGGGACGAGCCGCCGGAGGCGCGGACGGGACGGCCGGCGCGGGAGCGGTCGGTTGTGCCGGCGGCTTATCCAAAATCGCATCGATGTGGGACGCGGGGGAACGGGGCGCGGCGGGCGGCTCCATATGCAGCTGCTCCGCCTGCGGCTGCCCGACGGCGGGGCGGACGGGCAGCACCGCCTGCTTGGGGACGTCGCCGGCCGCCAGGGCCGATTTCAGCCCGTGATACACCGCGTCGAACACCGGCTTTTCATTGATGAAGCGCACCTCGATTTTCGCGGGATGGACATTGGCGTCCACTGTCTCGGGGGGCATATCCAGATGCAGGACGCAGGCGGGGAACTTCCCGACCATGATGGCCCCTTTATAGGCCTGCTCCAGGGCGGCCATGGCGGTGCGCGTCTTGACGTACCGGCCGTTGATAAAAAAGTGCTGCATGGTGCGGTTGGCGCGGCTGGCGGCGGGTTTGCTGGCGAAGCCGTGGACATGCACGCCGCCGAGGGTGTAATCCACCGGCAGCAGGCTGTCCGAAAACTCCTTACCGAGAACGGCGTAGATACAGGATCTCAGCTGACTGTCGCCGGGGGTGAGCAGCTCTTCCCTGCCGTCCCGGATAAAGCGGAAGGACACCTCCGGATGAGACAGGGCGATGCGATCCACCACGCCCGCCACCGCATTCGCCTCGCTGACATCTTTTTTGAGAAATTTCATCCGGGCGGGAACATTATAAAACAAGTCCCGTACGACAATTGTCGTACCCTGGGGGCAACCGGTGTCTTCCAGGTGGCCGTCCTCTCCCCCTTCCAGGGTGTACCGGGTGCCGGCGGTTTCCCCTGCGGCGCAGGTGAGCAGTTCCACCCGGGAGACCGCCGCGATGGAGGCCAGCGCCTCGCCGCGGAAGCCCAAGGTGCCGATGGCCTCCAGATCCTCCTCGCGGCGCACTTTGCTGGTGGCATGGCGCAGGAAGGCGGTAGGCACGTCTTCCCGGGCGATCCCCGCGCCGTTGTCCGTGATGCGGATGTAGGTGACGCCGCCGTTCTGAATCTCCACAGCGACCATGGTGGCGCCGGCGTCGATGGTGTTTTCCAGCAACTCCTTGACCACGGAGGAGGGGCGTTCCACCACCTCCCCGGCGGCGATCAGCTCGGCGGTATGCTTGTCGAGTACTTGAATGTGCGGCATGGGATCCCCCCTTTTTATCATCACGTCAGTATTTCTTGGCTTCGGCAGTCAGCTCATACAGCTTCTGCATGGCCTCGATAGGCGTCAAGGTGTTGACATCCAGGGCCTTGAGCTGCTGAATCAGCTCGTTGTCCGCGCCAGCCAGGAGGGACAGCTGGCCCGAGTCCTCCTCCGGCTCGCGGGCGGGCCGTTTGCGCTCGGGGGCGTCGCCGGCCTCGGTTTCGCGCAGGATCTCCTTGGCGCGGTTCACCACCCCGTCGGGAACGCCGGCCAGCTTGGCCACCTCGATACCGTAGCTGTCGTCGGCCGGGCCACGCACGATGCGGCGCAGGAAGGTGATATCGTCCCCCCGCTTTTTTACGGCGATGTTGTAGTTCTTGATGCCGTCCTTTTCGTCCTCCATCACCGTCAGCTCATGGTAATGGGTGGCGAACAGGGTTTTGGCCCCCAGCTTTTTGCTGTTGGCCACGTATTCCAGCACCGCGCGGGCGATGCTCATGCCGTCGAACGTGGAGGTTCCCCGTCCGATTTCGTCGAAAACGATGAGACTATGCGGCGTGGCATTTTTGAGAATGGCGGCCACCTCGCTCATTTCCACCATAAAGGTGGACTGGCCGGAGGCCAGATCATCGGACGCGCCCACCCGGGTGAAAATGCTGTCTACAATGCCGATGGTGGCACTGTCGGCGGGAACGAAGCTGCCGATTTGCGCCATGAGGACGATGAGGGCAGTCTGCCGCATATAGGTGGATTTACCAGCCATGTTGGGGCCGGTGATGATGGCCACCCGATTATCCTTCTCATCCAGCAGGGTGTCGTTGGGCACAAAGGGGGCGTCCAGCAGGGATTCCACCACCGGATGACGGCCGTTTTTGATGTCGATGCGCCCCTTCATATCCACCGTGGGGCGGCAGTAATGACGGCGCATGGCCACCTCGGCAAAGGAGGCCAGCACATCCAACCGGGCCACGGCGGAGGCCGTGTTCTGGATGCGGGGCAGCTCGCCGGCGACCCGGTTGCGCACATCGGTGAACAGCTGGTATTCCAGCGCGATCGAGCGGTCCCGGGCACCCAGCACCCGCGCTTCCAGTTCCTTAAGCTCTTGGGTGATATAGCGCTCGGCGTTGGCCAGGGTCTGCTTGCGGATATAGGTATCGGGCACCTCGCCGGAATACGCGCGGGAGACCTCTATGTAGTAACCGAACACGCGGTTATAGCCGACCTTCAGGTTTTTGATGCCGGTGCGTTCCTTCTCGGCGGCTTCGATGCGGGCGATGATGCCCTTGCCGTCAGACATTTCAAAATGCAGCTCGTCGATTTCCGCGTTGAAGCCTTCCCGGATCATGCCGCCCTCGCGCACCGAGAAGGGCGGGTCGTCCACGATGGCGCTTTCGATAAGCTCCCGGACATCCTCCAGGGGATCGATGTTATGCTGAATTTCCTGCAGGAGGGCCGATTTGACGCCCTCCAGGCGGGATTTGACGGGTGTCATGCTGGCGATGGTATGGGACAGGGAGCGCAGCTCGCGGGCGTTGGCGCTGCCGTAGACGATGCGGGTCATGATGCGTTCCAGATCGTAGATATCCGCCAGCATGGTGCGCACGTCGCCGCGCAGCACCATATCGCCCAGCAGCTCTTCCACGGCGTTATGGCGGCGGATAATCTGGGCGGGATGAATCAGCGGCTGCTCAATCCAACTGCGGATAAGGCGCTTGCCCATGGCGGTTTTGGTGCAGTCCAGCACCCCGAGGAGGGAGCCGCGCTTTTCCTTGCTGCGCATGGTTTCCAGCAGTTCCAGATTGCGGCGGGCGGTCACGTCCAGACGCATGAACTGTACGTCGGAATAGACATCCAGGTTGGTCAGCCGCTCCAGGCCGGTCATCTGCGTGGCCTGGAGATAGGACAGGGCACAGCCCAGGGCCCGCACGGCAGGATACTGGTTTTCCAGGCCCAAATCCTCCAGGGTATCCTTGCCGAAATGGGCGAGGATGCGGCGCTGGCTGTCGTCGTAATCGAACTGGCTGTCGTCGGTGACATCGGGAGACAGGCCGAGACGGTCAGTGACGAACTGAGCCACCGCTGGCTGGCCGGCAGCCTGCTGGTTGAGCAGGATTTCGCTGGGCGCGTACCGGCCCAGCTCATTGGCGACCCGCAGGGGGACGTCCTCCCCCCGCAGGCAGGTCAGATGAATGTCCCCAGTGGAGCAGTCACAGAAGCACAGGCCGGCCTGCGCCGCCCCCTCCTCCATATACAGGACGCTCAGATAATTGTTTTTCCCCTCGTCGAGCATGCTGCCCTCAATGACGGTGCCGGGGGTGATGATGCGCACGACGTCCCGCTTGACCAGCCCTTGGGCCAGGGCGGGATCCTCCATCTGCTCACAGATGGCCACCTTGTAGCCCTTGGCCACCAGGCGGGCGATATACGACTCACAGCTGTGGAAGGGGACGCCGCACATGGGCGCCCGTTCCTCCTGCCCGCAGTCCCGGCCGGTGAGAACCAGCTCCAATTCCTGCGACGCCGTCTTAGCGTCGTCGAAAAACATCTCGTAAAAGTCGCCCAGGCGAAAGAACAAAATGCAGTTTTCATGCTGCTTCTTGATCTCCAGGTACTGTTTCATCATGGGCGTCAGTTCCGCCACGCGCGCCACTTCCTTTCGCTTTTGTTCCGGCCGAAAGCGATGCTCAGTGGCAACCGCTGCAGCCCGCGCAGTTGCCGCCGCAGCCGCCGGTCTGCACCTCGTCGGGCTCCTGACCCTGGGCAGACATGGTGATGATAGTGCCGATGTCATTGACGAGCTTATCCAGCTCGGTTTTCGCCTCGTTATAGGCGGCCATATGCTCGTTGGCCATGATGAGGGCGTAAAGCTCCCGGATTTCGCCGTCCAAAGTTTTCAGCTTAGCCTCGTCCTTATCCTCCTTGCTGGTTTCGTTGCCCACGGCGATCCGCTTGAGATTGAATTCCCCGATGAGGCCTTGCAGTTCCTCGTCCTCATCAGCGGCGGCCTGGGCCATTTGGGTGCGGATAAACCGCTCGTCCTGCTGCAGGGTGCGGGCCAGTTCGCGAGCCATTTCCAAGATATCTTCCATGTTAAACATCCTCCGTTTATTTTGTTTCTTGCGTGTCGACGATTCTGCCATAGAGAATCCAGCTTTTCGCCTCGGTGATTTCCACCTGGGCATAGCTTCCCACCGGGGCGGCGCCTTCATCCACCCGGATGAGAATATTTTCCGGCAGGCGCGCTTCCAGGTAGCCGTCGCAGGCGTTCTCGATCAGGGCGCGGCGCACGGATCCCACCATACCGGCCAGCCGTTCGGCGGCCAGCGATTCCTGCAAGGCCGTCATCTCTTGGAACCAGGCGGATTTTTCCTCAGCTGGGATGGGATCGGGCATCGAGGCGGCGGGGGTGCCCACGCGGGGCGAGAAAATGAAGGTGAACAGGGAAACAAAGCCCACCTCGCGGATCAGGGACAGGGTTTGTTCAAAATCCTCCCGCGTCTCCCCGGGGAAACCGACGATGACATCGCTGGTGAACGCGATGCCGGGAACCGTCCGGCGCGCGCAGGCGATAAGCTCCAGGTACTGCTCCCGGGTATACCCCCGGTTCATCGCCTTGAGGATCCGGTTGCTGCCCGATTGGAAGGGCAGGTGAAAATGCCGGGACACCTTCTCACACGAGGCGATGGCTTCAAACAGCGCGGGGGTGGCATCCTTGGGATGAGAGGTCATGAAGCGGATAAGAAAATCCCCCTCGATGGCGTTGAGCCGCCGAAGCAGTTCGGGAAAATCCACCCCGTGGGCCTCCCCTTTGCCGTAGGAATTGACATTCTGTCCGAGCAGGGTGATATCCGTATACCCTTCCGCCACGAGCTGCCGCGCCTCCTCGAGGATACAGGCGGGATCCCGGCTGCGCTCCCGGCCGCGGACATGGGGCACGACGCAATAGGTACAAAAGTTGTTGCAGCCGTACATAATCGGCAGGAAGGCCTTGAAGCTCCCATCCCGCCGCACGGAAAGCCCCTCAGCAATGACGCCATCCGCGTCGGGGATGGACTGCACCTGCCGGCGGCTTCCCAGGGCCTGGAACAGCAATTCGGGCAGAGTATGAATGACGTGGGTGCCGAAGACGAGGCCCACGAAGGGATAGCTTTCCCTGAGCTTTTTCGCGACGTGCTCCTGCTGCGCCATGCAGCCGCACACGCCGATGAGCACATCCGGGCGGCGGCGCTTGAGCGCCTTGAGGGCGCCGATGTTGCCGAAAACCCGATCCTCGGCGTGCTCCCGGACGGCGCAGGTGTTGAACAGGATGAAGTCCGCGTCGTCGGGCTGCTCGGTGAAGCCGAAGCCCATATCCGCCAGCATGCCCTTAATGTGTTCGGAATCGGAGACATTCTGCTGGCAGCCGAAGGTGCGCACGCAGGCCAGGGGCGAACGGTGGGACAGGCGGCGTTCGTAATGCTCCCGCACCCTGTCCATATAGCCGCGCTGAACGGCCAGTTCTTCCGGTGTGACTTGTCTGGTATTGGTCATAAGCAGGCGATTTCCTCTCTCGATGTTCGCAGAAACGCGACGGTACGGCGGGCCCTATATCCTTGTATTATACCAAAACAGGCGGCCCATTTCAATGGATAATTCCGAATTCCGAGCCGACGGGCGCGAAAGATGGATTAAACCCACATTTTTCCGGATAAAATAAGAAAAGGTGTTCCTTTTTTCTGCGGATGGCAATATAATAGGAAACGGAACATCCGGCGGCGCGCCCGCCGGAAAACGGCGCCGGGGCAGTCCCCGGCCCAAGGGAAGGGTTTGAAAGCACGTATGGACAACCGTCAACCGCAGGATATCCTGCACACGGTGAAGCGCATTCATTTCGTCGGCATCGGAGGTTCCGGGATGAGCCCGCTGGCGGAAATTCTTCACACCTGGGGCTACCAGCTATCCGGGTCGGACAACAACGAGTCGGACAACGTGAACCGGATGCGCTCTTTGGGCATTCCGGTGACCATGGGCCATGCAGCCGCGAACATTGACGGCGCGGAGCTGGTGGTCTATACAGCGGCCGTCAACGCCCAGAACCCGGAGTTGGTCGCCGCCCGGGAAAAGGGGATCCCCCTGCTGGAACGGGCCAAGCTGCTGGGCCTGATTTCCCGCCGATACGGCAACACGGTGGCAGTGGCGGGCACCCACGGCAAAACCACCACCACCTCCATGATTTCGCAGATTCTTTTGCAAGCGGGACTGGATCCCTCCTTGTTCATCGGCGGCCGGCTGCCCCTCATCAACGCCAACGGCCGGGCGGGGGCCACCGACACCATGATCTGCGAAGCCTGCGAATTCCAGGATCATTACCTGGAGATGATCCCGGCGGTGGCGGTCATCCTCAACATCGACGCGGATCATCTCGACTATTTCGGCACGCTGGACAACGTCATCGCCTCCTTCCGGAAGTTCGCCGCGCGCACCACCGGCACCCTCATCGTCAACATGGAGGATGAAAACGCGCCGCTGGCTGTCCGTGGGCTGAGCGGGCCGCGGGTCATCACCTACGGCCTTCAAGGGGACTGGGACTGGACGGCGAAAAACGTCGGGGTGACCGACGGCTCCTATGGAACCTACGACCTGTACCACGAGGGCGGCTTCATCGCCCATGTCCGCCTGGGGGTGCCCGGCGCACACAACGTCTCCAACTCCCTGGCGGCGGCCGCCGCGGCCACCTTATGCGGGGCCAGCCCGGCGCAGATTGTGGAGGGGCTGGAGAGCTTCCACGGGGCCGGACGGCGGTTCGAATTTCTGGGCACGGAGGCGGGCGTGACCATCGCAGACGACTACGCCCATCATCCCACCGAAATCAGCGCGACCCTCAACGCGGCCAAGGGCATGGGGTACCAGCAGGTTTGGGCCATTTTCCAGCCCTTCACCTATTCCCGCACCGCCCGGCATCTGGACGGGTTCGTCTCCTCCCTGTCCATCGCGGATAAGGTGATCGTCAGCGACATCATGGGCTCCCGGGAAGAAAACACCTATCATGTGTCCTCCCAGCAGATCACCGATCGCATACCGGGGGCGCTGTATCTGCCCACCTTCCAGGAAATCAGCGACTATGTGACGTCTCATGCGGACGAGGGGGATCTGGTGCTGACCATGGGCGGCGGCGACGTATACAAATGCGCCCGAATGATCGCGGAACAGCTGAAAGCCAAAAAATAAGACAGGATGCGCCACCCCTTGAAAAGACCGCGTGCGGGCCATGACATGTGGCCCGCATTTCGTGTTTGCGCCGGCCGGTGACTTTATCACGGAAGGCCGGCGGACGGCGTGGTAGAATAACCTCACGGCGTTCTCCAAAGCCTTGCAGCGCAAGCCTTTGGACGCCTGAGAGAACATTGAACCACTCCGAAACGGTCGAAGCCGTTTCGGACTAAGGAGGGCGTCGCTCCGCGCCGCCTTGTGGTATAGTGTGGACAGAAACCCGACAAGGAGGTCAAACGATGGCGATACATCTTTTCAAAAAATCACGAGCCAGTACACCGAATATCAACGAATGGGTGCGAACCTACCGACAGGATCCGCAGGCCGTTCTCTTGGACGTGCGCACCGACGAGGAATACGGCGAGGGCCATATTCCGGGAAGCGTCCATCTGGAACTGGGCCGGGAAAGCGAGCTGCCGCGTATCGCGCCCGATCCCCGCACACCGCTGTACGTATACTGCCGCAGCGGGAGCCGGAGCGAAAGCGCCTGCAGGGTGTTCCGCGGAATGGGGTATCCCCATGTGGTGAATATCGGCGGCATTCTAGCCTGGGAGGGCGACATCGAGAAAGGAGCGCGGGTATGAAGGTTGTGATTATCGGCGGAGTGGCGGGAGGCGCCACGGCGGCGGCCCGGCTTCGCCGGCTGGACGAGCAGGCGGAAATTGTCATGCTGGAGCGTAGCGGATACGTCTCTTACGCCAACTGCGGGCTCCCCTACTATGTGGGAGGCGTGATCACCGACCAGGAGGAGCTGACTCTGCAGACGCCCGAGAGCTTCCGGCGAAGGTTTGCCGTGGACGTGCGGGTGCGCCACGAGGCGACGGCTATCGATCCGACGCGGAAAACCGTGACAGTCCGGCGCCTGGAGGACGGAAGCGAGTACGAGGAAGCCTATGACAAGCTGCTCCTCTCCCCCGGTGCCAGGCCGCTGCGTCCCGCCCTGCCCGGCGTGGAATCGGCGCGCGTGTTTACCCTGCGCACGGTGGAGGACACGCTGCGGCTGCACACGTTCATCCAAAGCAGCGCCCCGCGCAGCGCCGTGGTGGTGGGCGGCGGCTTCATCGGCCTGGAGATGATGGAGAACCTGACCCACCAGGGAATCCAGGTGACGGTGGTGGAAAAGCAGCGGCAGGTGATGGCGCCCATCGACTACGACATGGCCTGCGGCGTACACGCGTATCTGCGGGACAAGGGCGTTGCGCTGCGGCTGGATGCGGCGGTGGAGGGCTTCGAAGAGACGGATTCCTCCCTGTCGGTCCGGCTGGAGGGCGGCGAAAGGCTGGAAACGGACATGGTGGTGCTGGCCCTCGGCGTGGTCCCGGACACGGGACTGGCCAAGGAAGCGGGGCTGACGCTGGGCGGACGGGGCGCCATCGTGGTCAACGACCGGATGGAAACCTCCGCGCCCGACATATACGCCGTGGGCGACGCGGTGCAGATCACCCATGCCGTGACGGGAGATCCGGCCTGGGTGCCGCTGGCGGGGCCGGCCAACAAGCAGGGGCGGATTGCCGCCGACAACATCAGCGGCCGGGACAGCCGTTTTGACGGCAGCCAGGGCACCTCCATTCTGCGGGTGTTCGACATGACTGTGGCGGCAACCGGACTCAACGAACGGGCTGCCGAAGCCGCGGGGTACCGGTTCGACAAGGTAGTGACCTTCTCCCCTTCCCACGCGACTTACTATCCCGGCGCTTCCAATATGACAATCAAGACTGTGTTCGAACGCGGCAGCGGGCGGATTCTGGGAGCGCAGATCGTGGGCTTCGAGGGGGCGGACAAACGCATCGACGTGCTGGCCGCCGCCGTGCGCGGACAGATGGGGGCAGCGGATTTGGCCGAGCTGGAGCTGGCCTACGCACCGCCCTTTTCCTCCGCGAAGGATCCGGTGAACATGGCCGGGTTCGTCATTGGCAACCTGCTGGACGGAACGGTGCGGCAGTTCCACTGGAACGACGTTCCCGGCGTGCAGCACAACCCGGAGGTCACGCTGCTGGACACCCGCACCCCCGGCGAATACCGACGGGGACACATCGAGGGGGCGGTGCACATTCCGCTGGACGAACTGCGCGCTCGGCTTGAGGAGCTGGACAAAGGCAAGCCGGTGTATGTGCACTGCCAAAGCGGCCTGCGCAGTTATATCGCCTGCCGGATACTGACGGGGCACGGCTTCACATGCTACAACCTATCCGGCGGCTACCGGCTGTATGAGCAGGTGATGCGGGAGGCGGCGTTTGACAGCCGGCCCGCCCATCCTTGCGGCGTACCGCTGACATAAAAAGACCAGCGGCCTGGGTTTTCGCCCCGGCCGCTGGTCTTTTAATAGCCCAATTCCTCTCCTACCAGGATGACCTTGATACGACCTTTTTCCCGCTGGTAGGCGGATACCACGTAGGAGCAGCAGATACGTGTACTGGTTTTGCAGCCGGACGCCATGTCTCCCCGCAGGCCCATACAGGCGCCAGTTTTGGCGCAATAGGTGTCGCAGCCGAGGCGTGCGGCGTTAGCCGGGGCCGCGCAGCGTTTGACGCGTGTGACGGCCGCGTCGATATCCTTGACGATTTTGTTGACGCCAGCCACCAAAATGACAGAGCGGGGGCCGTAGCAGATGGCCGCCACCCGATTGCTGTTGCCGTCCACGTTATACAGCTCGCCGTTCAGGGTGACGGCGTTGACCGAGGACAGATAGGCGTCGGCCGCGAAGCTGTCGAGGAATACCTTCCGCATGTCGGGAATATCCGGTGCGTAGCGATCGATGAAACGATACCGCCCGCTGCGCAGCAAATCCAGCACGCCGGTCTGGGTCAGCGTTTTGGATCCGCCCACCGCCACGGTGTCGCCGTCGTGCAGCAGGCGGGCCACCTGCTCGGGAACATCGGCCGCGCGTTCCACAAAATACCCATCCATATTGTTGCGGCGCAGGGCTTCGATGACCTGCGCGGCCTGGAGGCCGGCCACTTGTTTTTGATACTCGTCCATGAGGCTTCTCCCCTTTCAGATATCCAGCTGAAGCTCCACCGGGCAGTGATCCGAACCGAAAATTTCGGTGCGGATCGCAGCTTCCCGGACGGCGCCGGCCAGCCGGTTGGAAACCAGAAAATAGTCAATACGCCATCCGGCGTTTTTCTCCCGGGCGCGGAAGCGGTAGGACCACCAGCTGTATGCACCGGTCACGTCGGGATACAGCAGACGGAAGCTATCGGTAAAGCCGGCCTCCAGCAGGGCGGAAAAAGCGTCCCGTTCCTCATCGGAAAAGCCCGCGTTTCCCCGATTGGGACCAGGATTTTTTAAATCGATTTCCTTATGCGCCACATTGAGGTCACCGCAGACGACGACCGGCTTGTTTTCATCCAGCCCGCAGAGATAGCGGCGGAAGGCCGCCTCCCATTCCAGTCGGTAGGCGATGCGCGCCAGGCCGTCCTGAGAATTGGGAGTATAGACCGTGACGAAATAGAACGAGGGAAATTCGAGGGTAATGACCCGCCCTTCCTTATCGTGCTCCGCGATACCTAGGCCGTAGGATACGCACAGCGGCTCCTGTTTGGAGAAAACAGCCGTGCCGCTGTAGCCTTTCTTTTCGGCGTAATTCCAATATTGGTGGTAGCCGGGGAGTTCTAATTCGATTTGGCCGGCCTGCAGCTTGGTTTCCTGCAGGCAGAAGATATCCGCGTTTTCCGCGGCGAAAATATCGGCAAAGCCCTTGCCCATGCAGGCACGCAGGCCGTTGACGTTCCAGGAGATGCATTTCATGTGGGAAAGCTCCTTCCAATATGGATTGTTTTCAGTATACCAGATTCGGCGGGCAGAATGCGAACAAATTCTGAATTTCCATTGAACGCCGCGATGCGTTGGAGTACAATAAGAGGTAGATTACAGGAAAGCAGGAATCCATATGGCTATCCCCCGCTGTTCTCTCTGCCCCCGGAGCTGCCGGGTTCCCCGAGCGGACGACGCGCCTTCCGCCGGCGTATGCGGGATGCCGGCGATGCCGGTAGTGGCCCGCGCGGCGCTGCATGTGGGAGAAGAACCCTGCATCAGCGGCACGCGGGGGTCGGGCACGGTGTTCTTTTCCGGCTGTTCCCTAGGCTGCGTGTTCTGCCAGAATCACCCGATCAGCCACGAGCGGTTCGGGGAGACGGTGAGCATTCGGCGGCTGGCGGAGATTTTCTGGGAGCTGGAGGCGCAAGGGGCGCACAACATCAATTTAGTCAACCCCACCCACTACGCGGCCGCGATCCGTCAGGCGCTGCGATTGTATCGGCCGGCGATTCCGGTGGTGTACAATTCCAGCGGATACGAGCGAGTGGAGACGCTGCGGGCGCTGGAGGGGCTGGTAGACATTTATCTGCCGGATTTGAAATACGTACACGAAGAACCGGCAGCGGCCTTTTCGGGCGCGTCCGATTATTTCTCCCGCGCGGCGGCGGCCATCCTGGAAATGGCACGGCAGACGGGGCCGATGGTTTTGAACGCACAGGGGGTGGCGGTAAAGGGCACCATGGTGCGGCATCTAGTGCTGCCGGGGTATACCCGGGAATCCCTGGCGGTATTGGACTGGCTGGCGGGACACAAGGAAGCGGTATGGGTCAGCCTGCTGTTCCAGTACACCCCGGTGCTGCCGCTGGAGGCGTATCCTTCCCTGAACCGAACGCTGACGGCCCGGGAACGCCGGAAGGTATGGGATTATATGCTGGAGAGGGGAATCACCGACGGCTATGTACAGGAGCGCGGCTGCAGCGGAACCGCGTATATTCCCGCTTTTGATTTGACGGGCGTGAAGGGATGAGAGGCATGAAGTATCCAAAGATGATCCTGTTCGACTACGGGCGAACGCTGGCTTACGAGCCGGGGTGGGATTCCCTGCGCGGCAACGCGGCGCTACTTCGCTATGCGGTCAAAAACGACGGCGGCGATACGGCGGAGGATGTCGGGAGAGTGGCCAAAAGGATCGACGCCTATGTCAAAGACATCCGCAACGGCGGTTATGAAATAACCGGCGGGCAGTTCAACCGGCTGCTGTACGAATATTTAGGGATCGCCTTTTCCCTGACGCCCTTGGAGCAGGAAACGGTATTCTGGGACGCGGCGTCCGCCGGCGAGGCGATGCCAGGCGCGGCAGAGATGCTGGCCTGCATCAAAGCCAAAGGAATTCGCAGCGCCGTCGTCAGCAATATTCTTTGGTCGGGAGAGGCGCTGCGGAAGCGGCTGGACAGGCTGCTGCCGGGAAATTCATTTGAGTTTATTCTCGCGTCGAGCGACTATATGCTGCGCAAGCCCCAGCCCATGCTGTTTGAACTGGCCCTGCGCAAGGCGGGGCTGACGGCCAGCGAGGTCTGGTTCTGCGGCGATAATCCGCAGGCGGACATCGAGGGAGCCGCCGCGGCCGGGATGTTCCCCGTGTGGTTTGACAGCGACGTGGACGACAGAGAAGGCGGAGACAAGCCCGCGCCGCGCTGCGCCTGTCTGCATATCCGCCGCTGGGACGAACTTACCGCACGGCTGTAAAAACCCCTGCCGAAAGCGCTGGCTCTCGGCAGGGGTTCGTTTATTCGTGTTTATCCGCTTGGACCACGTACCATTTGCCGTTGTTTTCCGACGGCAGACGCCGGCCTTTTTCCATACTCTTGATTTGTTCCTCGGTGGCGTTGCCGAACCAATCGTATTTCCAGCCGTCGTCGGTCTTGCGCATCCGGACGGTGTACAGCTTCCGCTGGCCGCCGGCCTCCATACGGTACATGATATACACAGGGTTTTCGTCGCCCAGCTTTTCCGTTTGCGCATAGGCGTCGTCCTCTTCCCAATATTTTGGGGTCAGCCAGCTGCTAATCTGAAAACGCGCCTGGTCGCCGGCGACAGGTAAATCGGTCAAATCTGCGGCCCGAAGGCTTTCCGAAACGTCCTCTGTGCCGTTATCCAACACGTACTGGCGAAAATCTTCCGCCGATTGATTGCCGGCCAGCATAGAAGCGTGCTGCTCCGCGATGCGCTCCGCCGCGATTTCATACCGGCTTTCCATCGTGGTCCGATACGCACAGACCAGAAAAAAGACGAGGAATGCGGAAAACAGCACCACGAAAAGGCCGCGGCCCCAATTGATTTTCAGGGGAGCCGGAGGCTTCCGGACAAAAATCCGGCGGATATTGAACAGGATCAGCGGCACGAGGAACAGCGCGCCCATGACGATATACAAAATCAGTGTGGCTTTCATGCGGCGGCCTCCTTACAATACTTTTGACAAGAATTCCCGGGTGCGGGGCTGCTGGGGGTGGCCGAAGAGCTCGTCCGGCGTTCCCTGCTCGCTGATAACGCCGCCGTCGATGAAAAAGATCCGATCCCCCACCTCTCTGGCAAAGCCCATTTCGTGGGTGACCACCACCATGGTGATCCGGTTGAGCGCCAGCTGCTTCATGACCTCCAGCACCTCGCCTACCATCTCGGGATCCAAGGCGGATGTGGGTTCATCAAACAGCAGAACCTCCGGATCCATGGCCAGGGCGCGGGCGATGGCCACCCGCTGCTTCTGCCCGCCGGAGAGACGGTTGGGGTATTCGTTGGCTTTATCCGCCAGGCCCACCCGGTTAAGCAGCTCCATCGCCTTGTCGCCCGCCTCGGACGCGGTCATTTTCTTGAGCTTGACCGGGGCGAGGGTAATGTTTTTGAGCACGGTCATATGCGGGAACAGGTTGAACTGCTGGAACACCATGCCGACCTTCTGCCGCATTTTATCCAGCTGCCGCAAATTGTGCATGACGGACACGCCGTCGATGAGGATATCGCCCTTGGTGGGCACTTCCAACAGGTTGATGCAGCGCAGAAACGTGGATTTTCCGCCGCCGGAGGGGCCGATGACGCAAATGCATTCGCCGTCGGTAATGCGGGCGTTAATGCCTTTGAGCACTTCCAGTTCGCCAAAATACTTATGAAGATTCTGTACCTCAATCACTGCGCCGCATCCTCCTCTCGATTTTGTTCAGGCCGGTGGCCAGGGTGGTGGTCATCAGGAAATAGATATACGCCGCGCACAAGAGGGGCACGATGTAATCGTAGGTCACGCTGCCGATGGTCTGGGCGCCCTTGGTCAGATCGGCGATGCCGATATAACCGGCCACCGAAGTTTCCTTGAGCAGGACGATGAACTCGTTGCCAAGGGCCGGCAGCACGTTCTTGACCGCCTGGGGAATGACGATGAACAACATGGTTTTCCCGCCGGAAAGGCCGAGGGAACGGCTCGCCTCCGTCTGCCCCTTGTCCACGGCCATGATGCCCGCGCGGATAATTTCGGCCACATAAGCCCCCGAATTGATGCCGAAGGCGAGGGCCGCCACCTGATACCCTTCCAGAACCCCCTGGAAAAGCCGGCCGAAGATAATGAAATAGATCACCATCAGCTGCACCACCGCCGGGGTGCCGCGCACCACGGAAATATAGCCGTTGGCGAAGCCGGCCAGCCAGCGGCGCAGCCCGTTCATGAAGCGGCTGCCCGACAGATTGTCCAGATCCTGCAGCTTGGCAATGGCCAGCAGCATACCGATGACCACGCCAATCCCCGCGGCGATAACCGTGAGCAGCAGGGACATTTTCAGTCCATCCAGCAGGTACTGATAGCGATCGTCCTTAATGACGGCCAGGAAAATCGCATCGGAAAAGGACTGGACGATGTTTTGAAATCCATCCACTATGGCGTTCAAGAAAGTGCCTCCTCACAGATAACAGATAGACAGAAAAGCCGGCCGCCGAAGCGGCCGGCTCTTTTTATTATTTAATATAGTTGTCCAGGATCTTCTGGAGGGTGCCGTCCTCTTTGATCTCTTTCAGGGCCTTGTTGACGGCTTCCAGCAGCTTTTTGTTGCCCTTGGGCACGCCGATGACGTAGTGCTCTTCCTCAAACTGGTTCTCCAGCAGCTTAATTTCACTGCTGTGCTGTTCCTTGTACTCCTTGGCGGGGTTGTTGTCGATAATAACCACGTCCAGGTTGCCGTTGATCAGATCCTGCACCGCCAGGGCACCGTTGGTGTAGCCAATCGCCTTGTCCTTATCGGTCAGGCCTTCCGCTTCAGTCAGGCCGGTAGTGCCAGACTGGCCGCCGATTTTCAGGCCCTTGTCCTTGATGTCGGCCAAAGAGGTATACGCACTGTCCGCCCGGACGATGATGGTCTGCAGAGCGGTGTAATAGCTGTCGGAGAAGTCCATGGCCTCTTCTCGGTCGGCGCGGGCGGTAAAGCCGGCGGCGATGAGATCGATATCCTTGGCTTTCAGGCTCTCGGGCAGGGAATCAAATTCGATATCGCCCTTGACCTCGAAGGTGAGATCCAGCTTCTCCGCGATGGCTTTGACGATGTCCACGTCCACGCCGACAACCTCGCCGCCCTCTTTGTACTCAAAGGGAGGGAAAAACGCATTGGTGCCCATGACCAGCTTGCCCTCAGAAATGAGATCTAAGCCCGCGCCGGGTTTGCCGCTGCAGGCCGCCAAGGAACCGGCCAGCATCAAAACCGCCGCGCCCAGAGACAGAATTTTCATAAACCGTTTCATATGTAGTCCTCCATCCACAAAACTTAACGATTATTTATTATAAGGCATGTCGGGAAAATAATCAACAACAATTTACTATTTCTACCGGTTTTCGCAGGAGAATGCCGGCGCCGGCCCGCCGCAGCTCCTCTTCCCCGCGAAAGCCCCAGACCGCGCCCGCGCTGCGCATGCCGGCGTTATGCGCGGTTTGCATATCCACATCGGAGTCGCCGACGAACAGGGCGGCGGCCGGCGGCACGCCGAGGGCGGCCAGCACCTCCAGAGCGGCGGCGGGATCCGGTTTGGCGGCCCGTCCAGGCCGGCCGCCGACCACACAGGTAAAAACATGGGGGCCGAAAAAATGGCGGACGATCTTGTCTGCCTGTTCTTCAGGTTTATTGGTGACCACGGCCAGGCGCAGCCCCCGTTCCTTCAGCGCGGTCACGGCCTCGGGGATACCCGGATAGGGCGCGGTACGGCGCAGACAGCCCTCGTCATAGATGCGCACGAAATCCGCCAGCAGCTGTCCGGTCAGCTCCGGCGTGCAGCGCTCCCCCAGCGCCCGTTCAATTAGACGGCGGGCGCCGTTGCCCACCATCTGCCGGTATTGCTCTTCGGGATACTCAGGGAAACCGCGCCGGCGCAGCGCTTCGTTGGTGGCGTCGGCCAAATCGCCCAGGGTGTCCACCAGGGTGCCGTCCAGGTCAAAGAGAACGGCCTGTATCGTTTCCATTGTCATCGCCTGCCTTAAAACACCGTAATGGTAAACGCCAGCGATTGTTCCTCGCCCGGCTTTAAAATCTTAGCGCCCAGCTTGTGCTCAAACCGATCGTCCTCGCTGACCCGCGTGCCCATGCCCGTCCAGGGCTCCAGGCAGACAAAGTGGGAATCGACAACCGGCGTCCAAATGGCGAGATACGGCATATCCGGGAAATCCAGACGGACGCCGCGGCCGCTTTTCACCGAGCGCATGGAGACGCTGCGGGAACGGAGATCGTCGAAAATCAGGGCGTCGCCGCGGAACAGCACATGGTTAAGAGCAAAGGAAGATCGGTCGGTGAGAAACCGGTTGCGCACCGTGTCCATAATCAGGCCGCTGCCAAGCTCCACCTGCGGGCAGTCCAGCGTTTCCTTTTCGGGGAATTCCACCAGGTAATCCTCCAGCGTTTCGCCCTCGGACAGCGGCACGCGGAAGGCGGGATGTCCGCCGATAAAAAAGGGCATATCCTGCTCGCTGCGGTTGGTCACTGTGTAGCGGGTTTCTACGCTGTCGCCTTCCAGCGTATAGCGCACCCGCAGGCAGAAGGCAAAGGGATACCCTTTGCGGGTCGCATCGCTGTCGGTCAGCCGGTAGGTCACAAAGGTGTCGCCGGCGTCCTCCAGGGCAAACTCGGCCGTACGGCAGAAGCCGTGCTTGGGCAGGGAGATTTCGCCGCCCGCCGACAGGGCACGGCCGCCGCGCAGCGCGCCGATGATGGGAAACAGCGTGGGGGCGTGGAATGCCCAAAAGGCGGGATCGCCGCTCCACAAATACGAGGGGCCACCATCTTTATCGATCGTTTGGAGCTCCGCGCCCCGGGTGTCCGCCGTCACAGTCAGACGGCCGTTTTTCAATGTCGTCAGCATAAGCTTGTTCCTTCCTTGTTCATATCCCTACCATCATACAACCAAACCGGAAACCGGTCAAGATTCCCGAAGAAAAACACCCCGCGCCGCGGGGTGTTTCAAGGGAAAATCAGCCTTCCGGCATTTGTGCGTCTTTTTTTCTCTTTCTTCTGTACAAAATGTACGCGGTTAGCATAGCGAGCGCCGAGACGGTCAGGATAACCGCCGCCAGGGTCACCCAGCGATAATTGACGGCCAGTATATAGCCCCAGTGCGAATCCATGGTCAGGAGCTTTTCACCCGACACCTGCACCTGCATGCACACGGCCACAATATCAAACACCACGGCAAGCGCGCCGCACACAACCGTTAGAATAAAGAAAATCCGCTTGGCCGTTTTCATGTTTTCTTCCTCCTTGCACGAATGAAGATCACAGCGTAAACCGCCAGCAGCGCCGCCCCCGCGACTATGCACAAAATCCAAATCAGAACCGACCCGCTGAACCAGGGCCTCTCCACCACCGCGCTGTACTTTGACTGGTTCCCGGCGGCGTCCGTCGCCAAAAGCTCCAGCCGGTTTTTTCCCACGGACAGGGGGCAGCGGATGCTGAAATACCCGTTTTGTGTGTCCACCGTCTTGCCGTTCAAGGTCAGCACGGCGCCTCCCTCGGTATGTCCCTCTAGAAACACGTGGTTCTCTGAGGTGGACTGCCCGTTGAGATCCCGCAGAACGGACAGCTGAGGCGCCGTCACATCGACATGCACATCCTTGCCGAAGGTGCGGATGTTCCCCAATGAATCGGTCACATAAAAGGAGAGGCGGTTGTCTCCTTCCTCCATATCCACCCGATAGTTTCCCGACTGGCTGCTTCCTTCCACCAGCATGGTGTCGTTGAGCGCTCCGCTGACCGTATAGCTTCCCGTAAACGTCACCTGGACATACACGGTTTTAGTATTCAGGTGTTCTTCCTCCGGGAACATGACCGTCACGCCGTCGAAATTGCCGCGCGTCACGGTATGCCGTTCGAAATCACCGGTGTTTCCCCAGCGGTAGGCCGCCACGGTGACGGCCAGCTTGTTGACGGAAGCGGGTATCTCTCCAAACCACTGGGTTTCTTTCTTCTCCGCGCTCTCATCCGTGAGCAGTTCGCCGGTGGCCGCATCATACACCCGGATGCGATACCCGGACGCATCCTTCATTGCCTCCCAGGAAAGCCACAGCTCCTCGTCCAGCATCCGTGCCTTCACGCCGCTCAGCTTCGGCAGAGCATCCGCGCTGCGCCAGGAAACGGGGCCGTCCCCATAGCGGCAGGCGAAAATGCCGCCGCTGCCGATGGCTTTGAGATACAGATAATAATCTCCGGACTCCAGAGCGGACAGGGAGAATTCGCACTGACCGGACACTTTCCCCCTGACGGACGCCAACCGCTTTCCTCCGTAATTGACGGGATCCGGCGCCGCCCAGATTTCCAGGGTCAAGTCCTCTTCGCTGTCTTGGATATTCCAGGAGGCCGTCCCTTTGTCGCCCGCTACCTGTGCCGTGAACGAGGCAATGTTCATCCGCCCGGGCATCACGCCGGAATCCAGCGTCACCGTTCCCAGCCCTTCGCCGGTGATTTTGACCTTCCAGGTTCCTTTCTCCGCCGACGCAAACCAAAACAGAAGCTCCCCCTCACCGGCCTGGGCCTGCGGCATGTTGTCCAGGTTATAGGTCTTCCCGCTCGGGGAGGTGATCACCACATCCGCCTGCTTATCGGTATTGTCCCACAGAACCGAAAACACATAATTCTCCTTGGGTTCATTCAGACGAATTTCATATTCCTTCGTCTTGGCCAGCGCCGACAGCGGCAGCAGAACGGCAAAGAGTACCGCCGTCAGAAAAAGGGAAGTCAGCTTGAAGCCTAGGCCCGCTTTTCGGGGCCGGAGATTTTTATATGCTATCATACCGTCCATCCCTCCTTCTCCTCAGAATGTATCCTCATAATGGAATTTATCCCACAGCATGAGACCTTCGCTGTTATACCAGGCCCGGGCCCAGTCATCGTTGCAGTACACCTTTACCGCGAGGGTGGTCCCGCTGGACGTACCGACATCGGCGGTAAACTCGATGCCGATCTTCCGGTTTTCCCAGTTCACATTCGCCCAGCTGCAGCGCAGATGGCCATTGCCGCCCAGGCCGATCAGCGCCGAAACACCGTCTTGATTCTGCCCGGCCCAGCATACCGAAACTTCCGCCTCCAGCTCACCGCCGATGTCGATGCCCGCACAGGACAGCTCGGCGCCGACGCCGGCCTTCACCAGAAATTTTTTGGTGCTGATGCCAATTTCCGCCGAGGCGATTTTTTGCTGCAGCAATTCCAGATCCGCTTGGATATCCAGCGACAGATCGCTGAAATTCAGCAGCACCTGCGCGTCGGAGATTTTCCCCAGTTCCCCCCAGCGGGTGATGCTGCGAGCCGCGCCGGTTTGCTTCCAGCCGAGCATTTTGAACACGTTGATATCCGCTTCGGCCAGCACCTTCAGCGTCGCGTCCTTTTTGGTTACCGAATCATCCTGAATGAACAGGCCGCTGGCGCCGGCCATCCCGCCTCCGACCTTGGTGAGATTGAAAACCTTGAAAATCGGAATGCCCGGATCCATGGTCACTGCCACTTCCAGGCTGTCCGGATACCAAAAATACGACCCTACCGCCACGTCGATGCTGCTGTCCGACTGGTCGCTGCCGTTTATCACCTTCACGCCGGGCATTAAAATACTGACATCGAAGTTCCAATACTCATAATTCTCATCCAAGGAGTTTATCTTTAGACCCAGCTTTTTCACCGGAAACAGGAAGAACTTTTTATCGTCCGGAAGCGAGAGCTTGACCTCGCCGCCGAAACGCACGTCCGATGCGCCCAGCGCCACCGACAACGATCCCGACAGGGGAAAAAAGCGCTCCCATTCTCCCCCCAGGGTTTTGACCAGCGCCTCCCGATCCTTCTTGGTGCCGGCCACGCCTCCGGTCAGGGCAGAAACCAGATTGTCCTCGATAGCGCCGAAATCCAACGCCTCGGCATCCAGCTGCAGCCGATCGGCGTACAGGGTCACCTTGGCCGCGGAAACCTCGGTGAAGCCCGGGAATTTCAACGAGTAATCCCGCAATTCGTCGGCAATGGCCTGGCCGTTGCCGCCAGCGCCGAAATCGGTATCGGATTCGCCCACGCTCATGGAAAACGTCCCGCTGCGGACCACCAGATCCCGGCCCTGGAAAATGTTCTCCGCAAAGGTATGGCCCACCATGCTCTGCAGGCTGTTTCCGCTCTCCGCCGTCTTCACCGCCTGCGCGTAGCTGGCGTAGAGCTTGCCTTCGCCGTCCACCGAGCCGTTTGAGCCGAGGTACACCGCCTTGCGCCCCGCTTTGGAGAGATCGTCGTCATCCAGCTGAGCATTGGGAGTAATCGTCAGCTCGGACGTGCTGTACAGAAAGCCGTTGACGCTGACATTGCCGGAGGCGGTGAGCTGCGTGCGGCTGCCGCTTTCGCTGGTGACGCCGATATTATCCGCCAAGATAAACAGGTTGCCCATCTGCACAGAGGATACCGTGCCGGCGCGGAATACGCGGAAGCCTTTATACAGGGTATCCGCCCGCCCGTCGGGCAACCGGGCTTTCACCGCGTAAACACCGGCCGTCAGGTTCCCCCGCAGCTTGCCGGTAAGTTCTCCCGCGTTTTTCACCTTCACGTTGGTTAGGGCGACGTTCCCGACGCTGACGGTCATTCCCTTTTGAAAGCCGGAGCCGCGTACCGTGACGGTAAGCCCCTGGCTGATGTCGCCTTGGGCCGCGCTGCCGGGCGTGAGCGCGTATACGGCCAAATCCCCGTCCGACACGGGGTAAATCCCCGTATCTTCGTCTTCATCGGGGATTTCCTCTCCGGAAATCCGATAAGCCTTGACATCGTCCACCGCATAGTCCGGTATGCCGACCGTCAGGCTCCGGGGATCCGCTTCCGGATTGTCCGTTATCGTGTATTCCATGCAGTAGTTGTTGACGATATACTGCTGGAGCAGGCGATAAATATCCGCCAGTTCCGTGGAGGATTCCGCCGCGATAAATTTTCCGCCGGTGCTCTGGGCGATACCACGCAGATAGGCTTTGTTCACGTCGCCCAGACCTATGGTGAAAATCGCGACGCCCTGCTGCTTGGCTTTTTGCAGCACCTTCTGCATTTCCTCTTGGCTGTTGTTATCCTTTCCATCGGTCAGCAGGATAATCGCCCGCGTCCCGCCGACACCGTCCAGCTCTCCCAACGCCGTAAGGATGCCTCCAGAAATGTTGGTGCCGCCCGCCGCCGACAGATTGCGGATCCCGCTGACCAATTTAGACGAGGAATTGGTCAGAGACACCGCGACCGAGGCGCTGTCGTCATACGGCACCAAAGCCATGCGCTGGGTATCCGCGTCCATATTTTCAGCGCAGGTTTCCGCTGCCAGCTTGGCGTCCTTCAGCGGCGCTCCCTCCATGCTGCCGCTGTGATCCATCAGCAGCGCAATCGAAATTTTCGCCGCTTCTTCATCCTGGATCAGCTTGAAATCCTGGATTTGGAACTGCGTATCGAACAATTCAAAATCCGACTTCACGAACCCGTCTGCCGCGCCGAACTTTCTATCCTTTTCTCCGCTTATGTTCACATAGGCGCGCACAGTGGGGTAATTCTTCGTATCGATCTTTCCGATCAAAACCGACAGCCTGTCGTATTTCAGCGTGGAGGTGACGAAATTCGCCATAGTTCCGTTGACCGTCTCCCCCGAAGAGGATACGACATCCTGGCTTTGGGCGCGCACCAGCCGCTGTACCGCCATGGTCAGGGCCGGATCGCTTTCTCCCGCCTCCATGGTGTTGTAGGCCCCTACGACCTCCTGCAAGGGCTCCCGGATTGGGGAATCCTGGCGCAGCACGCCGCTGTTGTCCACGACCTTCCAGATATACTCTTTGGCATCGTCCCGTTCGTCCGCCGCCAGGTACAGCTTGGCAATCTGCAAATCCAGCAGGCCGCTCTTGTCCCCGCTCATCGGTTTTTTTGCGAGCAGGTAGTTCACCGCGCGGGTGATGTCAAGCAGAGAGGCCTGCTTACGCAGATCGTCCGCTTCATTCATCAGCTGATCGTATTTGTCCTGCTGCGAGGGAAGCTGGGTATTGAGGCCGCCGGCTTCCGTCTCTTTTTTCTCCGCTTGCTCCAAAAGCTTCTGCGCTTCGCTGTCCAGTGCGGGATCGCTGCTGCTCTGGCCGCTCTTGACCTGCTGCGCAATTAAATCTGTATACACCACCAGGTTGTTTTCGCTGCCGTTCAGGCTGACCAGCTTCTGAGCCAGCGGACGCGCTTTGGCCCAACTTTCCTGCCGGGTATAGTATTTGATGGCTACCAGCAGAACGTCCTCGTCATCGGGATAAAGCGTCAACAGCTCTTCCACCGTGGCCGCATCCAATTGGCTGAGATCGCCGAGCGTCATGGCCTTGTCCAGCCGATACAGCTCATCCGTTTTTTCGCTCATCACATCGCCGGCGCCCCGCTTATCGCAGATTTCCCGTACCAGCTGCTCCATGCGTTCCTGCCGCTTCGCCTCTGTCATGGCCGTCGGATCCATATCCTCCTTGGCCAGAGGCAAATCCGCCGCCGTACCTGTCATTTCGCCGGTTGCGGCGTCGATCGACAGGCCGAGGACATCGGCGGACAGCGCGCGCACTTCCTGAACCAAGGGTTCCGTGGAGGCGTCCAGCTCCCCATCCCGCAGGAGCCTGTCCGCTTCAAAATAGGCGGTCAAATACTCCCGATCAATGGCGTCCGCCAACAATGTGATCATGTCGCTGTCCTTCTCGGGGCATAGCTGCGCCTTTTCGCGGGCCACCTCGCCATGCCCGTCCAGCAGATACCGATAAGCAAAATCCAGGTTCATCCGGCGGGAACTTCCGCCGGCCAGGGACAGCACGACACCCGTACAGGCGCACAGCAGCCCCGAGGTCACCAGAGCCAGCAAGCACCAGTGCCCCACGCTGCGGGCCATACGTAGCTGCTTGTGGCCCAGCAGATCCCCCACGAAAAACAAAGCAAACACGCCGCAGAGCGTCAGCAAGGGTGCCAACGGCAAGCCGTCCACCAGCCTTCTTCCGCCAAGAGCCAGGCACACCGCGGCCAGCACCGCCGCCGCCCCTACCGCAAGAGGACCAGCGACAGAGCGTCGTTTTTTCTCGGGCAGCGGTGCCGGCGGCACGGACGCCTGCGAATCCGCCGGCGCCGCTTCTGTCGCCGGACTGGCCGCCGACAAATCCTGCCCGCAATAGGGGCAGACGCCCCCTTCCGGCACCGATTTTCCACAACGAAAACAAATCACGCTTTCCACACCTCTCCTGAAAAGGCTGTCTTCCTTCCAAAATATAGTATAGCAATAACCCCTTTTAATTTCAATGTCCATGCCGGCTAAAATTGAAAAGAAACCCCCAAAAAACAAGGCGGCGCCACAGCGCCGCCTTGCCGGTTATTTGCTTTTAAGTTTAATCCAGAGGTCGTCCATCAGCTTATTGGTTTCGGCGGGGAGCGTCAGGAACACTTGCGTTTTTTCCATGATGGAAGCAGGCGGATAAAACACAGGGTTCTCCCCTACCGTCGGATCCAGCTGCTTGCGGGCCTCCGTCTGCGGGGTGGAATACCCCAGATATTCCGCATTGGCCTTGGCCACATCGGTGCGGCAGAGGAAATTGATGTAGGCCTCCGCCTCCGCCTTATGCTTGGTGTCCTTAGTCACGCACATGGCGTCCACGAAAAAGTTGGTTCCTTGTTCTGGCACAAAATAGCCGATGTTTTCATTGCCGTCCTCTCCATACATCATGATGGAGCCGTCGCCAGAATAGTAAGGGGCCAGCCAGCCTTCCTCGTTGGGCATTTTGGTGAAAATCTGATCGTTGAAATAGCCCTGAACCAGCGGCTTCTGTCTGAGCAGCTCGTTATACGCGGCTTCCCATTCGGCCTTGTTGGTGGTATTCACTTTATAGCCCAGCTTGATGAGGGCGATACCGAAGGCGTCCCGCGGATTGTCAAACATATAGATTTTGTCCTTGTATTTCTCGTTCCACAGGATGTCCCAGCCCTGGGCCAGATCCTTTTCATCCACATGCTTTTTATTATAAAAAATACCTACCGTTCCCCAGGTATACGGAACGGAATATTCGTTGTTCGGATCGTAATCCAGATTCTTATACGCTTCGTCAATATACTGATAGTTAGGGATGTTGGCAAAATCCAGTTTGGCCAGCAGATTCTCATTGATCAGCTTGCCCACCATATAGTCCGAGGGAAACAGGACGTCGTAATCCGCTGCGCCCGAGCTGATGATGGTGTACATGGATTCATTGTTCTCAAACGTCTTGTAATTGACCTTGATACCGGTCTCCTCGGTGAACTTTTCATTGACGTTGAAATCTTCATCGTCGATGTATTCGCCCCAGTTATAGACGTTGAGCGTCACATTCTTTTTGCCACCGCTGCCCTCGTCCGTGTCGCCCGCAGAGCATCCGGCGAAAATCCCGGCCGTCAGCACGGCCACCAGCAGTATCGCGATTTTTTTCACTTATCTATCTCCCTTTTTCTTATTTTTACCCCCCAGATCGCGGATCTGGCGGATATTTACGAGTAATAAGAGCAGCAGCACCGTGCCAAACATGAGGGTAGACAGCGCATTGATTTCCGGGGTAACCGGCTTTTTCGTCATGGAATAGATGGTCACCGACAGGGTCTGCGCCGTGGAACCCGAATTGAACAGGCTGATAACAAAGTCATCCAGGGACATGGTAAAGGCCATGAGCGCCCCGGTGACGACGCCGGGCATGATTTCCGGCAGCACCACCTTGAAAAAGGCAGACAGTGGATGACAGCCTAAATCGAGGGCTGCCTCATACATATGCTTATTCATCTGCCGCAGCTTGGGCATTACCTGCAGCACCACGTAGGGGATGCAAAAGGTGATATGCGCCAGCAAAAGGGTGCCGAAGCCGAGTTTCAGCAGGCCGGTGGCCCGGAACAGGAACACAAACATCAGCATCATCGAAATGCCAGTGACAATTTCCGGATTCACCATAGGAATATTGTTGACCGCCATCAGGGTTTTACGCAGCTTGGCGTTCATACCGTACATGCCCACAGCGGCGGCCGTACCGATCACGGTGGCGATAATCGCCGCCAGAAAGGCCACGAGCAGCGTCAGCTTCAAGGAATCCAGAATCAGGTCGTTATGAAACAGGTCGGAATACCATTTGGTGGTGAAGCCATGCCAGACGGCCCGGTTCTTGGAATTGTTGAAGGAGAAAACGATGAGCACCACGATGGGGGCATACAGAAAGATAAAAATTAAGGTATTGTAGATACGGGAGAGTGTTTTCATGCCATCATCCCTCCCAAATCCTCGTCGTCCTTGTCGACCAGGTGCATCAGTGCCATGCACAGGAGCATCAGCACCATCAGCACCAGGGATAGGGCCGCGCCCACATTATAATTCCGTCCGCTGCCGGCGAACATCATTTCAATGACATCGCCGATAAGCATCTTCTTGCCGCCACCCAGCAGCTTCGTGATGACAAAGGTGCTCACCGCCGGGACAAACACCATGGTGATGCCGGTCACGATCCCCGGCACGGACATGGGGAGCACCACCCGGCGGAATACGTTCCAGAAACCGGCGCCCAGATCCTGCGCCGCCTCAATCACGCGGTCATCCATTTTAGCCATGACCGAATACAGGGGCAGCACCATAAAGGGCAGAAAGTTGTAAACCATGCCCAGGACCACCGCTCCGTCGGTATTGATCATATGGACAGGCCCCAAGCCGAGAAGGCCGAGGAACTGATTGATAAGCCCCTTGTCCTCCAGGAGCGTCATCCAAGCCAGGGTGCGCAGCAGAAAATTCATCCACATGGGCAGCATGACGATCAAAACCATAGTTTGCTGCACCCTTTCGGAGGAACGGGCGATGCTGAAAGCCAGGGGATAGGCCAAGACAAGACACAGAATCGTCGCAAGTCCCCCCTGGGCGATGGAGTCCAGAAAAGTGCCGGCATAATCCCCGATGGCACGGATGTTGTCCAGTGTGAAGGAGCCCTGCGCATCGGTAAAAGCGAACCAGGCCACAATGCCCAGGGGAACGACGGTGAACAACACCATCCACACCGCGAAGGGCGCTGCAGCGCAGCGGGTGTTTTTCATCCGTTATCCTCCTCGCTTTCCTCGTGCACCAGATCCGCCTCGGGGTCGGCCATTTCCTCAAACTCCTCCGAATAGGAGCTGTAGTCGCCGAACATGCCGGAATAGGCGGACTTCTTCATGATATGGATATCCTCCGGGTTGAGGACAATACCGATAACGGTATCGGGAGCATAGTAGTCCGTGGTTTGGATCAGCCACTTGAAGCCCTTGAAATCGACGATGGTTTCGTAATGAACGCCCTTAAAGGTCACGCCGGTCACGGTACCAATAAGGTGTCCCTTGTCCGGCTCCACGATATCGATATCCTCTGGACGGATCACCACGTCCACCGGCTCCTTCTGCGCAAAGCCGGCGTCCAGGCACTTGAACTTCCGGCCGAAAAACTCCACCAAATAGTCCTCATGCATCACGCCGTCCAAAATATTGCTTTCACCGATGAAATCCGCCACAAAGGCGTTTTTCGGTTCGTTATAAATATCCTGCGGGGTGCCGATTTGCTGAATTTCGCCGCCGTCCATGACCACGACGGTATCCGACATGGACAGGGCTTCCTCCTGATCGTGGGTCACATAGATAAAGGTGATCCCTAGGCTTTTCTGAATATTTTTCAGTTCCACCTGCATATCCTTGCGCAGCTTGAGGTCCAGCGCGGCCAGCGGCTCATCGAGCAGCAGGACCTTCGGATGGTTAGCCAGCGCCCGGGCGATAGCCACCCGCTGCTGCTGCCCGCCGGATAAGGTCTGCACGCCCCGCTTCTCAAAGCCGACCAGATTGACCAGCTTAAGCATCCGGGCCACGGTGTCTTTGATTTCGGCGTTGCTCTTCTTCTGCACCCGCATGCCGAAGGCGACATTTTCGTAGACGTTCAGATGCGGAAACAGGGCATACCGCTGAAAAATGGTATTGACGGCCCGTTTGTGCGGCGGCAGCTGATTGATACGTTTGCCTTCAAAAAAGACATCGCCGCTGTCCGGTGTGATGAAGCCGCCGATAATCCGCAGCGTGGTTGTCTTCCCGCAACCGGAAGGGCCCAGCAGGGTGACAAACTCTCCATCCGAGATGCTGAGATTCAAACGGCTCAGCACCCGTTCCCCATCGAACGACATCGCAATGTCTTTGAGTTGGATAATATTGGTGTTTTCCATGACAATGCATCCCCCTTTGCGGTAATAGAATTTCCTGAGCCGGCCTGAACCAGCCATCGGAAACCGCTGTATCCTTGACAACGCCCTCCGCAAAGGGTTTTTCACAATCTCGCCGATCGGCGGAGACTGCGGCGCTGCGTGGATACCGCTTATGCGATGTGCCAGATGCATGTTCACGCGAAAAAATCCCGCCCGGTTCTGCCGGGTGGGATTCCGGAATGTGAACAACAATAACAATATAGAGAACAATGCAGGAAATGTCAAGATATTTTCGCATTTTCTCGAAAAAAATGTGATTCTTCCGCATTTGAGAGCTATTGTTGTTCATTTCGCTTGCATAATCTCGTTTTTCCTCCGGTTTTCTCCGTCTCCCTCAACTCTTCAACGAACTTCCTGTTTACTCGACAGCATGCTGACCGACTGGCTACCCGTCGCCCGGTACCGCTCCTGCATAAAAGCCTTTAAAAGGAGCCAATTTAATCAACTTCTACCACAAAGTCTTTTTGTTGTAAGCTGAAGCCGGTCATTGAAAAACGGAGCGGATCCAGCATCAATATCAGCTGGCCGTCATTGGCCTTGGAGGTGCAGACCAGCAGCAGTTCGCTGTCCGTCGTCAGAGCATTGGCCGCATATAAATCGTTCTCTGTAAAGGAGGAGGGAAGCCAGCCGTTGCTTTGTATATTCTTGAGCTGCTGCCAAACCGGCAACCCTTCCGCCTCCCCGTCGGATAGGGCCTGCCGCAGATCCCAGCCGCCCTGCTGAATCGTAAACCGATCATAGGCTGTATCGGACGGTTCTGTCCGACAGTGAAAATAAACCAGTTCCATCCGATAGTCAAAAACGCAATCCACCCAGACAGCCGAACGCACGCCCTTTTCATCTGCCGTTTCCAGGCGATAATTCGCCAAATAATAGAGCGGCCGATCGTTTTCATCCCGTCCTTTTTTCATAGCAGCCGCTGGCTGGCTGGTATCTTCTACGGCGGTTAGGATTTGCGCCTTATTTTGGTCTTCGGACAGGCAGATGTACAGCCAATCGAATATCTGCCAAAGACGTACGCCCAAAGCCGCCTTATCCGACTCGGACAGGCTGGACACCCGAGCGGCGTCGTACAGATTCCACGGGTACAGCGTCAGGGTTTCTTCTATGGCCTCGTAAACCGGGGCGGGCGCAAGCAATTCCTTTTCCAAAGGCAGCACCTTATTCTCATAGGTGGGAAGCAGGGCGTTCATCCCAAGAGCCAGAAACAGCCCCAGCGCCACCGCGGCGGCGGCCAGCCAGCTCATCAGCAGCCAGTCTTTCCGTATGCGCTTTTTTCGTTTTCCGCTGCTCATGCTTCCGCCTCCCCGTCAAATGTGAGATAAACCTGCGTGCCTTTTCCCAATTCGCTTTCAATGGTCAGCCGTATCCCGTGCAGCCGGGCAATCTCTACACACAGGGCGAGGCCGAGGCCCGCTCCCCCTGCTTTTCTAGATCGCACTTTATCCAGCATATAAAAAGGCTGTACGATTTTGGCGATCTCTTTCTGCGGAATTCCCATCCCGGAGTCGGACACAATCAAAACCAGATGGCCATCCGGCGCAAGCCCGCCTAAAAACTCCACCGTCTGCCCCGCCTTCGAGGCTTTCATCGCGTTATCCGCCAAATTGTACAGCAGCGATTTGAACAGCTCTTTATCTACACGCACCTCCACGTCGGGAACCACGCAGCGCAGATTCATTTCCCGCAGGGCGAGGGAAGGCTGGAGGGAAATCTCCACCTCCCGAACGAGATCAGGCAGGGATATCCGCTGAAAATCCAACTGGGTGTTCCCTACCGTAATCAGTTCCATCAACTTGCCGGAAAGAGAGCGCAGTCGTTTGGTTTCCTCGACGATGACACCGGCGTACTCGCGCCGTTCGGCTTCCGTCACGACCTTTTTGACGCGCAGAATATCGGCAAAGCCCAGGATGGAGGTCAGCGGCGTCTTCATCTCATGCGCCAAATTGGCGATAAAGGTTTTCTGATTATCCGCCACCTGTTCCAGGCTGTCGACGTTGGTTTCAATGGAATCGGCCATTCGATTGACGTTGCGGGCCAGCTCGGCGAGTTCGCTGTGGCCGGCGATTTGGAGCCGTTTCTGATAATCCCCCTGGGCAATACGGCGCATAGCGTAATTCACCTTTTGCAGCGGGCGCATCAGCCACCAGACCATCACCAGCAGCAGGCCGGCCACCACCAGAGACAGCACCAGACTCAGCGTGCGCACATACCGCAGCTGTTCGCGGCGGAGAACCGACAGATCCGTTGCGTCCGTCATGGTGACCAGGATATAGTCCACCTTTTCCATGGAGATCTGAGAGCCGACCAGCAAACAGCTCCGGGCATCCTGGGTAATAAATTTCAGCTGAGGAGCTTCCGCTGTCACAGCTTTTACCACGTCCAGCTCCTGGGCTTCTTCCATCACGCCGGTGGTGGATATGCGTTTGCCGGCCCGGTAGAGGGACACGCCGGCGCCTCGCTTTTTCTGGGAGTCCAGCACTTTTTCCACGACGGCATAGGTATCCTCCTCGCTCAGCAGGGTTTTATTCTGCTGCAGGCGGGTCACTGTCACGGTGTTTTGCACGGCGGCGGCCACCAGGCTGTGTTCGGACGCCGCCCGCTTCTGTTCCTGTTGAAACAGCATGTTTTGGCTCTGAGACAGCAGCAAAAAAGACGTGCCGTCCACCGCCAGCATAACCAGCAGCAGCGTGCCGATAAATATTTTATGCCAGAGCTTCATCGGCCCACCACTCTCTTTCGCTTAGCGACTTTCCAGGCGATAGCCCAGTTTTGGAATCGTGATCAGCTGCCGCTGCAGCCCCATCTTCCGGCGCACCTGCTGGACATGGATATCCACCGTCCGGGTCTCGCCCGCAAATTCATACCCCCAAACAGCTGAGAGCAGCCGTTCGCGGGACAGGGCAATATCGGTGTTCTGCAGAAAAAAGACCAGCACGTCGAACTCCTTCGGCGTGAGGGAAACGGGATCGTTGCCCTTCTTCACCACATGCTCATCCAAATTGACCGTGATATCCCCATAACAAATCTGCGTCTTTCCCCGGTTCGTGCGGCGAAGCACCACCTCCACCCGAGCCAGCAGTTCCACCGCTTCAAAGGGCTTGACAATATAATCCTCGGCCCCTAGCTTCAGGCCGCGCACCTTATCGGCCACATCCTGAACGGCGGTGAGAAAAATCACCGGGGTTTTATCACTTTGAATCCGCTGGATAACCGAAAAGCCGTCCAAGCCGGGCAGCATGACGTCCAGCAGCACCAGATCGTAATCTCTCTCGCTGATAAGAGTGACCGCCCGCTCTCCATCCTCGCAGATTTCGCTGGTGTACCCGCCGATGGAAAGGGTGGCCGCTATCATTTTCGCTATATGTTCGTCGTCTTCCACGATTAGTATCGGTTTCATAGACATCCTCCTTATCCGCGCCGGCTTGTCCCGGCCAGGCTGATTTCCTATCAGTATACCATTCTCCAAAAAAAGATGCAATGTTGCCGCTTTGGCATATTTAGCCGCCGAAGCCGTATATATGAATTGATAGGCAACCGCTGCCCTCCGGCGTCTCCTGCCGGCGAAAAGGAGACGCCTTCCCCACCAATCCGTTTCGCCGGAGAAATGGAGAATGTTTATGAAGCTGGATTCCTCTTCTCAAAACCTGGATAGCCTGATCGAACAGTACAACCGGGAGCTGATGCGTTTCTACCAGCAAAACGCGCCCCGTATCCAGCCGGACGGCGAACCCGTCGAGGAGCCGGAAGGCCCGGTACGCGTCGCCTATCCGGCCAAAATCATTTCGCCGCCCAATCCGCCGGATTTCCAGGAGGATAACCGGCGGGAGATGCGCGAGCGTTTGGAACAAGAAAGCGCGGCACCCGTGCCCCACCCGTCCCAAAGCAACGCGTCAACGCCCGCACAGCCTCTTCCACAGGCGGGCCGGCCCGTTTCCAAAAGCTTTCCCATCCATCTGGAGGACCGGATTCTGGAGGAAGGGCTGCTGCCCGGCGTACCGCTGGTCGAGGAGCCAGGGGCGCTCGAAAAACCGATGCCCGCGGAAAACAGCGAGCAGACGCCACAACAGATTTTCACGCCGCAGGCCCCGGAATCTTCCCCGGAGGAAGGCCCCGCCGTCCTGCCGGAAGAGCTGTCCCTTCCCATGTCTACAGGATACTTACAGGTGTTTTTATCCTCCGCAAGGGAGGCCACGCCGATTCCGGGCGCCATCGTGACGGTCACCCGGGTAAACGGCGGCGGCGAAGAGCTGTACGCCCATACCACCACCGACCGGGACGGCTTAACCGAGGTGATCGCGCTGCCGGCCGTGGACAGCGCGCTGACCATGGAACCGGGGATCCCCTCGCCTTACACCAGCTATAACATTCAGGCCGCCGCTCCCGGGTATTTCCGAGTACTCAATGTGAACGCGCCGATCTACGGCGGCAACACGGCGGTGCAGCCCGTTCAGATGATCCCCATTCCTGAATTTGAATTGTCCCCCCAGGATCTGGTATTCTTTCAGACCGGACCCCAGGATCTTTAGAAGGGAGCGACCGCTTTGAACGGAGAGCCGTATATTCCTCAATTTCTGACCGTCCATCTGGGGGCGCCGGGCTCCAATGCCCAAAATGTCACGGTTTCTTTCCCCGACTATATTAAAAACGTGGCATCCAGCGAAATCTATCCGACCTGGCCGGAAAACGCCATCCGCGCCAATGTCTATGCGCAGATTTCTTATGCTCTCAACCGCTACTATACCGAGTGGTACCGCAGCATGGGGTATGATTTCGACATCACCAACTCCACACGCTATGATCAGGCCTATGTACAGAACCGGGATATCTTCGCCAACATTAGTGACATCGTTGACGATATCTTCAACGAGTATGTTTACCGGCAGGGCAGCGTCGAGCCCTACTTCACCCAATACTGCAATGGCACCACCGTCACCTGCGACGGGTTGTCTCAATGGGGAACGGTGCCTCTAGCGGAGCAGGGTTATGGCCCTTACGATATTCTGGTGGAGTTCTACGGCCCGGACATCAACCTGAACACCGATACACCGGTGCGCATCAACTCCCCCTCCTATCCCGGGCTGCCCCTGCGGCTGGGGGATGCCGGAAACAGCGTGCGCACCAAGCAGGTACAGCTGAACCGCATATCCCGCAATTACCCCAGCATTCCCAAAATTGCACCGGTGGACGGCGTGTTCGGACAGGAGACAGACGACGCTGTACGGGAATTTCAGCGGATTTTCAAGCTGACCGCCGACGGCATTATCGGCAAAGCCACCTGGTATCGGATCGCCTATCTCTACAACAGTGTCAAGCGCCTATCCGAACTGGATTCGGAGGGGATTTCCCTGGACGAGGTAGCGCAGCAGTTCCCCTCCTTGCTGTCTCCGGGAGACACAGGGGACGAGGTGCGGATGATACAGTATTATCTCCAGGTAGTCGCCGCGTATTACGATACCGTCCCCCCGCTGACCACCACCGGCGTATATGACGACGCCACCTATCAGGCCGTGATGGCATTCCAGCGCACCTTTGGCCTGACGCCGGACGGGATTATGGGACAGCAGACCTGGAACGAGCTGTATAAAGCCTATCGCGGCATACTCGACAGTACGGCGGTGATGGAGGGCGGCGTCGTGCTGTATCCGGGAACGGTGCTGCGTATTGGCTCCCAGGGAGAATATGTGCAGATTCTTCAGGAATACCTGGCATATATTTCCGAGTTTTACCCGGAAATCCCCGCAGTGCAGGTCACCGGCGTTTTCGGTAATCAAACCCAGGCGGCGGTCATTGCTTTTCAGAATCTTTTTGGCCTGGAAGCCGCGGGCATTGTCGGCCCACTGACTTGGGACGCCATCGCCAGCCTGTACTCGGATCTGCGCGTCGGCAATGATAAGCAGCCGGGACAATTCCCGGGCACCGAACTGGCGGAAGGAGAAACGACATGACCTGGATTCCCAACGATATTCATCAGGATCAGGATCTCTATATCCGGGAGCTGCAGACCTATTTGCGTACGGTTGCCACCCGGCACATCGAAATCCCGCTGATAGCGGTGGACGGTATTTTCGGCCCGGAAACCACCCAGGCGGTCATCGCCTTTCAGGAAAGCTTCGGTCTGGAACCGACCGGCCGGGTCAACCGGCAGACCTGGGACGCCATTTACGCAGAATACACCCGGATACTCAAGGTGGAAGCGCCCGCGGAGGCTCTCCGGCCTTTTCCGGCACCCGACTATGTGATGATGCCCGGCGATACCGGCAATCTGGTATTCTTCCTGCAAATCATGCTGGACACCATCTCGGAACGTTACAGCAACCTGCCGCCTGTCAAAAAAACCGGCATTTACGACGAGGATACGCAGCGTGCGGTCCAGCAGATGCAGCAGCTGGGAGGGCTGGAACCGAACGGAAAAACCGATAAGGCCACCTGGGATAAAATCACCCGCCTGTACAACATCCAGGGACGGCCGGAAATCCAGTCCTGACAAGCCAAAAGGAGCAGCCGCGCAACAAGACGCGGCTGCTCCTTTTATCAGGTTCAGGTAAAAATATACTGCAGCGACGGCGTCTGAGCCATCGACACAAAGTCATCCTCAGATATAATGATATGATCCACCAGCCGCACATCTGCCAAGGCCATGGCCTTTACGAGTATCTTGGTGGATTCAATATCGTCGGCAGAGGGAAACGCATGGCCGTTCGGATGATTATGCGCCAGGACCGCGACCGTGGCATTATCCCGCAAGGCCTGCTGCAACGCCAGGCGCACATTGATTTCCGTGGCGTTGACGCTGCCCTCGAAAATGGTGGTGCAGTTGAGCACCTTTCGGCGGTTATCCATGGACAGCAGCACCACTGCCTCATTCTTCAGGCCCAGAAACTTCGGCAGAATATACTGCCCCACCTCATGGATACTATTCAGCACCGTGCCGAAGCTGAGCTTGTCCTCATAGTAGCGATGTGACAGCTGACAGCAGAAGCAGATGAGGGAGGCCACGTGATCGGAAATGCCCTTGACGCGCTTAAGCTCCTCGTAAGGCGCCTCCAGAACACCCGACAGGCTGCCGAAGCGTTCCAACAGCTCATGAGCCAGCTCGTTGGTATCCTTAACAGGAATGCCAAAAAACAGCAGCAGCTCGATCACTTCATGAGGCGCAAAATTATGGAGCCCCTCTTTGAGGAAACGCAGCTTGACGCGACCGCGATGCCCATCGTGAGGATTTTTTGCCTTAACCATGTTCTTCCCCCTCACCTTAACCACAGGGTATTCTTACCAATCAGTATAGCAAAAAATATGAAGTTTGAAAAGAGCGGGACATATGCTATAATGGCAGTGGCCCATCCTCTATTTTCCGGGAAATGGAGCGTTTTATGAAAACCATAACGATACAAAAAAACGACGCTGGACAGCGGCTTGACAAGTTTTTATCCAAAACCTTTCACAATCTTCCCGCCTCCATGATGTACAAAGCCATCCGCACCAAGGACATCAAATGCAACGGAAAAAGATGTGAAATTTCAACACGTTTGCAGCCCGGTGATGTGCTTTCCCTGTATTTGAAAGACGAATTTCTGGAAGAAGCGGCGCCGGTTTATGACTTTCTGGCGGCATCCAGGCAGTTGGATATTGTCTATGAAGACGACAATCTGCTGCTGCTGAACAAAAAAGCCGGCCTGCTGGTGCATCCGGACGAAAAGGAATACCGCGACACCCTCCTGTTTCGGATACAGCGGTATCTCTATGAAAAAGGGGCTTACGATCCGGCCAGGGAGGCAAGCTTTGCACCCGCGCTGGTCAACCGCATCGATCGGAATACCTGCGGCATTGTGATAGCCGCCAAAACGGCGGAAGCACTGCGGATCCTGAATGAGAAGCTCAAGGAACGGGAGATCGAAAAATACTACCTGTGCATCGTACATGGTATCATGAAGAAAAAAGAAGCCCTGCTGGAGGGGTATCTGGAAAAAAACGAGGCACAGAACCGCGTGTATATTTCCGACAAAGCCAAAGAAGGCGCCCGAACCATTCGCACGAAGTATCGGGTTCTGGAGGAAAAAGACGGGATGTCCCTCCTGGAAATTCATTTGCTAACCGGCCGAACCCATCAGATCCGCGCCCATCTGGCCTCTATCGGGCATCCGCTTCTTGGAGACGGAAAGTATGGCACGAACGCCATCAACAAGGGCACCGGCTTTCACAAACAAGCCCTGTGCTCTTATAAGCTGGCGTTTGATTTTCATACACCAGCAGGCATCCTCGACTATCTGAACGGCCGGGTGTTTCAGCTAGAGGATATCTGGTTTGTGGAGGCATTTCATCAGGGAAGCATCCGAAAATCATAGGGATCTCCAACAAAGAAGCGGGCCAGAATAACTGGCCCGCTTCTTTGTTAGGTGGAAACGGCGCGTTCCTTAGGTTCCCTATGCAAAATCGTCGGCATCAGCAGCCCTAAGCCGACGGTTCCCAGAACAATCCCGTAGGCAAGAATGATGGTGGATCCTCCGTTTCCCAGCTCCTTACAAATGTGAAACAAATTGCTGTAATCCGGCAAAAGCGCATAAAAACGGCCTTCGAAATAGACCGCCATCGAGGACAGCACCGCCACTCCCAGAAGACCGGAAAGCATGCGCATCAACCGCTTCCCGCCGCGCCGCAAGTCGGCGAGGGATTGGCATCCATCCGCTCCCCGCCGAAGCACCCATACCGACGCCAACAGACCGACAACGAACCAGGGGGACAGGAGAAATGCCTTGCTCGATCCGATCAACAAGTCCGGAAGATGGAAACGCATCCTCTCCCATTCATACAGCCACGGAGACACAGCAAAGCAGAGCATGCCGATTCCAGCCGCCAGACGTTGATACTTATACCGATAAAATGTCAGGGCATAAGCGGCCGGCAGGATGAACAGGCAGTACCAGCCCAGTGTAATCAGCAGCGGCCACACCCCGGCGCCTTCCGAAAAGTTCCCATTTTCGACCATCGAGGCTATCGCTTTGGCGTAGCCCGACCAGGTGGGCTCCATCGCCCAGAAACGGGGCGGGAACAAAAACTGCTCTTGCAGCGGCATGATAGACCTTTGAAACCCTGCCACAACCGGAACGAGAGCAACCAATGCAAACAAACACCCTACGGAAAACACGACCCAAACCCATACGCTGTGCCGCCCGGCGCGGGCAGGCGCGAGAGGACGCCTCATACCCATCAGCTTTCGAAAAAGCCATACCATCCCATTGATGGCGGTAATCCAAAGGGCCAGCAGGAGTAACAAAACCACCGACACCGCGGCGGCTGTTCCCAACTCAAAACGAATCTGGCGGTAGTCGATTAGGTAAGACAGCAAGGTGTCGAGCGCGTAATTCGTCGAAGGGAAACCAAACACAGAGATCAGATACGGTACGACGCCCAGCATGCCGACCGGAAGCAATGTCGCCGCCACATGCAAAATTTTGCCATTGGCCCCATCAGAAAAACCGGCCACACACACCCAATACAGGGGTGCCAGAACGATACAGAACATCTGAAACACATACAGCAGATGCGGCCATACCCCATCCAGCAGCCAGAATACGGGTTCGGAAATAATCTCCTTAGACATGAGGTAGCCGTTCAGCAGGCCGTACGAATCTGCCGAAAAGATATAGTTCAGCCCGGAGGGCAGCAGCGCAGATAGGCTGACCAGGCTCAAAACCACCCCCAGGCTCAAACGAGCCGCTTTGGGAAGCCGGCTGGCGGCACGCGCCAGAAAACCGACCAGCACCAGGAACAAAAGAGACAGCGGGATCAGCAGTAGGGTATTGCCCAATTCCAGCTGAAACACGTTATCCCTGACCATGTTCGAATAGTTCTGCAGCCCGACCCAAACCGGCGTAGACAGTGCGTTGTAGGAGGTGAAGCTGTAGCCTATCGTTTTCAGGCACGGCCAGATAAGCGCGATAACGACCAACAAGCCGATCGGCACGCAGAGCAGAATCCCCCATGGGGAGTTGGGCTTGCCCTGGGGCAGCTGACGCAGCGGCACCGGCTCCTGATAAAGGGGCGGCGAGGGCGATTTTTTGACGTTTTGATACCAAGGAGGTTCCGGTGCCGGCGGCGCCGTGTATTCCTCCCCCAGAAGAGCCTCCACCGGCACCTGAAACAATTCCGCCAAATGCAGCAGTGTGTCCACGTCGGGAAGCGATTTGCCCTGTTCCCATTTGGAAACCGCCTGGCGCGTCACATGAAGAGCCTCCGCCACCTGCTGCTGGGTCAGGCCCTTTTCCTTACGTTTTTCCTCAATAAAGGCCGCCGCTTTGTCTTTATCCATGGCCCTTCCCTCCTTTTCCTATGCGCTATCATATCATAGCCATGCGGGGCGTACAAGATCGGAAAACCGTTAAAAACAGGGGGCAACCAACGGTTGCCCCCTGGCGCGGACCGCTATTTCCGATACAGCAGAACCTCAAACTCTATCTGCGTCGTCAGTTCCCCCCGCCCAAGCAAACGGGCCTGATCCTGCTCACTAGTTTTGTAGTAATACGGGGTCATTTTGAAAAGATTTTCGATATCGTTATGTTCCGCCAGGTATATAGTATCGTGTACCTGCATGTGGTCTAGTAAGGTAAAGCCTTCGAGCGCAAAGGGCTTGACTTGATTTTTATATGGGCGCTCGTAAATTGCCTGTTTGAGTTCCCATAGATGATTTTCCCCCGGGATAACCAGCAGCATGGCGCCGCCCGGACGGATGACCCGTTGGTATTCCTCCGAACAGTAAGGCGAAAACAGGCTGCAAAGCAAATCGCAGCAGGCGTCCGGTGCGGGAAGATGGAAAACGCTGGCCACCACATAGAAAATCGCCTTTTGCCGTTTCGCCGCTTTATCCAAGGCCAGCTTAGAAATATCCACCCCCAGGATATCCGGCTCCATCCCCCGCTGACACAGCGCGTCGTAAAGGAGGGTGGTATAATACCCCTCGCCGCAGCCGGCATCCAAAACACAAGGCGTTTGGTGGGGCAGGTTCGCCAGCCATTCGCCCGCCAGCCGGCTTACTGTATCGGCTAAAGGACGGTAATACCCCTTATCCAAAAACTTCCGCCGGGCGTCGACCATCAACTTGTCGTCGCCCGGATTTTTGGCGTGCTTCCGGTTCGCGGGCAGAAGGTGCATATAGCCGCTGCGCGCCCGATCAAAGCGGTGCCCCTTTCGGCAGACACCTCCGTCTTCCGTCGTCGTGATAGGCGTTTGGCAAACCGGACACAGCACCGTCATTTAAGCTCTCCCCTTTGTTATTCGCTTCGCCTATTGTATCATGGCGGCCCCCTTTTCGCAACCGGGTTGGCAGACGCGGGACGATGTGGTATACTGGGCGTCATATATGTACGTTTTGAAAGGATGAACCGGAGAATGACCAGCAAACAGCTGCTTTTGTGGGATTTGGACGGTACTCTTACCGATCCCATGGTGGGGATTACCAGCGCGGTACAGCACGCCTTGCGCGCCTTTCAGATCGATCCGCCCGATCGCCAGGCGCTGACGCCGTTTATCGGGCCGCCTCTGCAGGAATCCTTTCAGCGGTTTTATGGATTCAGCGAGGAACAGGCCAGGAAGGCCGTCGCCGCTTATCGGGAATACTTCGCCGATACCGGCCTTTATGAAAACGAGGTATATCCCGGCATTCCGGAATTATTGGCCGATTTAAAAGATGCCGGCAAGACGCTGGCGCTGGCCACGTCCAAGCCCGCCGTGTTCGCCGAGCGGATTCTGGAGCATTTCCAGCTGAGGAAATATTTTTCATTGGCCGCCGGAAGCGAGTTGGACGGAACCCGGGTGCACAAAGCGGACGTGATCGCTTACGCCCTGGAGCAGACTGGTTTTTCCGCCGCCGACGCATTGATGATCGGCGACCGGTGCTACGATATCGACGGCGCCCGCGCTGTCGGGACACAGGCGTTAGGCGTTGCCTATGGATATGGCAGCCGCGAGGAACTGGAAAAGGCCGGCGCGTCTAAGATCGCCGAGAACGTGGAAGATCTTAGAAAGCTGCTGTTATAAAAAATCCCCATCCATATGGATGGGGATTTTTGTCAGAATGTTACAGCAGAGACGCGGCCGGCGCGTCGAGCATAATGGTGACATTGGGATGAAGCTGGAGGATGGAGGCCGGGCACTGCGGCGTAACCGGGCCGGTGATCATGGCCTTGACCGCTTCCGCCTTGTCGGCGCCGGTGGCAATCAGCACGATCGCTTTCGCCTTCATGATAGACCCAATGCCCATGCTGAGAGCCTGACGCGGCACCTCATCGGAGCTGGAGAAGAAACGGGTATTGGCCTCAATGGTACTCTGGGTAAGATCCACCACGTGCGTGACCGGCGCAAAGGCATCGGCCGGCTCATTGAAAGCAATGTGACCGTTGCGCCCAATTCCCAGAATCTGCAGGTCAATGCCACCGGCCGCTTCGATGGCCTTTTCATAAGCGGCGCATTCTGCCGCCGAATCGGAGGCAGTGCCGGAAAGCACATGAATGCTGGATTCCGGTACGTTGATATGACGGAACAGATTGTCCATCATGAAATAGTAATAGCTCTGCGGATGATCGTGGCCCAGGCCGACATACTCATCCAGGTTATAGGTGGTCACACCCGAAAAATCCACGGCGCCGCAGGCGTACATTTCCGCCATTTTGGTATAGGTGGGGATGGGGGTGGAGCCGGTGGCAAGTCCCAGCACCGCATGCGGGTTTTCAATCACCTTCGCGGAGAAAAGCGCCGCCGCCGCCGTGCCGATAGCCTGGGGGTCTTTATATGTCCGTACATTCATAGTCTCATCCTCCAATCAATATTCTTTTTTATTATGCATATGTGTAGTAGAAAAGTCCATACCCATTCGGGCTTTTTTTTTGCATTTTCCGGACGTCCTTGGTAAGATGTCCAGAATTTTGTAACCAATACGAGGAGGCGGCCATATTGTATTAGTAGACAGGCTGTACAGCATCTGTCTATTTCCAGATAAAGGAGTCATGACATTGGAACATCAATTTATGGATCGGAATACCATGAGTTTCCCTGAAGAGTGTCCAGGACAGGTCGTCGCCATGGCGTACGTCCCCTGGCAGCGTCTCGAGCAGGTGTATGAAGTGGAGGACGGCTTTTGCCGCGGCACCATTTTCCCCGAGCTTGACAAACCGTGGATGGTAGGAGGCGGCTGCTGTGAGTGAGAGAGCCAAGATGCGGCGCTGCATTTCCGCCTACGATTTTGCCATTCTCGATCTGGAGACGTATCTCGATTCCCACCCCGACGACGCACGCGCCATGCATCTGCGGGAGCAGTACATGTGCAAACGCCGGGAACTGATCGCGGAGTACGAGCTGCGCTGCGGCCCCTATGTGGTAACCCGGCGCGACGTACCCAACGGCAACCGCTGGACCTGGGTAGACAGCCCCTGGCCCTGGGAATATGAGATGGAGGATTAAGCTATGTGGGAATATGAGAAGAAACTGCAATATCCGGTCAAAATCAAGAACCCTAACCCTAAGCTGGCCAAAATTATCATCACGCAGTACGGCGGGCCCGACGGCGAAATGAGCGCCTCCCTGCGATATCTGAGCCAGCGGTATTCCATGCCCTATTCCGAGCTGAAGGGGATCCTGACGGACATCGGCACCGAGGAACTGGCCCACTTTGAAATGATCGCCGCTATGGTGCACCAGCTGACGCGGAATATGACCCCGGAAGAGATTGTCAAATCCGGCTTTGATACCTATTTTGTCGATCATACCGCCGGGGTTTGGCCGCAAGCCGCTTCCGGCGCGCCCTGGACGGCCGCCTATATTCAAAGCAAAGGCGATGTTATCACCGATCTGCACGAGGATATGGCCGCCGAGCAAAAGGCACGTACTACCTACGACAACCTGCTGCGCCTCATCGATGATCCCGATATCCGCGAGCCGCTGAAATTCCTGCGGACGCGTGAAATCGTGCATTACCAACGGTTCGGCGAAGGGCTTCGAATTGCGACCGATAATCTGAACAGCCAGAACTTCTATGCCTGCAACCCCAGCTTTGACAAATGCTGCGGCAAAGGACAAAACGACGGCAAAAAAACGGGCTGCGGCTGCAATCAACCGCGGATGCGCTAAGCTTTTGAACGAATGCGCCCCTTACCGGTAATCGGTAAGGGGCATTTTTATCAAAGATCGTTGCGCACTAAATCCTCATAGGTCTCCGCCTTGACAACCACGCGAGAGGCGCCGTCCTTGACCATGACGACAGCGGGACGGGGCAGACGGTTGTAATTGGAGGACATGGAATAATTATACGCACCGGTCGCCAGCACCGCGAGAATGTCCCCCGCGCCGCAGGCTTGCAGCGGCGTGTTTTCCTGTATCAAATCGCCGCTTTCACAGCAGCGGCCAGCAATAGTCACGGTATCTGTAGCAGGTTCTCCCGCCCGGTTGGCAATCACCGCTGTGTAATCCGCCTTATAAAGGGCATAACGGGGATTGTCCGGCATCCCGCCGTCCACACTGACGTAATCCCGCACACCAGGAATATGCTTGATACCACCGACAGTGTATAGAGTGATGCCCGCCGGCGCGACGACGGAGCGGCCCGGCTCTATCACGATATAGGGGAAGGGGAACCGCAGTTCCCGCGCTTTTTCCTTGGCCGCGCCGGCCACCAGCCGCATATAGTCCCCGGTCGGCTTGGGATGATCCATTTTGGTATAGGGAATCCCAAAGCCGCCGCCGAGATTCAGTTCCGTCAGGGTAATGCCCGCGGCCGTGCGCACGGCATCCATAAATTCCAGCAGGACTTCGGCCGCGTGGATGAAAGGCTGTTCGTCGAAAATTTGGGAACCGATATGGCAGTGTATCCCCTTAAAATCCAAGTGGGGCAGGACGGCGGCTTCCTTTGCCGCCTCCATGGCGTCGCCGTTCTCCAGCGTAAAGCCGAATTTGGAATCGATTTGTCCAGTGCGGATAAAGGCGTGTGTATGGGCGTCGATGCCGGGGGTAATCCGCAGATAGATAGCCGCCGTCTTCCCCATCTCCCCCGCCAGCTTCGAGAGAGTGTGCAGTTCGCCCAGGTTATCCACCACAATCCGGCCCACGCCGTATTCCAACGCCATACGCAATTCGGCGACGGATTTGTTGTTCCCATGAAAATACAGCCGCTCCGCGGGGAAGCCGACCTGCATGGCCGTATAAAGCTCGCCACCGGACACCACATCCGCGCCGCAGCCCTCGTCCATCACGATGCGGTACAGTTCCTTAAAGCTGCAGGCTTTGCTGGCAAAAGCCACCATGCCCCCATTTTCATAGTTCTCATCCAGGGAGGCCTTATAGCTGCGCAGGGCGCTGCGGATGGCGGTTTCGTCCATCACATACAAGGGGGTGCCATATTGCGCGGCCAGTTCGACCGTATCGCAGCCGCCAATGGCCAGATGCCCGGCGGCGTTCACAGATAAGCAATCCGATAGTAACATCCTCATCATTCCTTTCCCGGCCGTATCGTCCGTCATTCCGTGCGGAGATACGGCCCTTTAATGTTAGGCATCTTCTTCTTCCGTAACAGAAATCAGGATATCCCGCAGATCGTCCACGCCTTCCCGCGTTACGGCGGAGAAGGGCACCCATTGCAGCCCTTCATACTCCGCCAACTCTTCTTCGAAAGCCTTCAGGCGAGATTTCCTTTCGGTTTTGTTGAGCTTATCGGCCTTGGTCAGCACCACGAGAAAGGGGATTTCCCGTTGCGTCAGATACTCGATCATCATGCGATCATCGCCGGTCGGCGGATGGCGCATGTCCACCAGCTGCAGCACCAGGCGCAAATCCCTGTCGGCATCAAAATAGCCTTCAATCAGGGTGTTCCACCGTTTTTTCTCCGAAGCGGAAACCTTTGCATACCCATAGCCAGGCAAATCGACCATCCGCATCGTATCCAGACGATAAAAGTTTACGGTGGCGGTCTTGCCGGGTGTGGCGCTGGTGCGCGCCAAGTTTTTGCGGTTTAGAAGCGCATTGATCAAGGAGGATTTTCCCACGTTGGATCGGCCGGAGAAGGCCACCTCCGGCAGAGTAGGCGCCACCAGCTGATGGCTGAGAGCGGCGGACGCCTCAAACGCGGCCGATTCAATTTTCATGGTTGCTATCCCCTTTCCAGGTTTACTGCGTGGAGCTTTCCGCCTTCGGCTGGGCAATCAGCGCCGTTTTCAGAACTGTGTCCAGGTGGGAGGCGGTCACAAACTCCACATGGTCCTTCACCACACCGTCCACCTCATCCAAGTCCGGCTCGTTTTCCGCCGGAATAATCACGGTTTTCATGTGGTGAATATAGGCGGCCATGGTCTTTTCCTTCAAGCCGCCAATGGGCAACACCCGCCCGCGCAGGGAGATTTCACCAGTCATCGCCACATCCTGCCGCACGGGGATACCCGTCAGAGCCGATACAATGGCCGTGGCCATGGTAACGCCCGCCGAAGGGCCGTCTTTTGGCACCGCGCCTTCCGGCACATGAATGTGGATATCCTTGTTTTTATAAAATTCCCGATCGATGTGCCATTCCGCGGTGCGCGAACGGACATAACTGATGGCGGTGCGGGCGGACTCTTTCATGATATCCCCCAGCGAGCCGGTCAGTTCGATTTTGCCGCTGCCATCCAGCACAGCCACTTCCACAGGCATGGTCTCTCCGCCCACCGAAGTCCAGGCCAAGCCGTTGACAACGCCGATTTCATCCCGCCGCTCGGCCATATCTTCCTTATATTTCACCGGCCCCAGGAAATCCTCCAGGCGGGACACCGTCACACTCTTCGCTTCCCCGGATACGATAATTTTGGCCACCTTTCGGCAAATTTTCGCAATACAGCGCTCCAGGCCGCGCACCCCGGCTTCTTTGGTATATCCGATGATCATGGCTTTCAAGCTGTCGTCGGACAGCCGGATTTGCCGCATGGTCAGGCCGTGCCGTTTTGCCTGCTTACGCAGCAGATGTTCTTTGGCTATATGGAATTTTTCCTCTGCCGTATAGCTGCCCAAAGCGATGACGTCCATCCGATCGTAAAGAGGCGCCGGGATGGTGTCCACCGTATTGGCAGTCGTGATGAACAGCACATCGGACAAATCAAAGGGGACTTCGATATAATGGTCACAGAAAGCGCTGTTCTGTTCCCCATCCAACACTTCCAGCATCGCGGAAGCGGGATCGCCGTGAAAATCGCTGCCCATTTTATCGATTTCATCCAGAAGGATCAACGGATTCCGGCTGCCCGCCTGTTTGATGGCGGAGATGATCCGGCCGGGCATGGCGCCGATATACGTTTTGCGATGCCCGCGAATCTCCGCCTCATCCCGCACACCGCCAAGAGACACCCGGACATACTTCCGATTCATGGCGGAAGCAATGGATTTGGCTATAGAGGTTTTCCCCACGCCGGGAGGGCCGACCAGACACAGCACTTGGCCTTTCATCTCGCTGGAAAGCTGCCGGACGGCCAGCGCCTCAACAATACGCTCTTTGACCTTATCCAGGCCGTAATGATCGCGATCCAATACACGGCGGGCGGCAGTCAAGTCCAGATTATCCTTGGTCAGCGTATTCCACGGCAGGGACAGACAGGTGTCCAGATAGTTGCGGGACACCGTGGCTTCGTGAGACCCATAGGGCATTTTCGCCAGCTTGGCGCATTCCTTGAGCAGCTTGTTGCTGGTTTCCTCCGGGAGCTGTAGCGCCAAGATTTTTTCCCGGTATTCTTCGGATTCCTCCGCCGGATTATCTCCGTCACCCAATTCCTCGGAAATCACTTTCAGCTGCTCCCGCAGATAATATTCCTTTTGATTCTGATCCAGCTGTTCATGGACGCGTTCGTGAATATCCTGCTCCAACTCCAGGATCGAGCATTCCCGTGCCAGGAGCGACAGCAGCAGTTCCATCCGCTTTTCCACCGGCGCGGTGCTCAAGATATCCTGTTTTTCCTCCGGAGGCAGCGCGATATTGGCGGCGATGTAATCGGCAAGGTAACCCGCGTCCTGAGCCGCCGCCACCCCCAAAGACACGTCCGGCGCCATCTTCGGGGCCAGCTGTGCATATTCCTCAAAATATGTACGGCATTCCCGCATCACAGCTTGAGCGCGCAGCGAACCGGCTATGCGGCGTTCCAGCCGCTCACGCACAGCCACCATCAAAAAAGGCTCCGTCTGAAGCACTTCCTCTACGCCAGCGCGGTACAGTCCTTCGACCAGAATACGGAGGTTGTCCCCCGGCAGCTTCAGGACCTGCCGAACCTTAGCCACAACGCCGACCGTATACAGCCCCTCCACAGAGGGATCGTCCTGTGCCACATCCCGCTGGGTAACCAGATAGATAATCTGATCCGCGCCCATCGAAGCGTTGAGCGCCTGAATCGATTTCTGACGGCCGACGTCGAAATGCAGCAGCATCCCCGGAAACACTACCAGCCCCCGCAATGCGAGCAGCGGGAGCGACGAGGAACGTGCCACCCGTTTTTTTATTCCCATGTTAACCATCCATTCTTTACAGACGCGATACTGGTATCCGTCTTCCGGATAAAAAGGCAGCCGGCACCAGAGTGCCGGCTGTCAAGCTTATCCCCTTGCCGCCGGCGGTTTCACCGGTTAAGCTGTCACCTTGCGGCGTGTCGTGCGGTTTTTCGTCGGAACCTTCAGCCGGTTCGTTTTTTTCTCCGGATTGACAACAATCTCCGGTTTGGCGTTCTGCGTGACGCAGTCACCGGTTATCACGATCTTTTCAATCGTCGGATCCGAAGGCACTTCATACATCAGCTGTGTCAGAAGCTCCTCCATGACCGAGCGAAGGCCGCGGGCGCCGGTGTTGCGTTTCAGCGTTTTCTCCGCCACCGCTTTGAGGGCCTCCGATGTGAACTCCAGCTTCACGCCATCCAGAGAAAACAGCTGGGTATACTGCTTAATCAACGCGTTTTTCGGTTCGCTTAGGATACGGACAAGAGCCTCGATATCCAACGCTTCCAAGGTAGTGATCACCGGCATACGGCCAACCAATTCCGGAATCAGCCCATAGCGGATAAGATCCTGGGGAACCAGCTCCTTGAAAAGCTTGCTCCGGTCAAGATCCTTTTTAGATTTCACCTCGTTGCCGAAGCCTAGAGAACCCGATCCCACTCGTTTCTCGATAATCTTCTCGATGCCGTCAAAGGCGCCGCCGAGAATAAAGAGAATGTTGCTGGTATCAATCTGAATGAATTCTTGCTGCGGATGCTTGCGGCCGCCGGAAGGCGGCACGTTGGAAACCGTGCCTTCCAAAATCTTCAGCAGCGCCTGCTGTACACCTTCGCCGCTGACATCCCGGGTAATGGAAGGATTTTCGCTGCGACGGGCAATTTTATCGATTTCATCCACATATATAATGCCGCGTTCCGCTTTTTCCACATCGTAATCCGCTGCCTGAATCAGGCGAAGCAGAATATTCTCCACATCCTCGCCCACGTATCCCGCTTCGGTCAGCGTGGTAGCGTCGGTAATGGCAAAAGGAACATCCAGCGTACGAGCAAGCGTCTGCGCTAAGGCTGTCTTTCCAACCCCGGTGGGGCCGAGAAGGAGCACATTGCTCTTGCCCAGTTCAGTCTCGGAGGATGCGCCGAAGAAAATGCGCTTGTAATGATTATACACCGCAACGGACAAGGCAACCTTCGCCGCATCCTGCCCAATCACGTATTCGTCCAGCCCGGCCTTTATTTCCTTGGGGGTAGGCAGGCGGGGCGGTATATCGTCGCTGTTGGCGCGCCGCTTTGAAAAATTCCCGCCGTCCTCCAAGATGGACTGACAGAGCTCTATGCATTCGTTGCAAATAAACACGCCCGGCCCAGCTATCAAGCGGTGCACTGCGTCCTGGGTCTTGCCGCAGAATGAACAGCTCACAATACGGTTTTCATCGTTGTTTTTCGGCATCGGATATGCCTCCCCTCTTTATAGCATTCGTTCCGATTCAGTGCTTATCGATAATTTTGTCCACCAGACCATACTTCACAGCGTCTTCCGCCGTCAGCCAGTTGTCGCGGTCGGTGTCCCGTTCAATGGTCTCCAGAGGCTGGCCGGTCATCTCCGCCAGCAGTCGGTTCATACGGTTGCGGATAAAGAGAATATGATCCGCCTGGATTTTGATGTCGCTGGCCTGGCCTTTGGTGCCGCCCATGGGCTGGTGAATCATGATTTCGCTGTTGGGCAGGGTCATCCGCTTGCCCTTGGCACCGGCCGCGAGCAGGAACGATCCCATGCTGGCCGCCATGCCGATGCAGATGGTGGACACGTCGCATTTGATAAACTGCATGGTATCGTAAATCGCCATGCCGGCGGAAATGGAGCCGCCCGGGCTGTTGATATACAGATGGATATCCTTATCGGGGTCCTGCCCTTCCAAATACAACAGCTGAGCCACCACCAGCGAGGCGGTCGCGTCGTTGACCTCATCCGACAGCATGATGATACGCTCGTTGAGCAAACGGGAAAAAATGTCATAGCTGCGTTCACCGCGGCTGGTTTGTTCAACAACATAAGGAACTAAACTCATTATCTGGCACCTCCATATTGCTTGAAGATTTACATTCTCCGGCCCATACAGCAGGAGGGGACAAATTCCCCGTCCAAACGGCTGGACCGTCTGCACAGTCACAGGACCAGTATGGACAGGGAACCCGGATTTTAATCCAAGAAATTGTATTTTCAGCCGATTATTCTTCGGTGATAACCGCCGTTTCCTTAATCATTTCCATCGCCTTGCCGACAGCCAGATCCTTGGACAATTCCGCGGAAGGAATCAGGGATTTGATTTTTTCCACGTCCATCTTATACTGTTCGGCATATTTGGCGTATTCCGCTTCCAGCTCCTCGTCGGAAGGCGCAATATTTTCCAGGCTGGCAATCTTCTCGAGCGCCAGGCGAATTTTGACCTGTTTCTCCGCCTGCTCACGGAAGCCGGCGCGGAAAGCGTCCATATCCATGCCGGTATACTGCATATAGGTCTGCAGGTTCAGGCCCTGCGACTGCAGCCGGTAATCAAAATCGCGGACGCTCTCGTCGACACGATGGTTGTACATCGCGTCCGGGACTTCTGCCTTAAAGCCCTCCAGGAGCTGATCCAGCAGCTGATTCTCCACGGCGTCTTCCGCAGCGTGGGTACGCTCATGCTCCAGTTTGCCCTTAATATCGGCCTTCAATTCTTCCAGCGTGTCAAACTCGCTGGTATCCTTCGCCAAATCGTCGTTCAGCTCGGGGAGTTCCTTGACCTGCACCTCGTGAATCTTGCACTTGAAAACCGCCGGTTTGCCAGCCAGTTCCGCCGCGTGATAGTCCTCGGGGAAGGTCACGTTGACATCGATTTCTTCGTCGATGGATTTGCCGACCAGCTGCTCCTCGAAGCCGGGGATGAACTGGTTGGAGCCGAGAACCAGGGTGTAATTCTCCGCCTTGCCGCCCTCGAAAGGCTCCCCGTCCACAAAACCTTCGAAGTCGAAAGTCACGGTATCGCCGTTTTCAGCGGGATGATTCTCCACAGAAACGAGGCGGGAATTGCGCTCTTGTACCTTTTTCAGTTCGGCATCGAGATCCTCGTCGGTGACCGGCGCCAGCTTTTTGGTGGCCTTCAGGCCTTTATACTCGCCCACTTCCACCTCGGGCTTGACGGTGATGACGGCCTTGAAAACGAGGCCCTCTTTCCCGACAGACTCCACGTCCAGATCGATTTTATCTTCCACATATTCATAGCCGGATTCCTTAATGGCAGCGTCCAGCGCTTCGGGATACAGAGCGTTGACAGCGTCCTCATAGAACACGCCGCTGCCATAAATCTTCTCCACGAAGGAACGGGGCGCCTTCCCCTTGCGGAAACCGGGAATATTCATTTTGCCAATATTCTTTTTATAGGCCTTGCTGACCGCCGCCTCGAAGCTGTCCGCATCCACCTCGACGACCAGTTCCACCCGGTTGGTATCGGTTTTCGTTGCCGTTTTCAAAGCCATTGTTTACTTCCTCCTACATTTACCTTTACACATTGAGTTTGATTATAGCATATCCTCGCGCGTTGCGCTACAGGATTTTATGAATTAACCGTAAATTTCTCGATTTTTTCTAGCCCTGTGAAATTTTGAGAGGCACGAAGGATAACGCGTCGCTTGAAACAAGCTCCAACGCCACGTCCCCCCATTTCCCGCGGAAAGCCTTGCGGATTCCGGCCCCGTGAATATGTCCGTAATAGCACCGCCGGATTTGCCGGCGCTGCAGAGTTTCCAGGATTTCCTCGCAGACCGCCCCGGCGTACACCGGTGGATAGTGCAGAAACGCCACCGGCTCTAGACCGGTCGCCACTGCCGCGTCGATGGACGCGTTAAACCGCCCCACCTCCCTGGCCAAAATCTTTTTATCCGCATCGGCCTCGGCGTCGTAAAACCAGCCCCGGGTGCCGCAGACCGCCAAGCTGTCGTCTACGGTATACGCGTCGTTATGCAGGATGGATACGCTCGTCAGGCCGTGTTCCTCCAGATACGCGTCCATTTTGCGCCGGGTGGTCCACCAATAATCGTGATTGCCCTTCATAAGGATCTTGCGCCCCGGCAGGCTGTGAAGAAACGCCAAATCCGCTCCCGCCTGCTCAAGAGACATTCCCCAGGATACGTCGCCGGCCACCACCACGGTATCCCCGTCGGCCACCAGCCGCCGCCAATTGTCCTCCAAACGGCGGACATACCCATTCCAGCCCGGAAAAGCATCCATCGGCTTGTTCGTCCCCAGGGAAAGATGCAAATCGGCAATGGCGAACAGCGACATAACGGACCCCTTTCCAGAAATTTTCTGACGCGCTCATGTTTTATCGGCGGACGGACATACTATACCGCAGAAGGACGATGAAGGAGGGATAGCCAATGAACAGCTACGACAGCCAAGCAGCCTCGTCGCCGGTGGTACGCTGCGATGTGAAAAACTGCCAATATCACGAGAAGGACGGCAGCTGCAGCGCCGGCAAAATCATCGTCGGTCCGGCCTATGCCGTCAGCAACGCCGATACGGCCTGCTCGACCTTTAAGCCCGGGCACGATTGACCCCCGCAGGGACGCCGCCGGTTTTGCCGGCGGCGTTTTTACTGGATACCCAGCAGGCGGTAAACAACCGCCGGCATTTCCTCGCGGGAGCAAACCTCGGTGAATCGCGGCGTTTTCCCGCGCAGGCCCGCCAGCGGAGGCGGCACCTCGCAGCCGGTCAGCCGTTCGAGCGCCTCGACCTTGTCGAACTCGTCCATAGCGGCGGCGCCGCCGTGCAGGGCGTCCAGGACGCTGGCGGAGAATTTATACGGATTGGCGGTGGAAGCGATAACCGTGGGGGTCGTATCCCCCGTTTCCCGCCGGTATTCGTTGTAAACATGGACAGCCACCGCCGTATGGGTATCGCAGAGATAACCGTGCTTTTGATAGGTTTCGGCAATGGCGGCCGCTGTCCCCTCGTCGTCGCACCAGCCGGCGGCGAACAAATCCTGGATGCGGGCGCCGATGGCCTCCGGTACGGTATACCGGCCGGTTTCTTTCAGAGAACCCATCAGCCGCCGGATTTCTGCGTCGTCACGGCCGGCCAAATCGTAAAGGAGACGCTCCAGGTTGGAGGAAATCAAGATATCCATGGACGGGGACGTAGTGGCATGGAATTCCCGATTGCGATCGTACGTGCCGGTACGGATGAAATCCGTGAGTACCCGGTTGCGGTTGGAGGCGCATATCAGCTTAGCGATAGGCAGTCCCATCTTCTTCGCGTAATACGCGGCCAGGATGTTGCCGAAATTGCCGGTGGGCACCACGACGTTGATCGCCTGTCCCATAGCAACCTCTCCACTGGCCAGCAAATCGCAGTAGGCCGATACATAATACACGATTTGCGGCACCAGGCGGCCCCAGTTGATGGAATTGGCGCTGGAGAACATCATGCCGTGCCGGGCCAACTCGTCCCCCACAGCTTTATCGGTGAAGATGGCCTTCACCCCGTTCTGCGCGTCATCGAAATTGCCGCGGATGGCGCAGACGCCCACGTTGTTTCCTTCCTGGGTCGTCATTTGCAGCTTCTGCATGGGGCTGACACCGTCCACCGGGTAAAAAACCAGAATTTTCGTATGCGCGGCATCCCGGAAGCCTTCCAGAGCCGCCTTACCCGTATCGCCGGAGGTGGCGACCAAAATGACGATTTCCTGCCCCTGAGCCGTCTTGCCGACAGAAACCCTCATGAGATGCGGCAGAATCTGCAGGGCCATATCCTTGAAGGCGCAGGTGGGGCCGTGCCACAGTTCCAGCACGTGCACACCGTCCTCCAGTTTGTGAAGCGGAGCCACGGCGGGCGACCGGAATTTTCCGCCGGTATAAGCCGCTGTGCAGCACTCCTCCAGTTCCTCCTTAGTGAAATCCGTCAGGAATTTCGAAAGGATAAACGCGGCGCGCTCCACGTAGGGCTTTTTTACCAGGCCCGCCAAATCGCTCTGGGAGAGGGACGGGAGCTCCCGGGGAACAAACAGCCCTCCCTCGGAGGAGATCCCCTGCGCAATCGCTTGGGCGGACGGCACCTCCACCTGGCTGTTCCGGGTGCTGTTATACATCATTTTACGGACCATTCCTTTCCGGTCAAGACAGTTTCTTTTCCTTTATATTAATCTATTTTCCCGCCGCTTGTCAAAGCGTTCCGGAAGAATTCGAAGGCATTTCGGTAAAATAAGCGTTCTAGACAGTCTTCCGCATAGCCTTTTTGCAAAAAATAGGCATATAGCCGTTCCATAACGGCCACCCCCTGCCAATCCTCCGGCACATCCGTCCCATCAAAATCGCAGCCGAATGCCACCACCCGTTCCCCCCCCAAGGAGAGATAGTGATAAAAATGCCGTTCGAGCTGCTCAAAGGTCTGCGCGCCGAGCTGGGAGGCGCAGACGTTCAATCCCACTAGGCCGCCCGCCTGCCGGATAGCGGCAAACTGCTCGTCTTTCAGATTGCGGGCATGGGGATATATCGACGCTGAAACGGAATGGCTGGCGATAAAGGGGCCTTTTGCCGTCTGCGCCACGTCCCAGAAGCCTCGTTCGTTCAAATGGGACACGTCGGGCAGGATGCCGGCAGATTCCATGCGGCGCACCGCTTCCTTTCCGAAGGCCGTCAGCCCCTCCTCGCAGCCGGAAGCACAGCCGTGTCCCAGCTCATTGGAGCCGTTCCATGTCAAGGTAATAATTTTAACGTCGCGATCCCGCAGCTTTTCAATAGACTCCAGCCGGCCGGCCAGCATGGCGCCTCCCTCCACGGAGAATATCGCCTGGCAAACCGGCGCGGCGGGCGTCTCTTCCAAATCCCCGCCCTTTTGAATCAAGCGCATCGCGTCGGCGTTGGCCTCAATCTGCCGGTGGCCGTAGTCCAACAGGGCGCAGCAGGTATCCAAGGCTGCTTCTCCCCCTAGCGTATCCGGAAGCCATACGGCAAACACTTGAGCCCACGCGTCAAACCGCAGGCCCCGTCGTAAATCCACATGGTGCCTGTTTTCCTTCAGGCCATCCCGCTTTTGGAAGCATTCGTACAAGGTATCGCAATGCATGTCAAACAGGCGCAAGAAAATCCCTCCTTCAAAACGCATGTTGGAGGTCGCCGGCTTCATAGGCCCCCTGAATATGATCGATCTCCAGCACCTTCATCGGGTCATCTGCCGCCGTCAGGACTTCCACCACATCAAAACGGGGCTGCAAGGGGGTGGGATGCTGCTGGAGAAAACGGGCCGCGGTACGCAGAATCCGCCGCTGCTTTTCCTTGGTAACCGCTTCTCTGGGGGCATAGATAGCCGCATCGTTTCGGGTTTTCACCTCCACGAAGGCAATATATTGCTTATCGGCGGCGATTATGTCTATTTCCCCCAACCGTGTACGGTAATTTGCCGTCAAGATATCGTATCCCCGCTCCCGCAAAAAGCGGGCGGCCAGTACTTCACCAGCCGCCCCTTTGGATACCGCCGCCATATTCGTTATCCTCCGTTTTCAGCCAGCAGTTTCTTAAGGAAGCTGCGCCGGTGAACCGGCGAAGGCCCGTTCTCCAGGATGAGCTGCATATGTAGAGCCGTTCCATATCCCTTGTGCTTCGCAAACTGGTAAGCCGGATACGTCTTATCCAATTCCAGCATATACCGATCTCGGCTCACCTTCGCCAAAATGGAGGCGGCGGCTATCGAGGCCGACAAGGCGTCCCCCTTGACAACAGAACGTCCGGGTATCTCCAACCCCGGCGGCACCATGTTGCCGTCGATCAACGCCAGCTCCGGTGACACAGACAGGCCCTGAACCGCCCGCTTCATCGCCAAAAAAGTGGCTTGCAGAATGTTGAGGGATTCGATTTCCTCCACCGAGGCGCTGGCTATCGAATAAGCGGACGCCTCCTTAAGAATGACATCAAAGAGCGCTTCCCGCTTCTTTTCGGTCAACTTCTTGGAATCGTTAATCCCGTCGATAACGGCGTCCGGCCGGAGAATTACCGCCGCCGCGAACACCGGGCCGGCCAGCGGCCCACGTCCGGCTTCGTCCACGCCGCAAACAACGGCATAGCCTTCGGAACGGACGGCTTCGTCAAATTCGTAGTTGGTCATGGTACCCTCTTTTCTCGCGGTCATTCGGACCGTTCCAGCGTGATCCGGCCCAGCTTGCCGCCACGGAATTCATCTAGAACCGTAATCGCCGCCCGTTCGGTGTGAACCTCGCCGCCGGAAACCAGCATGCCCCGTTTGCGGCCGATAGCGTTCAACAGTTCCCAGCCGTCCTCCGGCATATCCGCCGCAAGTTTATACCGCTCCGCCAGAAGCGGACGGTAGTCCCGACCCAAAATGGTCAGCAGGCCGCAGGCCAGCTCTTCCACATCCAGGATTTGATCGCGAATGGCCCCCGTATACGCCAGGTGACGCGCCACCTGCTGATCGTCGAATTTGGGCCAGAGTACGCCGGGGGTGTCCAGCAGCTGCACGCCGGACTCCAGCACGAACCACTGGTTACCCCGGGTAACGCCGGGACGATCCTCCACCTTGGCCTTGCCGCCCTTTGCCAGGCGGTTGATCAAGCTGGACTTGCCGACATTGGGGATCCCCATAACCATAGCGCGGATAGGACGTCCTCCCATCCCTTTGGCCTCCCAAGCGGCAATCCGCTCCGCCAGAAGCCCGCGCAGCAGCGGTGTGAATTCCTTCAACCCCTTACCGCTTTTGCAGTCCGCCGCCATGGCTGCCGCTCCCTGCCGGCGAAAATGCGTCAGCCACAGGCGGTTGGCGGTATCATCGGCCATATCCGCTTTGTTGAGCACCACCAGGCGCGGCTTCCCCGCTGTCAGCGCATCCAGCTCCGGGTTGCGGCTGCTGTTCGGTATTCTCGCGTCCAGCACTTCCACCACCGCGTCGATCAGCGGCAGACATTCCTGGATTTTGCGCCGGGTTTTCGTCATGTGACCGGGGAACCATTGTATCGTCTGTCCTTGTTCCATCTCGCGCCGCTTATCCTCCGTAATTGTATAAACCGCCGATATGGCTGAACGGCCATAGGCGGAATACCGCTTTCCCCATTAAGTCTTTCTCACTGACGCAGCTAATATCCCTTTTCCGGCTGTCATGGGAATTCAGCCGGTTGTCTCCCATAACAAAAACGTAGCCCTCGGGAATGGTAATCGGCCCCTGAAACTCCATGGGATCCGTTCTCTGGAAATCGTCAAGATAAGGTTCATCCAACACCTTGCCGTTGAGAAGGACCTCCCCGGTTTGGGCATCGATGTCCAGGGTGTCGTTTCCTTTGGCGATGACCCGTTTGACCAGCGGCTCCTGCGTATACCGGTTGATAACCACGATGTCGCCCCGTTCCGGCGTGTAGTTCAGGCGGGTCAAAATCAGGCGATCGTGATCCATCAGCGTCGTTTGCATGGATTCCCCGTCCACCCCAACAATACGGAACAAAAAGGTAAAGACCAGCACCACGCAGACCAGGGCGAAGATAGCCGCTTCCACCCATTCGTATACGGCGACGGTCCGTTCGTTTTCCGTGTCTTCCACCAGCACGTTATTGGATTCGTCCATGTTTCAAACCTCACAATCTGCTTCTATGGTTCTTTATTCCAGGCCGCCGACTTTATTCAGCGGCCAGATACGGAAAATCGCCTTGCCGGCGATATCCTTCACATTGATAAGGCCCACCTCGTCCATGCGACTGTCCTTCGACGCGTTGCGGTGATCGCCCATGACGAACACATATCCCTCCGGTATCGTTATCGGGCCGCGGAAATCCTCGAGCACGGTGTCATAGTGCACATACGGCTCGTCCAGCTCTTCCCCGTTTAACAGGACGATATGCGTGTCCGGATCGATTTGCAGCTCGTCGCCGCCCATGGCAATGACGCGTTTGATAAGCGGCTCCTCCGCATAGCGGTTGATCACCACGATATCGCCGTGCTTCGGTGTGTAAAAAGCGCTCGCCAGAATCAGGCGGTCTTTATGCATCAGGGTATCCATCATGGACTTGCCGTCCACACCGACGATGCGGAAGAAAAACGTGAACACCACGACGACACAAATCAGGGAAAACACCGCCGCCTCCACCCAGTCATACAGCGCCGACACATATACGCGGGTATTGGGCTTGGCTTTGGATATATGCAGCGAGAACATTGGAACGTCCCCTCTCCCGGACAAACATGCAACTATTGCATTATTATAGCACAGCTTTCCGCCTAAATAAAGCAAAAAAGGGACGATACGTCCCTTTTTTGCATAACATTTTCGTGGATTATTTCAGGCGCTCTTTGACCTTCGCGGATTTGCCGACGCGATCGCGCAGGTAGTACAGCTTGCTGCGGCGTACTTTGCCGTAACGAACCACCTTCACGTCCGCCACATTGGGGGAGTGCAGCGGGAAGACTCTCTCCACACCCACGCCATAAGAGACGCGGCGCACGGTAAAGGTTTCGGCCACGCCGCTGCCGCGCTTGGCAATGACGGTGCCCTCGAAGGCCTGGATTCTTTCGCGATCGCCCTCGCGGATTTTCACATCCACCCGGACGGTATCGCCGATACCGAACTGGGGAGCATTCTCCTTAAGGCTGCCGTTGGCAATGGTTTTGAGTGCGTCCATTTTTCATTTCCTCCTTGATATTCAGACATTCTTACCCGGAAGGCAGAGGACTGTCCGCTCTAATGTCCGGCTTTCGCTTGGCATTAATCCCCGGTAAGAAGCCCGTCAGGAGAAGAGCCTCTTACGGAACAGGTATTAGCGCAATGCGCCGATAACTGCAATATTTTACCACGGTTTCAGAAAGAATGCAAGGGGTTTTCGCTTTTTCCCAATAAAATCTTGTAGAGGTACAATACATCTTGGACAGTTGAATAAAAAAGGATGAAGGATAGGGCCACATCGGTTATAGTTGAGTTGCGACACAAAACTTACCGAGAAAGGAGCCATATCCTTCATGAGCAAAAGTATAACACAGGACATGGCATATCGGCAATCCCTGATGAAGTACGCGGAAAAATACGGCGTCAGCCGTGCCAGCCGGAAGTATAACAAAAGCCGGTCGTACATCTACTTCTGGAAAGCACGCTGGGATGGGACCGTTGGCTCTTTGGACTGTCAGTCCAGACGCCCCTACAGCCATCCAAATCAGCATACTGAAGCAGAACTCAAACTGATCCGGGATATGCGCCGCCGGAATCCTACCCTAGGTATGGTGGAACTGTGGCATAGGTTGCACCAGCGGGGTTATACACGCCGTCCGGAGAGTTTGTTCCGGGTCATGCGAAAGCTGGGGATGTTCCCTGCTTCTAAGAAGAAGAAACCATACAAGCCCAAACCCTATGAGCAGATGACCTATCCCGGACAGCGGATCCAGGTGGATGTGAAAGTAGTTCCCCGCCATTGTATTACCGATCCGGAACTGCGTCTGTACCAGTATACTGCCATTGACGAGTTCACTCGCCTGCGATTCCTCGCCGCCTACCCAGAGCAGTCCACCTATTCCTCCGCTGACTTCCTCAAAAGGCTGGTCAAGTGGTATTCCCGCCGGGGTATTCAGGTGGAATGCATCCAGACCGACAACGGCTTTGAGTTTACCAACCGCTTTTCCAACAGCAAACGGGATATCCAAACCCTTTTTGAGAATACTGCCGCTGAGTTGGGCATCCAGCATAAACTAATCCGCCCTTATACTCCCAGACATAATGGCAAGGTAGAGCGCAGCCACAGAGAAGACCAGAAACGCTTTTATTCTCTCCACTCTTTCTTCTCCCTGGCTGATTTTGAAAAACAACTTGCTGCTCATAATCGCCGCTCCAACGATTTACCGATGAGACCTCTCGCCTGGCTTTCTCCTATCGAATTCCTTGTCCAACATGTTTGACAATCCTACATTTTCGCTTTTTCCCAATAAAATCTTTTAGAAAAACACATCCCCGCTTTTTCCATACAGCTCCAGGCGCGTTACCTGAAAGCGGATAGCCTCCCGGCCGGTCAACTGCCGCAGAGCGGTTGCTAGCAGCGCGGGGTTTATTGTGTTATCGCTGCTGCAGGGCAAGACCGTTTCCATGACGCAGCCGTCCTCCGCTTCCCTCAAGCTTACATCGGCCAGAGCCGGCTTGATATCCACGGTCTTCATGGTTTTCTTTTTGGTGCGCTTCTCTACGAGGATCTCATCCTGCTCCAGAAGCCGGCGAACCTCCTCCGGCAAACAGGAAAACGTCAAACGATAACGAGCGGCCGCCAGCTCCCCCGGCTTCATACGCGCCTCGTTAGCCTCCAGGACGGTCAGCCCTTCCGGCATCACGGCGTTCAGCCGGGAGACCAGCTCTTCCATGGGCATGTCCTCCTCCAGCCGGAAATCCATGCATTCCCGCAGCCCCTCATATCCCAGGGACAGCGGCGCGGCAAAGGTCACGTAAGGGTGGCGATTAAAGCCTTCGGTATACCACAGCGGAATTTCCGCCCGACGCAGCGCCCGAATCATGGCGCGATTCAAATCCAGATGAGAAATATATTTTGCCCGTCCGGTTTTGGAAAAGCGGATTCTAACGGTTTTCAACACAGACGCCTCCCTTCCAGCAGGCGGCGCCGCAGCCGGAACAGGCTTGCCGGCAGTTGGGCGTCGTGACGCTCTGGCGGGCCTTCTCGCTCTCCTTCTTCAGGAAAGCCTTGGTAACGCCGTAATCCAGATGATCCCAGGGAAGAATCTCCTCATAGGAGCGGCGGCGATTGGCATAAAAGGCCGGCTCTACCCCCAAATCGGCGAACACCTGCATCCAGGTGGCGAAATCAAAATGCTCCGACCAAGAGTCCAGATGACAGCCCCGGCGGTAAGCTTCTTCAATGACTGCACATAAGCGGCGATCCCCCCGGGCGAATACCGCTTCCAGAAAGCTGGTTTCCGCTTCATGCCAGCTCAGCGAAATCTTCTTGGTGGTCACCGAGGCGACCAGATGCTTCTGCTTGGCGCGCAGCTCTTCCATCGTATCCTGCGGTTCCCACTGGAAAGGCGTAAACGGCTTGGGCACAAAACAACTGGCGCTGATGGAGACGGTCACGCCTTTCCCCTTCGGCTTGTCCGGGTTGGCGTAGTACAGATTGACTATCTGCTGCCCGAGCCGGGCAATTCCCTCGATGTCCTCCAGAGTTTCCGTGGGCAGCCCCATCATAAAGTACAGCTTAACCGCCGTCCAGCCTCCGGCAAAAGCCTTGCGGGACGTCTCCAGGATTTCCTCCTCGGTCACATTTTTATTGATGGCGTCCCGCAGGCGCTGAGTTCCCGCCTCCGGCGCGAACGTCAGGCCGCTGCGGCGCAGAACATTCAGCTGATTGGCCAGCTCCTCGGAAAAGCCGTCCACCCGCAGGGAGGGCAGCGAGATATTGGTATGCTCCTTCTCCGCCCAGTCCAGCAGGCGGGGAAGCAGCTCCTCCAGGCGGGAATAGTCGCTGGTGGACAGGGAGGACAGGGAAAATTCCTCATAGCCGGTGGAGGCGCACAGCGCCCGGCTTTGGGCGTCGATGACCTCGGGAGATTTTTCACGGACCGGCCGATAAATAAAGCCAGCCTGGCAGAAACGGCAGCCGCGGATGCAGCCGCGAAAAATCTCGCTCATGGCCCGATCGTGCACAATATCCAGAAAAGGCACGACAAAATATTCCGGGAAGTACATGGCGTCCATATCGGCGATGATCCGCTTGCGCACCCGGGAGGGCGCTCCGTCCAGCGGCCGCACAGCCTCGATGGTACCGTCCGCCCGGTAGCTCACCTCGTACAACGAAGGGACGTATACCCCCTCGATTTGCGCGGCATCGCGTAAAAATGCCGCCTTATGAAAGCCCGCAGCCTTATGCCGGCGGTAGAGGGCCATCAGCTCCAGGTTGACCTCTTCGCCCTCTCCTAAAGTGAACAGGTCAAAAAAATCCACCAGCGGCTCCGGATTGCAGGCGCAGGGGCCGCCGCCGATAACCAGCGGGCAATCGTCTCCCCTATCCGCCGCCCGCAGGGGCAGCCCCGCTAAATCGAGCATATGCAGGATCGTGGTAAAACTCAATTCATACTGCAGCGTAAAACCGATAAAGTCAAAATCAGCGATAGGCTCCCGGCTCTCCAGGCCAAAAAGCGCCACGCCGTTTTCCCTCATCTGCTGCTCCATATCCGTATCCGGCGCGAACACCCGCTCGCACCAGATATCCTCCTGCGCATTCAGCAAACCGTACAGCAGCTTCATACCAAGATGGGACATGCCCACCTCATACAAATCCGGAAAGGCAAAGGCGAACCGGATAGCCACGGCGTTTTTATCTTTTACCACACTGTTCAGTTCTCCGCCGGTATATCTGCCAGGCTTTTGTACCTGCATAAATATGTTTTCGAGCTCTGAATTCATCCGATTGTCTCCCATCCTACTGCTTGATTGGCTTCGAGTTCTCTATTATACCGGAAAACTTCCCGGAATGCAAACCTCGATCGAAAGGGGCAAAACCATCACGGCGTTTGAAATTCTCCGCTCTCCGTTTCAAAAGGCCAGCCCACAATGCCTCCGAAATCATATACCTGCTGATAGCCGAGCGAAACCAGCGTTTCGGAGGCCTGGCGGCTTCGCACCCCGGTGCGGCAATAGACAAGGAGCACGGCGTCTTTTACCGGCAGACGCTTTGCCGCTTGTTCCTTCAGCGTTTCATTTGTTACGAGAATGGCGCCTGGAATATGATTCTCTTCGTATTCCTCCGCCCGCCGCACATCCACGATGGTTACGCCGCCGGCATCCATCCGGTCTTTCGCCTCTTCGGGAGTGATTTTGTGATAAGCCGCGGACGAGATATGGACGGACACTTCGCCGCTGGACGTCACAGGCCGCGCCGTGCATCCGCTGAACAGTCCGACGACCATACAGAGAGCCGCCGCCCATTGCCATTTCATGGTTCACTCTCCCTTTCTGTCCAGTACGGTATACAGAGTGTTCTGCAGCACGTCCACATCTATAGGCTTTGCCACATGGGCGGTCATGCCGACGTCCAGGGAGGCCTGAACATCCTCAGCAAACGCGTTGGCTGTCATGGCAATAATGGGAATGTCTGCCGCGTCGTCTCGGTCCATTTTTCGAATGACCTTGGTCGCCTCATAGCCGTTCATTACCGGCATTTGGATATCCATCAGAATCGCATCAAAGGTCTGGGACGGAGCCGCCTGAAATGTCCGGACCGCTTGTCTGCCATCGGGTCTGACGATGGATTCGGCTCCCAGCATGCTTAACAATTCCGTAAGGATTTCCGCGTTGATGGCGTTATCCTCCACCACAAGAAACCGACGGCCGGCCAAGCCCTGCTTGCGTGCCGCTCCAAACGATTCCGCCATCGCTTCCGGATGGATCCTCTCCTTTGCCTGTGATATTTCGCATTCCAGTTCCACGCGGAAAATGGTGCCCCGGTTTACCTGGCTTTCCACAGAAATATCGCCTTCCATTAAGTCTACAAGCCCCTTGGTGATGCTGAGGCCAAGGCCGGTCCCCTCGACCCGCGTGACGCTGGAATTGCGGGCAAACGGATCGAACAGGTGCGCGATAAACCCCTCCGACATACCGATCCCCGTATCGCTGACGGTGAACCGAAAGCGGGCGGCGGTCACTTTTTTCGGCTCCAGTTCCTCAATGAGGAAATCCACACGGCCGCCTTCCGGCGTAAACTTGATGGCGTTGCTGAGAATATTGATGAAAATTTGATTGATGCGCAGCGGATCGCCCAAAACATATGGGTGCCGCAGCTGTTCGACCTGCACCGAAAAATTCAAGCCGGCCTCTTTGGCCTGAGGCGTCATCATGACCGATAGCTGATTCAGCAGTTCGGGAATCGCTATAGGAATCTGGTTCAAAAGGATTTTGGACTGTTCAATTTTGCTCATGTCCAGGACGTCATTGATAAGACTGAGCAGATGTTTGGAGGAAACAGAGATTTTCTGCAGGCAGTCCGCGATTCGCTCCTTGTCGTCCAAATGCGCGACGGCCAGCATCGTCATGCCGATAATAGCGTTCATCGGGGTGCGAATATCGTGGCTCATGGCGGACAGAAAATCGCTCTTCGCGCGGTTCGCTTTCTTGGCCTCCATAAGCGCATGCTCCAACGAGCGTTTTGCGTTTCTCTCAGCCGTCAGCATATCGGTGACATCCGCCTGCACCAAGCAGACCGTCCGGTGGTTTTCGTCTCCCCACAGCACATTGATTTGTTTATACCGCATCCCTTTATCCGACCGATAAGGAAAAACGAAGTCGTACCCTGCCGGCTGCTCCGCCAGCCTCTGAAGCATCGTTTCCAAGCGAAACTGTTTTTGCACCTCTTCCCTGTCCGCCTCCACGCCGTAGCGCATAGAAAAGCTTTTAACCTCCTCGCCATAATGTTCCATCAAATACGGCGATAGATTTTCCAGCACCGTACGCCTGGTATACAGGGTAAAGCGATCGCTGCCGACATGAATAAATCCCGCCAGTTCAAACGTATAGGCGATCATATTCAGCAGTCCCTGCTGCTCGCGTACGGAATCCGTAATATCGATGCGCACCAGACAAACCCGTCCAATCCGCAGATCCACTTCGGAAACCGTCATATTCTTGGTGCGGATATCCCCCTGCTCATCCACCATGGAAAAAGAAAACGTATAGGACCCTTTTTCCTTCAGTCTGCGCTTGATTTCACACGGCTCCAAAGCGCGGGCATACCGTTCCCTATCCTTCGGCACCAAGGAAGACTGCAGCATGCCGGCCATGTGCTCGGAATGCTTGCCCTGAGAAGCGGGCACACAGTTCGCTTTTTTATTGCAGGTTAAAATCGTATAGGTATCCTGCTCCAGATTCAAATCGATGACAAAATCGTAGTTGGTAACAGACAATTGGTGCAGGATCCGATCGGAAATGGTCTGCTCTGTCACATCCGTGACGGTGAGAATACCCGTGATATCCCCGGTGTCGGGAGTCTCTACAAGGATGACCTTGAACTGCACATACCGTCCTTTTTCCTCCTGCGGCAGTTTTATAAAGCACGTGAGGATCTGTTCCGTGTCCTTCCTCGCGAACGCCGCCAAAGCCGGCTCATTGAGATACATGTTCAAAAAGGTCTGCCGTTCCGCCTCGTCCACAATCAAGCCAGCAATCCCTTGAAAAAACTCCTGCCGTGCGAGCCCGAAGGTATCCAGAAGGGCAGAATGGGTGTAATCGATAATTTCGTAAATCCGGTTCTGCGTCACATTGCAGTGCCCGACGATCAAAGCGTTAGGGCCCGGCTTGCGATAATGCTGCAAAATCAGATCGTTATACTGCTGGCGGATCCGTTCTTGCTCCTCCCGCTCCTTGGTCATGTCATGATAGGCCGCATATACCCGGCCATCGCCGCCCTCATTCTGTATCATGGTCAAGGTGTTTTTGACCCAGATATACCCATCGTCGCCCTTGCGCAGGCGATACACAATCTCGCAATGATTTTCGCCGCTGGCGATGTAAGCCGCCATTTGCTCATTCACTGCGGCACAGTCGTCCGGATGCACGCCCGCCATGGCGTCCTTTTTATAGATACGCCACGCTTCCTCCAGCGTCACCCCGGTCATCTGCGCGAAACCGTCCGACAGGAACTCCGGAATCAGGCTCCCGTCTTTTTCATAGCGAACCACGGCGACTCCGCCGGGCAGATTTTTCACAATCGTTTGGAAATACTGCTCCAGCCGCTCCTTCTCTTTTCGGGTGTTGACCTCTTCCGTCGTATCCCGAACATATTTGACATATGCTGGAATACCGTTCCATTCGGTCTCCCGGAAGCGCGTGACATAGAACCGATCCGTTTTGGCGACCGGCATTTTGTGCTCCGTTCCATCCGGCAGCTGACTATTCAGGGTGCAAAACGAGCAGGGAGCGGTTTTGCCGTGCAGCGCGGCGTAGCATTTCTGCCCAACTCTGTCGCCACCGTGCAGAAAAAGGTCCTTGGATTCGTTCACATAAAGCAAATCGTAATTCTGCTTATCGATGACATAGATGCCGTCCGCCGTCTCGTTGGCGATGCTTTGGAAGAGCCGGGTTTCGGAAGACATACCGGTAAACACTGCGTAAAACCGCATGGAGTCGGACAATGGCCCCATCCGTCTGCCATTGAGATGAATCCAAATCAAATGCCCGTCTTTATGCCGCATCCGATAGGAAACATCCAGCACATCGCCGTTCGTCAGCACCGCCTGAATGACCGCGAACACCCGCTTCCTATCTGGCTCATAAATCAGTTCGAACGCATCGCCGCGCACTACCTCTTCATACTCCTGCCGGGTATAGCCGGAAAGCGCTACCACGCCGTCCGAATAGTACGTGGGAAGGAAACGCTTCCCCTCGATCCGATAGCTGGCGATCCCACCGGGAATAGAATTCACCAGATGATCCATCTCCAGCTGAGCTTCCTTGCTGTCGGTGATATTGTGAAACACGCAGTGCAGCAACGGGCAGCCCTCATCCTCCCCGACCCATTTCATCTGCACCCGCACCCACACGATATGTCCATCCCGATGCTGCTTGCGAAACTCAAATTTCGCGATACCGTGACTCTGTATTACCTCCGCGGCCTTCGAGAGCACTATGGCGGCGTCCTCAACATATATCATCTCCGCCGCGTCTTGCTGAATCAGCTGCTGGTATTCCTCCGATGTGTAGCCCGTCAGCTGAGCCACGCCATCCGAAAAATAGGTGGTCTCAAAAATATCCGAAACCTTGTAAATCGCCACGCCCCCGGGGATGGCGTTAACGATATCCTGCATCTTTTCATTGGCGTCGATTAGTTCGCGTTCCAGACGCATCCGTTCACTGACGTCGCTGTACACACCATATAGCAGCTTGCTGCCGTCGTCCTGCGCCTTAACGGACCCCTCTAGATGGATCCAGCAAAATGCGGCACGCCGATCGTTCCATATCCGATAGGTCTGATCCACCAGCGCGCCGCTGCGGACTGCTTCCACGATACCGATCCGCAGGCGTTCAACCTCATCCGGATGAACACCCAAAAAAGTGGTTTCCCGTTCGATGGAACGAATGTGTTCATCGGAATATCCCATGATCTCATAAAATGCCGGATTATGAAACACCGGCGTAATCTGTTCGCCATTGAACCGGTAGACGCTTAATCCACACGGAATGCTGCTGAAGGTCGCCTGCAGTTCTTCCCGGAGGGTTTCGCTTCGCTCCTGCTCCCGCTTCTTTTCCGTCACGTCCAAACCGTATTCGATATGCGCCGGCCTGCCATCCCAATCGATAATTTTCCCACTGAGCTGGTAGACGCGTCGATGAACGGGATGATAAAACTCCCGAACCAGCAACTCGGCGTCCGACATACTGCTCATGCGACAAAATGGACAGGGCTTCTCATATCCCGCCGCCTGGTAACATGTGGTGCCGGGAATGCCTGCGCCCCTGCAAAGTGTTTTTCTGGCCAATCGGTTCGCATACAGCAATTCCCAGGATTCTAACGCGCTGACATAAACCGCCACCGGCGCGTTATCCAGAACGGCCGTCATCTGAGCTACAGAGAGGGGATTGCTCTGCGCCATAGCTATTCTCCTTCCCGCAGCTTCTTCCGAAGTGCCTCCGCTCTTTGGAATTCGGACTCAACCCTTTGATACAGAGCGGCATAATCGTCGCGGCATTCTCTGGAACGCAGCGGCTCCACGATTACGCAAACCGCCTCGTACAGCGGCGTCAACCCCATATTGCCCACAACGCCCTTGAGCGTATGAGCCGCCTCGAACGCAGCCGTATAGTCTCTATTCGCCAGCGCCGCCCCCAGCTTCTGCATATTTTCGTCCTGAAACAGCATATCCAAAAGCTGAAGATACATGGCTTCATTGCCCATGAAGCGCGCCATGGTCGTATCGTAGTCCGCGCCGTAAGCTTCAAAAACATCCCGAAATGTCGGCATGATCACTCAAGCCTCTTTCCATTAATAAAATCGTATAACGTCTGATACAGTCGTTCCGGCTCAATGGGCTTGGCCAGATGCGCGTTCATACCAGTCCATGCCCGGCATTTTCCAATCGATCAGGATGGTGTCGAAATATTGATGCTTATCCCAGAGGATTCCGACGCGCTCAATCGCTTTCCGGCCGCTGTCCACCCATTCGGCCTGGATGCCGATTTCCTTGAGCGTGACCACCGTACTCTCGCAAACCGCCACGTCGTCGTCCACCATCAGCGTCCGCATATGCGAAAAATTATAATCCCGCTTTTTCAGGTTGTGCCTCAGCTTTTCCTCTTCCGTGATGCCCAGCTTAACGTCCACAGTGAACGCGGTGCCGATCCCCTTTATGGAACGCACCGCGATACTGCCATCCATCATGTCGACGATGTTTTTGGAAATGGCCAAGCCGAGACCGGTGCCGCCGTACAGAGCGGTGGTGTCGGTGGATTCCTGGGAAAAGGGCTCGAAGATGTGAGGAAGGAACTCCTCGCTCATGCCGACACCGGTATCGTTGACGATAAACCGTATAACCGCATCGTTTTTCGTTCTTTTTCGCTGGGCCGCCGAAAAGGTGACCTTTCCTCCCTCGCCTGTAAATTTGATAGCGTTGCTCAGAATATTGATGAGCACCTGTAAAAAAGACAGGGTTCCTTCTGCATCGCACTGCTCAAACCAGGAGCGGAAGAACGCTTGCACAGTCGATTCAGCCGCGTTTTGATGGTTCATCGGTTTTCGTCCTCCCATGACTGCCAAAATGGACACATCACGGCCTGCTGGCCGGATAGCCAACGAAATCAGGCAGAACCGTGCTGGTCGGCGCGGCCGACTGCCGCGTCCGGTGTAACCGATAAGCGCTGTTCGTTCATCAGCTTTTCAAAGTCCAGGGAGGGCATGGGCCGGGCAAAAAAATACCCCTGCACATAATCGCACCCGATTTCGCGCAGGCGTTCCAGTTGTTCCTTGGTTTCCACGCCCTCGGCCACCACGCTCAGTTTCATCCAGCGGGCCAAATCCATAATAAAGCGCAGAACTCCCTGATTAACCGGCTTGGCCGTTTCGCTCTGCATAAATTTCATGTCCAGCTTCAAGATGTCGATGGGCATTTCATTGAGCATATTTAAAGAGGAGTAGCCGCTTCCAAAGTCATCCATTTCCACAATAAAGCCAACCTTGCGCAGACGGCTGACCGTATCGATAATCTGCTTCGGATTTTCGGTATAGGCACTCTCCGTAATTTCGAGATGAAGCCGTTCCGGCGATACATCATATTTTTTCAGGGTATGTATCAAAATGTCCACCAAATCCGCGTTGTAAATGTCCGCCCGGGACACATTGACGGAAATAGAAATCGGCGGGTATCCTTTATCATCCCATTCCCGCAGAATGGAACAGACCCCGTCCCAGATGTATTGATCGAGCCGGGTGATAAATCCGTTTTTCTCGAACAAAGGAATGAATTCCGAAGGCGGCTGCAACCCCCATTCCGGATGGTTCCAGCGAACCAGCGCCTCGGCGCCGGACAACCGGTTGTCCGCGATGCGATATTTCGGCTGCAGGTAAATGACGAACTGCCTTTTAGCCAAGGCCGTCTCCATCCCATCCGTAATGGCCTGTTCCCGCAGCAGCTGGTTGCGAAGCTGGTCATCGTAAGCGGCAAAATATTTGCCATACTGCCCTTTGATGCTTCGAGCGGCCAGCAGCGCCCGATCGCACATCTGCTCCACCGAAATCGTGCGGTCCTCGATGGAATAAATTCCCCATTTCATGATAACGTTCTTTGCGCTGGACAAGGTGTGCACCCGTACGCTGGCCTCCATGAACATCTCGTCCGTATACTGGACGCTGCGTTCGAGCAGGCAGGCGAACTGATCCGCGTTGAACCGCCCGCAGATCCCCCGCTCCCCGACAAGAGATGTATACATGTCCGCCAGGCCGCAAAGGAGCCGGTCCCCCGCCGGAATACCGAATACATCGTTAATCAGCTTGAAATTCTCCACATCAGAACAAATGATATCATACTCCCTGTCCGGATGATGCAGCAGAATCTCCTTGACCCGCTGATAAAAGAACTCCTTGCTGTACAGCCCCGTCAGTCGATCATACTGAATCAGCCGAACCATGGCGGCGGTTTCCCGCAGATGGATAATGCTGGCTACCCGATGCAGAATAATCTGGGGTTTATAGGGCTTTGCCACAAAATCCGCCGCACCGTGGGACAAAGCGGCAACCTCTTCGGATTCGCTGTCGTTCTGCGTGGTCACGATAACGGGGATGGAGGACAAGGAACGATCCGTTTTGACCACGGAGAGAAAGGTATACCCGTCCATTACGGGCATAACAATGTCCAGCAGAATCAGGGAAACCCCTTCGCCGTACTGTTTTAACAGATCGAGCGCCGCCTGTCCATTTTCCGCTTCCAGTACATCGTATTCGGCGGCCAGAATCTGGCACAGCAGCGCCCGGTTCAGGGCATTATCTTCCACAACCAGTATCATTTTACGTGAAATCATGGTCTCATTCCTCTATTTGTTATCCCTCATCTAGGGAACTCACTTCCATTTTGTTACAATTTAAGGCGAAAAGTCTTCTTTTATACGCTATCTCTGCTTATATATATGTTTTTTTAGTATAACATAGGAAAATGGAAAGCGCAATCTTTTAGCAATATACTCCAATGAAAGAATTTTTTATTAGTTAAACCAAATTTTGGTGCGGATTTCCAAATTTCTCTTGACAGGGGATGCTGTAATGGATATAATTACAGCACGAAGTAAAGAGGTGACGGCTTTTGAACAGCGATTTTATTCTCGGCGTTCACGCCCTGGTTTTCCTCAACCATAAGGCGGAAACCCTCAACAGCGAAACGCTGGCACAGAATATCTGCACCAACCCTGTCCGGGTACGCCGGGTAATGGCCAGGCTGCGGAAAGCCGGTCTGGTGGAGACTCGCGGCTGGCGGGAAAACGCCGGCTATTTCTTCCCCCTCCCGCCGGACACGGTCAGCCTGCGGCAAATCGCCGACGCGTTGGACGCCCGTTTTGTATCCACCGGTTGGCGCAGCGGCGCTCCCCACATGAAGTGCCGCATAGCTTCTGGTATTTCCGGCGTGGTGGACAATATCCTGGACGACTTAAACAGCCAATGTCTTGAGCGCTTGGAACATATCACCGTGCAAGATGTCGAGCGGCAGCTGTTCGGCGGCTCTTCGACTTCTGTCGAAACAAACGAATAAGCCTGTTTGGAATAGGTCATGCTCGTGGAGCAATCGGCGGCCATGTATGGGGGACCTGTATCAACGTGACCTGCATCCCCACCAAATCACTGGCGCACAGTGCCGCTCTTCCCTGCACCGCCCTGCGCGACGCCGTTTATACCCACCCCACCATGAGCGAGGCGCTCAACGATTTATTCACCTGCGTATAAAACCGCAACATGTAAAGGAGATGCTATGGGTTTTAACATCGAAACCAGCGTGCCAATTCTCACCGTGTTTATTCAGGGGCTGCTCAGCTTCTTCTCCCCCTGTGTGCTGCCGCTCGTGCCCCTGTATGTGAGCTATCTGGCGGGCGGCGCCAAAACGGTGGAGGAAGACGGCACCATCCGCTACCGGCAGGGTCGGGTACTCGTCAACACCGTGTTTTTTGTCCTGGGCATCAGCTTCACCTTCTTTATACTGGGGCTCGGTTTCAACGCCCTGGGCCGCTTCTTCAGCGACAACCGCATCTGGTTTGCCCGCATCAGCGGTATCATCATGATTCTGTTCGGTGTCTATCAGCTCGGCGTATTCGGCCAATCTAAGGTTCTCGGCAAAGAGCACCGTCTTCTTTTCCGGCTGGATCGCCTGGCGATGGGCCCTCTTCCGGCGCTGCTGCTCGGCTTTACATTCAGCTTTGCCTGGACGCCCTGCGTCGGTCCCACCCTGGGCAGCGTTCTGCTGATGGCCGGCTCCTCCGGATCCATGGCCAAAGGCTTCGCGCTCATCGGCGTCTATACCATCGGGTTTATCCTGCCGTTTCTGGCCGTGGGCCTGTTCACCGGAACGGTGCTCAATTTCTTCAAAAAGCACCGCAACGTGGTCAAATACACGGCTAAAATCGGCGCGGTTCTGCTGATTTTGATGGGCGTTATGACCCTGACCGGCATGATGAATGGTTTCACCAGCTATCTGTCACAGTTTGGCGGCGGGCAGGAATCCGCCTCCTCCGCCGTCAGCGCCGCCCCCGATACTTCCGAGGAATCCTCCTCTGCGTCTCAGGAGCCCGCTTTTCCGGCGCCAGATTTCACCCTGACCGATCAGTACGGCAAGCAGCATAAGCTGTCCGACTTCAAAGGGAAAACGGTTTTCCTCAACTTCTGGGCGACCTGGTGCGGACCCTGCCGCAGCGAAATGCCGGAAATTCAGGCTCTTTATGAGAAATACGGCAAGAACGAGAAAGACCTGATCGTCTTGGGCGTGGCCGGTCCCAACCAGGGGAACGAAGGCTCCACGGCCTCCATCAAAAAGTTTTTGAAGGACAATCGATATACTTTCCCCGTAGTGATGGACGAGAGCGGGGATGTGTTCGCGGAATACGGCATCCGCGCCTTTCCCACCACCTTCATGATCGACAAGGAGGGCAACATCTTCGGCTATGTGGAAAGCGCCCTAACCGGCGATGTCATGGAAAGCATCGTCCAGCAAACCATGTCCGGAAAACGCACCTCTTAAAAGCAGCTGGGCCGCACAGCCATCGCCGTGCGGCCCGGTTTTATAACGCATGTCGCAGCTCGTCCCACGTCATCCTCTGGACCAGCTCTTTGCAAAATGGTACGGCGGAACAAACCGACGCGGCCCAATCCCCTTCCCGGAAGGTGGTCAGCAACTGGGCAGTCTTCTCCTGTCTCGTGTCGATGCCCGCCAGCACCTGGGCCAGTCCTTGGCCCGACCACTTGCTGTACGCCTCTTTCTGCGTCCAGAGCGCCGTCATCTTTGCAGCATCCTGGCCGCACCACTCCGTTTCCGCCGGGGTAAAGCAGCGGCGCAGCACACGCGGGGACAGCACTCGAATCGTCTCGATATCAACCCCGATCTCCTGGTCGCTGATCCCGAGAAGCACGGCCGTTCCGGAATGCGAGAGATTATAGCGGCAGGAGGGGCACCCTGGCAGAAAGGGCTTTCCCGTGGGTGAAAGCCCAAGCGACAGCTGATCCCTTCTAAGTCCTGTGCACCTCTGGAGGAGAACCGCCTCCAGCGCATAAGCCGCCAGCCGCGTCGTCCGATTTCCCGCCGCCACCCTTTCGCGCCGCCCCGGCAGCAGCTTGTTCAGCACCGCCGCCTCCTCGCCGCTGTCAAGAAGGGCCGGCGCCTCCAGCAACCAGACAGATAGCGGCATCGCTCGTCCCCCCTTCCTCATACTGCCAGCAGTATACCATACCCCGCCTTGTCTTGACAAGGCGAAAAAGCCTGCCGTCCGAAGCGGCAGGCTCTATTTTTTCTTGAGCAGCAGCAGTAATACGAGGTAGACGCTGACCGCCAGCAGCGTAAAATTATACCCGCTGTGCAACAGCACGTAGAAGCCCGCCGCTGCCAGAGGCAAGATGGTCACCACCGACACAACCAGAACCGCGCGGGTCGCCTTCGGCTCCTCCATGTGGGGCGCCAAAAGACAGAACAGCGCCTGTCCCCCGTCCAGAGGTTCCACCGGCAGCAGATTCATCACCGCCATGGTCGCATGCACCATGACCGGCGTTGTCCAGCCTCCGCCAAGCAGCAGGAGGATCCCACAGGAGAGGCCGTTGACCAGCGGCCCGGCAAGAGAAACCCACACATTTTTCCCATAGCCGATAGGCGCGTGAACATCCTGCTCGACCCGCACGCCGAAAATGCCGATCGATACCCGCGCCGGTCTTCCGCCGCAGGCCAGCAGCATTAGAAAATGCCCCGCCTCGTGCATCACCGAGGCGGCCAGGCACCATCCCGCCATACCGCCTGTGTCCAGCGTCAGCAGCACCACCACCGTAGCCGGAAACAACAGGCTGCACGCCCATTCGGTTCCCCACAGCCGAAACTTAAGCATACAGGCTGACCGGCACCAGGCCGACCGGATTATAGGTCTGCCCGTTCACCCGTACCTCGACATGCAGATGGCTGCCGGTTACGTCGCCCGTGGCGCCCACCTTCGCTACGATTTCCCCCGCCCGGATCACCGCCTCCTTTTCGGCCAGAATCTCCGAACAGTGGGCGTACAGAACCTCGATGCCGTTACCGTGATACAGCTTGATGTAGTTCCCGTAAGTGGGATCTTGTCCCACATCGGAAACCACGCCGAAATACATCGCATGCACCGGCGTGCCCTCCGGCGCGCCGATATCGAGGCCCTTGTGGAACCCCTCCCCTTCCTTGGTCGGATTTTTCCGATAGCCGTACCCGGAGGTGATCGTACCGGTATCCAGCGGTGCCGTGGCCAGACGGTTGGCCGTTACCACGCCGAAGGTAGAGCCTTCCGGCGCGTAACGAACCGTCTGAACAGACGCGGTGCCGGAGGAAGCGGATTCCGCGGAAAGCGTGGCGCCTGCCTGCTTGGTGCCCTCGCTGCTGGCCGGCGCGTTCGCCGAAGACGCGCCTTCCCCGCTTTCCGCAGGCCGGCTGTCCGGTACGGACGCATCCGATGTATCCGACGAAGATGACGCGCCGTCCGGCTGGGAGGCATCGCCGGAGCTGTCTCCCGGCACGGGCTCGCTGTTCGGCGATTCAAACAAGGCCGCCAGAGTCGCCACAATGGAGTTGCTCATGATGGATTCGTTGAACTGCTGACGCAGCTGCGCAAAAGCGTCGCCCCCCACCAGCTTCATCACCAGCACCAGCAAAATCACTGCTATGCAGGAAACGCTCTGAACCAGCACCACCTGCATACCCGCCAGCGACGGCTTCTTTCCCCCACGGTTTCTCTGTTCTCCCGCCGGACGGCGGGACGGCCTGTTCGTTCTTTCTTCCGGCGTATTCGGCATGTATCCCATTCCCTTCCGCCGGCGCGGGAGGCCTCCCTCCCGCGCCGGATGTCCTATCCAATTATACGATGATGCAAATCAGGCCGCTGCAGCCTTCATTGATAATGCGCTCCACCGTTTCCTTGAGCTTGATGCGGGCATCCGTCGGCATACGGTACAGCTTGTTATGAAGCCCCTCGTTGACCAACCCATACAGGGAGGTGCCGAAGATGTTGGACTCCCAGATTTTTCCGGGGCTCTCCTCAAACTCCCGCAGCAGATAGCTGACCAGCTCTTCCGACTGCTTCTCGCTGCCCACAATGGGGGAAACCTCGGTGGTGATGTTGGCCTTGAGCATATGGATGGAGGGGGCCTCCGCCCGCAGGCGGATACCGTACCGGCCGCTCTGCTTGATAATTTCCGGCTCCTCCAGGGTCATTTCCTCCAGTTCCGGCATCACGATGCCGTACCCGGTGGCCTCCACCTGATCGAGGGCGCTCTTGATTTTCGCATACTTTTTCTGGACGTCCGCCAGTTCCATCATGGTGGCCATCAGCGCCGCCTCATCGGTGATATCCAGACCAGTGGTCTCCCCGAGCACGCGATAGAATAGGCCGGGATCAATGGTGACGTTGATGGTGGCGCAGCCCTGTCCCAACTCCACGCCGGTGAGCCTGGCCGCGTCCACATACTCGCAGTTCTCGACGCCGCCAGCCATGCCAGCCACCTGGCTGACCTTCCTCACCCGCCCGGCCGCCTCCCGGATAGAGTCGAAAATCGTCTTGCGGATGGGATGATTCTTATCCAGGCTGGTCAGCCATTTGGGCAGTTCCACGCCAATTTCCCGCACCGGGAACTCAAAAAGCACCTTCTCCAGGATTTTTCGGATTTCGGCCTCGCCCATATCCAGGCAGTTGACCGGACAAACCGGTACGCCGTAGCTTTTCTCCAAATCCGCGCACATCTGCATCACGGCGGTGGAGGTGGGGTTCATGGTGTTCATCAGCACCACGAAGGGCTTGTGGATCTGCTTGAGCTCCCCGACCACCCGTTCCTCGGCCTCTCGGTATTCCTCCCGGGGAATCTCGGTAATGCTTCCATCGGTGGTAATCACCAGGCCGATGGTGGAATGCTCGTTGATGACCTTCTGGGTGCCTATTTCCGCCGCCATGTTGAAGGGGACCTCCTCCTCAAACCATGGCGTCTTGACCATGCGGGGCTGGTTGTTCTCGATGTATCCCAGCGCCGAAGGAACAATGTAACCCACGCAGTCGATGAGACGGACGTTCAAATTGGCCGTGCCGTCCACCGAAATGCTGACCGCCTGCTCCGGGATGAACTTAGGCTCGGTGGTCATGATGGTCCGCCCCGCCGAAGACTGGGGCAGCTCGTCGTTGGCCCGCTCCCGCCGATAGGCACTGTCGATATTGGGTATCACCAGGGTGTCCATAAAGCGCTTGATAAACGTGGACTTTCCGGTCCGGACCGGTCCCACCACACCGATATAGATGTCGCCGTCCGTCCGTTTGGCAATGGTATCGTAAATGCTCTGGCCTTCCATACGGTCACTCCCCCTTAACAAAGCGGCACCAGCAGCATGGTGTCCTCCGGTAATATTTCGCTGGACAGGTTGTTCTCCTCCATCACGGCATTCATGGAGGTGTGGCAGTTCTTAGCGATTTCCCAAATGGATTCGCCGCCGCCCGCGAAGTAAATCTTCAGCGCGGCTCTTTCGGGCGGAAACTCGGCGTTATCCTCCGCCGTAATGGCCGTAACCGCCTGACAGGTGTTTCCCGCGTAGCAGCAGCGCACCACTTCCAGCTCCAGCCGCAGCTCGACCTTGCCGCCGACAATGGCGTATTCCACCTGGGTGACGGCCATATCCGCTGTCATGCTGTCGCACCGCTCGTCATAATCCAGAGTAAAATCCGCCGGCCGCTCGTAGTAGGCGACCGCCCCGCCGGGATCCCGGGCCAGCATGGAAATCAGCAGCCGTCCGTCCACGAAGGCCTTTCCGTCCTCGCACCGCTGGCCAACCGGTGACGCCTCGCACCAGACGTCCACGATATCCGACACGCCGTCCGGCGGCAGCTCGAAGGCTTCCTTGACCACGTTGGTCTCCCGCCGCACATGCATTAGATGCTGGGTCTCCAAGCGGCCGGTTTCCAGCTTGAGAGGGCACCGGGCGGAATACGCGTCAATGACTACCTCGGAGGAACCCGTGCGGTAGCACTGGAGCTGGGCCGTCAGCTTAATGCTCACGGCCAGCAGACAGCTCTCGCCGTTTTGGTTGACGCTGATATGGACGTCGCTGGATACCACATCCAGGAAAACCTGGCACTGCCAGTCATCGCTCAAGCCGTCCACATCGATGATTTGGCTGAAGGGGATTTCATGGCGCACTTGTTCCATCGTCCCGGCCGACACATCGCTGGCATACAGATTTTTCAGCAGAATGTCGCCCTTGATGATGGCCTTGTTGGCCAACAGCTTGCAGTCGGTCAGGCAGGGGACGGCTTCTCCGCGGATGAGTGCTTCCGCCGGCGGTTTTCCGCTTCCCAAATCCAGTACCTCACTGATGGTAAAGGTCTTCTCGGCACTGGCCGCGGGCACGGAATAGGACACCGGCTGATTGCGGGTGTACAGGCCGCCTCCCGTGGCGTCACAGACGACCTCCCGGCCGCCCTCCGCCGTGATTTTCAGCTTGACCGTGAACGCGCCGTGGACGTCCAGCCTGCGGGGGCTGGTGGCCCGGCAGTTGACATAATCTGTTTTGGCCGTGGCCCGCACACAGGGATTCAGCCCCATGCTTTTGACGGCAAATGTACTGGTGAAGGGCTGGCTGAATTCGCAGCAGCGCACACACTTACGCGCTTCATCCAGATACATGACCCGGATGTTTGCCTGCCCGTCCACCAGCATCCGATCCCCGCTGAGCTGCTTTGACTGAATGACCGGCTTGAGGGTACATTTCAGCACCGCTGCAATGTCCGGACAATAGTCCGGCAGGACAAAGTCACAGTCCACCGGACGTTCGTCAAAGTCATCGAACAAGGTTTCATTGGTGGAAATGGCCTTGTTCATCACCTTAAAGTCCATGAATACACCTCTCCTTTGTGCTGCGGATGCCACGCCGCACTCACAGCTGCATACGCATATGTTCACTCTCAATATATTCTACCTGTCCAAGAAGTATGCACCGTCTCAAACAAAGATTTCTCCAAAAGAAAAGGACATGGCCGCATGGCCATGTCCTCTCCGGCGATTCCCGCCGTCTTCAGTCTATGTAGCTTTCCTTTTTAATGCCGAACAGCTTGCGCAGGATCCCGCTGAACAGTTTGGGGCTCTTTACAATGACGATTTGCATACTCATACTCCTCCATTTAGCGTCAATTTCGGGCTTTGGAACAACCAACAACCACGAGCGCCGCCGCGACTACAACAAGCATCAGCTGGGGCGGGCATATCGTGGCAGCCAGCAAACCGACGCCGAAGGCCGCACAAAACAAACCTGTACTGCATTTGCGTTTCACCGAAGTCATCCCCCATCCGCTTTCGTAATCACGGCGTTTCCCGTGTCTACTATCAGCATATTCGACACGCGGAAAAGGGTGCAGACTTTTCTGCTGTAAAAACGTCAATCTTTTGAAAAAAGAAGCAATAAAATGCCTTCCTGGAAGGAAATTCGCGCCGGACAATCCAAAAATTCATTGCTGACCCCCACGGGATTGTCGGTCGTCAGCGTCGCGTCGGTCAGCAGATACCGGACATCCCTCAGCGTGACGCCCCGCACCTCACCGCCATACGGGAAGAGCGACAGCTTCCATCCCTTCTGCGGGGGGATAGTAAAGGACGACGGCGCATACAGGAAAACCCGGTTGCGCTCATCCGCCATCATCGGCGTACCTCCCTGGCGATGGATATACAGCATCACCGCCAGATTGGCTATGGTGTGATCCAGCCGCCCCCCCGTGCAGCCCAGCAGCAGGAATTCCCGGAATCCCCGCTCCAGCCCCGCCATAGCGGCCGCCATGGTGTCCGTCCAGTCCTTTTCGGCCGGCAGACGGAGCACCTCCGCCCGCGTTTCCCGCGGCGCCTCGCCGGAATCGAAATCCGCCACAATCAGCCCGGGGGTTACCCCTAATCTTTCGGCCAACCGCATCCCGCCGTCCGCCGCGATAAACCAGTCGTCATCGCGCAGCAGCGGGCGCAAGGCCTCCGGATCCTCCACCGGCCCGGCGGACAATATGACACAGCGGCTCATGTGCTTTCTCTCTCCTGACTTCCGTAACGCCGTTTAGAACCCCACGGCCTCATTGGTGGACCGACCGTCTGTCTATTCGGCGTTCCCTTTGAACTCCCAATCCTTTTTATCCTTGACCTCTTCATACATCGTCCGGTAGCTTTCATACCGGGAAGCCGCGATTTTGCCTTCCTCCACCGCCTGCCGCACGGCGCAGCCCGGCTCCTTGACATGGGCGCAGGAGGTGAACCGGCACCCGCCCCTATACGGCGCAAATTCCCGGAAGCAATTCGGCAGCTCCTCCTTGGATATCCGTTCCGCCCGCTCCATGTCCAGGGAGGAGAAGCCGGGCGTATCCACGATATAGCCGCCGCCCTCCAGGCGGAACAGGGTGGCGGTCCGGGTGGTGTGCCGCCCCCGGCCCAGCTTTTTGCTGATTTCTCCGGTCTCCAGCGTCAGACGCGGATCGATGGCGTTGAGCAGGCTGGATTTTCCCACCCCTGAATTGCCGGTGAACGCGCTGATATGGCCGAGAAGCCGCTGCCGCAGCGGCTCTACCCCTTCCCCGCCGCTTGCCGATACCGTGAAGCAGGGCAGCCCCGTCGTTCCATAAATATCCTCCAGCCAGGACGTATCCTCCAAGTCGGCCTTGTTGATGACCACCAGAGGCTCGATCCCCTTCTTTTCCGCGATAGCGATCATTTTATCCAGAATAAGGGTGCTCGGCGATGGATCGGCGATGGAGGCCACCAGCACGAGGTAATCCAGATTGGCCACCGGCGGACGCACCAGGACGTTGCGCCGTTCCAGCACCTCCTCCAGGGTTCCCTTCTCCCCGCCCTGCCGGGAGATCCGCACCCGATCCCCGGCCACCGGCGCGAGTCCCTGCTTGCGGAAAATCCCTCTGGCCCGGCATTCATATACCGCATCGGCGGCTTCTACATAATAGAAGCCGCCGATGCTCTGTATGACGATTCCCTGTACCGTTTCGTTCATACATTCCGTCCTTTGATTGTCAGCCGAACTCCGGCTCGGTGGTGGTCGTGGTGGTGGTCGTGGTCGTAACGGTGGTGGTCGTCGTGGTGGTGCCCTTGGAAGGCTCCGTCCATATCGGCGTCCCCTCCAGCTTGGACGAGCCGGCCAGCGCGTCCGCCGTATAGCTGGCGTATTGCTTGTAGTCGTTCTTGCCGGCCACCGACAGCATGATGGTCACATTATAGCTGGCCGCTTGCTCGGTGCATTTCAGCTTGAGATTGCCCACAACACTGGGCAGAATATTCTTATACGAGTCGGACAGGCTGCTGTTCAGCTTACCGTTGACATAAACCTGCACGTCCACCGGGGTGGTGGTATCGGGCAGCGGCACCGTGATCTCCACATCCTGGAATCCGGAGCTCACCGTCAGTACGCATTCCGTGCCGGGCTTCTGCATCGACCCCTTTTCAAGCGACTGCTGTAGCACCGTCCCCTTGGGGGATTTGTCGTTGACATATTTAACGGCGGGGTCGTTGACAATAAAGCCCGCGTTGCGCAGCTGGGTTTTGGCGTCCTCGAGGCCTAGGTTAATTACATTGGGCACCGAAATCGGCTCCGGCTCTTCCTCGCCGGTGCTGACGTAGATGACGACTACGCTGCCCTCTTCCGCCTGATCCGGGAAAGCCGGGACAGTCTTCACCACCCGATCCTTCGCCACCGTGTCGCTGGTCATCTGGGTGAGCTGGGGCACAAAGCCCGCCGCGGTGATCCGGGAGACCACCACATCCTTATGCTCGTTCTCCTGCACCTCGGGGATCTGCACCGTGCGTTTGCCCATGCTGACGGTCAGTGTGATTTCCACCTTGATTTTCTTGGAGGTGCCGGGCTTGGGGTTCTGCTTGCAGATGACCCCTTTATCATACTCGTTGCTGTACTCCTGCTCGGGAGGGTTGAACTTATAGAGCTTGGCGTATTCCTCGTTATTTGTAACCTCTTCGAGGGTTTTGCCGACAAAATTCTCCACCTCGATGTTTTCCTTACCCGGATCGACGAGGCCGAAGATGAAAATGATGGCGACAAAAATCAGGCCCACCACCACGAACGCGCCGGCAATGGCCGCCAGGATCGGCAGAACGGGCGGTCCCTTCTTCTCCTCCTCGGCGCCCTCCTCCGCCAGCTCGTCGGCTTCCTCGGGCGTTTCCTCCAGGGCGGTTTCCCCCTTCACCTTGGTGATGGCTTCCACAAAGCGGGTGGGCGTCTCGTCCACGAAATATTTGTATTCGAAATGGATGCTGGGATTGCGCTTGAACTCGTCGATATCGTACAGCATCTCCGCTGCAGACTGATACCGCTTGGCGGGATCCTTCTGCATGGCCTTGATGGTGATTTCCTCCAGGCCCTCGGGGATGGAGGGGTTGATTTCCCGGGGCAGCTTCGGCTCGGACTGCAGCTGCATAATGGCCACCGACACCGCGCTGTCCGCTTCAAATGGAAGACGGCCGGTCAGCATTTCGTACAGCATGACGCCGGTGGAATAGATATCCGCTTTTTCGTCGGTGATATCCCCCCGCGCCTGCTCCGGGCTGATATAATGCACGGAACCGATCGCCTTGTCGGTGGCGCTCGTCGCGCGGATTTCATTGCGGGAGAACCGGGCGATGCCGAAGTCGGTCACCTTGATGGTGCCGTCGGGCAGCAGCATGATATTCTGCGGCTTGATGTCCCGATGGACGATCCCTTTGTCGTGAGCGTGCTGAAGCGCCCGCAGAATCTGCACGGTGAAATGAACGGCTTCCTTCCACTTGATATCCTGTTGCTGCTCGATATACTCCTTGAGGGTGATGCCGTCGATGTATTCCATGACAATATACTGCAGCCGCTCCCCAAAGCTGACGTCATACACCTTGACGATGTTGGGGTGGGACAGGATGGCTATCGCCTTGGATTCGTTTTTAAACCGGCGGGTGAATTCCTCGTTAGCCAGGTACTCATCCCTCAGGATTTTCACCGCCACGGTGCGATCGTCGATGCTGTCATAGGCCTTGTACACATAGGCCATGCCGCCGACACCGATGACCTCCTTGATTTCATACCGACCGTCCAGCCGCTTTCCCACATACTTATCCAAAATAAAGTCACTCCCATTCTTTCGCTGGAGGGGATGCTGCAAAATGGAATTTTACAGCGCCTTTGGAAAAACGCCCGAGGCCGCGAGAGGCGGCCCTTGCTTCCCGTTTCATAACGGAAACCCTCGCTTTTTCCAAATCCCTGCGTATTCTTGCATTGTGCAGCCGCCCTTATCCGATGGCGACCACCGTGATATTGTCGTTGCCGCCCGCCTCGTTGGCGGCGTCCACCAAACGGCCGACCGCCTGTTCCGCACCTGCGGCTTGTACGATGGCGTATATATCATCGGCCTCTACCATGTTGGTCAGACCGTCCGTACAGATAATCAGCGTTCCCTTATCGGGAAATGGGAAATCCAGCGTGTCGCACTGCACTGTCTCCTCCACGCCCAAGGCCCGGGTGATGAAGTGCTTGCGCGGATGGTTCTTGGCTTCGCTTTGGGTGAGCTGGCCCTTTTCGAGCATGGCCTGCACGATGGAATGGTCGCGGGTCATCTGCTCGATGCCCCCGTCCGTCACCAAATAGGCGCGGCTGTCCCCCACATGGGCGACATGCGCCCGGTCCCCGGTGACAATGGCCGCCACCACCGTGGTGCCCATCCCCCGCAACTCCAAATCCGCCATCGCCGTGTCGTATATCTCGACGTTGGCGGCGGCCACGGCGCTCTCCAAAAGGTGACGGATGGAGCTCTCTCCCATGCCGTCCCGGTAGGTATCCACAATGCGATCGGAAATAATGCGGATGGCTATGGAACTGGCCACGTTTCCGCCGTTGGCCCCGCCCATGCCGTCGCATACCACGGCGAACAAGGTGTCGCCGAACAGCCGCCCGCAGACGAAAGCATCCTGGTTGTTGGGCCGCATGCGTCCCGTGTCCGTTTTACCGAAAACGTTCAAGGACATGGCCTCCTTTCCTACGTGTTGCCGTCTGTCCCGCCCGGAGATAGCCCCCTGCGGAAAACGCCGTAATAAGCCTATCGGCCCTCTTGAAAGGTTACAGCTGTCAGACCCCGGTTTCCTGCCGGCGGCGTAGCTGCCCGCAGGAGGCGCTGATATCCGCGCCCAGGGTGCGCCGCACCGTCACGTTGACGCCGCGCTTTTCCAGCACCCCGCAGAAAGCGCGCAGCCGCGCCTGGGAACTGCGCCGATGGCTCTTGCCCGCCACTTCGTTGGCCGGTATAAGATTGACGTGGCAAAGCATGCCCTTCAGGCGATCGGCCAGCTCGTGCGCGCAGGCGTCGGAATCGTTGACGCCCTGAATCATGGCGTACTCGAAGGAGATGCGCCGCGAAGTGGCCTGTATATAGGCACGGCAGGCCTTCAGCAGTTCCTCCACCGGCCAGCGGTGGTTGACAGGCATCAGCCGCGAGCGGATGTCGTCGTTCGGCGCATGCAGCGAAATGGACAGCGTCAGCTGCAGCTTTTCCTCCATGAGCTGGTATATCTTATCGACAAGGCCGCAGGTGGACAGTGAGACATGCCGCATGCCGATATGTACACCGCCGTCCTCCGCCAGCATCTTCAGAAAACGAAGAACATTGTCGTAGTTGTCCAGCGGCTCCCCCATCCCCATGAGCACCACGGAGGACACCCGGATACCATTGTCCGTCTGAGCCTGCTCAATTTGCGCGAGCATCTCGCTGGGCAACAGGTTGCGCACAAAGCCCCCCATGCCGGTGGCGCAGAAGGAACAGCCCATCCGGCACCCCACCTGGGTGGAAAGGCACTGGGACCAGCCGTGCTTGTACTCCATCAGCACAGACTCCACCGTTTCGCCGTCCGGCAAACCATACAGGTATTTTACAGTATTGTCCAAGGAAGATACAAGCTTTTTTTCAATTTTGACACAAGGAATCGTAAAAGTTTGTGACAATTCCTCCCGCAGAGCCTGCGGGAGATTGGACATTTGTGCAAAATCGGATACGCCCTTGTCCAGCCAGTCCTGAATCTGGCGGGCCCGGAAAGCCGGGATCGCCTTCTCGGCCAGCCGCTCGCGCAGCTCTTCAGCCGGCAGGGATTTGATGTCGATGGGAGTCAAGCGCACCATCCATTCTTTATAAAGAAGAGTCTTCCGACCGAACAAAGGCCGCCAGGAAGAACCCGTCCGTATGATGCATATGCGGGAACAGCGTCAAGGTATGCCCCATCGGCTTGTCCACCGCCGCGAAACAGTCCGCCAACGGCAACGTCCGCGGGGAGAACGCCGGATTTTCCCGCAGGAACCGTTCGGCTACCTGCTCGTTTTCCGCCGGGTTGAGGGTGCAGGTGGAGTATTGCAGCACCCCGCCGGGCCGGGTAAGCGCCGCCGCCTCGACGAGAATCCGGTATTGCAGCTCCGGCAGATCCTCGAAGGCACTCAAATCCTTGTACCGGATTTCGGGTTTTCTGCGAATGGCCCCCAGCCCGGAGCAAGGCACGTCGCAGACTACCCGGTCAAACTGCCCCCTCAGGGGCGCCGGACAGGGCTTGGAAGCGTCCCGGGCCGCGGTGCGCAGGCAGGTGATCCCCAGCGCCGCCGCCCGTTTCTCCATGGTGTCACACTTGGCCGGGTATAAATCACAAGCCAGGATCTCTCCCTGATTGTCCATATACTGGGCCAGCGTGAAGCTTTTGCCCCCAGGGGCCGCGCAGACGTCCGCAATCCGTTCCCCCGGCCGCGCCCCCAGCGCATAGCAGCACCACTGTGATGCGGTATCCTGATGATAATACCAGTTTTCGGCTTCAGGTGCAAGTCTTTTTAACTGCGGCGCCCCGTCCACCCGGAAGGACGCCGGCAAAACCGGCTCTCTCTCAAAAGGGAGCCCCGCCGCTTCCAGCCGGGCGGCAAAGCCGTCCGCGGAGATTTTCAAGGTGTTGACCCGCAGGCAGGCGTCGGGCACATCGTTGATATGGGCCGCCAACGCCCTGGCCGTCTCGTCGCCATAGGCTTCCCGCCACAGCCGCAGCAATCCCCGCGGGCAGGAATACCGGATTTCCAGTCCCTCGTCCGTGTCGGGCAGCCCGTCCAGCAGACCGCCCTTCTTTCGCTCCACGCCCCGCAGAACGCCGTTGACGAAGCCGGAGGCACGGGGCTGCCTGAGCGCCTTGGTGAGATTCACCGCTTCGCTCACCGCCGCGGAAGGGGGAATCTTGTCCATATACAGCAGCTGATAGATGCCGCAGCGAAGGATCTCCGTCACACAAGGGTGCATTTTCTTAATCGGCACCGTGGAGCAGGCGGCCAGCACGTAATCCAGCGTCAGCCGGCGCTCAATCACGCCATAAAACAGCCGGGATGCCAGCGCCCGATCCGCCGGCCCCAGGTCGCCGGATTTGAGCAGGTTGTCCAGCACCACATTGGAATAGCCCTGATCCCGATGCACCTGCAGCAGGGCTTGTACCGCCGCCAGCCGGGCGTTCCCCGCCATCAGTTGTCTCTCCGTCCGCGGCCGAGAACAATCAGCACCAGCCGCAGCAGGCTCATCAGGGACACGAACAGCGCCGCCACGTACGTCATCGCCGCGGCGGTCAGCACCCTTTTGGCGCCGTCCAGTTCTTCCTGTGTCATCATCCCGTTGCCCTCCAGCGCCCGCAGGGCTCGGGCGCTGGCATTGAACTCCACCGGCAGGGTCACCAGCTGGAACAGCACCGCCAGCGTAAACAGCGCAATGCCCGCGTATGCCAGCGGATAAAAGCTGAAAATCAGCCCCGCAATTACCAAATACGGCGCCAGGGTCGAACCGATCCGGGTCGCCGGCAGAATGGCGGAGCGAATCTGAATCGGCGCGTATCCCTTCGCATACTGGAGCGCGTGCCCCGTTTCATGGGCCGCCACGCCGATGGCCGCGATGGAGGACACGCCAAACACCGGCTCCGACAGCCGGATGACGTTGCCCCGCGGGTCGTAATGATCGGTCAAAGAGCCGCCGGTGGCCTCAATCGCCGCCGCGACCCCTTCCCGCTGCAGAATCAGCTCGCTGGCCTGCGCGCCGGTGAGCCCCCGCTGCGTCCCCACCTGGCTGTACTTCTTAAAGGTGGCGTGCACCTTGTACTGCGCCCACGCCGCCACCAACAGCGCCGGCACCACCAGCAGCAGGTACCATTTATCCATGAAAAAGCCAAAAGGCATCTCATCTCGCTCCTTTCCTCACGATTTTACCCAAAATCTCGGTTTCTAATCCTGCGCCTCCAGGAGAACGCCCGCCTTGACCGGATGGCCCCGCAGAAAATCGGCCGCCGCCATCCGTTTAGAGCCCTCCGCCTGCACCTCCAGCAGTTCTAGCGAACTTCCGCCGCCGCAGGCGATTGTAAAGGGGCTTGTCTTCACAATTGTCCCCGGTTCCTCCCGGCAGGCCTCCCCCACTCGGGTTCGATGCACCTTCAGCGTCCGGCTGCCCAGCCGGCAGGTGGCGCAGGGCCAGGGGTTCAACCCCCGCACCTGGTTGTGCAGCACAGCCGCCGGCTTTGTCCAGTCCAGCGGGCTGAGGCTCTTGTTCAGCATGGGGGCGTAGCAGGACTGGCTGTCGTCCTGCTTCTGAGGCCGGAGCGTTCCCGCTTGCAGCGCACCGAGCGTCTCGGACAGCAGCTGTGCGCCATCCGCGGCCAGCAAATCGTGGAGCTCTCCCCCGGTCATGTCCGCCGGCAGCGGCCGGCGGCATTTGAGAAGCATATCTCCCGTGTCCAGGCCGGCCTCCATTTTCATGGTGGTCACCCCCGCCTCGGCGTCGCCGTTGAGCACCGCCCACTGAATAGGGGCCGCCCCCCGATACCGCGGCAGAAGGGACGCGTGCACGTTGATACAGCCATGGGGCGGCAAATCCAGCACCCGCTGCGGCAAAATCTTGCCATACGCCACCACCACGATAAGATCCGGCCGGCAGGCCGCCAGCGTCTCGTATGTCTCCTCTGTCTTCATGGAAACGGGCTGGAACACCGGAATATTCAGTGCCAAGGCCCTAGCCTTGACAGGCGGCGGCGTCAGCTGATTGCCACGTCCCTTGGGCTTATCTGGCTGGGTCACCGCCAGCACCACCTCGTGCCCGTTCCGCACCAGCTGCTCCAGGCTGGGCACCGCAAAATCCGGCGTTCCCATAAAAATAATCCGCATCCGAGCAGTTCTCCTTTACCCGTCCTTTTCCGGATCCAGCATCCGGATAACGTGCTCCTTGAACAGGATCCCGTCCAGATGATCGTTCTCGTGGCACATGCACCGCGCCATCAGATCGCTGCCGGTCATCACGAAAAATTTGCCGTGCCGATCCTGCGCCTGCAGCTTGACAGTCTTGGGTCGTTTGGTAATGCCGTACTCTCCCGGACAGGACAGACAGCCCTCCACATCCTCCTGCTTGCCTCTGGTGCTGAGGATTTTCGGATTGACGCATTCAATAACGCCCTCGCCGAAATCCATAATAAACACCCGGCGGAGCACCCCCACCTGCGGCGCCGCCAGTCCGACGCCGTCCGCCTTGTGCAGCGTCTCGGCCATGTCGTCCAGCAGCTGCGCCAGCCGCTCGTCGAACGCCTCGACCGGGCGGCAGGTCTTGTGCAGAAAGGGATCCGATTCCCGCAGAATATTGCGTATTGCCATGGTCAGTTCATCCTTTCCGTCCGCGCTTTCCGCGCCGAACGCCTATACACAGTATATGTTGGTTTTATCTTTTTTAAAGCATGCCCGCAGGATTGATATCCGCGTAAACGGTCAGCGCCTTGTTTTCCGGCTTCCGATTCGCTTCTGTCAGAAGCCGGCCGACCAGTTCCCGCAGGCGCGCGGTGTTGACAGTTTTTATCAGCAGCTTGTAGCGGTACTTGCCCGCCGCCCTCGCCACCGCCGCCGGGGTGGGATCCAGCGCAATCATGGGCACGTCGGCATACTCTCGGGTGGCCAGCCCTTGCAGATCGGCCAAAAACCGCCCCGCCGCGTCCCGCACCTGGCTTTCCTGCACGCCGGCAAACCCGATAAGACACAAATCGGTATAGGGCGGATACTTCATCATCTTCCGGGACGCGATTTCCAACTCATAAAACCCGCGGTAATCCTGCTGCGCCGCCAAAGCGATGACGTAATTCTCCGGCGTATACGTCTGAATGACCGCCTTGCCCGCCTCGTCCCGGCGTCCCGCCCGGCCGATGACCTGGGTCAGCAGGGAAAACGTGGTCTCGTAGCAGCGGAAATCGTCGCCGTACAGCGCCTGATCCGCCGAGAGCACCCCCACCAGCCCCACCAGAGGAAAATCCAGCCCCTTGGCCACCATCTGGGTGCCCACCATGATCCGGAATTCCCCTTTTGCAAACCGGCTAAACTTGTCCTCGTAAGCGAAGCGCGACATGGTCGTGTCGGTGTCCATACGCAGCACCGGCACCCCGGGGAACAGCTGCTCCAGCTCCTGCTCCACCCGCTGAGTGCCCAGCCCCGCGTACCGCACCTTGTCGCTGCCGCATTCCGGGCAAATCGTCACCGGCGGCTGCATATGCCCGCAGTAATGGCACAGCAGCATCCCGTTGGCCCGGTGATAGGTCATGGAGATGCTGCAGGAGGGACAGGTCACCACATAGCCGCAGGAGCGGCAGGAGATATGGGTGTTGAACCCCCGGCGGTTGAGCAGCAGGATCACCTGCCGCCCCTTGTCCAGTGTGTTCTGCATTTCCCGGCGCAGGGTGGGGCCGATTACCGACTCCCCTTCCTCCTCCTGGCGCATGTCCACCACCTCCACCTCGGGAAGCTGGGCGGCGCCGAACCGGCCATGCAGTTCATGCAGGCTGTATCGCCCCGTCAGGGCGGCGTGATAGCTCTCCACCGACGGCGTCGCCGAGGTCAGCAGCAGCAGCGCGCCGTGCCGGGCACAGCGGAATTTGGCCACGTCCCGGGCGTGATACCGCGGGGAGGATTCCGATTTATAGGTGTGCTCCTGCTCCTCGTCCATGACAATCAGGCCGAGGTTGTCGCAGGGGGCGAACACGGCCGAGCGGGTGCCGACCACCACGCGGGCTTCCCCCCGCTTGACCCGCTTCCACTCGTCCATTCGCTCCCCGATGGCCAGCGCGCTGTGAAGCACCGCCACGCGCCGCCCGTATTTTTCCAAAAACAGGCGCATCATCTGGGGCGTCAGGCTGATTTCCGGCACCAGAACCAATACCTGGCGGCCGTCCTCCAGCACCTGGTCGATGAGATTCATATACACCTGGGTTTTGCCGCTGCCGGTGATGCCGTGCAGCAGCGCGCAGGCCGGCTTACCCTCGCGGTACCGGCTGAGCAGCGCGTCATACGCCGCCTGCTGCTCTCCGCTCAGGACGGCGGAGACGACGGCCGGCAGCTCTTCCGCCTGCTTGTAGGGCGAACGGAGCACCTCGTTTTCGTAATACTCCACCACGCCCTTTTTGACCAGCGCGGCCACCACCACCGTGGTTACCGACGCGAAATAGCACAGCTCCTTGACCGACGCGCACCCCACGTCCCGCAGCAGCCGAACCACCGCCTTCTGCTTATCGGTGCAGACGCTCAGCGCCTCGTCCAGCGCCTCCCCCTCCAGGGCCAGGCGCGCCATGCGGATGGAGGCGTCCCCCACCTGGCGGAAAGCGTCCTCCGACCGCTGCACGGCCCCCCATTCGAGCAGCCGGAGCAGGCCTGGCGCGTCCGGGTTCAGCCCCAGCTTTTTGAGCAGCGTCTCCTGTTCCACACCGGCGGCCGGGCATTTGGCCAGAAAGGAGACGATCTGCCGCTCTTCGGGCGTCATCTCTTCCAACCGGTCTTCCGCCTTCGGCGCCAGGCGCAGCATGGGCCGCAGCCGCATGTACAGCCCGGTGGGCAGCATGGCGCGCACCGCGTCGAACACCGTACAGAAGGTCCGCGCCTTAAGCCATAAGGCCAGATCCATCATTTCCCCGTCCAGCAGCGGTTCCCTTTCCAGCACCTGGGCGATGGGCTTGAGGCGGGCGGTATCCTCCGCCGTGTCTGTGCGCACCACGATGCCCTGCCGCTGGCGGTTGCCGCCGCCGAAGGGCACCAGCACCCGGCAGCCCCGGGTTACCTCTCCCGCCGACGGGGGAAGGCGATAGCTGTACAGCTTATCGAAATGGAACGACGCCTGATCCACGGCGACCAGCACCACATTGTCCCGCATGCCCCGTTCCGCTCCTCACTGTCAGGCGTTTTCTTCCGTAATCTCCGGCACCACAATCTTGTAATCGCCATTGGTAAAATCGTTGATGGCCAGGCTGACGCATTTTTCAATCAGCACCACGCCCTCGTTCTCCGCTTCCTCGGCAATCTGCCGGGCGCGTTTGGCCACGCCCACCACCACCGCGTAACGGCTCTCGTTTCCTTTCAGGTTCTCGATATCCGTCGGTCTAAGCATGCCCCAATACCTCCATCACAAGTGTTTCCATGCGGGAATACCGCATTTTTTCGGCGTCAATAATGGTGTGGATCCGCTTGACGGCCAGATCCACCTCGTCGTTAAGCACCACATAATCGTACCGGAAGGCACGGGTCAGCTCCCGCTGCGCCACCGCCATCCGGCCCTGGATTTTGTCCTCGGTTTCCGTGCCGCGATCCCGCAGCCGCCGCTCCAGCTCCTCCATGGAGGGGATGGTGATGAAAATCGACACCAGGTCGGAGCGGTGGTTCATCACCTGCTCCGCTCCCTGCACCTCGATTTCCAGCAGGACGTTTTTGCCCTGCCCCAGCCATTCCCGGATGGCGTCCTCCGGCGTACCGTAATAATTCCCATTGTATTCCGCCCACTCCAGCAGGGCGTTGTCCTCGATCATGCGCTCGAATTCCTCGCGGGTGCGGAAGAAGTAGTGAACCCCATCCACCTCCCCGGGCCGAGGCTGGCGGGTGGTCACCGAAACGGACAGGACGGTGTCGTCCCGCTGTTTCAACAGGCTCTTGATGATGGTGCCCTTTCCCGAGCCGGAGGGCCCGGACAGTACAATCAGCATGCCTCGTTCATTCATCCTCTTCCAGCTCCTCCTCGTCATCTTCTTCCCGATCGCTCAAGCGGTTGGCCACCGTCTCCGGCTGCACCGCCGACAGGATGACGTGATCGCTGTCCGTTACCAAAACCGCACGGGTGCGGCGGCCATAGGTCGCGTCAATCAAAGTGCCGCGATCCTTGGCGTCCTGGATAATCCGCTTAATCGGGGCGGATTCCGGGCTGACAATCGCCACCAGCCGGTTGGCCGATACCATGTTGCCGAACCCAATGTTGATCAGTTTCATTGTCCGTCCTCACGCCTTTCCTTGCCGGGGAGGTGATCCCTCGGTCATAAACACCTGCGAGCTGCATTCCCACAAGAAAGCACCGCTTTCCTTCCGGGCTTATTCGATGTTCTGTATCTGTTCGCGGATTTTCTCGATTTCGGCTTTGATGTCCACCACGACCCGCGCCAGCTGCACATCCTGGGCCTTGGAGCCGATGGTGTTGGCCTCCCGGTTGATTTCCTGTACCAGGAAATCCAGCTTGCGGCCCACCGCCTCGTTGCCGGCCAGCATGTGCTCCAGCTGGCTGATATGGCTGCGCAGCCGGACGGTTTCCTCCGCCACGGCGATTTTGTCGGCGAACAGTGCCGCCTCGGTGAGCAGCCGCTGCTCGTCCACCGTGGCCGTGCCCAGCAGTTCCCGCATCCGGGCCTGCACCTTGTCCATGTGCTCCCGGACCGTCTGGGGGGAACGCTCCTCCACCTGGCCGACTGCCTCCAGAATAGCGGCCGCCCGGCTGAGGATATCCTCCTGCAGCTTCTCCCCTTCCTTTTCCCGCATCTGCAAGAATCGATTCAGCGCCACGTCCGCCACCGTGCGGACCGCCGCCCAAACCGCCTCCTCGTCTTCCGCCTCCCGGTGGACGGTCAGCAAATCGGGGTACCGGGCCAGGGACATGACGGACACGTCGTTACGCAGTCCGTAGGTTTCGGCGATCTCCCCCAGGGCCTTCAGATAGCCCTGCACCAGGGAATGGTTCACCGTTACCCGGCTTCCCGGTGCGTCCGCCGTGTCGATGAATACATATACGTCTACCTTGCCGCGGCTGATGCTGCCCTGCAGATACGCCTTGAGCTTGTCGTCCAGAAAGCCGTAGGCCCGGGGCAGGCGGGAGGAGTATTCATAATATCGATGGTTGACCGCTTTGATTTCCACCGTGATATCCATGCCGTCCACAGTGTCCTGATACCGGCCATAGCCGGTCATGCTTCGAATCATACGCCTCATCCATTCCTTGGCGGGAACCCGCCGTTATACGAACGAAAGCCCCGAAAAGGGGCTTTCGTTTTCACCGCGCTCCCTGGAGGGAGAGCGGCGCGTTTCCGGTTATACCGGATGAACCTTTTCATCCGTGTGCAGATGCTCTCCATCGATGGCATATTTCTTATTGCGGCGCTTTTCGAAGAATTTAACGGCGACCTGGCCGAACTGGGCATAGGTCAGCACGTCCTCCTCCTGCTCGTACCACTCGGTCATTTCCGAACGGATTTTTTCGAGCTCCGGCTCGAGCAGATCGGCCGGACGGCAGGTGATGGGCGTGTCGTCGCCGATGATTTTTTTCACGAACTCCGGCTTGATCGGCACCGGAGTCGCCCCGTATTCGCCGCGCACCAAGCCCTTGAATTCCTTGGTCACCATCTTGTAGCGCTCGCCGCCGATGATGTTGAACACCGCCTGGGTGCCCACAATCTGGGACGACGGGGTGACCAGGGGCGGATACCCCGCGTCCTCGCGCACCCGCGGCACCTCCTGGAGCACCTCCTCCAGCTTGTCTTCTTTGCCCGCCTGCTTGAGCTGGCTGACCAGGTTGGACAGCATGCCGCCCGGCACCTGGTAAATCAGGGCATTGGTGTCCACCTCGAGCATTTTGGGGTTGAGCAGGCCGCTTTCCAGATATTTTGTCCGCAGGGTGCGGAAATATTTGGTCAGCTCGTTGAGCGCCACCAGGTCGAGCCCCGTGTCGTACTCCGTGCCCTTGAGGGCGGCCACCATGGACTCGGTGGCCGGATGGGAGGTGCCCATGCCCAGAGGCGACAGGGCGGTGTCAATGACGTCCGCGCCGGCCTCGATGGCCTTGATCATGGTCATATCCGCGATGCCCGCCGTGAAGTGGGAGTGAATCTGGATCGGGATCTTGACTGTTTCCTTCAGGGCCTTGACCAACTCGTAGGTGTGGTAGGGCACCAGCAGGCCGGCCATATCCTTCAGGCAGATGGAATGGGCGCCGGCTTCCTCGATCTGCTTGGCGTATTTGAGGAAATATTCAATGTTGTGCACCGGGCTGGTGGTGTAGGAAATTGCCACCTGCACATGCGCGCCCTTTTCCTTGAGAGCCGCCTTGATAGAGGTCTCCAGGTTGCGGATATCGTTGAGGGCGTCGAAAATCCGGATGACGTCGATGCCGTTGGCCACCGATTTCTGCACGAAATACTCCACCACGTCATCCGCATAATGCCGGTAGCCCAGCATGTTCTGGCCGCGGAACAGCATCTGCAGCGGGGTTTTGGGCATGTGCTTTTTCAGGGTGCGCAGCCGATCCCACGGATCCTCGTCCAGGAACCGCAGGCAGGCGTCGAAGGTGGCGCCGCCCCAGCACTCCAGAGAATGGTAGCCGATGTTGTCCAACCGCTCCAGAGCAGGCAGCATGTCCTCGAGGGGCATACGGGTGGCAATCAGCGACTGGTGGGCGTCACGCAGTATGGTTTCGGTAATTCCGACCTTGGCCAATATAATCAAACCCTTTCGCTTGAGTTTCATCGGGCTTCCTGTCCGGCGCGCCGTCCGCGCGGCCGGCAAAAAGCCTTATTGCATGGAAATCAGCAGCTTGCCGGAATCCACACTGTCGCCCTTGTTCACATGCACCCCGGCGATCACGCCGTCGCGGGGCGCCATGATCTCGTTTTCCATTTTCATCGCTTCCAGCACCAGCAGCACCTGGCCCTTGGTCACCGTGTCGCCGGCCTTGACCTGCACGTTCACGATGTTGCCGGGCATGGGGGCGTTGATGGTCTCCGCCCCGGCGGGTGCGGCTGCGGCGGGAGCGGGCGCGGCAGGGGCCGCGGCCGGCGCGGGCGCCGGAGCCGGAGCAGCAGGCGCGGCGGGGGCTGCGGTGGGAATGGCAGCCGTCGCACCGCCGGCGGCGACTTCCTCCACCTGTACATCGTAAGCGTGGCCGTTGACCGAAATATTGAACCGTTTCATCGTTGTTCCTCCTATTTTCATGCAGGCTTGGCGGGGGATTCCCCGCTCTGTTCCGCTGTACCGTTTACAGGGGCAGGTTGGAATGCTTCTTGGGCAGGCGGGACACCCGTTTGCCGGAAAGCATATCCATCATCGCCACCAGCTTGGCCTTGGTTTCGGCGGGGGGGATGACGTCGGTGACGAAGCCGTCCGCGGCCGCCGCCAGGGGCGAGCAGGCCGTTTCGGCGTATTCCTCCGCCAGCGCCGGGCGCTCCTTGGTCGGGTCGGTCATGGCCGCCAGCTTATCCTGCCACAGGATATGCACGGCGGTTTCGGGAGCCAGCGGCGAAATCACCGCCGAGGGCCAGGCCAGCACCACGTCGGCGCCAGCCGATTTGCCGGCCGCCGCAATGTACACCGGGCCGTAGGCACGCCCCGTCACCACCGTCAGCTTGGCCGTGGTGGCTTCGGCATAGGCGTGGGACAGCTTGGCCGCCCCCTGCAGGCATTCGAACCCGGCCGCGTCCACAAAGGTGATAAGCGGCAGGGAGAAAGCGTCGCACAGCCGGACGAACCGGGCCAGCCGGGCCGCTGCACAGCAGCCGATTTTATCGCCTGCCAGGGTAACCAGACCGCAGGCCGCGCCGCCCACCCGGGCCAGAACCGTTTCACAGGAGGAACCCTCGTACAGCCGCAGCGCCGTGCCGGCGTCCGCCACCGCGTCCACCACACCCGCGATGTCCTCGCAGGCGGGCATGGCCGCCGCATCGGCCTCGTATAGCGCCGTGCTGGCCAGGTTGTTGGAGGGCAGGAGATTCAGCAGATCGCGGGCTTTCAGCAGAGCGTCCTCCACCGTGTCGGCCTGGACGGCGGCTTTGGCGTCGTCGTCTCCGACATTCAGGCTATAGGCTGCGCCCTCCACGGCCACCGTCACGTCCGCGTTGGCGGCGATCAGCGACGAGGAGCCGATGCAGGGGCCGGCCAGCACCGCAATCTGCGGCACCACGCCGGACAGGTTGTTGGAGGCCAGCAGGATTTCCGCAATGGCGTCCATCGCGTCGATACCTTCGCCCAGCTTGGCGCCGTCGCTGTCGAAAATTCCCACGACGGGGGCGCCGTTCTGGGCGGCCAACTCGTAAATCTTCCGGATTTTCGCCGCCTGCGCCCGGCCGACAGCGCCGTTGCAGACCGAGGGATCCTGCGCGAATGCGTAGACGGGGGAGCCGTCCACCGTCCCGTATCCGGCCGCCGCTTCGGCGGGCTTGTCCCCGTCAGCCGCGAGCCGATCGATTTCCACGAACGTCCCCGCGTCGAAAAGCTGCAGCAGCCTCTCCCTCGCCGGGGAGCCTTCCCGCGCGGCAACCGCATCGGCCAGCTTCTGGAGCTGATTCTGCATGTTCATACTCTGCTTCCTCCTATCGAATGAAACCCAAGCGCTTCCCCACCCGGTTCCGGCCGGAGAGGAAGGAGGGTTTCCCCCTCTTTCCCCGCTCTGCGCCAGCCGGGCGGTTCGTCGCGCAAATTAGTTCTATTATACCGTAGACTTCCAAAAAGTACAAGTCTTTTCCTACGGATGTGAGCAGGGATGGTTAAAAAATTCACGAATTTGAATCCCCATTCCCTTGTCGCTTTTGACGAAACCAACGGCAGACAGCGTGGGATATAGTGTGGGGACCTGGCAGACCATCTCCCTCGCGCCGGCCAAATCGGCGGCGTTGAGGGCCGCGCGCACCAGCGCGTCTAGGATAAGGTTGTTCTCCCCCGCTGCCTGCAGCAGCTGGGCCTTGGGGCCCTCTGTCCGGAAGACGACCTGTCCGCACTCCCGGCTGCCGGCCCGGTAAACCAAGCGGACGGATCCGTCCGCCGCTGTCCCCTTATCGGCCGGTTCGATGCTCACCATGGGCGGGGCTCCTTCCCTGCTTGATGTAGGCGGCGGCCACCTTCTGGGTCACGCCGGTGGCCTGCACCAGGGTGCGGACCTCCTTAGGCTCCAGATAGCGCCACTTGCCCGCCGGCAGCATCCCCAGCTTCACCCCGCCGATGGATACCCGGCGAAGCCGCGCGACCTGCAGCCCCATGGCCTCGCACATCCGGCGAATCTGCCGGTTGCGCCCCTCGTACAGTACGATTTCCACCACGGAACGCTCCGGCTCCTTGCTGACGACGGTCAGCTCCGCCGGGGCGGTCTTGCGTCCGTCCAGCGGGATCCCTTCCTCAAATTTCAAGATCTGCTCGTCGCTGATGGCCGCGCGCAGGGTGACCCGGTAGCGCTTGGGCACATGGGAGGCGGGGTGCATGATCGCATTGGCGAAATCCCCGTCGTTGGTCAGCAGCAGCATCCCCTCGGAGTCCTTGTCCAGCCGGCCGATGGGATACACCCGCACCCCCACGTCCCGCACCAGCTCCTCCACGCACTTGCGGCCTTTTTCGTCGCTCATGGTGGTGATATAGCCGCGGGGCTTGTGGAGCAGGATGTACACCGGCGCTTCCGCCCGGCCCAGCCGTTTGCCGGCCACCAGGATAACGTCCCGGCGATCGTCCGCCTTGTCTCCCAGCTTCGCCACCCGGCCGTTGACCTTGACTCGTCCCTGCTCGATGAGCTCCTCCGCCTTCCGCCGGGAGGCCACACCTCTCTCGGAAAGCAGCTTTTGCAATCGTACTTCCGCCATCGTTTTCTTCCTTTTCTTTGTCGTATCAAAGCGCGCAAAAGTGCGGATTACCGCAGCAATTCGCGCAGCAGCTTCATAAACCAGCGCTTCGCCTGGTCCTTATAGCCCGCCACCGGCCGGGCGTCCACGGTATACGCCGCGGTCACCGGCAGACGGCACAACTCCCGATCGCCCACCAGATACCGCACGCTTCCCAGGGGCTGCCCCGCGGCCACCGGCGCCCATTCGAAGGCGTCCAGCTCCACCCGCACGACCAGCTTTTCCTTCTCCCCCTTGAGCAGGGTGACGGCTGGCGGCTTTTCCATTCGGGGCTGCACCCGGCTGGTGCACCCGCCTGTCACCGCGATGTCGGGCAGGCAGGGCGCCTCCAGCTGCACCGCTTCCACCTGGGAAAAGCCGTAGTCGAACAGCTTGATATGGTCGTTCCAGTAGTCCCCGCCATTGAGCGTCACGGCCACCAGGGTCACCCCGTCCTTCTTGGCGGAGGACACCAGGCACTTCCCGGATTTTTTGGTAAAGCCGGTCTTCATCCCCACCGCGTAGGGGTACAGGTTCAGCAGCTTGTTGTGGTTGACCACCGTCGCCTTGTGCTTGGGGTTTCCCAGCTCGATGACCGCGCTTTTTTTGGCGCAGATGGCCGCGAGCGCCGGATTGCGCATCACCGCCGCCCCCAGCAGGGCCATGTCGTACGCTGAGGAGGAATGCCCTCCCTGGTCGAGGCCGGAGGGGGTAACGAATACCGAGTCCTTCATTCCCAGCTCTTTGGCCTTCTGATTCATCTTCTCCGCAAAAGCGGGCAGGCTGCCCGACACGGTCAGCGCGATGGTGTTGGCCGCGTCGTTGCCCGATTCCAGCAGCAGGCCGGTCACCAGATCCAGCATGGATATGTTGTCGCCCTCCCGCAGCCCCAGGGCCGACCCTTCCACCAGAATGGCTTCCCGGGTCACGACCACGTTCTGATCAGGGGCCGCGTTCTCCATAGCCAGCAGCGCCGTCATCAGCTTGGTGGTACTGGCCATGGGCCGGGGCGTATGGGCGTCCTTCTCGTACAGCACCCGTCCCGACTCCGGCTCGTAAAGCACGGCGGACAGGGACGACAGGCTTTCCGGCTTCTGCCCCTCCGCCTTCGCCGGGGCCGCCGCGAATAGAAGGCCGAGACAGGCCGCCGCACTGAGTATCTGTTTAAACAAATCAACCACCTACCCACGACTAGACATATGCAGGCAGGTGGCGATACATGCACCGAAACGGGTCAATCCTCCGGCTGGACGTTGGTCTCTTCCCCTTCGGTTTTCTCTTTATCCTTGTCCTTCTTGAACAGGCCAGTCACCTTATCCACCAGATCCGGGACCAGGTTGACCAGGCGATCGGTGGAATCCGGCTTGGACACCAGCTGCAGGAGCTTGACATCCCCGTTCGCGATCACCAGAAAGGCGATGGGCGTGATGTTGATGCCCGCGCCGCTGCCGCCGCCGAACAGCTCGGCATTGGCCTTGTTGGGCAAATCGGAGCCGCCCGAGGCAAACCCGTAGGAAATCCGGGACACCGGGATCAAAATCGTGCCGTCTGCTGCGTTGATGGGGGTGCCGATGACCGTGTTGGCGTCCACCATCTCCTTGATTTTTTCCATGGACGCGCCAAGCAGGCCCTGTACGCTGTTGTTCTTATCCATTTGCCATTCCTCCTGTACTCGTCATTTCGCCGCGGGCGCCTTGGGCCGCGGCGGTTCGGTTTGTGCTTCTTGTTCCCGTTCCCGGATAGTATTGCCAATATATGCCATCAAAAACCGCAGCCCCGCCCACAAAATACGCGCCGGGCAGGATCGCAGCCGGATATCAAACGACGCCTGGTTTTCTCCATTTACAAAATCCGGCTGAATCCGCACCTCCCGGCGGCGGATTTTCAGCACATATTGCATAGAAGATAAGGCGGGAAACACGATGGAACAGGCGGCGGCGTGGAGAAGAGCGGTCTCAGCCGCGTCCCCGCCAGCCACGGTCAGGGAGAGATGAAAGCGATCCACCGTTATGGCGTTTAATATCCGCCGCACCAGCGTGTTCATCAGGGAAACCATTCCCTTCAGATAGGCGAGCACCGCGCCCACGCCGTCCTCCTTGAGCATCTGCGAAATGCTCAGGGGGTCGTTTTTTCGCCGCTTTTTATCGGCTTTTATCGCTTTTTTTGAAATTTTTCCGGATTTGCGCCCGGCCGCTTTCGCACGTTTTCGCTTTTTTCGGGGCGCAATCGTATAGGGAATGCCGTAAATGCGCAGCCGCACCAGCAGTTCGCCGTCAAACGCGGCGCGCAGGGTAATAGGGGCCAGGGCAATCAGCAGCACCAACCCCAAAACCGACAGCCAGATGATAAAGGCCACGCCATCGCCCCTTTCCCTCTTATTTTATCGTCAGCCGTCGGATGGCGGCTCGCCGTCCGCTTCCTCGATGACCTCCTCCAGCGTGGTTTCCACCATGCCGTCCTCCTCCTTTTGAGGCAGGGGCGGCAGCTCGTCCAGGGTGGAGACGCCGAAGCAGCGCAGAAAATCCGCCGTGGTACCGTAGAGAAGCGGACGCCCAGGCAGCTCCAGGCGGCCTTTTTCCTCAATCAGGCCCTTGGCGGCCAGGCCCTGCACCACCGCGCCGCAGTCCACCCCGCGCACCTGCTCGATGAAAGCCTTGGTCACCGGCTGGTTATAGGCCACGATGGCCAACACCTCCATAGCGGCCTGGGACAGCGGGGTGTTGCGCCGGATATCCATGGCGCGGCGGACGTAGCCTGCATACGCCTTGTTGGTACACAGCTGGTATTTATCCCCCAGGCGGACGGCCAGCAGGCCGCCACCCCGGGTGTTGACGTCCTGCAGCCAGTCGTCGGCCAGGCGGACGGCGGTTTCCAAATCCAGCTCCAGAACCTCTGCCAGGCGGGTGGCGGCAACCGGCTCCCCGCTAGCGAACAGGACGGCCTCAATAGCCGCCTGGTATTCCTTAATTTCCATGCTCAGCTCCCCTTTTCGCGGCGCGGCGGGCGTTGTCCCGCTCCAACATCCGCACGTTCTGGGCCGTGCCCTCGCCGTCCACGGCGATCCGCTTGGCCTTCACCAGCTCCAGCAGGGCCAGGAAGGTGGCCACCAGCTCCGACTTGTTGGACGCGGAGTCAAACAGCGAATCGTAGGACACGCATGGCCGGCGGTAGAGGCGGCGGAGCACGAAAATGATCTTGGAGGACACCGACACAATCCGGCGGGCCACGATGCCGCTGAAAGCCTGGGGCGGCGGCGGAAGCCGGCGCTTGCCCCGGCCGGCCGCGGCGAGATACGCGTCCAGCAGTTCGGACGGAGCGTGGGTGCGGCGATAGGTCATGTCCGGCTCAAACTCCTCCGGCTCCCTGGTGAAAATGTCGCCTCCCACGTTGCGGGCGGCCAGGCGGCGGGCCGCCTCCTGGCAGAGCTTATACTCGATAAGCTCGCCGGTGAGCTCCCGTTTGAGCGCCTCCGCCTCCTCGTGGCGGGGCAGCAGCATGGAGGATTTTATCTGCACCAGACGGGCCGCCATGTCCAAGAACTCGGTGGCCACGTCCAAATCCACCTCCTGCATCCGCCGGATGGCGTCCATGTACTGCTCCAGCACCTCGGCGATGGGGATGTCGTAGATATTCAGTTTGTTCTTCTGCACCAAAAAGAGCAGCAAATCCAGCGGCCCCTCGAAGACAGGCAGCTTGTACGAGATGACGTCCATAGGGCCCCCGTTTTGTTCCTTCAATAAAAGAATCTCAGACTGCTCGGCACCATGAAGATGAAGTTGAACAGCTTCATGAACAGCGTGGAAATCGCATCCAGCGGAACGCTCAAGGCGCCGCTGACGAGCAGCACCAGCACCACCAGGGAGATCATCATGCCGTTCTGCTCAATGAAGTACACCCATTTGGGCGGCAGGAAGAAGGACAGGATCTGATACCCGTCGAAAAAGGGCAAGGGCAGCAGCATCAGCACCGCCAGGCGGACGTTGGTTTCAGCGAACATATACTCCAGAATCAGCCAGAGCTTGCTCACGCTGGCGGCGCTCGTGACAAACAGAAGGCCCACGCGGTACAAGGCCACGCCCAGCATGCCGACCAGCAGGCCCATGACCGGCCCGGCCAGGATGGTCAGAATCATATCCCGGCGGGGATTGCGGAAATTGCGAGAGTTGATGGGAATGGGCTTGATAAAGCCCAGGCCGCAAAGAAAGAGCACCACGATGCCATACTTATCCATATGGGCCAGGGGGTTCATAGTCAGGCGGCCATTATATTTCGCGGTAGGGTCGCCCAGCTTATAGGCGACGAAGGCCTGGGCCATCCCCCTGGCGGGGAACACCACAAAAGCCACGACGCAGAGGACGGCCAGATTCGCGACGATCGTGAACCAATCGAGCTGCCCCCGCAACAGTACGTTCAGCATGCTTGTCCTGTCCTTTCCAAAGCCTTCCGGCAGAATTTGCAAAATAACCCTGTTATTATACCGGAAAGCCGGAGAAAATACAAGGCGGCAAACGTAAACAAAGTTTGAAGGCCGAACCTACAGCATCCGGGTTTCGTTGATGACCAGCTCGAAGTCGAGGCCCAGGAAGGAGGCGGCGGCGCGGCAGAGGGTCATGCGGGAAAGAAAAATTTCAAAATAGTCCATCACGGCGGTGATGGAGGTGTCGATACGCAGGGCCAGGGTGATAAGCCCCTCCTCCTTCTGTACCGTCAGAGAGGATTCCTCCACCGCGTAATTGACCCGGTCGTGGATATCGAAATTTTTCGCCTCCAGGGAGATGCGCACCCGGCTGCGGCGCACGTCGCTCTTATCCGCCAGGATCAGGGCCGCGCTCAGGGGGGTGACGGCGTTGGCGGTTTTTTCGTCGTGGTTGCCGATGGCGGTGATGACAGCCGCCGTCTCCCCCGCGTCCATCCCCAGGGAGCGGAGGATGGGAAACGCCAGGGCCGCGCCCGACAGGGCGTGATCCGTCCGGTTGACCGCGTTGCCGATATCGTGCATAAAGCCGGCGATACGGGCCAGCTCGCAGGTGCGCTCGTCATAGCCGAGGGTTTCCAGCAGATCCCCCGCCACCTTGGCGGTCAGGCCCGCGTGGGCGTACCCATGGTCGGTATAGCCCAGGACGCCCAGGGCCTCGTTGCCCGCCTCAATCAGAGCGCGGACCTCCTCGTTATGCCGGATATCGTGATAAGTAATCATACAAAATCTCCATTTTTCCATATTTCGCCGCGCTATTATTCTAACCGCTTTTGGTCCGATATGCAAGAGGAATGCTTGCATGCCGCCCGTCCGGCATGGTATACTAAACGTACAGGAAAATTCACGGGCGGAAGGGATGGACGCGGCATGCTGCTGGCGCTGGACATGGGCAACACCAATATCACCATCGGGGTGTTCGAGGGAACCCGGCTGATGCTGGAATCCCGCGTGGCGACGGATCGCACCAAGATGGAGGATCAATACGCCATCGACCTGATGGACATTCTGCGTCTGTATGGCATCAACACCCATGATTTCGAAGGGGCGATCATCAGCTCGGTGGTGCCGCCGCTGGAGCACGCGATCCGCGGGGCGGTGAAAAAGGTCACCGGCGTCACCCCACTGATGGTGGGGCCGGGCACCAAAACCGGCGTCAACATCCGCATCGACAACCCCGCCCAGCTGGGACCCGACCTGCTGGTGGGGGCGGTGGCGGCGGTGGCGCGCTTCGGCGCGCCCTGCGTCATCTGGGACCTGGGCACCGCCACCACCGTGTCGGTGGTGGACAAAACCGGTGCGTTCCTGGGCGGCGCCATCATGCCGGGGGTTTATACCTCCTTCGACTCCTTGATCTCCCGGGCCTCCCTGCTGCCCCGCATCAGCCTGGAGACCCCCGCCAAGGTCATCGGAGGCAACTCCAACGATTCCATGCAGTCGGGCGCGGTGTACGGCACGGCGGCCATGCTGGACGGCATGTGCGACCGCATCGAGGCGGAGCTGGGCTACCCGGCGGTCATCGTGGCCACCGGCGGGCTGGGGCGCGAAATCGTCCCCCACTGCCGGCGCAAAATCACCTATGTGGACGATCTGCTGCTGGAGGGGCTGCGGATGATCTACGAAAAGAATAAGGGCAAGGTTTAAGCGTACAACAACACGCCGGGCAGGGCCTTATCGGCGCCCGGGCGAAGCAGCCGCAAGGCGCTTCAGCCCCGGCCGCACAGGCGCCGGACCGATGTGTTTACATAGATATACTGCGCTGTATCCGTAATAAGGAACAGCAGCGAAAGGATGATTCCCTATGGCAACACTGTCCAAGAAGAAACCAAACACCCTGTTCATCGCGCAATTCGCCATTCTGCTGGCGCTGGAGGCGATCGTCTGCTTCACGCCGCTGGGCAGCATCCCCATCGGCCCACTGGTCGCTACCCTGGCGATGCTGCCGGTCATTGTGGCCGGCATCCTGCTGGGCACCGGCGCGGGGGCGGCCATGGGCTTTGCCGCCGGCCTGTTCAGCTTCATCGTCTGGACCTTCATGCCCCCCAACCCGGTCACGGCCTTCGTGTTCACCCCCACCGCCGCGCCGGGGAATTTTTGGAGTCTCGTCATCTGTTTCGTGCCCCGCATTCTGACCGGCGTGGTGGCCAGCCTGATGTTCAAGCTGCTCAGCCGGCTGCTGGACGGTAAAAAAGGCGCGACCGGCGTGATTTACGCCGTCAGCGGTGTACTGGGCAGCCTGACAAACACGCTGCTGGTCATGGGCGGGATTTATGTCTTTTTCGGTAAAAGCTACGCCACGGCCATGGACATTTCCTTCAATCTCCTGCTGGGCATCATCGGCACCACCATTCTGACCAATGGCGTGCTGGAGGCGATTGTGGGCGGCCTGGTGGCCTGCGGAGTCTGCATCCCCATGAAAAAAATGATGCGCCGCACCCTGCCCTTATAATTCTCCGTAAAACCGTTAACTATAAAACAGGCGATCGGCTTAACCGCCGATCGCCTGTTTTATTGATGCATTCTGGTTTTTTCCCAGTAGGCGCCCATCGACCAGCCCGGCTCCTCGGTCACGTCGCGGCCGAGGCAGGCGGGCGGAACGAAGGCGCGTGCCTGCTCCAGCGTATCGAATTCCACCTCGGCGTAAAAAAACGCGCGGGGCGTACCCGCATCCACCAGGCTGACCTCCAAGCGGAGGCCGTCCGGCAGGGCGTAGACCTTGTAGGTTTTGCGGATCATGGGCGCGGGCAGCAGATCCTCCAGCTGCCGAAAGGTTTCGGCGGTCAGGGGCAGCTCGACCTCCTGCCGGGCGATCGTCCCCTTTCCCTTGAAGCACAGGACATGGGAGGGGGCGCCTCCGACGGTTTCCCGGCGGATGCGTACCACCGGGGCGGTGGCCAGATACCCTTGTTCCACCTCCGACTCCTTGAGCAGGGGCAGGTCGGAGGGAAAGCCGTCTATCAAAAATTTTCGTTCGATTTCCATGGCGGTCTTTTCCTTTCGGGCGCTTTAAGCCAGCAGTTCGGTGACCAGCCGGTTGACCAGGGCGCCGTCGGCCTTTCCCTTAACGCGGGGCATTAACTCCTTCATCAAGCGCCCCTTGTCCCGGATGGTGGGCTGCTCAATACCGAGAGCGGCCAGGGAGGCCTGAATCTGCGCGCGGATCTCCTCCTCGCTCATCTCCCGGGGGGCGAACTCCTGAAGGACGGTAATGCGCCGTTCGCACTGTTCCCGGATATCCGCGCGATCGGCAGGCGCGGACGCCAGGGTTTCCTTGGTCTGTTTGAGTTCCCGAAGGACAACGGCGTTTTCCTCCTCCTCCGTCAGCTCCTCCCGTTTATCGATGAATTTTGCTTTCAGGGCGGCCAGCAGCATGGAAAGGGCTTCCTTCCGCTCCTTTTCGCCGCTTTTCATGGCCTGGACCATTTGCGCGCGGACGTCTTCCATTTTCGACATACAGATTGCATCTCCTTTACACGTGAATCTATCCGATAGTATACCACAGATCGATAAAAAGGAAAAACCTTCGGATGAAAATTCCGGCGGGGAACTTTCATCCGAAGGCTTTTCGATCGTCAGGAAATTTTCAGCTGCAGCCGGAATTTATCCGAGATCATGGCGATGAACTCGCTGTTGGTGGGCTTGCCGCGGCCGTTATGGATGGTGTAGCCGAAGTAAGAATTGAGCACATCCACGTCGCCGCGATCCCAAGCCACCTCGATGGCGTGACGGATGGCCCGTTCCACGCGGGAAGAAGTGGTGCTGTGCTTTTTCGCGACAGCCGGATACAAGCGCTTGGTCACCGCGTTGATGATGTCGTCGTCCTCAATGGCCATGAGGATGGCATCCCGCAGGTACTGATATCCTTTGATATGGGCCGGCACACCGATTTGATGGATGATTTCCGTCACCCGCATTTCCAGGCTGCCGCTCGCGGTAACGGCGGGCTTGGCGGAGCGGATGGATTCCACCCGCTTTTTGCTGCACAGAGACAGAATGCGTTCGGCCATTTCGTCGGTGTCGAAGGGTTTGAGAAAGTAATAGTCGGCACCGGCCAGCATGGCCTCCCGCTCCAAGTTGGGGTTATCAAAGCTGGACATCACCATAAACTGAGGCTTGGAAGCCGCGGTGGTTTGTACGCTTTTGATCACGCCGATAGCGTCGAGGCGGGGCAGAAAGAAATCCATGATAACCACGTCGGGATGCCCACGCTCGATACTGCCGAGCAACTGGCGGCCGTCTTTTTCGACCGTTTCCACATCCAGACCATGACTGCGCATGACGTTCGCACACGGGATACCAAAATGCTCACTGTTATCTGCCAACAACACCTTGATCTTGTTTTCCATCTGTTGATGCTCCCCCAATTATTTAATTTCCATTTTTTGCCGGCTTGCATATATTACCATATACTTCCAATAAACACAAGGGGTTTCCAAGTCTTTTTACGGAAAAAGCGAGAAAAATAATAAAGGAGAAAAGAATTTGGATAAATCCACCAGCCATTCGACGAAATCCTGCAAAAGGTTCCCACTTCTCTGTAAAGTCAATCAGCTTTCCACTTATGCCGCTGCCGACTCTGTCTTGACGGAGTCCGCCGTTTTCAGCATGTTTTCCGCAAAGATTGCAAAGCCTTTTGTCGGATCGTTGACGAACACGTGGGTAACGGCTCCGACCAATTTCCCGTCCTGTAAAATAGGCGAGCCGCTCATCCCCTGCACGATTCCGCCTGTTTTTTCCAGCAATTCCGGGTCGGTAATGACAATCACCATGTTGCGGGTGGGGGAAGAATCATTGTAGCGAACCTGGTCGATACGGATATCATACAGTTTGGGCTTCACGCCGTCAATGGTGGTAAGGACTTGGGCTTTACCGGTTTTCACCTGCTGTTTCATGGCGACCGGCACGGTCTGCATGGCGGAGGGCAAATGGGTGAGTTTTCCGAAAATACCGGTTTCGCCGTTGATGCTCAGCTGGCCCAAAGTGCCGGCTTCAAAACCGCCGCGCAGCTCGCCCGGAGCGCCGGATACGCCTTTTTCCACGCCGTATATCCGGGCCGGCACCACTTCGCCGGTGGACAGGGGCAGCACCTCGCCGGTATCCACGTCGCAGACCGCGTGGCCAAGGCCGCCGAAGGTTTTGGTCTGAGGGTTATAGAAGGTGAGGGTTCCGATGCCGGCGGAGCTGTCCCGCACCCACAGGCCCGCCTTCCAGCGGTTTTCATTGACCGATTTGGCGGGTACGAATTTCACGTCGAAGGCGATATTATCCCGGCGGATGTGGAACACCATGGTCTTTCCGCCCGATTCCTCCACCATTTTGGCGACCTGCTCCGTCGTGTTCACGATTTTCTTGTCGATAGAGACGATAACATCGCCGGTTTTGATACCGGCGCTGCGTGCGGGGTTGTGCGAGCCAGAAGCGGTATCCACATCCGACATCCCCACGACCAGCACGCCGTCGGTAAACATCTTGATGCCGAAGGGGGTGCCGCAAGGGACCACAACCGGCAAGTCAACAACCTTTACAGCTACGTTTTTGACGGGAAACATGCCGAACAGGCGGAGCGGAGCGGTATAGCTGCTGCCCGCGGCGAGGGACGCGGTCTCCACCGTCTGCCCCGAAGCCGAACGGGGCGCGCCCGCCTCCACGGCACCGTTCAGATTCAGGGGCGTGCCCTCCACCACGCTGAATTGCTCCGGAAGCTGGTGGGACAGGGTGATGATCGCCCCCATGAGGAGCCCGCAGGTCAGCGCGAGGAACCCACAAACTCCCCGTATCATCTTTTTCATAGCGAATCGATCCTTTCGATGGGGGAAAAGCCGCCGCCTATTCTGCGCCTATTTCCCTATATATATGGATGTGTGTGTTTCATGACACAAGCTGTCGGTTCTCCGCCAGCCTCTATTACTATCCCACTGCTCAAAAAAAGTATTTACCCAGAAATTAATTTTCAGTCAGGGACATTTGGCTGTTTTGGGAAGAGCTTCTATGACGAAAATTTTGCCGATTTTTTGAACAGACAACCTGTAAAGCTAAAACCCCTGTCGGTTTTTTGGAGGCTTTTCCGCCGCCGTTTATCTTGCCTTTTTGTGCCAAACATGATACACTGAAACCCTATTGCCGGGGCACGGTGGGGAATCCATCCGCGCCAAGCGGATCCGGCCCATGTTTTTTCAGCGGAGTTTCTCTCCGCCGGATGTAGGTGACGAGTATGCGCGTGATAAAGGGCAAGCTGGAAGCCACGATTTCTTTGAATAAATCCACCTGTTATTTTTTAAAAACCGGGCAGTGCTCCCTGGGCGTCGCGGCGGACTTTTACCTGTCCCCCGGCACGCGGCTGCAACCGTCGGACCTACTGTACTGCCCGAGCCTGCGCCGAGCCATGGAGGGCCGGGGCAGGCTTGAACCCGTGCCGATTTTCCCCTGCGAATGCGGACACGCCGAGGTGGTTTCCGGGCAGCAGCGGGCCTGCATCGCCTCCCAGACGGGGCTGGAGCTGGCCATCTGCGCGGCGGGCGACGAGGTGCGGGACGCCTGCAAAATCTGCGGGACCGATTCCGCGCCGGGCGAGGAAAACGCCGGCGGTGACCGGATCGTGACCATCAAGGCGCTGATTTATCAGGACGACGAATAAATAAAAAAGATCCCCCCGGAACGACGGTTCCGGGGGGATTTCGGCGTTTAATTGGTCAAGGTTTCGGACAAATGGTAGCTGAATTGGTCGACATCGTAGACACCGGCGGACAGGAGCTTGGCAAATTTCAGCGCCTTGCCCGTGCCGACGGCCACGCATTCGTCCGGCTGTTCGGCCACCCGGCAGGAGACGCCTGTATTGGTCTGGATAAACTGGGCGAGGCCGACGAGCTTTGCACCGCCGCCGGTGAGCACCATGCCGTGCTCCATGACGTCGCCCGCCAGCTCCGGCGGGGTGGTTTCCAGCACCCGCTGCACACCGGAGAGCATCTCCATCAGCGGTTCAGACAGGGCCTCCCCGATTTCCAGGGCGTCCACCGGGCGCACGGCAGGCAGGCCGGTGAGAGCGTCCCGGCCCTTGGCCTCCATCACAGAGGCAGTCTCCGGCGGCATGGCGGAGCCGATGGACTTTTTGATGCTTTCAGCCATGCGGGTGCCGATGATAAGATTATATTTGGTACGCAGATAGCGGACAATGGCGGCGTCCATGTCGTCGCCGCCCACCCGCAGGGAGCTGGACGTGGAGATGCCCTTGAGGGACAGCACGGCCACATCGGTGGTGCCGCCGCCGATGTTGACCGCCATGCTGCCCCGGGCGGCGCTGACGTCCAGGCCGGCGCCGATGGCCGCGGCCACGGCCTCCTCGATGAGCACCACCCGGCGCACACCGGCCGCGGAAACCGCTTCCACCACCGACCGCTGCTCCACCTCGGTGACAGAGGCAGGGACGCTGACGGCGGCGCGGGGCTTCAAAATCTTATAGGCGCAGACCTTGCGCACAAAGTAGCGCAGCATCCGCTCGGCGTAATCGTAGTCCGCGATGACGCCCTTGGCCAGCGGACGCACGGCGGTAATGGAGTCCGGCGTGCGCCCCAGCATATCGTAGGCCTCCTGGCCGCAGGCGACGATGTGGCCGTCGCGGCTGTCCACCGCGATGACGGCCGGCTCCTTGAGCACCACGCCCTTGCCGGACGCATATATGACCACCTGGGAGGTTCCCAGGTCGATTCCCAGATCCATGCCGGGCATTGGTTCATCCCATCCTTTACGGCAGAGTCCGACGATTTCAGACGGCTTTCCTTATTATATGTCAGATTCCCTTTTTTGACAAGCCGCCTCTTTTTTGCCGGGGGTGAGGGCGGCCGCGATGCCCAGCACCTGGGCGGCGCCTTGAATCTTCAGCATTTTGGCACATTCCTCCAGCGTAGCCCCAGTGGTGGAGACGTCGTCAACCAGGAGGACGCATTTGCCGGCCAGCGGCGTGCCGGGGCGCACGTCGAAGGCGCCCAGTAAATTGCCGCTGCGCTGCCAGGCGGCCAGCTCCTTCTGGGGCCGGGTTTCCCGGCATTTGACGAGGGCCTTCACACAGGGGATATTCAACTCCCGGGCCAGGGCTTCGGCCAGCAGGGCGGCCTGGTTGAAGCCTTTACGCGTCCGTTTGCGCCGGGTGACGGGCACGGGTACGGCCAGCTCCGGGGCGGCTTCGGGCCAGGCACGGCGGACGGCATCCGCCATTTCGGCGGCCAGGGTGGTGGCGGCGGTAGCGTCCCCCTCCTCCTTCAGGCGCAGGATGCCCTGCCGAACCGCGCCCTCGTAGGTAAACGGGGCGGCCAGGCCGTCCAGGGGGCCGCGATGGCCGCGGCAGGTACAACTCGCCTTTCCCCGGCCGCAGAGCGGGCAGACGGGCGGGAGGATGCGGGGCAGGCTTTCGGCGCAGCGGGGGCAGCAGCCCTCCCCGCAGCGGACGACCTGGCCGCAGTAGGCACACCGCTCCGGGAAGAGGATGGCCAGCAGCCGGCGGACGGCGCTCAGCCGCCTCACGGCTTTACCCGCGGATAGGGCGCTTTCTCGTCGGTGAGACCGGCGAGGTCATCCATGCTGGTGCCCAAGGCAAGCGCCAGCCGACGGCACTGCTCCAGGCTCATATACCGCGTGCCCTTCTCCATTTTGGAATAATCGCTCTGGTCGATACCGGTGAGCATCTGAATTTTTACCTGGGTATATTTCTTTTCCAAACGCAGTTCTTTTAAACGATGCATAGGATCCCCCCGGTTTGTTACAGGTCCATAGCGCCGGCCTCCAGCAGGAAATAGCGCAGGCCGCTATAGCGCAGGGTCTTGCGATTATTCTCCACCATCTCCTGGATGGTGTCCCGGCTGCCCACCAGGATGAGCAGGGATTTGGCCCGGGTGACGGCGGTATACAGCAGATTGCGATAGCACAGCTGCCGCTGGTTGTGATACAGCGGGACGACCACGGCCTCGAACTCGCTGCCCTGGCTTTTGTGCACGGTGGCGGCGTAGGCCAACTCAAGATCCTGCGCGTCCTGCCGGGAGTAGAGGGCCACCCGATCGTCGTACCGCACGGCGACGCTTTCGCCGCGGGGATCCACCTGCTCGAGCACGCCGATATCCCCGTTGAACACGCCGCTACCGAACTCCCCGTCGTCCCGCGTCCAGCCGATGTCATAGTTGTTGCGGGTGTGCATCACCTTGTCCCCTGTGCGCAGCAGCACGCCTTCCACCGTCAGCTCGTTCTTTTCCGACGCGGGGGGATTGAGCAGCTCCTGCAGGCGGCGGTTCAGCTCGCGGGTGCCCAGCTCCCCTTTGCGGCCGGGGCAGAGCACCTGCAGGCCGTTGAACACGGTATAGCCGTAGGAGTCGGGCAGGCGGCGGGCGCACAGGTCGAGCACCGTGCGGGTCACGCCCTGGGGGCTGGTCTGCCGCAGGAAGAAGAAATCCCCCTGCTTATAGGACAGCTCGGGCTGCTGGCCGCTGACGATGCGGTGGGCGTTCAGGATGATATGGCTCTCCTGCGCCTGGCGGAACACCTCGGTCAACTGCACCACCGGGAGCACGCCGCTGTCGATGAGATCGTGGAGCACGCTGCCGGGGCCGACGGCGGGGAGCTGGTCGGTATCCCCCACCAGGATCAGGCGGCAGCCGGATTTCAGGGCGCGCAGCAGGCTGTCGAAAAGCAGCACGTCTACCATGGACACCTCGTCCACCACCAGGGCGTCGGCATCCAGGGGATTTTTCTCATTGCGGGCGAAGACGGCGGCGTCCGCCTCGTCCCACTGCACCTCCAGCAGGCGGTGGATGGTCTTGGCCTCGCAGCCGGTCAGCTCGGAAATCCGCTTGGCGGCGCGGCCGGTGGGGGCGGCGATGGCCACCGTCTCCCCCATCCCCTCCAGCAGGGTGATGATGGCGCGCAGGGTGGTGGTCTTGCCGGTGCCGGGGCCGCCGGTGAGCACCAGCACGCCCTTGGTCACCGCTTCCACGATGGCGCGGCGCTGCTGGGCCTCGTAATGGATGTGGTTGCTGGCCTCGATGGCGTCGATGCCGGCCTCGATATTTCGGCTGACCGCCGGCGGGAAGCCGGTCATGAGACAGATGCGGGAGGCGGCGTATTTCTCCGCCTGATACAGATGGGGCAGGTAGATATAGGAGCGGCCACCCATGACCACCTCCCGCACGTCGAGGCCGGCGATCATTTCGGCCAGCACAGCCTCGATTCTCTCCAGCGGGACGTTCAGCAGGGTGACGGCGGTGGGAACCAGCTTGTCCGCCGGCAGGCAGGTATGGCCGTTGTTCAGGTTATGCCGCAGGATGTATTGCAGGCCGGCCTCAATGCGGTTGGCGCTGTCCGCCTCGCCGTTCATGGCCATGCAGATTTGATCCGCCCGCTCGAACCCGATGTACAGGCCGGTGGAGCAGAGCAGATACGGGTTGTCCCGGATTTTCTTGATGGTGGCGGCGCCCCACTTTTTCCAGCAGCGCAGCGCCTCGTTGGGGGTCAGTCCATAGGGGGAAAAGGTCATCATGACCTCCCGCAGGCCGAACTGGGAGGCGAAATCCTCCCCGATTTTCTTGGCCTTGTCCCGGCTGATGCCCCGGATTTCGGCCAGGCGGAGGGGATCCTGCTCCAGGATGTTCAGGGTCTCCTCCCCGAACTTCTCCACGATGCGCACAGCGGTGGCGGAGCCGACGCCTTTGACCGCGCCGGAGGAGAGATACCGCAGGATGGCGGCCGCGTTGGTGGGCAACTGGGATTCGCAGTGTTCCGCCCGGAACTGGTGACCAAAGCTGGCGTGTTCCACCCAGGCGCCGAGCAGGCGCAGGCGCTCCCCCACGTTGACCGAGGGGAGCACCCCCACCACCTTGTGCAGCTCGTCTTCCGCCTCCAGCTCCAGCACCGTCCAGCCGTTTTCCTCGTTGCGGAACACCACCCGTTCCACGGTGCCGGTCAGGGACTGCAGGCCCTCGTCTTCCCTTTGGTATTCCATACGCTCCAACGCCTTTCCAACCCGGTTCGCCAAACATACATTCTATTATAGTGGAACCGCCCCCGGTTGTAAAGGGGCCGCGGGAAAACCGCCGGTTATTCCGGCACCGACGCCCCTTCGTGGAACTGCTCGAGCAGGGCGTCCAGATCCCATAGCTCGACGCCGGCGTCCCGGCAAAGCAGCTCCGCCACCTGCCGGGATTCCTCGTCCAGGCCGGTATCCAGCAGAATCAGCCGTTCCGGTTTGAGCAGCGGGCCCGCCCAACGGCGCTGCACCACCGCGGCCCGCACCAGGTATTCCAAGTCGTCCCTATGGCCGTTCAGCGGCAGGATGCGCACGCCCTTATCCCGCGCCGGCGGTGTCAGGAGGCGCAGCACCAGCCAGCGGATGAGCTGGGTGCAGCCGTACAGCGCCAGCAGGAGCACCGCCACCAGCAATATGTTCTCTCCCATATCGGTCATCCCTTTCCCTTGCATTGGCTTCTTGCTCCATTCTATGCCGCGCGGGGCGGGAGGTGAGAAAAACGCCAAAAAAGCCGGGATTCCGGGAAAAGAGGGCGCTGGGAGTCATGACCACCCGTAAAACGGGTGGCATGAAGGAGCCCTAGAAGGGCATAGGAAGGCCAGCGCCTAAAAGACGCTGGCTTTCACTATGTTCAAGCCGTAGTGGACTGACTACCGGCTACCCTTGAAAGGGTCGTCGTATTCTTTGGTAGTCAATTTGTCTTCGAGCATATCCTGCTTTTCCTGCTCTCGGATATATTTCTTGATGGTTGCCTCATTCAGTCCAACGGTACTCACGTAATACCCGGTTGCCCAGAAGTGCCTGTTGCCGAACTTGTACTTCAGATTCCCGTGTTTTTCAAAGATCATCATTGCCGATTTCCCTTTCAAGTACCCCATAAAGCTGGAGACGCAATATTTCGGCGGTATCGACAACAGCAGATGCACATGGTCGGGCATCATATGCCCCTCCAATATCTCCACACCCTTCCATTTGCACAAATCCCGAATATACTGCTGTATATCCACTCGTAATTGGTTGTAGATGATCTTTCTTCGATACTTCGGACTGAACACGATGTGGTACTTGCATACCCATTTTGAATGTGCTAAACTTTGTGCCATAGAGCAACACCTTTCCTTCTTTTTTGACGGCTTGAACATCGTCATTATACCAGGAAAGGTGTTGCTCTTGCTTAAGCCCACAATCCCACCCGCCTAGCGGGCGGCTTTTTGTAGGGGCCACCGCTTCGCGCTGTCCCCTACATGCTTAAGCATAGATAAAAAAACGGGCCGAAACGGCCCGTTTTTTCTTATAGCTTATCCAGCACGAGGGAGGCCAGCTGCCGGGCCCCCAGGAGGTTGGCGTTGTCCTCGCTTACGCCGTGGATATCCACCACGATGCTCGCCATATACCCCTTCCCGTAAAGGATCAGTTCCTTGTTCTCCTGGCTCCAGAAGGCGGCGTCCGCCAGGTTGGGCGCTTCTTCCAGGTCGGTATAGGTTTCCCGGATGACGGCCAATTGGACGTCGAAGACCTCCCGGGTCACCTCGTTAAGGGTGATGTCGGCGGTGGTCAGAGCGTCTTCCGACTCGAAATGGGCCGTGACCTCCTCGTAAATCTGGGGGCCGGTTACTTCCGTCGCCAGGGCGTCGGAAACCTGCTGCGCCGTTAGCAGCGTGGCCATATCCACCGAAAGCAGCGGAGGCACGCTGATGAGGCCCAGGCTCTCTCCCCCGTCGCTCGAGGTAGCGGCGGGCTGATGGCAGCCAGCCAGCGCGGCGGCCAGCAGGCTCGCGAGCAAAAGGCACAGCGCCGCCATGTGCAGGCGCAGACACCGGATATTCGTCATAGGTTCAACCTTCCGTTCCTTGAAATTCCATGTAGGCCAAGCAAGAGCTTGCTTCTATTGTACCATACGGCCGCGGGCAGGACAAGCCCGCCTTGCTGGAAACGCTACAGCAGCAGAAGAGCCCCGCCGCCCAGCACCAGGAGAAAGACCGCGTTAACGGCGGTGAACACCAGAAAATAGCGTCCGCCGCGCGCGCCCGGAGTGCGGGCGTACAGGCGCAGGGAAATGAGGCTGGCCATGGAGGCCACCAGGGTGCCCAGGCCGCCGATATTGACCCCGACGAGCAGGGGCTTCCAATTCTCGGTGAAGCCGGAGAGCAGCAGAGCGGCGGGGACGTTGCTGACTGCCTGGCTGGCCAGGATGGAAACCGGCAGTTCCCGGCCCACCAGCAGGCGGGACAGGATGTCCCGGACGACGGGCAGGGAGCCAAGGTTGCCCACCAGGATGAAAAAGAAAACGAAGGTGGCGAACAGGCTGTAATCGATCGAGCGGAACAGGCGGCGATCCGCGACGGCCACGGCGGCGACGGTCGCCCCCAGCACCAGCCACCAGGGAAGCAGGCGGAACACAGCCAAGAGGCTGAGCAGAAACACCACGCCGTAAAACAGGGCGGTGCGCCGGGAGATAGGGCCGGACGCAGGCAGATAAGGCACCGGGGTGCGCGGCAGGCGGGACAGGCCCACGGCCAGCACCGTCAGCAGAAGGCCCGCGGCCCACACCGGGGCGGTCACGGCGAAAAACTCGCCGGCACCGATCCCATAGCGGGCGTAGAGATACAGGTTCTGCGGGTTGCCCACCGGGGTGAGCATGCTGCCGAGATTGGCGGCCACCGTCTCCATAACCACCACGAAGATCCGGTGCCGCTGCTCCAGCCCCTCCAACAGCAGCAGGGTCAGGGGCACGAAGGTGATGAGGGCCACGTCGTTGGTGATCAGCATGGCGGACAAAAAGCAGAGCAGGGTCAGGAACAGAGACAGGGACTTGACGTGGCGGGCCCGGGCGGAAAGCCGGCGGGCGGCCACCACAAACACCCCCGCCCCCGACAGGCCGGCCACCGCCGCCATCAGGCAGAACAGGATGCCAAGGGTGCGAAAATCGATATACTGAAGATACGCCGCCGAAGGGGGCGCAAAGCACGCGGAAACCAGCGCGAGGAGCGCCGAGACCAGGAGCACCGGCTCCCGTTTCACAAAACCAAGCAGCCGCTGTTTCAACCGGCGTTCACCGGCTCTTTCGGCTTGCAGACGTCGATCCAGCCCTGGGAATTCGACAGCTTCTCCAGCTCCTCGCAGGTCAGGCGGATGGCAGAGTTGGCGCTGCCGCAGGCCGGATAGACCGCGTCGAAACGCCGCAGGGAGACATCCAGGTACACCCGAGCGCCCGCAGGATTGGCAAAGGGACAGACCCCGCCGGGGGCATGGCCGGTCAGGGGCTCCACATCCTCGGGGCCAGCATTTTGGCCTTCCTGCCGAACTGGGCCTTGAATTTGGCATTGTCGATTTTCACGTCCCCGGCAGCGAGGATCAGCAGGCAGCCGTCGTCGCCATACAGGGAGATGGTTTTGGCGATGCGGGCCGAGTCGGTGCGCAGAGCCGCGGCGGCCAGTTCCACGGTGGCGCTGGACACGTCAAACTCCTGCACGTCCCCGTCCCGACCGAAGGTCTTGAGGTATTCCTTGACTTTTTCGATGGCCATGAGAAGCCACTTCCTTTCACGTGTGTATAAAGCGGCCCGGCGCCGCGCGAAGGCGGCACCGGGCGGTATGGCGGAAGCGTCCGGGGTTTAGTCGCGCTCCTCGTCGATTTCGTCTTCCTTGAGATAGTGGGGCACCAGGCCGGCGTCCTCCTTCTTGGCTTCGGGCAGCACCAGGTTGAGCAGGATGCCCGCCAGAATGCCCAGGCCGATGCCCGAGACGCTAAAGGCCGGGCCGCCGATGACGGCGCCGCCGATGGCCAGCACCAGCATCACCGCCGCGATGCAGAGATTGCGGTTTTTGGTGAAGTCCACGTGATTCTCCACCAGGGTGCGCAGGCCCACGGAGGAGATCATGCCATACAGCACGATGCAGGCGCCGCCGAGCACGCAATTCGGCACGGTTTCCACCACGCCGATGGCCTTGCCGAAGAAGCTGATCGCGATGGCGATGAGGGCCGCCAGCCGCAGGGAGGCAGGATTGTAGTTGCCGGTGGCGGCGAGGACGGCGGTGTTCTCCGAATAGGTGGTGTTGGCCGGACCGCCGAACAGGCCGGCGGCCATGGTGGCCAGGCCGTCGCCCAGCATGGTGCGGTGCAGGCCGGGATCCTTGGTAAAGTCCTTGCCAACTACCGAGCCGTTGGCGTACACGTCGCCCACGTGCTCCACGCAGGTGACGATGGCGATGGGGGCGATCATGCCGATGGCCTTCAGGTCAAACTGGGGCAGAACGAAGTTGGGGATTTCGACCCAGCCGTGATTGGCGATTTTCCCCATATCCATCAGCGCGGCCGGGGCCAGGCCGGTCTTGGTCAGAATCAGGGTCAGGACATAACCGGCGGCCAGGGCGATGACGATGGAGGACATCTTGACCATGCCCTTGCCGTAGCTGGACAGGATGACGGCGGTCAGGCAGACCGCGATGGCGATGCCCCAGCTCCAATAATACGCAGGGGTGAACAGCGTAATGCCATTGCCCTGGATGTTATTGATGGCGGCGCTCGCGAGGTTCAGGCCGATGATGGCGATGCCCACGCCCCGCACCACCGGGGGAAAGAGCTTGTCCATAAATTTGCTGCCGAAGAGCCGAATGAGCAGGGCCAGCACCACATAGAACAGGCCGGCCACGATGATGCCGCCCATGGCCTTGGGAATATTGGCCTCGTCGCCGCCGATGACCGCCTGCAGGGCGGCGATGAAGGCGAAGGAGCTGCCCAGGAAGGTGGGCATCTTGCCGCGGGTACACAGGTGGAAAATCAAGGTGCCGATACCGGCGGCGAACAGGGCCACGCCCACGTCCAGCCCGGTCAGCAGCGGCACCAGGATGGTGGCACAGGACATGGCGAAAGCATGCTGCAGGCCGAGCAGCGCCATTTTGCCCGCGCCGACCTTGGGGTACTCCTTGGCACCGGGAAACAGCGCCTGATTCACCCTGGAAAAAACGTTCATGGTTGGGTTCCCTCCTTCATTGCGCGCGAAAGCCCCTCCCGCCGTTCTCTGCCGCGAGAATGTGGGTGGCAAAATTCCGCGCATATCATTAAAAATTTACTCGTTTTCCGCCGGATTGTCAAGAAAAACCGCCATTTTTCCCGAGAAAAAGATCCGGAGAAGCCGCCGGCTGTTTCTTGTGTAAAATCCCACTTCCCTTTCGGTCGGGATTGTGATACAGTAATACTGAGTTTTTATATAATAGGAGTCATCAACGATGCCGATTCAGGATGCCTTTTCCGCCGGGGTGGAGCCCGGCGGCTTATATACGTCGCAGGAAATCAAAATACTGATCTGCTATATGCTGCTCGGGGTGGGCGAGCCCATGGAGCGCCAGATGGTGACCGAGCTGATCGCGGGCAATGGCATGGCCAATTTCTTCGAGACCGCCGCCGCCGTGGACGAGCTGGCCCGACAGGGGCACCTGACCGAGGAGGAAGGCCGCATCTCCCTGACCGAAACGGGGCGGCAGGTGGGCGACACCCTGGCGGGGATGATCCCCTACACTCTGCGGGAACGGTCGGTCAAGGCGGCGCTGCAGCTGCTGACCCGCATCCGGCGGGAGCAGGAGAACACCGTGGAGCTGGAAAAGCTGGATCACGGCTACCGGGTGACCTGCACCATCCAGGACAGCGCCTCTCCCCTCATGTCCGTTTCCCTGCGGGTGGCGGACGACATGCAGGCGGGGCTTATCCGGGAAAATTTTCTGAACGATCCTACCCTGCTTTACCGCAGTCTGCTGGCCATTCTGACTGGGGACGCGGGGATGCGGCGGGCGGACACGGAAATCGCCATCCGGCTGAAATAGGCCGGAACGGCCCGGGCATAAGAAAAAAAGCGGAGGAGCCGAATCGGCTCCTCCGCTTTTTGGTTATCCGTTGAATATCAGCTTTAAAAACAGCAGCGTCACCACGCCGGGGATGCCCAGCACCACGCAGCTCAGCCCCGACAGGAGATTCAGCCCCAGGGACACGCCGGTGAACGCGCCCGCCACGTTGACGGCCGCCAAGGCGCATATCCCCTGGGCGCCCGTGCCCACCAGGCCCCGTATCGGCTTCCCCGACCGGAACAGCGCGATGATTACCGCCAGCGCGACGGCGCTCCCCACAATCCCCACAGCGATCCACATGCCCAGACTCATGACCTTCTCAGCCTTTCCCGCCCGGCGGAAACCTGTCCGTTTCGGGCCCATAAAATCAGAAGGCCAGGGGACGCGAGGCCGCTTAGGCTTTGTTATCCCACAGCGGTGTGTTGGCGCAGGCGGTGAGCCCCTCCTGCTTGGCCTGCCGAAGCAAAAACCGGTACCGGGCGCGCAGGGCTTCCATCTCGTAGATGCAGGCGTCGATCAAATCGCTGTCGCTCTCCATCTCAAAACGCGCCTGTACGCTGTCCAGCTGGCGGCACACCTCGCGGATGGCCTGCAGCACATCGCACTCCTGCTGTTGTTCGCCGCGCAAAATCGCCCGCTTCAGAACACTCTCCATCGCCAATATCCTGCCCTTCGTCTCTATTCTTATGCAGAGTATTGGCAGGATATGACGCGTTAATCATCGGCGAGCGCGCGGCGATAAATTAATCGGCGGACGGCGGGAGAGTGAAGCTAACCCGGCCCATGGACACATCGCAGGCCGCCACCTGGATATCGATGGACTGCCCCACGGTGTAGCGGGGACGGCCCAGGGGATCGGTCAAGGAGGCCACGCCATTGAAGCGCAGCTCCTCCTCCGGCAGGTGCTCCAGGCGCAGCAGGCCGGTGACGGTGTTCTCCAGCTCCACATACAGGCCGAAGTCAGAGGCGGAGACGATGACGCCGGGGAAGGTCTGCCCGAGGAAGCCCAGCATATATTCCGCCTTGTAGCAGGCCTCACAGTCCCGCTCGGCGGTCATGGCCCGCACCTCGCACTCGGAGGAGGACGCAGCCGCGGCCCGAACAAAAGCGCCGTACCGGTCGTACAGGGCCGCCTTAGGGGTATGGGCCAGATGATCGCTCAGAATCCGGTGGATGGCCAGATCCGGATACCGCCGGATGGGCGAGGTGAAATGGCAGTAATCCTGGAGGGCCAGGCCGTAGTGACCCAGCGGGTTGTCGCTGTACTGCGCCTTGGCCATGGAGCGCAGCAGCTGCTCGCTGACCAGCCGGGCGTAAGGGGTATCCCGGGCCTCCTCCATCAGCTCCCTCAGGGCCATCTGGGGTAAATCGTCGCTTTGCAGCGGGGTTTTCAGCCCCAGGGCCCGAGTGGTTTCCATAAGCAGGGCCAGCTTTTCGGGATTGGGCCGCTCATGTACCCGGTAGATGAAGGGCAGCTTTTTGCGGCGGGCCAGGGCGGCCACGGCCACGTTGGCGGCGATCATAAACTGCTCGATCATCCCCTCGGCCTCCCCGCTTTGGCGGGGCAGCAGGGCGGCGGGCTTGCCTTCCTCGTCCAGGATGAACCGGGTTTCCACACTGATGAGATCCATGGTGCCCCGCTTTTCGGCAGCCCTTTTCAGCAGGGCGGCCAGATGGCGCATCTCCTGGAGCTGGGGCCAGACGAGCGCGTATTTGGCCCGCACCGCCTCGTCCGCTGTGCCGGCGAACAGGGCGTTCACCTCGTCGTACACGCCCCGCACCTTGGAGACGATGACCGATTTGACCAGGCGGAGGCTTTGGCAGCTGCCGGCGGCGTCCAGGGTCATGAGGGCGGAGAGGGCAAGCTTGTCCTCCCCGGCGTTCAGGGAGCAGGCGCCGTTGCTCAGCGCCTCGGGCAGCATGGGGATGACCCGATCGGCAAAATAGACCGACGTGCCGCGCTGGCGCGCCTCCACGTCCAAGGGGGTGTCCGCCTGCACGTAGTGGGACACGTCCGCGATGTGTACCCCCAGCACCCAGCCGTCCGCCGTCCGCTCCAGAGAGACGGCGTCGTCCAGATCCTTGGCGTCCCGGCCGTCGATGGTGAACAGCGGCAGGGCCCGCAGATCCTCCCGCCCCTCCAGCTCTTTGGCGGAGAGGCCGGCTTTTCGGAGGGCCTCCGCCTGGGCGAAGACCTCCTCCGGGAAGACATAGGGGATGCCCCGGCTGTCGATGATGGCGTCGGCGCTGCTTTTGGCGCTGTCCGCCGCACCGTAGACGGTCAGGATGCCGGCGGTCCAGTCCCCCTGCTTGTTCCGCTTGACGGCAAAGCGCACCTTATCCCCCGGCACGGCGCCGCCGACGGTGGATCGGCGCACCGGCAGCGGGTAGCGGAAGCCGCCGTCCGGCTCTACGGCGAAGCGATCCGCGCGCTCGCTCGTCAGGCGGCCGGCGAACAGGCGAGGGCCGGGCTCCAGCACCTTGACGACCGCGCCCTGGGTACCGCGGGAATCGGGCGCACCGATCCGGATGGCCACCGTGTCGCCGGGCAGGGCGTCACCCAGGTAGCGTCCGGCGATGAAGCAGTCCTCCCCCGTTTCCTCCAGGCGGGCGAAGCCGAAGCTTTTGTTGAGGGACAGTATCCGGCCCCGTACGCTGCCCGCCGTGTCGGCCAGGGTGTACCGGCCCTTTTTGCTCTGGGTCAGCTCCCCGTCTCGTTCCATCTGCTGCAAGGTCAGCAGCAGGCGGGGACGCTCCGATTTTTTCAGCCGCATCAGGGAAGCGAGCATCTCCGCGCTCAGGGGCTTTTTCGCCCGCCGGAAATGGCGGATCACCCTGTCTCTCATATCCTTTGCCGTCATAGTTCTACCAACCCTTTCAGCCGCCTGGGCGGCATGCGTGAAAAAAAGCGCCCTGCACCGTAACCGGGCAGGGCGTAATCGCTTACCTAGGATAAGAACTTGGTCACCAGCATACCGGCGAACACCAGAACGAAAAACGTAATGGCGATGACCTTCGTCCACTTGGCCAGCAGCGCGTCCATGGTGCGGGCCTTCCCTTTTTCCATAAAGGAGTCGGCAGCGCCGGCAATGGCTCCCAGGTTCGCCTGACGGCCCTCCTGCAGCAGCACCACCGCAATAATCAGCAGCGAAAACACAATCAGCACACTGCCGATGATGATCTCCCAAACGCTCATGTTACTTGTCCCTCCAAATAGTATATCAATTCCAGTCCTTAGTATACTAGCACACATCCCGGCAAAAATCAAGCGGCAAACGGAAATTAGCGCCGTCCCGGTTTTGCCCCGCTATGTAATATGTAAAGAAAAAGACCGCTGCCGGACGGAGTGAACCGAACGATAGCGGACTTTCCCGGCAGCGGTTACTGCAAACGCAAAATGGTTGTATCCGTCGCCACCAGTAGAATGCCCAGCAAAACGGAATCCTATGCATTTTTCCGTGCGAAATATGAAAAAGTTTTCTTTCGCACATATAAAGCCATCGGCCTTTAATCGAGCGTCAGCTGCTCTCCGATATCCTCGGCCAAAGGCAGGGCGCCGGCGGCGGGGATGGTTTTGGTGCGGTAGCGGTTGGATTTGGTGACCATCCCCTCTGTAAAGGGCTCTACCTTTTGCAGCAGGTGACGGCCCTTGAGGGTCATGACCTGCACGCCGATGGTGTTACGGGTGGCCTTGGCCGCGATGGCGCCGGTATGCACCAGCAGCATCCGCCCGGAGGTGGCGGTGAGCATGAACTCCCCATCCTCCGGCGCCTGGACGATGGCCACGACGGGCGACTTGTCGGAATAGGCACCCACCAGCTTGCGGCGGTTGGTCTTGGTGGCGTAGGAGGACAGCTCTACCTTGGCGACCTTGCCGTTTTCGAAGAAGAAGAGCATATAGCCGCTATAGTCCCCGGTGACGGCCATGTAGCGGGCGCTCTCCCCCTCGTCGAAGCCCAGCTTAGCGGCGACGTAATCGCCCAGAACACTGGCCTTGGTGTCGGAGAAGTCGGCGGCCTTGGCCTTGTAGACCGTGCCCTTGTCGGTGAAAAAGAGCAGATCCCGGTTGTTGGTGGTCTCCACCGTCTGGGTGATGACGTCCCCCTCCTTGAGCTTATGCTCCCCGCTCATACGCAGGGAGGCGGGGGTGATTTTCTTGAAGTAGCCCTCGGCGGTGAAGAAGAGGGTGCAGGGATAATCGGGGATCTCCTCCTCCACGTCGGCGGCGGCCTCCTCGATATCTGCGGCGTAGAGCAGGCGGGTCTTGCGGGGCTGGCCGTACTTTTTGCTGATCTCCCGCAGCTCACTGACGATGATGGCCCGCACCTTGGCGGCGCTGCCGAGGACGGCCTCCATCTCCTCGATGGCCTGGCGCAGCTTGTCAATCTCTTCGGTGCGCTTGAGAATATATTCCCGGTTAAGGTGACGCAGCTTGATTTCGGCCACGTATTCGGCCTGAATTTCATCGATGCCGAAGCCGATCATCAGGTTGGGCACCACCTCGGCCTCCTCGTCGGTTTCCCGGACGATGCGGATGGCCTTGTCGATGTCCAGCAGGATTTTCTCCAGCCCCCGGAGCAGGTGGAGCTTGTCCTTGGCTTTTTGCAGGTCGAAATACACCCGCCGGCGCACGCATTCGGTGCGGAAGGCGATCCACTCCTCCAGGATCCGGCGCACGCCCAGCACCTGGGGCACGCCGGCGATGAGCAGGTTGAAATTGCAGGAGAAGGAATCCTCCAGCGGGGACATGGCGAACAGCCGGTTCATCAGCTTGTCCGGGTCGACGCCCCGCTTGAGGTCAATGGTGATTTTCAGGCCGTCCAGGCCGATTTCGTTGCGCACGTCAGCGATTTCCCGCACCCGGCCGCTTTTGACCAGATCCGCCAGCTTGGCGATGATGGCCTCCACGGTGGTGGTAAAGGGAATTTCGGTGACGTCAATGCAGTTGGCGGCCTTGTCGTAGGTATAGACGCTGCGGATTTTCACGCTGCCCCGACCGGTTTCGTAGATTTTCTCCAGTTCCTCCCGCCGGTAGACCACCAGGCCGCCGCCGGGGAAATCCGGGGCTTTCAGGGTGGCGGTGAGGTCGTGCTGCGGATCCTTCATCAGGGCGATGGTGGTCTCGCACACCTCGCTTAAGTTGAAGGAGCAGATGTTGCTGGCCATGCCCACGGCGATGCCCATGTTGTTGTTGACCAGCACGGTGGGAAAGCCGACGGGCAGAAGGGTGGGCTCCTTCATGGTGGCGTCGTAGTTGTCCACGAAGTCCACGGTGTCCTTGTCGATGTCGCGGAACAGCTCGGCCGCGATGGGGGCTAGCTTGGCCTCGGTGTACCGGGAGGCGGCGTATTCCATGTCGGAGGAATAGAACCGGCCGAAGTTGCCCTTGGAATCCACAAAGGGATGCAGCAGGGCCTGATATCCGGCGGACAGGCGCACCATGGTCTCGTAAATAGCGGCGTCGCCGTGGGGATTGAGCTTCATGGTGGAGCCGACGATATTGGCCGACTTGGTGCGGCCGGAGCCCAGCAGCCCCATCTTATACATGGTGTACAGCAGCTTGCGATGGGAGGGCTTAAACCCGTCGATTTCCGGGATGGCGCGGGACATGATCACGCTCATGGCGTAGGGCATGTAGTTGGTCTCCAGCGTATCGGTGATCTTCTGGTTCTCCACCAGACCCGCTCCTACGATATGGGCGTTATCCGGCAGCTTGTCGATGACCGGCGTTTTTCGGATTTTTTTCGCCATGTGATCCTTCCTTCTTCTATGCAGCTAACATTCGCTCCGCTTTGGCCCGCAAGGGCTTTTTCCAAGACAACTGAAACGCTATGCGTTTCAGTTGTCAGCTGACATCCACCATCTCGAGGTAGAGGCTGCCACGCTCGGCGATGAAGTCCTTCCGGCCGCTGAGGTTGTCCCCCAGCAGAATGTCGAACATGCGCGCCGTATCCTCCGCGTCGGCGGGAGTGACCTGCACCAGGCGGCGGGTGGCGGGATTCATGGTGGTCAGGGACATCATATCGGGATCGTTCTCGCCCAGGCCCTTGGAGCGCTGGATGGTGTACTTCTTCCCTTCCAGTCCGGCGAGGACCTCCGTCTTCTCCCGGTCGTCGTAAGCGAAGTAGGTATCGTCCTTGCAGGTGATTTCATACAAGGGGGTTTCGGCGATGAAGACCCGGCCCTTCTCAATGAGGGTGGGGGTCAGGCGGTAGAGCATGGTGAGGATAAGGGTGCGGATCTGGAAGCCGTCCACGTCGGCATCGGTGCAGATGATGACCTTGTTGAACCGCAGAAGGCTCAAATCGAAGGTGGCCAGATCCTTGTTGGCCTTGCTCTTGACCTCCACGCCGCAGCCCATGACCTTGAGCAGGTCGGTGATGATCTCGTTCTTGAAAATCTTATCGTACTCCGCTTTCAGGCAGTTGAGCGTTTTGCCCCTCACGGGGATGATGGCCTGGAAATCAGGGTTACGGGCCTGGACGCAGGAGCCCATGGCGGACTTACCCTCCACGATGAACAGCTCCCGCTCCTCCACGTTCCGGCTGCGGCAGTCCACGAAGCTCTGCACCCGGGAGGTCAGGTCGTTACCGCTCTGCAGGGTTTTCTTCAGGTTCAGGCGGGTGGTTTCCGCCTTCTCCCGGCTGCGCTTGTTGATGAGCACCTGCTCGGCCAGCTTGTCCGCCTCGGCCTTATTTTCCAGGAAATACACCTCCAGGTTGTGCCGCAGGAAATCGGCCATGGCCTCCTGGATGAACTTGTTGGTGATGGCCTTCTTGGTCTGGTTCTCATAGGAGGTCTGGGTCGAGAAGGAGGAGGAAACCAGCACCAGGCAGTCCTGGATGTCCTGAAAGCTGATTTTGCTCTCGTTCTTCAGGTACCGGCCATTCTGCTTGAGATAGGCGTCCACCTGGGAAACGAAGGCGGAACGCACTGCCTTTTCAGGCGCGCCCCCATGCTCGAGCCAGCTGGAATTGTGGTAGTATTCCAGTAGGTTGTGCTTGTTGGAGAAGCAGAGGGCCACGTTCAGCTTAACCTTGTACTCCGGCTTGTCCGCCCGGTCGCGGCCACGGCGCTCCGCCGACCAGACCTGCACGTCGGTGAGGGCCTCCTCGCCCGTCAGTTCCCGCACATAGTCGGCGATGCCGTTTTCATAGACGAACTCCTCGGTGTCGAAGCCGCGGCCGTTCTGCGACCGGAGAACGAACACCAGGCCCTGGTTGACGATAGCCTGCCGGCGCAGAATATCCCGGAAATACTCAACCGGCACCGCGATATCGGTGAACACCTGCAAATCTGGCTTCCAACGGATGACGGTGCCGGTGTCCCGCTTAGCGTACGGCTCCTTTTGCAGACCGCCCACGTTCTCGCCCCGCTCGAAATGCAGGGTGTATTTATACCCGTCCCGGCGCACCTCCACGTCCATGTATTCGGAGGAATACTGAGTGGCGCAGGCGCCCAGACCGTTGAGGCCCAGGGAAAACTCATAGCTTTCCGCCTCGTTGGTGTTGTATTTGCCGCCAGCGTACAGCTCGCAGAAAATCAGCTCCCAGTTGAACCGCTGCTCCTTCTGGTTGTAGTCCACCGGCATCCCGCGGCCGAAGTCCTGCACCTCGATGGAGCCGTCCTCGTACCGGGTGGTCACGATGCGGCTGCCGTAGCCCTCCCGGGCCTCATCGATGGAGTTGGACAGAATCTCGAACACAGCGTGCTCGCAGCCCTCCAGACCGTCAGATCCGAAGATAACACCCGGGCGCTTGCGCACACGGTCGGCCCCTTTCAGGGAGGTGATGCTGTCGTTGCCGTAGGCGGGCTTTTTCGTTGCCATGGGTTTCCTCATTCCTTCTAGTGAATTCGCAGCGTCCCGTAAAAAAGTGTTCCCGGCACGACGACCGGGAAACGTCAACATCCTATTTTACCCCATATCTTGTGTGTCTGTCAAGGGCCGCCGCCCATACCGGGGGCAACTTCAAAGAAGCCGGATCTCCTCTTCCCGTTTCCGGCGAAGGGCCTCCCGCTCCTCCTCGGACAGGGCCGCCTCCTTCTCCGGGTCCCGCAGGGTGAACAGGCTATCCACCAGGGCGCGGAGATCCTCGCCGTTGCCGATAATCAGGTTGGCCATGAGTTTTCTCCTTTCCTATTGATTTCGAAGAAAGCATATTGACAATGAATTAGCTAAGCGCTAAAACGACATTGGATTAAATTGCGAATGATTGGATTTGATTGGATTTGCTTACGAAAGAAAGACGAAGCGCAATCGCTGTCCTGGTCGGCGAGCGAGGCGCAGTTGACGTCAAAGAATTGACAACGCGCTTTGGAGTGACAAACGAAACGGTGCGCAAAGACTTGATAGCACTTGAGCAGGAGGGCCTGATAGAACGTACCCACGGCGGCGCCCTGCGGGCGGAAAGGCAGCACCTGCAACCGCTTTCCTGCCGGATAAAGCAGAACCATAAGGCAAAGTCCTCGGTGGCAGCAGCCGCCGCCCGTCTTGTCTGTGATGGCGATGTGGTGGCGATCGACTCTGGAAGTACGGCCCTGCTGCTGGCCCAATGCCTGAGGAAGCAGCCGTGCCGGCTGACGGTGGTCACCAATGCAGTAGACGTGATGCGAAGCTTTGAGGATGTTCCGGATATCCAGGTTATTTTCACCGGCGGGTACTACGACAAGGAAGAAATGGCCTGCTACGGCGAACCCGCTGTCAGTGCCCTGGAAAACCTGCATATCACCAAGGCGTTTGTGACGCCCTCCGCTATTAACGAAAAGGGGCTGTTTATTATTCACAGCGCTTATCTTTCGCTGATGCGCGCATACCTGAAGCAGGCAGACGCCGCCTATATCATGGTAACAAAGGATAAGTTCCTTGTAAACGCGCCCTTGCTTCTCTGCCGTCTGGACGCTTCCCTGACCCTGGTCACTGACAGCGAAATCGACGACCGAACGCTTCAGCGGTTCGCCGGCTATTCCATCGAGGTAGGCCCGGCATAGGGGCCGGCCGCGTTTCGTAGCCTTTTTGTTTTCCTCATTATATACAGAAAAAGGAGAGCGTACTATGAAACAGGTTATTTCGTGGATTCTAACGGCGGCAATCGGGATATTGTGCATAGCGCCGCTGATTACACTGCCTACTGTTTCCGCGGCTGGGCAGAACCAGAACGGATTCGATTTCGGCGCATACAAAAGCGGAACCTACAAAGGGCGGTTTAGCGGCGGAAACAGCGAAACCCATCTTTACACCGGACTGGAAAGCAAGGATTATACAGCCTACCTGGAACAGTTGGAGAAGGCAGGCTATAAAAAATATGCCGACAACCAGGTCGGAAACAATCGGTTTGCCGTGTACCTTTCTGACAAGCGTCTGGTCAACGTTTCCTACTCTCCCCACGACGCCAGCCTGCGCGTAACTGTGGAGAATAAAAGCATGCTGCCCGGCAAAGCGGAGGAAAACCGTTATAACGGAACCGCCGCTCCTTTTCTGGTTCAGGTACAGCTGATTACAGAGGAAATACGGGAGGGAATGAGCTATGTTTTCCGTCTGGCCGACGGCAGTTTTCTGCTGATCGACGGCGGATGGCCTGAGAAAAATTATGCGCAGGCGGATAAGCTATACGGGATATTGGATCAATATGCCGACGGGGAAATCGTCATAGCCGCGTGGATATTCACCCATGCGCATGGCGACCATATCGGAACATTTAATGATTTTATTGAAAAATATAGCAAGCAAGTAACCATAGAAAAGCTAATTTACAATTTCCCCAACGAGGAGGATATCGCTCATTCCGAATCCGCCTATATGCTGGATAGTCATCGCGCCCGGCTTACCACATTTAAGAACAACATCCGCAAATACATACCGAATGTACCGGTCTCCAATGTACACAGCGGATACCGGTATTTCATCCGCGACGCCGAGGTGGAATTCCTATTCACCTATGAGGATCTGTTCCCTCTTACTGTACGGGATATGAGTCTGAACGCCAGCTCCAGCGTGTTCACTGTCACTATAAAAAGCCAAAAAATCTTGTTCTTGGGAGATTCTGCCAAGGAATCCTCCGATTATCTGTCGGCCAAGTATGGCGGCGAGTTGAAAAGTGACATTCTGCAGCTGGCGCATCATGGATACGGCGGCGGAACGGCGGAACTGTATTCCCTTGCCAATCCGCAGGTAGTGTTATGGCCTACGGCGGAAACCGACTTGGACTCTTATAAAGCCGCGCCGGATACCGCGTGGCTGGTGGCCAATGAAAACACAAAGGAGTTTGTGGTTTCCTGGTTCGGCACTAGAGTGCTGAAGCTGCCTTATACCCCCGCACAGAACGCGGAAACCAAGTTCCCAGGAGATCCCACAGCGGGCAACGCGCTGGTAGAGCCTGAAGAACCAGACACCGCCGTAACACTCCCCGAGCCATATTTTGATCTTGGCTTTGCCAACGGACTGCCCGTGGATCAAAAGGGCCATGTTACCGTCAAGGGTATCGGCGGCAGAGCCGGCGATGTAACCGTCCATTATCGAAACAAGCCATACGAGACCACAGGCTTCCGGGCTAAGGAACGCGGCGATTATATTGAGCTGAGGCTTGATGAGCTGTCGTCCCCGGATCAGCTGGAAGAGATGCTGATGAAAGGCTTTGCTCTGGAGCTGTTCGTTCAGCTGGAAAAAGTTCCTTCCGAGACCTCTGGCTTCTTCACTTCCTGCAACGACGGCGGCGTGACGCTGTATCTGCGCGGAAAAAGAGGACAGATGAACTTTCAGCTGGGCTCGACGCAGGGGAATTATTCCGAAAATCCCCACTACGTTATGGCTGCCGGCAGCGACCTGCTGGAAGGAACAGGGATAGACGCCAAACGGGTGGCGCATGTGCTGGGTACCTATGACCCGGAAGACCGTATGCTGCAGCTATATTACAACGGCGTACTCATTGGGCAGGAAAAATTCACTGGTCAATTCCGGCTTGGCAATGCCATATACAATAAATTGGGGATCGGCTGCAACGTTTCCTATAAAGAAGAAATGCTTTCGGATTTTACCAATTATGTGGTACTAGGCGCCAAAATCTACACACAGGGACTGGATGAAAGACAGGTTGCAAAAGCTTATTATGACAGTCTGGATCGAATCGGCGCCCGTAAAAGCGGCGATTCCGACGCCGCGACAGATATCTCTGCCGCCAAGGACGGCAAGCCTACTTCGACGTGGTTCATCCGCGTGCTGCTTATCGTGCTCGGTGCGGCGGCAGTCATCGGAGCGTCTATAGCGGCGGTGATTATCCGCAAAAAACGGACGAATTGAACAGGCGGCGGCGCGCTATCCCCAAATACGGCCGTATAGCCGTATCGCCGCTGTCACAGTTATGCTGCCCCCGGTAGAACCGGGGGTTTTGCTATATAAAATGGAATCCCGCCGGCCGTCTGCCCCGCCGGTGAATGTTTACTTACAGGATACGGGCTTCCAGTAAAGCCTTTAGCTTACGGGTGCCGAGCATGTTCACCACCGAGAATTGACCGGCAATGCAGAAACGCACCACACTAATAAAGATGGTGCTGTCCCCATTCCGAATTTTAAGGCAGCTTCCTATTCCATTCATCATAAACAGCTCTACGCTGCGTATAGCGTCTAACGCAATGGTTTGTTGCTCATGGCGAGGCACTATAGTAAGAATACCGTTATCATCCGCCAACCGACCGGACTTCACTTTTGTCCGCAGGGTAAGTTCATCCCCACAGTGATATATAATGCGGAAGGGCTTCATAGTTTTGTCTCCTTGTTTATGAAAGCATGTGGTGAATAAATCTTTTACCTACTGGATAATTGATAACGATATTGCAGTCGATTCTTAAAGAAAAAATCCAACAGCCCTTAAGGCTGTTGGATTTTTTGGTGGAGATAAGCGGGATCGAACCGCTGACCTCTTGAATGCCATTCAAGCGCTCTCCCAGCTGAGCTATACCCCCATATGTTGTGGTTTTCAGGTCACTTTTGCGAACCTGTCCAACCGACGTGTTATAGGATAGCATACAGCCGGCACAATGTCAAGCGCTTTTTTATCTTTTTTTCAAAATTTCTCTATGTCTCCCGCGCCCGGCGGCCCCGGGGCTTCAAAATCCAATCCACCCCGTCCGAAACCATTTGCAGCAGGAGGAACACCAGCCCCGCCAGCCCCACCAGCAGGATGGACAGGGCGGTGCCGCCCCACAGGCAAAGCAACCGCCCGGCCTTCTGCAAAAATTCCAAGATCATCATACCAACCATCCATTCTTTCGCAGGCCGGAAATTTGAACGGTTTCGGCTGTTCCAACCGGAAAGGACAAATTCCCGCGTGACGTCCGACGGTTCACGCCCCGGCCCGCCGCGGCGCTTTTATTGCACCAGCCGAAAATAGGTCCGGGCGGTCAGGGTGTAAACCAGGAAATACAGGCCGGCGAACAGCAGCAGCGTCACGCCGGTGCAGGTGACAATCAGGGCCGTGTTGGTCAGGGCGAAGGCCCCCAGCATCTTGACCATCACCTTGAGCGCCATGACGATGTGCAGCGCGGCGGCGGCCAGCGGCAGGAAAAACACCAGGCGAATCTGCTTCATAATCGTCCGGTGCACCTCCTTGCGGGACATGCCCACCTTCTGCATGATAGTAAACCGGTCGTGATCGTCGTAGCCCTCGGAAATCTGCTTATAGTATATGATAAGCACCGCCGCCATCATGAACAGCAGTCCGAGAAAAATCCCGATGAATAGAAAGCCGCCGAAGGAGGCGTACCAGCTGGTCTTGGCCAGATACTGGCTGTCGGAGCGCAAGCCGGGGATGGTGTCCTGCGCGTCCTTCACCGCCTGGGAAAACGCCGCGGCGGCCTCTTCCCCGCCGGTGATGTTGAAGGACTGCTCGTAGATGAGCGTCTGATTCTCCATGTCCAGGATTTCCGCCAGATGGAGCATCACCTCCTTGTCCCGGCAGACCAGATGCACGGTCGGCTGGGCCGGATCCTTCCGTTTGGGGGCCAGCGGCAGGTCGTCCAGCTCCGCCTTCACCCGCAGCGGGACATGGTTGAGCACCAGGGTGTTCGCGCCGAAGGTGGTCATGGTGTCGGTATACACCAGCACCTCGTCCTCCTCCAGAGAGACCTCCTTCCCCGTCATGCGGGTATAGCTCTCCAGAGGCATCACGCGGATCACGGCGATGTCGGCCGGCGTGGCGTTCATCCCCTCGGGCACCGCGCTGTAAAACCCGTTCCCGTCCCGGAAGGCGGTGATATAGGGAATGGAGCTGTAGCCGTACCGGACGGGAATCGTCACCTCGTTCTCCCGCGCCAGGCGGGTCAGCAGCTCGTCTGTGGCCTGGATGGCCTCCGGCGTGTCGGGGCAGGACACCGACATGTCCAGCGGGTACCGGTTGCGCAGGATGTCATTCTGCCCGATATACAAGGACACGGTGGTGGAAACGGTCACCAGCACCATGGTGGACAGGATACAGATGTTGGCCAGCCCCACCGCGTTCTGCTTCATCCGATAGAGCATGCCCGACACGGCGATGAAGTTCCCCGGCTTATAGTAAAAACTCTTTTTGCGCTTCAGGGCCTTGAGCAGCGCGATGCTCCCGGCGGTGAAGAGACAGTAGGTGCCGATGATGACCAGGATCACCGCCACAAAGAACAGCAGCAGCGCGTCCAGCGGGGATTTAACGGTCAGCGCGATAAAATACCCACCGCCCAGGGACAGCAGCCCGATGACCAGCAGGGGCCACTTAACACGGGGCTCCTTCTCCCCCTGCTGGCCGCCGCGCAGCAGATTGATGGGGTCGGCCAGGTGAATCTGCCGCAAATTGGTCAGCAGGGTCAGCGCGAACACGGCGGCGAACAGCGCCGCCGTCACGAGCAGGCTGTCCGGCGTCACCGTATAGACGATGGGTGTGGTGAACTGCAGGATATTCATCAACAGCATGAACAGCAGCTTGCCGATAAGTAAGCCGCCCGCCAGCCCTAGAAGCAGGCTGACCGCCGCGGTGAACAGCGTCTCGTAAAACAGCACCCGGGCAATGTGCTTTTTCTCCATGCCCAGGATGCTGTACAGCCCCAGCTCCTTCTTGCGCCGCTTGATGAGAAAGCCGTTGGTGTAAAACAGCAGGATGGCGGAGAACAGCCCCACCACGATGACCCCGAGATTCAGAATCATCTTCAAGCTGTCCGCCCCGGGCATCTGCGCGAGCCCCGGGTTGGCGGCCAGGGCGTGCATGGTGTAGAAGGTCAGCACCGAGCAGACGCTGGTGAGCATATAGGGAAAATAGGTGCTGCCGTTTTTCTTCAGGTTGGTGGCGGCCAGACGGGGATAGAATACCTTAGCCAACCTCCCCACCCCCCGTAGCCAGCACCGTGAGGGTGTCCGCGATTTTCTGATACAGCTCGTCGTTGGTCATCCCGCCGCGGTAGAGCTGGTGGAACACCTCGCCGTCCTTGATGAACAGCACCCGGCCCGCGTGACTGGCCGCCTGGGTGCTGTGGGTGACCATCAGGATAGTCTGCCCCTGCCGATTGATATCGGAAAACAGCCGCAGCAGCTGGGTGGCCGCCTTGGAATCCAGGGCGCCGGTGGGCTCGTCGGCCAGCACCAGACGGGGCTGGGTGATCAGCGCCCGGGCCACCGCCGCCCGCTGCTTCTGCCCGCCCGAAATCTCATAGGGGTATTTCCCCAGCAGCTCGGTAATGCCCAGCAGCTTCGCCAGCGGATCCAGCCGGCGCTTCATCTCCGGATAGGGCTTACCAGAAAGCACCAAGGGCAGGAAAATGTTGTCCTGCACCGAGAAGGTGTCCAACAGATTAAAATCTTGGAAAACGAAGCCCAGATGCTCCCGCCGGAAGGCGGAAATGTCCTTGTCCTTGATTTTTGTCAGATTCTTGCCTTCCAGCAGCACCTCGCCGCTGGTCGGCTTATCCAGGGAAGCCAGGATGTTCAGCAGGGTGGTCTTGCCGGAGCCCGACTCGCCCATGATGGCCACGTATTCCCCCTCCTCCACCGAGAAGGAGACGTTGGACAGCGCCTGCACCTGGTTGCCGCCGAAGCGGGTAGTGTATACCTTTTTCAGATTCTTAACTTCTAAAAGCGCCATACGGGTAAACCTCGTTTCTTATATGGAGTATGCTTATAGTATAAAGAAAAAAACGAGGCGCCGCCATCGCTTTGGCTTACAATCCCGTCCTCAACCTTACAATCCTGTCACTGCAGCTCGATCGCCTGGGAGGCCAGCCCCACCCGCACCCGCGTGCCCTCTCCCGGTCGGGACTCGATGGCAATGGTGTGGGACAGGCGGGAGAGGATCCGCCGGCAGAGGTACAGGCCGATGCCGGTGGACTTCTTGTCCATCCGTCCGTTGAAGCCAGTGAACCCCCGCTCGAAAATCCGAGGGATGTCCTCCGCCCGAATACCGATGCCGTTGTCCTCAACGACCAGGGTCTTGTCCGCCTCCAGGTACAGGGTGATCCGCCCGCCCGGCGGCGTATATTTCAGCGCGTTGGACAACAGCTGTTCCACCACGAAGGTCAGCCATTTTTCATCGGTGAGCACCGTCGCCCCCGTCCCGTCAAACTCCAGGGAAATCCGCCGCCGGATGAAGGGGGTGGCCATTTTCTTGAGCGCCTGGCGGAGAATCCCGTCCAGGGAGCAGGACTCCAGCTGCAAATCGGAACTCAGGCTCTCCAGCCGCTGATACTGCAGCGCCATGTCGGCGTACTGCTCGATCTTGAACAGCTCCTGCTCCAGCTCGCCGGTGCGCGTCTCCTCTTCCTGGAGCAGCAGCCGCATGGCGGCGATGGGGGTCTTGATCTGATGGGTCCACAGGGTGTAGTAATCCATCCGCTCGCTCAGCCGGCTGTCCGCCTCGCTGACCAGGGCGGCGTTCCGCTGCGAGAGCGCAGCAGCCAGCTCCTGATAGTCCCGATCGAGCAGATCCCCCGCCTCGGGCAGACGATCCAGGGTTACCCCCGCCGCCTCGATTTGGCAGCGCAGCGCCATGTGACGCCGACGGTATTTGAGAAAATCCGCCACGCCGATCCCGGCCCCCAGCGCCGCTGTCAGCAGCCCGGCGTACAGCACCGGCTCCAGCGGCTCGTGATACAGCAGATACACGGCGGCGTATATCCCGCTGAACGCCGCGAACGCCAGCAGCACCCGCCACCGCGCTAGGAAATAGGCGGGCAGCAGCTTGGCCTGTTCCATACGCATTTCCCCTCCTTGCCGGGCCGTCACGCCTCTACCAGATAGCCCAGGCCTTTTTTTGTCACGATGAAATCCTCCAGCCCCATCTCCTCCAGCTTTTTGCGCAGCCGGGCCACATTGACAGTCAAAGTGTTGTCGTCGATGAAGCTCTCGCTCTCCCACAGATGCTTCATGAGAAGCTCCCGGGACAATACCCGTCCCTTGTTCTCCATCAGCAGCTGCAGGATTTTGTACTCGTTGCGGGTCAGCTCGGCCCGCTTGTCCCGATAGGTGAGAACCGGATCCCCCAGCCGGAGGATCGCTCCCCGGTGCTCCAGAAAAGCCGCCTGCCCCTGAAAATCATAGGTGCGCCGGAGCAGCGCCTGCACCTTGGCGGTCAACACCTCCAGATCGAAGGGCTTGGCGATGAAATCGTCCCCGCCCATATTCATGGCCATGACGATATTCAGGTTATCCGACGCGCTGGACAGGAAAATAATGGGTGCCTTGGACAGCCGGCGGATTTCTTCGCACCAGTGGTACCCGTTGCAGAAGGGCAGCGAAATATCCAGCAGCACCAGATGGGGCTGCACCTTCACGAAGGTGTCCAGCACCGCGCTGAAATCCTCGACAACCACCGTCTCCATCCCCCACCGGCTGAGCCTGTCGCTCACCAGCCGGGCAATGGTGTCGTCGTCCTCCACGATGAGAATGGTATACCGCGCCGTTTCCATATCCATACCGCCTTTCTCCGGGCGGGGCTGCGCTCCCGTCCGCCACTCAGTATACCGCAAAAAAACGGCCGGCACCCGCCTCTTCACCGAATTTTAAGAAAAATTCAAGCCGTTATTCCCGTCCCGGCCATGCACCGCCGCTGTGCTTTTGAAGGGCCGCGCCTTTTTTACTCTTCGTAAGCATTATTTTACAAGTTTTTTTCTTGCATTCCCCCGATTCGGAGGTATACTAGAAAAGCAACAGGTAAACGCGACGTGTAAAAGGAAGGATAACCGCCATGCCCAAACAAGCTCCCGTTCCGCTTCAGCCCTCCCACCGGAAAAAGAAGAAAAAGCGCCTGCCCAAGGCGATCCGCATACTGCTCGTGATGCTGCCCTGTCTGCTCATTCTGTGTGTCTGCGGCCTGGCGGTCTATGCTTTCTGGCTCAATGGGCAGCTTAAGCGCAACGCCATCCCGCAGGACAATTCCGCCCTGGGTATCGACAGCCAGTTCAATGATGAGAAATACGACGACATCACCAATATCGCCCTGTTCGGGGTGGACACGCGGCAGGGGGAATCCTGCCGTTCGGACGCCATCATGATTCTGACCGTCGATCGCAAGAACAACAAAATGAAGGCCACCTCCCTGCTGCGGGATTCCTATGTGACCATCCAGGGGCGCAAATCCAAGGAAAAACTGGCCCACGCCTATGCCTATGGCGGCCCGGAGCTGGCCATCCAGACCATCAATCAGAATTTTGGCCTGAACGTGCGGGACTATGTGACGGTAGATTTTGACTCCATGGCCAAGGTGGTGGACGCCATGGGCGGCGTGACCATCGATGTACAAGCCAACGAAATCAAAAGCACCAATGAAAGTATTAAGGAATACTGCAAATACTATAAAGAAACCCCTACCTATGTCAAAAAGGCGGGCGTCCAGACCCTGAACGGCATGCAGGCCTGCGGATACAGCCGGGTGCGGTATGCAGGCAACGGGGACGATCGCCAGCGCACCGACCGGCAGCGCCGCGTCATCGAGCAGGTTTTCAACAAGGCCCTAGCCATGAATCCGCTGGAATACCCCTCCATGGCCGCCAAGGTGGTGCCGCTGATGGAAACCAGTCTGTCCACCTCGAAAATCCTGGGACTCGGCACCGCCGTTCTCAAAAGCGGCAGCGCCAAGTTCGATCAGATGCGTTTCCCCATGAACGTGGATTTGATGCCGGAAACCATCAACGGTGTGTCGGTTATCACCTTTGACGAGACCGCCACCAAACAGAAGCTGCACGATTTCCTTTTTGACGACATCACGCCGCAATAAGCCAAGGGGGACGGTTTTGACCGTCCCCCTTTTATAATGCCGCAGAAAACCGCCGGCTGAAAGCGTTGCTTTCGGCCGGCGGTTCTGACTTTGGACAAGCCATAAAAACAAAAAGCTCCGGGAAAATCCGTCCACCTTCCCGGAGCCGGCTCTTATCCTGTTTTCCGCGAGAGAATCCGCGGCTCCGCCGCCTGCCACAGCGCGCACAGCCCCGCCCCGACGGCATAGCAGAGAATATCCATCCAGTCGAACACGCTGCCCAGAATCACGCGAATCACCGGCACCGTGTCCAGGTGCAGCCGCGCGCCCAGCTGAAAATACTGGGCCGCCTCCACCGCCGCCGCAGCCAGGAAGACCGCCGCCGGCAGCCAGGCGGGCGCCCGCCCGCCAACCGCCCGCGCCAGGCAGTAGAGAAGAACCGCCGCCAGCACATCCCCCAGATACGGGCGCACGAACCGGTCGTGCACAAACACCGCGATCAGCGCCTCGAGCAGAAGCAGCAGGCCGAAGGCCAGCGCGTACCATCGTCTTCCCGCCCTCACAAGCTGCCCTCCTTAATGACCACGCCCAGCAGCCGGGCCAGCTCCGCCGCCTGGAACGGGGTGACCACCGCCCCCCGCAGCTCGCCGCCGCCCAGAAGCCAGCCCCCGATGTCGCAGGTGGTGAAATCGATGCCGGAAAGGGCTGTGCCGCACAGGTTGCAGTCCAGTAGCCGGCAGCGGTCAAATGGGGCCTTCCCCAGCGCGCAGCCCAACATGGACGCCCCCTCCAAATCGCAGCGAAAAAAACCCGCGCCCTTGCATTGGCAGCCCGACAGGTTGGCCAGCCGCATGCCGCACTGCTCGAAGGTCACCTGCCGCAGCTTGGCCTCCGCCAGGGTCAGCCCCACCGCCTTGCAATCCTCGAACCGGCAGCGCAGCAGGCTGCACCCGGTCAAATCCAGGTTGGATAAATCACAGCCCCGAAACACCGCGTCCACAAACCCCAGACGCGGCATCGAGCAGCCAGAAAACCGCCAGTTTTCGAACACGCATTCCCGGAACTCCATGGTTCCGTTCCAATCGTCCGGCGCCGTCTGCGTCAACGCGCCGCCGGAAAACAGACAGCCCCGCACGTCGTCCTCTTCCCGGAGCGCCCGGCGGACGGCCTCCTCCATGTCTGCTTCCCGCCTCAGCTCGGCGGGAAGCACCGGCCCTTGTATCCGCATGTGCCTACCATCCCTTCGCCTAAGGTGAGGGAGAGGGAACCCACCCCGCCTCAGCCGGTGTATTTTGCCATTCTGCCGCGTTATCGTCCTAGGTGGGCGCCAGCCCACCGTCGTCCTCTGCCTTGCCGAATGACAAAATACGCAGGCTGAGGTCAAAGAATTTTTGGGGACGGAGCGGGGGTTCACAGCAAGGCGGCCGATCGCGCCATGCTGTCGCATGGCAAGTGAGGCCAACGCCGCTGTGGGCGCTCGCTCTCCCAAAAACCGGAGGTTGTTCGCTCTCCCTCACCTTATGCTGCCGCCAAAAATAAGCAGCAGCCCGTCACGAGCTGCTGCTTATTTTGTATCTGTTGAATTATTGCGCGTCGGCTTCTTCCTCGACGGGCTCTTCCTCCTGGCCGTAGCCGCAGTCGCACTCGTCGTCGTAGCAGTCGCAGTCGTCCAAATCGTAATCAAAGGCGGTCGCATGAGAGCACATAGCTTTTCTCTTGGCACGGGCGCGCAGAAGCAGGACCGTCACTGTCGTCAGAGCCGCCACCACGGCAGCAACCACCACAATAAACGCAAACTTTCCAGATTTATTATCTCGCATGCTTATCATCCTCCAGCAATAGAATTACCAGTATTGCCTATATCATACTGCGCCCGAGGAAATAAGTCAAGAATTTCAGTGGCAAGTTACAAATTGTTCACCTTTATCGCGCCCTTGACGACCACCAGCTTGATGTTCATGTCGTCGTCCAGCACCAGCAGATCCGCGTTTTTGCCCACGGCGATGGAACCGGTCTCCCCGTCCGCCCGGATGGCCCGCGCAGGATTGATGGTGGCCGACTTGATGGCCTGCTTCTTGGGAACGCCGTAAGAAATGACGTTTTTCAGCTCCTCATACAGGTTGGAAGTGGAGGCGGCGATGGTGCCGTCCGCCAGCAGGGCCTTGCCGTCCTTGACATATACGGTCTGCCCGCCCAGGTCGTATTCCCCGTCCACATGGCCGGCGGCGCGCATGGAATCGCTGACAATAACCGAGCCATCCTCGCCCAGCTGATGGAACGCGATGCGCAGCGCCGCGGGATGGATGTGGAAGCCGTCGCAGATAAGCTCGCCCCGCACGCCGTACTGCCGCGCCATGTCGAACACCGCGCCCACCACGCCCGGCGCCCGATGGGTCAGGCCGCTCATGGCGTTGTACAGATGGGTGGTGTGCCGCACGCCCCACTCGATGGCCTGGACCGCCTGATCGTAGCCCGCCGCCGTGTGGGCGGTGGACACCGGGCAGTAGGGCTGGACTTCCTTGATGAACGCCTCTGCCCCGTCGCATTCGGGCGCGATGTCCACAATGCTGACGCAGCCGCCGCAGCCGTCGTACAGCCGGCGGAATTCCTCTTTATCGGGGTTGCGGACATAGGCGCCGTTCTGGGCCCCCTTCTTGGACATGGCGATATACGGGCCCTCCATGTTGATGCCGTGAATGTAAGCGCCGGTCACCTTGTCCTTCTGCTCCTGCACGTTGGCGAAAATCTTCTGCAGCGCTTCAAAGGACAGGGTCATGGACGTGGGGCAAAAAGAGGTGATGCCCCGCTCGACCAGACACCTGGACATGGCCTCCAAGGCCTCGGGGGTGCCGTCGCTGGCGTCGAAGCCCGCGCAGCCGTGAATGTGCATATCAATCAGGCCGGGAATGATGGTGTACCCAGACAAATCCAGGCACTCTCCCCCGGCGTTCACCTGGCCGATACCCGCGATTTTTTCTCCTTCAACAGCCAGATCCGCCCGGATCGGCTCAAAATCCTCATTGTATACCACAGCATTTTTCAGCAGCATAGTATTACCTCCATTTTTATTTAGAGTTCCCTGTTATTATACCGCCCGGAACCCGGCGGCGCAAGCAACGTTTGGCCGGCGGTTTTGTCTTTTCGGACAAGATACCGGGATTTTACCAAAAATATCGCGCGTATTTTTCACTCCTTTTTGTCGAATTTCCGGGTATTTTCCGAGATAAAAAAGATTTTTCTTGCATTTTCTGTAAATATGATGCAAAATAGGTAATGCAATGGGAGGATGATGGGTGTGATCGACTACTTCAACTATATGTGGGAGAAAACTGATGATTGGATTATGGTGCTGCAATTCTCCGGCTCCCACGTCGTTTGTCCCCTGCATGCCAATCCGACCGCCAGGCGGCAGCTTAGCCTGCCGGAAGAGGGGTATCAGAGCCGGAACCTCTGCGCCATGATGCAGGAACGCTGCTTGGAGATTATCTGCGGCGCCTGCAGCCAGTGCCGGCAAAGCGATAAACCCGTGCACTGCACCCTGTCCATCCCCCGGCAGGGCGGCAGCACCTTTTGGGATGCCGAGCTGACTTGCCTGCGCATCGATGGCCCGAAAAACGGCACGATTCTTTTTTGGGCGAAAAACATCACCCAAACCGTCCAGCTCTCCCGGCAGCGGGAGGAACTGCTGTACGAATACGACTGTCTGTTTTCCTCGAGCATCAACGGCATGGGCCTGCTCCGCGTGGACGAAGACGGCCTACATGTGGAAAGGGCCAACCACGTTTTCCAGGAAATCGTGGAATACATCCTGGACTGCCACGCCGAACCCACCCCGATACAAACAATCATGTCCTACATCCGCTCGGGGCAGAACCATTCCCAGCAGTTCTGCGTCGAGCGTTCCGACGGAACCCGGCGCTTTTTCAAATCCGAGCTGATCGTCGTCAACAGCGAACACGGCCCCCACCGGGCCTTCGTCATACTGGTCAACGCCACCGAGGTGGTCCGCTTCAGCCAACGGGCCGGCACCCGTCTGACCGAGAGGGAGCAGCAGGTGCTCGAGCATGTGGTCAAGGGCTGCACCAATAAGCGCATCGCCCTATATCTCGGCATTGCCGAAGGCACCGTCAAAAAAACGCTCTACAATATTTACAAGAAGCTGCATATCCAGTCCCGGGCCGAAGCGGTGTCCTATATGCTCTCCACCCACGGTAGCGCCTCAAATTTCGACTAATCTCCGCACCAGATCTTGGGGGTTCAGTCAGAAACGAAGGGCATATATGGGACTTTTTGTAAACAAAAGTGGTATTTACTTTTCCCCTTTAAACTGCCATAATAGGAAAGTCCGAATAGTTGGGAAATTCAGGAAGCCGCCTGGATTTCCGCGCACATGCTTATGGGGGTATAACATGCAGCAACAACTTCTGCGACAAATCTCCGTGGAGAGCGGCACCCTTTCTTATTATCTCCTGGAGACGGCGGTAACTGGGGAAACCGGGGAAGCGCGGGCCGGCTACGGCATTCGTATCCTCGGGGCGGACGAGGATGTCTGCGCGGCAGACGTCACTTCCCGGCGGGAGGAAGCCCTGCGGCTTCTGCAATGCTTTGCAGACGGCCGGGTGTATCCCGTTCACCTGCTGGATATTCTGACCGACCTGCTGTGATGGGCCGGGCGGCATTCCAGCAAACCGCTCAGCAAGGAAAAGGCGCGGGGGAAAGCCCGCGTCTTTTCCTTTTTACCGCAGACGCTCGACCAGGGCCTTGGCCTGCTCGTAGGGCAGCGCCAGAGCCCGGTGGCGGCGGTGCTTCTCCCCGAAGCAGCGCAGTTCCACCGTGCAGGTGCCGCCCCGCACCTGAAAGGGGGAGCGGGACAGGATGGCGCAGTCGGCCACCTCCAGGGGCACGTGGACGGCGTACAGCGCCAGCCCCCGGGTATACCGCAGGGTCACCGCTCCGCCTCCCACGCCAAAGCCGGACCAGCGGAAGCCGACTAGCCGAACGAGCAGCCACCAGGCGCTGCCGATCATCCAGATAACCGACGCCATGGTCCATACCCCGCCCAGCCACAGCGGTACCAGCCCGAAGGCCATCACCGTCAGCGGCAGACCGATAAACCGCATCACCGTGTCCCGCCTGGGCCTCAGACAGCTCGAGCAGATGGGGTAATCGGTGAGCAGCTCGTCGAGCGCCCCGCTGAGCTCTTTGGGCCGGGCGGCGGGCACCACCACCGGCCGCGCCCCCTTTTCCCGCCCATAGCCCGCTGCCGTGATGGTGGCGGTGTACAAATTGAACAGCCGCATGAACAGGGTCTGCCGCAGCTGTAGAGCCGTGATTTTTTGACAATCGATCAGAATATGCCGCCGAGTCAGCAGCCCGGACGCGAGATGCAGCCGGTCCCCCTCCCGCCGGGCGGTGAACCCCACGTTGCGCATCCAACTGTTTAGAAACGCCACGCCCCAGCTGAGTACCAGGAGATTGGCCAGGGAGTTGAGCAGCGGCGGCAGCCCCAAGGAGAGCACCTTGTCGAGCAGGCCGTAAACCTGATCGGGAACCTGCTGGCCCAGCAGATTGCTGATTTGCTTGACAGCCGGCGCCAGGGTCAGCAGCCCCACCGCCGCGTTGGAGCCCGAGGCGGCCAGCACCGTCACCGGCAGGATACGGGAAGCGTAGACAGCCTTTTTCTCCTTCCGCCGGCCGTCCGCGCCCAGCAGCCCTCTGGCCGTTCTGGCCGGCAGATACAGGGTCGCGTCCGCCCGCCGCCGCAGCCCCGCGGTGTTGACCCGCACCCGTCGGCCGCCGAACAGCCACATCAGCGGCGAACGCTCCACCTCCACCGAGGCCGCGTCCTCCGCCACCACCCGCAGCCCCCTCTGAAACAGGATCCCCTGCTCCAGCGTTATCCCGTTATGCAGTCGGTACCTAGCCCCTCGCCACTTGAGGGCGGAATACCCGATGAGCAGCAGGGCGATCCCCACGTCCCGGATGGAAGACAGCAGGATATAGACCGCGTCCCGCGGGGAAAACAACGCCCGCAGCACCGGAATGAGCAGCAGCCATATCCATTTGCGGGCGTCGTACCAAATATACAACGGATGTGGCCGCAGATCCATGGCCCTCCTCCCTTCCGGCTCGTTCCCTTCTCCTCAGCTCACGCTTTCCAGCTGCTCCAGCAGCCTGGCCAGCTCCCCCGCCTCGGCTGCGGGCAGCAACGGCAGAATGGCCGCTCCCCCCGCGAATCGCAGAACGATGGTGCGGCAGCGAAACGCCCGATGCAGAGGCGTCGCCCAGCTTTCCACGGTGCGCAGGGAGGACAGAGGGATATACAGCTCCTTTTTGAAAAGCACGCCTATTTCGGCCCGCAGCGCCTCTTCCCGGCAGCTCCCCCGGAACGAACGGACAAACCTGGTGGGATACCAGAAGCAGACAGCCACCGTTGCCGCCGCGACAAGGCCGCTGCCGATAAGCAGCCAGGGCGTCAGCAGCCCCGCCAGCGCGCCGATGAGGAAAGCGGCCAGCACGCCGGTCCCCGCTATCCAGAGGGTCAGCACCTTGCGCGCACCGTCCCCAACCTGAAATTCCATGCCGACTCTCCTATTCCCATACTCGCTTACTCTTTAGTTTATGCCAAATTCCGGCAGATATGTACAACCTGCCCGGTGGCCTATGCGGCTTTATAGCCCTTTTCTTTTGCAGCGATTTGCGGTATACTGGTCACGGCGCGCCAGCGCCGCATTCCCCGGCGGAAAAGAAAGGCGGCTCCGACTTATATGATGCCATCGATTTTATACTCCGATATGGACGGCACCCTCATCAGCGAGGGCGCGATTTCCCCGGAAAACCTGGACGCCCTGCGGGCCCTGACGGCGGCCGGCGGGGATTTTTCCATCGCCACCGGCCGGTCGGAGGAGGTGGCCCGCCCCTATCTCGGCGGCCTGCCGCTGACCCTGCCCGCCATTCTGTATAACGGCGCCGCTGTTTATGATTACAAAACCGAGTCGTTTTTATACAAGGCCTGCCTGAAGGCGGACACCGTGGCCTGTCTGGTGGAAACCGCCCTGAACCGGTATCCGGAGGTCTGCGTGCAGGCCTTCACCGGCGGCCGGACCCGGATGCTCAATCCCAACGGCCTGCCCGATCCCTACGTCACCCGGGAAAAGCAGCCCACCCGCCCCTCCACGCTGGCGGAGGCCCTTGCCGACGGCTGCTTCAAGCTGCTGTTCTATGGCGACAGCGCCCGGCTGCACGATTTGGAGCGCGTCTTCCTGGTCGAAGCACCCGGCAGCTTCGTCAGCACCTATTCCGCCTCTTTTTATCTCGAGATCCTGCCCTGCCGCGCCACCAAGGGGGACGCCCTCGCCTGGTTGGCGGCCTATCTGAACAAGCCTCGGGAGGCCTTCGCCGCCATCGGCGATTACGACAACGACGTGACCATGATTCGGTTTGCCGGCCTGGGTGCCGCCCCGTCGGACGCCCAGCCCTGCGCCAGGGAGGCGGCCGACGTGGTGGTCGCTTCTCACCGGGATCACGCCGTGGCCGACCTGGTGCGCCGCTATCTGCTCCCCCGCACCTAAAAAAGGCGGAAGCCCTTTTGGGCTTCCGCCTTTTTATTAGCGAGGCAACCACCGGCAAAGCCGTGGAGGAAGAAAAAGCGAAAGCGTTGATTCGGAGAGAAAAGACCTCCTTTGGTAAAATGGAAGCGGGTAACGCCATGGCGCGGTTGGCGTTGCTCCTTATGCGCCTCTCCCGCCATTCACCATTATCGTCAACCTTTTCTATAAAGTTCTTATCCAGCGTCAGAGCCCTTGTCTCTTTCTCTGCTCCATTTGTTTGCGGTACTGGGACGGAGGCGCGCCGTAAGCGGCGGCAAAGCTCCGATTAAAATAAGCAGCGCTGTTAAATCCGCATTCAAACGCCACATCCGTTGCCGTTTTTCGGGTGGTTTTCAGCAGTTCCGCCGCCTTGGACAAGCGGGTTTCCAGCAGATATTGATGGAAGCTCCGTCCAATTTGCTGTCGGAAAAGGCGGCCAAGATATTTTTCGTGGAGGAAATACAGCTTGGCCAGATCCTTCAGCGTCAGCTCCTGATCGTAATGCGCCTTAATCTCCCGGACAGCCGCCGTCACTGCCCAATGCCCGCTATCCTCCGCCGCCAAAACGCCTGCCGTATGGCTGATGGAAGCAATACGCTCCGCCAGAAAAGCGGCCGTTTCCCGGCACGCCTCCAACGTCTCCCCGCCGCATACCGCAGGCAGCAGCTTCTCCATGGCATCGGCCGGCGAACCGGTGTGCGAACAGGCCCGTTGCAGCAGACGTCGCGATTTTTCCCGATCCACCGACAAATGGCCCACAAATACGATACAAACCAGCCGCCCTTCCACGATAACCGGATGCACAATTTCATATAATCCAAACGGGCAGTGGCCCTCAAACGGCGCTTGAAGCTCCGCGCTTTGCCGGTTGACACGAATGCGGTGGCCGGTGCAGTATGCGTAGCCCGCTTTGGTGCTTTTGGCGGCGTCGCAGAAGGGCCGGGCGTGCAGACGAAAACGCGCGTCCAGCCGGATATCCGCTCTTTCAAAGATCCCGGCCACGTCGTGGATACAAACATGAACGCCAGCCAAACGGCAAAAAATCTGCAACAAGGTGTTGAAATCGTCCGGCATACCCACCCCTCCTACCCTCTCAATATAGCATCTTTTTTCCCTTGATGCAAAAATATACTGTCCTTTGTACAAATCTTTTGCATCAAGGACTGCTATACTGGTAAGCGTCATCCAACAAGCGCTGAAACATACGAAGGGGGTTTTTCACATGAATCCATCCGATTTTTATGACGTCATCGTAGCCGGCGGCGGGTTTTCCGGAGTGGCGGCCGCCATCGCCGCCGCGCGCGAAGGGATGTCGGTGCTGCTGATCGAGAAGTCCAATTGCCTAGGAGGAGCGGCCGCCAACTGCCTGGTCAACCCTTTTATGCCGTATTGGACCAAAATCAACGAGAAAAAAGTGAATCTCTGTCAGGGCATTTTTCTGGAGATCTGCGAGGAACTGCAAAAAAACGATGGTATCCATAAAAACGGCATGGAGTTTGATGAGGAAATTCTCAAGCTGGTGCTGAACCGCATGGTTCTGAAAGCCGGGGTCCGCCTGCTGTTTCACTCCTGTCTGGCGGATGCCGAACGAGATCAGGAACAAATTCGCAGCGTTACCGTGCTCAACAAATCCGGACGGCAGGCATATCGCGCCCACTGCTTTATCGACGCCACCGGCGATGCAGACTTAGCGGTGCTCTGTGGCGTCCCCTTCCGTCTGGGCCGGGATGAAGATCGCCTCTGTCAGCCCATGACTTTGTGCTTTCGGATTGCCGGAGTAGACATTGACAAACGCCGCCACGGCTTCCAAAAAGCCCAACAACTTTATAAGCAGTGGCGTAAAGAGGGAAAGATCAAAAATCCCCGGGAGGATATTCTTCTGTTTGAGACCTTGCAGGATGGTGTGATCCATGTCAATTCCACCCGGATTGTCAAGCGCAACCCGGTGGACGCTTGGGATCGTACCCAGGCGGAAATCGAAGCGCGGGAACAGGTGTTTGAACTATTCCGCTTTCTGAAAGAGAACGCCGCAGGCTTTGAAAACAGCCGCCTGCTTTCCACCGCCATGGAAATCGGGGTGCGGGAAAGCCGCAGGATCGACGGGGTGTACACCCTCACGGCCGAGGATCTCAAAGCCTGTACCCGCTTTGAGGATGCGATCGCCCTGGGCAACTATGATATTGATATCCACAACCCATCGGGTACCGGAACCAGCCATTATCTGTTCCCGGATGCGCAATATTATACCATTCCCTACCGTTGCCTCGTGCCTTTGGATACACAGAACTTACTGGTAACCGGGCGCTGTATTTCCACCACACACGAGGCTCAGGCCTCTATCCGCATCATGCCCATCGTCTGTTGTTTAGGCCAAGCAGCAGGCGTCGCTGCCGCCGTGGCGATCAAGGACAAAACCAGTGTCCGTCATGTCGATGTCCCCCAAGTGCAGATGCTGCTGAAAAAAGCGGGGGCGGTTACTGATGATCCCACAGAGTAGCCGCTTTTTTGGCCGCCCCCTACTCTACGCTATACGCAGGCTCTTGATTCTTTACGTCGAGAATCGGGATGTCCGGGTTCTCCATCAGCGGCTGGGCCAGCGCCCCAGCCGCTGCCTCATTTTGGCTCGCTCTCGGACAGCAGCCGCTCCAGCGCTTCCTCGAAGGCTCTGTCCTGCTCCGGCTTCCTTTTGGCGCTGCCCCGCAGCCGGCCGCCCGCCTGCCGGATTTTCCTGGCCGTGTGCCGGGCCAGCAGCAGCGCGTCGATGTTGTCCGGCGAATACCGCATGCCGTCCTGATGCAGTACCTTCGCCCGTTTAGCCAGGCACATAGCCGCCAGACCGTAGTCCTGCGTAATCACCACATCCCCCGGGGCCAGTCGGTTGACCAGGGCGAAATCCACGCTGTCCGCCCCCTTGGAAACCGTCACCGTCTGCACCCCCGGCCGCTGAATCTCGTGGGAGGTGTCGCAGAGAATCACCGTCTCCACCCTGTGGGCGGCGGCCAGCCGCAGGGTGCTGTCCACCACCGGGCAGCCGTCGGCATCTATGTAAATCCGCATGGCGCTCCCTTCTAAAACGGTATCCCGTTTTTATCCGTATAGTCCCGTATGGCCCCGAGAAACGCCTCGCCGTATTTGGCGAACTTCGCCTGCCCCACACCGGATACCTCCAGCATCTCGTCGGCGTCGGCGGGCAGACGGGCGCACATATCCCGCAGGGTGGCGTCGGAGAATACCACGTAGGCAGGCACGCTCTGCGCCGCCGCCAGCTTGGCCCGCAGGGCCCGCAGCGCATCGAACAGCCCGGGGTTCGCGGGCACTGGCTCCCGGCTTTTCCGCGCGGGCACCTCCTCCCGGGCGATTTTCATGGTCAGCGCCGCGTCCTCCCGCATCAAATCCTCCGCGGTTTCCCGCAGCCGGAGCACGGGATACTCGTCCCCCGTGCTCTCCACGAAGCCCCGCAGCTCCAGAAACTGCAAAATGGCTCGCAGCCGCTTTTCTCCCACGCCGGCCAGCTTGCCGTATACCGGCAGCTTGTCGAAGCCGCCCGACAGGATCCGGGCGTTCCCGCTTCCCCGCAGGATATCGAGCACCATCTTCGCCCCAAACCGCTGCCCGGTGCGGGCGATCCCCTCCACCAGCAGCTGGGCTTCGCGGGTTACATCCGCTTCCTCGAAATTGCGGCTGCAATTGCCGCAGTTGCCGCAGTAGTTTTCCGGCGTTTCCCCGAAGTACCGCAGGATATACTCCCGCAGGCAGTCGGCCGTGTGGCAATAGAAGGTCATTTGCTTCAGCCGCTCCTTATCCTGCTCCCGCAGGCGGGCGGTGGTCTCCTCGTCCGCATCGGGAGCGCCTTCCCCGTGCTCGATGAGAAACCGGTTGGTCGCCACATCTTGCCCGCTGTAATACAGGATACACTGGGCGGGCTGCCCATCCCGTCCCGCGCGCCCCGCCTCCTGATAGTAGGCCTCCATGCTCCCCGGCATGTTGTAATGCAGGACGAACGCCACGTTGGATTTGTCGATCCCCATGCCGAAGGCGTTGGTCGCCACCATCAGCGGCGCCCGATCATAGAGGAAATCCTCCTGGTTGTCCCGCCGCTCCTCCGGGGACAGCCCCGCGTGATACCGGGTGGCCGGAAATCCCGCCGTCCGCAGCTTCTGGCAGACCTCCTCCACCGTTTTGCGGGTGGTGCAGTAGACGATGCCGCTTTTCCCCGGATTGTCCCGCAGGTATCGCAGCAGGGCCGCCATTTTGTCCGGGGGCTTGTCCACCTCGAAATAGAGATTGTCCCGGTTGAAACCGGTGGTGATCGTAAACGGATCCCGCAGCGACAGCATGGCGGCGATGTCCCGCTTGACCTCCTCGGTGGCCGTGGCGGTGAAGGCCGCCAGCACCGGCCGTTCGTCCAGCTGGGCGACAAACTCCGGCACCTTCAGATAGCTCGGGCGGAAATCCTGCCCCCACTGGGAGATGCAGTGGGCCTCGTCCACCGTCACCAGGGCGATCCGCATCCGGTGGGAAAAGGCCAGGAACTCCTCGGTCAGCAGCCGTTCCGGGGCCACATAGATGATTTTATACACCCCTGCGCAGGCGTTGGCCAGCGCCTTACGATACTGGGGATAGGTCAAGGAGGAATTGAGATAAGCGGCCCGTATCCCAGCCTGGCACAGGGCGCTGACCTGATCCTTCATCAGGGAAATGAGCGGGGAGATGACCAGCGTCACCCCTTCCAGCATCAAGGCCGGCACCTGAAAGCACAGGGATTTTCCCGCCCCGGTGGGCATGATGCCCAGGGTATCCCGCCCCTCCAAAATGCTGTCGATCAGCGCCTCCTGCCCCTTACGGAAGGAGGCATATCCAAAATATTGCCGCAGTACCTCTGTTTTTTCCATGCCAGCACCTCCCCTCCATCCACGCAGCGCCTGTTTCCCGCGAGAGCGGCACCGCCATCACTCCGGTAACCTTTTCCCGACGCCCTTCGCCGCCAAATAGGCCGTCTTCATCGCGGCCGCGTCCTCCGCCTGGGTGCCGCAGGATTCGCAGATGAGGACGGGGCCCCAATCCCTTTCAGCCAGCAGCTCCAGCAGCGGTTCCGGCTCGGGCCCGTAAAAATCGTCCGCAAAGGTCAAATGCCGCTTTTCTCCCCCCGCGGAATATTCGATCTTGGAAAAATGGACGTGGAACCGGCTGGCTCGATCCCGCCCCAGCCGGTTCTCCATCTCGTCCAGCAGGGCGGCAAAGGCCTTGCGGCTGTTCACCTGCCCCATGGTGCGGCTATTAAGATGACCAAAATCCACGCAGGGCAAAAACCGATCGTCCACCGAGCAAAAGGTCAACACCTCGTCGAAATCTCCCAATTGGTTGATTTTCCCCATGGTTTCAGGGCAGATATGGATGTGGGACAGTCCCTCGGCGTCCAGCGCCTCCTGGGCCCTGCGCAGGGTGTCCATGGCCAGGGCCGTGGCCCCCTCCCGGGACAGTCCGCCCAAGCCCCCGGGATGCACCACAATCCGCCGCCCGCCCATCCAATCGACAATGCGTGCGCTTTGCAGGATGTAGGTCAGGCTGTTCAGTCGCTTTTCCTCGTCCTTGGAGGCCAGGGAGATATAGTAGGGCGCGTGCAGCGATACGCCGATGCCGCATTCCCTCGCTTTTTCCCCCAGCTGCCGGGCGGTCTCCTCCCGGGTGCGCGCCCCGTGTCCGCATTGGTATTCAAACACGTCCAGCCCCTTCTCCCGCAGCCAAGGGAAGGTCTCCAGGCTGCTTTTATGGCCGGAATTGTAAAAAGAATCGCTGTTGCCCGCCGGGCCGAATCGTACCGTCAATGAAATGGCTCATTCCTTTCGCCGGGTTACTCCGTCGTATTCGTCTTCCTTGTATAGCGGGCCAGGATGCCCTTTTCCAGCCGCCGCTTCAGCTGCATCAGCGGCTTATGCTCCTCCAGTTGAATGGGCAGCACCTGGATGCAGGGGATGCCGGCCAGCCGCGCGCCCAGAACGTCGGTGAAGGTCTGATCGCCGATAACCACGCACTGCCCGCGGGGCAGCCCCAGCCGCTTGGCCGCCCGCAGGAACCCGATGGGCAGCGGCTTGCAGGCAAAGGCGATAAATCGCAGCCCCAGCTTGCCTGCGAAAGGCTCCACCCGCTTGCGCAGGGCGTTGGAAACCACCGTGGGCGTAAAGCCCGCCGCCTCCATGGCCCGCAGCCAGGCCAGCACGGCCGGATCCAGCGCCTGGCTGCCGTGGGTGGTCAAGGTGTTATCGACATCCAGCAGCAGCCCCCGCACGCCCAAAGCACGCAGCTCCTCCGCCGTAATGGAGGTCACCCGTTTTCTCAATATCGTGGGATAGAACAGCGACATAGGCGTCTCCTTTAACGCTTGTTACGAAAAGCTGTCTTATGATAGATAAAAAGCGGGCAATTGCTTGCCCGCTTTTTTCGTACATTATTTGAACTTTCTCTTGCGAGCCGCTTCCGATTTCTTCTTGCGTTTCACGGAAGGCTTCTCATAATGCTCTCTCTTACGCACCTCGGCGAGAACGCCGGAACGGGCGCAAGACTTCTTCCACCGGCGCAGAGCGCTGTCCAGGGATTCATTATCTTTTACTCGAACTTCTGACATCGTATTCCCTCCCTCCGCCGTGTAGCAGGGGCTAATCTCTAAATCACGCGTGACTTATTATACAGCACAACGCCGGTTTCGTCAAGGCCTTTATGCAAATTCAAGGAAAACTCTCTGGAAACTGCGCCAGCCTTTTCCGCCTCAGCCTTTTACCACCAGATTGACCAGCTTACCGGGAACATACAGCTCCTTCACCAGCTGCCGCCCTGCGATTTCTGCCGCGATTTTCTCGTCGGCCTTGGCGGCGGCAATGGCGTCGGCGGCCTGCGCCGCGGCCGGGATTGTCAGGCGGGCGCGGATTTTCCCGTTGACCTGCACCACGATTTCCACCGTGGCCTCCACGCACTTCGCCGGATCATACGCCGGCCACTTGGCGTGAGCCAGCTGCCCGCCGTACCCCATCATTTCCCACAGTTCCTCGGTCATGTGGGGCGCGAAGGGGTTGAGCAGCAGCAGCAGGATCCGGTACTCTTCCCGCGTCACACCGCCCGCCGCCGCGAATTCATTAAGCAGCGCCATCATGGCCGCGATAGCGGTGTTGTATTTCAGGTTCTCCACGTCCTCGCCCACCTTGCGGATGGTCTTATGGACGGCCGTTTCCAAATCGGGGCGCACCCCGTCGCCGGGCAGGATCCCCTCCGACAGGGCCCATATCCGCTCGAGGAACCGGCGGCAGCCCCGGATGCTGGAGCTGGACCAGGGCGCGGCCTTCTCGAAGTCGCCGATAAACATCTCATACAGCCGCAGGGTGTCCGCGCCGTATTCCGCGACGATTTCGTCCGGATTGACCACGTTGCCCCGGGATTTGGACATCTTCTCACCGTTCTCGCCGAGAATCATGCCGTGGCTCGTCCGCTTGCCATAGGGTTCGGGCGAGGGCACCACGCCGATATCGTACAGGAATTTGTGCCAGAACCGGCTGTACAGCAGATGCAGGGTGGTGTGCTCCATCCCGCCGTTGTACCAATCCACCGGCATCCAATAGTCCAGCGCCTCTTTGGACGCCAGCGCCTGGTCATTGTGCGGGTCACAATACCGCAGGAAATACCAGGAGGAACCGCCCCATTGGGGCATGGTGTCCGTTTCCCGCTTGGCCGGCGCGCCGCACCGGGGACAGGTGGTGTTGACCCAATCCTCGATGGCCGCCAGCGGGGACTCGCCGTTGTCCGTCGGCTCATAGCTCTCCACCATGGGCAGCCGCACCGGCAGCTCACTCTCCGGCACCGGGACAAAGCCGCAGTGGGGGCAGTGGACGATAGGAATCGGCTCGCCCCAATACCGCTGCCGGGAAAATACCCAGTCGCGCAGCTTGAAGTTGACCTTGCTCTCCCCGATGCCCTTTTCCTCCAGCCACGTCTTAATGGCTTCCTTCGCGTCCTCCACCGTCATCCCGTCCAGGAACCCGGAATTGACCATCACGCCGGTGGCGCAGTCGGTGAACGCTTCCTTTTCCACGTCGCCGCCCTTCACCACCTCGATGATGGGCAGCCCGAATTTCTTGGCGAACTCCCAGTCGCGGGTATCGTGGCCCGGCACCGCCATAATCGCGCCGGTGCCGTAGGACACCAGCACATAATCGGAGATAAAAATCGGGATTTCCCTGCCGTTGACCGGGTTGACGGCCATCACGCCCTGCAGGCGGACGCCGGTCTTGTCCTTGGCCACCTCGGTGCGCTCGAAATCCGACTTGCGGGCGGCCTCCTCCTGATACGCCTTTACCTCGTCCAGGTTGGTCAGGATGCCTTCCCACTGCGCGAGCAGCGGGTGTTCGGGGGACATGACCATGTAGGTGGCACCGAACAGGGTGTCCGGCCGGGTGGTGTAAATCTCCACCGGCTGTCCCGCCGTGGTCTGGAAGGTCACCTGCGCGCCGGTGGAACGGCCAATCCAGTGGATCTGCTGCGCCCGCACCCGCTCGGGGTAGTCCACCAAATCCAAATCGTCGATCAACCTCTGGGCATACTCGGTGATTTTCAGCATCCACTGGCTCTTGACCTTGCGGATAACCTCGCCGCCGCACCGCTCGCACACGCCGCCGACCACTTCTTCGTTGGCCAGCACGCATTTGCAGGAGGTGCACCAGTTGACCGCCATTTCCTTTTTATAGGCCAGCCCCTTCTCAAACAGCTTGAGAAAGATCCACTGGGTCCATTTGTAATAGTCGGGATCGGTGGTGTTGATTTCCCGCGTCCAGTCGAAGGACAGGCCCAGCGCCTGCAGCTGGCTCTTGAAGCGGGCCACATTGTTTTTGGTCACGATTTCGGGATGAATGTGGTTTTTGATGGCAAAGTTCTCCGTCGGCAGGCCGAAGGCGTCCCAGCCCATGGGATACAGCACGTTGTATCCCTCCAGGCGGCGCTTGCGGGCCACCACGTCCAGGGCGGTGTAGGAGCGGGGATGACCCACGTGGAGCCCCTGGCCGGAGGGATAGGGGAACTCAACCAGGGCGTAGAACTTCGGCTTGGACGTGTCTTCCGAAGCGGCGAAGGTGTTCTCCTTCTCCCAAATCGCCTGCCATTTCTTTTCAATCGAGGAGGGTGTGTACCGCATGTTGATGGCATCCTTTCAAAAGGGGCGGCTGCCCCATAGATACAATACAGGGGGCTTTATCCCCCGGCGCTCTCAGTCCGTTTCCGGCTGGCCGAGGAATTCATCGAGCGGGAGCTGCTCCCCGTCCTTCCACAGCCGTTCCAGATCGTAGAACTGGCGGGTCTCCCCCTGAAACACGTGGAGGATAACGGTGCCGTAATCCATGAGGATCCAGTTGGAGGCGTTGTATCCCTCCACTCGCAGAGGCTTGACCCCCTGCTCGCCCAGCTCGAACTCCACGTAGTCGCTCAGGGCCTTCACCTGGGTGGAGCTCGTGCCCTCGGCAATGATGAAATAGTCGGCCAGCGAGGTGATATCCGTCACCCCGATGACCTTGATATCCGCGGCCTTGTGCTTGTCGAGAGAGACGACCGCGCTTTTGGCAATGTCTTTGGCTTCCATGCGCTGTTAAGTCCTTTCCGGCGTCAGGATTTCGCGGCGGTGGCGGCGGTGGTTGCGGTCGCCGCCGTGGTGGTGGTGACCGTCCCCGCCTGCTCGACCTTGATCGCGCTCATAGCCTGCGCCTTCGTATCGGTTTTCTTCGAATTTTTCAGCTCCGCCACCTGTAGGTTCGCTTCGGTGATCGCCGCGCCATAAGGATTAAAATGCTCCTGGAGCAGCGCGGCCAAATCGGCCTTGTGGATGGAATAATAGGTGTCGTTTCCCTTCTTGGCGGCTTCGCCCGGCATCACATAAAACTGGATGTTTTCCAGCGGCACCTTGGCCAGCTCTCCGAACATCCCGGCCAGCGCTTGGGCCGTCGTCATCTCCTCGAGCTTGCCGTCCGAGGGATCGAGCAGCATGGCCCGCATGGCTTCTGTGTCGTTCTTCATGCGGATGGCGTTCGCGCCGCCCATCAGCCGGCCGAAAATGTCCTTTTCCCGCGCGGCGCTGTCGGCGGCGATCAGCCGCTGGAACAAGGAGGTATACACCTTGCGCTGCCGCACCAGCCGATCCACGTCGCTGTCCGGGGTGTTTTTATAGCTGAAGGTGGTCATATACTGCAGCGCCGCGTCCCCGTCCAGGGTCTGGACGCCCTTCTTGTACTGGATGTCGTCCACCTTCATGTCCGCCTCAAGGCTCACATCCACCCCGCCCACGGCGTTGACCAGAGCGGTCAGTGAGCCTCGGGACAGCAGGAAGAAATTATCCACCGGCATGCCGTACTGCTGGGTGAAGATATGGATGAGATTTTCGGTGGCGGAGCCGGTCTTCTGGGTGATTTTCGTACCGCAGACCGTGTGCTTGCCGTCCTTGATTTCCGGGGAGTACACCGGCTTCCGGCAGGTCTCGCACCAGTCGAGCGGCTTCGGATGGCCGTACACGCTGCCGGCATTTTTGACCGCGAAGGTGCCGTCCTCGCCGAGATAGGTGGCCGCGGGCACCTGCAATATCTGCACCGCCTTGCCCTTTTTATCGTAGCAGACCAGGGCCAGAGAGTCCATGGTACCGACCTCGTCCTCCCCCAACAGTCCCACCAGGAAATAGGAAACCCGGCTCTTTTCCGAGGTGGGGGTGGTGGCGTAGGAGCTCAGTGTCACCGGCGGCTTGGTGGGGGAGCGAAGGCTCTGGTACACCGTCACGCCCAGTACGATGATAAAGGCCAGGGACACCAGAATGAGGATGACCAGCAGAATGGTGACCACCCGTTTTCCGGTGGATTTCTTCTTCTTTTTCCGGGGAGCGGAACCGCCCGCCGGACTTTTGCCAGCCTGCCCGGCCTTCTGCGCCAGGTTCACCTGTCCCGGTCGGCCGGTTTTGTCCCGTCTGTCCTTCGCCAATGTCCCGTCCTCCTTACCTGTGTTTCCGGCTCATCACCAGTTCGTTGTAAGCGGCCAGCGTGTCCGGATGCACCGCCTGCCGGCGTTCGGTCAAATCCCGGATGCTGTAGACCAGCGCGTATTCCATCGCCTCGTCCATTCCAACATCCACCAGCCGGCGCATCTCGTCCACATCGGGATAATCCCGATCGGCCGATGTGAAGTCCGCCAGATACAGCACCCGTTCCAGCCGCGACATCCCGGCCCGCGCCGTGGTGTGATACCGCACGGCGTCGAGAATATCCGCGTCCTTCACCTGCAGCACCTGCTCGAGAAAGACCGCGCCCGCCCGGGCGTGCCACAGCTTGGGCGCCTGTTGTTCGACGTTATCCAGTAGTATAGCAAAATCCTTGAAAATTTGCAACTGCGCATCTTGTCCCGCATCCTTAAGAATGTCGTGGAGGATGCCGGCCGTGCGCGCCTTGGCGGGATCGGCCCCGTATTTTTTCGCCAGACGGACGGCCTCATCGGCTACCGCCAGGGAATGGCGGAACCGCTTTTCGCTTTCCCGCCCCCGGATGATCTCGATAAACTGCTCGTCCGGCGGGAGCTCCTCCCTCGGCGCGCCGCCGTATAAGCCCCTTTGCCGGATATAGTCTTCCACCTCACGGGGAACCTGTCCCTCCAGCGGCTTTCCCGCCGCCAGCCGGGCCCGGATGTCGGTGGAGGAGATGTCCATCACCGGAATGTCCTCCACCCGGCAGCGGGCGCCGCTCTCCTCCAGCGTGTGGGCGTAGGCCCGCAGCTGGGCGAGCGTCACCGCCCCCCGGGGCGCGGCGCACAGCACCGCCAGCTCCGCGATATCTTCAAAGCGCCACCAGGTGCCCAGGGTGAGGAACATGTCCGCCCCGGTGATGAGATACCATTCGGTGCCCGGATACTGGCCCTCCAGGGTCTCCAGCGTGTCTACCGTGAAGCTGGCCCCGCCCCGTGTGATCTCCATGTCGGAAACCTTCAGTTTGGGATGGGCCGCGGCCACCAGGCGGCACATGGCCAGCCGGTCCTCCGCCGCGGCCATGTCGGCCTTCAGCTTATGCGGCGGCACAAAAGTGGGCACCAGCAGCACCTCGTCCAGCTTGAGCCGCCGGGCGAACTGCAGCGCCAGCTGTACATGCCCCTCGTGAATAGGGTCGAATGTGCCTCCAAAGACGGCCACTCGTTTCGGCATACGCGCTCCTCCTCGTACGGGGTAATTTTGATACAGGCTTTACCTCTGCTTCGGCAGCTGGATTTGCGGCTCCTTTTCGTTGCGGCGGTAGAGCACGAAGGTGCGGCCCACAACCTGTACCACCTCGGCCCCTACCGCCTCGGCAATGGCCTGGGCCGTTTCTCTGGCCGATATGGGCGCGGTTTCCAGCGCCTTTCCCTTGAGAAGCTCCCGGGCGGTCAGGGCGTCATCCGCCTGGCGGATCATGGCGTCGGACAGGCCGCCCTTCCCCATGTGCAAAATCGGATCCAGGCCATTGGCAAGTCCTCTGAGATACGCCCGCTGTTTACTGGTCAGCATATCGTTGCTCCATTCTTGTTAGTCTCCTGCGGCGGCCGGATGGCCGTCTAAATACGTTTTGAGCCGCTCGGCGAACAGCCGCATGGCTTTCCCCCGGTGGCTGACGGCGTCCTTTTCCTCGTCCGACAGCTCCGCGTATGTGCGATCCCCCACCAGGAACAGTGGGTCGTAGCCAAAGCCACTCGCCCCTCTGGGCGCGAAACCGACGGTGCCCGCGCATTCGCCCCGGGCGGTCAGTACTTCCCCGTTCGGGAACACACAGCAGACCACGGACACGAAAGCCGCCCCCCGCTTATGCGCGGGTACGTTCTTCAGCTCCCGCAGCAGCTTGTCGTTCCGGTCGGCGTCAGTGGCCCCCTCTCCGGCGTAGCGGGCCGAGTAGACCCCCGGCGCGCCGTCCAGCGCGTCCACCATCAGGCCGGAATCGTCCGCGATGGCCGGAAGGCCGCTCTCCCGGCAGGCCGCCGCCGCTTTGATATAGGCATTTTCCTCGAAGGTGTCTCCCGTCTCCTCTGCCTCGGTCAGGGTCAAGCCTAGATCCCGGTCGGTGGCCGCCCGGATACCCAGCGGCTCGAGAATCCGGGCCATTTCCTTCAGCTTTTTCTGGTTATGGGTGGCAATGATAAAGGTGGTCATATCCCCGCATCCTTTCCGACCCTGTTATTCCCCGAAAATCCCACGGGCGAAATCGTCCGGGTCGAAGGGCTGGAGATCGTCCACGCCCTCCCCCACGCCGATGAACTTCACCGGCACGTCCAAATCCTCCCGGATGGCCAGCACCACCCCGCCCCGGGCCGTACCGTCCAGCTTGGTGAGCACGATGCCGGTGATCCCGGCCGCGTTTTTGAACTCCCGGGCCTGATTGACCGCGTTCTGTCCCGTGGTGGCGTCCAGGACGAGGAGCACCTCCTTGTCCGCGTCGGGCAGCTCCCGGTCGATGATCCGGCTGATTTTGGCCAGCTCGTCCATCAGGTTTTTCTTGTTGTGCAGCCGCCCCGCCGTGTCGCAGATGACCACATCGGCCCCCCGCGCCTTGGCGGCGGCGATGCTGTCGAACACCACCGCGGCGGGATCCGCCCCCTGGGTGTGCTTGACGATGTCCGCCCCGGCCCGTTCGGCCCAGATTTCCAGCTGCTCAATGGCCGCGGCGCGGAAGGTGTCCGCCGCCCCCAGCACCACCTTCTTGCCCTCCGCCCGGAACCGGGCGGCCAGCTTGCCGATGGTGGTGGTCTTGCCCACGCCGTTGACCCCGATGACCAGGATCACCGATGGCTTGGTGGTCAGCCGCAGCTCCTGCCCTCCCCGGAGCATTTCGGCCACCGTTTCATACAGCAGCCCGCGGACCGCCTCCGGGTCGGTGACGCCCCGCTCCTTGACCTTGCGGCGCAGCTCGTCGCAGATCCGGCCCGCCGTGGGCGCCCCCACGTCCCCCATGATGAGGATCTCCTCCAGCTCCTCGAACAGCTCCTCGTCGATTTTGGTGAAGGCGTGGAGCATGGAGTTGACCGACCCCATGATGGAATCGCGGGTTTTCTTCAGCCCCGCGCTGATTTTACTGAAAAAGCCCATGGATGCACCTCAAATTTCACATGAATTACTTAGCGCCGGTGAGCTGCGCAGACAAACGACGACGCTATATACCGCTTACGCCTGGTTCATGCTGATGCCCAGCTTCTGCTCCACCTCGCTGGCCCGCAGCTCCAAGAGCTTGGATACGCCCTGCTCCTGCATGGTCACGCCATAGAGCACGTCGGCCTCTTCCATGGTGCCCCGTCGGTGGGTGATGGCGATGAACTGGGTGTTGTCGCACATCCGCCGCAGATAGGCCGCGTACCGATCCACGTTCACGTCGTCCAGCGCCGCCTCAATTTCATCCAGCACGCAGAAGGGCGAGGGGGTGACTTTCAGAATGGCAAACAGCAGCGCGATGGCCGCCAGGGCCTTCTCGCCGCCGGACAGAACGTCCAGGTTGAGAATGACCTTGCCCGGGGGCTGCACGTGCATTTCGATGCCCGAATGCAGAATGTCGTCCGGGTCGGAGAGCTTCAGCTCCCCTTTGCCGCCGCCAAACATCTCGGCGAAGACAATGCCATAATTATAATTGATTTGCTTGAAACGTTCAATAAAGATTTCTCGCATCTGCACGGTCAGCTCGCCTATGAGGGCCAGCAGCTCGTCCTTAGAGACTTCCACGTCCTGCACCTGGGCGTTCAGGAACTCGTACCGCTCGCTGACCTCCTTGTACTCCTCGATGGCGTCCACGTTGACACTGCCCAATCCCCGGATTTTGCTCTTCAGCTCGCCCAGCCGGCGGTTGGCCGCCGCCGGATCCGCAATGGGCTTGGCCGCCGCCTCCGCCTCGGTGCGGGTCAGCTCGTATTCCTCGTACAGCCGGCGCACCACGTCGTCCACATCCTTCTGGACGGCGCCGCACTTTTCCTCCAGACGCGCCGCCTCGCGGCCCGCCAGCTCCCGCTCCTCGGCCTTTTCCCGCGACTGCTGGCGCAGCTTGGTCTGCATGGCTTCCCCTTCGGTGCGCCGGGCCGCCAGGGCCTCTATCTGCGCGCCGGACGCCGCCGCCTGTTCCCGGAGCGCTTCGGCCTGCCGGTTTTTCTCAGCGATCCGCTCCTGCAGCGCCTCGTTGGCCTCGGCCAGGGTGGTGATCTGCGCCTGGAGCGCGGCCTTGTGCCCGGCCGCGTCCTGACGGCGCGCGTGCAGATCGCGTATGGCCCCCTCCAGGGCCTCTATCTCCTTATTATAGGCCACTACCTCCAGCTTTATTTCGGCGATTTTGGCAGACAGCTCCTCCCGCTTGGCGGTCAGCTCCTGCCGGCCTCCGCTGGCGGCCTGCAGCTCGGCCTCCAGGGCCGTTTTCCGTTCCGTTGCCTCGGCCGCCTCGGCCGCGGCTCCCGCCGCGGTGCGCTTGCATTCCTCCGCCCGCTCGTTCAGAGCGGTGATTTCGGCGGCGGCTTCCTCCGCCGCCCGGCGGCTGGCCTCCTCCTGCTCGGCCAAACGGCGCACCTCGCCCTCCAGACGGATGCGATCCTCCTGTGCCGTGGCCAGCTCGCCTCGGGTGCCGGTGAGATCCGCCTCGGCGGCGGCCGCTTCCTGCTGCAGCTGCCGGAACAGCTCCCGGGCCTGCCGCGCCTTTTCGCCCAGAACGGCGGCCTCCTTCTGGATGCTTTCAATTTCCGCCCGGCGGGACAGCAGCCCGGTCCCCTTGGCACTCGAGCCGCCGGTCATGGAGCCGCCCGCGTTGACCACCTGTCCATCCAGGGTCACGATGCGGAAGCGGTAGCCGTATTTGCGCGCAATGGTCACGGCGTAATCCAAATCCTCCGCCACGGCGGTGCGGCCCAGCAGGCTGCGGGCCACTCCCTCGTAGGCGGGATCGTAGGTCACCAGGGAGGACGCCAGCCCGACGAAGCCCGGCTCGTTCTCCAGGCCCCGCTCGCTGAGCAGATTGCCCTTGACCGACGTCAGGGGCAGGAAAGTGGCCCGTCCTCCCTTGTTCTCCTTCAGATAGGCGATAGCCCGCTTGGCGTCGTCCTCTTTTTCGCACACCAGGTTCTGGGCCGCGCCCCCCAGGGCGGTCTCCACCGCCAGGGCATAGTCGGCCTCCGCCCGAATCAGCCGGGATACAGGCCCCAGGATGCCCCGCAGGACGCCCCGCTCCGCCTGCTTGACCACCGCCTTGACGCTGTGGGCGAAGCCCTCCATGTTGCGTTCCAGCTCTTCCAGCAGCCGGGCCCGGCGCATCTTCTCCTCCGCGTCCAGCCCCAGCTTGTCGGCGTTCTGCTTGGCCGCGTCCAGCTTGGCCGCCCGGGAATTGTACCGCAGCTCGTAGCCCTTGGCCGCGTTCTGCAGCTCCTCCACCCGCTGCCGGCAGGCGTCCAGCGCCTCCTGGGCCTCGGTCAGCTCCGCCTTGGCCGCATCCCCGGCCTGGGAACGCAGGGCCACGCTGGCAGTCAGCTGGGAAAGCCGAAGGGTGATTTCCGACAGGGAGGACTCGCTGGTCACCGATTTGACCCGGATATCCGACAGCCGCATGGCCAGGGCTGACGCCTCCCGGGACAGCTCGTCGATCCGGCCCGAATACACGTCGCTGCTCTGCGCGAGACTCTCCATCTCGCCGGACAGGGCCAGCTGCTCCGCCTCCGCCCGCGCGATGGCCTCCCGCTTACCGCGGATGTCCTCCTGCCGGGCGGCGATGTCCTCCTCGATGCGGCTGTCCCCCTCCGCCGACAGGCGGATTTCCTCCTCGATGCGGGCCGTGTTCTCCTTGTTGTGGTAAATATCGTTGCGCAGCACCGCCACGTCCCCGTCGCAGCGGGCGGCCTCCTCCTCCAGCTGCTGGGCGCCCCGGCGGATGTTGTCCATCTCCACGGCCAGCTCCTGGGCCTGCCGGGCGATATCCTCCATCTGCGCCTCGAAGCCGTCCATGGCCTCTCCCGCCGCCTCGTACTGGGTGCGGGCCAGTTCCAGCTTGGCCGACAGCTCCCGCAGCACCGCCCTGGAATCGATCATGGTGTGCAGCCACAAGCCGATTTCCAGATCCTTTTTCTCCCCGGCGTATTCCAGGAATTTCTTGGCCTTTTCCGCCTGCTGGGCCAGCGGGCCCACCCGCTCCTCCAGCTCCTGTAAAATGTCCCGCAGACGCAGCAGATTCTCCTCGGTGGATTTCAGCCGCCGTTCCGCCTCGTTTTTGCGGTAGCGGTATTTGGAGATGCCCGCCGCCTCCTCGAAGATTTCCCGCCGTTCCTCCGATTTGGAGGCCACGATGTCCCCAATGCGTCCCTGCCCGATGATGGAGTACCCGTCCCGGCCCAGGCCGGTGTCCATGAACAGCATCTGCACGTCCTTGAGCCGGACAGTGGCGTTGTTGATGAGGTACTCGCTCTCCCCCGACCGGTAATACCGGCGGGTGACCTTTACGTCGTCCGCGTCAAAATCCAGCTTGCGGGAGCGGTTGTCGATGACGAGGGACACCTCGGCAAAGCCCACCGGCTTGCGCTGGGCGGTTCCGTTGAAGATGACGTCCTCCATCTTGGAGCCCCGCAGGCTTTTGGTGGACTGCTCCCCGAGCACCCAGCGGATGGCGTCGCTGATATTGGATTTGCCGCTGCCGTTGGGCCCCACGACGGCGGTCATCCCCTGTCCGAAAGAGAGGACCGTCTTGTCCGGGAACGACTTGAAGCCATGTATTTCCAGGGACTTTAATAGCATATGTTCACATCCTGTAGTTCACAGTGTCATCCGCCGCCGGGGCGTTTCACCCGTCGTAGCCCATCAGCTTGAGTGCCTCCCGGGCGGCCTGCTGCTCCGCTTCTTTCTTGCTGCGTCCCCGGCCGGTACCGATGACGTTGCTGTTGAGATGGACCTCCACCACAAACTGCTTGCTGTGGTCGGGTCCCGACTCACCCGTCAAGACATATTCCAGCTTCTCCTCCGGATTCTGCTGGACGATCTCTTGGAGGGTGGTCTTGTAATCCTTGAAGTGCCTCTTGCGTTGGTTGTTCGCTTCCTTTTCGACAAAGCGCAGCACGAACCCCCGCACCGGCTCCAGTCCGCCGTCTAAGAACATGGCGGCGATGACCGCCTCAAACGCGTCCGCCAGGATGGAGGGCCGCTCCGCCCCCCCGGTGAGCCGTTCCCCCTTACCCAGCAGCAGATAGTCTCCAAGCCCCAGCTCCCTCGAATAGGAGCACAGGGCCTTTTCGCACACCACCGCCGCCCGCAGCTTGGTCAGCTCCCCCTCCGGGCCGGTCTCCTTTTCAAACAGATATTTCGCCGCCACAAACCCCAGCACGGAATCCCCCAGGAACTCCAGCCGCTCGTTGCTTTCCAGCCCGTGCCGCCCCTCGTTGGCATAGGAGGAATGCGTCAGCGCCTTCTCCAGCAGCCGGGGATCCCGAAAGCGGTACCCCAGCTTATCCATCAGCGCCGTATACTCGTTGTTCATGCCGTGTCCATTCCTTTCCTACAGCCTGTCCTCGATATACCCCACCATGTCCTCCAGCGTCACGAACCCATCCAGCTCCTCGTCCGGAATCGCCACGCCGTAGAGCTCCTCCAGGGTCAGCGCCATATCGCTGCGCTCGTCGAGGGTGATGTTCAGCTCGTCGAAGCTGTCGGCCAATTCGACAGGCCCCTCGCAGCCGTACCTGCCCAGGCAAAGCTCCACCACTTCATTAAAAACCACTTGCCTCACCTCGGTTTCGTTCGCTTCTTGAAACACCATGCGCTGATACCGGGAGGTAAACGCGCCGGTAAAATAAGTGTACAGCTTTCCGTCCAGCCACGCGGTGCCGCTGCATCCGCAGGCTTCGTGCAGGTGCGTTACTCCCAGCGCTGCCCAGTCCTCGTTGTTCCCAGGATATTTCACCAAAAACTTGGGCGGCGATTCCTCGTACCGTACCACGCTTTTGCCTGTCAGCTCCATCCGGGCTGCATGCCACAGTCCTGTGAAACCGTTTATCTCTGGATCGGAAAGATGAAAAGCGCTTATTAGGCACCACACCAATACCAGCCCTGCCAGGAATCCCAGCAGAATCCCCGCTAGCTTCAGCGACGCCTTGACGTTCGCTTTTTGCTCCGCGTCCATGCCGTACTCTCCCACGTTCTGTCGCTTATTCCGCCTTGTCCGCGTTCTTCGCCACCGCCGCCGCGATATCCTCGATCACTCCGGCCTGCGCGAATTCGCCCGCCACCCGGATGGCGTTCTTGATAGCCGCGGCCTTGGAATTGCCGTGGGCCTTGATGACCGGCTTGCTGATGCCCAGCAGGGGCGCGCCGCCGTATTCGGAGGTGTCCATTTTCTTCTTGAACGCGCCCAGATGCGGCTTGACGACCAGCGCGGCCAGCTTAGTGGCCAGGGTGGACATGAATACGCCCTTAATGTTCTTCATGATCATGTCCGCGACGCCTTCCATCATCTTAAGCGCCACGTTGCCGGTGAAGCCGTCAGCCACCACCACGTCCGCCGCCCCGGCGGGCAGATCCCGCGCCTCCACGTTGCCTAAGAAGTTCAGGCCGCTGTCTTTAAGCAGCGCAAACGCCTCGTGCTGCAGCTCGCCGCCCTTGCAGTCCTCGGTGCCCACGTTGAGCAGCCCCACCGTGGCCGGCTTGCCGCCACCCATCACCTTGGTCATATAGCTCGACCCCATATGGCCGAACTGCAGCAGCATGTCAGCGCGGCAGTCGGCGTTGGCCCCCGCGTCAAGCAGCATGAACGGCCCCTTGTCGGAGGGCATCAGCGGCGCCAGCGCCGCCCGGGACACCCCCTTGATCCGCTTGACGATGAAGGTACCGCCCATGATGAGCGCCCCGGTGCTGCCGGCAGATACAAACGCGTCCCCTTCCCCGGCGGCCAGCTGGCGCATGCCTTCGGCCATGGAGCAGTCCTTATGTTCCTTGAGGATGGACTTGGGCTCGTCCTCCATGCTTATCACGTCGGGCGCGTCCACAATCTCCATACCGGTCAGGGGGATGTCCTTGTCCGCCGCCACCCGGCGGATTTCCTCTTCCCGTCCCACCAGGACGACGGTGTGTCCGTACTCCGCGACCGCCATGGCCGCCCCTTTGATAACCTCCAGCGGCGCGTTGTCCCCGCCGAACGCATCCACAATGATCCGCATACTTTCTCGTCCTTTCCTATCTATCTGTCGTCTCCGCCAGCCGGTCCAGCGCCCGCTGCGCCAGCGCGGCGTATCGCTGCCGCTTGTCCCGTATCGTCTCTTCGAGCGGCGGCAGAATCCCGAAATTTGCCCCCATGGGCTGGAAATCCGCCGTCGTCCCGCCGCTGATATACCCCGCTAGCGCCCCCATCATGGTCTCGGGCGGAAGCATGAGCAGGGGCTGTCCCCGGTACAGCCGCGCGGCGTTCATCCCCGCCAGCAGCCCGGAGGCCGCCGACTCCATATAGCCCTCCACCCCGGTCATCTGTCCCGCGAAGAACAGCCGTGGCTCCTTCCGCAATTGGTATCCCGCCGTCAGCAGCCGCGGGGAATCCAGAAAGGTGTTGCGGTGCATCACGCCGTAGCGGATAAATTCCGCGTCTTTGAGCGCGGGAATCATCCCGAACACCCGCTTCTGCTCCCCGAATTTCAGGTTGGTCTGGAACCCCACCAGATTGAACAGCGTCCCCTGCGCGTTTTCCATGCGCAGCTGCAGCACCGCCCAGGGCCGGTGCCCGGTGCGGGGATCCCGCAGTCCCACCGGCTTCATCGGCCCGAAGCGGATGGCGTCCGCCCCCCGCTTCGCGAGTACCTCGATGGGCATGCAGCCCTCATACACCTTCCGGCCCCCGCCCTGATCGAACTCGTGCAGGGGCGCGGTCTCGGCCGCCGCCAGCGCCGCGTGGAACGCCTCGTACTCCTCTTTGTTCAGCGGGCAGTTGATGTAGTCCCCCTCGCCGCTCTCCTCCCGGCCGTACCGGGACGCCCGGAAGGCGCTGTCCATATTCACGCTTTCAGCGGTCACAATGGGCGCCGCCGCGTCGAAGAAGCTGAGCCCCCCGCCGCACAGCCGGACGATATCCTCCGCCAGCGGACCGGCCGTCAGCGGACCGGTGGCCACCACCACAATTCCGTCGGCTGGGATCGCGTCCGCCCGCTCCCGCCGCACGGTGATGAGCGGGTGCGCCAGTATCCGCGCCGTCACCGCGTCGGAAAACGCGTCCCGATCCACGGCGAGCGCGCCGCCCGCCGGCACCTCGCAGGCGAAAGCCGCCGGCACGCATACGCTGCCAAGCCGCCGCATCTCTTCCTTAAGCAGCCCCGCCGCGCTGTCCAGCCGCTTGGCCTTCAGAGAGTTGGAACACACCAGCTCCGCGAATCCCTCCCGGTGATGGGCCGGGGTGTACTCTCCCGGCTTCATCTCGGTCAGTTCCACCGGCACCCCCGCCTGCGCGATGGCCCAGGCCGCCTCGCAGCCCGCCAGCCCCGCGCCGATGACTCGGATAGCATCCATCGGCCTATTCCTCCGCCGGCGCGGCCTTCTCCGGCGCCGCCGGGGCCTCGCCCTCGTCATGGGGCCCTTTTTCAAAGCCGCAGCCCTCGGTCAGGCAGGCAACACCGGCGTTGCGCCCCTTTTTCTTGAACAGAGTCTTGCCGCACTTGGGACACAGCTCCTTGGTCGGCTCGCTCCAGGTGACGAAATCGCACTGCGGGTAATTGCTGCACCCAAAAAACTTGCGGTTGTTCTTGGATTTCTTGGCCACGATGGAGCCGCCGCATTTCGGGCAGACGGCCCCCGTTTCCTCCACGATCCGCTTGGTGTTCTTGCATTCCGGATACCCCGGGCAGGCCAGGAACTTCCCGTACCGTCCCGACTTGATAACCATTTTGCGGCCGCACTGCTCGCAGACCACGTCGCTTTCCACCTCGGGCACCTTGATTTTCTCGCCCGACAGGTTCTCCTCCGCCCGTTCCAGGGTTTTGGAGAACTCCTTATAAAACGCGTCCAGGGTATCCACCCAGTCGGCCTTGCCGTGCTCCACGCCGTCAAGCTGCTGCTCCATGTTAGCGGTGAACTCCACGTCCACCACCTCGGGGAACTGCTCCTTCATCAGCCTTGTGGTCACCTCGCCGAGGGCCGTGGGCCGCAGGGCCTTGCCCTCCCGCTCGATGTATTCCCGTGCCAGGATCGTACTGATGGTGGGGGCGTAGGTGGAGGGCCGGCCGATACCGTTTTCCTCCAGGGTCTTGATGAGGGTCGCCTCCGTGTAGCGGGGAGGCGGCTGGGTGAAATGCTGGTTGCCCCCCAGCTCCCGCAGGTGCAGCACGTCCCCCTCGTTCAGGGTGGGCAGCGGCCCGTTCTCGTCGCTCTCCTCGTCCTTGCCCTCCACGTACAGCACCGTGTAGCCCTCAAAACGGACGGTATAGCCGGAGGCCTTGAACAGGTATTTGTCCGCGCGGATGTCCACCTGGCAGGTGTCGTGGACGCAGTTGGCCATCAGGCTGGCGATGAACCGATCCCAAATCAGCTTGTACAGCCGGAATTGATCGGAGGTCAGGGACTCCTTCACCCGGTCGGGGGTCAGGGAGGGCATGGAAGGCCGGATGGCTTCGTGGGCGTCCTGCGCGTTGTTGCGGGACTTGAACGTCCGGGGCTTGGCGGGCAGATAATCCGCCCCGTAGGTCTCCCGGATGAAATCGTTGCCCTCCTTGCGGGCGTCCTCCGAAATCCGCAGGGAGTCGGTACGCATATAGGTGATAAGGCCGATGGCGCCGATCCCCTCCACCTCGACGCCTTCGTACAGCTCCTGGGCGGCCTTCATGGTGCGCCGGGCCGCAAAGCCCAGCTTCCGGCTGGCCTCCTGCTGCATGGTGGAGGTGATGAAGGGCGGCGCGGGCGAAATCTGCCGCACGCCCCGCTTGACGCCGCTGACCTGAAAGGCGGCGTTCCGCAGCTCCTTGAGGATCCCGTCCGCCTGCTCCTTGTTCTCAATTTTCATCTTGCCCTTGGCGGTTCCGTGGAACCGGGCCGGGAAGCCCTTGCCCTTGGGCGTGGCCGCTAAGAGCGCGTCGATGCTCCAGTATTCCTCGCTGACAAAGGCGCGAATTTCGTCTTCCCGGTCGACGATGATGCTCACCGCCGCCGACTGCACCCGCCCGGCGGACAGTCCCTTGCGCACCTTTTTCCAAAGGAACGGGCTGAGCTTATAGCCCACGATGCGGTCGAGAATCCGGCGGGCCTGCTGGGCGTTGACCAAATCCATGTCCAGGTGCCGGGGATTCTCCATCCCCTGGGTCACCCCCGTCTTGGTGATCTCGTTGAAGGTGACCCGGTTGTTATCCCCCATGTCCACCTTAAGAATCTGGGCCAGGTGCCAGGAAATCGCCTCTCCCTCGCGGTCGGGGTCGGTGGCGAGAATGACGCCGTCGCTCTCAGCCGCCATGGATTTCAGCTGCCGGATCAGGGCGGTCTTGCCGGGAATATCCACATACCGGGGCTTGAAGCCGTGATCCACATCCACCCCCAGCAGGGTCTTGGGCAAATCGCGGATATGCCCCATAGAAGCAATCACTTCAAAGCCGGGGCCCAGATACTTTTTGATGGTCTTGGCCTTGGCCGGGGATTCCACGATGACCAGCTTTGACATGTCTACGAACCAATCCTTTCTATATAAAGGGTACCCCTTCATCCGGGTGAAGCCCGTATCGTAAGGGTTACAGCAAACTCATAAGCCGTACCGCCGCCCGGGGTACCCGCGGGCCGCTCCCAGCAGTTCCAGCTCGGTCAGGGCGGCCAGCGCCTGGCTCAGCGGCAGTCCTGCCGTCTCGGCCAGCGTGTCCGCCTGGGCGGGCTCGGCCTTCAGCAGGGCGTGCAGCGCCGCCGCCTGCGCCGAGGCGCCCGCCGGCAGCGGCCGGGGCTCGTCGTCCCGCCTCTCCCGCGCGGCCCGCCGTTTTCCGGCTTCCGGCGCCTGGCGGGCCCGCCCGTTCATCTGCCGCCGGCAGAAGGCGCTCATGGCCTCCTGCGCCTTGGCCGCCGCCTGCAAATCCAGCAGACCGGGGAACCGCTCCTGATAATCCTCGAGGATCTCCTCCGCCCTGGTGACCAGCACCGCGCCGCTGCGGATCTGCTGGTGCGCGCCGCCGTTTCGGCCAGTCTGGAGATCCCCCGGCATGGCGTATACGTCCCGCCCCTGGTCCCGGGCCAGCGTGCCCGTGATGAGGCTGCCGCTGCGCTCCGGGGTTTCCCCGAGGCAGACGCCCACCGACAACCCGCTTATCAGCCGGTTGCGGACATGGAAATCGCATTTCGCCGCACGGCCCGGCGGGAACTCGCTGAGCAGCAGCCCCCCGGAAGCCACGATTTCCCGCCGCAGCTCCTCGTTTTCCTCCGGATAGGTGCCGGTCACCGGGCAGGCCATGACCACCACGGTCACGCCGCCGGCCCGCACCGCTCCAAAATGGGCGGCCCCGTCGATGCCGACGGCCCCGCCGCTGACCACGATCATGCCGCCTGCGGCCAGTCCCGCCGCCAGACAGGCGGCGTTCCGCTTTCCGCCGTCCGTGGCCCGCCGGGTGCCCACCAGTCCGAAGGCGGGGCGCTCCTGCCAGTCGGGCGCGTCTCCCCGGCAGAACAGAGCCAGCGGCGGCCCGGCGATCTCCCGCAGCCTTTGGGGATACGCCGCGTCGTCCGGGGTGAGCACCCAGTCCTTGCCCGCGCAGGCCCGGCGCAGGGTGTCCGCCGCCCCGTCCAGCTGTTTGTCCAGCAGCCCCGGCAGGCCCGCCAACCCCATGGCCGCCAGCTCGTTTTCCCCGGCCGCGTGTATGGCTTCGGGCCGCCGCCCATCCTCGAGAATGCGCCCGGCCGCCCGGTGCCCCAAGGGCACCGCCGCCTGCAGCCAGATCCAGTATAACCGGCTGTCCAATCCGCATCCTCCCCGCGTCCTCAAGTGCAGGCGTCCCGCCTGTATTTTTTATGCGGCCAGGCCCCGATTATGCCTGCGGCCGCATCAGCTCCCAAAGTATGATTCCCGCCGCCATGGAGGCGTTGAGAGATTCCGCCCGCCCAGCCATCGCGATGGTCAGCCGTCCGCGGCAGGCCGCGGCGGTTTCCGGCCTTAGGCCGTTGCCCTCGTTGCCGATGACGCAGATGCTGCCGGGCCCCAGCGCCGCCTTGTGCACCGGCGTCGCCGCCGGATCCACCACGCAGGCCCAGCCGGTCATCCCGCGCGCCTGCAGGGCGGCGATAGCCGCGCCCATTTCCCCCACCGCGTAAAACGGCAGGCGGAACACCCCGCCCATGCTGCCCCGCAGCACCTTGGGGTTGTACAGGTCGCAGCAGCCGGACGACAGCAGCAGCCCGTCCGCCCCCAATGCCTCGGCGGTACGCACCACCGTGCCCAGGTTGGCGGGATCCTGCATGTCCTCCAGAGCGATATACCGGCCCATTCTATTTATTGTATCCAAAGCAGCGCGGTTGTCAAGGGTTTTGCAGATACAGAATATTCCCTGCGGGGACGCCGTGTCCCCCAAATGGCGGGATATCTCCTCCGAGATCTCGACATACGCCGCCTCTGCGCCGCTGCCCCGGCGAATGGCCTGAAGCTGCTCGCCGTATCCTTCCCGCGCCCGCGCCGTGACCAGCACCGTGCGAATCGCCACGCCCGATCGGGCCGCGTCGGCGCACAGCCGCGCCCCCTCTAAAAGGAAAAGGCCGGTCTGCCGGCGGTATTTCGCGTCTGCCAGAAGCCGCCGCCCTTCCTTGATCAGCCGGTTGTCCCGGCTGGTGATGCTCTCCATAGCCCCTCCTTGGAAAAACAAAGCAGCGCCCGCCGGTCACTACCGGCGGGCGCAATTCCAGCTTATTTCAAAGCCGCCTTGGCTTTTTCGGTCAGCCCGGTGAAGGCCGCCGCGTCAGACACCGCCAACTCGGCGAGCATCTTGCGGTTAAGGGTGACACCAGCCTTGTTCAGGCCGTTCATCAGGGTGGAGTAATTCATGCCGTTGGCCTTGGCCGCGGCGGAAATGCGGGTAATCCACAGACGACGGAAATCGCGCTTTCTCTGCTTGCGGCCGATATACGCGTACTGGCCGGATTTCATGACCGCCTGTTTGGCCATTTTAAACAGCTTGGACTTAGCGCCGTAGTAGCCCCTCGCCAGCTTGATAGTCTTTTTCCTTCTCTTGCGCGTCATCATTGCGCCTTTTACACGAGCCATAATCGTTACCTCCGTTTCAACGTGTCTTTATTTATAGGGAATCAAACGCTTGACCTGCGCCACGTTGGTCACGTCGGCCACAGTCGTCTTGCGGAGATTTCTCTTACGCTTGGTGGATTTCTTGTTCAGAATATGGGACTTGTAGGCGTGGGCGCGGATAACCTTGCCGCCCTTGCTGAGCTTGAAGCGCTTTTTCGCGCCGCTGTGCGTCTTGATCTTCGGCATGATTTTGACCTCCATTTCTTGCCGGGCGCATACCCGGCAGCCACAAATTCGGGTGTGAAAGGGTGCTGTCGCGCTGTCGTCCTGCAAACGTTCTGGCCCGTTTCGGAGGCCATTGCTTACTTGACGGCGGCTTTGGGCGCAAGGAACATCAACATGTGCCGGCCTTCCATTTTGGAAGGACGCTCCACGCTGGCGAATTCCGCGCAGGCTTCAGCAAATTTTTTCATGGCTTCATGACCGATCTCCGGATGTCCCAGCTCACGGCCGCGGAACCGAATGGAAACCTTCACCTTGTTCCCCTCCTGCAGGAAGCGAATGGCGTGTTTCACCTTCGTGTTGAAGTCGCCGATATCGGTGTTCAGACCGAGACGGACTTCCTTGATTTCCACGATGTGCTGATTTTTCCTGGCTTCCTTTTCCCTTTTGGCCTGTTCGAACCGATACTTGCCGTAATCCATGATCCGGCAGACCGGCGGCGTGGCCGTCGGAGCGATTTTCACCAGGTCGAGATTTTTTTCGTCGGCAAGCCGCTGGGCGTCCCGGGACGACATAACCCCCAGCTGTTCGCCGCCGTCCCCGATGACGCGGACCTCGCTGTCACGAATTTGCTCGTTAACCTGCATCTCCTTACTTGCTATGGGTAAGCACCTCCACCACTATACAGTGTTAAAATATAAAACGCGGACAGTCGAAACTGCCCGCGTCATACACACAAAATCCCCCCCGCTAAAAGCGAGGTGTGTCTATTGACCTGTTGGAACGAAATCCGCAGGTGAGAGCGGGCGTAACGCTCTGCTTTGTTTTATTTCTGGTTTAGTATACCAGCCTTTTCCCCGCTTGTCAATGGGTCGGTCAAAATTTTCTTTCCCGGCGCGGCCGCTTCAAACGGCGCGCATCATCCGGCTGAACGCCGGCTTGGCAAATAGGCACAGGGAGAAAAAGGAGGCCAGCCCCAGCTTGATGAGATCCCCGGGCAGAAACGCCAGGCTGGACAGCAGCAGCGCCGGCATCTCGGCCAGCGTCCGGCCGCTGACGGCCGCTAGGGCCGCGCTGCCGCACAGATAGTCCAGCGCCAGCCCGGCCAGCCCCACCGCGAAGGAAACCGGCAGATGGATGGACATCCCCCTGAGCTTTTTATGCAGCAGCCGGGGCATCCCCCTGTCGGCGTACAGCCCCAGCAGCACCAGGAGGAACACCCAGCCGTAGATATAGCCGCAGGTGGGCCCCAGCAGCACGGCGGCCCCGCCCCGGCCGCCCGCCATCATGGGCAGGCCGCACAGGGTGAGCACCAGCACGGCCCCGTAAGCCGTCAGGCCGCCCCGCACCCCCAGGGTCAGCCCCATCATGGCGATCAGAAACACCTGCAGCGTCACGGGAATCCCCGCCACCTGGATGGCGGCCAGCACCGGCACGTTCCCCGCCAGAGCAAACAGCGCCACGTACAGCGCCCCCAGCGTCAGCCGGAACACCGGGACGCTTCTCTTCGTCGGTTTCCTGTCCCTTTTCATTTACATGCCCTTTTCCTGGATATATTCCTCCAGCGTGATGTCCCGGCTCATGATCTCCTTGGCCGCCTCCACGCCGACATACCGGTAGTGCCACGGCTCATAAATCACCGCCGTGATGTTTTCCTTGCCCTTGGGGTACCGCAGGATGAACCCATACTCGGCGCAATGCTCGACGAGCCATTTGAACGCCGGCGTTTTTTCGAAGCTTTCTGTCAGAGAGGTATGCCCGCTGCCGAGAATGTCGAGGGTCAGGCCGGTATTGTGCTCGCTCTCCCCCGGTCGTTTGACCACCGTGGCCGCCTTAATTTTGGCATTCTCCAGGGAATAGCCTTGGCCCTGCCACTTGGCGACCTCGTTGTTATATAGCTTGGTTTGCAGCTCCCGGCTGCGGAACATAGAAATCGGCGTCAGATTGTAGGCAGCCCCCGCCTTGATCATTTGGTTAAGAGGCTCCACAATCCGGGCGTCGCACTGCTTGCCCGGCCCGCGGAAGTCTGCGATGTGGATCGTGGATTCGAAATTTTCCGGCAGCGGATTGTAATCGTTGACGAGAATCAAATTCCATACGCTGCGGTTTTTCTGCACATACTTGGCCACCGGCAGCAGCCCGTCGGAGCCGGCCGTCGTCTTGGCGGTCGGCTTCGAGGTCGGCTTTGAAGTCGGCCCGGTCGTCGCGCCGTTGGTGGAGGCGGTGGTGCCGTCCGCGTTTTCATCAGAGGAATCCGCCCCGCCGGACGGCGCCGTCTGCGACGCGGAGGACGCGCTGCTGGCTGTCTGCCTGCCGCGCTCAATCATCCCCATCACCCCAATAATCACGAATATCACAGCCAGCAGCCCCAGCAGCGCTATCAGAATGACAAACGCCAGCCTCCGGTTCCGTCTTTTGACCGCCTCTGATTTTTTCCCCATCTTTCGTCCATCCTTCCCTGGCGAGATCCCGATTTCGATCGATTCATATTCACACAGCGTAAAACGCCTGGAGTTCCGCGCCATACTACCCGCCGATCCGGCCGGCGGCATACGTCTAACATTGTAACATATTCGGCCGCTTATGCAACGACTTCCTCCAAATTCATGCAAACCCATAAATTTGCCGGACGCCTCTGCCCTCTTTTAGCCATTATCGGAAAATCCCATCCTCCCCCTTTATTTACCAGCTTTTTGTGATATACTAAAAGCATGTTGGTTTGTCCCTTCCATGCAGTGCCAGCCGGATTGGACCGGCAAAAAATGGAGGTTGTTTATGAGAAAGACCAAAATCATCTGCACCCTGGGCCCCGCCACTGATAACCCGGATGTGCTGCGGCAGCTGATGCTTTCCGGCATGAACGTCGCGCGCATCAACATGTCCCACCAGTCCCATAAGGATCACAAGGCCCGCATCGACATGGTCAAGGCCCTGCGGGAGGAACTGCGCCTCCCCATCGCCATCCTCATCGACACCAAGGGCCCGGAAATCCGCCTGGGCGCCTTCAAGGAACCGAAGGTAGAACTGCGCGCCGGGGACTCCTTCACCCTGACCACCGAACCGGTGGAGGGGGACAGCACCATCGCCTCCATCAGCTTTGCCGGCCTGCCCGCCGACGTGCGCAAGGGCGGCCATATTCTGATTGACGACGGCCTCATCGATATGGAGGTGCAGGGCACCACCGCCACCACCATCACCTGCACCGTCATCAACGGCGGCATGATCTCGGCTAACAAAGGGGTCAACGTCCCCGGCGCGCAGCTGTCCATGCCCTTTATGAGCGACCGGGATCGGGCCGACATCGCCTTTGCCTGCGAAATGGAGGCCGACTTCATCGCCGCCTCTTTCACCCGCCGGGCCGACGATGTGCTGCAAATCCGCCAGGAGCTGGAAAAGAACAGCAACCATTCCATCCGGATCATCGCCAAAATCGAAAATGCCGAGGGCGTGGACAATATCGACGACATCCTCAAGGTGTCGGACGGCATCATGGTCGCCCGGGGCGACATGGGCGTGGAAATCGCCATGGAGGAAATCCCCAGCATTCAAAAGAAGCTGATTCATAAGGGGTACAACGCGGGCCTGCAGGTCATCACCGCCACCCAGATGCTGGATTCCATGATGAAGAACCCCCGCCCCACCCGGGCGGAAACCACCGACGTAGCCAACGCCATCTACGACGGCACCAGCGCCATCATGCTCTCCGGCGAAACCGCGGCGGGCGCTTACCCCATTGAGGCCGTCAAGACCATGGCCCGCATCGCGCGGCGCACCGAGCAGGACATCAATTACATCAAGCGCTTCTCCAGCCGGGACGTTCACGAAGCGCCCAACGTGACCAACGCCATCTCCCACGCCACCGTCACCACCGCCCACGATCTGGGCGCGGCGGCCATTATCACCGTCACCAAATCGGGCACCACCGCCCGGATGATTTCCAAGTTCCGTCCCGCCTGCCCCATTATCTGCTGCACCACCAATCCCGCCGCCCAGCGGCAGATGAACCTGTCTTGGGGCGTGGTGCCCATCATGGCCGAGGAAAAGGACAACATGGACGCCCTGTTCGACCACGCCGTGGACTGCGCGGTCAACGCCGGGTACCTGTCCAGCGGCGACCTGGTGGTCATCACCGCCGGCGCTCCCCTGGGCGTGTCCGGCACCACCAACCTGCTCAAGGTGCATCTGGTGGGCAACATCCTGGTGCAGGGCAAGGGCGCCACCCGGTACACGGCCTGCGGCAACCTCTGCGTGGCCCGGGACGAGGAAGAAGCGCTGGATACCTTTCGCCCCGGCGACATCCTCGTCATCCCCCAGACCAGCAACAACCTGCTTCCCCTCTTGAAGGAAGCAGCCGGCATCATCACCGAGGCCGGCGGCATGAACAGCCACGCCGCTATCGTGGGCATGGCGCTGGAAAAGCCGGTGCTGGTCAACGCGCACAACGCCACCAAAATTCTCAAAAGCGGCACCACCGTCACCCTGGACGCGGAACGCGGCATCGTGATGTTCGGCAACGGCAAAAAATAAGCGCAGCCCCGGGAGACGTCCGCCGTCCTTCCGGGGCTGTTTCTATCATACGCGAAGAAAGAAAAGAAATCCTCGCGTCTCTGCAAAGCTTCTGCAAATTCTGCGTCAAGACCACGGCCAAAGGACAAGGCTTGCAAGTTGGCTCTAAAATGGCGTGTCAGCCGCGCTTTTTCCTCCTGTCTCAGGTGCTGCTCAAATTGCAGGGCAGCCTCTGTCTTGCATGGAGTCCCCATCGTTTGGCCATGGGAAGCATGAGAAAAAGGGACGGAGAAATCCGTCCCTTTTTCCCGCCCTTATGCCGACCCGCCAAGCGGGATAACGAGGGCGCGCAATAGCGCATACTATCGATTTTCAGCGGCCAAATGCCGCAGGTTGTCGCCTAAAGTCTTACTTTTTCGCCGTCGTGGTGCCGGCTTTCGTGCCGGCGGTGGTGGATGCGCCGCCGCCAGTCGTCTTGGCCGCGGTGGCCGACGCCGCCTTCACTTCCCGGCCAATGGCCTCCACCGGGTCGGTATAGGCGCCGTTCACTGTGATTTCCAGGTGCAGATGCGGCCCGTCCAGCAGCTCGCAGGGGATATCCCCCAGGGTGCCGATGACCTCGGATACCTCCACCTTCTGGCCCTTCTCGATGTCGCCCGGCTCGATGCCGCAGTAGCGGGACTTGATGCCGAAGCCGTGGTCGATGGTGACCACCTTGCCCCACAGGGCGTCGGTCTCGATGGACAGGATGGTGCCGTCGGCCAGGGCCTTGATCTTCTGCCCCTTCTCGCCTTTGAAGTCCACGCCGTTATGGGTGCGCCAGTCGGCCATAGTCTTGGAATACACCTGCTTGCCGTCGCTGAACTCGGTCAGCACCTCGTTGCTCAGCGGCAGCACGAACAGCTCCGCCGGCGTGGGGCCGACGTTCACGGCGGTGGTTTTGCCAGTCGTGGTCGCCTGGGATGTGGTGGTGCGGTCATCCGGGATGTTGGTGACCGGCTTGTCCACCGGCTTTTCCTTGGTGGTGGGGGTCACGGATACGACGGACGCGGGGTTGGAGCTGTCGCTGGACAGCTGGGGCAGGGAATTGATAAAGGTGCCTACCGCCACGCCGCAGACAGCCACCAGGCAGACGGCCAGCGCCACGTAGAAGCCTTTGCCGGAAAGAAACCGTTTAAACTTGGATTTTTCATCAAAATTAATCTTTTTTCCCATGGAAACGCTCCTTTTCTCCGCCGCAGCTTCGTTCCTCTCCGGTGGCCAATGGCTTCCGGCAATCCCGTCCGGCGGCGGTAAAACGGGCGGAAAGCGGGGCCGGCGCGCTGGCGACGGCTTCGCTTTCCAAAATGAACGAGGCTGTTTCTCGGTTATAGTGTGAACCGTTTGCGCGGCAATATGCCGCAAAGGGAAAAAATATTTGCGTTTTTTTTCGCATTCGTATACTATAGAATCGTCCGATTCCGCATCGTTGCGGTCGACCGCACGCGCAAAATCGAATTTTTTGTAACCCTATGCAACAACCCGCCCGCTTTTGAACACGATCCGAGTGTGCAGCACAGGAGTGTCTTTCATGAACGACGACTTCATCGAGCAGGTACAGCGCGCCGCCGCCGGAGACGCGGCGGCCTTCGGCGTCCTGTACGAACAGGTTTATACGGATCTGTACCGGTACGCCCTGTATGCGCTGGGCAGCCGGGAGGAGGCGGAGGACGCCGTGCAGGAAACGGCCCTGGAGGCTTTCCGGGGTCTGCACGGCCTGCGGCAGCCGGACGCCTTCCGGGGCTGGATGTTCACCATCCTGTCCGCCCGGTGCAACCGGCACATCCGCGGCCTCATCCGCCGCCGGGAGGAAACCGATCTGGACGCCTGTCCCCTGGCCTGCCCGGATTTCGCCGGCGACCGGGACACCGCCCTCAGGCTGCGGGCCGCCATTGCCGACCTGGGGCCGGAAGATAGGCGGCTGGTGCTCCTGTCGGTGGTGGGCGGCTATTCCGGCAAAGAGATCGCCGCCCTGCTCGGGCGACCGGAGGGGACTCTGCGCTCCCGCCTGCACCGGACGCTGAAAAAGCTGCGGGCCCTTCTGCCGGAGGAAGAGCCCGCCAACACCCCCTGACGGTTTCCGCTACACAGCAGCTTGGCGACACGCCAGAAAGGCATGGATGTCTATGAACGATCAATTTCATCCCGACGAGGAGAAGCGCCTCGCCCGGGATATCGATAAGGCCCTGCGGCCGCTGGATGACGAGCCCTCGGCCCGCATCGCACCGGAGAGCATCGTCTCCCGCCTCCGGGAGGAGCAGGCGCCCCATCCCCTCCCCTTTTACCGGCAGAAGCGGTGGATCGCCGCGCTGGCTTCCCTGGCTGCCTGCGTGGCGGTGGTCATCGCGGCGGCGGCCGGCGGCCGGCTGCGCACCAAGAATGGCGGCTCGCTGAACGTCGCTCCAGCGGCCTCCCTGAGCACCTCGTGCCAGGAGGATACAGCCCCTTCTAAAACGACAGAGCCTGTCGACGGCTCCTATGACGACAACGCCGGCGGGGCGGCGGACGGAGCCGCCACCACCGTCGGTTTCACCGACGGCCCGGACGCGGCCCAAAGCTCCGCCACCCAAAAGAATATGAACGCCGCGCAATCCACCGCCGCCTGCGGCCAGGCCACCCGGCCGGGCGGCAGTGAGCGCCCGACCGCGGGCAGTGGAAACAGCGAGGGGGCCGCCGGTGAGAAGCCCTCCGGTGCACTAAGCACCGCGCTGCTCTCCGACGCCGAGGCCGCCCAACTGAAGCAGGACGGCGCGCTGCTGGTGGACGTGCGCAGCGTCGAGGCTTACCGCCTCGGGCACCGGGAGGGTGCGGTTCATCTGCCTCTGGACGCCATCCGGCGGGGAGAATACGGCGGCCTGTCCGCCGCCGCGCCGCTCATCGTCTACGGCGCGGACGCCGCGGACGGCGAAGCCGCCGCGCTCACCCTGCTGGCCGCGGGGTACCAGGTGGAGGGATATCTGAGCGGTTACACCGCCTGAAAGGGACAAAAAAACGCGAAAGCCGCAATGGCTTTCGCGTTTTTAGTATCTGCGGAGAACCCCCTGTGTGTCCCGGCGAATATTCCTCGGATCCATCCTTTTCAAAGGGACTATTCCGCTTCCAGCAGCAGCTGGCCGCTCGCGTCGGTGGTCAGGCGGATGGCGGACAGGCCGGCGTCGCAGCTATCCACGATCCGGCTGGCGATGCGATCCTCCACGTCCCGGCGGATGACGCCCCGCAGATCCCGGGCGCCCCGCTTGCCGCCATAGGCCTTGGAAGCCAGCACCTGCTTGGCGTCCTCGGTCCAGGAGAAGGCGATGCCTCTTTCCTGCAGCGGCGCGGTCAGCTCGTCCAGCATCAGCTCGGCGATGCGGACAAAGCTCTCTTTGGTCAGCGGGTCGAAGTACACCACCTCGTCCACCCGGCCGATGAATTCCGGACGCAGGAACTCGGCCAAGGCCTTGGAGGCCCGGTCGCGGGAGGCCTGCGCGTCGGATTTGCCGAAGCCGATGAGGCTTTCCCGGTTCTGACTGCCGGCGTTGGAGGTCATGACAATGACGGTGTTTTCAAAATTGACCACCCGACCATGGGCGTCGGTCACCCGGCCCTCGTCCAGGATTTGCAGCAGGATGTTGAGCACATCGGGATGGGCCTTTTCGATTTCGTCGAACAGCAGCACCGAATAGGGCTTGCGCCGCACCTTCTCGGTCAGCTGCCCCGCCTCGTCATAACCCACGTAGCCTGGAGGGGAGCCGATGATGCGGGAAACGGCGTGTTTCTCCATGAATTCGGACATATCCAGGCGGATGAGGGTTTCGGGCGTGTCGAACAGTTCGGCGGCGAGCACCTTGACCAGCTCGGTCTTGCCCACGCCGGTGGATCCCACGAAAATGAAGGAGGCAGGGCGGCGGCGGGGGCTTATCTGCACCCGGCTGCGCCGGATGGCGGCGGAAACCAGGGCCACAGCCTCGTCCTGGCCGATGATTTTGGCTTTCAGATGTTCCTCGATATGGGCAAGCTTGCTCAGCTCGTTCTCCCGCACCTTGGAGGCAGGGATGCCGGTCCACAGCTCGATGACCCGGGCCAGATCGTCCTCGGTCACCTGGGCGCCCAGGGCGGCCTCTTTGATAGCCGCGGCGTCCTGCTCCACCTTCATCAGCTGGGCGCGGGTATTGGCCAGCTTCTCATAGTCGATGGCCTCTTGGCCCATCTCCTCCTCTTCCTCCCCGCGCAGGAAGGCGGCCTGGCGCTGCATCTGCTCATACTTATCGGCCGCCTTGTTGTTCAGCGCGGCGGCGGCGCAGGCCTCGTCCAGCAGGTCGATGGCCTTGTCCGGCAGAAAACGGTCGGTAATATACCGTTCCGACAGGGTGACGGCCCGGCGGATAAGCGGATCGGAAATTTGCACGCCGTGGAAGGTTTCGTAATAGCCCTTGATGCCCATAAGCATGGACACCGTATCGTCCACGGTGGGTTCCTCCACCGTCACCGGCTGGAACCGGCGCTCGAGGGCGGCGTCCTTTTCGATATGCTTGCGGTATTCGTTGAAGGTGGTGGCGCCGATGACCTGGATTTCCCCCCGGGAGAGGGCGGGCTTGAGAATGTTGGCGGCGGACATGCTGCCCTCCGCGTCCCCGGTGCCCACCAGGTTGTGCACCTCGTCGATGAAAAGGATGATATTGCCTTCCGCCTTGACCTCGTCCACCAAGCCCTTGATGCGGCTTTCGAACTGGCCGCGGAACTGGGTGCCCGCCACGAGGGCGGTGAGATCGAGCAGGTGGATTTCCTTATCCAGCAGGCGGGGAGGCACCTGGCCCGCCGCGATGCGGATGGCCAGCCCTTCCGCGATGGCGGTCTTGCCGACGCCCGGCTCGCCGATGAGGCAGGGGTTATTTTTGGTGCGGCGGGACAGGATCTGTACCACCCGGTAGATTTCCCGATCCCGGCCGATGATGGCGTCGATCTTCCCCTCCCGGGCGCGGGCGGTAAGATCGGTGCAGTATTGGGTGAGGAACTTGCGCTTGCGTTCCTTCTTTTTCTGTTCCTTAGCGGAGTCCTTCTCTTTTTCGTCCGCGGGCGCTTCGGTCTCCTTCTTCTCCTGCTCGCCGGCCTGCGCGCCGAACAGGTTCTGCAGAAAGGGGAAGGCCGGGGCGCCGCCGGGGGTGAACCCGTCCTCCCCGTCCTCGCCCGACAGGCTCATCAGTTCGCCCAGCTGCTGATCCATTTGCTCCATGTCGTCGTCGGTGATGCCGAACTTCTCCAGCATATCGTTGACAGGTTTGATGCCCAGCTCCTTGGCGCAGACCAGGCAGAGGCCGTCGTTGACCGTCTTCTCCCCCTCCATGCGGGTGATAAAGACGACCGCCGGCCTTTTTTTACAGCGTGAACAAACCATAAAGCCTCCATTCCGGCGGGCTTTGGCCCGGCCAGATACATTTTTTACCTGAAGGTGAGGGGGAGCGAACAACCTCCGATTTTGGGGAGAGCGAGCGCTCACCTTGAGAAACGAGTTTTACAAGCGATAAAATCCAGCGGGAATTCTTCTCCCGCTGGATTTTCCGGTCAGGACGCCGCGTCGTCCTTCTTTTCAGCCGCCGGACCGCCGCTGGATTTGGAGGCGCCCTCTTTTTTGGGGAGCGTCTTTTTGATGTTCAGGTAGACCCTCATATAATTGAAGAAGGCGAACAGCATCAGAACGGCGACGAGGGTCACCAGAAGCACCCGCACCCACCAGTACATATTGGGCAGCAGGACGATGAGGGCCATCACCCCGTAGAACACAAAGGTGCACATCTTACCATACCAGGAGGCGCCCCGCACCTCCGCCCCCCGCCGCAGCAGGATGAGGCCGCCGATGCTCTGGGCCAGCTCCTTGACAAAGCAAATGACGACCAGGGGGATCAGCTGAGAAAAGCGGGTGGCCAGGCAGATCACCACGGCTACCTGGGTCAGCTTATCGGCCACCGGGTCGAGCAGCTTGCCCAGGTCGGTAATCTGATTGCACTTGCGGGCGATGATGCCGTCCAGAGAGTCAGTGACGCCGGAAAGAATCAGCACGCCGAAGGACCAGTACATCAAATCCATCCGCTCGTCGCTGCTGAGCAGGTAGAGGATGACGAACACCGGCACCAGCAGAATCCGCAGCAGGGAGAGGAGATTGGGAATATTCCATTTCCATTCGATATTCATCAGTTGCATACAAACCGCCTATACTTTCTCGCGCGACGGAGCCGGTCAGCCGAACCGGGCTCCCGCGTGAAGGCTGCCGCGCCGGAAGGCTTGGACAGTCTCCACGCCGCCGCTTATTTTCCCGGTCCAGGGCGGAAGCAAGGCCCTGGGCCATCCGCCTTGGCACCGCGGGCAATCAACCGGCGGTCAGGGATTCGATAACCGAATCCATGGCGGAGATGATGGGATTCACGTCGGCAATCTTACTGACCAGAAGCGAATCGTGCAGATTTTTGGCGGATAACAGCGAATCGCCGGCGGAGGAAGTGGCGACCAGCTGGATCACCGTGACCGCGACCAGCACCCACAGCAGGCCTTCCACCGCGCCGAAGATGGCGCCGAGCGCCCCGTTCATCTGCTTGAGGCCGGGCAGCTTGAAGGCCTTATTGATAACGGCGGCCAGAATACCGACCACAATAATCAGAATAATAAACAAAACAAAGAAGCACACCATCTGCAGCAGCAGAACCGCCACCGGGCGGATGACCTTATCGGAAATCGTCTGGGCCACCGCGTCGACGTTGCCGCTCAGCGTGTCGCCGAGGGAATCCACAATGGCGTCGGGACTGCCCAAGTCATAGGCGTCCAGGGCGTTTTTGACAAAGCCGGGCATCTGCTCAATGGCGTCGTGCAGGCCGGTTTTGATGGAGGCGGTGTCGGCGGCGGGAATGTGGGTGACGATCTGCTCCTTGACCTTACCGGCCAGGAAGCCGTCGTAAATCCCGCCCGCGATGGTGCCGCTGAGGGTGCCGGCAATGACCAGGGCCAACAGGCAGCCGACCAGCCGGATAATGGATTTGACGAAGCCGCGGCGATAGCCGATGAAGATCGCCAAAACAAAAATTAGTATGACCGCAATGTCCAGAATATATGCCATGAAGAACCCTCCATTCATAAGCCGCAGAGAGGTTTTTCCGCCCCGCAGTATCAATAAATATACCACGATTTCCTGTTCTTTACAACCGGATAAAGAGGTTTATTTGATTAAGAATTTGATAAAAAGAGGCGCTTTTCAGCATATCTTCCGAAAAAACCACGGAATCGCGGCCCACCACCGGCGCCAACCATTCCAACAAAACGGCCAGCGAAAAAGTCCAGAGCAGGCCGGCCAGCAGGCCCAGGGCGGGCGGAATCAGCCGCCGCGTTCCCCGCAGGGGCGGCGGGGGCACCAGGCCGTCCTCCACCCGCTTTTGGACCAGCTTGCCGACCAGAAAAGCCAGGCAGAACAGCACGGCATAGCTCACCGCCCGGGACAGGGTGCGGCTGTACCTACCGGTAACGGCATCCAGCACCGCAGCGGAATCATGCGTTTCCGGCAGGCCCCGAAGGGTGTCGATATCCGCGCCGTAGTGATCCAGTATTTTCTGGAAGGCCGGCGGATTGGTTCGAATGAGCTCATCAAAGTCCAAGGCCTCCACCGTTTCCCGGCCGGTAGCCAAATGGGGAGCGGAAAACAGATCGGCCAGGCGATAGGCCGCGGTCTTTTCCACCGTCGGAGCAATCAAGGGCCGACCGGCAGCCCCCAGAGGGAGGCTGAGCAGGAAGGCGGCGGTGAGCGCCAGCAGCAGGGCGCCCAACGAAAGCAGCGAGGAGGAAACCGATTTTTGGGCAAACACCACCGCCGAGGCGGCGAGCAGGCCGATGCAGAGAATATCAAGAAGAATACCCATGCCTAAAATCCTTTCCGATAATAGAGCCATTAGCGAATAAAATGACACAAGTTCGGCGGCAAGAATGGCGTGGGGACATCATTGTCGTCCTTCGCCAATAGCTCTAGGCGGCGGGCCGGTCGTACTGCCGCAGGGTGGTCAGCCCCAGCACCATGATTTTATCCCCCAGCGTTCCTATCAGGCGGCCGTCCGACGGCACCTCGAGGACGCCGGTTTCGGCGGCGGCGCCGAACACATGCACCGCGCTGCCGGTCAGGAGATACACGCCGTTTTTATCGGCGGCGACATGTCGATAGGCCTCGTGGATGTCGGCGGTGAAGGCGGTCGCACCGTCGGCGGTGACCGCCAGCAGGCGGCACCCGTCCGTCGCGCCGTAGGCCTGGGTGATCAGGGCGACGCGATCGTCCCCGGGCGCGTAGCCCAGCAGCTGCTGCCCGCCGAAATCCGTCTGCTTGAGCGCCCCGGTTTTCTCGTCCGCGATCCACAGGGCGGTATCCCCCACGGCGACCGTCTGGCCACTTGCCAGGTAATCCACGGCGGCCAGCAGGATGCCGGACGCTTCATGCGTAAAGGCGGCATCCTTGTCGGCGGCAAAGGTGAAAATCTCCAAATAGGATTTGATGGCGCCGTTTTCCGCCGCGATGCTGGCGATGGCGACCCGATCCCCCCCGGGGGAGACGGCCACGTCCACCGCCTGCCGTTTCCGGCTGCGGCGATAGATTTCCTTGCCCTTCTTGTCGAACACCACGATTTCGGCGTTGTAGGACTGGCCGCCGGAGGTAATCACCGCGGTGGTGCCATTCCGGGAGACGTCGGCGGAGATAATGGGATGCTCCAGGGTGACGCTCCAGAGGGTTTGAGCCCGGGTTTCCAGGCTCAGCCTGGTGCTGCCGGTTTCCGCCAGCACGGCGTATTTGCCGGCGGTTTTCAGGATCGGCGCGGAGAAGGTATGGGGGCGGCGCACCGCTTCCCCGCCGCGGCTGTTGAGAATGGTGAAGGAGGTGTCGCTGAGCAGGGCGAGATTGCCTTCGATCTCGCTCATATGCAGCACGCTGCCGCCGGCCACGCTCACCGGGTAGCCTTCGCCGCCGGCGCCGCCCGACAGCTTTTCCTCCACCCAGATGACCAAGCTGTCCGGGGCGATTTTCTCCCAATTCTGCCAAAGCAGGTAACCGCCGGTGAGCAGGACTCCCACCAGCACCAGGCGGGAAAACACCATCCAGATGAGGGAACGGCCCGACCGACGCCGCTTTTTCGGCGGCACCTCTTTCAGGATGGGGGCGTCCGCTTCCGGGGCTTCCCGGGGGGACTCGCGGTAAGTATACGCCGGCGGGGCCGGAGACTGCTGGATCGGCGGGGGAACGGCCGCGGGGCGGGCATCCTTCTTTTTCCTAGGCGCCGCGTGGGATCGAATTTTCAAGTCCTGTTTATTCGCCATGCTGTCCCCCCATCTCCTTTCCGACGGCGGCGTCGGGGTAAAACACTTCATCCAGATACAGCCCGCAGGCCGGAGCGGTGGCCCCCGCCCGGTCCCGGTCGCGGGATAGCAGAATGGCCGGCAGGGCGTCCCAGGGGATCCGGCCGGCGTCCATATCCAGCAGGGTACCCACCATGATGCGCACCATATTGTATAAAAATCCGTCGGCCTCCACGGTGAAGGTCACGAGGTCGCCCTGACGCGAGACGCCGCAGCGCCGCACGGTGCGCACCCGATCCTCCACCGCGCTGCCCGCAGAGCAGAAGGCCGTAAAATCATGCGTGCCGCAGTAAGCCGCGGCGGCCTCGTCCATGCGGCGCTCGTCCAGCCGGCGCTGCCGATGCAGAGCGTAGCCCTGCCAGAAGGGATTGCGGGCGGGGGCGTTCCAGATACGGTAGACATACCGCTTGCCCGCGGCCATATACCGGGGATGGAAATCCGCCGGCACCTCCCGGCAGCCGTACACGGCCACGTCGGCTGGCAGATGGGCGTTGAGAGCGGCCGCCAGCTTGTCCCCCCGCAGGGGACAGGCGGTATCCAGGGTGCAGCAGAACATGTTGGCGTGTACGCCGGCGTCGGTGCGGCTGCAGCCGGTCAGCCCGGATCGCACGCCGGTCAGGCGTTCCACCGCGTCCTGCATCACCTGCTGAACGGTGACGCCGTTAGGCTGCACCTGCCAGCCGTGGTAGCGGGTGCCGTCATAGCGAAGGGTCAAAAGCAGGCGCGGCATGGCGGCACCCCTTTCCGTTTGAAATCAGACGTTGGCGGGCAGGAAGATGTTGAGCAGGATGAGGGCGGTCACCAGCATGGCCATGACCACCAGACAGGCCGTGTCCCGGCCGGCGAGATGGAGCTGCTTCATCCGGGTGCGGCCGTCGCCGCCGCGGTAGCAGCGGCACTCCATGGCCATGGCCAGCTCGTAGGCCCGGCGGAAGGAGGAGACGAACAGCGGGATGAGAATCGGAATCAGGGCCTTGATCCGCTGCATCAGGCCGCCGCTTTCCATATCCGCGCCCCTTGCCTTCTGGGCGGACATGATTTTGTCGGTTTCCTCGATGAGGGTGGGGATAAAGCGCAGGGCGATGGTCATCATCATGGCCAGTTCATGGACGTTGACGTGCAGGAACTTGAGGGGTTTCATCAGCCGTTCCAGCGCATCGGTCAGGGCGGTGGGCGAGGTGGTATAAGTTAGCAGGGAGCTGCCGGCAATGAGGCAGAGGATGCGCACCGCGATGAACACGGCGGTGACCACGCCCTGCAGGGTGATATGGATGATCCACCAGTCCACGAGCACCAGGCCGTCCCGCACATAGAAGATGTTGATGATGGAGGTGAAGACGATCAGGGGCAGGATAGGCTTCAGGCTTTTGAAAATCAGCTTGAGGGGCAGATGGGACAGCCAGACGCTCATCACCAGGAAGGCGACGGCAAGCGACAGGCCCGCCCAGTTGCGGGGAACAAAGACCGCCACGATATAGGCGAAGGTCAGAATGAGCTTCGCCCGGGGGTCCATCTTGTGCAGCAGGGAATTGCCCGGGAAATACTGGCCGATAGTAATATCCGTCAGCATGGGGTGTCGCCCCCTTTCAGCAGGGGCAGCAGCCGGGCGGCCGCCTGCTCCACAGTATAGACATTATCGCCCACCGGCAGGCCCTTGTCCCTCAGCCGCATGAACACGCGGGTCACGGCGGGGATGGACAGGCCGATGGCTTCTAGCTCCGCCGCCCGGGAGAAGACCTCCTCGGTGGGGGCGTACATGGCCACCTCGCCCCGGTTCATAACCAGCACCCGTTTGGCCACCCGGGCGATATCCTCCATGCTGTGGGAGACCAGCAGCACGGTGGTGCCGCGCTGCTCCTGATAGACGCGGATCTGCTCGAGGATCGTGTCCCGGCCCTTGGGATCCAGGCCGGCGGTGGGCTCGTCCAGGATGAGCACCTCGGGTTCCATGGCCATGACGCCGGCGATGGCGGCCCGGCGTTTTTCGCCGCCGGACAGCTCGAAGGGGGATTTCTCGAGCAACTCCTCCCGCAGGCCGACAAAAGCGGCGGCCTGGCGGACGCGCTTATCGATCTCCTCCTCGCTCAGGCCCATGTTTTTGGGGCCGAAGGCGATGTCCTTATAGCAGGTATCCTCGAACAGCTGATGCTCCGGGTATTGGAACACCATGCCCACACGGAAGCGCACCGCGCGGATTTTTTTGGGATCCTCCCAGATGTCCCGGCCCTCCAGCAGCACCCGGCCGGAGGTGGGGCGCAGCAGGCCGTTGAGATGCTGCACCAGGGTGGATTTGCCGGAGCCGGTATGGCCGATAATCCCCACGAAGTCCCCGCGGTTCACCGTCAGGCTGACATCGTGCATGGCGGTCTTTTCAAAGGGGGAGCCGGGAGCGTAGACGTAGGTCAGCGCCTCGGTTTCCAGCACCGGCTCCGCCGGGAGGGCGGGGGCGGGCGCAGCGGGCGCGGCGGCCGGCACAGCGCCCAAAACGGGCAGCAGGGCGATGGCTTCGGCGCATTCTGCGGCGGTGAGGACGCCTTCCGGCAGGGGGAGGCCCCGGCCGCGCAGCGCGTGGCACAGCTCGGTGGGCTGGGGCACGTCCAGCTCCACCCGGCGCAGCTCGTCCACACGGGAGAACACCTCCCGGGGAGCGCCGTCCATGAGGATGGCCCCGTCGTCCATGACCACCACCCGGTCGGCCTGGACGGCTTCGTCCATATAGTGGGTGATGAGCACAATGGTGATGCCCCGCTCCTTATTGAGACGGCGGACGGTATCCAACACCTCCCGGCGGCCGTGGGGATCCAGCATGGCGGTGGGCTCGTCCAGGACGATGCACTCCGGTTCCATAGCGATGATGCCGGCGATGGCGATCCGCTGCTTCTGGCCGCCCGACAGCTTATGAGGCGCATGGGTGCGGTAATCAAACATATCCACCGCCCGCAGGGCGTCGTCCACCCGGCGGCGGATTTCCTCCGGAGGCACCCCCAGGTTTTCGGGGCCGAAGGCCACGTCCTCCTCCACGATGGTGGAGACCAGCTGGTTATCCGGGTTCTGAAGCACCATGCCCACCGTGCGGCGCACCTCGTATTTGAGCGCCTCGTCGCTGGTGTTCATCTCCTTGACCAGGACGGTGCCGCCCGTGGGCAGCAGCATGGCGTTGAAATGCTTGGCGATGGTGGATTTCCCGCAGCCGTTGTGGCCGAGAAGCGCCACGAAGGAACCCTGCTCGATGGTCAGGTCGATGTGTTCCAGCACCTTGAGCGGCGGTTCATCGGGATATTCGTATTGAAAGCTGACGCCGTCGGCGACAATCATATTCATGGGGAAACCTCCTGGGAGTAGATTACCGCTCCGTCCAGAGCGCCGTCGCGCCGCAGGGCAGAACCAGGCCGCTTTGGGTGACCGGCAGACCGATTTCGTCCGCGGAGAGAACGCCGGCGTGCTTCGGAGAGACGAGGGTCCCCAGAATATACTGCATCACCGAGGGGGACAGGCCGGTGGTGTAAGAATTGATGGCGAAAAACAGCGGCCTGTCCGACAGGAGGGCGGCGCACTGCTCCACCAAATCGTAAATCTGCTCCTCCAGCTTCCACACCTCTCCCCCAGGGCCGCGGCCGTAGGACGGGGGATCCATCAAAATGGCGTCGTAGGTGTTGCCCCGGCGCTGCTCCCGCTGCACGAACTTGCCGCAGTCGTCCACCAGCCAGCGCATGGGCCGGTCGGCCAGCCCGGAGGCGGCCGCGTTTTCCCGCCCCCAGGCCACCATTCCCTTGGAGGCGTCCACGTGGGTGACATGGGCCCCCGCCGCCGTGCAGGCCAGGGTCGCGCCGCCGGTGTATCCGAAGAGGTTGAGCACCCGTATGGGGCGCCCAGCCTCCCGGATCCAGGCGCTCATGGCGTCCCAGTTGACCGCCTGCTCCGGGAACAGGCCGGTGTGCTTGAAGCCCATGGGTTTCAGACGAAAGCGCAGAGAGCCGTAGCCGATTTCCCACACGTCGGGAAGCGGCTTCAGCCGCTCCCACTGGCCGCCGCCGGTATGCGAGCGGTGATAGCGGGCGTGGGCCTTGTTCCACAGGGGGCTGCGCCGGGGCGTTTTCCAGAGAATCTGCGGATCGGGACGGATGAGGAGGATATCGCCCCAGCGCTCCAGCCGCTCCCCATCGGCGGCGTCGATTAATTCATAGTCTTTCCATCGGGTAGCTGCTCTCATACGTCGTCCTGTCCTTTAACTCAATCTTATTGGATCGCCGCTTTGATGGTTTCGCCCAGCTGAACCGCCAGGTCGTTGATGGCGTCGAATTCCCGGCCTTCCACCATGATACGGAGCAGGGGTTCGGTGCCCGAAACCCGCACAAGCACCCGGCCGTCCCGGCCGAGGGAGGCGTTGGCTTTGCTGATTTCCTCCGCGAGCGCCTTATCGGCGGCGTATTTGGCTTTCTGGGCCGCGTCGGCTTTGACATTGATGATGACCTGGGGATACCGCTCCATCATGCCGCCGATCCGGGAGAGCTTGACGCCCTTTTCCCGGGCCATGGCCAACAGCTTGACGGCGGACATCTGCCCGTCGCCGGTGGTGGCGTGATGCCGGAAGATGATATGCCCCGACTGCTCGCCGCCGATGGCGTAGCCGCTGTTCACCATTTCCTCGAGCACATAGCGATCCCCCACCTTGGTGGAGACCGGGGTGATGCCGTTCTGCTCACAAAAGCGGAAAAAGCCCAGGTTGGACATGACCGTCACCACGGCGGCATTGCCGTCCAGCTCCCCTTTTTCCTTCATATCCATGGCCAGGGCGGCGATGATCTTATCCCCGTCGATGAGGTTGCCCTGTTCGTCCACCGCCAGGCAGCGATCGGCGTCGCCGTCGAAAGCCACGCCGCCGTAATATTTCAGCTTTTTGACAAAATCGGCCAGCTGCTCGATGTGGGTGGACCCGCAGTTTTCGTTGATGTTGACGCCGTCGGGCTGGTCGTTGAGAAACACGCAGTCGGCCCCCAGGGCGGAAAACAGACGGCGGGCCGTGGCGCTGGCCGAGCCGTTGGCGCAGTCCACCGCCAGGCGCATCCCGCGCAAATCCACGTCGGTCACGTCCAGCAGGTGGCGGACATAATCGTCCACCGCGTGGTCACAGCGGGACACCCGGCCGATACCGCCGCCGGTGGGGGTGGGCGGCGTCTGCGCGCCGTCCAGGACAATCGCCTCGATTTCCTCCTCCAGGTTGTCGGACAGCTTATAGCCCTCGCCGTTGAAAATCTTGATGCCATTGTATTCGCAGGGGTTGTGCGACGCGGAAATCATGATGCCCGCGTCCGCCTGATACTTGCCCACCAAGTAAGCCACCGCCGGCGTGGGCACCACGCCCAGCAGCTGCACGTCGGCGCCCACCGAGCACAGCCCGGCCACCAGCGCCGCCTCCAGCATATCGGAGGACACCCGGGTATCCTTGCCGATGAGCACACGCGGACGCCGGTGCTCCACCTCGATGAGCACCATGGCGGCGGCCCGTCCAATCGACATGGCCGTCTCACAGGTTAGCTCCGTGTTGGCTACGCCACGCGCGCCGTCCGTTCCAAACAGTCTTCCCATTCTAGTACCTCTTTCCCACACAGTGACAGATTCTATATTACGCCTGTCCCACAACAGGCGGAATATACGCGGAATTCAGTTATCAAAAAACGATAAATTCGGTTGTTCAGGCGAGGGCTGGCCCGGGACGGGCAGGCCCAGATGGGCGTAGGCGGCGGGGAGCACCACCCGGCCGCGGGGCGTCCGGGTGAGGAAGCCGATTTGCATCAGATAGGGCTCGTAGACATCCTCGATGGTCACCGATTCCTCCCCGATGACCGCCGCCAGGGTGTCCAGGCCCACCGGGCCGCCGTTATAGTGCCGGATCATGGCCTCCAGCATCCGCCGATCCACCATGTCCAGGCCCAGCTCATCCACCTCCAGGCGATCGAGCGCCTGCCGGGCGGTGTCGGTATTGATGACGCCGTCGTTCATGACCTGGGCGAAATCCCGCACCCGCTTGAGCATCCGGTTGGCGATACGGGGGGTTCCCCGGCAGCGGGAGGCGATCTCCAAAGCACCGTCCTCGTCGCATTCTATGTTCAAAATCCGGGCGCTACGGCTGACGATGGTGGCCAGCTCTCGGGGGGTATACAGCTCCAGGCGCAGCACCACGCCGAACCGATCCCGCAGGGGGGCGGAAAGCTGCCCCGCCCGGGTGGTGGCGCCGATGAGAGTGAATTTCGGCAGAGGCAGGTGGATGGAGGCCGCGCCCTGGCCCTTGCCGTTCATGATATCGATGGCGAAGTCCTCCATCGCCGGGTACAGAATCTCTTCCACCGTGCGGGAGAGACGATGAATTTCGTCGATAAACAGCACGTCGCCCTCGTCCAGATTGGTCAGCAGGGCCGCGAGATCCCCCGCCCGTTCCAGGGCGGGGCCGGAGGTGATGCGGAAATTGACCCCCATCTCCGCCGCAATAATGGCCGCCAGGGTGGTTTTGCCCAGGCCGGGCGGGCCGTACAGCAGCACGTGATCCAGGGCCTCGCCACGAATCTTGGCCGCGTTGATAAAGACCGACAGGTTATCCTTGACCTTTTCCTGGCCGATGTATTCGGCCAGGGTGCGGGGACGCAGCGGGTTGTCGCCGTCGTCCTCGGGCAGGTATTCGGCGGATATCATGCGGTTTTCGTAATCCATTTCCACGGTCGACGTCCTTTCCTTCCTGCGGCGAAAACCAGCGGATCCGCCTTTTTATGAGACACGAGTCGGTCAGCTCTTTCTGCCTAGAGACTTGAGAGCCTGGCGCACCAGGGTTTCCACCGGCAGGGCGCTGTCCAGCTTTCCAACGGCGGCGGACGCCTCGCCCGGCGTGAAGCCCAGCACTGACAGGGCATTCACCGCCTCGGCGGCGTTGCCGGCGGCGGACACGGCAGCCCCCTGGGGCAGCTCTGCGCCGCCGCTCGTCTGCAGGGCGCCCACCTTGTCCTTCATTTCCAAGACAATCCGCTGGGCCAGCTTGGGACCAACCCCCGGCGCGCGGGTCAGGGTCTTGTAATCCCCGCCGGCCACCGCCAGGGCCACCCGTTCGGGGGACAGTTCGGACAAAATGGCGATGGCCGCCTTGGGACCTACGCCGGTGATGGCGGTCAGCTGCTTGAAGCAGTTCAGCTCCCCCTGGTCGGCAAAGCCGAACAGCTCGATAGCGTCCTCCCGCACGTTCATCATGGTATAGAGCATCGCCTCGCTCCCCACCGCGGGAAGCTGACGGGCCGTGTTCATGGTAATGCGGCAGCGGAAGCCCACGCCGCCGCAGCAAATGACCGCCATCTGCGGTTCCATATGAATCAGTTCGCCTTTTACGCTGTACAGCATGGCCTATGCCTCCTGATATTTACTGGAAAGTTTTCGCCCCTTACACGCGGCCCGCCAAGCTCCTTTTGAGGGCGGTGCCGCCCGACTGGCCGTGGCAGATGGCGATAGCCAGGGCGTCGGCCGTATCGTCCGGCCGGGGCACCTCGGCCAGACGCAGCAGCCGGCGGGTCATCTCCATCACTTGGGGCTTTTCCGCCTTGCCGTAGCCCGTCACCGCGCTTTTCACCTGTAAAGGGGTATACTCGTACAGGGGCGTGCCGCTTTTGTGCGCGGCCAGCAGGATAACACCCCGGGCCTCCGCCACATCGATGGCGGTTTTCTGGTTGTTTTTGAAATACAGCTTCTCCACCGCCAGGGCGTCCGGCTTATGCTGCGCGAGCAGAACGGCCATTTCGTCGTAAATGACCTCCAGCCGGCGGGAAAAATCCATCCCCGCCGGGGTGGTGATGGCGCCGAAGGTCAGAGGGGTGAAGCGCCCCCGTTCATACCGCACGACGCCCCAGCCCACAATGGCATACCCCGGGTCGATCCCTAAAATGATCATGGACGCCGTCACTCTCCCCTGTCCCCGCGGAGGGAATTTCCTCCGGTAATGATATATACGCCTTATCCTTTCAATTATAGCACAGGAACCGCACGCGGGCAATATCGCCCCTTCTGGTTTTTGCCAAATACGAACAAAATTTCTGTGCGCATTTGACAACGAAACTTCGTCACTCCCGGCGGATTTCAGCGGTTTCCTCGTCCATCAGGATGCGCAGGGCTTCCAGAGCGGTTTCCACCGCGGGGCCGCTGTCCTCGCAGCGGGGATTGGACAAGCCCGCGGCCGCCCGTTCCTGGTTCCATATGGCCGTCAGGACGCAGCCGGCCCGCACGCCCAGGGAGGCGGCGAGAATAAAAAGAGCAGCGGATTCCATTTCGGAAGCGAGGCAGCCGCCCTTGAGCCAGGCCTGCCACTGCAGCTTCAGCCACGGGGCCACGGGCGAGGCCTCGGGGCTGTGCTGCCCATAGAAGGAATCCTTACAGTGCACCACACCGGTATGCGCGGGATGGCCCAGCCTGGCGGCGCTGTCCGCCAGCGCCCGGGTGACGGCAAAATCGGCGGCGGCCGGGAATTCCACCGGCAGATATTCGCGGGAGGTGCCCTCCTGCCGGATGGCGGCGGAGGCGACCACCAGATCGCCCCCCACCACCTTGTGCGCCATCCCGCCGCAGGTTCCCACCCGGATGAGGGTATGGGCCCCGCATTTGACCAGCTCCTCCACACAGATGGCGGTGGATGGGCCGCCGATCCCATGGGAGATCACCAGCATCCGACGGCCGGCCAGGTTCCCCGCCCAAGAGGTGTACTCCCGGTTGCAGGCCACCGGCTCGGGGCTGTCCAGCCGGCGGGCGATGCTCTCCACCCGGCCCGGATCCCCGGTCAGCAGGACATAGCCCGCTCCCTGCTCCGGATGCAGGCCGATATGATACATCTTTTCGCTGTTGAAATTCATCAAGGTTGTCCGCTCCCTTCCTACCGAATAAACCGGGCGACGGATTCCATCGCCTTGCGCTGCTTGGGACGCGGCGCGTCCTCGGCCGGATAGCCCACGGCGATCACCAGGCGCACCCGGCTTTGGGCGGGAATATCCAGCAGGCGGCGCAGCCGCGCCTCGTCGAACAGGCCCATGATACAGGTACCCAGTCCCAGGTCGGCCGCCTGGAGGCAGAGGTGTGCTGCCGCCAGGCCCACGTCGATAGAGGCGAAATGCTGGCTGTCCACCACGCCGTCCAGGCGCTTCATGAGGGTCGCCTTTTCCTCCGTCACCACGACAAAGGCGGGGCAGTCCGCCGTGAATGCGTTGATGCCCAGCTGCTGGACGCAGGCGGCCACCTCGGGAAGCAAAACCGGGCGGGTCACCACGGTAAAGCCCCAGGGCTGGCTGTTGCAGGCCGAGGGAGACAGACGCGCCGCCTCGATGCAGGTCTCCAGTTTTTCCGGTTCCACCGGCCGCCGGTCATAGCGGCGGCAGCTTTGCCTGCGCCGCGCCAATTCTATAAACGATTCCATCGCGGGTCTTCCTTTCCCATAAAGCTTGGCTGGATTTGCTCTAACTATAGCATCCCGGCCGCCGGATTGCAAGAAGCGCCGGCAGACAAAAAACGGCTGCTGCGCCATGGATAAACACACGCACAAACCAGAAAAAGCGCGGTTTTGCGTCTGTAAAGACGCAAAATGCGGGCCGCAAATTACGGCCCGCAAGCGGTTTTTCAGGGGCGCATTGCAAAATCCTGTATTTTGCAATGCGCCCTCGTATGTTGGCATGCCTTTCTCTGTTCATTTACCGGTTGTGAAACGTTTCCACAAGCGGTTTGTGCCGGCGGTCCTGCAGTTTTTTCGCCCAGCAGAGCAGTCCTCCGGCCAGAGCTGCCAGAACCAGGAGCAGCGCCCAAGCCTTTTGCATATCCGTCACATCCTTTCACGTCCGCGAGAATCCGGCAATGCCGCTGTTAAATGGCTTTATACAGAGCGAAGGCCAGACCGGCCAGCGTCACCATGCCGACGACGACCATGCCGGCGGTAATGCCGGTCGTCTGCTCGGCGGCGGGAGCCGGGGCGGCGTCCGCGCCCGCCAGATAGACGGGAACCTGCACCATCTCGGCGGCCGGCTCCTCGGGGACGGCATAATCGGCGTCGTCCATGGGCTCGCCTTCATTCTCAGTGATGTCTACCGGCTCGGTATACGTAAAAATCCGCACGACGCGGCCTTCCTCGTCCAGCTGTTCGGTCCAATAGCCGCCTTCCTCCGCGCTGGCCATGACCCCCATAAAGGCAGTCAGCAGCACTAGCAGCAGCGTCACGACACCGATTTGTCCCATCTTCTTTTTCACAGAGGTCACATCCTTCCTGTTATGCGGCCGCCCGGCGGCGGTGTTTGTGTTTTTCCATGCTTTTATTGTATTGGATTTTTCGCGGGAATTATACCGTTTTTGATTACAAACTGATTACACTTTTGAAACCTCCGGGCTGTAAAAATGACAATCTTGTTATCTTCGTCTTTCCGCCGGCAAAAAACCGTGCGTTTGGGGTGTCCGACGCAAATTCCATAAAAACAAGAGGTTGTATCCCGGAGCGTTTTGTTATATAATAAGATGTCAATACGGGGTGGGGGCTTCTTGTGGGAAAGCGGGACGCGCGTTCGTCCGGCGGCACCCGGCGGCTCCTCCCCTTACAGACTGGGTGGTTAAATTCGTGAAGCAAGCCTATTTGGACAACAGCGCCACCACCGCCGTCTGCAAACAGGCGGCCGACAAGGCGTATGAAATGATGACCGGCTGCTACGGCAACCCTTCCTCCCTGCACACCGTCGGCTTTGCAGCGGAGCAGGAACTGACGGCGGCCAGGCGGGCGGTCGCCAAGCTGCTGGGTTGCCCGCCGGACACGCTGATCTTCACCTCCGGCGGCACCGAAGCAAACAACCTGGCAATTCTGGGCGGCTGGGCCGCGCGCAAGCGGCGGGGCGGCCACGCGGTCACAACCGCCGTCGAGCACCCCTCCGTCGCCGCCGCTTTCGACGCGCTGGAAAAGGAAGGCGCGCAGGTCGACCGGCTGGTTCCCGATGAACAGGGACGCCTGACGGCGGAGCAAATTGCCGCGGCCTGCCGGGAGGGCACCATTCTGGTCAGCGTCATGCTGGTCAACAACGAAACCGGCGCGCGGTTCCCCGTCGAGGAGGCGGCGCCGCTTATCCGGCGCCGCGCGCCCCAGGCGCTTATCCACTGCGACGCGGTGCAGGCCGCCGGAAAAATCCCGGTATTCCCCGAGAAGATGGGTGTGGACGCCCTGTCGGTCAGCGGACACAAGCTGCACGCCCCCAAGGGGGTGGGTGCCCTGTATCTGCGCAAGGGCGTGCGGGTGGTCCCCCGGGCGCTGGGCGGCGGGCAGGAAAAAGGGCTGCGCTCCGGCACCGAGCCGGTGCCGCTCATCGCCGCCTTCGGCGCCGCGGCCGCCGCGCTGCCCCCCTTCGAGGATCAGCGGCGGCACTACGAGGCGCTGCGCGCTCTGCTGCTCCGCGAACTCGGCGGACGGGACGACATCCGGTTCCATCTGCCCGAGGGAGGGGTTCCCTACATTGTGCATCTTTCCGTTCCCGGCCTGCGCAGCGAAACGCTGCTGCATTTTCTCGCCGAGCGGGGGGTGTCCGTATCCAGCGGCTCCGCCTGTTCCAAGGGGCGCAAAAGCCCCGTGCTGACCGCCATGGGGCTGCCGTCCCCGGAAATCGACAGCGCCCTGCGCCTGAGTTTCTGCTATGAAAACACGGAGCAGGACATCCGCCAGTTTCTCGACGCCCTGGAGGAGGCCATGGCCTCTCTGGCGCGTAAAGGCCGCTGAAGGCCATTCCTGACAATGGAGGTACCCAATGGAAAAGGACAGAAAACCGGGCGGCCTGCCGCCCATGGATGACGATATGGCCAACGAGCTGGAGGTGCTCCGGCTGATGAAAGACTACCAGAGCGGCGGGAAAAGCGCCGAGGTAGACAAGGCCGCAGCTGAGGTGGAGAATCCCGCCGCGCCGCCGGAGGACGATGCCCCGGGAGCCTACGCGCTGGTGTTCGAGTCGCCGGAAGCCGGCGAGGAAGCGGCGGCGCCCCGGCAGAAATTCACCGACGTTCTGCTCGATATGCTGGGCAATGTGGTGCCGAAAAAAGGGGACGCGCCGCTGGAAATCGTGCGCAAGTGCGTGTTTCTCATCGCGCTGCTGGTGCTCATCGGCTCGGTGTCCTACATCGTGTATGACATGGTCATTGTGCCGGCCAACAACGACCGGCTGTACAGCACCCTGGACGAGATGTACGATCCCAACAACCCGGCGGCAGTGCTGGACAAATACAAGGACTTCCCCTTCCCCGAGGGCATCGACGACGCGTTCAAGAACATATACCCCATCAACACCGAGCTGCGGGGGTGGATCAAGTACAACTCCAACGCGAAAAACGATTTTCTGAAAATCAGCTATCCCATCCTGTATTCCGGGGATAACGACAAATATCTGACCAAGGATTTTTACGGGAACAACAACAAAAACGGCGCGCTGTTCTTTGACAAGCGCAACGTAATCGATACGCCTGCTTCTCATAACAAAGTTTCCATCATTTATGGGCATAATATGGCCAGCGGGCAGATGTTCTCCGGCATCAACAAATTTCTCAACAGCGTCTACAACGTGCGCTCCGCGCCGCTTATCACCATGAATACGCTGTACCATCGCAACGAGTACAAGGTATTCGCCGTGGTCATGATTGACAACGCCGAGAAGGAGAGCCGGTACCGCTTCAACTATCTGCGCACCGATTTTTCCGGGGACGCGGATTTCCTCAATTTTGTCAACGAGCTGCGGGCTCATTCGATTTACGACTATAACAGCGTGGACGTGACGGCGGACGACGATCTGCTCATTCTCTCCACCTGCACCAACAAAAGCGTGCTGGACGACGGCCGTCTGGCCGTGGTGGCCCGCCGGGTGCGGGACGGGGAGGCCAACACCGTGGACACCTCCCGCATCGTGAAAAATGACGACGCGATCATGCCTTATCAATGGTATCTCAATCAAAAGCAGGATCCTCATCCCTTCTATACGGATCCCAGTTATGTGATCCCCACCGTGAACGTCACCACCACCTCGAGCGGCGGCACCGGCACTCTGCCGGCGGGCACCACCGCAAGCACCACCCCCACCGAGGGGAGCACCGGCACGACGCTGGGTGAGTCGACCACGAAGCCCACCACCACAACGCCGGTGACGCCGGGCACCACGTCCGGCAACACGCCGCCGCCAACGACGGCCCCGACCACCACGACCACGACGGGAACGCCATCCTCCGAGACCCCCTCCAGCGGGGACACCGAGGCGCCGACGGAACCGACGAGCGAAGCGCCTACCGATCCGCCGACGGAACCTACCGAGCCGACCGACGCGACGACGAAACCGAGCACCGACCCCACAGAAGAAACGCCGGCGGCATGATGCGGCGGCATGAAAACACAAAAGAAACGGATGTAACGATGCATGGCAGACTGTAATGAAATCCTATTGATCAAATGCGGCGAGCTGGCTCTGAAGGGGCTGAACCGCGGCACCTTCGAGGCGGTGCTGATGAAGAACCTGCGCCGGCGGCTGACCCCGCTGGGCCACTTTCATCTGCGCAAGGCCCAATCCACCATTTATATCGAGCCGCAGGACGACGCGGCCGACCTGGACGAGGCCTGCGATCGGGTATCCCGGGTGTTCGGTCTTTCCGCTTTTTCCCGCGCCCGCATGGTGCCCAAGGAGATGGAGGCCATCCGCGAGGCGGCGGCGTCTTATCTGAAGCCGGCGCTGACACAGGCCCGCACCTTCAAGGTGGAGGCGCGGCGCAGCGACAAGGAGTTTCCGCTGAAATCCCCCGCCATCTGCGCCGACGTGGGCGGCTGTCTGCTGGAGGCTTATCCCCATCTGCGGGTGGACGTCCATCAGCCCGACGTGGTGGTGATGGTGGAAATCCGCGATTTCGGCGCCTATGTTCACGCGGCGCAGCTGCCCGGCGCGGGCGGCATGCCGGTGGGCACCGGCGGACGGGCGGCCCTGCTGATCTCGGGAGGCATCGATTCCCCCGTGGCCGGTTACATGATGGCCAAGCGGGGCATCGAGCTGACCTGCGTGCATTTCGCCTCCCCGCCCTATACCAGCGAGCGGGCGGAGATGAAGGTGGTCTCCCTTCTTGAGCAGGTGGCCCGGTACGCGGGGCGGATGGAGCTGCACATCGTCCCCTTCACCCACATCCAAGAGGAAATCCAGCGCAGCTGCCCGGAAGAGCTTTTTACGCTGATCATGCGCCGGTTCATGATGCGGCTGGCCGCTTCCATCGCCAAGACGGAGCAATGCGGCGCCCTGATTACCGGCGAAAGCGTGGGGCAGGTGGCCAGTCAGACCATTCCGGCCCTGGCCTGCACCGACGCGGTGGCCGACATGCCGGTGTTCCGGCCGGTCATCGGCATGGATAAGGATGAAATCATCGCCATTGCCCGCCGTATCGACACCTTTGATATATCGATCCAGCCCTACGAGGACTGCTGCACGGTGTTCACCCCCCGCCATCCCCGCACCCGGCCCAAGCTGGCCATGGTGGAGGAAGCGGAAAAGGCGCTGAACATCGACGCCCTGATGGCCGAAGCGCTGGCGGGTGTCCGCCGTCGCAGCATTTCCTAAGATTTTTCGGACAGCAACGCTTGGAGGTCATTATGAACGCTGAAATACTCACAGTGGGCACGGAACTGCTGCTCGGGGATATTCTCAATTCGAACAGCCAGTTTCTGTCCCGGGAGCTGGCCGCGTATGGGATACAGCTGCTGTATCAATCCACGGTGGGCGACAACAACGCCCGCCTTAAGCAGGTGTTGTCTCTGGCGCTGAGCCGCAGCGACATGGTGGTGATTACCGGAGGGCTGGGGCCCACGCCGGACGATCTGACCCGGGAAACCGTCTGCGAGGTGCTGGATATTCCGCTGATGCTGCACGAGGAGAGCTGGGCGCGCATCCAGGAATACTTTGCCAACACCGGGCGGGAGCTAAGCCCCAGCAACAAGAAGCAGGCCATGCTGCCCGAAGGATGCGTCGTCTTTCCCAACGATCACGGCACCGCGCCCGGCTGCGCCATCGAGCGGGACGGCCACGTGGTCATCCTGCTGCCCGGTCCGCCGGCGGAGCTCATCCCCATGTTCAACGATAAGGTAGCGCCCTATTTGTCCAAGTTTTCGGGCGGCACCATCTTTTCCCAAACCGTGGGTGTGTTCGGCATACCGGAATCCACGGTGGCGGAGCGGCTGGCCGACCTGCTGTCGGAGGCCAACCCCACCGTCGCGCCCTATGCCAAGGACGGAGAGGTCACGCTGCGGGTGACGGCCCGCGCCGCGGACACCGAAACGGCCAGGACGCTCTGCGCCCCCATTGTGGAGGAAATCCGCAAGAGACTCGGGGCTGCTGTCTACGGGGTGGACAGCGGCAGCCTGCAGAAAGCGGTGGTCACTCTTTTAAAGGAAAAGGGCAAGAAAATCGCCACGGCCGAGTCCTGCACCGCCGGTATGCTGTCGGGGCGTCTGACCGAGGTGTCGGGGGTTTCTTCTGTCTTTGAATGCGGCATCGCCGCCTATTCCAAGGAAATCAAGCATCAGGTTCTCGGCGTGCCCGAGGAGCTGCTGGAGAAATACGGGGCCGTCAGCGCCGAGGTGGCCAGCGCCATGGCCGTCGGCGCCCGGCGGGTGGGCCAGGCCGACCTGGGCATCGGTATCACCGGGGTCGCCGGGCCGGAAACCAGCGAGGGCAAGCCGGTGGGTACCGTGTTTATTGCCCTGGCGGATGAAAAGCGCACCTGGGTGAAAAAAATCGTGGCCGGGCATTCGGGCGGCGAGCGGGAATACGTCCGGTACATCGCCACCTCCCACGCGCTGGATCTCACCCGCCGCTATTTAGAAGCGCTTCCCGCCGTCATGGCGGGCGGCGAAACCCTGGAGGAGCCAAAGGAGGCAGCCCCGCAAATCCCCGTCGCCCCCAAATCCGGCAAGCAGCGGCGGTTTTTGGCCACCATTTTCCCTTGGAAAGGGGATTCTCTTAAGGAACGAGTATGGAAAATCGTCGCCTGGGTGGCGGTTCTGGCCGTGCTGGTGACGGGCGGGCTGCTGATCAATCAGTTCGTGCTTATGCCGGTGAGCAACCGGGCGCTGTTCGGTGAAATCCTGGAGATTTACGGGAACGATCCGGGCTCCCTCCCCCCCGACGTTCTGTCGAGCAAGAAATATCCGGAGGGCATGCTCTCCCGCTTCTATGGACTGTACGACCGGAACAAGGACATCGGCGGCTGGATAAAAATCGACGGCACCAACGTCAACTATCCCGTCATGAAGGATACGAGGAACCAGTTCTACCGCGATCACAACTACGACCGGCGCTATTCCCCCTACGGCGTGCCTTACTTCGACAGCACGGCCGCTTTGGTCAACGCGCAGTCCGTCAACCGGACGCTGACCATTTACGGCAACAACCTGCAGGACGGACAGATGTTTTCCGACGTGGTGCGCTATCGGGAACTGGATTTTCTGATTCAGCACCCCTTGGTGGAGATGAACACGCTGTTCACCAACGGCAAGTGGGTCCCCTATGCCGTCATGGTGCTGGATCGGAACGATACGGCCTTCTCGTATAACCGCACGACCTTTGCCGACGAAGCGGCCTTTCTTAAGTTTGTGGCCGAAACACGCGACCGTTCCCTGTACGACACGCCCGTACAGGTGGAAGCCAACGATTCCCTATTGTTCCTCTCTGTTCCGGCGGATGTAGAGATGAGGTTTTCCGGCGCGGAGATCGTGGTGGCCGCCCGCAGGCTGCGGGATGGGGAGGATGAAGCGATCCATCTGACGACCACGACCAAAAACAGCGACGTCATTATGCCGGAGGCATGGAGAAAAGCCAATCCTTCGGTAACAACGACCGCCCGTACCGCGCAATCCACCGCCGCGTCCCTCACCGAAGGCGCCAGCACGACGGGCACGGAGGGGGTATCCGGCGAAACCGGGGAATCCACCACGGTCACCGGCTCATCGGTACCGACCGGTTCACAGGACGGCACCACGTCCAGTTCCACCACGACCACCAGCCGGGCCTCTGTCACCACCACGACCACCGGCAGCACCTCGGCGCCGCCAAGCGGCGACGAGCCCCCGGAAACCACCATACGGGACGCCGTCGAGCCGGAAAGCGTTTATATCAAAAATTTCCGTTTATACGACGCCAAGGCCGATCAATTGCTGACCATCAGCACCGACCCGGCCAATCAGAAGAAAGAGCTGCAGCTGGCGCTGGCCCGCATCGTCAAGGCGGAAATGGGCAATGCCCGGACGGCTGTGAATTCCACCGCCGCCTGGGAGGCCCAGGCGGTGGCGTCCTACACCTACGTGCTGAATTACAACGCCTCCAAATCTGGCAAGGATTCGTATCCATTCAATTTTTCCACGGTTTCTCTGGATGTGGACGGCAACGAGAACGATCAAAAGATTTATCAGGCCGTGGGTAACGTATTGGGGATTAAAATTCTCGATGTGAAGCAGTCCGATCCGGCGAAAGCGCCGATTGAGGCCATGTATTTCGCCTCCTCCCCCGGCGTAACGGCCAATTCGGAGAACGTCTTCGTCTCAGCGCGGCCTTACCTGCGCTCGGTCGCGAGTACATATGACACCAAGACCTATATCGAGAAATACACGAACAATCCCTCCCTGGTCTCCACCACGTACAGCCTTTCCCGTTCCGACTTTGACGCACAGATGCAGAAGGCGTTCGGCGGCACCGTCAGCTATGACGCCGGGTTCCAGGTGGAATACGACGGCGGGCCGGGCAAATATGTCAAGACCAGCGGGTTTTATTGCATGAACGGCAGCGAAAAGCGCTATCTGGCCGGCAAGGATGTGCGCAAGGCGCTGGACAATTTTAACGGGCAGCGATTTTGGTCCCACTGTTTCCGGGTGGAGGCCTATAATAACGAGACCGTGACCTTCCAGGTGTGGGGCGCGGGACATGGCTGCGGCATGAGCCAGACGGGCGCCATGGGCTACGCCAACGAACTGCGTGTGTCCGACGGCGGGAAAATGCGCGGCTGGACATACGACGAAATCCTCACCCATTATTACAGCATCAACAAATCCAGCCGCCACCAGCTGGTCAAGCCCAACTGGAACGGCTGACGGCCAAGGAGGACGATCCCATGACAAAACCGGAAGAGCGCACCGTGGAGCGGACGGAACACAAATGCGGCGGGGACGGCCATGTCCTTATCGAACCCCTGCTGGGGGACAAGGAGATGGACGGCAAGGTCAAACTGTTCGCCCGGGTAACCCTGGAACCGGGTTGTTCCTTGGGGTATCACGAGCATCACGGCAACAGCGAAACCTACTATATTCTGACCGGCTCCGGCCGGTACAACGACAACGGTGCGATGCTGGACGTGGGGCCCGGCGACGTAACCTTTACCCCTTCGGGCAGCGGTCACGGGCTGGCCAACACCGGGAAAGACAATTTGGAATTTATGGCTTTGATCATCAACGGTGACTCCTAGATACCGCGTACCGAATTTATCTATTCAGTAAGCATAACAAAGCGTCCGGCGGAATGACCGCCGGACGCTTTTTATTCTTTGACGAAAAAGGCAAAGCCGGCGCAGCCGGGCCCGGCATGGGTGCCCACCACCGGGCCGATGCTGCAGCAATGGATCTGTCCGCAGCCATCGAGAAGAGACCCGGCCATATCCCGCAGTTCTTCCGCCGCGCCGGGCAGGTGGCTGTGTCCGAAGCAAACCGGCAGGGCGGGATCGATCCCTTCCTGTCCAGCCCGCTCCAGCACATAAGCGCAGCCGGCCTTCTGGCCCCGCACCTTATGCACGCAGACCACCTGGCCGTCCTGCACGCTGATAATCGGCTTAATCCCCAGCAGGGTGCCGAGCACCGCGCCGGCGGAGGATAGGCGGCCGCCAAGCCGGAGATATTTCAAATCGTCGATAACGGCGTACAGCCGCACCCGAGCCGCCAAACGGCCGATTTGTTCAGCGATTTCCGGCCCGGTGTGCCCGGCGTCCCGCAGAGCCGCCGCCTGCCGGACCAAAAGCGCCAAACCAAAGGTGACCTGCCGGGTGTCCACCACCTGGATGACCGCCTCGGGAAACTGCTCCTTTGCGATGCAGGCGGACTGATAGGTGCCGCTGAGCTCCTTGGCCAGGGGCAGCACCACAATCTCCTCCCCCGCTTCCACATAAGGACGAAACGCCTCCTCGAACTCCACCGGCGTAATCTGGGCGGTTTTGGGCAGCCGCTCCGATACGGCCAGCTTTTCATAAAACTCTTCCCGGGTAAGATTTTCGCCTTCTATATACCGTTCCTCATCAAAGAAAACCGGGATGCGCAGCAGCTCCACCTGCAGGGCTTCCAGCTCTGAAAACTCCAAATCACACGCGCTGTCCGTAAATATTCTGACGGCCATGCCTTACCTCCGTTTATTTTGATAATCAAACTAAACGGCATTGTACCATAGGCGGAACTATCTTGTCAACCACCGTCTGACCCGCTTTATTCCTCCGCTTTCCAGGGAATCATGCACAGCGCCTCGGCCACCGGCTCCCGCATCCAGACGGAAGGCGTGATGCGCAGCGTGAAGCCGTTGCCGCTTTCCGCCACACAATCGCTCATTTCCAGCTTGGGAAGAGCGTAGGCCATCATCAGCAGCATGATCACGCCGCCGTGGGTGCAGACCACCGCTTCGGTATCCCCCGAACGCATCAATTCCTGCACCAGCTCTTCGAAGGCCGCCATCACCCGCTTTTGAAAGGCGTCGGCATTCTCTCCGTCGGGAATTTTGACCCCGCTGTCTCCTGCCATCCAGCGTAGAAAAAGCGGATCGCTTTGCAGTTCCGCCACGCTGCGGCCGTCCCAGTCCCCGAAATCGCATTCCGCCAGCCCGTCCACCACTTCCTGCCGGCAGCCGGGATATAGCACCTCCAAGGTTTGCTTGCAGCGGGTCAGGGGGCTGGTGAAAAAACGAGCGGCGCCCGGGTAGGTATATTCCCGCTTGAGCGTCAGCAATTCGGCCAGCCCCTCCGGGGATAACGGCAGGTCGGTCATGCCGATGTACAGCCCCTTGGCGTTGGCTTCGGTCTGTCCATGTCGAATGAGGTGGATTTTGTAAGTTTTCATCAAATTTTCTCCTTAAAAATCACATTTTGACGATTTACAAAGGGTATCAAAATAGAGTATAATCGTAAACATACAGTATATGACTGGCTCTAAGCCTGCCCTTCCGCGATGAATTTTGAGGTATGCCGGAAAAGCGGGTTTGGGGCCAGATGCGCCGTTTTGAGGGCTCTCCCATATTTTGGCGCGCTTGCGGATTCCAAATTGTCTGCTGGAGGGTTTTCATGAACACCGCTTTTCCAAGAATCCTGACCCTGCTGCGCAAAGAGCGCGGCGTCAGTCAAAAGCAGGTCTCGGCCGATTTGCAGGTTTCACAGGCGCTGTTGTCCCACTATGAAAAGGGCATTCGGGAATGCGGCCTGGATTTCGTGGTACGGGCCGCCGATTATTACGGCGTCTCCTGCGACTATCTGCTGGGGCGTACGGCGGACAAAACCGGCGCGGTCATCGCCGTGGATGAAATCCCGGAAAACGACCCCGCCGCCCGGGACAATCAGTTTCGGGGCAGCGTTCTGCCGGTGCTGAACAAAAAGCTGCTGGTCAACTCGCTGCATATCCTGTTCGACCTGCTGCAGAAATGCAACAACAAGGCGCTGACCACGGAGGTTTCCTCTTACCTGATGCTGGCGGTTTACGCGGTGTTCCGCCAAATATATTCCGCCAATCCCAAGAACCCCGCCGCTATGTTTTCGGTGGAGGAATTTTTGTTTCTCCCCTCCCTGCTGGGGGAATCCGGCAAAGCGACAGCCCGCATTGGCCGGCTGACCCAAGGGTTCACCGTGGGCGGGGAACCGGGCGTGGCAGCGGACAAGCTGCCCGCCATACTGCCCGACGATATCTCCGCCCAGTACCCGCTCTTCGCCTCGTCCCTATTCAACCTGCTGCGCAACGCGGAAACCCGGCTGAAGGCCGAATAAAGCAGAAACAAGCAACCGACAGGCCGCGCACGGCCTGTCGGTTTTTTATATCGGATAACGGGCCGGCCTTACTCGCTTTTCCTGCGGCCAAGCTTATCCTTGTCCGAGGGGCGGCGCTTCTTCTTCTCAGGCGGGAGGGGCTTTTCGTCCCCCAAATCCCGGAAAACGGGTTTGGCCGGCGCGGCGGGTTCCTCCTCCGGGGCCGCCTCCGGTTCGGCCGACAGCGCAGCGGCCTTCTTCGGCTGGGCAAGCAGCCCCTTTTTCTTGGCGAAGGGAGGAAACACCAGGAAGGTCAGCACCGTGGTCACCGCCACGCACAGCACAAAGAAAATGCTGAAATACAGGTTATCGATGGAGAGCTGGATAGCGTCATACCGATAGGTGAAAAGCGCCGTACAGACAGCCACCACCAATTCCACGACGGAGACGATGCGCAGGGCCATGATGTCCCAGCCGTGCCCCCGCAGATAAGCCATGGCCAGCGCCGGGCAGAACCCCAGCAGCACCGACTGAAAAAACGCGCAGAGCAGCACCGCTACCTGCTGGAATATATACTCTTTTTCCAAGCTGCTGGCGTTATTGCCCAAAGAGGACAGGCCCATGATGCCGGTGACCGCCACCAGTATCAGGACGCCGAGGATAAAGGTAAGGGACACCACCCGCACCAGAATGCGGATGAATTTCTTATCCTCCCAGAAGGCTCTGACCAATATCATGCAGACGATGCTGATCCCCAACAGGACGGCGATGGTCGGCAGGTTGATGGCGGCAAACATGAAATAGAGGAAGCCCAGCACCAGCTGTCCAAAGGAGAAACCGACCAGCAGCTTCTTGTACAGGTCGGTATCCTCCTGCTTAATTTTCTTCGGCATATGTACTTGTCCTTTCCGAGCGTTTCGCTTGTTCATCTTATGGTTGGTATATAGGATATATTATACCGTTGATCCCATGAAATTGCAAGGCGACAATCCGCCGATTCCCACAGCGGTATTCTGGAAAAAAAGCCGGCAGCTCTCCGCTTAGACGGAAGGCTGCCGGCCGGGACGGGGGCCGGCTTTGGCCGGCAGAGCGGCCGGGCGCTTTTTCACCGCGGGTGCCAGCCGCCGGACAAAGATCGCCCGGGTGGTCAAAAACAAGGGGGATACGTATACAATAGGGATAACGAACAGGCAGGCGGCCAGCCAGCCGGAAAACCCCATATACATCCAAGCGGCGTCGCCGGTATTCCCCTTCATCAGCCGCCGGGAATCCCGCAAGGCCTCCCGCAGGGATGCCCCTTCGGCCAGCCGGAACTGGGCCGGCAGATAGCGCAGCATCATCAGCTGCTGCACCACCCAGCCTGCGGCCAGGGCGAACAGACCGAACAGGCCGCAGAACAGCCGGGTTACGTCCGTCAGCGACGAGGCGTCGCCGCTTACCCGCAGCACCTCGCTGTACCCCCACAGCAGGGTGGCGGGCGCGAAGCAGGCGAGGCCGTAGACGGTGCGCCAGCCCCACATGACCAGCCGCCAGCCCACCGCCTTGCCGTATCCCTTCCGATAAAAGCCCCAGATGGTGCGCACCGGCACCTTTGGCGTTTCCGGGCGCACAGGCACGAATTCGTGGGTGGCCGACTGAGGCACCGTCAGGCTGCCCGTATCCCGCACCGCCCGGAAGGCGCAGGTCGCCTCCCGGGCGCGTGCCTGTCCCTGCGTCAGCTGGTAATAATAAGCAGCCTCCCCCAAACGCAGAGGAGACACCAGCAGCAGATCCAGCATCGCGACGCCGGCGATGATGGCGGCATGCGGCCACAGGCCGGCATTTGCCAGCCAGTCGGGCACATGCACGGTTTCCGCCATGCCGATGCCGGTCAGCCGCAGCAGCAGCAATTCCAATACCAGCAAAAAAGCGCCCGCCGCCAGCATCGTCAGCTGGACCGTCACGGCGCCCGCCCATTGCCCTTTCAGGCACGCTCGCCCCCTGGCCGCCAGACGCATACTTAAAGCCCCGTCCTTTCGCATTTCTGTTGAAAAGAGAAGCGAAACGCCTTGACGCGTCCGCTCCGCCGTTTCCTTTAGTATGCCCGGCGTTGACGGAACCCATGCGCGGCTGCGGACAGATCACAGCAAGGCCCGCCGTTTTTTCGGCGGGCCTTCAGCTTGTCGACAAAGTCGACAAGCTGCTGGACGGGGACGCCGGATCACGGCGGCTCACTGACGTTCGCCTTGTTCCCTCTGTCCCCGCCAGTACCACCCTTGCTCTTGAAACCTGGCAGAAACACGCGTGTTTCCGCCAGGTTTCGCCTATAAGGTGTGTTTGCGAGGCACATGTCCTCGCAAACACAAATAGGTAACCCGCCTCCACTTTTTTCGTTTTCCGAATGGCGGATTCCCCTTTTTGACAGTCTCAAGGCCCGCCGAAAAAATCGGCGGGCCTTGCAAAGGGGATGCTTATTTGTCTTCTTCGCAGTGGTGACAGCCGCAGTCGCAGCCTTCCTCGTCACACTCGTCGATATCGAATTCCAGGTGTTCGCCGCAGTTGGGGCATTCGATGCTGCCCTCCATCAGGGTTTCCTCGTCCACGCTGAATTCTTCGTCGCAGTTGGGGCAGGTCACATCGTAAAACTCGCCGTCCCAGTCTTCGTCGCCGCATTCATCGCAGCCGCACTCGCATTCGTCGTCATCGTAAAAATCGCATTCCAGCGCATCCAGATCCTCGTCGATGGCATCCACTTGCTCGGTCAGCTCGGCCGTGTAATCCTCCAGATCCTCTACGCTCAGGGCCAGATCCGCCAGAACGTCGGTAATCGCTTTGAGCAGCTTGCCTTCCTTGGAATTCTCGTCGATGGCCATACCTTCGGCCAACCCTTTCAAATAGGCAACCTTTTCTGTGACAGTCATGTGCTGTCCCTCCTTTAATATTGAATATTTTTATAATTTGCGCACATCTTCGGGGAATTATGCACGCTCCATATACTCGCCGGTACGGGTATCCACCCGAATCATCTCCCCTTCGTCGATAAACAGGGGCACCCGGATTTCCGCCCCGGTCTCCAGGGTGGCGGGCTTGGTGGCGTTGGTGGCGGTGTCGCCCTTGAAGCCCGGATCGGTGGTGGTCACCTGCAGTTCCACGAAGTTCGGGGGTTCCACGCCGAAGACCTTGCCCTTATAGGACATGACCTTGCAGATCATGTTCTCCTTGACAAAGCGGAAGTTGTCAGACAGGATATCCTTGCCGATGGGCAGCAGCTCGTAGGTCTCGCTGTCCATGAAATAATACAAATCGCCGTCGTTGTAGGAGTATTCCATATCCTTTCTCTCAACGAAAGCGGTGGGATATTTATCGTTGGGGTTGAAGGTTTTTTCCACCACCGTACCGGCGATTACGTTGCGGATTTTGGTGCGCACGAAAGCGGCGCCCTTGCCCGGCTTGACGTGCTGGAATTCGATAATCTGATAGACGTTGCCGTCCATTTCAAACGTCACGCCGTTGCGAAAATCACCTGCTGATACCATTGTTATTCCTCCATTTTCATAACTGTATCCCATTCTACCGTATCGGCGGATAGATTGCAAGCCCCAAGTTCGAAAAACATGGCTTTCCACAGCAGAAACCGGCAGTTTTTGGGGATTCCGAAAGGTCTCTAGCGGCTCTCGGCCGGTTTATTCTGAAAAATCAGCGTTTTGCCGGCCGGCTTCAGCTTCTCCGCCGCCAGCCGGTACACCGCACGGGCCTCCTGCGGATGCGCGGCGGCATAGCGGTTGAAATCCCCGGCCAGGGTATCCACCCGCTCCGCCTCCTCCCCGCCGGTCAGCTCGTAGAAATCCAGCCAGCCGTCACCGCTGCGCAGGACGGGCGGCATGGGATAGGTGGGATCGCCCCCCAGCGTCACAACGTCTCCCGGCAGGAGGGCCGCCCAATCGGCCAGTGCCTGGGCCATCGCGGGCACAATCTCCTCCCCAGGCTCCGGCTTTTCCTCCGCAATAGGCTCGCGGAGGAGCTCTTTGAGCATGGTCGCATCCCCCAGGGCAAGCTGCAGCAGCGGCGACCAGTCGTTCTTATCCATCACAGCACCATCAATTCCTTCGGGCAGCCGGTCAGATTTTCGCAGCCGTCCGGCGTAATAAATGCCATGTCTTCGATGCGCACGCCGAATTCGCCCGGGATATAAATGCCCGGCTCCACCGTCACCACGCTGCCGGCCGCCAGCCTCTCCCCCGCCGCGCCGGGCGACAAGCGCGGCGCTTCGTGGATTTCCACGCCGACACCGTGCCCCGTACTGTGTCCGAAGCAGCCGCCGTAACCGGCCGCCTCGATAATCCGCCGGGCGGCGGCGTCCCCCTCGACGCAGGGAAGGCCGGCCCGCAGCACCGCCAGCGCCGCCTGCTGGGCCCGCAGCACGGTATTGTATACCGCCCGCTGCTTCTCACCGACGCGCCCCACCGCGACGGTGCGGGTCATGTCGGAATGCCAGCCGTCCACCACCGCGCCGAAGTCCATCGTCACAAAGTCCCCGGGTTCCACCGCCTTGTCCGACGGCACGCCGTGCGGCAAGGAGGAATTGGCGCCCGACACCACGATGAAATCAAAAGCGATCCCCTCCGCCCCCTGCCGGCGGATAAGGAATTCCAGCTCCAGAGCAATCTCCCGTTCCGTCCGGCCCGGACGGATATAGTCGAGTATTTTCTCAAAGCCGTAGGCGGTCAGCGCCTGGGCTTCCCGGATACGGCGCAGCTCATCCGGGGATTTGATCAATCGAAGCGCCTCCAGCCAGTCGTCCAGCTCGTCCCCATCCTCGACATCCCCCGACAGGGTCTCCCGCAGCTTCCGCCTTTCCCGCAGGGTCATCTGCCCCGCTTCCACCAGCAGCCTCCGGACGCCGTGCTTTTCCGTCAGTTCCCGCAGGGTGTCCGTCAGGCGCTGATAGCACAGGCATTCCATGGAACGGATTTGCCGGCGCGCCGCCTCGATATAGCGGAAATCCGTCAGGAAATACGCGGCGTCCGGCAGAATGAGAACACAGCCGTCGCTGGAGGGAAAGCCGGTCAGATACCGGCGGTTATGCGGCGAGGTAACCAGTGCGGCGCTGCCGCCGTCCGGAAGCCGGGACGCGAGGCGTTCCCAATACGTTGTCATCATATACCTCCCTCTTCCGCCCGCAGGCAGCCGATTTCGCGAAGTTTAGGCGGCTTCTACAGCAGCTCCCGCAGCGCGTGGAGCGCCAGCGTATAGCTTGCCGGCCCGAAGCCCGCGATCTGCCCCCGGCAGACCGGCGCAATGACCGATGTGTGCCGGAACTCCTCCCGGGCGTGGATATTGGACAGATGCACCTCCACCACCGGCAGCCGAATGGCCGCGATGGCATCCCGGATGGCATAGCTGTAATGGGTGTAGGCGCCGGCGTTCAGCACGATGCCGTCGTATACGCCCATGGCGGCGTGCAGCCGGTCGATGAGCGCGCCCTCGCTGTTGGACTGAAAGAAGTCCGCCTGCAGCCCCAGCGCCCGGGCCTGCTCCTCCACCCGCGCGCAGATGGCGTCGTAGCTCTCGTCGCCGTACACACCCGGTTCCCGCATCCCCAGCAAATTGAGGTTCGGGCCGTTCATGACCAATACCCTTTTGTCCGCCATCGCGCATCATCCTTTCGGCTGTGGAACGGACGAAAAATGCTGCCGATTCACATCGGCAGCACCTGCCAGCCTTTCTCCACGGCGTCCTATTTCTTTTTATCATACCCCAATTTCCTTAAAATAGCAAGAGGCGGCCGGACGGAAAAGCCCCCCGCCGAAATGGCGGGGGGCTCAGCGTGTCGACAAAGTCGACACGCTGCTGGACGGGGATGCCGGATCGCGGCGGCTCGTTATACTCGCCTTGCTCCCTCTATCCCCGCCAGTACCACCCCTGCTCTTGAAAAATAACGGAAACACACGTGTTTCCGTTATTTTTCGCCTATAAGGTGTGTTTGCGAGGCACATGTCCTCGCAAACACCGATTGGTAACCCGCCTCCGCTTTTTTCGTTTCACGAATGGCGGATTCCCTTTTTTGACAGACTGAGCACCCCGCCGAAATGGCGGGGTGCTTGAGGCTATTCGATGCCGTCGGTCTTGTAGATGAATTTCACGCTGCCGTCGGTTTCATCCGACGCGCCGGCAAAGGTCTGGTAACTCTTGGAGATGCGGATGACGGCTTTTACACGTTCCACGAGGACGCTGACGTCGCCATCGTACACCTCCGTCAGCTTTTTGATGCCGTTGTTGTTGAATTCCTTCATGCCGTCGGACAGCTGCATAGCGCCGGCTTTCAGCTCCTTCTCGCCGCCGATCAGGGCGGCGCCGCCCTTCTGCAGCTCCAGCACACCGGCTAAGAGCTGGTCGGCGCCTTTCGCTAAATCCGCCGCGCCGCCGGCCAGATCCGCCGCACCATCCTTCAGCTGGCCGCTGCCCGCGCCCGCCGCGTCCACGCCGGCGGTATACGTCCGCAGGCCGGTGTAGAATTCCTGATAGCTGTCCAGCTGCTTACGCAGCGTCTGGATGCTGTCCCGGCCGGCGGCCGCTTTCTGCACCGCTTCTTCAATTTGAGCCTGCACCTCGGCGCTTTTCATAGTATCCGCGATCAGCTGCTGGATTTGCTGCCGGACGGTGGTATCCACCTGATCCTTTATCGCGTCGGTGCCCATCTGTTGATCCACGGCGGCATTAACCGCGGCCTGTATCTCCTTGGGGGCCTGCGCGAACTGCTCCACGGTGATGGGCGGATGCAGCGTTTGCAGAACCGCCTCCAGCACGCGGTTTCGAACAACCGCCTGTACTTGGGCGCGCACGGCGCTTTCCTGCGCATTCACCGCCGCGGTGACCTTTTCCAACGCCGCCGCGTCGGCGGTCTTGCGCACCGCCTCCTCGCTGAGGGAGGCGAGGATCTGATCGAGAACCTTCGCGTAATTGTCGATCGTCAGCTTCGGCGTCTGCAGCCCGGCGGCGGCCAGCTGGGAATCGGCGGCGGCCAGGAGGGTGTTGAAGACGGTTTGAGCCCCCTCATTCAGGGCCGCGCTGTTTTTAGACAGCTGCTGCAGGCCGTCAGCCAGCTCGTTCGCGCCGGACTGCAAATCGGCGGCGCCGCCTTGCAGCTTCCCGGCGCCGGCGCTCAGCTCCTTGGCGCCGGCGGCCAGCTGGTCGATCCCCTTAATCAGGTCGCCCGATTTGGCAAGCAGGGAGCTTAGGCCGCCGTACAGCGCGGAGGAGCCGTCCACCAGTTTCCCGGCGGCTGCGCCGAGTTCATCGAGCGAATCGCCCAGTTGATTAAGATCGTTCAGCTTGTCGGGATCCAGTTCGTTAAACACATCGTTGGTGGCGATGGTCATGGTGGTCATGAGGGAAAACGCCGTCGCGTCGGCGGTGATTTCCACGCTGGAGGGAAGCTCCAGCCGATCCGCCGGAAGATTCAGATTCTCCTGCATACCGGGCAGGGCAAAGCCGATAACCACGCTCTTATCCCCGTCGCTGATAACCTTGCCGTTGCTGACGGTTACATTCTGGAAGTGATCGTTGTCCAGAATCATGCCGGTCAGCATCACGAAGGGCACATACAGCTCCTCCGTTTTTCCATCGATGGTCACCGGCTGCTTCTGGTTATTGGTGTAGGTAAAGGTCATGGTGACCTTGCCGCTTTTACCGGCCAGTTCCTCGGCGGAGATGCTGCGGCCGTCCAGTTTGTAAGAGATGGAGATGTCCACAGGCAGCTTTTTCTGGATCTCGCCCTGATAATAAATATCCTGCCCCTTCGCGTCCCACAGCCGCATATTGTCGGGGTTCATGGAATAGCCCTCGTCGCCTTTGACGTTCGTCACCTCGGACAGCTCGTTTTTGTCGGCGATTACGTCCTGCTTGAGCGTGTTTTTCAGCCAGTCGCTGACAATGATTTTCCTCACGGTGCCGTCGGCGTTGGCCAAGACGTATACCGTTTCTTCCTTTTGAACCGCGCCGGCCGGCTGCGGCTCCTTGGTTGCGGCGGAAGCCGGCGGCGCGGCGTCCGCCGGCTGCAGGGCCAGGGCGGCCCCCACGCCCACGGTCAGCAGCCCGCAGGACAGCAGGATGGCAAGAATTTTAACAGGCAGCTTATTTTTCATGACCGATACCTCCTTGAGACTGTTTGGGCCGCATGCCCAGGGTGGTTTTGCCTATCACTTTATCGAACAGCAGGAACATAGCGGGGAGAATGAGAATGACCGATAGCATACTGATGATGGCGCCGCGGGCCATCAGGTTGCACATGGAGCCAATCATATCGATATCCGAGTACAGGCCCACGCCGAAGGTGGCGGCGAAAAAGCCCAGAGCGCTGACGGTGATGGAGGGAATGGACGCGGACAGGGCCGTCCTGACGGCCTCATGCTTATCCCGGCCCCGGAAGCGCTCCTTTTTGTACCGGGTGGTCATCAGAATGGCATAGTCCACCGTGGCGCCCAGCTGGATGGTACTGATGCAGATGGGGGCGACAAAGGGCAGGGCCGTGCCGGTATAGAAGGGAATGCCCAGATTGATGAAGATGGCGAACTCAATGACCGCCACCAGGATGACCGGCAGGGTGACGGATTTCAGCACCAGGGCGATGATGATGAAAATCGCCGCGATGGAAATGATGTTGACCACCTTAAAATCCCGGTCGGTGACGGTGATCAGATCCTTGGTGCAGGGGGCTTCCCCGATGAGCATGCCGTTTTTGTCGTACTTTTTCAATACGGCGTTGATATCGTCCACCTGCCGGTTGACCTCGTCGGACGCCACTTTGTACCGGGAACTGACCAGCATGAGCTGATACTTATCGCTCTTAAGCAGACTGGTCAGCGACTCGGGCAGAACTTCCTCCGGAACAGCCGAGCCGACCAGGCTATTAAACCCGATGGCATATTTCACGCCGTCGACGGTTTCGATTTCGTCCATCATGGCCTTCGCGTCCTTGGCGGACAGCTTGGCGTCGGCCAGAATCATGTGGGTGGACGCCATATCGAAGGTCTCCTGCAGCTTCGTGGTGGCGACGATGTTCTCCATATCCTTGGGAAGGGCCTCGCTCAGCTCGTAGTAAACCTTCGCATTCCGGTAGCCATAAAACGCGGGAACCAGAGCAATGAGAAAAACCACCAGGAAAATCCAGGATCGCTTGGTGACAAAGCCCACGAACTTATCCATTTTGGGCAGGAGCGGGCGATGCCGGGTTTTCTCAATCAGCTTATCGAACACGAGAATCATGGCCGGGAGGATGGTGATACAGGCGATTACGCCCAAGACCACGCCCTTGGCCATGACCAGGCCCAAATCCCGCCCCAAGGTGAACGTCATGAAGCACAACGCCAGGAAACCGGCCACCGTCGTCACCGAGCTGCCCACCACCGACGTGATGGTGTTGGAAATGGCGTGGGCCATGGCCCGGTTTTTGTCCCCTTGAAAGCGGACCTTCTGCTCGGAGTAGCTGTGCCAGAGAAAAATGGAATAGTCCATGGTGACGCCCAACTGCAGAACGGCGGACAACGCCTTGGTTATGTAGGAAATCTCGCCCATAAAGAAGTTGCTGCCCAGGTTGTAGAGAATCGCCATGCCGATGCTCATCAGGAAGATGAACGGGATGACCCAGGAATCCATAAACAGCATCATAACCGCACAGGCCAGCACCACCGCCAGGGCGACGTAAATGGGTTCCTCATGCTCGCACAAGCCCTTTAAATCGGTCACCAACGCCGACAGACCCGAAACAAAGCACTGCTTGCCGGCCACCGAACGAATTTGCGATATGGCCTCCATGGTTTCATCCGCGGAGGTAGAGGTGTCGAAGAAAATCGCCATCATGGTGCTGTCGCCCCGGTTGAAGGCCTCATAAAGCTTATCGGGCAGCATTTCCATGGGAACGGACAAATCCACCAGGCTGTCGTACCACAGCACCGTTTCCACATGCTCGATCGTTTCGATTTTCGCCCTCATGGCGGCGATGTCCTTGGGCTCCATGCCTTCGACCACCACCAGGGAAAAGGCGCCCTTGCCGAATTCGTCCAGCAGAATGTCCTGCCCTTTTACCGTGTCCATGTCCCCGGGCAGATAATCCAGCATATCGTAGTTTATCCTGGTGTTCATCATGCCGAAAACCGATGGGATCAGCAGCAATACCCCAAGGATCAGAATCGGAATTCGCAGCTTGACGATCGCCTTGCCGAATTTGACCATAGATCGCTCCTCCTAATAAACTTGAAATATTTAAAATGAACAGCTGTTGACTTTTAGGCCTAGTTATATTATATTAATATTAGTTCAGAAAGCAATCACCAGATAAGTAATCAAGTGTGCGTTAATAATCATATCCCTTGTCCATTATTAAATAATAGACATAAAATTATAAAATTGTTGAGTAGCGAAAGGGAGAGCGGTCATGGAGGAAAAGAAAGTCGACAGGCGTGTCCGCAAAACAAAAAGGCAGCTTCGTCTCGCCCTGACGAAGCTGCTGCAGGAAAAACCGATTAAGGACATCACGGTACGGGAAATCGCCGACATGGTTGACATTAACCGGGGGACGTTCTACCTGCATTATAAGGATGTATACGATATGCTCGAGCAGGTGGAGGCGGAAATGTTCGAGGAATTCAATCAGATTTTGAACGCGCAGCCCTCCATCGTCAACGCGGAAAACCCTTACCCCATTTTGAACGATATCTTTCATTTCTTTATCAACTACTCCGACATGGCCATTGCGCTGTTGGGTCCCAACGGCGATCACGCCTTTGTCAACCGGCTGAAGGCCATTGTCAAGGACAAATGCTTTCAGGAAATCACCGCCGCGTATGAGGGCGCGCATTCGGAACGCTTCGAGTATTTCTATGAGTTCATCGTGTACGGCTGTATTGGATTATTCCAGCGATGGCTGGAAACCGGCATGAAGGAATCCCCCGAAGAAATGGCGCGGCTGGCGCAGCGAATCATCTCCTGCGGCGGGCAGGCCCTGAAATAAAAGGCGCCTATGATGAACAAAAAAGCCCGAGGGGAGAGCGATTTGCTCTCCCCTCGGGCTTTATCTTGCTGTATAAGCTTATTTGAATTCCTTGGAAACGATGACCTTGCCGGCCTTGTCCAGATACTCAACGGTCACGGACTCCGCGTCCGGCACCACGAGCTTCATGGCGGACAGGACGCTGGAGAAGGTGCTTTCCGTCGAAGCCAGCGCCTGCTCAAAGGTGGATTTCAGCAGCGACGTATCCCCGAGATCGATGGTATACTGATAGCTGTACACCAGGGACTTGCCCCGTGCGAACACCTTCATCTTCATGCCGCTGCTTTCCGTGGCGGCGGACATTTGATCAATGCTGTCCTGGATCGAGGCGATATACGCTTCCAACGTCATGCCGGCGGCGGAACCCTGCTCCTTGGTCGCCGCGGTTGTCGCCGCGGTGGTTTTCTCCGTCTTGTCGGCCGCCTCGGTTTTGGCCGTGGTGGTGGTAGCGACGGTGCTGCCCGGCGTGCTGCTGTTCGAATCGGTGCCGCAAGCGGCCAGAGACAGACAAGCGGCGAAGCAAGCAATGAGAGTCCATACCTTTTTCATTCGTTTTCCTCCTCAAATTTGTCCTACAAATGCATGAAAAATTCGAAATAACTCGCACTTGTTCGACAATTTCATGATATATCCTATCACAAAAAGCGGAAATTGTCGATTGATCTTTACAAAATTAATATTATTTAAAGAAATTCCAAAAGATTATACCGATCTTAGTTGGAAATACATCCAAAAAGTTATAAAAGTTCTGCGTCCCCCACTATCCCAGCCAAAGTATAACACAGCGTAAGACAACGCATGACGTGAAACCGACCATGCAATTCAAGATATCCATAAGAGATCTGCGTAATAAGTAGGCGCGTTGCGATTTCGTCGCAACGCGCCATAGAAAATTATTGACAGCAGGAGCCGCCGCAATCGCAGTTCATGGTGCTGTCACCCATGCATGCGGTTACCTGATAATGGACCGGAATGCGGATGTTCACCTTTTGCGTGACGACGATTTCACATGCGTCTCCGCAGTCGCATTCACGACAATTCACACAAGGCTCACCGCAGCATTCCACCGTTACCTCGCCAATACTCGCATCCGATTTCAATTCTACCGGAACGCTGATATCCGCATATTGGTAACCGATCTTTTCGCATCCATCCTGCTTGCATCCGCATGTCTCGGATGGAATAGAGGATTCCGGCTGGCAGGGGGTATCATAGGCCATTTCTTTCAAACCTCCTCTTTGCAGTTTCGACAGATGTCCTCAGCGGAAGCGTCAATACAGTCGACAAAGGTGTCGCCTACTACTGCCGTAGCGCCAAAGTTTACGGGAACCTCCACACATATCGTCTGACTCATGGTAAATGCGCAAACGCCGTTCTTTCTTCCGGGGCAGGGCATTTCGCCGGGAACAACAGCCGGCTCACCGCAGCACTTGGTCACCGTCTTTCCGGTATGCGCAAAAGGCGTGATAAGCACCGGGACACAAACAGCTACTTTCTGATAGCCAACAGCCGGGCAAGTGCCTTCAACCGGCTCTGACAGGTTAGCAGTAACTCCAGCCGAACAACTCGTACATTCTGACATGAGTATAACCTCCTTCCCGTAGGGGTATAGTACAGCTTATGCGGAATGGCACAATACGTTCCGGAATCCTCTTCTCTTGCGGAAAGCCGGTTTATCCGCTCTCTTATAGGGAATGTACGCCAGCGTCCCTCTGGTCTGTCTTTTATATGAACAGGCGGCAAAAAAGCGGGGGAAATCGTCGAATTTCCCCCGCGGTTTTATATTCCGGCGCTATTGCCACAAAATCTGTGTCCAGCGCTTAGCGTATGCCCGTATTTCTCAATCAACCGGTAGTTTACGGCTTTCCTCTTTCTCAGGCTCTCCTTTGTGAAATTCCCCCGCCCATTCGAATCCTTTTTTCGCCATGATAACCGCGATGATCTCGTTGATAACCGCCGCGGCGGCGATGGTACCCTGGATGATTTTCGCGCATTCTGGAGCCGGGCCGGTCAGCACAGACACGGCGATACCGGTAAAGACCAGGGACACCCCCGAATGGGGCAGTAAGGTGAAGCCCAGAAAATTCCGCACGGTTTTGGGCGACTTGGTGACCGCCGCGCCGAAGAACGCTCCAAAATATTTCCCCAATGCCCGGGCAATGATGTAGATGGCGGTAAACAGCCCGGCCCCCAGGATCAGATGGTAATCCAGCGGCGCGCCGAGATTGAGGATGACGACAATCATGGCCACGCCGAGAATGGGATTGAAGCCCTTCATGATCTGCTCCAGCCGTTCCTCCGGCATCATATTCGAGAAAGTGGCGGAAAACGCCATGCCGATGAGCATGAAATTGAGCACCGGGCGGGGCAGCAGGCCGTTGCACAGGAACCCTACGCCGGAGGCAATCAGAATGGTGATGATGAGGAGGAACAGGGTAACCGGCGCAGGGCGCTCTTTTTTCAGCACAAGACCCGCCAGCAGGCCGGTGACCACGCCGATCGCCAGGGGCAGCAGCACCACCAGAGCGATCATGTAAGCGGGCATTTCTCCGGCGGACAGGTTCCCCGCGACCAGCGCAATGGTGGTGAAAAACAGGATGCAGCCCACAATATCGTCCAGCGCGGCCATGGGGATCAAGGTCGAAGTGACGGGGCCCTTGGTCTTAAATTCCCGCACGATGGACAGCGCCGGGGCGGGAGCCGTCGCCAAAGCGATCCCGCCGAAAAGGAAGGCTAGATACAACGGGATATTTGTAAAATAGAAGACGATGCCGAACACAAGCGACACCAGCAGAAAAGTGCCCAGGGATTGGGTGAGGGTGGTGATGATGATGGAGCGCCCGGATTTCTTAATCCTCTTCCAGACCAGTTCCGTGCCGATCATCAGGCCGACCGCACACTCCAGAATATGCACCGCGCTTTGATACCAAACCGCATCGAGGAGGGCGCTGTTTACCAAAGATAAAGCATGAGGGCCCAGAGCCATGCCGGCGATAAGCCACCCCAAAATGGAGGGCAGCTTCAGCTTGGAGATGAGTTTCCCGGCCAGAAAGGCCAGAATCACAGCGGCCAGAAGCCGCACAATAGACAGGATCATTTTTCAGAGCCCCTTTCCGCAATACCGTACAGCATAAGATCCAGCATTTTGGCCAGCTTATCCTCATGGTCGGCCACCACCGTCTTAAAATCTTTGCCCGCATAGGCCGGGCTGCTGAAATACCCATTGAACATCTCCTGCATGATGGCGTAGTATTCCAGGGCCTCCGCTTCGGTGACTTCCCTGCGCAGCTTCATCGCGGACAGCGCCTCGCGATAAATCCGCTGGTTCAGTTGGTCGAACACTCTCTTTCGTTCCCGAATGGCAGAGACGAGGGCTGCCGGGGGCTGCAATACCGCCTCAAAGAAAAGCCCTGCACACAGCGGATGATCGGAAAAATACCGAAAACGATACTCCATATAACGATGCAGATCCGCCCCCAGGTTCTGCCCCTGCAGATATGCCGTCACATCATCGAAGCAGCGGGATACACAGGCTAAATACAGGTCGTCCTTACCCACAAAGTTATGGTAGAGCAGGCCCTTGGCGATGCCGTGTTCGCTGCAAATGGCGCCTATGGTGGCGGCCGCATACCCCTTTCTTCCAAACTCTTCCATCGCTGCTTGAAGAATTCGTTCCTTTGTCCGTTCAGTTTTTTCTGCTTTTTTCATAGGGATCCCCTTCAATCATATAGTAGACCGATTAGTCTATTATATGATTTATAGAGCGCCTAGTCAATAAACGATTTGTAAAGTTTCTGTATTTGCCCATAGATAAACGCTGGATCCCGGGAACTTGGCCTGCGTTATGGGGGGACGCGCTTATTGCATGATTGGCGCACTTGGCCGGACATGACCAGGGTCTCGTGCATAGAATATATATTGGGGAGATGACATTGTGTGTCCGAATACGTTAGCCGCCGGCATTACCGCCATAGCGGCCGCCATCGCCGAAGGACGTGAAGCCGACGAGATTACTCTCATCGGGGCCACTCTGACACAGCTGGGCGATACGCTGGCAACCATCGCCGCACAAAAAAACTTCTGCGGCAAACAAGCCTTAGGCCAAAAGGGGGATTAGCCTTGCTACAACCCACAGCGTTGTCGAACCCGCACCGGCCTCCAAATAAAGAGCGGCCAAGGCTTCAACCCCTTGACCGCTCTCTTCATTTCCACCTTGCGACAGCCATTCGGATCTACATGGAAAGACCATATGGATACAGCTGGCGTAAAGCTCATGTATTTAAGTGTATAAAATGATAGCTTTCCAAAATCCGAAAATATTCAGCCAATCTTTCATATAACGGATTTGCCTTATCTCCAAATTGTTCTTCAACGGCTTTTCCTATCTCCAGAATGCTCTTTTCGCCATCTAAAAGGGGCCAGATAAAACTCCCCATTTCGTCCAGATGCACATAGCTGATCCGCGGCTTTTTCAAAACTTTTTGAAAAAGCGTATTCCATATGCCTTTATTTTCAATTTCCAGCGTTACTTGTCCATCCTCGACCGACCACGAAATTTTTTCATTCCGCAGCGGCTTCCCATCCAAATAATTTTCGGACTGTTTGTTTCGCATTTTTATTTTCTCTTCTTCCACAAGGAGAATTTCAACAGCGTCAGAATGATGACACCGAATAACACCAGTCCTCCGATATTGGAAACCACCGCCGGTATCGCCCATTTTTCGGACAGGTTAATCGCGGAATTCAGACCAAACACCGCCAAAATTGCCAGCAGGATCCCCACCAGGCCTTCACCGGCTATCATACCCGAACAGAAAAGAACGCCGTCATTCACAATGGCATCCTTTTCCTCTTTGCTGCGCTTCAGCTTATCCAAAGCCAGGCGGACAAGACCGCCAACCATAATGCACGCATTCAGCTGAACAGGAAGATACACGCCAATCGCAAAGGGCAGCACTGGTATGCCGACAATCTCGACCAACACGGCAATAAAAGCACCGATAAACACCAGCGCCCACGGAAGATTTCCTTCCATAACCCCTTCTGTAATCAGCTTCATCAGGGTGGCCTGAGGCGCTGCGAGTTCGTCTGTACCAAAGCCCCACGCGCTGTCCAGGAGATAGAGTGTTCCGCCGATTGCCAGTGCCGCGGCAATAACGCCGACAATTTCGCCAATCTGCTGTTTCTTCGGTGTGGCGCCTAAAAGATACCCGGTCTTCAGATCCTGGGACGTATCGCCGGCAATGGCGGAAACAATGCAAATAACCGAGCCAATCGCAATCGCACTGCACATACCGGCAATACCGGTTGCCCCGCTAACCTTTAAAATGAGTGTAGCAATCAGAAGAGTGGCAATGGCCATGCCGGAAACTGGATTGTTGCTGCTGCCGACCAAGCCCACCATGCGAGAGGAAACGGTAGCGAAAAAGAAGCCAAATACAACGATAATGACCGCACCGAGCAAACTAACCGGAATGGCGGGGATGAGCCATACGAGCAGAGTCAGAACCACAATCGCCAGAAACACCACTTTGATGGAGATGTCTTTCGACGTGCGTTCATTCGCCTTCTCTTTTGAGCCCGCCATGCTCTTCACGGCGCCTCCAAAAGTCTTTAGAATAAGCGGCAGAGATTTTATCAGGCTGATAATGCCGCCTGCAGCCAGCGCACCCGCCCCGATATAGCGGATATAGGTGCCCCAGATGGCGCCCGCTCCGCCCTTTGCAAAAATCTCGCTGATCGGCGCTGTTCCGGGATACAGCGTCATATCCGCACCGAACAGCACAATAAGCGGGATGATAACAAGCCAGCTCAAAATGCCGCCGGCAAACATATAGGACGAAATCCTTGCGCCGCAGATATAGCCCACGCTCATGACCGCCGGATAAATCTGCGTGCCGATCTGTCCCGCAAAGCCCTTAACGCTTACCGAAATTTCTCCGGCAACCAGCTTTAATCCATCAATAATAAACTTGAATAACGCCGCAAAGCCCATGCCGGCAAAAACGGTCGAGGCTTTCGCGCCGCCTTCTTCTCCAGCCAGAAGCACCTCAGAACAGGCGGTTCCCTCCGGATAGGGAAGTACCCCATGCTCTTTCACGATAAGGGCATTGCGGAGCGGGACCATAAAAAACACGCCAAGCAACCCGCCAATAAGAGCAATCGCGGTGATTTCCCATAGGCCCGGCTTATCCACCTTGCCCTCCGCCGCCCACAAAAACAGGGCCGGCAGCGTAAAGATGGCACCGGCCGCCAACGACTCGCCGGCCGAACCGATGGTCTGCACAATATTGCTCTCCAGAATAGAATTTTTGCGCATAATGACACGGATGACGCCCATGGCGATGACCGCCGCGGGTATGGACGCCGAAACGGTCATACCCACCCGCAACCCTAAATAAGCGTTTGCCGCGCCAAATATAACGGCCAACAGCACGCCCATAACGATAGAAGTTATCGTAATTTCGGGAGTAATTTTTTCCGCTGGAATATATGGCTTAAAATCTTTGTTATCCATAGTTCTTCATTCCTCTCCGCACGCGTCATAAACAGAATATTGCCGCCGCATTTCAGAATATTTTATTTGCATCTTTCGAGCACGACACATAGCAGCTCGAAAATTTCCGTGGTGGAAGAAATGCTTAGTTTTTCATTTACCGTATGCACGTCAAACATATCCGGGCCAATCGCAATACAATCCAAGCCCTCCATTTTCTGCGCAAACACCGCGCATTCCAGCCCGGCATGGATGGCGGCAATTTGAGGTTTGTGCCCAAACTTTTCGCAAAAAGCATCCATATACAATTGTTGGAGCGGCGAATCCTTTTTAAATTCCCAGGGGACATACCGGCCGGATATGCCGAAGCGGCAATCGTTATAGGAGGCAAACGCCGCGAGCTTGTCCTCCAGATAAGTCAGGGCGGATTTTTTATTGCTCCTCAGAGCGTACTGCAGAACAATTCCGTCCGCTTCTGTCATCAGAATCCCCAGATTCAATGAGGTTTCAACCAAACCGTCTATTTCCGCACTCATGTCCACCACACCGTTTGGCGTCATCAACAGCATGTATAACAGCTTGTCCCGGGCGACAGAGTCCAAAACCTCAAACTCACCGGCCGCTTCCATCGTTAGACGGATCGAACACTGTTCTTCCCTGTCTCCGATCTCCCTTTTTACAACAGAACAATAGTCTTCAAGTACCTGTATAAAACTTTCCGCGTCTGCCGTGACAAGTTCCGCTTTACAGCAAAAGGGAATGGCGTTTCCTTTCGTTCCGCCATTGATTTTTAGGATATCATACGCCGTCGTTTTCCTCGCATGATGCAAAATTCTCCCCGCCAATACGTTGGCATTTACACGGCCCTTATCGATATCAACGCCGGAATGGCCGCCTTTCAAATTTTGGATCTCCAATAGAATTTTCGTACCGCGCACGACTTTTCTATCAAACGGAAGGATCAGCTTACAATCACTGCCCCCCGCGCAGGAAACGGTCAGGATCTCCGCTTCCTCCGCGTCCAGATTGATCATTCTTCTGCCCTTCAAAACGGCGGTGTCCAGCCTTTGGGCTCCAAGCATGCCTATTTCTTCATCGGTTGTAAAAACCGCTTCGATCGGCGGATGGGGCAGATTCCGACTCGCCAATATGGTCATGATCATCGATACGGCAATGCCGTTATCGGCGCCCAGGGTTGTCCCTTTTGCTTTTATAAAATCACCGTCTGTAAAAGCCTCTATCCCGTCTTTTGCAAAGTCCATGGTTGAATCTTCTGTTTTCTGGCACACCATGTCAAGATGCCCCTGGAGAATAACCGGCTCAGCATTTTCATAGCCCTTTGTACCCGGCTTATAGATCACCACATTTTTTGCCTCGTCGCAAACGGCTTGTAAACCGTTTTCTTCTGCAAACCGCATACAGTATTCACTCAAGGCATCCATGTCGCCTGAACCGTGCGGAATAGCACATATTTTTTCAAAGTACCAAAATACCGGCGCTGACTCTATCTGAGTGGCTTTTTTCATCATATACCCTCTTGCATTTTTTATATTATCGCAAATTTCTGTTAGTCTTACAAGATAAAAGCGAAAAATAACATAGCAAAAACCCGTCATGGCAAAACCATGGCGGGTTTTTGTTGGTGGAGACGAAGAGGATCGAACTCTCGACCTTACGGATGCGAACCGTACGCTCTCCCAGCTGAGCTACGCCCCCATATACTGTGGATTTTCCCGGGCGACTAACAAAAAACCGCAAGGGATTTTTAATCCGTACAATATATTACCGTAAAGCCGGCCGTTTGTCAAGCCAAAACCGCAAAATTCTTCATGAATTTATTCGGGTAAGCCGAAGGTCAGCCGGCCGGTCAGCGGCGCCGGCGGCAGCTCCAGCACCGCCGCCCCCAGCTGCTCCGCTTCCGCCCGGATATGGGTGACCAGCACCACCAAGCGGTCCGCATAGCCCGCCGCGATGTATCCGGCCAGCTCCCGCCAGCTTGCCTCGTCCACCCCGCTGAACGGTTCATCCAGCAGCAGCACGTCGGGCTGCACGGCCAGCGCGCGCGCCAGGGCGGCCCGCCGCCTCATCCCGCCGCTGAGCGCGGCCGGACGCTTGTGCGCCGCGTCGGCCAACCCCACCAGCTCCAGCCAATCCGCCGCTCTCGCGCGGGCATCCGGCCCCTCCAGCACCACCGCCACATTCTCCAGCACCGACAGCCAGGGCAGCAGCCGATCCTCCTGGAACAGCATAGCCGTCCTCTTGCCCTCCAGCCCCGTGAGGCGCCCCTTGTCTGGCTTTTCCAAGCCGGACAGGAGCCGCAGCAGGGTGGTCTTGCCGCAGCCCGACGCCCCGAACAGGCACACCGCGCCGCTCTTCGGGAACCGCAGGGAAACCGCTTGCAGCACCGGCTTTTGCCCGTAAGCGAACGATACGTCCTCCAACGCGATCACGCGCCGTCCCCCTCTCCCCCGGTGTTGTAGCGCTTAAGCCGCCGGACAGCCAGCAGCAACCCCTTCTCCAGCACCATGCTCAGCGCCACCACCACCGCCGTCCAGGCGAATACCTCAGGCGTTTCCAGATACACCTTGGCGTCCTGCAGCTGCCTGCCGATGGACATGGCCGGCCGGCAGATGACCTCCGCCGCGATCCCCGATTTCCACGCGAACCCCAGCCCGGTGGTGGCCGCCGCCAGAAAATACGGCATCACCGAAGGGATCCGCACCCGCACCAGGGTTTTCCACCAGCCCAGCCGGTATACCTTCGCCATTTCCAGCAGCCCCGCGTCCGTCTCCCGGATCCCCTTTTCCACGTTGCCCCAAACCACCGGCACCACCATCAGAAAGGCGATAAACGCCGGCAGCGTGTTGGTGCGGATCCAGACCAAGGCCAGAATGATAAACGAAGCCACCGGCGCGGCCCGCACGATTTTGAGCAGCGGGGACAGCAGCACGTCCGCCGCCCGGAACCGCACCGTCAGCACCGCCAGCAGCGACCCCGCCGCCAGCGCCGCCGCAAACCCGACGGCCACCCGCAGCAGCGAGCCGCCCGCCGCCTGCCAAAACCGCGCATCTCCCGCCAGCTGTCCCAGCGTGCGCGCAACCTGAAGCGGCGCAGGAACCAAAAGTTCCTGCGCCACCAGCAGACTGATCCCCTGCCAGACAAGCAGCCAAAAGGCCGCCGCCAGAAGGGCCGTCCCGATCCGTTTTCCTTTAGTCGAGATAGTAGAGGCCGTCATCAGGCAGCTTTCCTCCGATGGAAGCGGGCTTCGCCGCAAATAGCACGTCGAAATAGCCCTTAATCTGCTTCATCATATCCTGTCCGTCCACATATGTCAAGTTGCAGCGCGGAATCGCCTGCTTGGCCACCGCCGCCTTGGGAATGATCCCGTAGGTCTCGCACAGCGCGGCCGTTCCGTCCACGTCGCCGGTCGCCTTTTCGATGGAGGCTTTGTACTCGCTGAGGAACGCCTTGACCGCCTGGGGGTTCTTCTCCACAAACGCGGAACGAGCCACCACGCAGCCCATCATCAGGGTGCTCTCATCCCCTGCGGCATTCTTCCACTCCTTAGTCATATCCAGGGCCACCCGCAGCTTGTCGTTCTTGGTCAGCACCGTGGTCACCACCGGCTCCGGTACCAGCGCCACCCCGGCTTTCCCGGACGCCAGCTGGGTGGCCAGCTCGTCGTTCTCGCTCAGGAACTCCAGCTTCACGTCCTTGTCCGGATCCAGGCCGTTTTTCTCCAGCACATACCGCAGCACGTATTCCGGATTGGCCCCCTGGCCGGTGGAATAAATGGTCTTACCCTTCAGATCCTTCACACTGTTGATAGCCGTGCCGTTTTCCAGAATGTACAGCACCCCCAGCGTGTTGACCGCCAGCATTTTCACCTTGCCGTTCGTCTTGGCATACAGGGCGGACGCCAGATTGGTGGGCACCGCCGCGATATCCGCTTCGCCGCTGGCCACCTTGGCCACCGCCTCGTCCGGTGTGGACAGCACAGAGAAGGTGTAGTCGTTCTGGGCCGTCTTCTCCTCATTGGCTTTCATCAGATTGACCAGGCCAATGCCGGTCGGCCCCTTGATGCCGAATACATTCACCTTGGTTTTCTCCGCCGCCGCGGAAGAGGCGGGCTGCTGGGATGCATTCGAGGAAGCGGTCTCCCCCGTGGAACATCCGGCCAGCAGCGCGCCGGCCAGCAGGACGCTGAGCAGTCCGGCCGTTATTTTTTTCAGTTGCATACGTTCTCCTTCTTTCTCCAATCAACCTATCCGATTCAAGGCTCTCCAAGGAGCCTGGGATCGTCCACATAAATCCGCCGTCCCTGCCGGCGGATAGCGCCGCTCTGCGTCAGCGCGTCCAGCGAGCGGTACAGACTGGAACGCCCGATGTTCAGGGACTGGGCCAGCTCCAGCAGGCTGCCCGGCAGCGTCACCTGACCGTCCTCCCCGCGGTGGGCCAACAGATACCCGGTCAGCCGTTCGTCCGCCTGCCCGCCGGTAAACCCGGCGATTTTGCCGTTGAGGAAGCGGATGCGCCCGGTGAGGAACCGGATGTAGTTCTCCGCCACCGGAAAATGGGCGCGCATCCACCCGGTCACCAGCTCCTGAGACAGGAACAGCACCACGCAGGGCCGCAGCGCCGCGATTTCCGTCACATAGGATTCTGCTTCGCCGAACAGCGCCGCCGCGCCGAAGACCTCCCCGGTCGTCAGCCGGTTCATCACCACCCGGCGGCCGTCCTCTCCCGGACGGTATACCTGCACCTCGCCCTGCAGCAGAAGCCCCAGCGCCCGGCGGAAGGCATGGCAGGAATAGATCGCCTCGCCCTTTTCAAAGCGTACCGGCCGGGGCGCCTGCGCCCACAGTTGCCGCCGTGTCTCCCCGTCCAGCCCTTCCAGAAGGAACAAGCCGTCGGCGGTTTGCCGCATCGCGGCGGTAAACGCGATCTCCTCCATACCACCCCTCCAAAATTGTCCCAAATGGGACAATTACAGGATTAGTATAGCATAGATTTTCCAAAACGCAAGCCCTTTCGTTAAATAAATAACGGTTTTTCTCTTCTCTTTACGCCTCATCCAAAAATCCCCAGAAACCACCTTGTATTTTTTTCGTTTTCCGTGTATGATACTTATAGAAAAAACAGAAATGGCGCGGGATTTACTCCCCCGCCGCGAAAGGAGGCGACGCCCATGCGCGGTATGCGGAATATCCGAAGAAAGACAAGCTACGACAAGGCGCGGGAAATTTTGATGCAGGCGGATTACGGTATCCTGTCCACCACCTGCGGGGACGGTCTGCCCTACGGCATTCCCCTGTGCTTCGCTCTGTCCGGCAATTCGATTTATTTCCACTGCGCCACCGAGGGACAGAAGCTGGACAACCTGGTGCACGACAGCCGTGTATGCCTGACCGCCGTCCTCCACGCGGAGAATCGGCCCGCCCGCCTGACCATGACCTATGAAAGCGCCATGGCGTTCGGCACAGCGCGCATCGTCTACGCCGAGGATGAGCGGCACGCCGCCCTGCGCCTCCTGTGCGCCAAATATTCCCCTGATATGAGCGAGGAAGCCTTGGCCGCCTATTTCAAAAAGCATATCGCCAACACCACGGTGGTGCGCATGGAGGTGGAATACATCAGCGGCAAAAGCAACCGCCCCGGCAAATAGAAAAAGACGGTTCCAGATTCTGGAGCCGTCTTTTTTCGCCTGCATGCACATATTCTCCGAGCCGGCAACGCACACTAGCTTTGTATCAATTGCCGGAAAGGAAGTTGTTCTCGTGATCAAAAACACCATCGAGGCGCCGCTGTGGCCCTCCGTCGATACAATCCCCGCCCAGTACCCTTGGCTGTCCGCCGACGAAACCTGTGAGGTGGCCGTCCTGGGCGGCGGCGTCACCGCCGCCATGTGCGCCCTGCGCTTTGCCGAAGCGGGCATCGACACCGTCCTGGTCAGCGCCAGCCCCGTCGGCTTCGGCGGTTCGGCCTGCTCGAGCGGTATGATGACCCTGGCCAACGGCGATTCCCTGGTGTCCCTCGTGGAAGAAATCGGCGCCGAACGGGCCATGTCCGCCGCCGAGCTGCTGCTCGGCTCTCTGAAAAACCTGGAAGATTTCTGCGCCTCCACCGAGGATGGCTGCGGCTTCCACCGCAAGGACAGCCTGCTGTATACCAGTGAAGAGGCCTGTACCTCCAAGCTGCGCCGGGAATACTCCCTGCGCCTGCATAACGGCCTGGATGTCGAGCTGCTCAACGCCGACACCGCCAGCGAGCAGTTCACCTTCCCCATGGAAGCGGGCGTGTATACCAAAAACGCCGCCGCGCAGGTGGATCCCTACCGCCTGACCCATGCCGCCGTCCGCGCCGCCAAGGAGAAGGGGGCCCGGATTTATGAAAACACCACCGCCTCCGCCATCAACCAGTCGGCGCAGGACGATATCACCCTGGAATGCTCCACCCATCACCGGATACAGGCCCGGTATGTCATCGTGGCCGCCGGCCTGGAGACGCACCGCTACTGCGGCGGCTTGACCCAGGCGGGTACCACCTATCTGCTGGCCACCGAGCCGGTGGAGGAGTTTGCCGGCTGGCGGGGCACCTGCCTCATTCATCGGGAGGGCAACGCCCGGCAGTATATCACCGTCACCCCCGACCAGCGCATCCTCATCGGCGGCCTGGACAGCAGCGTCCTGGATGAAAAGGGCCGGGTAGCCCGCCTCATCAACCTGCAAAACCTGGCGGAGAAGCGCCATCACGCCCTGGCGTATACCCTGCGGGATATGTTCCCCGCTATCCGCAATATTACAGCGGAATACGTCTGGGCGGCCAAGGACGGCCGCACGTCGGACGGCCTGCCGGTGATCGGCCGCCTGCCCGCCAACAGCCGCGTGGCCTATGCCATGTGCTGCGGCGATAACGGCATCCTCTACGCCGAGGCGGCCGGTCGCCTGCTGCTCGATCAGTATCAGGGCGTGGACAACCAGCAGCTGGGCCTGTTCTCCCCCAACCGAGAATGGCGGATAAAACGCTGATGCGTTTTATCCTGGAAAAACCTCTTGCCGGCCCTCTAGGGGGGCCGGCATTTCGCGGCTCTGCCGCGAAACCGCGCTTTTTCTGGTTTCTGCTTTCCTTGGGAATGGCGGATAAAACGCTAAAGCGCTTGATCCTGGAAAAACCGTTTGCGGGCCATATTGGTGGCCCGCATTTCGCGGCTCTGCCGCGAAACCGCGCTTTTTTCAGCTCCTGCTCTCTGTAAAATGAAAGAAAACGCTAAAAAACCACTAGCCGACCTTTTAAGCCGGCTAGTGGTTTTCGTGGTTTTCTCTTCAGAAGAAGCCAGCGACAAAAGGGAACCGCGCTTACCCGATGAGCGCCTGGGTGTCCCGCGCGATGACCAGCTCCTCGTCGGTGGGGATGACAAACGCCCGCACGGCCGAATCCGCCGTGGTGATCTCCCTTTCCTTGCCGCGGCAGTCGTTGGCCTGCTCGTCCACCTTCAGTCCGAGATAACCGAAGGAGCTGAGAATTTCCCGACGCAGATCGATCTGGTTCTCCCCGATGCCGGCGGTGAAGACGATGGCGTCCACCCCGCCCAGGGCCGCCACATAGCCGCCGATATACTTGACGATCTCATACGTGCGCATATCCCACGCCAGCTTGGCCCGGTCGTTGCCCTCTTCTACCGCCTTGGCGATGTCCCGGTCGTCGCTGGACACGCCGGAAATGCCCAGCATACCGGACTTCTTGTTGAGGATGTTGTCCATCTCCTCGGGAGACAGATCCTCCTTCTCCATCAGGAAGGTGACCACCGAGGGATCCAGCGCCCCTGACCGGGTGCCCATCAGGAAGCCGTCCAGCGGGGTCAGGCCCATGGTGGTGTCAACGACCTTGCCGTCCTTGATGGCCGCAATGGAGGAGCCGTTGCCCAGGTGGCAGGTGATGATCCGGGTGCCTTTCCCGTCCGGCTTGCCCAGCAGCTCGCAGCAGCGAGCGCTGACGAAGCGGTGGGAGGTGCCGTGGAACCCGTACCGCCGGATGCCGTATTTCTGATAGTATTCGTACGGCACGCCGAACATATACGCCTTGGCGGGCATGGTCTGATGGAACGCCGTGTCAAACACCGCCACCTGGGGCACGTCCTTGCCGAAGGCGGCCACGGCGGCGTTGATGCCCTGCACATGGGCGGGATTATGCAGCGGGGCCAGGGAGGAATACCCCTCGATGTCCGCGAGCACCTTTGCGTCGATGCGCACCGATTTATCATACTTGGAGCCGCCCTGCACCACCCGGTGCCCGATGGCGGATACCTCGGAGAGGCTGTCGATGACCTTTCCTTCCCCTTCGGTCAGAGCCAGCTTCACCTGCTCGAAGGCGGCGGTGTGATCCGGCATGGCGACTTCCTTCGTCACCACCCGGCCGTCTCCCGTCTTGTGGGTGAACCGGCCGTCGATTCCGATGCGCTCGCACAGCCCTTTGGCCACGACCACCTCGCCGTCCATGTCGATGAGCTGATACTTGAGGGAGGAACTGCCTGCGTTGATGACCAGAATTTTCATGCTTGTACTCAATCCTTTCGCGGGTTCGCCCTTTCCCGGGCAACTTCCACAATTGCATTTTGCCCCAAAACAACGTATACTATCATAGTACGGTTTTGCTTGTTTTTCAAGGGCTTTTCTGCCCGAAAGGCGGGATTTTATTGAAAGTTGCCGGAATCGTGGCGGAATATAACCCCTTCCATAACGGCCACGCCCATCAAATCGAACGCACCCGCGCCGCGGACAACGGCTGCGGCGCCACCCACGTCGTCGCCGTCATGAGCGGCCATTTTGTCCAGCGGGGAGAACCCGCCCTGCTGCCCAAGGCCGACCGGGTGAAGGCAGCCCTGCGCGGCGGGGTGGATCTCGTCCTCGAGCTGCCTGTCCCCTGGTGCCTGTCCTCAGCGGAGGGCTTCGCCTTCGGCGCGGTCTCCCTGCTGGACGCCCTGGGCTGCGTGGATGTCCTCAGCTTCGGCAGCGAATGCGGCGACCTCCAGGCGCTGGAGCAGGCCGCCGACGTGCTGGCATCCCCTCGCTTCGCCGATCTGCTCGCCTACCATCTGGAAGGCGGCCTCCCCTTCCCCGAGGCCCGGCAGAAAGCGGCGGCGGAGCTGCGCGGCGGCGTCGCCGCCTTGTTTGAGAGCCCCAACAACACCCTGGGCATCGAATACATCAAGGCCCTGCGCCGCCTGACCTCCGGCATAGTCCCCTTCACCGTGCGCCGCTTCGGCGCCGGGCACGGCGCTCGGCTCCCCGCCGGGGACATGGCCTCCGCCACCTTCCTACGTTCCCTCATCGAGGCCGATCGGCTTCTGAACGCCACCGCCTACATGCCCGCCCCCTGCGCCGCCGTCCTGGCCGAGGCCGCACAGGAAGGCCGCTGCCCCGCGGCTGTTTCCCGGCTGGAACGCGCGCTGCTGGCCCGCCTGCGCACCATGTCGCCGGCGGAATTCGCTTCACTCCCAGCCCTGAGCGAGGGACTGGAAAACCGGCTGGCCTCCGCGGCCCGGCAGGCCGGATCCTACCAGGAGCTGCTGGACGCCGTCAAAACCCGCCGATATCCCCTGACCCGGATCCGGCGGCTGGTCTGGTCCGCCTTTCTCGGCCTGTCCGCCTCTCTCGCCTGGGACGCGGCGGCAGGCCGGTGGAAAAAGCCGCCCTATCTGCGGGTGCTCGGCGCCAACGACCGGGGGCTGGAAATTCTCCGGGCGGTGAAAAACCCCGCCCTGCCCCTGCTGGCCCGCCCCACCCATATCGACCGGCTGGACGCGGATGCCCGCGCCGTGCTGGACGCCGAATGCCGCGCCGCCGACCTGTACGCCCTGGCCCTGCCTCAGCCGCCCCCCTGCGGCGGCGAATTCACCGCCGGCCTCATTCGGCCTTAGCGGGCCGGAAACGTCCCTTTTTTCACAGTCTGAGGGCCTGCGGGCCCTCTTTTTTTTGCGCGCCGCCGACTAGGCCTTGTTTGATAAATGTCAAAACGTCCAAGCGGCGGATCTTTTTCCGCCACTCTGCGTTGATTTTCCTTGCCATACATAAAGTATGGCAGCGTCAAATCGCCTTGATTGACGAAAAAATCTCTCGCCATTGAGCATTCTGCCATTTATCAAACAAGGCCTAAATCACAGCGAATTTTCCATCCGAACAAAATCTGCCAATTCCATCGGCAAAAAATTTCCACCGGTAATCCGGGCGATTCGGTTTACACTATAGTCGGAAACCATCATCGATTCCGGTCCTCTCGGCCGTTCGATTTTGATAGGTCAAACCATTGGAAAGGATGAACCGATTATGTCCAACCAGCCCAAAGCTATGCAGGATCCGGCCATGAAGCAATATTTCGACACCCTGCCCACCAGCGTGCAGGAAACCATTGTGCAAAGCGGCGTGGAGGTCAACTCCGTCGAACAGCTCAAGCAGTGCGCCGAGCACTTCATGCAGAAAAACGGATAATCCTCCCTCCCCCGAAGCCCCGCAAATCCCGCAAATGCTGAAAAACGCCCGCAGCATTCGCTGCGGGCGTTTCCAACGGAAAACAATCTTATTCGTTGTCGACCTTGTTCATGTGCTCGATGAGGTTCAGCACCTTGTTGCTGTAGCCCCACTCGTTGTCGTACCAGGACACCAGCTTGAAGAAGTTGGAGTTCAGGCCGATACCGGCGGTCGCGTCGTAGATGGAGGTACGGGAGTCGGAATAGAAATCGGAGGACACCACCGCGTCCTCGGTGTAGCCGAGGATACCCTTCATGTAGGTCTCAGAAGCCTCTTTCAGGGTGGCGTTGATCTCTTCCATGGAGGTGGCTTTCTCGGTGCGGACGGTCAGGTCCACCACGGAAACGTCCAGGGTGGGCACACGGAACGCCATACCGGTCAGCTTACCCTTCAGCTCCGGAATAACCAGGGCGCAGGCCTTGGCGGCACCGGTGGAGGAGGGGATAATGTTGCCGGCAGCGGCGCGGCCGCCGCGCCAATCCTTCGCGGAGGGGCCGTCCACGGTCTTCTGGGTGGCGGTGGTGGAGTGCACGGTGGTCATCAGGCCTTCCACGATGCCAAATTTGTCGTTGATAACCTTGGCCAGAGGAGCCAGGCAGTTGGTGGTGCAAGAAGCGTTGGACACGACCTTCATGTCCTTGGAGTACTTGTCCAGGTTGACGCCGCACACAAAGGTGGGGGTGTCTTTATCCTTCGCGGGAGCGGAGATAACCACTTTCTTGGCGCCGCCCTGCAGGTGGGCGCTGGCCTTCTCGGTGGTGCAGAACACGCCGGTGGATTCCACCACATAGTCGGCGCCGCATTCGCTCCACTTGATGTCGGCCGGGTTCTTCTCGGCATACACGCTGATGGCCTTGCCGTTGACGACCAACTTGCCGTCCTCAGCCTTGACGCAGCCGTCGAATTTGCCGTGGATGGTGTCATATTTCACCATGTACACCATGTAGTCGAGATCGATAAAGGGATCGTTGATGCCCACGACCTCGAATTTCTCGGGCTGGGAAACAGCCGCGCGGAAAACCAGACGGCCGATGCGGCCAAAACCGTTGATGCCTACTTTAATAGCCATGAAATTACCTCCATACGTTTATTCTTGTTCCATTTTAACGCGTTTGCGCCCACTTTTCAAGAAGTTTGTCACCTTTTTAACCAGATGTTCACACTTTTGTGAGGTTCACCAAAAGCCATATGAATTCCCCCAAAAAGGGGTGTAATACCGCCAAACGATTACGCGCGCAAGGAGTCTGAAGCTATGGTTGTCACCGATCCTCCCGCCCCGCCCGCCTGTACTGGGGAAACCGAAGGCGAGCTCCGGGAAAAGCTGGCCGCTTACTTTCTTTCCGCCCCGCCTCTGGACAGGCAGGACGACGAACAGAAGCGCCGCCATAAAGCAGCCCTCCGCCGTCTGCTGCGGCTGGAAAACCGATCGATCCTCCAGGCCGCCGGCCTGCCCCGCCCCCTGTCGCAGGGAGATCTGGCCGTGCTGCTGCGCGCGCTGCTGGACGCCTGCCTGCAAACCCTGGGGGCCGCCCGGCAGCGGGACAGTGCCGTTCCGCTCATGAGCGTGCAGATTGCCGAGGGCTTTCCCCTGCGGGAAGCGGCGGGCTTCGAGCCCCGCCTTGTCCAAGCGGGCGTCGTCGGCCTGCTGCGCGCCGCCTGCCGGGCCAACGCGGCCGATTTGGTGGCCGTGTCCCTGTCCGCCGGAACGGAAGCCTTCATTCTGACCGTCACCGGGGAGCGCCCGCCCGCCGAGGCCGAGGCGCTGGCCGTGGCTGAAGAAACGGCCAGGCTGCACAAGGGCGGCCTGGCCGTCTGTTCCGGCACCGTTGGGCTGTCGCTGTCCACCAGCCTGCCGGGGGACGCGGGGCTGTATGTCGCCCCCACCCCGACCCAGCTGCTGCGGGACACCCTGTCGGCCGTGCAGGTGGGTCTTTATTCGTCGCTGGGATAAAGGTCCTTGAGGATGTCGTCCACCGTGGGCTGCTCCGGATCCCCCGCCGGAACCAGGGCCTCCTCCGACGCCGGACGGTTCTTCCCGAAGGCCTGGACAAAGGCGAACAGCAGGGCGAAAGCCCCCACTACCCCGTCGATCACGCCGGCCAGCCGGCTGGCATTGTAAGCGTCCCCCTGCCCTGTCATATACAGGCACAGCCGGGTCAGCGGCCCGCTCAGGCAGAACAGCGCCGTCATCAGCGCAAAGAAGAACAGCAGCCGGTTTTTGCCCGCGCCCACCCCCGACAGATACCGGGCAAAGGAGAAGAAGAACAGCAGGGCAAAAATCAGCATGACGAAATCGTAAAAGCTCTCACTGACGGCCACCGCGCTGGCATACGACACCTCATACCGCGCCAGCCGCATCCAGACCCATCCCACCGGCGCGAGGGCCCACAGGCGCATCAGCCCCGAGCGAACCCGGTTTTCGGTCAGCCAGACGATGCCGGTGCGCACCAACATCACGCCGCCCAGCAGGCCGAACACGATGGTGAAAAAGAGGGTGACGCCGTCGATCCCGCTGATCACATGCTCATTGGGGGCCGGCGTCTCGCCGAACAGCAGCCAGTTAAAACCGTCCAGCGCCGACACGATGGTCATCACCGAACCCGCCAGCATGGCGGATAGGGACAGCGGGGTCAGCAGCTTGCCTCCCGGCGGCACCCCGTCGTTCTGCGACAGCCAGGACAGCACCGCCGCCGCCAGCATGGTCAACGCCATCAGCCCGATGATAAGATAGCTCAGATGAAACAGCCCGGTGTCCGGGTCCTGCATCCTGGGCGTCAGCGCCACCCGCAGAATCAGTACCGCCAGCGTCATCACCGCCGTGATAACGGCGGCTATTTTTTTGCCCGCCGGCAGGTAGCCTCCAGCCAGCCAGGCATGTTTCTGTCCGGAATCGTCTCGCATCTTCATGACCAGTCCTTCCGCCTTTCCGCGGGCGCCGCCCGCCTGGAACAATATTTTACAGTATAGCACAATCCTTTGAAAAAAACCAGCCGTTTTCTTTAGGCTTCTCCCATTCCGAAGGGTTCACGCGATACGGGCTTTACATGGATTTTCTATATACTTGTTGAAGGGTCGGCAAACGCCCCGGAAATCCTTGGATTTCCGGGGCGTTTCTATCGGCTTATCCCCGCTCCGCCAGGGGGATGTAGGGCTGGGGCTTGGCGATGGCCTTGTAGGCGGGGCGGATGATCCGTCCGCCGGTGTAGAGCTCTTCCACCCGGTGGGCGCACCAGCCCGCCATGCGGGCCACGGCGAACAGCGGGGTGAACAGGTCGGGATGCAGCCCCAGGGATTTGTACACCAGGCCGGAATACATGTCCACGTTGGCGCACATGGCCTTGTCGCTGCCCTTGACCTCGGCGAACACGCCGGGGGTCAGCTTCTCCACCGTTTCCAGCAGCCGGAACTCGGGGCCGTAGCCCCTCTTTTCGGCCAGATCCACCGCGTATTTCTTGAGGATGACCGCCCGCGGGTCGGACAGGGTGTAGACCGCGTGGCCCATCCCGTACACCAGGCCGGAGCGATCCCCCGCCTGCTTGTTGATCATCCGCACCAGGAAGGCGCGCACCTCGTCCTCGTCTCCCCAGTCCCGGATGCCCTCCTTCAGGTACTCCAGCATCTCCATGACCTTGATGTTGGCGCCCCCGTGCTTGGGCCCTTTGAGGGAGCCGATGGCCGCCCCCATGGCCGAGTAGGTATCGGTACCCGAGGAGGTGAGCACCCGGGCCGCGAAGGTGGAGTTGTTGCCGCCGCCGTGCTCCGCGTGGAGCATCAGGCAGAGATCCAGCAGCCGCGCCTCCTCCTCGGTATAAGCCGAGTCGGCCCGCAGAGAGTGCAGGATGGTCTCCGCCGTGGACAGACCGGGGACATTGGGGTGGAAATACATGCTTTCCCGGTCGTAATGGCGGCGCTTGACCTGGTAGGCATAGGCCATGATGGAGGGCAGGCGGGCGATAAGCTCAATAGACTGCCGCAGCACGTTTTCCATGGACAGATCGTCGGGCAGGTCGTCATAGGAATACAGGGCCAGCACCGAGCGGGCCAGCTTGTTCATGATGTTGGGGGAGGGCGCCTTGATGATCATGTCCTCCGCGAAGTATTCGGGCAGTTCCCGGTAGGCGGAGAGGATTTCGGTGAACTTCGCGAGCTGCTGCGGGCTGGGCAGGCTGCCGAACAGCAGCAGCCACGCCGTCTCCTCGAAACCGAAGCGGTTTTCCGACACGCAGCCCCCCACCAGGTCGTTGATGTCGATGCCGCGGTAAATCAGGCGGCCCTCTACCGGGGCCTTCTCCCCTTCGTTCATGACGTAGCCGTGCACGTTGCAGATCCGGGTCAGCCCAGCCATAACGCCGCTGCCGTCCGCGTTGCGCAGCCCCCGCTTGACCTCGTACTTTTCGAATTTTTCCGGTTCAATCCGGTTATTCTTTTTGAATTCGTCGCATAGAGATGTTAATGTGCTGTTGGAAATTCGCATGGTGGTCTTGTCCATCGCTCTCATTCCTTTTTTGTTCGTCTGAAGGCGGACAGGCAGCCCCTTCGGCGTTTGGATATGATTATAGAGTTTCCCCCGGCCAAAGTCAATAGAAACGCGCGAAATCGTTTGAAAAAACGCAGAGATTTTGAATTTCGTTTCTCTTTGTCTTTCATTTTGCTTCTTAAAATTCAAAATAAAACGAAATAATGCGCGTGAAAATGAAAGGTACGCATGAAGTTTTTGCATGTTCCGCCAATCCCTTCACCAGGGATGGCGCGGGAAAAGAAAGGAGTAGGCTTGTGAAACGGTATTGTGCGCTGGTGCTCGTGGTGTTCGTCATGCTTTTGCTGCTGCCCCTGCCGGCCTTGGGCGTCCTGGAGGGGGACAAGTCTCCCCTGCCCCCCCGCCCGGCTCAGAGCGCCCCCTCCCCCGACACCTCCTCGCCCTCTGCCTCCGACACCTTCCGGGTGCTGGATACGGACAGCGGGAAGGTGGTGGAGCTGAGCGAGAGGGATTTTCTCATCGGCACGGTGGCCAACGAGCTGTATCCCACCTATCACATCGAAGCCATGAAGGCCCAGGCGGTGGCCGCTTACACCTATTACAGCCGCAAGCGCACTGCCCAGCGGGCCAATCCCAGCGCCGATTTGAAGGGGGCGGACTTTTCCGACGTCCCCTCCCGGTTCCCGGAGGGGTACACCACCGAGGGGCTCAAGGAGCGGTGGGGCAAAAATTATGATACCTATTATAAAAAGGTATGCGAGGCGGTGGACGCGGTGGCAGGCAAGCGGCTGTACTACGACGGGCAACCGATTATGGCCTCCTATCACGCCATCAGCTTCGGCGCCACCGAGACGGCGGGGGTGGTCTGGGGCACCGATTATCCCTATCTCCAGTCGGTGCCCAGCCCGGGCGACAAGCTGTCGCCCGACTATGAGACGGTGGTTTCCTTCAAGGCGGCCGACTTCTCCGCCGCCCTGTGCAAGGAGGTCAAGGATCTGAAGCTGGAGGGGGACGCGGCCGGGTGGGTGACCGGCGATCCCAAGCTCTCCGAGGCCGGCACCGTGGAGGAAATCACCGTGGGCGGCATGAAGGTCACCGGCCGGCAGATGCGGGCGGCGCTCTCCCTGCGCTCGGCCTGCTTCACCGTCAAATACGCGGACGGCGCGTTTCAGTTCACCGTCCACGGCTTCGGCCATGGGGTGGGCATGAGCCAGTACGGCGCCGACTACATGGCGCGGCAGGGGTCCACCTGGCAGGAAATCCTCACCCACTATTACACCGGCGTCACCATTGAATAAAGGATAAGAAATTTGTAAGGAAAAATTTATGCGCGTCCGTCCATTCCATGCTATAATAGAAAAACCGGACAACTTTGCCAATTTTCTTGACATAACCCGGTTGTTTGGTAGAATACTAAAAAACAGTATGTTAAAGGAATGGGCTGCGCATGAGTAATAAGGTTTCGAAATCCAAGAAAAAGATTTACGGACGCAACCGGCGGATCGCCATCGTCGTCGTTCTGGCATCCCTGCTAGTGGTGGCGGTCGGCGCGGTGGCCGGCGTCCTGATATGGGTGCTTATGAAACAGCCGCAGCCGGCCCCTTCCTCGTCCGCCGCCTCCGAGGCGCCGGCGACCACTACCGCCGCGCCCAAGGTGACGCTGCCCGTCTCCTTCCTGGACGCCAACACCGCCTGCCAGAACATCGCCCTGTATGACGCCAGCAGCGACACGCTGCTATATACCAAGCAGGCGGATATGAAGCAGGAGCCGGCCAGCACGACCAAGCTGCTGACCGCGGCTCTGGCCATTCAATACACCCCCGAGGGATACGTTTTCACCGTCGGCAACGAGCTGAGTCTTGTACGCGACCAATCCAGCAAGGCCAATCTGCTCACCGGGGACAAGCTGGATCTCGACAAGATGCTCAAGGCCCTGTTGATCCCCTCCGGCAACGACGCGGCCTATACCATCGCGGCCAGCATCGGCCGGGTGACGGCCGGGGACGAATCCCTGTCCGCCGCCGACGCCGTGAAAAAATTCGTCGCCCTGATGAACCAGACGGCCGCCGAGCTGGGGATGACCAACACCCATTTCAACAACCCTGACGGCTACCCGGAAGCCGCCCATTATTCCACGGCGGGCGACATGCTCAAGCTCGTCAAGCACGCCGACAGCCTGCCCCAGGTGCGCGAAATCGTCAAGCAGGTCACGGTGACCGAATCGCTGCTGAACGGCCGCACCTGCACCTGGAAAAGCACCAACAAGCTGCTGCTTGCCGACGACGAGAAGCACTACAACCCCTATGTCACCGGGATGAAGACCGGCTCGGGCGATACCACCTACTGCCTGACCGTATCCGCCGAAAAGGACGGACGGCGGCTGCTCCTCGTCCTGATGGGGGCACGCAAGGAGGAAGACCGGTGGACGGACGCCAACGGCCTTCTCCAAATCGGCTTCGAGGCCTGAAGGCTTAAAATGAACCAAGCCCTCCCCGCGCAGCGGAGAGGGCTTTTTCTATGAGTTGGGGACAGGGCGGTTTGAGGGGCGCTGTGTATTGACGCGGGACAGTTTTCCGCTGTCAGCCGAATAGGGACACGCCGTTTTTCAGCAGCTTCTCCTGTACAGCCGCAGCCGGCAGCTTCCGGGGGGAAATCCGGCTGGCGGCCGACAGAGCAGCCGCTATCCCCGCGGCCTCCCCCACCGCCATGCAGATATTCATCACCCGGTAGGACGAATGGGCCTTATGTGTGCCGGACAGACAGCGGCCCGCCACCAACAGATTCTCCACGCCTCTTGGCAGCAGGCAACGGTAGGGAATATCGTAGGGCCGTGTATCCCGAGCCGCCTCCAAATCCTCCGCCTGTCCGCCCCCGGCGGGGTTATGGGTATCAAAGCAGAAATTGGCGTGGTGCACCACCACATCCGGGAAGGTTCTCCCCGCGGAGATATCCGAAGCCGTCAGCGTATAGTCGCCCTGGATCCGCCGGGTCTCCCGAAAGCCCGGGGCTTCGGCACTGCCTGTCAGGCGGCAGTTCTCGAAGCCTTTGACACGCTTACGCAGGAAATCCACCACCTGTTGAATCTGCCCCCGCAGCATCCGATCGGCCCGGGCGATATCCGCCGGGGAGGTACCGTCCACCCGGCAGAGCTGATTGGCGTTGACCAGCCGCTCATCCGGTGCTTGACCGCCATATAACCGTACGATGGTCACGTCCGGCGGCAGTTCGCCGCAGCGGCTGGCCTGCTCGCACAGCTGCAGGTAACTCACCCCGTCCAGCATCGTATCGTCCGCCTCATGCGTGCAAACCAGATCGCTGTGCACCCGATCGATGGTAAAGAGAAGGGAGGCCGGCTGAACCAAGCCGTCCGATGGGCGCCCCATCTGGTAGGGCGCCCCGGCCAGAGCGGCCGCCGTACCGTCGCCGGTGGCGTCCACCGTCGTCCGGCCCACTACCCGGGCCAACCCACGCGGCGTGGAGACCACCAGGCCGCGGACGTTCTCCCCCGCTTTCCAGACCTCTGCCACCGGTGTCTGCAAATACAGGATGACCCCGTTGTCCTCCAGCCACTGAGACAGGACATATTTTGCCCTCTCCACATCGTGAGGGATACAGGCGCCGCCCGTATCCAGCAGCCGTCCGATTTCCTCCTGCATGGTTCCGGCGGCGATCTCTCCCATGCAGGTACGTACATGACCGACCGTCAGGCTGCCGCCCACCGCCCCAAACCGTTCCAAAAGAATGACCCGAGCGCCCTGCCGGGCCGCCGCCACCGCGGCGCACAGGCCGGCGGGCCCCGCTCCGGCTATCACAACATCACCGCTGTCCAGCAGCGGCAGGCTCTGCACAAATGCCTCTGTCATATACCGCGTCTCCTTATGACAGCCGGTGTGTTTTGTCATGCCCCGGCTGGTTATTCCACGAGGCCGCTGCGTTCCACGCCTTCCATGAACCAGCGCTGGAGCAGGAAATAGAGGATGAGCAGCGGCAGCACCGAAATAACGGTGCCGGCCATCACCACGCCGGCGTGGTATTTGGTGGCTTCGGCGGAGGCGGTCAAGTCCCCAGTCGAGCTGGCGGTCAGGCGGGCGAACATATCGGGCAGTACCTGGGGCAGCAGCCATTTTTTCGGGGTGGTGAGGAAAATGGAGGGTTCGTAGTAGTCGTTCCAGTGCCAGACGATGGACAGCACCAGGCAGACCAGGATGGTGGATCCCGCCGTGGGCAGGGCGATGCGGAAGAAGGTGACGACCGGGCCCGCCCCGTCGATATGGGCCGCCTCCTCGATGGATTTTGGAAAGCGGAGGTAATATTGGCGGAACAGGAAGATGAACAGGCCGCCGTTGAGGCCGAAGCCGAAAAAGGCGGGAACGATGAGGGGCAGGTAGGTATCAAGGATTTTCACGTTCAGCAGCTGTTCCATGGAGGAATAGATGATATACCGGGGGATAATCAGGTTCTGGGCCGGGATGATGATGGACAGCACCACGAAGGCGAAAATCCATTTGGTGAACCCGTAGGAATACCGGCCCAGACCGTACCCGATGAAGGCGCAGGCCACCACGTGACCCAGGGTGCACAGCAGGGTGACAATGAGGCTGTTCAGGCCGGTGAGGGGCACCTCCAGGGTCTGAAAGGCCAGGGCGTAATTGCCCGGCGACAGCACCTTCGGGAACCATTTGACCGTGGCGTCCACGATGTCGTTATAGCTCATCAGGGACCGGGAGATCATGAACAGGAACGGATACAGGAACACGAAGCCCAGCACGATGAGAAAAAAGTACAGTGCCGCCCTGCCGGCCAGCCACAGGCCGTTCTTGCGCAGGGTGTTTTTCCAGGTTCCCCGGGCGGCGTACGCCTTGAAATCCGTCCAATTCATAGGGGCCCTCCTTGCAGATGGTGGCATATCCAAGCTCATCCTTTCTCCGCCGTCGGCAAACGGCGCGCACAGACTGAGGAAGCGGGGCGGTTCAGCCCTCCCTGACCCGTTTGGTGGCGGGGTTCAGCAGCAGGAACAGGGCCGCCAGCACCAGGATGACGAACAGAAAGTACAACCAGCTGACCGCCGAGGCATATTCGAACTGCGACCATTGGAAGCCCAGCTCGTGGATATAGCCCAGCATCTCGTTGGAGGTATCCAGGAAGCCGGCCACGATGGTGTACACCGCGCCCAGCAGCAGGGTGGGCGCCATCATGGGCAGGGAGATGAACCAGAAGCATTCCCACTCGGTGGCCGCATCCACCCGGGCCGCCTCGTAAAAGGAGCGGGGGATCGCCTGCAGGCCGGCGAGGAAGATGATGATCTGCACCCCCGATTTCCACAAAACCAGGGTGACACGGCTGAGAAATTCGAGAATCACCTGGGTGACGCCGGGGTTCAAAAAGCGCACCACCTTTTCGGGCAGGAGGATGCCCCGGGCCACCTCCACGGCGTCAGCGTTCATCTGCACGCCCAGCAGCTGCTGCATGACAAAGCCGGTGCCCAGGATGACCGGCAGGAAAAAGACGGAGCGGAACAGCCCCTTGCCCCGGATGTCCTTGCTCAGCAGGGTGGCGATGAACAGGGCGAACACCACGATGAGGGGGGTGTTGATGAGGGTATCCTTGGCGATGCTGAGCAGCATGGGGAAAAAGCGGGCGTCCTCCATGAAGGCGACCCGGAAATTCTCGAAGCCCGCGAAGACAACCTTCTGGGTGGCGGGATTTTCGATGACGCCGAAGCTCAGGCGCAGGGAATAAAACAGCGGGTACAAAAAGAACACCGCCGCGCCCACCAGCCAGGGCGATACGAACAGCAGGCAGGTCAGCACGCCCCGCCGTTGAAAGGACACGCCCCTGCGTTTCGGTTTTTCTCTCATGGCAATCCCCCACTCCGCTTATGGTCGTTATTGAATGATGATTGATATAGAGGCGGCGGCCTTTGGTTGCTTTATCCGGGCAGTACGCGGTAGCTGCGGGCCGGGACGGATTCGCCGGCTATCCGCGCGTCCTCGTCCCCGGCGTTCACCAGGATCCGGGTGCCGCCGCTGTAGGTGCAGACGGCCAGGTTTTCCCCTGTCCGTTCATGGCCGCACAGCCGCTGGCCCTTCAGGCTTTCCCGCAGGGCCGCCCATTCCTGGAGCACGGCGGCGGCCGAAACCTTCTGGTCGGCGTAGCCGGTGGAAAACAGGGACTCGGCGGCGGTGTCCGTCAGCTTTTCGCTGCTTTCCCCGCTGAGCAGGAAATAGGGCGCCGCGCCGTATTCGAGCCATTTCAGCTTGGTTTTCTGCAAATCGGGCGACAGGTTGCCGGCGGTCTCCAGGGCGTAGGGAATGCTGCCGTTGACCACCAGGTAATAGAAGGGCACCGATTCGCCCAGCAGGGCGTAGCCCGACCCGCCCTCCGGCATTTCGGTGAGGAAATCGGCGTAGGGCAGGGCGTAGGCGTTAGCCCGGGGCAGCAACAGCGGCCCCGCCTGCCCGGCCTTATCCATCAGCGCCCGCAGGGCCTGGAGGGTCTCCTGCCGGGTCATGGCGCTTCCCCGGTTATAATCCTCATACAGCAGCTCCGCCGCCCCGGTGAGCAGCAGGCCCTTGCCGGAGAAGGCGTCGAAGCCCGCCAGCCGCTTTTCCAGCAGCCGGTACTGGGTATTGGCGTTGAGGAGGAAGGCGCTTTCGTCCTCGTTCACCAGGGTGACGCCCCGCACGTTGACCACGGCGTCCCGCCGCCGCTTGGCGCCGGTTTTCTCGGTGCCGCCGAAGACGACGGGCAATTGCAGTGCCAGGGTAACCCCGTCGGGGGACAGGGCTTGCAGGCCCCGTTTGCCGCCCACGCCCGCGGCGGCGGACAGGCTGCCCGGCGACACGCCGTAGCCCTCCTTCTGCCAGCCCAGCAGGGAGGCGGTCAGGCCGTTCCCGGCCGCCCGCAGCTCTTCGAGGATCGTCCCGGCCTCCCGGGCGGTGGTCATGGTCTGATAGCTGGCGCCCAGCATGCCGCTTTTCTCGGCCCCCATGAGCAGCTCCACATAGGCGCCGCCCTCTGTTTCCGCGCTTTCGGGCAGCAGGCCGGCGTCCAGCAGGTGGCCCCGAATCGCCCCGGCCATCCAGGAGTAGCCGGCAGGCTCCCCGCCGCTGAAAAAGAACTTGACAGCGAAGTCGTTGCCCCGGGAGGCCTCCTCCACGTGGAAAACGTCGAAGCCGGCGTCGTTTTTGGTGGAGGTCACCCGGCGGTAGACCGCGCAGGCGTAGACCCGGTGAAGGGGATAGACATAGCCGCTGGGGGCCAGGGTGATGGCGGCGGAGGCGTCCCCTTCGCAGATGACGGCGGCAAAGGCGGCCTCTCCCCGCTTCATGCCGAAGGCGGGGAGCATCAGGTTGGGGATACGCTTGGCCCGGTTGTCCTCCAGGTCGTCCAGGCTGAGGTTCCGCGGGCCGTAAACGTCCAGGGTCAGCGGGGTGGTGGAGGGCGGGTTCCCCTCCCCGAAGCGGTAGAGGGCCCCCGCGCCGTCGGGATAGAGCACATAGCCCTTGTCCCCCTGCCCCGCCGCGCCGAAGAAGGGCAGCACGTCCAGGTTGACCAGGTGGTACCCCTCCCCTTCCCGCACGCCCTCCAGCGGGACGCGGCAGAGCATCCCGGAGTCGTCCAGGAAGACCTGCAGGGTCAGGGTCAGCTCATAGGCGGGGAAGGTGAAGGCCAGCTGCACGCCGCCTTTCAGGCCGCTTTCCTGGACAGTGCAGGCGTCCTTGACGTTATCCACGGTGAGGGTGTTGCCGGTGTTCGTATCGGCAATGACGGCGGAAAACAGGGCGCCGAGGGAATCGGTATTCTCCGTTTGCAGCCCCGTCACCGCAGTCTCCCAGCGGGAGGCGGCGGCCTTATCCTCCACGGCGAAGGCATGCCGGGCGCTGTTGTACAGCAGCCGGGCGGCGGCGGTCTCCCCCACCGTCTGATAGGCGTCGGCGCCGTCGAAGGCGCGGGACTGGGCCTGCGGGGCGTAGGACGCGCCCCGGTAGGAGGCGAAGGCGGCCGGGTCGTAGGCGGGGGCGCGGTTCAGCCGGTTATCCGCCCAGACCGCGCCGACGCCGAGGGCACACACCAGCAGGCCGACGCCGATTTTTTTCCATGTTTTCATACGGTTCCTCCCGTTCAGCCGCCCAGCGCTTCTAATTCTTTGAGCATTTCCCCGACGCTGGTGATCACGTGGGCGCTCAGGCTGACGAACAGCATCAGCAGCGCCGCCGTCAGGGCGATGGCCACCAGGGTGAGCAGCAGCACCAGCACGGTTTTCCAGAAGCCGTACTGGTTGCTCCGGCTGACGGCCACGCAGACCAGCAGGACGATCCAGACCACCAGCAGCGCCACGGCCATGTGGTAAAACACCGCTTCCGCCGCGCCGACGGCCCGGGAAACCAGGGTCAGAACCGGCAGCACGACAATGGCGGGGGCCAGGGAATACGACACGTCCAGCAGCAGCTCTTTGCAGGTGCATTCCCCCAGCTGCAGGGAGGTGACCAGGTAGCACAGCAGGGAGAAGGCCAGCACCGGCACCACGATGACCCCCATTTCCAGCGCGAGGCTGGTCTGCTGGAGGGTGGTGTCCGCCACGGTGTAATTGGTCCAGGCGATCTGCGCCACCCGTAAGAGGCAGACGGCCCCCACCAGCACGAAGGCGGGCAGAACGCCCAGCCTGCGGCGGACATGCTTGATGCGCTCGAAGGCGCGCACCGGGTGGACCAGGGTGAGAGGAAAGAGCAGCAGGGCGGTTTTCAACCGGCCGGGGCTGCCGAAATACAGGGCGGTCTCCGCCCGGGCGGCCAGCTTCACCCCCAGGCGGGCCAGCAGCACGACGGCGACGAGGGCGGCCGCGATGCCCAGGACGGTGAGCAGGAAATACTGCTGGGAAAAGAGGTAGCGCTCCTTCTCAAAGGCCTTGCCGTATTTCTCCTGGGCCCCCGCCAGGCGATATTCGGTCATGGCGGCGGCATAGTCCTTCTGCTTATAGAGGATATCGCCGATCTTCTCCCGCACCAGCGGATAAGAGGGGGCCAGGGCGCGCACCTCGTGCAGCACGTCCAGCGCCTGAGCGTAGTCGCCGGAGGCGTACAGCTGGCTGGCCTCGTGGAGGCGGGAGGTGAAGCGGGTAGGCTCGAGCACCTGGATGTTCTGCTGGCCGGCGTCCAGCACGTAGAGCCGCCCCTCCCCGTCCATGGCGATGGAGGCGATGAGGTCGAAATACCCGGCGGTTTTGCCCTTGCCGCCGAAGACGGCCAGCAGGTTGCCGTCCATGTCGTACTGGTAGATCCGGGAGTTGTTTTCCTGGGCCACTGTGACGGTCTGGCGGGCGTCCACGGCGATGTCCGCGAGAATCGGCTCCACCGGCAGGCCGGTGTCGGCGTCGATCTCCCGCTCGCCATAGCTGCCGGAGGGGAAAATGTTATTGCCGATGCTGTTGATGACCCGGACGTTGTCCTTGCCGCCGGCGCTGACGGCGTAAATGCGGCCGTCCTGGTAGTGGATGTTCTGGAAGGAGACGGGCTCCGGCTTGCGCAGCCGCTTTTTCTGCTCCTCGGTGGCGAACATCTGAATCAGGCGGTTCTTCAGGCTGAAGCCCAGCTGATTGGCGGCAAAATAGCCCTTGAACTCGTTGTTCGCGTTGAGGGTGAGCAGCTCCTTGCCCATGATGGTGTACAGGTAGCCGGTGCTGGCGCTGAACAGCACCTTGGTGGGGGTATACAGGTCGATGGAGGTGAGATACCCGGTCTCCGGCTTGCCGAAGGCCTCGATGAAGGTTCCGTCCGGGGACAGATGGACGATGCGGGCGTTGGAGGAATCGGCGATGAACAGGTGGCCCAGCTCATCCACGAACACCCCCTGGGGCTTGGACAGGGGAAGACCGCCGGCCTCGGTGATTTCCCGCTTCACCTCGCCGCTGGGACTGAGCACCAGGACGCGGTTGTTGCCGGTATCCGCCACCACCAAATCCCCGGAGGGGGCGAGAAACAGATCCTGGGGGGCGTTGAGGCTGCGGCCGGTGGAGGCGGTCACCGACAGGGTGCGCACCGGCACGTAGGGCCGCGGAATGGGCCGCTTCTCCCCGTCGTCCAGCACGTAGTCGGTGGTCACGGCAGCGCTGGCCGCGACGCTCAGGCACCACAGAAGCAGGAGAAGCAGGACGGCGGCCCGTTTACAAACTCGCATATGGCTCCTCCTATCCCTTGATGCCGGAAAAGGTCATGGTTTCGATGACCCGCCGCTGCATGATGACGAAAATGAGGATGGTGGGCAGCACCATCAGGAAGGTGCCCACCGCCGCCGCGCCGGCCCGGGCGATGTTGCCGTTTTCGGCCAGGGAGGTCAGCACCAGGGGCAGGGTCTTGCGGGATTCATCGGTGATGAACACTAGCGGGGAAAAGTAATCGTTCCAGTTGGAGACGAAGGACAGCACGATGAGGGTAGCCCAAGCCGGGGTGAGCATGGGGAACACCAGCTTGAAGAAAATCCGTAACTCCCCGCTGCCGTCGATGCGGGCGGCCTCCAGCAGGGAATTGGGGATCTGGTCGCAGAACTGCTTCATCAGGAACAGGTTATAGGCCACCGCGATTTTGGGGATAATGAGGGCCCACAGGGTGTTGATGAGGCCCAGGGCGTTGACGATCATGTAATTGGGGATCTGGGTGGCGTGGACGGGAAAGCTCAGAGCCATGATAATGAGGGTGAACAGGGCGTTGCCGAAGGGCACCCGCTTTTTGGCGAAGCCGTAGGCCGCCAGGGCGCAGACGAGGATGGTCAGGACCACCGAGACCACCGTGGTCAGCAGGCTGTTGAACAGATATTTGAGGAAGGGGACGGACGAAGAATCGAAGGCCCCCATTAGATTGGCCCAGTTATCCATGGTGGGGTTCTTAACGAAGAACCGGGGCGGGAACAGGAACAGCTCCTCATACGGCTTGAAGGCCGTCACCGCCACGTAGAGAAGCGGCAGGGCCATAAACACGGCCAGCACCGCCATGCCGAGATACAGCGCGATTTTCCCCGGCGTTACCACCAGCATATGGGCGCGGCCCAGCCGGATGCGCAGACCTTTCTGCACCATGCTTCCCACCTCCTTTACTCTTTTTCCCTTAGGGCGTGCATGACGATGCGGCTGATGGCGAAGGTCAGCACGAACAGCACCACCGCGATGGCCGACGCGTACCCCATCTCGAAGCGGATGAACGCGAAGTCGTAAAGATGGGAGACGATGGTGTCCGCCGCGTAGTTGGGACTGGGCACCCCGGCGAAGCCGGCCGAGATATCGAACACGGCAAAGCTGGCGGTGATGGCGTTGATGCAGCCGAACAGCAGCTGGGGCTTCATCTGGGGCAGGGTGATGTACACAAGCTGCTGCAGCCGGCCGGACACGCCGTCCACGGCCGCGGCCTCGTAGTATTCCGCGTTGACATTCTGCAGCCCGGCCAGGAACACCAGGAAGCCGTTGCCCATGCTCATCCAAATTTGGATGAGGATAATGACACCCAGCAGGTAACGGGCGTCCTGGTTCCAGAGAATGGGGGTATTGATGAACCCCAGCTGGATGAGCAGGTTATTGACCAGGCCGTAGCGGTTGGGGGAAAAGATGTACAGCCAGACGGTAGACATGGCGATGCCGCTGGTGATGGAGGGGGCGTAAAAGGCGATGGCAAACAGGCTGCGCAGCTTCATCTGGTTGATGACCCAGGCCAGGATGAAGGAGGCCGCCAGCCCCACCGGCCCGGCGATGAAGGCGAACAGCAGGGTGTTGCGCACGCAGGTCTGGAACACGTCGTCGTCCAAGAACAGCTGCTTATAATTATCCAGCCCGGCGAAGGAGGGGGGCTGGATGATGTTGTAGCTGGTGAAGCTGAGCACCACCGAGATGACGACGGGCAGCAGGACGAACACCAGGAACAGCAGCATAAAAGGCAGCACGAACAGGACGCCCTGCCGGTATTCCCGGCGCTGTCCTTTCGTCAGAGATCGTGGCATGGCGGTCATCCTTTCATCACTTACCTAGAGCCGGGTCTGCTTGCGGGCGAGCTCTTTGTTGATCTGCTCCACCGCTTCCTCCAGCGCGGATCGCGGCGGGACGTTCTCCACCACGGCGCGGTTGATGGCGTTGACCAAGTAGCGGTTGGTGTAATAGCTGCCGCGCACCACGGGGGTTTCCCGCGCCCAGTCCCAGGCGGACCGGATGGCGGCCTTTTCATCGGTGTTCCAGGGAAGTGCCCAATAGGCCTCGGTGTTGGCGCTCATCCACCGCGCCTGGGATCCCAGGCGGCCCTCCACCTGGGTGGTGTAGGCGCTCTGGGTATCCGTGGAGGTCCACCAATCCAGCAGGGACCAGGCGGCCTCCGGCTCCCCGCAGGAGGCGAGGATACAGGCGGCATCGACGGACAGGCCGCTGTTGGCCCGGGTGACGCTGCCGTCGGCCTGCTTGTGGCCGGGCACGGGGTAGACCTTCCAGTTGCCGGCGATTTCCGGGGCCGCGTAGCTGAACTGGAGATAGGCGTTGTGGTTCTCGATGCCGATGGGCATCTCCCCGGTGCGGAAGCGGCTGAAGAAATCGGTGGAGATGGGCAGGCCGTTATCGGTGAAGAGCTCGCACAGCTCGGTGAAGGCGGCGAAGGCGGCGGGGGTGTCCAGGGCGCTGCGCAGGCCGTCGGCGGTGTAGTAGTTTCCCCCCAGCTGATAGAGGAAAATGTCCAGGATGGTGGGCACGTACATCTGCATGCTGTTCTGGCTCAGGGCGGGCAGCACCCGGTTATACACATCGTCCCAGGTGTCGGGCACGGGGATGCCCAGGGAGGTGAAGATGTCGGTGCGGATATACATGGCGCGGAAGGACATGGTTTCGGGCAGGGCGTAGGCCCCGCCCTCGAAGGCGTAGGGCACCAGCATCTCGGGCAGGAAACGCCCCGCCGCCTCCTGATAGCCGGAGAAGGCCGACAGGTCGAGCAGCGCGCCCCGCATGGCGTATTCCACCGGCAGGTTGTAGGTCAGGCCCATGACCACGTCGGGACCCTTGCCCGCGCCGATGGCCAGCAGCAGAGGGTTGACCGAGGTGGTCACGCTGCCGGAGGGCAGGATGTTGACGTTGACCGGCACGCCGGTTTCCGGGGTGAAATCCGCGTCGATGCGCTCCTTGAGGATCTGGCCCCATTCCTTGCCCCGGCTGACCCAGAGCTCCAGGGGCTTGCCGGAATACGCGCCGGTTTCTCCCGCGGCCACGGCGTTATAGTCCTTTTGGAAGGCGGCCAGGAAGTTTTGCAGGGTGACGCTGATTTTCTGCCAGATGGTGGCGTGGGGGTTGGCGGCCCGCTCGCCGGGGGGCAGGATTTCGATATAGTCCAGCGCCAGCGGCATCTCCTGCAGGGAGGTGGCGTAGGAGCTGAGGTTGGTCAGGTTGTTGCTGACGTCCGGCAGGGACAGGGGAATTTTCGAGGGCTTGTCGATAAGCTCCTGTAGTTCCAGGGCGATGCGCTCCAGATTGTTGGTCATGGCGGAGGCCTTGCTTGAGGAAGCCAGCAGGCGCTCCCGGCAGGCTTCCACCTGCTGCCGGATGGCGGTCAGGCGAGGAATCAGATCGGGGATTTCCAGATCCAGCTGGTAGTCGTAGTTGGCGTCCGGATTCTGCCCGGTGACGCGGGTGATGTCGAACAGCACGGCGTTGAGCTGCTTGGCGGCGTCGAGCAGGCCCTCCACCGCCTGGGTTACGGTTTCGCCCAGGGTGACGGTCAGGGACAGGGTGTTGCGCCCCTTTTGCAGGGCGAAGAGATAGGGCTCCCCCTCCCCGTCGCAGAGGGTGACCGAGTTCCACCGCTTGTCGTAGGGCAGCTCGTAGGCGAGCATCTCCTCGAAGGGCACCGCGCCGTTGATTTTCACCGTGCGGTAGACGGGCAGGCCGTCGCTGTAGCTTTGCAGCGCCCGCAGGTTGATGGCGTACAGCCCCGCCTCGGGGACCTCGAACTCCCAGCAGACCTCCTGCCCGCCCTTGCGGAAGGAATAGCCGCCCAGAATGTTCAGGCGGATATTGGCGGCGGAAAAGGGGGTGAGCAGGGGATCGCCGTCGCTGCCGATGGAGACGGTGGCGTCGCTGCGGTAGGCGATATGGCGGCGATCCTCGGCCTCGAAGCGCAGGGACTGCGTCCCCGCCGGGAGGGTATAGGCGCCTCGCGCCTCGCTGTAAGAGGGGATCGCCTGGTAGGAGACAACCGCCACTTCCTCGACGATGAGGGGCTGGTTGATATATCGCAGGGTGATGGTGTTTTGGCCCTGTTCGAAGGGAAAGAGCAGGGGCTCCGCGTCCTTGCCCCACTGGTCGGTCAGGCGCTTGACGCTGCGAATGTCCAGCTCCTTCTGATCGGGGCGCACGTCGTCCCCCAGGCGGTTGCGCACGGGGTCGGCGGCGTCCTGCCATTTCCGCTCGAAGGCGAGGACGCTCTCCTCGGTATAGGTCTGCTTGCCGTTGATGAGAATCTCCCGCTGGGGGGATACGGCGGTGCCCGGCTCGGTGCGGTAGGCCACCTCGATGTGATAGGCCCCGGCCGCGGGCACTTCCACCGTCCAGGTCAGGGAGGCCGTGCTTTCATCGGTATAGACACCGCCCGTTTCGCTTATGGCGGGCTTCTCCCCTTCCCAGGCGGTATAGCCCTCCCCCGCGGCGGCGGCGCGCACGCCGGCGGGGCGGACGGTATAGCCGCCCTTGACCTGGGAGTAATAGGGCAGCGTATCCTCCGTGACGCCGCCGGCGCTGTCCGTCCCCACCCGGTCGGCCAGGGTCTGGCCCTCTGCCGCGGCCGACAGGGCGAAGCCCCGGCCCAGCAGGCAGGCCGCCAGCAGCAGGGCGGCGGCTTTTCGATATGCAGTAAAGCCCATAGAGCTGTCCCTCCTATGCGATGGTGTTCCCGGCTTGACCAAGCGGCCGGATACAGGCCCCCGGCCGCTTGGTCAAGCCGGGAGAGGCGCGTGTCCTCTCCCGGCGCGGCACCTATTTGTCCGCTTGCGTTTGTTTCCGTTTTCTCACCAGCACCACGGCCAGGACGGCCGCGGCGATCACCAGGACAGCGCCCGCCGCCACGAGGATCCACACCCACACGGGGGTGGAGGCCTCCGGCGACTGGCCGGCCTGGCTGCTGGCCGGCGGGGTCGGATTATCAGCCGGCTGGCTGAGCTCGTTGCGCACGGTGTAGCGCACCTCTTCGCCGTCCGCCTTGGTGGCGATCAGGGTGAAGCCGTCGGCCACCACCGCGCCGCCGGCGCAGGGGGCACCGGACGTATCGGCCAGGCTGAGGGTGACGCCGTCCGGGACGTTGAAGGCGCTGAAGAACCGGGTGGCGGCCATGTTCTGCCGCACGGTGACGCTGCCCTCCCCCAGCTCCACGAGAGCCTGCGCGCTGCGCTTGACCGTCAGCAGGGCATCCTCCCCTTCCCCACCGCTGACGGGAGGCTCGCTCTCCTCCCCGGCGGGATCGTCCTCAAAGAGGACGTCAACCACCACGCGGTCGACGGTGACTGTCTTGTCCGGGATGGCGGGCTTGCCCGGCTGCACCAGGGTTTTCTGGTCATCCGGCACATCCTTGGTTACTACCGCGCCGGGAATCCGGGCGACGATAGTCTCCCCGCGCAGCACGGCCAGCAGGAAGGTGGGCGCCAGCGTATCCCCGGGCTTCACCGGCTGTTCGCCGGCGTCCAGCAGACGAAGGGAGACATCCCCCGAAACCGTCAGCAGGGCCTGGAGCTTCTCATAGGTCATGGCGGGATCGTACACCCGCAGGGCGTCGCCGGTCAGGGTCACGAACTCGCTGCCCGCGCCGGTGGCCGACACCTGGAAATCCCTCGGGTCGCAGGGCGCGCCCACCATGGTTTCCAGCTGATCCTGGCTGGCGTAAAAGCTTAGGTTGTCAAGTGTGAAAACGACATCGCCCTGCTCGGCATTATTCGGCTCCGCCGCGATGGTGACGCGGGTGACGCCGTCGGGATCCACCTTCAGGTTATCCGGTACGCTGCCGGCAGCGGGCAGGAAGGTCTCGAAGGGGAAATAGACGACCCCTTCGAACCCGGCGGGCAGGCGGATCGCGTCCCGGGAGACCTTATACAGCCGGCCGCCCGTTGGGGCGTAGTAGTAATCCCCCTCGTAGCTGTCGAACTCGTAGAGCTCCACCGCGTCGGGGTTGGTCTCGTCGACGAGGCCAATGGTGAAATCGAGACCCGCCACGGCCTCATCCGCCCGGATGTAGAACAGCAGGCCGGCGGTTCCCTTCAGCCGGGAGTCCCCGGCGCGGAAGTTCTTCAGCGCCACCCGGAACGCCTTCTGACCCGCCACGAGCAGGCCGGCGCCGTCCGGGGTATCGGCGGTGGGCGACACCGCCGCGCCGAAGCCGCCGAAGGTGGTGGCGCCCGTATCCAGCATGTTGTTGACCAGGTACCAGCCGAGATCGTCGGTGCCGAAGTTGAAATACACGTCGTCGCTGGGCTTATCCTGCGCGACGAAGCCGCACAGGGCCGCGTACTCCTCCGGGTCGGAATAGAAGCCGAAATTGTCGTAGAGGTAATCCACGTTGGCATCGGCCTCGTTGGGCTTGTAATACCCGATTTCGATGGACCAATCCTCCCAGGAGTTGAGCAGGTCAAAATCCACCTGGCCCGGGCTGCCGGCGTACAGGGCCTCGTAGGGGATGAACACAAAGCCCTCAAAGCCCTGCATATCCTCGAAGGGCAGGAACTGGCTGACCGACTTCTTCTCCCCCATCACCGACAGGGTGGTCAGGGTCACGCTGGTGCCGATCTCGAACCACTGGGACCAGTCGTCCTTGATCAGGCGGATGCTCAGGTTGGTGGCCATGGCCGTGGTGGGAAATTTGATGTACACGGCCAGGCCCTTGGTCTTGCTGAAATCAAAGCCCTCCGGCTTATGGACGGGGATGGCCGCGAGGTTGCCGCTGTAGGTTTTCTTGGGATAGATGGACAGCGCGTCGCCGAACTGGGTGGCGTCCTCCCGCACCTCCACGGCGATATCCTTGTCGGGCTCGGTGGTGGATCCGCCGGTGATGCGCACGCCGTCCATGGTGCCGGTATTGGCCACAAAGTTGGGGTGACGGGCGTCCATGGCCGCGACGTAGGCGTCCACATCGGTGTAGAAGCCGAAGCTGTAGAAGATATAGTCGGGGCCGATCTCGTCGGCGTTGCGCTTGTAATACCCGATCTCGATGGACCAGTCGGTCCAGTCGTTGAGGGCGGCGGTGTCTACCGTGGGGCTGCTGCCGGCATACAGCGCCTCATAGGGGATGAACACATAGCCCTCGTAGCCCTGGAGGTTCTCGAAGGGCAGGGTCTGCCCCTTCTCGGTTTTGACCCCGTTTTTGTCCACGAGGGTCACCGTGATGCCGGTGCCCACCTCATACCAGGCGCTCCAGTCGTTCTTGATCAGGCGGATGGTCAGGTTGGTGGCGGTCACGCCTTCGGGGAAGCGGACATAGGTCACGACCCCTTTGGTGCCCCGGAAGTCGAAGCCCTCCGGCTTGTTGACCGCCACGGCGGCCCAGCCGCCCCCTTCCACCTTGGTGGGGTTGATGGCCACGCCCTTGCCGTACTTGGAGACGGCCGCGGCCTGTTTGACGGCGATATCCTCCCCGTGGCCGACGGTGATGCCGGCGGGATCGCCGGCGTTGGCGACCCATTCGCCGCCCTCGAAGCCCGGGTCGTCCGGTTCCTCGTCCGGATGCTCCACCACCCGGCCCGCCGCGGCGATATAGCCCTCGATATCGGTATAAAGGCCGATGTTGTCATACAGGTAGTTGGGGCCGATTTCGTCCTCGTTGCGTTTGTAGTAGCCGATTTCGATGTTCCAGCCCGCGGCCTGCATATGCTCGGTGATGGCGCGGCCGGGGGTGCTGCCGGCGGTCAGGGATTCATAGGGGATGAACACGAAGCCCTCGAAGCCCTGCATATCGGCAAAGGGCGGGGCCTGCGTTTTCGTTTCCACCGTCCCGTCCAGGGAGACGTAGGTCAGCTCCGCGCTGTCCCCCACCTCCGCCCAGGTGGTCCAGCCGTCGTCAATGAGGCGGATCATGAAATTGGTCTGGGTGACGTCCGGAATTTTCACATACATGGCGATACCGGACAGGGCGGAGAAATCCACGCCCGCGGCACCGGCCAGGGACAGGGCGGCCCAGCCGCTGCCCATCGTTTTGGTGGGGTTGATGGCCAGGGCGCTGCCGTGGGAGGACGCGTCCTTCACCACCGACCAGGACACGTCGGCGCCGCCCTTATGGGCGATGCCCTTGACGCTCGCGCCGTCGTACAGAACGGGGTTGGTGCGGTCGTTGGCCGCGTCGGCGGCGGCGATATAGGCGTCGATGTCGGAATAGAAGCCGATGCAGTCGTACAGGTAATCGGGGCCGATTTCGTCCTCGTTGCGCTTATAGTAGCCGAACTCGATGTTCCAGCCATCGGCCTGCATGTGCTCGGTGATGGCGCGGCCGGGGGTGCTGCCGGCGGAGAGCGCCTCATAGGGGATGAACACGAAGCCCTCGAAGCCCTGCATATCGGCAAAGGGCGGTTCCTGCGTCTTGGTCTGCACCGTCCCGTCCAGGGAGACGTAGGTCAGCTCTGCGCTGTTCCCGATTTCGGCCCAGGTGCTCCAGCCCTCGTCGATTAACCGGATGGAGAAATTGGTCTGGGTGACTTGAGGGATCTTCACATACATGGCGATGCCCTTGGCGGCGGCGAAATCCAGCTCTCCCGCCCCGGACAGGGGCAGGGCGGCCCAGCCGCTGCCCAGCATTTTGGTGGGGTTGATGGCCAGGGCGTCGCCGTAAGCCCCGGCGCCCTTACACACGGCGTATTCGACGTCCATACCGCCCATGCGGTGGATCCCCTCGACGGTGGAGCCGTCGTACAGGATTTGGTTGGGGCCCGGGATTTGATCGCGGGCCAGCGCAATATACGCGTCAATATCGGAGTAAAAGCCGATGCAGTCGTACAGGTAATCGGGGCCGATTTCATCGGCGTTGCGCTTATAATACCCGAACTCGATGTTCCAGCCGTCCGCTGCCATGTGCTCGGTGATGGCGCGGCCGGGGGTGCTGCCGGCGGAGAGCGCCTCGTAGGGGATGAACACGAAGCCCTCGAAGCCAGGCATGCCGTCGAAGGGCGGCTCCTGCGTCTTGGTCTGCACCGTCCCGTCCAGGGAGACATAGGTCAGCTCCGCGCTGTTCCCGATTTCAGCCCAGGTGCTCCAGCCCTCGTCGATTAACCGGATGGAGAAATTGGTCTGGGTGACCGCGGGGATTTTTACATACATGGCGATGCCCTTGGCGGCGGCGAAATCCAGCTCCCCCGCCCCGGACAGGGGCAGGGCGGCCCAGCCGCTGCCCAGCATTTTAGTGGGGTTGATGGCCAGGGCGTCTCCGTAATACCCGGCGCCCTCGCGCACGGCATACTCGACGTCCATACCGCCCATGCGGTGGATCCCCTCGACGGTGGAGCCGTCGTACAGAATCCGGTTGGGGCCGGTCTCCCCGGCCAGCGCCCCCAGGGCGCCGGGAACCGCCAGGGAGACGGTCACCGCGGCCGCCAGCAGCAATGCCAGCAGCCGGCCTCCTGTCCTTCCAAACCTCTCTTTCATGCGTTTGCCCATTCCTTTCTTCGGAAATGTCGGCTGCAGGCTATTTGGACGCGCGGTCGTAGGCCTTCTGGTGAACCGCCAGATATTCGTCCAGGCCTGCCTTGGTTTTGCTGGACACCCAGGTGTTCCAGCCGGTGGAGGGATCCACCACGTCGGATCCGCTTTCGATCATCCGCCGCACCGTGTACCAGCAGGTATCAAAATTGAGGTACTGCTCGTATCTCTTAATGGTTTTGATTTCGGAGGCGGTGAAGGTAATGTCCGGCCAGATGTACTTAGGCACCTGCTTTTTGTAGGTGCTCACCACCGTCTGCGACCAGGAGGAGGCCAGCTTGGATTTCTCCGTCTGGTTGGGGTTGGGGGCGAAATAGCTGGTGGAGAAATACGCGTCGTAGATGCCGGGCAGCACGGATCCGGGGGTGTCATTGAGGGTGTTGCCCCCTTCGGGCACATCCACGTACACCTTGCCGCCGCTGGTCTTTTTCAGATATTTATAGTCCACGTCCAAATAGGTCTTGAAGGCGTTGCCCTCGTAGGAATAGAAATAGTCCATCCAGCGCAGGGCCGCTTCCTTGTTCTTGCAGGTGTTGAAGATGAAGGTGCTGTTGCCCTGGACGTTGGCATTGTGCCGCATGACGCCGGGGGTGTAGTTGGCGCCCACCCCAGTGGAGGCTTTCGGCACGTCGATGACCACGTAGTTTTTCAGCACGTCGGGATTCACGCTGGTGTACGGGTCGCCCCAGAGGAACATCCCCACCTTGCCGCCGTTGATAATCTGAGCCATTTCGGTGCTGGAGCGCTCCGTCCAGGGGATGTCCAGCAGGTTCTGCTTCTTGAGGTTTTTCCAGTAAAGCACAGCCTCCCGCATCTCGTTCTGGGTGAAGACGAACTGCGCCTTGCCGTTGTTGTCCATGGTGACGTTGTTGGCCCAGTCGAAATACAGGCCCCAGGGGCCGAACATTTCCGGCAGATGGCAGAAGGTCATGAAGGGAACCTGATTCTGGATGCCATCGCCGTCGGGATCGTTGTTCTTAAAGGCCAGCAGCACCCGCTCGAGCTCCTCGGTGGTTTTGGGGATGGACAGCCCCAGCTTATCCAGCCATTTTTTGTTGATGGTCCAGGCGTGGCCGGGCGCGCCGGGATAGTCGTAGTTGATGTAGGGCAGGGAGTAGATCGAACCGTTCTGCTGCTGCACGGACATCCGGATGGTTTTGTCGTTTTTCATCAGATCGTATAGATTGGGGGCGTAGGTTTTCAAGGACTGGCTGCTGTCCCACAGGACGTTCTGGGTGCCGTAGGTGTACACGTCGGAATCGTAAAGCACGCCGGCCGGGACGATGAGGATGTCCGGATAGCTCTGGGTTTGCAGCATGATCTTGGTCTGCTCGAGAATCGAGCTTTGGGGCACGACGCTCCAGTCGATATGGATGTTGGTTTTCTCCTCGTACTTCTTGGAGAAATACATGCTGTCCCAGTCCTTGGCGTGGGCCGGACGGCTGTAGGTCAGGATTTTCAGGGTCACCTTGTCCTTGACGATGGGGAAGCCGCTGGTGTAGGTGTTGCCCACCAGGTTCTGGGTGCCGGAGTTGGTGGGGCGGCTGGAGGTGTCGCCGGCCTGCGGCTTGCTGCTGGTCTGGCTGCCGCTGCTGGCGGTATGGGTCTGCCCGCCGCCGGAGGGAGTGTCGGCCTGGCCGCCGCTTGCCTGCGGGCCGCTGGCCGTCGCCTCGTCGTCCCCGAACAGGCCGTCCTCGAAAATATCGGGCACCCGGCTGGCCTCGGCGACGGAAGGATCGCTGGCAGGGCCGCCGCCTTCCTTGCAGGAGCCGAGCAGGCAGACGCACAGCAGGGCCGTGAGCCCCGCCGCAATTGCTCGCTGTATCTTCATGGCTTTCAAACGACTCATTCCTTTCGTTCAAGCGGATTGGCAGCGTGTCAATAGATGGGCTGATAGGCCGAGCCGCTGTAGGAGGCTTCCACCTGCCGTTTGCAGGCTTCCCACAGGGCCATCTGGTTTTCCATGCGGGCCCGCACCGGCCCGCTGACCTCGTCGAGCAGCTGCGCGGCGCGCGCCAGGATGCGATCCACCCGCTCGATGGCCGCCGGGGTGTAGAACTCGTAGGGCTCGGCGCTCTGCCAGGCGATGTTCTTGGCGTGGCAGTCCCGGCTGATGTCCGCCAGGGCCAGGTAGTAGGACAGCATCACGTCGGCGGCCTGTTCGAACAGCTTTTTGCAGGCGTCGGTGAGAATGTCGGTGCCGGTCAGGTCCTTATCCCACATCCCCTTGGAGACCACGTACCACAGGGGCCAGCGCAGGGGATAGCTCTTCTCGGTGTCGTGGTAGTAATCGTTGGGCCCCTGGTCATAGAACACGAAGGTGGCGCCCTTGTCGTGCCAGAAGCGCTGGTTGCGGGTGGCCACGTCCCCCTGCACCCAAGGCAGATGCTCCCAGGAGGTGACGCAGGCCGCCGGGCAGTACCATTCCCAGATGCAGAAGGAGCTAAGGCCCGTCATTTCCAGCCATTTCTCCATGGTCTGCCGCCAGGGACGGGGGTACTGGGTATAGCGAAACTCGAACTCGTAATCCTCATGATACCCGCAATCTGGCCCCTTGTCCACCGGGTGATACATGCAGGATTCCTTGCAGAACATGAGCTGCACGTTGGGCTCGGCCTGAATGAAGCGGTTGGGGGGATCGAAGGTGGGGAAATAGACGAAGAAATACAGGGTTTTGTCCGGGTACTTCGCCGCCGTCAGCCGGGCCACCCGATTGACGAATTCCATCATCACCTCGCCGGGCATCCCCCATTTCTGGCATTCCTCGCATTCGCAAAAGCCCTCGTACATCCCGTCGTTGGCGGCCAGGGAATAGCTGGCGTAATCGGGATGCGCGTCGAAGAAGGCGATCACCTTGTCCGCCGTGGCCTGCGCCAGTTCCGGGTTGGAATAGCACATCTGCCAGGATTCCAGGTGGATGCTCCGGTTGTTGTAGGGATCCCGCACGCCGCCATGCATGCAATACCAGTCGGGATGCGCCTCGAAATACTGCTCCCGGGGGAACAGGATGCTGTAGGCGTGCTCGATGAGGGATTTGTCGCCCCCCTGATACCAGCGGCGGCCGATTTCCGGGTTTTTCTCCAGCACCCGGGTGCGCCGGCAGGAAAACTGCGGGGTGTGCAGGATGTCCAGATACCCCACCGTGAGGGTCTTCTTCTGCGGGATCACCTGCCACAGCTCCTCCGGCCCGAACCAGCCGCAGCCCAGCCGCTCGAGCAGCATGGTTACGGCGAACTGGGTGCCGGTATAGCAGCCCTCGTCGTTGCCCGCCAGCACCAGGGTGTCCTCCCGGCGGCGCAGCAGGCACCATTCCCCTTTCTGTTCGGGAAAGACGACGTTATGTATCCGGGTGTAGCCGCTGGGGCCCAGCAGGATTTTGTTGCCCTCCACCCGGAAGGCGTCGTCGCAGATGGGAAGCTCCGCCCCGCTCATCCGGCGTATAATGTCCTGCAAATCCCGGGCCGCCTCCATCACCTTGTCCGGCGCGCCGGTGCGCACCACGATACTCGCGGCGGGCGTCCCGTCCCGCGTGATGTAGAAATCGCTGGCCAGCCGTATCCGATTGCCTTCCATATATGTGCTTCTCCTCGCTTACTAGGTATATTGTTTGGTAACTTCCCAATTGGCCGACTGGTTTTCCACACGTTTGAACACGTCCCCGCCGGCCTTGGCGGCCGCGTCCAGCGCCCTGTCCATGGCGGCGTCCGCCTTGGCGATCCACTGGGCGGTATAGACCTGCTCCGGCTCGGGCAACGCCCAATAGTAGTTGGGGGCCGTGCAGTTTTTGTTGGCGTCGTTCAGCGCCTTATAGAAGGCGTACATGTCCGCGGCGGCGGGGCCGAACAGCTTTTTGCAGGCCGGCATCAGGATGTCCTCGAAGCTGAGATTGCAGTCCCACATGCCCTTGGCCGACACGTACCACAGGGGCCAGCGGATGTCCATATAGCCGTCCGCCCGCTCGTAGGCCGGGTTGGGGCCCTGATCCATGCACAGATACTGCGTGCCGTTCTGCTTGAGCCATTTCAGATTATCGAGGAACACTTCGCCCTGGATCCAGAACATGTCCTTCCACTTGTCGCTGGCCGCGCCGGGGCAGTTCCACTCGTAAATGGCCATCTGGTAGCCCAGATCCTTCCACGCCTGGTAATTGTCCTTGAACTGCGGCTGGCCGATGGCGGCGTTGAACAGGTTGCCGTTGCGGATGAAGCGGGTCAGCCCGCCCTCCTTGCACAGCATCATCACCACGTTATCCTCCGCCTTCAGGGCCGTCGTATCCGGCGCAGTGAAGGTGGGGAAATAGCCGTAGAACATGATGGATTTGCCGGGGCACTGCTTTTCAATCTTTTGACCGATGATGTTGGCGAACTTCATCATGGCCTGGGTGAAGTCGGTCGCAAATTTCTTGCAGTCGTCGCACTCGCACCAGTTGGCGTAATCCTCGCTGGCAGGGTCGCCGTTGCCGTCGTTCTGCCCGATGGAGGCCACCGTGTAATTGGGGTTGGTCTTAAAGAAATCGATGATCTGATCCGCCACCAGCTGCTGCACCTCGGGGTTGGACAGGCAGGGCTGCCACCAGCGCTTGCCGCTGGGATCCCGCGTTCCTTTTGAGTAGCCGAAGTATTCGGGATGCTCCCCGTACAGGTCGGGGGACACCAGGTTGGGCAGGGAATGATCCGTTTGGGTGAGTTCCCCGCCGACAAACCAGCGGCTCGTCAGCTGAGGCTCGGCGGCGCTCAGGCGGGTGTACCGGGAGGAGAAGCTGGCCTGGGACGTGATGTCGCAGGAGGTGGCGTAAATGGTGTCCCCCTTGGGCGTCACCGTCCACAGGTCATCGGTGCCGAACCAGCCGAAGCCAAGGGATTCCAGAAAATAGGTCACGGCAAACTGGGACCCCTTGTATATCCCGGCGTCGTTGCCGGCGAGAATCAGCAGGTTGGCCCCCGCCACCACCCGGAACAGCTCCTTGCCGGGATACTGGGAGGGGATATCCACCCCCGCGGCGGCGGTGTACCGGCTTTTACCCACCAGGATTTTGTTGCCCGCCACCGTCTCCTTGTCGCTCTTGATCGGGAAGGTCTTGCCGGTCATTTTCTGCAGGTTGGCCGCCAGGTCGTTGGCCGCCGCCGTCACGTTGGGGCCGGCGTCCTCCGACACGACGATGGTGGATTTGACCTCCCCCTTCTTAATCAGGCAGAAGTCCCCCTTCTGCAGGGTGTACACCGGGTTGTAAACGTCCGGTGTGCCGGGGGTGCCGGGAACCACCGAGGTGTCCGACACCCGGCGGGTGACGGTCACCAACCGGCTGCCGCCCGGACCGGTATCCTCCGGGCCGGTGGATTCCGTCGTCGTGGCGGATCCAGAGGGCTCGGTGGTCGGCGTGCTCACGGGCGGATAGTCCGTCACCACGGAGGAATCGCTGCTCGCGGGGGTCTGGCCGGGATGGCAGCCGCCCAGGCCGACCGCCAGCAGGGCGGCCGCAGCGCAGGCGCTCAGCCAGCGGATGCGTACGGATCTCCACATAGTCGTCTCTTCCTTTCCTCACAGGGGGGGATCCCCCTCCCCAAAACTTGCGGCGTGCTTCCTTTTGCACTTCCATTATAGTGAGGATTTATAAAAAAGTATTTACACGATTTTATCTTATTTTTGCACATTCGTTTGGAAAAACTGGAACATCCATGCGAAATATAGCAAGGCGCCCGAGATATTTCTATTTTAATTGCCAGTACATACCAACTGTTATCGAGTTTCTTCGATTGACACGGCCGGTATTCTTTGGTATTCTATGGTTAGATTTATCTTTTCCTACTTTATCATCCGTGCTCCGCCAATAAGCGCGGCGGCTATCCCGTTATCCTGCCATAAGCCTGCGGCGATCCGCGCGCTTATTTTAGGCATTTCCGCATTTTCCCCAATGGAAGGTTTGCATAATCGTTTTATTAGGAGGTGGCTGCATCCGTGAGTTCTTTCAACAAGCTGGTTTTCGACAAGGACATCCAGGTCAACAGCATCGCGTACATGCGCCTGGATCAGTACGACTCCCCCTTTGTGCTGGAGGACAACACCACCAACTGCTGGACCTTGTATGATGTGATACAGGGGGAGCTGCACATCCGCATCGGCGCGGAGACCGCCGTGCTGAGGGGCGGGGACATCCTGCTGCTGAGCGCCGAGTGGCCCCACAGCATCCGCGTCACGGGGCAGACGCCCACCCGGGTGTTCACCATGGCGCTGGAGCTGGACGGCAAGGGGCTCGAGCGGCTCGGCCGCCTGCAAACCGCCCTGTCCCCCTCCGGCTTTCAGGCGCTGGGGGACATCATCGACTACGCCGACGATATCTTCAACATCACGGCGGATTCCCGCCAGTACACCGACTCGGTGGACAAGGACACCACCGTTTCCGTCAAGCAGATCCTGCAGGCCAAGATCGAGCTGTTCCTGCTGGAGCTGCTGGAGCAGTGCCCCGAGGCACAGGACGCGGCCCCGGTTTCCCGCAGCCAGCTGGTCGCCCGCACCAACGAGGAGCTGCGCCGCCACCTGTGCGACAGCGTGAGCATTGAGGACATCTGTCAGCGGCTCAACCTGTCCAAAAGCTACCTGAGCAGCCTGTACAAGCGGAAGACGGGGAAAAGCATCATCGCCCATTTCAACGAGATGAAAATCGAGGAGGCGCGCCGGCTCATCGCTTCCGGCCGGTACAATTTCACGGAAATCGCCGAACGGCTGGGCTTTTCCTCCATCCACTATTTTTCCCGCATGTTCAAGAGCGTGGCCGGCATGACGCCGTCGGAGTATGAGAAATCTTTGAAAAAGGGAGGGGCCTGACGATATGGATACCCCCTATTATCTGCAGGCGGGCGAGACGTTTTTCGCCGAGCTTGACCCCCGGCGGTGCATCCTGCGGGTGACCCACCGGGATGTGGTGTACGCCTTTTCATCCGAGCGGCCGCCGTTTCTGGAGGCGGAGGTGGACGGCGCTGTACAGACCATTCCCTTCGACATGGCCCGCTCCGTCCTTATACGGGAATACGCGGAGGAAACGGGAGGCTGCCTGCGCGCCCGGTACGCCGATTTTTACTGCGGCGGAACAAAGCTGCCTCTGTGCGTCGAAACAGTCTACCGCCTGCGGGGGGACGAGGGCTCGCTGGAATGCGAACTGGAAATCACCGGGGACGAGGCGGGCGCCGTGCGCCGCGTCTGCTTCCCCCAGTCGCTGGATTTCGACTGCGAGGACGGGGAGGCATACACCGTCCTGCCCATGATGCAGGGCACCCTCATCCCCGCCAAGTGGAAAAATACCGTTAAGACCTACAGCGACGGGCGGTATTTCGAGTCCGACGGGTACATGCCCTGGTGGGGGCAGGCGTACGGCGGCGGAGCCTGCCAGTGCGTGTGCGAAACCCCTTGGGACGGCGGCTATGCCCTGCAGCACGAGCCGGGCGGGGAAACGGCGGTGTGCAGCGCCTGGTACCCCTCCCTGGGCCGGATGGCCTACCGGCGGAAATGCCGGTTCTACTTCTTCCGCGGCGGCGATTACAACGCCATGTGTCTGAACTACCGCCGGATCGTGGAGCGGCGGGGGGAACTGCTGACCCTGCGGGAGAAAATCGCCCGCACCCCCTCCCTGGCCGCCCGGATCGGCAAGCCGGTGGTGCACGATTTTCTTTTCGTCTCGGTGGATAAGCTCTCCCCCATGTACCGCCGCCGGCTGCCCCAGATGAACGAATATTTCTACTCCTTCGAATACCGCTGGAAGCAGATCGAGGCCCTATTGGAAAAGGGGGCCGCCGGCTTCACCGTCCACCTGGACGGCTGCGGCAACCGGGGCTACGACAACGGGCATCCCGATTTGTTCCCCATCAACGAGGCCATCGGGGGCGAAGAGGGGATGCGGCGGTTCGCGGCGCTATGCCGGGAGCACGGGCTGCCCTTCGACATCCACGACCAGTACCGGGATTTCTATTTTAACGCCCCCAGCTTCCGCCAGGAGCAGGCGGTGTTCGATCGGCAGGGGAATCTCCCCGTCCTCAGCCTGTGGCAGGGGGGGCGGCAGTCCCTGCTGTGCGCCACCCAGGCCTCTGACTACCTGGAACGGAACCTGAAGCGCTTTCAGGACAGTGGCATCGCCTTCGACGGCATCCATCTCGGCTCCTTCTCCGGCGGGGCGGTGGACGAATGCTTCAACCCGCTGCACCCCATGAGCAAGCGGGAATGCATCGAGGCGCGGCGGGCCGCCTTCGCCCTGGCCCGCAGCCACGGGCTGGCCGTCGGCTCGGACGAGCCGATGGATTGTTTCCTGCCCTGGCTGGACACGGTGTCCCACGCCCCCTATTCCCTGTCCCCCAGCCTGTGGAACGGTATCGGCAACGGCATCCCCGTGCCGCTGTTCAACCTGGTGTACCACGACGCGGTGCTGGTGCACTGGAACAGCTTCCAGGCCTCCCTGGGCAGCTGGGGCATCCCGAACAACGACCGCTATTCCACCCATGCCGCCCTCAACGCCAACCCCGCCTATCTGTCCATCGACGCCGGCGAGGAGGAGATCGCGGAATGCACCGCGCTGTGCGAGCTGAGCCGTTCACTGGCTTTCGAGCGGATGATCCGGCACGAGTTTTTGTCAGGAAACTTCCGCCGGCAGCGCGCCACCTATTCCGACGGCACCGCCATCGAGGTGGATTTCGACGCGGACACCTACCGGGTATACCCCGGCAAAAGCTGAAGAGCAACAAATCCATACTATCAGCAAAAAGCCCTGTGGATCCTTTGGCGTAAGCGCCCTATAATTAGGATAATTACCCGACCGTTCCGCCGGGCGGGAAATGCGCGCAAAGGAGATGGGCCACATGAAAACCATAACCGTTCGCTTCGACAGACAGAGCGGACAGGCGGTCAAGCCCGTGCACGGCATATGCAACGGGCCGCTGAGCGAATCCGGCTTAATCGATACCTCCGCCTTTTATGAGGAAATCGGCATCCCTTTCATTCGGCTGCACGACACGGACACGCCCACCAGCCGGACGCTGGTGGACATCTCCAGGATTTTTCCGAATTTCGACGCGGACGAATCCGATCCGGCCAATTACTTTTTTGAGCATACGGATCAATTGCTGCTAGCCATCGACCGGCTGGGGGCGAAACCGATTTATCGCTTGGGAGAAAGCATTGATCACAGCATTTTCAAGCGGTACGCGCGGCCGCCCAAGGACTTTGAAAAGTGGACGCGAATCTGCGTGAACATTATCCGGCATTATAACGAGGGCTGGGCCGGTGGCTTTACGCTGGGCATTTCCTACTGGGAAATCTGGAACGAGCCGGACCTGGGCAATGAAATGTGGGACGGCGGAACGGCGCAGCAATACCGGGATCTGTACAAAACCGCGGCCGCCGGCATCAAGGCGCTGGATCCGTCGCTGAAGGTGGGCGGCTGCGCGCTCGCCGGCGTCCTGGACTTTGCGGAGGACTTTTTCCGGCAGTGCGCGCAGGAAGCGATTCCTCTCGACTTCTTTTCCTTCCATTTGTATTACCGGCGAATGGAGCAATTGGAAAGCTATGTGACGGCCATCGACCGGCTGCTTGCCAAATACGGGCTGTCCCATGTGGAGCGGATTTTTGACGAATGGAATTATTTCGGCTCTGACGACATGCCGGACCTGGAGCTGTGGAGGGCCATCCGCGACGCCGGGCGGGGTCTGGTGGCGAAAAGCCTGTTTGAAACGGCGCAAAGTGAGATCGGCGCGTCCTTCGCGGCGGCCTCGATGATAGAAATGAACCGGCTTCCGGTGGATATCGCCACCTATTATGACGGACAGCCCAAGCTGCGCTATTGCGGCCTGTTCGACCGCTATGCGGTGCCGCAAAAAACCTATCACGCCTTTCGCGCGTACGGCCGGCTGTACCGGCTCGGCGGCCGGATAGTCGAAACCCAGGCGCGGGGAGAGGGCCTGTACGTCTTGGCGGCCGCTGGGGAGAAAAAGAGCGGGATATTGATCAGCAACTACGGCGGCGAAAGCGATTATTATACCGTGGACATGAAAAAGCTCCATCCGGCCAGGCCCATCAAGGCCGAGCTGTATCTGCTGAACCATGACCGGGATCTGGAGCTGGAGCGTACCGAAATCTACCACGGCGAGGATGTGGCGCAAACGATTCGCCTGGAGAACCATACGGTTTGTTTGATAGAACTGACCGCCGCGTTCTAGCAAACGGCATCGACGAAACCCGCCGACCCTCTCATCGGGGCCGGCGGGTTCCATTATAAAATAAAAACGCATAAAAATTTTATGAGAAAAATTAGCATCGTTTACTTGACAGCCAGAAAATAGATATGCTATGCTAATGCCAGATCGATTTTTGTCGAAGAAACGCGCGTCTTTTTTCGGTTCGCTCTGAGTAAAATGGATAAAAGGCGCTTGCGAATTCAGGCCGTGCGGCGGCCTGTCCGCTTTCCTTATCGACAAAATTCCATCCGGGAATTTTGCATATTTTCGTTGGAGGGATTTGCATGAATCAGAAAAGCAAAATGGCGGCGGGTCTGCTCGGGATTTTCCTGGGCGCCTGGGGGGTTCACCAGTTCTATCTGGGGGATACCAAGAAGGGCATCATCCGCATCGTCGTTTCCCTGGTCACCTGCGGCATCGGCGGTATCTGGGGCTTCATCGAAGGGATCATGATCCTGTGCGGTAAAATCACGACCGACGCGCAGGGCAATCCTCTCGCCGAATAAAACATACAACGGCAAAAGGGCCGGGACAGCGGGATTCTCCCCGCCGCCCCGGCTCTTTGTTTATTTCTTACCAGTCAACGGGCGGATGATGCCGTCCCTGTATTCCCCGTGGGCCTCCTAATCGATGACCTCCATGTCCTCTACCTTAACGGCAATGGTAGCGATGTTCGGCAGATCGCCGTATTGATCGAAGCAAACCAGCCAGCTTCCCTCGCATCTCTGCTCATTGCAAATCCAGCCGTCCATCCCCTTGTGAACGCCTTCCTCCGCATAGCACTCTTTTTCCACAAGCAATCGAACCCGATCGTATTCTTTCATCCAATCAACCTCCTATGGGGAAGCCGAGGCGAGGATTCGCCGCGAAACGAAGCGGTAAATATATCCGACAGCAGTCCCATAGTCTTCTCCTTCATCTTACACCCGTCTATCTCCAACGGCAACCGCCTGTGAAAACCTTTCACCCCAGCAACCGGTAGAGCAGGGTCACGCCGTCGATTTCCACCGTGCCGGTGCCCTCCAGCCGCAGCCCCAGCCGCCGGGCCCGCGCCGCGCCGGGGATCCGCCGCAGCCAGCCGCCCTCGGGCGGGAGCAGCACCGGATCGGGGCAGACGCCATCCTCGGTGACGTAGGCGGCCATAGCCGGGCGCAGATTGTCCACCGCCAGCCCCGCCCGCACCGAAAGAAACGCTTTCCTCCGATCGGGCGCGCCGCAGTCGAACGCCTTGGTGGCCGCCAGCCAGGCCACCGGCCGCTCGGCCGTCTCCCCGTCTACCGTCAGGGGCACCCGGTCGTCGTCCCCATCCAGGCACATTCCCAGGGTGACGGCGCCGCCCGGCAGTGCCGCCTCGGCCAGCAGGGCCGCGCTCTCCTCCCGGGCGGTCAGCCACAGGGGCCGCGCTCCTTCGGGAGGCTCCCAGCGGCTCCAGTTCAGCAGGGACTGCGCCGCCGTCTCCCCAGCCGTCCCCGCCAGCCGGCGCAGCACCCCTTCCTCCGCCGGCAGCAGGAAGAACGACCCGCCCACCAGCAGGACGTACCGCCCGGCATACACCCCCGCCGACGCCTCCCGCCAATCCGCCGGGGCAAACGCGGCCAGCGCCTTTTCCACCGGGGCGGACAGCTTGCGCACGTTGGCGCGGCTGTAGGCGTCCACGCCCGAGAGCATATACACCCGTCCCCGGTCGGCCCAAACCAGCCGTCCGCCGCACAGGGTGACGGTGCCCGGCGCGCCGCAGCCGATGGAGCTGTGCAGTTGGGTCACCGGGAAATAGGCCCCCAGGGTAGTCAAATCGGTGATCTTCTCGGCGTCCAGGGGCCGCTGGACATAGTTGACCGCGTATACCTCCCGCTCCTTGAACAGCACCAGGTTGTCCCCCTGGTGGCCGAAGGCGGTCACCAGCTCATCCTCCCGGCCCACAACGCTGTAATTGTATTCCGGGAAATAGAGGGGGTTGTTGAACTGGCTCCAGTACACCCGGCCGGGGCAGCGGGGGTTGCCGCCCAGGAACAGCCGGGTGCCGCCTCCCATGTTGGTGGGATCCCCGCCGAACCAGGTGGAAAAGGTCATGCCGAATATCCGGTCCCGCCCTGTCTCATCGGCCTTGGAGGCGGTGATGTCCAGGTTGTTGGCCTGCCGGAAGGGGGGCATGGCCGCGTTTCCCGCCGCGTCGGTGAACCACACACAGCCCCGGGCCCGGTCGAGGTGCAGCCGGTACCCGTCCGCCCCCAGCCCGCCGGCCGAGGCCCCCGCCGGGACGGTGTGGGTCACCGTGCCCGCCGCCATGGTCAGCGCCGCGGTCACCGGCGCGTCATCCAACCCCTGAAGGGGCAGGTAAAAGGCGGAGCATTTGCCATCGGTGGTGTACACCGCCCGGAATTTGGGGGTCAGGAGATTGCGGCTCTCCCTCACCCCGGTCTGGATGATCGGCTCCGACGAGGAGGAGGGCACGCCCCGCCCGCCGATGAGCAGCCGGGGCACGGGGATTTCCCCGCCGATGTCGGTCAGGCTCCCCGCCTCCAGGCGATAGACCTTCCCGCAGCCAAAAAAGACCAGCGGCGCCTCCCACCAATCCACCACGAGGCCGTGATCGTTGGCAAAGGGGCCGGAGGCCGGCCCTGTCAAACTCACCGCCCCGCTGGTGTGCACCGTCCCGTCGGCGCGCAAGGTGCCCACGACGTAGGTGGCGGCCCCGCCAGCCAGCCCCCGCCGCTCCACAAACCGGCGCACGGGCTGCCGCTCCCCCACCTCCCGGTCGGATCCGTCCTCCCTGCTGAACAGGCGGGTCACCCCCTCCCCGGCCGTCCGCCAGGGCGTCGGCCCCGTCTGGAACCCCGGCCGGGTGCGCAGCGCCCCCTCCTGCCACCAGAGGTTGACGCCGTCCGCCAGCTGGTTGTCGGCGATGCGGTGGGCCGCGCCGCTTTGGTTCAGTCCGCCGTCCAGGCGGGGCACCGTCAGCCGCTTGACCGCCGCCCCGTTCATTTCTCCATACCGCATCCGTCGTCCTCCTCCCGGCCAAACAGGGTGTCCCGCACCCTCAGGGGCCGCCTCACCGCCCCGGCCCGCTTCTGGTTATACAGCGCGGCATACAGCCGCTGGCTGTCCCCGTCCCCCTCCGACTGGGCCAGAAACATGGCCGCGCCATAGGGCAAAATGTCGGCGCAGGCCCGTTCCGACAGCTCGAGCACGCCGTCCAGCGTCCTCAGCGGGACGAAGGCGCCCCGCCCCTCGATGTGCCATAGGTCGCAGTACGCCTGGTTGACCGCCGCCAGCCCCCGGCGCGCCATGGCGGCCTGTCCCCCCGCGTACCGGCCGGCATAATCCAACAGCAGCAGCGCCTGATTCAAAACCTCTTGTCCGGTTGCCATAGGTAAAGCCTCCCTTTCCGCAAAAGGGGCCGCGGTTCTCCGCCGCGGCCCCTTTTTTGTTAATTTTATCAGTCGTTAATATACATAGGTGTACACCGCCGTGCTCAGGCTGCTCCGGATAAACAGGTCGTAGTACAGGCGGTAGTCGAATTTCCAAGCGTCGGCCCCCAGGTTCTGGGCCGGGTCGAAGACGCGCACCTGTTCGGTCTTTTTGACCAGGGAGGCGGCCCGGCGGGGCATGACCAGCAGCCCGATGGATTTTGCCCCCGTGGCGGGAGCGAAGCCGCCCTCCTCCTGGCCGGAGGTCGTCCCGTCGTAGAAGGTGAAGCCCGATTTCATCCGGTTGTCCGGCACCGGCAGAATAGCCACCCCGTTGAGGGACTGCACCCGGGTGTTCAGCTCGCCCTTGCGGAAGTCGCTTACCACCAGCTGCCGGGAGAGCTCGGTGGTGGACTGGAGGGCCGTCCACATGGCGCTGTTGACAAAGGCCACCAGCTCCTCGTCGTAGCCCGCTGCGTTCTGCACCTTGCCCACCGCGTCGGTCATCATCTTGTAGGCCTGGGAGGCGGGGGTGCCAGTGACGGTCTGGGATTTGCTCACGGCGTGAGCGGCCAGCTTGGAGAGGATGTAGGCGTCCATTTCGGGCACCACCTGGGTGCGCACGAACTCACCCATCACCTGACCGGCCAGGTCGGCGATGCCGGTCTCGTCGTTGTCCTCCCGATCCAGCTGGAAGGAGCGTCCCCGATCCATGGCCAGCACGTGGGGCTGAGCCGACACGGCGATGGTGCCCTTGACAAAGCCGTTGTCCCGGTCGTAATCGCCCAGGCCGGAGATCTCCATTTCGGGGATGAGCACCGTTTTGGCGCCCACGAACTTGCTGCGCAGGGGGTTGTCGGCGAAGAAGCCGGTGACCGGCTTGGCCGCCACGGCCTTGTCCAGCTCGTCGGTCATGTTCCGTGCAAGGTTGTCCAGTTGTAAACTCATGTGTCAATCCATCCTTTACAGTCGTTATTGCCAGGCGGCAGAGCGCCGCCGGTTGGCCGGTAAATATGTATACGCGAGCCGCAGAAATCAGCGGCTCCCCTGTAGGGGGCTGTTGCAAAATTTTACATTTTGCAACAGCCCCGCGTTCCTACCACAGCGCCTTTTCAAACGCCCGGCGGAAGGCCTCCTGTTCCGGCTGCGGTTCGGCCCGCTCGCCGGCCAGCGGGCCGGAGGAGCGTGCCGCCGCCTGCCGCTGCCGTTCCCGCTCCTCGGCGGCCCGCTGCCGCTCCCGATGCAGAAACCGCAGGTACGCGTCGGCCAGGGGAAGCCCTTCCGCCTCGGCCAGCCGCCGCGCCGGCTCCGGCACGTCCTCCGGCCCCCGGCATTCCGGCAGAACGGCCCGCAGCCGCTCCCATTCCTCGTCCCGGGCGGGGGAGGCGTTCCCATCCGCCGCTTCTGCGGCGGCCGGAGCGGCCGTCCCGTCTGGTTCAGGCGTCCCCGCTGGCGTCGTTTCTTCCATTGGCGGATTCTCCCGCGGGGCGGGATCCGCTATCCTCTGCTTCATGACTGTCACTCTCCTTGTTCAATTCCCGGATGAGGCCCGCCAGGTTGGGCACCGCGCCTCGGGGCAGGCGGCTGAGATACTGCGCCGGGGTGATGACCTCCCGGTCGAACAGATTGTCGAGGGTCTGCACCGCCCGGCTCTCGCTGAACAGGGTGGAGGCCCCCACGTCCACCCGCACATGCAGCAGCAAATCCCGCCAGCGGTTCCCGTCAAAGGGCAGATACCACGTCCCCCGCTCGTCCTGGATTTTCAGGCTCCGCCGGCCGTACTGGGTGATCCAGAACTCCGCCCACACCCGGGCCGCGTCCTCGCAGAAGCCGTAGAAGCGGTTCTGCACCACCTGCAGGGGCAGGATGGCCGCTTCCCGCACCGCCACAATGGCGGAGGTGTTGTCCGGGCGCACATCCCCCAGCACGGCGTTGTTGACCCCCGCCTGGGCCAGGGTGTTCTCGATGAGAGAGGCGATGTTCTGGTCGAACTGGGGGGAGAAGGCGGGCGGGCTGACGTACCGAATGGCCTTGTCCGCGTCCTCCCCGGTGCCGAAGACCTGCACCACCTGGCCCGGGTCGTTGGTGATGGGCTGGGTCACCACGTCGCCGTTGACCACCATGATGGGCATGCCCATCATCATCACGGCCCAGACGCTGGCGGTGATCATCCGGTTGATGGCGATCTGGTTGGGGATGAGGTAGGTGATTTCGCTTTCCCCGTACGCGCCGCCCCGCCCCCGCTCCCAGCGGAAGACGGCCAGAGGGTACAGCCGTACCCCCAAATCCCAGGGCGGGCGCACCACCACGCCCCGGCAGACCTGGGCCGCCATGATGGTGTACCGCTCCCCCGTCTCGTCCCACTCCTTCCAGAAGCGGGTCAGCAGGGTGGCCTTTCGGCCGCCGGGCGCGTCCTCGTCCTCGGGCAGGGGGCCCTCCCGGTCGGGGACGATGTTCCGCCAGTCGGGGCAGCCCCGCCGCCGGGCCTGCCGCCGCAGATCGTCCACGCCCCGCCGCTGGGCGATGAGGATATAGGGCTGGGCCTGCACGTCCTCCTCCGCCGGGTCGCCGAAGAAAACGCTGTCGATGTCCAGTACCTCGCAGGCGATGTCCCCGCCGATAGGGGCGGTGCGGGAGAAATCGGCGTACTGCCCGGTGGGGATCCCCTCGTCCCAATAGGTGTACAGCACACCGGTGCCGGTGATGTAGGCATCCCGCAGCACCCGATCCTTCAGGTCGGTGAAATTCACCCGTTCGGCGGTGACGCGGAAGTAATCGGACAGCGCCGAGGCCACCAGGGCCGCTTCCTCCTCCGGGGAGGCGGCGGCGGTCGGCTTGCCTCCGGCCCCCGCGTCCCGCAGGCGTTCCACCGCCCGAAGGGTGGCGGCGGTGGCGGGGACGCCCTCCGCCGTGTATTCCACCGCCACCGGCGCCGCGCCCACCACCGCCATCTTGTAGTCGGCGATGCGCTTGATGATGTTGTGCCGCACCAGGGGGCGGCTCTCGCCGCAGCGGGCGCCGTGCCACTGGTCGCCGATATAGAACCGGCCGTTTATCCGGTTCTGCTCGGCCATGCCCCGCCCGCCCAGGGCGTTTTTGTAGCGGAGGCCCGCCCGGTATTCCCGGAACAGGCTGTCCGGGAGATTATGCGGATCCATGGGGTTCATCCGTCCTTTCCTGTCTGCTCATCGGGAGGCGGCATCTCGCCGCCGTCGTAATGGAGAAAATTGTAGAGCGCCCGCCAGTCCTCCTTCGGCAGAGGCGGAAGGGGGCGCGGCGGCCCGTCCTCCGGGCGCCGGGATGGGATTTCCCGGGAAATGGCCGCCCGGCGTTTGGCCGCTACCTGGCCGGGGCGGGTCGTATAACGGCCCGCGGCGAACAGCAGCAGGCCGACCGCGGCCCCGGCCAGGCCGAGAATCATATCGAGCATGGGAGAGTACCTCCTTTTTATGGTTGTGAGTCCTATCAAGCGAACTGTGCGGTTCGCAGAACCCCGTGGCTGCCTTGTAGGGGCGAGCAGGCCCGCCAATCAGCGTCTATCTGCGGCTCCCCCCTTATCCCCATCCTCCCGCCACATCCTCCGGGCGGATCAGCCGCCCTGCCTCCACCCGGCCCGGCTGGCGATCCACCGCTGGCACGTCCGCCATGGCGTACCGCAGCGCGTCCATCAGATGGTTCCCGCTGTCGATGGGGCGGCCGCTCGGCCGGCCATCCCGCCCGGTCTCCCAGGCGTAGCCCGCCAGCTCCCGCGCCGTGTGGACGCACCGGGGATGAATCACCATGTCGTATTCCTGCAGCCGCGCGATGCCGCTGCGGATGGAATCCGGCCCCTTGACCGCCGCCCGCAGCCGGGTGATCCCCAGCCGCCGCAGCTCTTCGTTGGATTTCGGCTCCGCGCTGTCCGCCCGGATCCGCTCCTTGGCCGCCCCCTTGGCCCGCAGCATGGCCGCGATGTCGCTGTTGAGCATCCGCACCTGGTAGTGTTCGTCGTAGACGTACAGCCGCTTGTCCGCCGGGCTGACCGCCGCCGCGATAAACGCCGTCGGGTCGTTGGCATAGCCATAGTCCAGCCCGAACACCCGCCGGTAAGCCGCCGGCAGCGCCCTCTCGTCGAAGGGGGCCACCTCCCACCGTTCGAACACCAGCCCCTCGGTCACGCCCCATTCTCCCAGCCCCGCCACCGCGTACCGCCTGGGCTGCCGCGCCTTCATGGCCGCGAACACCGCCCGGTCCGTCTCGTCCAGGAACTCGTTGCCCCGGTAATCGGTGGTCACGGCCAGCACGTCCTCCCCCGGATGGTCGAAGAACCGGGCCTTCAGCCAGTGCCGCCCGTCCCAGGGGTTGAAGGTCAGGGTGGTCTGCTTGAACAAGGGCGGTTCCACCCGGCCCCGGGGCGCCGAAAGATCCAGCTTGTCGAATTCCTCCTCCGCGGCGATTTCGTACGCTTCCTCCACCCAGACCCAGCAAAGCGCCCCCGTCTCCACCGTGGTGGAGGCCAGCTTCTCGGCGCTGTCGAACCCCCGGAACAGAATCCGCTGCCCCGTGGGCTTGTACCAGAGCATCAGCGGCTCGAGCGACGCGCCCCACAGATGCTCCACCCCCAGCCGCCGGATGGCCCACCGCAGCTGGGCGAAGGTGCTGTCCCGGTGGGTGCGCTGCACCGCCCGCACCACCAGCAGATTGGCTCCCGGCAGCCGCATCAGGTGATAGATGTACCACAGGGCCGCCGTGCAGGATTTTTTGGAGGCCTTGCCCCCCTTGACCGCCCGGTACCGCTTGCGGCAGTTCCAGAACGCGCCGTAGCCGCCCCCCACCAGCGCCGGGATATCCACCTCACCGCCCATAGCCCCGCAGGCCGCGCAGCACCTCGGACACCTCCCCGATTTCCGCGTCCAGCACCGCCAGCCGTCTCTCGAAAAGCAGCCGCTGGCCGCTCAGCTCCTCCCGCCGCTCCAGCAGGGCGGCCAGCGTTTGCTCATACTCCCGTATCAAATCGTCCACGACGTCCCCGCCTTTTCGTCCCATTGCACGATGCCGCCCTGGTCGAGAGGCGTGATCATCTTCCAGCCATAGCCCCGCACTTTCCAGAGCTTGAGCGCCAGCGCCAGTATCTTCTCGCCCAGCGCTCTGTTCCGCCGCTTGAAAAACGGCTTCCACCGGGCATCCTGCAGCCGGCTGCGCCGGTAGAGCAGCTTCATCATCCGTACATCCCCGGCCATAGCGTCCCATTCCTGTTCCTTTTCCATTTGCGCATACCATCCCATTTGTCATTCCTCCAGCCGGTCGCCGCCGGTGAAGCAGACCGGGGCCTTGCTCTCCCCGCCCTCGCTGCCCAGCGCGCCGTAATTTTTAAGATACGCTTGATGCATGGAGGCCCCGCCTCCCTTGGATAAGGCGTGCTCCACCACGCTCGCCATGGCCTCGCCGTAGGCCCGGCGGAGAACCCGCAGGGCCCTCTCGTCCTTTACGCCCCCGGCCGGCCCGCCCTCCGCCGCCGCCCGCAGCTCCTCCGGCCGCATCTGCAGCTCGGCCGCCAGCCGTTCCACCGTCAGGGGCAGCCCCCGCTCCTCGGCGTACTCCCGCGCTCGTCTCACGGCGGCCCGCACCCCGGCCAGCCCGCCGCCCCGCCGCTGTTCCATATCCATCCCGCACCCTTTCTTAGTTGCATTATGCAACTTCATACAAAGCGCCCCGCGGCGTGGGACGCACCCTTGCCCGCAGCATAAAAAAAGAACCCGGAAGATTCCCACCCCAAAGGGGCCTCTCCCGAGTTCCGTCGTATCGCTTTGTTAACTCTATGATACACCATTTCCCAGCATTTGTCAAGTGCATTTTGCAACTTTTTTATTTTCCCCTTGGAAAAAGTTGCAAAATATGCTATGCTAGGACCGGAAGGATTCCATCCAGTGGTCGGCTTGGTGCAGGTTTTCCCCGCCAAGCCGCCAGTCTTGATGGATTCAACGCTTGCTGTAAGACGACCAGCCCGCCGGCGCCGCCGACCGAAAGGAGAATGCTTATGAATCCGCTGGACAGCGACAACCTGGCGGCCAAACGCCTGCGCGCCTGCCGCCTGGGCGCGCGGGAAACCCTGGCCCAGATAGGAGCCCTGGCCGGGGTGCATAAATCCACCGTCCTGCGCTGGGAGCGGGGCGATACCTCCAAAATCAACCGCCCCACCCTGCGGCTGCTGGCCGAACATTTCGACGTGGATCCCGCCTGGCTGCTGGGCCGGGACGAGCCGGAACCCGCCGCCGAGAGCCGGACCCGCCCGGTGCCTATCCTGGGTACGGTGCGCGGCGGCGTGGGCGGTGTGGCCGAGGAGGAAATTCTCGGCTATGAGCCGGCTGACGCCTCCCGCTTCGGCAAGGGGGAGGACTTCTTCTGGCTGCGGGTCACCGGGGACAGCATGGCCCCCGTGCTGTGCGAGGGGGATTTGGTGCTTATCCGCCGGCAGGACACGGTGGACAGCGGCCAATACGCCGTGGCCCTGGTGGACGGGGAGGAAGGCCTGGTCAAGCAGGTGTTCCACGGCCCCGGCTGGCTGGAGCTGCGCAGCGTCAACCCGTACTATCCGCCCCGCCGGTTCGAGGGGGAGGCGCTGGAGCGGGTGCGGCTGCTCGGGCCGGTGGCGGAAAGCCGCCGCCGTTACCTGTAACCGGCCCGGTAACATGGCCGGTTACACGGAAAAAGCCAGGCGCCAAGCGGCTTCGCGGGTTTTCCCGGCTGTAACCGGCTCCGCAACATGTTTTCCTAGCCTCTTTTTCTGTACCAGTACTAGTCTCTACATCTTTTATAGGAAACCGGTTACAAGTTACAACATCATAAAAAAGCCAGCCGCCATGCGGGCTGAGGGGTGTTACCGGAGTGTTACTCGATGCCCCTTCAGTAACAAATATTCGTATATACCGTCCATAAACCCATCACATTTTTAGACGATCCTTGAATTGTCATGTCGAACACCCTTACGGGCGACAGCGGTTTCTGGTAGGAATCTTCCTTTGCCTGGGAGGCCTGCACCAGCCCCCGACGCGTCGATCCATTGTACCCCCTGTATAACCCGCCGCCCCCCGTCCGCCCTGCGCGGACACCCCGAACGCGGCAATCCCCCCGCCTTGTGCTAGGGCGGGGGGATTTTTCCTGTTCCGATTATTTCAGCAGCGCTTCCACCGCGTCGGCCGCGCCGTCCATTTCCTCGCAGACCACCCGCTCGATCTCCCCGCTGTCGCACAGCCGGGCGATGTCCGCGTTCAGCGGCAGCTTGGCCAGCACCGGCACGCCCATCTGGGCCGCCGCCTCGTCCAGCCCTTCGCCGAACAGCGGGATCTTCTTCCCGCAGTCGGGGCAGAGCGCGTAGCTCATGTTCTCCACCAGGCCCAGCACCGGGATGTTCAGCATTCCCGCCATCTTGTGGGCCTTGCCCACCACCATCTGCACCAGGGACTGGGGGGTGGAGACGATGACCGTCCCGTCCAGCGGGATGGACTGGTACACCGTCAGCGGCACATCGCCGGTTCCCGGCGGCATGTCGATGAACAGCACATCCAGCTCGCCCCAGGCCACGTCGGTCCAGAACTGGGTCACCGCGCCGGAAAGCACCGGACCGCGCCAGACCACCGGCTGATCCTCATGCTCCAGCAGCAGGTTGATGGACATGACCTTAATGCCCATGTGGGTTTCTTCCGGCATGATGCCCATGGCCGTGCCCTTGGCCTTGCGGGTGATGCCGAAGGCCTTGGGAATGGAGGGGCCGGTGATGTCGGCGTCCAGCACGCCCACCTTGTAGCCTCGGCGGGCCATCAGCACCGCCAGCATGGCCGTGACGGAGGATTTGCCCACGCCGCCCTTGCCGCTGCTGACCGCCACCACCCTTTTCACCGCGCTGTACTCGTTGAGAGCGGCATGCGGATCCTGCGGCTCTCCGGCCGAGGGGCACCCCGCCTGGCAGCTTTCGCAGTCGTGATTGCAGGTTTCGCTCATAAGAAAATCGTATCCTTTCTCTTGTAAGATCACTACGCGAAAAAACAGCCTGCCGTTCCATGCAGGCTGTTTTCAGATGAATTTCAGGGCTTCCCCGCCCTTCAGGCCGAGCGTTCCTTTTTGCAGTGGGTGATCGCCGGGTTAGCGCCTTCCACCACGCCGCTCGAATGCAAGACGTAACCCACCGTCTTGAGGAGGATCCGGCAGTCGAGCGCCGCGCTCTGGCACCGGGCATACTGCCCGTCCAGCCGCGCCTTTTCCGGCACGGTCACGCAGTCACGGCCGCTCACCTGGGCCAGCCCGGTCAGGCCCGGACGGACAGAGGAAGCGCCGTTGCGGCTGCGCAGGCGAAGCAGATCGGTTTCGGTCAGCACCACGGGGCGCGGCCCCACGAAGCTCATGTCCCCCTTGAGGATGTTCCACAGCTGGGGCAGTTCGTCCAGGCTGAGCTTACGCAGCACGCGGCCGGTGCGGGAAATGTAATTCTCCGCACCCACCAGCTGGTGGGTGGCCACGTCGGCCGGGGTCCGGGGGCTCATGGTGCGGAATTTATAAATGCGGAAGGGTTTGTCCCCCCGCCCCATACGCTCCTGCGAAAAAATCGGCGAGCTCTTGGTGTCCAGTGCGCAAATCAGCGCCACCAGCAGCCCGAGGGGCAGCAACACCAGCAGCATGCAAAAAGATGCAAGAACGTCAAAAGTCCTCTTCACGAGCAGAAACCCCATTCTGCGGCGTCCGCGTTCTGTATACGAACGATCTAAAAGCAGAATCTTCTGCATAAAATTTACCTCCTTCAAGCGCCGGCTTCTTCCAATGACCTGTCCGGCAGCGGCATCGTATTCCCACACGAAGGCAAGTCTTTTTTCCACCAGCGCAGGACGTCCCTTGCGCTTATCGTATTATACTATCCCATTCGTCAAAAATCAAGTTTCATTTTTGTAATCAAAATCAATATTGGCATTCCGTTTAACGTCATCTTAACACGTGGAGACATTTTGTTCAGTGTATATAATATTTTATCTTTTTCGCCTCAAAAAAGCGCTTTTTTTCTTTTGGACTTATTGATTAACGAGAAACTTTTGCCGATTATCCATTATTCCGCTTGTTATATTTTTGAACGGGGGATATACTAATCTCGTTGTCATTTTTCGTATCTAAAGGGGGACGACCATCTGCTGTATCGAATCGTGAAGCGGCTGCTCGATATACTAATTTCGCTGGCGCTGTTTCTATTGTTATTGCCGCTTTTTCTTCTGATTATGCTGGCGATCGCGGTGGATTCGCCGGGGGATATAATTTTTATGCAAAAACGTGCAGGATTATACAGTCGTCCCTTCACCATGCTGAAATTCCGCTCCATGCGGGCCGCCGCCCCGCCGGACGTGGCCACCAACGATCTGGCCGACGCCGGGCGGTACATCACCCCGGTGGGCCGTTTTCTGCGCCGGACCAGCCTGGACGAGCTGCCCCAGCTGTGGAACATCCTCAAAGGGGACATGAGCTTTATCGGCCCCCGTCCCGTGGTGCTGACCGAAACCGAGCTGCTGGCCCGGCGGCGCCGCCTGGGGGCGGATTTGGTGCGTCCCGGCATCACCGGCCTCGCCCAGGTGCGGGGCCGGGACACCGTATCCATCCAACATAAGGCGCGCTACGATGCGTACTATGCACGCCGGATGTCACTGGGGCTGGATGGGCGCATCGTGCTGGAGACCCTGCGCTGCGTGGTCACCGGCGAGGGTATCCGGGAGGGCGGTCATTCCCCCGAAGCCGCCGCCCGGCAGGTGTCCGGCCGCCGCGGCTGAACGCCGCGCCCTCCCTGCTCTAGGTAAGCGCTGAATAAATCGGCCACAGCATCTTTTCGGCGGGGATTTGTGTCCGCCATCGTTGAAAATCCTTGAAAAGCGCCAGCTTTTCGGCGTATTTTCGCCTTGTCGGGCACAAATCCCGCTCGAAAATCTGCGCAACCGGATTTAATCATCGCTTACCTAGGTAAACCATCAGCAGCTCTGCGGTTGCTTGGTGGCCCCCATCACTGGATTTCATTATCCCTTACCTAAATCGCCGCCGCGGCCCATATACTGGAAAAGAGAAGCATTCCATATACGGGGAGGCGGCGGATGATGAGATACGCGATGGCCCTGTCGGGCGGGGGCGCGCGGGGTGCGGCCCATGTGGGGGTGCTGCTGGCGCTGGAGGAGGCCGGTTTGCCTCCCGGGGCGCTGGCGGGCACGAGCGCGGGGGCCGTGGTGGCCGGGCTGTACGCCTGCGGCCTCGGCGCCGAGCGGCTGCGGCGGCTGGTGGAGGATATCGCCCGGGGCCGGATCTGCCTGGTCGACCCGGCCTTTCTGGGGATTGTGCGGGCCGCCTTTCAGCTGCTGGCCCGCCGTCACGTCACCCTGCCCGGTCTCATTAAAGGCGGCCGGCTGGAGCGGCTGCTGCGCCGGGAGACCGGCGGCATGGCCCTGCGGGACGTGAAGCGCCGGCTGATCCTTCCGTCCGTCGACCTGCGCACCGGAGGCACCGTGGCCTATACCAACACCCTGGCCGGTCTGCGTCCCCTGCCCCACGTCACCTGGCGGGCCGACGGCCCGGTGTGCGAGGCGGCGCGGGCGAGCGCCGCCTTCCCGGCGGTGTTCTTCCCCGTTCGGCGGGGATCGCTCTGCCTGACCGACGGCGGCGTCGCCGACAATCTGCCGGTGGATCTCCTCCTGGCGGCCGGGGAGCGGCGGGTGCTGGCCGTGGACGTGGCGGAGGCGTACCACCCGCCGGAGCACGACAACCTCATTGAAATCGCCTCCCATTCCCTGACCATCATGAGCACCCGCCTGAAGGAGCATATGGCCACCGGAGAACGCTTCCTGCTCCATCCCGCCCTGCCTGAGGAAGCGGGACTGTTGACCTTCCGGGAGATGCCTGCCTGCATGGAGGCGGGCTATGAAGCCACACGGCGGCAGCTGCCGGTCCTGCGGGCCCTGTTCGGATGAATACGCGCCCCGCCACGGGGTATTCTATATATATACCTATATTATACGCAAGCGAAAGGAGCGCCGCCTCATGGATAAAAACCTGCTGGCCAGCGACGAGGTGCCCATGGGCCTGTCCATGGCTCTAGCCAAGAACCTGGAGGCCATGAACGCCTTCACCGCCCTGCCCCCGGAGGGGAAAGCCGCGGTCATCGAGAAAACCCACAGCGTCCATTCCAAAAAGGAAATGGAGCAGCTGGTAAGAGACCTAGGCCACAACGCCACCATGTAAAGGAGGAGGGGAAATCCCCTCCTCTTCTTTATTGTTCACACGTATTAACCGCAACATATCGTGTGAAACATATTCAATTCTCCTAATATTTCCCTGGATTTTATTGCTGTTTTTATTTTTTGATATATACTATATGTAAGGTTGAAAATCGCCATACTATGGTTTTTATTCCCTTTGCTTGAGGATTTGCTATTTTCAATCTAATCTTTCATATTTCCTTAACTTTTTGGATAATAATGGACTACATAGTTGACTTTTTCCAAGATTTGGCATATACTATAATTGCCGGCAGTTCTTAAACATTAGATATAGTTTCTAAATACTGGAGGAAATATTTATGAAACGAATACGTTCATCGCTAATCTTGACCAGCATCCTATGCGCCGTCCTTCTCGCCTCCTGCCAGGCGCCGGAAGAGGGGAAGCCGCAGTCGTCTGGAACAGCTTCGACCACAAACACTACCATTGCAGAAACAACGACCACACCAGAAACCGAGGCGTCTTTGGAAGAAGGAACGACTACCCAGAGAAAAGAAACAACAACCACTGCCAGCAAGAAAACGACAGTAAAGACAAAAGCGCCGACAACCACCACTAAAAAGCCGGAATCGACCAGCACGCCTACCACCTATACTATACCCTTTAATGAACGGTATTCCGACAATAGTGTCGTTATCACGATAAAGGATGAATATGTCGATTTTGATAAACAATATACGGCAAAGGATTTTCCAGGACTAGATATTAAGGAAATCAAAATATATAATTTCGATAAAACCCATTCTCAAGGTCTTTGTATTTATTTAAATAAGTCTGGGGAAACCGAAGTCCGTAAAGCCATAGAAATTTTATCAAAAAACCCCATTATTGAATCAGCCACTTTTGATTCTATATGTACGACTGACTGAGATAAAAAGATATGGATATTAGATATAGTTTCTAAATATTGGAGGAAATATTTATGAAACGAATATGTACATCGCTAATCTTGACCAGCATCCTATGCGCCGTCCTTCTCGCCTCCTGCCAGGCGCCGGAAGAGGGGAAGCCGCAGTCGTCTGGAACAGCTTCGACCACAAACACTACCATTGCAGAAACAACGACCACACCAGAAACCGAGGCGTCTTTGGAAGAAGGAACGACTCCCCAGAGAAAAGAAACAACAACCACTGCCAGCAAGAAAACGACGGTAAAGACAAAAGCACCGACAACCACCACTAAAAAGCCGGAATCAACCAGCACGCCTACCACCCGTACCAAATCCTTTAACGAACAGTATTCAATTGATACTGTTGTCATCACGATAAAGGATGAATATGTAGATTTTGATAAACAATATACGGCAAAGGACTTTCCAGGAGTGGATGTTAAAAAAATAAAGATAAGGAATTATGAAAAAACGCATTCGCAAAGTGGTTATATTACTTTAAACAAAGCTGGTGAAGCGGAAGTAAGAAAAGCTGTGGATACGCTTTTGAACAATCCGCTAATCGAATTAGCTTCTTTTGATTCTGTGTGTACAACCGAATAATAAAATAAAGGAGCCAGTGACGTGAAACGAATCATTGGACCGTTAATGACGTGTATTCTGTTCTTTTCTCTCGTGGTGAGCATCCAAGCGGATTCTTTGTCAGCCCCTCAAGTATCCGAACGGGACACCGAAACAACGGTTATATCGCAGGCTACTGAAGATGAGAACTTCGAAGCTGGCGTCGTTCTTGTCACTCTCAAAAAGAAAAGTACTGTCATCAATAAAAAGCATCCCCCCTCCGCGTTCAAGGGGGTTCGTGTCGATTCGGTTACGGATCTCTCGTGCATCGAAAACGAGGAAGCTATGAACTGGATTGACAAGGACAATTATCATCAAATACTTAAACTGGAACTAAAGGATAAAAGCAAAAGCGCCGTATTGGATGCGATAAAAAAACTGGAGAAACGGAACGATGTACTTCGCGCCACTCCAAACTATATTTTTACGCTTGACGAAGGCCTGCCGGAGGAGGATAGCGCGGAGCTGGAAGAAATACCATCAGATGAATCTGGGGAAGAAGAAACCATTCCCAGCGCCACGTCGTCAGATCCCAACACTACCCAATATGTTTTGAATAAGATGCAATTGCCGCAGGCTTGGAACCTCACCACCGGCAGTCCGACGGTAACCGTAGGCGTCCTCGATTCCGGCATCGATCCCAATCACGAGGATTTGAAGGCCAATCTCAACACCTCGTTAGGACAGAATTATACGGATGATGGACTGGCCGCCTGGACCGATCCGGTTGGGCATGGCACCCATGTGGCTGGCATCATCGGCGCGGTGGGGAACAACGGCAAAGGCATCGCCGGCGTCTGCTGGAATGTAAAATTGGTTTCCCTTCGCGTGTTTAAACGAACATATGACGAAAATGGAAATATTAAAGGAACCGGAAAAATGGACTGGGTGGTTGATGCTGTCAAATATGCTATCAATCACCAAATACCCATTATTAATTACAGTGGTAGCGGTAATTCCCAAAATAAAACTTTACGTGATGCCATCTCCAACTATCCAGGTTTATTAGTCTGTTCCGCCGGCAACGGAAAAGATCATGACAACAACGATAAAACCCCGAACATTCCTGTTGACATGGACACAGACTCCTTAAAATTTTATCCCGCCTGCTACCCCAATGACAACATCATTTCCGTGGCCAACACAACGTCCTCAGACCAATTAGCCTCCACCTCCAATTATGGCGCGACTACCGTGGATCTCGGTGCCCCGGGAAGCAACATTTACAGCACAATTCCCGGCGGTTCTTATGACTACAAGTCCGGCACCTCCATGGCCTCCCCACAAGTGGCCGGCGTGGCGGCGCTGATTCAAGCCTATAATCCTAACATGGATGCCCTTCAGATCAAACAGGTCATCCTCAACAGCGTGGATCCTGTCAGCGCCTTGAGCGGAAAATGCGTTTCTGGCGGTCGTCTGAATGCCTACAAGGCGCTGCAGAAAACACAATCATATCCTGCCGATATTAAGAACCTGACCGTTTCCGGCGATTTTAACGGGGATCAAAAAAGCGACCTGGCCTATTTTGTCGCCGCTCCCAACGAGGCGATGCAAATTCAAGTCCGACTGTCCAACGGTTCCACTTACAGCGACACGCAAAATTGGTGCTATAATACCCAATACAACAGCCTGGAGCGTATACGGGGCCGTGTAGCTGTAGGTGATTTCAACGGCGACGGCAAAGACGATATCGCCGCCATGTATGAGTATAATAACAATACCATGAAAATTCATGTCTGGCTCTCTACCGGCTCCTCTTTTAACGGCTTCTATTCCTGGCTGGATTCCATGACCCCCGGCTCCTATGAGCCCGCAAGAGTCACAGGAAGGTTCGTTGCCGGCGATTTCAATGGTGACGGCAAGGATGATCTCGCTGCCATGTATAAGTATAACGATGACACCATGAAGCTCCAGGTATGGCCTTCCACCGGTTCCTCTTTCAACGGCTTCTACTCCTGGAAGGAATCCATGACCCCCGGCTCCTATAACGCGGATAGAGTCACCGGAAGGTTCGTTGCCGGCGATTTCAACGGCGACGGCAAGGATGATCTCGCCGCCATGTATAAATATAACGATGACACCATGAAGCTCCAGGTATGGCCTTCCACCGGTTCCTCTTTCAACGGCTTCTACTCCTGGAAGGAATCCATGACCCCCGGCTCCTATAACGCGGATAGAGTCACCGGAAGGTTCGTTGCCGGCGATTTCAACGGCGACGGCAAGGATGATCTCGCCGCCATGTATAAGTATAATGGCGACACAATGAAAATCCAGGTATGGCCTTCTACCGGGTCCTCTTTCAATGGCTTCTATTCCTGGAAGGAATCCATGACCCCTGGCTCCTATGAGCCTGACAGGGCTACCGGCCTAGTTGTATGCGGGGATATGAACGCAGACGGCAAAGACGACATTACGGCCCTCTACGCCTACAACGAGGGGCTTGGTCAGCCGCACATTTATAAGTCAACCGGAACGTCTTTTTAAAACAAACCTGACATTGATACTTGACTTCAACAAAGAATCCGCCCCGCTAGTACAAGCAGGGCGGATTCCTTTTGCTTTACTTCACCGATAGCTCTCGATAGTCTGGTCCAGGAGGGCCAGCTTTTCCGCCAGCCGCTCCGCGTTCTCGCGGGCGGTGGCCACCACGGCCTCCGGCGCTTTGCTGGTGAAGGCCGGGTTGTTCAGCCGGGCCTGCGCGCCGTCCAGCTGCTTTTGCACCGACTCCCGCTCCTTGCTCAGGCGGGCGAGTTCCGCCGCCCTGTCCACCAGCTCGTCCATGGGGATTTGGATGGTGGCGTCGGCGGTGACGATTTTCACCGCACCCGGCACCTCGAAGCTCTCCCCCACCCGCACGGCCGAGGCCGAAGCCAGCCGCTGGATGAAGGGCGCACCGGTGTGGAAGGTATCCGCGAAGGCGGTCTCCACATACACCTCCGCCTTGCGGGAGGGCGGCACGTTCATCTCGGCGCGGCGGTTGCGGATGGCGCGGATGGCATCCATCACCCGCTCCATCTCCTTCTCCTCCGCCGGGAAAGCCAGCGCCTCGTCGTACACCGGCCAGGGCGCGCGGATGAGCGCCTCCCCTTCATGGGGCAGGGACTGCCAGATTTCCTCGGTGACGAAGGGCATGAAGGGATGCAGCAGGCTGAGCGTCCGGGTCATGACAAACACCAGCACCCGCCTCGCGTCGGCCGCTTTCTCCCCCTGGAGCCGGGCCTTGCACAGCTCGATATACCAGTCGCAGAACTGATCCCAGATGAAATCGTACAGCTTCTGCACCGCCAGCCCCAGCTCGAACTTCTCCAGATTGTCGGTCACCGCCCGGGCCAGGCTGTTGAACTTCGAGAGAATCCACTTGTCCTCGAGGGTCAGCGTGTCAGGCAGCCCCGGCTCGATGTCGCCGTCTCCCAGGTTCATGAGGATAAACCTGGCCGCGTTCCACAGCTTGTTGGCGAAATTCCGGGAGGATTCCACCTTTTCGGTGGTGAAGCGCATATCGTTGCCCGGGCTGTTGCCGGTGGCCAGCATGAAGCGCAGCGCGTCGGCCCCATACTGGGCGATAACCTCCAGGGGATCCACCCCGTTGCCCAGGGATTTGGACATTTTGCGCCCCTGCGCGTCCCGGATGAGCCCGTGGATGAGCACCGTGTCGAAGGGGGCCTCCCCCATGTGCTCCACGCCGGAGAAAATCATCCGCGCCACCCAGAAGAAGATGATGTCGTACCCCGTCACCAGGGTGCTGGTCGGGTAAAAATACGACAGCTCCGGCGTCTTGTCCGGCCAGCCCAGGGTGGAGAAGGGCCACAGCGCCGAGGAGAACCAGGTGTCCAGGGTGTCCTCGTCCTGCTTCAGGGCGGTGCAGCCGCACTTCGGGCAGGCGGCGGGATCCTCCCGGCTGACCACGATTTCCCCGCAATCGGGGCAATACCACGCCGGAATCCGGTGCCCCCACCACAGCTGGCGGGAAATACACCAGTCCCGGATATTCTCCATCCAGTTATAATACACCTTGTCGAACCGCTCGGGCACGAATTTTGTCCGTCCGGAGCGCACCGCCTCGATGGCCGGATCGGCCAGCGGCTTCATCTTGACGAACCACTGCTGGGACACCCGCGGCTCAATGACCGTGCGGCAGCGGTAGCAGCTGCCCACGTTGTGCTTGAGGGGCTCGGTCTTGACCAGGTAGCCCCCATCCTCCAGGTCCTTCACCACCGCCTTGCGGCAGTCCATAAGGGTCATGCCCGCGTACTTGCCGGCCAGCTCGTTCATATGGCCGTCCTCGGTGGTGACGGTGATGACCGGCAGATCGTGCCGCAGTCCCACCTCGAAGTCGTTGGGGTCGTGGGCCGGGGTGATTTTCACCACGCCGGTGCCAAAATCCATTTCCACATAGGTGTCGGCCACCACCGGGATGGCCTTGTTCACCAGGGGCAGAATGACGTTTTTGCCCACCAGGGCCTTGTACCGCTCGTCGTCCGGATGGACGGCCACCGCCGTGTCGCCCAGCATGGTCTCCGGCCGGGTGGTGGCCAGCTCCAGATACTCCCCGGTGCCCTCGATGGGGTACCGCAGATGGTAGAAGAACGCGTCCTTTTCCTCGAACTCCACCTCCGCGTCGGAAATGGAGGTCTTGCAGTGGGGGCACCAGTTGATGATCCGCTCTCCCCGGTAAATCAGCCCCTTCTCGTACAGGCGGACGAACACCTCCCGCACCGCCTTCGAGCAGCCCTCGTCCAGGGTGAAGCGCTCCCGCTCCCAGTCGCAGGAGGAGCCCAGCTTTTTGAGCTGCTGCTCAATCCGCCCGGCATAGGTCTCCTTCCAGGCCCAGGCCCTCTCAAGGAACCCCTCCCGGCCCAGATCCTCCTTGGTCAGCCCTTCCTTGGCCATGGCCTCCACGATTTTCGCCTCGGTGGCGATGGAGGCATGGTCGGTACCGGGCACCCACAGCGCTTCATAGCCCTGCATCCGCCGCCAGCGGATGAGGATGTCCTGCAGCGTCTCGTCCAGGGCGTGGCCCATGTGCAGCTGCCCCGTGATGTTGGGGGGCGGCATGACGATGGTATAGGGTTTCTTATCGGGATGCGCCTCGGCGTGGAAATACCCGCCCTCCTCCCAGAAGCGGTAGATGCGGTCCTCCACCTCCTGCGGCTCGTAGGTCTTCGCCAGTTCTTTTCTCTGTGCCATGTGCGACCATCCTTCTTTTCAACTTGTACACCAGTGTACCATAATCCCCGCCGCCCGGCAAGACCCAGTTATCCCGTCCAGCGAGAAATCCGCGGGAAAATACCGCTCCAAACGTAGAAAACGCCGGCATCCCCTTGGCGGGGCCTGCCGGCGTTTCCCTGTCTGCCGATTATCGCAGAGGCGTTTTTCTCTTTTTGGCAGCTGTCAAAAGCAGCGCCGCCGTACCGGCCAGGGGCAACGCTGCCGCGGCCGTCCCCGTCTCTCCGGTGGCCGCGGAGGAGCCGCTGCTTTCCTCCCCGCCTGGCTTGGAGGGTTCCTCCGGCGGCGGGACGTCGCTCCCGCCGTTGGTTACCGTGACCGTGCAGACGCCGCTGAAGGCCCCGTCCGCGGTTTTCACCGTAATCTCGGCTTTCCCCACGGCCACGCCCGTCACCACCGCCCGGGCGGGATCCTCGCCCGGAACCACCTTGGCCACGGCCTCGTCGCTGCTGCTCCAAACCACGTCGGAGCCGGTGAAGATCGATGGGTACAGGTTGGCCGCCAGATGGTACGGCTGCCCCGGGTAGATGGTCACGGCGGTGTCTGACAGGGAAAGCCCGTTCAGCACCGGCTCGTTGTAAAGCCGGATTTCCGCTGCCGAGGCAAATCCGTTTTTCGATGCCTTGGCGTACAGCCGCACGTCGGTAACCTTCTCCGCCGAGAAATCGGCCGTTTTCCAGTCCGCCGTTATTTCCCAAACGCCCTCGGCCACGCTCCGGAAGGTTTTTCCTCCGTCGCTGCTGATCTGCACTTCGTAGCTGGTAATGACCCCGTTGTCCAAATCCTGCCGGGGGAGGTACTGCAGCTGGCTGACCTCCATGGGCTCACTGAGATGTAGGTTGATCCACCGGTCTTTCTGGGCGCTGCCGCCCCAAGCCGTGTGCCACAGGGTCTTAGGATCCCCGTCCAGCACCTGCTCCGGTCCGTCATAGTGGCCGCTGACCTCGTAGGAGCCGGCGGTAGCCGTCAGCTTGCTCACCGGGATAGTCGCCGTCAGAACCTCCGCCTTGACGCACATGATCTTTCCGGCGTTTCCCGCCGCGTCAAGCGCCCTCACCTTGTAGTACTGGACGCCGGCGGGTACCTCCCGATCCAGATAGCTCAGATGGCCGGTCTGGGTCAGCTTGTTAACGGCGGAAGGAGCAAAGTCAGATGTGCTTCCCCGGAAAATCTCGTATTCCACATAGCCGCTATCGTCAAAAGCCGGCTGCCAGGACAAAGTCACGTTTCCATGCTCATCCGCCGCGGTCAGCAGCGCGGAAGGTGCGCCGGGCGCCTGTGTGTCCGTTCCCGCTTCCCGTTCCTCCAAAGTGAGGGTAACGGAGGCGGTGACATTTTTGTCCGACTGCAGGGTGATTTCTACCACGTTGTGGAAGGTGTCCAGCACGTAATCCGCCTTGATCTGCGGATCCGTGCGCAGAGATTTTACCTTCAAACGGTTATTCCCCAAAGCAATGACCGCCTTGTAGGGGTCTCCCGCGACCACGTCGAAGGCGCCGGTAACCGTGTTGCCCTGCGCGGTGACGTCATGGGCATCCAGGGTTCCCTGGAGCACATGCCGGTCGGTGGAGAGAAGATAAGGGGTGTCCTTTACTTCGCGGACAGCCAGGGTCTTCATCTCGTTGCGGCGCACCCGCTGCACGAGGGTGTCGGAGCCCTGGAACCGTCCCACATAACGCCAGTCCCAGAAATCCCAAATCTCATAGGTTTTGTCCGGATCCAGGCCGATGCCTCCAAAGGCGCTGTCCTCTCCCAGCTTGACGGTCATATCCTTATCGTCATCCTGGTAGTTCCAGAGCAGCAGCAGGTGATCCCCGTTGTCTCCGGCGTATTTGTAATCGTATACCTCCGGCATGTCGTCCTCATGCTCGAACAACCCCACCGGCCGCGGGGAGGCCCCGTCGATAGGCATGGGGGTCACCCGGGTGATATCATGGAGCTTGCTGTCCGATATCTGAAGCAGGCTCTCGCCCAGAGACAGATTGCCGAACATGACGCCCGCGCCGGTGATCTGCGCCCGGCGCAAATCCAAATCCTCTTCCTCGAAAATCTGCACATCGGGATAGAGGATTTTGGTGGTGCGGTTGCGGTACCACTGATACAGGCCGTTGCGCGCGATATTCGGCGTCAGGCGAACTGTGTCGGTGCCGGTGCGCTGGAAATCGATGACGCCGATAGCCACGTCCTCGCCGGCCCAGGTCCAGGCGTTCTCCATCACCCGGAAGTCCTTACCCACTCCCTGCTTGGCGATGGCGAACATGTTCCGGTAGGCGGAAACTGCTGTGGCATAAGGATCCGCAAAGCCGCCGGTGCGCTTGATGGTGTCGCCGCCCGCCGCCTTGTTCATGTTGGTGTAGTCGTACATCATCAGCTTGATGTCCGCGTTCTTGATATTGCGGTAGACCTCCGCCATGTGAGCCAGGAAATCCGGATCGGTGTAATCCGCCGTCTCCTTCGCATTGTTGCCGATCATGTGCCCCGGATACTGGGAGGCGTAGTCCGAGTTGCGGAAGGTGGGCTGCATATACAGAGCGGTCGTGACCCCCAGGGATTTCAGGGCGTCGGACCAGGATTTAATGGTGGGGAACGTGTCGGTCAAATGGCCGAAGGATTTCCAGTGCGCGTCGTCCCACCACAGCTGCTCGTTGGGATCCGTATAGGTGTCCGGCTCCAGCCGGATGTTCAGCGGGACATAGTTGGTCAGGCCCCGCGCCTTCGCCCGTTTGGCCTCCTCCAGGGCGAAATCCGCCGTGTTGGCCTTCTCGTTGAAGGCGTAGCCCTCCACATACCACAGGCTTTGGTAGAGATAGGGATCCGTCGTCCCCAAATCCACCTTCATGGCCCCGGCCTGGAGCTCGGCGTATTCCTCCAGCGCGGTGTACGGGTTCTTCTGGGTGAAATTCACCAAGGCGGCGTCGCCCATGGCCAGCATGCCCGCGTCCACCCGCTTGCCGGTGTAATCGAACACACGGATAAGCGCATCGATGCTGCGGCGATCGGAGTTGACGAGGCTGGTCACCTCGTTATACTTGGTTATCACTTCGCTCTGGAACTCATAGCAGGTCAGACCGCCTAGCACCAGGCTTTCCATGTCCGGCTTGTTGCGATAAGAGATCAGCAGATTGTTCTTGGAGGTAACCGATACATTGGACGACACGTCGGGCGTTCCCCAGTTTCCCTCGCCGGTCAGCACCGCATGATTCTTCGCGGGATTCGGCCCCACGAACACACCGGAGGAATGCTGGGCATCCGCCGTCAGCGGCTGCATTTCCTTAAGCTGGAGAGACGCGGCGGTGCGGTTGATCAAACCGCAGGCAAGCTCAATCTCTCCCGTTTTGTCCCGAAGAGTAATATCCAGCACCATATCGAAATCGCTTCCCGCCTTGGTGCCGGTCAGCCGCATCGACTTGCCCGCAAAGCCGTCGGCGGTGGCGTTCTCCGCCGTAAAAGCGTAGCCGTCCAGGCTGCTCGCTCCATTGACCTTGACGTAGGCGCCCAGGATATAGGGCTTGCCGGATACCTGGTCATAAGCCGAGTAACGTCCCTTTTTCAGGTCAAAGGCCACCCGCACCAAAGCATTGTGCAAAACGGCAGACTCGTCCGTCACGTCCAGAACGACGCCCGCGCCGGCTTGCAATGCGGCTGAACCGAGCGTCTGGGTCTGCTGTCCTTCCCCTTTTACCCGCAGCAGGGAGGAGCTCCCGCCCAGCAAGCTGCTTCCCGCCAGCACCATGGCGGCCGTCAGCAGCGCCAACGCCCTTCGCCCAGGCTGGCGGAGCCTCCATCGTATTCTTCCGCTCATCTGTTTTCCTCCTTCAGAATGGTAGGCCGGAACGACTGCACCGTCCGGTATCCGCTTGAGGGCTTCCCCTCCGCTTGTTTTTTAGAATAGCATGAGCGGTGGAAGGTGTATATCGCTAATTTTCCAGCATCCGGAAAATGGTTGATTAGCCATACGATCGACGCAAAAAGCGGCCGGGACCGGGCGTTTACCCGATCCCGGCCGCCTGTGGCCGGGTAGCAACTCAGTATTTCCCAATCTCGTCCCATTCATCCAGCACGGTGCTCTCCACCGTCGCCGTATTCGGAACCAGCAAAAACGCGTTTTTGGCGATGCGGACCAGCTCGCCGCCCTTGGCGTACGCCACGCCGCCCAGGAAATCCACCAGGCGCAGGGCCGCGTCCTTGGTCACGCCCTCCAGGTTGAGCACCACCGGATGGCGGGCGTCGAAATGCCGGGCGATGCCGCCCGCGTCCTCATACCGTTCTGGATTCGCCAACACCAGCTGGAATTCCTCCGTCTCTTGACGGACGGCCGGCTCCTCGCGGTACGCGGCCGCTCTGTTTGCATAGCCCATTAGAATGACCCATCCTTTCGCACTCACGAGGACGTGTTGAAAAAGGCCTCCGCCCTCTTCTGTCCAGCGGTTCTGTATTCATTTATTATAGCGTACTTTTTCACGCTTTTCAAGGCCTTTTCCCGCCGGCGCCGCGAATTTGCATCATTTTTGTCATTTTTCGCCCGTCTATTCCTTGCCGAGCGGGTTTGTCAACTTTATTGTAAGATACCGGCGGGTTCCGTTGTATAATGGATGAGAGGGCAGCCAGAGAAGGAGGGGATTCCATGACGCGCAAGCAGCCGGAAAACGCGGAAGACCTGTACGCCCGGTATTTTCCCCTGGCCCGCGCCACCGCGGCCCGCTTCCTCCAGGGGACGGGCAGTGACGAGGACGCGGAAGAGGTGGCCGACGACGTGATGCTGGAGCTGCTGGCCCATCCCGAAAAATACGACGGCGGGCGGGGCGGGCTTTCCACCTATGTGTGCGTGCTGGCCCGCAGCCGGGCGCTCAACCGGCGCCGGACTCTGACCCGCCGGGCCTGCCTCCCCCTGGAGGAGGACATCCTGGTGGAAAGCGGCGGGCCGGACGACGCCCTGACGCGGGACGGGGTACGGGCCGCCGTGCTGGCCCTAAGCCCGGCGGAGAGGCGGCTGTTCACGCTGAAATACGTGTACGAATACTCGGGGGCGGAAATCGCCGGGGAGCTGGGCGTCGCGGAGGGCGCGGCGCACACCCGGGTCTGCCGCCTGCGGGCCAAGCTCATCCGCCTCCTGCGCCGGCAGGGGATCACCGGCTGGGAAGCCTGACGCATGGAAAGGACGATGCCGTATGACCAAACCGAGCGTGTCCATCCGGGAACTGCTGGACGAGTCCCTGGTGGAGCAGCTGACCGGGGAGCTGGCAGCTCCTCCCAAGCAGGGCGTCCTGCTGCACCGGATCGCCCTGGCCGCCGCCTGCCTGCTGTTGGTGGCGGGCATTGCGGGGGTGGGGCTTTGGGCCTCCCGCCAGTCCCCCGCCATCCTGGGCCCGACCAGCGCCGTCAGCGAGGAGGCGAGCAGCCCCTCCTCCTCCGACGACTGGCAGCGGATGCTCGCCGCCATGCTGCCCCCCACCCAGGCCGCGCTGCCTGAGACGGGCGACACCCTGCCGGTGGCAGAGCGGCCGCTGCTGACCATGGAGGAGATGCGCGGCCGGCTCCAGGACTTCTGCCGGGAGCAGGGCCTGATCATTCTCGAGGAAACCACCTCTCCCGTATGCGTCAGCATGGGGGAGGATCTCCGGTACATTCTGGCGAGGGTGGCGGACAACCCGCTGGCAATTTCCCAGCTGAGCGTCACCCCGTCCGGCAGCATCAGCGTGGGGGTCAGCCAGCCCGGTCTAGGCAGCGTCGGCGGGTTCAGCCGGCCCATCCTCCCGCCGGAGGGCACCGACATGGCCGCGCCGGGGGCGCTGACCAAGCTGGCCCGCTCCTACTACGAGCGGTTCCGCGCCCTGTGCCCCATGGATGAGGTCGCCGTAGAGGCCTGGACGGAAGGGTATCTGTCCTATCCGGAAGGGGCGGCGGATCCGGTGGTCTCCCCCGTTTACCACGTCACGGTGTACCCCAAAACCGCCGATCCCCTGCAGGCGCTGGGGGCGGCGGGGCTGGCCGGCATGCGCCTGGATATCGAGGCAGACGGCTCGCTAAGCGCGATCACGCTGCCCGCGGGATACGCGCACGAGCAAATCCGGCAGGCCGCCGCCCTCACCCCGGACGAGGCGGTTTCCCTTTGGGAGCAGGGCACCTATCTGCACATGTATCCGCCCGCCTATATGGAGGAGCCGCCGCGGGAGCGGGCGCGGGTGCTCCGGGTGCGTCTGGAATACTGGGAGCAGGCGGATCAGGCCGTGCGCCTGCCGGTCTATATCCTGTACGTGGCGGCCGGGGCGCACGAGGACGTGTTCCGCTACGCCGTGCCGGCCGTATCCGCCGCCGACGCGGACTGGAACGACCTGAGGCTGTACATCAACGACGGAACCGTCCGCGGCACCTGGGTGCGTGATGAATAAATCACGCTCGACGGCTTGGCGGGATTTCCTCATCGCTTACCTAGGCTCCCGATAACGCATGAGCCAAACCGGCGCCCCGCGCATATGCTGGTAAGGAGAGAGGACGCTCGTCCTCCCCCGCGCCGCCAGGCGGCGCACCATTGCCGGAAGGGTTGGTGAAATCCATGTGCCATTGCAACAGCGGCTGCGGCGATATGTTCCATCGGAACGGCTTCTTCTTCGCGATCGTCATTATCGTCTTTATTCTGCTGCTCCAGAACTGGGGACAGGACAGTCGTGAAGCGGACGAGAACGAGAACGACTGCGGCTGCGGCGCGCCCGCGCCTCTGCCCTGCGACCCCGCCCCCATGCCTCCTCGTGGCTGCGGCTGCCGCCGGTAATTCCCGTACACAGCTCCTCGGCTGCAACAGCGGCCGGGGAGCTCTTTTATGGGGCGTCCCTGTCGTACCGTGCCAGGCTCTTCACACAAGCCGGACAAATATTTTTTCCTTTGAAAGACTCTATATTGCGGGATTCTCCGCAGAACACACAGGCGGGCTCATATTTTCTCATAAAATGCCACATGCTTTCCATAAGTAAATTTATACATCATATAATTATCGTGTATGTATGAAATATTAATCATCTCGAATCCTATATAATGATTGCAAAAGAAGAAACGTGGTGAGATGATGGCGGATAATCCTGTATATGATTTCGGTCTGCGGATTAAACAGCTGCGACAGCGAAAAAGCTGGACGCAAAAGGAACTTGGCGACAGACTGCATGTCACCAAGGAAGCCATATCGCATTACGAAAACAATACGCAGACTCCCGGACTAGCCAATGTGGTTCGGCTGGCGGTCCTTCTTAACACGTCTGCCGATTATCTGCTTGGTTTAGAGGACGAACCTGTCATCAAAATAAGCGGTCTAGCCGATGAAAAGAAACAGTTTGTCATGGATTTCATCAAACTGTTTGTTGACGAAAAAGCTGACTAATCCTGCCCAAACCACACACCCCGGCCCTTATCGGCCGGGGTGTTTTGCCGCCTGGAGTCCGCCGGGGACTTCCAAAAGTTGACAGAGCCGCCCGGCGGGTGCTATTCTGGTGATTGGACACACTGAAACTGAGACACGAAGGCAGACGGGAGGATGCGTATGGACACCTTGTTTGAAAACGGCGCGGTGCTGACCCTGGAGGACGGCGCGCGCACAGCTGAGGCCCTGCTGGTGCGGGACGGCCGGATCGTCCTGGCGGGGACGCGGGAGGAAGCCGGCCAGCTGGCCGGGACCGGGGCGCGGCGGGTGGATTTGCAGGGGCACACCCTGCTGCCCGCCTTCATCGACCCGCACGGTCACTTTTCCGCCGCGGCCAACGCCCTGCTCCAGGTGCCTCTGGATGAATGCGCCGACCTGGAGGAAATCGCCGGCCGGCTGCGGGAGCACATCCGCGCCCAGCGTCCGGAGCCGGGTGCGTGGATCATCGCCAAGGGCTACGACCACAACGCGCTGAGGGAAAAGCGCCACCCCGACAGGGCCCTGCTCGACGCCGCCGCGCCGGACAACCCGGTGATGCTCCAGCACCGCTCCGGCCATATGGGGGTGTTTAATACCCGGGGACTGGAGCGCCTGGGCGTCACGGCGGACACCCCTGCCCCGTCCGGAGGCCGCATCGGGCTCCAGGACGGCCGGCTGACCGGCTATATGGAGGAAAACGCCTTCCTGGAGGCCCAGAAGCAGGTGCCCATGCCCTCTGTCGAAGCGTTGCTGGACGCCTATCGCCGGGTGCAGGATCAGTACGCCTCCCATGGCATCGCCACCGTCCAGGAGGGGATGCTTCCCACGCAGCTCATCCCCCTGTACCAGGCGCTGCTGCAGGCCGGGCTGCTCCGGCTCGACGTGGTGGGATACCCCGACGCCGCCAGCGCCGCGGCGGTGAAGGCGGCCTTTCCGGAGCACCTCCGCCGGTACAAGGATCGGTTCAAAATCGGCGGGTACAAGATGTTCCTGGACGGCTCGCCCCAGGGGCGCACCGCCTGGATGCGCCGCCCCTACGAGGGGGGCGGGGACTATACCGGCTACGGCACGCTGACGGACAATCAGGTGGAGGACGTGCTGCGCCAGGCCGTCCGGGACGGGATGCAGCCGCTGGCCCACGGCAACGGCGACGCCGCCTGTGCCCAGTTCCTGCGGGCGGTGCAGGCCGTCGGCCCGGCGGCGTCCGCCCTGCGGCCGGTCCTCATCCATGCCCAGCTGCTGGGGACGGATCAGCTTCCCGCCGTGAAGCGGCTGGGCGTGACCCCCTCCTTTTTTGTGGCCCATGTCTATCACTGGGGGGACACCCACCTGGAAAACTTCGGCAGGGCGCGGGCCTCGGCCATCAGCCCCGCCCGCTCCGCCGAAAAGCTGGGGATTCGCTTCACCTTCCACCAGGACACCCCGGTGATCCCGCCCGACATGCTGGAAACCGTCTGGTGCGCCGTGAACCGCCGCACCAAGGCTGGCGTCCTGCTGGGGGAGGAGGAGCGGGTGGACACCCTGACCGCCCTGCGGGCCGTGACGGCCAACGCCGCCTGGCAGTACGGCGAGGAGGGGGAAAAGGGCACGCTGGCCCCCGGCAAGAGGGCGGATCTCACCGTCCTCGATCGCAACCCCCTGCAGACCCCGCCGGAAGCCCTGCGAGACATCCGGGTGCTGGAAACCTACAAGGACGGCGTTTGTATCTATCGCCGCAAAAGCTGACAAAACGCCCGCCGAAATCGGCGGGCGTTTTCATTTGGGCTTGGTTCAGGCCTCTTTCAGGGCGGCAAGGATGCGATCGCGCTTTTCCTGGGGGATGTTCCCCGCAAGGCTCAGCACCTGCCGCAGGGTCATGCTTTGGGCGAAGGACAGCAGCGGGCTGTTCATCACCTCGGGCAGCTCCCGGCGAATCACCGCCTTGGCCGCCGGATTGGCCAGGATCTCCCGCACCGTCACCTGGTAATTTTTTAAATCCAATGGATCACCTCCCGCTTCCTATCTCAGTCTATGCAGCGGGAGGACGGGAGTTGCCTAACTCCCCCGTTTATGCAGCGCGAAGGAGTACAGAAGGGGGAACAGCACCAGCAGGGCTGCCACCGCCGGCTCCAGCCACGGCACGGGCAGGAAGGCACCGGCTATCAGCATGAGGCCCCCCGCTATCCACACGAAGCCGGCCGCCCGGTGGGTCTTGTTCCAATTGGCCTCGCTGCGCAGCGTCCAGGGGAGCTTGATGCCCACAGTCCTATTCTGCCGGCATTTGGGCAGGTAGTTGCCCGCCACCGTCACCAGCACCCCCGCCAGAAGGGAGAAATACAGATGGAAGTTCACCGGCCCCCGCAGGGCGTGGATGAGCAGGACGGCTTCCGTCACCACGCTGGCCAGGGGCGCGATCCATCTGCCCGCCTGCGCCAGCACCGCCGAGGCGTTTTGACGCTGGGGGTCATGATTCAGCCGCAGATGGACGAAAACGTTCACCAGCAGCAGGAGCAGCGGCAGGCCGAAGGCGGCGAACCACCGGGGCGCAAAGCCGTCGGCCTGCCCCGCGGCGTTGAAATGCACCGCCACCCGTTCCGGCAACCGGCTGTAAAAGACGCCGGAGGGAACCATGGGCGCCAGGCACAGCAGCGAGGAGCACAGCAGCGTGCGGTCAAGCCTGATCATGGGCTTCCTCCTCCCCCGCCCCGGCCGTCAATCCGGCCAGCCAGAGCATGGCCTCCTCCACCACCGAGGCGTTCAGCTGATAATACAGATAGGTCCCCCGCCGGGTCTCGGCCACCAGCCCCGCCTTTTTCAGCTGGGCCAGATGGTACGATACCGTCGCGCCGGTCAAATCGAACCGGGCGGCGATGTCCCCGGCGGGCCGCTCCCCCTCCCGCAGCAGCTCGAGAATGGCCCGCCGCACCGGATCCCCCAACGCCTTGAAGGTCTCCGCAAAACCCATAACCGCATCCTCCATATTCTATATTTAGAAATTTATCTAAATATAGAATACCCCCTCCCGTAGAAAAATGCAAGCCCCTTTTCTGCAAAACGAAGCCGCTCGGACGTTTCATCCGAGCGGCTTCGCTGCTTACCAGCGCATGAGGGTGCGGATGACCGGGATCAGCTCGTCGGCCATCTTGCGGTGGGTGGCGGCGGTGGGATGGCCCCCGCCGCCGATGCCGTCCGCCGCCGTGTTCATGGCGGTCAGCGGATGGTAGGACACCCGGCTGTCCCCCGCCTGGTTGCGGGCGGCCACCACCTCCCGGATAACCGGATCGCTCTGCCGGTTCATCACGCCGTAGGTCCAGAGGATGACCGCGCCGGGATACTTTTGGCGCAGAAATTCCAGCCATTTCTTCCCGCCGGCCAGGAATTCCTCCCGGGTGGAACCCTTGTCGAAATCGTTGGTACCGAGATTGAGAATGACCAAATCCGGCGTCCAGCTAGTGAAATCGTAAGGGATTTCGTCGTAGTAATCGGACCAGGCGTAGCGGGTGAAAAAGTTGCTCACCGTCCCCAGATAGTTGCGGTACACCGCCGCCCCGGAGACACCGGCGATCCGGGTGTCCGCGCCGAAATGCGCGCCGATAAAGGCGCCGTAGGTCTGGGTGCCGTCCTCGATTTCCGAGGTCAGCTCCGCCTGCCCGAAGGGGGGCACGTTGCCGTAGCCGCAGGTGATGGAATCCCCGATTACCTCGATGCGCCGCGCCGGCAGGGCGGGCGGCGGAAGAAACCGGCCGCCGGAGGAGACGATCAGCTTCTGCACCCCCAGGGAATTGAGCATGGTCTCGTTGAGCTTCACCACCCGGACGGTATGCTCACCGGCCGACAGCCCCTCGGCCAGCGTCACCCGCCCGTTTTGGGTGATTTTCAGGCGCGCCGGCTCCCCGTCGTCCACATATACGCGGATATAGGGCTGGGTGGCCGCCGTCTCCATGCCGTGATTAGAAATGAAATCCGCCGCCAGGGAGGTGCCGGAAAAGCGTACGAGAAAACCGGCCCCCGTCCAGTTGAAAAACCAGGCGCCGAAGCGGGGATCCTCGTAGTGGCGACCGAAAAAGGTCACACTGCTCTCGCTGACCGTCAGCTCGGTGGAACCGGACGAGGAGGGCGCGGGGGCCGTCGCGGCGGAGGAGGAAGGCGGCCGGCCCGTAGCGGGGGCGGTGCCTTCCGTTCGGACGCCGCCGGTTGAAACGGCGGCGGTGCCCGCCGTCGTCTGCGGGGAGGAGGCGGCGCTCTGCGCCGCCGTGCTCCCGAGAACAAAGGTGTTGTCCATGGAACTGTCACTCCCTGCGGGGCCGGCCGCCGGCCGGGAACAGCCGGCCGTCAGCAGCAGCGCCGCCAGCAGGGCCGCCCCGAGGCGTATGCCGCGCGCCATCGCCGCTTACCGCGCCGCGCGCTTCCGCCCGGCCGCCAGCGCCAGGGCGAGGCCCGCCGCCGGCAGGAGGAGCAGAGCCGGCCAAGGCAAGCCGCCGCCGGTTGCCGGCACGTCGGCCGTGCCGCTGGTGGGCGAAGTCGCGGCGGTGGTGGGCGTGGCAGTCGTGGTCGTGGTGGCCGGGGTCTCTTCCTTCAGCTTGATGGCGAACACACCGTTGGCCACGGGGCTGTCCCCGGTGAACAGGCGCAGGGTCATTTCCGCCGTCAGGGGCGTCGTGGCGCCGGTCACCGCGTCCGCGCCGGATTTGACGACATAGGTGAAATCGTCGCTGATGCTCAGCGCCGCCTCGAGATCGGCCAGGGTGGCCCCGGCGGGCAGCTCGATGGAGGGCGCGTCCCCGTAGGTGACGGACGCGGCGTCCCCTTTGGCGGCCAGGGCGGCCTTCAGCTGGGCCTCGGTCAGAGTGACCGGCAGATCCGCCGCGGCCGCAGCGCCGGTGGTGATGGCTGACCAGGTGAACTGGAAGGACTTGCCGGCCGACCAGGTGCGCAGGTTGATCACGGCGTTGCCCGCCGGCAGATCCTCATAGATAAAGGTCGGGGCGGGATCGTAGCCCTCGATGTCGTTGCTGATGCTCTCGTCGATGATGCTCGCCGGTACCCGGTAATAGGCGCAGTCGTCCACCGCGATGATGTAGTCGTCCCCCACCTTATTGAACTGGATGCTGTAGGAGGCGTTTTCCTCCGTCAGGTGGGCGAAGGGCGCCTCGCCCTCCCGGACGTAGAAGGCTTCCAGCACGTTGAGGCCCTTGACGTAATCATCCGGGTAGCTTTTCAGATTGCCCAGGTTGAGAATCAGATCGGTGTCCCCGAAAAAGCCCTTGGCCGGAATGAACAGAAGCCCCTTGTTGTTGGCGGTGCCGATAAAGGTGGCGCCGTCGGTGTTGGGGGTCAGCTCTACCGAGATGCGGGGAATGGCCTCCCCCTCGTTCTTCATGGTGACGTCGGTGAATTCCAGGCGCAGGCCGTCCACCTGATAATTGGCGGCCGTCCAGGAGGTGCCAATCCGCTCATAGCTGGTCAGGGGCGCGCTTTTGCTGAAGGTGGCCCCCTTCTCCGCGTCGTAGGCAACCGCGATTCCCTGCTCGGTGGTGGTCAGGTAGGCATGAACGATATCCGCGTTGGGCACGACCGTGGCTTCCTCCGCCGCGGCCGGCAGGGCCAGCGCCGCGGTCAGCACCGCCGCCGCCAGCAACAAACTCCGCTTTTTCATGTTTGCAGACCTCCTTATAATATTCTTTTAAAGCGCCCCGAAGGGCAGCATTAAAACGACAGTTTTCCAACCGGTTCTTTGTACAGTTAGTTATGATAACGTTTGCATTTGTTCGGGAACCCCCTCCCGTATGGGAGGGAACCGCCCTACAATTTCCGACAGGATTCCTTGACGCTGATCAGAGGATCGAGCACGATCCGCTGACGGAAGCTGACCTGCTGTCCCTCCGTGTCCATCCGTTTGAGCAGCAGCTGGGCGGCGGCGACGCCGATCTCCCTTTCCGGCTGCAGGATGGTGGTGATCTGAGGGGACATCAGGTGATATTCGTCGTGCACGTCGAAGCCGACCACCGAGAGATCCTCGGGGAAGCGCACGGCCTTTTCCCGCAGAGCGGCGATGGCGCCGTAGGTCATCTTGCTGCTGGCGATATATACCGCCGAGAAGGCGCGGCCGCTCTCGAGCAGGGCCATCATCTCCTGATAGCCCGACGCCTCCTTGAAATCCCCGAAGCGGATGAGATCCGGATCGGGCGCGACGCCCCGGTTCTGAAGGGCGCGCATGAAGCCCACATACCGCTCGAAACCGGTATACTCGCTCTGCTTGCCCATGATGGCGGCGATACGCTCATGCCCGTTATCCAGCAGATAATCGACCGCCAGGGTGCTGGCCCGCACGTTGTCCAGGGCCACCGAGTCGAAATTGGCCGACATGCTGGGGATATTGTCGATGAACACGACCGGCAGATGCTGCAGGCTGCGGATTTTTTCCAACCGCGCGCCTTCCTGCACCGTGGCGATGACCACCCCATCCACCTGGGACTCGTGCAGGACGTTTATCAGCTTTTCCTCTTTGTCCGGGTTCTCGTTGGTGTCGCACAGCACAATGGAATACCCATGCTCCCCCAGCACCGCGTCCACGCCCTTGATGATGTGGGAGAAAAATGTCTCGCTGATATCCGGGATGATCACGCCGACCGTACGGGTTTTGCGGCTTTTCAGGCTTCTGGCGACGTTGTTGGGGACATAGCCAAGTTCCTGCACCGCTTCCATCACCCGTTCGGTGGTCGCGCCGCTGATATTGCCCTTCTTATTGATCACGCGGGAAACCGTAGAGGGGGACAACCCCGTCATCCGCGCCACGTCCTTAATACTCACCGCCATAGTCGCACCTCCTGCCCGGCCCCAGCCGGACATCCTATCCGCTCCCGCAGAGCCGAACGCCCCGGAAGCCGTTATTCCCCTATAGTATACACTGTATTGGCATCAATTGGGAACATGGGACGCGAAATTTCCCGAAATTTTAATTTTTCTATCGCCACGCAGCTGGAGCCGGAGGTAAAAGCCAGCACGGCCTTCGGCGCCGCGGCGGCCAGCTTGGGATACAGATAGCCCAGCTTCACCGCCACGATTTTGTAATCGCGGAAATCCAGTCCCATGGAGAGGAGGATTTCCGGGGAAATAATCGAGCAGCGGTTCTCGGTCACCAGCACGTCGGTTTGCCCCGCCCGCACCACCACCGCCCGCCCGGCATCGAACCCGTCCCAGCCAAGGATCCGCCCGCTGCGCACCAGGACGGCCTCCAACGTCAGGCGGGGGTTCGCGGGATCCAGCGTCCCGCCCAGGGACGCGGTCAGCGCCGTCCCGGCCGGACAGTCCCAGAAGGCCTCCACAAATGGCCGGTCGGTGATCCCCGCCGCCAGGCAGGGCGCCGGCTGCTCCAGCAGGTGCCGCAGCAGCTCGGTGCTGTCCCCGGCGGCCCCCGCCGTGGTGTTGTCCCCGGAATCCGAGACGAACACCGGACTCTCCGGGCTGGCCGCCGCCAGAGCGACGGCCTCGGCCGGCTCCAGGGCCGGCACCTGAAAGCGGAAATCCCGCCGTGCGTCCCAGAACCGGCGGGCCACATCCCGGGCCAGCTCCTTCGCGTCGGGAACGGGGCCGGCGGGGCTGACCACCACGCAGGCGCCCGCCTGGGGCGCGTCCACCCAGCTCTGGCCGCTGAAAACCGAAATGTCCAGAATATCGGGCCGGCCGGCCAGGGCGGCCGCCCGCTCCATCACCCCGCGCATGGGCTCCTCGGCGGTGATGACCGTGTCGCCCGAGAGCATCATGGGGATTTTCTCGATGACCGGCCGAGGCCGAAGCCCCTCTCGAATACAGCGCAGCAGGCATTCCCCCGCCTTGATTTGGGTCTCGCGCATGTCGGCGTGGGGCGCGGTTTTGTACCCGCAGACCACGTTGACGGTATCCATCAGCTCCGGCGGCAGGTTGGCGTGGAAATCCAGGGCCACCGCCACCGGCACCTCCCAGCCCACCTTTTCCCGCACCATTTTCAGCAGGGCCAGCTCGCCGCTGCCCAGCCCCTCCACGTTCATGGCGCCGTGGAGGTAGAGCCAGACCCCGTCCAGTCGCGCCGCGTCGGGCAGCCGCTCCACCAGGTCGCCGGCCAGGCGGAGAAAGGCTTCCCTCTTCAAGGTGCCGCAGGGGACGGCGTTGGCGTAAATGGTGGGCCACAGCACGGCGCCCGCCTGCCGGAACAAGTCGGTCACGGCGATGTTTTGCAGCATGGCCTCCCCCGCCGCGTAATCGAAGGCCGTCTCGTCGGCCAGCAGGGGGCAGAAGGAGTTGGCCTCCTGCTGCAGCGACCCGACCGCAATGTTCATGGGGCATCCTCTCCTTTTCTCTTTCGGAAGACGAACCACCAGGTTCCCCCGCCTGTAGGACGGAGACCGGGACGGCCCGCGTCGTAAGCGGGACCGAGGAGATCTCGGCGGCGGAAACCGGGAGCGTCGCGGTGGTCTTGGCCGGCGCCCGCCGGCAGGAACAGACTGAGATCGAGGGCCAGGAAACGCCGTGTGAACCCTTTCATCTCTCGCATCCCTCTTTTCGCCGTCAAGTGGGGATTTCGGTGATTTGCAGGTTATCGATGGCGATTTCGCCGCCGCCGGTGATGCCGTTGACGAAGGTCAGGCAGATGTCGGCCTCCCCGGTGTTGAGGTTGATTTCACCGGTGGCCGTGCCGGTGTCCCCGTCGACGCCCGACAGCGCGATGTAGCCGGTCTGGTAGGCGTCGGAATCCACGCTGGCCAAGGGCCGCATGGTCACGAAGAGATCCAGCCCGTACTCCTTGCACGCCTCGTCCACCTTCAGGAACTTGTAATCGAAGCTCACCTTGTAGGAATGGTAGCCGGGGATTTTCAGCTTGCCCGGGTCGGTGCGCAGGGCCGCCTTCTCGGTGCCGCCCAGCTTGAGCTTGAGGGAGGATTTGCCCGCCAAGGTCTCCCCGGAGGCGGTGGTAATGGACGCGGATCCGGCGCAGCCGTCGGTGGTCATGTACCCCATGTCGCCGTTTTCAAAGGTCAGCGGCTCCGGCTCTTTGAAGTCCTCGATCTCGGGCAGCTTGTAGGACATGGTTTTGTTGATCTCATTTTTCAGCACGCTTTCCAGGGAATCCAGCACCGTGGAGATGTCCTGGTTCTCGGTGACGATGGGATAAAACCACTTGCTGCCGTCCCATTCGCCCCAGCCCAGCGAGTCGATGAGGGCGTTGTTCCGCACATGATCCAGCACCTCCCAGTCCTGCTCGGAGAGGTACTTCTCCGCCTCGGCGTTGCCCAAGGGGATGCGGTCGAGGCCCTTCTCCAGCTCGGTGATGAGGCTGCAGTAGGCCGCCGCGCCGTAGGGGTTCTTCGCGCCGTTGGCGATGCCGATAATGTTGCAGGCGGTGTAGTATTTGCCGCCGTTCTCCTGGAAATTGGGACCCTGCGGCCAGGGGGCGCAGGCGATGAGGCTGGTGTCCATGTTCTTGGCGTATTTCTGAATGAACTCGAAGGGCTCTCCGATCATGGCGAAGTTGCCGGTGGCGAACTGGTTATAGCCCGCGATGGGATCGGGGCACCACCACTTGTCGGTCTGCACGGCGGTCTGCATAAATTTCAGACCGTTGTAGAAGGCGGGCTCCTTCCAGGTGATGGTGACGTTTTTATTGTCGTCCACCTTGAACCACTTGCCGGCGTTGGCCCACATGGGGGTGTAAATGCCGGAGGTGTCGAAGCCCCACAGGTCGGTTTCGCCGTTCTTGTCGGTGTCCTGGGTCAGGGCCATGCCCACCTCGCGGAACTTCTCCCAGTTCCATTTTCCCTCCTTCCAGAGGGTGTAGGGCTCGGTGATGCCGTTCTTCTGGAAAATCTTCTTGTTGTACCAGATGACGTAGGGCTGGATCTGCTCCACCCGGGCGGCGTAGTGCTTGCCGCCCCACATGATGGACGCGGCGGTGTCGGGATAGTTCACCGCGGCGGGATCCATGAACTCGTCGATGGGCTGGAGCAGCTGCATGGCCGCGAAACGTGGCATGTGCAGCGTGCCGCAGTACACCAGATCCGGCGCGTTGCCCGAGCCGACCATCTGAATGAGCTTGTTCTGGAAAATCTGCTCGTTGTACAGCTTGAAGGTGATGGCGGCGTTGTTCTCCTTCTCGTATTTCTGCTTGGCTTCGTAGAACAGGTTGACGTTGCCGTTCTGCCCCGGCTTATCCAGGGACAGGTCGACGAAGGAGGCGATGGTCAGCGGGCGGCCCTTGATGTCCTTGAGATCCCCGCCCTCGGTCTGGATGGTGTTACAGCCGCCGAGCAGGGTCAGCGGAGCGGCCAGCAGCCCAGCCAGCGCCAGCAGCGCGATGGTTTTTTTCATGGTCGAAGCCTCCTTTTACTTGCCGATGCCGGCGGCCTGGATGTCCGCCTTTTTCCCGTAGAAGAAATACAGGGTCTGGTACTGCTTGCAGGACAGGGTGACGGTGCCGCCGCTGGTCCATTTGCCCGTGAAATACTCATACACATCGGTGGTGCCGGCGGGGAAACGGATGGTCTTGTTGCCGGCGGTGGCCGTGTGGAGCACTGCCAGCCCCTGGTCGGCGTACAGCACATCGCCAGAGGTGGAAGACACGTCGGAGAAGACGGTGGCCCCCGCCTTGCGGGCCGCGGATTTGAGCACCTCCAGCGTCAGGCTGCTGCTGCCGTAGAAAATCGAGGTCCAGCCGTCCTTTTCCGTCATGGCGTACCCGGCCGGGGAGCCGGAAACGTTCTGGTACCGGCCCAGCACCTGCACGCCGGCCGCCTCGTTCACCGTATACAGCGGGTTTGCGCCGATGCCGGACAGGGCCGCGTTCCCGGGCAGGCCGGGCAGCAGGCTGCCGGCGTTGGCCGCCGTCTTGATGGTGTTGTCGAAGCTCTGCCCCTTCTTTTCCTGGACGTTCAGCCCCGTCAGGGAACGGAAATCCGCCAGGGAGGTGTCCCCCGCGCCGTAGAGCCACAGGGTGGTCTTGCCCTTCTTATGCAGGACTCCCTCCAGCTTTTTGGCCTCCGCGCTGTCGATACGCCAGGGGTTGAGCAGCACGTACAGCTTGGCGTCGGGTATCTTCCCGGCCACCAGATCCTCCATCATGTACAGCCCGAAGGAAAGGCCGGAGCGGTAAATCACCTTCCGGCTGGCCGCCAGCAAGTCCTGGCCGAGCCGGCCGTCCCCAGACAGGGACATGGCGCTCTCGTCCATGACGATGGCCACCTCGGGGCGGCTGCCCTTTTTCAGGCTCTGGTACTTGTCGGCCAGGCCCGCCAGCTGCCCGTTCAGCTTCCAGAACGGCGCGTCGTCGAACCAGCCCCGCTCCACCAGGTCAAAATACCAGGTGCCGGTGGAGAATACCATCTGCTTGCCGAACTGCCGCTTGAGCACCTCGTAGACGTTTTCGGTGCTCTTGATGAAGGGCATGCTGTCCCCCACCCCGTCCTGCCCGCCGCCGGTGGGGTTGCTGCCCGGCGCGGTCTTGAAGGTGGTGCGGTAGTCGCCCTCGTCGATCCACAGCTTGCCGTTGAGGGCCAGGGAGTTGACGAAGGTGTAATACGCGCCCATGCCGCCCTCGTTGCGATCCTCATAGGAAACGGGGCCGGCGATGCAGTCGATGTACGGGCTGTCGATGAGATGCCGCGCCCCGAAGGAGCCGGAGGCCGCGCTGTACACCTCGGTGTGATAGGCGTTGAACACGCTGACCAGGCTCTTGCCGCCGGTGGCCTCCTTGATGACCCGGCCCAGGGCGTTGAGAATATCGGCCCGCTGCTGGTTGGTGTAGTCGAGATAGTCCACGTAAATCCGGTTGGCGGGGTCGGTCATCAGGTACTGCTTGGTGGCCGTATAGCCGCCGGTGCCGATGACGCTCGGCAGCTTGTGGTGATCGGGCAGGGGGGCGTTCGCCAGGGTGACGGAGGCGTCGCCCCAGGCCTTGCGCAGATTGGCGTCGGTGCCGTAGACCTTCTTCAGATAGGCGCGGAAGGCGTCCCGGTTGTGCACGGAGGTGTCCATGCCGCCGCTCCAGTACTCCGGGCCGAACCATTCGCCCGCGTCCCCGGCGCAGGGCTGGTAGCCGACGACCATCTTGTTGAGAAAATCGTCCTGCAAGACCACCTGGCAGAGGTTGCGGGTCATTTTCTTCGCCCCCTCCACCGCCTTTTCGGAGGCGAAGGAGCAGGAGGTGTAAGGCTTGGAACCGCCGTTGAGCTCGCCCACCTCGGTTTCCGGCACGCCCATATAGGTGGGGGTCAGCCAGATGGTGAAGCGCAGGATGACCTTGACGGCGGGGTTGGCGTCGTACACCTTTTTCATCAGGTTGTACAGCTTATCCACATACATGTCGGGGTACCGGACGCCGGACACGTCGATGGTCAGCTCGAGCAGGTTGACGCCGCCGTCCCGGGCCTTCTGGATCTGGCGGAGCACCGCGGCGAAGTTCTCCCCCTCCGAGGCGGTGCCGTTGAGGGCGGCCAGCACAGGCTGCACCTGCTTGCCGTCGATCACCAGGCGGGGAATGCCGTTCACCTGCTGGATCTTGGCCTCCGTCATGCCGTTCTTGGGAGGAATGGGGGCGGAGGAGGTGCCGGTCGTCCCCTTGGTGGAGGCCGTGGTGGGCCGCTTGGTCTTGTCCGGCTCCTTGCCGGGCTCGGCAGTCTGTCCGCTGCTTTCCTCCGACGACACGGCGTCCCCCGTCGTGGTCGAGAGAGGGGCGGAGGCTTCCTCTCCGCCGAAGGTGAAGGTGTTGTCCCCCGACGAGGCAATGGGGCCGGCCGGAGGCCGGGCGCAAGCGGCCAGCAGCAGGCAGGCCGCCGCGGCCGCCAGCAGCCGGATGCTTGCGTGGGCGTGTTTGTTCATGAGTATCCCCCTTTTCTTTCGCGCTATATCGTGTCCGTCCCGGCCGGTTCAGCCGACCATGCCGGAACGTTCGATGCTCTCGACGAAAAACCGCTGACAGATGATATACAGCAGCAGCATGGGCAGCATGGACAGGGCCGCGCCCGCCTGAATCCACACGGCCATGGTAAACGGGTTGGTGGCGTCCACCCCGGCCACCAGACGGTAGATGTCCACCGAAAGCTGGGAGAGCTTGGAGGACACCGTCTGGAAATTGTCGAAATACATGGAGACGTAATAGCTGTCGTTCCAATACCACACCATGGAAAACAGCAGCACCACCACAATCACCGGCACGCAGTTGGGCAGCATGATCCGCCCGAAGGTGCGCACGGGGCCGCAGCCGTCCACGGAGGAGGCGTCCTCCAGGTCCCGGGGCAGGTTGCGGAAAAACTGGCGGAAGATGAGGATGAACAGGCCGCTGCGCAAACCCATGCCCAGGGCGGCGGGCAGATAAAACACCAGGGGATTATCCAGCAGCGACATCTTGATGTTGGGCTCCAGAAAGACGTTGGCCAGGCTGATGAGGCCGAAAGGGTTGAAATCGCTGTACATCAAAAAGTTGGGGATGGCCACCGCCTGGGGCGGCAGAACGACGGTCAGCAGCAGTACCGCCATGAAAACGCCCTTGCCCTTGAACTGGAACCGGGCGAAGCCGTACCCCACGATGCCGCAGACCGCCACCTGAATGAGGGAGGTGAGCACGCACAGGGTAACGGTGTTGAGCAGCAGCCGGGGATAGTCCATGTACTCCCAGATCTGCCTCAGGTTCGACAGGGTGAAGGCGGTGGGAATCCAGACCACATTGGGGTTGTTCATGTCCGCCGCCGGGCGGAAGGTCATGCTGAGCATATACAGCACCGGATACAGCATAATGAAGCTGACGGCTAACATGAACACATGATAGAGCAGCTTGCCGAAAAAGCCGGCGGTATGCCGCGACAGCTTCTGCGCCGCGCGCACCTGGCGGGGGGTCAGGCCGCCCCGTTTACTGAAGGTCATGGACGCGTTCCTCCTTCCCTATTTCTCGGTATACAGGATCCGCCGGCCGATGAGCAGGAACACCGCGCCGATGAGCAGCAGGATGATCACGCTGTACACCACGGACATGGCGCTCGCGTAAGAATAGCTGTCGATGTTGCCGTTGATAACCTTCATGACGGGATTGTCCTCCCGGGTGAAGGAATCGATGATGGAATACAGGATGTTGACGAACAGGATGGGCATCAGCATCGGGAAGGTGATTTTCCAGAATTCGTCCCATTTGGTGGCGCCCTCGATGCGCGCCGCCTCGTACAGGCTGGGCGACACGCTCTGCAGCCCCGCGAGCACCAGGAGAATCTGCACCCCCGCGTACCAGGCCACGTTGATGGTCTGGGACACGAATTTGGAGATGCCGTCCGCCAAACCCTGCCGCAGCCCGAGCCCGCCCAGCAGATCGTCCAGCACCGTGATGTTCATCAGGGCGCTGTTGCTCCGGCTGGCCTGCTCCCCGAGCATGAGGGAGGAGTTGAGGTCGCTGGACAGGATGGACAGCACCACCCCCGACGTGACGATAACCGGCAGGAAAAAGATGGCGCGGTACAGGGTGCGCCCGAAAATTTTCTGGTTGAGCAGCACGCCGATGAGCAGGCTGAACAGCACGATGAGGGGCACGGTGTACAACAGGTTGACCAGCGCGCCTCCCAGGGCCGTGAGGAATTCTGGATCCCCGGTGAACATGGTGCGGAAATGGCGCAGCCCGTCGAAGCTGGTCTGAAAGCCGCCGTTTTCCAAGGTCAGCGTGTTGAAGCAGTAGTAGACGGTCAGCACGAAGGGATAGGCGAAAAACAGCGCCACGCCGAGGATCCACGGGCTGATGAACCCGTAGCCGATCAGGGACTTTTTCTTTTCATAAGACATGGTTGTTTCCTCCCCGTCAGCCGGCCAAGCGGAAGGAGCGGGCCGGAATCTCCAGGCCGTCCGCCTGCGCCGGCACATCCCCGTAATTGACATAGACCCGCACGCCGTTGTCGTAGACCGTGCGGTACAGGCCGGGGGCCAGCGCCCCGTGGCCGGTCATCCGCGCGCCCTCCACCCGGGCGAGCAGCGGCTCCAGCTCCCGGTACGCCTCGACGAGCTTCGGCTGCCAGTAGGCCAGATTGCTGCTGAACACGTCGCTGAACCGGGCGGCCAGGCGGGTGTCGCCGTCCGCGAATTCCGTCAGGCGGAAATAGGGCGCTTCCCCATATTCCGCCGCCTTGAGCAGGGTGCGGCGAAAATCGCCGCTCAGGTTCCAGGCCCCGCCGGCGTAGCTCACCCGGCCGTGGAGCACCATCTGCACGAAGGGCACCTCCCGGGAGAAGCCGGCATACCCGCTGGTGGAATTTTCGAGGCCGGTCAGCCCCGCCGCGTAGGGGAACACGTACCCTTTGGGGTCGTTGAACAAGAGGCGCAGTCCCTTGTCCCCCGCCGCCCGGTAAGCGCTCTCGTACCGCTCCAGCGCCGTCTGGCGGTCGGTGGGCCGGGCGCCGGTGAACTGGGAGCGCCGGCCGTCCGAGGGCAGGATGGCCCCGCTGGAGCGGTCGGCAATGCCGACCGCTTGGCCAGCCGCCTGCCCGGCGAAAGCGGTGAACAGCCGCTCGAACGCCGCGGCGCCCAGCAGATTCCAGGTCGGGATAGCGGGATTTTTCGTATAGGTGCTGCGCAAATACGGGCTCTGCTCATACACCCCGCCGGAAATATTGCGCACGGCGTCGGCGCTTTTCCCCGCGCCGTTGCCCGCCTTGTACAGGTTGATGAAGTCCGCCGCCGGGTAAATCGCGGCGCCGGTCCGCTCCCCGGCCGCCAGCAGCTCGGCGAACGCCCGCCGCCCGCCGACGGCCCCGTCCGCCTTGCCGAACACCGGCACCTTCTGGTAGTCGCTGCCCTTCTGCCAGCCGTCCAGCTGGACGGACAGGCCCGACAGCCCCGCCTCCCCCAGTTCCCCGAGCAGGGTCTCCACCCGCCCGGCGGTCATCAGGGGCCGGACGGTTTCCATCGGCACGGCCAGGATGCTGGACAGCTCCCGGGCGGTCATCTGCAGCTCCAGGAACAGGCGGCTGTCCGGCGCGCCGCCGGCCTTCTCGCCCAGCAGCTCCCGGCCGGTCAGCTCCGCCATCGTCTCCAGCTGTGCGTCCTCCCCGGTCAGCAGGAAATAGTCCACCTCATAGGCATCCAGCGCTGCCATATAGGGATTATAGGTCACCACCGAGCGGGCCGAACCGGTCATTTCCCGCAGCACGGCGTTGTCCACCCCGCGCAGGGTGACGGCGGACGAGGCGCTGGCGTAGGAAGTGTCCACCAGGTTGGGCGAGGCGGAAACGGACGCAAGGGCCGCGCCCTTGCGGATAATGGCCAGAAACGCCTGGCTGTTCTCCCGGATGGCGAACAGCGGGAGCGTCAGCTCCGGCGAGCGGGCCAGCGCCCGGCTGGGCAGGGAATACACCGGATCCCGGCCGTACACCTGCCCGGAATAGCTGCCGGCCCGCAGCACGTCCTCGCCGGGGGAGCCCACGTCGATGAGCCCCCCGCAGCCGTCCGGCAGCAGCACGAACCCGCTGCTCGCGGAGGCGGCGGCGCCGAAATAGGGCAGCAGCTCGACGGACACCAGCCGGTTGTCCCCGTACTCCTCGATCTCCCCCACCGCCACGCGGGCGGTCAGCCGGCCGTCCCCCAGGACGTATTCCACCGGTATCGTGAAGCCCTCGTCGGGAAAATCGAAGGTGAAGCGCACCCCGTTCGGGATACTCTCACAAGCAAAGGTCTTTTGCTGCACCGATCCGGTGTAGTTGTTCACGTCGTCGGTCACCAGCTTGTCGTTCAGAAAGGTCAGGTGCAGCTGGGAACGCATGTTGATTTTATACAGGCTGTTGGCGACTGGGTCGTTTTCCGCGTCCGGCGGATTGCTGTACCAGCGGGCCTGCCGGGCGGCGTTTTCCACATAGAACGCGCCGGTGTCCCGCCGGACGTACAGCTTAAGCTCCCCGTTTTCCGCCGCCGGCTCGAAGGCCGCCTCCCCGCCCGTATACGCGAGGGGGGTGTGCGGGGCCGCCTCGGGTTCCTCCGCCTTCCCGCAGGAGGCGCAGAGCAGGCAGCCGGCCAGCAGGACGGCGCTGAGTTTGGTTATCTTCACGGCACGCACCCTCCGTTCATAATCACTGGATCCGGAACCCGATCTCGCGGACAATATCCTGTAAGAAGGACGCCAGCTGTCCCACCAGACTGTAGGCCAGCACCCCGATAAACAGCAGGAATAGGATCGCCACCGCCGACAGCAGCAGGGACAGGACGGTTTTGCGGAAGGAGTAGCGGTGTACCTTCATCAGCCCCACGAACATCAGCAGCGCGCTCCAGTAAATTCCGATGCTCTGCACCGCCGTCAGCAGGACGCTTTCCTCCAAAGACAGCACGTTGCTGAGCAGCACCGCCAGCAGCAGCGAGCAGGCGTAGGGCGTCAGGGCATAGGCGCAGGCGATGTAAATCTCCCGGAAAAAGCCTTCCCCCTCGATGAAGGAGGCCACCGCCCAGCTGCTGACGATCCACACCAGGAACAGCAGCGCCACCTGCAGAAACTCAAAGGCCAGGTTCACCGTTTCCAGCCGGCGGTCGTTGAACAGAAAGCCGGTATAGCGGATGGACACCAGCCGCAGCACGAACACCGCCGCCAGCAGCAGGGTGGCGTACAGCAGGCTGCCCTTGTGCTCACTCTTGATCAACTCATAGCCGGCAAAGGGCTTGAACAGGGTATAGGCGGGCGTCAGTTTGCCGCGGGGCACGCGGATTTCCTCCGCCGCCGCGCTCCGCTTGACCTTCCGAGTGACGGCCACCCACACGAGAATCAGCACCGCCAGCAGCCCGACGAACAGGAAGGGGAACACCTTCTGGATTATCTGGTTGCGGCGGGCGGAAAACGCCTGGTTGTAGCCATGCTTATCCTGGGCGATGGAAAAGCAGGCCATGGCCTTTTCGTAATCCCCCCGTCCCAGGGCGGATTTGCCGATGCCGTCGTACACAATTTCCAGGTTGTTGTTCTGCTCGCGTATCTCCTCCCAAAGGGCTTCCGCCTGCTCGTACTGCTGATCGGCGTAGAGAGTGACGGCGCGGCGCAGACCGCCGCCGTAATCGGTGGGCCGGAACACCAGCAGCCCGCCGGAATAGGCGTCCAGCACCAGGCAGTCATCCCCCAGGGTGTCCAGCGCCACCGGCTCCTTCAGCGCGCCGAAAGCGGTGCCCTGCGCGCCCATGACGCCGATGAGGGTGTTGTCCTGGTCATAGGTGAACACCTTGTCGCGCTGGGTATCCAACACAAAGAGAAAGCCCTCCTCGTCCACGGCAATATCGCTCAGCACGCTGGTCACCACGGTGCCGGCCGCCAGGGAGGTTTCCAAATCGCCGTAGTTGCCCACCCCGGTTTTCACCGACGCGGTGAAGAAGCCACCCTCGCTTTTCCGGGGCAGGATGTTGCCGCCGTCGGGGCTGTGCTTTTTCACCTGCCCGTCCGCCGCGGCGTTCAGGGTGGTCACCGAGTAGAGGAAGCCCTCCTCGTCCGCGTCGATGGCGGCATATTCGGCGGGAAGGCTGCGCTCGGTCTTGCTCTTCTGTTCCGCCGTCAGGAACACGTCCAGCAGGCTGAGCAGGAAGGTTTTCAGTGAAGCGTTCACCTGGTTGCTCCCGTAAAAGCGGAGGAACTCCCCCTCCGGGCTGAACACCGTCATGCCGTAATACACGCCCTCGGCCGCCACATACAGGTTGCCGTCGGTGCCCACCGCCGCTTTTTTCGGTTTATAGGTCATATCCTTGGGCACCAGCGGGGACACCGGCTTGCCCACGCTCCTTATCACCGCGCCCTTGTCGTCGGTGATAAGCACGGCCTGCTGCTCGGGCAGGGCGATGTACAGGCGTTTGTCCTTGTCCACGAACAGCCCGGCCGCGTCGGCCAGCCCCTTTTCATAGGCCGGACGGATCTCTCTCGTCAGCTTCAGGGAGGCGTCCAGCACCGCCACCCGGCCGTTTTTCCCGTCCAGGACGTATACCTCGCCGTCCCGCACATACAGATCCGCCGGCTTATCAAAGGCCGTGGTTCCGGCGTCGGCGCCGGTAACCAGCCCGGCGGGCAGATACGCGTAGGGCGCGGCGGCCGACTCGCCCCAGACGGTGTAATTGTAGGGGCGTTCCGCGCCGGCGGTGATTTTGGCTTCCTCCAGCGCGGCGGCGGGCCCGGTGACAAGGAGCAGGACGGCCGCCAGGGCGGCGGCGGGCTTTTTGAACATGGGCTCTCCATCCCTTCTGCGCGGGGGCGTCGCGCCCCCGAAATCAGCCTACTCCTTCACGCCGGAAGTGGCCATGGTTTCGATAACGTTGCTCTGCGCTATGACAAACACCACAATGGGCGGAATCAGCAAAATCAAGGCGGCGGCCGCGCCGACGCCAGCGCGCACCATGCCGGTGGCGGAAATCTGGGTCAATACGGTGGGCAGCACCTTGCCCGCCTCGGTGTAAATCATGTTGCCGCCGGTGTTGCTCCACACCCCCTGGAACACGAAGATGATCAGGGTGATCCACGCCGGCTTGACCGAGGGCATCACGATGCGCCAGCAGATGCGCATCTCCCCCGCCCCGTCGATGCGGGCGCTTTCCAGGATGGCGTCATGGATCCCCTCCATGAACTGCTTCATGAGGAACACGCCGATGGTCATGCCGAAGGCCGGCAGGATGATGACCCAGTAGGTGTCGATGAGATGGAGCTGGGCGAACACCAGATACTGGGGGATGTTCATAATCTTCGCCGTGAACATCAGGGACACGATGATGACGCTCCATAGGGCGGCTTTCCCCGGGAACTTGTGCTTGGCCAGCACATAAGCGGCGCTGGAGGAGAACAGCAGGTTTCCCCCGGTGGCTACCAGGCTGACAAACAGGGAATTGAACACGTAGCGGGAGAAGGGCACCCACAAATTGGAGGTCAGGGTGAACAGCTGGGTGAAATTGTCGCCGGTGGGGTTCACCACGTAAAACCGGGGCGGAAACACGAAGAATTCCTCCAGCGGCTTGAAGGCGCTGACCACCGCGTAGACCAGCGGCAGGGCCATAAACGCCCCCATGACGGCCAGCACCGCGAACAGGAACACGTTTCCCGCCGGGGAACGGACCAGGGATTTGGCTTTGCGGCTGCCGCTCGCCGCGCGTGCGTTTGTCATGGCCGGCTTCCCACCCTTTCGCTTATCATTGTCCGGTCTTGCTGAGGATCAAGGTAAACAGCTTGTAGGTAAAGAGGATGAGCACGAACAGCACCACCGAAATGGCCGCGGCATACCCCATCTCATACCGCACCATGCCGTAGTCGTAGGCGTGCAGGGACAGGGTGTGGGAGGCGTACTGGATGCTGGGAAAGCCCGCGAGCACCATGCTGATGTCGCTGACGGCGAAGGCGGTGGTGATCTGGTTGATGCCGCCGAAGAGCAGCATGGGCTTCATGCAGGGCAGGGTGATGTACCACAGCTCCTGCCACCGGCTGCGGATGCCGTCGATGGCCCCCGCCTCGTACAGCTCGGCGTCCACATTCTGCAGCCCGGCGATGAAGGCCAGGAACCCTACCCCCAGGCTCAGCCACAGCTGCACCAGGATCAGCAGGTTCAAACTCATGCCCGGATCCTGGAACCAGACCAGCGGCTCGCGGATGAGGTTCAGGCGCATCAGCAGGCCGTTGGCGATGCCATAGGAGTCGGGGCTGAAGATGAACTGCCAGATGGTGTAGGCGGTGCCCGAAATGGAGGGGGCGTAGAACACCAGCGTCACCACCGCGCGCACCTTGGGCGGAAAATCGTTGATGATCCAGGCGATGATGAAGCAGAGGAAAAAGCTGACCGGCCCTGTGATCAGGGCGAAGTACACGGTGTTGGTCAGCGCCTTGAGGAACACCGTGTCCGAAACGAACAGGTTGAGATAATTGCTTAGTCCGGTGAACCCGGGGGCCTGAAACATGTTGTAATCGGTAAAGCTGAGCACCACCACCAGAGCGATGGGTATCAGCACCGTCAGCGCGTAAAACACCAGGAAGGGCGCCAGCATCAGATAGGACACGCCCGCCCGGCGGATCTCGCGCAGCTTGCCGCGCGGTGTGGCCGGCGCCCGGAAAGTCCGCCGGCCCGCTGTTTTTTCCATACCCAACGCTCCTTTTCAGCTCGTCTTTACGAACGGGCCTTGCGCGCGTCCAGTTCCTTCTGCTTGCGCTCGAGCTCGTTGTCCATGATGACGGCGTATGTACCGATGGTTTCCCGGGCGTTCCGGCCGTCCTTGACCACGTCCAGGAAGGCGTTGGCCAGGTTGCGGGAGAGGATATAGCTGGCCGGGATTTCCGGCATTTCCTTGACGCTGTCCCGCTGTCTTTCCAGCCGCTCCCGTTCCTGACGCGACCAGGCCAGGGACGCGAAGGCGTTCCGGTTGGCCGTGGAATAGCGGGCCGCCGGGCCCAGCAGGGTTTCCAGGTTGGCCGCGAAGGCGCTCTGGATCTCGTCGCTCGACCACCAGCGGATGAACCGCCAGGCGCTGTTCCGCTTATCCGAATCCCTGAGCAGGATGGCGGCGGTGCCGGTACCCTCCTCGCTGATGTCCACGACGGTGCGGCCGTCTTCCTCCCGCGGAGTACCCGGGATGGGCAGCATGACCCACTGGCCCTTGATTTCCGGCGCCTGGATATACAGGCTGTTGTAGGTGGAGAAGGGCCCGATGAGCAGCGGCATCTCGCCGGTGCGGAACCGGTTGAGGGCGTCAAAATACACCAGGCAGGAATAGTCGGTGTACAGGCTGGCGAAGGCGTCGAACACCTCCACCCCCTCCCGGGTGGAAAAAACGGTGGCGGACAAATCGTTCCGGTAATAGCTCATCCCGTTCTGCAGCAGCAGGGCCGGCAGAATGGTGGGCAGGGATCCGGTCATGCCGGCGGTGATGCTGGCCTGAATCCCGTTGGGCAGCCCCACGTCCAGGTTGTTCTGCACGATGACGGGCAGGATGGCCCGCATCTCGTCCCAGGTGGCCGGCGGCTCCAGCCCCAGCATGGCGAAAATGTCGGTGCGCACGAACATCATGTTGAATTCCTGGGTGTCGGGCACGCCGTACACCCGGTTTTCAAATGTATAGGGCACCATGGCCGTCTCGTGAAACCGCCCCTTCACCTCGTCGAAGCCCTCCAGCCCGTCCAGGGGGGCCAGCGCCCCCCTGGCCGCCAGGTTGACCGGCAGGTTGCGTCCCGCGCCCAGAATCACGTCGGGCCCCTTGCCCGCCATAATCGGCTCGACGATGGAGCCTCCCGGCAGCAGGCTGAGCTTGACGCTGACTTTTTCCGCCGGGGTGAAGCGGTTGTTGATGAGATTCTTGATAATCTGCGCCTGATCCCGGCCAGAGGTGGTCCATACCTCGATCTGTTCCTCCAGCTCCTCCGACGCGCCGATGGTGTCATAGTCGCCGGTGAAGGAGGCGAAAAATTTCCGCATTTCGAAGCCGGCGCACTCGAAGAAATTGCCGTCCCGCCGGGGCAGGGGCTGCTCCGGGGTCTGGAACCGCAGGTAATCCACCTCCAGCGGCAGGCTCTTGAGGCTGGTCATCAGGGTGGACAGGGTGCTGATGTTGGTCTTGAAGTTGCCCAGCCGCTCGGGAATGGTGTCCGGTTGCCCGGCAAAGCTCGTCAGCTGGGCCGCCAGGGTCTTCAGAAAGGACAGCTCCGATCCCAGGCTGGCGTTCAGCGCCGACACCCGGTCGAACTCGTCGTTCAGGCTCTTGCCGATGGCCCGCAGAGAGGACAGCAGACCAGGCATCTGTTCATCCAGATAGTAATCCCGAGACAGGTCAGGGGTCGCGCCGGTGATCATGACGATGTCGCGGTACAGGTCGTTGAGCTTTTGCAGCTCGCTTTCCAGCACCCCGACGGTGTAAGCCGACTCGCCGGGCACCACCTCGAGGCGCAGGGTGTGCGGCCCCTCCTCCAGATAGAACAGGAAGGGATCCTCCCCGCCGGCGGTCACCAGCTGCCAGCCGGAGTCGTAGGAGAACGCGAAGGCGTTCAGCTCCGCGCAGGGAACCTCCCCGTCCAGCCAGAACCGGCGGTAGCTGTTCACCCCAAGGGCCACGTTCTGCCGCACCCGCATGACCAGCCGGTAATATCCGGCTTTCTCCGCGTGGAAATCCCATTCCAGCCACTGGCGGTTTTTCCCCCAGGTACTGTCGCCGCCGATGGTGTTCAGCACCATACGGGACGCGTCGTTCCGCTCGGTCAGCGGGCTGGAGCGGTCGGCGGTGGGATAGAGGGTGGAATCGGATTTTCGGTCGGCCAGCTCCCCCTGGAGATCGATGACCAGCGCCTCCTGGGCCGGCACGTCCGCCGGCTTTTGATAGGGCGCGGGGGCCGCCGGGTTGCGCAGGGCCGGCGGTGCCAGGGTCATGGAGCCGTCCAGCGCCCGCAGGGTGAAGGTGTGCGTCCCCGCCTCCAGATAGAAGCGGTAGGGTTCGGCACGGAAATCGCCGCCGTACACCTCGGTTTCCTGCCAGCCGCCCCGCGCCGTCTGAATGGGGCACAGCTCGTTGCCGTTCCGGTCCGTTTCGATCCGGTCGTTTTCGTTGCCGTAGGTTTTGGGCAGGGGGATGGACGTCGCCTCGTCAAAGGGCGTTTTCCCGTCCAGGAGCAGCGCGATTTCCAGCGGCCGAGTCATGTCCGGCTCGGTGTAATAGGTTAGGGCCAGCCGGTAGAGCCCGGCGCGTTCCACCCGTGCCGTGAAGACGGCCGCCTCTCCCTGTGCGCTCAGCGGCACGCAGGCGTCCCGGCCCTGGAACGTCCCCGCCGCCGTGCCGGGCGCCGGCTCCAGCGTCAGCGACGTCACCGGCGAATCCCGGCCCTCCAGCCCGGCCAGATAGGCCTCGTAATCGGTACCGTCTTCTCCCGGGCTCCCGGCCGCCTCGGACGGTTTCGCCGCCCCGGCGTCCGGGGTTTGCTCCGCCGCCGGGGACGCCGCCGGCAGCCCCGCCGCCAGCATGAGAGCGCTCAGAAGCCCCGCCGCCAGCCGTCTGTATCTCGTCAATCCGTTCACCGCCCCCGCTGCCAATCAATCCGCGGCGCCTATGCCGCAGGCCTCGAATGCCTTCCGATCACCGTAAAAGAAATAGAACGTCTGGTTTCGTCCCGCCTCGAAGGTCAGCTCCCGGACATTCTCCGTCCAGGTCTTCCCGAAATAGTCGTATACGTCGCATTTCCGGGGCAGACGGAGCGTCCGCGTCCCGGCCGCGCCGGTATGCACCACCGCCAGGGCGTCGTCGGCGTAAATCGCATCCCCGCTGTCCAGCAGGCAGTGCGCGCCGGCCAGTTCGTTGAACGTTTTGTACAGCTTCTCGTTCAGGCCGGTATTGCCGTAGAAAATGGAGGTATACCCGTTGTCCTTGTTTATAGCCGCCGCCACCTTGTCGGAGCCGTCGTAGAGGGCCAGGGCGGTTTTCCCGCCCGCCTCCACGGCGTACCAGGGCTTGGTGTCCCGGTTGGTGAAGAACTGCCCCTTCAGCGTCTCCAGCCCCTTGGGCGGATCGGCGATAAACTGGATGTCGCACAGCCCCGCCGTCCGGTTTTCCGACAGGCGGAACCCGGTCAGGGATGCAAATTCCTCCTGCCCCGTCAGGCCGTAGCCGTACAGCCAGACCACTGTCTTCTTCGAGCCATGGAGCTTCTCCTTGAGGGCGGCCGCCGTCTGAGCGTCCAGCCGCCAGGGGGTCAGCATGTAATAGATTTTCGCGTCGTCCGCCCGGCCCTCGGCCACGTCCTTCGAGCTGTAGTAGCCGAAGGAATACCCGGAGCGGTAGAGGAAATCCTTGGTCTTGACCAGCAGATCCTCGCTGATTTGCCAGGGCTGCCCCAGCATGTTCATGGCCTGCTCGTCATAGACCACGGCCACCTCGGGCCCCGCGCCCGACTGATAGGCCGCGTAGGCGGCGTAGGCCCTCTGCGCCTCGGCGTTCACCTTCCAGAAGGTCTCGTCGTCGAACCAGCCCCGGTAGACCAGATCCAGCCACCAGGTGCCGCTGCCGTAGACCATGCCCTTGCCGATCTGCCGCTTGAGCACCTCGTAGGCCTGCTCCGCCGTCTGGATAAAAGGCATGCTGTCCCCCACCCCGGTCTGGGTGCCCCCCGGCGCGAAACCGGGCGAGGTCTGGAAGGGGGTGCGGTAGTCGCCCTCGTCGATCCACATCTTTCCCGCCGCGTGGATGCTGCTGACCGGGGACATGAAGGCCCCGATGCCGCCCTCGTTGCGGTCGGCGTAGGATACCGGACCGGCCAGGATGTCCACGTCCGGGCTCTCCAGCAGGCGGTACAGCCCGAAACTGCCGGAGAAGGGGGCGCGCACCTCGCTGTGATACCCAAAATAGGTCATGGTCAGGCTGCGGCGGCCACTGGCCTCCTTAATCGCGCCGCACAGGGCGGCGATCCGGCTGGCCAGCATCCCACTGTAGTAATCCTCGTAATCCGTATACACCTGATTCTCCGGGGTGAGGATTAAGGTATAGTTCAGAGGGTTGCGCGTTTCGCTCAGCCCGGAGCCGGGAATGCCGTCCGGAATTTCCGCCGTGTCCAGCGACACGTTCCCGTCCCCCCAGGCGTCCCGCAGGGCTGCGTCGGTGCCGTACTTGGCCTTTAAAGAGGCGCGGAAGCCGGCGGTATTGGCCGGGGAATGGTCGATGGAGCCCTCCCAGAACAGGGGGCCGAACCATTCCCCCGCCGACCCGGCGCAGGGCTGATAGCCGATGACCCGCCCGGCGTAATCCGGCACGCTGAGGACGTATTCCACCAGCGCCTTCGACGCGCGGCAGGCCTGGTCGATCCAGGCCTCCGAAGCCAGGGAGCAGAACATTTCCTGCTTGCCGGTCTGATCCCGGAAATGATCGAACGCCGCGTCCCCGCCGGGCAGCCGGTAGGCCGCTGCCGTCACGCCGAAGCCCATGACAATGAGGGCGTCCGGGTTCTGCTCGAGCACCTGCTTCATCATGCCGTCCACCGCGGCGGGAATGCTGCTTTCCGGCGCGCTGACATCGAAGTTCACCACGGTGCGCACAATATCCGTGCCGTTCTCCCCGGCCAGCTTGATTTCATGCAGGGTGGCCTCCGGATTGTCGTAGCCGTACATGGCCGACATCATAATCGGCTCGGTCTGCCTGCCGTCGATGACCATCCGGGGCACACCGTTCACCGTCACCAGCTTCGCCTCGATGACGGCGGGATCCTGCCGGACAAAATCGGGTTCGATATAGGTGGCCGGCCGGCTCACCGCCGGCGTTTTGCCGCCCTCGCAGCCGCATACACTCATCATACAAGCGCCTCCCAGCATCACGCCGCATATCCGGCGCCATGGTATCGTTTTTTTCATGGCCGTTTCTCTCCCCGGATTATTCCGGCTTCTCCGGCGAACCCGCCGCCTTTTTCCCCCGGAGGAAGAAATACCACACCGCGAAGCCCCCGCCGCCGAGCACCAGCACCGCCCCGGCGACAATCAGCACGATCCAGCCGGCAGAGAGGCCGCCTTCCGGCTCCTCCATCGTCAGCTTCACCTGAAACCGGGCGGCGGATTCTCCTGTGTCGAGGCTGACGATATCCACCGTCTGCCCCTCGGCCATCAGCCCGTCGCCGGCCACCTCCGTGCCGTCCGCAGCCAGCACCTTGGCCGCGAACCCGTCGGAAATGGTCAGCGCCGCCCGGAACTCATCCGCCGTCAGCCCGCTCTTGACCGTCATGGTCATGGCGCTGCCGTTGATCTTCACCAGCTTGCCGTCGGCAGACAGCTTGGAGGGGCCCTGCACGGGGACGGCGCTGCTCTCGCCGGAAACGGCCTGCGTGTCCGAGGTCGCCGGCGCTTCGGTGGTGCCGTCGGAGGGCGCGGTGGTCTGCGGCCCCGCTGTCTTGCCGGTGGTGGCCGGCGGCGCGGTGGTACCGGGCTTGACGGCGGGCGGCGCGGTGGTGGGCTTCGCGGTGGTGGCGCCGCCGCCAATGAGGGAGGTATCCTGATAAATCTGGTTAATCACCATGCTGCAATCCCGGTTCTGTATGCCCATCAGCCCGATGTTGACGAACGCCTTGCCCGACCGGGCGATGTTCTTCTCCATCTGTCCGGCGGTGATGGAGATGGTTTTGTCGTTGAACTGCAGGTTGTACTTATCGCCGGATTTGAAAATTTTGATGGTCAGGTTGGCCGGAATGCGATCCCAGCCCTCCACCGGCGTGTCCGGATAGTACACGTCGTCGCCCGTGTCCGGGGCGGGGGCGGCTTTCACATACAGACTCACCCCTTCTTTGCGGGAGAAGATCCGCACATGCAGGCCGCTCGAGCCGACGCTGTAGAAGCTGCCCGGCTCGGAGGACAGGGTGAAGGCCAGCGTGACGCCGTTGGTCTTGGTGGTGGCCTTGGGGAAGTTGACGTTGCTGAACTTCATCACCAGGCCGTTGACCGGCACCGTTTTGCCGTAGGCTTCCTCCTCGCTTTCCCCCACCAGCGTGATGCGGCTGTCGATGTTGTGGAAGGTAATCTGCGCGCCGTTTGCCGCGTCGGTGATGTCGATGGGCGTTCCCGCGGGGTATATTTCCCGAAAATCCTTGGCCTTCAGGTTTTCCGCCGCCGCCACGGGCAGCGCCGCCAACAGCAGGCCGGCCATCAGGCAGCCGGTCAGTATCCGCCGAAATCCTTTTTTCATAGCCCTGCTTCACTCCTTCATTCACACGATAACCAGTCCGAAACCGCGCTTTTCTCCGAATCAAACGCTCAGAAGCCGTATCCCTGCACGACATAATAGGCTAGGTTGGGCTGCCGCACGTCCAGGCGGCCGAAGGTGGCCACCACCGGCACGTCGCTGCGCAGCACCAGGGAATACTGCCCAAAGGGAATCTGATACGGCGTCTTGCCAAAGGGCTTATCCAGCCGGATGCACAGCACTCGCTCGGCCGCCACCTCCACCTCGATCCCCTTGTGAGGCGCCCGATCTTCGAACAGAACGTCCACCAGCAGGTGAGCGTCTTCCTCCCCGGCGTTGGTGATAATCAGCGCCTCGTGCCCCTGTAAGTCCGCATCCCCCGCCGGCGGCAGATCGCCGTCGGTGAACACCCAATGCCTTTTACCCCATTCCTCCATGTCTACTCCCTCTTTTCACTGTCTAAAACAACTCCTATAGAATGGAAAGAAGCACGGCCCCGCCTCAAGCGGGGGACCGGCCCTCCGTGCGGCCGGTAAGCGGTTCTTTCCAATCCCGCTAGTGGTTTTCTACTCTGCCTACTCCCTCATTTCCGCCGCCCGCAGACGGCTCATATAGAAATTTTGCTCGTGGTTATCCACTCGATGTACCACCCTAAAGCGGCTCATTACTCGCCGTAATCCAGAAGAAAGCTCGCCAGATAGGCGCAGGCCGGGACGATGAAGGCCGCGTATCCGTTTTCCTCCCGGAAGGGAATCGCCTCGCCAGAGGCCGCGTCCCGCAGCTCCAGCGCCCGCCGTCCCGCCGGCAGGCGGACAGCGATATGGGTGTCACGCAGCGGCACAGGCGGCAGCTGCTTCTGAAAATTCAGCAGATTAACCACCAGTCGGCTCTCCGCCTCCCGGTCGTACACCAGCACCTCCGCCGGCGCGGGCGCGTCGGTGGTGAACGCCGGCTCTCCGCCGATAAGCTCCCGCAGCAGCCGGCAGAACACCTCCCGGTGGGCGGGATGGGGCGAGCGCTCGAAGGCCGCCGCCGCGTAAATCGCCCGGCCCCGGCCGTAGACGTGCTCAGTCATGGCCGCCCGGCCGGTGTTCACCGCCGGCGGGCTGCTGATGGCGCCCGCGTACCGGTTCAAATCCCGGGGATCGTAGTCGGGGAGCGTCAGCGTCGCCAGCACGCGGCAGGACGGATCCGCCTCGATCAGCTGCTGGGTTCCGCTGACCGACAGGGGATAGCGGGCGTTGAAATCCCCGAAGAATCCGCCTTCTTCCGCCGGCGTCAAATAGGTGACGTTCCACGCGGTCTCCCCCTGGGTGCTCACGCCCAGCACATCCGCCAGGGTAAAATCGCCGCTGCTGCCGGAATCCCGGCGGTACAGGGAAGTCCCCTTGCTGGCGTACAGCGCGCCGCCCTCCCGAACAAAGCGGCGGATGGCCGCCTCGTCCTCGGCTGACAGCATGGCCGCGTCCGATACCACCAGCACCTTGTAGCCGTTGTCGTTCAGCTTTTCCCCCGACACCACGTCGAAGGCGATGTTCCCCTCAATGAGGGCCTCCCCCATGGCGTACACCGCGTCAAGCAAACCGTTCGCCAGGCTGCCCCGCCGCACGTCCTCCCCGTTCTCCCGCACATCGGCCATAGAGGTCTGGCTGAGGAACAAAGCCACGTCGGCCCGCAGCCGCTGCCCGGGATCCAGCGCCTTTTCCAGCGGCGCGGCCTCCTCGAACAGGGCCCCCATCCGGTCGTAAATCCGGCTGTCCACAGTTCCCTCGGGATCGATGGCATCGATGAAGACAAAGGCCGCGTTGTTGGCCAGGGCCGAATACCGCTGGGCCGCCAGCAGCGGCATGGGCTTGGTGGTGGTGTGCTCCTCCAGGGTGCTGCACCGGGACACCATGAATTCGATGGGCTTATGTACCGTGACGTTGTTGAGGTACTTGCAGATGACCGACTGCTCCACCCCGCCCTGGTAAAAATCCCCGGCCAGGTAGTCGCTCTGTTCGAAGAAGGAGGCCGTCGCCGCCCCGACCCAACCCAGCGACCAGGAGGAGCACTGCTGGGTGACGGTGATGTCCGGCCGGATGTCGGTGGCCGTCTCCCGGATAAGGGCGGCCAACTCGGTGAACCAGCCCTCCCGCTTCTCCTGAAAAAGCCGCCAGGTTTCGTCGTTCCAATTGATGGTTTCGGGGAGATCCCGCCCGGTCTCCCGGCGGAACCGTTCTCGGCAGCCGTCGCAGTAGCAGATGTTGGAGAACCAGCCGATCATGTCGATCCACAGGCCGTCGCAATCGTAGTCGGAAACCAGCTGGCTTATCTGCTCCCGGACATAGTCCCGGTACCCGGTGTTGGGGCAGCATTGGCCGAAGCGCTCCCCACGGTCCACCGAATACCCCAGACCATCCGCGTCTCGCATCCGCCACTGCGGATGGGTGTCGTAGGCCCAGCGGGACCAGATGTTGAAATAGATCACCACCCGCAGCCCCCGCCGGCGGCAGGCCGCGACGGTTTCGCCCAGGATGTCCCGGCCGTGCAGGTTTTTGTGCATGTACCCCGCCCGCGTCCGAAAATAGCAGATCCCGAGACAGGAGCCGGCGTATAGGATGGCGGTGTCCACCTTGGAGCGGGCCAGGTTCTGAGCGTATGTCTCCGGGTCGTATGCCGCCAGGTATTTTTCCTGGAAATCGCTAATATGCATGTCTATGAGGTTGCGCCGGAAGCTGCGTGTATACCAGGGAGCGTCCATGGTTGGCCTCCTTTAATCCCCAAGCAGGATTTTGTCCATCTTGGGGCTCAGCGGCACCGGCCCCTTATCGGTGATTTCATATCCGGTTTCCACCCGCAGGCCGTGGAATTCCGGATGTCCGAAGAAGCTGACGTCCACGTTGATGGTCATTCCCGGCTCCACCACGTCGATGCTGTTCGGGCCGAAGAAGGGCGCCTCCGCCTCCATGATGCCCGTGGTGTGCGCGAAGGGACAGACCAGATACGGCAGATAGCCGTGCTTTTCGAAATACGCCCGGCCCACCGCGTGGATTTCCTTGCCGCATTTGCCGGGCACCAGCATCGCCCGGGTCAGCCGCATGACCTCTTTCATGTGCTTGAGGCATTCCTCCTGGGCCGGCGTGTACGCCCCGCTGACCGGCAGCGTGTGACCGAAGCAGCCGCTGTACCCCTTGTACCGGGGCGAGATGCCCAGCATGACCAGCTCGCCGCTCTCCATGCGCCTGTCCAGCGCCGTGGGTACCACCGCGTTGGAGCGGGGCCCGCTGCCCACGATGGTCTGGAAGGCGAAGCCGGAGGCCCCTTGCATCCGAGCGGCCGCTTCCCCGGCCGCCGCCACCTGGTACTCATAGTTGCCCGGCTTCACCTGCGCCGCCATGGCGTCATAGGCCAAGTCCGCCAGCGCAAACGCCTTGCGCATCTGCGCCCGCTCCCAGTCGGATTTTATGTACCGCAGCCGCAAAAACTCGTCGGTGATGTCCACGAACTCCACGCCCCGGAACTCCTCCCGGATGCCGGTATACACCGAAACCGGCATCTGATCCGCCCCCACCAGACCGACCCGCCGGATGCCGCCCGCCGAAATCTCCCGGAACAAATCCGCGAAGGTGATGATGGTGGCGTTGGGGTACTCCTCGTCCGGCACCATGAACACCGGCAGGTTTCTGGTCTCCTTGACGGCGCTGTCCTGCTTGGCAAAGGGCTCGCTTTCCGGCCCGCCGAGGATCATCGGCTTCCCCCGTGCGGGCACCAGCACCGTGCCGCTCTCAAACTGTGGGCACCAGGCCGTCAGGTACCAGCCGTTGCCCAAATTGTACTCATCGTAGTAAATTAGGGCGAAATCCAGATTTTTTTGGTGGAGAATGTTTTGCACCGCTACGATGCGGCTTTCATGTTCGTTATTGTCATAATATGCCATGTTAACCCCTCCGTTTTTGTATTATGCATTGATAAATCGTTTGCATCAACAACTACAGTATAAAACAACGTTTGCACAATGTCAATATGTTAATATTGACATTGTTTTGAAAAATAAACTATAAAATTAGCCCATATAAGCAAGCTTTTAAATGAAGGTTCTAAATGAATGCAGCAGTACATATTTCTATATCGTGAAATCGTTTGCGCTATTTTGCGAATAGTATTTTTCGATATTTTTCAAATAAAAGGCGATTTTTCCGAAAAAACAAGGGCAGGATGAAGAAAAAACGCCTCTTCTTCTGTTCCAGTGCAAGCCTTTATGTTTCATGTGTTCTCCCTGGTTATGCAACCGGCATCGGCCCCATACTCCTTGCGCGATTGTCCTTTCAAACCGAACGGAAACCTCCTCCACCCGCTTATGGTTTCCGATAAGCCGGTCCCGCATTTTACACAGACAACAGCACAAGCCCCGGAAGTCGAACGACTTCCGGGGCTTGTGCTGTTGTCTGTGTATGCTCCGGCGCAATCAAAGCGGTTATCGCTTGCTTTGGACGGCCTCCTCATACTGCTTCAGCGACGTTAGCCAATCGGTGTTCACGGGCACGCCCGTCTGCAGGCACAGCGCGTTCCACACGGCGTTGATCGGCAGATTTTTGAACTCCTCCATGAGCGCGAGACGGGTGGTGTAATCGCCGGCCGCCTCTGCCTGCTCGAGCAGGTGACTGGGCTCCAGCAGGGCGGTCAGCATTCCCTTCCCGGCGGCCCGCAGGCCGATCACCCAGGCGGCCACCCGGTTGATGCTCGCGTCGAAGTAATCCAACCCCATGGCGATCTTCCCGAAAAAGCCGCCCCGCTTCATCTCCTGCATCAGGCTGGTCAAATCGTCGCTTTGAATCAGCACATGATCGCTGTCCCAGCGGATGCCCCGGCTGATATGCAGCATCAAATCATCCACCAGCAGGGCCACCGAGGACAGCTTATCCACGACGCTTTCGGTCGGATGATAATGCCCGGTGTCCATGCAGACGCCGACATGGTTTTTCGCCGCATAGGCCAGATAAAACTCATGGGAACCCACGGTAAAGCTTTCCACCCCGATGCCGAACAGCTTACCCTCCAGCACGTCGACCACATACTGTCTATCCTGCCTGAGCGCAAAAATCTGATCCAGCGAATCCTTCAGATACTCCCGATAGAGCAGCCGGTTGGCCGGGATATCCTTTAAGCCGTCCGGAATCCAGATGTTGTTGACGCAGACCGTGCCCAGCTGCCGGCCGATTTCGGCCGAAATGGCGCGCGCGCCGATCCCCGCCTTTATCCAATAGTCGCGCACGTCCTTCCGACGGGAAGCCAGGGAAAATCCGTCCACCATCATCGGATGGGTGAAAAAGGAGGCGTTGAAGTCGAGCCCGTAGCCCTGTTCCTTCGCCCAGTCGATCCAGTTCTGGAAGTCCTCCGCCGTCAGCTCATTGCGCGGGGTCGGCGTTTTGGGCTCCGCATACATGCTGTGCAGATTGACGCGATGGCGGCAAGGCGACAGGCTGAACGCCATGTCGATATCCTGCCGCAGCTCCCGTGCGTTGCGCGCCGCTCCGCCGTAGCTGCCGGTGACCAGATTTTGGCTGGCCACATCCCCCAGCTGCTCGAAGCCCTGTACGTCATCCCCCTGCCAGCAATGCAGCGATATGGGGATTTCCCGGAACTGCCGCAGCGCCTCGTCGGTATCCACGCCAAACCCACGGTAAACCCGCTTGGCCTCCTCATAGGCCTTCAGAATTTGCTCGGTATCCGTCGGATACATCCTGGTTTTCCTCCCTTGCATCATCGATTTTATATAGGGCAGCCCTATCGCCCTTCATTTCGTGTCATGCCTCTTTTAGATGTCCACGCCAGCCATGCGTTCCAGGGGCAGAATGTCATCAAAGCCGCACTCCACCAACCATGGCAGGATGCTTTCCACCATGCCATCGCTGTCGTAAATCACCGTCTGCCCCAGCGCTTTCATCTCTTTCAGGGACGCCAGATAGTACGTCCCATGAGCGCCTGAATCCGGTCAGGCTCCAGCGCATTGTCCAGCCCTTCCGCGTACCATCTCTCCAGCGTCTGATCCCAGTAAGGCGCATATTCAATCAGGGGCATACGCTCGATATGCTTGTTATGGCGGACAAAGTATGCATCAAAGATTTCCCGCTTGTTCATATGACCGCCCCACCAATCAATCGGTTTCCAGCTTATCCAGCCGCAGGGTGACCAGCTCCTTGGGCTTCAGAGAGAGGGCTATCCGGCCTTCGCCGATGTAGGTCTGTCCCTCTTCGCTCATGGTGGTCAGGCTGCCGCGGGCCGCCGCCGTCACGACCGCCGTCTGTTCGCTTTCGGAATAGTTAAGAAGCCGCAGGATAAGCCCCTGCCCATCCTCCGCTTTTTTGAAAGCGGTCACCAGGACGCCCTCCCCCGCGATCTCGACAGCCGGCGTGTTGTCCGCCACGCGCAGGGCCGCGTTGTCGTCCGGAAGATAGAACAGCTCGGACAGGCGCGTGTCCTGCACGGCGGTCCGGCCGCCCGAGAATTTCTTGCGATCGCAGGCGGTGGCGTAGGCGAGCAGCGGGTTGCGGAACCGCTTGGCAACCTGCGGAAGCCCGGCGCGGACATAGCCGCCGGTGTAGGTATAAACGGCCAGGCGGCCCTCCAAGCGGCGCAGGCACTGGTTCTCCGGGCAGTCCCACTGGCTCCCGCCGATCTGCTCCAGCGTCTCCATGTTGCGGACAATGCTGCCCGTGGAGCGCACCATCGTGAAGGCGAGTGCCTGACGCTCATCCAAATGCTCGTACTCATGCAGCCCCTCGGTCAGCACGGCAAAGCCCGCCTCCTCATCCTCCAGCAAGGCAAAGGACGTGTTGGGAAACACCGGGCTTTTGGTCGTCGGATAGCTGTCATGGATGGTATGCGACACGATGTCGAAGGGGATATCCGCCGTGCTTATCTGCGAGGCGATGCCGGCGTGGAAAACCAGCCGCATCCGGTGATCCTTCGCGCGGTTGTCCAGCGTGTAGCCGACATGCAGCAGCGCGTCGCCCTTTTCGATGGACAGCGTCAGCTCAACCGTGCAGACGGCCAGCCGATCCGCCCGCTTTTTCTGTGAAAAATCGTAGCAGGCGGGGACACGCATCTCCCTCGTAATCCGGATCGCCTGCCGGTAAGCGTTGTGTTCCAGCACCTCCACCGCGGCGGGGAAGTCCCGTCCCCAAAGGAAGGGCTCCCCGTTGTTCCAATACATATAGCTGTCGCCGTAATCGGCGGATTCTTCGATATCCAGAATATCCTCGTACAGCCGCTCTGTCTTTTTATCGAGCAAATCGACGCGGCCGTCCTCGCCGACGGTTACCCGGATACAGGCGTTTTCCATCACCGGCTCGCTTTTCTGCAGCGGCTCGAACAGCGCGGGGGTTCGCTCCGCCCGGCGGATGCGGTATCCCTTCGCCGCAAAGGGCTGCACCCCCTGCGCGTACAGATACAGCGTATACCGATCCACATCCAGAACGCCGGGGAGGTTTACGGGGGAAAACACATCTCTATGGGTGCGCTCTTTGGAAAGCAGCGCATATTCCACGGGGCTGCCCGCCGCGTCGGTGATGGTGAATCCCGCGAAGTCATCCGAGGCCGGAATGTCGACGACCGCTTTCAAAACGCCGGACTGCTCCGTTTCCGTGGAATTCACCGCCAGCAGAATATAGCTGTCGGCGCTCTCCTCCGCCAGCTCCATGTGCTCCGCCAGCTCTCTCAGGCCGCGCGCGAGCATTTCATTCGTCACCTCGGACAACCGGGCGTAGTTATCCTCCATATGCCGGTGAACCTCGTCGCGGGAACAGCCGCATATGCTGTCGTGCGGGTGGTTCTTCATCAGGTTTTTCCACATGTACCGGAAATGATCGAGCGAGTAGCTCTCCGGCGCGGCGCCATAGAGCTGCAGCATGGCGTACAGCGGCTCCAGCCGGCATTCCAGCATGTTCTGCGCGCGGACGTTGGCCGTCTTCAAGTAGCTGCGGGAGGACAGCGTCCCTTTGAGGAGCGACAGGTCGCCGCCGTGACGCAGCTCCCCCTTATAGGTCTTCAGGGGAACCTGGTGTTCCTCAATATACGCCTGCACCTGACGGATATACGCCTCCATATGGTACTGCCGCACCGCGTAATCCTTTTGCAGCGTGTCCAGAATGGGAAGAAGGTTGTCCTGGGCCTCCAGATGATCCACACCGTTCATCAGCAGCAGATAAGGGGTGACCGCCACCCCTTCGAACTGCTTTTCCACACAGTCCAGCAGCAGCTTCGATACCTCGATGTCTTCGGAAAAGCGCTGGGCGTTGTTATACCAGAACGCCATATGTATCGCCAAAACCCGGCTGCCGTCGGCGCCCTCCCAGATAAACTCCGACGGGGTGGTTTTGGTGATCACTTCCCCCTGCGGCCCCACCTCGTAATCCGCCAGCCCCCTGCCGAAAACGAAATTGTCCAGGCCGAAATTGTTCAGGATCTGCGGCAGCTGAGAGATGTTGCCGAACTGATCCGCCGCATAGCCCACCTTGCCGCAGTTTCCAAAAGACGCGGCGATGCGGCGCCCTTCCAGCAGGTTGCGGATGGTGGACTCTCCGCTCGTCAGATAAAAATCATTCTGCAGATACCAAGGCCCCACCACCAGCCGGCCCTCGGTGATGTACCGCCGCAGCGTTTCCCGGCGGGAGGGCCGGTACTCCAGATAATCCTCCAGCACCACCGTCTGCGCATCCAGGTGGAATATATACGCCGGATACTTCTCCAGAGTCGCCAGCAGGTGATCGATGAGATCCACCAGCTTGAGCTTAAACCGTTCAAGGGGCATATACCATTCTCTGTCCCAATGGGTATGGGAAACCACACAGAAATACTTCATTTGGGCGACTCCTCAACTCGAATTTTATTATGTCAGCCAACCAGGCCGCTTCGCTCGATGCCCTGAATGATCTTGCGCTGCAGCAGGCAGTAAAACAGCAGCAGCGGCAGCAGCGCCAGGATGGTCGCCGCGTTGGCTTTGACCATGGTGTAGTACATTTCCTTGTTCCCGATGGACACCGCATTCATGATGGCGATGACATTGGGCAGCAGCTTGACCTCGCCCATGAGCAGATTCGAATAGAAGGTATCCGTCCACTGCCAGGCAAAGGAAAGGGAGAAAATCACGACAAAAATGGATTTGGCCATGGGCACCACGATGCGGAAAAAGGTGCGGTAGGTTCCGGAACCGTCCACATGGGCCGCTTCAATGAGCTCATCCGGAATCGAGCGGTAATATTGATAGGTGAGTATCACGAAGATGCCGGCGCGGAAGCTCAGCGTCGTGGCCGCCAGGATCGCCATCGGCCAGACGGTATTGGTCAGCTGTACAGCCGATCCGGTCAGCCCCTCTATCAGCCCGAAGAAATCGAAAAACCGAAAGGAGGAATACAACGGCAGCGATATGGTCTGAATGGGAAGCATCATGGTGAACACCACCACGCCGATCAGCAGCTTGCTGCCCGGGAAGCGAAACCGCGCCAGCCCGTAGCCCACCAGGGCGGAGGAAACGGTCGCCAGCACCGCCACCACCACCGCATACAAGGTCGTGTGATAGAAGCCCTCCACATAGTCGGGCGTCTGCAGCAGCCCCCGGTAGATATCCAGCGTCCAGTTCTTCGGGATCAGCATGACGGTGGGATCGTACATGTCGTCCAGCGACATGAAGGAGGCGAGGATTTTAAATAAGAAGGGATACAGAATCACATATGCAAAGCCGAGCAGCATCGCGAACAGGCTGCATTGCACGACCAGATGGCCGGCCTTTTTTTCGAGCCGCCGTTTCGTTTTTTGGGACAGCCACGCCATTATCGCCCGCCCTCCTTTCGGCTTTTGCGATAGGCCCTGGTGAAGAGCCAGAAAAGCAGCAGCAGCGCCGCCATCAGCACGGCGATACACAGGAAATGGATCCACGCCATGGCAGAGGAATATCCGTATTTTCCTTTGGTAAAGGCCACATATTTCAAATAATCCATCAGCCGGGTATTGTCCCGGGTCAAGCTCTCGATAAAGGTATAGACGACATTGACCAGCACGTAGGGGACCACCATCGGCAGCGTGATTTTCCAAAAGGAAGACCACGCCGACGCCCCTTCCACCTTGGCCGACTCATATACCGAGACCGGAATCGACTGGATACCGGCGAGGAAAATCAGGATCTGCACCCCGCTGCGGTTGACCACATCGATGATATTGTTGGCGGCGCCGGTGACCCCCTGAATGAGCGCCGGGCTGAAATTGAGCTGCTGCAGAATCAGCGACGCGTTGCCGAGCGCGCCCAGCACGGTGCTGTCCTGATTGGCAGTCGCGCTGTTCATGACGCTCATGACCATGTTTTCGCTGTCCATCATGCTGAGCAGCCCGGTGCAGGCAATGACCGGCAGAAAGAACAGCGCGCGAAACGCGGTTCTTCCCCAAACCTTGGTGTTGAGGACGACGGCGATAAAGAGGGAAAACACCAGAATGATGGGGGCCGTGGTCACCAGCGACCGCAGGTCCTCCGCCAGATACTTGACAAAGTCGGCGTCCACCCGCAGGGCATAATGAAAGTTTTCCAGGCCGGCAAAGGTGAACTGCAGACCGTTCTGAACGCTGACGTCGGAAAAGGCAAACCGGACGCCGGAGACCATCATCTGGAGAAAAACAAAAAGCAGACCGGCCAGGAGAGGGGAAACAAAGACAAGACCCGCCCATTGAACCTTCCGGCGCCTGCCGCGCTTCCCCGCGCCGGCTACAAGTTTATTGCCCATCGGTATGCTCCTTTTGTAAAACGGTATAGCTCTGCGCTTCCACTCGTATGGCCCCCTGCGCGTAGGCCGTGCGGTTGCAGTTCACGGCGATCTCCGCCCCGTTTTCGAAGGTGGAGACGGTGACGCCGTCGGCCAGCACCTCATGCGCCACCAGACGGGAGCCCTCCGCGGCCGCCAGCGCGTCGGCCACATAGGTGTACCCCTCCAGGGCCCGCTCGCGCAGATACTCAAAATCCACCGCGTAGTAATAGCTGTAAGCCGATTGCTTGAGGCGATCCACATTCTTGTACGCCAGCAGGTAGGTCGGCGAGGTTCCGCTGGCAATGCAGCGGAGCAGCTCGGTCTGTTTATCCGCCTTGAGATTGATGGGGGCGCTGCTGTAAGCCACGCTGCCCGAGAGTACCATCTGCACAAAGGGGACCGCGGCGGTTTCGCCGGCATAGCCCGAATGAGTCATGCCCAAATCGGTGACAGCCGCCGCATAGGGCAGGACGTAGGCGTTGGCCCCGTCAAAAGACAGCTTCAGGCGATCCTTCTGTGCGCCGAGCAGCTGCGCGAGCCGGGCGGCCGTCTGTTCCCGGTTGATCGGCTCCTTCTGCGAGAAATCGGAATTGAGATACCGTCCCACTTCGCCCAAGACCACCTCGCCGATCTTCCGCTCGCCGCAGTCGGCGAAAAAGCGTTCAAAAAAGCGCTCATACATTCGTGGGGAGAGACAGTACCGCGGGTTTTCATATTCCAGGGTGTCGGGCTGCATCCGCGAGACGGAGGCCTGTACCCGCTGAAGTGTGCGGGAGCTGTCCCTCCTGGCGGAAAACCCGTCAAACCATCGATCCTTACCGACAAACAGCATGTTGCTACGCACCGAGAAGCCCACGTTCTCCGCGGCGCACCAGTCGAGCAGCTCGGAAAATCCTTTGGCTCCTCCCAGCGCGCCGGATAGCCGCACCCGGTTGGCGGCGCCGCTGTCCAGCCCGTATTTTTCATACCCCAGCAGGCTCAGGTGAATATCCTCCACACCCCGCTCCTGAAAATAGCGAACCATCTCCATGTTTTCCCGGTAGGAGGTAAATTCCGCGTCCGCCCGATAGCGGAAGCCCAGCAGGGACGTGGTATAGTCGGCGGTTCCCAGCGTCTGCAGCTGGAAAACCGGGCCGGCCGCCCCCTCTTGTCGCATCCCCTTTTCCAGAAGAATCGCGCGGTAGACCGCCGCCATCCCCGAATAGGACGCCTTCTCCCCCGTCAGAGGATAAAAAGCCAGCGTCATATCCGATTGGAAGCCATTTTTGTCGCATAGGTACACCCGGCGGGTCGACCCGTTGGACGCCACCTTGGCCTCCAGCGTCACATACTCCCGGCTCGTCCAGGAAAAGGTATTGTAAACCGTATAGTACCGGCCGTTCGGCTCCCCCAGCTTGGCGGTGATCTCGCTGCCGGCATCCCCGCTCTCTATGACAGCGAACAGGGCCGTGCGGTTGTTGCGCACGATGCCGAAAACGGGCAGATAGTACGGTTCCCCTTCTGCCGGCCCGGTCTGGCTCGCCGCCCCGTCCCGGCCGTATACCTGGCCGGTGATAAGGGGACGGCGGTTGGGGCTGGGATCCTGCAGGGACAGGATGGCGCCGGAGCCGTCGGGGATGAACAGGTATCCCTCTCCCCCCTCCTGCGGCAGATCCGCGCCGAAATACTCGAGCACCGTAATCGAGGCGAGCTGAAAGTGCTCCTCGTCGTAAGACACCGCGTCGTGCGGGAGAGTGACCTGCAGGCCGTCCGGCGTCAGCCGATACCGGATCGTGAGCTTGAAATTGGCAAATATCTCTTCTTCCACCTCGGTGTGGAACTGCCCGGCGACGGCTTCATACTCCTCGCGGGTATAGCCCGCTTCCGCCATATAGCCGTCGATTTCGTTTTTCTCCTTACGGCTGACGTTGTCGTTGCAGATGTATAACGGCTCCGTCTTCAGCGGCGGGTAGGCGGCCAGCAGCCGCTCCCGTTCCTGCACGTCGGACACGCTGGCCAGGTCGGTCAGGGAATAGAACAGGTTCATGCGCCGCTTCGCCCGCGAGCCGAGCTGGCCGGTGATGCGTTCATAGGTTTCCACCGTAAAGGCCGCCGGTACCAGCAGCTGTTTCTGCTCTTTGCCGATGGACATCTCGAAGGCCACGCCGTCGGGATACAGCTTTGCCGTATATTGTCCCAGCGCGGCGCAGTCGGGGCCCGACCACAGGGTAGCCGTCTGATTGTTGTTGTCAATGTAATGGATCGCCACCTGAGAAACCAGGCTGCTCTGGATATCCCCGGTGAAATTGGGATCACGGGCGGCGTTATACGGATTGGAGGTGAACACGGCGCCGGTGCGCTTATCCGCCAGTGCGACGGCCAGCGACTGCGGATGGAAGTACAGGCTATAGGCCTCGTTTTCCGCGGCCGGCCGCATATCCGCCAGCATGGCCGCCTCGCTTTCGTACGCGAAGCCGGCGGTGTTTTCCGCACCGGCAATCGTCTCCATCGGCGTCTCCATGTCGGCCGCGGCGCCCGTGGCCGCCTGATATCCCGGCGCACCGCCAAGCAGCACGGCCGCCGCCAGCAGTCCGCCTATCCAGCCTGTTCGCTTCATATGGTTTCCCCCTTCGAGTCTAAACAATATCTCCCCGCTATGTCCGCAGAGAAAGCTCCGTACCGACGGCGGATACCAGCGAAATCATCCGGCCGATCAGACTGACGAAAATAAACAGCAAAAACAGAATAAACGCCATGCCCAGAACGGTCAGTATCGATACCAGCACATTCTTTCCGAGCGTGTAATCATGCACCGTGATCATGGAAAAGAAAATCAGCGCCGCCATCCAGATATACGCCACATTGGTGACCATGGCCAGGATCGGAAGCTCCTCGAGAATCAGGAAATGGCTCACCACCGTACAGGGCAGCACCAGCAGCGTGACCGGGAGGGTCGAGGTGCCCACCGCCACGTACACGTCGCGGAAGGAGCCCTTGCCGTCCATGAGTGAGGTGAAGCAGGTGTTGGCAATGCACCATAGAAGCAGCGGCGCCAGCAGATTCAGCACGCCGGAGCCCACCGAGGCCTCTTCGTCGCCGCTCAGGAACCCGGAGGCCGCCGCCGCTATCGCCTGTGTCAGACAGGCCAGCGCCAGCAGGATGGTGGCGGAACGCACACCGCCCCGTTTTTCCCCCTTGAGCGCCCAATAGCCGTTGAACGGATGAAAAATCACATAAAAGCCCAGCAGAAGCGCATCGCGCAGCCTGCCGCCGGCCGGAGACGCGAGCGTTTTTTGATTGTGCACGGCGATTTTGCGGAACACCCATACCGCCAGCAGAATCAGGATCAGAACCCCCAGCAGGATCCAGAGGCCCCAGCGCTGCAGGATCTCCTGCCGGTAAAGGCCGTAGGCCTTGGAATAGTACAGCTTGTTATTGATAAGCTCGAAGTACTTCATGGCGCCGGTAAGGTCCCCCTTCTCCATCAGCGCCTTGCCGACCCCGAGGTAGGCCAAATCGAAATTGTTGTTCTCGCCCAAAAGCTCGTTCCACAGCCCTTGTGCCTTATCGTACTCCCGGTTTTCCTGATAGCCGATGACCTCGTCCAGCAAAGTCCCATAGGCGGTCTTGCGAAAAACCGTAATGGCCCCTGTTTCCGCGTCCAGCGCCAGCAGCTCGTCGCCCCAGGCGGCAGCCGCCGACAGTCTGGAAAAGAGCCCGAGCGCCTCGCCCTTGCCGCCGAAGGCAAACAGCAGATTGCCGGAGGAATCGTATGTAAACAGCTTATTTCCGTAGGAATCCAGCAGCATGTACATCCCGTTGTCCAGCAGAATCACCTTGGAAATCTGGGAAGGGCCGACCGCCTCATCCCCGTCATAAGGGCTGAAATTGATGTCGCCCGCCGGCGGGAAAAAGCCGTTTCGGCGCAGCACGTCGGTGCCGGCCGGGTTGATTTTTTTCACAGGGGCATAGGTGCTGTCCATGCTCCGGCTGTGAATCGTGTTGTACAGCTCAAACCGATCGATGGACGAGCAGGTGACGTATACAAAGCCCTTGTGATCGATGGTCAGGCTGCTGTACTCCACCGGGACAAACTGGACGCTGCGCGCCAGCTGCTCCTCGGTCATAAAGGCGCGCCACAGCAGCTGGGCGGCATTGGACGCCACCCGCTGCGCCCCGATGAACCCCTGAAAGCCGCCGTCCCCGTCCAAAGCCATGACGCCCATATTGCTGTTTTTTGACACCACATAGAACTGGCCCGCCGCGTTAACGGCCACCGAAATCGGGTTATATTTAAAGTTTTCGGGCAATACCTGCGCGGGAGGGCCGTCAATCGTTCGCAGATACCGGTTATCCTTATCGAAAACGACCAGCCGCCCATGATTGGTGTCGGCGACAACCAGCCAATCCTCTTCGGTGATGAAAACGCCGGAAGGGCTGTCGAACGTGTCCTCCGTCCCATTGGGAAGGGCGAAAGGGCCGATGGTCCCCGTCACCTCAAAATTCCGGTTCAGCAGGACGATACGGTTATTGCCGGTGTCCGCAATGGCAATAAGGCCCCGCTCCTCGTCCACCACCATGTCGCTCGGGTTTTTCAGAAGCGTCTCTCTAAACGCCGCGATTTTTTCAGCGGGCAGGTAGGCGTTCGGCGTTATCTGGACGCTGCTGTCATACGCAAACACGTAGGTTTCATAGGGGGCCTCCGCCGCCGATACCGTCATCGTCCCGCACAGCACCGCCAGAAGCAGGAGAAACAGCATCCCCATTTTCAGCTTGTTCATCGTGCCCTCCTAATCCTTCATCCCCGAGGTAGCGACCGTTTCCATCACGTTGCTCTGCGACAACAGAAAAATGATGATGGGAACGACCATCATGATCACCGTGGCGGCGGCAGCCGTTCCGGTACGGGCGATCCCGCCGGACACGATTTGGGCCAGCGCGTAATTCAGGGTTTTCAGCTGCTCGCTTTGAATAAGCACGTTGGTTCCGGTATTCCACAGATTCTGGAAAGAGAAAATGATCAGGGTCAGCCAGGCCGGCTTGACCAGCGGCATCACCATTCTCCAGAACACCACCCATTCGTTCGCCCCGTCGATGTGCGCCGCCTCAATAAGGGTGTCGGGAATATTGGTCTCCATAAACTGCTTCATCAGGTACAGCCCGAGCGGCGCCGCGAAGGCGGGCAGAATCAGCGACCAGTAGCTGTTGACCAGGGACAGCCGGCACATGATCAGGAAGGTGGGCACAAGCGTCACCGTCGTATTGAACATCAGCGACAGAACGATGATGTTGAAAATGACGGCCTGACCCGGGAACCGGTGCTTGGCCAGCGCATACGCGCACAGCGACGAGAGAATCACATGGCCGAAGGTGCCCAGCACCGAGACAAACAGCGTGTTGAACAAATACCGGGAGAACGGCACCCAGCTGTCCCCCAGCACGCCGAACAGCTCCTTGAAATTGCGCAGGGTCGGGTTTTCCACAAAAAAGCGGGGCGGAAAATACCAAAGCTCGTTGAGCGGCTTGAGGGCGCTTGATACGGAATAGACCATGGGGAGAATCATGAAAATCCCCATCAGGCTCAGCAGGACAAAGATGGCCGCATTTCCCTTGCGGGACCGGTTGAGCATCCGTTTTTTCACTCTGACAGACAAGACTGACCCTCCTATTCCCCGACCCTGGATAAAAAGTGCTTAATCAGCAGATTGGTGCCGACCATCATGAAAAAGAGAAAAACAGCAATCGCGGAGGCGTACCCCATTTCAAAACGGATGGTGCCGTAATCGGTCAGATGATTCATGACCGTGTGGGCGGCATAATCGGTGGTGGGGTAGCCGCACAGCGCGGTGATGACCGGCCCCACGCCAAAGGAGGACGTGATGCTCATGACCGCGCTGAACATCAGCTGCGGCTTCATCATCGGCAGCGTGATGAACCACAGCTCCTGCCACCGGTTTTTGATGCCGTCCACGGCCCCCGCCTCGTAATAGCTTTTATCGATCCCCTGGAACGCGGCGATTAGGGACAGGAAGCCGGTGCCCAAGCTCATCCATAGCGACACCAGAATCACGATGATCAGCACCGTATTCGCGTTTTGCAGCCATTGCACCGGCTGGTATATCAAGCCGAGCTTCAGCAGCAGGCTGTTGACATAGCCATAGTCGTCCCCGCTGAACAGCACCGTCCAAATCAAATACACGTTGCCGGAAATGGAGGGGGCGTAGAAAACCAGCGTGACGAAGGCGCGCACCTTGGGGGTCAGCTCATTGATAAACCAGGCCAGGCACAGGCTCAGCAGATAACCGCCCGGCCCCAGGATGGCGGCGAGTACAATGGTGTTCTGCAGCCCTTTAATAAAAACCGTATCCTGAAAGAACAGGGTCGAATAGTTGCTAAAGCCTACAAATTCCGGCGGCTCCAGCACATTGAAAGACGTGAAGCTCAAAACCACCGCGATCAAAACCGGCAGCACCGTGAACAGGACAAACAGCAGCAGGTACGGCGCGACGAACAGATACGACACCTTATGCTTGTTTATCGCGCTGAACAGGCCCTGCGATTTGGCGCCCGGCCTTGGCAGCGCTTTGCTCGTATTCAAAGGGCATCTCTCACCTTTCTTCAAATTCCGCCTGCTTACGGGCCAGCTCGAAGTTCAGCTCCGCAATATAGTCGCCGAGCACCTCCGCCGGTTCCTCCGCCATGCTCTGGGTACCGGAGGCGTTGTATACCCGGTTGAATGCGAACGTAATGATACGCGGCAGATAGTAGCTTCCCGGCACCTCGGGAACGGTTTTGACCTTCTTCAGCTGCGTCGTCAGGGCCGTGTATTCCTCCCGGCTCCACGACATCCGGCCCATGGCCTCCCAATTGGCCGTCGCCACCTTGCCGGCCGGGCCCAGCACGCTCTCCATCTCCATGGCATAGCGGCTCTGCGTGCCGGTTTCGGTGAACCATTTCAGGAATTCCCAGCCCGCTTGCTGGTTTTGGCTCCCGCGCAGCAGCATGGCCGCCGTGCCGTTGCCCACCGAATAGCGGCGGATTTCTCCGTTTTCGCCGGGCGTGCCGGGCACCTCCACCATCTTCCAGCGCCCCTTGATCTCCGGGGCGAAAACCGTCAGCTGGTTGTATTGGGTGTAATCCTGTACCGCGCAGGGCATCTCTCCCGAGCGGAACCGGTTAGCAAAATCAAAGGTGGGCGGCAGCCCGTACAGACTGAAAAATTCCGTCAGCTGGATGAAAGAATCGATGGCCGTGTTGGAATTCAAATTGGTCTTTTTAAAGTCCGGCGTATAGAAGCTGCCTTCGTTCTGATACAGGAACATGGCGTAGCTGTACAGGTCGTGAGGCAGCCCCACCGTCAGACCGTCCTTTTGAAGAATGGCCGCCACTTTGATGAAATCGTCCCAGGTCTCGGGCGCCGAAAGTCCATATTCCTCAAAGATATCCGTCCGGTAGAAGAACATAAGAAACGAAAAGGTCTGCGGCAGCGCATAAGTTTTCCCCTGATAGGTATAGGGGACGCTGGCGCTGGCCGGAAACCGCTGTGCCACCTGCGCATAATCGGGGAACTGCGACACATCGGTCACCGCGTTGCGTATGGCGTAGTTGATGGGCTCGCTGGACGGATTGTCCAGCACCACATCGGGCGCCAGGCCGGCGAGCACCGACTGCAGCAGGGTGCCCTGCGCCACGGTTTCCAGCTGGACGCCGGTCTGATACTGCGCCGAAAAGGACGAATCGATGAGCCCGCGCAGCACTTCGGCTTGATCGCGCCCGGCCTGTGTCCATATTTTCAGCGTCTTATCATACTGCGCGTCGCCCATTTGCCCGAGGGAGCTGTAATCCGCCGTGAACGAGTGGAAAAAGCAGGTCAGCCCGAACCAAAGGTTCTGAAAAAAGCCGTCCCGCGGCGCGGCGTAAGCGTCTTGCCCCTCGATAAAAATCTGATCCAGCAGCAGCGGCTGACTCATCGCGGACAGAAGCCAAGACCCCATCGCGCCCAGATTGGATTTGAAATTTTCAAGGGTTTTGGCGATTTCCTTCGGCTTTTTCGCCATGCGGTCGAGCTGAAAGATGATTTTCTTCAGCACGGAGGTATAGCTGCCGTTGCTCCCGGCCGCCGTATCGATCGCATCCACCGCTTCCTGCAGCTTATCCCGCTGGACGGCCATGGCGGCGATTTCATCGGGAATTAAGCCCTCAAACCCGTAGTCCCGGTACGGATCGGGAGAGGTGCCGGTTATCCGGACGATGCGGCGGTAGATGGTGTTGAGCTCGGACACCGAGTCTTCGATAACGCCCACCATTTCGGCCACGTCGCCGGCCGTCGCTTCCAGCGTCAGGGTGTGTTCCCCCTCTTCCAGATAGAACAGGTAGGGGGTTCCGCCCTCTCCAAACCGTTCCACCTGCCAGTCGGAGGAATAAGCAAAGCGGAGGCGCCCCGCCTGCTCGAACGGCAGCTCATCGTCCAGCAGCAGCTTCCGGCTGGTGAAGATGCCGTCCACAAAGCTCTGCTGGAATCGCACGCCTATCTGATACAGTCCCGAGGTCTTTACATGAAAGGTCCAGGTGACGCTGTCCCCGATCCGGGCCCAGTTGTTGCCGCCGAGCGCGTTGAGCCTCAGAACCTTTCCCGACTGCGGCGTGGTGACGGCGGAACTCCGATCGGTGACTGGCAGAATCGTCTGGGCGTTTTTGTAGCGGAGCTTCTCGGCCTCAATCACAATCGGCTCCGCGCCGCTGGCCGGAACCGCCCCGGCCTGTCGGTGCTCTTCCAGGTAGTCCTGGTAATCGACAGGCGGCTGATACGCCGCCAGCCGGACGGAGGCGATGGCGATTTGCCCCTTGGCTCCGGTAAGCTCCAGCGTATGGCTGCCCTGGCTTAACCCGAGAAAATACGGGCTGGTGCGGTATCCCGAAGGATCTGCGAGGCAATAGGTTTTCCAGAGAAACGCCTCTTTCACCTCCGGCTTCTGGTCGTTGCCGGCCGCGTTCGTCGGGAAATCCTCCTGCGTCTGGGTATAGCTGCGCGGCAGCGACAGCACCGTGACATCCTCAAACGGGGTCTTCCCGTCCAGGCGGAAGGACAGCTCGAGGTTGCCGCTGCCGGCCTGGGCGGCCATGTACTGGATTTCCAGAACGTAATAGGCGTCTTCCGGCGCTTCCAACGACCAGACCGCCGTTTCGCCCTCGGACAGAAGCGCCGCCGTTTTGCCCGCATGCTGCGAAACCGTCACACCCTGCGCCGTCTCTATGGCCGGTATAATGGCCGCCTTCGCCGACGGATAGGACGCGAACGGCTGCCAATAGGCGGCGTAGCTCTTCCCCGTCCCGGCCGGGGCGGGTTCCGCTGCGGAGGAAACCGGAAGCGTCCCCATCAGCAAAAGAGCCGCGGAAAGCGCGGAAACCAACCTGTTTGCTTTACCTCTCAACCTCATGGTCATTTTCCTGTGGTCCCCTCCGTTATGTTCATTCAGTGTGCGGCCGGCCCGGGTTTTCCTCCCGAGCCGGCTGGTCGTCAGCTCTGCCCGCTCTTTCTCCGGCGCAGGTATACCGCCAATACGGCCGCGCCGCCGCCCAGGACGACAACCGCGATGCCCACGGCAATCCAGATAACCGGATGACCGGACGGCTGGCCCACGGCCTCCTGTGTGGAGGAGGGATCTTCCCGCGAACCGGTGGTCACCGCGGCTCCGCTCGTCGTCGGTATGTCCGAGGAAGCCGGTTCCGTTTGCGGCATCGATTCCGTGGAGGCTTGCGTCGTCGGCGCGGAAACCGGAGGCTTGACCGTCGTCCCCTTGGTGAGAGCCGTGTCGGTGGCCTTGGTGGTGGCTTTGGTGGTCGGCTCGGTTTTGTAGGTGGGCTTCACATTCGGATCGCCGCCCAGCATCCGCTGCACCGCATAAAAGATGGGCTTCGGCTCGCCGATGGTCCCGTCCCGCGAACAGGAGACAAAGCCGAAATGCGCCTCTCTCGCTTCGATATTCTGATCATCCAGAAAATACAGCTCGTCAAGCAGCTCGTAGTAAATAAACCCGATAATCCGCTCCTCGTTGTAGCAGTAATGCATCCCGGCAAGCAGCCAGTTCCAATCGGATAGCGGCGAATGGGTGTTGTCTTCATTCGACTGCACATTGGCCTCGCAAATCAGGAATTCGTGATGCGGGAAGGCTTTCTTCAGCGGATCCATCAGCTTTTGAAACGAGCCCATGTCCTGGTACCAGTCGGGGCCGACAATGTCCCACTCCAAGCCTCTTTCCAGCAGCGCCAGCAGAAAACCATAGTGGACATAGGAAAAGCTGACCACCGTTTTGGCATCCTTGTTGACACTGCGGATCGTGGTCAGGGCGGCGTTGAATTTCTCATACCACTCGTCAACCACCTTGGGATCGTAGTGCTCCGGCTTAGAGCCGTCGTATTTATAGGTGGTGCCGCTCTGCTCGAGCGCCACAATGTCCACCTCGCCGAATACCTGTATGTACTTGATAAAGCCGTACTGGCTGCCTTTTTTGTAGCGGCCGGCCACGATCTTGGCCCGGTTGGCCACATCCTGCGGGGTGCCGGACGTATCGTCCATCACCAGCATGACCTCCATGCCATAGGCCTGGATTTCCGCCACCATCTTGTCCAGATAGTTGAGCATGGACATGTTGGTGGGGTTATAGTTCAGCCGGTAAATGTCGCATCCCATCTGCGCGGCAAGGCGCACCTGCTCTTTGTACGTGCGTTCCGGGTACGCGGGATAGGCGCTGTTGTGTCCGCCGATGCCCCACTCAAAATCCTCCCGATCCTTAAGCAGCGCGCCCGCCGATGCCGGAACAGCCGCAAACAGGGAGGAAACCAGCAGCAGGATCGTCAGACAAATGATACTCGCTTTTTTCATGCCAAACCCTCTCTGTTCGGATACTGGTCGCGGATCAGCTCCTGCACCCGATGATACACCGGCTTTTTCTCGCCGATGTGGCCTTCGGCGTCGCAGGTGACAAAGCCGAAGTACGCTTCTCTGGGATCGCTGTATCCGCTCAAATACACCTCGTCCAGCAGCTCATAAAAGAGGAAGCCGATCACCTTGTCGTCCTGATAGCAGTCTTCCATGCCGTCGTACAGCCACTGCCACCGTTCGGCCGGCGAATCGCTCGCATCGTCCCCGGCCCGGATATTCGACTCACAAATGATGTAGTCGTATTCCGGGAACAGCTCCTTAAGCGGGTCGAGCAGCTCGGAGAACGGCCCCATGTCCTCGTACCAGTCGAGCCCCAGGATATCCCAGGTCAGCCCCCTGTCCCGCATGCCGAGCAGAAAGCCGAAATGCAGATGGGCGATGCTGACCACGATTTTACTGTCGGTGTTGACCGCTCGGATGGCGTCGATGGCGGCCTTCATCTTCTGATACCAGCGATCCAGAATCTCCGGCGTAAAGTGCTCCCGCTCCTGCCCGATAGGCGTATCCTTAGGGAAGGATTCGCAAAGCGCGCCGCAGTCCTGTTCGCCGAAAATCCGGAAATACCGGATAAACCCATGGGGCGAATCCTTGGTATACCGCGCGGCAATCGGCCCCACCAGCGCGGCGTCCTCTTCGGGGGACAGGCTGTAATTGTCGGTGATCAGCATGACATCCATGCCCTGCGCCTGCACTTCCGCCACCATTCTGTCCAGATAGGCGAACTCGTCCTCGGTCGTCGGGCAATAGTTGAAGCAGTAGATTTTGCTTCCCAGCTCCGCCGCCAGCCGAATTTGCTCTTTATAGTAGGCTTCCGGATAGGCCTTGTACGTCCGGTTATGCCCGCTGATCCCCCACGACCATGCTTTGCTCATTTCCATATTCCTCCGCGTTTATGAATTTGTCAGGCAGAAATTGGCCAGGATGACGTTTAACCCGGCGATGCTGGCGTCGAGGCCGCCTTCCCGATAAAACATCACATTCCGCACGGCGCTCAAATCGCCCGCGTTGTAGATATAGTCGTTTACCGGCAGAACCACATGGTTCCAGCCCATCCCTTGAATCTGGGAGGAGACACTGTATGGAACGCGCCCCTCCCATCGGTTGGCGCCCGAGGTGAAGTCGATGCGCAGATCGCCCGGGCTGTTGGTCAGAATCGAATAATCGGATACAAACACATCAAACTCCACGTTGTCCGCCTGGGTGAAATCCACGGCGGGAGTCATGCCCTCGAGGCATAGCCTGTCGAAGGCATACAAGAAGGTGGCGCCCGTCTCAAAGGTCTGGTTGATGGTCTCGCCGAAGCGCGTGACAATCCCGGCCGGCTCATCCGGAAGCGTCAGCCGGACGCCGCCCACCTGGCGGACGCCCAGCAGCAAACCGCTCATCTGGGCCGGCGACATGACGGCGCTCCCCTCGAAATAGCAGGACCAGGTGCTGACCGCCGACCAGTCGGGCTGCTGCCCGTTTGCACCGTTTGTAAAGAACGACTCTCTTTTTACCTCCACCGTGTTCCAGCCGGATTTGGTGATTTGATCGAGAAAACTGACGCTGGCGCGGCTGTTGGTCCGATTGCCGCTGTCCGAGCCGAGGGTAAAGCGGATGTCGCTAGCCCCTTTTCCCCCGGAAATCCGCTCGGTAAAGGTGGCATAATCGCTGACGTAAAACTCAAAGGTAATGGTGTCGCAGGCCGAAAGATCCACCGGCGGCAGGCCGCTGCCGTAAAGGGTATCCCACAGCCAGCTGTAAGCCGCCCCGTCCGGGAAGGTGTAGGAGGAAAAATCTTCATCCAGCAGCGTCATGGTCAGCGGCGGATCCATGACGGCGCAGATATTGGCGCACGCCACCTCCACATCGGCCGCCGCTCCCAGCGATGTATAAATATTGGGGCCAGCGAAGCTGAGCATCCAGGAGGACACCTGGGAAGCATCCAGCGTCCCCGTCCCCACCTGGGTAAAGGCCGAAAGCGGGAGGACAATATGGTTCCATCCGCTGCCTGTAATCTGGTCAAGGAAGGGGGCTCCCTCGCGGGTGCCATACCGGTTGCCCGGCGTGGAGCCGAGGAAAAAGAAGAGATCCGTCACGCCGCCGTTCGTGTTCGCCATCGCTGCGGTAAGGGCGGGATAATCGCTAATAAAGAAGTCAAACGCAATCGCGTCCGCCGCGGTCAAATCGAGCGGGCCGACGCCGTCGTTATACACCGTATCCGCCAGGAAGTGGAACCCCGGCGCCACTCCGCCGTTGCCCAGCAGAGCGCTGTCGCCGGCTGCGTCCAGAATCGCCGCTTTCAGCGGTATCCCCAGCAGCGACGGCGCGGGCGGGCGGATAGGATACGCCGGCTGTCTCGGCCCTCCGCCAATCGCTTCCTGTATGTAGGTGTAGATGGCCTTGCGCGCCGTCACGTCGCCGGTCTCGGTACCGCCCACCAGTCCGCAGTAGGCTTCGACCGGGTCGGAAATGGCCGGCTCATCCATCAGCTCGTAAAAAATCAAGCCCTTCACACGGGGTTCGGCGTATACCGCCGCCATGCCGTCCGTCAGCCAGCTCCATGTGGAAATCGGCGCATAGGTGTTATTCCCGGAGGGGCGGATATTGGTTTCGGTGATGAGAATATCCTGGGTGAAATTGGCCTTCACGGGAGTCAGCACCCTGGAAAACGCCCCCATATCGGCGTACCAGTCCAGCCCGATGATATCCCACTGCAGCCCCTTGTTTTTCAGGGCGGTCAGGAACCCGTAGTGCAGATAGCTGATGCTGATCACCGTCTTCGAATCGGTGTTGACCGCCCGAATCGCCCCGAGGGCCGACTGAAACCGGCCGTACCAGTCGTTGACGACGGCGTCGCTGTAGTGGCTGGGCCGAGAGCCGTCGGGAACGTCCGCCGGGTTGGAATCGAGCAGCGCCGGAATATCCGCCTCGCCGAACACCTGCAGATAGCGGATGAATCCATGGGGGCTCGAGGCCGTGTAGCGGGCCGCCGTGGCGCCGATCCGCTGCGCAATCGCCTCCGGCGTTCCCTGCGCGTCGTCCAGCACCAGCATCATATCCATGCCGTAGGCCAGCACCTCGGCCAGGACGGTGTCCAAATACGCGAAGTCCTCCTCCGTCACCGGGTTGTAGTTGAAGCGGTAAATCTTGGAACCCAGCTCGGCGGCAAGCTTCACCTGTGTTTTCAAATTCTTTTCCGGATAGGAGGCATAATGCCGGTTATGTCCGTTCACTCCCCAGGAAAAATCCGAACGGGAGACATAATTTGCCGTGGAAGCCGACGCGTGCGGCAGGACCGAGAACAGCATGCTGGCGAGTAGTACCAAACAGAGCAGCTTTTTCAACGGGGCCCCTCCTATTCTGTCTCCGAAGGCCTTTCGGCCTTAGTCCTCCGGGCGTGGGGGATGCCGTCTGCCGGCATCCCCCACGGAACCGTCTGTCGCTATTTACTTGAATTGATTTACAACCTTCATCACATCGTTCAGCGCGGCTTCCGCCACGCCCTTGTTGGCCTGGATATACGCCTCCGGTGTGGTTTTTCCATTATACGTCTCATAAATCGCCTTAAAGGTTCCCGCGTGAATGTTCCAGTCGGCCCCGCCGCCAAAGATGGACACGGGCTCGATCTTGGCGCTGTCCAGGCTCTTGGCGAACATGTCGTACGATTCATCGTCGCAGAAATACCGGTCGCGGTATTCCGCCTGCTGCGCCTTGATGCAGTCGTCCGCCAGATAACAGAAAGCCTGCAGGAAGGAGCCCGCGTTGGCCAGCTCCTGGCCCTTAAGGCCGCCCGACACCATCAGCACCGTGCTGTTCCAGTTGCAGGAGGCGACATAGCCGCTGGCCTTGTCCCCCTTGGGGAAGGGCAGATAGCCGTACTCGTCTTCCATATCCACGATGTTCTGGGCATACAGAGTGGCGGCCCCCAGGAAAAGGGACTTCCCTTCCATAAACTCCTTCATCGCGTTGGCATCCTGCTCGCTGGCGCGGGAAATCCCGGATTTGGCATAGAAATCGACGGCCTCGTTGATATACTTGACAACATTGGCGTCCTGCATGTTGTACTTGATGCCGCCTTTGCCGTCCGCCTTGAGCATATCGGCGCCGTTGGCCGACATATAATTGAGCACCGCCGAGGAAGGCCCGTCGCTCTGGATAATGCCGAAGCGGTCGGCGCTGGTCATGCCGGGCTTGCCGTCCAGATCCTTGCTCGCCTTCTTGGCGATGGTTTTCAGCTGGGAAATGGTCCATTTGTTCTGCTTGACCATGGTATACAAATCGGTGTCTTTATACCCGATTTCGTTCAGGATGCGTTTGTTGAAGAAATACCCCAGCACAGCCGGATACATGTCCTTGGTCCCCACGAACCAGACGCCCTTGCCTATGGTGGAGGCCTTGACCGCCTGCCCGCCGTTGAGATAGCTTTGCGTCAGATCCATGGTCGGCACCGTCCTGAGGTTGGTGGCCAGCCCGGAGGATATGTAGGATACGGCGTTGTATATCGGTGCCTCCATGATGTGGCCGTAGCTTTCGCCCGAAGCCACCGCCGCGAAGGCGGCCGATACCATCTGATCGGCGGGTACCACCGTCACCTGCACCTTGCACTTAATGGTATCCTGGATTTTGGTCAGCCGATCGGCATAGGCGTTGCCCGTCTGGGATTTCCCCTTCTGGGTGTTGAAAACGCCGATTTGGTCCTTGGGATAGCTGGTATACACCTTGATGGTGGCGCCCTTCAGATTCACCTTCAGCGGGTCGGTGATGATCGGCTGGGAAACCGTGGGGACGACGTTGGGAAGTCTCTTTTTGGTGGTTTTGGTATTGGGCTTCGCCGTCGTTTTACCGCCGGAGCTTCCTGTGCCTTTCCCCGTCTCCGTTGTGCCCGATCCCGCCGTCTCGGTGCTGTCGGCGGAGGGGCCGGTGTCGGCGCTGGTGGAAGCCGTGGATTCCCCTGTGCCGCCTGACACGTCTGAATTCGGTGTCGGCTCCTTGCCGCACGCCGCCATGGCCAGCATGGAAGCGGCTATCAAAAGTCCGGATAGGATACTGAGCAATCTGTTTCGCATAAACCCATTCCCTTCGCTCGTATTCGCTCGGTGTGCGGGGCCTGTCAGCCCCGCACACCTCTGCTTGTCGATGGATTGTCGTTATTTCCCGCGGCGACGGCTGACGAGCAGGGCGCCGCCGGCTGCCGCCATGACGGCGAAGGCCGCCGCGCCGGTTGCCGCGCCGGTGCCGGGATTCTCGGATTCCGAGCCGGTGGGATCGCCCGCAGCTGACGATTCATTCTCCGTCGGGCTGCTCGGATCCTCCGGGGTGCTGGGATTCGAGGGATTCGAGGGCTCCCCGGCATCCAGGCTGCCCGTCACGCGCAGGTTATCCAGGCGCACGATCAGCTCATCCCCTTCGGCAAAGGCGGAATCCTTGGCGCCGAAGACAAAGCAGCGGATTTTGGACATATCCGCGCCGTCGTCCTTCGTGAAGCCCTTGGTCACGTCGATCTCCACGCTGTTCCATCCCGGCTTCCAGCTGGTGGTGTCCACGTCCCAGCGGAAATACTTGCTGGTGCCGCGGTTATCTCCCGTAAGGGAAACCGCGAATTTGGTCTTCGCCATCAGATCCAGATCGTCCACAAACACGTCGAACTTCAGCGTCTTCACTTTGGAGAAATCCTTTTGCTCAAATACATAGCGCATGACGTTGGAGGTGTCGGGCTGCTGCATGAACTTCTGCGAAACCGAGGCTTTTCCTTCCGTTTTATAAGTGGTGTCGATTTGCACGGTGGCAGGGTTCCAGGAATCCCCGTTTTCCTCCACCATCTTCTCGCAGTCGGACAGGTAAATGGCGTCTTTATCCGGCTTCGCGGGCTTGTCGGGATCGGGCTGCACGAGAACCGGCTTGGCGGTGGCGTAGATGTTTTTGACCGTAATCCGGACATCCCAGGCGTCGCCCACCGGAAGTCCTACGAAATTGGGGCCGTTAAAGGAGAAGCCCCAGGTGCACGCCTGCGTCCAATCCAGCGGGCCGGAACCCATGTTTTGGAAGTCGCTCTTTTTCAGCTTCAAATGAACCCAGCCGTCTTCGCCCACATCCGCGAGCAAGGGCCAGATCGACGCGCCCCAGCGGTTTGCATACCGATCCCCTTCTTTGGAACCGATGCAGAAAAGCAAATCGTTCACCTTGCCGTCGGAAGCGTCCATAACCGACTTAAGGGTTTCATAATCGCTGATGTAAAGATCCAGTTCGACAAAGTCCGCATTGGAAAAGTCTTTCGCCGGCAGACCGACTTTATACAGAATATCGGAAAAATAATGGAACTGCGCATCTACCTCACCGTTGCCCAGCGTGGCGGACGTCTCTTCCGTGTCAAAGGTGACGACCGCGTTGGCCGGCGGCGTATCGGGTCCCGGGGTACCACAGATGTTGGCCACACCAAACACTAGATCGCAGGCGTCGCCCAGCGTAAAGCCCGCGAGGCCTTCCAGTCCGATCATCCAGTTGCTCACACTGCCCCGGTCAAATTCCCCGAGGGGGAAGAGATCCCCAACCGGGACTTTGACGTGGCTCCAACCTGCATCGGTCTTCTTCAGCTGATTCTGGAAATCGTAGACCGCCCGGGCTCCATACCGGTTGGCGGGCTCAGAACCCAAGCTGAGCCGCAGTCCGACATTCTCTTTGCCTTCAAACAGAGCCATGGTTTTGTCATAGTCGCTGACATAAAAATCGAATTCGATAAACTCCGCCTGAGAAAAGTCCGCCGCTTCCAGATTCACATTCATGAAAATATCGAATGACCACGCGCCTGTAGCGGAGGGATCGCCCTTACCGAGCGATCTGAAAAATGGCTCAAACTCCAGTACGTCAAGGGCACTTGACGGCACGTTGGGCACCGGGCGGAAGAAGGCGGTGCGCAGGTTCTTCACGCCGATCTCCGCGTCAAAGGCGTCGCCGGCCGCGATCTTCACGACCTTCTCGCCGAACTGCAGGTTCCAACCGGTAACCTTACCCCAGTTGAAGTTGTCATCCTGGGCCACGCGTTTTTCGTCCGCTTTTATAATGCGGACGTCGGTCACGCCGTCTCCCTTGATCTGATCGAAGAAGTCGCAGGTCACCGAGCCGCCGCCGACCGACGTGAAGACCAACTGCATGACGCCAGCCTTGGCGTCCGCCGTAACAGCCGCCGTAACCTGTTCTGTGGTGGCCGCGATGGCTTCGTCGCCCTCGACACCTTTGAGTGCCTCCTTCAATGCATCAGGCAGCTTCTTGTTCACCTCAGCGGACACCGTCTCGTCTACCAGCGCCTCGATTTTGTCATAGCCGCTGACAGAAAGCTGAAATTCCACATAGGCCCCGCCGGTGAGATCCGTCTCCGCCAGTCCCTTTTGGCCGATGAAGAAATCGCCGAGGAGCGCCTCGGCGTTCTCGCCAACGGTGGTCTTCTTCTCTTCTGCGGACAGCATGACGGCCGTCCTGTTCACCGTTTCCGAGGTCAAATCTTCCGATAAAGACAACGCATTCGTTGATATGATCTGTGCCGAAAGCACGCTGACAAGTGCTATGGATGCTAAGACTTTGCGCATGATCTTTGCTACCACAATACATTCCTCCCTCAATAAATTGAAACGGATTCTACCCGCGCGCGGTGGAATTTCTGGCCACGAGCCGGACGGGGGACAAAATCTGGGTCACCACCGAAGAACCGCCCGCCGCCAGATGCAGGCACATTTTCGCCGCCTCCTTTCCCATTAAATAGAAATCCTGTGATATACTTGAAAGCGGGACCTTTTGTACCTCCGAAATATCCAGATTATCGAACCCGACGATGGCGACCTGCTCCGGAACGCGTACGCCTCTTTTCAGCAGGGCGTTTTCTACCGCGATGGCCGTGATATCGTTACGCACAAACAGTCCGTCGATCGGCTCCGGAAGGGACAGTACCCGTTCCAAATACTCGTCAATGAACTCTACAAATTGATTGGGATGATGCTCCACATAATCCATACATAAAAATTCCTGCCGGATAGGCATGGAAGCCTCCTGCAAGGCGGTCTTATAGCCCAGAAAGCGATCGGAAAGGGAGCGTATCCGCTCTTCGCCGCCGCCGACATAGCCGATTCGCCTGCAGCCGATGTCGATGAGGTGCCTGGTGGCCAGATAGCCGCCCCGCAAATTATCGCTGGAGACAAAGTTGGCGTTGACCCCCAGCGGAGAGCAGTCCGCGAATACCATCGCGCAATTCTTTTTCAGCAGCCGGAAATAGGTGACGGCATCCATCCGGATATCCGAATTGAAGATAACGCCCTTCACCTTGTTGCCGATGAGCTCGCATACCTTGTCATAAATGTTATCGTTCTGATTGGAGACCGTATGCACGGTTAGATAGCAGCCCTGTTCGGTCAGATATTCCTCTGCCCCTTGTATAATTTGGAAGAACTGCGATATGTTCTCGCTTTCGCCCTTATCTACCTTTATGTAGGAGATAAAATCCACCTTGCCGTTCTGTCTCCCCTTGTCTCCCAGGAAAACACCACTCCCCTGCCGCTTGTATACGACCCCTTTCAGCTCTAGATCGCGAAACACTTTTTGCGTCGTCGTACGGCTTACCTGCAGCATTTCAGAGAGCTCTCTCTCAGTGGGAAGCTTGTCGCCGTCCACCAGATGGTTTTGTTTTATAAAATCGAAAATATATTCTGTAATCATATCTTGTTTCTTTTTTGGCACGGCCACTGTACTCACTTCGTCCCCCCCTTATTGGTATGTTCCAATTTTTCAGCCACTTTTTAATTCACCCATATTCTAACATTGGCTTTTTTGTATGTCAAGAGGTTTTTGTTATATTTTTACTATATTTTTTAAATTATTAGCTTTTTTATTGTTTAAAAGTGTTCCAATTTGAATAATTGGAACACTTTTGGCGGGATATATTGCTATACCCCAATAATTTAAAAGGCACAACGCCAATTTCTCTGTTTGGCAAATGCCTGCCGGATGCCCGTCCCCCCTTGTCATGCCTACTCAATACAAAGCACCATCCGGGAAACGACATCCCAATTGTATACGCCGGCGTATGTAACACCGTCTATATACATAAAATAACCGGCATCCTCCGTTTAGCACGGTGGATGCCGGCATCTATTTCACCCATTTTGTTTTTGGCCTCTCACCGGGATCCCCTTCGGCGGACTCCACACGATTCGTGCAGCATGGCCGGAAATAACACAAGCCCCGGAAGTCAAATGACTTCCGGGGCTTGCGATGTTGGCATCTGTCTATTTTCCCGGGCCGCTTCCAGCCAAGTATCTTCGACGCAAGTGGGCTTAACTGCCGTGTTCGGGATGGGAACGGGTGTACCCCCACCGCCATCGACACCAACTATGGGAACACCGCTTGCACGATGTTCCGTTTGGGTCTCCTTCCGGAGACTGGCTCCCCCTGTTGGACTCGAACCAACGACATTTCGGTTAACAGCCGAACGCTCTACCAAACGTAAACAAAAACTACGGAAAGTCACGCGGCAAAAAAGTGCCACAACAATGTGAACTTCTGAAGTAGTTTTCTCCCTCATGCGCTTGTGCCATGAAACGCGGTACGTCAGCTGGCCGCTGCTCCGGCGGCCTCGTCTATGAATTGCTGGTAATTGATATTGAATACGATATCCAGTTCATAACCCCTGGAAACTCTGACCTCCCGCAGCAGCTGACAGGCGATCATCTTCTTCTGCTCAACAGTGGCGCTCTCAAATTCCTCCGCCCAGCTCCGAAATTGGCTGTAATAGAAATCCAGATCTTTCATCGCGCTCTCTTTGTCGCGAAGAACCTTATCAATTTCCAGAAGCCGTCGTTCATCCTGCTGGATTTCTTTCTTGGCATTTTCAATGGCCAAGGAAAGCATCTCCGGCGTGAACGCGCTCTCCCCCATCAACGATTTGGCAATCTCCCCGGACAATTCTACCAGCCGCCGTTTCTTCTTCTCCAGGGAAACGGCAACCCTTTTCTGCTGCTCATTTGCGGAGGTTATATCTCGCTTGTATCTTCGTTCCAGGGCTTTGTCCCTTGGAGTGACACGGATTCTCGCCAGATAACCGCGCAGGATTTCCATGACTGCGTCGTCGACGGTGGCGGCTATATATGCCGCTTGACCGTCGCATTCTCCGCGTTTCTGCGCCTTGTTGCAGCAGATATACCGCTGCTTGCGGACGCGGTATTCCGAACCGTCGACGCGGGTATACCTGTCCACATAGCTGGTAGCCACCATTCTGGAACCACAGTGGGCACAGTACAGATTGCCGGACAACAGCGTCTTGCCTTTGGTCGTGCGAGCAATTTGCTGTTTCTCTTTTTCCGTGTTGGCCCGCTGATCGAGGATGTATTGCGCTTGAAAGAAAAGTGGTTCTTCAATAATTTGGATGCGTTCTATATGGGGAGATTCGACGTCACCGGCGACAAAATAGCCGCAATACATCCGGTTGCGCAAAATTCGGTTTATGGTGTTGCATTGAAACTGGCTGCCGTTGTGAGTCTTGATTCCCAATCCATTGAGATAGTCAGCCATGCGGTAGGAGCCGAAACCCTCCCGGACTGTTTTTTCAAAGTACCGGCGAGGGCATCCGACACCAGCCGCCCTCGCCAAACCGATCTGTTTTTGTCGTGCACCTATTCGCCAGCCGTTCAGAGGTTGGTTGACCCCAGGTGCAGGAATCATACGAACCGCTGCCGATTAGCAGCGTCACGGGAATTTCACCCCTCCCAGGATCTCTGCGAGCCGCCCCCATTGCTTGAATCTATGGCTGGACGGGAGTATCATTGTCCCTCTTGCTTTCATCGCCCCCAGGGAATCACCCTGCTGTATGGACTATAAGATAGAATCGCTTAGAAAAGAAACAGCGGATCCGGAATCATCATCAAGTGCATTCCTATTCGCTTGTTTTTTTCGTCATGGCGCATCCGTCCAGCTGGCTGGCCGTTCGTCGCGGCCACAAGAGTTAACGTATTCGTATGACGGAATATTCTGTTATCAAAGAGCTTGTCCATCGCTACGAGGCGGGCATAAAATTCAGTAAAGAATAACCCCCTCACTCTCTTAGCCGTTGAGCGAGGGGGCTGGACGGAATTATTTTACTTTTCTAGGAGTTTTTTAATTTTTCTAATACTCTAACCTTTTGATCATGCATTGTCATGCGAGGAACACCTATTTCTGAGGCCCATTGTCTTTCGGTTTTCTGTTCGAAGTACAGAGCCTGAATAAGCTCGCGTTCCTGCACATCCAGTTGAGATAAAGCCTGATGCAAAGCATCACACATAATCGCAAAACAGGCTTCGTCCTCAACATGAACAGATGTGTCGGAAAACTGTTCGCCATTATCATCCATGAGCCTTTCCAGCGAATCCTCTCGGGCCGGAACGTACAGAACGCTCTCGTTTTTCGCATCTACCCTGATCTTCCTATATTTTAATTCTTTCGCAAAATACCGTGCCTTTCTCGCTGTCTTATGATATAGTTCGTACACTTCATCCGATACTGAAATTTGTTTGCCATGAATTCGGATATACTTTTGGACATCCACCTTTCTTTACCTCCGATCTGTTTTTAAATCAAAAACAGATCGGAACGGTGGCGATCGACAACAAGGCCGCACACCTGTATGCAAGCAAAAAAAAGGTCAAATTCGCCCTCATTTTTGAGGGTGAATTTGGCCGCGCGTTTGGGGGAGGCTCGCTATCATTGTTTTCATGGGATGTACCACCGCGACGTGTTTGCCTGGAGCGACAGCGTTTGGGTGAGTGTAAATTTTTTCTTGTGGCAAGTATATATAGGCGGTAATATGAGCCGGGTTATGGCTATACAAAGTCCTCATCTCTCCAACACGCAGTAATCTCATCATTAAGCGCGATTAGCCACAACAGGGAGATTGCCTGCCAAATTCGCTAAGAATTTCTGAGTTTGCCTTTGTACTTGGAGGATAAAATGGTTCAGAAGTTCTTCCATAGTTTCTTTACTTGAATTAGGTTTATTACTCAATCTGGAATTAGATACTTTTGGGGGATAAGGAAACTCAAAAAGCCTTGCACCATCCAACTTTCCGGGTATGAAAAGACGGTTAAAAATCGGTCATTCTAAAAAGAATGTTCCAAAGTTCAACCGTCGTTCATCAGTTCTAAAACCCCGCTACCGTTTGCAGAAGCACTTGGGCATAAACTCTCTGCATATAGTCGTTGGGATGGTTAGTATTGTTGCTCGTTATATCCTGAAACCGCTTGGTTTGCAGAAGATGCTGAAATACCGACTGCACATCCGCGTGCACCACCGCTTTTCCCTGATCCCGGAATTCCGCGGCAATGCGTTCTAGCACGGACTTGAAAGATGGCTGATAGCGGCAAATCGGCGCTCCGTCTCCCCAATTTGTGCGAATCTCCTGATTTGGCAGCATGGAGGACACCAGCACGATTTCCGTATCGGACCTGGCAGCTAGGATCTGTTTCACAATCGCTTCAATGTTGTCGCTGAAATCCTTAGGCTCAATGCCAGTTCCGTCGTTCATGCCGAAAGCCACAAGGACGAGATCCGGTTTATAGGCCAGTAGAGACTGAAAATTAACAATCCCGTCCTCCTCAAAAAGCGGCCAACGAGTCGTCTTTCCGGCGATAGAAAAATTCCGAAGTTCAATTTTCGCCTTCTTGTATCGGTTCTGCAAACCAGTTTTGAACAGTTCAACATAGGGCGGCATATGGGGCGCTATATCCACATTCTCATACCCAGAGGCTGTCCAACCCTGCGTAATGCTGTCCCCCAGACAGGCAATCTTCAGAGTACCGGCCTTATCAGTATCGTTTAGAATACCATTTGTTCTTTTAAGGTCGGCGCTTTGATTTGCGGGAACACCGCCGTTCCACCTTGCACTATGCCGATAGGTTACGCGCACCTGCCAGCGGGTCATACCCAAGGATCGGGTTTCACCTTCCTTGATAGCCTCCGTGTAAAGCTGTGCGCCGGTCCCATAGATTTCCGGCATATTGGCCGGATTCGAGGGATCGTAAACGGGGAGATAAAACGCCTCGTGTGCGATGGCGGGGATCGCGCCGTCCGCTGCGACCTGCAGCTTTCCGTCTTTCGTCAGGGAGTAATCCCTCCCCTCTTCATACCGGATATCCAGCCCGTAACTGTATACGGACACAATTTGTTTAGCAGGGTACAGCAGCGAAATGGGCGCAATGCTTCCGTCTTTTTCTTGCAGAATAAACACGGTTTCACTGCGCGCGATGCCACCGTCGTCCCAAACCGGCACAATATAATCTGCCGGTCCGAATTTCGCCGCGTCGTACTGACTCAAATCCTCCGATGTTCCATCCGGCCAGTCGGGATTGCCGACCGGCACCGTGTCTTCTTTTTGCTCTGGCACGGAGGCGTCAGCTGCACCGCTCACTTTTTTTTCGCCGGCGCAACCCGCACAGACTCCCAGGAAAAGCAACGTGCACATAAGGATGGAAAGCCCTCTCTTCATTGTATCCCTCCTTAGCTAATAAAAAACTTCGCTGTCGCACCTTTGCCGGCGTTGCGTATCAGATAGCTGACTTCTACCATTCCGTCCCAGTCCTCAGGCGCATTTTTCTTTAGCTCAAATATATAGGTACCGGAAGCACCGTCGCCCATGGGTAGGCACTCATCGGCCGCTTTTTCCGTGCCAAACGGCACTGTCATGTTGTATGTACGGCCGCCCACCGGCAGATACACACTTTTAGCAAAGCCGTTCTGAGTATGATAATCTACCCGCACCCCCAGCGCACATGAAGAACTTTCTTGCGGCTCTCCCCAAGTCTCATAGCGAAACGTCAATGTCTCCCTTGTTCCCAGTCCGCTAAGAATGGCGGATACCCCCGCCTCGCCCGTATCCTCTTCCAGCATACCGACGTAAGCGTTCATACTTTCGTTGAAAATATCGGCGTACGGCTTGCCGTCGCCCCGATCGGTATAATAGTATTGCTTCTTGACCAACGTGCCGACATCGGCGGTATTATCGGTTTCCGCTCCCTGCGCTTGACTATTAAATTCTATATAATACGCGCCCTTTACCGGGATCCTTAGGGTCTCTTTTCCTTTGTTTCCAGGATTTTCTACATCTTTGACTATCTCCGGTGTCGTATCTGACAGTCTTTTCTGATAATAGGCGGGATCGATTCGATAGACGGTGCAGCTCTGTGCTTCAAACGGCAGGTCACTCCAGTCGATGGTGACAGTCTGTGCCTTTTTCAGAGAACGATTATAGGCGATGACGCCGGCCCGCTGCGAATCAGATCCGGCTATCAGCCCAACCGCTTCATTTTCGGTGGACGCAGGAACCCGATCCACCGGCAGCCTCGCATATGACCAAAGGGCGTGATAGACGGGATTGACCGCATAGTCTGTCTCATACAGCCCGAATTGCCCGGAACTCAGCCACATGGGCCAGGACACCCGCGTGATATCCGACGCCTCATTTATACGCAGAATGGAGTCAAAGAAAGCCCAAACCTGCTCGTATGTATCATTGGGCATGGATTTACCGCCGTTAAAGTCGTTGGATACCGGATGAAATTCGGTCAAATGCTGCTGCACCCGGCGCAGATCATACTTTTTACCATTGAGTTCCGGAGCGGTACCGTTCTGGTAGGCGTTGAGAGCCTCACGCACCACATTCAGCTGATAGTTGAAATTGCCGGTCCCGCCCTCGTTGATATAATCCCCCTCCAGATCGCCATCCGAAGGGCCATAATAGTGCCAAGAGAAGCCGTCAGGTATCGCCCTCGCCTTTTCGGATGACTCCCAGAAATACTGCCAACCGGTCTGTTGGATGCCGGCTAAGGAGTCCGGCTCCCGGATAAAGGCCAGCGGACGCGCGATGCCCGCTGAAATCACGGTGGAAAACGGGTTTGCCGCGTAATAGGCACGAGTTCCCGTGACAACCGTATCGATCCATTCCTGTTGGGAACCCAGCCAGTACACATTGCCCTCGAGATCCGGCTCGTTCCAAGTCTCCAGAATGGCGTACACGCCGCTGCGTTTCAGATAATCCGCGGTATTGTAGCAAAATTCATAATAGCGCTTCAAATCCGGTACATTGCGGAAATCGAGATCGTCCCCCGGCTTAGTCGCATAGGATGGGGTTCCCACCATCACCAAATAGGGACTGATTTTATTGTCTTTGCATTTTTTCAGAAATTGGGACGCCAGACTCCATTCGTCCGCCGACACGCCGGTGAGGCCGCCCCGGCCTATCGGCTTCCCGATGCCGTTCTGTTCGTTTCCAAACATCATGTCGATACGGAAATTGTCTGCTTTCAGCGCGTTCACCCCAGTGAGTGTGTCCAGCGCCGCGGGATCAAACGTACCGTCCGCCTGTCCCATGAAAGTCCAGGTCGGGTTGAACATATCAACTTTTTTCAGATTTTGCGGTATGGATCCGTCTTTTTGAGAAAAATTCAGTTTCACGGTTTCTCCTTTTTCATCACCGCAGGCAGTCAGCAAACTGCACGGTGAGGCAGCCAGCAAGACGCTCAACAGGATCGACAGAAATTTCTTATTCCAGAATTTCATTCACTCATAGCCTCCCGACACAATATCACGCAAAGGTAACGGTGATATCCACATGGGTCAAGTCGTTGTCGCTGACGTATCCGGCGTTCAGGACGAAATAGAGAAAATCTCCTTTTTTGAGCTGTACGGAGAGCTTCTCTTCTGCCGCACTCTCCTCTCCGTTGCCCGTCAGGGACATTTCCGTCAGGGCTTTGCCTGTGTCCCTGCCATAAACGCTGAAGAGCACACCATCGTCGTCTGTCCGTTGAATCTGCATGAGGTTGACCGTGCAGTGGACAGACGCTTTGCCGCTTTTCGGTGATTCAAAGCGCAGAATAATATCCTCATTCTGATGCGGCTTCCATTCCGCGCCTACCACAGAGGTAACCGTCGAATTGTAACAACCAGAGTATGCGTTGTATGTCATGAAAGTCGGCTGAAAGTTCACTGTGCCAAATAGATAACTCCACCCCATGTGCCCCTGTTGCGCCGCATAGTCGGTCAGGTTGTTAAAAGTTTGAACCGATTCTCCGCAACCGCCCGCCGCCAGTATCAGCAGTACACAGAGCAGCGATGCCATCATAGCCGCGCATTTTCTTCTCATGTATGCTCCCTCTTTCTCCTACGCAGGATGAGGATACCGGTAACACCACCGGCTGCAGCGCATACCGCGGCGACCGGAAGTGCTATGTACAGGATAGGTACGGTATTGTCTCGAACCGATACCGCCATCTCGGTTGTTGACGGATCTTTCTGTATAAGCTCGGCCTCATTCTTGGCCAAACTCAAATATTTTGTTAAACCCTCATTGACCGACCGGTTCTCTACGCTCAGTTCGTAAATATTGGTGATATAGCTGACACCGTCGCCCGCTTCGCTGTATCTCTCCCCGGCACTCAAGGCAAAGATAATTGTGTCGCCTTTCTTCACCTTCAGTCGTTGTTCTGGAATCCTGTAATTCTTTTTACCCATGTAATCGCAGGTTTCTCGCCACAGGGATTGACCGTTGAAATACAGGGCCGCGACTGCGCCGTCGCCCTCCGTGGCGGTACGGGATACATAGCCGTCCACTGCGATTTCCCCGTCGATATCCGACACCCAGATTTTTAAGTTTTCAAACCTGCCATAAGGATGTACGGTGGTCCTGCCGATGAATTGATACGGGTAGTGACTGGCCCACTGGTTTTCTCCATACACATTGTTCCAGGTCATCAGAAGATACTTTTCCGGATGGCCATATGCATAAAACCAACCGTATTTACCCTGTTCGTTTGAATAACTGCGAATCGGCGCCTTGGAGCAGCCAAGATCCTCCGATAGTTTTGTATCCGCTGCCCCCGCCGTCCCGGTAAAATCCGCCTGAAAGAGAACAATATTACCGTCGCTGTCATTGCAGCCATTGTTGTTAACAGAAAGGGCAACTAAATCACCCGCATGAACCTCTATGCCGCTGAGACTGAATTCCACAGGCTTGTCGTTAGTCAACTCCACATCCACGAGCGATGCATCCAGCACCTGTGCGTCCGTATAACCGTCGCCGGTAAACGACCGCTTTTCCAGTGAAAACCGAATACCATCCACATCCCGGCTGTCCGCCGCTGTAGCGTCTGTTTTCAACTGTACGCTCCCGCTCAGATTGACCACACCGTCCGCCGGCGCACGCCAGGCCTTGATGGTATCACCATAGTTGCCGGGATGCAGATTGACGGCCCCTCGGGAACCGATCTCCACCTGGGCAAACGTGTCCGTGTCCGTATACCGCCACAGGGTATCGGAATTCTTAAACATTTGAAAATACCGTCCGGAGAAATCGCCATATAGATAAAACCATTCTCGGGACGCGGGTTCTTCCGTCTCCGGAACCTCGCCGTTCACTTTTAAGAGCTCGGCCTCATTATCCGCTAAATGCAGATACCCTTTCAAATCGATGCCGGATCCACGGTTGTCCACGCGCACTTCGTAAATATTGGTGATGAAATCCGTACTGTCGCCCGACTCATTAAACTGCGCTCCCGTTCCTAGGGTAAACATAACCGTATCGCCTTTTTTTACAGAAAGTCGTTGTTCCGGAATTCGATAGTACTTCCGGCCCGTGTGGTCGCAGTTCTCTTTCCAGAGGGGCTGACCATTGAAATAGACGCCCGCCACCGAACCGTCACCCACGGCGGAATCCCTCGCCGCATAACCGTCCACCGCGATTTCTCCATCAAAGTCGGATACCCATATTTTCAAGTTATCAAACTTTCCATAAGGGTGCATTTTGGTTCGCCCGATAAACTGGAAAGGATTTTTTGAGGTCCATTGATGGTCCCCATAAACATGACCCCAGTCCATCAGCACATACTTTTCCAGCAATCCATAGGCATAAAACCAGCCGTCTTTCCCCTGCTGGTCGGAAAAGCTGGGGATCGGCGCTGCCGAACACCCCAAATCCTCCGGCAATTCTGACTCCACAGCCCCGGGCGCTTTGGTAAAGCCGACTTGAAAGGTAACAGAGTTTCCATCGCTGTCGTTGCAGCCGTTGTTATTCACAGAGAGCGCGATCAAATCGCCGGCGCACACGTCGATGTCGTCAACGGTAAAGTCCACAGGCGTTGGATCGTTCAGGAGTACGTCGTCCCAGATCTGATCGACCGCCTGCGCAGGCCCGTAGTTTTTCCCATCAAACGTCCGCTTCAGCAGGGAAAACCGGATGCCGTTGACACTGTCGCTGCCCGCCGCGCGGGGATCCGACAGCAGTTTCACACTGCCTTTCAGGCTGACCGTTCCATCGGCCGGTGCGCGCCATGCCTTTATAGTGTTTCCGAAATTGCCCGGATGCAAATTGACGATATTCTGCTGCCCGATTTCAACCTGAGCAAACGTATCGGCGTCAGTATACCGCCACAGCGTCTCGGATTTCTGGCTCATTTTGAAATACCGACCGGAAAAATCCCCGTACAGGTAATACCAATCGCCGTCTGCGCGGATCCCCTCCGCCAAACCGGTGACGCTCGTCCCCCAGCTTCCCATGAGCCATGTGAAGCTCAGGGCGGCAGTAAGGGCCATCTGCAGAATCCGGCTTCCCTTTCGTTTCATCCGTGTCTCTCCTTACTACAATCGTTAGCCCGGGAGAAAGTAACTCAGTCAAAGACCAAACGGCCGTCACTGCCGATCTCGGGTGCCTTGACGAGCTGCCCGTTTTTGAGGGCCGCGTTGTAAGCGGTTGTGATGGCATCCCCTTTGTATGTCGTGTTCATGGTCTTCACATAACTACTCCAGGCACTGTTGAACGGCTCACTATACTGCTTGAACGTGTCCCACCAGGTATCGGAGGTCTTGGTGAAATCCGGCTTGGCCGAGGCATAGCTGGTATTGCGTTCCATCAGCGTAAACTCTGTCTGCATTTTGTCGCAAAGGCCCTCAAAATATTCCGTATAGGTTTTCTCAGTTAACATATAGTAATCGGGATAGCGGTTATACGTTTTGGCCTTTTCCATCGCCTCAATAATTTTGCCGCTGTTGGTCTGCATTTCGTTGTAATAGTTGGAGGTGATATTGGTGAATAGGCGCAGCGCGCTGAATGTGTCTTTCCCGTCAATCGTCCAGTTCACAGGATGCTCCCCTTCCTGTGCGCCCATCAGGCTTTCCCGGACAGTTTTCTCGTTATTTTCGCTCTTTTTATAGTGGATCCCCTCTACTCCATAAGTCAATAAATCCACAGCCTCGTCGCTGAGCAGCCAATCCATCAGTTTCAATGCATCGCCGCGTTTTTTCTCCGACATATCCGCACTCAGGCAAACCGACGTCCAAAAGTTCGGATGACCTTGAATACCGTACTCCCCGTCAATCCCCTTGGGCGGCGCAAACATGGCAATCTTCTCCGCTGCTTCTTCATAAGACCAGTTTTTTTGGGTAACAAAATAGGAGAGCACCAGGTTGAGCATGGCCTGATTTTCGATGATACCCACTTGTCCATTGCCGAAAGCCGCCAGCTTGTCTGAGGCATCATTGGTTGCCCAGCTGGGATCCATAAATCCGTTTGTCAGTAGATTGTTGACAAAATTAACAATGTACTTATTGCCGTCACTGGTGCCGCTGAATTCATATTTGCCGTCCTTATTGTTATCCTCCATGATGCGGTATCCGCCGCCCGCGACATACAGCCAGTTGTCGGAATACATATCCACCGTTGAGGTATAGCCATAGGTATCGTCTTTCCCATTGCCGTCCGGGTCATACAACGTGAAGGCGCGGCAGAGACGGTAAAACTCCATCAGGTCCTGCGGCACGGTGAATTTGTATGTCTCATATATTGCGTCCGTCATAGAGATCTCGTTACTGATGACGCCATCTTTCACCAGGATTGACGCCAGCTTTTTATTCAGATTCTCGATCCAGTCCATACGAATAAACATGGTGTGTTCCTGCGTCCAGACCGTGGGAATCATATACATTTTACCGTTCATGAAATCAATGTTCTTGCTTAAGAACGAATATTTCTGAAGCTGCCGGTAGATGTTTGGATATTCCTTTTCCGAAACGTAGTCCGATATCGGGAGCAGCGCCTCGGCCTTAATCATCTTATTGAACAGCACCGGGGTTTCCGCCGTCCGGGAGATGAACATATCAGGGAGATTACCTGTATTAAAATACTGCTGCAGCTTGGTGTCCGCCTGACCGCCGCCTGCAATCAGGCAGGTAAAATCCACGCCGCAAAGCTCCATGTATTTCTTATATAAATCCGATTTTCTCTTAATAGCGGTGTTGACGCCGCTGAGATCTGAATAGAACAGCGTCAGCGCTCCATCCTCGCCGGCCTCTTTCGAGCTGTTGCAGCCAGTCAGCGCCGTAAGGCACATGCCCAGCGCCAGTATGATGGCGGCGCCTTTTCTGAATAATTTTTTCATGTCGTTGCTCCTCTCAATGTTCAGGATTTAACAGCGCCCAGCATAACGCCCTGTACAAAATATTTTTGAAGCGCAATAAAAACGATGGCAATCGGCAGCAGGGAAATCACAATGATAGCGCCGTTTCGACCCTCAGCGAATACCTTAGTCATATCGATGATACCGGCCTCGAGATTATCTCCTGTGGCGCTCAGTGCCATTTTCACCTGATAGGCCAGCGGGTACATACGTTCATCGCTTAACAGCACCATCGGCCAGTACCAGTCGTTCCATTTTCCCACGATAGTAAACACGGAAATGGTTGCGAGTCCCGCCTTAGACAGCGGCAGCAGGAACTGAAAAAGGCAACGGAAATCGTTGGCACCGTCAATACGGCAGGATTCCATTACGCTGCGGGGAACCTGAGCGAAGAAGTTGCGTAGCAAAATGATGTTGAACGCGGAAATGCCAAAAGGCAGGATAAGTCCCAGATAGCTGTCGGTCAGGTGAAGCGAACGGAGGGTCAGCACCGTGGGAATCAGACCGCCTCCGAAAAACATCGTAATCAGCAATAGCGTAAAGAAGATTTTCTTGCCCGGCAGGTTTTCCTTGATCAGGGCGTATGCGCCGAAAGACAGCAGGAGCATGGAATACAGAGTACTGGTGATTGTCACGACAATGGAAATAAGAAAAGAACGCCCGATGCTATCCTGAAACAAAATGAGCTTATACATTTCCAAGTTGAAATGGTGGGGAAACACCAGAAACCGGGCATTCAGAAAATCGTCCCGGGAGGAAACCGACAGCAAAACCTCGTACAGCAACGGAAACAAACACGCTGCCATGAATAAAAACAGGAACAGGTAAATCAGCACTCTCCACACGGTCATGGGAGTCTTGGACAATGCTTTCTTTCTCATGATTCAGCCACCTCGTACATGCCGTAACCGTTGATCTTTTTCACGACGGCATTTGCCGACAACAGCAAGACAAAATTGATCACCGACTTGAACAGGCCGATGGCCGTGCCCCGTTCATAGTACCCGTTTTCAAAGCCGGTGCGCATCACCAGCGTATCAATGACATCCGCCACACTGTAAACCGTAGGATTATATATGTTGTAGATGGCATCAAAGTTGGCGTTGAGGATATTGCCAACCTGCATGGTAAACATGATAATGATTATCGGCATAATACAAGGCAGGGTGACGTATCGGGCCATGCCCCACCGTTTGCAGCCATCTATGGATGCCGCCTCATAGAGGGTCGGGTCGATATTAGTAATCGCCGCCGTATAGATAATTGTACCCCAACCTGCATCCTTGATGATACTGGAAATGAGCAAAACCGGATAAAACAGGTGTTCGCTGGTGAGGAATTCCACTCGTTGCATTCCCAGAGAGGCAAGAATGTTGTTAAACGTACCTGTGGAGAAATTTAGCAGCGAATTCAGGATGCCCGCCAAAATGACCCAAGAGATAAAATTCGGGAAATAGATACAGGTTTGGATAAGTCGTTTATACGGCTTGTGGCACACCTCATTGAGTAGCAAAGCCAGCAAAATGGGGGCCGGAAAGCAAAAAATGAGGCTCAGTGTGCTGATGACGATGGTGTTACGGAACGCACGGGCAAAATCCGGCAGTGCGAATATGTCCACAAAATGCTGGAAGCCCACCCATTCGCTGCCGAAAATCCCCTGAGCCGGCTGGTATTCCTTGAACGCCAGCACCAGACCGTACATAGGGTAGTACGAAAACAGAAGCAACACAACCAAAACCGGCAGCATCATAAGATACACCTGCTTGTTCTGCCAAACGGACACCTTGAGCCTTTTCCAATCGGTTTTCATGTGATCACTCTCCCCCTGCGTTTATATACTTGTTCTGTGCTTTCTCTGCGGCAAACGCCTCGCGGGGATCGGTCCTGGCATATGTATCCCGGAATGCCGACGCCGTCATACCCGTGCTTTTTTTGAAATTTCGTGCGAACAGCTTGGTATCCTCAAACCCCGACAGCCTGGCGATATCCGCCACCCTCCGGTTTGTCTGCACCAGCAAATCGCAGGCGTTTTTAATACGGATAAAGGTCAGATATTGCTTTGGAGACATTCCCATATCCCGCTTGAATACGCGGTTTAGATAGCTTAAGCTAAGGTTCAGATTTACACAAATGTCCTCGACGGTAAAATGCGGGTTCATATAGGAGCAACCCACTAGGATCACCGTTTGGTTAACGTAATGCCCTTTATTGAAATCGTTTTCCGTCTGAAATCCCGCTTTCAAGCGATCAAATAGCAGATAGAACCAGCCCAGTATTTCATAACTGGCCCTGGGCCTCTCCAGATAGGCCCGGTTCATCCGTCCAAACAGATCCACGATTTCCGTATGATGACCCTTGCACCGCCCATACACACGTTCCCGGCTCAAGCCGATTTCCTCCAGCATTTCATAGGCTGACTGTCCTGCGAGAACCACCCAGTAGTAGCAAAAAGGATCCTCCTTGTCCGCCTTATAACGGATGGCTTCTTTTGGGGGAATGATAAATAAATCCCCCTTGACCAGTTCATAACTCTGCCCGCGGTAATACAGCCGGCCTTTCCCACTGACGATGTAGTGAAGCGAGACATAGGTCCGGTTCGGATCTGCCGGCACCTCTTCTTTTTTATACGGGGAGCACATTTCCCTCAGACACTCGAGGATTTCCGGACGCGAATAGTTGTAAAGAGACCATGTATAAAATTTTTCAATGCCGTTACTCTTTTCCATTCTTCACCCAGCCTATGCCCGTTATGGCCGACGGCGCTTCTCCAAGTAAGCCAGCGGCTGCTGCACACCGCTTGAATACGCGATCCCTGTAACTGGAAATCCGGTATCGCTCGCCCCGTTGGCAAATATACCGAACGTTTTCACCGCGTCCGCGTTCCAAACCGTCGCTTCATCGAAATCCACATTGTGAACCACCTCTTTATAAGAGGTGCTCCGGCTGATCGCTGTCCACGTGCCATTCACGCCCACATGCAGCGTATCGCCAAGACTGACCACCGACAACGCCAGTTCCTCCTGCCAAGGGATAGCCGTCACATAATCCCGATCGGAACGGTCATCCCAGCCCGTTCCCCGCGTCAGGCGTATCTTGACCGTGTCGTCATCGGCCCGGAGCAACAGGATTTTGACTGGGCTGGAAGCGCCTTCCGTATAATAGTAAATACCGCTGGTCGATTCGCCCTGATCCATACGCTTGACCTGAAGCGTCACATAAAAGTCTTTCAGCGCCACACCCGCGAACTGCTCATAATCGTTGTTTTGCAGAATATAGTTTCCGTTCGTCGGTGCATGGCCGCTGGCAAACTTCACCTCAGTGAACCGTGGCGTTTCCGAAACAGTCAGCTGGCCATCCTTTACCGTGGCTTTAAACTGCACCGATACAAAGCGCGCGCTTTCGAGTACCAGGGTGTGCGATCCATCCGGGAGCCGCAAGCCGAACGTTCCGTCGGAAGCCACGGCACTTGTCTCGCCCTCGAGCCATCGCACCGTAACCGCGTCTCCGTCTGCATACAGACCTTCCGCGCAGCCATAGCTTCCGCCCACCTCGGCAAACCGAGTATACACCAAGACTTCCATAGCCTCCGCAGCCGTAAACATATAAGTGTTCTCCGCCTTCGCTGGTATCCGGCGCCCCGCATAGGTGACGATAACCTCACTCCCGGGTTCCATGCCGGAGAGCGTCAGCGTTACCGAATCCGTACCCTTGAGCGCTTTGGGTTTATCCAGAACTCCTATCACCTTTTCATCGTCGCTGCGGACGGTCAGATTCACATAGCAGGCCTCCTGCGTACCGGCCGCATATCTCACATCCGCAATAGGGAAGCCCCTATCGCTGGCACCGTTGGCGAACAGTCCAAAGGTTTTCACCGCATCTGCGTTCCATACCGTCGCTTCATCGAAATCCGTATTGTGAACCACCTGTGTATAGGAAGTATTCCGACCGATAGCTGTCCATTGCCCCTCGACTCCTACATACAGCGTATCTCCCAAGCTGAGAACCGACAGGGTCAGTTCCTCCTGCCAAGGGATAGCTGTCGTGTAATCCCGGTCGGAACGATCGTCCCAGCCCGTACCCCGCGTCAAACGTATCTTGACTGTTCCGTCATCGGCCCGAAGCAGAAGGATTTTGACCGGGCTGGACGCGCCTTCCGTATAGTAGTAAATGCCGCCGGTCGATTCGCCCTGATCCATGCGCTTGACACGGGTCGTGGCAAAGAAGTCTTTCAGTGCTATGCCTGCGAACGCCTCATAGTCCCCGTTTTGCAGAGTGACGGCACTGTTTGACGTCTCCTTGCCGTCGGTGAATTTCAGTTCCTTGAACAGACATCTCTCTGGCACCGTGACGACGCCGCTTTCCACGGTAACCGCCAAACGAACCGGTGCAAACCGTGCGCTGGTCAGTGCGAGGCTGTGGGTGCCATCGGGGAGCCGGATATGGAATTTTCCGTCCGCCGCCGTCCCGGTGATACCCGCCGTCTCCGAGCAGATCGTAACCACGTCACCGTCCGCATACAGGCCCGGCGCGTAGCCGTAGGTACCTGTTACCGAATAGGTGCGCGCTATGGTCACGACCACCTCACCGGATTCCGCCGCCGTAAAGGTATAGCGATTCTCCGCGTCAGGCGTCAGAATCCGTCCTGCGAATGTGACGACGGCCGCGCAACTCTCGTCCATACCGGAGAGCGTCAGCATCACCGGCTCCGTCCCTTTCAGAACTCTGGTTTTATCTAATGTCCCCGTTACGCTTTCGTCATCGCAGCGGACCGTCAAATCGGCGTAGCACGCATTTTTGATTTCCTGCGTGCCGGCATTGTAGGCAATATCTGTAATCGGGAAGCCGATCTCGCTGGCGCCGTTGGCGAACACGCCAAAGATTTTCAGCGTATTCGCGTCCCACACCGTCTTTTCATCAAATTCCACGTTGTGGACCACCTGCGTATATGGGGTATCACGGCTGATGGCCATCCAATTGCCATCGACACCCACATACAGCGTGTCGCCGATGCTGAGCACCGACAGAGTCATCTCCTCCCGCCAGGGAATATTCGTTGCATAATCCCGGTCGGAACGGTCGTCCCAGCCTTTTCCTCTCGTCAAACGTACTTTCACGTTGCCGTCGTCAGCCCGGAGCGGCAGGATCTTCACCGGGCTTGCCGCCCCCTCGACATAGTAATAGACGCCTCCGGTCGATTCACCCTGATCCATGCGCCGAACACGGGCTGTGACGAAAAAGTCCGTCAAGGCTACCCCGGCGAACGGCTCGTATTGATCGTTGAGCAGTGTGACGGCGCCGTTTTTCGTCTCCAGACCGCTGCCAAACATCAGCTCTTCGAACATTGACACCTCCGGCATATTGACAGCGCCGCCGTTCACGGCAACCTCAAGGTGAACCGGTGCAAACCGTGCGCTGGTCAGTACGAGGCTGTGGGTGCCATCGGGGAGCCGGATACGGAATTTCCCGTCCGCCGCTGTCCCGATGATACCCGCCGTCTCCGAACGAATGGTAACCGTGTCGCCGTGCGCATACAGGCCCTGGGCATATATATAGCGGCCCTCCACCGGATAGACACGCGTGATGCTCACTTCAACAACACCTGACTTCGCAGCTGTAAAGATGTAGGTGTTGTCCCCGGTTGCGGTCAGGATATGTCCGCCGAATGAGACGGTAGCCGCGCGGGTGTCATCCAAACCGGAGAGCGTCAACGTCACAGGTTCCGTCCCTTTGAGTACGCTGGTTTTGTCCAGATGCGCCGTCACGCCTTCATCCTCACAGCGGACCGTCAAATCGGCCATGCACGCATCCCGAGTTCCCGGTTGATATGCGATCCCGGTGATAGGGAAACCGACCGCGCTGTCGCCGTTGGCGAACACGCCAAAGGATTTTTCCGCGCCCGCGTTCCAAACCGTCGCCTCATCGAAATCCACATTGTGCACCACCACTTTGTGTGGGGTGTCCGGGCCGATAGCCGTCCATTGATCGTCGATGCCCACATACAGCGTGTTACCGATGCTAAGTACCGAGAGACGAGCTTCCTCCTGCCAGGGGATTGCGGTCGTATAGTCGCGATCCGACCGGTCGTCCCAGTCCAGTCCCCTGGTCAGGCGGATTTTAAACATATTGTTGTCCGCTTTCAGCAGAAGCACTTTCACCGGGCTGTTCCCCCCGGCGTAGTAGTAAATACCGCTGGTCGCCTCGCCCTGATCCATGCGCTGCACACGGGCCGTGGCAAAGAAATCCTTCATGGACACTCCGGCGAACAGTTCATAGCTCTTGGGGGGCAGCGTGATAGCGCTGTCTTTTGTTGTATGACCACTGACGAATTTCAAATCTTTAAACTGCTTTTGTTCCGCTATATGGACATTGTCGGCCTTAACAACAATCTCGAAGCGCACCGGCGCGAACCGCTCACTAGTCAACACTAGGCTGTGGGTACCGTCGGGCAGCCGGATGCGGAATTTCCCGTCGCCCGCCGTCCCGTACAAAGCCGCTGTTTCCGAATAAATACTGACCTTATCGCCCGTCGTATACAGACCTGCATCATAACCGTAGCTGCCCTCTACCAAGTAGACGCGGGTAAAAGTTATTGTCACCGTACCGGAGTGGGCGGGGATAAAGGTATATTTACCGTTCTCATCAGGCGCTATCCGCCGTCCCTCGAAAGTTACCTCAGCCATATAGCGATCATCCACTCCGTTTAGGGTCAGGGTTACCGGCTCGGTACCTTTCAGCACGCTGGCTTTGTTCAAAACGGCTTTTACATTTTTGTCGGCGCAATCCACCGTCAGCGTCGCATAACAGGCGTTCTTAACCTCCTGTGTGCCAGCCTTGTAGGCGATATCCGTTACTGGAAAGCCCTCGTCGCTCTCACCGTTCGCATACAAGCCGAAAGTTTTTTCCGCTTCTGCATTCCACACAGTCGCTGGATCAAATGCTACGTTTTTGACTACTTCTTTATAAGGGGTGTCCCGGTTGATGGCTGTCCATTTTTCATCAATACCCACATACAGCGTGTCGCTGTAACTAAGTACCGAAAGCTTAAAAACTTCTTTCCAGGGGATTGCGGTGGCATAATCCCGGTCGGATCGATCGTCCCAGCCTACGCCTCTCATCAGGCGGATCTTTGTGTTGCCGTCATCGGCCCGAAGCAGCAACACCTTGACGGGACTGGCCCCGCCGGCGTAGAAAAATACGCCACTGGTCGCTTCTCCCTGGTCCATGCGCCGCACGGTGGCCGTGACGAAGAAGTCTTTCAGCGAGACACCGGAAAACAGTTCATAATCGCCATTTCGCAGTGTATAGTTTCCCCCGTTCGGCACTTTCCCCACCGCAAACTTCACTTGGGAGAATCGCTTCATATCCGGGATGTCCACCCGGCCGCCGCGCACGGTGACATCGAAACGTATCGATTCAAAGCGGGCGCTGGTCAAGACGAGGGTATGCCGTCCATCGGGCAGGCGTATGCGAAATTTACCATCGGACGCCGTTCCATAAGTGCCGGTGGTTTGGGAGTGTACCATGACCGTATCGCCCTTTGCATACAGGCCGTCCGCATAGCCGTAACCGCCGGTTACGGGATAGACACGGGTAAGGGACACTTTTACGCTTCCCGATTCCGCGGGCGTAAAGGTGTATGTATGATTTCCGCTGGCTGGAATCTGTCGTCCCGCATAGGTGACAGTCACCATATAGCGGTCGTCCGCGCCCTTAAGCGTCAGTACTACCGGTTCGGTGCCTTTGAGAACTTTCGTCTTATTTAAAACCGCCTGAACGTCTTTATTGGAGCAATCCACCTTGAGCGTCGCATAACAGGCGTTCCTGACCTCCTGTGTACCGGCCGTGTACGCAATCTCTGTAATCGGAAATCCCACGCCGCTTTCACCGTTGGCAAATACGCCGAAGGTTTTCTCCGCTCCCGCGTTCCAAACCGTCGCCTCGTCGAAATCCGCGTTTTTGACAACTGGCGTATAGGCTGTTTTCCGATCTATGGCCAGCCAATTGTCATCAATTCCCACATACAGGGTGTCGTCGAAGCTGAGCACCGACAGCCGGTATACCTCTTTCCATGGTACAGCGGTCGTATAATCCCGATCGGACCGATCGTCCCAGCCTTTTCCCCTCGTCAGACGGATTTTTACCGTGTCGTTCTCCGCCTTGAGCAATAGAATTTTGACCGGACTGACCGAGCCTTGCGTATAGTAGTATATGCCACTGGTGGATTCACCCTTGTCCATACGCTCGACACGCATCGTGGCATAAAAATTCTTCAGCGATACGCCTGCAAACAACTCGTAATTGCCATTTTGCAGCCGATAGCGGCCATCTGCCGGTACATTGCCGCTCTCGAACTTAATTTGGGTAAATCGGTTGTTTCCGGTCACGCGCACATCCTTTTCCCGCACCGTCACATCAAAGCCTATTGCTTCAAAACGAGCGCTGGTCAGGATCACGCTGTGCGTTCCCGCGGGCAGGCGAATACGAAACTTCCCGTTCGCTGCCGTGCCGAACAATCCCGCGGTTTTCGACTGCACCGTAACCTCATCGCCATTTGCATACAGGCCGTCCGCATAGCCGTAATTCCCCTCCACAAGATATGCACGGGTGAAAGTTATCGTCACATCCCCGGATTCTGTTGCCTTGAACGTATAGGTATTCAGACCGCTGGCGGAAATCTGCCGTCCTGCATAGGTCACCGTGGGTACTAGACTTTCCTCGGCCGGCGTCACCGTCAGGGTGACCTCTTGGCCCATCAGGACGGTCGTATCGCTTAAAACCGCCGTGCCGCCGTCTGCGCAGCGGATTGTCAAATTCACCTGACACTCCTTCAGTTTCTCCTCAACCTGCGCACCGCCAGTCACATTTTCATGTGTTGAGGATCCCGCACCGCTGTTTCCAATGCCATATAGCTTTTCTGCTTTGGTAAAAAAATCATAGTCTCCCTCGGACGAGACCGGCGTGGTACTTCCATCAATGACTGTCCAGTGTCCGTCGATTTGCAGATAATATACGCCATTGTGGAAAAGTACCTGAATGGTCGCTTGGTGATTCGCGCCCTCAAAAGGAATTTCCGTAGCGTAGGCTCGGTTTGCTTCGCCATCCTTCGTCCGTCCCACCATATACACAGTGGCAACTGTAACGGTAGCGTCCGCTTTGTCGACGAACAAATACGTTTCTCCCGCATCTGTGCGGAAATATATGGTGCCGGCCCGACGTCCACGCTCATCCGAACGATAATTCGACAGCACAGTTGTCTTCATCCAAAAATTGGCACTCGGCTCTTCGTTAAGCTGCAGATAATCCCACGCCTGCGTAAACGAGGCCGATGCACCTTTCAATACCTTTTTTACAACCGTGGATTTGGGAGTCCCACACGCCGCTGCAAACATACAAAGCACCAGACAAGATAACGCCAGCAAGAAGTGCCGTTTATAGTTTTTCATGCATCGTTCCTCCAATTCATACGGCAGTCCTACGAATAACTTACGTCTACTTTTACCAGTAAACCTTATGCTTCAATTGTATCCACTCCATTTTACCTTGTCAATCGACCAAGCATTGGAAGTGTTCATAAAAGTCCACCTCATTTTATTGAAATAAGTCTGGAGAATTTCCTTTTGTTTTCTGCACTAATTTTTAAAAATTTATTGAATAGCATTCATACTCTTAACGGAATCACGTCATATTCGTCCACCTATTTGCAAGCCCCAATTCGTTGACAGGCCTGTTTTGCAACGGTAGTATATTATACATAGCGGAAAACTTCCCGTCATGTAATTACAAATAGAGGTTATGAGAATGAATATGCTGTTTCCCGCCATACAGGCCGACGAGAAAAATGTAACCTACGCGTTTCGTCTGACGATCGCACTTCCTCCTGACAGCCGAATCCGCCTGGCGGCTTCCAACGCTTGTATGCTTTTTCAGGACGGTGACCTGCTGTTCCGAGGTCCCATGCGCGCCGCTCATGGACACAGCCTGCTGTCTGAAATCCCACTGGCTTCCCGTAAGGATTCCACGCTGGTTGTAGAGGTGGCCTATTACGGCATCAATGGCTTTTACTGTGTGGAAGAGCCGCCCTTTTTTATATGTACCATTCTAGTCGGAGATAAACCGATAGCGAATACCGAAGATTTTCAGGTGTTTCGTCTGGACGACCGAGTACGGAAAGTCCCTCGATACAGCTTTCAGCGACCCTTTTCTGAAAGCTACCGCATGGAGACCGATCGCCGCGCACTGTATGTAGGAGAGAATGTGCCCTATCCGCAGGATACTGCCGTGGAGGTTCGTGGAAACACCCTGCATACCAGCGACTTATCTCTTCCGATTCTGAACTTAACAGAGCTTACCAATGCGGTGGAACAGGGTACGCTATGTAAAAACCAGCATCCATACCATTTTCGAGACCGCTGCATTACGCAAATCGGCGATAAACTCAAGGGATATCGTCTGGACGAACTGGAGGAGTTTCCGGTTGAGGAACTGGCGGAAATCGGTTTTCATCCCTATGCAGAGGTACAGAAAAAGGATGTGTATGAGAATGAGTACCTGCTTTTGGACGCGGGTATGAACTATACATCGTTTATTGGAGCCGAACTATGTGCCGAGACCGATGCGATTGTCTTTTTTACATTTGATGAAATCCTCTGGCATGAGGCTTTAGATGATATTCACCTACGCACTTTTTTTGACAGCAAAGCACTTCCTCTGAGTTTTTCACGGCTGGAATGCTGCAACGTCATCAAATATAGCCTAAAGAAAGGCGAGTACCGTCTCTGCTCCTTTGAGCCATATACATTCCGCTATTTAAAAATTGCAGTAAAGGGCCGGATACGTCTAAAACGCGTGTATCATATCCCCTATGAAAATCCTAGCATTCCAAAAGACATATTTTGTACCGATCGACCAGAGTTAAACCAAATATTCGAGGCCGGTGTGCGAACCTTTGCGCAAAATGCCGTCGACGTGCTTACCGATTGCCCGTCGCGGGAACGAGCTGGCTGGCTCTGTGACAGCTTTTTTACCGCACAGGCAGAAGCATTGCTGACAGGTGGCAATCGGGTGGAAAGGAATCTCCTGGAGAGTTATCGGCTTGTCCCTCCGCTGCCTGAACTTCCTGCTTCCATGCCACCTATGTGTTACCCGGCCGATCACAACGATGGCCAGTATATTCCCAACTGGGCTATGTTTCTGATCATTGAGTTGGAGGATTACCAAAGGCGAACGGGCGACGAGGAACTGATCAACGCCTTTGGGGAAAAAATCCGAAGCCTGTTGGACTGGCTGGAGTCCTATGAAAACGAGTACGGCTTGCTGGAGAATCTGCCTGGCTGGGTATTTGTAGAGTGGAGTAAATGCGCAGACTTTGTTCAGGACGTCAATTTTCCCACTAATATGCTCTACTATCGGGCTCTGTTCTGCGCCTCTCGGCTGTACGGCGAGGAAGTCTATCGACAGCGCGCCGACAATCTCCGTGCCGTCATTCGCCGCCTGTCGTTCAACGGCCGTTTTTTTGAGGATAATCTCCTTAGGAAGAATGGACGGCTCGTGGCGACGGGAAACATTACAGAAACTTGCCAATATTACGCATTCCGGTTTGGGATCGCAACCAAGGACGAGGATCCTGTGCTTTATCAAACCATGGTGGAACAATTCGGTCCGCTGCGTTCTTCATATGTGCATACCGATATTTTCCCATCCAACGCATTCATCGGCAATTTTCTGCGCTATGACTGGCTCAGCCGTTCGGATGAGCGTAAAATCCTGTTAGCGGAATGCCAGGCGTATTTTCTGCGTATGGCCGATCGTACCATGACGCTGTGGGAAAACAATGAGGCGACCGCCAGTTGTGCACATGGCTTTGCGTCCTATTTGACCGTACTGCTTGCACGCGCCGTTTTTGGATATTGGGGGTTCGATCCAGTGAGCAAAACCGTATATTTGACCGAATCCGATTCGTCCATATGCGGAACCGCGCGCTTTCCCATAGCGGGACAGACGTTGGAAATTATCCTGGAGAGAGGTGTTCGCTCGATTATTCTGCCCGATGGTTACCAAACAGGCCGTCCTACCCTACCATAATCAAGGAGAGACGTTATGTTTCAGCTTACAGATAAACATTTGAAGATCGATACGCCGCACACCACCCTGCTGTTTAAGGTGTGTCATAAGGAGATACAGCCTTACTATACTTACGAGCCGTTTGAGAGCTACCTCATGCCGATTCATTATGGCCGGAAACTCCAGGATGGAGACGATTTCGACATCCTGTGCAAAAACGAGGCGGGCCGTTTCGCCTCCATTTCCTGCCCCGGAAACACGGACGTCCGGGAACCACTTCTTCTGATTCAAAACGCGGACGGCTCTTATGTCAACGATTTCCGGTTCATGGGTATTCGTGAGGTGGGGGATTATGAATCCGATGGTATGCCGAAAGCTCATTCCGTCGCTCAATTGCTGGAAATTCGCTACGTTGACAACCGTACCCAGGCGGAATTGTATCAGTATATCGGCTGCTTTCAAGACACGGATGTCCTAACATCCGCATTCCGACTTGTGAATAAAGGTGAAAATACCATCACCGTGCGCAGATTGATGAGCCTGCAATCGGATTTAGTAGGCGGAGATTACACCGCTTATACTTTCAACGGAGACTGGGGCCATGAACGGATGCGAAAAACGCATCCTCTCAGTATCGGTGTTTTTGTCAACGAATCCCTCAACGGTATGTCCTCCGCCTTGACCAATCCGTTTATCATGCTGCAACGCAGCCGATATGATGACTGGTACGCCTATAACCTTCTTTTTACCGGAAATCACAAGGAGAGCGTGGAACTTAACTACGCCAATAAAACGCGCGTCCTGGTTGGGATGAACGACTTCGCTTTCTCCTGCGAACTGGGTGCCGGAGAGGCGTTCACCACACCGCAAGCAGTGCAGGTGTATGCCCCCTCACGGGACGCCATTACCTGTGAGATGCACAAATTTGTTAATCGTCATATTCTGCGGGGTATGTACGCTCGGGCGGAGCGGCCGGTGATTATCAACAACTGGGAGGCAACCTACTTTGATTTTACCGTTCCAAAAATAGTGGAGCTTGCAAAAAAGGCAAAAAATATTGGTGTCGAGCTATTCGTTTTGGATGATGGCTGGTTTTCCACACGCAACAACGATACATCCGGACTCGGTGACTGGTCAGATAACTTAGAGAAAACAGAGGGGGGCATCCGGGTTCTCGCAGAAAAGATACGAGAAATCGGATTGCAATTCGGCATATGGGTGGAACCGGAAATGGTGAATCCAAACAGTGAGTTGTACCGTCTTCATCCTGAATGGGCTGTGACTATTGACGGACGCACTCCTATTCAACTGCGCAACCAGTATATTCTCGACTTGGCCAACCCAGAGGTCGTCAACTACCTTCTTGAGCAAATCGCAGGGGTTATCGAACGCTGCCGGGCGGACTACATCAAATGGGATTGTAATCGCTTCATGACGGAGTTCTATTCCAGGACACTCAAAAACCAGGGTATGTTCCTGTATCGCTTTATGCAAGGCTTTTATCGATTAATCGGAACCCTTACCATGCGGTATCCGCAGGTGCTCTTTGAAGGTTGCGCGGGAGGCGGCGCACGGTATGATTTGGGGCTCATGTGCTTCACTCCGCAGATTTGGACAAGCGACAATACCGACGCGCGGATGCGAACAAAAATTCAGGAGGGCAGTCTCTACGGCATTCCCCAGAGCGTGATGTCAGCTCATGTATCCATCGTTCCCAATCATCAGACCGGTAACACCACCCCCTTGGAATCACGATTCAATGTCGCTGCGGCGGGGATCCTTGGCTACGAATATGATCTGACAAAGGCCTCGGAGGAAGAACTGGCCTGTATGAAAAAACAAATTGCCTTTTACAAGAAGCATCGTGCCCTGCTGCAATACGGCCAGTACCATTTGATCGATAGCGTCTACGATAATAATTGCGACGGCGTAACGTCTTATATCGTAGTTTCCGAAGATAAAAGCGAGGCCATCGCGACGGTAATACAGCACACCTATGAACAGCCGATTCCCGTAAAATTCCACTTGACCGGCCTTGATGACAACTTTCTGTATCATATCTCTATGCGCCAGCAATGCAATATCGACTACATACAGGATTATGTTGTGCGCGGGGATGTACTGAATCACGCCCCTCTGGATTTTGCGCCGCTTGCTTGGGAACGGGAAAGAGAGCAAAATTCAAACGCCATTTTTTCACGTATGTTTTATATTAAAAAAATTGATTAATACCTTGTTGCCCTACAACATCTCCCTGACATCTTTGGCACTGTCACCGATACCCTTGCTGATGAGCGGCATCTCTCCGATAATATGCGCACCGTGGAATACTCGTGTGTGCATTTTCTCTGACCTCTTTCAAAAAAGAGTGCGTGTAGCAATACCTATGAAGTTAAAGATGTGTTACCGTCCTATTCATTTTTCTCATCATAGCCCCGCCGTTTTAGAGGTGGCTCTTTAAAAGGCTGTTTGGGTCATTTCTTCAACCAATACTGCGAGCTGCTCCTGGCTCCACTGGCCCGGCTTCGCGGGATGCGTTCCACGAAGCCGGCCTGCTCCAGTTCGGCCAGCGCCCGGTAGACCGTCCGGGTGGAAATATGCTGTCAACGACGAAATAAAAAAGCAAGAAAACGCCGAGGAAATTGTGTAGGTAAAAGGCGGAGAAAGGATGTAAAAAATCAGGCATTGCCCTGATCAAAGAGTGTGTTGACAATGTGCTGCTTCTGGCGCATGAATTCCTTGCGTTCCTTCAGACGATAAGACTCGCCCTTGATGTTAATAACGGTACAATGATGTAGGACGCGGTCGAGGATAGCCGAGGCGATGGTGACGTCGGCAAAGACCTCATTCTATTGGGAAAAGGTTTTGTTGGAGGTAAGGACGGTAGAGGTCTTTTCATAGCGCCTGGCAATGAGCTGAAAGAAAAGATTGGCTCCCTGAATATCCATGGGAAGGTAGCCGATCTCGTCAATGATGAACATCCTGTACTTGGCAAGGACTTTGAGTTTGTCGGGTAACCGATTCTCAAAGTGGGCCTTTTTAAGCTGCTCAATGAGTTGATGGCAGTTGATGTAGTAGGTAGAGAATCTGTGCTGGGCAGCCACCAGACCAAGGGCGGAAGCCAGGTGGGTTTTGCCTACACCAGGCGGGCCGAGAAAGACCACATTTTCTCCGTTCTCCAGAAAGCGCATGGTAGCCAGTTCATCAATCTGGCGCTTGTCGATGGAGGGCTGAAAGGAAAAGTCAAAGTCATCCAGGGTCTTCTTGATGGGGAAGCCGGACATCTGTGCCTGCTTTTCGTAGGCGCGTTTGCGCTTGGATTTCGCCTCTTCTGCAAAAATATGGTCTAAAACCTCCACAATGTTGAGTTTGTCGGCAACAGCCCGTTCCAGGTAGTTGTCCAGGATTTCCAGTGTGTTCTTCATCTTGAGGCTTTCCAGGTTTTCCCGAAGCCTGTCCATCGTCAACTCACTCATACAGCACCTCGTCATACCGGCTCAAATCTCTGGATTTCAGCGGGAAGTCAATGATGTTGTCCTGTTCCAAAAGAGGATTTTCCACGTCCATGGACTGTTTGAGAGTGAGCCTGCGGTAATGCATTGACGACCATATCCTTTTTCTGATACGATATCCGATGCAGAGCAATCTGCTTTCCCTCGTAGTATGCGGCCAGCATATTGTCGAGGGCCACGACTGCCACATCCTTGCCGACGTACTCTGCGGGAACAGAGTACTGGTTGCGGTCGACCGTCCACGGTCGACTGCATAGCTGATGAGGCATGTCTTTGGCAGAAACACACGGGTGTTTCTGCGGTACCCGGCGAAGATTAATTTTGTCGATGATATATTCGCGTTTGAGAGGGCTTAGGCCCTCTTTTTTTCAATCTTTCAAAGGGAATCTCGTTGGTAGTGGCATGAACCTTTCCGTTGACCCCGTGGCTCGCTTGCGAGACACTGTACACCATGCCAGAGCCTGTCCGTTGAGATCTGCCAGGCTGTTGTATTTGATCCCGATCATGAAGTTGTCCCTCACAAACTGAACCGTCCGTTCTACTTTCCCTTTGGTCTGTCCACGGTATGGACGGCACAGGATGGGCTTGAATCCATAGAATCCCGCAAAGTCCTCAAACTGGCGGTTTAGGGTACTGTCCTCCTGCTTCAGCAGTCGTTTCACTACCACCTGTTTCATATTGTCGTACAGGCTCTCTTCCGGATACCCGCCAAAATACCGGAATGCGTTTTGGTGGCACCGGATGAGTACATTGGTACTCATGTCTGTGACAAACTCAATGTACCTCATCCGGGAGTAGCCCAGTACCAGCAGGAAACAGTACAGCCTCTTCCATTTCCCGTCTTCATACACCGTGTGATCCTCAAAGAATCCCCAATCCATCTGGCCCTGTTTTCCAGGCATTGTTTCAAACCGCACCGTCGCCTTTTCATCCAGATCCATTTTTCGGCTTCTCACATATTCCTTGACGATGCTGTACTTCCCTTCAAACCCCCGCTCCTTGAGTTTTTCTAAAATCCGGACTGCTGAGTATACGGCGCTTCCTCCAGCCACTGATCCACTTGCTGCTTGTATTCATCCAGCTTTGTAGGTTTTGGCGCAGACAGTGTGTACTCCGGACGCTGCGGTGATTCTGCGTACCGTTTCGCTGTCCGCGGGTCTATGTGGTATTTTTTCCCTAATTCTATGTAGCTCATCCCTTTGAGTCTGTCATTTCGGATTTCCATCTATTTTGCTCCTTCTATTTTGACTTCCTTTCCACACCATTGTTTTGGTACGGAAAAAAGTCTATCATTTATTCCTCCTCTCTGCCAGAAACCTACATTTTTTATCCGGCGTTTTTTTACATTTTATCACCGGCGTTGACAGCCGTTATAATCGTTATAAATTTCAAATGGCACAGGACGGCGAGCAAACAAAACCGCTCCTCCTCCACCAAATACTTCCACATACCGGTCGGCGTCATCCGGCATTCGCTCAAGGATATATGGAAGTAGCGCGGTCTTGCCACCAACCCAGGGAAAAGGGGGCGAGGCTGTGATTTGTATGTTGGCTCACCTACTCTCTTGTCGTTAAACGGAAAAAGAGGCGTACAATTTTAAAAAACTGTACGCCTCTTTTTCCGTATGAGAACCTCTATGCAGCCTTGCGGCTTTTTTCTACATATGGCACAAGCCCCGGAAGTAAAACTACTTCCGGGGCTTGTGATGTTGGCATCTGTCTATTTTCCCGGGCCGCTTCCAGCCAAGTATCTTCGACGCAAGTGGGCTTAACTGCCGTGTTCGGGATGGGAACGGGTGTACCCCCACCGCCATCGACACCAACTATGGGAGCACCGCTTGCGCGATGTTCCGTTTGGGTCTCCTTCCGGAGACTGGCTCCCCCTGTTGGACTCGAACCAACGACATTTCGGTTAACAGCCGAACGCTCTACCGACTGAGCTAAGGAGGATGGTGACCCGTACGAGATTCGAACTCGTGTTGCCGGCGTGAGAGGCCGGAGTCTTAGGCCACTTGACCAACGGGCCATATGGTGCGCCATCAGGGACTCGAACCCGGGACACCCTGATTAAGAGTCAGGTGCTCTACCAACTGAGCTAATGGCGCAAATTCGCGGAATGGGCAGGGCCGGAATCAAACCGCTTGACTATAATACACTATCCCTGTCGAATTGTCAAGGGCGAATCTGCAAAAAATAGGAACTTTTTGTGCCATCCCGCTCGCCGTCAATCCGACGGCTCCGAAGACGCCGCTGTCGTCGATTCAGCGGCGATATCCTGGGCGTCGTCCTGACCCGCAAACCACTTGCGCAGCTGATGCGTGATGTCCTCGAACACCTCCACCGCCTTGAAGCGCACCTCGTATTTTCCCGGCTTCGTGACAATATCCGCCTGCTTCTCGTCCAGCACGTCGCTGAGCTTCTCGCTCTGGGTGGCGGCGGATACGCACATAGGCGGGAACACCACGCACCACCAGTTCTTTCCCTCGCCCTTGCCGATGGTGAAGCGCACCGCATCATACATGCCCGCCGGCAGACTGACGGTCTCATACTGCCGGGTGGTGAAATACATATGGCACAGCTTGGCCTGCACGGTGTAGTCGTACCCCTCGTCCCACACGACCTGCTGGGCCGCGGCGATCAGCCGGGGCAGCTCGTCCTCCGCCCGCCCTAGCGCCTCCCCCGCATCCTGCGTGCCGTCGAACAGCCCCGCCGCCTCCCGCACCACCGCGTCGCGCACCTTCAGCTTCAGCTGCTGGTCCTCCCCGCTGTCGGAGTTGGCCAGAATATGCAACCGCAGCACCCGTTCCCGAATCTCACCGCACTCGGCGCTGAAGCCGCACAGCGATATACATAAACAAAGCAGCAGCCCGCAGGCGATCGCCTTCATCCACTTTCCCATTTAAAAATCCCGCCTTTCCATTGCTTACAGGCAACAGTATAGGCGGGATTTATTGCGTTATACAAAATTTTCCAAAAATTTGATTTACGCCGGAAACGGCCCGCTTTCACAGGGCCGGCACACGTGGACGCTGACGCCGCCCTCCCGCAGCGCGTCGGCGCAGCGGCGGGCATCCCCCTTGTCCGAAAACAGCCCGAACACGGCGGAACCGCTCCCCGTCATCTGGCAGCCCAAGGTGCCGTGCCGGCGCATGACCGCCTTGATGTCCCGCACCTCGGGCAAATCCAGCGCGTACTCGAAGACGTTGCACAGCTCCCGTCCCGCCGCCTCCAAATCGCCGCCGCACAGCGCGTCGGTCATGGCGAACTGATGGGGACGGTGCGGAATGTCCGCCCCGTCCACCAGCCGGTAGGCCTCCGCCGTGGAAACCCCGCAGTCCGGCTTGGCGATTACCAGCCAGCAGGCGGGCAGGGAGGGCAGCGGCGACAGAATGGTGCCGATGCCGGTGGCCGCCGCCGCCCCGCCCAGTATACAGAAGGGTACGTCCGCCCCCACCGTCTGCCCAATTTCGCAGAGTTCCTCCGCCGTCATATGCGCGTCAGTCAGCCGGTTGAGCGCCGTCAGCACCGCCGCGGCGTCGGCGCTCCCGCCGGCCAGCCCCGCCTCCATGGGAATGCGCTTGGTCACATGAATGTCCACCCCGGGCAGCGCTTCCTCCAAATCCACGGTCGCTAGGAAAGCCGCCGCCGCCCGGTAGGCGGTGTTGCGGGCGTCGGCCGGCAGCGTCGGATCCGATACCGTCAGCCGGATCCCACCCGCCTCCCGCAGGCTCACCCGCACCTCGTCGGTATAGTCCACGGCCTGCATGATGGTATGGATGAGGTGATACCCATCCTCCCGTCGTCCCGTGATGTCCAGCGTCAAATTGATTTTGGCCGGCGCCAGCATGGTGATTTCCACCGGCTTCCCCCTCCTATTCCGCGTCCCCGGCGTGCTCCGCGATAAAGGCGCGCAGCCGCTCCATGGCCTCGGTGATATGCTTGAGGGAATAGCAGTAGGAAATCCGCACAAACCCTTCGCCCGATTCCCCGAACGCCGTTCCCGGCACCACCGCCACATGCTTTTCCATCAGCAGCTTCTGGCAGAAATCCTCCGACGTCATGCCGGTAATCCGAATGGAAGGGAACACATAAAAGGCCCCCTCCGGCTCAAAGCAGGTCAGTCCCATCCGGTTGAGCTCATCCACAATGAAGCGGCGGCGCAGATCGTATTCCGCGCGCATGACCGTCACGTCCTCGTCCCCGTGCTCCATGGCCTCGATGGCCGCATACTGGGCCGTCGTGGGCGCGCACATCAGCGCGTATTGGTGCAGCTTGACAATCGCCGCCATCAGCGGCTGCGGCCCGCAGACGTATCCCAGCCTCCAGCCGGTCATGGCAAACGCCTTGGAAAACCCGCCCACCAGCAGCGTGCGAGCCTGCATGTCCGGCAGGGAGGTGATGCTCACATGCTCCCGCTCCCCATAGGTCAGCTCGCCGTAAATCTCGTCCGACAGCACCATAATTTCGGTTCCCCGCAGCACCTCGGCGATTTCCTCCAGATGCTCGCGGCGCATCACGCCCCCCGTCGGGTTGTTGGGGAAAGGCAGCACCAGCATTTTGGTCCGGGGCGTGATAGCCGCCCGCAGCGCGGCGGCCGTCAGACGGAACCCATCCTCCGCCCTGGTGACGATCGGCACCGCCACTCCTCCCGCCATGCGGGACAGCGGCTCATAGCAGACGAAGCACGGCTCGGGGATCAGCACCTCGTCCCCCGGATTCAGCAGGGCGCGAAATCCCAGGTCGATGGCCTCGCTGCCTCCCACCGTCACCAGGATTTCGTCCTTGGGAGAATATGTAACGCCGCTGTGCCGCTGCACATAGGCGGCAATCGCCTCCCGCAGCTTCATCAGCCCGGCGTTGGGGCTGTACCAGGTTTTCCCCGCCTCCAGGGTGCGGATCCCTTCCTGCCGGATGTGCCAGGGCGTCGAAAAATCCGGCTCTCCGATGGACAGGGAAATCACGTCCTCCATCTCGTTGGCTATGTCAAAAAAGCGGCGGATCCCGGAGGGCTTGAGCACCCGCAGCGTCTGGTTGAGTATCTCATCGTAATTCATGGGTTCACAGGGCTCCTCTCTCGTCCTTTTCCTCCCCGAGGAAGAGCACGCCCTTTTCCTTGTACCGGCGCAGCACAAAATGGGTGGCGGTGGAAATCACCGAATCCAGGGGGGACAGCCTCTTGGCCACAAACATGGCCACGTCCTTAAAGGTGCGGCCGTTGACCACCACCGACAGGTCATACCCGCCCGACATGAGGTAAACGCTCTCCACCTCTTCGAAGCGCATCACCGTTTCCGCGATGCCCTCAAAGCCCAAATCCCGCTTGGGGGTCACCCGCAGCTCGATGATGGCGGTGACATACTCGCGATCGGTCCGGTCCCAATCGATGAGGGCCTTGTATGCCCGGATAACGCCGCTTCTTTCCCAATCGGCTATTTGTGCCGCCACGGCCTCCTCCGTCGTGTCCAGCATCACGGCCAGCTGGGCGTTGGTCAGACGTGCGTTGGTATCCAACAATTTCAGCAGCTTATCCATGGGGTTTCCTCCTTTTGTTTTGTGGGGCACGTAAGGCCATGATACCACAAGGCGGCGCGGAGCGCCGCCCTCCTTAGTACGGAACGGCTTTGTCCGTTCCGGGGTGGTTCCATGTTCTCCCAGCCGTCGGAAATCTCGGATTTCCGCTTACGGCGCGAGGTTATTATACCACAAAGCGATGCGCAAGGCGCAGCGCCTACCTTAGTCCGAAACGGCTTTGCCCGTTCCGGAGTGGTTCAATGTTCTCTCAGCCGTCGGAAATCTTGGATTTCCGTTTACGGCGTGAGGTTATTATACTATAATCCCCCGGTTTATACAACCGGTTTCTGCCCTTCGCCGGCCGCCTCGTCCCGGCGGCGCACCTTTCGCTTGGTTCCGTCCGCCTCGACGATATAGGTGTTTTCCAGCGATGCCCGCAGGCTGGCCCGGCAGGCGGCCGCGTATTCCAGCCGGAGCGCCTTCTGCTCCGCGGCCTCCTCCTCGCTGAGCGGCTGAAGCCGCGCCTTGCGCGCCAGCTCGTTGATCCTCTCGATTTTGCTCTGTTCCATCTTGATTTCCTCCCGCCACATGGTTTTTACAGTATACCGCACTTTCCCCGCTGTTACAACGCCCTTGCGGTAATTTTTAAAGAACACTGGCGCCGTCTGGAAAAATATGTTATACTTTGCTCATATGTATCGAAAAAAGGGGGGATGGATGTTGAGTGAGGACTACGCGGCTTCCTTTCAAGAATACTTCGACGCTTATTACGAAGAAATTCTGAAATACTGCTACATCCATCTGGGCTATAATCAAACGCATGCCCAGGAATGCTGTCAAGAGGTTTTTCTTCTCTGTCTGCAAAAGCAGCCAGCCTTCCCCACGCCGGACGGTTTGAAGGTCTGGCTGTACCGCACCGCTAAATTCCAGGTGAAAAAGATGCTCCGGAACCTGCAGACGGAGCAGGCCCGCCTGGATTACTACCAGGAACGCCCCGAAGGAGCGGAAGCAGGGGCCTTCGCCTATCAGCCAGATCTGGACGCCGCGCTGGAACTGCCCATCGAGGTCGAACCGCTGAAGGTTCATGTGCTCGGCAAGCTGAACACGCTGGAGCTTGAACTGTATCATATGTATTATACGGAGGACTGGCCCTGCCGGGAAATCGCCAAGGAACTCGGCGCATCCGAGAATACCATATACCAGCGGCTGTCCCGGCTGCGGATCCACATTTTAAGGGAAGTGCACAATTTAGGCCTGGCTTAGGGCCAAGCAGCAACAAATATGTAGAAAAATTGTTTTCGCATGTAAGATTCGGAAAATATTGGGATTATATATATATAGGAGGTGTATCCGCATGGAAAAAGAACCCGTTCCCTTCCCTGCCGCCGGCTCGTCTCGCCAGCTCAAGCTGCGGCAGAACCGTGAACTGCAAAAAAGCTCCGCCAGCATCGATTTGCAATTTATGAAGGAAAGCTCCGATACCATCCTGGAACTGGATGGAAAAACGATGGACTGGGCGCCGGATAAAAACGAAGCTTTCCGGCAGCTGATGGCCAAGGCAGCCGACATGAATCCGCAGCCGGCCGCTCGCTCCCGCAAGGTTTTTCCCTCGTCCATGCGCCGCCTTCTGATCGCCGCATGCGTGGCCAGCTTTCTGGTCGTGGGCGCCTATGCCGATATCAACGGCCGCCTGCTTCGCAATCCAAACGAGTATTCCTTCCAGATTACTGCCGGCGTGTCTGACGAGCCGGAGGAAATAACGCTGGCCGGCACGCAGTCGGATACGCCGCTGTATAAGCAGCTGGAAGCCCTGCAAATCCAGCAGCCGCTGCTTCCCCGCTCCGATCTCCTAGACTCCTATAAAGTGTCGCTGGAAAAGCTGGCCAACAAAATCGGCAACAGCGTCATGGTCACCTGGAAGAATCGAAAGAATCAAGTGACGTTCGAGGTGGCGGATTATCGCGAGGCCGAGCAAGTGAGTATTATGAAATCCTATCCATATTCCCGCATGGAGGAATTTGTAAACAACGGCGTGACATACGCCCTGCTGGAATATCGTGGCCAGGTGCGCTGCGTGTTCCATACAGGAGACATCCTGTATATCCTGACCGCCGATCTCGACTGGGGTACCGTCCGCGAGCTTGCCCGCTCAATCTGCTAAACCAAGAAGCCCGATGCACGCGATGCATCGGGCTTCTCTTTTGTATACGGCCAATCCTTGCCCATGCGGCTTTCCTAGGTAAGCGATGATTCAATCCGGTTACGCAGATTTCATCATCATTTCCCTGGAATCAGCCGCGAATATACCGGCTGCTGGCATAGCCCGTCTGGCCGTTATAGTCCACGACGTACCAGTCCTGCCACCGCCCCAGAATCTGCACCGCTGCCCCGTTGGGGATGGAGCCGATGATGTCTCCTCCCATGCTGGGCATGTTCCGCAGGTTCAGGTTGCCGCGGGCCGTGTCCACGATCCCCTTGCGTGGGGACTGCGCCTCGATAAACGGGATATCGAAATAGGTCGCCAGGGACTGCACCAGGTTCCGGGCGATGGCGGGGATGTTGTCCCGGATCCAAGCCGCGTCCTCCGGATTGTCGTGATACCCAATTTCCGCGAGCACCGCCGGCGCGCGGGTGCGCACCACCTCGGCCAGCGTCGTGGTGGGCACCGTCCTCACCCGCTCCGGCAGCGGATAAATCCGCTTGAAGTTCTCCGCAATGATGTCGGCCGCCCGCTGTCCCGCCGCGCTTCCCGGAAAATAATAGATGTCGATGCCCCGCACCTGTCCCGCGTTGGCCGGTCCCGCCGCGTTGGAGTGCAGCGCCAGATGCAGATCGTAGTTGCCCGCGTTGGATTGGGCGATGGCCTGGGTTACCGTTTCGTCTGGATTGTTGCGGGTGAACCGGATGCCGGTGGAGCGCAGGTAGGGCTCCATGGCATCCGCAATCCGGTTCATGTAATACTCTTCGCTCTCCCCGATGACATAGGGGTTGTTCTGCTGGGTGGACGGGCTGAGAAAAATGGTCGGCATGGTGTATTCTCCTTTTTCATAAGCTGATGCTGTCACGGCAGCTTGACGGTTTTGGTGAAGTATTTCTCGGAATCCGGTCCGCTGGGCCGCAGATACCGCCCCAGCCCGTACAGGCATTCCGGGTCCTTCGTGATATAGTTTACCCGGCTCTCGCACACCAGGGTCGCCTGGAAGCCTAGTTCCTTGAGGATGGGCAGAGCTTCCTTGCTCACCGCTCCGAACGGATAGGTGAAGGTGGTGGGGGTGTATCCGGTCATCTCCTTGACCCTGGCCTGCATTTTGGTCACGTCCTCGGTCAGCGCCTGCCGGTACTGATCCAGCGTCTCCCCCGCCGTTTTTTTGGTGCCTTTCCGGTGGGCCTTGTCGCTGGCGTGCATGTCGTAGCTGTGGTTCTGGATTTCCACCAGGCCGGAATCCATCATTTCCTGAATGTGCTTCCAGGTCACGTGGGAATAGTTGGCGTGGGTGTCCTCCACCTGGCTGTATTCATCCGTGTACCGCCCGATGGGGGACAGCACCATCTTGCAGCCGTACTGCTTTAGCAGCGGGAACGCGTAGAGATAATTGTTATAATACCCATCGTCAAAGGTCAGCATGATGGGCTTTTCCGGAAGCGGCTGATTTTTCCCCACATAATCGAGCAAATCCTGCATGACAATGGTGGTGTAGCCCTTTTCCTTCAGATACTGCAAATCCTTTTCGAAGGTCTCGGGCGTCACCACGTAGGCGCCGGTTCTCTTGGTCTCCTTGAGCAGCCCATGGTACATGATGATCGGTACCTGGACAGCCCCCTCCGGCGGCGGACCGCTGGCCCCCGACGCCGGTATGTTGTACAGACACAGGCCCAGCACCAACGCCGCCGCGCAGCAGGCGGCGATAATGCCGTGCTTTAGTCTCAGATGAATGGTATGGACGATCAACCCGATTCACGCCTTTCCGGCAGGCGCCGGGCGGAGGATTCCGTCCCGCTCCTGTACGCAATTTCGCCGTGCCGCCCTGCCGGAGGGCCGCACGGTCTACTCCTTGTATATGGCGGACAGGCGCGGATTTATGCGCAAAACCACAAAAAAGCGATCCCAAAGGCGCTCGTGTGGACAAGCCCGGCGGCCCGCGCCCTCTGTCGTCATAAAAACCCGGAGCAGCGCCATACGACGCCGCCCCGGGTTTTCCTCCGGTATTTTCGAATCGGTTTTCAAAGGGCGGCCCCGGCCGGTTTACTCGGCCGCCGGCCCCTCCTCTTCCTCACCGTCCAGCAGGGCGGCCGCCTGGGCCTCGGGCAGCTTGGTCACGGCGCTGAGCCGGCGTTGAATCTGCCGGGTGCGCACCCCCACCAGCTTGTCCAGCTCGCTGCCCGCCTGCTCCAGGCGCTGCTGCGCCGCCTGCACCACCGCGCCGAACTTGTCGAACTCGGTTTTTACCGCCCCCAGCACCTGCCAGACCTCGCCCGACCGCTTCTGAATGGCCAGGGTACGGAAGCCCATCTGCAGGCTGTTGAGAATGGCCGCCATGGTGGTGGGCCCTGCGATGTTGACATGGCAGTCCCGCTGCAGCGGCTCGATGAGCCCCCGGCGCACCACCTCGGCATACAGCCCCTCGAAGGGCAGGAACAAAATGCCGAAATCGGTGGTGTGGGGCGGGTCGAGATACTTCTCCCGGATATCCTTGGCAAAGAGCTTGATCCGCCTCTCCAGCGCCGTCCCCGCCGCCTCGATGAGCGCCGGATCCCCGCTGTCGTAAGCATCCTCCAGCTGGGTGTAGGCGTCGGCCGGGAACTTGGCGTCAATGGGCAGGTACACCGGCCCCTCGTCGTTCCCCGGCAGCTTGACCGCGAACTCCACGAAGTTCTTGCTGCCCGCCTTGGTGATCACGTTGGCCTCGTACTGCTCGGGCGACAGAATCTGCTCGAGGATAGCTCCCAGCTGGATTTCTCCGAGAACCCCCCGGGTCTTGACGTTGGCCAGCACCTTTTTCAGGTCGCCCACCCCCGCCGCCAGGGTCTGCATCTCGCCCAGCCCCTTATACACCTGCTCCAGCCGCTCGCTGACCAGCCGAAAGGACTGGCCGATGCGCTCCTCCAGGGTCTTCTGCAGCTTTTCGTCCACCGTAGCCCGCATCTCAGCCAGCTGCCGTTCGCTCTGCTGCATGAACAGGGTCATCTTCTCATCGCTGCTTTTGACCATGCCGGTTACCGATTTCTGCAGCGTCTCCTGGCTGAGGTTGAGCAGCCGGTTGGCCTCCGTCTGGGTGTTCACCAGCATGGCCCCCAGATTACCCACCGCCTGCTGGACGTTCCGGCTGCTCTCCATCCGGCTGTCCCGCAGCTCCGCAAGCAGATCGGCCCGCAGCCCGTCCAGCTTCTCCTGCATCCGGCGCAGCTCGTCAGCCTCCCGCCGGTCCCTGCGCGTGCGCGACGTGAGCGCCAGCAGCACGGCCAGCAGGATCAGGTTCGCCGCCGACAGTCCGATGAGCAGATACGTCTCCATGTGTTCCCCACTTTCTCCTGCCTGTTACTCTTCTCCAAACAGCTCCTGGGCGATATGCACCGCCCCCATGGCATCCTTGGCATACCGGTCGGCTCCGATTTGCGCGGCGTATTCCGGGGTCATCACCGCGCCGCCCACCATCACCCGGCAGCCGGGCGCGGCGGCACGCAGGGCGCGGATGGTCTCCTCCATCCCCGCCACCGTGGTGGTCATCAGAGCGCTCAGCCCGCACAGCCGCACCTTTTCCCGCCGGGCGGTCTCGGCTACCAGCGCCGGATCCACGTCCTTGCCCAGGTCGATGACATCGTAGCCGTAGTTTTCCAGCAATACCTTGACAATGTTCTTGCCAATATCGTGAATGTCTCCCTTGACGGTGGCCAGAATGATTTTGTTCTTCTTCACCGGCGGCTGTCCCGCCGCGTCCATATGCGCCTTGAGAGCTTCAAAGGCCGCCTTGGCCGCCTCCGCGCTCATGAGCAGCTGCGGCAGAAACAGGGTGCCCTTTTCAAAGCCCTGCCCCACCTGATCGAGGGCGGGTATCAGCTGGTCGTTGATAATATCCAGCGGCGCCAGAGCTTTCACCTGCGCGGCCGCCGCTTGGTAGGCCCGCTCCTTCAAGCCCCGGACGATGGCCTCGCGCAGCCCCATCTCCGCCGCCATCGCCGTCGGTGCCGCCGCGGGCGCCGCGCCCGCATACCGCGCGATATATGCCCCGCACTGCTCGTCCTGGGCGCTCAGGGCCCGGAAGGAGAAGTAGGCTTTCATCATCGCCTCGGCGTTGGGGTTGAGAATGGCCGCGTCCAGCCCGCTCTGCAGGGCCATCAGATAAAAGGCGGCGTTGATATTTTCCCGCTGGGGCAGGCCGAAGGAGATGTTGGATACCCCGAGAATGGTGCCCACTCCCAGCTCCGCCTTCACCCGCCGCACCGTCTCCAGGGTGACCAGCGCGGCCTCGGCTCCGGTGCTGATGGTCATGGTCAGCGCATCCACCAGGATGTCCCGCCGGTCGATACCGCAGGCCTCCGCCCGCCGCACGATCTTCTCCGCGATGCGCAGCCGCCCTTCCGCCGTTTCGGGGATCCCCCCTTCGTCCAGCGTCAGCGCCACCATCACGCCGCCGTACTTTTTCACCAGCGGGAACACCATGTCCATGGATTCCTGCTTGCCGTTGACCGAGTTAATCAGAGGCTTGCCGTTGTACAGCCGCATGGCGGCCTCCATGGCCCGCCCGTCGGAGGTGTCGATTTGCAGGGGCAGATCGGTGACCCCCTGCAGCGCCCGGACGACTCCCGTCATCCTCTCGGTCTCGTCGATTTCCGGCAGCCCCACGTTGACGTCCAGCACATGGGCCCCGCTTTCCTGCTGGGCGATCCCCTCCCGCAGGATGTATTCCATGTCGTTTTCCCGCAGGGCCTGCTTGAAGCGTGCCTTGCCCGTGGGATTGATCCGCTCCCCCACGATGACCGGCGCGCCGCCGATGGTCACCGCTTTGGCGTAGGAGGAAACCACCGTGCGCCCCTTGCGGCTCACCGGCGGCGGGGTGATCCCCCGGCAGCGGCCGATCATGGCCGCCAGATGGGCCGGCGTGGTGCCGCAGCAGCCGCCCAGCAGCCAGGCCCCTCCCGCCGCCATCGCCTCCATGTCCGCCGCGAAAGCCTCGGGGCTTACGTCGAAGACCGTCCGTCCGTTTTCGCTGCGGGGCAGCCCCGCGTTGGGGTTGACGATAACCGGCAGGGAGGCGCAGGCCATCAGCTCAGGGAGCAGGCCCTTCATCTGATCCGGCCCCAAGCCGCAGTTGAAGCCCAGGGCGTCCACTCCCAGCCCCTCGAGCAGGGCCACGGCGGCCGCGATATCCCCGCCGGTGAGCAGCTTGCCCTTGTCGTCGAATATCATGGTGGCGAAGACCGGCAGCTTCGTGACCTCCTTGGCCGCCAGCACCGCCGCCTTCAGCTCATAGGTATCGCTCATGGTTTCGATGAGCAGGCAGTCGGCCCCCGCCCGCTCCCCCGCCGCCGCCATTTCGGCGAACAGGTCGTAGGCCGCCTCGAAGGACAGCTCCCCCAGCGGCTGCAGCAACTTGCCGGTGGGGCCGATATCCATGGCCACCCATACGTCGTCCCGTCCGCTCTGGCCAGCCGCCTCCTTCGCCAGGCCCACAGCGGCGGCAATCACCGTCTCGGTCCTCTCACCGAACTTCAGCCGGTTGGCCCCGAAGGTGTTGGTCTTGAGGATCTGGCAGCCCGCCTGCGCATACTGCCGGTGGATGTCCCGGATAACCTCCGGCCTGGCGAGGTTCCATTCCTCCGGCAGCATCCCCTGAGGCAGCCCCGCCTGCTGCAGCATGGTGCCCATGGCCCCGTCGAAAAAGAGCAGATCTTTTCCCAGCCGCTCCCGTATGGTCTGTGTTTGCATCGTCCATCCGCGCCTTTCTGTTGGTGTCAAAAAAATCCGGTGAAGCGCCAAGCTCCACCGGAACAGCTTTCCTTTATCAAACCCGCCGGAACGCGCACCCCACGTTATCGCAGGCCGCGCATTTCACCATGTGGCAGGATCCCGCGTCCGCCGTCAGTCCCAGCAGGCAGGTGAGCGATTTGGTGGGAGTGAGCATGTAGCTGTCGGTCATGGTCAGCCCGATGCGCCGCCCGCAGTCCAGAAGCGCCAGCATATCCGCCTGGTGGGCGATGGAGAAATCGCCGTACCCCGGTCCGAACTGTGCCCGCAAATACAGGCCTCGCTCTCGCGCCTCGCGGCCAAGCTCCCCCATCCATTCGTCGCAGTAGGCTTCCAGCATGGCGGTGGCCGCCGCCTGCATCACCACCGCCCGGCTCATGGTGGTTTGGCTGTACCGGTGGATCAGCCGGTCCACCGGCGCGCCCAGTGTTCCCGCGAAAGCGATGACCTCGCGGCATCCTTCCAGGTGATTGGCCAACATGTCGCTGTGGACGGCCACGCCGCCGAAGGAGACGCAGGCCCCTCGGATGTCCATGGCAAAGGTGCGGCTGATATACTTAGCCGCCGCGCATCTTTTCAGCTCCTCCAGGCAGGTGTCGGCCAGTTCGGCCACGGCGTCGTCCGCCTCCTGCCGGCGATAACCCAGATACCGGAGTACCTCGTCGCGATTGACCGTAACCGCTCCCATACTTGCAACACCCCTTTAAACCGGCGCCTCCCCGTTCCGTCACTGGCCCACAATAGCTGACAAATTGGCCCGGATACTGGCCGCTACATCTGGTTTGTTCATGGTGTATACGTGAATGCCCCGCACCCCGTTGGCGATGAGATCGATAATCTGCTCGGTCGCATAGGCGATGCCCGCCTGTTTCATAGCGGCCGGATTGTCCCCGAACCGATCCACAATGGAACGGAACCGGGAGGGCAGCGAGGTGCCGGACAGCTGGCAAATCCGCTGGATCTGCCGCCCATTGGTGACCGGCATGACTCCCGCTATCACCGGCACTTGTATGTCCTTGGCTAAAATGCGGTACAAAAAGCTGTACAGCACGCTGTTGTCAAAAAACATCTGGGTGGTCAAGAAATCGCAGCCGCTTTCCACCTTCTGTTTCAGATGGAGGATGTCCTCCTCCTGATGGTCGCATTCCACGTGCCCCTCCGGGTAACAGGCCGCGCCGATGCAGAAGTCCCCCCGCCGTTTGATTTCCTCGATAAGCTCGTAGGCATACCGGTAATGCCCCGGCAGCGGGAAGGCGTCCGGCCCGGGTATGTCGCCCCGCAGTGCCAATATGTTCTCGATGCCGTTATCCCGCAGCCGGCCCAACATGGTGTCCACCATCTCTTTGGTGGAGGAGACACAGGTCAGATGAGCCAGTGCCGTCACGCCGCAGTCGTTCTGAATATGGGACGCGATGGCCACCGTGTTTTGGGAGGTGCCGCCGCTGGCTCCATACGTCACACTCATGAAATCCGGATGCAGCGCCGCGATTTCCCCCACCGCCGACCGAATAGGCGCGGCGTCCGTTTCCTTCTTCGGAGGGAAGACCTCGAAGGAGAGGGTGGGGCGGGAGGGGGTTAGGAGATCCCGTATTTTCATGCAGTACCTTCCGTTCTCTCGCATACCTGGAGGTCGGATGGGGCGGCGGGTGCCTGTTGGGGGGTGGCCCCCGCTTCCCGCCCGGACTACCCGCCAATTTTATCCATCCGGCTTCCTGCGAATTTCTACTATTATATCAGAATTTGTGCGAAAAGAAAAGGGGTTGTCATAAAATATCCGCTTTTGCGACACTCCGGGCGGGTCCGGTGGGGACGAATGGCGATTTTTTTGTATGTTTAAGCAAATTTGTGAAATATATTCACTTGAGTGCCTGCTCCAGGTCGGCCAAGATATCGTCGATATGCTCCGTTCCGATGGACAGGCGCACCGTGCCTGGCCGGATGCCGGCCTCGGCCAGCTCCTCCTCGCTCATCTGGGAATGGGTGGTACTGGCCGGATGGATGGCCAGGGACTTGACGTCCGCCACATTGGCCAGCAGGGAAAACACCTGCAGCCGGTCGATGAAGGCCCGGGCCGCCTCGGCGCCGCCCCGAATTTCGAAGGTGAAGATGGAGCCGGCCCCTTTGGGGAAATCCCGCCGGTACAGCGCGTGATAGGGACTGTCCGGCAGGGCGGGATGGTTGACCCTTTCCACCCGGGGGTGACGGGCCAGGAATTCGGCGGCCCGCAGGGCGTTTTCCACATGCCGTTCCACCCGCAGGCTGAGGGTCTCCAGCCCCTGGAGGAAAAGGAAGGCGTGGAAGGGGCTGAGCACCGCGCCGGTATCCCGCATCAGCGTCACCCGCGCCTTGGTGATGTAGGCCAGGGCCCCCGCCGCCTCGGTGTACACCACGCCGTGGTAGCTGGGATCCGGCTCCGTCAGGCAGCCGAAGCGGCCGGAGGCCGACCAGTCGAAGCGGCCCCCGTCCACGATGACCCCGCCGACGGCCGTGCCGTGGCCGCCGATGAACTTGGTGGCGGAGTGCACCACAATATCCGCTCCATGCTCCAAGGGCCGCAGCAGATACGGGGTAGCGAAGGTGTTGTCCACGAGGAGGGGCAGGCCGTGCGCATGGGCCAGGGCGGCCACGGCATCCAGATCCACCAGGCTGGAGTTCGGGTTGCCCACGCTCTCCAGGAAAATGGCCTTGGTCTCGGGCCGGATAGCCCTTTCAAACTCGCCCGGCTCGTCCGGGTCGACAAAGGTGCAGGTGATGCCATAGGCAGGCAGGGTGTGGGCGAACAAGTTGTAGGTGCCCCCGTATACCCGCTTGGAGGAGACGATGTGATCCCCGGCCTTGGCGATATTCTGCACCGCATAGGTGATGGCGGCGGCGCCGGAGGCGGTGGCCAGGGCCGCCGCGCCCCCCTCCAGGGCGGCGATCCGCTTCTCAAACACATCGGTGGTGGGATTCATCAAGCGGGTGTAGATGTTCCCCTCCTCCGTCAGGCCGAAGCGGGCCGCGGCCTGATCGCAGTCCTTGAACACATAGGAGGAGGTCATGTAAATCGGCACGGCGCGGGCGTCGGTGGCCGGATCGGGCTGTTCCTGCCCGGCGTGCAGCTGCAGCGTTTCGAATTTCCAATCATTTTTGCTCATAAATATCCACCTTTCATTCGCACAAAAGCGCACATTTCCGCACAGAATACACGTTTTCCGCTGCGAAGGCCATACGGCTTTCGCATAAAAGCGCACGGTTTCGCACGGCAGGCTCCGGAGGTAACTAAATATTTCCTATAGGATTAGTATGATTAAATCACAATTCCCGCCTCTTGTCAAGAGGGCGGGACGATTTTTTCAAATGCAGTAATCGACTGTGCCCCGTTCGCTGTACTTTTCCACGAGATCGGCCAAGGTGATAGAATCCACCACGTTGTCGATGGCCTCCTTCAGGGCGCGCCAGACCTCGATGGTCACGCAGCGGTCAGCCCGGGAGCAGTCCCCTTCCCCATCCACGCATTCCACCGGCGCCAGGGAGCCTTCCATCAGCCGGAGGATCCGCCCCACAGTGTACTGGGCGGGAGGCTCGGCCAGGCGGTAGCCGCCTTGGGCGCCGCGGACGCTTTTGACAAAGCCGGCGCGGCTGAGCTGGGTGATGATTTGTTCAAGATATTTATCGGAAATCTCCTGCCGGGCGGCGACCTCTTTGAGAGGGATATACTCCCCGGTATCGTGCAGGGCGAGATCGAGCATCAGGCGCAGCGCGTAGCGGCCCTTGGTTGAAATTTTCATTGCCATGAGGGTACTCTCCTTTTTAGAAAGTCCTTTTGCTTGTCATGGCCTATTGTAGCACAGGAGGCGGAGGGTGGCAAGAGAATGCCTACTTTTTCTATAGGAAAAGAAATCGGGTGTGGATTAGGCTCCGCACGACAGCGGCAGCGGCGCAGTCAATCTCTTTGGGGCATTTTGTCCCAAAGAGCCGGATTTGCTGAGGTTTCCCAACAAGCATTCTTGCAGGCCCTGCCCAGCAAAAATTTCGGAGTGTGGCCACACCCGAATTGCTTGCAGAAACGTGCGGCCCTCGGAAGTACCGTCGTTAAAAAATAGTAGACTTATGGCGCTCATTTCACTCTTGTATTATTGTATGGGACATGCTAAAATAAGTTCAACCTATCGAATTTGTTTTTATTGTACGCGGAGGTGATGGAGTGCCAAAGGTAGCTTACTCTGAGGAGGATAGGGAACGGATCCGGGCGGAACTTGTTACAGTTGGGCTTGAACTGATGGCAAAACAAGGCATACAGCATACAACCGTGGAGCAAATATACAAAAGAGTTGGCATATCACGTACTTTCTTCTATTCTTTTTTCTCAACAAAAGAAGATTTGATTGTTGAAACGCTATACTTGCAACAACCTAAAATTATTGAGTATGTGCAAAAGCTGATGGCCGATCCGGCTTTAAGCTGGCGTGACGCTGTGAAACAATTTCTCCACGCCTGCTGCTATGGAGAGAAAAATGGAATTGCTGTTTTAACGATTGAAGAACAACAGCTTATTTTTAAGCGTCTGTCAAAAGAAAGCTATCAAGTGTTTCGTCAAAAGCAATTTCGTCTTTTTGGAGAAATTTTAGAAAACTTTGGGATAAAGGCCAACACAGCAAGAATCCATCTATTTACGAATTTAAGTCTGACGGCGATGGTTGTACGCAGGGCAATCCCTAATACGCTCCCCCTGTTTGTTCCCGAAGCTGCCGATGAAACGGTTGACTTTCAGCTAAATGCCATTGTGGATGCCTTGGAGAAATTGAAAACGGCTCCGCATCTTGAATAGTAGGAATGAGGAAATCCGTCCGAATATTATGTTTCGGCCTTATATTCAGACGGATTTCACTTTCATTAAAATAAAAACAAATTTAGTTATTTGCTCTTATCTTTCAACGATAGAGATCAAAACAAAACGTAAAGGAGAACATACGATGAAAGCATTTGACCGATTCGTAAGCAAATATCCACCGGGTAATGACTTGCGAAAACCCACCGCTGAAATGCTGGAGCAATTTCACGGGAAACTGCCAGCAGAACTTCTGAACTTTTGGCAGGAATATGGCTTCGGAAATTATGGCGGCGGATTACTGAAAATAATAGATCCAACTGATTACGTTGATACGCTCACACTTTGGCTGGGTGAGCAAGAGGGATGCCTGCCCATTTTAATGACTGGATTTGGAACGCTTTTTATTTATCGCAAGCTATCTGAGACAGCCGACGATATGTGTCTGCTTGATATTCACTACCGCAAATCGGGCAGCTTTTCCACCAGCTTTTCCGATTTTTTTGAGCGTATCATTCCCGCCGAAAACTTTGCAGAACAATTTTTGCGAGTAGAGCTCTTTCAAGAAGCATCTGCTAAACAAGGGGGCCTTGCAGAAAACGAAATCTTTTTCTTTGCTCCGGCTTTGGCTTTTGGCGGAGCCGAGTCCATTCCATATATCGAAAAAGGAAATGCCGTTGTTCATCAGCACTTGTTGTTTGAAATGGGAGGGGATAATTCCGACGATACAGAGCCAGGTGATAGGTGGTCGCAAGCCTATGAAGCAAATCCTCACGTATTTGAACTGGAGAACGGCGGGCTTATGGTCAGCTTTACTTTTTCGGAAACCGTGGATACTATCCTGCCGGTAGCACCAGAAACGCTATACGAAATCGAGGGCGAGACCATCTCTCTATGGGCTTTGACTTTTGTTAGCTTAACAAAAGAGGAAAACCTCGGCTTTTTAGAATATCGCAGGGCCTTGCAACGGTTACAGCCCTACATTGTGGAAACGAGGGGAGACTACATATTGATTCGCGGCTTGAGCCTGTCGGAGATGGAACATGTCCTATCGGAGCAATAGACTTTGCTTTATCGCCACTTTGTGACAAAGTGCCCGAAATGGTATGCCTTATTTTGCAGTATTACTTCATGTATGAGGTTGTGGGTACTGCCCTATCCAGAGCCATATAAAACATTTAAATATTCAGGAGGAAAACGAGCATGGGATTTTTTAGCAAGTTATTTAAGGGGCCTGAAATTGACATGGAAAAGAGCAACGCAAACGCAAAGAAAATGCGTGCTCTATTTAACCAGGTCGTAGAAGATGGGGATAATTATAGGCTGATTTTCGGATATACCGAGGATGTGAGCCGTTTCAACTATGGATTTGTTCATGGAAGTAAAACGAAGATCGGAAATTTAATTGTCGGCTGGAACGAAGCCAGCCAGACGATTGTGGTCGTTCCCACAGTACCCGATCTTTCCGGCTGCGGCGATCCGACCTATTATCGCCGGTCTGAAATTTTGAAAGCCTATCGTAATAAGTACCCTACCGACGCATTTATCATTTACCCGGACAAAAAAGGGTACATCGGCATCAATGCCTACGACTGGCTGGAAGATGAAAAGCTGTATGTTTATGTGTCACAAGATGATGAGTTGGCCGCTTTTACCGACTTCTTTATGACCCGATTTGCAACAAAGTGAGGTAAAAATGCCTTTTGGAGAAATCGGAGCGTTCCTGCTGATTCTGGTGGGCGTGTTTATAGTTGGTAATCTATGGTTTCATTTCACAGAAGCCATACTGAGGCGGATCAAAAGGCTATTTACACGTCATAAAAAGCCTCCGGCATGGCATCCGCTCCCCCCAGACAAGGAGGACTGAAAATGTTTGATATCAACGAGATTAGGAAACGGGCGCAGCAAGCCAGTGAGCATGCGACCGATTCTATGAAAAAGACCGTGGAAAAAAGTGAGGAACTAATCAGCAAAATCGAGGTTCCCAGCTCTGAAAAAAGCGCATCTATACCTGCCGCTGAAGTAGAAGAACAGATCAACGCGAACACTCAACGTCAAGTGGAAATCCTCGGCCAGATATTCGGGGCTGACAGCATGGCGCAGATGGCTGTCAATGAGGAATTATTGAAAAAAATGGTAAATGATAAAGTGGCTGAGGCAACTTCATCTACTGCTGAGGACTTGATGGGACAACTGTTCGGAGAAGATATGGGCGTGATCGCGGCGGCTCTGGAAACGCTGGAGATGGAAGATGCGGACGATGAGGAAGAACTCTCGTTTGATCTGGAACTGGAAGAAAATCTCTATACTACCCTGGAAGAAACAATGGATCGGCTTGAGGCCATGCCTGAGCCGGAGCCGATCCCGTACCAAAAAGAGGACGTAAAATGGGAACGATTCGGCATCCTGCTGTCTGGTATTTTATCGACCCTTAACGACCACGATCTGTATCGTATGGATGTGGAGGAACATATTCCTGTGATGGAACAGAAAATCGTGTCCCTTGTACGTCGTTCTTGGGGGATAGATGGTCGCAGCGATCTGCTGGATATGATCCGCTATCTGGCGCAGGAGGGCTATATCCTGCGGTATCAGCTTTATAGTGAGGCGGCTTCGCCGGAAGAATTGATGGATGAAACTATGGATGAGGATGATCGCGAGTCTACCAGCCGGGCATGGAGATTTGTACAACGCTATAAAAATCAATATGCCCCCGGATTTATGGCTGGATGGGATATTGGCCGAGCGGCAATGCTGACCCGTTGGGGGTGCTATTTGGGTTGGATTACCGAAAGCGAGGCTGTCGGCATCCTTTGGGATCTATCCCAAAAGGTTGTTGAGGAGCTGCATAGCTGGCGCGAATTTGCCCAGTCTTATCTTTTTGGCGGCCTAATGTGGAAATTGCTGTGCGGTGACAGCTCCGCCGGAAGTTACCTGGGGTACATTGCAGACGCCGCCACAGACCTTCTGGCCGGGAAAGAGGAGCAAGGCAACGGGCAGTGGCGTGACTGTCCCTGGCCCGCGCAAAGAAAGATCGGTTTTACGGTTTAAATTTTTTGTAAAGTCGCGGTTACTCTCCAGCCACCAACGAAACGGCATATAAAAAACGCTGGATGGCGGCAGTGTTGCTGTACACCCAAGAGAAAGCTAAGCGGCGGTTTTGGAATGAACCATTTCAAGGCCGCCGTCTTTTTATGCGGATATGGCGGCAGTAGGGAGGTCATGCTGTGTCGATTTGCCGGCCGTCTGACTCATGAGACAATCATAAGAAAACCCGCCATACCAACGCCAAGCCCGATAGGGCAAAGCGTCTCGGAAAGATGCTTGGGCAGGCAAAAACGCCCGGCGGGCGTTCCTTTTGGGAACGCTTGCCGGGCGGGAGTGGGTTATTCTGAAAGCAGCAGCTCGGTGATCTCCTCCAGGGATCGGACGATGAGGGTGGGGGTGACGGGACCACGCTCCGCCTCCTCCCGGGTGGCCTCGCCGGTCAGCACCAGGATGGAGGTCGCCTCCGTGCCCTGGGCCAGGGCGATGTCGGTATACAGCCTATCCCCCACCACGGCCAGCTCCGCCGGGGCGAAGCCGGTTTTCTCCGTCAGGAAGTCCAGGGTGTGCCGGGAGGGCTTGCCGTAAAATTCTGGGAAGACGCCGGTGGACGCCTCGATCAGGCGGGCGATGGATCCGCAGTCGGGCATAAAGCCGCCGCCCTCCACCGGGCAGTTCAAATCGGGATTGACCCCCACATAGGGCACGCCCGCCCGGATGAAATCGCAGGCCCGGCGCAGCCTATCATATTGCAGGGTGGTGTCGAAGCCCAGCACCACCACGTCGGGGGCGTCGCTCTCCACCGTGAAGCCCGCGGCCCGGAAATCCTCCTGCAGATAGGGGGTGCCCAGGATGAAGGCGCGGCCGCCCGGGAACCGGGCCGCCAGATGGCGCACCGCCACCTGGTTGGAGGTGAACATCCGCCCGGCGTCGGTCTCGATGCCCATGCCCCGCAGCTTCTCGATGTAGCAGGCGGCGTTTTTGGAGGAATTGTTGGTGAAAAAGAAGGTCTCGCGGCCGGTGCGCCCCGCCGCTTCCAGAAACGCCTTCGTAAAGGGGAACAGCTCGTTCCCCAGGTAAATGGTGCCGTCCATATCCAGCACGAAACCGCGCACCCGGCGGAGAAGCCGCCGCTTTTCCTCGCTATTCATTCGGCACCTCTCAAACATGCCGGTGCACATCGGCGGCGCAGCCTTTTTCGGCCACATTGTCGCGGATGTTGTCCGGCGCGGCATCCATGCGGGCCTCAAAGACCTTCTTCGATTTCTGCAGCTCGTACAGGGTGGCGGGGCCGGCCAGGCAGCCGCCGGCGCAGGCCATGCCCTCCACAAAGTCATCCGGCAGCTTGCCGGCCTTGAGCAGCATCAGGGCCTTGCGGCACTCGTCCGCGCCGCTGCATTTGGCCACCGAGAGGGAGACGTCGGCCCCCTTCTCCTCGATCACCCGCTGAACGGCGGCGGTCACGCCGCCGGCCAGGGCGAAGCCCTTGCCGTAGCGGGTGGCGTCGTCGCCGGTATCGGGCACAGCGATCGCCTCGGCCTCGATACCCTTGGCGCAGAGCATGGCGTACAGTTCCTCAAAGGTCAAGACGTACTCCAGCTCCTGGATATACTGGGACATGACCTCGTTCTTCTTGGCGATGCAGGGGCCGATGAATACGGTCACGGCCTCGGGCCGCTTGCTGCGGATATACCGTTCGGCGGCCACCATGGGGGACACGGTGGTGGACACGAAGGGCAGCAGGGCGGGAAAATGCTTGCGCACCAAGCTGACGAACGCGGGACAGCAGGAGGAGGTCATGGGCTGGCCCTCCGCCTTGCGCTCGAGCAGCTCTTCCGCCTCGCTGAGGGCCACCATATCGGCGCCCAGGGCGACCTCATACACATCCTTGAAGCCCAGCTGCCGGATGGCCTCCTTGATTTGGGGCAGGGTGGCCTTGCCGAACTGGCCCTCAATGGCGGGGGCCACCATGGCCACCACCTCCTGGCCGTCGCTGCGCAGCGCGTCGATGACGCTGGTCATCATGGACACGTCCGAGATGGCGCCGAAGGGGCAGCCCACCACGCAGGCCCCGCAGTTGATACACTTTTTGGGGTCGATGGTGGCGATGTCGTTCTCGTCCATGCTGATGGCTTTGACAGGGCAGCTCTTTTTACAGGGCCGCTCGATTTCCACGATGGCGTTGTAGGGGCAGGCGGCCACGCACTTGCCGCATTTGCGGCACTTGTCCTGGTCGATGACGGCGCCCCGGGGCGTGTTGGTAATGGCGCCGAAGGGGCAGGCCTTGGCGCATTTCTTGGCCAGGCAGCTCTGGCAGTTCTGGGTGACGGTGATTTTGGTGATGGGGCAGCCCTCGCAGGCGCAGGGGATGACGTGCACCACCTGGGAAGCGTCGGCGTCGGTATACAGCACGTCATGGGGCAGCTTGCCCATGGCCATGCGCACCCGCTGGCGGACGATCTCCCGCTCCCGGTAGACGCAGCAGCGGAAGTTCGGGCGGATCCCCTGGATGATCTCAAAGGGAATGGCGTCAAAGCTTTCGTAGAGGTCGCCCGCAAAGGCGTGTTTCGCGGTGGTTTTGAGCACCTCGTGCTTAATCTGTACGATATCCATCATGTCCGGCATGTGCGTTTTCTCCATTTCTACGCGTTCAGTAATATTTTATCTGCACCACTTTGCCTGCCCCCCGCAGGGTTTCGGCCAGATCCTCCAACAGGCGGATCTTGATGCTCAAATCCACCGGCAGCTGGGGATTCTGGTGGGCGGGGTTGATCGCCTTGCCGATGAACAGGTACAGGTGGGTGCAGCGTTCCAGCAGGATGTGGGCAATCTGGGCCGCCCCGTTGGGCTTATCCAGCTCCTTAAGGGTATCGGCATCGGCGGGATCGGCCAGGAAGCGGGTGATGAGGGCGTTGGCCTGCCGGAGGGTGAGGACCCCCTCGGTGACCAAATCCAGGCCCTTGATATGGGCGATGGGCGGCAGATCCCCCTCATAGTTCAGGTCGGTGGTGACCTCCCGGCCCAGCACCCGGGCCACCAAATTGGCGCTGCTGCCGCCGCAGACCAGCTTGAGGCCCTCGGGCGACATGAAATCCACCACCGCCCGCTCGTCATCCTGCGGGAAGCGGGGCGGGCCGGCGAACATGCTGACGATCTGCTGGGGCACGGCCTTGACGGTGGCGACGGTGGTGTCGTCCCCCGGCCGCTTCATATACAGATCCTCGCAGGCCCCCAGCAGGGCGGCGGTCATGCGGGCGCTGGTGTTCTCCTTCCCGCAGTTGTCCTGCACGAAGTCGCAGACGTTCTCCCAGTCCCAGCCCAGATTCATCAGTTCGCCCAGGCCGGCGTAAATGACCCCGTCGCTGAACATAAGGAACATATCCCCCACCGACAAATCGAAAGAAGCCTCCCGGATGGTCTTCCCCCCCACCTCGCGGGTGGTGTAGTCCACCGGCAGCACCACGCCCTCGTGCACCCAGACGCAGCCGGGGCAGTCGAACTCAGTCAGGTAGGCCTTGCCGTCGGCGGTCAGCTTGAGAATGGAGAAGGTGGAATAGGCCATATGCCGCACCTTGCACACCGGCAGGGTATGAACGATGGTGTCCACCGTATCCTCCAGGGTGGCGCCCGACTTCATCATGGTGGCGATGATTTTGGAGGTCAGGGTGGCCAGGATGTTGGCCTTCACGCCGCTGCCCAGGCCGTCGGAGAGCACGACGATCACGTCGTCCCCGGTGCGCACCACTTCCACTTTGTCGCCGCAGAGCTCTTCGTTTTTCTTATTGAGGCTTTTGGAGGTGACGTCGAAATACAGGCGATTGCTCAAGCCTTCCTTCATCCTTTCCGGTCAGCCGACCCCGCTTCGTCGAGCATGAGATCCTTGAGCAGGTTCAGCGTGACCTTGGTTTCCGCCGTGGTCTCCCCGAGCAGGCTGGCGATTTCCTGGGCCGCGATCATCTGCTTTTCAATGACCTTCTGGGCCATCTCCGCCGATTCCAGCCGGGCGCGGAAATTCTTCTCCTTGGCCTGCTCCTCCTCGGTGATGTCCTTGATGAAGCCCATGACCAGCTCCTGGTCGGGGACATAAATCAGGGTTTGAGAGGTGATGATGTTCAGGGGATCGAGCTTGACCTTTTTGTCGAGGATATTCCGGTGGGTCTGGAACACCTCCTCGAAATCGGCGGGGTCCATAAACTCGTACAAATCGGCTTTCAGGGCCATCTGCCGCGTGACCCCGAACAGCTTCTGGGCGGTGAGGTTGAGCTCGACGATGCGCAGGTCCCTGTCCACCGCCAGGATGAGGTTGGGGGACACGCTGAGGGTGACGTTGCTCAGGGACTGGGACAAATCGTTGATATAGGGCAGGCACATGTACAGCTCGGCCTTTTTCTGATACACCGCGATGGCCTTGTCCCGGCAGGTGGGATAGCCGCAGGAGCCGCAGTTGAGCTCCTTGTCCGGGGTGGGCTTGCCGATTTCCGTCAGGATCTTGCGGATGGTGGCCTCGTCGGGCATGGGGGGCTCGAGCGGCTCGGCCTCGAAGGCCTGCCCCAGCGCAATCGGCCGGGATTCGACAGGGGCGGAGGCCTCGGCGTAGCTTTCCACCTCGAGCAGGCCGCGGTAAGCCGCCCGCTTATCCTCCGCGATAAGGGGGCCGTTGACACAGCCGCCGTCACAGGCATTGAGCTCGGCAAAGACGCGGCCGATGTGCCCGGCCTCCAGCTCCTTCAAAAACTCCATGACGTTTTCCAGACCGCACACGCTCATGAACCGGTAGCCGTTGTAGGCGCTGGATTCGGTTCCGGCGGCGCCGCGCACGTCCCGCACCACCCCTTCGGGGATGGGATAAATCCGGGAAAAGGGGGCGGGCAGGGGGGCTTCGTCCTCCGGCAGGCCGGCGGGGTCGATCCCCCGATCCGCCAGCAGCTTATCCAGCATCCGGAAGGACAGCACAGCGTCGGCCGATTCGGGATGCTCAGCGATCTCCTTGATTTTGGCCAGGCAGGGGCCGACGAACACCACCCGGGTGTCCGCCCCCTGCTCCTGCTTAATCAGCCGCCCATGGGCCAGGGCCGGCGAGACCACCGGGGCCATGAGGGGGGTGAGAGAGGGATAATATTTGACAATCAGGTCGTTGACGGCGGGGCAGCAGGTGCCCAGGACGGCGGGCATCTCCCCCGCGTCGAGCAGCTCCTTATACCGCAGGCTGACCTCGTGGGCCCCCAGAGCCGTTTCCTGCACCTCGTCGAAGCCCAGGGCTTTCAGCGCGGCGATAAAGCGGCCCCGGTTTTCCCGGCCGTAGACGCCTATGTAGGACGGGGCCAGGCTGGCCACGGTGCGTACGCCGGGGTCGGCCAGCATGCCGAGCACGGCGGCGGGGTCGTTGACCACGGTTTTGGCCTTCTGCGGGCAGACGTTGATGCACCGGCCGCAGAGGATGCAGCCGTCCTCGATGACCTCCACCCGGTCGTTTATGTAGCTGATGGACTTCACGGCGCAGTGCTTGAGGCACTTATAGCAGTTTTTACAATTGGCTTCCTTGACGCGGATATACCTCATGAGCATAACCCTTCCTTTCGCTCAAACTGTTGAGGCAACACCGCACAATTCGCAACGCTCGTTTTAAGCACCGTATGACTTGGAAATTTTTCGCCATATTTTGCAAAAAGCCTCGTCAATCCGAAAGGATTGCCTGCGTTTTTTGCTTTATCTGACAAAAAATTTCCTGACGCCATCCGGCGCTTAGAATTGTGCGGTATTGCCTTGAAACGCCGGGTTCACCCCTCCAGCTTCCCGACCACCTGCCGGACGAAGAAGTCGTCCACATTCTCCATGGTCAGGCTGTAAATCTCATCGGCAAATTTGACGCACACGCCCTCGTCGGCGCAGTGACCCATGCAGAAGGAGCCCTTCAGCTCCACCCGGCCCTCCAGCCGGTTTTCGGCGATCAGCTCCTTGAGGCGGTTGATCAAATCCCGCGAATTCTGCAAATGGCAGGAGCTGCCCACGCATACCATCAAATCCATATCGAACACCATCCCTGTTTTCATAATCGGGGCTTTCCGTTTTATTATACCGTGCTGTTATTTTTCTGTCAATCTATCGCGGCGATTTCCAGCAAAAAAAGACGGAAATCGCCACGGGAAGAGCGAGGGGCGCCGGGAAAAGGGGACACGGTGGCGTGCGCCATATGGGGCTGGGAGAGGCGGGTGAACGCGGACGGACTTGGCTTGGTGGTATGGACGAAAAAAGCCCCGGCCCGCGAAACGGCGCGGGCCGGGGAATGCTTGATCTGTAACAATTACATCTTCTTCAAAGCCAGCACCACTTTGAAGAGATCGCCGTCTATCTGAAGATCCAGAGTGCCGTTTTGCAGTTCCATCAGGCTGCGGGCGATGGACAGGCCGAGGCCGCTTCCCTCCCCGACGCGGGCCGAATCGCCGCGCGTAAACCGTTCCATCAGCTCGTCGGGATGGATATTCAGGGGATCCCGGGAAATGTTCTTCATGGACAGCACCACCTCGTTGCCCAGGTCGGCGAGATCCACGTAGATGCGGGTATTGTCCAAGGCGTATTTGACGGCGTTGCCGAACAGGTTATCGAGCACCCGCCACATATGGCGGCCGTCGGCGTAGACCAGCACCGGCTGATCGGGCAGGCGGCACATCAGCTGGATGCCCCGCTCGGCGAAGCGCTCCTCGAACTCGCCGCCGGCCTGCTTGACCAGCTCGCCCAGGTTGAGGGATTCCATATGGACGCCCACGGCCCCGGAGGTCACCTTGGAGGCCTCCACCAAATCGGCCATCAGCTGGGCCAAGCGCTTGGATTTGCGTTCCAGCACGTCCACGTATTCCAAGGCCTTGGGATCGGTGATGCCGGTGGTTTTCAACAAATCCACATAGTTGATGATGGAGGTCAGGGGGGTCTTGATGTCGTGGGAGACGTTGGTGATGAGCTCGGATTTCATCCGTTCGCTCTGGGTGGCGTGTTCCACGGCGATTTTGATGGCGCTGCCGCTGGAATTGAGATTATGGGCCATCTGGCCGAAGAAGGGCACCTCTTTCTCGTTGATGACCACGCCGAGGTTGCCTTCCGCCATTTTCTCGGTGCCCTGCTTAACCTTATCGTACTGAATGGCGACGATGACGATGAGGACGATAAGGGACAAGTTGCCCATGATCCAGATAAACCAGGCGAGGCCGGTCCCCTGGGACATGGCCAAAACCAGCACCAGCTGGGCGGCGGCGTACAGCACGAAAGCGCCCGCCACCCGGACCACCACGTGGACATGCTGCATGACGGTGACGAAAAATTTGACCAGCAGGTGCAGGAAGGTGGTCTGGTAGACCTTACCCGCCTTGATGCGGCGCACGATGGAGAGCACCGTGGCCAGCAGCATGCCGCCTGCCAGCACGGCGGAAATGCAGAACAGCACCAAGTCCTTACTGTAAAGGGCCATCACCCAGAGGAAAGACAGCAGAAGCAGAGCCGCTACCGGCACCTCCAGCCAGATGTGGTCGAAGGGGTTGAGCGCGGCGGTTTCGCCCCCCGGCCTATGGCCAGCCGCGGCGACGAGGAAGCAGAACAGCAGCGCGCAGAGAAGGCCGCATACAATAGTGGCGATGAGCACCGGCATCACGCTGTCCTGCATATTGATGCGCCGCGCCATCAGGTCGGCATACTCGTCCGCCGCGGGCAGGCCCTCCCGCAGGCCGTATACCAGCAAGCTGGGCTCGCTCGACACAGAGAGGCTGTAGGACAGGGGCAGGCGGTAAGCGCCGTTGGCGCCGGCGAGGGCGCTGACGTCCGTTTCCCCGTCCTGAAGGTTGGAAAGCAGGACGTTTCCTTCCCCGTCGAGCAGCTGAAAGACAAAGTTACCGCCGCCGCTGAGGCCCAACTGCTGCTCATACTGGGCCATCTGGTGGGCGCTTTCATAGGACAGGGGCGTTTCCGCCGATTTCGACGCCTGCAGGAGACTGTAGTATTCCTGCACGGCGGAGGCGTCCTGGTTCATTTTATCCTGGAAGGGGCGGGTGCGGGTCAAAATCTCCCGGCTCGACCAGACATCCCCGTTGTAGGAGACATAGGACACATAGGCACCGCCGCAAACCGAAGCCGCCAGCGTCAGGATAAACAATATGGACGCCAGCAGCTTGCTGAACAGGCTCTCACGCAGTTTCACGGGCGCCGCCTCCTTCGGTCAGAGTTTTTCCATCTTATAGCCGTGGCCCCAGATGACCTTGATATACCGGGGCTCCTTGGGATTGATCTCGATTTTTTCCCGGATATGGCGGATATGGACGGCGACGATGTTATCCGCGCCATAAGAGGGCTCGTTCCACACATTTTCATAAATCTGCGCGCTGGAAAACACCAGGCCACGATTTTCCATGAGGAATTTGACAATTTTGTATTCCACCGGGGTCAGGGCCACCTCCTGGCCGTCCACCGTCACCCGTTTGGCGCCGTCGTCCATTTCCAGGCCGCCGTTGACGGTGACGGAGGAAGCGCCGCCCTCCTCGCTGACGCCGAAATTGGTATACCGGCGCAGCTGGGATTTCACCCGGGCGATGAGCTCCATGGGGTTGAAGGGCTTGGTCATGTAGTCATCCGCGCCGATGTTGAGGCCGAGGATTTTATCATTATCCTCGCTTTTGGCGGACAGCATGATGATGGGGATGTTCCGGCTTTCCCGGATTTTCATGGTGGCGTGCACGCCGTCCAGGCGGGGCATCATGATATCCATGAGGATCAGCTGGACATCCGGGTGCTTCTCCAACAGTTCCAGCGCCTGGAAGCCGTCGTAGGCCTGCAGAACCTCGTAGCCCTCGGCTGTCAGGTAAATATCCACGGCTGCCGCGATTTCGCGGTCGTCGTCACAAACCAGAACCTTCTGTGCCATGATGCAGCTCTCCTTTTCTCTCTCTGTTGCTATTCTAACGCGGCGGAGGGAAAATGGGCGGAACGAAACCTTAAGGAATCCTTAAAATTCGCCCGGCCCCGCCAGGTAAGCGATGAATAAATCCGGGTGCAAAGATTTATTCATCACTCACCTTAAGAAACGGGTTTTCCAGCGACCGGCAAAATAGAACGCGCAGGACAGCACTGCCGCCGCCGTCCAGCCGATGGGCCAGGACAGCCAAATACCATCGGTGCCGAGCCGGGCCGACAGCAAAAAGGCCAACATCACCCGGAGCATCAAGTCGGTGAAAGTGGCCACCATGAAGCTTTTCATGGCGCCAGCGCCCCGCAGGATGCCGTCGGCCATCAGCTTGACGGAAATCACCAGATAAAACGGAGCCACCAGCCGCAGGAAGTCGCAGCCGATTTCCAGCGCGTACCGGCTGGTGGTGTCCAGGAACAGGCGCACCGCGGCGTCGGTGAACAGGCCGTATACCAGCGTGAAGGGCGCCACCACGCACACCGCCAGCAGGCAGCCCGACCAGAAGCCCCGTCTGACCCGGTCGATTTTCCCGGCGCCCAGGTTCTGGGCCGAAAAGCTGGACAGGCCGTTCGACAGGGTGGTGAAGGAGGTGATGGCGAAGGTGTTGAGCTTGACGGCGGCGGAGTAGCCAGCGATGACGGAGGAGCCGTAGCCGTTGACCAGGCCCTGGATGAACATATTGCCCACCGAGATGAAGCTCTGCTGCAGGATGCTGGGCACCGCGATGCGGCTGATCCGGCCCAGCATCTCCAGGGAGAAGCGGGGGCTTTTCTCCGGCGTTTCGAGGCGGTTCAGCCGCCGGCGCAGGGTCGCCAGCGACAGCAGGCAGGCCGCGCCCTGGGCGATGAAGGTGGCCCAGGCCACGCCGGCCACCCCCATGTCGAAGACGGTGACGAAGAGGAGATCCAGCCCGATGTTGCCCAGAGAGGAGCCGATGAGGAAAACCAGCGGGGTGCGGGAATCGCCCAGGGAGTTGAACACGCCGGTGCAGATGTTGTACAAAAACAGGAAGACGAGGCCGCCTATGTAGATGTTCAGGTACAGGGCGGCGTCGGCGAAGATGTTGGACGGGGTATGGATGGCGCGCAGGATGGGGCCGGACAACAGCAGGCCGCCGACGGTCAGCACGGCGCTGAGACCACCGCTGGCCAGGAAGGTGGTGGAGACGGCGGTTTTCATCTCGGAAAGCCGCTTCGCGCCGAAATACTGAGAGATCACCACCGAGCAGCCGATGTTGCAGCCCATGGCCACCGCCATGAACAGCATGGTCACCGGATAGGAAGCGCCCACCGCCGCCAGGGCGTCCTCGCCCACGAATTTCCCCGCGATCATGCTGTCCGCGATGTTGTATATCTGCTGGAACATGACGCTGATGAGCATCGGGATGGAGAACAGCCACAGCCGTTTGCTGATACTGCCCTGCGTCAAATCGGTTATCATACCCTGTCGCCGCCTGTCTGTTGGAGTTCGGATCTATCATACCACAGGAAAAGGGTATAAGGAAACTATAGATTTTTGATGGTTGCCATACGGCGGGCGTATAGCAAAAGCCCGCCCCTGGAAAGGGCGGGACGGAATCAGCTGTCGGAGGAGGTCTCGCCGGCCAGGACCTTGCGCGCCTGCTCCAGCATATAGATATCCTCGCAGATTTTCTTGAACACGGGAGAGGATTTCCCCTTGGTGTTGTCGGAATCCTCCGCGATGACGGCGATGACGTATTTGGGATTTTCCGCCGGGTAAAAGCCGCCGAACCAGCTCTGCACCACCGCCTTGTTCTCGCTTTTCCATCCGGTTTCCGCCGTGCCGGTCTTGCCGCCGGCGGCGCCGGCGCTGACGGTGGGCTGGGCGGAGGCGCCGGTGCCTTCCTTGACGGCGTAAATCATCAGGTCCTTGAGGGTTTGGGCGGTCTGTTTGGAGAAAACGGTCTGCTCGGGTTCGATCGTTTCCTCGGACAGCCGGCCCTCCTTGTCGCAGTAGCCTTTCAGGATGGTGGGACGGATGATTTTCCCCCCGTTAACCACGGCGGCCACCATCTGGGCCACGTGCACCGGCGTGCCCAGCAGGCTGCCCTGACCGAAGGCCAGATTGCCCACCGCCGCCGGGGAGAGCAGCTCCTCCGCCGTGGGCAGGGTGGCGCGGGCGGTTTTCAGGCCGTCGGCCAGAATCAGCGACCGGTCGAAGCCCAGGTTAGAGGCCATACCCAACAGGGCGGAGCCGCCCGCCTGCTGCATCAGCTGAATAAAATAGGGGTTGCAGGACTGGGCGAAGCCGTCCTGCATATTCAGCGTGCCGTGGCCCAAGCGGTTGTGGCAATGGAAGGTCACGTTGCCGATGGTGACGGATCCATTGCAGGGGAAGGCGGTGGAGATGGGGATCCCCTTTTCCAGCGCGGCGGCGGCGGAGGTGATTTTAAACACCGAGCCCAGGTTGTAATTGCACAGTGCCCGGTTGAGAAGGGGGGAATCGGCGGCGTCCAGGCTGTCCGCCACCGTGCCCGGCTGAAAGTCAGGCAGGCTGACCATGGCGGCGATCCGGCCGGTGGCGGGTTCCATAACCACCACCGCGCCCTTGGTCATGTACCTTTTCGCCGCTTCCTCCGCGATTTTCTGGATATCCTGATCGATGGTGAGCACCACGCCGGCCTTGGCGTCAGCCAGGGTGTTGACCACCTGGGGCGCGATCCCCTGCAGCGGCTTGCCCATGGCATCCACCGAATAGGTGACGGACGCCTGACCGCCGCAGCTGTTCAGGTATTCGTCGAAGGCCAGCTCCACGCCGGTCAGGCCGTGGAGACCGTCCCCGTCCATATAGCCCAGCAGATGGGGGGCCAGCAGGCGGCCGCCGTACCGCACCGGCACCTTGAACAGCAGGCTTCCCTCCAGATTGGCCGGGATTTCCGGCAGGGTGACAACGGCGGGCTTCCCGCTTTGCAGCCGCTCGGACACAGCGGCGAGCTGCTCCTCGTCCAGCATACCGGAAAGGGCCGCGATAGCTTCCGGCGACGGCGTGACGCTCAGGCGGTATTCCTCCCCCGCGTTGGTGAGCGGGCGCAGCCGGGCGTCATAAATCGTCCCCCGGCTGTTCGCCACCTTCACGGTGACGCTCCCCTGCTGATCCGCCGCCTGGGACAGATAGGCGTCGGACAGACGGTAGACCTGGAGCACCACCCCGCTCAGGATGAACAGCAGCAGGGTAAAGAGAACAAGCGCGCGTTTTTTCATGGGGAGCCCGTCCTTTCCGTCGCTAGAGTGCGTATATCTAGCTTGCCCGGCGGGGACGGGTTTTAATCAGGCACCGCCGCAAACGGGGCGGCGCAGCAGGCTGCCCGGGACGAGCGGGCGGGACAGCGGGATCCACACCGACATGGTGGGATGGGGCGCGGCGGTCAAGGGCTCTCCGTCCGGCCCGAACATCTCCCGAACGGTCAGCGAAAAGGGCGGGCGGCCGGGCTCCAGCACGCTGCACTCGTCGCCGACGGTGAAGCGGTTGCGCTGACTGAAGCGCTGGAGGCCGCCGGCCCACTCCTCGGCCACCGCCGCCACCTCGAACTCCCGGATGTAACCGCCAGACGCCGTGTTCTGCCCAGGGGGGCCAAAATAAAAGCCGGTGCCGTAGGGGCGGTGGCTGACCTTATTGACCTCGGCGGAAATCCAGGGCGCCAGCCGGTAATCCGCCGCATAGCCGGAGGCGGCCCAGCCGTCCGCCGCCGCCCGGTAGGCGTTGGCGATCACCGCCACATAATAGGCGGCCTTGGCGCGGCCTTCGATTTTCAAGGAGCGCACGCCTGCGCGCGACAGCGCCGGCAGGTGGTCGATCATGCACAAATCGTCGGCGTTGAACAGGTAGGTGCCGGTTTCGTCCTCCTCCGCCGTCAGGGGGCGGTCGGGACGGGAGGGCTCGACGATCCGGTATTTCCAGCGGCAGGGCTGGGCGCAGCCGCCCCGGTTGGCATCCCGGCCGGTCAGATAGGCCGACAGCAGGCAGCGGCCGGAATAGGCCATGCACATCGCCCCGTGGACGAAGGCCTCCAGCTCCAGCTCCGGCGGGGTTTTCGCGCGGATTTCCGCGATCTCGTCCAGGGACAGCTCCCGGGCCAGCACCACCCGGGCGGCGCCCAGATCGTGCAGCATCCGGGCGGTTTCGAAATTGACCACCCCGGTCTGGGTGGACACGTGCAAGGCGCAGCGGGGCGCGTGCCGCAGGGCCAGACGCATGACCCCCAAATCCGCCGCGATGATCCCGTCGGCGCCGCAGCCCTGCAGGAATTCAAGATAAGCGGGCAACGCCTCCATCTCCCCGTTGCGGGGCAGGACGTTGACGGTGACGTAGACCTTCCTGCCGGTTTTGTGCGCCAGAGACACGGCATGCCGCAGGCCTTCCTCGTCAAAATTGGCGGGGGCGGATCGCATGCCGTAGGCCTTGCCCGCCAGATACACCGCGTCCGCCCCAAAGAGCAGCGCCGCCTCCAGCCGTTCCCTATCCCCGGCGGGGGCCAGGATTTCCAACCGGTCGTTCATCGCTGAGGCTCCTTTCTCCGATTCCAGGAAAAAGGGCCGCCGCAATCACGCGGCAGCCCTTTTATCAGCCATACATGCCGATCCCGTATTTTCTGCAGATTCTTTCGTGTTCCTTAAGGGTCTTGCTGTAATAGGTGATGCCGGTGTTGAAATCGGTGGCGAAGAAATAGCAGCCGACCACCTCCTCATCCTGGGAGGGATTAATGGCCGCCTGGATGGCCATCAGGCCGGGATTGTTGATGGCGCCCGCCGGCAGACCGGTGCGCTTATAGGTATCGTAGGCTTTGTTGGTGATTTCCAGCCCCTCGATTTGAGAGATGAAATCGTTGATATATTTCTGGGTGGAATCACACTCGAGCCGGGGGTATTCCGACGGGTTGTTCAGCCGGTTATACAGCACTCGGGAAACCTTGAGCATATCGTCCTCCTTGGAGGCCTCGCCCTGGATGATGGAGGCCATGACGATGATTTCGTCGATGGTCTTGCCCTGGGCACTGATGGCGGAGCGGAGCTTGGTATCCAGGCGGGCGGCAAAGTTATCGAGAAATTTGCGCACCACCGTGTCCCCCGAGCTTCCGGTAAAGAACTCGTAGGTATCCGGGAACATATAGCCTTCCAGCTTGTAAATCCGGCCCTCATACTGCGACCCTTGCTCGATGCCGGGGATGGCCGCCACGAAATCGTAGGCGTCCTCGTATTTGCCGTACACCACCGCCTCGAAGAAATCGTCGGCGTCGCACACGCCGGCCTTTTCCAGTTCCTCGGCGATTTGGTTGATGGTAAAGCCTTCCTTAATGGTCACCGACACCGATTCCCGGGGCTTGGAGTTCTGCAGGATACGGATCATTTCCCCATAGCCCATGTTGGGCGCGAGGGTGAAGGTGCCGGGCTGATAGGTACCGTCGGCCTTGGTCAGCTTGGAATACAGCCGGAACACGAGGGGCTGATCGATGACGCCCCCCTCCTTGAGCGCGTCGGCCACCTGCTGGGTGGAGGCGCCGCGGGGGATAACCACGTCCACCTTTCCGGAGGATTTGCCCAGGCCCGCCAAATCGATGGCGCCGGTGATGGTGAAATACGCCAGCACACCGGAAATCCCCAGCACCAGCACCGCGTAAATGATGCCGCGTACACAGCCCCAGGTGCTTTTCTTCGTCTTCTTTTTCTTTTTGCCCCGGCCGGCTTCCTCCGGTTCCTCTTCCGGCTCCACCCCATCGGTTTCCTCTTCCGGCCCCTCGGGTTCAGCCGTCGGCTCGTCTTCGTCCAGGGATTCGGCCGTCTCTTCGGCCGGCTCCCCGGACGGGGCAGGCTCCTCCGTGTCATTGACGGACGGCGGAGCGGGCTCCTCCGTTTTCTGAAACTCTTCGTCCAGATCGATGTCCAGCTTGAAGCCGGAAACCTTGTTCTTTCGCTCCTCCGAGATTTTGGCCGCCGTATGTTCGTCCACCTTCAGAACCTCGCCCAGCCGTTCCTCTTCCCGGCTGCGCGCCGCCTTTTCGGCCTCCAGATCCTCCAGCAGCTTGTCCACGGAACGCTCCGGCTGGGTGTTATCGTGTTCGGACACGCGCCTCACACTCCTTCGAATTTCGGTAGGGATAAACGGTTCCGCGCCGATGACGGCCCGGCTATCCGCGCCGGTCGCCGGTGCGCCGAAGGTATCGTTCGGTCACCAGCAGCTCGGCCGGGCGGTCAAACCGCCCGTGCGGCAGCTTGCGGCGCACGCACTCGCTATAGCAGATGCCAACCATATGGCCGCCGAAATTGGCCAGGAAGCGGTCGTAGTACCCTTTTCCATAGCCCAGGCGGTATCCATGCCAATCATAGCACAGGGCGGGTATCAAACACAAGCCGGAAGAGAAATCTTTTACCAGCCGCGCCGGATCGGGCCGGGGCTCCAGCACGCCGAAGGTTCCCGGCTCCAGCTCGTCCAGACCGCGGATGAGATAAAACTCCATATCCCTGGTGCCGGGCACGCAGCGGGGCACCGCCACCTGCTTGCCGTCGGCCAGGGCGCGCTCAATAATCCGGCGGGTATCCACCTCGATGGCGGTGGACACATAGGTCAGCAGCATCCGGCAGCGCTTATACTGCCAGAGTGCGGCCACGCGCCTCGCGATGGTTTCGTCGTACGCATCCTGTATTTCCCGCGGCATATTGCGCCGCAGGCGTTTATACTGCTCTCTCAGCCCAGCTTTAATCGGGCGGATATCCCCTACCGGCATTGCATGGATTTCCTTATCTGCTCGGCCCGTTCGGGAGAGACCAGGCGCGCCGCGATTTCCAGGCCGAAATCCACGGCCACGCCAGCGCCCCGGGCGGTGATGACAGTCCCATCGGTCACCACCGGCTCAGTGAGCACCCGCGCGCCCTCCAGCTCCTGTTCATAGCCGGGGAAGCAGACAGCCTTCCGCCCGCGGAGCAGGCCCTTATGGCCCAGGATAGAGGGGGCGGCGCAGATAGCGCAGACATAGGCGCCCTGCCGCCGGGCCGTTTCCAGCGCGCAGGCCACCGCCGGCGACTGCTCCAGATGGAGGGTGCCCGGCATGCCGCCCGGCAGCACCACGGCCTGCAGGGCGTCCATGTCCTGTTTTTCCCAGGCGGCCTCGTCCATATCGGCCCCCACGGGGATCCCATGGGCGCCGCAGACCGTCCGGCCACCGATCCCCACGGTGACGACCGTCAGCTCAGCCCGGCGGAGCACGTCCACCACGGCCAGCGCTTCGATTTCTTCAAATCCATCGGCCAGAAACACGGCCACCATATCCATCATCCTTTCGAGCAAGCGACGTCGCGCCCGCCTATTTATGTCTTATTCCAGTGTCAGCCCGAGATACGGCGGGCCAGCCGGCCGCCGGGCCGCTTCGGACAGCGGCCGCCACATGGCGAAGGCCTCCCCCGGCCGGGTTTCGTCCGCCGGGCGGACGATTTCATACCGGGAGCTGGGAAAGCATTCCAGAAGCGCCCGGCCGTAATCGGCCAGCCGCTCTGGCGGGCAGAGCAGCTCCCGCACCAGCAGGGTATCCCCCGCCCTTTCGCACAGCGCACAGCCGTCGGGGCCAATCAGCACGCCGGAAGCGGTATCCACCGCCTGCCTGGCCAGCCGCTCCTCCCAGCGAATCCAGCAGGGATGCGCCGCCAGCAGCGCGTCCCGCCGGGCCCCGTAGTCGGGGCAGGAGGAGAAGCGCGCGATACCCGCCGCACGGCCGCCCAACGCGGCCAGCTCTTCCCGGGACAGCCGCAGCACGGCGGCGGTAAACCAGTTTTCATAGCCAAACCGGCGGTAATACGCCGTCAGCGACGGCTCGCCGGGGCGGAGAAAGGAGGCCGCTTGTCCCCGGCGGGACGCTTCCTCATGGGCCTGGCGGAGCAGAGCGCCGAAAAGGCCCTGACCCCGGTAAGCCGGCAGGGTGGCGGCGGCGTAGATATACTGCACAGGATAGGTGCACGGCCCATTGTGCCATACGGCGGGGAGCAGGAAGGCCATGGAGACCGGCCGGCCGGCCCGGCATTCCACCATACAGTCCGCGGGGCGGTACAGCCGGCCGAAGGCCCGATCAATGAGTTCGTGGGAATCCTCCGGGAAGGAGGCGGCCCAGATGGCTTTCAAGGCCGGGATTTGATCCGGCCGCGACAATTCCGCCATGAGAGAGGCCCTCCTTTCCGCAGGGATCCGACAGGCCGATCCGGTGCTTCAGCGAATTTCTGTACACAGGTATTTTTCCAGCACCAGCGCCGGATAATAAGACAGCTTAGCCTTGCGCAGGCCTTCGATATTCAAATCGTTTTCCCGGTTCACCAAAGGGTATGCCGCCAGCTCCCGGGCTGTAAATTCCTTGTTGATGACGGCATAGGCCCCTTTGTATTCCGGCAGGGCCTTTTCCACATGCACGTCGAACACGGTGCCGGATATAGGCGAGCCCAGGGAAAAGGCGATCACCTTGCCGTCCACCCGGATGAGGCCGCCCTTCAGAGACAGCTCGTCCCGGTGGCGCAGGGCCTCCCGGATGGCGCAGTTCTCCGACTTAAGCCCCTTGTCGGCGCAGTTGCCCTTGCCCTTGCACCATTCGGTGGCCATGTCGGCGGCTTCCCCCGCGTTGGCGTCGTCGATGGTTTCATAGGTCCAGGCGTACTGCTTGCTGAAACCGGCCACATGGTTGCGCTTGCCGTGGTATTTCTTTCCGGCCAGCAGGGCCAGGTCAGCCTGGTTATAGATATAATCGGCGTCTCCCGGCGAGGGAGCGCAGGCAAACCGGCCGGGGAACCAGTCGGAAAGCCGCTCGGTATCCGGCGCCTCGGCACCGAACAGCCGGAGCGGGTAGCCTTCCGCGCGGCAATGCTCCAGCAGGATGGACACGCCTTCCCGCAGATCGCCGCCCACCGGCATCATATACGTGCTGGCCGGCCCGTGGCCGGATTTGAGAAACAGATGCTCCCCGCAATGGGCCACTTGGTTTTCGTAGTATTTCCGCCACATGAAAATGGTGGTGAAGGAATATTCACAAGCCTTGTTGTCCGCCGCGCGCAGGATGGGCACCATCCAGGAGGCGTCCGTCAGACAGGGTTCGTGAAATTCGAGAGTCGTGACTAAGCTTGGCATACGTTACGTCCTTTGTATTATTCCAGCGCGAGCGCGGCAATCAGCGCGCGGGTGATGTCTTCCGGGGGAAGAGGCTTCCCCTCCCGGCCACAGGGGATCACATGCCAGCCGCCCCGTTCAGCGGCATACAGCGCCGTCTGCCGGCAGCGGCGCAAGTACAGGCTGTCCCTCTCGTGGATGTCCTTTTTCTTTTCGTCTCCCTCATATCGGGCGGACAGCAGCGTCTGGGCCACGTCCAGCGGCATGTCGAGAAACACGACGTCGTCCGGCCGGGGCAGCCCGAGCAAACGGTATTCGTAATCCTCCAGCCAGGCGAGATAACCGTCCCATTCCTCCGGGGGAAGCTTGGCCATCTGATGGATGGCGTTGGAAGTAGCGTACCGGGCGGCAACGATGAGGGCGCCCGCCTCGTAATCGGCCTGCCAGAACCGCTTATAGCTGGCATACCGATCCACCGCGTAAAAGGAGGAGGCGGCGTAGGCGTTCACCGCGTCGGCGGAACCGCCCAGCTCCCCGGCCAGGTACATTTTCACAAGCGCCGAGGAGGGCTGGGCATAGTCGGGAAACGAGATTTGCTTATAGCTTACCCCGGCGGCGGACAGATACTCGTTCAGGCGGGCCAGCTGGGTGGATTTCCCGCTGCCGTCCAGGCCGTCGATGACCACCAGCCGTCCCATCACGTCCGCTCCTTCAGCTGCTGATAATGGGCTCGCACCTCTTTGGCCCGGCCGCAGGACATCTTGCCCTCGGGGCAGGGGCCGGCGATGCAGGAGGGGCCGGCGTTCTTAAACAGATGGGGGGCGACCTCCAGGCAAAGGACGAGCATCCGCTCAGCCAATTCGCGGATTTCCCACTGGGCCCGGTTGCAGCAGCGGTGATGGAAAAAGTTCATCAAGCTGCGGGCGTTCATGGTCATGAGAATCTTGGTGGTGCAGGCGTTGGGCAGCACGAAGCGGGCGTCCTCGATGGCCTGCTTTTCGGCGGCGCGGTTCGCCTCCTTCTCCCCCATGCCGGCGGCGAGCTTGTCCGCGAGATGCTTCTCCTTCAGGCGGGCGGTCAGGCTTTCGTAGTGACGCTGATCCTCCTCCATGGCCCGGCGGAACTCGTCCGCCGCCTCGGGAATATCCGCGATCTGGGGAGGCACCACGTATTCGAACATGGTTTCCGCGACATACCGCTGGCTCTGCACGCTGAAAGAGGCGATACGGTGGCGGGTGAGCTGCGCGAGCAGCGACCGGGACACGCCCTCGATGCCGAAGGTGAAGGACGCGTGTTCGATGGGGCTTTCGTGGCCGATTTCGGCCAGCATCTCCACAAAGGAAGCGGTTTTTTCCTCGGTGAGGCTCTCCATCACGTCGTCGATGGTAGCAGGCGAGTAGCACAGGCGGGCCGCCGCAGCCAGGATATGCTCCGGCTGGGGGGTGTGCGCCAGCAGTGTGACTTTCATATTTGTGACCCTTCCTTTCGCAGAGACCGGCGCGGGGCCGGCGGCAAATTGCCGCATGTCAGCTTATTATAACAGAATTTCCTCCCATGTTCAAGACGGCGGCCGGCTCTTTTATTCTCGGCGGTGAGGGCGGCGCTCCAACACAAAAAGAGACGGCCGTCTAGCCGTCTCTTGTCTTTATTCCACCGTCAGATAGGGTCGCCATTCCTCCAGCTTTTTCTCCCCAATGCCGTCGACCTGCAGCAGCTCCTCCAGGGAATGAAAGCCGCCGTGACTGTCCCGATAGGCGAGGATTTTGTCCGCCGTCACGTCCCCGATGCCGCTGATTTGCAGCAGCTCCGCCCGGCTGGCGGTATTGAGGTTGATTTTTTCCTCCACGGTGGACGACAGCGGCGCCGACGCCGTATACGGCGGCCGCGAATACACCACCCGTTCCGCCGGGGCAAAGTCCGGGGCGCTGATGACCGCGCACAGACCCACCGCCGTAAGCAGCCCCGCCGCAGCCGCCCACAGCAGGATTTCCCGCCGTTCATCCTGTTCCGCCATACCCGCCCCCCTTGGTAAATTCTTCCTATATTGTACCCGCCGGAATGGCGGCATGGCAAGTGAAAGTTATTCACATTGCCTAAAATCCGGAAAATGACGGATTCGTCATGCAAAGCGGCGCAAAATCGGTTACAATGGGAACAGAACGATTGGAAAGGCGGCGATCGGCCGTGGATAAGCAAAAACTGCTGGTGGTGGAGGACGACAGGAGCATTGCCGTCGGCTTGGAATATTCCCTAGGACAGGAGGGGTTCGGCGTGACGCTCTGCGCCGGGGTGGCCGACGCGCTGGAGGCACTGAAAACGGAGCGGTTCGATCTGGCGGTGCTGGATCTCTCTCTGCCGGACGGCAGCGGTTACGATGTCTGCCGCGCGATCAAGCGGCAAGGCGACATGCCGGTCATCTTTCTCACCGCCCGGGACGACGAGGTGAGTGTGGTCATGGGCCTGGACATGGGGGCGGACGACTACATCACCAAGCCCTTCCGGATCCGGGAACTGACCTCCCGGATCCGCAGTGTGCTGCGCCGGGCGGGACAGGGCGGGAGTACCCTGATGGAGTTTGGGCCGGTGCAGATTAACGCCGCGCTGGGAAAGGTGTACAAGAACGGGCAGGACGTGTTTCTCTCCGCGCTGGAATACCGGCTGCTGATGACGCTGGCCAACCACGCGGGGCAGGTGCTGTCCCGCAACCAGCTGCTGGAAAGCATCTGGGACGTGTCGGGGGATTTCGTCAACGACAACACGCTGACCGTCTATATCAAGCGGCTGCGGGAGAAGATCGAGGACGATCCGCAGAACCCCGTGGTCATCGAAACTGTCCGCGGCCTGGGCTACCGGGTCGGCGGGCGGCGCTGAGGAGGGCGGAAGGCGATGCGCTATTTTCGCAATCCGGATGTGAAAAACCTCTGCTTGCTGCTGGGGCTCGTGACGCTGGGGGCCACCATCGCGGGGTTCCTGGCAGGAGTTGGGACGGGATGTCTCGTGCTTCTCGTCTGTCTCTTATTCTGCGGCATCTGCCTGGGGCACACCCTCTGGCGGCACCGGCAGATGGAACGCCTGGCCGACTACCTGCGCCGCATCACGGCGGGGGAGCACGCCCTGGACGTGCGGGACAACGGCGAGGGCGAGCTGAGCATCCTGAAAAGCGAGATTTACAAAGTCACCGTCATGCTGGGGGAATACAACGACCAGCTGCAGGCGGAAAAGCTGCAGCTGGCCGATTCCCTGGCGGACATCTCCCACCAGCTGAAGACGCCGCTGACCTCCATGCTGATGATGACCGACCTGCTCAGCGGGGAGGATCTGCCCGCCGACAAGCGGGAGGAATTCACCCGCCACATCCGCATCCAGCTGGAGCGGATCCAGTGGCTGGTGTCCTCTCTGCTGAAAATGTCCCGGCTGGACGCGGGGGTCATCCAAATGAAGGCCGAGCCGGTGCGGGCGGCCGAGCTGGCGCGGGAGGCCAGCGCCCCCCTGCTCATCCCCATGGAGCTCAAGGAGCAGACGCTGGACATGCAGGGGGATCCCGCCGTGACCTTCACCGGAGATCGCCGCTGGAGCGCCGAAGCGCTGCTGAACGTGATGAAAAACTGCATGGAACACACGCCCCGGGGCGGGCGGGTGACGGTTCGCTGGACGGCCAACCCCATCTACACCGAAATCACCGTGACCGACACCGGGCCCGGCATCGCGCCGGAGGATCTGCCCCATATCTTCACCCGGTTTTACCGCGGCAAGGCGGGCGAGGCGGATGCGGCCGAGAGCGCGGGGGTGGGCATCGGCCTGGCCATGGCCAAAAGCATTTTAGCCCGGCAGAACGGCAAAATCTTCGCGGAGAGCCCCGCCGAAGGGGGCAGCAGGTTCACCCTGCGTTTTTACAAAACCGTCGTGTGACAAAACTGTCACCGAAGCCGTCACCGGCCCGTCACCCCGCCGCCGTATACTGAAAGCATGACGGGGTCAGCCCCGCAATAATCCGGGAGCGTCCGGCGGCGCCGGATATCCCAGTGGGAGGCAATCATGGAAATTCTTCGTGTGGAGCATTTGTCCAAGGTATACGGCAAGGGCGACACAGCGGTCAAAGCACTGGACAATGTATCGTTCTCGGTACAGAAGGGGGAGTTTGTGGCCATCATCGGGCCCTCCGGTTCCGGCAAATCCACGCTGCTGCACATTCTGGGCGGCGTGGATATCCCCACCGCCGGTAAGGTGTATATCGACGGCACCGACGTCTACAAGCTGAACCAGACCAACCTGGCCATTTTCCGCCGGCGGCAGATCGGTTTGATTTACCAGTTTTTCAATCTCATCCCCGTGCTGAACGTGGAGGAGAACATCACCCTGCCCCTGCTGCTGGACGGCCGCAAGGTGGATCCCAAGCACCTGCAGAACCTCATCGCCACCTTGGGGCTGGAAAAGCGTCTGGGCCATCTGCCCAACCAGCTGTCCGGCGGACAGCAGCAACGGGTCTCCATCGGCCGCGCCCTGGCCAACAGCCCGGCCCTGGTGCTGGCCGACGAGCCCACGGGCAATCTGGACAGCAAGAACAGCGCCGATATCATCAACCTGCTGCGACTGTACAATAAGAAATACAACCAAACCCTCATCGTCATCACCCACGATGAAAAAATCGCCCTCCAGGCCGACCGGATCATCGGCATCGAGGACGGACGCATTTCCCGGGACGAGGTGACGAACGTATGAATGTCCTCAACCGGGTGACCCTCAAGACTCTGCGCAAAAACAAATCCCGCACCATTGTGACCATCATCGGCGTTATTCTCTCGGTGGCCATGGTCACGGCCATCACCGCCTTCATTTCCAGCATGCAGGATTTCATGCTGCGCTCCACCGCGGCCTCCGAGGGCGACTGGCAGGCAAGCGTCCTGAATATCCCGTATGCCAAGGCCCAGGCCGTCGCCGGGGACGACGCGGTGAAGGAGTCCGGCCTGCTGCGGGACATCGGCTCCGTCCGGCTGCCGGAGAGCGTCAACCCCTCCAAGCCATACCTTTACGTGCAGGCCATAGACGCAAACGTCGCCGCCCTGCGGGGGATCCAGCCCACCGAGGGGCGGTTGCCTGAAAATGACGGGGAGCTGATGATAAGCGCGCACATCGCCGAAAATGGCGGCGTCAAGTACGCCATCGGGCAGCAGCTCACGCTGGAAATCGGCGACCGGGTGGCGCAGGACGGGGAGGTTCTGGTTGGCAATCTCTCCTACGACACTGAGGAGCCCGAGGATTTCCGCGTCCGGCAGACCAAGACCTACACCGTCGTTGGCATCTGCGCCCGCCCGTCCACAGAGGAATACAGCGCCGGGGGATACAGCGTGTTCACCCGGCTGACTCCCGCCTCTCTGGACGCGGACGCCCTGGTGACCATCAGCTTGACGCTGAACCGCCCGAAAAACGTGTTCGATTTCATGAGCGGGTTTGAAAAGGAGTACGCCGTCCGGTACCATGCCTCCCTGCTGCGGTATATGGGTATCAGCGGCAACGACAATTTTAACGCCGTGCTCTACAGCATGGCGAGCATCCTTATCGCGCTGATCATGGTAGGGTCCATCTCCCTGATTTACAACGCCTTCGCCATCTCGGTCAGCGAGCGGAGCAAACAGTTCGGCATGCTGTCCTCCGCCGGGGCCACCTCCCGGCAAATCCGCAACTCTGTGTTTTTCGAGGCTCTGGCCATCAGCGGCGTCGGCATCCCGCTCGGGCTGCTGTCCGGCGTGGGCGGCATCGGCGTGACCCTGAAGCTCATCGGGGGGCTCATCGCGGATTCGGGAATTATGGGAGGGGTTGTGGAGTTCCAGCTGTCCGTGTCCGTCCCCGCCATGGTGATAGCCGCGGCGGTGGGGCTCGCCACCGTGCTCATTTCCGCCTACATCCCCGCCCGTCGGGCGGCCCGGCTCTCGGCCATGGACGCCATCCGGCAGACCGCGGATATCAAGCTGAATGCCCGGCAGGTAAAAACCTCCCGGCTGACCCGCAGGCTCTTCGGCATGGAGGGCGATCTCGCTCTGAAAAATTTCAAACGCAACCGCCGCCGGTACCGCGCCACCGTCTTCTCCCTGATCATCAGCGTGGTGCTGTTCATATCGGTGTCCACCTACACCGATATGCTCAAGGAAAGCGTGGGTTCCTTCTATGCCATGGCCAACTATGACATAGCCGTCAGCGATTCCCGCGCCGAGCCTGACGCGGCGAAGAGCGCCGCGTTCCTCAAATCTCTCCGGGAGCTGGGCAGCGTGGAGCAGGCCGCGTACCAGCGCAGCCAAACCGGCTTTTTCTTTGCCGACGCGTCCATCCTCGGAAGCGAAGCCTATCAGCTCATGGAGGAAGCGGGTCAGGGGATCGAGGATATGCCCGCCGACGAGCCGGAGGCCCAGGCTCAGATCCGCGCCATGGGCTGGAAGGAGGGGCAGAAAAACATGGAAACCTCCCTGCGGCTCATCGCTCTCGACGACGCCACTTTCGCCCGCTACGCGGCAGATCTCGGTTTGTCCCTGTCCGACTACACCGATCCCAGCCATCCCCGCGCCATTGTCATCGACAGCTTTGTCGAGCAGAATCAGAAGAACAAATACATCAGCGGCCAGTATTTCCGCCGCGGTGCGCCCTTGACCCTGAAGCTGAACACCCACTCGGTTTACGACGGCAACCGGGCGGAAAACCAGACCGCTTCCATTACGCTGGGGACCTTCACTGACAAAGCGCCCCTGGGCTTGTTCCCCCAGGAAAACTCTCTGTACGGGGCCGCCAAGCTCATCGTGTCCAACGCCGTGCTGGATCAATGCTTCGGCAGCAGCGCTCACTCCCGGCATCCCACCGGCGCCTTTGCGGTCAAAGCCGCGGATCTCGACAAAGCAGACAGCGACATCCGCACGCTGATTAAGCAAAACGGCTCCGGGTATTCGTATCACAACTACGCCGCCAACGCCCAGGAAAGCCGCAACACCCTGCTGGTGGCCAACGTCTTATCCTATGGCTTCATCGTGTTGATTTCCCTCATTACGGTGGCCAATGTGTTCAACACCATCTCCACCAACGTCAATTTGCGCCGGCGGGAGTTTGCCATGCTCAAATCCGTGGGTATGACGACCCGGGGCTTCAACAAAATGATGAATTTCGAGTGCGTCTTCTACGGTCTGAAGGCTCTGCTCTTCGGCCTGCCGATCTCCCTGCTCATCTCCCTGCTCATCCGCCAATCCTTGAATCAGGGGATAGTCGCGGCGTATGAGCTGCCATGGCTAAGCGTGGGCATCGCGGTGCTGTCGGTGTTCCTGGTGGTGTTCGTCACCATGCTGTATGCCATGTCCAAGGTCCGCAAGGAAAACATCATCGACGCGCTGAAAAACGAAAACTTGTAGATTCCGTATTATATCCGGTCATTGGGGCGCATACTCTTAGGGTAGAGTATGCGTCCGCCGGAGGAAACCGGCGGTGAAAGGCTGGGATACGGCATGTCCACGGTGGTTATCTCGCGCAGACAAAGATTCGATTGGAAAGCGGCGCTGTTTTTTATCGGCTTCACCCTGCTGCTTGGGGCCCTCGGCGGGCTGCTGGGGGGCGCCAGCGGCTTCAAAAGCTTCGAGGCACTGCAAAAGCCGCCTTTGACGCCGCCGGCGGCGGTGTTCCCCATCGTGTGGTCGGCGCTGTACCTGCTCATGGGAATCGCCGCCTATCTGGTATGGAGCAGCGGAGACCTGGATCGGGGGGCCAGCCTGCGGATGTATTTTCTCCAGCTGCTGGTCAACATCCTGTGGCCGCTGTTCTTCTTCCGGCTTCAGTGGCGGCTGTTCGCCTTCTTCTGGCTGCTGCTCCTGCTGGCGCTGCTGTCCCTGACTATGGCGGGCTTCCGCTATATCCGCAAATCCTCCTACTGGCTGCTGGTGCCGTATTTTCTGTGGGTGCTGTTTGCCGGGTATCTGAATTTGGGAATTTATCTGCTGAACATGTAAAAACCGCCCCGCATCTTTGAATGCGGGGCGGTTTTGCGTCCGGGCCTTACCAGCGGCGGCGCTTTTTCTTTTTGTTGGGGTTGATATAGATGAACTTTTCCGACAGGGAAATCTGCTTGTAGCCGAGGAAATAGGCGAAATGGCAGACAAGTGGGACGAATGCCACCACCATCAGCATAGCCAAAATCGCCGGCCAGGGCACCTGTGCGGTGTTTTGGATCTCAGTGGAGACCATGGAATTGATAATCGGCATAAACGGCACGTTGGCGAACCGGTACAGGAAAATATATTTCGGGAAGCACACGCCTAGTTTGCTGAGCACCAGCACGATATACCCGATGGCCGAAGGAATCGCCGCCATCAGCCCCACCTTCAGGCCCCGCAGCTTATCCTCCTGCATATGGCCGAAGTTGACGCTGTTCTTGTCCCGATCGCCCTTAGACCAGACGATGGAATACGGGAAAGCCGCCAACAGCAGCAGCATCAGGATGGAGGACAGGACGTTCAGCGCGATTTCCGCGCCCACGGGCATGGTGGAACGGATGGTCTGCTTGCGCTGCCCCGGGCCCAGCGTGGTCTCGGTGGTGGATTCGTTTTTTTCCTCCTGGCCGGGATTGGCCGGCGTACCCGGCCCCGCCGCCTGCGGCGTGGAGGACGGGGCGGAGGAATCGTCCGCGTAGTAATGCTCCTCGATCAGCGCCACGCTGCCGTCGGAGGTGGTTTCATAAATCTGATACCCTATGTCGTGGGTGAAAAAGCCGTTGAACAGCACCGACAGGGACATGTATACGAAAAAGCAGAGCACCGCGGACAAGATGGTCCGCAGGAACACCCCCAGCGCCATTTTAAAATTTTCTTTTTGTATGTCCGCCTTGGTCAGATTGTTGTTGGGCATCGGTCTCTACCTCTCCGTTTTCCAGGCCGCGTCCGGCCCTCTTTTCATTCCGGTGGATTTCCACATTTTCTGTTAGTATACCACGCCGCCGCGCAAAGGACAAGCCCGTTTCCCCGCCGCAGGTATGAATGGACTGTAAATTTTCACTCGGGACGGGAGGGGATGCGCCGGAAGCAACCGGCCGCATGAAAACGCCCCGGACCTTTATGCAAGGTCCGGGGCGGGGTTCGCGATTGGCGGCTTTCCCTCTCAGGCGTCCTGTGCCGTTCCGCCCTGTTCAATGGCGGTAATCATGTCCACCCGGTTCTGATGCCGTCCGCCCTCGAAGGCGGTTTCCAGCCATATCCGGGCGATCATCTTGGCCAATTCGGCCCCCACCACACGGGCGCCCAGCGCCAGCATGTTGGTGTCGTTGTGCATCCGGGACAGCTGCGCCGAATACGGCTCGCTGCACACCACGCAGCGGATCCCAGCGACCTTGTTGGCCACCAGGGACATGCCGATGCCGGTGCCGCAAATCAGGATGCCCCGGTCGCATTCGCCGGAGGCCACCGCCCGGGCGGCCCGCTCGCCGTACAAGGGATAGTGGCAGCTGACCGCCTCATAGGTGCCGAAATCCTTATAGGCCAGACCCATGTCATCCAACAGGCCGATGATTTCCCGCTTCATTTCCAGAGCCGCGTGATCGCACGCCAGCGCTATCATGCATTTACCAGTCCTTTCGCTTTTCCTTCGCCATAAACGCCCGATGGGCCGCGAGGCTTTCGCTCTTCTCCAGTATAGCACACCCGGACACCGGATGCAATCCGGAGCCCAGGTGTGCTCAGCTTGTCGATAAAGTCGACAAGCTGCTGGACGGGGACGCCTGATCACGGCGGCTCACTGACGTTCGCCTTGTTCCATCTGTCCCCGCCAGTGCCACCCCTGCTCTTGAAAACCGGCGGAAACACGTGTGTTTCCGCCGGTTTTCGCCTATAAGGTGTGTTTGCGAGGCACATGTCCTCGCAAACACGGATCGGTAACCCGCCTCCGCTTTTTTGTTTTCCAAATGGCGGATTCCCTTTTTTGACAGCCTATGCTGCTGTTAAACGAACAGCGGCTGGAGCTGCATCCCCTTGAGCGCCGCCTGTATCGTGTCCTCGAGGCGGGCGAAATCCGCCACCAGGGAATTGGGTTTGTTGACCGCGTCGTCCTGCCGCATGGGCACGAAATAGATGTTTTTGGCATTTTTAAGCAGGGCAATGTTCCGCATGGACGCGCCCAGCGCGTCGTTGGTAGACACCGCCAGGATCACAGGCCGGCTGCGCCGCAGATGAGATTTGACCGCCAGAGACACCGGGTTGTCGCTCAGCCCGTTGGCCAGGCGTCCCAGCGTCGTGCCGGTGCAGGGCGCCACCACCAGCGCGTCGAACAGCCCTTTGGGCCCGATGGGTTCCACCTCGGCCAGGGTGGTCAGCGGCTCATGGCCGGTGATGGCCGTCAGCTCCCGGCGGAAATCCTCCGCCGTCTGGAACCGGGTGTCCAGCGCGGCGGCGTTGAAGGAAAGGATGGGCACGATGTCCGCACCCGCCTCCACCAATCCGCGAATTTCCTTGAGCACCCGTTGAAAGGTGCAAAAGGATCCGGAAATGGCAAAGCCCAGCTTGCTGTCCATCAGATCCCCTCCTTAAGCATATTGAGGATGGCGTTTTTGATGATGAATCCAGCGCTTTTGGGCGCTACCCGCCCCGGCAGGGACAGGGCCCAGATGGTTTTGAGCTGCAGCTCGGCCGCCGCCGTGAAGTCCACCCCGCCGGGTTTGGAGGCCAGATCGATGAGCAGGGTGCTTCTGTCCATTCTCTGCAGGATGTCCCGGGAAAACAGCAGCACCGGCACGGTGTTGAAAATCACGTCGAAATCCCCGGCGTTTTCCAGATGCTGAATCTCCAGCGTCTCGCAGCCCAAAGTCTGGGCGCGGGCCAAATCGGAGAATTTGCGGGCCGCCACCGTCACGTTCGCCCCCAGCGCTACCAGCAGCCGGGCCAGCGCCTGCCCCACCCGGCCGTAGCCGGTGATGAGGCAGCGGGCGCCGCTGATGGTGATGGGCAGCTCCTCCATGGCCAGCTGGATGGCCCCCTCGGCCGTGGGCACGGAATTCGCGATGGCCAGCTCCTCCCGCTGTAAGTAATCGTGGATCGCCATGCCCCGGCTCTCCACCTCCCGCCGGACAATGTCCGAGACCGCCCCACCCACCAGGCTCTGATGGGGCGCCAGCGCGTTAAGTACCTGATCCAGCGTGATGCGCATACGGGAGAAGGGCGCGTTGATGTTGGAGCCGTCGGTCGTGACCGGCAGAGGAAGAATGACACAGTCCGCCAGGGTGGTGGCTTGGGCCGGGTTGGTGCAGCCTGTGACGCAGGGCGGCAGGTCGGTGCTGTCAAACCCGGAAGTGATGACCTTATACCCATCCGCCGCCAGCAGCCCCGCCAGATATGCCGAGCGGAGATCGCCGCCAATCACGGCAAAGGTTTCTATGTTCCGCATTAAATAACCCCCATAGGATACAATCTTCGTTCCATTCTATGAGAGCCAGTAGAAATAGGTTCCGGCCAGGAAGACGACGGCGGCGCAGAAAAATGCGGGCCGCGTTTGCGGCCCGCATCGGATTTTGTTATACCAGCGCCGCCAGCTCTCCAGCCATATCGGCGAACTCGTCCAGGGCGGCCTGGACCGGCGCGGTGGTGGACATGTCCACACCCGCCTTCCGCAGGGTATCGGCCGGGTAGTCGCTTCCCCCCGCATGGAGGAACCGCAGATATCTCTCCACCCCGCCGCCGTTCAGGATCCCTCGGCTGATGGCCGCCGCCGCCGAAAACCCAGTGGCGTATTTGAAGACGTAGAACGCGTTGTAAAAATGGGGAATCCGCGCCCATTCCCAGTCCATATACGGGTCGATGACCACCTTCGGGCCGAAATACTCCCGCAAAAGACCGTGATATACCCCGCACAGCGCCTCGGCGGTCAGCGGCTCCCCGGCCTCCGCCATGGCGTGGGCCTTCAACTCGAATTCCGCGAACATGGTTTGGCGGAACACCGTGCCCCGGAATTCCTCCAAATACCGGTTGATGAGGAACGCTTTGCGTTGGCGCCCCTGCTCGCTTCCGGCGTCGCACGCGGCGATCATCCCCCGCATGAGCAGGTTTTCATTGACCGTGGAGGCGATTTCCGCCAGGAAAATGGGATAGTCCTTGTTGATATAGGGCTGGGTGTCCGAATAATAGGTGTGCAGGCAGTGGCCCGCCTCATGGGCCAGGGTGAACACGTCCCCCAGCTGCCCGACGAAATTGAGCAGCATGTAGGGATGCACCCCGTAAACCCCGGTGGCGTATGCGCCGGTGGTCTTCCCCGCCGTCTCGTACACGTCCACCCAGCCGCCCGCCAGCAGCGTCTCGAGATCCCGGCGGTAGGTTTCCCCCAGAGGGGCCAGCTGCTCGACAACCAGATCCCTCGCCTGCTCGTAGGTATAGCTCTCCTCCGGCAGCTCCATCACCGGCACATAGCAGTCGTAGATGTGCAGCTCCTCCACGCCCAGCATCCGGCGGCGCAGCTCCAGGTACTCGTAATAAGCGGGCAAAGCCCCCCGCACCGCCTCGATGAGGCCGGTGTAAATCGACCGGGGCAGCGCGTCGGAGAACAGCGCGGCCTCCAGGCTGTCGGCATAGCCCCGGGCCCGGGCCGCGAACACGTCGGCGCGCACCTGCCCGGCGTATAAAGCCGCGATGGTGTTGCCCATCTTCTGGAACGCCGTGTGCATCACCTCGAAAGCCTCGGCCCGCACCCGCCGGTCGCGGCTCTCCCGGAATTTGGCGAACGCGCCGTCGGTCAAGTGCACCGTCGCCCCGTTTTCGTCGGTCACGTCGCCCCGGGGCAGGTCCACGCTCTCCAGCATGGAAAAGGCGTTGTCCATGGCCTCCATCGCCGGGGCCGCCATGGCCATCAGCTGCTCCTCCCGGGTGGACAGCACGTGGGCCCGCCCGCGGATAATATCGTCCACCATATGGCGGTAGTCGGCCAGCTCCTCGTCCTGCTCCACCATAGCCCGCAGCGCCGCGGGGTCCATGGCCGTCAGTTCCGGCGTCAGGAAGGCTGTCGCCTCCTGCACCCGGAACAGCGCCGCCGTCGCCCGATCCACCATGGACTGGGCCTTGGGGGAGGCGTTGTCCAGGTCCTGTCCCATCTTGGCGTACATATACACCCGCTCCAGCCGCATGGACAGCGCCACATAGGCCGCCAGGCAGTCCTTGAAGGCCCTGGCCTCCGCCAGCCGGCCGGAAAAGCCCGCCACCTGATCGGTCAGCCCGCCGAGGCTGTCCAGCTCGGCTTCCCAAGCCGCGTCGGTTTCGTATATATCGGTCAGCCGCCATTTGTATGCGGGCGCGATAGCTTCCCGTGTTTTGGTTTCCATACCGTCCCAACCTTTCCATGCATACAGGGAACGTTCACCGCCCATCTGTACGCGCCGTTTCTTATTAGTATACCACCCTCCCTGCCCGGATACCAGTCCCCGCCCGGGAAATTTTCATCCCGGAAACCACGGCCCGTCCCCCCGCATATACTGGGATAGCATCGATTGACAAGGGGAAACGCGTTTTTTCGGCGTGAAAAGGGGTGCTGGCGGCGTTGTCCTCGTTGCCGGGCGCCAGCCCGGCGGTCTCGTCCGCCTTGCCATCTCCTCTTTTTCACTGCCGAAAAGCTCCGAAGGACCTGCCGTCGGAGCAAAAAGGCGGCCAGCAAGGCTGCAGGCTGCGGGCGGGCTGACGCCCGCCAAAGCCGAAAACGCCGCAGGCCGCCTTTTTGGCCGACGGCAGGCGTGTTCGCCCTTGTCAATCGATGCTAGCAAAGGGGGATGCGTCATCATGTACAATCGCGAAAAAGCGGTGGCCTACGCCCATCGCTGGGCTTACGGCTTCAATCCGGCATACGGAAATTTCACCGATATGGGCGGCGACTGCACCAACTTTTTGTCCCAGTGCCTGCACGCCGGCGGCCTGCCCATGAACTACCGGCCGGTCACCGGCTGGTTTTACAACAGCCTGTCATCCCGCGCGCCGGCCTGGACAGGGGTGCAGCCCTTCTTCAATTTCATGACCGGCCTCCAAGGCGGACGGCCCTATGCGGCGGTCGTCTCCCTGGAAGAGATCGAGCCAGGGGACGTGCTGCAAATCTCCTTTGACGGCGGCGTACGGTTTTCGCACGGCTTCTTCGTGGTGGAGGTGGGCTCCCCCCGTTCGGAGGCCACGGTGCTGGGCGCCACCCACACCGAGAGCAGCGACTACCGCCCCCTGAGCCACTGGCAGGGCGCGGTCTACCGCTGCCTGCACATTCTGGAATAACACCAAAGGCGGCTGCACATATGGCAGCCGCCCGTTTGCGTTTATATCAGGAAGCCGCCATTGACCCCCAGCACCTGGCCGGTGATGAAATCCGCCGCGTCGGAGGCCAGGAAAGCGATGGCCGCCGCCGTCTCCTCCGGGGTGCCCAGGCGGCCCAGAGGCGTTTCCTCCATCAGCGCCCGTCGGGCTGTTTCGTCGAAGCCGGCGAGCATGTCGGTGTCCACCACCCCCGGCGCGACGCAGTTGACCTGGATGCCCGACGGCCCCACCTCTTTGGCCAGCGCTTTGGTCAGCCCGATGATCGCCGCCTTGGCGGTGGAATAATGCACCTCGCAGGAAGCGCCGGTGATTCCCCAGATGGAAGACACGTTGACGATTTTCCCCCGCTTTTCCCGGATCATGGAGGGGAGCACGCAGCGGCAGCAGTGATAGGCCCCGTTCACATGCACCCCCAGCATGGCGTTCCACTCCGCCGGGGTGATGTCGGTGAACAGCCGCTGGGCCGCGACGCCCGCGTTGTTCACCAGCACCCGCACCGGCCCCAGCCGTTTCTCCACCGCTGAAATCATGGCCTCTACCTGCCCGAGATCGGCCACATCCGCCTGAAAGGCCGCCGCGTCGGCCCCCTGCGCGCGCAGCGCGGCGGCCAGTTCCTCCGCCGCCCGCTGCGAGCGGACATAGTTGACCGCAACCGCAAAGCCCTGACGGGCCAGCAGCTCCGCCGTGGCCCGCCCTATTCCCCGGGACGCCCCGGTTATCAGCGCCGTTTTTCCCATGGCCGTCACCTACAAATCCAGGCCGACATGCTGTCCCATCGGCTCATAGGCCCGGTAGGTCACGCCAGTCAGCTCCATCATCCGCTTGGAGGCCAGCACCGAGTCGCTGTCCGCGTACTTGTCGGACAGATAGACCACCTCCCGGATCCCCGCCTGGATGATAGCCTTGGCGCACTCGTTGCAGGGGAACAGGGTGGTGTACAGTCTCGCCCCCTGGAGCCTGCCGCCCGAATAGTTGAGAATGGCGTTGAGTTCCGCGTGACAGACGTATAAATATTTTGTGTCCCGGGGCGCGCCCTCCCGCTCCCAGGGCATCACGTCGTCGCTGCAGCCGATGGGCATCCCGTTATAGCCCACCGACAGAATTTTCTTGTCCGCCCCCACGATGCAGGCCCCCACCTGGGTGCCCGGATCCTTGCTCCGCTGGGCGGACAGCAGGGCGATGCCCATAAAATACGCGTCCCAGGACAGATAATCTTTCCGTTTCATCGGTCTACCTCTTTTTCTCCGTTTTCGGACGCAGCCACTCCGGCAGCCGGGCCGCATAAGCCCGGAACGCGCTGGGCAGCGCGTATACCCCCAGCACCTGCGCCCCGGTGGCCCAAACCCAGCCGTCTCCGGCCGCCGTCCCGCGCTCCACCGTCAGCCGGTAGCCCTGCATCCGCCACTCGATATGGCTGAAAATGTGTTTGCCCTCGCCCAGAGGCTCGATAGCCGCCGTCCTCAGGCCGAACGCCCGCGCCTGCGCTTCCGCCTCCTCAGCGGTCAGCCAGCCCTCCGTCCCCGGCAGCTCCCACAGCCCGCCGAGCAGCCCTGCCGGCTCCCGTCGATGAAGCAGCACCGCAGGCTCCGTCCCCTCGTCGATGCAGACCAGTATCGTCCGCTGCTCGACTCGCCGCGCCTTTTTCGGTGCGCGCACCGGCAGCTGCCGGGCGATCCCCCGCTCCCGGGCAAGGCAGGCGCCGGCCAGCGGGCAGTCCCCGCAGCGCGGCTCCGCATTGGGCAGGCAGACCGTCTCCCCCAGCTCCATCAGGGCCTGGTTGAACGCACCCGGCGCCTCGGGCGGCAGCATGGCCGCCGCGGCGGCTGTAAACCACCGCTTGGCCGCGGGACGAAGGATATCCTCCCCGTTGGCCGTCAGCCGGGCCAGCACCCGCATGACATTCCCGTCCACCGCCGGCACCGGGATCCCGAAGGAGATGGACGCCACCGCCCCCGCCGTGTATTCCCCGATCCCCGGCAGGCCGAGCAGCGCCTCGTAATCCCCGGGCATCTCGCCGCCGTATTGCTCCAGAATGACCCGCGCCGCCTTCTGCAGGTTGCGCGCCCGGCTGTAATACCCGAGGCCCTCCCACAGCTTGAGGAGCCGATCCTCCCCGCAGGCGGCCAGATCCCGAATGGTGGGAAGCTGACGCATAAATCTGTCGAAATAGGGCAGCACCGCCTCGATGCGGGTCTGCTGCAGCATGATTTCCGATACCCATACCCGGTAGGGCGCGGCGTCCAGCCGCCAGGGCAGCAGCCGCCTGTGCGCGTCGTACCAGTTCAGCAGCGCCCGCCCGTAGGGGGCCAGCCGCTGCCCTTCCTCCGCCGCGCCGGCGGGCGCGCTTCCCCGCCTCATTCCGCCTGCGCCAGGGCCTGGCGCCCCGCGTCCGTGAGTACGACAGCGCCCCGCTTGATGTGCGGGATGTCAAAGAGGAAATCCGGCCGCTTCGCGCCCTCCTCCGTCATCTGCCGCAGCTGCGCGAACAGCCCGCTCTCCTCATACAACGCGTAGTCCCGCCGCAGCGTCACCGGCAGATGATAGGTCACCTGCACCAATCCCGCCTGCGCCGCCTCGGCGATCCACGCCGCCCGCGCCTTGACGAGGGCCATGCCATCGTCCGGGCCGGTCATCCACACGTCCCGCAGGGCGGTGGAAATCAGCTCCCTGTCCTTCGAACTTCTCAGCTCGAACCGCACGATGGGCAGCCGCCCCGTCACAGCCGCCGCCTGAAGCAGCGCTTTCATCTCCTTGTCCATGCCGTCTCCTTTATCTTGTCCAACCAACGGGGAATTCCCCGCCAAAAATATCTAACGAACACAATCCCCCGGAAAGGCGGCTTGTCCGTTTTCCGGGGGCGGTGAATCTTATTTGGTGCCGAAAATCCGATCGCCCGCGTCTCCCAGCCCCGGCACGATGTAACCGTGGTCGTTGAGCTGCTCGTCCAGGGAGGCGCAGTAAACCTGCACGTCCGGATGCGCCTCGGTCAGCGCTTTCAGCCCCTCCGGCGCGGCGATGATGCACATGAATTTGACGCTCTTGGGGTGCCGCTGCTTGATTTGGGAGATCGCGTCCACGGCAGAGCCGCCGGTGGCCAGCATCGGATCCAGCACGATGACCTCCCGGTCGTCGATATCCCCCGGCAGCTTGCAGTAGTATTCCACCGGGTGCAGGGTCTCGGGATCCCGGTACAGGCCGATATGCCCCACCCGCGCCGCGGGCACCAGGGCCAGTGCCCCGTCCACCATGCCCAGCCCGGCCCGCAGAATGGGCACAAAGGCCAGCTTCCGCCCGGCCAGAACGCTGGATTTGGTCACGGTGATGGGCGTTTCCACCTCCACCTCGCACAAGGGCAAATCCCGCGTGGCCTCATAGACCATCAGCTCGGTGATCTCCGAAATCAACTCACGGAACTGCTTGGAGCCGGTGGTTTTGTTCCTGAGCAGGGTGACCTTGTGCTGAATCAGAGGATGGTTGGCGATAAAAGGCGTGTTTGACATGGCGATTTCCATTCCTTTCGCAAGTTCATGTAGGCTGCGATTCCGCCGCCTGCCGCTGACGCAGTTCCCGCTGCGCCTGGGGCAGCCGCAGATAAGCGGGCTGCAGCGCCTCGGCGGCGCACAGCTCCCCCCGCAGGGCTTGTCCGGCCGCGCAGGCCGCCACCCCGGCTGCCCGCTGGAACCGAAGCGGCACAGGCGCCAGCAACAATTCCGGCACCTGTCCTTCCAGATTAGTATAGCACATCGCCGCCCCGTCTCCAACCAGAAAAATCGGTTTTTTGTACGAAAGCAGCCGAATTTTCAGATCCTCCAGGGAAATGGCCTCGTCCGGCGTTAACCGATCCAGAGACGCCCCGTCGAAGCAGGCGGTGTACACCTGCCGGCAACGGGCGTCCATGACGGAACAGATCACCCCATCAAAGGGGACGCCCCGCAGGTTTTCCGCCATCGCCGCCAGGGTGGACACCGCCGCGCAGGGGATGCCGCGAGCGAACGCCAGCCCCTTGACCGCCGCCACCCCGATGCGCACCCCCGTGAAGGAGCCCGGCCCGGCCGCCACCGCCAGCACGTCGATATCCGTGAGGGCCGTCTGGCTGTTGCGCAGCATGTCCTGCACCATGGGCATCAAGGTCTGGCTGTGGGTCAGCCGGGTGTTCACCCCCGCCTCGGCCAGGATGTCCCCGTCCCGTGTGATAGCGCAGGACGCAGGCCCCGCCGAGCTCTCAATCGCTAATATTTTCATGTCATCACTCATTTCTTAGACTGGAAAGAAGCACGTCCACGCTTAAGCGGAACGCCGGTGCCCCTATTCGCACGCGATTTCCCGTGCGCCGTCCTCCCGGCGGGCCAACCGAAAACGCAGCGCTTCCTCGGGCAGCGCCCCCTCCACGTTTTCGCTCCATTCCACCGCTAGGATGCACCCGGCGTCGATATAATCGAAGAAACCCGTGGAATACAGGTCGTCCCAGCCCGTCACCCGGTACATGTCGAAATGCACCAGCGGCGGCTGCCCGCCGTATTCATGCACCAGCGCGAACGTCGGGCTGGATACCTCGGCCTCCAGTCCCCGTCCGGCCGCCAGCCCCCGCACAAAGGCAGTCTTGCCCATGCCCAACCCGCCGAACAGCGCCAGCACCGCGCCGCCGGTCAGCGCCCGGCCGACGGCCGCGCCCAGCGCCTCGGTCTCCGCCGCGCTGCGGGTCACCCACGTCCGGCCCCGCAGGGCCTCTGCTTCCCTGTCCATACTCCAGTCTCCCGTTTCGTCGTCAATTTCTTAAGTATATCATAAATTTTCATATCTTAAAAGGGAAATCTTGATTAGAGGCGAAAAAAACGGTATAATACTAGATTATAAGTATACTCCCTGGAAAGGAGGTGCGCGTTGAATCTGTTTGCCAAGGCCGGAAAATCTATCCGGTTCTACCTGAAAAACACCGATTTGGTGCTGATCGCCCTGTGTGCGGCCGCCTCCCTGTATGGGCTCGCCCTGGTCTATTCCGCCGCCAAAGGCGCGACGGGCGGCTACATCGTGCAGCTGGCGAGCATTTGCGCGGGCCTGGTCGTCGCCATCATCATCTCTCAAATCGACTATGAGTTCATCGCCGCCCTCTGGCCTGTCTGGGGCGTCATCGCCCTGGTGCTGGTTGCTCTGACCTATACCGGCCTGGGGCTCAACGTGGGCGGTACGGACGATACCGCGTGGCTGGGCATCACCGTCGGCAGCCTCCAGCTGACCTTTCAGCCGTCGGAGCTGCTGAAAATCGTCTTTATCATCACCTTCTCCAAGCATTTGTCCATGGTCCGGGAACATATTAACGAGTTCAAAACCTTCCTGCTGGTGGCTCTGCACGGCTTGGTTCCCATCGGCCTGATCTTCAAGCAGGGGGACGACGGCACCATGCTGGTTTTCGTGTTCATGGTGGTCAGCATGATGTTCGCCGCCGGGGTTAAGCCTGTGTACTTTCTGGGCGGCGCCACCCTGGTGGGCGCGGTTATTCCCTTTCTCTGGGATCGCCTGATCGCGGATAAGCTGGATCGCTTCCTGTGCCTGATTTACGTGGACGACTATATTATGGAAACCGGCTGGCAGCAATACCTCGGCCTGCGCGCCCTGGGATCCGGCCAGCTGTGGGGCCGCGGCTTCATGGAGGGCGGCGGCACGGGCCTGTACGCCCGGAACAACGACTTCATCTTCACCGTGGCCGGAGAGGAATTCGGCTTCATCGGCGCCATGGCCGTCCTCGTCCTCATTGCCCTCATCGTGTGGGAGCTCTGGCGCTGCGCCATCACCGCCCGGGATCGCCTGGGGATGTTCATGTGCATCGGCCTGATGTCCATGATCGGGTTTCAGTCCCTGATTAACATCGGCATGACCCTGCGGCTTCTGCCGGTCATCGGCATCACCCTCCCCTTCTTCAGCTCGGGCGGCAGTTCGGTGGCCACCCTGTACCTCGGCGTCGGCCTGGCCCTGAGCGTCTACTACTCCAGCCGTGCCCGGGTGCGCAACAACATTTTTACCAAACCGTTATAGAGCAAACAAGGGCGCTGCCTGTTTTGGCAGCGCCCTTGTTTATGTACACATATTCTCCGCTGAACTCCCGTGTTAATCGGCTTCCTCGGCTATATCGTCCAGCTGGGACGTGCAGTGGGGGCAGCGGGTGGCCTCCAGCGGGATATCGCTCAGGCAGTAGGGGCAGCGCTTGGTGGTAGGCGTGACAGGCTCCTCCGGCTTCTTGCGGATGTCCGAGAGCTTGTTGATCCCCTTGACCAGCAGGAAAATCACAAAGGCCATGATCAAAAAATCGATGACCGCCGTAACGAACGCCCCATAATTGAAGGTGGTCACGCCCAAATCCTTCGCCACCTGCAGGGAGGTCACCTGCGTCGCCGTGACCCCCTCAGGCAGCTTGAGCACCACAAACTGATCGTTGAAGTTCACCCCGCCGGTCACCAGGCCCACCAGCGGCATGATCAAGTCGTTCACCACTGAGGTGACGATTTTCTGGAATGCGCCGCCGATGATCACGCCGACGGCCAAATCGATCACATTACCGCGCAGGGCGAACTTTTTAAATTCCCCCAGCAGCTTGCTGCCTTTCTTTTCCTTCGCCATACGAACGACCCCTTTCTTTCCTTTATGAACCACGCTCTTTATTACTCGGCAGGCACCGCCGGAACGCCGCTGTCCGCCGCCGGCGCGGCTTCCCCGGCCGCCTCCTTGGGCTTCACCCGTTCGCTCAGCCGCCGCTTGACCTCCACGCCCTCGTAGCGCAGCTTGAACTGCGCCCGTCCGGTATATTCCCGCCCGCAGCTGCGGCAGACGAAGTCGGCGTGGAACGCCCGGTTGCGGAACTTCCAGTCACCCACCCGCTTGAGATTTCGTCCGCAGTCCTCGCAGTGGAACTGCAGCTCGCTGCGCTTGATGAGGGGGGAGTCGATGTCGCTGAGGATGACGTTTTTGAAGGTGATGCGGTCGTAGAACGCGTCGTCCACCACCGCCATCTGCTCGGCGAAGGACACCGGATCGTACACCTTCTGGAGCACCTGCCCCGTCAGCACGCTGTCGTCGAGCGCCCGGTGCAGCGCCATGTCCTCCTCGCTGATGCCGAGCCTCTCGCAGGCCTTGCTCAGCCCCATCTGCTGGGAGGTGTCCGCCTCGATGCGCAGCTGGCAGTATTTCTGCAAATCCGCATACCGGTCGAGGAAGGGAATCCGGTCGCTGCCGAAAAAGTACCGGCAGTTTTCCATCAGCACCAGCAGATCCGTGGTGCTCCAGGTCAGGAACACCGCGTCCTCCCCGCCGATCCATTTGCGCAGCCGGGACACCGCCGTCTGGAAGGTGCCGCCTTCGTCCAGCTCCTCCGCTGTGATGCTGGTCAGCCCGGTGACCACCTCGGACAGCTTGCGGCTGACCACCGGCTTAATCAGCGCGTGGAACCTTGAGGTCAGCTCCATGGCCTCGTTCAGCTTTACCGCGCCGATTTCGATGATTTCGTTGAAGTAGCCGTGGGCCTTGCGGGAATAGGCCCCGTTCCATTCCAGATCCGCCACTATGAACTGCATGGGGTAAGACCCGCCTTTCCGTCTGGCTTACGCCATCTCTCCCAGTTTGCCGCCCGCCAGCACATGGAAATGCAGGTGGGACACCGTCTGTCCCGCGTCCGGCCCGTTGTTGGTCACGATCCGGTAGTCGCTCAGGCCCAGCCCGGCGGCGATTTTGGGGATGGCCTCGAAGATGCGGGCCACCACGCCGCTGTTTTCGTCCGATACCGCCGAAGCCCCGGACAGATGCACCTTGGGGATGACCAGGATATGCACCGGTGCCTTGGGCTCGATGTCATAGAACGCGTAGATCTCGTCGTCCTCGTACACCTTTTTGGAGGGAATTTCCCCCCGCAGGATTTTGCAGAAAATACAGTCCATGCCGTTTTTCCTCCCGTCTTTCGGTCTCCCGCCTGCGGCGCAGGCGGGAGGCGCTATCTTCTCTCAGGCGATCATGGCCGCCAAGATCTCGTCCACGCTGTTGATGGCGTCGTCCACCTTGGTCAGATCCTTGCCGCCCGCCATAGCCATGTCGGGCCGTCCGCCGCCCTTGCCGCCGCAGATTTGGGCCACCTGGCGCACGATGTTGCCCGCGTGGGCCCCCATCTTCACCGCCCCCGGCGCGCAGTAGCAGGCGAAGGATACGCTGCCCGCGTCCTCCTGAATCCCGGCCAGCACCACCACGATGTCCCCGGGGAAGTCCCGGCACCGGTCGCACATGGCCCGCACCGCGTCGCCGCCGGTGCCCGTGAAGGCCGCGGCGATCACCTTGATCCCCGCCACCACCTTGGCGTCGGAGAACAAGCCCTCGATCTTCTGGGAGGCCAGCTTGGCCTTGGCCGCCTCCAGCTCCTTCTGCACGGCCTTCAGCTCGGCCGTCAGCTGAGCGGCCCGCCGGCCGATATCCTCCACGTTGCCGATTTTCATGGCGTCGGCCGCCTGTGCCATGATGCTGTGATAGTCATTCAGCAGCTGCAGCACCCCGCCGCCCGTCACCGCTTCGATCCGGCGCACTCCCGCCGCCACCGAGCTTTCGGACACGATGCGGAACAGCCCCAGCTTAGACGTGTTGTCCACATGGGTGCCGCCGCAGAATTCCATCGACACGTTCCCGACGCTGACCACCCGCACAATGTCCCCGTACTTCTCGCCGAACAGGGCCATGGCGCCCAGCTTGCGGGCCTCCTCGATGGGCATTTCCCGCACCACCGTCTGCAGCCCCTCCATGATCCACAGGTTGACCAGTCCCTCCACCTTCCGGAGCTCGTCGCCCGTCAGGGCGGAGAAATGGGTGAAGTCGAACCGCATCCGGCTGCTGGTGACCAGCTGGCCCGCCTGCTCCACATGATCGCCCAGCACCCGGCGCAGCGCCGCCTGCAGCAGATGGGCCGCCGTGTGGTTGCGCATGGTGGCCGCGCGGCCGATCCGGTCCACCTTGGCCGTCACCGTGTCCCCCGCGCACAGCAACCCCTTCTGCATCACGCCGCTGTGCAGGAACACGCCCCCGGCCGTCTTGCTGGTCTGGCCCACAAGGAACAGCCCGTCGCCGTTTTCCACCGCGCCCGCGTCCCCCGCCTGGCCGCCGCTTTCGGCGTAGAAGGGGGTTTCGTCCAGCACCAGGACCCCTTCCTCGCCCTCGGCGAGGCTGTCGGCCGGCGCGCCTGCCTTGAGGATGGCCAGCACCTTCGCGGCCCCCTCCAGGCTCTCGTAGCCCGTGAACCGGGTGGCGGGCAGCTGCTCGGCCGCGCCGGCCTCGGCCTTCCAGGCGTCCGCCCCCGCGTCCTTGCGGGCGGCGCGGGCTCGCTCGCGCTGCTCCTTCATCAGGCGGTCGAATTCCTCCTCATCCACCGTCAGCCCTTTTTCCGAAAGGATGTCCTTGGTCAGATCCACCGGGAACCCGTACGTGTCGTACAGACGGAACGCGTCCGCCCCGGGCAGCACCGTGCCCGTCAGATTCGCCAGCATGTCGTCCAGCAGGGCCAGGCCGCTGTCGATGGTTTTTTCAAAGGACTGCTCCTCGATGAAAATCAGCTTTTTGATAAACGCCTTTTTCTCCGCCAGCTGGGGATAGGCGCCCAGGTTTTCCTGGATCACCGTGTCGCACACCTCGAACAGGAAGGGCTTGTGGATCCCCAGCAGCCGCCCGTGCCGCGCCGCCCGGCGCAGCAGCCGCCGCAGCACGTAGCCCCGCCCCTCGTTGGAGGGCATGACGCCGTCGCTTATCATGAAGGTGGTGGAACGGATGTGATCGGTGATCACCCGCAGGGACACGTCCTGCTTCTCGTCCTCTCCGTAGGTCACCCCCGCGATTTTGCTGACGTGCTTCATGATGTTCTGGACGGTGTCCACCTCAAAGAGGTTGCCCACCCCCTGCATGATGCAGGCCAGCCGCTCCAGGCCCATGCCGGTGTCGATGTTGGGATGCTCCAGCGGCTCGTAATGGCCAGCCCCGTCACTGTCGAACTGGGTGAACACCAGGTTCCAGAACTCCACGTACCGGTCGCAGTCGCAGCCCACGCCGCAGGTCGGGGAGCCGCAGCCGTACGCCTCTCCCCGGTCAAAATACAGCTCGGAGCAGGGGCCGCAGGGGCCGGAGCCGTGCTCCCAGAAGTTATCCTCCTTGCCCAGGCGGACGATGCGATCCGCCGGCACTCCCACTTCCTTCGTCCAGATATCGAAGGCCTGATCGTCGTCCTCGTAGATGCTCACCCAGACCCGATCCTCCGGCAGCTCCAGCACCTTGGTGACGAACTCCCAGGCCCAGGCCGTGGCCTCGTGCTTGAAATAGTCGCCGAAGCTGAAATTGCCCAGCATCTCAAAATAGGTGCCGTGGCGGGCGGTCTTGCCCACCCGCTCGATGTCGGGGGTGCGGATGCACTTCTGGCAGGTGGTCACCCGCTTGCGGGGGGGCGTCACCTCGCCGGTGAAGAACTTCTTCATGGGCGCCATGCCCGAGTTGATGAGCAGCAGGGATTTGTCCTCCTGCGGTACCAGCGGGAAGCTGGGCAGCCGCAGATGCCCCTTGCTTTCATAAAAGGATAAGAATTTTTCGCGCAGTTCGTTGAGGCCTGTCCATTCCATGGTGATGTCAATTCCTTTCCAACATAAAAAATACCCCCGTCCAATCCTGGGACGGAGGTTCCGTGGTACCACCCAAATTGCGCGGGAAATCCCCGCGCCGCTCTCATCCCTTAACGCGGGAAACGCCGCCGCTCGTCGCGGCGGGGCTCCGGGGCGGCCTCCCGACCATTCCATGGGCACAGGCGGCCTTGCAGCGCACGCTATCGTGCGGCCCCCCTCTCTGCGGTGCCGGAACAGCCGGGTTCTTCCCTTCACAGCCGATCGCTTATATTCAACAGTATAGGCCGAAATCCGCGTTTTGTCAAGCGGCGCAAACACGCGCTTTTTTCGGTCTGTACACCGCCGTTCAAGTTCGCGCTTTTTAACGCGGCGCGGGCGGCTGTTGTCCTTGCTATTTGCGTTACCATCCGGTATAATACAAGGTGAGCGGCGGGACGGGCCCCGCCAGGACTGTTCAAACGGTGTGCCACGCTTCGTATCCATGATGTAAGGAGGAACCGTCTATGAATCGTCTCTCGACTCGCAAGGCCGGCCTTGTCGTCTGCCTTGGCCTGATGGCCGCCGCCATCCTGTTGATGGCTCTGCCTCTGGGGGTGCCGCTCACCTTCGCCCCCGGCCCGGATATCCGCACCAGAAAAACTTTTGCTTTTTTCGATCTCAGCGTCTGGGGAATGAGCGGCAACGTGTTTCCCTTCCTGACCGCCGTGCTGTCGGTGGTGGTCTTTTTCCTGCTGCTGTGGATCCTTCTGCGCCCGCGGGAGCTGGGCAAGCGGGAAACCGTGTCCCAGGTGCTTGCCTTCCTGCTGGTGTTCGGTACGATCCTGTCCATGATGATGGCGGGCGGCGCCACCGTGGTGGGCGTGCTGATCGCCGTGCTGCTGCTGGTCGCCGCCGTGCTGCAAATCGTGTTTGTCTGATAGACGATAAAAGAACGGCGGAAAGCCACGGCTCTATGCCGCGCTTCGACGGGAATGGAGGAGTCCATGATCAATCTGCTCATTGTCGCGGCCGGCGGTGCGCTGGGGGCCGCCGGCCGCTATGCCGTCGGCCTTCTTCCCGTCAAAACCGATTTTCCCCTTCTCACCCTGCTGGTCAACGCGGCGGGCGCGGTGATTATCGGGTTTCTCGCCGGCCTGTTCGCCCGCGGCGGCCTGACGGATCGGCGCCTCCTGTTTTGGAAAACCGGCGTGTGCGGCGGCTTCACCACCTTTTCCGCCTTCTCCCTGGAGGCTGTGCAGCTGTTTGAAAAGGGCCGGCACCTGGCCGGCAGCCTCTACATACTGCTGAGCCTGCTGCTCTGTCTCGCCGGTGTGCTGGCGGGGCAGGCGCTCAGCCGCCTGTTCGCGAAATAAAAGCCTTCGGCGCCTCATGATTCCGTCTCAGCGGGAAAAGCTAACGGAAAAGGCGCCGAAGGCTTTTCTTTTACGCGGCCTTTCGAGAAAGGATGGTTCCCTTGATTCTCACCATAACCCTGAACCCCGCGCTGGACAAGCTGGTGGCCGTTCCGGCCCTGCGGGCGGGGGAAGCCAACCGGGTGGAGCTGCTGTCCACCCAGCCCGCCGGCAAGGGCGTCGACGTGGCCAAGGTGCTGCGGGACATGGAGGCCCCGGTCTGCGCGACCGGGTTCCTGGGCGGCGCGGTGGCCAGCGTCTTCAACGATTTTCTGTTCCGGGAGGGCATCGAGAACGCCTTTGTCCCCATCGCGGGCTCCACCCGCACCAATCTTCAGATTTTCGGCGGGGACGGCGCGCGCACCGAGCTGCTCGAGCAGGGGCCCCCCGTCACGTCGGACGAATGGGACGCCCTGCTGGATGTTCTGGACAGCCGCCTGCCCCGCTGCGAGGCCGCCGCCCTGTGCGGCAGCGCGCCGGGCGGTGTCTCCCCCGCCATGGCGCAGTCGCTGCTGCGCCGCATGAAAGCGGCGGGCGGCATCGCGGCGGCGGATCTCTCCGGCCCCCTGCTGCGGGCGGCGCTGGCCGAAAAGCCCGATCTCATCAAGCCCAACCGCTCGGAGATGTGCGAGCTGATGGGGCAGCCCGGCGCCTCGGACGAGGCGATTCGCGCCTACGCCGTCCGGCTGGTGGCGGACGGTATCCCCTATGTGCTGGTGTCCCTGGGCGGCGACGGGGCGCTGCTGGCCTGCCGGGACGGGGTGTGGCGCTGCAAGGCCCCCGATGTGCCGGTGAAAAGCACCCTTGGCTGCGGGGACACCATGGTGGCCTCCCTGCTGCTCTCCCTGCTCGAACAGGCGGCTCCTGCCGAGATGCTGCGGCGGGCGGTGGCCCTCTCCTCCGCCAACGCCATGACCTTCGAAACCGCCCACATCCAGCCCGAGACTTACCGGGAGCTGCTCCCCCTCTGCACGGCGGATCGGCTGATTTGATTCGCTTTTGTTCGAAAAAAGACCGCTATCCTTCACGGGATAGCGGTCTTTTTTGAAATTGTTCGCTTTTATGCGAGATAGCGGCGCAGGTTTTCCAGCCCGATGGCGATGCCCTCCAGGCAGTCCTCCATCCCCTCGAACTCGATGCCCAGGCCCCCCGCGTACCCGGCCTCTTTCAGAATGCCCAGGCAGGCCGCCACCGGCACATCGCCGTGGCCGATGATGGTCCCCCGCAGATACCGGCCGCCCCGGCTGCGGAAGAACCCGCGGCCCGGGTCGGGCGCCGCCCCCTCCTTGACGATGAAGTCCTTGGCGTGGACATACCGCACAAAGGGGGCCAGCCGCCCCAGGGCGGCCGAGGGCTCCACGTCCCCGCACAGGAAGTTGCCCATATCGAACAACAGCCCAAAATTCGGATGGCCCACCCGGGTCACCAGACTTTCCACGCGGTCAACGTCCTGAAAGAAGAAACCGTGGTTTTCCACCATGGTGGCGATGCCTTTGGCTTCGGCGCGCTCGGTTACGGCGCGACAGGCGGCGGCCAGGCGGTCGGCCACCTGCTCGAAGCCGGTGGTGGCCCGGGCGGGGCCGGGGATGCCGCCGGTCACGTCGTGGCGGATGCTGGTCGCTCCCAGCAGAAGCGCCAACTCCAGCTCCTTTGCAACACGCTCCACTTCATCCTGCACGTCGTTCGCCAGAAAATCGGCCCCGATGGTATAATTCGAGACGCCTAAGCCCTGCTCCTTGCAGGCTTCTCCAAGCTGTCTTGCATAACCCTCCCGAGACACGCCATCCGGGGGGAGGACGTCCACGAACTCAATGGCGTCCGCGCCCAGCTCCTTGGCCTTGGAAATGCAGTCCATTTGCGTCATGGCGCCGCTTGCGAGACGCTGCTGAAAGCTCCAGGTACTGATTGCCAGCTTCATAAAACCGCCCTCTTTTGCGCATATTTTCGCGTTTTTTATCATTATACAGGGTCTCAAAGTGCCTGTAAAGCGACGAATATCGCTTTTTTTAACACAAAATTGCTCGCTTTCAATCAAAGAGGCTGAGCTGCTTGACCACCGGGCGGCGGCGGGCGGTTTCCTCTTCGAGAGCATACGGCGGGATGTCCGCGAGAAAGGCGGAGGGCTCCCCCGCGCCGGTGAGAATCAGCTCGTCCATGGCCCGGGTCAGCCCGACGTAGAACAGCCGCCGCTCCTCCTCCCTATCGGTATCGGCGCGGCGCAGGGGGATCCGTCCATCCTGCACCCCGACGAGAAAGACCACGGGAAATTCCAGGCCCTTGGAGCCGTGGAGGGTCAGCAGAGACACCGCGTCGGGGGTGTAGGTCTTCCCCTGGCGCACCACGTCCGCCTCCCGGCCCAGGGAGAGGGTTTCCAGCAAATCGGGCATGGAGGCGGCCAGACCCGCCGCGCCGCACAGGCGGGACAGGGGCTCCGTCTCCTCGAGGCCCGAGGCCGCCAGCCAGTCCCGCAAAAGGGGCAGGGGCTTGTCCTCCAGGACGCGGGGGGCGAAGGCGCGCAGGCGCTGCGCCAGGTCGGGATGCGGGCCCTCCAGGGCGGCGGCCAGCCCCTCCCAGCCGGGGGCCTCGGGGACATCCTCCACCCCTTCCCCGCGAAGCCAGACCCGCCGGGACACCCGATCGGCCGGCTGGGTCAGGCAGCGGAAAAAGGCGGCGGCCCGGCGCACCTGCCCATCGGACAGATAGTCCTCCCGGCCGGCGACGGTATAGGGGATCCCCTCCTTGACCAGGCAGTATTCCAGCAGCTCCGCCTGCCGGTGGGTGCGGTAGAGAACGGCGATATCGGACAGGCAGCGGGCTTTCCGCTTGTCGGCGCGCGAGTGCATGGTTTGGGCGTCCAGCATATCCACGCCCCCCACCATGGCGTTGATGGCCTTGACCACGTACAGCGCCTCGTCGAAGGGCTCCGGCGCGCGCAGCAGGCCCGGCTTCGGCCCGGCGGGCCGCGCCGCCTCCAGCCGCCGGGGCTCGCCCCCGGCGGAAATGACCGGCAGGGCGGCGCGCAGAATTTCGGGGGTGGAACGGTAATTCCGCGTCAGGCGGATCACCCGCAGGCCGGGACAGGCCGTCTCCAGCTTCTCAAAGCAGCGGGAGTCGGCTCCCCGGAAGCCGTAAATGGCCTGATCCGGGTCGCCGATGACGAACAGCCCCTCCCCCGCCCGGTTCAGGGCCAGCACCAGACGGAACTGAATGGGATTGATGTCCTGAAACTCGTCCACCAGCAGGTGGGAAAAGGCGGCGGGAGGCTTGCGGCCGCCCTCCAGCTGCGCCAGGGTTTCCAGCAGCAGATCGTCGAAATCCAGGGCCTCCAGTTCCTTCAGGCGGGCGGCGTAGACCTCGATCAAGGCGGGCGGCAGGGCGGATTCCCCGCCGTTTTTCAGCCGGGAAACCCCGGCCAGCAGATCCCGGGCGGAAACCGCCGTATCCCGGCATACCTGCGCCGCAATTTCCTGCGCCTCCACCGGATCGAGGAGGACGACGGGGCCCCGCCAGGCTTCCAGCAGGTGCAGGCAGAGGGCGTGAAAGGTGCCGACGGTCACGGCCCGGGCCGTCCGTTTGCCCAGACGTTTTTCCAGCCGCTCCCGCAGCTGGCGGGCGGCTTTGTTGGTGAAGGTGACGGCGGCGATATGGGAGGGGGGCGTCCCCTCCCCCGTCAGGCGGGCGATGCGATCGACAAGGGTGCGGGTTTTGCCGGTACCCGGCCCGGCGATGACCGCCACCGTCCGCTCGCGGGCGTCCGCGGCCTGACGCTGCTCAGGATTCAGGCCGTCGGAGGGGGTATCCAGCCGGGCGGTTTCCATGGAGGCCGCCCGCTTGACGGGCAGCAGCGTCTGCGCCGGGCGGGCCGCTTTCTTCCCCGGCTCATCGACAAACAGACGGGTCTGCCCCGCCAGACGGTCGATATCGGCGGCGCTGAGGATGGACACTTTACCATAGGCCCCGTCGTAGCCGGGTGACACCTCCACCGCGCCCTGACGCAGCCGGCGGATCCCCTCGGCCACGCTGGGCCCCGCCGCCTGCTCGATATCCTCGAGCGGGGTCTGCCGCAGGATGACGAACTCCGGCCCCAGCTGACGCAGCATGGCCTCGTACCGCCCGGCGGTTTTCACCCCGGCGGCGGAAAAACCGGTGGAGGCGGCGATGACCTCCGGCAGGGGCACCAGACTTTCAAAGGGGGCCGCGTCTTTAGGCTTAAAGCCTTCGGGCCGGTCGGCCAGCTGGGCCGCCCGGTGCCACACCCCCACCGTCACCTTTTTGCCGCAGACGGGACAGAGGCCCCCCGCCCGCTCAGTTTCTTCCGGGGTCAGGCAGACCCCGCAGTTCCGGTGGCCGTCGGCGTGGTATTTCCCCTCCTCGGGGAAAAACTCCAGGGTACCCCCGAAGCCGCCGGCCCCCTTGTTTTCCAGGGCCTGTTTGATGGCCGGATAGGTCATCTCGCAGGTAAACAAATCCGCCTCCCGCCCCAGCTTGGCGGGGGAATGAGCGTCGGAATGGGACACCAGAGTATACTTGTCCAGGGCGGAAAGCCGCCAGTTCATGGGCGGGTCGGAGGACAGGCCGGTCTCCAGCGCATGGATATGGGGCGTCAAGTCCCGGAAGCAGTCCTCGATCCGGTCGAAGCCGGAATTGGCCCCGAACAGCGAAAAGTGGGGCGTCCAGATATGGGCGGGGATGAACATCGCCCGGGGGCAGACATCCAGGGTGATTTCCAGCAGATCCCGGGCGTCCAGCCCCAGGATGGGCCGGCCGTCGGAATGAAGGTTGCCCACCTGCTCCAGCCGCAGGGCCAGGGCCTCCGCCTCCTCAAGGCCGGGGAGAAGAATCAGGCTGTGCACCTTGCGCACCCGACCGTCCCATTTATAAATCGAGCTGATTTCCCCCGTGACCATAAAGCGGACAGGGATCTCCCCGCCCGCAGGCAGGCCGTCCAGGCGGCGGCAGTCCTCCCGCAGGCGATAGAGGCCCTCCTCGGCGGGGATCAGCTTCTCTGCCAGCTCCTGCCGCCAGCCGGGGTGGGTGAAATCGCCGGTGCCCACCACCTGGATTCCCTTGCGCCGGGCCCACCAATCCAGCAGCTCCGGGGTGAGATCCCGGCTGGTGGCGCGGGAAAAGTGGGAATGGATATGCAGATCGGCAATAAACATGAGCGGCGCCTCCTTTTTGACCAGTATACACCGTTTTTCGACATTTGGCCATGGCAGGATTCTGGCAGGGCATGAGGCAGCGTACCGAAGGACAGCAACATCCATAGAAAAAGAGCCGCGCGTCAGCACGACTCTCACATACAAGGTTAATCCAAAACCCTTGCCAAATATTCGATAAACTGTTTCAGCTTGCGTTTATCATCATCCGGTCTCGACCGTAAATAATCAAGAAACGCGCGGCCAGTCTCGTCGGAAAGAATAGCTCTTTCCACATCCGTATACCTGTCGCGTACATCGGTTACACCGAGCAGGAAATCCACCGACACATAAAAATATTCCGCCAATGAAACCAGGGTCTTAAAATTCGGCTGTCTACCTTCGGCCTCATAGCTGGAAATAGTAGACTTACCCAAATTCAAATCCGCGCATAGCTGCTCTTGCGAAATACCGCGTTCCTTGCGCAGCATTTTTAATCTATCGGCAAATTCCATTCTGTTCCCTCAAACATATCATAATAGGTATATGTTCAATATAACATATTTTTACAGCCTATTTATCCATTATTATCGGAATTATTATGTAATTTACCATATTGAATTATACTAGAATCGGAATTATAATAATATGGTGCTGTGCGTACAGCACGGGGACAGGCGGCGCGCAAGGGTACAGCCTGTTTATCCCCCAATAAACAGCCCTCATGCTCCTATTTGCCGGCCGCAATGGAGGGAGGGGGCAACCGAAACCCCCGGGGCTTTTGCCTCCGGGGGTCGTTCGGTTTCCGCTTTGAAACAAGCCATGTATTTGACGGGCAAACATTACCGTTCGCGTTCCGTCTAACAACGCGAAAAGGCTTGCCACCTTACCAGCAGTCTGCTACAATGAAACGGAGTATAAGCCCGGGAGGGCGCAAGGAGGATACATATGGGCGGATTGACGGTCAAAGGCGGCGATTTCTACCGGGACGGGGAAAAGACGACCCTGGTGTCGGGAACCATTCATTATTTCCGGGTGGTGCCGGACTACTGGGAGGATCGGCTGAAAAAGCTGCGGGCCTGCGGGTTCAACGCGGTGGAGACCTATACCTGCTGGAACCTGCACGAGCGGCGGGAGGGTGTTTTCGATTTCTCCGGCGGGCTGGATATCGGCCGCTTCATTGACACGGCGGCCTCTCTCGGGCTGATGGTCATCCTGCGGCCGGGGCCCTACATCTGCGCGGAGTGGGACATGGGAGGGCTGCCCTCCTGGCTGCTGACCTATGGGCACATGCGGCTGCGGTGCAACGATCCGCTGTTTCTCGAGAAGGTGGGGCGGTATTACAAGGAGCTGTTCCGCCATGTGACGCCCCGGCTGGCCGCCAACGGGGGGAACGTCGTGGCGGTGCAGGTGGAAAACGAATACGGCAGCTACGGCGACGATAAGGATTATCTGCGGGCCATCGCGGACATTTACCGGGACAACGGGGTGGACTGCCTGCTGTTTACCTCCGACGGGACGGCCCCCTTCATGCTGGGGGGCGGCACCCTGGACGGGGTGCTGGCCACGGTCAATTTCGGCAGCAACCCGGCGGGGAACTTCGGCGCGCTGCGGGAATTCCGCCCGGGCGAGCCGGTGATGTGCATGGAATACTGGAACGGCTGGTTCGATCACTGGTACGAGGAGCATCACACCCGCACCTCCACCGACACGGCGCAGGTGCTGGACGAGATGCTGAGCGCCGGGGCATCGGTGAATTTCTACATGTTCCACGGGGGCACCAATTTTGGGTTCACCAACGGGGCCAACTACGACGATCGGCACGCGCCCACGGTGACCAGCTACGACTACGACGCGCCGCTGAACGAGGCCGGCGATCTGACCCCGAAGTATTTCGAGGTCAAGGAGGTGCTGGAGAAGCATTTCGGCAAGGCGCCCGCCATCCCGGTGGGCAACCTGCCCAAGGCGGCCTACGGCGAGGTGGCGCTGACCGAGGCGGCGACGCTGTTCGACAGCCAGGAGGCACTGGGCGCGCCGATCCGCGCGGCCGCGCCCCTGACCATGGAGGAGCTGGGGCAGGATTTCGGCTTCGTGCTGTACACCACCGAGCTGCGCGGGCCGTTCGAGGAGCTGCCCCTGGTGCTGGATGGGGTGCATGATCGGGCGCTTATCTACATCGACGGGCAGTTCCGGGGCGTCAAGCAGCGGGACGGCCGGCGGGACGACGACATCCGGCTCGGGCTGGCGCGCGGCGAGAGCGTGCGGCTGGATATTCTGGTGGAAAACATGGGCCGGGTCAACTACGGCCGGAAGCTGCGGGACGAAAAGGGGCTGACCGGCGGGGTGCGGCTGGGCCAGCGGTACCATTTCGGGTGGAGCATGACGCCCATGCCCCTGGACGATTTGGCCGGGCTGCGGTACGCGCCGTGGGAGACGGGCGTCGACGCGCCCACCTTCCTGCGGGGGCGGTTCCCGGTGACGGATCCGGCGGACACCTTCCTGCGGCTGGACGGGTTCACCAAGGGGGTGGCCTTTATTAACGGGTTCAACCTGGGCCGGTACTGGAACCCGGCCGGGCCGCAGAAGACCCTGTATCTCCCCGCTCCCCTGCTGCGAGCCGGGGAGAACGAGCTGGTGATTTTCGAGCTGGAGCACAGCGAGGGCAACCGGGTGCTGCTGACCGACACGCCGGATTTGGGATAAGGGCTCGATGAATACAACCAACAACCCGGGGCTGACCGGGTGGGCCAAGGCGCTGCGCACACAGATGACCAAAGAGGAACGGCGTCTGTGGTACGACTACCTGAAGGGCTTACCGGTCACCGTCAACCGGCAGAAGGTTATCGGGCCTTACATCGCGGATTTCTATTGCGCGAAGGCCAAAGTGGTGATAGAGATCGACGGCTCACAGCATTATGAGGACGGGGCCATGGAAGCGGACGCTGAGAGAGACGCGTATTTCAGAGGGTTGGGCATGCGGGTGCTGCGGTATTCCAACCGCGAGGTGCATCAGAATTTCAGCGGCGTCTGCGAGGCTATTGGCAGGCTTGTTTTGGCGGTTGGCGACGGGGACGGCTCGTCGGATGGGGACATGGGGAACACCTCATCCGACGGCTGACGCCGCCACCTTCCCCTCGAGGGGAAGGCTTTCGCTCGTCGTGGGATTGGTGCAATCCTGGTGGAGACCGCGAGGGGAGGCTTTCGCTCGCCGCGGAGGAGATAGGTTATAAAAAGGAACGGCCATCTTGCCGCTGGACAAGATGGCCGTTCCTTTTTATATTTTCTTAGGCAAGCGCGGCTTTTTCCACGCCGAAGGTGACGGGTTCGCCGTTGACATCCCATTCCTTGACGTAGCCCGCCGGCTCCCCGGCGTCAAAGGCCACGGCCAGCACCTCGCCCATGATCGCCTCGCGGTTTTTAGCCAGCACGTCGGCGGCGTAGCCGGCGGCCGCAAAGGTCACGCGGATCCGGTCGGTCACCTCCATGCCGCCTTCCTTGCGCATGGTTTGCAGCTTGCTGACCACCTCGCGCAGGAAGCCCTCTTCCTTCAGTTCCGGGGTGATGGCGGTATCCAGCGCCACCGTGCGGTCGTACTCGCTCACGGCGTAGTAGCCCGCCGTCTGCTCGGTGCTGATGAGCAGATCCTCCTCAGCCAGGCGCACCTCGCCGGAGGGCAGCGCCAGCGTCAGCACGCCGGTTTCGTCCAGCTGCTTTTTGGCAGCCGTGCCGTCCAGGGAGGACAGCGCCGCCTTGATGTCGCCCAGCTGGCGGCCGTATTTCGGCCCCACGGTTTTCAGCTGGGGCTTGAAGCTATAGGTCAGATACTGGGACGCGTCCTCCGCCTCCAGCACCGCTTTGACGTTCAGCTCGTCCATGACGATCCGCTTGAATTCCTCGGTCAGGGGCCGGCCGCCCTTGACGTACAGGGCGGGCAGGGGCTGGCGGTTCTTGATAGCCGCCCCGTTGCGGGCCGCCCGGCCCAGGGTGACCACCGCCAGAACCTCCTCCATCTCCGCTTCCAAAGCGGGATCGAGCAGGCTTTCGTCCACGGCGGGATACGCGCACAGGTGCACGCTTTCCGACGCGTTCGTATCCACTGTGCGCACCACGTTCTGATAAATCTCCTCGGTCATGAAGGGGATCATGGGGGCCGCCGCCCGGGAGAGGGTGGACAGGCAGGTATACAGCGTCGTAAAGGCCGCGAAGCTGTCCGCGTCCAGCTCATCCCGCCAGAAGCGCTCCCGGCTGCGCCGGACGTACCAATTGCTGAGCACCTCCACGAAATCCTGGAGGGAGCGCGCCGCCTCGGGCAGGCGGTAATTCGTCATATGGTCGTCCACCTCGCCCACCGTATGGTTCAGGCGGGAGAGGATCCACCGATCCATCACCGTCAGCGCGCTTTGTTCCAGAGGGTGCTTGGTTGGATCGAACTGGTAAATATCCGCGTACAGCACGTAGAAGGCATAGGTGTTGTACAGCGTGCCGAGGAACCGGCGCTGCCCGTCGAGCACCGCCTTATCGTAGAATTTATTGGGCAGCCAGGGCGCGGAATTGGACAAGAAATACCACCGGATGGGATCCGCGCCGTACTTCTCCAGCGCCTCGAAGGGGCTGATGGCGTTGCCCTTGGATTTGGACATCTTCTGGCCAAACTGATCCTGCACATGGCCGAGCACAATCACGTTCTTGAAGGGGGCCTTATTGAACAGCAGGGTGGAAATCGCCAGCAGGGAATAGAACCAGCCGCGGGTTTGATCCACCGCCTCGGAGATGAAGTCCGCCGGGAACTGCGCCTCGAACAGTTCCTGATTTTCGAAGGGATAGTGGTGCTGCGCAAAGGGCATGGAGCCGGAATCGAACCAGCAGTCGATAACCTCCGGCACCCGGCGCATCTCGCCGCCGCATTCCGGGCAGCGGAGGGTCACCGCGTCGATATAGGGCCGGTGCAGCTCGATATCCGCGGGGCAGTTGTCGCTCATCTCCCTCAGCTCCGCGATGCTTCCCACCGCGTGCATATGGCCGCAGCCGCATTTCCAGACGTTCAGCGGCGTGCCCCAGTACCGATCCCGGCTGATGGCCCAGTCCTGCACGTTCTCCAGCCAGTCGCCGAACCGGCCGGTACCCATGCTTTCCGGGATCCAGTGGATGGTCTTATTGTTGGCGATGAGGTCATCCTTAACGGCGGACATCCGGATGAACCAGCCCTCTCGGGCGTAGTAAATCAACGGCGTATCGCACCGCCAGCAGTGAGGATAGCTGTGCTCGAACTTGGGCGCCGCGAACAGCAGGCCCCGCGCCTTCAAATCCTCCAAAATGGGGGCGTCCGCCTTCTTGACGAACACGCCCGGCCAGGCGGTTTCGGGTTTCATCTCGCCCTTGCCGTCCACCAGCTGCACGAAGGGCAGGCCGTATTTCCGCCCCACCTTCGCGTCGTCCTCACCGAAGGCGGGGGCGATATGCACCACGCCGGTGCCGTCCGTCAGGGTGACGTAGCCGTCGCAGGTGACGTACCAGCATTTTTCCTTCGGCTCGACAAACCGATACAGGGGCTCGTATTCCCTGTATTCCAGCTCTTGGCCGGAGAAGGTGGAAAGCACCTCGTATTTCCCCTCCCCGAGCACCGCGTCCAGCAGCGCCTCGGCCAGGTAGAAAATCTCGTCCCCGCATTTGACGCGGGCGTACGTCTCCTTCGGATTGACGCACAGCGCCACGTTGGAGGGCAGGGTCCAGGGGGTGGTGGTCCAGGCCAGGAGGGAGGCGTTTTCCTCGTCCTTCAGCCGGAAGCGGACGATGGCCGACCGCTCCTTGACGTCCTTATACCCCTGGGCCACCTCGTGGCTGGACAGAGGGGTGCCGCACCGGGGGCAGTAGGGCATGATTTTATATCCCTTATACAGCAGGCCCTTGTCAAAGATGGTTTTGAGCGCCCACCATTCCGACTCGATATAGTCGTTGTGGTAGGTCACGTAGGGATGCTCCATATCGGCCCAGAAGCCCACCGTGTCGGAGAAATCCTCCCACATCCCCTTATAGGTCCAGACGCTTTTCTTGCAGCGATCGATGAATTCCGCCATGCCGTATTCCTCAATCTGCTCCTTGCCGTCCAGGCCCAGCTCCTTTTCCACCTCCAGCTCCACCGGCAGGCCGTGGGTATCCCAGCCCGCCTTGCGGGGCACGTCCTGCCCCTTCATCACATGGTAGCGGGGCACGGTGTCCTTGATGACGCGGGTGAGCACGTGGCCGATATGGGGCTTGCCGTTGGCCGTCGGCGGGCCGTCATAGAAGACGTAGCTATCCTTCCCGTGGTTGATTTCTTCGCTCTTCTCGAAAATGTGCTCGTCTTTCCAGAACTGCAAGATCTGCTTTTCCCTCTCGGGAAAGCTCTGGTTCTGCCCGGTTTTCCGATACATACGCGTCTCTCCTTCACATAAAAAATCCTCGTCCCGCGAACAGGACGAGGATCTCGCTTAACCACCCATTGCGACTGCATACAAACATATGCGCTCCCCGGCGGGGGATACCCCCGCTCAAAAAACGCCGTGCCAAGCAAGCTCGGCACGGCGTTTTTCCGCCCCCAGTGCATGTATGAAGCCTTTATTCCTATAACGGGGGAATCCGGCGGGGCCTACCGGCGCGGGGCGCGTTCGGCCTGCGACTTGGGAGGGATGTCCTGCCGGCGTTACTCGCGCCGGGCTTCCACCCTCCCCGGCTCGCTGCGGCTTTCGCCACCGGCTGACGTGTCTCCGTCAACGTCTTTATGATATGTGTTATCAACATAGCACAAACGGCCCCGCTTGTCAAGAGGCGGGCGAGCCTATTGCGTCCCATCGCCGTGGCGCTGCCGCAGGAGGCGGGCGCCCTCGGCCCGGCCGGTGGCCTCCAGGCGCTTCAGATAATTGGGCAGGAAGCCCCGGGTATGGGACGGCCCGCCCTCCTTCATGACTTCCCACAGCGGATCAGACACGGTGTCGGAGACCATCATCTGGTCATCCGTCCAGTCCAGCAGCCGCTTGGCCAGCTGGGCCGTCACGGCGGGGTTTTCGTCCTTGAGATCCCGTTGTTCATACGGATCCTCCCGCAGATTGAACAGCATCTCCCGGTCGAACAGGTGGAACCCGTCGTGGTAGGTGCGGATGTACAGCCAGTCGCCCTCCCGCACCGACCGCTGGCAGACGTGGGCCATCTGGGACAGGACGAGATAAGGCCGGCCCGCGTCCTGTTTCCCGGCGACAGCGGGGGCGAAGCTCTCGCCGTCCCACTTCTCCCAGGCGGGAAGGCCGAGCAGCTCGGCCACGGTGGGCACGAGGTCGAGGGTGTAGTGCAGGCCGTCGTCCATCCCCCGCCGGCCGCCCGGCCACTTGAGAATCAAAGGGACGTGGCAGGTGGGGTGATCCGCCGTGGCGTGTTCCCCATAGATGCCGAATTCCCCCATGTTTTCCCCATGGTCGGAGGTGATGAGGATCGCCGTGTCGTCGTACAGGCCCCGGCGGCGCAAATCGTCCAGGATCCGCCCCACGATATAGTCGGCGTAGGCCACCCCGCAATCGTAGCCGTCCAGGATTTTCCGTACCCCCGCCATATCCGTGGCTTTGCCCGGATAGCGGGGATACTGGGGATATTCCTGATCGTCGTACATATTGAACTCATTAAGGCAGTGGGGCCCCACGTGCTTTAAATGGGTTTGCAGCACGGTTTCATCCACGAAGGTGCACAGCGGCTCGTCGGCGAAGGGGTTGCCGAAGCTTTCGGGCGCCCGGTAGGGAGTGTGGGGATCCCAGAGATGGACGTGGAGATACCAGTTCCCCGCGTCGCCGTGCCGGTCGAGCCAGTCCAGCGCCACCGGCAGCACCTCCTCCCCCGATTCTCCGCCGCGGCCGCCCACGTTATAGGTCTCATGGAAACCGGCGGAAAACCACCAGGAGGAATGCCGCTCCGGGAAGGTGCTGATGGAGGCGGTGAACAGGCCCGCCTGCCGGAACAGATTATGAAAATTGTGGTTATCGGCCGGGTCGGAGAAGCCGCGGGTTTTCCCGGTCAGCCGCCGGTCGGCGTTGGTGCCGCTGTGGCCGACGGCGCCGGTATGTATGCCGAAACGGCCGGTGGTCAGGGCCGCCCGGGAGGGCAGGCAGGGCGCGTCCGAGCAATAACACCGGTCGAACCGCAGGCCCTCCCGCGCCACCCGGTCCAGGCAGGGGGTGGTATTCCGGGGATAGCCGTAGCAGCCCATGTGATCGGGCCGCAGGGTGTCAATATCGATAAACAGCACATTCATACGCGTCTCTCCTCAGATAAAGGCGGGCTTGCCGCCGCTGGCGGGGCCGATGCGGCGCAGCTGGCCAAGGCCGTGAACCGCTTCGCCCTTGCCGTCGCAGGCCGGGTCGGCGTAGGCAGCGTACCAGTGGTTCAGCCGGTCGATCAGCCGCTCCTTCACGCTCTGCGCGGCGGGGTCGTCGATGAGGTTGCGTTCCTCGCCCGGATCGCGCACGAGGTCGTACAGCTCGTGAGGGCCGTAGGGGTAGCGGTGGATATACTTCCACTCCTTGGTACGCACCATGCGCACCGGGCCGTATTCGTCGAAGACCACCACGTCGTCCCGCACGCTGGATTTTTCTCCGGTGAGCAGGGGGGCGAAGCTTACGCCGGGCAGGGCGGGGTTGGGGGTACAGGGGAGTCCCGCCCATTCGAGGATGGTGGGGAACAAATCGTAGTGGCTGACAAGCTCTTCGCACACGGCACCCTCCCGGGCGCGGCCCGGGTGGCTCCAGATCAGGGGCACCTTCACCGCCGAGTCGTACATATTCATGGGGAAGGTGCCGTTGCCCTTGCCGAAGATGCCGTGATGACCCATGCTCATGCCGTTGTCGCCGGAGAAAATCACCAGGGTATTGGACAGCTGGCCCGCGGCCTCCAGGGCGTCGAGGATCCGGCCGATGCCCGCGTCCATGGCGGTGACGGCCGCGAAATACCCCTGCAGATAGGTGCGGCGGAGGACCGCCATCTCCTCGGGTGTCTTATCCTTCAGGTCGCTCCAGGGGTGGGGCGGCACGTCGGGCATCGAGGCGAAGGGACAGCCGTCGTACAGGTCGTAAAACGCCGCCGGGTGATGCTCCCGCTGCCAGGGGGCGTGGGGCGCGGTGTAATGCACGCTTAAATAGAAGGGGTTCGCCGCGCCCTTCTGCTCCTCCAAGAAGCGCAGGGCGTTATCGGTGATGAGGTCGGTGATGTAGACGCCTCGCTTGAGCGTCATCTCCTTCCCCTCCAGCATGACGGGGTAGTAGTAGTTTTCCCCGCCCATGGCGGTGGTTTTCCAGTAGGTGAAGCCCGCCTGTGGGGTGTAGCTGTCCCCCATATGCCATTTGCCGGACAGGCCGCAGGTATAGCCGCCGTCCGCGAGATGCCGCGTGAAGGTATCGTGGCCGTCCAAGAAACGGATGGCCTTGTCCCCCTGCAGCTGCCGCTTGGGCCAGGCGTATTCCCAGGAGGGCTCGGGCTGCTGGAACGCGTCCCGCAGCTCCTTGGACAGGACGGCTTCGTCCAGGTGGCCCTTGGCCAGCCAGTCGTGCACCCCGTGCTGGGAGGGGATTTTCCCCGTGAAAATGGACATACGGGCGGGGGAACAGACCGGGGAGGCGCAGAACGCGCTGTCGAACCGGGTGCCTCTGGCGGCCAGCTTATCCAGGTTGGGCGTGCGGATTTCGCTGTTCCCCGCGCAGCCCATCCCCCAATGGCCGTGGTCGTCGGAGAGGATGAACAGGATGTTGGGACGTTCGGGCATCGTCAGGGCTCCTTTCTATCGTCAAAAAACCAGCGGATATCGAAGCGGGCGAAGGCCACACAGTTAGTGGGCTGCGGCTCGAAGAGCACGCCGGCCTGCCCGTTTGGCAGCACCGCCAGACAGGAATAGGCGAAAAAGTCGGGCTGCTCCGTCTGGTCATACTGTCCCGTGCCGCCCAGGGGCCGATCGGCCAGCCAGCGCAGGGTTCCGTCCGGCAGCACCTCGCCCAGGGTGACCACGCCGCCGCCCCGCCGCTGCCCCGTGGGGTGGGAGGCCAGAAGATACTGCTGGCCCGGTATCATGCCGGGGACGCAGGGATAGCGGGGATCGCCCGCCGGATAGGCCACGACCGATTTCTGGCAGCGGACGGATTGCAGGCCGGTATGGGTCATAGGCTCCCAGGTGTCGCCGCCGTCCCGGCTGACGGTCATGGGAGTGTCCCCCGGCTCGTCCTGGCGGCCGAAAACCAGCACAGTCCCGTCGTTCAGTTCCACCGCCTGGGCTTCGTCCACGGTGGGAATATAGCCGCCGCGCCGCCAGGTGACGCCGTCGTCATCGCTGAGGAGCAGGCCGGCCTGGCCCGGCTTATACACCGGCACCATCAGCCGGCCGTTCTTCCGATCGTCCGGCTGATGGCGCAGGCGCAGGCCCACGCCGGGGCCGGTGCCAAGAAACAGGCAATCCTCGTCCTTGACGGCCGGAGTGAGGAAACGGGGCTGCGACCAGGTGACGCCGCCGTCCCGGCTGGTGAGCTGCACGAGGTGCATACATACCGCCGCCCGCAGCGGAGCGGGAGAGGTCTCTACCGCCTCGTAGGCGGAGGGGACGTCGGCCTCCGGGCCGGGGCCGGCCAGCCGCTTGCGGACGAAAACCGGATGCGCCGGGTCAAAGACGGGCTTGCCGATGTTCAGAAAGATATTGCCCACGTAGATGTCCCGGCCCTCTCCCGGCTCGGGCGGAAGAAGAGGCGGCGGGGCGTCCAGCCAGTCCGGCTCCCCCACCGCGTAATACATATCGCCCAGGGTCTGAAACTGAACCGCCCCGCTGTGCAGGGGCGGCAGATAATACCGGGTGCGCACGCCGCCGGGGGCGACGACCCAGCCCGCTTCGTCCACCGTATAAACGGGGCCGGCGGCCCCTTTCCCCTCGGCGGGCGGCGGGCCGTCGTACAGCCGGATCCGGCCGTGCTCAAAGCCGCTGCCCGGCTCCAGCCAGTCTGGGCGGTGGAACCCCTTGCTTTCGGGGAAAAAATCCAGCAACAGGTGGACGGCCCCGCTGCGATCCTCCAGCAGCACGGGGTCGATGTAAAAGGCGGAATGCCAGTCGTCTACGGCCTGGGGGGCGCGGGAAACCGGGGGCAGCACCGGGATGCTCAGGGGGCTGCTCCAGGTCAGGCCCCGATCGGCGCTGCGGCGCAGGGCCACGCCGGTATAGCCCCAGTCCGCCCCCTCGTGGGATCGGTCGGCCGCGGCCAGCAGCACGTCCGCCCCTTCGAGATACAGCAGGGACGGGATGCGGAAGCCGCAGGTGCCGGCCATATCGGCGGGGTCCCCCACCAGGGAGGGGTGCAGATTCTGCGCGCGGATCCCGCTGAACAGCAGCCGATCCTCGCGGGAACGATAGGGAGATACTCTCACTGTCCGTCTCCTTTCACATGCACCACAGGGCGATTTGGCCCTCGATGTCGGCGGTCAGGCGTTCGATGGCCGGATCCCGCGGATCCACCGGCAGGAAGGGCGGGCGGGGCGCGCCGATGTCCACCGCCCGGCGGGCGATAACCGCCTTACAGGCCCCGTACATCGAGGGAAAAGCGCACAGCCGCTCGATAAAGCCGCCGATTATGGCCTGCAGCCGCCGGGCCTCCCCCAGCTGGCCGGTCATGAACAGGGCGTCCAGCCGCAGATACAGCTCGGGCATGCAGCCGTAGGTGCCGCCGATGCCGGCGTCCGCCCCCATGGCCCGTCCGGCCAGGAACTGTTCGTCCGGGCCGTTGAACACCAGGAAATCCGGGCCGCCCGCCTCCTTGAACTGCTGAATCTGCCGGGCGCTTTCGGAGGAATTCTTAATCCCCTTGACATGGGGATGGGCCAGCATCCGGCGGAACAGCTCCATGGACAAATCGTAGCCGGTGAGCTGGGGGATGTTGTAGATGAAAAAGGGCAGCTCCGCCGCGTCGGCGATGGCCGTCCAGTGGCGGGCGATGCTCTCCTCGCTCAGGCGGTAGAACACACTGGGCACGGCGGATATAGCGTCCGCCCCGATGGCGGCGGCGTGCCGGGCAAGGGCGACGGCGTCCCGGGTGGCGGGACAGCCCACATGGACGATGACCGTCATCTCCCCCCGCGCCGCCTGCACGGCGGCTTCGGCCAGGGTCTTGCGTTCCTCCAGGCTGAGCAGGAGGCCCTCGCCGGTGCTGCCGCCCACATACACGCCCCGCACCCCCAGGGACTGGTACCACCGGCAGAGCGCGCGGCAGGCGGCGGGCGAAACCTCGCCGGCCTTATCGTAGCAGGCGTTGAGCGCCACGATGACACCCCGGAACCGCTCCGGCTGAAAACACAGCTTCTCCATACGGGTTTCCTTTCTCTATTTTACAGGGCGCTCTGCACAGCCTGAAACAGGCCGGACAAGAGCGCCCCGCTGCGAAATATTTTCAAAAAATTTTTACAGAGGCTTGACCTCGAACTCAAAGTCGAAGAATTTTTCCTTGAACTGGTACTTTTCCGCGAGCTTGACCCCGCAGCTGGCCGAGCCGACGCCGGTCTGCTTATAGTCGATGCGCACGATTGTCTCCTCACGCGGGCGGAGATCCCGGGTGTACATGGCCGTCTCCAAATCCGCCGCCGTGAAGTGCAGGGCGCTGAAATTGAAGGTGGGACGGCCGGTGAACTGCAGGCCGCCGCCCACCTTGTTGGTGACGCGCAGCCAGCGCGCCGCCGTGTGGTTGCCGGTTTCCTGCGGACGGATATAGGGGAAATACTGGTCGGTCACGGTGGATTTGTACAGGCCTATCCGGGCGCTGCGGCACATGTCCTCGTAATTCTCCTGCTCCCCCTTGCCGAAATACTCGAGGCACTCGCTGCCCCGGGGGAGGATGAATTCCATGCCGAACCGGGGCAGGGGCATGGCGGTTTCCCGCACGTTGACCCCGGCGTGGACGGTCAAAACGCCGTCACTCGTCACCCGGTATTCCAGCACGCCGCTGAGGATGGGCATATAGCTGACCCCGGCCATGGAAAACTCCACCCGGACGACGATCTCCGTGTCGGAGGTCTTGGCCAGCTCGGTTTTGTACACCTTGACGCCGGCGGTGTTATAGCCCTCCGCCTTCCAGGCACCGACCACGTTCCGGTCGTTGTCGATGGGAGCCCGCCAGATGGAAAGCCGCGCGCCGCCGCCCAGACATTCCCGCCCTTTGGCGAACACGCTCGACAGCATACCCCGGCCCTTATCGATCCGGTAGGCGAAGCCGCTGCCCGCCACGGTGAAGGAGCGCTTGTCCTCGGACACCGTCAGGGCGTCGTATTTGGTCAGAGGCAGCCGGGCCCGGCGGGCCGCCACCACCGGCAGCGGGAACTGCTCGAACGCCACCTCACAGCCGCGCGCGGCGTAAGCCGTATCGGCGCGCAGCACAAAGCGGATATCCAGATGGTATTCGCTGATGTCCATGGCGGGAATGTCATAGTCGAGCGTTACCTCCCGGCTGTCCCCAGCGGGAACGTCCAGGTCGTACATCTCGCCGGTGGCCACCTGGACGCCGTCCCGGGTCACCTTCCACAGCAGGGCCAGGTGGGACAAATTGAGGAAATGGTACCGGTTGACAATCCGCAGGCGGCGGTTTTCCAGATCCACCGCCTCCACCGCGACCGGCTGGTAGGCCTTTTTCACCTCCAGCAGGCCGGAGGAGGGCACCCGGTCGGGGGTGACCAGCCCGTCGGCGCAGAAATTGTCGTCGTGAGGGTATTCCCCGAAATAGCCGCCGTAGACGAAGAAGGAGCGGCCGGCCTCGTCCCGCCGGCGGACGCTGTGATCGCACCATTCCCAGATGGCGCCGCCGATGAGATTGGGATACTTATAAAACACGTCCCAGTAATCGGTCACGTCCCCCGGGCCGAGGCCCATGGCGTGGCAGTATTCGCACAGGAACAAGGGGACCGGATTGCCGGAGCGGCCGTATTTTTCCAGCTCGGCCGGTTCCATATACATGCGGCTGGTGAAGTCCCCGACCTCGCCCTGGCCGTTGTCCACCAGATAGAACACCCCCGCCTCGGTCAGGTAGGCCACCGTTTCATAGTGAACCAGGCGGGTGTCATCCCGCTCCCTCACCCAGGCGGCGTTCAGCTCGTGATTGCGGCCGATGCCCGATTCGTTGCCCAGGCTCCACATGATGATGGAGGGATGATTCTTGTCCCGTTCCACCATCCGGGACACCCGGTCGAGATAGGCGGCGGCCCATTGGGGATCGTTATTGAGCAAGTTGTGATCCTCCGCCCAGATCATACCGTGGCATTCCAGGTCGGCTTCCTCAATGAGATAAATCCCGTACCGATCGCACAGAGCGGGGAAAATGGGGGCGTTGGGGTAGTGGGAGGTGCGGATGCAGTTGATGTTGTGCTGCTTCATCAGGCGGATGTCCTGCTCCATATGCTCATCGGGGCAGTACTGGCCGAAATCGGGATGAGAATCGTGCCGGTTGACCCCTTTTAACTTGACGGGCTTTCCGTTGACAAGCAACGCGCCCTTCTCGCTGAACCGGACCTCCCGCAGGCCGAAGGGGATGGCGATGGCCTCCTGGCCGTACTGGAACAGGAAGGTATACAGCGACGGGGTTTCATCCGTCCAGAGAGCGATGTCGGTCAGGGTGAAGGGCTCGATAGTCTCGTTTTCCTGGTGGTAGACGGCCCGGCCGTCGGGAGCGTACACGTCCAGCGTTACCGGCCCGCCTTTCCCGCGGAAGTCCAGCGCCGCCTCCACCCGGGCCGTCGTATAGGCATCGTCCAAGCGGGCGCGGATAAAGACGTCGCGGATATGGTCAGGCTCCCGGGCCAGCAGGTACACGTCCCGGAAGATGCCGGACAGCCGATAGCTGTCCTGGGCCTCCAGATAGGTGCCGCTGCACCACTTGAACACCTGCACCAGCAGGCGGTTTTCCCCCGTATGCACATAGGGGGTGATATCGAATTCTGCGGAGCAGCGGGATCCGTTGGTGTATCCAGCGAAGGTGCCGTTGACCCAGATGAAGCCGCAGGAATTGATGCCGTCAAAATTGAGATAGATCCGTTTATCCTTCCAAATCCCGGGGATGTTCATGGATTTGACGTAGACGCCGCAGGGGTTGTCGTCCGGCACGTAAGGCGGATCGATGGGAATGATATAGTTGACATTGGTATAATGCGGCACGTCGTAGCCGTGCATCTGCCAGTTAGAGGGGACGGGAATGGTGTCCCAGCCCTCCACGCTGCCATCCGGATCGAAGATCGCCTCGTCCACGTCATAGGATCGCCCATAGTACGCAAAGGCCCAGTCGCCGCCCAGCGGCGCATAGTAGACAGACTCCTCCTTGTCCGCCTGCAGCGCCATCGCCCCGTCCTGAAACGGGATGTAATAGGCGCGGGCCGGTTCCCTGTGGATCTGTACGATTTCCGGATTTTGCAGGATTTTCTCGATGTCCATGAATCAAATCCCCCTTATCGTGCGGCCCCGCAGGGCGTATGGCTACAGCAGCGACAGCTTGCCCAGGCTGACCCGCCGGGCGTCGAACCCGCTTTCGGCCACCAAGCGGAAGGCGCGGGCCGTATAGCTTCGGCCAAAGTCCCTGACCTGGAGAACCGGGTTGTTGCGCAGGTTGTCAAACATACCCCGGTCGGCCAGAAAAAAGGTTTCGCCGTCCGCGCTGAGATACAGCGCGTAGGCGTAAACATTGGCAGAGAAGTCAAAGATATCGTCCACCGGCCGGTAGGCGAAGCCGCGCACCGTCTCGCTTTGTCCGAGGTCGACGGTCACCTCGAGGGGCAGCTCCCCCTCGAAGCACACATAGGGTTTGTCGTCGTCCGTCAGATTATCCGCCGAGAAGCCGGCCGCCGTTTGGCCAGTATGGGACTTCAGCGTCCAGGAGGTCTTGAGCAGGCCGAACACCGCTTCGGCGGACGGGCCGTTCTCGCCAAACAGGCGGGCCGCGTCGTACCAGGCTTCGGCCCGGATCCGGCCGCTGCGGGGAAAAGCGAAGGGGCCGGTATAGTCCCGCCAGGCGCCGCCGTCCGCCGACCAGCGGATGCGCGCGTCCGGACCGGCCGCGATGGAGACCAGGCCCGCCTGGCTGCGGGTAATGGAGGGAGGCTGCGCCACGGTGGGCGCGTCATACAGGCCCACAAAGGTGAACACCGGCGCGGCCCGGCAGGCGGTGACGACGATATCCACCCGGTTGGCAACGGCCGCGGGCAGGGGAAGGATTTTCTTATACCCCACGGTGGCGCCGTCGGCGCTGGCCGTCAGCTCGTCCCCGCAATAGGCCCGCAGGGTGAAGGCGCCCACATGCTGGCCCTGCGTAATGTCCTCCATCAGCACCACCTGGTTGAAGGCGACCGGCTCGTCCAAAGTGAGGGAAACGACATAGGCGTCCCCGTCCCGCCGGACCTCCAGCGGGCGGCCTTCGGCCAGGTTGCGGCCGTAGGCGGCGCACAGGTACCGGCCGAACTCCTCGAGGCGGGCGGCGTCCTTATCGCTTAGCCGGCCCCGGGTATCCGGAGGGATGTTCAGCAGCAGCTGAGCGTTGTTCCCCACCGACTGCCGGTAGATGGCGGCCAGCTCGTGCAGGGGTTTGACCTTATCGTCCTCCCAGGTGTGATAGAACCAGCCGGGGCGGATGGAGGTATCGACCTGGGCGGGATACCAGTACAGATACTCCCACCCCTCGTCCAGGGAGGCCAGCAGCCGGTCGCTGCCGAGATCGGGCGCCGTGCAGTCGCCGGCGTTCATCAGAAACGTCCCGTCCTCGGCGTCTAAACACCGGCCGTAGGGGTAAACGCTCCACTCCTCCCGCCGGCCCTTGCCCGCCTCGTTGCCCACCCAGCGAACATCAGGACCCTCGATGGAGATGACGGCATCGGGCTGGAGACGGCGGATGAGGGTGAAATAAGCCGCCCAGTCGTATTCCTGCCGTTTGCCGCATGGCCCTTCGGCGCAGGCGCCGTCGAACCACACCTCGAATATCTCGCCATAGCCGGTGAGCAGCTCTTCCAGCTGGGCGAGAAAAAAGGCGTTGTACGCCGGGGAGTCCCCGTAGCGGGGATCGTGCCGATCCCAGGGAGAAAGGTAAATACCAAACCGCAGCCCCGCCCGGCGGCAGGCATCGGACACCTCCCGCACCACGTCTCCCCCGCCGTTTTTCCAGGGGGACTGTTTCACCGAATGGGTGGTGTGAGCCGAGGGCCACAGGCAGAAGCCGTCGTGATGCTTGCAGGTCAGGATCAGGCCCTTGAAACCGGCGTCCTTCATCACCCGAACCCACTGATCGGCATCCAAGTCCGTCGGGTTGAAGAGCTGCGGGGATTCGGCGCCGTCTCCCCATTCCCGGTCGGTGAAGGTGTTCATGCCGAAATGGATAAAGGCGGTCAGTTCCAGCCGCTGCCAAGCGAGTTGGCGGGGCGTCGGCGCCACCCCGGCCGCCTTACGCAGGAGGTCACCGGCCGGCTCTCCCGCCCGGATGCTCGCAAAGCTCTGCGAATAGCGTTGTTCCATGATCGTTATACCCCTATATCTTTCTTGACAAGGATATGCCGCTGTTGATTTTGCAGAGAGGGATCCCCCACAGGAATTTTAAGTATATTTCCTTAATGGGGGGTGAAAAACGCCTTCCGGCGTTTTCGGCGGGGGTATCCCCCATTTAGAAATTCTTAAGTATATTTCCTTAATGGGGGGCGAAAAACGCCTTCGGCGTTTCAGCCTGTCAAAGAAGTCGCCGAAAGGCGGCTTTTTTGGTAAAATGGAGTAGGGTGAGAAAAGATGTACGAGAGAGAAAGAGACGGACGGCGGGAAGTAGCGGTAACGGATATAGAAGCATTAGTGCCGGAGAATCATCTGGTAAGGAAAATAGAGAAGGTGATGGACTACGAGTGGATCTATGAGCGGGTAGCGCCATACTACAGCGCAGCCAAAAATGTAAGGCCGGGGACAGACCCGGTGGTACTGGTGAAAATGGTGCTGCTCCAGCACCTGTTCGGGATCCCGTCGCTGAGGCAGACATATCAGCGGGCATGTGATACAATATCGTACCGATGGTTTCTGGGATATGGGCTGTTGGACAAGCTCCCGCACTTTGCGACGGTAAGCTATGCGTTTTGCCGGCGGTTTCCGGAAGAACTGGCGACGGAAATCTTCGAGCATATACTGAACAAAGCGCTGAACAACCACATGGTGGACAGCAGCATGGTATTCATAGACGGGACGCATATCAAAGCAAGCGCCAACAAAAAGAAATACCAGAAGGAACAGGTGGCAAAGGCTGCCCGTGTGTATGCCAAGCGGCTTCGCGAAGAGGTCAACGAGGAGAGGATGAAGCTGGGGAAAGCGCCAGTGGAAGAAGAGGACGAGGATGACGACAGTCACGGGGACGGCGGAACAACGGAACAGGTGGTATCGACAACGGATCCGGAATGCGGGATGTACCACAAGGGAGAGCATGAAAAGCAGTTTGCCTATGAAGCGCACACGGTATGTGACCGTCACGGAATGGTGTTAGGGGTAAAGGTAACAGCGGGGAATGTCCATGACAGCGTGGCATGGGACAGTGTGTATGAGCAGGTAACCAGTCGATTTCCGGAAATCCAGTATGTGACAATGGATGCAGGCTACAAGCAGCCATGGATCGCGAAGCGTATTTTAGAAGACGGCCGGCTCCCCATTCTTCCGTACACCCGCCCCCACGGAACACGACGGGAAGGGTTTATGCCATGGGATTTTTCCTATGACGAAAAAAACGACCAGCTGATCTGCCCACAGGGGCAAGTTCTCCGGCATACCACCACCAACAAAGAGGGCAAACGGCTATACCGCAGCACCCCGAAGGTTTGCCGGGACTGTCCTTGCCGAAAGGAGTGCGGGGTCAATGCCAATGGGCAGAAGGTGATATATCGTCACATCTGGCAGGAAGCATTGGATTTAGCGGAGCAACTGCGCAAAACCCAATTGGCGAAAGACATTTACGCCATGCGCAAGCAAACCATCGAGCGCGTTTTTGCCGATGCGAAAGACAAACACGCCATGCGTTATACTCACCACAGAGGCTTGGCCCGCGTTACGCAATGGGTCACGCTTAAGTTTGCTGCCATGAATCTTAAAAAGCTGGCTTTATACCGCTCCCGGCACTACTCCCCTTTCTTCTTTTCCTTCTTCTTTCCCGCTTTTTTCTCCAAAAGGAGGGAGCAACCCCTTGCTTGTTCCCTCCTTCTTTGACAAGCTGAAACGCCTTCGGCGTTTTTCAGCGGGGGGTATCCCCCCGTTTATATCGAGTCCCCCATCATGAATTCCGAGGGCAGGCGCAGACTCTGGATGGGGTTTTTCCCGCCAGCGGACAGCTGATCGAGGAGGGTCTGGGCCGCTACGGCGGCCATCTTCTCCGTCGGGTGGACGATAACGCTCAGCTTGGGGATCAGGCTCTGGGACAGCATCACGTTATCGAAGCCGATAATCGCCAGCTGGCGGGGCACCTTGAGTCCCCTTTCCATCACCGCCATCAAGGCGCCCACGGTGGTCAGGTTGTCACTGACCAGCAGGGCATCGGGCGGCTCGGGAAGACTCAGCAGCTGCTTGGCCCGTTCGTACCCGCTTTCGGTGGAGTATTCCCCATGAGAAATCAGCGCCGGCTCCAGAGCGAAGTGGGCATTTTTGAGCGCGTCAGTATACCCCTTGAGCCGCTGGGCGGCGATGGGATCCGTTTCCATGCCCGCGACGATGCCGATCCGCCGGCGACCGGAGGATATCAGGCAGCGAACCGAGGAATACACCGGGGCGTAGTCGTCCACCGTGATGGTATCGCAGTCCATCTCGTCCGGCTTGCCGAAGAGGGCCACCACCGGGATTTCTTTTTCCAGATAGGCCTCGAAGTCGTTCATATTCACCCGCATGGGCAGAAAAATGATGCCGTCCACGCTTTGGGCCAGGAGAAACTCCACAATGCTTTTCTGGGCGAGCACATCGTTGCCCGCGTCGGACACCAGGCAGGCGTAGCCGTGGCGGCGGAACACCGTCTCCATGGCGGTGACGATTTTCGCCTGCAGCATATCCTCCAGAGAATCCACCACCACGCCAATCAGATAAGATTTGTTGGTTTTCAGGCCCCTGGCGAAGGAATTGGCGCTGAAACCCAGCTCATCAATCACCTTGCGGATTTTCTCCTGGTTTTCCGGCAGGACATTGCCCCCGTTGAGATATTTGGAAATGGTGGAAATAGCCAGGCCCGTCTGTACCGCGATGTCCTTGATGGTGATTGCCATGCTGTCCTCCTGCTGACGCGGACGCCTAAAGGCACCCAGTGTCCCCCTATTCTTCAATGAGCCGCCGAAACTGCTGTCAGGGTGCGGCGCGCCCCTCGATTTCCAGCAGAATGTCGACCGCGCGCCGCATGTCCGGCTTGTTCCGGTACTGCGCCACGAGAACCCGTTCCCGGTCGGAATACGTCTCGTCGCCAGTCATGCCGAACAGCTCCGCCACCGATATATGCAGATGCTGGCAGATAAGCGCGACCATTTCGATATCGGGGGAATTCTTTCCCTTTATCCAGTTCGTAACGGCGGACTGGGACACGCCCAGCTTCATCGCCAGTTCCTTCTGAGACATGCCTCTGAGGGACAGAAAATATCCCAGATTCTGTTTGACATTCTCGCGGATCTCGCCCATGCCGGCACCTACTTTCCTATTCTTATACTATACCCCCAGCAGGTGCTTTTGTAAATATCCAAATACAGCTTTGCTTTATCTATTTTCGATGAACCCCATCGGCAATGGAGTCGTCCTGCATTTTGGATGGTCAGCCTTTGGCCGCGATGGTGAGCGACTGTGCGCCGAGGCGGGGATTGTCCACCGTCACCCGGATATCTCCCGACGCCCCGCTGCTGCGCACCCAGAAGGCGTAAACGCCCGCCTGGGTGGAAACCAAGGTATCGCCGACGCACAAGCCGGGGCCTTCCACCCGGATGGCCAGAGGACTGAAGAAAAAGGGCAGGACGTTGCCTTTCTGGTCGAGGGCACGCACTGTCACGCGGGTGGCATCGCTGCCGTCGGCGGCGATGGCCGCGTCATCCGCCCGAACCTCCAGGCAAGAAGGAACCGGGTCGTGGGCGTACTCCCGCCGGATGGCCAGCCGGCCGTCCACATAGCCCCGGAAAACGCCGCCGCCCCAGGCCTCGCCCCAACAGACATTGAAATTATCGATGACGCAAGGCGGGTATTCCAAGCCGGGGAACCGTTCTTTATCGGGATAAAAACGGCCCAGCTCCTTGCCGTTCACCTCCACCTCGATATAATCGCAGTTGGTGAATACCGTCAGGGGGGTGATGCCGCCGCCGTTGCGATCGCCCACCGACCAATAGGTCGCCGCCTCCAGCACCGGCTCTTTTTGGGGAGACAGCTGGCTGCGGTAAAAGTGAGCCGCCATTTTGGGCAGGCGGAAGATGTCCATTACCCCGTGGTAGCAGATGCGGTCACCGGAACCGAAGTTGTTATGGGTCTGATAATCGAAGGCGCACCAGCCGATGGCCCCCGCGGTGGAGGGATCCCGGCCCACGGCGTCGTGCATCCCCATATGCCGCCAGGCCTGCTCGATCACCCGTTCCTCGTGGTCGTAAGCCTTGGTGGGGCACATATGACCACAGAATTCGGTGATAAGATAGGGTACATCCCGCTCAAGGCCGGTCACCCGCCGCTGGTCCCGCTTCATTTCGTTGCTGCCAGTGAAGATAAAGTCGTTCATGGTATAGACGTCTTCGAGCAGCTCGCTGTTTTCGATGCAGCGCACACCGCCGGTCTGGCGGGTGGGATCCAGTTCGTGGGCCAGGGCGTTGGTGCGAAGGTAGAAATCGTGGAAATCCTGAGACTCGTTGATACGCACGCCCCACAGAATGATGGAGGGGTGATGGCGATCCCGCCGGATCATCTCCCGGACATTCTCCACCGCCGTGTCCTGCCACGCCTTGTCCCCCACATGCTGCCAGCCGGGGATTTCCTCAAAGACCAGCAGGCCGATTTCGTCGCAGCGGTCCAGGAAATCCCGGGACTGGGGATAATGGGAGGTGCGCACTAGGTTGAGGCCCAACTCGTCCTTGAGGATATCGGCATCCCGGCGCTGGACGCGGGCGGGCATGGCGTAGCCCACGTAGGGATACGACTGGTGCCGGTTGAGGCCCCGCAGCTTGAGGGGGCGGCCGTTGAGGAAAAAGCCCTCCGGCGTGAACACCGCCTGACGAAAGCCTATTCGGGTTTCCCGCGTGTCCTGGGACGCGTCAGAGGCGTATTCCGCCGTCAGGGTATACAGCGCCGGATCGTCCAACTCCCAGGGCCGCACATCGGTCAGCCCATCCAGGCGGACGGTCACCGCCGTCTGCCCCGCGGCCGCGTTGACGGGTACCGCAACGCGGTGGCTCTGCGCGTCGCCCCGCAGGGTCACGGTCAGCACTCCGGCTTCGGGCAGCAGGGCGTCCAGGGTCACCTCCGCCTCCAGGCTGGCCGTTCCTCCGGCGCAGCCGCTGGGCTTGGCAAACAGGTCGGCGATATATGTCCGGTCGGCGGTATACAGCTCCACATCCCGGTAAATCCCGCCGAAGGTCAGGTAGTCGATGGAATAGCCAAAGGGCGGCACGTCGGGTCGTTCGGCGGAATCCACGCACACCAGCAGCAGGTTGTCTCCCGCTCGTAGCTTGCCGGTGGTCTCCAGGGTGAATGGAGTATACCCGCCTTTGTGACCGCCCAGGTATTCCCCGTTTAGGAATACCTCGGCGCAGGCCATCACGCCTTCAAAATGCAGGAAAGAGCGGCTGGCGGCCTGTTCCCTGTCCGCCGAAACCGTCCGGGTATAAAAGGAGGCGAACTGATAACCGGTCTCATCAAAATACGTCAGCGGCACCTCCTGGTTGGCGTGCGGCAGGCAGACGCGCCGCATATCCTCGGCGCGGACAGAGGCCTGGTAGGCCCCAGGATAGTACAGCCAGTCACGGTTCAGGTTGGTCGTTGTTTTCATAATAAGTATCCGCGCCTTTCCATCGTCATGCCGGCCGGTGAAAACCGGACGGGCGCCCGCCCACAGCCGGACGGGCGCCCTTTTTAGATAATTTTTTACTTCGCTTTTACATAGGTGTATTCCTCAATGGCCTCATGCATCACACGGGCCAGGGAATAGGGATGATCGTATTCGAAATCGTTCTTAATCTGCCAAACAAACACGCCGCCAACCCGGTTCTTAATCGCGTACACCACTTTGTCGCGCAGGAGGTTGGGGCCATTGAAGCCCCACTGACGGGTGGTATTGATACCCTCGTCAATGGTGATGTCGCCTTCCTCATTATCCGCGGACAGGAGACCGTATATCGCTTTCCAATCCGTCTGGTTGGTGATGGAATTCTTATCCACCGCGTACCACGGCAGGCCGAGCACGATTTTGCTGCGGTCGATCCCCAGCGTGTTGATGAAATATTTCAGAATGTCATCCGCACACCAGCTGAAGGTGGAATGGTTCTGCATGGTGCTATAGTTGTCATAGGCCATGATATTAATGCGGTCAAACTTCGCGAAGGTCTCCTTAGAAAGGCCGGTGCCGCGGGACTGAGCGGTGGAAATATAGCGCCCGTCGGCATGAAGCGCCGCAGACAAATCCTTCACGAGCAGATCGTAGGCGGCCCACTCATCTGCGCTTACAGGATATTCCCAGTCGATATCGACGCCATAAAAATCGTATTTTTGGACATAAGCCATCAAATCATTGACGAACTTTTCACGCACGGCGTCGTTCTTGAAGGCGGCGGTCCGACCGCCGGCCACGCCGTTGGCCGGGCTGCCATCGGCATTCTTGGTTTCCTTCAGGCAGGTCAGGGACATCCATACGTTGACTTTGTTATCGCCCATATAGCTGTCCACATTCTTCAGCCATTTGGCCATCTCTTCCTCGGCTTCCTTTGAGGTAGGCTCCATGGCGTGATCGAAGCCGCCCGGCCCGTAGACCTCTTTGATAACGACGAAATTGCCATCCTTATCAAAGGCCCAGTTACCGATAAGGGTCAGGTCTGTGAACGTATCCATCTTCTTGGGCTCGATGGGATCCCAGCTGTGAACGTAGGAGCACCCGGTCATATAGGCCATGTTGATGAACCGGTTATCCAGTTCCACCGGGCGCTGATGCACCACTTCCACCTCTTTGATGGAAGCCGGGTTCTCAGAGTTCTCGATAACCAGACGGATGGCGTTGGTTTTCATGGGATCCACAACGGCCAGATGATACTTCTCAATCAAATCGTTGCTGTACACCTTCACCCATTTTTCGCCATTCCAGGCATCGATGCGGTATTTGCGGACGTTGCTGCCGTCTTCCTTGAGAATAATGTTGTTGATGGTCTGCGCTTTCTCCAGGTCAATCTGCAGGATAGCGTCTTTGGTTGCAGGGGCAGTCCACACGGTGCTGTCGTCGCCGTCGAAAACGTTCTGCGCATTGGGATCCGTTGTTTTGGCGGGACGGGTATTGGCCACCATGAAAGCGTCGCCCATGTCCACTTCCCGATTCAGCGTTTCTTCCATAGAGGTGCCGGCAATTAGCTTGGAAACCGATTCCTTGATGGAAGGAGCCGCCAACGCGCCCAACCCGATGCAGCCGACTGCGGCAACCGCTACGGCGGACAGGAGAATCTTTCTATTCATAGCTGTTATCTGCACTCCTTTTTTATAAAGTCGTTTCCTTGGCCGCCCGCGGTCAGCGACAACCTGCGGGCGGCGTCCGTCTTTCAGGAAAGGAAACGCCGGTTAGTGCTTCTTTTTCCAGTACAGGAAGTAGAAGGCCGCGCCGCCTCCCGCTAGGACCACAACCACAGCGATGACGACGATAAGCCAAACCATGCTGCCGCCGCCCTCCTCCGGCTGAGAGGATGCGCCGTCCGATACTGCGCCGCTGGAGGCCGCCGTTGTCGCCATGGTCTCCGTCGTGTTGCCGGTGGTTTCGCCGGAAATATCGCCGGTCGCCTCGGTGGAGGATGCGTCACCGGTGCTTGTCGTACCGCCCGCGACCGTGGAACCGCCCGGCTTAGTGGTTTCACCCGGCTTGTTCGTCTTGGTCGTGCCGGGGGCAGGCTTCACGGTCGTAGTCGCTCCTTTAGAGGTCGTCGTGGTTTCTGCCACGAAGTCACTGGGCACCTTGCCGGGCTGATCGTAGTCGTGGGGATAGCCGTCGTCATAATGGCTGATTTCCTTCACGCCGTCGCCGTAAAAGCCCACGGTGTCCAGCCACATTTTGCCGTTAATCTTTTTATCTCCGTTATCTTCGGCAAAAATCTCATACTTAAAGCCGATAACATAGGCTTCTTCCGTACCGTTTCCCCAGGATTTGCCGGCGTTGCGTTCATAGATTTTCGTCATTTTCCCGTTCTTGTCCGCCACCTCGGGAATCATATCGCGGAATTTCAGTTTATATTCTTTCCATTCGGTGGTCAGGTTCACCTTGGTATAGAACGGAACGTCCTTGATGTCCACGGCCGCCCGGATAGTCATCGCCTTGTCCGCCTTGGCCCAAAAGGTGAGGTACACGTCTTTATTGGCATTGATGATATCCACCAAAGAGCGAGGTTCCTCCACACCGGACAGACGGAAAAACGCCCATCCGTCCTGCTTGCTCAAATCGAAGTCCGCCCGCAGGGAGCGATAATTGCCATTGGACTTTCCGTCCCCCCGATTGGGCGCGGAGGTTTTGGTATCCAAGTTAATGGTCAGAGCCGGCGGAGTCGTGGGCTTCCAGCGCCCGGCCAACCCGGCGGATGAATTGAATTTTTCAAAGGTTTCCACCACGTCGGTCCCCATGGAAGAGGCCGAGGCCATCATCGGCAGTCCGGCCACCGCCACGGAAACAGTGAAGATGCAGGCAAGAGCTGCCGCACGTAAACGCATAGATTTCCTCCTGTCATTACATGTCGGATGAGATATTTTCGGTCTTTTTCCGACGGGATACTACGATGGCAGCCATGGCCGCAAGGACGCCCAGACCGGCCACCGCCAACAGGCCGCCGGCCTCCCCGGTGCTGGGGGAGCTATCTGAACCGCCGCTGCTGGTACTGCCGCCATTGCTGGAATCGTCGCCGTTGCTAGAATTCCCGCCGTTGCTGGAGTCGCCTCCGTCCGGAGTCTTGTTTTCCAGCATCTCGTCATAGAGGAAATACCCGATGTTGTCGAAGTAAATGTCGCCGGCAATTGCTTTCTCAGAGGACAGGGTCATACTCAGCGTGATTTTCGCTTTGTTTAACTCGTCGAAGGTCCCCTTTCCGGAAACGGTGTCCACAAAGTTAACGAACACCATCTGCTCCTTGTCCGAGCCTTTGACAGGCACCTGATATTCCGTCCACAGAGTACCATCGCTGAGCTTCAAAGTTAGAACAGCGTCGTTGGCGGAAAGCACCATTAGATACAGCCCGTCGCCCCGCAGGCCAGGGAAGGCCGCTTGTATAGAAGCGCTTTTACTGTCCCCGGTAAAATCGTAGGTCAGCTTCATACTGTTGCTGCCGAACAGCTTTTTAGAGGTATCCAGCGACAGAGTGCCGGCGGAGGGAGTGCCGAACAGCTCGGCCAGCTTTTCCGCCGTCATATCCTCAAAATTCTGCAGGACATGGAAGCCGTCGGATTCATCAGGCTGCGGATCGTCCGGTTCAATGATTTCGCCAGAGGATTCGCCGCCGCTGGAATCGCTCGAGTCGGAAGAATCGCCGCCCTGTCCGTCCGGAGGAGGCGCGGCTTCCTGAGGACCTTCGTTAGCCGTCAGCTTGAAGCAGTCCAGCCACATTTCGCCGCTTTCCGGCACACAGGTGCGATCCACCTGGATTTTCAGGCAATTCCATTGATTCTTAAACGACGCAAATCGTTCCGCCGTCATGGGTTCCCCATAGCCGTAGCTGTTTTTATTGCTGTTGGTGAATTGGTTAAACGGCACCGTAATGGTCTGCGGATTTTTGCTGCCCTTAATGGCTACCGTCGTGCTGTAAATCTGATTCGGATCGGAATAGTTATACAGGACAATGGTCATATTGTAATCAAATTCCACCTTGATGGTGAATGTGATCGCCTGATTGCGCAAGGGATAATTGCCGGTATGATACATATACAAGCGGAAAGCGCCCCACACGGAATCCGGCAAATCTGTCCAGGAAATCTTCAGGCTCTTTTGACCGCTGATGGGGTTGGTGGTATCCAGACGATTTTTAAAGCTCTCATTGGTATCCAAGCCCCAGCCGTCGTCTGTGCTTCCGCCGCCACCGCCGACCGGAATATCCGCCAACCCGTCATAGGATTCGAAATCATCCAGCAGCGTATCCTGCGCATCCTTCGGATACACCGGCGTTTCGGTAACCTTGGCGCCGTCCGCCTTCAGCTGTGCCAGGGAATTGGCCAGCGCAGCGGCGGCATCATCGTAATTCTTCTGCGTCTCGCCGGTCACATTGGTCCGCATATCCTTGGCCGCGTCATAGTATCCCTTAAGAAGACCGAGAGCGTGTGCGGTATAGGTGTTTTCCGGGTTAGTCGCGTAGAAAGCATCCGCCGCCTGAATCGCCTCGTCAATTTTTGTGTAGTCAAAATTGGTTGGTCTCAGCGAATCCACATAGTAATTAAATTTTTTCAGCGTGTAATCGACTACCGACTGCTTGGCGTCAGCGGCCAGCGCGCTGGCTTCCTCATAGGCCGTTTTGAACGCCGCATAGGATTTCACCGTATACGCCTGATCCGCATTGTTCCCGTCGTAAAGCGCCTTTTTCCCGGCCAGCGCCGTCTTCAATGCCGTCTGGTCTCCATCGGAATCGGGCAGATCCACCAGGTTACCCTCTCCGTCCACGTTGTGGAACTGGATGCTGTCGATGTAGATGACAATATCGCCGGGGGTTCCGCCGACCTCCATTCCCAGCATGATGTCCTGGTTGTTTTCCGTCACATCGCTGGAATCGCTGTATTTAACCGTGGATTTATGAGCGCCGGCGCTCACAGAAGTGGTGCTCCAGTTGCCGTCCTCCTTATGCAGACCCACAAAGCCTAAATCCGTCCAGGTAGACCCTTCCCATTTACGGAAAGCGAGCGCAAACTGCGTATCCTTTTCCATGCGATACCAGATGGTCATAGCCTGCCCCTTGGGAACGATCGGCAGTTTATAGGAAGACCAGCCCTGACCGGTCCCTTTGAATTCCAGCTTCAGGGCTTTGCTGCCATTTTCTCCTTTGCCGTCCTCAATGGAAAAGACAGGCTTATCGCCGGTATTAAATTTCCAGTAGCTGGCGGCCGTATCGTTGGTCATGTACTCAAAATCCTCATACATACCAACAGCGGGGGCCGATGCCGCGGTATCGGCAGAACTTGGAAGTGCCTGCCCGCCTACCAGCAGCGATGTCAGCATCGTCGTGGAAAGCAGGGCGCCTAACATGCGCTTTTTCATCCAGATAGTACCTCCTTCAAAAAATCACGTTCTATTTACCAAACGCGCGCCCGTGCCCAGGTGGGGGCGACCGGACGGGGCGGCGTCCGATACGGGGGGGGATACCGGACTATCCGGTGACCTTATGACCCGCCATCATATCGTTCATGGCGTTCTGGAACTGCACCTTGTTGGCCTCCAGGGCGTCGCCGGGAGTCTTGGAGCCCTTGAGCACCGTGGAGCACAGCTCATGGATGGAGGGGGTGGTCCAGTCGATCTTGGTCATGGTGTAGGCGTCGTGAACGAACCGGTCGGTGCTTTTCACCATGTCGGTATAGATGGTCAGGGATTCCTCATCCCGCAGCTTGGACACATATTTTTCCGCTACCAGGTCGTCGATGGTCTGGCCGTCGGGATACGCGTACAAATCGTCGATGAGCAGCAGCAGCTTGTCGGCCATACTCTCGTAAGTTTTGGGAATGAAGTACATCTGGCCGCAGCTGGTGGGAATGGTGTATTCCTGCACATCGGGGCCCATGGGGGCGTAGACGATGCCGAAATCGTCGGGCATGGCCGACTCCTCGATGTACTGCAGCAGCTTGTTGGTGCCGGCCATCATGGCCATGTTGCACTTGGTGAACTCCCGCAGGAAGGTATCCCAGGTCTGGGATCCGTCGTTGACATAGGCGATTTTCTGCTTGACCGTCCAGTCGTACATTTTTTCAAAGGCCTTCATCGCCGCGGAATCGCCCAGGGTCAGCTGCGGGTTGCCGTCCTTGTCGAAGCTGGCGATGGCGCTGCCGTTGGAGGCGGCCAGGCTGGACAGGAAGTCGCTGTGCATATAGCCGCCCAGGCCCCACTGCTCCACGGTGCCGTCGGACTTTTTCTTGGTGGCCTTCTTGGCGATTTCCTCCACCTTGTCCCATGTCCAGGTTTTGTTCTTCACCATCTCATAGGGGTCACCCAGGTTCTGCTCCTTAAAGATGCGCTTATTGAAGAACCAGATGGTGCCGGTGGGGTTCAGCGGCACGTCGCTGAAGGCATACTGCTTGCCGTCGATGTTGGTGTATTTCCGGGCTGTCTGGCTATACCGGCTGTCCTTAAAGTCGATGCCGGTTTTCTCCATGGCGGCATTCAGGTCGGCAAAGGCGCCGGCCTTGTACCACTCCATGAAGTAGTTCTCCTGGGTGACCATGATATGCCCGGCGGGGGAGCCGGAGGCGATGCTGCTGGTCATGACGTCCCAGTAGGTGCCGCGGCCCTCCTTCTGCACGATTTTGACGTCGTATTTGGCTTCCAGTTCCTTGATGCGGGCGTCGCGGCGTACCAGGGCGGGATCCTTGCCATCGGTGTTGATCATGCCATATCCGGGCGGGGTAACGATGGTGATGGTCTCGCCCCCAAAGCTCAGCGCCGCCTTGAGCTGATCGGTTTTGCTATTGCCCGCAGACACGGGAGATTTGGACGCGTTCGATCCGGATTCGGTCTTCTCCGAGCCGCAGCCGGCCAGGGAAAACGCCGCCATCAGCGCCGCCAGGGAAAGGGCGGCCAATCGGGTGATTTTCATTGCTGAACAAGCCTCCTTATACATTGAATGGATGTCTATCGATAAGACGGCGAATACCGTCCTTTAGCCGACCAGGCCGGCCCGTTCGATGCTTTCGGTGAAATACCGCTGGCAGAAAAGATACAGTATCAGCATGGGAATGATGAGGAACAGCATGCCGCAGTTGCGCATGAGGCTGAACTCGGTGAGGTTGCTGATGCCCGCGTCCACACCCGCGCTGTTGCTGATGAGCCGGAATAGCTCGGTGGTGAGCATGGGCACATTCTGCAGGAACACCGAGGTAAAAATGTCATCCAGCCACTGCCACACGAAGGAGAACAGGAACACGGTCATCATAATCTGCCGGGCGCTGGCCAGGAAGACCCGCACAAACGCCTTGATAGTCCCCGCACCGTCCACATAGGCCGCCTCCTCCAGTTCCTTAGGAAGGCCCCGGAAATACTGCCGCATCATGAAGATGTACAGACCGTTTTTCAGCCCCGTGCAGGTGATGCCCAGCAGGGCAAAGGGGGTGACGGTATCCAGCAGATTCAGCGGCCGGCCGAAAATCAGCTGGAACAGCCCGGCAACGTCGAAGTACCGGAAATTCACGTACAGGGGCAGCAGGATGAGATCCGGCGGCACCACCATGCCCAGCACGACCAGGAAGAAGAAAAAGCCCTTGAACTTGAAGTCGAACCGGGCGAAACCATAGGCCACGACAGTGGCGGACACGGTCTGAATCAGAGACACCACCAGGGGATAGAAAAAGCTGTTAAAGGCTAGAGCGGGAATGTTCAGGAAATCCCAGGCCTTTTGATAATTGCTCAGGGTGAAAGTTTTGGGGATATAGTGCACGGACATGTCGTATACGTCCGACACCGGCATAAAGGACACCAGTATCTTCGTCACCAGCGGATAAAGGATGACGAAGCTGATACCGGCCAGCAGGACAAACCGCAGCAGGGACATGCCGGCCGATCCGCCCTTTTTTATCAGCTTCTGCCGGCTTTTTTCAGACAGTGCCATAACGGTTTCCCCTCCTTTAGTCGTAATAGAAGATGTGCTTGTTCAGGATGGCGAAGATCAGGCCGATGATGGCGAAGATGATCACCATGTAAATCCAGACCATGGCGCTGCCCAGCCCGAAATTAAAGCTGGTGAAGGAGGTTTGATGCACCAGATTGATCATCACGTTGGAAGAGCTGGTGAAGGAGTCAATGATGGTGTACACCACACAGACCAAAATCTGGGAGCTGACCATGGGGAAGCTGATTTTCCAGAAGACTTCCCAGCCGGTGGCCCCCTCGATATAGGAGGCTTCAAAGATGGAGGGCGAAATGGACTGGAAGGCGGCGAGGAAGATGATAATCGGGATGGCGCTCATGGCCACGATGGTGGAAATCCGATCCACAGCCGACACCAGGAAGTTGATGAGGGAGGTATCGAAATTCAGGGAGTTGAGCATGTTGACGAAGGCGGTGGCCACGCTGCCGTCCCCGCCGGAGGAGGAGGCGCCCTGCTGCATCATATTGGTCATCTGATCCACCGAGGCGAGCCGCAGGTAGATTCCGGAGGAAAGCAGCACCGGCAGGAAGAAGATGCCGCGCACCAGGCCGCGACCCCGGAATTTCTGGTTGAGGATGCTGGCGATGAAGAAGCTGAACACCACAGCGATGGGCACGTTGATGATCATGTTCCAAATGGCTTCCAGCAGCACCTGACGGTAGGTGGGATCCACGGCCAGCAGCTGATAGTAATTCTGGATCCCCACAAAGGCCAGGTCATAGCCGGTGCCTGTGCTGTTCACGGTCAGGTTGGAAAAGCTGTACCGCAGGGAGGTGATGAGGGGGATCAGCAGGAAGAAAACGGCGCCGATGATGAAAGGCAGGATGAAGAAATACCCCAGGCGCTTGCGTTTGCGTTCCCAGGACACGATGCGTTTGGCCATTTACTGCGCCCCTCCCTTCACCAGCAGGCATGCGCCGGCTGGAATCGTGCGGCCCTCTGCCTGCTGCTGGGTGCCGCTGTAGTTGGTCAGCATGCTGCTGCCGTCGCCGAAGGTGGTCTTATACAGCCCGTCGCCCAACTTGTCGTAGGCGGCAATTCCGGAGGCGGCCGCGGCCGCCGACTCGTCGAGCAGACGGTACTGCCGCAGGATTTCGTCTTTCCAGAAGCTGTACTTGGTGGAATAATACTGGAGATACTCGGTCTTTTCGAAGGTCAGGCTTTCGTTCGCCGTCAGGGTGAAGCTGAGCCCGCCGCCGGTGCGCAGGGTATCCAGCAGGGATTCGTCGGTGTTGCCCGACAGGTTGCGAGCCTCGTCGCCGTAGCGGACATGGCCGTTCATCACCATCTGGAGGAAGGGCACCACCTCGTCGCAGATGTCGTACTGATAGCCCTTCATCGGAACATCCAGCACATCCTGGACAACCGGCAGAATGGGGGCGTTGGCGCCCAGGGTGGACACCGTGCGGCTCTCCGCCATGCTTTTGACGTTTGCCGTCAGCCGCTTCATGGCGGTCTGCCGTTCCACCAGGCGGTTCTCTTTATAATCGGCGTTGGCGTTCGTGCCTGCGTACCGTAGGGAGACACCGTCGAAGCCCAGGTTGTCGAGAAGGGCCGTTGTCTTCTGGAAGGCCGTGTCCACGGCGGCGGGGTTGAGGATATACCGGAAGGAATCGGCCGTATTCAGCAGCTGGTAGGTCACCCGATCGTAGGGATAATCAATGCCCCGGTCCTTGGTCAGCAGGGAGGAAACGTCCCGGCTGAGGTTCAGGCTGTCGAACAGGGAATTGCTGTAGGCATACTGCACATCAGCGTCCAGGTAGAGCGTAACGCCGGCCTCCTTGGCCCAGGCCTGCAGCTGCCGCAGATCCTCCTGGCTGCCCACACCGGACTGGAGTTTCAGGCCGGAGGCGAAGGGCTGGGTCAGTCCCCCCTTCAGGAAGCCGGTAAGCTTGATGACCAGGCGCTCCACGCCGGCCTCCTTCAGTTCTCGGCCGATGGCCAGCACATCCTGCAGGGTCGTGTACACCGCCGTGCGCTTCATGCCGATGCCGAGGAAGCTGGTTTCCCGCTCGGCGGCGCCGATGAATTCGAGATAGAGAGGAGCCGGGGCGGCCTCGGCCTTATCGCCGAACAAATCGCTGGCGTAGGCGGCGGCCAAATCCTTCAGGGCGGTGTGCTCCTTGTCGAAGAACGTCATCTGGATGCGCACGTCCCCGTCGTAGAGCTTTTTCTGCGCGATGCTGAAATAGTCGCCCTGTTCTTTCGACGCGGAGCTGAGATAACTCTTAGCCACCTCCCGGACGCGGAAGACCGGGTAGGCCGCGGCGTAGCTGTCAGCGGATCCGGGGAAGGCCCGCACCTCCGCAAGAGCATCGCCTTCGGTAATAACGCTGAGCACCGCGCCCTGGCCGTCGATGATTTTGGCGAACAGGGGCAGATACGCCACGTTTTCCTTGTAAATTTTTTCGTCCTGGCGCACCGACAAATCCCGGCCATAGACCGGCACGGAAAATTCCTGCTGCGATTCCTTGCCGTTATAGAAATTCATCAGAGATCCGGTGCCGTCCGGCAGGAGGAAACGGCCGGTCTCCCCCATCTCCGGCGAGGCGAAAGTCTTGAGCACCGTCAGATTCAGCAGGGTGCCGCCGTTGAATTCCCGGATTTCGCTCATGGGCACCCGCACGTCCACCCGCTCGCCGTCCAGGGTGACGTACAGCGCCATGTTGAACACGGGATAGGACGTCTGTTCCAGCTCCTTAGCGTTTTCCATATCCTTTTCATAGTCCGCCTCAGTGTAGCCGGTATCCACCAGAATTCGGTGAATCTCCCGCTGCACGCTCAGAGAGAGGACCTCCTGCTTGAGCAGGTACATGGGCGCTTCCTTTAAGGAGGGGTATTGGCTAAGCAGCTCGGACTTCGCTTTTTCGTCCGTAATCGTGTTCACGTCCGCCAGGTAATACTGGGATTTGAACCGGGTCTTGTCGAAGGTCTTTTCAATCTTCCCCGTGATTTCCTCAAAGCGCTCCACCGAGAAGGCGGGGGGCACGAACAGCTTTTCCTGCACATTGCCGAAGGTGAAGGTGATTTTCATCCCGTTTTCCACCGGCTCGATTTGGAACTGCCCCTTCTTGACACTGTCATCAAAGCTGTTCATAGAGGCGTTGGTGCCCTTGGAATCCATATAAGTGAACTCCAGCAGGGATTTGTCCGAGGAGGAAGAGGCGTTCTCCGGCACCGCCTGGTAAATTCGGCCGTCCTTTTTGTTCCTCACCTGGAAGGACGCCGTGTCCCGGTTGACCAGGAGCTGGAGGCTCCCGTTTTCGGCGATAGGCTCGTAGGTTTTTCCGTTGATGTCGTTTTCCGCGGAGTTCGGGAGCAAAACGTCCCCTTCCTGCACGGGGGTGATCCCGCTATCCTTCGCGCAGGAGGACAGGACGCCCACCATCAGCAGGAAGGAAAGAAACCCGCAGGCGATTCGCTTCATCATTCCGATCATGCCTTTCTGGAGAGCCGCCTCTGGCGGCCTGCCGGTTATGAAACGCGCCGTCACGCGCGGTTGACCAGTTCGCTGTAAATGTCCGCAAAGAAGGCAACCATCTGCTGGAGCAGCGCCGTGCACAGCAGCAACACAAACACGATGATCAGGATGACCACCAGCGTTATGAGGATGACGAACAGCGCTTTGCCCATGGAATAGTTATGGATCTGCCTGACGCTGGCGATCATCAGGCCCACCATCCACACGTAGGCCAGTGTCACGAACAGGTAATACACCGCGCCCTCGGTTTGGGTCATCAGATTGCTGATGAGGCTGGCAAAGGGGATCAGCAGGACCATCGGGGTCAGGGCATAGCCGGAGGCCATGACGATATCCTTGAAGGATCCTTCGCCGTCCATCAGGGAGGTGACGCACCAGCTGCTCACCACCCACAGCAGCAGCGGCACGAACAGGGTGGCCAAATCCAGCAGGAAGTTGGCGTTTTCCGGGCTGGTGGGATTGAAGATGAAGCCGGTCACCCGGGTTTGGAACGCCATGGCCAGACCCGCCAGACCAATGAGAAGGAGGCCGGTTTTCAGGCTGCCCCTCTTCTCCCTCTTCAAATCCCAAAAACCGTCGAAGGGGCGGAAAATCACATAAAAGGCATAGCGGAAGGGACCCTTCTTCTTTTCCTTGGGATGGGTCTTGCGGTACTGCTTCATGAAGATATACAAAGCGAGGAGGGCCACCGCCAGAACAATCAGGACAATGCCGCCGACGGTGAAATACCGGTTGATGAGATCCCGGCGGTAGAACTGAAACGCCTTGGAATAGTAGCTTGGATCCTTGGCCCGCTCGAAATACTCCATGGCCAGCTTCATATCCCGCTGCCGGTAGGCGATTTTGCCCATCTCCTGCAGCACCACGGGATTGTTTTCATTGAAGCCGAGAACCTTTTCCCAGGTCTCTTTTTCCTTCTCGTAGTTGTTGTCGTCCTTGTATTCCTCTGCCTGGAAAATCAAGCGGCCGTACTCGGTCAGGCCGTAGGACACGATAAGGTTTTTCCCCGCGTCCAGCACCAGGAACTGGCCGTTATAATACACCAGGGAGGTGGGGGTGTTCAGGGTGCCGAAGGTCTGCCCCAGCCCGCCGAACATAAAGAGCATCACGCCGTCCATGTTATAAGCGAAGACCCGGCCCCGCTTCTGGTCAAGGATGGCGTACAGGCCGTGATCCATATTGACCACATCCACCACCAGGGATGGGCCCTTGATGGTGCCGATATCGGTGAAATAGTTGTCGGCCACCGGATCGCCCACCCGCCGGAGCACGTCATCGCCCTTGGCGTTGATTTTCCGCACCGGCGTCATTTCCTTCAGATTGGACTCATCGTAGGTGCCGGTGGTGACGAAAATAAAATCCTCCTGATCCATGGAGATGTTGTTGTACTCGGCGGGGACAAAGGCCTGCATCCGATCCCGCTGGGCCTTGGTGGAAAACAGCCGCCAAATCATGTCGGTCAGGCTGTAGGTCACCTTGGAGGCGCCCAGCATCTGGACGAACTGCCCCTGCCGATCCAGCTCCAGCAGGCCGCGGTTGAAGCCCCGGGAGGCCACGAAAATCCGGCCGGCGGAGTCGCTGGTCACCTTGATGGGCTTATATTCGAAGTCGGAGGGGAGCAGCGGGGATGCGGGCGCCGCGTAAATTGCCAGAAGGCCGCCGTCCTTGTCCAGCTTGACCAGGCGGGCGTTGTCGGTATCCGCCACCAGCAGACTGCCGTCCTTGTCCACATACACGCCGTTGGGGTTGGCGAACGCATCCTCTTTGCCGTTGTTCTGGAAAACGGAGAACTCCTTTTCTAGCTTGTATTGGGCATTCAGGCGCAGCACCCGGTTGTTGCCGGTATCCACCAGATACAGGCAGCCGTCCTCCCCCACGAACAAATCCTGCGGATTTTTCAAGGCCGTGGTACCCATGTCCGTGTGATCGATGGAGGAGCTGGGGGTGGCGGCGGGGGGAGCGGGCACCGCGTCCTTCCCGTCAAAGATATAGTTGTCGTATGGAGTGGCCGCGAACGCTTGCAGCGACAGGCCCAGCAGGAGAAAGGCTGCCGCCGTCAGGACGGCGGTCTTTTTGAACCAGCTCTTCATATCCAAACCCCTTTGGCAGAGTGTCTGCCCGATATTTTGACCGTTCCGCCGACGGAAGACCACGCTGCTCAATCCTTCATACCGGAGGAGGCCATCGTCTGAATGATGTTCCGCTGGGAGATGATGAACACCGCGATGGGCACGATCATCATGATGACGCCGACCGCCGCGCCCGCGCCCGCGCGTGCCACGCCGCCGGCCACAATCTGACTCATGGCATAAGACAGGGTCTTCTTTTCCTCGCTGAAAATGTACACGCCGCCGGTGGTACCCCACAGCGTCTGGATGGAGAAGATGATGAGGGTCAGCCAGGCGGGCTTGACGTTAGGCATGACAATAGTCCAGAAGGTCCGCCACTCGCTGGAGCCGTCGATTTTCGCCGCCTCCAGCAAAGAGTCCGGGATGCCGGCCATGAACTGCTTCATCAGATACAGCCCGATGGGAGCGCCGAAGGCGGGGACGATGATGGACAGATAGCTGTCCACCCAGCCCAGCTTGGTCATGATGATGAAGCTGGGGATTTGGGTGACGGCGGTGGTGAACATCAGGGTGGTCACCACCAGCTTGAAGAACGCCCTGCCGCCCGGGAAATGCCGCTTTTCCAGCACATAGGCCGCCATGGAGGCCACAATGACATGGCCCAGGATGGCCACAGCCGTGATAAAAACCGTATTGAATATATACCGGATGAAGGGCACCCACGACTCGCTCATCAGCAGCGACAAATCCCCGAAGTTATCCAAGGTCGGGTTTTTCACCAAGATGTGCGGCGGAAAAATGAACAGCTCATCCAGCGGCTTGAAGGCGTTGCAGACCGTATACACCAGCGGGATAATCATGAAGAAGCCCACCACGGCAAGCAACACGAAATTGCAGATATCGCCGCCCAGGGAGCGGGCGTGGCGGGCGCGGGAACCATGCCGGAGCCGTTTGACTTTGGTATCTGCCATCCCTTATCTCCCCACCTTGTTCAGTAATTTCTGAATGATTTCGTTGAGCACAATCATGGACAGGAACAGGATGGTGGCGATGGCGCAGGCATAGCCCATCTCAAACCGCGTTCCGCCGTAATCGTTCAGATGGTTGATGACTGTGTGCACCGCGTAGTCGGTGCTGGGGTTGCCGCACAGGGCCACCGTGATGTCCCCCACCGCAAAGGCGGAGGTAATGGACATGACCGCGCCGAACATCAGCTGCGGTTTCATGGCGGGCAGGGTGATGAACCACAACTCCTGCCATCGATTGGAGATGCCGTCGATGTATCCGGCCTCGTACTGGGATTTATCCAGAGTCTGGAATCCAGCCACAAAGGACAGGAACCCGGCGCCCAGGCTCATCCACAGCTGCACGAGAATGACCACGAACATCATGTAGCTGACATCGGTGAGCCACTGGATCGGCGCGTTGATGACGCCCAGATTGAGCAGAATCGCGTTGACATAGCCATACGTGTCGCCGTTGAACAGGATGGTCCAGATGAGATAGGCGGCGCCGGAGATGGAAGGCGCGTAAAACACCACCACCATGATGGAGCGCAGCATGGGTTTCAGCTCATTGATGAACCAGGCCAGCATCAGCGACGCGAGGTATCCCACCGGGCCGGTAATCGCCGCGATGAGGAAGGTATTTTTCAGCGCGATGAGAAAAATCTCGTCGTTCAAAAACAAATTGATGTAGTTTTGAAACCCGATAAAGGTCGCCGGCTCCAGAATATTGTAGTAAGTGAAGCTGTACCACAGGGAGGTCACCACCGGCGCTAGGGTAAACAGACAGAACACCAGGGCAAACGGCAGCAGGAACAGGTAGGCGTCCCAGTTGAGCCGCACTTGTTTGCAGTTGTACTTTAATTTGGATTTCTGCCGGGCCGCAAACGAACTCGCCATCCGTCAACCGCACCTTTCCTCGATATATTGATTTTTGCAATATCGGTTAAAATCGATCTGTATTAAGTTAAACATTAATCCGCGGACAGACCGAATTCCTTGCGTTTGCCCGCCAATTCCTGGTTGATGGTATAGATGTAATCAAACAGGGTTTCCTTGGGATCCTCCTTGCTGATGACCACCTTGCGGAACGCGTTGTCCAGATGCCGGCCGGTGAAATACCCGCCGGGAACCTGCTCCACGCCGCGCCCCCACTGCATCTGGGCTTTCAGCACCTTATACAGGTCGTTGCTCCACGGAATCTTTTCAAAAGCGTTCAGGTTGGCGGTGGGATGCCGGGCGGAGGCGCCCAGCACGCTTTCCATTTCCGTACCGTACTGAATCTGCGCGTCGGTATCCGTCCACCACTTGAGGAATTCCCAGGACGCCTCGTAGTTGGAGGAATTCTTGAGGATGAAGCAGTCGGTGCCGCCGAAGGGCACGCTGCGATCGACGGTTCCGTCCTCTTTCAGCGTGCCGGGCACCAAGGTGAAGCCCCACAGGCCGCGGATTTCCGGCGCGGAAACCGTCAGGCTGTTGAAGTTGGTAAAATCGGCCATGATCAGAGGATACTCACCGGTGCGGAACCGGTCGAGGAAGTTGTATTCCTTGGGCAGGTCGTAATTGACGTACAGGTTGGTCCACTGCTTGAACGCGGCCAGGCCGGTTTCGGAATCCATGTCGGAGGTCTTGCCCCCATCCTTATACAGCTGACCGCCCATCTGATACAGCATGGTGTAGTAGCTGGAGACGCCCGCCTGGGGCAGCGCGGTGGTGGACACCGGAATGGCAAAGCTCATATTGTTCTTCTGCAGCACCGGGATGGCAGCGATGATGTCCTCCCAGGTCTTGGGCACGCTCAGCCCCAGGTCGGCCAGCACGTCCTTGCGGTAAAACAGCACGTTGAAGGTCTGGGTTTCGGGCAGGGCGTACACTTTGCCGTCAAAGGTCATGGGCACCAGCCGTTCCGGGAGGAACCGCGCGGCCACCTCTTGATAGTCCGGGAACCGGGTCAAATCGATGACCGCGTTGCGGATGGCGTAGTTGACCGGTTCGGTGTCCGCCATGTTCAGCGCCACGTCCGGCCCGATCCCCGCCACCGTGGCGGGCAGCAGGGCGGCGGCGGTCACCAGCTCCAGCTTGACGCCGATATTGTGCTGGGTGACAAAGGAGGAATCGATGATTTTCCGCAGGGCCTGGGCCTGGTCGCGGCCGGTGGACAGCCACACCTTGATGCTCTCCCGTTCGGCATTCTCCTCCTGCGAGCTGCCGATGCTGGCGTAATCGTCGATGAAGGAGCGGACAAACTGATTCAGATCGTAGCCGATTTGCTGGAAGAACCCGGCGTTGACGGCGGGCAGTTCCGGATTCGGCGACGAAACCAGGGCGAAATAATCGATTTCCAAAGGCTGCTGCTGCACGGTGTTCAGCCAGGTCCCCAGGGAACCGATGTTGGTTTTGAAATAATCCAGGTTTTTGGCGATGTTGTCCGGCTTTTTCACCATCTTCCGCAGCTGACGGATGACCGTGTTCAGCGTGGAGACGTTCTGTCCCTTGCCGCCGGTATAGCTGGTGAACCAGTCCACCACCCCCTGCAGCTGGTCGGCCAGCGTGCCCATCCGGGCGATGTCGTCCGGAATGAGGGTATCCAGATAATAATCCCGCATGGTATCCGGCTTGGATCCGGTGATCATCATAATTTTGGTGTAGATGCCGTTGAGCTCGGTCAGAACATCCTGCACTTCGTTGATCTTCCCGGCCATCTCGCCGAGGGTGACCTCCATCTTCAACTCATGCTCCCCGGCGGTCAGATACAGCTGAAACGCGCCGTCCCCGCCGCCCAACTCCAGCATCTGCCACTTGCTGTCGAAGGCCACCTGGTAATCCTCCAGCTCCTTGCAGGGGATAACGCCGTCGATATACACCGCGCGGTTGGATTTGACGCCGCGGGTGACGTTCTGACGGGCTTTCATGGAAATGGTGTACAGCCCCGCCTTTTCCACATGGAAATTCCAAATAATGAACTGCCGCGGGTTCTGCCATCGGTAGCCGCCGATGGCGTTGAGCTTCTGCTTGTTCTTTTCATAGGGGACGGTGGTGGGGGTGGTCTTGTCGGTGACGGGATACAGAACCGGATCCGATTTGAGCGCCGCGTCCTCCCCCTGGATGACGATGGGGGCCGTCCCGGCCGCCGTATACCCTTGCTGCCGGTAAGTTTCCTGCAGCTCGGCGTAGGACGGACGAGCCTCCTCATTGGCCAGCCGCAGGTTGGCGATGGTCAGCGGTTCGCTGGTGGCCTCAAAGGTGATGGTGTTGTCCCCTTCTTTAAAGTAGAAAAGCAGCGGTGTTATGTAATACCCCTGGGAATCGCGGATAAAGCCGTCGTCCTGCCACTGCTTGACCTCCAGCTGAGAGGGCCGGATGTCGTTGCCCTGGACGTCGGTTTTCCCCTTCCCGTCGGGATCGTCCCGATACAAGCGGTTAAACACCAGGGACTCTGCTTCCTTGTGGGGATACTCGCCGTTGATTTTGATCTTGCGTTCCACCGAGGCGCCCCGCTTGTTTTCGGATACGAAATCCAGCTGCAAGCCGTATAGGCCGGCGGCCGGCACCGTCACATGGAAGGTGATGGAACCATCCTCATCCGTGTAGACGGACAAGCCCGGCTTGCCGAGATACCCCTCCTGGGTTTTAAACTCGCCGCCTTCAGAAGAAAAAGCGGCGATATCCACCGGAATGCTGCCGGAGGGGCGGGCGTCGTTTTCATGCGCTTTCAAAAACGCCTCATACGAGAGGGAATCGGACACCTCCATATCCGGCTGTTCGGCGCCGGCTTCCTCAGCAAAAGCGGAGCCGCCGGCGACCGCCGTCATGGTGATCAGTATAGCCAGGACGCTTAGGGCGGAAAGGAACTTTTTCAATGGTCAGTCACCTCTACATGATGTTCTGGCTGGATAGCCGGACGGATGGCTCTCTGGCCGAAAACGGCGGCGGTGGGCGGACGCTTTCCTTCGTCAAAGCGCACAACGGTTTTTCACTCTACCCTGCCGCTCTCCTGTTCAGTTCCTGCACTTCGCGGAAATTAAGGATATCAGCGAAAATTACCGCGAAATGTTTCGTCTTGTTCATTATAGACGAATGTAATTGGAATGTCAACCGTATTTCCACCAATTAATAAAATAAATTTTACCATTTTCTCTCTTACCAAGCCATTTCTGTGAAAAGAACAAGAGAAATTCGGCATTTTCTATTGACTTGACGCGAAATATCCGATACTATAAAGAAAAACATTTCGCATTAGAGTCTTCCCCTATAGCTCCCTATTTTTCCGTCTGTTCTATCGTTTTTTTAGGATATTATGTTTATTCATCTCGCTTTTTGTCTTGAATCAGCCAGGCTGTATTATTCTTTATCTAAAACGACGGGAGCCGTGTGCGCTTTGCACACGCAAAACATTTCGCACGGGAACCCTTTTTATTTTAATAGAAATGAGGTCATTGCCATGAACAAGCCCCTTCTCGCTACCTACTGCACGAACAAGGCGATCCCCATGCTGACGGAAGAGGACATCCGGCTGCTGGACATCGTGTATATCGGCTTCGGTCGGGTGGACGGCACGCAGGTATGCCTGGACGAACTGACCAACCTAAAACGAATGGCGGACATCCGCCGGGTGAATCCCGGCATTCGTTTGATCCTCACCACCGCCAGCGGTGAAAACGGCGGATTTCCGGCGGGCACCCGCACCGAGGCGGACATCCGGGCCCTGGCGGTCAACTTGGCCGGTGCCGTGAAAGCTTACGGCTTTGACGGCCTGGACATCGACTGGGAATACCCCACGGTAAACGGCGACCTCACCGAAAGACACCGGCACACTCTGCTGCTGAAAGCGCTGCGGGAGGAGCTGGATAAGCTGGAGGGGCACCGTACCCTGTCCATTGCGGCGGGCTGCAAAACCTGGTATTTCCAGATAACGGAGCTGAGCGAATCGGTCGCCTATCTAGATTACGTCAATTTGATGACCTACGACATCAATGCCAACAACCCTTACACCATGCACCATGCCTGCGCCTATCCCATGGCCACGGACAGGGAAACCGAGGGCAGCGCGGCGGAAAACATCGAGGTGTTTCACCGCCACGGCGTGCCGTTGGACAAAATCATCATCGGCGCCGCCTTTTACTCCCGTCAATGGAAGCACGTACAGGACGAGAATCACGGCCTGCACGCCTTTTCCGGAGAAGGGAGCGATTACGGACCCGGCTACACCCAGCTGATGCGGGACTATGTGGACAAACAGGGCTATACCCGCTATTGGGACGACGATGCCAAGGCCCCCTATCTGTTCAACGGGGACACGTTCATCACCTACGAGGACGAGGAGTCCCTCCGGCAGAAGTGCCGTCTTGTCCGGGAAAGCGGCATCGCCGGCATCATGATTTGGGAATACAGCTACGACGAGGATCATGGCCTGGTACGGGTCATGGCCGACGCATTGCGTTAACACGAAAGGGAGAATCCATTATGCATGTCGCCAGCAGCACCATGGCGGGCAGCCGCCCCCTGCAAGAAATCTACGACGCTCTCGGCATCCACTACGCCAAAGGCGGCGTAGAGGTATACACCGCGCATATCGAGGATTTACACGGGGTGGAGGTGAAAAAGGCGGGCAACCGGATCTGTATCCGGTATTCGGAGCCGGCTTTTCTATACCGGGGTGTCGGCTTGGCCGTGGAAAACAGCCATCTCGACCGCTTCACCCTGCTGGAAACGCCCCGCTTTTCCACCAACGGCCTGATGCTGGACTGCTCCCGCAACGCAGTGGCCTCCCTGCCGACGCTCAAGACGCTGATCCGGCAGCTGGCCTTGATGGGGCACAACACCCTGATGCTGTACACCGAGGACACCTATACGGTGGAAGGGCAGCCCTATTTCGGCTATATGCGGGGACGGTATACGGAAACGGAGCTGCGGGAGCTGGACGAGTATGCCAGCAGCTTCGGGATCGAGCTGGTTCCGTGCATCCAGACGCTGGCCCATCTCCAATCGGCCCTGCAGTGGGACGCGTATCGGGACATCCGGGACATTGACGACATTCTGCTGGCCGACGATGAGCGCACCTATGCGTTAATCGCCGACATGATCGGCGCCTGCCGGCGGCTCTTCCGCAGCAGGCGCATCCATATCGGCATGGACGAGGCCGCCCATCTGGGCCGGGGCCGGTACCGGGACATACACGGCCCGGCGGACAGCTTCTCCCTGATGTGCCGCCATCTGGACAAGGTATGCGCCATCTGCCGGGAGAACGGCTTCACCCCGATGATGTGGAGCGATATGTTCTTTCATCTGGTAGGCGGCGGCTACAACACCGAGGAGGCCATTCCGCCCGAGAAGCTCCAGCTGGTGCCCGAAGGGGTGGAGCTGGTCTATTGGGATTACTACGCCACCAGCCAGGAGGTGTACGACGCCAACTGCAAGAAGCATCTCCGGTTCCCCAACCCGGTTCTATTTGCGGGCGGCGCGTGGAAATGGACGGGCTACGCCCCCAGCCTGGAACACAGCCTGCGGGTGTCCCGCATGGCGCTATCCGCCTGTGCAGACAACGGCATTGGGCAGGTTTTTGCCACCGCCTGGGGAGACAACGGCGGGGAAACCAGCCTGTTCGCCATTCTTCCGGTGCTGCAGCTTTTCGCAGAGGTCAACTTCCATGGAGAAGTGACCGACGAACAGCTGGCCAAGCGGCTGAAAACCTGTACCGGCGCGGCTCTAGAGGCGTTCCGCCTGCTGGAGGCTCCCAACGTCCCGCTCACCGATTCCCGCGCCATGGGGCTGAACGCCTGTAAATACCTGCTGTTTCAGGATGTGCTCTGCGGGTTGTTCGACAAGCATGTCCAGCCGGGCTACAACGCCTATTATGCCGAGACTGCCGAGCGGCTGGCCGCAGCCGGCGCGGCGGCCGGAGCCTACGCTTATCTGTTCGACACGCTGGCCGCTTTATGCCGGGTGCTGTCCCTGAAGAGTGAAATCGGGCTGCAGCTCAAGGCCGCTTACGACGCGGGAGACAAGGCGGCCTTGGCCCGGCTGGCCCGGGAAACCCTGCCCGCCGTGACGGCCGCCGCCGAAGACTTCCGCAGGGCGCTCGAGACGCAGTGGATGCGGGAAAACAAGCCCTTCGGCTTCGAGGTGCAGGACATCCGCGTCGGCGGGATGATCCAGCGGTGCAAAACCGCCGCCGCCCGGGTGGCCGCCTACGCCGAGGGGTCCCTGCCCCGTCTGGAGGAGCTGGAGGAGGAGCGTCTTTATTTCGACTGCCGGACGGAGGACGGCAGTCCGGATCCCATCAGCTGCAACATCTGGACGCGGATCGCCACCGCGGGTCTGCTCTAAAACCACGCACGGCCGGCGTACCTTTGTACGCCGGCCGCTTTTTATGCCGTGACCAGATGCACCAGATGGGCAATGCCCGGGATGCTCTCTCCCTGCTGGGAGGAGGTGGGAGACATCAGGGCGCCGGTGCCGATGAACAGCACGCTGTTCAGCTCCTTGCGCTCCATTTTGCTGAGAATATACGAATTGAGCACCGCCGCCGAACAGCCGCAGCCCGAACCGCCGGCGTGAACGTCCTGCTTGTTGCGGTCATAAATCAGCAGCCCGCAGTCGGTGTAATTCTTACCAAGATTGACGCCTTTGCGGCTGAGCAGCTCGCACAGCAGCTCGCCTCCCACGCTGGACAGGTCGCCGGTGACAATGAGATCGTAGTCGTCGGGGGAGGTGGACGTGTCCTGCAGGAAATTGAAGATGGTGTCCGCCGCCGCCGGCGCCATGGCCGCGCCCATGTTGTTGGCGTCGGTGATGCCGAAGTCGGTCACCCTTCCGCCGCAGACCGCCGCGATGTGCACGCCGCTGCCGCCCATGCCCACCACCGCGGCGCCGGAGGCCGTGGCCGTCCACTGGGATGTAGGCGGGCGTTGCCCGCCATATTCCAGTGGGAAGCGGAACTGCCGCTCTGCCGAACAGAAGTGGGAGGAGGTCACGGCGCAGCAGACATCCGCCGCCCCGCTGTCCACAAAGATGGCCGACATGCCGAGCGTCTGCGCCATGGTGGAGCAGGCCCCGAACTGGCCGAACAGCGGGACATTGTATTCCCGCAGCCCGAAGGTGGAGGCGACGTTCTGGTTCAGCAGATCGCCCGCGAAGAGGTAGTTGACCTGGGAGGGGGACATCCCCGCCTTGTCGAGGGCGCGGGTGAACGCCTCCCGCTGCAGGGCGCTCTCCGCCTTCTCCCAGGTCTTCTCCCCCAGAGTCGTGTCCTCAAAAATATAGTCAAAATAGCGGCCCAGCGGCCCCTCGCCCTCCTTTTTCCCCACCACGGAAGCATAGCCCAGGATGGTGGGGCGGCTGGACAGGGTAACGGTGAACTGGCCTTTTCTTTCCGGCATGACGGTCCCTCCTAAAACAACGACAAAATATACAGGATCAGTCCATACGCGATGGACGTGGTGATGCCGTACACCAGCACCGGCCCGGCGATGGTGAACATCTTGGCCGCCAGGCCCAGGACGAGGCCCTCCGTTTTGAATTCGATGGCCGGGGCCGCGACGGCGTTGGCAAAGCCGGTGATGGGCACCAGCGTGCCCGCGCCCGCATGTTTGGCGATGTTATCGTAGACGTTCAGGCCGGTCAGCAGGATGCTCAGGAAGATCAGCGCGATGGAGCCGACGAGCCGGGCCTCCTTCTGCTCCATGCCCGCATAGGTCTGCAGCAGCTGCACGATGACCTCTGCCAGGGTGCAGATGCCTCCGCCGATCAAAAACGCTTTCAGGCAGTTGGTAAAAACCGGTGACTTGGGCGCCACCTTTTTGTTCATCTGCCGGTATTCCTGTCCCGTTACCTCCAAGATGCATTCCCCTCTCTGTATTTTCTACCATAGTATATCCGCAAAGCCGCGTGCCATGCAGCCGGCTTTGGAAAACCGCTATTCGGCCGCGTTGGTTTCCAGCGGCTGAATGGCCGGGCCGCTGAGCAGCCGGCCGGTGTAGTCGTACCGGGAGCCGTGACAGGGGCAATCCCAGGAATTCTCGTCCCGGTTCCATTCCAGCACGCAGCCCATATGGCTGCAGATGGGATTGACCGTGTACACCGTCCCGTCGGTGTCCTTATACGCGCCGACCCGTTTGCCGTCCACGGTGAGGATACGGCCCTCACCGGGCGGTAGGGATCCGGTGGTGTCGGCCGCCAGCTCCACATAGCCGCCGATAAAATTGGCCAGCATATCGGTGGTCTCCACCAGGAAGCTTTTGGCTTTCATCCCGGGATTGAACCGGGAGGGGGAAAAGACCTCCGCCGCGTCGCTGCTCCGGCTCAGAATATCGTCGCTGAGCAGGTTGGCCGCCACCATGCTGCCGCTCATCCCCCATTTGTTGAAGCCGGTGGCCACGAACACCCGGGAGGAAAGACTCCCTTCCGCCTGGCGGTATCGGCCGATATACGGCACCCCGTCGTGGGTCATGCAGTCCTGGGCCGACCACTGGGCCGCCGTCTCCCGATGGGGATACCAGACGCCGCTGGCCGCCTCCAGCTCTTCAAAATGCCGCCGCTTGCCCTCGTGACCCGCTTTGTGGCTTCCGCCGCCCAGCAGAATCCCCTGGCTCCAGGGGCGGAAGGAGTAGGCGGGCTCGTCCACACCCAAGTACATATGCTCCATGGCGGGCACGTTTTTGAGGGCCAGCACATAGGAGCGCTCCTGCCAGATTCGGGCGAAATAGAACCCGGGCTTATCCATGAAGGGGAACCGGGTGGTCACCACCACGGTATCGGCCTTCACCTCTCCCCGGCTGGTATGCACCAGCCCGTCCCGCCAGCCGTCCTTAGGGTGCAGGGCCTCGGCGTGCGGATAAAAGCGTACCCCCTGCTCCGCCAGCCAGACAAGCAGGCTGCCGACAAATTTCAGCGGGTGGAAGCAGGCTTGATCCGCCAGCCACAGACTGCCCGCCACGGCGAAGGGCAGCTCTGTCTGCTTTTCCATGACGACCGGAAGCCCCAGGCGCAGACAGGCGTCCCGCTCCTGCTCCAGCTTGCGCCGGTTATCGCTGTGGGCGGCATACAGCACGGAGGAACAGCGATGGAATTCGCAGTCGGCGCCGAGACGGCCGGCCAAAGCGGCGTATTCCTCCACCGCATCCTGATGGATATGCGCGTACAGCCAAGCTTTCTCCCGGCCCAGTCCCCGCAGCAGCTTGTCGTAAATCAGCTCGTGCTGGGCGGTAATTTTAGCGGTGGTATGCGAGGTGGCGCCGGCGCACAGCTCGTCCGCGTCCACCACACAAATGTCGGTCACGCCCTTTTCCACCAGCCGGCAGGCGGTCAGCAGGCCGCACATGCCGCTGCCGATAATCAGCACGCTGGTTTTCCCCTCCAGCCGCTCTGGAAGTGCCTCCGGCGGCAGCGGCGGCATTTTATACTCCTGCCATATCGACGGATAATCCATGGACACCCCTTCTTCCCATTCGGATTGCCGCGATATGGGCAATTGCCGATTTTGCTCTAGTATGTCCAACGGGCGGAGCGTTCATTCCTTCTTGCACATTTCGCATTTTTTCGCTATACTTAGGAAAAGAACCAACGGAAAGGCCTGAATGTGATGTTCGAATGCACCCATCTCGATTTTTTTACAAATGACAACGTCTATACCGGCAGCAAGGACGGCCTGCGGTTCCGCGTCGCGCCGGAGGGAGAGACGCTGCGCCTGTGGACATGGACGACGGATATCTGCTTCGAGAAGGCCGAACCGGGCGAGCCGCAGGAATTCCCCTTGACCGAAGAAGGGCTGAGCGCCCTGCTTGCCTGTCTGGAGCAGCGGCACGCCGCCATAAAAGAGTAAAGCACCCCGCGTTTCAGCCTGTGAGCGAAACGCGGGGTGCTTTTTATGAACGGGCCTTGATGGTTGGTTTGCCAGCCGAGTATACTGCCGACAGAAACAACGCGTTGAGCGGCGCCCAGTCCGGCGGATTTTCCCGCGGCAGCGCTTCGATCCGCGCGCGCAGTCGGGGCAGATTGTCTTCAATAAAGGTATTGAGCGCGTCGATCCGGGGCATCTCCTCCACCTCCGGCGCGGCCATCTTTATCCGCAGCAGCTCCCGCACGACCGGACGCAGCGCCGGCTCGAGCTGGGTATCCGCCAGATCGGTAAAGCGCATGGGCGGCGGCGTATGGTTCTCCAGAATCCAACGGCAGGCCAGCAGGGGGCGGATGACGTAAAAATACTTCTTGACCCGCACCCTCTCCCCTTTCAAATATTCCCGATAGTTGCCCTCGGCGGTGCTCAAATAATGCCACAGGCCGGATTTATCGGCAAAATAGGCGTGTATCGTGGGCAGGAAGGACTGGAACAGCGGGGTGGTTTTGTAGACGATGGGCGACTGGCACCATTCGAAGAGGGTGGGGTTGGATCCATGGAGCAGGCGCAGGGCCTTATCCAAATCCCAGCCGCTGATATCCAGCTCCTCGTCGATGGGAAGCTCCAGCACATCCCGGCGCTTTTCCAGCCTCAGGTAGGCCTCACAGGACCGGACGTAGATGAAACGCACATCGTAATCGCTGTCGGGCGAGGGAAAGCCCCAAGCGCGGCTGCCCGATTCGACGGCGTGCAGAATGGTGATGCCTTCTGTTTTTTCCAGCTGCTGCAGCTGATGCAAAATGCGATCCCGCATGATTTTCCCCCTTATCCCGCCTTGAAATTGTAGATGGGGCGGATGATTTTTTCAATGGACGCGGTGGGGCCGATGTTGTCGACAATGGCCTCCATCCCTTTATAGGCCATGGGGCATTCGTCCAGGGTGGCGCGGCCGACAGAGGTGGTGTAAACGCCCTCCATGGCGCGCTGAAACTCCTCCACCGTAAAGGCGGCCGCCGCGGCGTGGCGGCTCATCAGCCGGCCCGCGCCGTGAGGGGCGGAGCAGTTCCAGTCCTCGTTGCCCTTCCCGATGCCAATCAGGCTGCCGTCCCGCATATTGATGGGGATGATCAGGCGTTCGCCTCGGCAGGCGGAAACCGCGCCCTTGCGCAGAATCATGGCGTCGGTATCGATGTAGTTATGAATGGTGGTAAAGCTTTCCCGCACCGTGAGGCCCAGGCCCCGGACGATTTCATCCACAATGGCCTTGCGGTTGAGAAGGGCGAAGCGCTGGGTCAGCTTCATATCGTGGATATAGTCGTCAAACAGCGCCCCCTCCACATAGGCCAGCTCCGGCGCGACCGCGCCGGCAGGCCGGCGGGTTTTGATCTCCCGGATCCGGCCCTCGATCTCCTCGGACCGCCCTGCCGACTTCAGCGCGGCGATTAGCTCCTCGATCTGGCGCTGGCTGCCGCCGGAGAGGGCGCGATAGCCCTCCCGCTGGTACCACTCCGCCACCTCGGTGCCCAGATGGCGGCTGCCCGAGTGGACGACCAGATACAGGACACCCTCATCATCCCGATCCACCTCGATAAAGTGGTTGCCGCCGCCGAGCGTGCCGATGGAGTGACGGGCGCGGTGCTCGTTGATTTCCCCGAAGCAGCGCAGCGCGCGGAGATCGATCTCCTCCAGATAGGGGTGAGGCTGGCCGCGCACCTCCATCCCGGCGGGAATGGCGGCGTAAATCAAGCGATCGAGAGCCTCCAAATCCAGCTGCTTTTCCTCCAGAACGGCGACCTCCATGCCGCAGCCGATGTCTACCCCCACCATATTGGGCGCCACCCGGCCATGCAGAGTCATGGTGGTGCCGATGGTGCAGCCCTTGCCCGCATGGGTATCGGGCATGATGCGGATGCGGGAATCCGCCAGATAGTCCTGGCTGCACATGGTGCGGATCTGTTCCCGCGCGGTTTCGTCAATCGTATCGATAAACACCTTGGCGGTGTTGTGGGTGCCGGTGATCTCCAGCATGGCTCTCTCTCCTTTGTTTTCTATTGTTACGCGACGATGTCGCGGTAGCGGGGCGCGCTCAGCGCCTCCAGCATATAGGCATAGGGAGACAGGCGGCCTGCCGCCACCATCTCGAACAGACGGGGCGTGCAGCCGGAAACCAGCGCCACCCCCTGCTCGTTGCTGGTGACAGGCTGCTGGAGCCGCCGGCTGGCCACGTTCCAGAACACCACCCGGGGAAGGCGGTAGCCTCTGGCCTCAAAGGCTTGGCGGGCGTACTGGAAGTTGGTCGTCTCCGCGTTTTCCGCGCAGGCATCGAATTCCATATCGGAAATGAAGTACAGCGCGGCGGGCAGTTCCTTCTGCGCCAGGCGGTGCTTGACGGCGGTGCGAAGGAGGAGATCAAACACCGCTTGCACGTTGGTGTTGGCGCATTCGTTGAACCCCGCGCAGTAACGCACCTGTTCACAGAGATCCCGCCCCTTCACCTCTATCAGCCGGGGCCGGCCGGAAAAGGTGACGAAGTGCCCCCGGAACGCCCCTTGGTTGCGCTGGGCGAAATAGAGGCCCAGAGACAGGGCCACCGCAGCGGGCCGGGGCTGCGCGGCGCTCCAATACATAGAGCCGGAGCCGTCCACCACCACCAGGGCGTCCTCGCCGCCGGTATAGTCGGGCAGGGCCTTCCAAGCGGCGTCCAACGCGCGCCGCTCGCCCTCGGAGGGAACGCCGTCCAGCAGCGGGGCCACCAGCTCGTAAGGATAGAGCGTGCTGGTATGCAGCGCGGCTTTGCCGGCGGCCACCTGGGCCAGATACGCCCGATAGCGGGGGCCGTCGTTGCGCAGGAATGCCTTGCGGTATCGGAACATGGCCTTGGAGGGCTGCTTGGCATAGTCGAAGGTATACGCCCGCTCACGCAGGGAATTTTCCAGAATCGCGATGCGGGCCCGCAGTGCGGACAGGGTTTTGCGGTACTGCGCGTCGTTCATGCCCAGCGCCCGCGCCACCCGTTTGGCGCTGCGCACCGTGCCGGGATGGCTGGCGTTCACCGAAGGCAGCCATTTGGCGAGCAGGGACACTTCGCCCTCCCCGGTTTCCAAAGCGGCCCGGTCGCGGGCCAGCATCGTCCGTATGTAGGCCAGCATCGCGTCCTGACAGGGGGTATCCAGCAGGGTCAGCAAATCGTCGTACCGGCCGCACTCCGGGATCGCGTCCAGATTTTTGACCACCGAGGCGGGAGACAGCGCGGCAAGGGTTTTCAGAATCACCCGGAAGGCCCGGCGCTCCCCCAAGCCGCCCCGCACATCGCGGGCGAAAAATGCAATTTTCATGGCCAGATCGGGGTTTTCCGCAAAGGCGCGGGTGAACCGGCCCTCGATTTCAGCGGCGGGGGCGGCGCGCAGGGCGCCGATGGTGGAAAACAGATCCAGGCAATCGCTCATGGTGGTGGTATACGCCGCGGCGCCGTTTTCCGTCCGGGTGGTATTGGCTTCTTGTTTCAAATCATCCAGCATGGCGATTTCCTCCTATCGAATGGGGAAAACAAGGCACGTCGCCGGATCTGACCCGGCCGCATTCGCCTGTCGGCAGCTGCGTCACCTAAAAATGGCTGTCTGTGCCTTTCAACCCTTTCAAGGCGCGTGCCGGTTTTCAGGCCGGCCTTCACGCGGCGGGTCATGCCCTCAGGCCGCGTCCTTATCGAAGAGAATGGCTGTGCGCGCCTTTCATGCTTCCATCATACGCGCCTCTGGAAAACTTTTCATATCAAAAAAGTTGCGAGATAGATGGGTTTGTCGTAAACTTGAGGACAGAGGAGGCGAGAACATGGCCTACAGCGAGCTTGTCAAGCGTTTTGATCTGGTGCGCGATTATATGCGGGATTTTCTGATTTTCGGCTTTAAGACCCGGGAGGATTTCGACCGAAAAAGCGGCCGCACCTACGACAACGAGCGGCGGCGGATCGAAAGCTGGCTGGGCGACAGCCTGCGCTGGGAATATCGCGCCGGCGGCAAAGCGCTCTTTTTATCCCTGGACGCCGGGACTCTGTCCCGCAATCCCCTATACCGGGCCTGGCAATCCAAAAGCTTCACCGATAACGACATCCTCCTGCACTTTTTTCTGCTCGATCTCCTGGCGGACGGCCGGCCCCGGCACGCGGAAGCGATCACCGACGAGCTGCTCGAGGCATACGATCAGGTTTTTGAGCCCCTCACCGTCCGCCGGAAGCTAAAGGAATATGCTCAGCTGGGAATTTTACATACGGAGAAGCAGGGCCGCAGGCTGTGCTATACACGCGCGTCCCGTTCGCTGGAAACCCTGTTTCCCGACCAAACCAATCTGCCGGAACTGCTGGCCTTTTTCGGAGAAACCGCGCCGCTGGCCGTCGTCGGCGCGTACCTGGCGGGCCGCCTTCCAAGCGAAAACCTCACGTTCCGCTTCAAGCATCATTTTATCGCCCATACCCTTGAGGATCAGATTCTGCTCACGGCCCTTCAGGCCATGCGGCGGGGCGAACGGCTAACAATTACCAACGTCAGCGGCCGAAACAGCGCGGAGACCGTCTGCACGGTGATCCCCCTCAAAATCCTGGTCAGCGTCCAGACCGGGCGGCGCTATTTAGCGGCGCGGCGGCTGGACGCGCGCCGTTTCGCGTCTTTTCGGCTGGATTACATCAAGAAAGCGGCGCCTCTGCCGGGAGAGGAAGGGGACGCGGCCTGCAAAACGCTGGCCGAGCCGCTCCTCGCCGGATCCTGGGGAGCGGCCATTCCGGGCCGCAGCCGGCGGCAGCGGTTTTCCATGATTCTGGCCGTGGACGAGGAACGGGAGCCGTATATTCTTCAGCGCCTGCGGCGGGAGGGGCGGGGCGGAACCGTGGAACCGATCGCCCCGGGCCGTTGGCGCTATACCACGCAGGTTTCCGACACGGGAGAGATGATGAACTGGGTCAAAACCTTTATCGGGCGGATCGTCGCGCTCGAGGGCGACGGTCAGGAGGCGATCCAGCGGTTTCATGACGATATCCGGCGGCTGGCAGAGATGTACGGGGGTGAGGGCTAATGGAGCTGTTTTCCGAGGTATATGGCTGTTACTACGAGGTGGTGGCCGCCGTGTTGCGGGCCGCGCCCCTGGATCGCAGACAGATCGAGGCGCTGGTATCGCAGCGCGGCTACGGCGAGAGCACACTCCAGCTGATTCCCAAGCTGCTTGACGAGGGCGCCTGGCCCCTGCTGACCGCGCGGGATGGACGGTATGACAGCCGGCTGCGCACATCGCCCACCCTGCCGCTGACGCTTCTGGAGGCCTCCTGGCTCAAGGCGCTGCTGGCCGACGCGCGCATCCGCCTTTTTCTCTCCGACGATTCGTTTCAGCATCTTTCCAAAGAACTGGCGGACGTAGAACCGCTGTACCGCCAGGAGGATTTTCTCTGCTTTGACCGGTATCTGGACGGCGATCCCTATGCCGACGAGGACTATCGCCGGCGGTTCCAGGCCATTCTCGCCGCCATGCGGGAGCGGGCGGCGTTGTCGATCGCGTATACGCCGCCGAAGGGCCGCCCGAACAACGGCCAGTATATCCCCCTGCAGCTGGAGTATTCCGCCAAGGACGATAAATTCCGCGTGTTTGCCGCCAAGGTGCGGCACGGCAGGCTGCGCGGGTATTTCAGCCTGAACCTGAACCGCATCACGCAGATCGAACCGTCTCCGGAGCGGTATGCCGGCCCTTTGGATGTGGAAGCCTGGCGGCGGAGCCGGCGGTGCGCCGAGCCGCTACAAATTCTGGTCACGGACGAGCGCAACGGAATCGAACGGTTTATGGTGGAATTCTCCTCCTTTGAAAAACAAAGCGAGTACGACGCGGACACCAACGCTTGTCTCGTCAAGCTCTGGTACCAGAAGGACGACGAGACGGAGGTGTTGATTCGCCTGCTGGGCTTTGGCCCGGTGGTGCGCGTCCTGGGACCCGCGCGTTTTGTCCGGCAGCTGCGGGAGCGGATTGACAAACAGATGGCTTACCTCTCGGCGGGAGAACCGCAATGTAAGGATTAAAATAGCAAACAAGGCCGGATGGGTGTGGGATTACCACGTCCATCCGGCCTTGCTATGTGCCGTTGCAGCTTATGCCTTTATACCGCCTAGATACTCAGCTCCTCCAATATATGATACCCGCCTGCAAATGGCATCCGGCTTCCTAGCCGTGCGGGATTGCCGGCTGTGTCTTTCAGGTAGAAGGCCAACCGGTAACGGCCGTGCTCATTCGGCAGGGAAACCCTCCCCGAGATGGTATGCGTCAGCCGGGCTGCGTCGGTGTAGTCGGCCGGATTGCGGCTGTGCCACCCAGACGGGGTGCCGGCGGAAACCGTGGACACCACGCGATTTTCCTCGTCGAGAATGGCAAAGCCGCTCTCCATATTAAAGGGGACGGAAAACCCGTAGTTGGCTAGCTGCAGCCCGACCTGCATCGTCCCGCCCGGATTTCGTCCGCCGGTCACCGTCAGGGACGATGCCTCCAGCTTATATCCCAGATAGTCCCGCACAAAGTCAAATACCTGGCGCTGCGCCGTCTGTCCCCCGTCGTTGCGGAACCAGCCGGGCGCGTACAGAATCCCGTTGGCGCGCAGCCAACTCTCGGTCACCGGGTTCTCCTTCCAGATTTGCATGGAATACCTTTTCGAGGGGCCGTCCTCCCGATAATTGTGATGCAGGCTCAGAGAGGTAAAATGATGCTCGCTGAGCTCCTTGAGGACCTTATAGCCGTCGATCAGATAGCCTCCCTCGTTCGGATCCAAGGACCAGCTGCCCCAGAATAGCTCGCCATCCACCGGCTGGTAAGGGGACTCCCGGGTGAACTGCTGCCACTGAGCGGTGCCGGGATCCACGCCCCCGGTGCCGCCCGCCGCTTCGCCGAACACGCTGTCGTTATGAAAGGACAGCCGGCTGTACAGCGGATCGGTCTTCGGGATCAAATTCTTGTAATCCGGAATCCGCACCTGAATCGCCAGACCGGCCGGCGTCATCGCCTCTAGGCCCCGCAGCAGTTCCACCTGGTCGTGGGGCTGTTTGTAGCTGTGCCACTCGCCCCAGGCACCCAAGAACCCCGCCTGAACCACGTGGATGATATCCCGGTTAGCCTCCAGCAGCGTCCGAAGCTGCCGCATATGGCTAAGCATCACCGACTGCGGCGCCTCGCCGACGCCGTTCATATCCGCCTGATAAGCGAAACGCACCAGCAGCTGCACATGTACCTGCCGAGCATAATCGAAATACGCCTGAATCCGCTGGATGCCGTAGTCCGGGATGACCGGCGTGTTTTTATAGCCAGTCAGATAAAAATACACCTGGGCCAGCTGTGGGGATTCCGGCACATACTGGGCGATGCAGTCCTTGAGGCGAATGGTTGGATCGGGCTGCAACACCTGATAGTCCTGCGCCAGATTGGCCACGTTGACGAAGGTTTCCATCCGGAACCCCCGCTGCGGATTTTTCAGCAGCAGGGCGTCCTCCTCTCCGCAGAACGGCGCGAACTCCCGCTGCACCGTCCCGGAGACCGGATCGTAAGGGATGCCGGAGGTCATATCCAACGTCCGTGCGCCGCCGAGCGTCAGCTGCGTGCCGCCGCTGCCAAAAGCCCGGACGCCACAGATGGAATCGACGAGGAATCCGCCCGCTTCCCCTCCCAGAGCGGAAAACTGGAAGGTCGTGCTGACGGCGACCCGCCCGGCGGTTTGGCCTGCGATGGAATCCTGCCGCATTTCGGCAAATGGGGCGAGAATATAGCCCTCAAACCCGGCGGGCAGAGACAGGATACCCTCGCTGGCCACGCTGTCCGTCCAGTTCGTCCCGCCCTTCGGCAGGATGCGGGCCGTGCCATTCCCCAGGTGGGTAAAGTTCGCCTGGGAGCCCCTGGTGGAATAGAGATTGAATTTCATCCGGCTCACCGCTTCGCCCGGATAGGGCTGAGGGCAGCGGACGTAGAGCAGCAGGGCTGTCATCCCGTCCAAGCGGGCGTTATCCCGGTAAAACACCTCGTAATGCGGATCGGTATCGCGAAAGCCGGACAGGGTAGAGGACTGGATGGACAAAGCCGGCCCGTTGTCCTGCCCGCTGATCCCGGGTACCGCCGCCGCGGACACGTCGCTTTTGGTAAAAGCGGCCATGCCGCTGGCGAGCACATCGTCCCCTGACGCGAAGCCGTCGAAGTGCAGAAGAGGCTCCGCCTGTATGGCGTCGGCCGCGTCCGCCGAGGCGCCGCGCACCGAAGCGCCGCCGTTCAGATACAGATTCCCGCTGCCGGGCAGAGAGGCCACTGCCGCGTTCCCATCCCGCTGGACGCCGTAAATGGCGTGCAGTACCGCCGGGCCGCGATCGCCGCCGATTTCCCGAAATTGCAGAGAGGTGCTGATAAGCCGCGCGCCGGACAGCGCCGCCCGCTTATCGGCGGGCAGATCCACAAATCGCAGCTTGACATAGCCCTCAAACCCGTAGGGCAGACGGATATTGCCGTCGGATGCCGTGACGGTCTGCCATCGATCCGACCGGCGGGCCAATATCTGCACCGGCGCATTTCCCGCGTTAGTCCAGGCGGGGGTTTCGTTTTTATAGCTAAACAGCGTGAAGTGAAACAGGCTGTACCGATCGCCGGGCCGCCCCTTGGGAAGCCGGATATAGAGCATGACCCCTTCCAGCCCGTTCATCTGGGTATCGGGGGGTGAAAACACCTCATAAATCAAATTGTTGGCCGTGGCGAATCCGCCCAGTTCAGTGGAATTCAGCACCACCGCGCCCTCTGAGCCAGGCGCGGTCAGGCCCCTGGCCCCTGTCGCGGTGGCGGATGCGGCCGATTCCGGGCTGATGACCACCTTATCCGCGCCGCGCAGATTGTCGCCTTCCTCATAAGAGGAAAAATCCTGCAGCATGGTCAGCTTTAGCGGATCGGAAATCCGTCCGCCTGTCGATAAATCCTGCACATCGCAGCCGTTCAGGGTCAGCAGCCTGGGATCGTTCCCCATCCCGGAGAGGAGATAGAGGCCGTCCAGCGTCGTGCTCCCCGCCGCGCCACCCAGTGCCAGAAAACGGAAACTGACGCTGATGGCATAGCGGTTGTCCGTGCGCCCGGCGACAGAGTCCTGCCGCATTTCCGTCAGCGGCGCCAGGATATAGCCTTCGAAGCCCGCCGGCAGGGTCAGGATGCCCTCGCTGGCCGTCACCTCGCTCCAGGCGTCGCCGCCCTTGGGCAGCACCTGGGCCGTCCCACTGCCGAGATTGGTGAAATTCGCCTCGTTTTCCCGGGTGGAATAGAGACTGAAGAACACCTTAGAAGTAGCGTCCTGCGGATGAGGGCCGCCGCACTTGATATAAAGCAGCAGCCCCTGCGTGCCGTCCATACGGGTGTCCTGAGAGAAAAACACCTCATACTGAGGATCCGTGTCCCGGAAACCGGACAGCGTGGGGGATTGGATTTCCAGTGCCGGACCGTCGTCCAGCCCGCTGATGTCCGGCACGGCCAGGGCTGTCACGTCGCTCTTGGTGGAGGTGAACAGCCCGCTCGCCTTGACATCATCGCCCGGGTCGAAGCCGCTGAAGTCCTGCCGGGCTCCCGCCACGCCGGCGTTCGCCAGAGGCAGGATGTTGAAGCCGTCGTCGGGCCGGCCAGTGGCCAAATACACGTCGCGGCCCGTTCCGCCGAGCCGGGCAGTCACGGCGGCGCTGTCCGCCGTGATGCCGTATAAGGCGTTTACGACGGCGGAGCCCCGCGCGCCGCCGATCTCCCGGAAACGGAAGGTAGAGCTAATGGCCTGCGCACCGGAAAGCGCCGCCTGCGTTCCAGCGGGCAAGTCAGCGAAGCGCAGCTTCACATAGCCCTCAAACCCATAGGGCAGCTTGATATGGCCGTCAAAGGCAGTTACCGTGTGCCAAGCGGTGTCGCGCACCCCCAGGTATTGCACCGGCGCGTTCCCCGCGTTGGTCCAGGCCGGCGTGTTGTTTTTTATGGTATAGAGATTGAAATGAAACAGGCTGTACCGGTCGCCGGGCTTTCCCTTGGGCAGGCGGATATACGCCATCACGCCCTCCAGCGACTGCAGGGAGGTGTTCTGCGGATAGAACACCTCATAGAACAAATCGGTCGCCGTGGCGTAACCGCCCACATTCTGCGCGTAAAGGGATACCGCCCGGGCCGCGCCGGGCGCGCCCAAGGTATCTACCGCCCGGGCGCCGGCGGCCGCCGACGGCGGCGAAACCGGAATGTTGCCGGGAGCGTTCAGCTCCTGACCGGTGGAATAGGTGGAGAAATCCTGCAGCATGGTCAGCTGTATAGGGGCAGGCGCCGTCGATACGGCCCCCGCCGGCAGAACCGGGATGGAAAACAGCGTGGAAACCAGAAGAGTGCCCGCCGCGAAGATTCGACTCCATTTCATTTCCGCATTCTCCTCTTTATTCGTTTTTCAGCACAGCCTCCAGCAATGAATCAAAATCCGCTGTGGCGGCGCAGCAATAGCGATCGGCGCCGCCGTAATAGACATAGAGAATCCCCCCTTTCACCACGTTGCCGGTGGGAAAGACGCAGCCGTTGTAATACCCGTCGGTTTCATAGAATTCTTCCGGCTCGAGAATCGGTGTACGGGTGCGGCCCAGCACCCGTTCCGGATGCTCCAGATCCAGCACCATGGCCCCCACGCGGTAAATCCCCTGCGCGTCCACCGCGTGATAGAGCATAAACCAGCCCTTGTCGGTGCGGATGGGCGGCGCGCAGGCGCCCAGCTTTTCCTCCCAGGGTTCCCGCGCCTCCGCCAGCAGGCGGCAGCCCGCCGCGTCCGGCCATTCCAGCAGCTGATCGGAATACGCCAGCCAGATGGACGGATACCGGCACCCGTATGCCTCTCCCACCCACTCCTTGCCGCGGGACAGGCGGACATAGCGGCCCCCCACCTTCTCCGGGAAAAGCAGCACATCCCGGTCATCCATGCCCGCCCGGGTCATCCGGCCCATCTTCCGAAAGGCACGGAAATCCCGGGTGGCCGCCAGGGCGGTAAAAGTCAGGTTGTCCTCGAATCCCCAGGTCTCGACGCCGGGACAAAGAGGCTGGTTGGTTGGGGGAAACTCCCAATACCGGCCGGGCGGATAGGGCCGGCAGGCGTAGGTGACATAAAACGTGCCGTTCAGCTTGACCACCCGGGGATCCTCCACACAGCCGCCGTCGTAGTTCCCCGGCGTGGGAGACAGAACCGGCCGGCTGTCTTGGCGCTCAAAATGAAAGCCGTCGGCGCTGGTCGCCAGTCCCAAATGGATGCGGTGGGCTTCGTCGCCGCCCGCCGCACGGTACAGCATGGTGAACATCCCGTCTTCATACCAGACCGCCGGATTGCAGACGCAAAGGGATTCCCAATCGTTGTCCGGATTGGCGGACAGAATGGGGTTATCGGCATACCGTTGCAGTTTCATACTCGTCTCCTATTGTGTTATTCGGACATAGGCAGTCCCAGCTTCTCGCAGATTCGGCGGGCCACCAGACGATGCCCCGCCACCGAGGGATGGGCCCCGTCCTGAATCATGCCCGGGTTCTGTTCCGCCAAATCCGTGAAGGATATGTATAGGCCGCCCAGCTCGTCGGCGGCACGTTTCAGCTCGGCACGGTAGAATTCTTTTTCCGCCTGGAAGGTCCACAGGGTGTCCACTACCGCCAGCTTCGCCCCGCTTGCCTCGCAGGAACGGATGATCCGATTGATTTTATTGCGGAAGGCCGCGTGATCCGCCTGCATCCCCGCGTCGTTGAAGCCCAAAGCGAGCACCACCACATTGGCTCGGCAGACCGATTGAATGACATCGTTGCCCACCTCGACGAGCTGCAAGCCGCTGCGGGAATAATTCTGCACCGTCACCCCGTTCGGCTCCTCGGCATAGCCAAAGCCCGTGATGACAACGGGGGCCGCGCCGCTGCTCACCACGCAAATCTCCGCCTTAGCGGGCAGATTGGCGGGCAGCGGTATATACGGGGATCGGGCACAGGTATCGGTTTTGTCCCGGCGGCAGTCCACTGTCGCCAGCGTCCGGCCGGCGGCCTCTACACGGAAGGAGCCCTGAGCCGGTCCCGCTTCATAATACACGTACAGGCCCTTGACATGCCGGCCCGCATCGGTGGCGTTACGGTCCACCGTCACCGTCATTTTGGCCTGGCCGGACAGCGAACGGTACAGCTCAAACCCCAGATGCCCGGCGGCGCCTTCTCCGCCGCCATGCCCCCATTCGCCTGCCGCCAAATCGATGGTGTGCAGCTCCTGATACGTGCCGTCGGGATTATCGAAGGTACACAGCAGGGAGGTAAAGCCATAATTATAGACACCGAACTTTTTGGCGACCGCTTTTTTGAGCAGCCCCACATAGGAATGATCCGGGATATTGGGCGCATTGGCCCCGTGAGAAATGCTGTCCCCCAAAACGTTGATGCTTTTACCGCCATAAGCGTCCCGCCCCTTGTTAAAAAGCGCCGCGTTCAGGAACCCCGAATCGGTTGACTGCTTGCCTGTGGTCGCGAGCGCGGCCTTGGTGGCGGATGCGGCATGCCGGCTGGTCGTCGTTTTCCGGGCGGACGCAGGGGATGCCTGGGTGGTGGAAGCCTTGCCGGAGGTCGTGACAGCGCTTGTTACGGCGGTTGTGGTCATCTGAGCGGATGACCAGGCGGAGGAAACCGCGCTGGCAGTCGGCGCGGCGGCCGACGAGGATGGACTTGGCGCCCCGGAGCAGCCGGCGGCCGTCAACGGGAACAGCAGGCAAAGCGCCAAGGCGCGCGACTTTCGCACAAAACGCATAGGGCATCTCCCTCTCTCTTAAATTTGCAGAACACCGGCGGACGCGATTTTTAGCCAGGCGCTCTCCTCTATGGGAAGGCCGCGGCTGTCCTCCCGCGCATCGTACGGCAGCAGGGTCATCTCCAACTCTGGAATGGAAGCAGCGGCCCCCGCCAGATAGGCGTCCAGCGTTTCCAGCGCCGCCCGCAGACGGAAGGCCAGCGTGCCGAAACGCATATCCAGCACCTCCCGGCCAAACGGTTTATTTTCCGCTGCCCACTGGCGGCACACCGCCCGGTACAGCGCCTCGCACAAATCCGGCAGGCGGCGCAGAGTCTCCCTCTGGCGGCAAAGCGCCTGCCTGTCCCCCTCCTGATAAGCGCGGCGCAGCCGCACCCCCAAATCCGCCTTACACGCCAGAACGGCGGCCAGCTTCTCCAGCGTCTCAAACAGAGCCGTCTGCGGATTCCGTAGAGCAGCGGCCCGCATCGCGTCCGCCGCCGCCGCAAAAACCGGGGCGTCCCTTTCCTCCGGCACGTGGGCGTCAAACAGGCCCAGCAACACGTCCTGATACAGCAGATATTTGGCGGGGTTGGCCGGTCCCGGCGTGTCCGGCGCGTCTCCCGGGCGCAGATGCAGCTGGTCGATGGCGAGAAAATCCGTCCAGCACAGGCCGGTACAGGCCGCAAAGCGGGCCGCCAGACGGTTCTCGTCCGCCGCCGGCTCCCAGGACGCCTCTGCAAACAGCTGCATGACCGGCAGAATTCCCCACAGGGATCCTTCGGCTCCGTCGTCCCCCCAGGCGGTGAGGATCACTTCCTTCACGCCGTGGGCCGCGCAGACCGTCAGCGCTGTCCGGCTCCGCTCCAGGCTGTGGCCGATATGCGGAGCAAAGCCCAGCCATTTCCACGCCCCTCCGGCAAACAGGATATCCCGCTCGAACCGCTGGTGACTCTCCAGCGTGGCGGCATAGTCCTCCGGCTTCGCGGAATAGTAGTCCCAGGCCACCAGCTGCATGTCGGGCGGAACGCGGCGGCGTATGTCCGGCGTAACGACATCGTCCTTATAGCCGCCCCCGCCTATCCGGTAAAAGGTATCGCTCCACATCATGGGGCGAAACCCGTGCCGCCGGCAAATGGCGTCCACCCGCTCGACATGCCGCAGCAGCAAGTCGGCCCGATCGGGACAGCCGTGTTTGTCCAGGTATCGCCCCAACCCTGCCATATGGGCTTCATCCAGTCCCACATGGATACGCCTGGAGCCGAACAGCTCCCGCACCCGCGCAATCAGAGCGTCCAGAAACCGATCGGTTTTATCGTCATCCAACAGCAGGATATCCCCGATATCCCGCAGCTCGTCGAAGGCCCGCCACCGCATGGGGGCGGTAAAATGTGCCAAGGTCTGTATGCAGGGGATCAGCTCTACTCCGAATCGGGCGGCGTAGTCGTCCAGCTTCCGGATTTCCTGAGCCGTATAGGCCCCCCGCATATACCCAAAATAGGGATAATCGGGCAGCTCGATCGTGTCCTCCGTATACAAAAACAGGGCGTTGAGTCCCATCGCCGCGCACCGCCGAATCAGCTGGTACAGCGTTTCCGGCTTCGGTACGGCGTTTCGGCTGGCATCCACCAGCACGCCGTTTAAGGTAAAGCGGGGCGACTGGAGGAAGACGTCCTGTCTTTCCAGCGTCTCGGGCAGCAGGCTCAGGGCGCGGAAGGCGGCGGCGCGGGTGCCGTAGCACACCTGGACGGCGTCTCCCCGGGGATCGATGCGAAGCCCCTCGCCTCCCGGCTCCAGCCATACTGGCCGGCCGTCCATATCCAGCGGCAGGCCCAGCTCCCGCGCCGCCTCCTCCAGGGGTTCCAGCAGTGCGGCGTCGGCGCAGCGCAGGCAAATCCTATCCATCCAGCCGCACCTCGGCAAAGCGATGCTCCCGAGCCGACTCGACGGCCTTCAGGCAGAGCAGCGCGCTGGCGATGCCGTCCTCCAGCGAACTCTCACTGTTTTCCGTTCCCGCCATCACGCCGCAGAAATTCAACATCAGCTGTTTATCCCCGCCGAAATGGGAGGAGGCGGTCAAATCCAGCTTGTAGCATACATCCACCGGCTCGTCGTGCTTATGCACAAGCAGCTCCCCGGTGTACCAATCAAATTCCAGCGTGCCCTTGTAGCCAAGGAACCGCGCTCCGCGCAGCTGGGCGTTTTTGCGGGCAAAAAAGTTCTGGCTGTAGCATACATGCATCCCGGTGTCGTACCGGATGAGAACGCTGGCCGAATCGTGGTTGCCGGTGGCAGTGGAAAAGCAGCAGAGATCGCCGTGAGGATGATCCGCCTTGTAGGTGGTCATGAACCACTCGCTTTCCGGGCAGGTGCGCTCCTCGGGGCAGTCGGGACAGCGCAGCCTCGCCGGTTTGTCCCCTTTATAAATCTGCTTGGATTCCATGGCGCAGAGCTCCACCGGCCGATGCCCCAGTATGTACTGGATATAGTCGAGATCGTGGGTCGCCTTTTGCAGGAACAACCCACCGGTGACGCTTTCGTCCCGGCACCAGGTATGGTAATACCCCGCCCCATAGGGGACGTTGTTCCAAGCCTGCACGTGCTGCACTTCGCCGATCTCCCCGCTGTCGATAATGGCCTTGGCCTTGCGTACCGGCAGCGACGCGCGCAGCGGAAAGGAAACCACCGTCTGGGCCGCGGTCGCTTTTCCAGCAGCGTCCAGGGCCCGCAGCTGCTCCATAGTGACCGATACCGGCTTTTCGAGAAACAGCGGGATATTCCGGCGCAGCACCTCCACGGCATAAGGGGTATGCGTATTGCACCGCGTGCCGATCATGCACCCGTCCAGTTCCTCGTTGTCCAGCATTTCCCGTGCATCCGTATAAAAGCGGATGCCGTCGGCCGTCAGGCCGGGATGGCGCAGCCGCCCCCGCACCGCCGTCAAATCCGTATCCGCCACCGCTGCAATTTTGACATCCATCCCCAACTCCAGCAGCACGTTCTGAATCAGATCGCCCAGTCGGCCGCCGAAGCCGATTACGCCGATTTTCCGCATACCCTCACTCCTCTATAAGGCGATATCCACAAAGCGATGCTCTCTGGCCGACTCGGCGGCCTTCAGGCAGAGCAGCGCGCTGGCGATGCCGTCCTCCAGCGGACTCTCACTGTTTTCCGTTCCCGCCATCACGCCGCAGAAATTCAGCATCAGCTGTTTATCCCCGCCGAAATGGGAGGAGGCGGTCAAATCCAGCTTATAGCACGCATCCACCGGCTCGTCGTGCTTGTGCAGATGGATTTCCCCGGTATACCAATCAAATTCCAGCGTGCCTTTGTAGCCGAGGAACCGCGCCCCGCGCAGCTGGGCATTCTTGCGGGCAAAAAAGTTCTGGCTGTAGCATACATGCATCCCGGTGTCGTACCGGACGAGAACGCTGGCCGAATCATGGTTGCCGGTGGCGGTGGAAAAGCAGCAGAGATCGCCGTGAGGATGATCCGCCTTGTAGGTGGTCATGAACCACTCGCTTTCCGGGCAGGTACGCTCCTCGGGGCAGTCGGAGCAGCGCAGTCCCGCCGGTTTGTCCCCTTTGAAAATCTGCTTGGATTCCATGGCGCAGAGCTCCACCGGCCGACGGCCCAGCATGTATTGAATATAGTCGAGATCGTGGGTCGCTTTCTGCAGGAACAGCCCGCCGGTGACGCTTTCGTCCCGGTACCAGGAATGGTAATAACAGCCGCCGTATGGGACGTTGTTATACGCCTGGACATGCTGTATCTCGCCGATCTCCCCGCTGTCGATAATAGCCTTGGCTTTCCGGACGATGCCCGATGTGCGCAGAGGGAAAGAGACCACCGTCTGAGCCGTGGTCGCCTTGCCCGCGGCGGCCAAGGCGCGCAAATCCTCTATCGTGGTGGATACCGGCTTTTCGAGAAACAGCGGGATATTCCGGCGCAGCACCTCCACGGCATAAGAGGTATGCGTATTGCACCGCGTGCCGATCATGCATCCGTCCAGCTCCTCGCTGTCCAGCATCTCCCGCGCGGTTTTGTAATACCGAATGGTTTCGGGATGCAAACGGGGATGAGACATCCGGGCCCGGGCCGCAGCTTCGTCCAAATCCGTAAAAGCTACAATCTCCACATCCAGCTTCAGCTCCAGCAGCACGTCCTTGATGAGATCGCCCGTCCGGCCGCCGTAGCCAATCACGCCGATTTTCAGCATACCGATCCCTCCTTCAGCCGTCTGCGCGGATCGCGTCCACGATGTCGTCTACCCGGCTGAACGCCAGGCCCGTGACCGTGTCGGCGGCGCCGTAGTAAATGGCCAGCCTGCCCGTATCTTTGTCGCACAAGGCTGCGCAGGGAAACACCACGTTCGGCACGTCGCCAACGCATTCGTAATCCTCCCGGGGAGCCATCAGGAAAGAGCGGGTGCGCCCAAGCACTTTCCACGGCTGTTCCCGATCGAGCAGAGCGGCGCCGATGCTGTAGACAAAGCCGCTGCAGGAACGAAGCACCCCGTGGTAAATCAGCAGCCAGCCCTCGCCGGTTTCAATGGGCACCGGCCCGGCCCCTACCTTCAGCTTCTCCCAGGACTCCCGGGGCTCGAGCACACGCCGATGCTTCCCCCAATAGACCATGTCCGGGCTCTCGCTGTAGAAAATATCGCCGAACGCGGTGTGTCCGTTGTCGCTCGGCCGGCTGAGCATGGCGTAGTTGCCGCCGATTTTGCGGGGAAAAAGCACCCCGTTGCGGTTATATGGCAGAAACGCGTTCTCCATCTGATGGAACACCCGAAAATCCTCGGTCCAGGCCATCCCAATGGTGGGCAGATCTTCATAGCCGTTGCACCAGGTGATGTAATACCGATCCTCCAGCTTGCAGACCCGGGGATCGTAGGCGTATTCAAACGCGAGATCCGCCGGTCCGTCGATAAAGCGGATGGGCCGGGGCTCAATGTTCCAGTGGATGCCGTCCTGGGAGAAACCGGCGTGCAGCCACGGCACCCGGCGGGTGTTGTCGCAACGGAACACCCCGGCGAATCCGCCCCGGAAGGGAACGGCGGCGCTGTTGAAAATGCTATTGGAATCGGGCAGGGCGTCCCGTTTGATGATGGGGTTTCCTCTATACCGCCACAAGGGTGATTTGTCCCCCGGAGTCCGCTCCTGCCACGGCATATCGGGCAGGGAGTCCCCCCCGATAACTGGCACCCTTCTGTTCTCCTCGACGATTTGGACGCCGAGGATGCTCTCGCTCATAACCTGTACGTTCATACACTCTCTCCTGTTCCCTCTATCCGGATGAACCCGCGGGCCGGTACGGTCACGCCGTCCGCATCCGCCGGTTCCGCCCCGTAATTCACGGCGATGCGCGCGCCGTTCGCGTAAGTGGTGACGGCGACATCGCCGCGGCGGACATGGCCGGTGATGGGCTGGTCAAACAGCCCGTCATACAGGGCGGCCGAGGCTTTCAGCATCTCCCCCAGCCTCTCGCCGACCCCCGCATAGCCGGTGTTGTACAAAAAGGCGTAGCCGGTATCCTTGAGGACGGTATTGTCCTTTGCCGTGATGCGGAAGTTCGGCAGCGCGCCCGCCTCCAGGCATTGCAGAAAGGCCGTTTCCACGTCCTCCTCCGCGTTGAAGGGAACCGCCGCCAGATTCACATACCCATGCAGCGCCATCGTGTAAAACGGCACCGATTCCGCCGCGCAGTCGAACCGGCTGGAAACGGTGGGGATCTCATACAACGTGCGCACCGTTCCAAGCAGCCAAGCGTTCCCGCCCTCCGCTGCCAAAGCCCGGCCGTCCTCCTTTTCCAGGGTGGCGCGCACGCTCTCCAGCATGGCCTGCCGCTCGGTGTAAGATCCTTCGGCGTAATCGCTGTATAAATCGGTCCCAATGCTGCCGAGCGACGTCCCCGCCCCGCCGCGGGAGGATGTTTTATCGAAGAATCGCCCCAAACGTTTGGTCAGCTCGGCGGCGGTCAGGCCATAGCGGCCCCCGCCCTCCGTGACGGCGGCGTAGGTGCTTAGGGAATACGCGGTCTTCATCAGGTAATCCCGGTTCAGGGCGCGGGCAAAATTCTTCTGCCGCAGCCACAGAAAAGCGGGATCGGTTTCGTACAGGAACTCCTGCACCCCATAAATCACGCCACCTGTTCCCTTCTGCGAGGCCAGCAGACGGTCATAGCCCTTCCGGCCCCCCACGGCGCTGTTCCAGCTTTCTTTTCCCGGGTAGCCCCCCTTGCCGAACCCGTAGAGGAACGCTCCCAGCCGGCTCCCCGTCTCCTGCAGCTCGTTCAAGATGGCGGCGGCCTCGTCGAAGCTGGTGGCCGTTACGGCATGATCGTACGGGATGCCCAGAAAGGAGCGGCGCTCGGTGGTTTTACCGAAGAACTCCACCCCGCCGTCCAGGCGTTCGTCCTCCCGCAGCGGTGTCAGCGCCCCGGCCTTGATGAGATAGTCCCGGTACCGGGCCGCCATGTCCCCATAAGCGGCGCGCCCGGCTTCGAGTGGGAGAATGCATAGCGCAAAGTCCCGCGTCGCGGCCCGGTCGTTGACCACCGGGTATTCGTTGTAATTCCAGTCCTTTCCCGCAATAAGGGCGGTATCGGTCTGCCGGTATGTAAACGATGCGAAGGCGTTGGCCATGGAGGAAACCGCGCCGACGGGATTCGCCTCCACATAGGCCGCGCTCTCGTTCCCGCTGATGACAGCCAGCAGCCCGCTGCCGCCGCGGCTGACGCCGAAGACGGGGAGCCGGGCGGCCTGCTTATCCCCCTCGTCGTAATAGTAGGAGGTAGCCAAATCCCTGCCGTACACCTTCTGCTTGTAAGGCGCCGCGTGAGGGCGCGGGACGGAGAAATCGATAAGCGCGCCGCTGCCGTCGGGGATGAGAAGATACCCCTCCTCCCCATTTCCGCCCCGCAGGAAATAGGGGAGCACCTGGATCTCGCTGATGCGGGCCTCGCCCCGCTCCTTTATGTCCTTCACCGGGATACGGATATCCAGCGCGCCGTCCCGCAGGCGGTATTCCAACGGAATAGAGAATTGCTCCGTCTCGCGGGAGAAATTATAGGTGACGCGCACGCCGTCCGCTATCTTGCGGATTTCGAAAGAGCGGCGCAGCACGCTTGCCAGATACGAGCCGATAGTCGCGGTATTTTTCTGATGGTCGTAATAGGTGACCACCAGCTGAGAGCGAATGTCGTTGAGCACCGCGCCGCCGGTATAGGCGTCCTCCTGCGGGTCGACGGGATTGGTATCCCAGCGGGAGCCGTCCGCTCCGTTCCAGAGGGCGACGGCACAGGTGGACAAATTCACCGACAGGCGAAGATTACCGCTCTCGGCCACCGTGACCTCCTCCCCCTGCACCGCGTGGCCCGCTTTCTCCGGTTCCGGCGTATCGGCAGGTTCAGCCGCGCCGGACACCAAGAGCACCGCCAGCAGAAGGGCTGTCAGCAAAGCTGTGAGTCTTTTCATTCCGCGCCCCCTATCGTCCCGCCAGCTCGGCGGCCACGGTGCCAATAAAAGCGACCAGCTGCTGAAAAATCGAGAAAGACAGCAGCGCCAGGAACGCCACCGCGGCCAACAGCACCAGCGTTATCAGCACCGACCCTACCGTCCGCGCGACGGTGAACTGGTGCATGACCATCATCCCCAAAAACAGCAGCAGAAGCGACCAGCCCTGTAAAACCGCCGTGGCGGCAGTCAGAAACATGGACTCCGACAGGCTCAGGATCCGGGAGACCAGCAGCAGGGGCAGCTGACCGAGAACCATAGGCATGAGGGAGTAGCAGGTGGCGATCCAAATCTGCCGGAAAGTGCCCTCCCCCTCGAGCAGGGTACAAGAGGACCAGTTGCATACCGCCCAGAGCAGCAGCACCACAACCGTCTGTGCCAGGATTAGAAACAAGTTAAATTGCCGGATATCGTGGGCGTTGAACAGATAGCCGGTCATGGAAAAAGCCATCATCTGCCCGACAAAATACAGGAAAGCCAGCAGGTTCGCCAGCGCCAGAGAGCCGCGTCCCTCGAACTTGATGTCGTTCATGGTTTCCACCGGATGGAAAAACAGGCGGAAGGGCACCAGCAGCTTGGTTTTATCCAGGCTGCGCCATCGCAGACGCTCTGGCTGGAAATGAGCCGCCTGAATGCGCACACCCCGCATAAATCGAATCAGATTGCTCAAGTTCGCCGCCCCTCCTTCTTCGCCGAGCGCAGTATCGCTCGTTTAATGCGTTTCACCAGCCAGACAAACGCGGCCACGGCAGCGGCTGCCGCCGGTAGAAGCCACCACAGGTTGGCCCGTGTGAACTGCCGGCGCACCTGCTGCACCGCCAGCGAATAAAAATAGCGGTCGCCGCCGTTTTCGAGGCACGCCATGGCCTCGTCATAGCGTCCCTGCTGAAGCCGGGCCCGGCCGATGCCGCGGTAAGCGACCGTAAGGCTGCCGTTCTGCCGAAGCGTCTCTTCCCACAGAGCCGCGCTCTTTTCATAATCGCCCGCGTCATAGGCGGCAAGCGCCAGACGCACGGTCTCCATATAGGGGACCGGCGCAAATACGGTAAGGCTGTTCTTATCCGCGTCGGCAATCAGATACTCGCTTCCCAGCTTTTCCAGCGCCGTGGCGTTTTTGAAAAAGCCCTGCTGTTCGCCCCTGCCGCCGAAAATGCACAGCGGGTTCTGCTCCTTATCGTACTGGAACACGCGTCCCCGCTGGTTGTCGAGCACCGACAGGATGCCGTCCGCATCCACCTGCACGTCCGTCATGCGGCTCGCGATGGTCAGCCCTTTCTGGTAGTCCACCTCCTGGTCGCCGTAATTGCTCCGGTCATAGCCGGTTTGCAGAAAACCAGCGTCCTGTCCGGGATATTTGCGGATGTTCTCGCCCGCCGCGTTGAGCTGCCGAACCTGGCCGGTGCTCACCGTGGCGGTGACGGTGAAGATCATCCCTTGGTCGTCCATAAAAACGTTGGCATATTCGGTGGGAACGGTGCGCACCATGCCTTCGCGCTGTTCGTCGGAAAACAGATTCTTCCAGAAGTTCCGGATCAGCACCCCGGCGGTGACCTCTATCTTGTTCGCTCCGAAAAATCCCAGAAACGCGTCGGTATCGTCGTATTGGAGCAGCCCCTGGTAGATACCGGAGGCCGCGACGTATACCGTTCCCGTGTCGTTGACCGCCAGCTTGGAGGGCTTGAATTCCGCGTCGTCGGTCAGCAGATCGGTCTGAGGCTTGAGCAGCGTCCGGCGGATAACGCCGTCGGCGTCCACCGCCACCACCCGGCCGGCGCCGGTGTCGCCGATATACAGCAGGTCACCCGCTGTCCACAGCCCTTCCGGTCCGGTAAGCGCCTGCTTTTCCCCGTCCGGTGTGACGACGGCGTCGATGATTCTGTCCAGCGTCAGATCGCGGTGCAGCACGACGATCCGGTTGTTGCCGGTGTCGGCTATATACAGGCGCTCCTGCTCGTCCACCGCCATATCCCGGGGATTCTTAAAGGAGCCGATGCCCAGCTCTTCCCCATAAAGCACCCGACGGCATACGTAACCCGCTGGGGCGCAGACCGCTTCCCCCTGCTGGTTGTACTGGTAGCTTTTCCCGATCTCCAGCGCCAGGGCGGATGGGCCGGACAGCAGAGCCGCCAGACAGACGGAGAGGGCGGCGGGCCCTATGTGCTTATTCAACTGGTAGCCCCCCTTATCCCTTAAGTCCGGAATGCGCCATGGTTTCCACCACCGATTTTTGGCTGAACAGGAAAATCACCACCGGCGGAATCAACAGCAGCACCGCCACCGCCGATGCCACCCCCGCCCGCGCGACGCCCGCACCGCTGAGCTGGGAGAGCATGGCCGGCAGCATCTTCCGGCTCTCGCTGTAAATAAATTGCACCCCGTTGGTGTTCCACACGCTGGTAAAGGTGAAAATCACCACCGTCAGCCAGGCGGGCTTGACCATGGGCAGAATCAGGCGGAAAAACAGGGTGACCTCCTTCGCCCCGTCGATGCGGCAGGATTCGATGATCTCGTTCGGTATCGCCTCCATGAACTGCATCAGCAGGAACACGCCGAAGGACGTACCCATGGCCGGCAGTATCAGCGCCCAATAGGTGTCGATAACCTGGAGTTTTGCCATGATGATGTACTGCGGGATGGAGGTCACCTCCGGGCGGAACAGGATGGCGAACACCACCAGCTGCACGATAACCTTCTTCATGGGAAACCGGTGCTTGGCCAGCGGGTAGGCCGCCATGGAGGCCACCAGCACATACCCCGCGGTGGAAATCGCCGCGACAAACACGCTGTTGAACAGATACCGCTCAAAGGGTACGGGCGACTGGGCCTGCAGCTTGATGAGAGCCGAGAAGTTCCGCAGGGTCGGATGATAGACAAAGAAGCGGGGCGGATACAAAAACAGCTCATTGAGCGGCTTCAGAGAACTGACGATGGAATAGTAGATGGGAAGAATCGTAAAGGCGCCCAGCAGCAGCAGGAAAACCGCCACCAGAAAATTCCCCCAAGCCGAGCGGGAAACCCGCTTTGCGGAAAGCTTTGCCGTATAATTCATCGTATCCCCCCTTTTTCCGCCGCATACAGTCGGCCCTCCGGGCGGCCGGCGGGCGGCGCTTGCCAAGCGCGCTTACAATTTTCTTCCATGCTGCCGACTCCCTTTATTCCGACGACATGCGGCGCAGTCCCCGGTTGATGACAAGCCACGTCCCCACCATGAGGACGAACAGCACCACCGCCACCGCGCAGGCATAGCCCATTTCAAAACGGGTGTATCCGTAGTCGGTCATGTGCAGCAGCACCGTATGGGTCGAATAATCGGTGCTGGGGTTGCCGGTAAGCAGGGCGTTCTGATACCCGACGGCAAAGGCGCTGGAGATGGACAGCACCGCGCCGATGAGCAGCTGCGGCACCATCTGGGGCAGCGTGATATGCCACAGCTCCTGCCACCGGTTGCGCACGCCGTCGATGGCCCCCGCCTCAAAGAGGGAGACATTAAGCTGCTGAAACCCGGCGACGAAGGAGAGAAACCCGGCTCCCATGCTCATCCAGAGGATGACCACGATCACCACAATGGAGTTGTACGCCGGGTCATTGAGCCACTGGATCGGGTCGGCGATAAGCCCCAAACGCAGCAGCAGGCTGTTGAGCATGCCGTAGGAGTCGCCGCTGAATATGTACGTCCAGACCATATAGACGTTGCCCGCCAGGGTCGGGGCGTAAAAAATCAGCATCAGCACCGCGCGCACGCCCCGGGAGGTCTCGCTGAGCAACCAGGCCACCAGGAAGCTCAGCAGGTAGCCCGCCGGGCCCGTGACCAGCGCGTAAAACAGGGTGTTGCCCAGCGATTTGATGAAAATATCGTCGTCCAAAAACAGGGTTGTGTAATTCTGCAGCCCCACGAATCGCGGCAGACGCACCATGTCGAAATCGGTAAAGCTCATCACCACCGAAATGGCGATGGGGATGACCGTAAACACCAAAAACAGAATCAGCCAGAAGGACAGGAGAAAATAGCTGGCGCCGTATTTTCCCAAGAGCCCCTTTGCTTTACCCATGCTCTCTCCTCCCCTCACGGCCGGTCGAGCTGGCGCTGCTTGCGCGCCAGCTCCCCGGCGATATCCGCGTTGTAGCGGTACAGCACATCCCGCGGCGCTTCGTAGCTGTAAACCACCCGACGGAACGCGTTGGTCAGGCAGCGGCCGACGTAATAGGTGGCGGCCGTCTGCTCGACGTCCCAGGCCTGCTCCCAGGCGGCGGTCAGGGTTTCCTTCTCCCCGGACGTCCAGCCAAGCCGGTCGAAGGCCTCCCGGTTGGCCGTGTTGTACCGGGCGGACGCGCCGAGAAGCACCTCGCTCTGCTGCCCGAAAGCGGCTTGGGCGTCCGCGGAAGTCCACCAGTTCACAAACCGATAGGCGTTCTCCTTCTGCGCGGCCCCCTCGATGATAACGGCGCCATTCATGGTGCTGCTCTGCGTGCGGATAATCTGTCCGTCCTTCTGCACGCCCGGCACCGGCGCCATGGCCCACAGGCCGGCGATTTCCGGTGCGGCGGCGGTGAGCTGGTTATATGTCGTGTAGGCGGCGATGCCGATAGGCATCTCCCCCGTGCGGAACCGGTTAAAGAAATCGAAGGTCAGGGGCAGGGAATGCTTGATATAAAACTCTGTCCACTGGGTGAAAGCATCCACGGCCGCCTGCTCGGTCAGGCGGGTGGCGGTCAGCGCCTCGTTGTACACCGCTCCGCCGTTCTGCATAAGCAGCATTTCAAAGACGGCCTGACTTTCGGGAATGCCCGCCTGCAGCTGCTTTTGCTGCAGCTTCTGGAGCACGGCGTAAAAATCGTCCCAGGTCGAAGGGGGACGCAGCCCCTCGTCCTGCAGAATATCGGTGCGATAAAACAGCATGTTGTAATTCTGCGTTTCAGGCATCGCATAAATTCCATCGCCGAAGCGGTAGGCCACGAACGCGGACGGATAGAACTCCTTTTCTCTCTCGGCAAAGCCGTCCATCTCCCGCATATCGGCCAGAGCCCCGCGCACCATCAGGTTGGCCACCAGCTGCTCGGGGACAAACAGCGCGGCGTCCGGCCCTTTGCCCGCGATGACCGCCTGCATCAGCACGTCCCCCGTGCTGACCAGGGACAGCTCCACCGGCACGTGGGTAACACGGGTGAACCGATCGTCGCACAGCCGTTTGATGAGCTGCATCTGATCCCGGCCGGAGGCCACGCCGGAAACCAGCAGATCCCCGGTATTAATCCAAACCTTCAGGGGCTTTTGCCCGCTTACCTCCCCGCCGCTGACAATATAGTCGTCCAAGAAGGAACGCAGGAACACTTCCAGCCGGAAGGTCAGCGTGCGCCAGAAGCCGCCGGAGGCCGCGGCCGGCTCCTCCCCGTCGGGTGACAGGGTGAGATAATCGAGAGTCACCGGCTGCTGATCGAGGCGGAGCATCAGCTCGGCGAGCGCGTCCACCTGCGCCTTATAGCTGTCCAGCCGGTTTTGAATTTTATAGGGGGCCGCCAGGAAGCTGTCCAGCAGCCGGACGGTCTCCTGAAGCACCGCTGTTTCGCTGCCGCCCGTCCCGTCGGAATAGCGATCGATCGCCTCGGCGGTTTCTTCCAGCCCCTGCCGCAGACTGCGAAGGCCAGGCAGCAGATCGGGCAGTTCTTTGTCGAGATAATAGTCCCGGTACGGATCGGGGGATACGCCGGTAACGCTGACGATGGAACGGTAGAGGTCGTTTCCCTGCTTGACCAGTTCCTTGAGACGCAGGGCGCTCTGTTCCAGATGGCTGCCGTTCACCTCGAGGCGCAGGGTGTGCGCTCCTGCCTCCAAATACAGCCGAAACGGCGCACCATCCTTCCCGGCGGGGGTAAAGGTGGCGAAGGATTCGGCATAAGGAAAGCGGACAAGCTCGAATTCCTCGAACGGCACTGCGCCGTCTAGAAGGATCCGCCGCCCCACGCCGAGGCCGCGCAGGCTGTCCTGCGTGTACCGGAAGGATAGGTTGTAGTACCCCGCCTTTTTCACCTCTATGCTCCATTCCAGCCACTGGCCGGCGCGGGCATAGCTGCTCCCGCCAATGAGGTTGAGCAGGATGCGGTCCGGCGCGTTCGGCTGGATGGCGGGAGAGGATTTGTCGTAGGTGGGCAGGATGGAGGAATGGGATTTGGCGGCGGGCAGCTCGGCCTCGACGGAAATGGACTCGTCCGCCGTCTGGGGGTGTCCGGCCGTTTCCTCCCGATACGCGGCATAGGATCGCCGCTCCGGGCAAATCAGCCGGACGGCCCGCACCTGCATGGCCTCCCGCGTCATCGTCAGCCGGATGGTGTAGCTGCCCTTGGTCAGCGGCACCGCCTGCCGCCCGAGGGCGGCGGAAAACCCGGCGGTCAAGGTCTGCTCCCGCGCGACCTCCTCCTGCTCGGGGGTCATCTCATTGCCGCGGTAATCGGTGGCAAACCGGGTCCCAGGACGGATATCCCGCCAGGTGCGGGGAAACTCCAGATGCTGGGCCCAGCGTCCAGCGCCCTCGACGGTGATATCCGCTTCGGGGCTGGCGGTTCGGCCCTTTGCCGGCGTGTAGTCGATTTCCAGCACATACGCCCCGTCCTCCGGCGCCTCGGTCTGAAACACGGCGCTTTCCCCTTCCCGCAGCTCCTTGGCCGGGGAGGCGTCCGCCGCCCTGGCGGGAAGCCTCGCGCCCAGCAGGGCCAATCCGGCGACGAAGCAAAAAAGACGCTTGGTTTTTCTCATAACGGTCTCCTTCTTACCCGACCAGGCCGGTGGTTTCGATGCTGCGGGTGAACTGCCGCTGGAGGACGATGAACAGCACGAGCAGCGGCACGATGCTTGCAATGCAGGCCGCCTGCTCCATCGTGATGATTTTATACGGATCCCACGCCTCTACCGACAGCACCGTTTCCAGAGAAACGCGCAGACTCGCCAAACTCACCGACAGGGTGCGCACGTTGCTCAGATAGGTGGATAACGTGTAAAAATCGCTCCAATACCACACCAGCGTGAACAAAAACGTGATAAGCATGGGCCCCTTGGCGTTGGGCAGCATGATGCGGAAATAGGTGCGCCCGAAGCCGCAGCCGTCCACCATGGCCGCCTGTTCCAGCTCCATGGGCACTCCGCGGAAATACTGCCGGAAAATCAGGATGAACAGCCCGGAGCGGATCCCCTGGCCCAGAAGAGCCAGCAGGTACAGGGTGGAGCGCCGGTCGAGCAGGTTGATTTCTGTGGCCCGGCCGGTTGCGGCCTGGACAATCCCGAAAAAGTCGAAGTCGTGGAACAGCAGGTAATTCGGCAGGTTGGTCATCTGAGGCGGCACCACGATGGTGAAAATTACCACCAGGAACAGCAGCCCCCTGCCCTTGAACGGAAAACGGGCGAAGCCGTACCCCGTCAGGGCGCAGACAAACACCTGTATCACCGCGCAGCCCAGGGCGATTTCGGTCGTGTTCAGCATGGCGGTGCCGAAGCCGAGCTGCTCAAACACCACACGGAAATTATCGAGCGTGAAATGCTTCGGGATCCAGACAACCGACATATCGTACATATCCGCCCCCGCGCGCAGCGACATGCTGAGCATATACAAAAGCGGATATAAAATGACGAAGGTCATACCTAAGAGGAAGAAAAAACGCACCGCCGACCAGACCGCCCGCCCCAGATAATACAGGGGCGAGGAATCGGCGTTCGCGTAGGACGCCCGCTTGTTCTTAACCATGACGGGCCCTCCTCTCCCGGCGGGGAGCATCGTCCGCCCCCCCATAGCGGATAAACCGCGACGTAATGAACAGCAGAACGGCCAGGCACAAAAGAATAGCACCGAAGTAAATCCAGGACATGGCCGCCGCATAGGAATAGCGGAAATTGTTGTAAGCGTTGTCCGTGATGTATTTCATCACGGCATTGTCGTACCCGATAAAATGGTCGATGGCCGAATAGACGAGGCCCACCAATATGTAAGGCGAGACAGCTGGGAAGGTCACCTTCCAGAACGCCTCCCAGCCGGTGGCCCCCTCCACCTGCGCCACCTCGTAGTGGCTCTGCGGAATGGTCAGCAGCCCCATGAGGAATACCAGAATCTGCACGCCGCTGCTCCAGACCAAATCCGACACGTTGGCGATCATGCCGCCTACGGTATTCACCAATCCCTCGGGCAGCCCCGCGTCCAGCAGCTGCCGGGTCAGCAGGGCCGCGCTGAAGATGTTGGTGGCCGAATCGCCACCTACCACCACCGTGGTCAGGCTGGTCTTGATGATGGAGGAAATGACGCCCGTGGTGACCAGCACCGGCAGGAAAAATATCAGGCGCATGAAGCCGCGCCCTTTGAATTTCTGATTGAGGACAATGGCCACAAACAGGCTGAATATCAGGATGACCGGCACACGGTACAGCATATCCAGCAACGTGGCGGTGAACTTCTGCGGAAACAGGGCGTCGCCCTGGAAGGCGGTGCGGTAGTTTTCCCACCAACCACCCTCCAGGGGTGCAAACATGGAGCCCTGCTCCTGCATGAACTGAAAATCCGTCACCGAATACCGCACGAGGCTGATAAGCGGCTGAATAAAGAACAGCACGATGCCGCACAGCCAGGGGGCAATAAACACCCAGCCGGCAATCGCCCGCTTTTTCTCAATGGTTCTCTGCTTCATCGTCCCGCTCCTCTTCCGGATTTAGATAATGCTTACTGTATCCTGCCGCTTGCGGCCGCGTTTATTGGGCGTTCAGCAGACATTAGATAACCGGCACCTCGCATAAAAGCGTACGGCCGTGTGCAAACGGCTCGGTGTTGCCCATCCGGGCGCCGGTTCCCATGGAATTGCGCAGGTAAAACGCCAGAGTGTAGGTTCCTTTTGCCTCCGGCAGAGGGATAGACGCTTCCACCGTATGGGTCAGCAGGCGGGCGTCGCCATAATCCTCGGGATTCCGGCTGTGCCAGGTCAGGGGGGCGCCTGCCGGTGTTTCGGAAATCAGCCCGCCCTCGCTGTCCAGCAGGGCAAAGCCGCTTTCTTCCATACCGAACGGAACCGAGAAGCCATAGTTCACCAGTTCCAGCCGCGCGTGTATGCGGCCGCCGGATACCGCCTCCCCCGTCAGGGTCAGCCGCCGCAGCTCCAGCTTATAGCCGAGATAGTCCCGCGTATAATCGAACACCTGGCGCTCGACCGGGCCGCCGTCCGCCTTTTGGAACCAGCCCGGCGCGTACAGCAGGCCGTGAGCGTCCAGCCACTCGGGCGTCAGCGCGGCTTCCTTCCAGTACTGCATAGAGAGCTTCTTCTCCGGCCCCAGCTCCCGGTAATTGTGATGGACACTCAGGGAATTGAAGCGATGCTCGCTGAGCTCCCGGATAACGCCATACCCGTCGATCATAAAGCCGTCCCGGTCGTTGAAATGCTCATTGAGCGACCAGGTGCCCCAAAACAGTTCGCCGTCAATCGGGACATAGGGCGACTCCCTGGTGATCTGCATCCAGTCGGGCTTGCCAGGGTCCACGCCGTCGGTGCCCCGTCCCATCTGCTCCGGTTCCACATAGCCGAAGGTGCTGTCGATGTTGAAGCCGAGGCGGCGGTAGAGCGGATCGGCCTTATCCAACAAGTTTTTATATGTAGGTATGCGAATCTGCAAAAAGAGTTCGGAGGGCGCCATCTCGCCGATGGCGTGAAGCAGCCTGAGCCGGTCGTGCTCCATCTTGTAGCTGTGCCATTCGCCCCAGGCGCCCAGAAAACCCGATTGCACCAGATGGATGAGAGCCCGGTTCTTCTCGAGCAGGGGCTTCAGCTGGCGCATATGCGCCAGCATGATGTCGTCCGCCGCCTCGCCGGTGCCGTCCCCATCTCCTTGATAGGCAAAGCGCACCAGCAGCTTGAACCCCAGCTCCCGGGCTGTGTCGAAATACCGCTGTATCCGGTTCATGCCGACTTCCGGGATCACCGGGACGGTCTTGTAGTTGGTCAGATAAAAATAGACCTGAGCCAGCTGGGGGGATTCCGGCGCATAAAACGCGGCCTGCTCCCGCAGCATGTCGGCGGGATCCTCATGCTCCCGCTGCTTATCGTCCTTCCGGTTGCCCACGTTGCACCAGGTTTCCATCCGGAAGCCCCGATCCGGATTTTTCAGCAGGGCCTCGTCTCCCTCGCTAGTGATGGGATGAAACAGAATGGTGGTTTCCATCGCGGTCACGCCTTTCTTATTTGCCGATAGTGCGGATGATGGAACTGTCGAGTATGCTCTTCATGGAAGCCGCCATTTCCTCCGCAGGCTTGAATTCGGACACAAGTCCGCCCCAGAATTCCACGCTGTAGTTGCTCCAGCCGCTGAGAGAATCCAAGCGGGAGGTCACCTGCGTGGCGTTTTTCAGATAAGCGTCGATGATGGCCTTATGCTCGTCGGACATAGATTTCCGGCGGAATTCCACCGCATCCGGATGGTTCTGCTTCTCCCCCTCGATGGAACGGCGCAGGCTGAAATAGTTCCAGGCCATGCCGCCCACCGGGTTTTTGCATTTGGCCGGCACATAGGAGGCGGTGGTGTTGCTCGGAGCGTATACCTTGTCGGCGTTCGGGCCCTTGGGCACCGGAACGACGCCGATTTCATCCTTCATGGTTTTGTAATAGTCGTACTGCCCGATGGCGTTCCAGGGCCGCTCTGCCAGCATGGCCACCTTGCGGGACTTGAATTCGGTGTAGCCGCCCATGGACGCGTCGCAGGAGCCGTCCTTGCACAGATCTTTAAGCAGGTTAAGCCCCGCCAGAGCGTTCGGGGTGTCCACAGCCGAGACATACCGCCCTTTGCCGTCAGGGGCGATGATGTTGCCGCCGTTGGCCAGCACGAACAGCTCGCGGTACCAGGTGGCGAAGCCGTAGCACTTGACGGTGGTGTTGTCCTTTTCATACAGGGTGGCTTTTTTGGCGGTTTCCCGGAATTTGGCGAAATCCCATTTGCCCTGCTGATAAAGCTTGTAAGGGTCTTCGATGCCGTTTTCCTGGAACAGCGTTTTGTTGTAATAAATGAAGAACGTGCTAATGCCGTAATCGGGCACCGCGTAAATCTTGTCCCCGATGGAATACTGCTTGAGAATCGAGGGATTCCAGTTCCAATACGGATCCGACGTGTCCATGTACTTGTTCAGGGGCTGGGCGATGTTGCCGTACATGAAATTCAGAGCAGAGGCGTCGGTCATGACCGCCGAATCGGGCGGATTGCCCGCGGCAACCCGCTGCGCGATTTTGGCGTTGTATTCCGCCCATCCCATCGTCTCGTACTTGATGGTGATGCCGTATTGCTTGGTGAACTCCGCCGCCACCTTTTTCTCGTTGTCGGACAGGCTCCCGCCGTAGAACAGCAGGATGGAGGAGCCCCTGGCGCTTTCAAACATGGTGTCCTGCTTGGTCTTGGTATAGGTCATGGGCTTGGCCGTGGTGGTGGTCACCTTCTGGGTGGCCTTGGTTTTCCCGTCCTCCGGTTTTTGCGTGATGGGAGAGGTCGGCGTGTCGTCCGGCACTAGGATATCGCCGTCGGAGGAAACCGCGCTGTTCTCCCCCGTGGGGACGGGGCCGGTTTCTCCCGTGGAGGCGGTGAGATCGCTGCCGACCGGCGACTTTTGGCCTCCACAGCTCGTCAGCCCGCCGACTGCCAGCAGACCGCACAGCAGGGCCGCCACTATTCGTTTGCTCATGCACACTCTTCCTTTCGCTGCCGCCCGGACGCATCCACTCCGGGTCAGCCGATTTCGATGGTTTCCAGGATATTGTACCCGTTCTCGAACGGAATGTCGTTGGCCAGCTGCGCGCCGACGCCCAGAGGGTTTTTCAGATAAAACGCCAGCTTATACCGGCCTGCCTTGTCAGGCAGGGGGCAGTTTGCCGTCACCTTGTGGGTGAGCAGCTTCCCGTCGTTGTAATTGGTGGGGTTGCGGCTGTGCCAATCGGTGGGCGTGCCCGCCTTGACGGTTTTGACCGGGTTGTTGTTCTCGTCCAGGATAGCGAAGCCGCTTTCCAGGTTATAGGGGGCGGAGAAACCGTAGTTGTTCAGCGACAGCTCCGCCTTGACGCTGCCCTTTTTCTCCAGCTTGCCGCTGGCCTTCCAGTCTGTACCCACCAGCCGGTAGCCGAGATAATCCCGGATGAAATCGAACACGGTGCGGGAAACCGCCTGGCCCGCGCTGTCCTTAAACCAGCCGGGCGCGTAGAATATGCCGTTGTTTTTCAGCCACTGCTCGGTGATGGCCGTCTCCTGCCAGTACTGCATGGAATACTTGTGTTCAAACCCGTCCTCGTGATAGTTGTGGTTGATGCTCAGCGACGTGAACCGGTGCTGACTGAGCTGCTCGATGACCTTGAAGCCGTCGAGCAGAAAGCCGTCGCTGTTGCCGTCCTGGTTGATCGACCATTTGCCCCAGAACAGTTCCCCGTCGATCGGGATGTACGCCGCCTCCCGGGTCACCTGATCCCAGTCGGGCTTGCCGACATCCACATTGCCGGTGCCAAGCCCCGCCTGGCTGCCGGTGACGGTGCCGAACAAGCTGTCGTTGTGATAGCCTAGACGGCTGAAGATGGGGTCGGCTTTGGGAATCAAATTTTTGTATTCCGGTATGCGGATTTGCAGATAGATGCCCTTGGGCGTCATGTTCGCCACCTCGCGGATGAGCCGCACCCGGTCGTGCTCCATCTTATAGCTGTGCCACTCGGCCCAGGCGCCCAGGAACCCCATCTGCACGACATGGATGACATCCTTGTTCTTTTCCAGTAGGGGCCCTAACTGCTTGATATGGCTGAACATAACCGAATCGGGCGCCTCGTTCAGCCCCTCTCCGCCATTTTGATAGGCGAAACGCACCAGCAGCCGGATTTTCAGCTCGCGAGCATAGTCGAAATATTCCTGCATCCGCTTCATCCCGTATTCCGGGATGGTGGGCGTGTTGTTATAGCCGGAGAGGTAAAAATAAATCTGCGCCAGCTGCGGCGTTTCCGACATGTACATTTCCATTTGCGCCTTGAGCCGGGAAGTCGGATCCATCTGGGAGCTCCAGTGGCGATCCGGATCGTTGAGGTTGGAAACGTTGAGATAGGTTTCATAACGGAAGCCGCGGTCGGGGTTGCCGAGCATGGAGCGATCCATCTCGCTGCTCCCCTCCTTCAGCTTCCGGCTGACGTTCAGCGTTTTGGTGGGAATCGGCGCCGGGCGGGCCGTGGTCGCTTTGGTGCCGCCTGACGCGGACGTGTCGGTTTCCGCCGTGGTGCCCGCGCCGGATTCCTGCGCGGACGGGGCCGTTGTCTGTGCCGTTCCTTCCGTCTCCGCGGCGCTGCCGGCCGATGAACCCCCGCTCACGGGGGTTCCCGGCCGGCTGCATCCGGAAGCGCAGGAAGCCAGCAGCACGGCGCACGTCAGTCCGGCGAGCCATTTCCTGTAAGGCTTCATGTTTCCTCCAATTACTATCGGTCCTGTTTTTTCCGAAGAAGGATGACCGCCGCGGCAGCCAGGGCCGCCAAGGTCACAGCGCCGGCGGCCGCCGGTACGCCGGTGGGCGGGATCGGATCTCCGCCGTCAGAGGGCGTCCCGCCCCCGCTTTCCGAGGAATCGGGATCCGGCGCGGGGACCGGGTCGGCAGAATCAGCAGTCATAAATCGCTGATAGCCGAAGATGTCCGTCACGCCGTCAAACGCGTCCAATACACTGACCACAACGTAATACCGCATGGAAGCGGACAGGCCGCTGACAGTCAGCGAGGTGTCGGTGGTCTTCTGACTCGCGGCGCAGACGTATTTGATGGAAATGCCGTCGCTGGCCGCCTCGGTGCGGAAAACATCCACCCGGTAAGCCGCGGCGCCGTCCACCGCATCCCAGCTCAGCTTCACGCTCGTATCGGTCAAATCCGCCTCGCCCACCTCATGGACGGTTTTGTCCAGAGTAGCCTCGGGGATGTCGTCGAACACCTCGCCGATTTCCGGCCCCTTCTCCAGGAGATCCTCCCGAGTGGCAGGGGCGCCGGTGGCCAGATTATACACGTCGCAGCCGTTCAGGCTCATCAGGATGTCCTTCTGCCCCATGTCGGTGACGGCATACATGGCGTCGAGATAACACGCCCCCGCGTCTCCGCCCACCGCGTGGAAAGCGAAATGGGCACTAATCAGGCTCCTGTTTTCCAGATCCTCTGTGATGGGGGCCACCGTCATATCTTTCAGATCGTAAAGGATATAACCTTCAAAGTTGGCAGGCAAAACCAGAATGTTGCCGTCGGCACTGGGCGCCGTGGCCCACTTTTTCGCGCCCTTTTCCAGGATTTTCACGGTTTTTCCGTCGCCGAGCTTGGTGTATTTCACTCCGCCGTCGCCTTCGCTGTACAGCGTCATCTGAAGACGGGAGCGTTCGGTATCCTCCTTATGCGGGGCGGCGCATTTGACATAGAACATGATGCCCTTCACGCCTTTTGCCTGCGTATGCTTAGGAAAATAGATTTCATAAAACGGGCCGCCGTCCCGGAAGCCGCCCTGCGTCGGGCCGTCCAGCTTCAGCGACGGGCTTTTCTCGATGCCTCCCACCTGAGGCGCGATGGTGGCGTCGAGATCCTTCAGGTAATAGCTTTTCAGGCCGCCGCTTTCCATCAGATCCGCGCCCTCGGCATAGGCGTTGAAGCTTTGCAGAACCCGGCCCTTCATAGCCGCGTCCAGCAGGGTGTCGTCCACCTTGTCCACTGTTTTTCCATTGGTCAGAAAACGCGGCGTCTCCTCGCTGCCGAGCAAGGCGGTGACGCTGTCGCTGTCCTCGGTGATGCCGTAAATGGCGTTGACCACCGCCGGGCCGCACACCTCGCCGCCCATGCTGCGGTATTTGAAGGTCGTGGATTCAAACCGACCGGTCATGGCGGCTCCCCCGCCGTCGGTGCCGGCTGTATTGCCCAACTCGCTGAGCTTGACCTTTATGTATCCCTCGAAGCCGTTGGGCAGATCCACAAATCCCTCGCTCGCCTTAAGTGTCTGCCATTCCGTGCCGTTTTTATCGAGGATCCGAACGTCCGCGCTCCCCAAATTCGGCCACGCCATCGCCTCGTCTTTGATAGCGTATTGACCGATGAACAGGCGGGAGTAGTATTCCCCTTCCCGGTTGCCGGGATGGTTGGCGGCGTCGAGGTTCGGTATAGCGGCGGATTTGTTGACCGGCATCTTTACATACGCCATCCAGCCGGTCAGACCCGTCAAATCGTTGGAGCCTTGATAAAACACCTCGAAGCTGGTCTCTTTGCTTTCAGAGAAGCCGGTCTGCTCTTCAGAATCAAAGGTCGCCGCATTGGCCGCGCCGAGCGCCCCCAGGGATTCCGACAATTTTGCCGTCGCCGGGCCGTTTACTTGCACCTTATACTCACCGGAAACACCGATGTCGTCGCCGACCGCTTTCCCCTCATAGCTAAAGCCCTGCATCAGCCTCAGCTTCATCGGCGCCGGCGCCTGTTCGTCCGCAGCCGACGCTCCCAGGGACAAGCCCCCGCACAGCGTTGTGCACAATACCGCCGCCGCGGCCGCCATGGTTAGCATGCGTTTCATTTCACCCAAAACCCCTTTCCTGTTTTATGCAAATAGTTTGACATGAGGCGTTGCGAAACTTTACATATAGCTTATCACCCTCTCAAATTTTACATCATGTTGGCTTTCGATGATGATTTACACATTAATTTTACATCATTTTTCTATTTTGTCAACCTATTTTTTCAATTTAATTAGAATAACTTCTTTTTATTTCGATAATTTGTCAATAAAATTGCAACAAATCTTTTAATATTACATTTCGTTTTTTGAAAATGTAAAAAATGTAAACTTTTAATTCAAAGAAAATTCCAGTTCTCTCGTTGGAACATCGACGTTCCTCGAAGCATTCATAAAACTCACAATTGACATTTAGGAACAAAAAATGTAAAATAATAAGCACAGAAAGGCATGCGGTAGCACTCCCATACGCGGTCAGCAATTGGATCGGAGGAGGATTCCATGGAAAAAGTAACGCAAGAAACCATAGCGGAGCAGCTGCATCTATCTCGCAACACCGTCTCCAAAGTGTTCAATGGGATCCCAGGCGTTAAGGAGAAAACGCGGGAACGCATCTTGGAGCAAGCGCGGCTGCTCGGGTATACCCATCCCCTCCTCGGCAATGCCGGAGGACCGCCGGATGAAAACACGCCCGTCTCCAAATCCACTGAGTCCCGGCCGACGGCCGAACTTCGCTACGATATCGCTTTTGTCTGCTACCAAAAATCCATCAGCGACTTTTTTTGGATGCCGATTATTTTAAACCTTGAACGTACGCTCAGCCAGCACGGGTGCACCATGCGCTTTGTTGTCATAGGTCTCGAACACGAACAGACCATGTCGCCTCCCGGCGCGCTTTTGAACAACCCGCCCGACGGTATCGTGATGGCCGGCCTGTTTCAAAGCGAATATTATAAGAGTATAAGCTCCCTGGGGATTCCCCTCGTCACCTTTGACATCTCGTCCGACTTGTTCCATTGCAACCGAATGTGCGATGTGATTATGGTGGAAAACCTAGGTGCTTCTTACCAGCTGACCCGTCACTTGATAGAAGCCGGGCATACCCGCATCGCTTTTGCCGGCAACAAGGATTCGTGTCAGAGCTTTTTTGAACGCTGGCAGGGTTATCACCTGGCCATGCAGGAATCTCCTCTCACCCGTGCGGGGGAAATCACCCTGCACTTCAATCTCGAGGGCGCGGATTTTCGGGGCAAGGAATACTATACGACGGACGAGTTCTACGAGCAGCTCAAGAGCATGCCCAAGCTGCCGACCGCCTTTGTCTGTGGAAACGACTATATCGCCAGCAATGTCATCAAGCTAAAGGAACCGCCGTATCGGCTGTATGATCAGGTGGCGGTCACCGGCTTCGACAACACCTCCGAACTGATAGCGTCCATCCCCTCCTGTTCCACCGTGGATATCCATTCCACCGAAATCGGCCAGATGATGGGCGAGCAAATCCTCTGGCGGCTGCAAAACCCGAAAAGCAGCTGGCGCTGCCTGCGCCTGGACAGCGCGGTTATCATTAAATAAACGTGCCTTAGTGCCGTGTATCAGACAAAAAAGTAACGCCAACCAGACGGTTGGCGTTACTTTTTACGTGAGAGAACCATTAGGACTTATACCCCCAGGCTCTTTACCCAAGCAGTCACTTCTTCCGCGGAAGCGTCGCTGTCCATCCTTTTGCCGGGCAGAAAGCGGGCGGCGGGACAAACGCCTTTGAGCACATCAACTGTCCGGCCCATGCCGCTGCCGCCGGAGGTGGCAAAAGGAATCACCGTCTTACCGGAAAAATCATAGCTTTCCAAAAACGTTTTTACAATGGTGGGGGCGACATACCACCAGATGGGAAAGCCCACAAAAACGGTGTCGTAGCCGCCCATGTCCGGCACCTTTCCCGCAATCGCCGGGCGGGAAGCGGGGTCGTTCATTTCGAGGCTGGAGCGACTGTGTTTGTCGTTCCAGTTGAGGTCGGCGGATGTGTATGCCTGCTCTGGCACGATCGCATAGAGGTCTCCGCCAGCCGCCTGTGCCAAGGTCTTTGCCAGCCGGGCGGTTTCCCCGCTCGCGGAAAAATAAGCCACTAAGGTTTTACTCATGTAACCGTCCCCCATTCTAAACGGGTTTTTTGTCTTCGCCGCTTTCCTCCTTGGGACGGCGAAGCTGCCGCTCCTTGACCATCAGCCCCTGGCCGTAGCGATCGATCTTATCGTTGAGCCGCTCCAGGGAGGCCTGCATGTCCTCCATCCGGGCGATCAGCTGATTCCGCTGCTCGATTAAAAGGGCCTTGCGGGCATCTATCGTCTCATCTCCCCGCTGGAACAGCGCCACATACTCAATGAGCGCTTCGATCCCCACGCCGGCGGCGCGCATGCACTTCATTAGCTCAATCCAGCGGCAGGACTCCTCATCATAGTCACGGATGCCGCTTTTGTTCCGGGGCACCGGCGGAATCAAGCCGATACGCTCGTAGTAGCGCAGAGTGTCGGCGCTGATGGCATACCGCCTGCTCACTTCGGCAATGGTCAAGCCTATCCCCCTCTTTTTGTAAATCGTTGTCGTAGAAACCGGTACCTCACAGGCACATGGTAAAGATTTTTTCAATATCGCTCTGCCGGAGAGGCTTGAAGCCGGCCAGGACGCCGTCCTCGCAGGCTTTCTTTGCCATCACCGGGAAGTCCTCCGCCCGAATGCCCACCTCGGTAAAGGTGCGCGCCAGTCCCAGTGTATCGAAAAGAAACGCGGAGAGCTCATCGATGGCCTGCTTGGCGATGTTCATGGGCGGCAGTCCGGCGTCGATGCCGAATACCTCCACGCCGAACTGCACATACTTGGAAACCGTGGTCTCGTCCAAACAATAGGTCAGCCAACGGGGCGTCAGGATGGCCAGTCCCAGACCGTGTGTGATGTCGTAGATAGCGGACAGCTCGTGCTCCATGGGATGGCAGCTCCAGGCCTGCTGCTTGCCGCCGTTCACAAAGCCGTTGATGGCCCAGCTGGAAGTCCACATCAGGTTGGCGCGCGCCTCATAGTTTTCCGGCTCCCGCAGGGCGATGGGGGTGTACTTGATGACGGTCTTCATCAGCCCCTCCATAAAGCAGTCCAGCATATACAGATCCGGCTCCAGGTTGAAGTAGACCTCCAGAATGTGGCTCATAATATCCGCTGCGCCGCAGGCCGTTTGATAGGGACTGACCGTATAGGTGTTGGTGGGATCGAGGAAAGAAACCTTGGGCAGCAACGGCGGCGCGAGACGGCCGATTTTATCCTGGGTCTCGGGGTTGCTGATGACGCCGCCCGTGTCCATTTCCGAGCCGGTGGCGGATAGGGTCAGCACCGTCACAATGGGGAGCGCCCTCTCGATGGGCGCCCATTTGCTAAAAAAATCCCAAGGGTCAAAATCCACGCAGGCCCCGGCGGCGATGTACTTCGTCGCGTCGATGGTGGAGCCGCCGCCTACCGCCAGCAGCACGTCGATGCGTTCCTTTTTGCAGAGTTCCGCGCCGGCCCGCACGGAATCGATACGGGGATTCGGCTCGATGCCGGAAAGCTCGAAGAGGGTGAGCCCCGCCGCCTTGACCTCGGCCGCCACCGCGTCGTATAAGCCGGACTTTTTGATGGAACCACCTCCGTAGGTCAGCAGTACCCGCTTGCCGTATTTGGCCAGCTCCTCGCCCAAATGGCTAAGCTGATGTTCACCGAAATAGACCTTGGTAGGAATGTCATAAATAAAACTGTTCATTCTAGAATCTCCTTTTCCTGTTTTATTGGTTCCCCGCTGCCTCGTTCACGCACCGAAGCGCGTTCAGGCTGCGGGGATAACCGATATAGGGCAGACACTGGGATATGGCGTCGATAAGAAACCGTTTATCGTTTCCCAGCCGCAGATTGGCGGCCGCGTGGCTGGTCAGCTGCGGCTCGCATCCGCCCTGGGCGGCGAGAAGGCACAGGGTGATCAGTCCCCGCTGCCGGAGATCCAATCCCTTGCGAGTATACCAGTCGCCGAAACAGTTCTCCGCCTGCCACCGCTTGAGGTGACGGCTTTTCTCTTCCCCGGACCGCCAAAAATCCCGCATGCCTTCGCCGAAAATATCCACCTGGGCCTGCACGCCCGCCTCGAGACGGGTCTCCCGCGTCGTGGTGGCTGCCCCTTCCAAGGGCAATGCGATCCCCTGCGCAGTCAGCGTTTCATTGACAGCTCTCATAAAAGGGAAAACCCGCCCGAAGCCTAAGTAGGCGGTGGCCTGGTATACGATTTCCTTAATCTCCGCCGGTGTGACGCCAACGCGTAGCGCGACGGGCAGCATCTCCGTAAACGCCTCGACTCCCTGACACCCAAGCAACGCAGCCAAAATAACATGGAATCGCGTGTGTTCGTCTAGGCTCCCCTGATGGGCTGCCTCATCAAAAGCAAAAGCTGCCAAACCTCTCGACGAACTCTGGGTCCGTTCTCAACAACTCCGCAACAAAGCCAGCGTCCCTTATGGTATCGGAGAATACCAACTTAAAAACCTCTTTTCTCATCGACGTTATCTTTAGCTTAGCACTTGGAGTACACTCCAAGTCAAGCGCAAATTTTAAATTCACGCTCCCCGCGGGGATACGACCACAGGCCGAGCGTGATAAAACCGTCGCAACCAATATTTCAATCCACGCTCCCCGCGGGGGGAGCGACACGGAACCGTCCTTCTTTCGCCATCCTATCATAGGTATTTCAATCCACGCTCCCCGCGGGGGGAGCGACGCGAGAAATTATCGTTCCTTATGCGCCCCTTTTGATTTCAATCCACGCTCCCCGCGGGGGGAGCGACATTTTGGGTCAATTGCCAAAGAGTTTGATTTGCCTATTTCAATCCACGCTCCCCGCGGGGGGAGCGACTGCTACAGGAAATCGGGGTGATGTAATGCGGACGGATTTCAATCCACGCTCCCCGCGGGGGGAGCGACCGCGGTAATGTTGTTTTTCCAACAATTCTGTATTTATTTCAATCCACGCTCCCCGCGGGGGGAGCGACTTGCAGACCCATCTATATTTGACGAGAGCCGCGGAATTTCAATCCACGCTCCCCGCGGGGGGAGCGACCAAAGCAGTTAGCCTTCATGCAGCGGCCGGAGTATATTTCAATCCACGCTCCCCGCGGGGGGAGCGACAAGTTTGTGTATGACCCTGGAGAGGTCGTGCAGTCGATTTCAATCCACGCTCCCCGCGGGGGGAGCGACGTCTCCCATGTCGCGCTGAATGTCCTTGATTGCCTGGATTTCAATCCACGCTCCCCGCGGGGGGAGCGACTTTAATTTAACCAACAAACAGGCAAAAGTTCTGGACATTTCAATCCACGCTCCCCGCGGGGGGAGCGACCCCTGGACTGATTGACCATCACTAAGGAGGAAACCAAATTTCAATCCACGCTCCCCGCGGGGGGAGCGACAATGCCAACCTGGACATTTACTTCTTCTTCGTCCCATTTCAATCCACGCTCCCCGCGGGGGGAGCGACTGATGTCAATTCATCAGCACGACAAGGACGCAAGGATTTCAATCCACGCTCCCCGCGGGGGGAGCGACACCATTTTGTTATTTCCTCCATTTCTTTTTGATTGATTTCAATCCACGCTCCCCGCGGGGGGAGCGACCATCATCAAGCTATCGATTCACGAGCAACACCAGTCATTTCAATCCACGCTCCCCGCGGGGGGAGCGACCCGACGTTAGGCCACAGTACACAAGCTGTCCAGGGCATTTCAATCCACGCTCCCCGCGGGGGGAGCGACGGGCACAGGCCGATAAGGCATTCCGGGAACTAGACTACATTTCAATCCACGCTCCCCGCGGGGGGAGCGACGGGCACAGGCCGATAAGGCATTCCGGGAACTAGACTACATTTCAATCCACGCTCCCCGCGGGGGGAGCGACGATACCCCGCTGGGGCGGGTGGTATCCATCAGGGCAGATTTCAATCCACGCTCCCCGCGGGGGGAGCGACCAGACTTATCAAATGCAACAGCTGCAACCATCAACATTTCAATCCACGCTCCCCGCGGGGGGAGCGACCTTCCAGTGTTCCCAAACCAGTCGGTTCGGTACGAAGATTTCAATCCACGCTCCCCGCGGGGGGAGCGACCGCACTCAGTCCATCATTGACAAGCGTTTCAAGATTTCAATCCACGCTCCCCGCGGGGGGAGCGACCTGCATGTTCGTTCCTCCTTCTTTTTGGGCTTATATATTTCAATCCACGCTCCCCGCGGGGGGAGCGACTGTTTGCGATGAGTTCCAGGTCAGGTATCACAAAGTTATTTCAATCCACGCTCCCCGCGGGGGGAGCGACGTGCTTGGATACGCTTGGCCGCGCTGCCCAAAACAATTTCAATCCACGCTCCCCGCGGGGGGAGCGACCATTAAGGACCTGCGGACCATGGCAATATTGTACGAATTTCAATCCACGCTCCCCGCGGGGGGAGCGACAAGAAATCTACCTGCAACCTATCGGCGCAACCAACATTTCAATCCACGCTCCCCGCGGGGGGAGCGACTTGACGTGCGTACGGCCTACGAGGTTGTACATAGGGACATTTCAATCCACGCTCCCCGCGGGGGGAGCGACCTGTTTTCGGACAAGGGGGATGCCCGCCGCTGCGCCGAATTTCAATCCACGCTCCCCGCGGGGGGAGCGACTAGGCATCGGCCGCGTGCATTTGCACTTAAACCAATTTCAATCCACGCTCCCCGCGGGGGGAGCGACGCGCTAACGCTTCCGGGCTGGCCGTGATGCGTTCATTTCAATCCACGCTCCCCGCGGGGGGAGCGACCCCCCTCTGCTCTAATCCGCAATATGCAAAAACATTTCAATCCACGCTCCCCGCGGGGGGAGCGACGTCATGCCGGACAACATGCGGTCTATTTCAAAATGTATTTCAATCCACGCTCCCCGCGGGGGGAGCGACCGCAATGCGTAGATTTTGGGCGACTGGTTGTAACGATTTCAATCCACGCTCCCCGCGGGGGGAGCGACGTGCGGCAGTCACCAGAACTGCGCCGCCACATAAGATTTCAATCCACGCTCCCCGCGGGGGGAGCGACTTGGGATGCCTACGCGCCGTTTATCGCGGCGGATGGAATTTCAATCCACGCTCCCCGCGGGGGGAGCGACCTACCGCTTGCCGGAAATCGTCCATAGTCATGCCATTTCAATCCACGCTCCCCGCGGGGGGAGCGACCTTATATTCGTCCATGATGGCGGCGCACTCGGCGCGATTTCAATCCACGCTCCCCGCGGGGGGAGCGACACTGGACGGCCTTACGGATTTTCAGCGCCAAAACGTATTTCAATCCACGCTCCCCGCGGGGGGAGCGACGATACGCAGAAATCCGCCTATCCCACGACACCCGATTTCAATCCACGCTCCCCGCGGGGGGAGCGACCTACTTATGCGGTGCGTGGCCAAACATTTCCGCGAAATTTCAATCCACGCTCCCCGCGGGGGGAGCGACCGACAGAATCACCAGCTACGCAGACGAACCCAACACGATTTCAATCCACGCTCCCCGCGGGGGGAGCGACTGATTGATAACCTTGATTTGCTCCTCCACCACCGATTTCAATCCACGCTCCCCGCGGGGGGAGCGACCACCGAGTGCCTGGCCCGCTTGGTCTGTTGCGGGAATTTCAATCCACGCTCCCCGCGGGGGGAGCGACCCGGTTCCGGTCTTAAGCTTATACCACCACTTGTCTATTTCAATCCACGCTCCCCGCGGGGGGAGCGACAAGGTGAAGAACGGGTCTTCACAATCGCTTCTGTATTTCAATCCACGCTCCCCGCGGGGGGAGCGACTGTACAATGTTGGTCACAGGATCCTTGATGTAAATTTCAATCCACGCTCCCCGCGGGGGGAGCGACGGCATATATAGACCGGCCGCGGCCGTCCCACTTTATTTCAATCCACGCTCCCCGCGGGGGGAGCGACGCTCTCTGAAAAAAGAAAAGGGGATCGTTTTTTGTATTTCAATCCACGCTCCCCGCGGGGGGAGCGACTCGACCTTTTGCAGACATCCACGGATGATGCGCTTTTATTTCAATCCACGCTCCCCGCGGGGGGAGCGACCGTTATTACAAGTTGTTTGATTCTTGGGCGGTTCCGATTTCAATCCACGCTCCCCGCGGGGGGAGCGACAACAGTCCATCAATTTTGGAAAATTTGATTGCGAATTTCAATCCACGCTCCCCGCGGGGGGAGCGACTTCCAGTTCCGGCTTGCAAGTGCCTTCCACAAAAAATTTCAATCCACGCTCCCCGCGGGGGGAGCGACACCTTACCCGATATTGTATATATAGTATCAGGTTTATTTCAATCCACGCTCCCCGCGGGGGGAGCGACTTAGCCTAAGTTTCTATCCAAACAGCATCAAAACGCATTTCAATCCACGCTCCCCGCGGGGGGAGCGACGGTAACTTGTTCATTCTACCGCCAACTATACAAAATATTTCAATCCACGCTCCCCGCGGGGGGAGCGACTCTAAAAGTCTGATTAAACCTAGTCAAAGGAAATATTTCAATCCACGCTCCCCGCGGGGGGAGCGACTATGTTGTGGTTACCTCTTCGGGATTGTCTGTTTATATTTCAATCCACGCTCCCCGCGGGGGGAGCGACGGTTGGCCTTGAATTTGATAAAACTTTTACCTATACATTTCAATCCACGCTCCCCGCGGGGGGAGCGACTTTACACGACAAAATCGTAGAAATGGGACGAGCAAACATTTCAATCCACGCTCCCCGCGGGGGGAGCGACACCAATGTGGCTATAGACCCTAGTTTTTTGCCGGAAGGGTAATTTCAATCCACGCTCCCCGCGGGGGGAGCGACGCTAGAAATGTCGTTTTTGCTGTTGTAGGATATAGGATTTCAATCCACGCTCCCCGCGGGGGGAGCGACTTCCACAGTGATAGACATGCCGTTGACAAACTTAATTTCAATCCACGCTCCCCGCGGGGGGAGCGACACAAAGATGCCAGGGAAAATTTCCACAAAGCGACATTTCAATCCACGCTCCCCGCGGGGGGAGCGACCTTTGTGATACCTGACCTGGAACTCATCGCAAATAAATTTCAATCCACGCTCCCCGCGGGGGGAGCGACAGCAAAAGTGCATGTTTTTTATGCGAGAATTTATCCATATACCATAAATTCTGCACGCAGATTTTCCTAAAAGCATTCCCTCCTTTGCTCTCGACTTAAATCCAAGAAAAGATAAGGCTTAAAGCTGGTGCGAACCTCCTGTGTTTTTCTGTGCACATCCCGTTCGCACCGTCATAAAATCAGCGGCTCTTCGGGACGATAGCTTTGCTTACAGCCAAAATGCTCCACCTTTTTCTCATACCGATCCCCTAAATAATAAAAACGCAAACTGTCTTTTTCTTTATCCATAATGTCACAGAGCTTTGCTTGCAAGCTCCGGCATTGGGCCGCATCCAGCAAGCATTCAAAAACAGAACATTGCACCCTCTGGCCATAGTTGACACACTGCTTCGCAATTCGGCGCAGACGTTTGCGTCCCGAGGCGTCTTCTGTGTTGACATCGTAGGTGATTAAAACAAGCATCTCCCATCACTTCCATAAAAACGGTGGATATCCATCCAAGTCGCCGCGTAGATATCGCGCCAACAGCAAAGCTTGTATGTAGGGAACCATTCCCCATGGCAGCTTCTCTCCCAGGTACGGATGTGTCAGCGTTTCCTTTTTCTTTTCCTGCCAGCCTTTCAGAAAAATTCTGCGTGCGTTGTCTGTCATGAAAACAGCCCCGCTTTCGCGCGTCTCAAAATCATCCGGCGCCAAGATTCTGTTATTAACAAGCGTTAAGACAAACCGATCCGCCATACAGGGACGGAGCTCTTCCATGAGATCCAAGGCCAGGGATGTTCTCCCCGGGCGATCGCGGTGTAAAAACCCCACATAGGCGTCCAGCCCCACGCTCTCCAATGCGGACGCGCAATCGTTGGCAAGCAGGCTGTAGGCAAAAGACAGCATAGCATTGAACGCATCCAAAGGCGGCCGCCGGCTTCTGCCGTGAAAGAAAAACTCGTTTTTATTGTTCAGAATCATTTCATCCAGCACATCGAAATAAGCCGCGGCGCCGACGCCCTCCAAGCCCCGAAGCTGATCAAGATGAGCGGCCGAGGCAACCTGCGGAAGCAAATTTTTCAGTTGAGCGGACGCAGACTTAAGCCGTTCGTCATTTATCCGCAGACCATGATCGCGCCGGGCCCGTTCCAAACTCCAGCGGGAATTGTACAGCTTTCCAAAAATCATCGTACGCGCGGCGGCACAGCTAAGCTCTGCATCATCCGCCACCCGGTACTGCGCCCTGCGAAGCAGCACATTTCCGCTGCTCTCTCCGCAGATCCGCGCCAAAAAACGTCCGCCGGGTGAGCAAAAGGATAAACTGACGCCCCGCTGCGCACAGGCGCCCATTAATGCCGGAGAAGCCCCCGCATAAGAAAAAGAAACAATGCCAAACAGGGTGTGCAGGGGGTAACGAGCCACCGCCTGCTTATCCCGGTTAGCCACCACATTTTCGCCATCCAGCGACAAGTAAATATCCTCAGATGTAATGAAAAGCGTGTTGAGCAGATGCTTCATCCGATATCCTCCAGGCTTTCTCTGACATAATCCGCTACCGGGCGTGTGTGCATCAGGCCGGGCAGACATAAATCCTTCAGAGAGCAGGCATTGCATGCACGGCTTCGTTTGCCCTTAGGCGTATATCCCCGCTGATAAAGGGCATGCATCTCCTCAAACATCACCCGCACTTGATCGCGCAGCTGCGGCGTAAAGGATACAACCATTCGGTGACGGATCTCCCCATAATACAGCGCGCCTTCCGGAATATCGCAGCACAGCATTTCCTCCAGGCATAAGGCCTGCGCGCAAAGCTGCAGGGTGTCGCCGCTTCGTTCATTGGGTTCGCCCCGCTTGTATTCTACCGGATACGGCCGCCAGAGCCCCTCCCGGTCTTTAAGAGGAATGCCGGTTTCGTCCCGATGAAATTCCAGCACATCGCATTCGCCGGAAACCCCCATGGAGGCGGAGAACACATGCATTCCCCGGGTGATGAGCACCTCGCCCCGGCTTTCGCGAAAACCCTTGTCGTGAGCGTTTTTGTGCAGGATTTCGCCGTCCACCGTGCGAAAGTTTTCGGCCCACTGATTTTCAATATGGATGAGTGCCCATTGCCTGCGGCAGAACTTAAAATGCTGGATGCCGGATAACTGGAGAAAATCCTCCTCTTTATACTCCATCAATAATCTCACAGGCAAGCCCGGGCAGCGTATCCAATGTCACGTCGTAATCCTCAAAGGAATCCGGCTGCTCCACACCGGTCTTCAAAGCCACGTGTAAGGAGCGGTGAACCTTGGCAGAGGAATACTGGCCGCAAGGACAGTTATGCTCCCACCAATAGAGCCTGCAAACCTCCATGGAGCCGTCCGGCCGGGCCGAGGAGGCGTCGTTTTCGAACAGGGTGCGCAGGCATTCCCGGACAATTCCGGCATCTTCATTTGTGAAACCAGTCTTTTGGGCCAACTGGACATTGATCGAGCCTTTAACGAGATACAGGCCGAAACGCACTATATGCTTGCTGCCCATGGTGTCAGAGCTTCGCTTTTCGCCGGGTTCGCCATTGACACTTTTGGTAATTTGAAGGCTTTTGACCTCTACGGGGGACAGGCTCACCGCCTGATGGATGGATACCGGGCCGCGCACCCCCACGGAAACCCCGCTTTTATCGGAGGCGCTGAAAGCGAACACCTGACCAAAGCTGCGCACATCCATCCAGGTCTCGCAGGCGATGCGGGCATATTCGTCCCGGTCCTTGGTCTTCCCCAGCACCGCATTGGCCCGCTCTCTGAGGCTCTTGCAGCCGTCGTCGCTGCGGTCGTCCGACTGGACAAAAATGCGCTGCCCCATATCCTGCATCCGGTTGCGAAGCTTGCGCTTGATGCATACGTCGGAAATTTCTCCATACCCGGAATAGCTGGTGCGCGGGCGGTTGCCGTCGAGCGGGTCGCCGTTGGGGTTGGCCATGGTCACCGATACCAGAACCGCGAAATCAATCTTGTTGCTCAGAATACTCATCATTCTTCTCCTCCGTCACAGTGTTTTCTTTTTTTCTGGTCAGTGCCGTGCGCTGCTGGTAATAGCCGAGCAGATACACGTCCTCCAGCCTTTGGGGCAGCGTGGGATCGTCCGGTTCGGGCAGCTTGTCCAAAATTTCGCCCACGAGGTTTTTGAAGTAAGCGCGCAGCCCTGGTTTCAGCCGCGCATAGTAGGGATTGAGCTTTTCTTCGATGATGCGCCAGGCGTATAGGGGACGCTGGGCGAATACCGCCTGCATGCGAATGGCGTTGGGATCCCGTTTTTCCTCCCGATCGTAGGTGGCGCGCTCGACCTGCTCGGCCACGGCCAAAAGGCGGCCGAACAGGTAGCTGCGGTTTATGCTAGATGTGTCAAGGGCCAATTTCCATTCCTCCTTTTTATCGTCATGGCGGTCTTTGCGCACCAATGCGCAGGTTACCTCCAACAGCGTTTCCCGGTTGGCGCCCTGATACGCCAAGGGGGTTCCGGCCCGGTTTACCAAAGCGCGCACAATATCCTTCGGCACCGGCCTTTCATCGAGAATGCAGGGCAGCAGCCGTTGTATCTGCTCACGCAGAACATGGCCGTCCGTCTCAAAAAATTGGGTCCGTTCGGTGCCGAACGCGCAGTCGACAATACGCTTGAGCGGCGGAGCCTGCACCCCAAAGCGGCGGCTGTCCCAGCAGCAGGTCTCATACCAACGTTCGATACGCGCTAAGAAATCAGAGGCCATGAGCTGATTGTAGTAGGTCACCGACAGGCGTCCGGTGGTGGCGGCATCCAAGGCCGCCACCACCACATCCGCCTCCGGCCGAAGCGCCTGCCGATAGCCGCCTATGGTTTTTTTCAACGCATCGCGGTAGCTGACAAAATCCTTCTTTTCCTGCTTTTCCTGTTTGGAAAATCCGAAAACGGCGAAGGACGGGACGCTGGCCCCCTCCGGGTTCCAGCATAGAAAGGTGCGCCCTCCAAAGATGGCGCCATGGTTGACCGTCAGCCAGCGCAGAGCGCTGTGCGCCTTCTGCGACGCGTCATAGCCGACGCTGACCGCCTCTTTGGACTGGGTAAAGCGGCCGCGGTAGGTAAAGCCGTTACTGTCGTTGGAAGAGATGAGCTTCGCGCCGTTGCTGTACGCCAGCACCCCTTTGGGGTGCATGTCACAGACGACATCGGCGGCGCCGGTGATCATGCACAGGTCCTGTTCCTCCCCCTCGCGCTCGTGGGCATAAAACGCGGAAAAACTGCTGAACAGCGCTTTGTCCCGCCAACAGGCGGTCGACTCTCCTTCCGGGGCCGGGACCACCCGCCAGCGGACAAGACATTTATCAAAAGGAATGCCCTCAATTTTTCCGTTGCCCGGATTGCCGTTCTCGTCCAGCGTGATAACCCCGGCCGCGGCAAGATCGCGGACAATGGAGCCCGCGGCGATATACTGCCGGATCGCCCGGAGCTTGGGTTGGCTGAACGGGGAATCCGTCCAGCGGTTCAGCTGTTCCAGATAGGCGGCAAATTTTTCACCGCCAAAGGGCGCCAGATACCGCAGCTGGTCGCACAGCGGATGGGCTTTCGTGTTCTTGCTCGTCCGGTTGGCCGATTCAACAGTAACCGGAATGATGGTCTTGCAATCCTCTTTCGGCACCGGCACGGCGCTCTGAAAATGGCCATCCATGTTCAAGGTTATCTCGATATGAGCGTTGGCCATCATGTGCGACAACGGGGTCAGCGGTTCCTTTTCTCCGGCGAAGGGCACGCCCGCCCGCGCGGCCTGCGTCTCATAGGTGCGGTATGCCGCTTGCAGCAGCCCCATTCACTCGACCTCCTTTCCAAATTCCTCTGCGCCTATAAAGTTTTCCAAGGCAGCCCCGAACGGTTTGCATTCCATTTCCCGCACCGGCCGGGTAATGGGGCATTGTTCGGGCCGGTCAAACGCAATCACCCCCTGACGCATGACCGGATACCAGAAGCGTACGCTCATCCGGCCGCGCGTGTCATCGGAGTAAGCCTCGTCCGCATAGGTGATGCCGTGATACATCAGCCCAAAGGCCAGCTCGGGCGTCTGGTCATAGCAGCCGGCCCCCTCCCCAAAGACGCAGGGCGTCACGTAGCCTTGGCATTCCCGGGCGCCTAAAAACACGTCCCGGCGGCCGCCCCGCTCGATCATACGTTTGGCAATGTTGTGGTGCTTATGCTCGTTGCGGTCGCCAGCCAGCTCCGGGCGGTTTTCATTCCATTCAAAATGCGCGCGCACCTGATAGCGGCAATCCTTTAGATATGTATAGAAAGACAGGTCGTTTCCTCCGCTGTAGGCGATGGGACGTATGCCCTTCACCTCTGTTTGAATGGGATGCATGATCCGTACCGCATCGATGTACCAAATCAGCGTCGGCTTCCAGTAGACAGAGGCCAGGATGCCCTTCAGCGCCTCGTAGGTTGGTACCTGCAGGGAGCATTTCTCTCCGCCGACGCGCATCACCGGATCGGAAAACAGGCCGTAAGCGCCCGTCACCTCAAATTCCACCTGATTTCTGTGTTCCATATCACACCTCCAAAAATTGTTCGTTTTCACCTTCCAGGCAAAGCCCTGTCTCCTCCGCGTAAAACTCCGGCTGTAAGGCGAGAATCGTGCCGTCGCACAGAGAATACACGCCGCCATTCTCCCGCAGCTTGTCCAGCTGATACTGGTACAGACAAACGGTGTACCGTCCCGCCTTTTTCAGCTGCTCCCCCCGATGGACCAGATCCCATCTGGCTTTATCGGAACACAAAGCGGCAATAAGCTGGGCCCCCTCTCCAAACGGGACAAGCACATCCATGGTGTTGTCCTCAAACACGCGGAATCGCTTCCCCGCTGTCTGAAATGCCTGCCCCAGGATATACGCGCCGGCCGTCCGGCAGCGGCTGCGAAACACCCGGTTGACCGATAACAAATCCAGCAGGCTTGTCCCCAGATCCGGCAGAGGATAGTCCTGTCCGCCATTGTCCATCTCTGCGTACAGCGCGCGGTAATACGCACGTATGGCCGTATCCGAAGTCAGCTCTCCGTCAAAAGCCGCCGGATTTTCCGCGAAATCCGCCAGCAACGATTCCGCCGCTTTTTGGGCCTGCCAAATTTCCGGCAGGCGGCTGAGACGTTCCTCCCGCAAATTCACCAGATATACCGGTCCGCGCTCCGCATGTTCGCCGTTTCGGTTGCAGCGGCCCGCCGCCTGCACCACATTGTCCATCCCCGCCAAAATCCGAATCACACAGCCAAAGGAAAAATCGACCCCGGCTTCGACCAGCTGGGTGGAAATACAGACCACTCTTTCGTGATCGTGCAGCGCCGCATGAATGGCTTGCAGTGTCCGAAGGCGGTGTTCCATACACATGGCGGTGGAAAGATGGAACGTTCCTGGCTGCAGCCGCAGCTGTCGATACAGCCCCAGCGCCTCGGCCTTGGTGTTGCAGATGAGCAGCACGCTCCCCTGCTCGTCGGCGCAGCACGAAACAAACGCCGCCAGTTCTTCCGTGGAATAGCCCCCCGGGATGCGCCTGTCAAAGATTTCTGTTCGTCGGAAGGCCTTCCAGAGAGCGGCGTCATAAGCCACCAGGTCGCTCGGATGAGCCAAAAGGAGCGGATGCGCCGTCTGCTCCAGGCAAGGCTGTGTGGCGGAACAAAGCAGGATCGTCGCTCCGCAGAAAGCGCTCAAATAGTTCAGCGCCATATTGAATGGGGACAGCATGGTGCGGGGGACGGACTGCACTTCATCGATCACGATGACGCTGTCGCGCAAAGCCGCTATCCGGCGGATGCAGGAGGGCTTGCCGGAAAACAGCGTGTTCAGCAGCTGTACCAATGTGGTGATCACAACGGGAGCCGCCCACGTCTCCATCAGCAGTTCATTCTCATCCAGCTTATCACCGGACTTTTCCTGTATCACGTTGGAATGATGCTCGAGGATAAGCTTGTCATCGTCCAGATACTCGCGTATGACTTTCGCGTTCTGATCCAAAATGGAAAGCAGCGGAATCACGAAGATTATGCGCTGCTTTTCATGTTCGGCGGCTGTCGCCAAAGCATAGCGAAGGGCGGCCAGCGTTTTCCCTCCCCCGGTGGGGATATTCAGCCGGTAAATGCCCGCGCCCCACTTGGCCGCCGCTTTGCAGCGGTCGGAAATCGTCCGGCGGGCCCGATTGATTTCCGACTCGTCAGTAAACGATTGGAGGCGGTTTTCCACCTTCCGCAAACAGCGCTGCCATAGAGCGCTTTCTTCTTTCACCTGGTGGGGAATAGAAATCCCCAAACAGAATTCCGCCGTGTCTCGCCTGTCGCCATCAATGACGGCCGATAGGATCTGTCGGCTTAGCATCGCATACTGGAACAGCATCTCTTCGTCTGTGCCTGCAATTGGTCGGAATCGCTCCATGGCCTGCGCCATTTCTTCGACCGCAGCCATAAATAAGGTATCCAGCTCCGCTTCCGTGGCACACCGGGATAAAAAGGCCGCTTTCGCTTCCCCGTAGCCAATATCCGCCGCTGTCTGCCGGTGCTGATACCCGTCCTTTCCATCTTCATCGATACAGTCAAACTGCCCGTGATGAGAGCCGGCCGCAAAGGCGATGAGTTCGCTGGTCAAGTCCCGGAGGCTCCCCGAGGGCGGGGTGTGCCATCTTTCGAGTGCAAAACGAGCGCCTGCAAAGGTATGGTTCACGCTGCCCCGGCGCACAGACTCGTCCCGTGACGCCTGCTCGATGTAGCGGGCAAAGGCTAGGGTATACTTACCCATGTCATGAAGTAGACCGCAAAGGTAGGCCGTCTGCACCATACCGGGCGGTGCTTCCTGCGCCGCAAGACGCGCGCAGTTTCTGCAGTGGACCTCAACCGTCTGCACCTCCTGCACACCCCCATTCTCGTCACGGCGAATATGAGCCGGATATATCATACTCTGACCTCCCGGACAATATATTTCCGATGACAGATGAGGCAGAGGTGCCTAACAATACCAATTTACCGAATAACTTCGGCGGCATCTCCACGGATCCGCCCCAACCGCCAACGTGCTAACCCCGCGCCCCTCTTATCGGATATTTCTCTATTATTTAGAATTATACCATATTCCGCCATGTTTTTACAACTTTTTCCTATCATTTTTCGAAAAATAAAAATTCGATAAGGTAGAATAAGTTGCGCAAATTGAAAAAGGGATAAAAAAAGAGACATAGTTTGCAGTCTTTGGTAGAATGAAGTCACGACACACCATTCTGAAAGGAGACAATAAACTATGTCCGAGAAAATTGTACAACTAAATGAGGAAGTAATCAAGGGTGAAATCAGGGAACTGGTGCGTGGGAGCGTGGAGGAGACCCTCAACGGCCTGTTGGAGGCGGAGGCGCAGAAACTGACCCAGGCGGCGCGCTACGAGCGCAGCGAGGAGCGGCAGGCCTACCGCAGCGGTCACTACCAGCGTAACTTGACCACCAGCTCCGGCGACGTGACCTTGAACGTCCCTCGTTTAAAGGGAGCAACCTTTGAAACCGCCATCATCGAGCGGTATCGCCGCCGGGAGAGCAGCGTGGAGGAAGCGCTGATTGAAATGTATCTGGCTGGAGTATCTGTGCGCCGCGTGGAGGACATCACCGAGGCACTGTGGGGCAGCAAGGTGTCCCCCTCTACCATCAGCGAACTGAACAAGAAAGCCTATGTCCACATTGAAGACTGGCGCAACCGCCCCTTACAGGGCGGTAAGTACCCGTATGTGTATGTAGACGGCATCTACCTGCGCCGCAACTGGGGCGGAGAGTATGAGAATGTGGCCGTACTGGTTGCCATTGCGGTTAACGAAGACGGCTACCGCGAGGTGCTGGGCGCTGCCGAGGGTATGAAAGAGGACAAGGCTAGCTGGGTCAGCTTCTTTCAGTGGCTCAAAGGGCGGGGTCTGGAGGGCGTCCAGCTCATCGTGGGAGACAAATGCCTCGGTATGCTGGAAGCTGTGGGAGAGGTGTACCCGGACGCGAAATACCAGCGGTGTGTGGTACACTTCTACCGCAACGTGTTTTCCTGCGTCCCACGCACCAAGGGGAAGCTGGTGGCCAAGATGCTCAAAGCAATCCATGCCCAAGAGAGCAGAGCCGCCGCCCAGGCGAAGGCGCGGGACGTAGTGACCGCTCTGCGTGAAATGAAACTGCCCGAGGCGGCGAAAAAGGTAGAGGATGGGCTGGAGGAAACACTTGCTTACACTGCTTTCCCCTATGAGCACTGGACGCGCATCCGCACCAACAATGTGATTGAACGTCTTAACCGGGAGATCCGCCGTCGCACTCGCGTGGTGGGGGCTTTCCCAGACGGTAATTCTGCCCTCATGCTTGTCTGTGCCCGGCTGCGTCATGTGGCCGGCACTCAGTGGGGCAGCAAGAAGTATATGAACATGAAGCATTTAGACGGGGCGTGTGACGATGCCTCTTTTGCCGGTTGACTTCTTTCTGTTTTTGACTGCAAACTAATTTGCGCATAACTCTTGACACTACCAAAAATTCTTATGTGTATTATATTGTGCATATCCTATGGCACTTCAAAATTTACTATAAAAAATCTGGGAGCGGAACAATCCACTCCCAGAAAATAGAGGCTATTTGACATGCAGGGACATCGTACTAAAATTGAATTTTCTGCACACTGGTTATTGACTATGCCCATCCATCCTTTCCATAGGTTTGGATTGTTACGCCCTTTTGTGTCAGCGCTTCATATATGGCTTGGGAAGGAAATTGTACAAAGGAATTAACACGCTCTAACCCGCCGACCGTTAGGAACTTCAATCTTGGCATTGTCAATAGAAATGACAAATCCATTTCCGGAATATAATCAAACCTTAAAGATTCCAAACTCGGATGATTGCTTAAGCCGGAAACGTCCGTAAAGCTCGTATCGGAGATTTCAAAAACTTTGAGCTTTTTAAAACTTTTTACCACGTTAAATCCATTGACTTCGCTTTCCCTAATAGTAATAGATTCAATATTCTGCAAACCGCTAAGCAAAGACAAATCAAGCGCCTTACATTCTTCAATATATAAGGATTTTAAATTTTTGGATCGACTTAAACATTTAAAATTTTCGGTTTTTTCACTGCAAACCATCCTAATGGATTCTAACGCTTCTGAGCAAAAGTAATTAATATCCGAAATATTATCAAGATGAACATATTTAAATGGAATGGTAGATAAAGCCTTAAAGCTGTTTACCTTTCCGTTGCATTCCGCCATATTTCCTACGCCGCTCCAGTCGGCAAAAGAAGTCTTATTGGTGCTCTCATTATATTCAACCACAAAATTTTTCGGAGTATCTATAAAATCGCTGAAGTCACGGGGATACACATTACCTTTAGGCTTATCAACAAATTCTCGCACTAGCTTCTCCACAATACCATCATCGAATACCAATGGTACATCCAGAGGGTGGATATTGGATGTTGTAGGCTTCTGTGTAGTTGTTGTGGATTGCGTTTTTGAAGAAGTGGTGCCCCTGGCTATTTTCGAAGTGGTTGCTGGCATATTCGTTTCTTGGCTGACGTTCGATTTCGGCGTTTGGCTGATGAACGAATCCGAAGGAAGCGTAGTATTAGATTCGCTACCAAAATGAAAATCTGTATAAGAAGTTGTAGGCTTTCCCGAGCCGGCGCTCCGCTCTAGATCATGCGTACAGGAACATAATGAAAATGCCGTCAAGCAGGCTGCTGATAGTCCAACCAATTTTTTAATCAAAATAACCCCTCCAACAAAATTCCCATAACTTTTTGCAATATATTTGTTGACAGAATTCAAAAGCTGACTGCAGTTATTACTAGCAGTTAAAGTGAGCAAGCAATACATAGCTTGCTCCGGCGTGTATTTGCGGGATATTTTATAATCACCAGTTCGTCAACGTATAGACTGAACGAAAATATTTCATTGTCAATGCTTACTATTATTTTCAATTCCAGTATCCACTAACTAATGTAGTTTTTAAAGCATAGGTATACTATTATCATACCATAATTGGTAGTGTCAAGAGTTATGCGCAAATTAGTTTGCAGTCAAAAACAGAAAGAAGTCAACCGGCAAAAGAGGCATCGTCACACGCCCCGTCTAAATGCTTCATGTTCATATACTTCTTGCTGCCCCACTGAGTGCCGGCCACATGACGCAGCCGGGCACAGACAAGCATGAGGGCAGAATTACCGTCTGGGAAAGCCCCCACCACGCGAGTGCGACGGCGGATCTCCCGGTTAAGACGTTCAATCACATTGTTGGTGCGGATGCGCGTCCAGTGCTCATAGGGGAAAGCAGTGTAAGCAAGTGTTTCCTCCAGCCCATCCTCTACCTTTTTCGCCGCCTCGGGCAGTTTCATTTCACGCAGAGCGGTCACTACGTCCCGCGCCTTCGCCTGGGCGGCGGCTCTGCTCTCTTGGGCATGGATTGCTTTGAGCATCTTGGCCACCAGCTTCCCCTTGGTGCGTGGGACGCAGGAAAACACGTTGCGGTAGAAGTGTACCACACACCGCTGGTATTTCGCGTCCGGGTACACCTCTCCCACAGCTTCCAGCATACCGAGGCATTTGTCTCCCACGATGAGCTGGACGCCCTCCAGACCCCGCCCTTTGAGCCACTGAAAGAAGCTGACCCAGCTAGCCTTGTCCTCTTTCATACCCTCGGCAGCGCCCAGCACCTCGCGGTAGCCGTCTTCGTTAACCGCAATGGCAACCAGTACGGCCACATTCTCATACTCTCCGCCCCAGTTGCGGCGCAGGTAGATGCCGTCTACATACACATACGGGTACTTACCGCCCTGTAAGGGGCGGTTGCGCCAGTCTTCAATGTGGACATAGGCTTTCTTGTTCAGTTCGCTGATGGTAGAGGGGGACACCTTGCTGCCCCACAGTGCCTCGGTGATGTCCTCCACGCGGCGCACAGATACTCCAGCCAGATACATTTCAATCAGCGCTTCCTCCACGCTGCTCTCCCGGCGGCGATACCGCTCGATGATGGCGGTTTCAAAGGTTGCTCCCTTTAAACGAGGGACGTTCAAGGTCACGTCGCCGGAGCTGGTGGTCAAGTTACGCTGGTAGTGACCGCTGCGGTAGGCCTGCCGCTCCTCGCTGCGCTCGTAGCGCGCCGCCTGGGTCAGTTTCTGCGCCTCCGCCTCCAACAGGCCGTTGAGGGTCTCCTCCACGCTCCCACGCACCAGTTCCCTGATTTCACCCTTGATTACTTCCTCATTTAGTTGTACAATTTTCTCGGACATAGTTTATTGTCTCCTTTCAGAATGGTGTGTCGTGACTTCATTCTACCAAAGACTGCAAACTATGTCTCTTTTTTTATCCCTTTTTCAATTTGCGCAACTTATTCTACCTTATCTCCCATAATTCTCCATATATTTACAACAGCTACTAATAATTCTAGATCAAACGCGATCATCCCTGTATGTACCACAGCCGGCACGACGCTTTGTAAAACGACAAGGCACCGCCCTTTCGGACGATGCCTTGTCGTTTGTGTTTACCGGACATTTTAGATGCAAAATTTTTTAATTATGTTAACGCGCATCCATTTTTTATAAAATCACACAGTACTATCGTCTAAGATTTTTTTGATAATATCAAATATCTTATTAAATTCAGCAAACGATATATCGCTAAAACCAACTACGCCTTGTTCTATACATTCTACAAATCTAGCTTTAGATATACTGTAATCACCAGTTCCATCTGCCTTTGTAACATAGCATTTACTTTCATGCTCGATTATTTTAATGGTTCCCAAAATATTTTTTTTATTACAATATAATTCTTCATCACCTATAAAATTGCCAGTGGGGTAAAATTCAGTACCTAGAAATAGTCGCTTTCCTCCTACTTCAGTTTTAATTTCACCATCAGTAAAATAATGCTCAATTGAAATATCATTTTTCTCTGGTCGGCCATGGGGGACAGGAATAGAAAAAGCATATATATTTGAACTTATCTTTAAAAACTCTTGAAATCTAAGATCATTTCCGGAATTAAAAAAAATTGGTGTATCTCTATCAAACATACCTATAATCAATTGATTTACAGCCGCATTACTACTTATATCTGTGAGATATTTTTGTAAAGCTTCATTATTTGATGTATTACCCGAAATTATTGGGCGAATCTCCCAATCAGAATATTGACATAATCCAAGTTTTGATATAGCTAGCTTTAATAAAGCTGCGTCCGTTTTTCCTTCAGTTAAAATAACAGGGGTTTGAATATTCTTAATTTGATTACTTAATGCAGTTGCTTCATCACTAACTTCTTTATATTGTTTTTCTAATATTTTTACTTTTTCAATAAATTCTCTATATAATTCTATATAACCAAGTTCTTCGTCAATCGATTTATCGTCCTGACATAATAATGTTTTTCCGTCAGAGCCCCTCTTAACACGTAGCACAGTCTTCTTATCTGACGGATTATTATAAAAAGCGGGTGAATGACTAGTCAGAAATATTTGACTACAAGAACTATATTGAGAATCAAATTCTTCAGCCACTTGAATACATCGCCTATATTCATATGAGTTTTCTGGTTCTTCAAAGCCCCATATAAAAAATTCTTTTGAATTTCTTGCTAAATAATCAAGTATTTTTGGAATATAATGAGCCTTTATACCATCACCTCTCTTATCAATAGTTACTGTATCTGTTTCATCAAAGACTTGTGTATTAACTTGAAATAGTCTTTTTGCAAAATTTAAAGATTCTGGTATTCCTATTGTAGTAGTGATTCCTGTAGCGATTTTGAAATCATTCTGCAAATCTTCCATAGTTTTTTGGATTATAGCATTTGTTGCATTAACAGGAGCGTCTAAATCCTTTCTGTATACAGAACTATATAAACTCTGTTGTAATAAATCTAATGTATTATTAAAAACATTTTCATCTTTAATCGCAGGAATATAGATATATTTTATTTTATGTAAAAAATTACTCAAAAAAGTCATCGTAACTTTCTCAGAGCACCTTATATTTTTCTTTCTGGAATAGGATTCCATTTTAACTAATACATCTGTCGATTGTTTGTATTCATTTGAATGTAAATCCCATCGACGTGTTACCGTAAATATAGGCGGAAGCGAATTAACCATTCTATTTCCTCGATTAAATCTTATAGATATAGAAATAAATTGCTGTCCCCTAATGGTTTCCTTAACATCTCGTTTCCGAATCAATGAATAATCTATATCAAAATTATATTCTGTATGATAATCTGTCTTTTGATTAAAGAATAGATTAAGTGCCTTTATTATATTTGATTTACCGACATCATTTTGGCCTGTTATTACGGTTATATCATTACAATTATTAATCGTCAAAGTATAGACGGAACGAAAATATTTAATTGTAATGCTTTCTATTATTTTCAATTCCAGTATCCCCTAACTAATATAGGTTTTAAAGCATGGGTATATTATTATTATACCATAATTCTCCATATATTTACAACATCTGCTAATGCTTCTAGATCAAAATCATTCTCCGACCGCGGCATCCTTGTATGTACCGCAGCCGGAGACATTTCTTTATCTTCAGATATCGCTAATATTTGCAGACCATTATAGGGCTATCTCATTCTTGCTCGGTTTGGCCATCAACCAATCCAGTTAAACGATCAAAGTCACTCTGATAGGTTCTATCCTGCAAAACTCGGTATTTCTCAAATTCACTTTCCGCAAATGCTTTCGCTATAGCCGCTGTAACTTTTCCCTTATCCTGAAGTATTTCCGCATCATTGAACTGAAGAAAGGCATCCAACTTGCTGGCCCAATCCGCCATGGTCATAGGAATATGTCGCCTAGCTTGACGAATCGCGTAGTCAAGGTACATGGTGACAATCTCGTTTAATTCCTGCAGTTCATCTTTCGACAAATAATTCTTGGCAACGGAAACATCCGCTTTTACTATTTACCTCGTGGAGCGTTTAACCAAGTGGTAAGCCCCATGTGCTCTTTGGTATGGTCAGCGCGGGCCACAATCATCTCCGCCGCTGTGTTGCCATGAACAGCATAATGCATCTTATTTTGTACGGTGGCAAAAAAATCATGAGTGACCTTACTGTCAACTGAATAATCTACTGCAGTTGCATATATATCGGTTATCTTTTGGTAAAACCTACGTTCGCTTGCCCTTATCTCCTGAATCTCAAAAATAAGATGTTCAAAATAATCCTCATCAAATATCTGTCCGTTTATCAGCCGGTTTTTATCCAGTACATAGCCCTGTTTTGCAAACGTGTCCAGCACCTTTGTGGCCCACTGGCGAAACTGCGTTGCTCTTTGAGAATTTACCCGGTAACCTACTGCTACAATAGCGGATAAGGCGTAGAACTTATAGCGATATGTCTTGCCATCGTCGGCAGTATGTGCAAATTTTGCACATACTGTATTTTCATCGAGTTCGCCGCCTTCAAATATATTTTTTAAATGTTTGGTAATTACGCTGCGCTCTACATCAAACAATTTGGCAATTGCCTTTTGCGTGAGCCATACATCTTTGTCCTGCACCCGGACTTCTATCGAATCTTCCGCCGCGTCTTTTGTAAAGACCAAGAAGTCGACAGTGCTGTTTCGAATTTGAATTTTTTTATCATTCATTTAGCGTCACCACCTTGTCAATTTCAGTATAACACGATTCGCCATATATTTACAACGTTTGCTCAAAACAAAAACATCCCCCGACCGCGGTCGTCCCTATATGCACCGCAGTCGGGGGATTTCTCTATGTGTTCAGATGTCCGCCAATATTTCCATACCATTCTTCAGCACTATCTGTATCTGCTCCTTGGATACCACCCGGATGCATCGCACCAGCTGGCGGATGATGATGTTGTCGTAGGGCATCGGCACCGTTTCGTACTTCTTCAGCACCTCTTCAATCTCCTGTATCACCTCCTCATCCACTATCGTAGTTTCCTCCCTCGCTTCGGCCTGTTCCAGCCGGGTGGTCAACATCTCGATGCTGTCCGCCATCTGCTTGAATTCGGCCTCACAGCGCTCCACACCGCCGTTCTCCACGCATTTGCGTACCAGCTCCATCCGCCGGTTCCGCAGCGCCTGTATCTGCGCTTGAATGGTGTAGATTTCTTCCGAACCTCCACCATGCAGGGCGCGGCCAACGTTGTTCCGCAGCACTTCGATGGCGGAGCCTTGGGAGAGTAGCGTCCGGCTCAGCTCCCGTACGATCCCTGTCTGCAGCGTATCCTCCTCCAGCGTGGGGGAATCCGGACAGTATTTCTTCCCGTTCTCTAGGCGGTTCACGCACCGCCAAACGATTTTCTTGGTACCATTGCGCGCCCAAGTGGTTCGCCGGTAGCGAGAGCCACACTGGCCGCAGACCAGCAGTTCGGTCAGGGCGTACTTGCTGCTGTATTTCCCCAGTTCGGTCTTTCCTTTGCTCGACGTCTTTCGCTTGCTCCGCCGGCGAGCCAGTTCCTCCTGCACCCGGTCGAAAGTGGCGCCGTCGACAATCGCCGGATGGTTGTTGGATACATAATACTGAGGGCGTTCACCATGGTTCTTCTTGGACCTCTTGGCTAACACATTAGGAACATAGGTCTTCTGCAGCAGGGCATCGCCCCGGTACCGCTCGTTTTGCAGCATATTGTGAATGGTCTCGATCCGCCATATGGAATTGCCCTTGGGTGTCGGGATCTGGTCTTCCTCCAGCCCCGTCTTTATCTGCCGCAGGCTCCTGCCAATCAGGAATTCCCGGTATATCCGCCGGACGGTTTCCGCTTCCTCCTCCACAATCTCCGGTTCCCCGTCGGCGCCCCGCTGGTATCCCAGCATGGAGCCGTAGTTCATAGGCACCTTGCCATTCATGAAGCTGCGTTGCTTGCCCCATGTGACATTGCCGCTGATGGATTCCGACTCCGACTGGGAGAAGATGCTGTAGATCGACAAATAGGTTTCGGAGCCCATGTCCAGCGTGTCGATGTTCTCTTTCTCAAAGGTGATGCCAATATCCAGCGCGGCCAACAGACGGATATAGTGGAGGCAGTCCACGATGTTGCGAGAAAAACGGGACACCGACTTGATGAGAATCCGGTCAATTTTGCCCTGCTTGCACTTGCGGATCATCTTCATGAACTCGGGCCGTTTCTCCGCGCTGGTGCCGGTCAATCCCTTATCGGCGAAAATGCCGACGAACTCCCACTCCGGGTTCTTCTGGATTTTCTCGGTGTAATAGGCCTTCTGGGTCTCGTAGCTATTCTCCTGTTCCTCCTGTTTGGTGGATACCCGGCAGTAGGCCGCCACGCGGAGCTGCCGGTATTTAGCGCGGTTCTCCGGCTGTAATTCAGGAAGCGGCGGAATGACCGTGACCTTCTTCGCCGGCATTGTCTGCTGCATCATACTGGATGAAGTCCTCCTCCCCGATCACTTGACTGTTGATGAGCTCCAGGGATATGTTCCCGTCCGGTTTGATCCGGATGTGCGACACCACTTTATCGAACAGTTCTTCCGAAGATACAGAAAACGGAACCGCTTTTCGCAGTTCCGCTTGTATCACGTCCGACAGATGCCGGGGGTTGTCGATTTCATCGTATTTCTTCGCCGTATACGCGAGGATATCCAATTTCAGCTGTTCCTTGTCTGCCACTGTGTCATACAATCTTCTGAAAATCTTTTCTTCCAACCGTTTGACGGCTTCAGAAGGAGTATAGTTAGAAGATCCAATATCCACCATGTCCGGGCAGGAAGCCACGCCATCCAGAAGGACGCCGACAGCATTCACAAGCTGTACATCCGTCAGTTTAACAGATATGGAGCAGCCGGCACATTTCCATCGCGTCGCATGGCGCTTATCGTATACCCGCTGCAGTGGCCGTCCGCAGCGATCACACACAACTTTGGCCCGCATATGGCGGGGAAGTTCACAATAAAGTGGCGTCTTGGTTGTTTGCTTCTCTTCCTTCAGTGAATGAACCGCCCGAAGCTCCGCTTGTGTGATTAGCGGTGGGAATACGGTGGAAGCACAGTATCGTTCATCCTCTAGTATGCGTTTCACCCTATGCTTGTTCCACTGATATTCTCCGGGCAGAAAGCATACCCGGCGTTCCGTCAGGTCTTTTGCCAAGGCAGCATAGGACGCCCCTTGCCGGTATCGGGCAAACATATTGCGCACTTCACAGGCTTCTTGTTCGCATATTCGGATATCTCCCTGTTTCATCATATAACCGAATGGGATTTTCCGATTCTTCATACCGCTATCCTCCGTTTCCGTTCTGGCAGCTGCTCCCGCAGCTCCAGTCCCCCCAGCAGGACGAATCGGCAACTGTTGGGCGCTTCGGCGTGAATTTCTTTGACCGTATCCGCAAACAACTCCCTATTGAATTCCACAACCGGGCCATCCAATGTCATATACCATTCATTCAGTTCACGAAGTTCCGCCAGCCTGCTTCCCTCTTCACCGTCATCCAACAAGCGGCGTCTGGTCAAGACCAGTTCCGATTCTTGCTGATGGATGTCACGGCATTGTGCCGTATACTCTGCCGCATCTATATACCCTTTTCTCTTCAGTTGGGTCAGAAGTCGTTCCTGTCCCCGCAACTCTGCGATTCTTTGATTGAGCTCTCCCACTCGTATCGGCTGGTTGCTGTGCTGCATCGTTTCCAGCAGCTTGACAGTCTCTTCCAGAAGAGAATGCCGATAACGCCAGAGCTTATCGGACAGCCGTATGAATGCTTCCTCAATGTCACTTTCCAGCAGCAAAGGAGACGGGCATTCTATGACGCTGGCATTGTGACCCCGACAGTCCCAGTATCGCTTCCCTCGGATATCCCGTCTTCGAAAGTACCGGCCGCATCGGCCGCAGATAATCTTTCTGGTAAACGTACAGGTCTGTTCCGGTGCCGCCGGTCTTTCCCGTAGTTTCCACAACCGTTTGGCCTGCTCGAACACTCCCGGCGACAGAATGGCCGGATTCGTATCCTCCACATAATACTGCGCCCGTTCCCCGCGATTGCGCCGCTGTTGAAAGGGTAGGGCGTCCGTCGTATATTTCTTTTGGAGCAGGGCGTTTCCAGCATAGCGATCATTACAGAGAATATAGCTGACTGAGTGGATATACCATTTGTCAAATCCGTTCAGCTTAATCGCCTGCGTAGCGTTAAGCCTATCGGTAATGGCCTTTTTCCCCATACCAGAAAGATACCAGTCAAAGATTAGCCGGACAATCCGAGCCTCTTCCTCCACAATAACGAATTTCCCACCTATTATTCGATATCCATATGGCGCGGAACTTGGAAGAAAGGTTCCATTCTGCATCCGCTTCTGGCATGACCAGCGCTGGTTCTGGGAGATGGAGATGGATTCCTGCTGTGCCCTGACGCCGGACAGGGCCAGCATAGTCTCATTGGCCAGCTTGTCGGTCCGCATGTTTTCATTCTCGAACCACACCGTCACGCCCAGCTGCCGCAGTTCCCGCAGCGCCTCCAGGAACTCCATGGTGTTGCGCGCGAACCGGGAGGTGGACTTCACCAGGATTAGATCGATCTGCCCTTTCCGACAATCGGCCATCAGACGGTTGAACTCATCCCGCTTGTCCATCCGTGTGCCGGTCAGTCCTTCGTCCGCGTAGACATCGGCCAGTTCCCACTCCGGGTTCTGTCCGATATACGCGGTGTAGTGGCGTACCTGTGCGAGGAAGGAGTTCAGTTGGTCGTCCGAGTCGCTGGATACCCGGCAGTAGGCAGCCACACGGAGCTTTTCCGCTGTTGTTCCCGCTCGGGCGTCAATGACATGGATTTCCCGCACGGCTGCCCGCTCCTTTCTCCCTTTTCAGCATAGACATGTGCTCATCCTCCTTGTTGTGTACTGCCGACGGCCTTCGCCGGCAGTACACAACAATACCACGAGGGTACGAATCTATCTATTACCAACATCACTAGACATAAGCGGCAATAGGGTGGTATACCTCGGCATTGTACCTATCGATCTGCCGGAACTGGGCTTTTGTGATGAGCCCCTGTTCCAGCAGCTCTTTCAGGATGGCCGTGATAAACAGATAGGCGGCCTCGTTCTCCAGATTCATCGGTCCGCCTCCTAGAGCTGCATCTGCTGTTCGTTCGGATATTCCGGCCGGAAGTAGGGTTCGATGACACCGTTCGCCACGGTCACCACAGTCATTCCATACCGTTCAAACCGCAGCAGCAGGGCGTTTAATAAGGGGAGTTTCCGGCTAAGCCTGTCAATGGAAGTCATCACAAGCAGGTTCGCCTTTCCGCTCTTAGCCGCAGTCAAAGTCGGCTTGATGAGCTCTTCTGTCATGCGTGTCCCGCTTCCATGTATCCGGGATATGCCGACAATTTGGATCCCTTTATCTTCACAGAACTTTCGCAGCCTCTGCTCCTGACAATCCAAAGTCCATGCTACGTCCTTGGCACTGGCACAGCGGCAATACAACCAAGCACGTTTTTCTTCATTTCCCATGACACAGCTCCTCCAGATATCGAATCCCGAAGCTGATTGCGATGGCCTCGTCCACCTGCTGCATTGACGTCGTGTCCAGATGACCCACGAAGCCCGTCAGCCGCCGCTTATCGATGGTGCGGATTTGCTCGAGTAGCACCACCGAATCCCGGGGAAGCTCCACCGCGGATATTGACACATGGGTGGGCAGGGTGGTCTTATCCTGCCGGCTGGTGATAGCCGCTACGATGGTCGTGGGGCTGAACCGGTTGCCCACATCGTTCTGAATCACTAATACTGGGCGGTTCCCGCCCTGCTCGGAGCCGATGACTGGTTCCAGACTGGCATAGTAGATTTCTCCTCTTTTCATGTTCGGCATGATCTATATCCTCCTTGGGTAAGTAACCGGGCGGCAGGACAGAGTTCTGCCGCCCGCTCGATATCAATCGTCTTACCGTCGGTATTTGTCCTCGACATCCCCCGACATGAAAGGCCATGGTCCTTTCGGGAATGCATCGGACTGTTCTGGCGAACATCATGGGAATCTCACCCCCGCGTGGATCTCACCCGGCCGCCCCCATTGGTTGTGTCTGTGGCTGGACGGAAGTATCATGATCCCTTCTGCCTGTCTTCGCCTCCGCCGGCGCCACCCGGCGGTCAAGATGACTCTTTGCGGCTCGCTATTTGAACGGCAGCAGAAGGAACGTATCCGATGCACTGGATATGCAATTTTCAAAGTACAAGAAGGAGTAAAATGAGCCCCCTCACTTTCCATGCCGAAAAAGCGAGGGGGCTATGCAGGGAAATTTTAAATTTTCATGGATTTCTTCAATTTGGCTACAGCTCGCTGTATTCGACGACATATGGTGGATTGATTTACTCCATATCGTTCCGCCAATTCAGCCTCCGGCATCTGGTAAACATAATATTCAGAAAGCAGGGCTTGTTCCTCATTCGAGAGCTTGTCCAGACAATCGGAAAGGGTTTCTGATAACACAGCTTTCTCTACCAGAGAAGCGATATTGGCCGAATCATCCGCTACGATATCGGCTCCAAGAAACTCGTCGGTGTCCAGCATGTCATAGGAGAACTCCCTATGCCGAATCGCCTCTTCCCGCAGATACTTCTGGCGACGCCGGTCGCGGTAGAAAGCGGCGTAGTCCTCCGGCGGAACCTCCAGCAGCATCCCATGCAGGGGAATGAACTGTTTTTCTCGATATGAGGCGTCTGCTTCTTTCCGTTTGAGCAACTCCTCGTAGCTAATTTCTTTATACTGACCATGTTTGCGTATAAAACACCTGTCGGTGCCTTTCACGTTTTTTACCTCCTGTCGGCGTTTTGGAAATCAAAACGCCGACAGGAGGGCCGCGGCAGCCAGCCGGGCTCGGTCGGGCACTAGGATAAACTGTGGCATAATGAAAACAGCCAAACTCACCGGATTCTAAGAAACCGGCAAATTTGGCTGTACGGTTGGTTTGTTCACTCTTGGGGGCGGCGGTTGTCGTCCTCGACTATATATTTGTTCCTTTTTCGGTGCTTTTGACGACGCCCTTCCCTGCAAGTTGCTTTGTGCTCTTTGCCAACATTTAGTGCGTTAACAATATTTTTACAACTAGACAGCAAAAGATCACTCCAACCGCATGGCAGCACAGCCAAGCGGTTGGGGTGCTGTCTAAGCGGGCGGTTCTGCCACGCCAAATTGATACATATGGCTTTTTACATAAAATATCCGTGCTTCAATATCCATAGACATACGATCCTTTCAACAAATGATAAGCCTTAGTCCAATGAATTTAAATACTCCAAGCTAAGGCCGGCACATTCCAACGGTGTTTTACCATAACTTGGTTGATCTTGCTCTACAACCATCCATTTGGCGCCGCACTCCTTAGCTGAGGACAAAATGGACGGAACATTCTGTATCCCCATTCCTAAGGGCCTATACTGAAATGACTGAGACACCTGCTTTTTCTTATCTTCATCAACTCCAATCAATGCATACATATTTTCACTTCTTGTACCAGAATAATCTTTCAAGTGAACTAAATCGATCCGGCCGGCATATTTGCGCAAGTAGGCACACGGATCTTCGCCAGCCACATTCACCCAACAGGTATCAAACTCCGTTTGCAGCAGTTCGGAGGGGACCTCCTCATACATAAGGTCAATGGCGTACTTCCCATCTATTTTGATAAATTCAAAATCATGGTTATGATACCCCAACTTCAAACCGAGAGCCAGCGCTTTTTCACCCAGACCTTTTGTCAGTTCCAGCATTTCTGCAAATCGCGGCTGACCCGGACGGAACGTGCCAGGCAAAGAAGGGATTATGACGTACTGGCAACCAATATCCCGATAAACTTCCAATATCGCGGGATCGCTTATCATACTCATGAAAGGTACATGTGCGGAAATAGGAACCAGTCCGGCGTCTTTACACATCTTGTTTACTTCACGCGCATCATGACCGAAAAGACCGGCAAATTCTACCCCGTCATAGCCTATTTCTTTCACCTTTTGAAGCGTACCCGCAAAGTCCGCTTCCATATCCTCGCGAACCGAATACAGCTGCAGTGCTACAGGAAAGTCTTTCATTATTACACCTCTTAAATTTCTGGAATGTCAATAATAACCTCGCGACCCGTTGCGCTGGAACGCATAATTCCGTCGATAATCGCTTGATTATATAGAATTTGACTGGTAGGAACCGGTGCATCTGAACCGGTTTGGACGGCGTCAAGGAAAGAACGAATTTTACAATCGAACAGGTTGGCGGAGCCTTCGGGGGAGCGAAGCAGGGGGATGGACAGTTGAACCGGCTCGCCCGCCACATCGCGGTAGATGGTCATAGGGGAGCAGAAAGTCCCGTTCCAGCATTCTGTCGACGGGATACGCAGCGAGCCTTTCGACCCCATAATAATGGTATCGCCCGACGTGTCGAGGTGCATATACCAGGCGATACGGAAATCCAGAACGATATTGCCTTCCAGCCGAATATACGCGGAAGCGAAATCATCCACGCCAAATTTGTTTGCGCATTCAGGCTTTCCTATCTGGGCATACGCCTCCGGCGTCTTGCCAAAGAAGCCGGTTGCACACCCCGTCACCGTCAGGGGCTTCGGATATCCGATGGCGTTGAGCACCATGTCCAACGAATAACAGCCAATATCGCCGACCGCGCCCAACCCCGCTTTATCCTTCTCTATAAAGGTTTCGGACCAACTGACCGGTATACCATGGCGGCGGCCGCCTCCTGTTTGAATGTAGTAAATCTGGCCCAGTTCTCCCGACTGGACAATTTTTTTAATCATCTGCATGTTGGCGTCATAACGCGGTTGAAATCCGACGGAAACGATTTTACCGCTTTTCTTTTCCGCGCGGCAAATGGCGACGGCTTCGTCCAAAGTCACCGTCATCGGCTTTTCCAACAATACATGCAGCCCGTGTTCCAGCGCGTAAATCGTGCACTCTGCATGAGAGCAGTTGTATGTGCAGACACTGACCGCATCCATCGGCACGGTGTCGATCATATCTTTATAGCTTTCAAACGACCGGGCCTGCACCTCATATTTTTCAAAAAATTTCCTTGCCTTATCCGGGATGATATCGGCCCCCGCAACAATTTCCACATCCGATTGTTTCATATAGCTTTGCATATGGCTATTGGCTATGCCTCCGGTTCCGATAATGCCAATCCGTAGCTTTCTGCCGCTGCGTATCGACTTATCTTCTGTAAAATCGACAGCAAAATTGTTCATATCCAGTTGAGCCATAGAGTTGTAACCCCCTGCGTTAAATGTATATCTTTGGCCTGTTTCGTCCGAGATAAATGCCTGAACCCATTCTTTTTCTCATTGCCGATCTCCCCTGTTGCGTGACGCAAACGCCGCCCGCCGCTTATAGGAAAAGGCTATTTGCCGAAGAAATGAAGAGCAAATCGAAAACGCGCGTTTTCATCATACCACATGGGGAAATTTGTCGCCCAGACGTTGTTATACAGATTAAAAAAGACGCCTTCCCCGTCGGTCGGTATATCCTGCCGGAAATTGAGGAGGGACGGTTGTCCCGGCGATACGAGCGCGGTGTCCAGGGCTTCAATTGCCATCTCATCATACAGGATGCCGTAATCGGTGCCGTGCAAACGTCGATTTCCTTTTCTGACAACTTGTTTTGGATCGATTTTCCTCCCCAGTTTTTGAATTCGCTTGTTGGCCGCAATAGGATGAAAGCCTATCCAAAAGGCCTCGGTTACGCGGTTGGCCGGTTTTCCGAACCACGCGAAATCCAATAACAAGTCGCCGTCTTCGCCCACAGACACCAGCAGATCGCCACGTTCCGGGCATCCGCAATGTTCCGTTGCCTCGCGCGGAAAGCGATATTGAATGACAATGGCGTCTGAACCGCAGAACGTCACCGCATCCGGGACAAAGCTTTTATACGGTTCGTTCACACATTCCATTCCGATTTTGGTATAATCCTCCCGCGCCCAACGCACATCTAATCGGTTGTACTGCCGGTAAAACCGTTGATATTGTTCGGCGGTGAACTGTTCATAGCAGAAATTGCATAAGGTATGTTCCGCGTCGCAAAAAATGTGGTCCTCTTTCTGCAGATGACAGATCGAACCATGCCGGTCGATCTTAAGTGTATACTTTCCGAGAGTGAGGAACTTGTTTGCATCGGCTCTTTGCAGATTTTTGGTGGACAGAGGGCTTCTTTCGGACTGCCGGATGATTTCCTCGGCCGCTGTTCTGTAGGGCGATTTCATGGCGGCCACCGCGTCTGTCAGATAACGGCGCTGCTCGGCCCATGACGTTTCCATACGTCTGAAGTTATCCCTGCACCGTACCGCTTCAAACTTCTCGCGCGAATAATTGGTATGATCCGCCAGATTTATCTGTCCGTTTAATCCCCATGTATGCTCCGGAATCATAATAAGCGCCTGTTGCAGCACCTTTTTGTCCGGAATATCCGGCATTTGTTCAGAAAGGCGCTCCAAACCACGAAAAATAAAAATCTTTTTCGGGTCTGTTCCGATTCCGTGAATCCAGCTGTCGCCTATTTCGTCGGTTATGACAGGCAGCCCATCTTCCGTTTCCCTGACCGCTAATGCGACGTCGTTCAGGTTGGCCGCGACAATATCGGCCGACGGAAATTTCTCGCGGAGAGAGGCATACAGCTCTCTCACCTGAGCAGCGGTTTGTCCGCCCTGATTGTCATTTGTGTGAGCAAAATAAATGGCTGTTCCCGTTTTTCCTATTTCGGAAAAGGTTCCATAATCCGTATGATACATAACAGTAATCTGTTTGCCGCTTTCGGATTTCCAGCGAAAAAGTTCCGGTACATCCGGCACGGCGGAGGCCGGGTTGACGCCTATATGCAAAAATTCAATTCCGTTTTCCGCCAAATGTGGAATTATGGCTTTGGTATGTCCCGGCACATCGGTCATTTTAGCAGCGATTGTCTTTTTACCAAACCGCTTATCCAGTTCCTTTGAAAGCGACAGACCATACCGAAAAAGGGACTCGCTCATCAACTCGGTATGCGTCGTAAACGGGAGTCCGTGCCAGGTGATATCACCGGCTTCAATGGCCTCGCATAGTCGTTTTGTCTTGTCCGCCGGACGTGTCCGCAGATACTCATGAATCAGCCAGGAGCCCGTTGTCCATTGAAAGCATTCTTTACCGCCCTCTTTACGAAACACCGCAGCAACGTCGATCGCTTTTGGAATATAGTCGTCCATATATTTCGTAATAACATTGGAAGCAAGGTCGGTAAACCCTATGTCTAAATGTGTCTTAAACAGCACCAGCAACTTGTCAATTTTCATGTCTTCTCTCCCAACGTGTCAATCATCCATATTCCGGCAGCAGCGTCGTGCCTGCTCGCCGCACCGCCAGATAGTCGGAAGGCAGGTTGAATACAGTCTTCAGCGGATAAGCGGTCCCGGACCCGTTCTTTCAGAATCCGCCATGCGTTTTTCCGGAACCGGTATCATCCTGCATACTCCTTTTTTGTTAAATAGCCTAACACGAGTTTTCTTTTATCCACCGCCACTGTTCTTCATCAAGGAACTCTATAGGCGAATTGGATCTATCGGTATCGCTGTTTTCGACAACCAACACCTTTGTCCCTTTACATAAACTATGCGTGTGCCAGACATTTTTCAAAACTGTATAAGTAATTCCCGGCTTCATCGTCACCGCTCGAATGGCCTCCGGCTTGTCTCCTCCCTCCGCCACAAACAGCGTGCATTGGCCGCTCAACAAAACAAACACCTCATCTGTAAGCGTATGCTTCTGCATGGTCCTGATTTCGCCGGCGGCGTATTGGGGAGAATCGTTCATCAACGCCACAAGCCACTCCCCGCATGTGGCTACGGGCTCATATCCGGGCAGATTGTGTTCTGCCGTTTTCAGTAAAACCATTCCGTCTCCTCATTCTTCCGTCAAGGCCTCGATAATGGCTTTCCTGGCAGCCTCATATACGCTATACTCCATGCAATACACGGATTCCACCGAATCCATCGCCGCTGGACACAGCAATTCCCGCGGAGTTTTATTATGAAACATCGCCGCGTATATGTTTTTCAGCAGGTTATCCGCTTTTTGAGGAAAGCGCAGGCGCAGTTGCTCAAGCAGCCTATAGTCTTCTGTTCCACGCATCAGTTGTATATAGCGAAGCGATAAAAGAGGGACGCCGTTTGGACCCGGATAGACGAAATTCGTATCCCCGGCATTGTATGTATGCCACCGTCCATCTGTCAGCGGAGTACGATTGTATAAAAAATAATTCCACCGCAAAAAGCCATCCAGATGTAGATAGTCAGTCAAGAATCCTATCAGTCGGCTTTCTAGCAAACGGGACGAAAGAAACATATTGGGGAACGGCGGCTTACAGCAGACGTACCAGGTATACGCCGGCCTCTGCCCCGGCTTCTGTTCGAGAACAAGCGCCTGCAGCTTTTCCCATTCCTCTCCCACAGAAGCAAGGGCAACCGAAAAATAATCCGCCATATTTTTCATTTTTATGATATGCTCCGTATGGCTGATAGCCGCGCTGAACCGAAAAGCAGGGGCTACCCGGTGTATACGTTCCAAAATACGCTCAAACAAAGCGAAATCCATGGGTTCATCTGTAAAAATCGTCACCTTATCGATCAGTCCGCTCTGAATAAAATAGTCTTGAAGCGCCGCTATATACATATCGATATGCGCCCCGCTTCTCATCCATTTGCAACACCCGTCGATTTCGTCGTAATATCGCAGCCGTACCGCATCCGGATGATCGTCGGCCATCTTTCCAAAGCCGTATTCCTCATCCTGCCAAACTCCCGACAGGCCAAAGATTTCAATTCGACGGTCAATACCGTGGGCCATGCAAAGCTCGATATACCGCTGCATAGCCGAAAAGTCATAGTGAAATACGCCCGCCTGGTCGCGCCGGATTCTCACCATATTATATTCGTACATATCCGCGCCGTCTTCCGGACAGCGGTGGCACATTTGTCCCGCCCACGGGGCATCGCTGGCTATAATGCTGATGCTACGCTGCCCAAGCCGGGCCAGAGAAACAATAAATCGTTCAAGGATCGCAAAATGAGCATCGCTGAATCGTTCCGCCGCATACTGCCTCGCCAAACTGGTGACATGCTGCCATAAATCCAGTTCAAACCGGCTCTCAGCCATCGGCGGCAGGATATAGTCCAGTACCTCCAGCTCGTAGTCAAGCTGCCCGCACAACCGCTCGTCGCCAAACAGATCGCTTTCATACGCCCGGATGCCTCCCCGGTACAGTCCCGGGCGCGTTGATTCGGGAGTCTCCAACTGCACCCAAACCATAGAGGTTTCATGCCGCGCATACGCTGCGCTGTCCCGGTCGGATAGTATATCGCCGATCAGACTCCTATCGTCGCCTTTTATATATTGGATTATCTGCATGGTTGCTGCCGGTCCGTCGCCAAACCATTCCAGCCGTATACGCGTACTGTCCCGCTCCATGGAAAAGCAGGCGCGTTCAGACAACGTCAAGATAAAGGCGTTGTCACAGGTCACCGCCGCTTGGAATGCGGCGAAGCTCCCCCGCAAGGCCTGCAGCTTCAAGTCGCGGCACGCGAAAACATCCCGGCCGCCGGGCACGGCAAACGCCTGTGGGTATGTGTCCCATATCTCTTTTGGATACCGACGGACGCGCGTCTGCGTGCTGTCGTTAAAGACCCCATGATAATGTTTAAACGTTTCATCGGCCATACCAAGCTTTATCATATATATGACCATTCCTTTCCGCTGCGCTTCAAGACATCAAATGAGTAAAATCGTTCGCAGACAGTAACCCACAGAATGTTCATCGCGCACAATGAACACCCGTGGGCTACCGAGCATATTATGAGAATTCACCCAATCAACCCTTATCGGGAGACACGCGTTCTCCTTCTGCGCAAAGCATACGCGGCGGTTCCTGCCGCCACCGCGGTAACGAGAGCGCCCGTACACATAGCGACACCGGTATCGGCGCTGCCTGGCTCGTTCCCGCTTTCGCTGTCGATAATCCCGCCGGTTCTACCTGTCGAGGCGATGACGGCATCGTCAAAATACAGGCTGGACAGACCGGGAGTACGAAGGGACAGGTATTTCGTCTGGGCGATAAACGTTACGACGACCTCCTGCCACTCGCCTTGCTTCAACTGGTCGAGTTTGCAGATAGTCTGATTGCCGTGCGACGGACGAGACACATCCAAATAATCTGTTTGAACAAGCTGGATGCTATCCGATCCATTATGCACGGAATCCCTGTAGACCCAGAATGACAACCTGTATTCATTCCCGATCGTCAGACCTCCCATTTCCTCATCAAATAAGGTGAAATCCTGTGTGCCGGCCTCTTTCCCGATTCGGTGAATGGATTTGTTTCCATCATGCACATAAGTGCCGTCGTACCCTATGGTACCGGGACGATACACCTCGTAATCCTGCCCAAGGCCCTCCTCACCGGGAGTCAAAAAAGGATACGACTCGAAGCCCTGGCGAATGGATACGTCCGTCCACTTGGCATATAAGGTAATATCATATTCCGGAAAAACATCCAGTGGATATTTTACATCCAATGTCCTGTAAACATGCCATTCGTCAAACACATAGCCGACACGCTTCATCTCCGGCCACGTAATCGGCTCTTCCGGATAACCGGATATCGGTGCCACTTCCGGCCCACCGTTCGTATAGAACGTGATCGTTACCTTTTGGAGAGGCATGGAATAGGCATCCGAGCCAAACGAACGAAGAACCGGTGAGCGTTTATCCACCGTCTTCCACACGCCGTCAAAATCAAGTCCTTTCATGCTCGTCTTGGCCTTTTCGCCGATCATGTTTCCACGATTGACCTGCGTAACGCCGTTCTGCGGGATGTTTCCGTAAACGTCGCTGTACTTCATGACATCATTATCGTTGCCAAGTGTCCTGACGGTTCCCAGTCCCGCCGAATAGCTCCGCCGGATCTCTCCACCTTTTTCAGTCGCCCAATAGCTGCCGATGATGCCGCCTTTGCGCGAGCTGCCTTCGGAGTTGGCGATGCTATAACAATCCTCGATGGTTACAGGCCGCGGAGAGCCTGCTATAATGCCTCCGGTGAAGCTGCCCTGCAACATTACATCGTGGTTGACGAAGCAGCCGCGAATGAGAGGCGGCGCTCCCTCGGCATTGTTTTCCACATATCCGGCAATGCCGCCCGCGTAGTTTGCCGAAATGAACGATTTCACAATGCCGACATTTTCCACTACCGCCCCCTGACGCAATACTGCGAACAATCCGGCTTTTGGGGCGTTGGTCGGAGCAACGGCGGCGGCGTCGACATAAAGGCCTTCCACAATATGTCCTTGACCGTTGAAATAGCCGCGGAAGCTCTCCGCGCCCGTGGTGTGGAACCACGGATTTACGGATTCTGTGGAATACCAGTTGTCATCCGCCGTGTTGTTAAGACGGATATCCTCCGTCAGCACATAATACACGCGTGCTGTTTTGGCCGAGTTTGTCAGGCAGGTGCTGGCCAATAGAGCCAATTGTTCCCCCGTGGCAATCTGGTATGGATCCGTCTGTGTTCCTGTACCCCCGGTAAATTTGCTGGCAATCTTTCCAGTCCACACCGTGCCGGGCGTACCCATATTTTCTCCGGGCGGGATCTCGCGGGTATCGTCGAAAAGTGGGAATGCCAGCAGCTGCGGCGTACCGCCTTCCACCGTCCTCCATACCGTGTCGAAGTCAAATCCCGTCATGCTGGTCTTCGCCGTGTCGCCTATCATATGCCCCGGTTCCAGCTCGGTCACACCGGTCTGCCCCCGCGTTGCATAGACATTCTCCAGCACCATCTTTGTGCTGACGTTTCCCAAGGCCGAATCGCGGTTTTCACCGTATACGTAGCATCTGCGAATAACGGTGTTATTCGCATCCGCCGCTCCCCACAGAGAACCGATCAGGCCGCCTTTCTTCCCTGTCGCTGTCAGCGAACCGGTAAAGAAGCTGTCTTCCATACACACCGGCCGCGGCGTAGCTCCCATGAGTCCGCCGACGTCTGCTCCCTGTATCTTTACACTGGAAGCAGCGAAACAGCCGCTGATCCGAGGAGGCGTCCCATCCATATGCTCTATATAAGCCGCGATACTACCAACAAACTTTGCTTTCAGATCAGCCTTTACAATTCCGACGTTTTTCACGACGGCGCCCGGCCCAATGAAGCAGAACAATCCCGCGCGGGTCGTGGTCGTGACGTCCGCGTCGATAAACAGTCCCTCTACCACATGCCCCTGCCCATCCAATTGGCCGCGGAAGCTATTGTCAGACTGGATCCAGGGGGTCGCCGACTGTTTCCAATCCTCGGCAGAGGTATCATTGAGACGGATATCCTTGGTCAGGACGTAATACTTCCCAGCCGTTGCCGTGGCGTCCGTCTGTACCAGCAGGGCCAATTGTTCCCCCGTGGCGATTTGATACGGATCCCCTTGGGTTCCCTGGCCTCCGGCATATTCGGCGGCTGTCCCGCCCGACCACACGGCGCTGTCATCGAAGAGCGGGAATGCCAACAGCTGCGGCGTACCGCCTTCCACTGTTCGCCATACCGTGTCGAAGTCAAATCCCGTCATGCTGGTCTTGGCAGCATCACCAATCATATGCCCCGGCTCCAGTTCGGTCACACTGTACTGCCCCTGCGTTGCATAGACATTCTCCAGTACCATCTTTGCGCTGACGTTTCCCAAGGCCGAATCGCGGTTTTCACCGTATACGTAGCATCGGCGAATAACGGTGTTATTCGTATCCGCCAAACCCCACAGAGAACCGACCAGGCCGCCTTTCTTCCCTGTCGCTGTCAGCGAACCGGTAAAGAAGCTGTCTTCCATACACACCGGCCGCGGCGTAGCTCCCACGAGCCCGCCGACGTCTGCTCCCTGTATCTTTACACTGGAAGCAGCAAAACAGTTGCTGATTCGAGGAGGCGTCCCATCCATATGCTCTATATAAGCCGCGATACTACCAACAAACTTTGCTTTCAGATCAGCCTTTACAATTCCGACGTTTTTCACGACGGCGCCCGGCCCAATGAAGCAGAACAATCCCGCGCGGGTTGTGGTCGTGACGTCCGCGTCGATAAACAGTCCCTCCACCACATGCCCCTGCCCATCCAATTGGCCGCGAAAACTCACGGTGGACTGGACCCAGGGGGTCGCCGACTGTTTCCAATCCTCGGCAGAGGTATCATTGAGACGGATATCCTCCGTCAGGACGTAATACTTCCCAGCCGTTGCCGTGGCGTCCGTCTGTACCAGCAGAGCCAATTGTTCCCCTGTGGCGATTTGATACGGATCCTCTTGGGTTCCCTGGCCCCCGGCATATTCGGCGGCTGTCCCGCCCGACCATACAGTGCTCGCGGCGGCAACGAGTTGTCCCTGATACCCCGCTGTAAACGGCAGGCACATGGCGGCGACCAGCGTCAGGGACAGAACAGCTTTCCCGATGCGCTTTCTTTTCATAGAGAGCCCTCCTTTTTGCAAAAATTATGTATATGTATTTGAATTATGACCGGAGAATTCCGGTCAACTACATTGTTTTCTATATTTCATGCCTGCAGCGACAGCGAGGGCACCGCTGCCCGCCAAAAGTAAAAACGCCGCTGCTACCGGCAGCCGGCCTCCTGTCGGTACATTGGGTTCCGGCTCCTGGCGGATGAATCGGAAAGTGGCTCTTAGATTTCCGGATTTATAGACATGGGATAAGAGCAGACAACCATTTTTATCCACCAAATTGGTCACATCCTGCTCGTCTATGAATACGCTTTCGATTTCATAGCCCTTGTCCGGCACAATCCGAACGGTTATATCACGCATGTGTGCGACGCTGAACTGATTGTCGATTTTAGTGCCATCAGACAAATAGAAAGAACCGCCGGTATGATAGGCCACGGATACCGTATGCGTTTGCGGTACGACAGCTTTCAGAATAACCTGCCCCTCCTCGGCGGAAGCCGCCAGACAGGAGCCTCCCAGTAAAACAAGCAAACAGATGCAGGCTTTAATAAAACTTTTCATGCCTCTCCGTCCTTTCCAAGCGATATATCCAGCAGCTTCCACCTGGAGGGGGATGAGCCCGCTGACACGACTGCTGCGCCATGTCAGCGGACTCTCCCTATTTTCCGACAAACAGCCGTCTGTTCTCAAATGCGACCTTCGCTGAGTCTGCGAGCTTCTCAAGACACCATTCAGGCGATTGCCTCATAGGTGGCCGTGAAGGTCAGCGTATCCGTGTATGTGCCCGCCAGAATCGCACTGTCACGATCGGTAATCGTCAGATTAATAGCTTCCAGGGGATCCGTCTTCGCCGTGAACTTCCACACTTCCTTGCTCAGGGTATACGTGGCGCTGGATGTGTCGTTTTTCAGTTTGTGGCCGTTGGCGGAAGTCACCGCCACCTTGACTTCCTTGCCGTTCTCGATGGCGCACGCGGACAAGCCGATATCGCCGATTTTCTGAGCCCCATCCTTGGCTATATCCACGTTTACAGTACCGCTGGGAATCGATAGCGTGTAAGCGACGCCTTTCGACGCGTTCACTGTCAATTTGGTCGAGCCCGGCTCGCTGATCTCCTCGGCCGAGACAGCGAAAGAGAACAGAGCCGTAATCATGGTGAGAGCCGCCAGTATAGCCACCTTTTTCATGGTAATCTTCCTTTCGTTTATATCTGAAATTTTTCAGGAAACAAATGTCGTAAAGTATGAGAACGGCTGTGTTTGTCAGGAAAAATAATCTTATGCCACGATAAGTTCAACCTGAATGTCCGCCCCGTTGAGGGGCGCCAGTGATTCCAGATGGAAGCACTCGTATTTTATCGTGGCGGCGTAGGTGCCTTTGGGGAGAATTTTTTCTAAACCGGCTTCGTAGATGGCTTTGCCCGGCGCCAGCATCTTGGAGGCATACAGCTCCCGGTCGTCCACCAGAATGTGGATGACAAAATAGCAGGGATTACCCTCGGGATTCATCAGGGCGACGCTCAGCTTTCCCGTTTTGGCATCCGCCGTAATACTCTTGTAGCCGGGAATCTGGGTGGAGGCGGCGTTCGGATTTCCTTTATTGTCGGGCTTCTCCCCCACATAGTCCTCCGCGTCCTTATCCAAATCTGCGGAGGCGATCGAAACGGAGCTTGCCGGCGCGGCAGAAAAACTCTCCAGGACGGTACGCAGAGCGGACCAGGAAAAACAGATCCCAAGCACTGCCGCGCAAAGGACCGCCGTAAAGGCAAGACGCGTGGGCCACACTCTTCGTATGAGTGCCACATATACTCCCTGCCCACACCGCCAATACCCTTTTTCCGCGTATAGCAGCCGTTTATGACGGCGATACGGCTGTATCCGCTCATCAGGAAGCCGGATTTCTCCCAGAATTTTATAGCTGCCCTGGGGGTGAAAGGCTTTGAGCTGTGCCCTGGTGAAGCAGCGGATGGTTTTCCCTCCCACGCGAAGTTTTCCGGCATGGTTTTCCGCACTTGTTTCAAGGGATACGCGTATGTCCATCATGCGCTCCTTTATGTTAATCCGGAGTCATAGCTGACGGTAAACGTAACGGTATCGCTGTAGACACCCGCCAGCGAGGCGTTGTCCCAATCCCGCTGCGTAATGGAAATGAAGAGCGGCTGCGTCTTGTTCTGGTCGCCGACAACAAAATCGACGGAGGTGAACGGCTGCCGGTTATCACCCAACAACGCGTATGGGATCGTATCCCTTCCGTTGCCGTGTGTCAGGGCCGCCTTATGGGTCGCCGAAACGGTCAGGATACCGGTTTTCTCCAGTTGCAGCCGCATACAGACAATAGGGGCCAGCGGCTTCTCCCCCGGCTGGGTAATCGTCTCTAGAGAGGACGGGATGGAAACGATGTAATCCACGAGTATTTCCGGCGTGTCGTCAAAGAGCGGGAATGCCAGCAGCTGCGGCGTACCGCCTTCCACCGTCCTCCATACCGTGTCGAAGTCAAATCCCGTCATGCTGGTCTTCGCCGTGTCGCCTATCATATGCCCCGGTTCCAGCTCGGTCACACCGGTCTGCCCCCGCGTTGCATAGACATTCTCCAGCACCATCTTTGTGCTGACGTTTCCCAAGGCCGAATCGCGGTTTTCACCGTATACGTAGCATCTGCGAATAACGGTGTTATTCGCATCCGCCGCTCCCCACAGAGAACCGACCAGGCCGCCTTTCTTCCCTGTCGCTGTCAGCGAACCGGTAAAGAAGCTGTCTTCCATACACACCGGCCGCGGCGTAGCTCCCACGAGCCCGCCGACGTCTGCTCCCTGTATCTTTACACTGGAAGCAGCGAAACAGTTGCTGATTCGAGGAGGCGTCCCGTCCACATTCTCCACGTAAGCTGCGATGCTGCCGACAAACCGCGCTTTCAGATCGGCCTTTACAATCCCGACGTTTTCCACGACGGCACCCGGTCCAATGAAGCAGAACAATCCCGCGCGGGTCGTGGTCGTGACGTCCGCGTCGATAAACAGTCCCTCTACCACATGCCCCTGCCCGTCCAATTGGCCACGAAAACTCACGTCGGACTGGACCCAGGGGGTCGCCGACTGTTTCCAATCCTCGGCAGAGGTATCATTGAGACGAATATCCTTGGTCAGGACGTAATACTTACCAGCCGTTGCCGTGGCGTCCGTCTGTACCAGCAGGGCCAATTGTTCCCCTGTGGCGATTTGATACGGATCCTCTTGGGTTCCCTGGCCCCCGGCATATTCGGCGGCTGTCCCGCCAGACCACACGGCGCTGTCGTCAAAGAGCGGGAATACCCGCAGCTGCGGCGTACCGCCTTCCACCGTCCGCCATACCGTGTCGAAGTCAAATCCCGTCATGCTGGTCTTCGCCGCGTCGCCTATCATATGCCCCGGTTCCAGCTCGGTCACACCGGTCTGCCCTTGCGTTGCATAGACATTCTCCAGCACCATCTTTGCGCTGACGTTTCCCAAGGCGGAATCGCGATTTTCACCGTATACGTAGCATCTGCGAATAACGGTGTTATTCGCATCCGCCGCTCCCCACAGAGAACCGACCAGGCCGCCTTTCTTCCCTGTCGCTGTCAGCGAACCGGTAAAGAAGCTGTCTTCCATACACACCGGCCGCGGCGTAGCTCCCACGAGCCCGCCGACGTCTGCTCCCTGTATCTTTACACTGGAAGCAGCAAAACAGTTGCTGATTCGAGGAGGCGTCCCGTCCATATGCTCTATATAAGCCGCGATACTACCAACAAACTTTGCTTTCAGATCAGCCTTTACAATTCCGACGTTTTTCACGACGGCACCCGGTCCAATGAAGCAGAACAATCCCGCGCGGGTCGTGGTCGTGACGTCCGCGTCGATAAACAGTCCCTCTACCACATGCCCCTGCCCGTCCAATTGGCCACGAAAACTCACGTCGGACTGGACCCAGGGGGTCGCCGACTGTTTCCAATCCTCGGCAGAGGTATCATTGAGACGGATATCCTCCGTCAGGACGTAATACTTCCCAGCCGTTGCCGTGGCGTCCGTCTGTACCAGCAGAGCCAATTGTTCCCCTGTGGCAATTCGATACGGCTCCTCTTGGGTTCCCTGGCCCCCGGCATATTCGGCGGCTGCCCCGCCCGACCACACAGTGCTCGCGGCGGCAACGAGTCGTCCCCGATGCCCCGCTGTAAACGGCAGGCACATGGCGACGACCAGCGTCAGGGACAGAACAGCTTTCCCGATGCGCTTTCTTTTCATAGAGAGCTCTCCTTTTTTGCAAAAAAGCACGGGTTATTTATATAACTTCTCCTGTTTCTCCAAAAAGCTGTTGATAGTCTTTACGTCGTTAGCCACCACATTTTTCAACGAATCAATCTGCTGTGCCACCTGCGCGGGATCGGCTTTCACAATGTCGGTAAACTTCGCTTCTGTGGATCCCGTAATCTTAACCAGTCCCCGCAGGAGATAGTACTCCTTTTGCGCCGCATTTTTGGAAGTCAGCTTGAAAAAGAAGTTGGATGCCTCTTTATTGATAAACGCCTCATCAGTGTTGTAATTGTTGACGTCTAGGTAATACCGCAGAAAGATACCGGCGGCCACAGGATTTTTAGCGCCCTTAATGATACCCCAGCCACGGAACAGACTGGCCGGCTTCGCTTTTGTGTTGGCATCAAAGTCGGGCAAATAGGTAAAGCCGATATAATCGGGATTCATTTCCGCCCAATATCCCGTCTTTTTTAATCCAAACGCGTTTGTAACGCAAAGACCGGTTTTACCGTTCATGAAAGCATCGCGGTCCGTGGTTAATCCCTCTTTGTTACATTTGGCGGCAAACTGGTACACCTTTGTCAGCATGGGATTCTGGATATCGCTGACCATCCTTCCGTTACTGAGCTTGAAAAATCCCGTTCCAAACATGGCGGGAAGAATCCGAGGATCCATATATCCGCCTTTGTATTGGCTTCCCAGTTCGGAGACCTGCTTCATAACCGTGTACATCGCATCAAACGTCCAGACTCCCGCCTCGTAATACTCGGCAGGAGTACGGATATTGTTATCCTCCAACAGCTTTTTGTTAAAGAATACCATGTCCGTTTCCGACCAGATGTTGCCTACAGTATTGCACAAGTACGGCTTGCCTCCTAGGCTGGAAGCAGCAAAGGTGCTGGCGTCCCAAATAGGATCGCTCATATCGATTTGGGATACTTCCAACGGCTGCAGCACGGAGAACGATGCGGGAAACTCGTTGTTGTCGAAGCAGATGTCCGGCGCATCTTTTGCCGCAATCATGCTGGTAAGTGTCTGAATATAGTTAGTCTGCGCCACCATGTCCACCTGGACCTTAATACCGTATTTCTTCTCAAACGCCGTCACGACCGGACCGTCCTCGTTCGCCTGTGGGTCTTTCCAAGTAGCAAAGCGCACCGTGGTCCCGCGATATTTTTCAGGATCCACCTTCCCGGCAGGGGTACTGCTGTTCCCACGTGTTGTAGAACTCGTCTTTTCACCACTTACCGTGGTTTTCACGGCGGAGTCCGCGCCGGAAGTGGTCTCTCCGCTGACATCTGAAGACACGCTGGCGCCAGATATACCGCTGGTTGTACCGCCGATCGTGACGCTCTCTCCCGTGCTCTGCGAACCGGATTGGCCGGGCCCATTCAACTGTTTGCCGCTGCATCCGGCGAGAATCGACAACGTTAAGGACACCGTCGATGCCAGAGTAATGATGCGATACTTTGCTTTCATTAAAAACTCCTCCTTGTCTATTTGCGTATATGTTTCTATCCTGTAATACCCACACGGTCTATGCTTTCGATAAACCAGCGCTGAACAACCATAAACACCAACAGCACCGGGATAATAAACATCAAACAGCCGGCCATCAGATAGGCCATGCCTTCCGGATTATCGGCCGTCAACCATATGCCACGGGTAGTCAGCATCTCGTTCAGGTTGGAAAGAGCGACAGCCAGCGGATAATCTCGTCTCATATACATAGATGCCAGAAAATAGTCGTTCCAATGCCAAATCAGGGAGAAAATCGTCACGGTCAGGATAACGACACCCGAGGACGGAACTGCTATAGAGACAAACGTGCGAATCGGACCGGCACCGTCAATCCATGCCGCCTCCTCCAGCTCAGATGGAAGTCCCTTAAAAAACTGAATATAAATGTAAATCAATATGCCGGAACGCAGACCGACAGCAAATAGCGACGGCAAATAAAACGTCAGCTCGGTTCCCAGTAGGTTCGGTCGCAAATCGATGCCGGAGACGTCTTGAAACAGACCAAGTATTCCCAGTACATCCATCTTCGAAAAGTTAATCACCAGTGGAATTATAATCATGGGAGCAGGAACCATAATCGTCACAAACAGCAACGCCATCAGAAGCTTGCGAATCTTAAAGCGAAAACGGGCAAAACCATAAGCGACAACCGCACAGGTAACAACTTCGATTAGTGCGCTGACCACCTCAAGCCGGAGCGTCGCCAGCAGGGCGTTTCCGTAATCCATCACCTCGTATGTAAACCGGAAGTTCTCCAGCGTCACCGAGCTAGGCAGCCAAATCCGCCCCGGATCTAGGAAAGCGTCTCGTGTACTGATGGAGGACACGATCATATAAAACAATGGATAAAGAATGATATAGCCAATTGCCAGCAGGATAAGTAGCCTAGCCACGCTGTAAAGGCCGTGCTTGAGCCGGGATACCCGGCGCACCGTCCGGTTCAGACTGTCCGAGCGGTTTGTCGGGCTGAGGATTTCCTCCAGACTTCTCAAACGATTCCCCTCCTTTCAATCCCAACGTTTTACCAGGAAGCAGTGATAAGCCCATACCAATATGCCCATTATGAAACCGACAATCATAAAATACATCCAAAGCATCGCCGAGGTTTCATCATAGTTTCCACCCTGCATCTGCGTGTAGGCCCGGCTGACCAGCGTATTGTTCGCATCAGTAAACAGCTCAATCATCGTAAAGATACCGACCAAAAGAGTCACTCTCGACAGCATGGGAAATGTAATAAACCAGAACTCCTCCCATTTGGAAGCGCCCTCAACCGTACTGGCTTCATACAGGGATTTCGGAATGGACTGCAGTCCCGCGATGAACAGTACAATCTGTATCCCGCTCTTCCAAATCAGGTCAAAGATGCTGTTGATAATATTTTTGGCAAACTCGGCGATCTGCGGCGGCAGATTCAGCCAGCCCATCACGTCTTCCACGCTGAACATATTGTCGGTTATGGACTCAGACATGGCAGTTGTCGTCATATCCCGGCTGGTCGTCATAAACAGCAAATTCATCACAACGCCCGTCGTGATGATCACCGGCAAAAAATACAGCACGCGGAAAAACAGCCGCCCGCGAAACCTCTGATTCAAAATCAGTGCCAGAATCAGGCTAACCACCAAGATGAGAGGCAGGGAATATACTAAGGTAGCGACCGAAGAAAGCAGACTGTCGGTATACGTGGGATCCTCCATCACCAGCTTGAAGTAATGTCGAAAGCCGGTTAGCGAGGATTCCATGCCTTTATCGGTCAAAACAACCGTGGAGAACGAATAAACCACGGATTGAAACAACGGAATAGCGAAGAACAGGACGAAGCCTATTATCCATGGAGAAACAAACAGCAGTCCATACCGACTTTTCAGGGATTCAATACCCCGTATTTTTCGTTGCTTTACACGGTCTGTCATGCCGCTGCCTCCCCTATCCGGTATTGTCCCGCTTCCACACGTCCCAGCGGTGTGTCCTGCGCCGTTTGACCGCGATTGACAACAACCGCCACGCCGTTTTCATAAACCGTCATACGGACTCTGTCCCCCAGTAGCGTATGAGACATTATCGCCACGCCATCGATAGACTCGTAATAGGGCTTGAGCATGCGAGCCGTGTCGACGATGGCCGTTCTCCAATCCGCATAAACCCCACTGCATAGCGTCGGGGAAACCGCATCCAGCGCCGCAGCATCGTAGGTATCAAATAACGAGTAAGCGGGGCTGCATCCGCCTTCAACAGCAGCCAGCAGCATATCGTCAGGAGACGATGCTAGATTGACGGCGGCGGAGGACATCGGTATATAGCCCTTAAACACAATTTGATAAAAAGGAATATCGTCATCAAATATCTCGTGCTGCGTGGATCGCATCGGCGCGCGGAAAATGTGATCGGCGCGCGAAGCAGCATAGGCGTTAGCCTCGGATACGGCAAGCTTCCGTCCGCTGCTATGTATAGTATCCATGAAAACCGCTATATCTGAGGACATCCCCCCCCTGGAATGGGTTCTCCGGCTACCGTAATCGGAATAGGCGAGGCTGGACATCGTTCCAAGGCCGAATCCCTCCACCTCCCATTTCTTCGTCTTGCTAATCAGCTTTTGCGCGCTGCCGGCCAACTGCTCGCGCGCCAGCAGCACATAACGGGTATCTGCCGCCTTGTTTCGCAGCGCCACATGGTACATGGTCGGGTACACCGTCTGACCATTGGCCCCCTTGGCTGTGTCAAAGGTTTTCGACCAACCGTCGCCGGACGAGGAAAACCGTACCGTGTCAAAATCAAAGAATAGAGGAATCGTGTTCTCCCGGCAGTAACTGGCCAGTTCGTTCATGATCTTGACTGACCCCAGCTTGTTATGCACGGTATAGCCGCCGGCAATTTTTCCGATATTCAAGCCGCTCTCACCGAAACCGTCCAGCGACACCGCGGGTGCGGCGCCGGTTTCCTCATACAGCTCCCGGATAATCGTTTCCGCCTGCGCCAGCGTCGTCAGAGGTATCAACGTCTCATAGGGAACGCCGAGAAACGACTTCTTCGCCAGTATGCCGCCGTTTATGTACAGACTGAAAGCGCTGCTCCCGCGTTCCCTGCGCGTCAGCCCATCCGTCCGAATCAGGTACTCACGGTAGGTCTTGGCTATCCCCGTATAGTTGGCATCGCCGTCGTACAATGGATAAAATCCAACGGTCAGTTTGTCTTCGACACGTTCCTCCATATACTTGACGGACTGCTTGATCCTATTGGTATACAGCTTTGTTTGCAGATTGGCATAGCCTCTCACGCGAAAGGACGCATAAACCGTTGAGTACCGGAGCGAGGACGCGCCTGCTCTCGCCTCGATATACGCTGTATCGGCGCCGCTTTCGATAATCGCGCACATAGCCTGGTTTCCCGCTTTCGCGCCGTATACCGGCAACCGAACCTCCTCTTGTGTCGCGGGAAGATCGTTTCTCTCGACGATCGGATCGTCGCCGTACATTTCCTGGGAATACGACAGTCCCGACGAAGAAATCGTTTTGGGATATACCAGCGCCCCGGAGCCGGACGGCACAAATAAATACCCGTCCTTGCCAGTGTTGGCGACCGCGCAGAAAAACGGTGCGACCGCCACTTTGAACACTTTATTCCTGCCCTCCTGGATTTCTGTCGGATCGATCGTTATTTCCATGCCGCTTTCGCGCAGGCGATATTCCACCGGAACGGCAAATTCCTCCTGGTCGAAAAAATACGTCACTTTCAGTCCGTCGGATAATGGAGAACAGGACACACGGCCGTTGCGCACAGCACCATTATAGGAGTTGGACGTCACCAGATTTTGGGTGTCGGCCTCAATATAATCCACTAAAATAGCGGATTCGACCATGGGATGGTTCTTCACCGGCAAACCGAACTCATCCAGCAATTGTTCCGAAGAGCCGGTCGGCGTTGGACTCCACCGGACATTACGGACAATATCCACCAAGGTTATCTGCTTGTTCTTATTGTCCCATTCCAAACGGAACCTGCTGTTTTCCACTACCGGGCCGTTTTCCTGTTCTGTCTCGTCTATCTGGGTGCCAAAGGCCGGATAGCTCACCGTCGCTCTTTGCGCACATCCGCTCAGGAGGCCTAGCAACACCACCATGGTAAGGACGGCTATCCGACTTATACGATTATGTTTTCTCATTGATTTTCTCCACTGTGTTATCGATTTCTCCCTACATGGTCATTTCCAAAAACAGGGTAACGAGGAATCCGAAAAATTGCTGCATCAGGATGCCAATCATAATGACTAAAAATACAATCACCGCAATGCTAAACACCGTCAGCGCGCTGGTGCCAAGAAACCGCCCCATGCTGTAGTCGTGAATTTTGATAGTTCCAATCGTCAGCAACAGCAAGGTATACAGGAACATGACCGTTTGCAGTATGCCGAGGAACTCCGCTTCGGACGGCAGAAGGATATTGGATAGAACTAAGAATAGAACACGGCCTAGTATGACGGGAATCAGGCTGTAACACGTTACGATTGCGATATCCCGCAAGCGACCCTTGCCCTCCATCAATGTGCAGACCGCTTTATTGCTCACGATCCACAATACAATCAGCCCTACGCTACGAGCTAGCACCCACAGGGAATTGAAGTTTGACGGATCGTGAAAGGTAAAGAGAAATCCTCCGCACAGTTCCTGCAAAACGGATAATATATAATACAGGAGAACTAGTACGCCGCATAAAAGCAGCGAACCCTCCTTTTTTTCTTTTATTTCGTTGAAAGACTGAACCGGCCGAATCGCCGTGTTGAGCATTAAGCGCAACTGCTTATTTTTTATCGGTGCCAGCTTTTTACGCATGGATAACACCAGCACGGTCAACAATCCACCAATTAAAACCAAGCCGCAAGGCAAGAGTATCCAGAAATACTGGGTCAAAAACGCGTTTCGCTGTTTATCGAAAGCCAGGGCATAGGTGTCCCTGTCACATCCTTGCCGGGCGAGGGTCATCGCCCGCGTATATTCTCCTTCGGCCAGATAGGCGCGGGCGAGACCGCTATACGCCAGCTGGCAGTTACGATCCTGTCGCAGGATTTCCTCCCAGTCCGCCTTGGCCTCCTGATATTTTCCCGATAGGGTCAATGCGCGGGTGTCTCGCAGGAGGGCGCCGTAGGGCGTGCTCTGGAACACCGTCACCGTGTTTTGAATGCCGTCACAGACCAATACCTCCGAACCGCGGAGCGCGATGGCATTCGCCGCCTTAAAGGTGCCGGCCTGTTCTCCTGTTCCCATGCCTCCGCCGAAAGTCGTCAGTAGCCGGCACTCTTGATCATACAGAAACACCCGTCCATAGGTTGTGTCTAGGCAGTACATGAAGCCTTCATTGTCCACGGCAACGCCACCGATATCCTGTTTGAGCATTTGACCGGGGTCAAAGGTGGTATTGACTCCTTCATCGACAAAATTCACATCGTCGGAATTCAGCACGTTGGAGCCCCCGCCGGGGTTAAGTTTTTTAATCTGTCCCGTCATCTGGCTTATATCCGTAAACCCGGTTGCCGTATAAACAAAATTTTCCGCATCAATGCAAATATCGACGAAACAATACGGCAGCGCCCTGACGCTGGCCTCTTTCTTTTTATTGTTAACAAATAACCGACTCCACAAGCTTGACAGCGCGTCTGTCAGGGTCCCCTTTACTTTGTTTGCTCCATAAAACCCGGAAAACGTATTATCCGCCGTATACAGCAAAGCACCATAATACGAACCGTCACTCAGCACATAGGTGTAACCATAGGAATCTACCGCCACCTTGATCGGCAGAAAACGGAAATCATCCGGAATCAGATTGGAATCGGGCAACGTAAGAATATCCGTTACCGTCCCCTTAGCGTCAGCCAGCAGTACCCGCTGGTTATCAGTGTCACAAATATAAATGGTGCCGTCCGTATGCACATAAACGCTACGCGCGCCCTCAAAGTTCAGCTGTTCGCCGTTATAGTTCAGGGATTTCAGTTCCCCTACAAGGGTGTGATTACTATCTGCAATAATCAGGCGGGAGTTGCCGCCGTCCAGAAGATAGAGATTGCCGCTGCTGTCGGTGCATATGTCAGACAGCTGTTTAAATTCTTTCACGCCAAGGGAAGCGGCACTGACGACTGTTTTCACCGTATACGAAGGCTTTGCGTAAACCGCCTTCCGGCTGCCGGCGGCACTGGTGTCCTCCCAATAGGTGTAGCTCTCATACGGAACCTCTTCACCGGACACCCAAAACGATGCGCATAGTCCAAACAACAGTGTCAGCACGGTTGCCGCCATTATGATTTTCCTCGTCATATTCAAAGGAGCCCTCCATCCTCTGCTTGCAGCCCGCTGCTATTCCTTAATGCCCGCGCTGCTCATGGCCTCGACCACATTGCTCTGCGAAATCAAGTACACAATAACCGGCGGAATCATCATAATCACCGAGACCGCCATCGCACTGCCGGAGCGCACAATACCTCCCGCGGTTACCTGAGCCATAATCATAGGCAGCGTTTTCAACTGCTCGCTGAATATGGTTCCCTGCGGCACTAACGCCCATATATCCCGAAACGCAAACAATGTCAGCGTCAGCAGAGCGGGCTTTACAATAGGCAAAACGATACGGAAGAAGCTACGAAAATATCCCGCCCCGTCTATGTTTGCCGCCTCCAGAAGGGTGTCGGGCACATACCCTTCTATATACTGCTTCATCAAGAACACGCCCAGCGTCGTCGCCATTTGCGGCATGATATAAACCAGATAGGTGTCAATAATATGCAGCTTGGATAAAATAAGGTATTGGGGCACGGATAAGGTATAGGCGTTGAACAGCAGCGCAAACTGCACAATCATGAACAGAACATTCCGGAAGCGAAGCTTGGATTTGGACAGCGCAAACGCCGCCATTGCGGAAATCAGGATATACAACCCCGTCGTAATAACACTGACGAATACACTGTTAAACAGGTACCGGGTCAGCGGCACGAATTGATCAGACAGCAGACTGGGCAGGGCGACGTAATTTTCAATGGTCGGCCGCCGGACAAAGAATTGCGGCGGAAATAGCAACAATTCGTCAAGCGGCTTAAAAGAGGTGACAACCGCATAAATCAAGGGCAGCATGGTGAACAGCCCTGCAGAAAAAATGAGGACAAAGTACATGATGTTTGCCGCGCGAGAGCGGGTAAAGCGGCGAGTCTGTATCCGCCGCTTTACCCATGATCCAAAGAAGCGCCGGCCGGGGTTAGCCTTTGCCACAGAAGCTTGTTTCATTGTGTTACCCCTACTTTCCAACCATTTGCAAAATCTTGCCCAGAATAATACGCGTCGCGGCCATAAGGATAAACAGCACCACGGCGATCGCTGACGCGTAGCCCATCTCATAGCGCACCACGCCTACATCTGTCAAATGCGACACGATGGTATCGGCAGCAAATCCCGTGCTGGGAAACCCCGCCAGCTCAATCGCGATAGTGCTGACGGAAAAGCTGCTTTGAATCTGCATAACGACGCTGAACAGGATCATGTGCTGCATGGAGGGGAGAGTAATATACCACAATTCCTGCCACCGGTTTCGCACGCCGTCGATCGTCCCCGCCTCATACAGTTCCCTGTTAATATTTTGCAGGCCGGCAATATTGGCCAGAAAAGAAATGCCCATGCTCTGCCACAACTGCACCAAAATAATAATCGGCAGGATAAAGTCAGGGTTTTTCAGCCACACCACCGGCTCGGTAATCAGTCCCATGGACAGCAAGAAGCTATTCAGATAACCGTAGCTGTCACCGCTGAATAAAACCTTCCATATAAAATACGCGTTCCCCACCAGTGACGGACTGTAAAACATAAAGGATAACAACGTGCGTACCTTAGGGGGGAATTCGTTGACGAACCAAGCCAGCAGAAACGCAAGCAGGAAGCCAAGCGGACCCGTTATGAGGGCAAACAGCAATGTATTCTTTAGAACAATAGGAAACACATTGTCGCTGGTGAACATCCTCAGGAAGTTGTCGATGCCGACAAAACGCACAGGGTTCAGCATATCATAGGAGGTGAAGCTCAGTACAAGGGATGAGATGATGGGCACAACGGTGAGAAGGGTAAACAGGAGAAAAAAAGGCAGAAGCATGACAACCATAGGCCACTGACCATGCAGCGACCTTGCCGCGCCCCGGCGCTTATTAGTTAATGAATTCATATCTCGTCCCCCCTTACTGCACATATTCCTTAATTTTACGGCTTATTTCCGCGTCGGCAACTTCGCTCCATTTCAAGATGGCGTCTTTCCCATTGGATTCGCCGTTGACAACCGCCCAAAATGCTTGGTCAATAGCCCGCGTCAGATAGTAGCTACCGGGGATTTCAGGCAATTCCTCAACGTTCTCCCATTGCGCCATCAAATTGTTCCGAACTTCCGGCTCCCATGCCAAGTCGGCGAACGCTTCGACCGTAGCCGTGGGATGCCGTCCGACCAAACCCAACACGGATTCGAGATTGCGGGAATATCGCGCCTGCGTCTGAGCGGATGTCCACCATTTCAGGAACTCCCATGCTTCGTCAACGTGGGACGATTTGGCCACGATAGCACAGCCGGTTCCCGCTCCGGTAATTGCTTTATTCTCACTGGTGAACGATGGCACCGGTTCCACAGACCACCGTCCCTGAATCCCGGATGCGGCCTGTGACAACGTTAAATAAAGCGTATACGGCGCGATACCCAGCGGCATGGTACCGACGCTGAATCGGTTATAAAAATCTGCTTCCTTGAGGAATTTATAATCCGTATACAGACGAGTCCACTGTTCGAAAACAGAAATGGCCTCCGGCGTGTTGATGGCCGTCGCCGTCCGACTGTCATTATAGATAGGCAGCCCGCTCTGGGCCATCATCGTCGCATACAGGTTCAGGTTGCCAAGGCCTGTGTCCACCGACGTGGTCGTGGATATCGTTGTGTAGGGAATATACACCTGCATATTGTTGCGCTGAATGACCGTCGCTGCGTGTATGAAATCCTCCCATGTCTCGGGAACCGTCAAACCAAGTTCCTCAAACACATCGCTGCGGTAGAACATACTGAAAAAGGTCTGTGTATCCGGCAGCGCGTAGCATGCATCACTATACCGGTAGGGTTCCTCCGCCCCCGGCTGGAAACGCTCCAGAACGCTGTTAAAATCGTCAAACTGTGTCAAATCGTACAGTGCATGGCGCATCCCCAGGTTCACCGGCTCCGCGCGGGCCATCTGGAGAGCGCAGTCAGGTGAATTTCCCGACAGAATACCCTTGACCAGCGTGGCGTTGACAATTTCCAGCTGCACGCCGATTCCGGTCTCTGGAACGAACGAGTCTTGAATCAATGAGTTTAGAATCATCGCCTGATCCCGGCCCCAGTTCACCCACAGACGGATGGTTTTCTGCGTATCCTGCACCGCAGAAATGGAGCGGTAGTCACGCGTAAACGAGTTGCAGAACCGCTGGAAGCCAAACGACAGCTTCTCAAAAAAGCCCGCTTTATCTCCATTAAATTCCGTGTCATGAGGAACGATTTGTATCTCGTCGATAGCCAGCGGCATGGACGCCATTTCATACAGCCATGAGCTGACGGTACAGTAATTGGTATAGTAATCCTTAATATACTGGTGGGCGGTATAGGGGCGATCCAGCATCAAGCGCAGCACACGCGCCATATTCTCCAACGAGGCGATATACTGGCTGCTTCTCTTTCCCGTCATCGCGCGCATATCCTGCGCCAAGCTCGTCAGCGCATCCAGATTTCTTTGCAGCGTTTTTTCAAAATCTGGAACCTGCCGAAACAGCTCATAGTCACGGTTCATATCCGGCGATTCGCCGGTAATCATGACCATTTTCATATACTCGTCACCCAGGCTGCTCACCAGTTCGGACAGTCTCCGGTAAAAGGGCGCCATATCGCCCAGCGTACCTTCCAGAGACAGTTGATGATCGCCGGCCTTCAGCCAGATAAGATACGGTGTCCCATCCGTATCCGACATGGCGCTGAACTGCCACTGCGGCTTATAGGAAAACTTCAGGTTCTGCGCTTCGGCAAAGGGCGTTTTTCCGTCGATTTTCAACCAGCGATAAGATTCGCCGTTGATAACCTGATCCTGCTTGAAGTGAAAACCAACCTTGTAATACCCGTCTGTTTCCACGGTAAAGTTCCACACCAGCGTTTCTCCCGGCAGCTTCCACGAGCTGCCGCCTATATAGTTCAGTTTAGAAAGGCGCGGGCTGGCCGGTGTCAGGCTGGCCGTACCGTTGTCCGATTTTGGAACCAACGAACGCGTCGATTTTATCGCGGCGTTTTCGCCTTGGATGACCACTGGTTTCACTTGTCCCCCGGTCGGCGCCGGATCGTAGCCCGCTGCTTTATCGATATACGCCTCCGGTTTTTCCGGTGCACGCAACTCGATTTTCTCCAAAGCAAAAGGCACGCCGCCAGCCACAAGAGTCAACTCATGCATTCCCGCGGTCAAATACAGCGTATACGGCCGTGCGATCACACCGCTTGCATCCCTCGCGGGCCAGCTGACAAATGCGTCGTATTCCTCCTGCTCCGGGGTCAGTTCGTTGCCCATGCCGTCCCTGCGCCATTCGCCGTCCTCGTTCCTCCACATACGAGGCAACTCCAGCTTCTCCATACCCTCAAACGGGTATTCGCCATTCACACGAAGTCCCAGCCGAATGTCGACGCCACTGCCTTCCAGCGGCAGGTAAGTCAGCCAAACGGTATACAACGCATCCACAGGAACCTCCGTCAAATAGGTGACGGTACCCTCGCCATTGCTCCAAAGGAGCACATTTTTTCCATCCGCATATTGCTCCTTCGTCTGTACGTCGGCGGAATCTTCCCTTATGTAATCCGCGCCCGCGACACGGATTTCCTCCTTTGCGGCGGGAATCCCGGTCAGGCCAGCGAGATAGCTCTCATATCCTCCCGCGTCCGTTTTGGTCGTGTCTTGCTCAACCGCGGCTGTTACCGGTTCTGACTGTGCCGCCGCTGTCTGGGGCAGCGTAACACACAGCAAGCCGCCTATCGTCACGATAACCAGACAGAAACCGGAGAGCCCTTTCAAACGCAGCATAGCTCGAATATCCTTTCTCAAAACGGTACTCGCTGACCGGCAGCGGAGACCAAATTAACCAACAACATACAAATCGCCGAGTCCGGGCTTCTGATAAAGGCGGATCCAATCGATCCAGTAATCCATCGGAAACGCCGAGGTATCGTCGACAAGGGCGTTTTCTCCCGGAGACCACCGGCTGTATGGCGTAAATAGGTGATTATTGAGAAGGATAAATAACGGGTCATGGAAACCGTCCATATCTCCACCCGCATCAAAATCTCTGGATAGATCAAATGTCATATACGGCTCGCTATCCACATACATCGTCATGGCGTCCGGTGTCCATTCAAAACCATAGAGATGGTATTCCTCATTTAAGCTGGTACTGTCCCGAAAGGAATACCGGATTCTCTCCGCGTAAGGGAATTGCGTGTGCGCACCGTCAGCATACCACTTATGAATATTGGAAGCCAGCGTGGTTTTGCTTGCGAAAACCTCAAACACATCCACTTCCACCATGTATGCCATGGTGGCCCTCGGCGCAAGCTTGCCTGTGGCGGACTTCATCCAGAACGACGGCCAGGCACCTTTCTTGAAGGGCACCTTTGCCCGCATTTCGAGAAAACCATATCGAAAATGCATCCGATCGAACGTGGTGATCGAATAACAAGTCGTATAATGCGGGCCGCCGTCGTCCACGTTCTTATCACGGATGGCGCTCAGCTTCAGCTGGCTGTCCTCAACACGCATAACCGCGGGGTTCGACTCGTCCGCCAAACCGGTATCCTCGCTTCCCCGCATACTCTCCAGAAGCTGCCACCTGGCAGGATCCAGCACGCTCCCGTCAAATTCATCATGCCATACCAGTGTGTAGCCGCCCGGCTTCGAGATATCCATATGTAATCCCCCATTCCCTTCCATCGCTTTTTTCACCCGTTTCACATCGAATCCTATCCCTGCTTGGTGTGCAGCTCACCAACGCCTGGCTCCTGGTACAGGCGAACCCAATCCACACAATACTCGATGGGGAATTTTGTATAGTCGTTGGCGATGGCCTCCGGATTCGGAATATACGCGCCATGTTCCGTAAACAAGTGATTGCTCATCATGAAGTACATGCAATCGTGGAAGCCGTCCATGTTCCCGCCTTCATCAAAATCGTAGGACAGGTCAAATGTCATATAGTCAACACCGTCAATGCTCATGGTCATTTTCTCCGGCGTCCATTCAAAACCGTAGAGATGATACTCCTCGTTGAGATTGTAATAGTTCTCGAACCGATAACTTTCCTTTTTTCCCCCGGGATACTGCGTATGAGTTCCATTGGCATACCATTTATGCAGGTTCGGAGAAAGTGTGTGAACACTTGAGAACACCTCCAGGATATCCACCTCCGCGAAATAGTCGGTGGTTTTCCTCGGTGCCAGCTTTCCAGTCGACTTCATCCAAAAAGACGGCCATGCGCCCTGCTTGTAGGGCAGTTTCGCGCGCATAACCAGATACCCGTACTTATAATTCATCGTTTCTTGGGTGCTGACGGTTTGAGCCGTGGCGTACCGGACCATGGGCTCGACCGGGCTGAAATACCGGCGCGCACTCATCTGGAGGTAGCCATCCGCTACCTTGACGTAATCCGGATTTTCATCGTTCATCAGCACGAGATCAGGGCGCGGTCCCATGTCGGTGCCAAAGTGCCATTTCAAGTCGTCCAGCGAGTCGCTGTCGAACTCATCGCCCCATACATACACATATTTTTCCAGCATCTTTGTTCCAAAATCAAAGGTTTTCTGATAGGGCATGATATTGCCCGTAGCCGTACTATTCGCAATAAATTGAGTTATCGCCCTATGCGCCGCGACATAGTGTCCTAGGTCAAACACCAGTTTCTTCCCCTTAACTGATACCGCATAGGCATTATCATCCAGGCTCTTGTTACTTTGGCTACGGTTGGTTTTACCTATCAGGATTTCCTTGTCGGTTTCCTTCTGGCTATCCTTGACTATCGGCAGGTCCACTTGATATTTCTGCGCATAAAATGCTTTGAGGCGTTCCGCCGCCTGGAGTACCTCGCGTTCGGCCGCGGCCGGGACCACGATGGTATATCCAGCCGGACCGTCCCATTTGACGGAGGCTACCGTCGTCGTCGTGGTGCGAGAGGTTGTGGTGGAGCGCTCGGCGGACAACACCGTCGTCTGCGTGCCGTCTGTCTGCGGCGCGCCGGTGGAGCCGGTCGTCTCCGCCGTCGCCGACGCAGTGGTGGTTCTCTCAATCGTTTTGGAACCGCTTCCCGTGGACATCGTGGAGGACGTCTCCTTGCTAGAGGTCGGCTGATTTGTGCACGATGAAAGGCTGAGGCCGAGTACCACGGCTAGAATAAAGGCTGCTTTTCTCATCTGAACTTACCTCCCTGTTCTGCGTCCCACATCGTACGCACGATCATCAAGTTGACTCAAAAATCACAGGTATATTTTTCAATTATATAGTTTCGGTCCAAAATATGCAAAGGAATTTTTATACATTTCCATCTTAATTCCATGGTTTTCTTGAATTCTAAGCATCCGCCCTATGCCAGAAGCGACTCTAGCGAAGCCCCCATGGCCGGGCACACTTCAAACGTTTCCTGTTCATAATCCACCGTTATCGCCGTGCCATCGGTATACGTTATTGCGTATCGGCCGGGTGCGATATGTTCATGAGATTCCATAAACTCCGTTTGCAGGTGTCGAACCTGCTTATAAAGGTCATACGCCTCTTTTATTTTAGAAACGCTGTATTTGATTTCCTCCGGACTCCGGATGGTCAAATCCTCTTTTCCCATCCATACATTGTTGTTATAGAAGTCGGAATGGATATAGATGACCGGCCGGCCGCCATACTCGATCAACTTCAACATCTGTTTTTTATCTTTTATTGGGAAATTGACGGTGTCGGTAGACGGGTTATATAAAATAATCCCATGATACACCAGCGCGAAAAACGGTATGCTCTCGGAAAAAAAAGCAGCATCGGGCATGGACGATTCAAACTCATCGTATAAGCCCCAGTCCAGATACCGGGATGCGAAGTCGTAACAGCCCTCGGAACTGAATCCGCCGAACAATTCATGCGAGAACTCCATAATCTTCTCGTGATACCGAAGGGCCTGCCCGGGCGTTACCGGATGACGGCTGTCAAAGCAGTCCCTCAGTGGTATGATAGACAGCACGTCGACATAGTGTAACCCCCGGAATCCCAACTCCGCGACCCGGGGAAGGGTCTTCTGTGCGAGCTCCCAGGCCTTTTGAGGACATAAATGATACATGGTCCCACCACTCCATGGCACGGGATCCGTCACCTTTTCTCCGTTTCTATCCCGGCGAATTAAGTCCTCGTCCCAATTATCGGCAATTGTATAGGCATCCGTACTGTTGGTATGACAGGTGATCTGGTACCCGTTCGCCTGGGCGTATGCGATAAGCTCACATAAGGCTTCCTCACCACCCAGCCGTTCTTCAACCGGAAAGACCTGGGGCCAGCGACCGTCATGTCCGCTCTTATTCCAGCCCACCAGACACAGCTGGGCCTTGTCAACCCCCTGCGCTTTCAGCTCGTCGATGATTTTCATAACCTGTGCGAAGGTACACGCAACTTTCATATCCGGTTCATTTTCTGCCGTCTGTTCCAATACCTCGGGAGGCGCCGGCTTCCAGCCCATCCGGATACGTATCTCAATAGAGTCCCGCGCGTATTCCAATTCCTGTCTGGTCTTTACCCTTTCCGCCAAAGGAACGCACCGTTTATTTCTCAGTTGATAATCTCGATAGGCCTTCGCCATCTCCGGATAACCCGCCCCATCCGCCAGACGATGGATTTCTAAGCCAATGGCCTCGTCCGGCTTTCTGCCGTACAGGTGGATTCTCGGATATATATAGTAGCAGCCGTCTTTCACGCCCATCACCATCGAAACGTCGTACCACATCCCGGTAACAATGGCTATGGCGCAACGGGTGTTCTTAACGCCGAAAACACGCATGGCGCTTTGATAGGTGTGTTCTTGATTTTCGGTTTGATCGAAACGGCATAGCCAGCTCCCGCCATTGCGGACCCCGGCGGCCAGATAATATCCGTGTGTGCCGACCTCTGTGTTAAAGGCTGGAAGGAGAATGTCGATATACTCCGCGCCGCAAATTTGTTCAGGTTGGATTTGTATACGTTCGACACCGTTTGTTTTCTGAATATCCACAGGATATTCGTTACCCAAGTCGTCAACCGCTTTTGCATCCTTTAAAAACATCTGTGTCTAGCCTCCACTTTTCCCGCTTGCGAAAGGGGGTTTTAAATTGACGGCTCAGCACGCCCATTTCCTCCAGATGGATATAACACGCCACGTCGCAGGCGCGTCCGCAAATGGAGCACGGATAACTGTGCATAGCCGGGGGATAAAAATAGATATGATCCAAAATACGGCGGGCCGTGTCCGGCGTCACGCGAGCCTCTCCGGCAATGATCGCCAATCTGTCCTCCATATCTTGAAAAGCGTCCGGAGGCATGAAAGGGTTTGTCGCCCCGTTCGCCCCATTATAATAGACTGCGCACTGCCAGGGATCGACCGTACCATACCGGTCAATTGCACCGCCGGGACAGGCCGCCGCGCACTGGCCGCAGCGGTCACAAAGATGCGGCTCATACATCGCCGATGGTTCCAACTCCACGTCGGTCAGGACGAAACAATACCGTAGCATGGGGCCGAATGCATCCGTCAGCAGGGCTCCGTGAAAGCCCCTTTCTCCCAACCCGCACTTCACCGCCGCCGACAGAAAATCCAACTGATTCTCCCGTGTCTTTCCCCGATAAATTGCCGAATGCGATACTTCCGGATTCATGCCGTCCGGTTCAGCCATCACCGTCTGGTGCCGCCGCTGGGGAAGCGCCGTGCAGCCATGATCCGTCAGTATGGCGCAAACGCCCATCATGGCCGTCGGCATGATGACCTCCTCGAGGCTTTCCACGGCCATGGTGGTATATTGATAGTAGGTGCTCCCTTCCTCGATGCCGCGATAAGTCCCCCGCAACACCCGGAAGCCCAGCCCAATGACGGTTTTCACGTCCGGCATAATTTGAAAAAGCACATCGTCGCTGTCGAAACGACTAGCGGGAGCGAATCCGACCAGGTCGGCGTTCAGGTCAGCCGCAGCTTTCAAAATTAAATCCCTCACAGGCGCCCCATCTCCTTCCAGTGCTGGTAGCATGCCACGTCACACCGCCGACCGCACAAGCAGGGCGCATAGCCGTTTTGGGTTACGGGCAGAAAATCCATCTCCCCGTACAGCGCCCTGGCCGACTCACTGTCGAAGCGCTTTTCACCGCGGAGAATGCGTTCCCGTTCCGGATGTCCCTGTAAAAACGCATTTGTCATGAACGGGTTGGACTCGTGCGCTCCCTTGTAATATACCGCGCATTGCCAGGTGTCCAATCCATCTTCGCCAATCGCGCCGCCGGGACAGGCATTCGCACAAGCACCGCAGCGGTCGCATAGCCCTCCTTCAGATGGGCTGTCAGCTTCCAGCGGGGCATCGGTGATGATGAAGCAGTAGCGTATGTATGGGCCGTACCGGTCGTTCAAAATATGCCCACTCATGCCGACCTCGCCAATACCGCACGCGGCTGCACACTGTCCTAAGTCGAGAATGACGTCAGGCGGCGGCTTTTCCCGCGAGACCGCTTCGGCATAAACCAACTCATAGGTGTCAATCACCTCCGGGTTCGTCGCCTTGCTGCCCTGTACCTGCAGATTTGGAACGCTGCGCTGAAGGCATGCGTCGTAACCAAAGTCTTCGATATACGCCCCCATTTTGAGCAAAAACATCTCCGCCTGTACCTCATCGATAAACTTAACGCCCAGCGTCGTATAGCCGTACATCTGACGCCCCTCGTCCATAGCCCGGTACAGGCCAGTCGGCACAGCGAATCCAATGCCAATCACACAGGTGGCACCAGGCAGAATTGACAGAGGATTATGCTGTGCATCCACTCCGTGAAACCGCTCAATATCGCCAATACCGCACACGCTCGCTCCAAGCTGCTTTGCCCGCTCTTTCAGCATGGCAGCCGTCAAGCGGGTGCCATGATCCTTTTTCCCCATCACCGTTCCAGCCTCCATCGCTTCCGGGTGCGTAGAGGCTGCCGGAATCGCCCCTCTAAACACCCGCCCTTTTTCTCCAGCATGCTTACACACGCGCGGATGCAGCCGCCGCATTTCACCATGTTATATCCTACCCAGCTGGGGAAGTACTTCTGCAAAGCTGTGTAGACCTTGAGAATCTCCTCTTCATTGGCAACGCTGGTTTTACCTTCCAGCAAATTCAGCGACCCGTTCTCGTTTTCGTCAAACACCTCTTTGGGGACGAACGGATTGTAGTAACGTCCCGCGTGCGTGTAAAACGCATAGCAGCGCCACATATCCACATCGCCCCACTCGCATACCTTTCCGTCAATCTCAACGGTGACCGTCCGACCGGAATCAATCGCCGGGATACAACCGCCGGGACATTCCCGCACGCATGCTCCGCATTTCCGGCACAGCGGCGGACCGCTGTACATCTCGTCATACTCCAGCACCGCGTCGGTGAAAATGAACATCACCCGCTGCATCGGCCCAAAATCCGGGGTCAGCAGCATTTTGCTCCAACCTATTTCACCCAATCCGCAGGCCACCGCCGCTAAGCGGAAATGAAACTGCAAATCCGGAGCGACCGCACCGGGTCGGGCCGGGCGGGTAAACTGAACGCTCCGATGATGGGCGGTCGCTTTTCCGGCATGCTCGTAGATGTCAATTTGCTCCTCCGGAGACAGCGTGTTTCCTGGAGAACCGTCCATATCGGAAACAACGCCACGCGCTCCGGTATTGCGGTATACAAACGCCTCGTAGCCCTCGTCCTCGATCATTTTCCCAACCTGATACAAAACCGCCGGGCCAAAAATCTCGTTCAGACCGCCATAGGCCAGGGAAGGATACTGGTAAAACTGCGTCCCTTCCTCAATGCCCCGTTGTACGCCGCGCGGAATGCGAAACACAAGTCCGATGATACTTTTCGCTTCGGGATACAGGAACTGCGGGTTCATCTCATCCGGCGCCCCGTCAAACCGAGACATGGGACCGATTCCACAGGCGTCTGCGCCCGCGTCCAGAGCCGCTTGCTTGATTTTTTCCGCTGTAAGCATTTATGCCATCTCCAATTCTATGAGAGCTTGTTCCATAACCGCCCGGCAATAATCGCTTTCCCGCGACCGCAGCAGGAAATCCGGCGGTATGTTGCCGTTAGCAAGAATATGGGGATACAGCAGCTCGCTGTAATCCGGTTCCAACAGGCTTAATAGATTGCCGCCAAAGCGGCCCTCCAGATAGGCGTTCAGCAATCTTGTCGGGTTGGGATTGACCCGCGTAGCCAGTTTGACGGCCTCAAACATACCCTCATAGGAGCGAATATCCTCCGGACGGACAAAGCTCGTATCCCGCAGGAGGGAAACCCAGTTGTCTGTTTTAGCCAAATAGTCTTTGCAAACGCCCCGAAACTGGTAGGCGTTGTCGTACCTCTCCGCCTCATGTTCATGGGCGACGAGATTGTCATGAAACGCATGGGCGCTGCAATCATTCAGGCAACCGCTGTTGGCCAGCATGAACAGTCTCTTATCATGGCCGGTGCACCAGTTCAAAAGCCGCCGTATAGCCTTCATATCCCGGTTGCACTCGCGTTTTATGTAAAAGCTGTCGAAGCAGTCCGCCACATACTCTAACCCCTGCACACTGCCAATCCCCATATTTACCGACGCGCGCACGTCAATGCCCGCCATATTTTCATGAACGAACCGGGCAATCAGCGGTGATGCCGTTGTAATCGCCGACAAACCGAAACGGTCATGCACATATTCGATTACATCCCCGATGCGATAGAAAAACTGACGGGACTGGCTTTCCGGCCCATAGCAGGCGGCATTCAGCAACAAATTGAGTCGTATCCCTACCCCCGCCAGTTTTTCCAGTGTGCGAATCAGCTCCGTCTGTGTTTCCCAGGGATATAGTCCGTTTGAAGAATGAGCGACGCCCCGACCGGTTGGAATATCGCTCCATGCAAAGTACACTTCATATATGTGTTCCCGGCATTGTATAAGCCGTTCTATAAAGCCGTCATACGGCGTGACCGGCAGGCCGACCATATATTTCATATCCGATTCCCTCCTGAAACAATCCTGGCGATTGGTTTTTCGACACGGCGATAACCGGTGTTCGAACGGCCTTCCTGTCAACCCAGCTGTATTAAACGTACAAAACAATCTGTGATGAGACGGTGTATAATAGAAATAAATTACATATTGATTTTACAATGAGAACCGTATACAATTCAATGTGTACAACAAACCATAAATGTTCTGTATCAAACTTTTAGCGAGGTGTCGTTTGTGATTTTAGATGATATTAACCCTTTCATTCGTTTTGCCGAAATCATTACCCTGATTAAATATCCTCGGCAATACGTACTGGCCCAGGATTGCCGCCTGTTTTTATGTCTGACGGACACGGGTTCCGTGTTTATACGCGACGAGGAAATCCTTTTACGAAGAAACACCATAATTTACATACCGTCCGGAACGCCGTATATGCTGGTTACGTGCGGCGACCTGCCCACTAAGATGCTTGCCATCAATTTCGACTTTACGCGGGAACGGCTTACCATACAGGAGCCTCTTCCCATCGTAAACGAGCAGGACGTTCCAGCATGGCAAATTCCCGCGCCGCCGGATGTCGAAGGCTTTCTCAAGGCACTGGTCCGCAAAGGGTATCAGGATGTCGATGAGCTCCTTATACGAATCGGCACCGAATTCCAGACCCGGCTGCCGGGATACCACGCGCTGGTTTCCGCTTCTCTCAAAGCGGTACTGGTCACGCTTGCCCGCGAAGCATCCTCTCACGGAAGACCGGCTCTCGTGAATACGGTAATCGAGTATATCAGCGCCAATTACATGAACGACCTGACGGTGGAGACTCTCAGCAGCGAGCTGAATTATCATCCAAACTATCTCAACCGGATTTTTAAACAGTACATTGGAATAAGCATCCATCAATATATCATGGACCGACGCACCCACGCTGCGAAGAGTCTTCTGGACACAACCGGCCTGCCCATTGAAAAGGTAGCGAGCCTGTGCGGGTTTAAAACCGCATCCCATTTTTCTCAATCTTTTAAAAGATTCACCGGGCAACGGCCCGGTGAATATAAAAAAGGCCGCAAGCCCTACATCGTGTAGGGCTTGCGGCAAAGGAGTTCCGTTATATCTATATGTTTGCTTTTTATATTTCCATAGAGATTTTTCTGTATTCACGCGGGTTTTCCAAGTGACTTTTTTGAAAACACAAAAGATTACGGCGAATGAGATCCATTCTATTCATTCTGTATAGTAAATTTTAAGCTGATTTATTCCCCTTGTCCGGCCACCAAGACCATATCCACCGGCCAACCCATAGCCGCACTACCTCCTTGGCGGCCCCATCCACTCATTTCCTCATCGTAAACAGCAGCGAGCCTTTGGCGCCGCTTTGCCGGTACCGCTGCTCGGTCCCGAGATAGCCGGCCTGCTTCAGGTCGGCTATTCCTCTTTGTACCGTCCGCACCGACAGCTTCAAATCCCGGGCCACGGTGTGCAGGGAGGGCCAGCACTGCCCCTCCTTGTTGGCCCGCCCTCGCAGATAAAGATACACCGCCACCGCCCGGTGGGGCAGTTCACTCTTATAAATCCGATCCAATCGGTTCAAACGGCTCCTCCCTTTTGGCGGCCGAGGAGTCCTCTCCGCCGGCTGCTTTCCTTAGTGTCCAGATGATACCGCAGAAACACGCTGTCGAGAATCTCACTTTTCCCGGCATAGGCTACCCGCCGGTTCTCCTGCTCCTCCATCTGAAACGGTTCCGCGTCAAACTGGATACCCCATTCAAAAAACAGCTTCAGCCGCGTCCGCATGGGGTGACAGCCCGTCTTCATCACCACAAACTGCCCTTTGGGCATGCTCTTCAGCTCGTCCGGCGTCAGCAGCGGCCTCTCCATCATCTGCAGCGACTGGCTGGGGTCATGGCTGCTCCGGCTGACACTGCCGGAAAGCACCGTCCGGCTGCCCAGCGCCTTGGACATCGCCTCGGCCGTCCCGCTGTTGGGCGCGAAACCGCCAAACAGGGTCACCTGGGTATTGTCGATGATGATCTCCGAACCCTCTTTGCCGTAGTTCTTCTCCAGCTGCGCAATGGACTGGATAATCGGCACCATGGTCAGCCGCCGGGAACGTCCGGCACTGAACATCATCTCCGCCGATTCAATCTTGGGCAGCGTCCCGAATTCGTCCATGAAGAACACCACCCGGTTGGGCAGCTTCCCGTCATATTCATCCGCCACCGACAGGATTTCCCGGTAGAACTGCTGGATGAACAGCGAAACCAGAAAGAAGGTCGTCGGGTTTTCCTCCGGGAGTATCAGAAACAACGCGCTCTTTTCTTTACAAAACTGCTCTGCATCCAGCACCGGGTCGAAGCAGAGAATCTGCTCCATCGACGAATCTAGGAACGCGTTCAGCCGGGACAATGCCGTGGACAGCACCGACGCCACCGCCTGCTCACTGGTATTCAGCGCCGCGCCGGCAAACCAGCGGGCCTTGTGGTCCGGCGGCAACTGCTCCATCAGCTGCTGGAACTGGTTCTTCCCTTTCTCCTGGCCGGGCGCCTGCAGCTCCTGGATGATTTTGAACACCGACACGATATGCCGTTTCTCAGGCAAACAAAACTCCACCACCAGCAGGATGGCCGCGGTCAGCAGTCCCTCCGCCGCGTCGTAGAAATACGCGTTGGTGCCGAATGAGGACGCGTCCGCTCCGGACAGGATGATGGTCTTAGCGATGATTTTGGCGTACTTCTCCGCTTTTGCCCTGGCTGTCAGGTTGTCCGGTTCCTGTTTCCAGATGTCGGTGTACTTGTTCACAAGAAACAGCAGGTTGTTCCCATAGCTACGGCTGGGATTGCGGAGATCCAGCACCGCCAGCCGGTAGCCATAGCAATCCCGGGCGATGCGCCCATAGCTGCGCAGGACGTCTCCCTTGGTGTCCACCGACAAATACGACATGCCGCTGGCCATGGCGTACTCGATACAGGGATACAGCCAATACGCCGTTTTCCCCACGCCGGCCGCCCCAATCATCAGCACATGCACGTCGCCGGTGTCCACCAGCGCATAGGTTTGTCCCCTGCGCGATTCGCAGCCCACCACAATGCCCTGTTCTATGGGATGGTCCTTCCCTCTTCTCCATTGGTCAGGTATGAATGGGACACGGACATACGTCCCGCGAATCTCCGCCTTGGTGGCCCAGCGGGCGGTTCCGTGCTGCCCATCTCCCACGGTTCGAGATTTGATTCCGTTCAGACTGTAAACGTGTCCCAGCAAGGTGATGAGGCCGAACACGGTGAACATCACTGCGGTGACTACGAACAATATAATCAAGCGCTTCCCCCACTCTCCACAAACGCCGCCAGACGCAGGCAGTCCATACACAGCTCCTGTATTCGTTCGATTTGTTCCAGCATTTCCGTCCGGGTGTTTGGCCGCTCATCGGGATATACGCTTCGCAGCACATCCAGCCGGTGCCCGATCTCCTCCATATGGCTGCGCAGCCCGCCGCCGTCCCGATGGGGCCGGTACGTATGGAATACCAGAATCGCCAGTGCCTCATCGGATACCGATATTTCCAGCGAACAATACCGCGCCTTGGCGTACAAAAAGGCAATCCCCGCCATCTGCAGGGATTGCTCTCGTAGGCTCCGTTTTCTGTCCGGTTGCAGTTGCTTCAGCTGTGTATATCGTTCACTCAGTTCCCGCATTGGCCAGCGTGAGACTCTTTCACCCCGGCACCGGTTCGGCAAGGCCGCGCACAGACGGCGTATACAGTCCACACCCGGATGGCGCTTAGCAGGAAGAGAGTTCTCCCCGTTTTCCGCTTTCAGACATTCGTTCCAGTCTTTTTGGTGCGGGCTATCCTCCCGAACCGTATAGTTCCCTACTTTGCTGATACTCTCTCGCAGTCTCGAGCCGCCCTCTATACCGGCCTTGTCCGCGTCCAGGCAAAGCACCACGGTGCGCAGGTGAGGGTATTGCCGAAGCAGCCAGATTGCCGCCTGCTCCGAGGTGCCGCATAAGGCCACATAGCTATGCGCCGGCCAGTTCTCCGGGTGCAGGGTGATATACGACAGCACGTCCACCGGCGCTTCAAACACATACAGTTTGTCTCCTGTCCCCACCCAATGAAAGCTGTAGGATGGCCAACTGCCGGACACATTGCCCTTGTAGCCGCCAACGGTTCCCCGCTTGTGGGCGTGTCGGGGCACACCGTTTTCGTCCATGCCGACAAATACGGCGTTGTGGTATACCGCATCCTCATACAGCAGCTGTCGATGAGCGAAGAAGTGGATCACTTCCCGGTCAATATACCGTCCCAGCAGATACGCGTACACCCGCCGCATATCCGTATGCCGGGGAGGCAGGAGGAACGGTTTAGGCGATGGCCGCGCCGTTTCGGATAGCAGTATTCCCTCCTGCCCCAACAGCACCTGCACAGCCTCCGCAAACGTCTTGCCGCCAAACCACCGGACAAAAGAAATCGCGTCCCCGCCCTGCCGGTCGTACTGATGGAACCATAGATTTCCCCGGATGGTCACTTTTGCTCCCTCATGCCGCCATTCCCATTCTGAGCCAGAGCGCCGCAGGGTTTCTCCCTGCCGCCGCAGATACTCCGCCAGATCCGTGCGACGGGCCCGTTCGATGTCGGCAGAATCTATAGGCAAAGGTATCCCTCCCTGTCAACTCTCATGAAGATTCCAAACGGACTTGCAAACCGTTCTCGCCAGAGTTACCATGCCAACCAAACCGGACGAAGGGAGGCGGGAACATGCTGGGAGGGAAGCTGCGGGCCCTGCGCCAAAAGAACGGCTGGACACAGAAGCAGATAGCCGAAATGCTGCATATCAACCGCTCGACCTACGCGTACTATGAAACCGGCGCCACACAACCCGACCTCGACATGTTCCGCCGCCTGGCCATTCTGTTTGAAGTATCGACAGACGACCTGCTGGGGCTGTCGACACCTATGCTGGATATGGAGGACCAGCTCTTCCTGTACGTCGCCTCCCTGCCGCTGATCAAACGACGCAGCCTCCTGTACCGCCTTCAGTCTTTTCTCCAGCACAAGTAAATCACTCCCGGATCCCCAGCGCCCGTTTCTGTTCCTGTATCCGCTGCCGGAGCTTATGCTCTACCAGCTGTCCCGGCCGGTCGAGCTGCAGCTTGTTTTCAAACAACCGCCCCACCGAACGCAGCAGGCGCAGGGCGCCCAAAGAGGCCGCCGCGTTTCGATGCTGCCGGATGCTTCCCAGCAGCTGCCGGGCATACACGTTTCCCAGCTCTGTGGCTCGGCCAAGATACGTCAGCGCGCGCTTCTCATTCTTTTGAACGCCATCGCCGAAGTAGTACAGTGAGCCCAGCGCATACCATGCATACGCGTTGTCCTGCCCGGCCGCCTGTTCCAGCCAATGGATGGCTTTCCCCACGTCATACAGCGCCGGTTCTTTTAGAAACAGCTTTCCCAACCGATATTGGGCGAAGTTGTTTTCTTTTTTCGCCGCCCGGGTCAGCAGCTCCACGGCCTTTGGAAGATTCTTCAGCAGACGCTCTCCCGTCGCATATTCCCTCCCCAGTACATACTCTGCCGGCTCGAATCCCCTGTCCGCTGATTGTTGCAGCAGCGTTTCCGCCTGAAACAAATCCAGAGGAAGATCGACGCCATTCAGATAAGCCCTCCCCAGGATATACGCCGCGTAGGCGCTCTTCTTCTGTATGGCATACTGGAGATATTCCAAGGCCTTTTCTGTATCCTTGGGTAATCTTGTCCCTTTCAGATGTTCCTTTCCAAGCAGAGCCAGCGCGGACGGATCATCCTGCCCGGCCGCGGCTTCCAACCACCGGACTCCATAGAAGATATCCGGAGGAACATCCCTCCCCTCTAAAAACAACTTACCCAGCTGATATTGCGCCGGAGCATACTTCTCGCGGGCTGCAGCGGTCAGGTTCTCCAGCGCAGCCTGGATATTCCCCTCTTTCAAATTCAGCTTCCCCAGGTTGTAGAACGCCCGGACATTTTTTAGCTTCGCCGCTTTCTCGAAATATTGTCGGGCCATCTTCAGATTGACCGGCGTTCCCGTCCCGGTCAGGTGCATGTCCCCCAGCCTTACCTGCAGATGGTCATCTCCTCCCTCCGCCTCCATGAAAGTGAATTTTTTGAATGCCTGCCCAAACCACTGCTTGGACTTCGCTGCATCCATATCGGTTCCCCGGCCCTCCCAGCACATCCGGCCCAATTCATACATGGCGTAAGCGTTGGGGTGGCGGTCGTCCTCCGCCGCCATTTGGTACAGGGCGAAGGCCTTTTCCTCGTTCTGGGGAACGCCCTGTCCACGCCGGTATAGCCCGGCCAGCGAAAAGGCGGCAAACGGATTTCCCTCCTCCACCGCTTTCTCAAACCATTCCGCCGCCTTTTCGTAGCTCTGTTCCACACCGAATCCATAGGAGAATAGCTTGCCGATTCGGTATTGCAGATAGTCCTTTTTCTTTTCCTGCTGTTCCGCCGCGAGGAAAGCCCGGTAGGCCTTGGAGAACCAAGCCTGTGCGCCGTCCTCGTCTTTGTCCCGTCCTAAGCCGTTCCACAGGATTTTCCCCGCATCGTGCATGGCGAAACCGTTTCCCTTTTGCGCCTCCCGACACAGAAGCGTATAGGCTTTCCCTAAATCGGGTGCTTCGGTATTGGAGCCATAGAGGAAATGACGCGCCTGCTTGTATTCCTCCGTCCACCAGGTCTTCTTTTTGTTTTTTCCTTGGAAAGCGACAGACACCTCCGGTTCATCCTCGGGGAAAGATTCCCCGGTATCCAGGCTGTCCGGTTCTTCCGCCGATTCCTCCACTGGTTCTTCATATGGCAGTTCCGGCAGGCGCAGCGCCTCTGCAATGACAGCGTTGCGGATGGATTTGAACTCTTTGTTCCGGGACAGCGGCTCTTTCTCCGGCATGGTGTCGGTATAGGTGCGCAGTACCTCATACCGCTGCTCATACCAGAGATCGTACAGCCGGGCAATCCTCTCGTCCTTGGACAGTTCCTCCACGATATCGTCCACCAGCGCCTTGTCTTTCGGTCGCAAGTATCCATACACTTTCTTACCGGTCACCATCTGCAGCCGTTCCGATAGCTGGCCCAGTAATCTTTCCAGCCGCGGGTTGTCATAGGTACCGCTGTTCAGCTGCTTCACAAGCTCCGGCGCCGCCCGGCGCAGGTCGTCCCGCACCTGCGTCTGTTTTTGATAGATACTGATGAGATCCTGCCGAAAGATATCCCGGGCCATTTCCGCCTTGATGGAGCGGATTCCCTCTTTCGTGAGATATGGCTCCTTGGGATCAGAGGAAAAGGCCAGCAGATGCACATGGGGATGGTGCGCCGTGTTATGAAAGGCAGCATACCATCGGAAATTCTCGGGACGGATTTTCATGTGCCGGGCGATGGTGTTGCGGTGCATGCGCAGCAGCGCCTGCCACTGCTCCACCGATTCATATCCCAGCCGGGCGGCGTCTTCCCTACGGAGAGACAGGATATGCGTCCATACGTTACCTGGATGATCCGCGACTTCCTGCATCGCCGCCGGCAGGGACGCCTCTCCATCATCCGAGAACAGACCGTGGGACGCCAACTGGGCTGCGCCGGGCCGGTTGGCGATGTAATCCACATACCGCTGCCGGGTTCCGAACAGTTCCCCGTGCATCTCCGCTGCCCGCAGAATGAACTCATCCGCATTTCCTTGCGTGGGATTCAGCCGGTAGTCTTCAGACTCGTACAGTTCCCGGATGTCGGGATATTCCTTTAAGAGCTCCGCGATGACCTTACGCTGGGTTTTACCGGCTGCCGCCTCCGGCCGCTCCACCCCCTCCCGGGTGGCGACATATTGGGTATAGTTCACCAGATGCTGCTTGGCATTGGGCTTCAGGTAGGGGCTCTTGAGTATCAAGCGGGGCATGATCGATACCTCCTGCATAGAGTATATTGGGGAGGTGACATCGTGTGTCCGAATACGTTAGCCGCCGGTATTACCGCCATAGCGGCTGCCATCGCCGAAGGGCGTAACGCCGACGAGATCGCTCTCATCGGCGCTGCGCTGACACAGCTGGGCGATACGCTGGCGACCATTGCCGTGCAGAAAAACTTCTGCGGCAAACAAGCCATAGGCCAGCAGGGGAACTAATCTCTCTGCCAGCCCACCGCGTCATCGAACCCAAACCGGCCGCCCAACTTGGATACCTCCTCTACGCACAGGCGGCGCAGCTCACCTAGCTCCTCCAGCTCGATCTCGTTAGTGGCCGCCACCACATGCATCATCATCGCCAGCTCCACTCCCTGCTTGAACAGCACCCGCGCCAGTCGATTCTCGGTGTCCTGGATCCGCGCCGCCACCACCGATTCCAGCGCCGGCGTCAGCACCTCGCTGTTGTTTCGGCAGTGCAGGTGGGCGATATAAAAGCGGATGGCCTTGTTGATGAACTCGTTGCGGGTCCGGCAGTTGGCCTCGGACAACTCCCGCGCGATGTCGTCCAGCAGCTCCCTGTCCAGATACAGGCCGGTGAAGGTTTTCTCGCTCATATGCTTACTCCTTTTCTGCTGACAGACAGGCTGACAAGAGAAAACCGCTATTTCCAGCGGCGTGTCCCCGTTTCTTGTCAACCCATCTGCCAAGCACTTCAAATCTTGATATATGCTGCAACCTCGCACGGCGTTGCCGGGCGGGGTTTGTTTGCCTTGTCAGGCCGAAGCCTGACAAGGTCTTTATCCTGCTTCAAAATATCACCCTTGAGCAGCTACCCTCCAAACCGCCTCAAGAAGCCCGATATCACCTCCACAGGGGTACACACCCCTCCCTCCGGACGAAACCGCCAAACAGGCGCCAAATTCGGGCGGACACGCCCCTTACATTCCCATCTGCGGTTCCGCCATCTCCGGCTTCTTCGCTACCCTAGTTTTTCCCTCCACCCGTTCAAACGGGCATTTGGTGTAGGACAGTCCTCGACGCTGGACCTCCCTGTCCAGAACACCGGCCATCTCCCGTTCCACACCGTCCATATCCAGCCGCACGTCATCGGGCAGGCTATCGTAACAGACCCACTCTTCCCCGTCCGGCCGATCCTTCACATACAGGTCGTACCCCAGTTCCGTCCCTAACTCCCCCGGATACAGCACCAGATCCAGCCGGACGCAGCCGGTCGTCAGCACAGCCGCATACTGATCGGCGGGCAACGTACTCCGCAGCCGCTCCTGTATGTCCTGCCATGTTAACATCTGTTCAAATTGATATAGTTCGCCTAAAGTCTGTTTTAAACGGTTCATCCAATCCTCCTTACAAATGCAGCTGGCCGGGAAACATATCCTCCTCCGGCTGCGGTTCCGCTATATCCCCATCGAACCTCGCCATCAGTTCATAGTCCTCTTCGTTCCAAAACGGTTCCTTCAGCGCCTGCCGGTACCGTTCGATGCTGGCATCCACCGCCCTGTTCAGCATCGCTACATCCAGCCCACACTGCTCATACCCCTCCAGCACCGTGTTGTAATACCGCTGAGTGGGAATGCCGAAATTCATCTGCAGGTTCATGATATACGCCATCGCCGTCACCTCCTGCCCCTCCATCGCGACGGTCAGGTTCTTCTTGAAATAGTGGCGGGGATAGCCCTCATACACGTCCAGCGCTTTCTCGTCCCGGGGTGTAATTTCCCATACTCCTACCGGCACAGAGGCGCCCTTTTTCGGTCCGATAGTAGCAAAGGAGCCGTGGGGCATCCCCTTGAACTGCAGCTCATAGTTCTCCACAAGCCCTGTCCCTAGCAGCCGGGCCGTAGGGCACCGCATGGCCATCTGCCGGAGGTTCAAGTTGCTCCCGTATGCGATATACCATCGTTTCTTCACTGGTATCCCTCCCTACAATCCCATTGTCATGGCCGGTTCTTCCTGCTCCCTCTGCCGCTCTTGTTCTTTCTTTGCCGCCAGCCGCTGCTTCTGCGCCTCCGCCTGGGCCGGATCCCGCCACGCGATGTTCCCCTCCAGGTTCTTCAGCAAATGCAGGCGGGCCGTCTTGAACTCCTCCCCGATCATCCCCAGACGCAGCAGCCAGCCCCGGAACGTGTACTTCTCATTCTCCGGCACCGTCCTCGTCTGAAACGCCCGCTGCTGAGTCAGCGCCTGATGGCTGATGGCCAGGCATAGCTGGATATACGCCTTGATTTCCCCGGCGTGCAGGGTGGAATTGAACAGGCGGAACTCGATGGTGCCCTTGTTGAACACGCTGTGCAGGTTCAGTCCATGGTACCGGGAATCGTCGTAGTGGTACCCGCTGTGGTCCCGGCCGCCGTACCATTGCCGGTTCAGCTCCTGCATGGTGGTGGGGGGCTGCTGCTCGATGGCCTCCAGAAAACGGGTTTCCGCTTTCCGGCAATACCGCTGCCGGCTCACCTGAATCTGCAGGGCCTTGTACAGCAAATCCTCCTTGGCCGCCATGATGTTCACCAGGTTGTGGAGGGTCTGGGGCGTGTGAACGGCCGCGTCGATGTGGATGTGCAGCCCGCAGCTCGGGTTCACCCGCGCCCCCGCCTGCCGCAGCTTCCGGATACACTCCTGTATGGTTTCGATATCCTCGTATAAGCAAATGGGCGAGACGAACTCCACCGCATAGGCGTCGCCAGCCGGCCGATTGCTCCGTGTCCGGCAGTCGATGCTCGCGTCGCTGACCAGCTTCCACTGCCGGTTCTGCTCGTCCCGGACGGTGTACGTGTCATAGCCTCCTCCCACATGCACCGCCTGGGTATGAAAATGACCGGCTAGTACCTGTGCCGCCGCGCACCGGGAAAGGCCGGTCATCTCGATCTCTATCCCGAATTTCTGCTCTCTCAAGGACGCTTCCCGCCTCCTTTACCCTTCACCTGGCCTGGCCGCTTCGCCTCTCTCCCCGATATATTCCCGCACACCCGGCGGCACATATTTCTCATACAGCCGGTCGAGGTGCGCCGCCATTTTCTCTTCCAACGTCAGCCCCCTGCGCTTCAGATACAGCCGGGCCGCCGACAGCCGCTCCTCGTCGTAGCCCAATGTGATACTCGATTTCTTCATACGTTCCCTTTCTTAACGATCACAAAAGCCGCCCTGCTTACGCAAGGCGGCTCTGGTTTCGGTATTACCTCTGTGGTGTCTGTGTGAATGTCTCCGTCGGCCCCTACAGCAAAAGTTCGTTCAGCCTTTTCTGTCCGTTAAGGACAAACCGGGTGATAAAAACTCGATCCACATCAATGGGCACCCGGTCCATACAGACTTCCACCATCTGTTCCGTGATAGCCGGCATGTCCAGCGCGGCGAGCATGTCTTTGGCCCGGGGCTGCCGGTTCAAAAACTCCTCAAGGAACCGGAACATCCCGTCGTGTTCCCGGCCGACATCCTTTGGGTACCCGCGAGCAATCAGGGCGATGTTGTTGTCGTAATTGGGCGCTAGCCGCAGGATTTCTCCCGTTTCCGTATCCCGCAGCACCCCATAGTTCTGCGTGTGCCTGTCCATGTTCATGCACAGCGTATCCAGAACAATCAGCCGGAGATAGGCCTTCGCCAGCTCCTCCGACAGGTTCAGAAACCACTCGAAGTTGCGCCCATAGTCCTCGTCCTCTCCCATAAAGGCGGAGGCCGGCTCGAAATTCACCGCCGCATTGTCCGTAAAGTCCAGCGAGCGGACATACCCGTCGGCGTATTCGTAGCGCGCCATCGGAAAGTCCAGCGCACACCCCAGCTCATAGATGAACAGCTCGGAAAACCGTTCTTTCTCGTTTCCGCTCTTGTACATCCACCACCGGCCGTCAATCAGCCGCCAGCATTTCTCAAAGCTGCCGGTATTGGTCAGTTCGGGCGTGCGCGACGGCCGCTGGCTGAAGCTGTCGGGATCGCCGCACAACGCCAGCCGGTCAAACAGGTTTTCCTTGAACCGGACATCCTCCCAGGCCAGGGCGGAACCCTCCGGCCGGTACCAGTAGTTGTCGGTAATGGTCACGGCGTTGACCGACAGCACCGTGCTGATGTCGTCGCGTTCCGCCAGACGGAGCGCCTTTTTGAGCAGCCGGGAATTGGCCCGGTGGGAATCGATTGCCCGGCCCGACAGCCAGGCCCCGGCATCCTGGCTCCTCCGAAAATATAGAGGCGCCAGCCGCGCATTCGTCACCGTCACCACGCCGTTTCGCACCTCGGCAACCGGAATATCCCCCGACAGGATCGTGCCACAGAGTTCCGCCATGTCCGCTCCGCCTCCTCTTCCACATCAGGTCTTTGGGTCTAGTATAGCCGAAAAGGCAACGAAATTCAACTGTTCCTCTCTTTTACAAAAGGCGCAGTTCCTCTGTCAACGTAGTTTCTTCCTCCAACTCCTTCTGTAAATCCTCTTGAACATCCCGCAGCCCTTTCTTCGATTCCCCATATCGGAAATATTTCCATTGTCCTTCCCGGGTGAAGATATACACATACTCCGTCCGGTTTTGCGGGTCATCCAGTTCTTCCAAAGTGAGCGGTTCCGCCTGGATGTTCTTGTCCCCGCGATCACGACCGTAGAACACGCAGACGTCTTTCTGCCTTTTGTCCCAGTCAAAGCTGTGCGGATGGCCCGGCTCCGGTTCGATCTTCTTCTCCAGGGAAGACAAGTCCCCCCGTTCCAATAGCCTCTCCACCATTTCCCTGTCGCTGTAGTATTTCAGTAACAGCGCCCCGTTATGTGACAGATATCCGTCACTGTGACAGTATATGGTCTTGTATTGGTCGTCCCCAACTTCCATACAGATATAGCTTCGTGTGCTCATGCTTGTCCCCCTGTCAGAGTTCCTGTTTTGGCCCGGTGATTTTTGGCTCCCGGGCCTGCTTTCTGACCGGCTGTTTGGGCGCTGTCTCCGGCTTTTCGGCGCCCATATGCCGGAGGAACTCCTTCACGTTCTCCGGCACCTGCGTGTCGTAAATACCGTCCAGATGGGCGACGATCGCCGCCTCCACGCTCGTCCCGTTCTGCGGCAGGTAATACTGGAGCGCCTGCAGTTTCCTCGTATCGTAGGATAAATGCAAGACCGTTTCTTTTCTCATGATCTGTTCCTCTCTTTCTCACTGCTTTCTCAAACGCCTCCGCCGATATCTCGATACCAAATGCCTCCTTTACATGCGCCAGCAGATCATCGATGCTTTGCCCCTCCTCAAAACATCCCACCAGCCTCTCCACGAATCCCTCCTCCCCGGCCAGCGGATACAGCCAGCCCGCGTATAAGGCCAGGGCTTCGGCCGTCCTGTCCCCATAACCCGCTTCCTCCATCGCCGCCTCAAGGGTCGTGGACGTGCTTTGCCAGGCCTCCAGCCCGGCCCTGTCCTCCGACGTTAGCCCCTCCAGTACCTGCTGCTTCAGCGATGAATCGGTGAAATCCATCTGCCCCAGATTCTCAAACACCCCTATCAGGATGACCACCGGCATGGCGATGAGCAGCACAATCCCAGCCGCTATGGCCCCGATGACCTTCCACGTCCGCTTGTCCGTCAGCAGCAGGGCGGCCTTCACCACAAACCCGGCGGTCATCGTCCGCCCGCCTTTCCGAACAGTGCCGCCTTGTAGGGTGGGACCGTCACCTGCAGCAGATACCGCTCATTCCCGCACTTGTACAGGCAAGTGCCGCGCTCCGGATACCGGATGAGGTCGAACTCCGCCGGTTCCAGCTGCAGGGCGTCCATATACACCTGCGGCTCCACGCTGCCCCCATTGAATATGAACTGGTGGGACGGGATGGCGAACAGCGGCTTGATATATTCCCGCAGCCCCTCCAGCATGCCGTCCTCCACATTCTGGGTGGCCAGCACCACCGCGCTGTCCTTCTTCCTCGCCCGTTTGGACGCGTTGCGGATATATTCCACCGCCGTCCGGTTGGTGAAGAACAGATAGATCTCATCCATGCTGGCCACCGTGTTCCCCTCGTTCAGCAGCCGGTGGCTCATATATGACAGCAGGTTGAACAGCATGGCGTCTTTCAGCCTCTGATTGGTGTCCAGCAAACCTTTCACCCCGAACATCAGGAACCGGTCGCTGGTGATGTTGGTGTGGCCGTTGAAGTACCGGGACTCGGCACCGCGGCACAGGGAATGGAGCCCCAGGCACAGCTCCCGCAGCGTGTCTTCGGTATACAGCGGCTTTTTATTCCGGTCAACCTGCCGGTATTCCTCTTCCACCAGCCCGTACAAGTCGGACAGGATGGGATATTCTTGAGGGGTAAGGCTGTCGAAGTCCGCGCTGTCGTTCAGGCCAAACCGCTCGTACAACCGCAGCAGCAAAATCTCCAGCGTGTCCAGGTGAGCGTCGGGAAACCCCTTGTACGTCCGGAAGAAGTCTTTCAAGTAGGCGATGTGCTGAGAGAGGCGCGTGCTTTTCCGGAATGCCGCCGGAGTTTGCGCATCATCGTCCTGTTCCCCACCGTCGCCCCAGGAACGTGGCTCCAGCGGGTTGATGATATATCGCCCTTCCATCAAATCCAGGTAACAGCCGCCCAAGTTTTCCGTCAGTTCCCGATACTCCCCCTCCGGATCGAGCCCCAGTACCGCCTTGCCGCTTTCCCGGAAGTTGGTTAGCAAGAGCTTGAGAAGATACGACTTGCCCTGCCCGCTGTTGCCGATGAGGAGGACGCTGCTGTTGGTACGGTCATCCGTCCGCCGGTCAAAATCCACCAGAATATGCGAGCCATACTTGTCCCTGCCCAGACAAAACCCGCGGGGATCGGTCTTGCCCGAATACCCCAACGGGTACAAATTGGCCACCGAGGAAGCTGGCAGCACCCGTTCATACTGCACGCCGAACACGTTGGTTCCCGCCGGCATCACCGACAGGAACCCCTCCCGCTGCCGGAGCAGCAGCCGATCCACCGTGATTTTCTCCCGGGTCAGCTCCATCTGGATGTCCGCCTGAAGATCCTTCAGTCCCTCTGGCGAAGAGGCTTTCAGCTCGATATATACCGCGCAGTGGAGCAGCGGCTCCTTGCTGCGGCGCAGACCCGCCAGCAGCTCCGCCACGTCCTGGAGGTTTCCCTCCGCCCGGATGGTTTCCTGCACGTCGTTCCCGCCCCGCAGCAGCTTGTTCCGCCGGGTGGCCGCCTGGATGATGGTCCGCTGCTCCTGCGCCTCCACCGGCCGGGTGTATATCCGCAGGGTCACCCCCTCATGGCTGCCCAGACGGGACAGGATGGCCTGCTCCTCGGTGGACGGCGGGTATTCCTTCACCGCCCACACACTCCGCCATGTGTTGCCGCACACGCAGCTGTCCGGGTAAAACCGGATGGCGCCGGGCAGCAGCTGGTCAAAGAAATCCTTCACCGCCGTAGCCTCCTGCTCCTCCATGGTACGCGGCTTTCTGCGTTGGAATATCCTCATCTTCCCTCCATCCACTGGGCTCCGTCCACGTCGGGCAGCGTCTGGCCGCCGGCGTCGAAGTAGGCCTGCAGCAGCTGCTTGATGCCCTCCTTGTCCAGCCGCCGCACCTCAAAGCCCTGATCCGCCATGGCCTTCTCCGCCCGGTTCCCCAGAGTAAACGCCGGCTCCTTCCCCCGCAGCAGGAACACAAACCGCCGGTCGGCCGCCAATTCAGTCTGGACATGGTCGAGATATGCCCGATCCTGTTCCAGCAGCTTCCTCACCGCCGGGTTCTCCTCCTGTTCCAGCCGCTCTTTCAGGTAGGCCTGGTTCCGGTCGAAGCAGGCATGGGAATCCATACACAGGATTTCCATCCCCGGCAGGGCGGACAGCACCAGCATCAGCTGCCGGATCCTCCTCTCCATCATGGACTTCGACAGCACCGCGATGTTGGCGGGGCTCACCTGAAAATACAAAAGATCGCCGTGACTGGCGGCGAGCCCATGGTCGGTGAAGCCTTGGATACCCAGGAATTCCTGTACGCCTCCTGTTTTCACTTCTGCTCCATGTCCGGTCTTATGCCCGGAAAGGACATAAGACCTCTTTGAAAAAGGGCGGTTTCGGAACGAAATGCCGCCCGCCCTCATGGGCGGCAAGCCGTTTTTCGCTGGTTGAAGGATTTTCTTTCAATCGAGCCTCCATATATAGAATTGCGGGACAACAAGAAAATACCGCGCCGCGTATCGGACATAGTCCAGCACGGTGGCTTCCTCCATCCGGATGGTGACAAACGCATACCCGGCCGTCAAAGCCAGCGGCAGCAGCCAGCCCGCCTGTGCCACGGCGATGACCGACACCAGCAGGGCGATACTAATCATGCTGAAATCCTTCAGGCTCCACAGCCACAAATTGGCGTTGGCCCGCAGATTCTGCGGATACAAATACATAGGCCACCCCCTTTATTTCATGGCGCCCACCACCGAACGCGTCAGGTTGACCGCCGTGGTGGTATGGTGGATGACCGAGGTCAGACTGACCCGCGCCGAGGTGTCCAGCCCGAACTGCTGCGCAATCCGCGGCACCTCGTTGGCTGACAGCAGGAGGCCCAGCCCCAGCAGCATGTTGACGTTGAAAGTCAGCAGCCCTAAGAACAGCAGGGTGGTCTGGAGAAACGCCGTCAGGCACAGCGCTGCCACCTGTTTGCACCAGCCCCAGAAGCCGTCGGTGAACCCCCGCGGCACACTGAACATATACATAGCCCCTACCGCGATTTGAATCAGCAGGATGCCGCCCCGTTTGATATTCGCAAAAAAGAGCTTCACCACGCAATACGCCATGGCGATCATGGCCAGCAGGTTGAACACCGACAGGGTCACCTGGTTGGCAATTGCGAAGGACGCCTGTAGCACCGACATACTGGCGTCCCCAATATTCAGACTCTGTCCCCCGGCAAACACCCGGGCCAAATCCCCCATGAACGTCCCCTGCAGGCTGATACAGAATTTATACAGTTCCACCGGCAGGGTAGTGAACAGGCTGACCGCCATCAGACCCTTGATGGTATTGAGGGCGGTGTCCCGCACGCTCACCCGTCCCGACTGGGCCGCAATGGCCAGGTCGAATACCGCTACCACCAGCCCCGCTAGGAACAGACCCCAGCCGAAAAGGGAAAACAATCTGGTCACCGCCCCCACCCAGGGCAGGCCGAATATCTCCACCCCCATGCTGCCGATGGAGGTGAAGAACTGGGCCACGGCGTCGTAGATGGCCGTGTACATCCACCGCAAGGTGGTATCCCACATCCCCGCGGATACCTCCTGACCCAGCCCCTTCACCACATTCCCCGTGCTCTCCAGCACCTTGTTTAACCAGTCCAAGGACATTCCTCCTTCCACATGGCGGTCGATATCCCACAAAACGCGTCCGTCAATACTGTCATAAAGACAGTTCTTCAAGGTGATCTTCTAGTTCTTCCTGCGGCTCTGCCAGTTTACCCAGGCTGGCAAGGAAAACAAAGTCGGAGAGCCGCTCTGGGTCGACATTGTCCACTTCAATGTGGACACCATAAGCTCCGGGGAAAATTCGGACGATATCGGCGTTTAGAATGTCCTTCCAGCCGGCCAACTTGTCGGGTGTGATATCCGCCGGGTCGATGTCGCCGATGGAGAGCAAATCCACCGCAGTAGAGCGGTGCTCCAGATAGGCTTCGTCTGGTAGGTGGATTCTAAGAAGATCGCGGAGTTTGGCGGTGTTAGCGGGAATGCCGGGTTCAGCCTGCCCGCCTAACTGCTCCAGCACGGCAAGTGCTTGCTGTTCCGCGTCGTTATGCTTAAATGGAAAGCCAGATTTGATGATCTCCTGATCCGTCATCATACTGCGCAGAATTTCATAAAGTCCTCATCCTCCATAAACTCCTCGAAGGTCTTGAGTAGCTCGTCGAAAAGTTCCGCCTTTCGTGCCGTGCCAAGTATATCCGGCTCAGCCATGGCATTTTTCGGTTCCATAGTCGTTGCACTTCCCTTCAACTTTTTTAGTCATGCCGCCCTCCACTTATATCCCCAGCACTTTCCAGATATACAGCGGAGCGGTGAGGGTGAACACCAGGCAGGCGAACAGGATGGCGGGAGCTGTAAAATCAAACTGTCCATGCTTGCGGTAGTCGAAGTACGCGCTGGATAGCTTGACAAAGAACACCACCGCCAGAATCATGTCCACCGCCGGGAATACCACGTTGTTCACCACATTTTGAATCTGTCCCCTGATGGACGACCAGGTCTGCTCGATGACCGCATCCACTGACGTCGCCGCTCCCGCCGGCAGACACAGCAGCAACAGCAGAACAGCCAGCCACAACACAATGCTTCGTTTCTTCAACAGATACCTCCACGATTCACGAACCGCCTCAACCCTTTTTCTTCTTTATGATGAACAGGGCGACGGCGCCGCCCACCGCCACCGCGGCCAAACCCATCACCAGGTTCCGCCACCGGCGTTCTTCCCCGGTGGGCGGATTCACCGGCGCGGGTGGGATGTGAATATTCTCCACGTTGATTTCTACCACATGGTTCTGTTCCGCTATAGTCACCGGGTAGAGGGTTTCACTGAGCAAGAACCCCTCCGGCTGCCGGATTTCCCGCACCAGCCAGTCTCCAAACGGGATGCCGTCGAAGCGGAACTCTCCGTGCTCGTTGCTTACGCTGATTAGCAGCGCCGTATCCTCGGTAAATTCCGTCTCGTCTGCCTGGAACAATCCCATCACCGCGCCAGGCGCCGCTTGGCCATTTTCGTCCACCTTGTGGCCCAAAACGCTGCCACGGATGAGGTGGTTTTCAATGGGCTGGCCCTCATTAGCCCCCAGATGAACCACCCCGGTTTCCTGTCCGGCATAGGTGAACTCGATGGGATATGCCTTATCACTGAGCTGGTAATGCTCGTCGGTGGAGATCTCCTTGAGATAAAAAGAGCCGAACGGCAGGTCGGTTTGGAATGTCGCCGTACCGTCTTCCTTGCAGGCCACCACCTCCAGCAGACCGTCCTTGGGGATGACGCTGCCGTCTGACGCCTCCAAATCCTTCGCCGCATACAGCCCAAAGGATACCTTGCGGATATCCCCGAACAACTGAAACCGCTCATCCTGTTCCAGCAGCTTTTGCATCTCAATCTGCACCCTCTGCCGTTGGTTGGTCAGGGCGATGACGGTCTCCGTCACCGCTGCCTCCTGCCCGGCGTATTCCAGCTTTACCATATGGGGCGTGGACTCCAACACCATGCCCTCCGGCGCCTGCTTCTCCACCAGCCGGTACTGCCCCAGATATAACGCCTTGCTTTTCCCGCCTTCTCCCGTGGTGACAAGGGTATCCACCACCGTGTCCTTTGCCGCCCGCAGCGTGCCGTCCGGCGTATAGATATCCTCGTCTGCAATCAGCTCGAAGACGGCTCCAGCCAGGCTCTGCTCCCGGTACACCGGCTGGTATACTCCGGCCGTCTCCTCCACGCTCCAGAATACCTCGCCGGTCTTTTCAAGGAGAATCACGCCCTTCTGCGGGATATTCGCTTTCTCCACCGTCACCACTTGTCGGCTGCCATCGATGGTGAACGACACCGGCGTCCCATCCAAGACATAGCCCGGTACGGACTGCACCTCTACCAGCTCATACCGGCCCGCTTTCAGCGGCTCCGGCAGCATCAGACGGCCGGTGGAAGCCGTGTAAAAAGTGTCCAGCTCCATCGGCTCCGGGTAGGTGATGTGCTGGGTGATATACTTTCCAGTTTCGATGTCGCGAATTTTAAAGCCGAATCCGGACAGCGGAATGATTTTTCCCGTTTCCGCGTCCTTTTTCACCACTTCCAGCTGAGATTCAAACGAAGCGTTGTTGATGAGGTAGCGGTACACCTTCCCCTGCTCGCTGATATGCACGTCAAAGGCCGGGAGTCGCTCTGTGCCCTCCCGGCCTTTTGTCTGTTTGACCGTATACACCCCAGCGGGCAGCCACTTGCTGACGGCATATCCATTCTCGTCGGTCACCAGCCTGTCCCGTTCGCTTTCTTTAGCCTGCTCATAGCTTCCGGCAGCCTTGAAAAACACCTCGAATTCCGCGCCGACCTCCGGTGTTTCAATTTGTGTGCTGCCATCGTCGTTGTGCTTCAGGATGGCGACGCGGCCCTGAATGACCGATTCCCGGACAGTCAGCGCCTCCCCATTGTATTCCATCGTGTATTGGCCTGGCTCCACGCCCAGCTGGTATTCCTTTGTGTCCAGCTGGTACCCCAAACTGGGGGCAATTTCCTGCAGCGACCAGCCAGCGCCGCAAGGATACCAGTCGGTGGTGAACCGCCCACTAGCGTCTGTGGTATACACCTTCTGCAGCAGGCCATGACGGTACAAACCATATTGTGCTCCGGCCAGGCTCCCCTCTCCTTGCGCCGTGCCGGTTTCCGCGTCCACCTTGCTCACCGTCAGGCTCCATTTCTTGAGCCGGTTGACCACGGTTTTGTCCGTCACCTTGTTCCACTCCACGAGGACATTCTGCGCGGAGGGAACCACATACCGCTCATCGGTATCGACCTCCTCCAGCACGTAAGGCGCGTTTCCAGAAACCAGGACATCCCGGAACTCGGCGACACCAGCGCTGTTGGTTTTCGCATATACCTCCACCCTGTCGCCCGAAAGCGATGTGCCGGACAAGCGGAACGTGTGCCCCTCCAGCCAGTTATCCTCGCTGGTCTTCACCACCCGCAGGCCGCCCCGCTTCAGTGTGTTGCTGAACGTGACGGTTGTCGTCTGACCGGGAACCACCGTCACCATCTGGGATTTCTGAGGCTCGTAGGCGCCGTCCACCTGTTCAGTCACGGTGTATTCACCCGCCAGCAGATTCGGGATTTCCAGCCTCCCGCCGTTTGCTGTCACAAACGTGTCGTTCAACCCGTTTCCGGATACAAGGAACGAAATCCCGTCCACCTTGCCGTCCTCAGAGACCTTCCGGATCTGCATGGTCCCTCTGGCCTCGACCCGCGCCGTCGCACGAAAGAAGAACGGATCCTCCGCGACGCCGGTCATAATCTCCTGTTCCTCGGCGTTCCGCCCCACCGCGACAAATACGCCATGCCTGGGCAGCGGCGGCAGAATCCGCTGGAACGTCAGGGTGATGTTCCCCTCAATCGCCTCCGTACTGGAGAGTGTCAAGGTGTTCCCATTGATTTTCGCTGTCACCCGGCTGTCGCTTGCTGTCACGGAAAAGCCCGCCAGCGTCCCCTTGGTATCGGTTACGGTTACAGCGTAACGACCGTCGCTCTGGGGCTTGAGCACCAGCGTGGAATCTGCAAAGCCCGCGGCTGTAGTATGGTTCCGGATCCCCTCCAAAATCTTGTGGTAGGCCGGTTCCGCCGGAGTCCCTTTGATGAAGGCCCTGTACTCGGCGTCGTTACCAAGCGTAACCGCGTTTGTACGGTATCCCTGCTGGTATTCCCACAGCACCGCCTGAGTGGCCGCCACCGCGTCGTCAATGGCCCTCACCCCCAGCTCCGCCGGCGTCCGGGCCGGAAAGCCATAGAGCGTAGTCAGCTTCAGGCCATATTGAGCTATTGCTCCTAAATCCCTCCAGTAATTGCTCTTTGTGAGATCCTCTGTTCGTCGGAAAGGATGCCCATACGCAACTCCATGATGGATACAGTAGGCCCAGACCTTGCCGTCATACTGCGGTGCCAGATCGTACTTGTCGATATAGGAGTTGGTGGGCGACTGGTCAAACCACATCAGATTGACCCGGGTTCCCAGAGAACTGACGTATCCCTCGCCGGTGCCGCCCCGCAGCGCTTGCCGGGTTTTGAAATACGTCTTGTCTCCCGCTTCCAGATATGACGAAGCCGCCCCGACAGTCATCGGGACGGCCCCTAACAGAAAAAGGGCAGCGCACAGCGCCGCCCACAGTCTCTTGATATGCATTTGTCTTCTCCTCTCAGTCCGTTAAAGAGTATATGAGATAGTCCCCATAGGAGTCCTCATGCGGCTGAAAATATATGCGCATGTTCGTCTTTAAGCCATGATAGTAGTTCCTCTCCAACGCAATCATTTCAAATACAGAGTCTTTTAGAGTGCGTGTCACTTCATCCGGATATTTTGTGAATGGGTATGTGCTGACGTTCCCATTCCAACTGCTGTTGGTAAGCGTCAGCGAATCCTTCCACACCCATTCCAGACTCTCCGCATAGGTCCGGCATTCCGCTTCCATCACCGCGATATCATACGGATATGTCCATGGATCGGTCTGTGTCGGCTGAACGAGTGTTGACGTCGTACTCATAGTGCAAAGGCTCGTTTTGGCTGGGGTGGAACTACCCGCCACGGCCTTACTGTTCGTGCTTTTAGCCTTAGTCGGAGCGGTGATTTCCGTACTGGAAGCCTTGGAGGGGGCAGTCCCTGTAACCGCCGCAGTTTCCTGCAAATGAGATTGTGAGGTGCTTTTCCATATCGTCGCAGAAGACATGGCAGTATTCCAGACACTCTCCGGGGGTTCCGTGGTCAGATGTGTTGCGTACTGGCTGCCCTCAGAAAAATGGGCTATTGGCTCCACTGCCTTGTGACAGGCGGTCAAACACAGCGCAATTCCCGCCAGCAGCCATATTCCGCGTCTCTTCATGCCGACGCCTCCCTTCAAGCCAAACAGTATACCCAACTCTTCGCATAAGTCCAGCACTTTTTCAACCGGCCCTTACGGCTGCAGCTCCATCCCCAGCCGTTCTTCCTGCTTCTGGCTCTCCAAGGCCATGTGGTAGGCCAGATGCGCCGCCTTCTCGAGATATTCCCGTCCGCGCGCCGTGATGGGGTGGAATATCTGCGTGTACTTCGTTTCTCCATCCGCCTCATACGACTGGCTGGGCATGGACAGGAACAGCCCGCCCTTCTCCGTTTCGTACAGCTTCAAACCATGAATGGCGTACGCCCCGCCGATGGTCACGCTCAACACGGCCCGCAGCTTGCCGTGCTCCCCATTGTACAGATTCCGTACTTTCACCGAAAGCTTCGGGCTCCTCTCTTCCATTATTGTCCCTCCTTTTCGGCCCAGCGAACCGACAGATGGATCAGCGCCTGCCGCTGCTCCTCCGGGCTCAGCCCATCGAGAAACTCCTGCAGCGGGAGCGTTTCCCGGCAGTTGTCACAGAGTTTCTCCCGCTTCATCCGCACCGTATCCCCCTCCAGCCGGAAGCTCACCACGTCGTTGTATGCCAGCCCGATGGCCTTCCGCAGCTCCAGTGGCACCGTAATCCGCCCTCGTTTTCCCAGCACCCGGAGCGTCCGTTCACTCATCGATACCCTCCCCATTCACCCGGTCACAGGCCGACTGACAGGGGCAATCGTCACAGTTCCCGTCACAGTCGTCCACCATAAACGGGCAGTCTTCGCACTCCCCGTCGCACACGAAGCTTTCCATCCCCGTCGCGTTGCGGATGACGAGGGCGCCCTCCCCCGCCTCCAGTTCCAGCACCGCAGACAGGTCGAGCCCGCTTTCCTCCAGCACCTCTACCGGAATGGCGATATTCATCATCTTTGCTTTCATAAAAACTTCCTTTCCGACAGGACTGTCATTTCTCCCGCCAGTCCAAACAGGGTGTCCTGCCATTGCTGGCGGTATTTCTCGGTGGTGTCGTAGTTGGATATCAGCAGTTCCCGGAACTCCGCACCCGGCTCAAACCGGTGCGCCATGCTGTGCGGCCGCATCAACTCTTCCAGCCAAATCCCCGGCCGTTTGTAGAGTGCTACGATCTCGTCGCAGTAGTTGTAGGACAGCAGGAACCGCCCCTGTATCCCCAGCAGGCAATCCGCCAGCCGCTGATGATCTTCCCTGCCAAACACCACATTCTCATAATAATCCTCGGTGCTCCAGTACGGCGGGTCGCAGTAGAACAGGCTGTTCTCCCGGTCGTACTGGCCGATCACCTTCTCGAAATCCCGGTTGTCGATGACCACACGCTGGAGCCGTTCCGCCGCCTGCCGGATGACCGGGAAGGTCGCCCACATTCCTGTCGGCTGCCCGCCGAAGCTGTCCAGTGTGGAGGCATAACTCTGGCGGATCAGCTGGTAGTATCCGGCGGCGCGCTGTATGTCCGTCAGCTCCGCCTTGCTTTTCAGCAGTTTCCGGATATGCTCAAAATCCTCCCGGGCGTTGAGCGTGTACTCCAGCCTCTGTATCAGCTTCTCCGGCTTGTCCCGGATACACCGGTACAGGTTCACCAGGTCGGCATTGAAGTCGTTGAACACCTCAAAGGGCGACGGCTCCTTGTGGAACAGCACCCAGCCGCCCCCACCGAACACCTCGATATACCGCTCCACCCTCACCGGAAACCGCGCCAGAATGCGATCGCGTAATATCTTCTTGCTCCCTATCCATGTGATGGGACTGTTGATGGATATCCACCTCGCTCTCCGCCGAGATCAGCCGTCCCAAACGAAAAACCGATATCTCCCGTTTGGTACGGTTGATATCGGTCTTGTTGTTTGTTCTCTCTAGCCTATGGTGATGTCCTGTTCCTCCTCTTCCCGGTATTCATAGCCATCCCCATTCTCCGTCAGGAAGAGCCCGTACTCCGACAGATCGCTTCTCTGGATATCCGCTGCCAGTTCATACGCCTCTTTACTTTCGTTCAGGGGGATATACTCCTCCATTTGCCCGCCCGGCTTGTATTCACGCTCGCCGCAGTTTCGCTCGATGTCCTCGTCCGCCCATCGATGCGTGAACCCAATCTCCGGATATCGCTCCGCCAGTTTTTCCAGGACGGGATGCGGCGGCGCCCATGCCGTGTAAAAACGGACAGTACCAGCCTCCGGCTCTCCGAGGTACTCAAACCCATACGCGTTCCACTTGGTAGCCCAGTGCTCGTTCGACCAGCTGTACCATGTGGCATGGCCGTATTCCTGCAGATTGTGGTACGCTTGCTCGCCCAGACGGAATGCCTCGTCTTCGCGCAGCTTATGATATTGTTCCGACAACTGACGGTTCCCGGAAGTCGAACCGCCGGCCTCGACCTCCGCAAGGAACTGCTTGACAAAGCTTGTATAGAGCTTGAGGCCCTGCTCCGTCCGGCTTCCGCACTCGATATTCAGGCTGGGCGGCATGAGGATCACCTTATCGAAGTCGATACTGCCGGGGCCGATATCCTCCATCTGGATGGCCTCCAGAATTTCGCGGATTCTCTGTTCATCCCCGTGAAAAATGACCACATTGGTCACGTTGTTTGGCATGGTCATTGCCTTCCTTTCCCGTTACTGGTTCATCCGGGCCAGTTCCATGGCACGACAAATGAGGCGGAACATCCTGCCGGACGCCAGCTTCCTGTCCACCAGTTCCGCTGCGCCGATATATCGGGTGCCCTCGTAGATATCCTGGGCGGCACGGTACAGAACGTACGCCTCGGTGCTGATATCTTTCGGACGGATGGCGGCAAAATCGATACCCGTTTTGCTCACCGCCGGCCGGGCTGCCGCCCACAGCCGGCTGTCCGCCGTCAGCAGATACAAGGCGGCCCGCAGCTTCGGAGAGCCTCCTCCCAGCTTCTTCTCCTCCCTCTCGAAGCACTCCCGATGGCCTCTTCCGCGGTAGAACTGAGCTTCCGCTTTTCTCCTTCTCGGCGGCAGCTGCATCATCCGCTCGTACGCTTGATCCCGTTCGCTTTCCATGAACTGCATGTGGCTTTCTCCTTTCCCTTGGCATGAAAAAAGCCCGCAGCTTTCGTTCAAAAACTGCGGGCAGCTATTATTTTTGCCCTTGTATCCGTTTTCACGGTCACATGGGCTATGTATTCCATTTTCTGTAAAACGCGGGAGTTCGAGTCTCTCCACATCGGGAAAAGGGGCCAAATGCATCCATGGAACGGTACGTCGAAATTTCGGCCTATAGATGCGAAAAAACCCTGATATAATCAGGGTTTTTTGCTCCTGCATCTAAAGTGTCAGGATTATATGGCGGAGAAGGAGGGACTCGAACCCTCGCGCCGGTTACCCGACCTACGCCCTTAGCAGGGGCGCCTCGTCACCAACTTGAGTACTTCTCCATATGGTCACCGGTTGCGGTGAGCAACCGGATATCCTATTCGGTTAACGGCTCATACCAGCCGGCGGATGAGCTCCTCCGTGCTGCCTTCCAGCAAATCAATCGGCGGAATCTCAATCATGGTATAGCACCCGGGCGCCTGCTTTTTCACCGCGCGGGCGGCAGCCACCAGAATCTGTCCAGTCAGGGCGGGGTTATTAATCTCCATCGTGAAGCCCATGCGCTGGCTGTGCGTGCTGCCAGAAACGCCCTTGCGCACCAGGTCGACGCCGTGACCCATGTCTTTAAGCGCGTCGACATCCGGCACCTGGATGACATGGGTTTCATCGTGCTTGAAATAGTCATCATTCTTGATAGCCGCGGCCACATCCGCGAAAGCATAGCCCTCCGCTAGTTCCACATACACCATGCGGCGATGGATACCGGTTCCCAGCGGAATGGTCATGGATAACGCGTTTTTCACGCCGGGAATCGCCTTGACCGCCACCGTATGCCCCATACTCATGCCAGGGCCGAAGTTGGTATAGGTAATCCCCTTGGGCGCCATAGCCTCCAGCAGGGCCCGCACCATCGAGTCGGTGCCAGGATCCCATCCGGCGGACATAACGGCCGCCGCACCGTGGGCTTTCGCCACCGCGTCCAGCCTCTGTCGGACTTCATAAATCGATGAATGGATGTCGTAGCTGTCCACCGTGCAGATCCCTTTTTCCAGGAGGGATGCCGCCAAATCTGGAACCGCGCGGCTGGGGGAGCAAAGGATGGCCACATCCGGCTTCGGCAGCGCCTCAATATCCCGTACCACCGGAATATCGCCGAGAGCGCCGACAGCGAGACTACGGCTGACCACGCCGGCCGCTTCAAAATCAGCGCTTGCAAGCAAGGCTTCCAGAACAGCGTGCCCAATATTTCCGAATCCCACGATGACCGCACGCAGCATAAATTCGCTCCATCCTTCTATTCACGTAGCCTGTCTCTTGGCATCAGAAACATGTTGGCGGAGAGGAAGGGATTCGAACCCTTGGCTCTTTCGAGTCACTGGTTTTCAAGACCAGCTCCATAAACCGCTCGGACACCTCTCCGTGTCAAGTGACGGACAATATGATAGCATCTTTCCTCGGGGTTGTCAATACTTGCCGCTTCGTTTTTTCACTTATCCGCTCTTTTTCGGTGTGCCGTTATCAGGCGTCCGCGCCGCCTGTTCCCCAGCGTCCCGGCGCCTGAGCAGCCCCACCTGCAGGGCCAGCCCGGCCGCCGCCATCAGCAGGACGCTGAAGAAGAGAAAAACCGCCGTCTCCCCCGCCGCCAAAGGCGTCGCCGGATCGTATACAAACCAATAGCGCTTCGTAAAGACGCCGAACAGGGACATCACCAGCAGCAGCGAACCGCTGAGCGCCAGACCGGTCAGCGCCGCCGGGCGAGGCCGCAGCCAGGACACACCGGCGCCGACGCCCGCCGCCAACAGCGCCCACGGCCACGCCGTGCTGTCAAAGCTGCGCAGTATCAGCAGCCCGCAGGCAAACCCCGTGACCGCCAGACTGACGGCGGAGCCTATCCGCTCGAAGCGGAAAAAGACAACGGCCAGCCCGAGTCCCAGCAGCGCGCCGCACACAACCATGAACACCGGGCTTTGCAGCTGCATTCCCAGCAGGGAACCGACCGAAACGCCCAGCAGCATCCCATTACAGGCGCACCATAGCCGATGCGCCGCATAGCCGCACAGGCAAAACACCAACCCCAGCAAAATCCCCACAATGGCTATGGCAGTATCCATACCTTTCCTCCTAATACAGATTTTAGGAGTAGTATGTCCGCCTGCCGTATGTTTATGTAAGAGGCACGAGTCCCTCGCTGCGATAATAGCCCACTATTAGCTGCACCACCCGGTCATAGCTGAACACGCCTTCCTCCTCCCCCTGGGAGGTGAGGAAGCTGTTGTTGATCGAGCTGGAAATCTCCTGCGTCTTGCCCTCAAACTGCTTCCAGTAGGCGTTGCGCTGTCCCAAATCCCGCAGCATCCCCTTGGAACAGTGCTGCCGCACGGCCCCCCACATGTCGGTATCGTAATCGTACAGCGCGTTGGAGCAATAGATGTACGCCAGCATATAGCCGGAATAGCGGAAATCCGCCGAATCGCTGTGGGTGGCCGTCAGATAAGCGAAGAAATTGCAGTCGTCCTCCTTGGCAAAGCCGCGGGTGTGGGCCAGCTCATGGGCCGCCGTGGCCGGAATATCGCTGTCCGGCACGTCAATATTGACGTTCGCCTCCGCAAAAAACGGAAAATACATGCCGGTTATCCCCGTATACGACCACCAATGCGACAGCAGCACCGGCTTTGTCCGCCAGACGCCGCCCCACAGATAGGGATACGTATCATCCAGCTTGCGGTAGCCGTTGTCGGCCAGCCGCAGAATTTCCGCCTTGGACACCGACAGCTTGGTATACCCGTCCTCATTCTCCTCCAGCAGCTCCCGCTCCGCCGATGCCTTCTGCGCCAGATCGATGCACACGCGCTGGAGATATGCGGGAGACTGGATGCTGGTGTCCAGCCCCATCAGCTCCGAAACGGGCAGCCGGTAAAAATTCGCGCCGTGCATCACCATGTACAGCAGCAGCACAGAGGACAGAACCCAGCCCAGCCCCTTTCCCGCGCGGGCCAGCACCCGCCCCTTCGCTTCCGTCCGGCGCAGCCGCCTTGCCAGCAGGATTCCCAGCGTGACGGCCAGCGGCAGCGCCAGCACCACCAAGCACTCGGTCAGGGAAAAGGGCAGAACGGCCACAAGCCCTCCCAGCGGCACCGAAACCGCGCGGAATATTCCCCGGGAAAAGACCTTCTCCGTCAGCTGCGGGACATAGGGCAGCCACACATACAGCAGCGCGGCTATGATGGCGGGAAGCAGGAACAGTCCGTGACGCAGCCCGCGCCCAATCCGTTTCATGCAGGCAGCCCTCCTTTTCGTTTAAAAAATTCGTTTCTTTCATTATATAGGCGAAACGGTCGTCTGCCAAGCCCCTGTTTTTTCTTTTAAATGCGAAGAAATGCGGAAAAAACTCTTTTCATTCGCGGCGGAAGCGTGTATACTGAAAGACGGTTTGTGAAATCGTATGCGGACGGTAAAGGAGCAAAGGACATGACGTTGTCACTGCAGGACTTTTTATCCAGCCTGGTCTCGAACCCCATGTTGATTCTGACGGTGCTTCTCACCTTGGGCGTCATTTTTGTCAACGGCTGGACGGATGCCCCCAATGCCATTGCCACCTGCGTTTCCACCCGTTCCATGGGCCCCCGCGCCGCCATTTTAATGGCGGCGGGCTGCAACTTCCTCGGGGTGCTGGTCATGACGCTGATCAACGCCTCCGTCGCGCAGACCATCTACAACATGGTGGACTTCCGTGGCAATTCCCACGAGGCCTCCGTCGCCCTGTGCGCCGCACTGTTCGCCATTGTGCTGTGGGCCGTGGCCGCTTGGTATTTCGGCATTCCCACCAGCGAAAGCCACGCCCTGATCGCCGGCCTGTCCGGCGCGGCCATCGCGCTGCACGGCGGTCTCGGCGGCATCAACGGCGCTGAATGGGTCAAGGTGCTGTACGGTCTCGCCCTGTCGACCTTCCTTGGTTTTGCCTTCGGCTGGGCGGCCGCTAAGCTGACCGCTCTTCTCTGCCGCGGCATGGACCGCCGGAAAACCACCCGCTTTTTCCGGGGGGCGCAGATTGGCGGCGCCGCCGCCATGGCGTTTATGCACGGTGCCCAGGACGGTCAAAAATTCATGGGTGTGTTTATGCTGGGAGTCTTTCTGGCCAGCGGGAACGGCGATGCCGCACAATTCACGCTGCCCCTCTGGCTGATGATATTGTGCTCCCTGGTGATGGCCGTCGGTACCTCCGTGGGCGGCTACCGCATCATCAAGGCGGTGGGCATGGACATGGTCAAGCTGGAAAAATACCAGGGCTTCGCCGCCGATTTGGCCGCTTCCGCCTGCCTGCTCGTCTCCTTCTTTACCGGCGGCATTCCCGTGAGCACCACCCACACAAAAACCACAGCGATCATGGGCGTGGGCGCCGCCAAGCGGCTTTCCGCCGTCAAATGGAGCGTCGTCAAGGAGATGGTGCTCACCTGGGTGCTCACCTTCCCGGGCTGCGGGCTTATCGGCTTCCTCATGGCGTGGCTGTTCATGCGGCTGTTTTAATAGAAAGCGCAAGCGTTTAACCAATCAGAAAGGCGGATTTCAAAATGGGTAAGAAAGAAAAAAAGGCCAAGAAAGAATGCGACTATTTTGAAATGATGGTACGAGGCGTCAAGTTTTCCTGCAAAGCGGCGGAGCTGCTGAAAACCAATCTGGAAAACTTCGATCCCAACACCTTGCAGGCCCGCATGGAGGAGATGCACGTCATCGAGCATAACGCCGACATCTCCAAGCACGACACCATGTCTGAGCTGATGCGGGCGTTCATCACCCCCATTGAGCGGGAGGACATCATCCTGCTGATCCAGGAAATCGACGACGTTACCGACGCCATCGAGGACGTGCTCATCCGCACCTACATGTTCAACGTGGCGGCCATCCGGGAGGAAGCGCTGGAATTCGCCGACGTCATCGTCCGCTGCTGCGAGGTGCTCAAGGACACGCTCAAGGAATTCCGCCACTTCCGCAAATCCGATTCTATTTACGAAAACATCGTGGAAATCAACCGGCTTGAGGAGGAAGGCGACGCACTGTATACCCGCGCGGTGCGCAAGCTGTATTTGTCCTCGACCGATCCCATCGAGCTGAGCGTTTGGCGGGAAATTTTCGACCGCATGGAAAAATGCTGCGACGCCTGTGAGCACGTGGCCAACGACGTGGAAAGCGTCATGTTGAAAAACTCCTGAAAACTGCCCTGTTCTTTCCGAACGCGCAAGCGCCCCCGCTGCAGACACTCCTGCGGCGGGGGCGCTTTCTGGTTTTGTGAGAAAAATTAACCGAAATACCGGTTCAGCAGACCCTCGAAGGCTTTGCCGTGGCGGGCCTCGTCCTTGGCCATCTCGTGGACGGTGTCGTGGATAGCGTCATAGTTGAGAGCTTTCGCCTTCTTGGCCAGCTGCATTTTGCCTTCGGTGGCGCCGCATTCGGCCTCCACGCGCATCGCCAGATTCTTCTTCGTGCTGTCGGTCACCACTTCGCCGAGCAGCTCCGCGAACTTGGCGGCGTGCTCCGCTTCTTCATAAGCGGCCTTTTCCCAGTACAGGCCGATTTCGGGATAGCCCTCGCGGTGAGCGACGCGGGCCATGGCCAGGTACATGCCCACCTCGGAGCATTCGCCGGTGAAGTTGGCGCGCAGCATTTCGACGACCTCGGCATCCAGGCCCTGAGCCACGCCCACCCGGTGCTCGTCGGCCCAGACCCGCTCGCCGGCGGCAGCGGCCGGCGCAGCGGCAGCGGCGGGAGCCTCAGCGGCACCCATCTCTTTAAACTGGTCGGGGCCAGCGCCGCAAACCGGGCAGGCGGCGGGGGCGGCGTCCCCGGTGTGCACGTATCCGCAGATCAGACAAACAAACTTTTTCATAACTGTTACCTCCAAAATTTCATTCTTATATGTTCCGGCCGACGCCGGTCAGTGGGACAAAGAAGCCGGTTGGCAGGCAGGACACAGGCCGCTGAAATACACATCCTGTACCTGCACCTGGAACCCCGGCGGGCAGATGCTCTGCACGGCCTGGTCATCCAGGTCGAAATCGTAGATAGAACCGCAGCCGCAGCATTTAAAATGTGCGTGGTCGGCGGCATTTCCGTCAAACCGTTGTTCCTCCGGATCGATGGTAACCGTCCGGATAAGCCCTGCATCCACAAGCGCGTGCAGGCTGTTGTAAATGGTGGTGCGGGAAAAGGTGGGAAACCGCTCGAGAACCGCCCGGTAAATAGTATCCACCGTCGGATGGGTGGGATGACGCAGCAGGTAATCATATATGGCAATCCGTTGCTGCGTGGGCCGCAGTCCTTTTTCGGTAAGAGCCGCGGCGATTTCCTGAACCGATTTGGTAATGGGGCCTGTCATATCCACCTCTCTTTTCTGTAATGATTTCTTTTTTGTATTGATTACAATAATCACTATACACGCACCACTCGGTTTTGTCAAGACCTTTTTTTAAAAAAAGGGAATTTTTTCTTCCTTGGTAAATTCTTCTGCGCGGGGCATGGTAATATGGGAACCACACACAGCATATGGGCGGGAGGCTTTTCGTATGAAAGAAATCTATCTGGCGGGCGGCTGTTTTTGGGGATTGGAAAAATACCTGGGCGGCATCGGGGGCGTCACCGACACCCTGGTCGGCTACGCCAACGGCAGCACGGAGAGCCCACGCTATGAGGAGGTCTGCACCGGAACGACGGGGCACGCCGAAACCGTGCGGGTACAGTACGACGAGGTGGCTCTCCCCCTCCCCGCGCTGCTGGATCTCTTTTTTCAGGCGATCGATCCCACGGCGGTCAACCGGCAGGGACCCGACCGGGGCACCCAATACCGCACGGGCATCTACTTTACCGCGCCGGAGGACGCGCCGCTTATCGAGCAGGCGCTGGACAAGCAGCAGAAGCGGCATCGCCGGCCGCTGGTGGTGGAGGCCCAGCCCCTCCAGAATTTCTGGCCGGCGGAAGCATACCACCAGAGGTATCTGGACAAGAATCCGGGCGGTTACTGCCATATCGGCAAGGCGGCCTTTGAGCGGGCGGCCCGCCGGGGCGGCTACCGGCGCAAATCCGCGGAGGAGCTCAAGGCGCAGCTGACCCCGCTACAGTTCCAGGTGACCCAAAGCGGCGCGACAGAGCCGGCCTTCCGCAACGCCTACCATGCGGAGCACCGCCGTGGCATTTACGTGGACGTCACCACCGGCGAGCCGTTGTTTACCTCGGCGGAGAAATTCGACGCGGGCTGTGGTTGGCCCAGCTTCTCCCGGCCCATCGGCAGCAGCCTGCTGGAGGAGCGGCCGGATAGAAGCTTCGGTTTGCAGCGCACGGAGGTGCGCAGCCGCACCGGCGGCGCCCACCTCGGCCATGTGTTCGAGGACGGCCCTGCCGAGACGGGCGGCCGGCGCTATTGCATCAATAGCGCGGCTCTCCGCTTCATCCCCCTGGAAGAGATGGAGGCGGAGGGATACGGCGCCTATCTACCACCCGAAGAGCTATAACAAGGCGGGGAACCGGTACGCCTACCGGTTCCCCGCCTTGTGTTACCCTATTATATAGAGAAGCCCTGCTTCTTCAGCTCCTGCTCATACCCCGCGGCGGCGGCTGTCACCTTGCGGGTGTAGCTGGTGGTCGTGACGCCCGCGTCCCGCTTTTTCCTCATGTTCACAATCCCCATGTTGTATTCCATCAGCCCATAATGCACGCCGTTTTTGCCGATGCTTTCGGCCAGCATGTTCACCCCGATGGTGATATTGTCCCGGGGGGTGTAGGCGTCGGTCACCCCATACCGCTTATAATGGCTGGCGAGGTACCGGCTGTTTATCTGCATGATCCCCACCATGTCGGCCCCCTCCCCTTTCCGCAGGGCGCCGGTGCGAAAATCGCTTTCCACCTTCATCACGCCAAGCACCAGGGGATACGAAATTTCCAGGCGTTCGCACAGCTCATAGGTGAACCGCTGCAAATCCCGGGACAGAGGAATGGACGAGAGATACCAGGCGTCCGCCGACGGTACAGCCGGCGGGGCGGTGGCAGACGGCGCAGACGGCCGCGTCGTTGCGGGCACCGTGGCGGCGGTGGTGGTGGAAGCGCCCGTCGATAGGGGCGCCGATTCCGTATGGGCCGGCGGCGTTTCCGGCGCGTCGACCTGGACGGCCGGCTGCGCCTGCACGCGTGCGCTGGCAAAAACCGTGAAAATATACAGCGCCGCGGCGGCGCAGACAGCGGCAATTTGTTTCAAGAAAAAAACCTCCTGCCAAAGTATCCGGCCCCGGTTTGTCCGGGGGCCTGTGGACAGCTTTGGCAGGAATTTCCTAATTTATACAGAATCTTTTACCGGACGGGTCAGCTGCCCCGCAAACAAGGGCAGGTTGGAGGCATTGTCCACGATGGCATAGAGAAAGGGGCGGTCGAGAATCACCTGATAGTCCCCGCCGGGGCCGGCATTTTTGCAGATAGCGGCGAAGGAAAAGGCCGCAGCCTTGGTGCCGTGAGCGTTCAGCTCGATACAGGTTTTCTGCCGGATATCGCTGAGGAACAGGCCGGGCCCGCCCATGGGGGCGAAATCGTCCTCGGCGGGGAAGAAGGCGGCCCTCACCCCCAGGCGGTTCAGCGGCGGACGGAAATCCGCCTCGTCCGCATAGGAGAAGCTGGGGATCCCGGCCTGCACGCTCCCTGCCGCGCCGTCGAGCAGGGCGAGCCACGTCTCTCCGGTCAGGGCCCGCGCCGCGTCCTCCAGGCGGATCCCCTCCCGGGGCAGCAGCCCGACGAAGCTGAAACGGCCGCCCTGATAGGGCCGTTTGAAACCGGTGACCCATTCATTTTCCAGATAGGCCGTCTCGACCGAAAACAGAAACTCCGTGGAAAACGCCCCGTCGGCGGCCTGAAAGACGTGGGAACGCACATTCTTCTTCTCGTAGGGCTCCTCCCATTTCATATCGAACAGCACCGTGCTGAGGAGACATAGCTCGATGGCAGGATCCAAGCTGTCCAGCGCCCGGGGAATCCGGCCTTCGGTCTGGTAATCCACCCAGGCGTTGATGTCCTTCAGGGCCTGGGGCGCCTGCAAATCGGCCCGATAGGCCGCCGCCCGATAGCGGTCGGCGTTTGCCTGCAGGAAGGCCGGCCGGATTTCCAGCCCCTCGTCGATCCATAAGGAGTTGGCCAGCGTGACCCTGCCCGCCTTCTTCACCGTCCAATTATCCAGCAGCCAGGCGCACATGGCCCCCCGTTCCTCCGGCGCGCCCAGCAGGGCGTCCAGCTCCTCCCGGGTCTGCCCCTGGGTGCCCTCGGCCAGCATGGACAGCGTCAGGTACAGGGACACGGGAGACAGCAGCCGGTTTTCCGTCCCCCCGGCCTGTTCGCGCAGCAGCCGCATGCTGAAGTCGGCGGCGGCGGCGCGGAACCCCTCGCTGAAAGGCTGGGCGGCGGACGCGGCGGGCGTCACGTCCCGCAGCAGGTTCTCCGCCTGGACGGACAGGCGTGGGCGTGCCAGCAGCACCCCCGCGGTCACGCCGCAGGCGGCTACCGCCGCCGCGACGGCCATCCACCATCGGCGGCGTTTGGATGGACGAATGGGTTCGTTCATATCGGCACCCCCTATATATTGGCCGACACCAAAATATTTGGCGGATATGCAACATTTTCCGCCAAGCGGAACACTGTACATACATACGCCCTGCCGTTTGGCGGCCCCTCTCCTTTATATAGTGGGGCTTTCCCCTTAAAATGTTGCAGACGGCGCGCCGATTTACGCGTCCTGTTCGTCCAGCGTCAGGGAAAAGGCGGGGAGGAATTCCTCCAGGAAGCAGTCGGCGGCGGGCAGGCCCATGGCCCGGATCGACGCCTCGGTGGCGGCGCGGGCGGAGGCAAATTCGCTGTTCCCCTGGCCCAGCTCCTCCACACATTTGATCAGGGCCGCCAGCTTGTCCGCCGCCTTGACGATCCGTTTTTCCTGCGCCCATTCGTCCCCCGGGCGGAGCAGGGGGGCGTAGTCCTCCCGCAGATCCGCGGGCAGCAGGCTGAGGAGCTTATCCGCCGCCACGTCCTCCACCTGCTTATAGGCGTCCCGGATGGCGGGGTTATAATACTTCACAGGCGTGGGCAGATCGCCGGTAAAAATCTCGGGCGTGTCGTGATACAGAGCGATAAGGACGCAGCGGGAGGCATCCACCCGGCCGCCGAAACGGCGGTTGGTCAGCAGGGCCAGGGCATGGGCCAGCACGGCCACGTCCTGGGAATGTTCGCAGATATTTTCCGGGCGGGTATTGCGCATCAGGGCCCAGCGGGTGATGTATTTCATCCGGGAGAGCACGGCGTAAAACTTCGGTGTGCGTGGCGTCATGGCGGGACATTCCTTTCCGGCCGCTGGTATTCTTATAGCGGCTTCTGCGTTCAGTATACCAAAGCGGCAAGAAAAACTCAACAAAACTGACAGGAAAGCCCTTTATTTTCCCTCGAAACTTTGGTATACTGGAAAAAGCTTTATACATAAAGGAGGCGGACGGGTGGAGGCCTTGAACATATCCCGGCGGCAGGCGGTGCAGTGGGTGGTCTGTCTGCTGGCTTTCGCGTTCCTGACGCGGCTGTGCATCGGAATGCTGTACTACAACACGTTCGACGTCAACTGGTACAAGACCTGGGCGCTGGAACTGCAAAACGGCTTTTTCGACTGCTATTCCCGCATGACGGACGGGAAATACGCCCTGGATTATCCGCCGGTTTATCTGGTGTTCCTCTTTATCGTCGGCAAGCTGTACGGCGCGCTGCCCCTGGCGGATTATAAGATGTTCGACATGCTGGCGATGAAGTTCTTCCCTATCCTGTTCGATGTGCTGGCGGCGGGAATGCTGTATCTTCTGTGCCGGAAAAAGAGCGAGGGGATGGGGGTGCTGGCCGCCGCCCTGTGGGCGCTCAACCCGTCGTCCATCTTCAATTCCGCCTGCTGGGGCCAGACGGACGGGATGATGCTCTGCCTGTTGCTGCTGGCCTTCTACCTGGTGGACGCGGACAGGCCCATCCTCGGCTCTGTCCTGTTCGCGGTGACGGCCCTGACCAAGATGCAGGCGCTGTATTTCACGCCGGTGCTGTTTGTGGTGCTGCTGTACCGCCACAAGCTGGAAAAGGCGCTGCTGGGGGTTCTGGCGGCGCTGGCCACGGGGGTGGCCGCCTTCGTTCCCTTTATCATCGGCAGCGCCGGCGCCCGGGGCTGGGAAGCGCTGCTGACCCCCTTCGAGGTGTATTTCGGGGGGCTTGGCAAATATCCCTATGTGGCCCTGAATACCTATAATCTGTACGGCATCGGCAACATGAACTGGGTGCACGATTCCAAATCGATTTTCTTCGGGCACCCGGACGCCGCGCTGGGCTTCGACGTGGGGGGCTTCACCTACAACCATCTGAGCACCCTGCTGATGCTGGCGGTTCTCGCGCTGACGGTGTTCCTGCTGTGGCGGGGGGTGCGGGAAAACGGCCTGTGGCTGGGCTGCTTTGTGCTGATGCAGGGGATTTTCATGCTGACCACCCGGATGCACGAGCGGTACCAGATGGCGGTGCTGCCCTTCGCGCTGGTACTGTACGCCTATACCGGCCGGGGACGGTGGCTGGGCATCTTCGGGGCCCTGTCGGGCATCACCTTCGTCAACCAGTTCATGCTGCTTATCCGCAACAACACGATAAACGATCCAGCCGCCCCCTGGAACGACTGGTTCAACCCGGTGCAGGCGGTGTTTTCGGTGCTCAACCTGGCGGTGTTCGCCTTCAGCCTGTATGAAGCCTGGCGGCTGGCTTTCCCTGACGGCTTGCGCAAAGCCCCTCAGTCTCAGGCCGCCCCCATCACAGAGGAGGTATCCCCATGACCCTGACCCATTCTTTACGGCGGCCCAAGAGCCGCGCGTGGCACGCGTTTTTTATCGCGTTGGCCATGGCGTTTCTGCTGTTTCTCCCCTTCCTGATCATCGACAAGGGCCTGTTCATCTATTACGGAGATTTCAATGTGCAGCAAATCCCGTTTTACCGGATGGCCCACGACGCGGTGCGGTCGGGGAACATCTTCTGGAACTGGAACACCGACCTGGGGGCCAACTTCATCGGCTCGTATTCCTTTTATCTGCTGGGAAGCCCCTTCTTCTGGCTGACCCTCCCCTTCCCAAGCGCGGCGGTGCCCTATCTGATGGCCCCCCTGCTGATGCTGAAATTCGCCCTGTCCTCCCTGACGGCATACGCCTACCTGCGCCGGTTCGTCCGCCCCGATTTCGCGGTGATGGGCGGCCTGCTGTACGCCTTTTCGGGCTTCTCGATTTACAACGTCTTTTTCAACCATTTCCATGAGGCCATCGTGTATTTCCCGCTGATGCTGCTGGCGCTGGAGATGTATATGAAGGACGGCAAGCGGGGCTTTTTCGCCGTCACCGTGTTTCTCAGCGCCCTGTCCAACTATTACTTCTTCATCGGCCAGGTGTTCTTCCTGCTGATTTACTGGTTCGTGCGGATGTTCTCGGGGGACTGGGACTGCTCCCTGTCCAAATTCCTGTGGCTGCTGTTCGAGGCGGTCGTCGGCACGGCGGGGGCGGCGGTGTTCCTCCTCCCCTCCTATCTGGCGGTGATACAGAACCCGCGGACAGACAGCATGCTCGCCGGCTGGGACGCGCTGATTTACAACAAGCCTCAGCGATTCTACGACATCATCCACTCCTTCTTCTTCCCCCAGGACATCCCGGCCCGGGAGAATTTCTTCCCCGATTCGGACAACAAGTGGGCCTCCATGTCGGCCTGGCTGCCGGTATTCGGCTGCTCGGGCGCCATTGCCTACTTCCAGTCACGCAAGCACAGCGACTGGCTGCGGCGGATGCTGATTATCTGCTTCTTCTGCGCGATTATCCCCGGGCTCAATGCCATGTTCCAGCTGTTCAACTGGGTATATTACGCCCGGTGGTACTACATGATGGTGCTTATCCTGGTGCTGGCCACGGTGGCCTGCTTCGAGCAGGCGGAAAGCCAGCCGGTGGAATGGAAGCGGGCCTTCGGCTGGACCTTCGGCATCACCGCCGCCTTCGCGCTGTTCATCGGGTTCATGCCCAAGAGCTGGAACCCGGACAAGGAGACCGGCAAAATCACCTACGGGCTGATGAAGCACGTGGATCGCTTCTGGATTTATGTGGCCATCGCGGTGGTCTCCCTGGTGTTGGCGTGGCTGCTGGTCACCCTGTTCCACAACGACCGGCCGATATTCTACAAATGGGGCGTGGGGGTCATCGCCTGCGTGTCCCTGATCTACAGCTGGTATTTCCTGGGTCTGGGTAAGGCCAACTCCAACTACACCTCCCATTTCGTCATCGAGCAGGGCATCAAGGGCGGGGATAAAATCCATCTGCCGGTGGATGAACAGTTCTATCGGGTGGATATGAACAAGGGTATGGACAACCAGGCCATGTTCTGGGGCATCCCTACCATCAACGCCTTCCACAGCATCGTGCCCGGGTCGGTGATGGAGTTCTACCCCACCATCGGCATCGCCCGGGGCGTGGGCACCCGGCCAGAGCCGGAGCATTACGCGGTGCGCAGCCTGCTGTCCACCCGATATCTGTTCGACTACGCCAACGAGGATCCCGATTATCAGGAATATAAATCCAGCGGCGACTTCTTCCTGGTGGACGGGGAAACCAAGATGCCCGGCTGGAGTTACATCGATAAACAAAACGGGTTTCTGATTTACGAGAACGACAACTATATTCCCATGGGCTTCACCTACGATCAGTATATGACCCGGGAATCCTACGACGCCATGTCGGAGAGCCGCCGGGAGCTGGCGCTGCTCAAGGCCCTGGTGGTGGAAAAGGCAGACGAGCCGGCGGTCAGCCGGATGCTGCCCGTGATGGACGAGACGACGGAGAGCTTCACCGAGTACGAATACGCCGACGACTGCGCCGATCGGCGCGCCGAATCCGCCGTTTCCTTCGCGCGGGACAACCGGGGCTTCACCGCCACCATTTCGCTGGCTGAGGATAATCTCGTGTTCTTCAGCGTCCCCTACGAGGACGGCTGGTCCGCCACGGTGAACGGGGAAAAAGCAGCCATCTACAAGGTGAACGTCGGCTTCATGGCCGTGGCCTGTCAGGCTGGCCAGGACATCGTGATTCGTTTCGACTACATGACGCCCGGCCTGGTTTACGGCGTGGTAATCACAGTGGGGGCGGTGCTGCTGTTCGTGCTGTATCTGGTGCTGATGCGGGTGTTCGACAAGCGGATGCGCGCCAAGCTGGACAAGGCGTTCCCGCCGGTGGATAGTCCCGCCGCAGAAACGACCGAAGAACCCCCGGCGGCTTCACCGGACAACGACGCAGCGGATGCGCCCCCGGCGGCAGCGCCGGACAACGCCATGGAGATACCGCCCCTGGCGGCCGACAGTGAATCGCCGGATGGCTTCGATTTATACCGTCTGTATCCGGCGCAGGAGGATCCGCCGGCCGCGCCGGAAGAGGAACATACACCCGAGTAACCCGGAAAGGACAAAACTGCCGCATGCCTAAAAAACTGAATCTCAAGCCCGGTTTTTTCTATACGCTGGGGGAGGAAATCGCCAACGCCATCACCCATGGCGTCGGCTCTGCTCTGGCGGTGGCCGGAACGGTCATCCTCATCGTCAACGCCGTGGGCGACCCCTGGAAGGTGGTCAGCGCCTCGATTTATGGGTTCAGCATGATTTTGCTGTTCACCATGTCCTGCCTGTACCACGCCATCACCAACCAAAGGGCTAAGCGGATTATTCGGGTGTTCGACCACACCTCCATTTTCGTGCTCATCGCCGGTACCTATACCCCCTTCACCCTGGTCACTCTGCGCGGCTGGGTCGGCTGGACGATTTTCGGCATTGTCTGGGGCGCGGCGGTGTTTGGCATCGTGCTCAATATCATCAGCATCGAACGGTTCAAAAAGGTGTCGATGGTCTGCTATATCGCCAGCGGCTGGTGCGTGGTCATCGCTTTCGTCCCGCTGCTGCAGAAGCTCGCCCTGCCCGGTATGCTTCTGTTAATACTTGGGGGCCTGGTATACACCGGCGGTATCCTGTTTTACCGACGGAAGGGTGTGCGCGCCATGCACGCTTTATGGCACGGTTTCGTGCTGGCGGGGGCACTGCTGCACTATTTCGACATCCTGTTCTATGTGATACGGGCATAACAAAACCGGCGCGAAGCAAGGCTTCGCGCCGGTTTTTGCTGTGCGGATTAGTAAAGGCTGTCCATCGCCAAAGCGCCGGTTACGATCAGAACGATGTACAAAACGACGACGACCGCGCCGCCGATGGTGCCGATAAGGTTCAGGGTTTTGGCGGTCTTGAGCTTCTGCTGCTCTTCCTCCATGGACATGCAGTTCTTAGCGTTCAGGGTCATCACCAGGCCCGCGATGCCCAAGGGCATGCAACAGAGCACCAGGTTGATGATCGACCACACCAGCAGCCCGGTGTTGGTCTGGCCGCTGGCGCCGCCGGGGCCGTAAGGCGCGTACATGGGCGGCTGTTGATACATCGGCTGCTGATAGGGCTGGTTCACCGGGGGCTGCTGATACATGGGCGGCTGCTGATACCCTCCAGGGACCTGGTTGTTAACCGGCGGCTGCGGGGCAGCCGGCGCCTGCGGCGCGCCGATAACCGCGCCGCACTGCGGGCAGTTCGCCGAGCCGTCGGGAATGTTCGCATGACACTGCGGACAGGTAGCCATAAAGAATTCCTCCTATGTATATCAATCTATGTCCACCCTCATGGGGCCAACAGCGTAAAGGGAAACACGGGGATGTTGCGCAGAATCCAGAAGCCGAGAATCACCAGCATCACGATATTGTAGGTGCGCAGGGAGGTGCTGAATATCGGCAGCGGATCGCGGTGAAAAACCAGGACAATGTATTTCTTCAGCAAATAATACGCGGCCAAGGGCAGCGCCATGACAAAAAACACATTGTAATCGATGGCGTCCACCAGATGCAGATGCAGCAGCGCGGACAGCGCCCGCCCCGCCCCGCAGCCGGGACAGTACAGCCCGGTCAGCTTATGGAACACACAGGGGAACGGGTTGCCGAACCGGTACAGAAACCACAATCCCGCCAGCGCGGCCGCGGGCACGCCCAGGCCGAACAGCACACGGAAGGGCATGGACCAGAGGATACGGCGGTACAGCGGCGCCGGTTGGGAAACCGCCTCGCTGTTCATGATATTGTCATTATTATGCCATGATTTATTCATAATTGCAAGTTCCATTTATCCGGATCCATCACTTTTTCGAAGAAAACGCGATGGTCAATACGCGGCCAAGCTGCCTATGAGCAGCGCGAAGAACAGCAAAACCACAAGCGGAAGCAAACAGGAGCTGATGATGTTCAGGACCATAGCCGCGCGCAGCCGCCGTTTTTCCTGCGACGCCCAGTCGGCACTCTGGGCCAAGATGGTCATCACCAGGGCGGCAATCCCCAGCGGCATGAAGCCCATGACGATATTGATGATCGACCACACCAGCTGCCCCACCGCCAGCTGCCGGCTGGCGGGGTAGTCGCCGACCCCGTACCCGCCGTATGAGAAGTAGGGCTGGGCGTAGAGCGGCGGTGCCGCCTGGTAGCCGGCGGGCGGAGGCGGAGCGGCATATGGGGGCGGAGAGGCGGACGGCAAAACAGCGCCGCAGTGCAGGCAGACAGCCGTTTGCTCCGGATTGCTCCATCGGCAGTAGGAACAGACAACCATACCGAACCCCTCCTTTGTGATGACAGAAGGACACTGGAAAAAGCGTCCCTGAAACACCTGCGAACCATGGAAACGCAGCTAGGATTCTGCGTCTTATTCGCCCAAAGCCGCACTTTTTCAGCCTTTTAACGAATCTACGCTCATTATGCCACATTTACCGGACAAACGCAAGAAAAAAAGCCGCCCGCTGAAAGCGGACGACTCCAAGGCGACTTTATTGTGCGGAAAATTTCTGCTTGGCGCTCTGAATCTTCTGTTCCTCTGCCATGGGTGTGGGATACCAGCCGCGCTTCTGCATTTCGGTGAAGACGCCCGCCTGGATGGCGTGCTCCTCCCGGAGAAGCTTAAGCAGCTCGTCCCGCACGGCGGGGGTGGCGCATTCGTTGGCGCAGGTGTTGTACGCATCGGTTATCTGCTTCTGCGCGCTCAGCGCATCGCCGAGCATGTCCTTATCCTGCATCGGGAGGGCGGCGTTGTTCTGGCTCATCTTCGTCTCCCCCTTCAGTTCAAGAACGCCAGCAGGCGATCGTAGTGGTTTTGATGCTGGCCGGCGATTTGCTCATACTGGGTCTTCAGCTGCGGATCGCTGCTCAAGACGGCGTAGGACTTGTATTTTTTAACCAGGAGCTGTTCGGCGCTCAGCTGGTCTTCCAGGGAGCTGAGCTCCTTGGCGGTCAGGTTCGGCATAGAGGTTCGTCCTTTCTCATTTCACGTCCGGTTCGGGTATAGTGTCTGCGGCGGCGGGGAAAATATTCACAGGCGGCTTCAGCCGTTTTCAGAAATACCAGCTTTCGTCTCGGTTTGTTCAGGCAGGCTCCTATGTAGCCCTTCTCTGAGCGTCGACTTCCTTGTCCATTCCCAGGCCAAAGCTGATTTGCAGCGCCTCGTCCACACGGGTCATGGACGTGTCGTCCAGGCGGCCCATATGCTCTTTGAGGCGGCGTTTATCAATGGTGCGGATCTGCTCGAGCAGAACAATGGAATCCCGGGCCAGTCCGCTACCGAGGGAATTGAGCTGAATATGGGTGGGCAGCCGCGCCTTGTCCTTCTGACTGGTAATGGCCGCCGCAATCACGGTGGGGCTGAACCGATTACCCACGTCGTTCTGTACAATCAACACCGGGCGGATACCGCCCTGCTCCGAGCCCACCACCGGGCTGAGATCCGCGTAAAAAATATCTCCTCGACGAACGTTCACCATTCTCACTCCTGTTTTTTTCGGATGCATATCGTTTGAACGCCGGGGAATCCGCCGGCCATTCCGTTATCCATAGGATTACCTGTTCCAGAAAGTTTATACAAGCCGAGAGAAAAACTCCCCAAAGCCCCCTTGCAGGCGGCTGGCCTGTATGCCTTTCCTTGGCAGGTTTCGCGGCGGATACCCGCCTCGTTCCATTGTATGCATGTCCGAAAAATGAGTGAAAAAAGAACAGGACGCGCCTTCGTGCGCATCCTGTTCTTTTCGGCCGTTTGTCAGATTGGCAAATCCCGGCGGTGGAACAGCAGAATCCCCGCCGCGTACAGCGCGGTCCCTAGCAGGCCCAGCACCGCGGCGAAGACCCAGCCGGCCGCCTCCCCGGCCAGCAGCTTATCAGGCTGAAACAGGGTAAACAGGGTGATATACCGCAGGGTTTCCAGCTTGCCGCCCATGTTGGCCAGCATCTGGATGAGGTAAAACACCGTGGCCGTCCCTGCGCCCAGCGCCAGGGAAAGCCGGGTGGTGTTGCTGATGCAGGAGGCGAAAAAGCACAGCCCGCTCAGGCACAGATGCAGCAGCCACACGCCGAGATTCAGCCGCAGATAGCCGGCCACGTCCAGCACGCCGGGGAACATCGCCGCGCTGCACCCCCACCCGACCGCCGTGCAGACCGCGATGATGGCTGTGACCCCGGTAAGCAGCACCGCCATCTGGGTGACGGCGACCCGCGTGCGGGAGTTGGGGGCGGCCAGCAAATAGGCCATGGAGCCCCGATCGACATGGCGGGCGACCAAGCTGTTTGCCGTTATGGCAGAAAACACCAGGGGGAAAATCAGCATCAAGAATCCGTACAAATAATTGGTCAGGAACTCCGCCAGGGTGGCGCCCGGGTTGTTCATGCCGAACATGGCCATGATGTCCGGCATGGTCTGCATGAGGGTGGCGAGCAAATCCCCGATACGGGGATCGAACATGGACACGATCACCGCGTCGTACATCGTCAGCACGGCCAGAAAGATAACCAGCGGCTTCCAAGAGGCTCGCAGCCCCTGCCGGTATAACGCACCGTTAAGCATGCACCCCCGCCTCCTCTCCGTAAAACTGGAGGAACACGTCCTCCAGCGACTGACTGGCCGCCTCCAGGCCGGAGACCCTGTGCCGGCCCATGGCAGCGATAAACGCCTGCAGATCCGTCTGCACCTCCACGGTGACCCGGCATCCCTCCCGACCGGCGACCCGCAGCCCCTCGGCGGCGAAGGCCGCGGCCTCCGCCTCGTCGGCCAGGGTGACAGTGTAGCGGCGGCGTTTTGCTTTTTTCAGGGCCTCCACCTCGTCCACGGCCACCAGATGCCCCTGCCGGATAATCCCCACCCGGTCGCAGGTGCGTTCCACCTCCTCGAACATGTGCGAGGACATAAGGATGGTTTTGCCCCGCCGCCTCTCCTCCCGGATTAACTCTACAAACCGGTTTTGCATCAGCGGATCCAGGCCGCTGGTCGGCTCATCGAGGATCAACACCGCCGGGTCGTGCATGAACCCGCAGACGATGCCGATTTTCTGCCTCATGCCCTTGGACATTTTCTTCAGTTTTCCCCGGGAATCCAGCTCGAACCGCGCCATCAGCTCCTCCGCCCTGTCCAGGTTCTTCATTCCCCGGTAGGCCGCCATAAATTTGATAAAGCTCCAGCCGGTCATGTCGTCCATGAAGGCAATCTCCCCGGGGATATATCCCAGATCCCGCTGGATGACCGCAGCCTTGCTCGTACAGTCCAGACCCAATATGGAGCAGCGGCCTCGCTGAGGTCGGATAAAACCCATCAGCTGCCGGATGGTGGTGGTTTTCCCCGCGCCGTTGGGCCCCAGAAAGCCAAACACCTCGCCCTTCTCCAGGGAGAAGGAGATGTCGAACACGCCCTTGCCCCCGCCGTAATCCTTAGTCACGGATTTAACTTCTATCACGCTCACAGGGTTTCCTCCTTATATCATTGGGTTTTAAGCATCCGCAGATGGGCGAGAACCTCCTCGTTCCGGGCTTCCCGATCGTCTCTCCCCTGCCGGCACCGCTCCCACATCAGGCCGTTGGCGCTCCGCAGGATCCGCTTCATGAACTGGACAGGAGCCACGCCGTCCTGAAATCCGCCTCCTATCGTTGACGGTCGGGTGAATCCTCTCTCTATTATAGTCCGTTGGCCAAACGGCACAACCCCCCCGCGCCAAAAAAGCCTCCGGCTATAACGCCGAAGGCTTTGCTTATGCCCGCAGGTGCCTCAGGGCCAGATGGACGGCGCCCCAGGCGGCGTCCTTTTCCGCCGGCCGGACGGCGGCCAGGGGGCAGGCGGCGATCAAACGCCTTTCGAAATCCTGCCGCACCTGCTCGCTTTTCAGCAGCACACTGCCGCTGAGATACACCGAAAACGCCTCTTCCCGCAGTGACAGGCGGCGCACGGCGGCCAGAGCCATGTCCGCCAGCTCCCGGGCCGTATCGGCCAGGATGTCCAATGCCACCTCGTCCCCCAGCGCGGCGGCCTCGTCCACCAAGGGGGACAGGGCGGCCAGGCGGCGCTTATCCGCCCCCTCTCGGTACAGGGCGGCGGTCAGCTCCTCGGCACCGGCGCAGCTCCAGGCCGCGAGGAGGCTGTCCAGCAGCCGCGTCTCCGGTCCCCGGCCGTCCACGCCCCACAGACTGCGGCGCAGGGCCTGCACCGCCATGGAATAGGCGCTGCCCTCGTCGGAGAACAGGTGGCCCCAGCCGCCCACGCGGGCCAGGTTCCCCCGGCCGTCTTTTCCCAGACAGATGGAGCCGGTGCCGGCGGTGAGCGACAGGCCGGGCGCATCCTCCAGGCTGGCGTACAGCGCTGTCACCGCGTCGTCCATCACCGTCACGCGGGGGCAGCCGGTGGCGGCCCGCAGAATCTCCCCGACAAAGGCCGCGTCCTCCCGGGTGAGGATGCCGGCGGCGCCGACGCAGACGCTTTGAAGCTCCAGTCTCTCCGGCGCACGGGCCAGCGCCCGGCTGACGAGCGCGCGCAGGTTTTCCGCGGCCGGCCCCCGGCCGCAGGAGCAGAGGTTGGACGGGCCGCCCGTCTCCTCCAGAAGCACCTCTTTGTCCAGGGAAGCCAGGCGGAGCAGCGTCTTGGTTCCACCTCCGTCCAGGCCCATCACGGCTTTCATACGCCGCCCCTTTCCGTGGCGCGCAGCGCCTCCAGGCTTCCGCCTGCGGCGGCCAGGCGCTCCGCCGCCTCCCCGACCCCGCAGTCCAGCCATAGGGAGGCGACGGCCCGCTTGACGTCATATCCGCACAGGGTCAGCCGGGCCGCCGCCTCTTCGGCGGGGCAGCCGGTGATGTCCGTCACCATCCGGGCGGCGCGGGCGCGGAGCTTCTCGTTGTTCGCGTCCATATCCACCATCCGGTTGCCGTACACCTTGCCCAGCCGGATCATCACCCCGGTGGACAGCATGTTCAGCACCATCTTCTGGGCGGTTCCCGATTTCATCCGGGTGGAACCCTCGATCGCTTCCGGCCCGGTGAGAGGGGCGATGGTGACGGTGGCCAAGCGGGACAACGCGGTATCCGGATTGCTGCACAGACCGACGGTGAGGCACCCGGCCTCGTTCGCCTGCGCGATCGCGCCCAGCACGTAGGGAGTGCGCCCGCTCGCAGTGATGCCGACGACCGCGTCGCCGGCCCCGGCCCGCCGGCAGCGGATTTCCTCCCGGCCCATGGCCGCGTCGTCCTCGTCTCCCTGGGCGGCGTCGCCGATCCCCTCCAGCCCGCCGGCCAGAATGGCCTGCACCAGGTCCGTCGGCACGCCGTAGGTACAGCGGCATTCGCTGGCGTCCACCACGGCGAGGCGGCCGCTGGTGCCGGCGCCGATATAAAACAGGCGCCCGCCCGCCTGCAGCCGCGCGGCAATCCGGTCGACGGCGTCGGCGATATGAGGCAGCTCCCTCTCCACGGCCGGCGCCACCTTTTTGTCCTCGTCGTTGATAAGACGCAGCATCTCCAGGGTGGAGCACCCGGAGATGCCCGCGGTGGCTGGGTTGTTGGTCTCGGTCAGCAGGGTATGGATCGCATCCATGGGACATCCCTCCTTCATTCTGGCTCTTTCTTCCGTTGTACCATACCGAAGGGGTGGGAGCAATATCTCTTTTTTACGATACGTATCGAAGTTTACAGATTCAGCAGCACGATGGGCACCGTGCCCACCGCAATACTCGGGAACAGGCCGGACGCGTTCATCCGCACACACAGCACCATAACACGGATTCCATCGAGCCATTCACGGGGGAATCCTCCACTTCCCTGCCCTACCCATGGTTAATTCATTCACCCTATATCGTCAAAAAATCCCAGGCCATATCGACCTGGGATCATTCCCCTTGCCATATTTCCGCCCGCCGGCGGGCATTCTATACCATATCCAGCGCCTCGCGCAGCTCCCGCACCGCATCCTCATATTCCGCGCCGGTCATGCCGCAAAGCTTCAGCCTGGTTTTCAGCTGCTCGTAATCGCCGCCGGTGCAGGGCCGGCTGGCGCGGATGTGGACCGCCTGTGCCAGCACCGCCCATTTTTCCGCCTGTGTCTTTTCCGTCATAAACTCGTTGTCATCCTTTCCGATCCAAACCAATGCCGTTTATCAAAATTATCCAGCGGGTCACCGACCGCTCTTCTTCCGGGCGCGCAGCGCGCCGGCCACCGCCTGGGCCACCGCGCTGTCGTAGCCGCGCCGCTCTTTTTTGTAGGCGGCCAGCTGCGCTTCCCGCTTGGCTTTATAACTGAGATAGGCCGGGCAGGAGGCATGGCAGTCCGGCGTGCGTTTGCCGCAGTCGCGGCAGGGAAATGTATTCACGTCTCTCCCTCCTCCAGGGGCGCGTCTCCCCACTCCTGCCGGGGAACCAGGCGGTAAAACCGCACCCCCTCGTAGGTGAACCATTCCTCCATCGCGCCCGCCGGCCGGCCGCCGCGCTCCCGCGCCTCTCCCGCCGTTTTCCAGCCGCGCCGCAGCACCCTGTCCACCGACCGGGCCAGCTTGTCGAGCCCCCGTCCCACATACACGCCGTCGGAAAAGACCGACCGGTATACCGTGGCGCCGTCCGTTGCCCGATCCTCCCGTAACAGCCGGATGGCCGCGGCCGTCTGCATCACCGTTCGGCGGCAGTCCTTCAAGCCTCTGTCCTCCATGTCCACGCGCCTCCCCTCAGCCGATTCGCCGGTGTCCACCTTATATGCATATGCGCCGCCCCGCCCGGCTTGTTCCTTTTTTCAAAAAATTTCCTCCCTTCCCCGTTTTTCACATGAGTTTGGAACGTTTGTTCTGCATATACTATACCGCATCCCGCGTCCCATAAAACGGACTCGCCGCTGGTTCCAGAGATTGCGCCGCATACCCGCCGCCGCGCGGGGAACGCTATTAATGGGAAAGGAGCTGATTTTCATGCCCGACAAAAAATTGCCTTATAATGCCGAGGACGGCCGGGAGCTGTTCGACAACCTGTTCGCCGTCGCGTCCACAACGGAATGTACCGGCCTGATTCCGGCGGCGCCGGAGGAAGCGCCGGAGATCACATCCTACAGCGATATTTATGACATCCCCCTGGCCAACGATCCGAGCGCAGCCAAACACGATATTCAAAACGTAAAGAAGACAGACAAAAACAACGAGTTTAATCAGACATGATAAAGCCCCGGAAAGCGTTTTACGCTTTCCGGGGCTTTGTTTAAAACTATACATGCTCCTGATAATGGTGGGCGCTTTCCAGCATCATGTCCTTGACCTTCATCAGCCGGGTGCGGCTGGACCGGTCGTTTTCCTCCAGCTTCATGGTGATGTACCGGATGGTCTCCTGCAGCCGGGGGATCATTACGTGCTCCAGGGCGTTGACCCGCCGGCGGGTCTTTTCGATCTCCGCCGCAAGCAGCTGGGTGGCCTTCTCACATTCCGCCAGCCGCAGCATAACAGGCAGCAGCCCCGCCAGCTCCTCCACCGCGCCGTCCAGCTCGAAGGAAGTAAAGGCGAAGCCGTAGGGATAGCTGTCCCCCTTTTCCTCCGTCCGGGGCGCGGTGTGAAAGACGGGGATGTCCACGCTCATGACATTACGGGAGGACACCTCCAGCCCCACCTCCTGCTTAGGCGTCAGCAGGGCGGCGTCCAGCGCCTCCTTCTGCATGACCGCGCTGGCCAACACAAAATGGCGGTTGGCTTCCCGGATACCGGCCTCCACCTGCTCACGCAGGGCTTTGTTTTCCCGGATGAGATCGAGAAACCGGCGCATCAGCTCATCCCGCTTGTCCTTGAGCAACTTATGCCCCCGCACGGCGGTGACCAGCCGCTTTTTCAGCCGGGTCAGCTCCATGCGGGTGGGATTCACATTCATAACGGCCATAAGCGGGCCTCCTTCGCGCGGACGTTTCTGTTATTTCCCATAGTAACGATCCAGCATGTCGTCGCCGATTCGCTTGAGCTCGCTGCGGGGGAGGATGGACAGGAGCTTCCAGCCCAAATCCAGCGTCTCTTCAATGGAGCGGTTGGTGTCGTAGCCTTGAGAGACGTATTCCGTCTCGAATCGGTCGGCAAAGGCAGCGTAGAGCTTATCGATATCGGTCAGGGCGGCCTCGCCCAGGATGACCATCAGCTCCTTGGCGTCCTTGCCCCGGGCGTAGGCCGCGAACAGCTGGTTCATGGTGCTGGCATGATCCTCCCGGGTGCGGTCCTTGCCGATGCCCTTGTCCTTCAGGCGGGACAGGGAGGGCAGCACGTCTATGGGCGGCATGATGCCTTTGCGGTACAGCTCCCGGGAGAGGATGATCTGTCCCTCGGTGATATACCCCGTCAGGTCGGGGATGGGGTGGGTCTTGTCGTCTTCCGGCATGGTCAGGATGGGGATGAGGGTAATGGATCCGTCCTTTCCCTTCAGGCGGCCGGCCCGCTCGTACAGGGTGGCCAGGTCGGTATACATATACCCGGGATAACCCCGGCGGCCGGGCACCTCCTTGCGGGCGGCGGAAACCTCCCGCAGGGCATCGGCGTAGTTGGTGATGTCGGTCATGATAACCAGCACGTGCATCCCCTGGTCAAAGGCCAGGTATTCGGCGGCGGTCAGGGCCATTTTCGGGGTGGCGATCCGCTCGATGGCCGGGTCGTTGGCCAGATTGATGAACAGCACCGTCCGGTCGATAGCGCCGGTCTGACGGAAGGACTCGACAAAATAGTTGGACTCCTCGAAGGTAATGCCCATGGCGGCGAACACCACCGCGAAGGGGGTGTCATCATTGCGCACGGCGGCCTGGCGGGCGATTTGGGCCGCCAGGTTGGCATGGGGCAGGCCGGAGGCGGAGAAAATGGGCAGCTTCTGGCCCCGGACCAGGGTGTTCAGGCCGTCGATGGCGGACACGCCGGTCTGGATGAACTCCTGCGGATAGTTGCGGGCAGCCGGGTTCATGGGGGTGCCGTTGACGTCCAGGCGCTTATCCGGCAGGATGTCCGGCCCGCCGTCGATGGGACGGCCCAGGCCGTCGAACACCCGGGAGAGCATATCGGGCGACACGGGCAGCTCCATGCTGCGGCCCAGGAAGCGCACCTTGGAATTGGCCAGGTTGATGCCCGCCGCGCTTTCGAACAGCTGCACCAGGGCGTTTTGGCCGTCCACCTCCAGCACGCGGCACCGCCGCTTCTCCCCACTGGGCAGCTCGATTTCGCCCAGCTCGTTGAATTTCACGTTTTCCACGCCGCCCACCATCATCAGAGGACCGGCGACTTCCCGGATTGTGCGGTATTCCTTAGCCATCAGTTCGGTTCCTCCTCGCTTGCCGCGCCGGCGATTTCTTCCTCAAGCTGCGCCATGGCGCGGGCGAACTCGTCCGCCGCCTCGTCTTCGGCGGCGTATTTCAGACGGCCGATCCGCTCTCTCGCGGGCAGGGCCACCAGGGTGTCGATGTCGATCCCCTGCTCCAGTGCCGCCCGCGCCCGGTCATAAAAGCCCAGGATGGCGGTCATCATCAGATACTGCTTATCCAGGGAGGTATAGGTGTCCACCTCATGGAAGGCGTTCTGATGCAGGTAGTCCTCACGGATGGAACGGGCCGCCTCCAGCTTGAGGCGGTCGGGGGCGGACAGGGCGTCCATACCCACCAACTTGACGATTTCCTCCAGCTCGGCCTCCTCCTGCAGCAGGGCCATCAGGCGGCCCCGCAGCTGGCTCCAGTCGTCCCGGACATTCTCATTGAACCACTTGGCGAGAGAATCGGCGTACAGGGAATAGCTGGTCAGCCAGTTGACCGCCGGGAAATGGCGCTTGTAGGCCAGAGAGGCGTCCAGCCCCCAGAACACCTTGACAATGCGCAGGGTGGCCTGGGACACCGGCTCGGAAATATCGCCGCCGGGAGGGGACACAGCCCCGATGACTGACAGGGCGGCCTCCTTGTCCTGCGATCCGTTGACAATCACCCGGCCGGCCCGCTCGTAGAACTGGGCCAGACGGCTGCCCAGATAGGCGGGGTAGCCTTCCTCGCCGGGCATCTCCTCCAAACGGCCGGACATTTCCCGCAGGGCTTCCGCCCACCGGGAGGTGGAGTCGGCCATCAGGGCCACAGTATATCCCATGTCCCGGAAATATTCCGCGATGGTGATGCCGGTGTAAATGGAGGCCTCCCGGGCCGCCACCGGCATGTCGGAGGTATTGGCGATAAGCACCGTGCGCTCCATCAGGGAGTTGCCGGTGCGGGGATCCTTCAGTTCAGGGAACTCGTTGAGCACGTCGGTCATCTCGTTGCCCCGCTCGCCGCAGCCGATATAGACGATGATATCCGCCGCGGCCCATTTGGCCAGCTGGTGCTGCACCACGGTCTTGCCGGAGCCGAAGGGGCCGGGCACCGCGGCCACGCCGCCCTTGGCCAGGGGGAACAGGGTATCGATGACCCGCTGGCCGGTGGTCAGCAGAATATCGGGGGACAGCTTACGCTTATAAGGACGGCCCACCCGCACCGGCCAGGTCTGCATCAGGCACACCGGCACCTCGCCGCCGTTCACCGACGCGATGACCGCCGCCGTGTCCTCTATGGTGTAATCGCCCTCGGCGATGGTTTGGACCGTACCGATAACGCCGTTGGGCACCATGATTTTATGCGAGACCACAGCGGTCTCCTGAACGGCACCCAGCACATCCCCAGCCCGCACCTCGTCCCCGACAGCCTTTTCCGGCACGAAATGCCAGCGCTTGGCCCGGTCGAGAGAGGGCACGTCGACGCCCCGCCGCAGATTGGTGCCGCTGACCCGCATGATCTCCTCCAGCGGGCGCTGGATGCCGTCGAAAATAGAACCGATGAGCCCCGGCCCCAGCTCCACGCTCAGGGGGATCCCGGTGGATTCCACGGTTTCCCCCGGCCCCAAACCGGAGGTCTCCTCATAGACCTGTATCGAAGCGCGGTCGCCGTGCATCTCGATGATCTCCCCGATCAGGCGCTGCTCACTGACCCGCACCACATCGAACATGTTGGCCTCCCGCATGCCCTCGGCAATAACCAGCGGGCCGGCCACCTTGGTGATTGTCCCCGTTGTCATCCTGTCATCCAACCTTTCCCGCAGGTTCGCAGCCCTGCCTCCACCACTTATTGGAAAATGATATCCGCGCCGACCGCCTTTTCCACCGACTGGCTCAGTCGCCGGATACCCAGGCCGGTGTTCCCCTTCACCCCCGGGATGGGGATGACGGCCGGTACCATGGCCTCCTCCTGCTTTTTCATTTCCTTCTCCAGCAGGGCGGCCAGCTCCTCGGTGATATACACCACACCGTATTCCCCTCCGCACAGGCGATGGAACAGGCCGGGGGCCAAGCCGGGATCGTCGCAGGGAAAAATATCCAGCCCGATGGCGGCGAAGCCCTGGATGCTTTCGGTGTCACCCAAAACCGCCACTCTAAGCATACAGCAGCCGCCCCCTTTCCCGCATGGTGTCCGCGCTTTGGCCGGTACGGATACCGGACGCCAGCATGTGTACCGCCCGGATTTCCGTCTCCTTGGCCAGCAGATACCCCACCAGGGGCGCGGCGCCCAGGGTCACGCTCTTGGCCCGCCGGGCGGTTTCCATCAGGCGATCGTCCACCCATTTTTCAAAGGCCGCGGGCGACTGGCGGTAAGCCTCCGCCGCCCCCCGGCTGCCATGGGCGTTCTGCCTCTCTAGAAGCGCGAGGAACTCCTCCTCCCCGCCCCGCAGGGCGCGGATCCATTCCTCAGGCTTCATGCCGCCGCAGGGGCACAGGGCCTCTTCTAGAAAGAGGCTGCGCCGATCCGTCCGGGCGGCCCGCAGGGCGATCTTCACATCGGCGTAAAACACCTGGAGAACCACGATGTCCTCCACCAGGGGATCCCCCGTTCTCCCGGCTGCGTCCAGCATGGCGGACAGGGCCGCCCTATCCAGCACGGCGTCGGCCAGCTGGGCGTCGGAGGCGTGGGCGAGAACGTCGTACGCCCTCTCCATCGCCCCCGCCAGCCAGGCGGGCAAGGCGGCGAACCGCCGTTCCTCCGCCGCCGTGTAAAGCGCCTTCGGCGGCAGGGTGCAGGGGGCCAGCAGCAGATGCTGCGCGTCCCGGCCGGACAGGGTGCTTTTCAGGGCCACCTTGGCGTTATGAATATCGTTGCGCAGCAAAAACGCGTCGAACAGGCTCTTGTCAGGCGCGACCGACCAGATATAGTCCCACAGGCGGACCGTTTCCTCCCGCAGGAGCTCCTCCGTCTCGCCGCGTCCCGCCGGATCGCCGTAGCCCTTATCCCGCAGCAGGGAAGCCAGCTCGCGGTCGCTGCCTGCGAGCATCAGCCCCTCCATATCCTGCCGGGTGAGCAGGCTCCCTTCCCTGGCGCGCACGCTGCCCACGGCAAACGCATAGGATGCCGCCATAAATGTCCGCCGCCTTTCTAAAAACTAGTCCTCGTCTTCCCCGTCGGCAAACAGCTCCCGGTTGATGAGATCCTCGAGCGCCTCCCGTTTTTCCTCCGCGAGGGCGGAGAAGGCGGCGTTGATTTCCACGTCCCCGTATTGCAGCAGGAAGCCGCCGTCAATAGCGCAGGGGACGCCGGAGACAGTGATCGTCCCCTCTACCCCTGCCTCCTTCAGCAGAGCGCGCAGCCGGCTGTCAAAATCGGCGGGCAGACGGGCCAAATCCCGGGCGTTCAGCCGCAGGATCCCGGCGCCCGGCTGGACACTGCGGCCCAGCACCGGGAGCAGCCGGTCGAAATACGCCTCGTCCGGCAGGGCGTTCAGATATGCGATGGTGGCTGTCATGGCGGCGTCCAGCTCCCGCCGGCGATGCGCGAGCTTGGCGTTGCGCACCCGGAGCGCGGCCGCCGAGCGGGCGGCGCGGCGGATGCCCTCCTCCTGCTCCAAGCCCTCGGCAAGAATGGTGGCCGCCTGTTCCTGTGCGTTGCGCCGTCCCTCCGCGGCGACAGCCGCCGCCTTTTGCTCCGCGGTGTCCAGCTTGGTGCGAACAGCCTGGCGCGCCTCTTCCAGAATTTCCTCGACGATTTTGTCACAGCCCGTCATGGCCGCTCCCCCACTCTCCATCAGATATTGGTCATCCCCGCAATGTTGATGACGGACAGCAGGGACACCAGGAAGGCCAGCAGGGCGTAGATTTCCACCAGGGTGGTGGAAACCAGGGCCTTCGAAAAATCATTGGGCTTTTTGGCCATCAGGGAGATACCGGACACGGCGGCCCGCCCCTGCGCTATGCCGGACAGGAGGCCCCCTACGGCGATGGGCAGGGAAGCCGTCAGATACAGCAGCCCCTTGGTCAGGGACATGTCGGCGCTGCCGCCGAGAACGCCGATGTTCATCAGCATCATGACGGTCACAATGAAGCCGTACAGACCCTGGGTGCCGGGCAGCAGCACCAGCACCAGCATTTTACCGAACTTGGAGGAATCCTCCGACATGGCGCCCATGGCGGTTTCCGCCGCCATACCCACGCCCTTGATGGAACCGATGCCCGCGACCCCCGTCGCGATAGCCGCGCCCAGCAGCGCCCAGATGATGCCGTTACCCATAGTTTCAACCATTCCTTTCCTGATTCAGGCCGTCAGGCCTCTTTGTGCAGACGGACATATTGACTGCGGTAGGCAAAGGGCTGGAACGCCCGGCCGCCGCCTTCATAAAATTTGGAGAACAGCTCCACATACTGGAGCCGCAGGGTATGGACATACGCGCCCAGCGCGTTGATACCCAGGTTGAGGGTATGCCCCACCAGGAAGATGACCGCGAAGGGGATGAGCCCGGCGATCCCCCCGCCGAACATGGAGCCCAGCAGGTTGAACACCATCCCCATGACCCCGGTGGTCAGACCAAGGGCCATCAGCCGCGAATAAGACATCAGGTCGCTGACGTAGCTGGTCACATCGTAGAGACTGGCCACGCCGGAGAGCACCTTCATGGGGCCTTTCTTTTTGCGGCCCTGGGTGAGGACCAGGCCGAGCAGGGAGACGGCGGCCAGACCGCCACCCACTTTCACGAGCACCGCCGCCGCGGGAAGGGCCATTCCCCCCGCAAGCAGGGCGAAGCCGACGAGGGCGGTCATCCAGAAGCCGGTGTCGAACACGGCGCCCAGGCGGTCGCCGGCACGCCACTGCATATAGAACTTCACGCCCATACCGGTCAGAATCTGCACAAAGCCCAGGCCGACGCCCAGAACCAGCAGCATCACCGCGTCGGGAATCGGATCGATGAGCTTGGGCATGGTCCAATCGATGTGGAAAAAGGTTTTGGCGATGGTTTCCGGCGCGTTGCCGAAGAAGCTGCCGAACACCAGACCCCAGAGAATGGTGGACACCCCGCAGTTGCGGAACAGCCGCAGATTGCGGGCCATGGCCTCCTCGGGGCGGCATTTGCGCAGCAGGAAGGCCGCGCCCAGAACCAGCAGCAGACCGTAACCGGCGTCGGACAGCATCATGCCGAAAAACAGGTAATAAAAGAAGCTGACCACCGGCGTGGGGTCGATATCGCTGGGCAGAGGCATGGCGTACATTTCGGTTATGGATTCGGCCGGGGCGGCGAAAGCGTTGTTATACAGCTTGACCGGGGCCTCCCCGGGATCTCCGTCCTCTGTCTCCAGCACACAAGGGCATAGAGCTTCCAGCTGCCGCTGCACCAGCGGAATATCCACCGCCGGGATCCAGCCGGTCAGCAGGAAAGCGTGACGGCTGTGGCCAAGCGCCCCGATGGCCCGGTATTTATCCGCCCGGGCGGTAAAATAGTCGGCGACCAGTTCCATATCCCGCCGCTTTTCGGCCAGGGCTTCCAGTTCCCGGGCCATTTCCGTCTCCCGCGTACGCAGGCCAGTCAGCTTGTCCTCCAGCCGCCGCTTTTCCTCGGCGGGAAGCTGAGAGGACGCGCCGGCGGGGCGGGCGAAACCCAGGGCGCGCAGCGCCTGCTCCATGGCGGCGGCCTGCCGCTTGGGGCACAACAGGAACACACAGGTCTGCTCCTGCGCGGCGGAGAGCACCTCCCCGTCGAACAGCAGCCTCTCGTTGCTTTCCGCCAGCGCGGCGGCCAGGCTTTCCAGCGTGAACAGCCCCGGCAGGGTGCCAATAAAGGCGGCTGTGGAACGGGTGCCGGAGAACCGGAAGGACACGTCCAGCCCCTCCCAAGCCTCCAGCTGAGCGGCCGCGGCGCGCAGCCGCACCCGTTCCGCCGCTTCCTCCGCCAGCTGCCGCTGGATCGTCAGCACTCGCTGACAATCCTTCATCACGGCGGCGCTTTTACCCGCGGCGGCGTCCAGTTCTTCCTCCGAGACCTCCCGCCGGCCGGACAGGGCGGCCAGAAGGCCCTGCTTTTCAGGGAGCCTTTCCTTTAAATAGTCCAGCGCCTGCCGGGCGGTCTGCGCGGAGCGCTCAAAGCCCTGGGCCTGCGCGTCCATATCCAGCCGGTCAAAGCCGTCCGGCGGCTGTTCCTCCGCCTCAATTTCCACGGCCCCGAGCCTCTGCAGCTTTTCCATCAGAGGCTTCCTGTCCTTGCGCAGAGCCAGCAGGCGGATGCGTTTCATCTGCAGTTTCGCCATAGCGTGTCACCTCCGGCGTATCGTTAGGGATACAAAGCCTATCCGCCAATCCCTGACGGCTTAGGCATCGTCCGCGAGCAGCCTTTCGGCCGCCAGACGGATCACCGCGTCCCGGCGGGCCATGGCACGCTCGGTCAGCTCTCGGCAAGCGGACGCGGCCTCTTCCTCCGCGGCGCGTCGGATGGCCTCGCCCTCCGCCCGGGCGCTGCGCAGGCCCTCGTCCCGCCGGCTCTGCGCCTCATCGAGAATTCGGCGCCGATCGGCGGCCGCTTCCTCTCCGGCCTGCCGCAGCCGGGCGGACGCTTGTTCGTCGCCCTGCCGCTCGATATTCTCGGCCTCGCGTTCCGCCTGCCGAATCCGTTCCACCAGTTCCGCCGCCATGGGACCTCGCTCCTTTTCCGTTTCATCTGTGCCGAAATTCAATATCTTTACTATTTTACTGCATTTGTGCACGGAAGTCCAGTTTTATCCAGAAAAATTCAAGGCAATTTGCCGTCGGTCTAGTATACCCGCAATTTGGAGGAATTTTTCCGATTTTTTGCAGGCGGCCTATGGAATTGGCCTGAGGGAGTATGGTATACTGGAGGCACTGAGGTTTTTGGCGGGATTTGTCGAACCCGCTGGTTCCCGTGCATGTTTTCCAGTATAAAGAATTCCCGCTCAAAATACCAGCCACAGATTCTTGAATTCTTGTCGAATTCTCAACACGCGTCTCTTATTTTGTTGAGTCCTTCGGTAAACTTTTTGTGAACGACCGGCATCTACAGATAAAGGACTGGTTTTCAGGCGGGGCTCCCCGCGCAGAAAGGACGGATGGCCATGCAGCCAGAGGATTTTGAAAAAACCAAACGTTCCAGCGGACCGCTGAGGCTGATCGCGTTTTCCGCCGCCGGTTTTATCCTGCTGGGGGCGCTGGCCGTCGCGGCCGGGAACTGCGCGGTGCAGACCGGCGGAACGCCCGCCGCCGCGTCACCCCTGCAGATTTCCGAATATATGAGCAGCAACAACGCTGTACCCGACAGCGCGGGAACCTTCAGCGACTGGGTGGAGGTGACAAACGCCGGGGACACGGCCCTATCCCTGAAGGGGTACGCCCTGGAGAGCGCGAAAAAGACTGGCATGCTGCCCGACAGGCAGCTTCAGCCCGGGGAGTGCGCCGTGATCTACTGCGACGGGCTGGGCCGGGAGGAGGGGCGCGCGGCCTTCCGGCTGAAGGCGGCCGGCGGCGAGGAGCTGCTGCTCAAGGATCCCGCCGGCAAGACGGTGGACGCGACCACCACCATAGCGCTGGAGACCAACGTGTCCGCCGTCCGGGGAGAGGGGATTTTCTCCGCCGCGGCGCGCTACACGCCGGGATACCCCAACACCGACGAGGGCTACGCCGCCTATATGGCGTCCCGCCAGGTCAGCCAGAGTGCTCTGGTGCTCAGCGAAATCCTGGCGGCCAACACGGTGACCCTGGCCGATGCCGATGGGCAGTTTGCCGACGTTATCGAGATCCGTAACGACTCGAAGGAAACCATCCAGCTGGAGCGCTACGGCCTGAGCAACGACAAGGAGCAGCCGCTGAAATGGCAGTTTCCCAAACGGGAGCTGAAGCCGGGAGAAACGCTTCTGGTATTCGCCTCCGGCAAGGGGCATTCCAGCGACGCGCGGGAGCTGCACGCCCCATTCAAGCTGGACAAGGCGGCGGACACGGTGGTGCTGGCCGCGCCGGACGGACGGATCCTCGACAGCGTGGAAATCAACGGACTGGACAACGACATCGCCCTGGTGCGCGGCGGGGACGGCCAGTGGAGCCGCACAGCGGCGGTATCCCCCGGGTACCCCAACACGGCGGAGGGGATGGAGGCGTTCTGGAAAGCGCAGGACGCCTCCCGCACGGGGCTGCGCATCAACGAGGTGATGACCCGCAACAACACCATCGTGTGCATCGGCGGCCGGCCCTACGACTGGGTGGAGCTGTACAATCCCACCGACAAGCCGATTTCCCTAAAGGGATACACCCTGAGCAACGACACCGACACTCCCGGGCGGTTCGCCCTGCCCGACAAGACGGTGCCCGCAGGCGGATATCTGGTGATTTACTGCACCGGGGAGACGGTGGACGGCGGCACGCGGTACATCCAGGCAAATTTCAAGCTAAACGGTGGGGACGGCGCGGTGGCGCTGTACAAGGACGGAAACATGGCGGACGGCGTCAGCCTGTCGGGCATCCCCATCGACTGCAGCAAGGGGCGCCGGGAGACGGGAGGCGCGGGGTTCTGGCTGTTCACCAAACCGACCCTGGGTGCGGCCAACGGCGGCGGAGGCGAGCGGGACCGGACAGCCACCCCGGTGGCGGCCACCAAGCCCGGGATTTACAACGGCGTGCAGAAAGTGGAGGTTGCCCTGAGCGGGGAGGGGGCGGTATACTATACCCTGGACGGTTCGGCCCCCACCACGGCGTCGGCCCGGTACACCGGCCCTTTCGCCGTGACCGCTACCACGGCCGTGCGTGCGATAGCGGTCAAGCCAGGGGCGGTGCCCAGCGACATCCTCACGGCCAGCTATATCGTCAACGAAAACCATCAGATGGACGTGGTCAGCCTCACATCGCCGCCGGACGGGCTGTTCGGTTATGAAAAGGGCATCTACGCTGTGGGCAAGGGGCAGGCCGATTACCCCAACGAAGGGGCCAACTTCATGCAGCACGGTTACGCCTGGGAGCGGGCGGCCCATGTGGAGCTGTTCCCCCAGGACAAGGAGGAAGCGGGCTTTTCCGTAGGGTGTGGGGTACGGATTTTCGGCGGCATGTCCCGCACCTATCAGAAAAAGTCCCTGACGCTGAAGTTCCGGGACAGCTACGGCGCGAGCCAGCTGGTGTATCCGGTGTTTGCCAGCCGGGACAATCGGGTGTTCGATAATCTGCTGCTCCGCTCCGGCGGGCAGGACTGGGCCAAAGCCATCATGAAGGATGTCCTGACCACCAGTCTGGCGGACGACACGGATATTCTCGCCAACCAGGCATACCGGCCGGTGGTGTTGTACATCAACGGGGCCTACTGGGGCATCCACTACATCCGGGAAAAAATCAACGAAGGGTTTATCGCGGCTAACGCCAACGTGTCGGAAGACAGCGTCAACCTGCTGGTGGCCAACGGCCGGGTGGGCGCGGGCAGCGAGGATTATCAGGCGCTGCTCAGCTACATCAAGGCGCACAGCCCGCTGAACGCAGAGGCGTACCGGTATGTCTGCGACCGGATGGACGTGACCAGCTTTGCGGATTATCTCATCACCGAGATGTATTGCGGCAACAAGGATTCAGGGAACATCCGCTGGTACCGCTCCAGCGAAACGGACAACAAGTGGCGGTGGATCCTCTACGACACCGACATCACCTACGCGGCCGGCGAAAACTGGGTATGGTTTCTCATCGATCCGGCAGGCACCGGCACCGGGCAGAATTTCAGCACCGCCCTTATCAACGGGCTGCTGACCAGCGGGGAGTTTCGGCAGCTGTTCTTGGAACGGCTGAAGTTCAACATGCAGAACACCTTCCGCACCGACAAGGTGCTGGCCCGCATCGACGAACTGAGCGGGAAGCTCAAGCCGGAAATCGCCCGCAATTATGCCCGGTGGGAAATCAGCCGCGATTGGAACGCGATGGTAGCCGGGATCCGCTCGTTCGTAGAAAAGCGGCCGGCGACCCTCAAGCAGGAGTTCCTGGACGCGCGGGTGGCCGCGAAATTTCAATATACGGCGCAGCAGCTGGATGACTGCTTTGCCGGACAGTGAGGAGGCGCCGTTATGGATGGATTTCGGCACGAGAACAAATATTTCATCAGCCGGGCGGGATACCAATTCCTGCGCGGGCGGCTGGCCGCCATGCTGGAGACAGACAGCCATGCCGTGCAAAGCGACGGCCGCTACAAAATCCGCAGCCTGTATTTCGACGATTACAAGCAAAGCGGACTGCTGGACAAGGTGGAGGGGGTGGAGACCCGGGAGAAGTTCCGGATCCGCTTCTACGACATGGATGACAGCTTCATCCGGCTGGAATCAAAGCAGAAGCACAACCAGATGACCAAGAAGCAGGCCGCGCCCCTCACGCGGGAGCAGACCGATCGCCTGCTGGCCGGCGATCTCTGGTTTTTATACGACACCGGGGACCCGTTGCTGAAAAGCTTCTACCTGAAAAGCCGGACCCGCCTGCTCAGGCCGACGGTCCTTGTGGACTACGACCGGGAGGCGTATTTGTTCGAGGATGTGCGCATCACGTTCGATCTCGATTTACATACCGGCAACTATGGCACCGATTTGTTCAGCCGGGACTTGTTCACCGTGCCCGTCCTGCCCGGTGACCGGGTGATCCTGGAGGTCAAGTTCGACGAGCAGCTCCCCTTTGCGGTGCGGCAGCTGCTGCGACCGGTCAACGCCGTGCGCAGCGCCATTTCAAAATACGAACTGTGCAGACAGTTTCAATAATGGAGGGTATTCACCATGTTTGACGTTATCAAAAAGAGCGTGCTTGATCAATTCGCCCAGGGGATTTCCATCGCGGATATGCTCTGGTCACTGGGCGTGGCTTTCCTCATGGGCCTGTTCATCCTGCTGGTGTATAAGCAGACGTTCCGGGGCGTGCTGTTCTCCAAGGGGTACGCCTTCTCCCTGGTGCTGCTGGCCATGGTCACGGCGCTGGTCATCCGCACCATCTCCTCCAATCTGGCCCTGTCCCTCGGCATGGTGGGCGCCCTGTCCATCGTCCGCTTCCGCACGGCCATCAAGGATCCGGTGGACACGGTGTTTATGTTCTGGTCCATTACCTGCGGCATCATGGCCGGCGCCGGGCAGTACATCATCGGGGGCTGCGCCTGCTTCGGCGTGGGGCTGCTCTACTTCGTGGTGTCCAAAATCCACGGTAAGAGCAAGGCGCCCTATCTGCTCGTGGTGCGGTACGACCCGGAGAAATCCGCCAACGTGGGCAAGGCGCTCAAGCTGCTGCCCAAGCATCGGCTGAAATCACGCACCATGACGAGAGCCGGCGCGGAAATCACGCTGGAGGTGTCCCTCAAGGAGGACGAGATGGCCGTGCTCGACAAGATGCTGTCCGTGGACGGCGTGATGGATGCGAGCCTCATCAGCTACGAAGGGGAATTCGGGCTGTAAGGCCGGACAACAAAAAGCCACAAAAGTTTTCGCCTGCCTTTTTCAAAAGGCGGTGGGGGCGAGGGGCGAAGCCCCCGCCGTCCTCCTCAGAGGCCGAAATGTCTTCCCCAAAAGAGCGCAGGAGGGGTGTAAACCGTCCTAGTACGACGCATGCGTCGTGCAGGGGACAGTTTTACGGCGGGAACCCTCGCCGGGGGTTCCCCGGTGCGGCGTAACGCGCCGCATCAGGATTCCCCATTTGTACATTTTGCTATTTGGCAAATAGTTTTTCGACAAGCTGAGGGGCGAAGCACCGCATATGGTGCTTCGCCCCTCTCTTTTCTGTATGCTGAGATTAGCTGGCGGTGTGCTTCGGCTTCCGGAATCTGGCCAGAACCACGGCGCCGGAGGCGGCGGCCAGCAGGAAGACCGTGACGGCCACCCGCTCGCCGGTGACGGGAGTGGATCCGCCAGGGCCGGTATGGACGCCGCCGTCGGAGCTGTCTTCTCCGCCGCCGATCCCGCTCATATTCAGCGCGATAACCGGGTACACCGACACGGCGTCTCCCTGCATGTTGTAGCCGACAACCTGGATTTCATAGTTTTTGCTTTCCAGGTTTTCGAAGGTGTATTCCGCCGCCGAATAGGGCAGGGAATCGCTCTTTTGATCCAGCGTATAGCCAGCGTCGGTTTTGGCGAACAGGTAGGCGCGGTAGTGGCTGATGCCGGGGGCGGCGTTCCAGCCGATTTGCACCCGGCCGGTGGCGCTGCTGATGATGCCCGCGCTGTTCGCGTCCATATTGGGCGTCAGGGGCGCGGTGGGATCGGCGATGACCGGATCGTCGGGATCGTCCGGATCGGGCTCCTCCGTTTCGCCCAGGGTGGCGAAGGGGCCGCCGCTGAGAACGCTCTTGTTCCCCGCCGCGTCCTCGGCCACCACAGCGGCGTAATAATCCGTCGCCGCGGTCAAATCGCCCAGGATGGCGGTGGTTTCGCCGGTCACGGTGACGCCGCCCTCCGTGGGCAGGCTGTCGGCGGTGATGGCTTCCTTCCCTACAAAAACGGTATACTTGATGCCGTTGGCAGCCGTCTGGTCATCAGCGGCCGCCGGCCATTTTAGGGTCAGGCTGGTGCCGGAGGCGGAGGCCTTTTCCAGAACGCCGGAGGAGAAGACCGGCGCCTGGGTATCCGGGCCCAGCTCGGCGTTGAGATCCATAGCCACGCAGGCCGTGATCTTTTGGAACCAGGGCATTTCGCCCTGGGTGAAGACCTTGGATTCCACCCGCAGGACTTCGCCCGCCTTCATCTCCAGACCGGAGAGAGTGGGAACGGGAACCCATTTGCTCGTATCGGTGGCGTCATAGCCGGGAATGACCGCCCAGCCCTCCTTAATGGTGAAGCCGCCTTCCTCGGCGTCCTCCGCCTTGGGCCAGATGGTGGCGCCGCCCACGGTAATGCGCACGCCCATTTCCTGATCCCCGCCGCCGCCGTCGCAGCTGCGGAAATACTGCGTCATTTCATAAGACTGGGACTTATCGTCGCTGCCGCGGCGGAAGGTGTAGATACCAGCCTTAGGGGCGGTGAACACCATAGCCGCGTTGACCTTGAAATCGGGGTTGACTGCGTCCACCGGATTGACCGGCATCAGCTGGGACAGGTAGTAGCGATCGATGTTCTTTTCCTTTTTCGGGGCGTAGAAGCTCGCGCCGGGGAAATTGCCGCCCCAGTCGATATCCGGGGTTTTGATATACAGGTAGTCGTCCGCACGGGTGGCCTTGGTCACGTAGCTCCAAACACCGTCCTTCTGCAGCTGCACCCGCCAGGGGGAAGCGCTCTCCAGCGCCGCGATGTCCTCGTTCTGCGGCTGGGCGGAGGGCAAGGCGTCAAGTTTGGCCTGGATAGCGTCGAAATAGTCGTACACCTCGTATTCCGCCAGGTTCTTGGGGGGCGGATCCTGGGTGCGGAAGGGGCCGCCGGCCAGCAGGACGTAATTGCCCGCCGCGTCGTAGGCGGCCACTGCCACATAATAATCGGTAGAGCCTTCCAGGCCGGACAGGGTCAGGGAGGTTTTGCCGGGAGCCGCGACGCCGGTCAGGCCGTCCAGGCTTTCGATGGCGCTGGCGGCGTAGAACACCTTATAGGTCAGGTTGTTCTGGGCCGTCTTATTGTCGGTGGCCTGGGGCCAGGACAGGGTGAGGGTGGTATCGGTCGCGGCGTCGGCGTTGTTGGAAACCGCCGCGTCGGCCGGGAATTCCGGCGCCGCATCGTCCGGCGGGATGGGCTTTACGTAGGTCATATTGGCGCTGACGGCCGTGTTAAAGAGCCAAGGCTGGCCCCCCGTCACAGGCTCGGCTGTCAGGGCGCGGCATTCCACCCGCAGCACCTGACCGGCGCTCATTTCCAAATCGGATAGGGCCGGAATGGCCACCGGCTTGGCGTTGGTCACCTCAGCCCAGCCGTCGTTGAGGGTGAGGGAGGCGTCATCCGCCTTGGGCCAGATGGCCGCGCCGTCGATGGTAATGCGCACACCCACCTTATGGCTGCCGCCGCGTACCATAAAGAATTGCGTTTCGGCATAAGCGGCGGAGTCCTCGTCGGGGGAATGAGCAAACTCGTAGATGCCGGCGGTGGGAGCGGTGAAAGCCCAAGCCGCACAGTCGTCGAAGACGCCGTTATCGGTTTTCATGGGGCACAGCACAGTCAAATCCTTTCCCTTATCCGCCGGAGCGTACATGGAAACGCCAGGGTATACACCGCCCCATTCATACCCGTCAATCCAGGCGTAAACATATTGAGAAGGATCGTACTTGGCTTTGTTGACCGCCGTCCAGTCGGCGGCGCCCTTCTTTTTCACCTGCCCCTGCCACTGGGAATTCAGCGAGGCGGGAATCGCCGCGCCTGTATCTCCCACCGTCCTGGTCAGGTCATCGAGAGCGTCCCGGTAGCCGCTTAGCTTGTACTGTGTCCCGTTTTCCACCGTGGCTTTCACCGCGCTGCGGGAGCGGGGCGCCGCCAGGGCCCCCGGCGCCATCCAGACGGCGGCCAGAGACAGCAGCAGGCACAGAACCGATGCGACGGATACGCCTTTGCGCAGATGTTTCATCGTTCATCCTCCTTACCAAATGTATGAGCACGGTTGATGCGACAGCCTCCAGGCTGTGATTTCCATTCATAAAGGCCGTCAGCCTTTATTTCCTTTTTTGCGAACAGTCAGGGCCGTGCCGGCGGCCAGGACGGCCAAGCCGGCGGCGCTGAGAAGGGCCACGGGGCCTTCGCCGGTGTCGGCACCGCCGCTGTCGGAAACGGCGCCGCTGGCGGAAGAGTCTTCAGCGGAAGAAGGCGCCTGGCTTTCTTCCTGCGGCTGCGAGCTTTCCTCCGGCGGTTTGGAGGGGTTGTTGATGGCCAGCACGACGGTCTGGCTCGGCTCGAGCGACACGCTGTACACGCCGTCCGCCAGGGTCACCTGCTGTCCGGACACCAGCTCCCGGACGGCGCAGCCGTCCTTCAGGCCGAAGGCATCCAGCGCGACATCCAGCTTGACGGCCTGGGACTCGGCGGTGTCGTTAAACAGGGTGAAATAGACGCCCTCGTCCGCGTTGGCTCCGAACCGCTCCACCAGGACGCGGCTGTTATCGGACACGGCGCGGGTCACCGGCTCCCAGCCGGCCTCCGCCACGGTCTTGAGCACCGGCATATAGGTCTGGAAGATATCCCGATCCCGCTCGTAGAACAGCTCCCGGCTGGTCCAATACTGCAGGTCGTCGCTGTAGTTCGCCTGGGGGCTGGGGAAGATGCCGAAGGCGAGGCAGCGCTGGAAGTATTTCTCCATCATATCGTGATCGAACTTGGTATAGTCGTTGCTCAGCAGGATGCAGAAAGGCTTCTGGTAGGACAGGGTTCTCCACATACTCATGGATTCGATGCTCTGAGGCGCGTAGATGCTGCCGTTCAGGGCGGTCATTTCGGTACCCATGGCGTCGATAAGCGGGGTGTAGAAGCTGGTCTTATCGGGGCATTTGTTGGCAAAGATGGTCTTGCCCCTGGCGTGCAGATCGGTGTTCAGCTGCTTGACGAATTCCCACGTGTTGGACGCCCGGTGCAGCATGGGCTTCTTGTAATAGGGCGAGTAGGTCAGGGGCACGGTGGTGTACTGGTAATGGGCCTTGTTAAAGTTGGCGTTGCCGTTCCACCAGCCGCTGAGCTCATCTAGATAAATGCCGTCAAAAGGCACGGTGGTGCACTGAAGGGGATCGAACAGCAGATCCTGCTGCTCCTTGCTGAGATACAGGTTATAGAAATTGTAGGCGCCCGGCAGCTTGGGATTGGCGTTGATATGAATCTGCGCGCCGTTGGGGGCCCAAGGCACGTTCACCGGCGTCCAGTTGGTTTTCCCCAGAGGGTTCAGCCCCTGGCAGATGGCGGTGGCAATGGCCTGCCGGGTGGCCTGAACGCTGACGTCCTTGCCCGCCTGCTCCTTCACCGCGGCCTGCACCATGGCGTCGTCGGGGAAGCTGGGCATGTTCTTCAGCCACCAGTCGCCCGGCTCGATATACTGATAGCCCTTGATGCCGTGCTCCATTTCATAGAAGCCCTCGATGCGGAAGTACTCGCCGCCTTCCTCCTTGAACTTGAAGTTGAAGTCCTCGGGCTGAGGCACGTTGCTGGTCTGGGTCCAGGCCACCCACATGCCCTGATCGGTCTCCCGCACCTCGTAATACTCGGGGAAAATGCGCGTGTATTTCTCCATCGCCGCCCGGAAGCCCCAGGCGGGATCGTCCAGCTTATAGATGATGAAAGAGAACCGGGCTGCGTCTGGCGCTTCGGGGACGATACCCAGGTGATAGGTCAGCACATACTGTCCGGTGCTACCGTTGTACTCCAGCTCGTAATAGGCGGGGAAGTCCATGCTCACGGCGATGGCCAGGCCCAGATCCTCGTTGTATATCACCGAGGTGGGATACATGGACCGAGGCATGCTGTCCCAGTCCACCACCGACATTTCGCCCTCGCCCAGCTCTTTATAAATATCTCCTACGCCACCGGCGGCAATATCGCGGTGCTTTTGGATGCTGACGCCCCATTTCCAGCCGGACGCGGTGACCGGCAGGGCGTAGGACAGCTGGACGGCCCGGCCGTCCGCCGCCGCGGTGGCGTCCTTAATGACGCCGCTCACGGCAATGTGATCGTCCTCGGCGGTATAATCGGCGTTCAGGGACAGGCCGAGGGACGCCTGGCTGCCCTTAAAGGCGGCGGGTGCGGACCCGGAGGCGGGAGAGAACGCGTACACGCCGGTGTTCTCCGCCGCGGCCACGTCCCGCACCAGGAAGCCGGAGTAGGCGTTGTTGGCCAGCTCCGTCCCGTCGATCTTCAGGGAGGTCACCACCGAGTCGCCCAAACCCAGCTCGAGGCCGTCCTTGGTTTTCAGGGTTTTCTTCGTGTCCTGCTCCGGCGCGGTCTGCAGCACCTGCACCGGCAGGTTCTGGAAGGTGGAGGTGGCGTCCGGCTGCCCCATGCGCAGGGTGATGTCGTCAAACCAGGCGGTACCGTAGATCGGGTTGCGCAGGAACGCGTAGACGTTCATGCTTTTGGCGGGCTTTTGCAGGGTAAAGGAGGTGTCCCGGAACTCCCAATCGTGGGTGCCCAGGGAAAACCCGGTGTAGAACCACTGGGCCGTGCCGTCCGTGTACCCGACGTAGACCGCCAGGCAATAGGAAAAATACTCGGTGCCCACGCCGCGGATAACATTCTGCGCTTTGCTCCAGCCGCTGAGCACATAGGTGCCCTGGGCGGGCGCGGACAGGGTTTGCGTAAGGCCCGCCTCGTCGGCGGCGGTGGGCGCCACCGCTTTGTAAACGGATTTCTGGGTGCCGTCGTGGGCCTCGATGGTCTCCCGAGTGTAGCCCTTGCTCCAGCCGCCCCAGGCTCCCAGCAGATTGTCGGTCAGCTGGCCGTCCCCGGCCAGATTCATCACGTGCATGGCGTCTCCATCTCCCGGCGCGTCCGCAGTCACCGTGTCCTGCGCCCGCGCGTTTAGTGTCCCGTTCCCGGGAAGAACCTGCACCGCCGTCAGCAGTGCCATGCATAGGGCCGCGCAGTGGATTAAGGTGTGTGCCTTCTTCAAATGTATCCCCCTTTTCCTCTTTATCGCCATGGAATTGTCCCTGACGGGCTTTTTGCGGGCCGGCCCCTCCGCGCAGGGAGGGTAAACGCGGACATCCGGCTGTCCGCCGTTTGCCGTTATCTCCACTATAAAGAATTGCGTTTCCAGAAACAAGCAAATATCTTTGTGATTTATGTTGTATTTTTTCGGCATTTATTTTCTGAAAGCGGATTTATTTTTATAGATTCTTACTATATATCCCCCCAGTTCCCCGGATGCAGGCGCCCGTTCGCCCCTCCCCCGCCGGAACAGCCGATCCGTCAGCGTAAAAAAGTGACAATTACCAAAAAAATCCGGTACAGGTTCAAAAGAATGCCTCTAGGAAAATTCCGAAAAATTGGTTAAAATTAAAGAAAGAGTTTAAAAATTAAAGGAGGAGCCTCAATGGCCGGAAACTGCGCACGCTACAGTATCCTGATTGTGGATGACAAGGAACTGGATCGCAATGGGGTCTGCTATCTCATTCAGCAGTATGGACTGGATCTCCACCCGATTCCGGCGGCTTCCGGCTCGGAAGCGCTGGAAATCCTGCGCCGCATGCCCGTACATATTCTGCTGACCGATGTCAAAATGCCGGAAATGACAGGCCATGAGCTCATTGTCGAGGCCAAAAAAATTCAGCCCGACCTGAAGGTCATCATCTTCAGCTCCTACGAAAACTTTGATTACGCCCACAAGGCCATGGATCTGGGGGTCACCAAATACCTGCTCAAGCCTATAAAAGTTGATAAATTTCTATCATGTATCAAATCAATGATCCATGTATTACGAGAGGGAGAACGCACCCGGATCATCAGCATGTACTTCAATGTGATGACCGGTCTGTGCAATCCGGACGGCAGCGGCCTAAGCGGCGACGAGAAGGCCGGCGATGTCCTGCTGCTGGATTTTGTGGAGCCCTTCTTCAACCTGCATCACCTGTCTCTGCGCGGCGAGGACGATGAGGAAACGCGGTTCATCGACATCCCCCTCAACGAATACCAGTGCGCCTTCATCGCCCCCACAGAGGAGGAGGCACGGGACTGCCTGCGCCGTCTGGAGCAGATTCTGGCCGAACGGGGGGACAACCGGTACATCCTGATTTACGGCGGCCATTTCGAAACGATCGCCCAGCTCAGCGAGCTGTACAACCGGATGGAGAGCCTCAGCTCCTCCAAATTCTATCTGGCGCGCAGCACCATAGTGGACATGACCCGTCAGAAGGCGGAGGAGGCCAACATCGACGTGCGGCGCTATCTGGAAAAAGCGGCGGAAATCGGAAAGCTGGTGACCCGCAAGGAGCTGCAGCACGCCGAAAAGGAAATCGAGGCCGTTTTCAGCGATTTGCAAAAACAAATATACGTGCCCACCTCCCTGGCCAAATTCATCAGCAGCGAGTTGGTGCGGGCCGGACTGAGCGAAACCCTTCCCGACTATAACGCGACCCTGCTGCAATACATCACCGAAATCGAGCACAGCGCCAGCATCGAGGATCTGAAAAGCATCTGCATCCGGGTGGTCAAGCAGTATTCCGAGCAGGACGAGGAGACCGTTGCCATCGATCAGGCCCTGGACATCATTCACCGGGAATACATGAACAACATCAGCTTGGAAAGCGTGGCCTCCGACGTGTATCTGTCCACCTGCTACCTGAGCTATCTGTTCAAAAAAACCACGGGCATGAATTTCATCAAATACCTGACCTCTTACCGGGTGGACATGGCCAAAAGCCTGCTGCGCACCACCAAGCTGAAGGTGGGAAGCATCTGCGAGATGGTGGGTTACTCCAACGTGTCGTATTTCTGTCAGATTTTCAAGAATCACTGCGGCATGACGCCCGCCCAGTTCCGGGGAAGCAAGCTGTGATCCGCGCCTTTAAGGCCTGGTTTTCCGAACGGAAGCTGTGGCAGAAGCTGCTGATTCTGTATCTGACGGTCTCCATCATCCCGATCGTGGCCCTGAGCACCTTGAGCTACATGGTATCGGCGGACATCATGTACGATCAGGTCAGCGTGCGGCTGTACGAATCCACCCGCAACATGGCCGGGCAGATCCGGGCCAAAAAGCTGCTGCTGGAGACCAGCCTCGACGAGGTGGCCTATCAGGACGCTTTTCTGCAGCGGTTGGCCCTGGCCCCCCGCTCCACGCTGTTCCGCAAGGAGTTGGAGGGCACCTGCGGGGATTTGCTGCGGCAGCTGCAAAAGGTGGCGGGCGAGGTCACCAACGTCTGCATCCTGCTGCCCGGCAGAGACACCGTTATCAGCGCCCTGGAGGGCGACTACACCGCGCTGGAGCGGGAGGCCGGGAAGGTGTGCTACACGGCGGATTCCCTCGTGGCCCTGACCAGCAGCCAGGAGACCACCTGCCTGTACCGTCAAATCGTCAACCCCTATTCCGGCGGCGTGATTGGCACCATCGTGCTGCAGCTCGACTCCCGCCGCCTGTTCGGAGAGCTGCATATCGAGGGGCTGAAGGAATACGCCTTTATCATGCAGGACGGCGACGGGGTCAACCTGTACACCGAGGCCCGTCTAAACAAGTCGTACGGGGAAATCTTTCCCCACACCCTGCGGTTTTCCGACAGCCGGGAAATCAAGCTGATGCGGCACACCTTCTTGTATGAACCGTACTATATGGCGGATTTGAACTGGAACGTCTGCCTGCTCATCCCCAAGGATATCCTGTTCGCGGGGTTTTCGGACATCATCCTGTTCAGCCTGAGCATCGCCCTGGTCTGCATCCTGCTGGTATCGGTCTTTTCCATTTTGATTTCCCTGAGCTTTTCCAGGCGGCTCAACGGCATCAGCCAAGAAATGATTCGGGTGGGTACCGGCAAGCTGGAGGTCAACCTGGACGTCAAGGAAAACGGCGACGAGATCGGCCATCTCGCCTATATTTTTAACGAGATGGTCAACCGGCTCAACACCTTGATCATCGACAAATACAAAAGCGAGCTCAAGCAGCAAGAAGCGCAGCTGAAGATTCTACAGGCGCAGATCAACCCCCATTTTCTTTACAACTGCATGGACACCATCAACTGGCGGGCCATTATGAACGGGGACGAAAAGACCAGCGCCTTCGCCACCAATCTGTCCGATTTCTACCGCACCTGCCTGAACAAGGGCAACACCAAGATCCGCATGAAGGACGAGTTCAAAAACATCCGCGCCTATCTCCAGCTGCAGGAGGATCTCCACGACTATTCCTTCGACGTGTTTTACGATGTGGACGAGCGGATCTACGACTACGAAAGCGTCAACCTGATCCTCCAGCCGGTGGTGGAAAACGCGCTGGAGCATGGGGTGGAAAAGACAACGGGTGTGAAGGGGGCGATCCGTATCAGCGCCGCCTTTGAGGAGGAAAACGGGGAAACGTGCATCGTTATCCGCGTCTTTAACACCGGCCCGCCCATCGATCCCCGGACCGCTGAGGAGGTTTTGACCGATCCCAGCCGGGGATACGGGCTGGCCAACGTACACAGCCGGATTCAGCTCTATTTCGGGAAGACTTACGGCGTGCACATCGCGCCCGCGCAGGGCGGCACCCTCTGTCGTATCGTCATCCCGGCCATAAGGTGGAAACAATATGAAGAACAACCATAAAGCCCTGGCGGCGGCCGTTTGCCTGACCCTGCTCGCGGCGGGCTGCTCCCCCAAGCGGGAGGCCGTCTCCTCCGCCCCCGCGCCCCCTGAGAAGGAAATCCGCTGGCTTCTCGCCCTGGAGGGCGCCGCCTACCCGAAGGAATGGGAAAGCTATGAGGTGCTGGCGGCCATCTCGGAAAAGGCCGGCGTGACCCCTGTGCTTGAGCCTCTCAACGAAAACTACGCCCCGACTCTGCTCAAGCGGCTGCAATCCGGGGAGCGGCCGGCGCTCATCACCCTGGCCACGGCGGACCCCGTCTGCCTCCAGATGGAGCACATTTCGTCTGTCCGTCGGATCGACGCCATTCCCGCTCTCTTTGAGCAGCTTCCGGAGGACATTCGGGCCTTTCACCAGCAGGCGGACGGCTCGCTGCTGTATCTGCCCGGGGGCTTCGGCGGGGAGGCGGCGGTGCCGGCGGAGGGCATCTATGTCCGCGAGGATATGTTCGACACCCTGGGCCGGCCCGGGCTGACCGATGAAAACGGATTCTTCGCCGCCCTGGAGGCGTACGACTCCTGGTACGGCCGCAATCGGGATGAGACCAAGACCAACTATCTGCCGGTCGTCTTCGGAACGAACGGAGGCGGCATCCAGACGCTGCGGCATTGGTTCGGCTTGACACCGGGCACAGAGGATCCGGCCGGCGAGGAGGCGCTGCTGCGCTTTCTGGAGCGGCTGGGCCGCGCGGGGGGCACCTCCGGCGCGCTGGAAATCCCCGACGCTTCCCTCGACCATCTTCTGCAGAGCGAGGCACTGTTTTACATCGGCAGCGCTTCGCGGCTCGAACGGTACAGCCGGGAGCACGGGGACACGCCCTATCGCCCCGTCTGGCCGCGGTTCCGGGAAGGCGGCTATGCCATGGCCGCCTCCCCCTACGGCTGCTACGCCACCTATCTGTGCGCGGCGGACGCCGATCTGGGGGACACCGTCCGCCTGGCCAGGTATTTGCTTTCGAAGGAAGGCAGCCGCACCGCCATGCTGGGGCTGCAAAACCGCCACTGGCTGGAGACGGACGACGGCGGACTGGTGCTGTTCCCCGACGCCCGCGACCAGCTGAACGCCGATCCCGGCTATGCCGAAAAGACCGGGATCGGGCGGGTGCCGTTTCTGAGCAGCGTCGGCGCCGTGTATCCCGGCGCCCGGCCGGCGGGACTGCCGACGCGGGACATTCTAAAGGCCTTGAAGCAGGCACGGTACGACCCTACCACCGAGCAGGGACTCGCGCGCAGCCTGGAGGAGGAAAGACGAACGCAGTCGTATAAAAACGCCTTGACCATCGGCGGCGCGGGATAAATAGGGAAACCGGGAGAAGGGACACGTCCTCTCTCCCGGTTTTTTGATTATTGCAGTTCCTTCAGCTTGGCGGACAGCAGCGAGGCGTTTTCATTGATCAGGGTGTTCAGATCCTTGGTGCCGGTACGGGCCCAGCCGCACAGGTCCTGGAAGTACAGGCCCTCCAGCCCATAGCCGTAGAACCAGGGCACCACGTACTGCATATTGGTCTCCTTGCTGAACTGGTATTCCTCCCGACCATGGACCATGTTGCCGGTCAGCTCCAGCTGGGCGTTGATCATCATCTCGCCGAAGGCCATGCCGCCCTCGATGTTCTTGGCGCCTTTGGCGATGCTGAAGCCGCCGTTCAGGCCGCCCACCATGCCGCAGTAGGGACTGTTTTTGTCCCGGCGGGGGAAGGGGACGAGCGCATAGGTCTTCATACCCGCGTTCTTGCAGATGGTTTTAAAATCGCCGTTGGGCAGCACCATGGCGCATTTGCCGCTGGTAAACTGCTCATTGGCTTGCCAGTGGGTGGGATAGGCGGATTTGTCCTTGTTGATCATGTCGGTGAAAAAGTTGTGGGCGGCGATATATTTTTGGTTGTTGACCAGGTTGAGCTCGGCCTTGCCGTTCTTGAACTTGATGACATCCTCACCCACGGACAGCGGGAAGAAATAATCCAAATCGGTGGCGAAGCCGTAGATGCCGTTCTGCGCGTCGGTCATCTGCTTGGCCAGGGACCGGAAGGTATCCCACGTCCAGTTCCCCTCTTTGTAATACTCGGTGGGGGTCTTCTTGCCCGCCCGCTGGAACAGCGCCGTGTTATAGAACATCACGGAGGGCGGCGTCTCCTGGATGACCGCATACCGCTCGCCCTTATAGGCGCAGAAGTTGTTCATCAGAATGGCGCTTTGGCCGGGATGATCCTGAATGTATTTGTCGATGGGCTGGGTCATCCCCTTGATGGCCCGCAGAGGATAGTCCTGATAGGTGGAATACACATAGTCGGGAGAGCTCTTGGAATTGACCAGCATCTGCAGCTTTTCGTTGCGGGACACGTTGTTGGTCACGATGAATTTCACCGTGGCTCCCGGATAGGCCTTTTCGAACATGGCCTTGGCCTTGTCGAACACCTCGCCGGTGAAGGGCGTATACGCCAGCACTTCCCCCTTGATGTTCTTGCGCAGGGCGTAAGGTGCGTCCAGCTGTTCCGGCGTGTAGTTTTTCACCGTGCTGGACCAGCCGCCACCCGGCAGAGTGGTGACGGGGGTGTTCCTCTTGGTGGTCGCGGCGGTGGCCTTTCCGCCGCCGTTTTTACTGGTGGTCGTGACGGCCTGGCTGCCGCCGGTCTCGGTGGTGCTGGCGTCGGTGCCCGTCTCGCTGGGATCGGTGACGGACGCGCTGCTTTCCGCAGTGCCCGTGCCGCCGGTTTCGCTGGTTTCCGGCACCGACGAGGGGGTTGTTTTTCCATCGTTCGAGCAGCCCGCCGCCAACAGCAGGGCCATCACGGCCGACAGAAGCGCTATCGTTTTTTTCATGTCTTTACCTCCCAATCTCCATATTCAATAAAACCCGGAAGCCCGGGTTAACCGACAATACCGGTGCGTTCGATGCTCTCGGTGAAGAAACGCTGTCCGAACAGGAACAGCAGCAGCAGCGGAAAGATGCACAGCAGCGCCCCCGCCTGAATCAGGATGTACAGATAGGTGGGATCCTCATATTCGGCGGTCATGGTGCCGAGCATGCCGCGGATCTGGGTCAGATACACCGCCACCGTGTTGCGGGACATGCTCAAGAAGGTCTGGGTGAAGGAATCGTTCCAGTTCCACACGAGGGACAGCATGAACACCGTGACGATGGCGGGGCGGGCGTTGGGCAGCATGATGCCGAAATACGTCCGAAACGCGTTGCTGCCGTCGATCCGGGCCGCGTCCTCCAGATCCCCGGGCAGTCCCCGGAAGAACTGCCGGTAAATGTAGATGAACAGGCCCGATCGAAACCCCATGCCGAACAGCGCCGGCAGAATAAAGGGCAGCGGCGTGTTGATTAGGTTGACATAGGACGAGCCGGTAAACAGCTCGAGCAGCGGCGTCAGGAAGAGAGGCTTAAAAAACCGGAACAAGCCGAACAGCTGCGAGATGTAGGTTTGAGGCGGCACGATGATGGTGAACAGGAGCAGGCCGAACAGCAGGTTCCGGCCCCGGAAGCGGAAGCGGGCGAAGCCGTAGCCCGCCAGGCCGCACACGAAGGTCTGCAGCACCGCGCTGGACAGGCTGATGACCACCGTGTTGCCCATCATGTCGCCAAAATCCACCATCTGGAGAAAGTTGTGAAAATTGTTGAGCGTATAATGCCGGGTGATCCAGACCACGCTGGGATCGTTCAAATCCTCCGAGCCACGGAAGGCCGTGACGAACATGAACAGGAAGGGATACACAATCAGAAAAATCAGGCCGAACAGCACGCAGAAACGGAACAGGGAGAACAGCAGGCCGCCCAGCCGGCGGCGAAGCGGCGCTTTCCCCTTTCTGGCCGGCCGGACGATCTTCACCGCCTGTCTCTCCATAGAGATCACTCATCCTTTCGCAGAAACTGGAATTCTATCGGTTCCGGCGAAGCCGGAGGTTCGGTTGCTTCAACCGGAAAGGACAAATTTCCGCGTGAAGCCTCTACTGTTTCACGCCAATCCCTTCCTCTCTATTTCTCGATGTAGAACACCCGGCGGGAAATGATGGCCGTGGCCAGCCCCACCACCACCAGCACCAGGAGGAAATAGGCCACCGACATGGTGGTCGCGTTGGCGTACAGAATGTTATGGAAATAGTCGTTGATCTGCACGATGACCGGATTGGACGAAATGGTGAAGCTGTCGATAACCGCGTACACGAAATTTAGCAGCAGGAAGGGGGAAATCATCGGGAAGGTCACCTTCCAGAAGGTCTGCCAGGGAGAGGCCCCCTCCACCTCGCACACCTCCAGCAGCGAGCTGGAAATGGACTGCATGCCGCCCACAAACAGAAGGATCTGAATCCCCGACTGCCAGATGAGGTCGAGGATACTGGACACCAGGCCGGTCAGCACCCCGATGAACTCGTCGCCCAGCCCCAGCTTGGCCAGGGAATCCTCCAGCACCACCCCCTGGAAAACGGTGGCCTCGGCCGCGCTTTCGATGGAGGAGCGGAACAAATCCTCCTTGAACACCTGCATCAGCACGCCGGAAGACACGATAATCGGCAGCGCCACCAGCGCCCGGCAGAACCCCCGGCCCCGAAAAGGCTTATTCAGCAGCACCGCCACAATCAGGCTGAACGCCACGATGAGCAGCGCGTTTATCAGGGTGGTGCCGGTGCTCTCCAGAATGGTGCGGAAATTGTTTGGATTGTCGAAAAAGACCTGCCGGATGATTTTTGTGCCCACGAAGTTGTACACCAGGCCGTTGTCCCCCAAGGTCACCTCGTTGCAGACATACAGCGCCGCCTGGGCCATGGGCCAAAGGAAAAACCAGATAAGGCCGATAACCCAAGGCAGGATGAACACGTATCCCATGGAATCCCGCCTCTGCTCGATGGTCGAGCCGAACAGGCACCGGACCAACCGGGAACGCCCGCATTTTTTCATTGTCATCCGTCAGCCCTCCTTCGCCGCGGCGCAGGAGCGCGCCGGCACCGTTTGGCCCCGCCAGACCACCGGCTGATCCGCGTAATTGACCAAAACGGCCGTCCCGTCGTCGTAGACGGTTTCCCGTTGATCGGCCGCCAGAATCCGATAGCCTGTAATCCGCCGGCCGTACACGCCGGACAGCGCCGCCCGGCTGCGGGCGTACAGCGCGAGAATGGTCTCCCGCTGCTGCGCATAGGTAGCGGCGTACAGCGAGTCGAGGGGCGTATCGGTCACCTGGCTGTAATCCGCGTCCATCAGGGAAAAGGACAGCGCCGACCCGCCCTCGACGCTGCGCAGCAGCATGGTTTCCCGATCGCCGGAGCTCCCGGCGTCCTCCGCCGCGTAGGGCAGGTAGCCGGACAGCACCATCTGCAGGAAGGGCACGGTGGTGTCGGTCAGGTTATAGCCGGAAGAGGTGGTGGGCATATGCAGCAGCGTATCGGCATGGGGCAGAACCGCCGCGCCCGGCGCCTCGAGCATCAAACCGCCCCGCTTGCCGAGGGCTTCCGCTGCCTGCTCGAGCAGACGGGCCGTTTCGCCGATGGAGGTGACGTGAGACCGGCTGTAGTCCGGATAGGGGGCCAGCCCCAGGGAGGCGGCCGCGGCGTTTTTCACCCCGGCTTTGTTCAGGCTGGCCGCCAGCTTGGCGGTGACCGTCGGGATTTGAAAGGCCTTGAGCAGCCGGCGGGCGGGCAGTTCGTCGTTCACGTCTCCCGCCGCCAGGCGGAAGGCCGGCAGACGCACCGTGTCCCGCAGCAGGTCGCTGGACGCGTCGAACAGGGCGGATACCCCGCCGCCGCTTTTGGTGAACATGGTCAGCTCCATGTCCGGGTAAACGGCGGTGTTTTCCGTCTCCTGCAGTGTTAGGAAACCGTCCAGACCGCCCAGCTTGCGGTCGGCCCGAAACGCGGTATCCAGCCGGCCGGCGTACGCGCCGTCGGCGTCGATCCCCCGCAGCCGCATGGTGACGCTGGCAACCCCCGCGCCCCGCAGGTCGTCGGAAATGGCCTGGGCCTGGGAGAAGGTGGTCAGCGGCCGCAGCGTGTGGTAGGGGATACCCAGAAAATTCTCCTGCACCCGCACCCCCATGAACATATCGAGGAACAGCGGCACGTCCCCGGCCGCGGACGAGGCCTCACGGCCGAACAGCTGCTGGGAGCAGGCATCCGCCATCCCGGCCAGGTCGGTTTTACCCGGTTCCATGAAGAAGTAGCTCATCTCGTAGCTCTGCGCGCCGGTGTCGGCGGTGTCGCAAATCAGTTTGGCCTTGGCCGCGTAGGTGCGGTCCAGCAGCATCTCCACCGCGTTGTTGCGGTGCAGGAAGGTGTAATAGATGTAATTCTGACCGGTTTCCCGTCCGGCCGTGTTCAGGGTAATCTGGCCGGCGGCCGCCCCGTCGGTGGCATAGGCGAACAGCGCCGCAGTCCCCGCCGTATCCCCCGGCTGCGCCGTCCCCCGGCAGATGCCGAAGCCCGGCAGCAGCACCGGCTGGGTCGCGGGGGGCCGTTTGTCGTCGGTCACCGACCGGTCGCCGTACAGGGTGTCCAGGGTCAGGCGTCCCTCGTTGGTGCGCCCGTTGTTGAAATTCATCAGGGCGCCGGAGCCGTCCGGTACCAGCAGATACCCGGACTCCGTCGTGGAGCCGGCGCCGAAGAACGGCAGGATGGTCAGGGCGGCCAGGATGTTGCCCTTGGTCTCCCGGATACCCGCCACCGGCACCGACGCGGTCATCCGCCCCTCCGACAGCCGGTACTGCAGCGGAACGACAAAGCCCAGCTCCTCAAAGGTATAGACCAGGGTTAGGGTATCCCCTTCCCGGTAGGCCGCGATGGACTTGTTCCCCTCACCGGCCGCCTCCTTGTCATTGGTCTCCTCCATGGTGTTGGAGGCGCCTTTATAGGTGACCAGCAGCTGGGACTGAATCCGGCTCTGGTTGATGCCGTAGGCGATGATGTCCTCCTCCGGCTTCTCCGGATTGCTGGCCCAAAGGGTACCCGTCCGCTCGTCTTGCACCGTGACCCGTCCGGTCAGCAGATCAGCCCGCAGCTCCAGCGCGCCGGACGGATCCCGCAGCACCGCCTCCTCTCTGGAGGCGACGGGTTCGCCGTAGGAAAGCGCGGGGGTCTGGGTCTGCCCCGCCGCCCCGCTGCCGAACAGCAGAACCGCCGCGGCCGCGCAGCTCAGCGCCAGCAGCCGCCGGGCGCCGGCGCGGATTCGATTGTGTTCCATGCGCATCCTCTCCCTTCCCACGGCGCTACCCGATCATTTTGATAATTTCATCCCAAAGCTGGGCGAAGAATACGAACACCTGCTGGAACAAACTCCACAGCAGCAGGGCCATGAACAGGATCAGCAAAATCCCCAGCAGCGTGAACAGGATGGACAGCAGGGCACCCCGGAAGGACATCTCATGAATCTCCCGGAAGCCGCCGATGAGAATCGCCGCCGACCAGAGGATGAGAATGACCTGCATCGCCGTCAGGAAGCCGCCCTCCTCCTTGGCCAGCAGGTTGCTAGCCGCCGTGTGCAGCAGCACCCCCGTGATATAGGGCAGGAGGGCCGTAGCGCTGACCACCGTCAAATCGGTAAGGCGCGCGCTGCTGTCCATCAGATTGGAAACGAACCAGCCGGCGACCACCCACAGGGCGAACAGGCCGAAGGTTTTCAGCAGATGGAACAGCACCTCGAACTCCTCGGGATTGTTCGGGTTGAAAATGAAGCCGCTGTACTGCCAGTCGACGACCGACGCGAAAAACCAGACGCCGAGGACGCAGAGACTGAAAATCCCCGTTTTTTTCACATCGGTATGGCGGGCCAGCACGTAACCGCCCTCCCCGGGGTGGAACAGGGTATACCGCACCTTGCCGGCCAGGCTCTTATGTATGGGATTAACCAGATAGTTGCTGCGCACCTTCAGGCGGCGTTCCGCCACCAGCAGCAGGATGAACAGGAGGAAAACCGCGGCGAAAATCCCGACGAAAACCGTCTGCATCCCCTGGGCCCGGTACTGGGAAAAGGCTTGGGAGTATCCGTCCCGGTCGTTGCCCTGGCGGAAATATTCCATGGCCCCCTGGAAATCCCCCTGCTCCAGCAGCGCCTTGCCCAGCCCGACATAGGCCAGGGAGAACCCGCCGTTCTGTCCGATGACCTTCCGCCAAAGCGGCTCCGCCTCTGTGTAATGCCCCTGGCCGAACAAATCCGCCGCAGCCAGCACATCCCGTCCGTAGGCGGTGGGCCGGAACAGGGAAATCGTCTCGTAATTCTGATCGAGGATATAGATATCGCTGCCGAACACGTCCAGGGCGGTCAGGGTATCGAAGCCGCCCACCGTGTTGTTCCGCTCCCCGAAGGTGAACAGCCGGTCGCCGTTTTGATTGAACACCGCCACCCGGCAGAGGTTGGCGTCCAGGGCGGCCATATAGCCGCCCTCGTTTACGGCGATATCCACATAGGAGGTATCCTGCAGAATGTCGTTGGTCTTGCCCAGTTCCAGATCCCCGTAATCCTGGTGGGGCAGGATGTTGAGGCTGTTGGTGTTGAATTTCTTGATTTCATCGGTGAACTGGGTGCCCAGGGAGGTTTTGTTGGTCACCGTGTACAGGTATCCTTCGGCATCCAGGGTGAAGTTTTCAAAGGAAACCGGCACGTACCGTTTCATGCTGTCGATTTGATTCTGGTTGAGTACCTGCTTCCAGAAATAATCCGCCAGCAGGAAGGCGGTGGCCTCCACCGGGTTGCTACCGATAAAGGTCAGAAAGGCGAAATCATCCTTGGCGGAAAACACGCAGGCGCCCATATAGATGCCCGGAACCAGCACATAGAGATTGCCGTTTTTGTCCAGCTGCACCTTGGTGGGGGCGAAGGTGACGCTCTGATCGATAAGCTCGGTGTCCGGCCGGAGAATCTCCCGGACGATGGCCCCCTTCGCGTCGGCGATGAACACCCGCTCCCGTTCCGGATCCGCCACGTAATAGGTCTTGTCGTCCCCCTTCCCGTCCACGTACAGGCCGGAAATCCCCATCAGGAAGGCTTCCGCCCCCTCCTCGGTAAAGCTCAGGGTGGACAGGTAATGCAGTTCCCGGTCATAGACGTGGATCCGCCCCATGTCCGAATCCAGGACGTTGATAAGCCCGTCCTCGTCGATGAACAAATCGGTGGGATCCCAGTTGGCGCCCTTTTCCGCCTGATCACTGCGTGCCTGCCGCACGCAGGCGTACCCGTCCGGCGCCGGCACGGCCTTGTCCTTGCGATCGTATTGATAGGATAACGCCCCGGCCGCGGGGGCGCCGGCCGCCAGCAGGCAGCAGAACGCCAGCAAGCACAGGCACATTCGTCCCCAAAAGCGATGGGCTGAGGCAGTGTTCCTCATCATAAACCCCCGTTCTTTTGCTGAAATGGAGTGGATAGGCCCCGTCATTCCTTGATCCCCGACGCGCTCATGGTCTCAATGACGTTGCTCTGGGTGACGAGAAACACCACGATAAGCGGCAGCATCAGCACCACCGCCGAGGCCATGGAGGGGCCCATCCGGGAGATGCCCGCCGCAATCACGTTGGTGAAGGCCATGTTGAGCAGCTTGAGATTCTCGTCAAACACCATGTTCAGCGGCTGCTGGGCCCAAACGCTCTGGAACGTGAACAGGGTCAGGGTCATCCAGGCCGGCTTGACCTGGGGCATAACAATCCGGAAAAAAATCTGGAACTGGGTCGCGCCGTCGATGCGGGCAGACTCGATAAGCGGCATGGGGATGCGCTCCATGAACTGCTTCATCAGGAACAGCCCGAGCGGCGCCGCCAGGTTGGGAATGATATACACCAGCATGGTATTGATGAGATGCAGGCGGGCCATGATGACGTATTGGGGCAGCGCCAGCACCGTGCCGTTGAACAGCAGGGTCAGCACCACCAGGTCGAACAGCCAGCCCAGCCGCAGCTTATACTTGGCCAGCGGATACGCCGCCATGGAGGCGATGACGACGCTGGCTACCGTGGTCAGCGCCGTAATGAAGGCGCTGTTGAACAGATACCGGGAAAACGGCACCCGCATATTGGCCACCAGCTTGAACAGCATGGAGTAGTTTTCCATCGTCGGCCGCACCACGAAGAAGCGGGGCGGATAGGCGAAAAGCTCATCCAGCGGCTTGAAGGAATTGATCACCGAGTAAACCAGCGGCGCGATCATCAGCACGCTCAGGGCGATCATCACCACGAACAGCGCCGCGTTCCCCACGCGGCTTCGTCCGCCGCGGCGCAGTCGTTTGAACCGAAACAGCTTGCGCATACGCGTGCCTCCTCACTTAATCGCTGCTGACATACCGCAGAACGAAGCCCACCAGGGTTTTGAAAATCAGCATCATCATGAACAGCACCACCGCCACCGCGCAGGCATAGCCCATCTCGTACCGGACGGTGCCGTAATCCATCATGTGCAGCACGATGGTGTGGGCCGAATAGTTGGTGCTGTTGGCGCCGAAGAGCTGGGTGGACAGAGTGCTGACGGAAAACGACGCCGAAATCTGCATCACCGCGCCGAACAGCAGCTGGGGCTTCATCATGGGCAGGGTGATGTAAAACAGCTCCTGCAGCCGGTTGCGCACCCCGTCGATGCTGCCCGCCTCATACAAGGAGGTATCGATGCCCTTGAAGCCGGCGATAAAGGCCAGGAACCCGGTGCCCAGGCACATCCACAGCTGCACCAGCACCAGCACCCCGAAATTGTAGGCCGGGTCGGTCAGCCACTGAATCGGTTCCTTGATAAGCCCGATATTCATCAGCGCCCCGTTGATGAACCCGTGGGCGTCCCCGCTGAACAAAAACTGCCAGATGAAGAACACCGACGAGCCCGCCAGGGCCGGCGCATAAAAGAAGAAGGTCAGCAGCACCCGCAGCCCGTTGCCGAACTCGTTAATCAGCCACGCCAGCCCGAAGCAGAGCAGGTAGCTGACCGGGCCGGTCAGGAGGGACAGCAGCAGGGTGTTGCGCATGGCGATGCCGAAAATCTCATCGTGGATAAAGAGGTTGATGTAATTCTTCAGCCCGATGAAGGAGGGTGTCTCGAACATATTGTAGTAGCTGAAGCTGAGCACCGTCGCCACCAGCACCGGCAGCAGGATCATCAAGAAAAAGAGCAGGAAAAAGGGCAACATCATCAGATACAAATCCCGGTTGGCCTTCAAGTCCTTGAGAAGGGGCACCTTGGCCGGTTTATCGTTACGCAAGGCCGAATTCCTCCCTCTTCCGGGCGATTTCCCCGTTGATTCGCCTGCCGTACTCCTGAATGGCCTCCAGGGAATTCCGCCCGTTGTACACCACGTCGCGGAAGGCGTTAATGAGATCCCTGTCCAGGTAATAGTTGCCCGGCACCTGGGGGATCTCCCGCACCTGAGCCCATTGCTCCGCCAGCAGGCCGGCGGTCTTCGGATCCCAGTCCAGGGCGCCGAAGGCGTCCTTATTGGCCACTGGCACCCGGGCGATGACCCCGATTTTCGATTCCAAATCACCCGCGTAGCGGCCCTGCGCCTGCGCGCCCGCCCACCATTTGATGAACGACCAGGCCTCTTCCGGTTTGGAGGTCGAACTGAGGATGACCGCCGCCGTACCCGACGCGGACTGGACACGGCTGATGGTGCCGTCGGACTGCCGGGTGCCGGGAATGGGCGCCATCTCCCACAGGCCGCGCAGCTCGGGGGCAGCGGAGGCCAGCTGGTTATAGTTGTTATAGGCCACCACGGCCATGGGTACCTCGCCGCTGCGGAAGCGGTTGAAGAAATCGTAGCTGACCGGCAGTCCCACCTTGGTATACAAATCCGTCCACAGCGAAAACGCCTTCTGGGACGGGTCGGAATCCAGCAAGGTGCGAGACAGGTCGTCGGAGAACACCGTCCCCCCGTTCTGCATCAGCAGGGTATAATACATGCTGGCGTCGCCCGCTGCCGACGCCGCCGAGGCGACGCTGGTCACCGGGATGCCGGCCTCCAGCTTATATAGATGCAGCTGGCTGGCCGTCTCGATGAAATCGTCCCAGGTCTGGGGCACCGTCAGCCCCAGCTCCTCGAATATGTCCTTGCGGTAAAACAGCATGTTGAAGGTCTGGGTGTCCGGCAGGCCGTAGACCGAGTTCTGGAAGGAATACGGCGTCAGGGCCCCCGGCTGGAACCAGCCGGTCACATCCTCGAAGTCCGGGAAGGCCGCCAAATCCAGCAGCGCGCTTCGCACCGCCAGATTCACCGGGGTGTCCCGGGTGGTGTTGATGGCCACATCCGGCGTGTTACCTGACAGGAACGCCTCCACCATGGTGGCGCTGACCAGCTTGATGTTTACATGGATGCCGCTCTTGGGGGTGAACAGGTCGGTGGTCATTTTCCAGAGCACCTCGGCCTGATCCCGCCCGGTGCCCAGCCAGAGAGAAATGCTTTTGTCCGCCTCCTTGGCCGAAAACCCGTTGTAATCCTGGACAAAGGAATAAAAGAACAGGGACGTGCTGTGCGCGATGCTGTCCCATAGATTGGACGTCGTTTTGGGGAGCGCCGCCCCCTCCTGCCACAGCAGGAAATAGTCCAGCATCAGCGGCTGGTTGCGGATATCCAGCACCCATGCGGAGACGCTGCCGATGTTGCTTTGAAAGGAGGTGATGCGGTACGGGATGGTCCGCGGCTCGCTGACGAAGCTCTCCAGCTGCCGCACGGTGGTCATCAGGATGGCGCATTCCGCCGCCTCGCCCCCCGCGACGGCGCAGATGGCATTGTAGCCGTCCCGCAGCCGGTTCGCGCAGTCGGTCAGCCCCTCCAGCAGGCCGGGGATTTCCCTATCCAGGTTATAGTCCCGGTATTTGTCCGCCGAGGTGGAGGTGATCATGATGATTTTCCGGTACCACTGGTTTAGGCTGTAGATCACGTCGTTCAGCTGCCGGATAATGGGAGCCAGCTCTCCCAGCACCGCTTCCAGACGCAGGGTATGGGTGCCCGCCGGCAGGTAGAACAGATAGGGCTCCCCCTCCCCGTCCGCCGCAGTGAGCAAATCCCACCGGCTGGTGTAGGGGAAGCGCAGGCAGGCGGCCTCGGCAAAGGGCACCGCGCCGTCAATGGACAGCCGCCGCCCCACCGGCAGCCCCTTGAGCGCCTCCTGCTGGTAGCGGAAGGACAGGCGGTAATACCCGCTTTCCTCGACCTTTATCGTCCACTCCAGCCATTGCCCGTGGGCGCTCCAGGTGGTGCCGATGATGTTGATGAGCATATTCTTCGCACTATAAGGAGAGGTAGCGCGATCCGTCCGATCGGACTCGGGCCGCAGGGTGGAGTCGGACTGCAGCGTGGCGGCCTCCGCCTCCGTCTGGATCAATGCCTTACCCGTGTCCCTGCCGGGCTGCTGCGCCCGGTAGGCCGCATAGGACGGAGGGGCCTCCTCCTCACAAACCCGGACACCGCCCAGTACCAGAGCGTCGGACGCGGAGAAGATCAGCCTCACGACGTTGGTTCCCTGCCGAAGATAAAACAGCAGCGGATCGTCGTAGTCCCCGTCGGGATTGGTCAGCCGGCTGTCCGTCCAGTCCTGCCTTATCGCCCGGTTGGCGGCGAACTGATCGCCGCTGCTGTCGGTGATGACCGCCTGACCCGCCGGCTCGTAGGTGTTGGAGATGGTCAGGCTCGACGCCTGGGAGAACGGGGTTTCGCCGTTTATCTGCACCCCCAGTTCATACCGCTTGCTGTCGGTGTCCATGGGGTGGTGCTCCACCAGCAGGTTATACAGCCCCGCCTGGGGCACCTCCAGCGCATAATCCACATATTGCAGCCCGCTCTGCACCAGCAGCGCCTGATCCCGTCCAGCATAGCCGGACAGCACCTCGTAGCCGCCCTCCGGCTCGATGGCCTGAAAATCCCCCGCCGCCCGGCGGATATCCTCCGGCAGCCGGGGCCGGGCCGCGTCGGCGTACCGCGCCAGATACGCGGCATATGTATCGCCCTTCTCGGACAGGGAAGCGCCCCCCTCCTGTCCGCCGGCCACGCCTTCTCCCTGAACGCGCAGCAGCGGCGCCCCGCCAGGCAGGAATACCTGCAGCAGCAAGGCCGCCGCACACGCCAGGGTCAGCACGGTTCTCCGCCTTTTCATGGCCGTCGCCTCCAAGCTTTTTGTTCACTATTTACAGTATACCATTGGGTTTTAAGAAAGAAATATCAACCTTTTTATATCCATTTTGATTTTTTGTGTTGTTTGCTTGAAACGGGCGGTTATCGTCCCTCCCATCGTAAAAAGCCAACATACCGTAAAAAAATGCCATTGCATCCGCCGTTTGAATGTGATACAACCAGCTTGGAAGCCATTATTAGGAAATCAATAGCAAGGAGGCAGGTTTTATGGACTCTCCCCACGCGGCCAGAGAGGCCGCCGCCCGCGTCAAGGCCAAGAATATCCCCGCTCACCTGGAGGAACAGGCGGTGCGCGGCCTCATCCGGCGGATCGCCGGCGAGGCGTACGCCGCCCGGTTCACCGTCCGCCCGCTGCCCGAGGCGCATCCCGGCGAGGATCGGTATCGTCTGACCGATCGGGAGGACGGCATTCTGTTGGAGGCGACCTCCGGCACGGCGGCCGCCAGCGCCTTTTACTGGTATCTGAAGAACCGCTGCGGCAGCTATGTCGGCCCCCTGACCCGGCGGCTGAATCTTCCCCCCTCCCCGCCGCCGGTGGGCGGCGCGCAGGAGGAAACCAGCGCCTTTTTGTACCGGTATTTTCTCAACTTCTGCACCTATGGCTACACCTTCGCCTTCTGGGATTGGGAACAGTGGGAGCCGTTTCTTGATTGGATGATGCTTTCCGGCTACAACCTAGTGCTCAATCCGGTGGGGCATGAGGCGGTCTGGCTCGCCCTGCTGCAGCGCCACGGCTATACCGAGCGGGAGGCCCGGGAATACGTGGCCGGCCCGGCCTTTTTCCCCTGGCAGTGCATGATGAACCTCACCTCCTGGGGCGGCCCGGCCCCCGCCGCCTGGTACGAAAACCGCTGCGCCCTGTCCCGGAAAATCAACGCCTATCTCCTCTCCTTCGGCGCCGGCCTCGTCCTGCCCGGCTACGCGGGCATGGTGCCGCCCGACTTCGGGGAGCGTCATCCCGGATCCCATCCGCTGGATCAGGGGCTGTGGTGCGATTTTCCCCGCCCCTCCATCCTCCTGCCCGCAGATCCGGCTTTCGACGGCATCGCCGCCGATTTTTACGATATCCAGCGGGAGCTGTTCGGCGGGGACGTCCACTATTTCGCCGCCGATCCCTTCCATGAAGGGGGCAACGCCGCCGGCGTGGATATGGCGGCCTACGCCCGGGGCTGCTACCGGCAGATGGGCCGGGTGTCCGACAGCCCGGTCTGGTTCCTCCAAGGCTGGCAGAGCAATCCCAGCCGGGAGCTGCTGCGCGCCCTCTCCCCGGAAAATGTCCTCATCGGCAATCTGCGGGCCGAGGACTGCGCCGACGGCGGCGACGATTTCGCCGGCTATCCCTGGCTGTACGGCTGCGTCAACAACTTCGGCGGCCAGCGGGTCACCCGCGGCAATCTCCGCAAGCTGCTGGGGGAGCCGCACCGCTACGCCGCCGATCCCGCCTGCTCCATGGTGGGTGTCGCCCTGTTGCCGGAAGGGGTGGAAACCGACGAAATCCTCTTCGATGCCGTGGCCGATCTGGCCCTGCGGCAATCCCCCTTTGAGGAGGATGCCTGGCTGGAGGCCTGCCTGACCCAGCGATACGGCGCCTGCCCGCCCTCCGTGCTGGAAGGATGGCACATCCTGAAAAACGAGGTGTATCTGGCCGACACCTCCGTTTCTCCCCGGGAATCCGCCTTCTGCACCCGCCCCTCCCTGACGGTGGACATGGTGTCCTCCTACAGCCTGCCCACCTTCAACTACGATATCCGGCGGCTGGAGGACGCCTGCCGCCTGCTGCTGGAGGGCTGGGAGGCCTTGGCCGAGGGCGATCCCTATCGGCTGGACGTCATCGACTTCGTCCGCCAGGCCCTGGCTAACAAGGCCTGGGGCTATGTGGAAGGGCTGCAGAAGGCCTTCCAGGATCAGGACGTTGCCGCCTTCGACGCCTGCGCCGACGCGTTTCTGGCCCTCTACCCGGTGCAGGAGGCGCTGGTGTCCACCGACCGGCACATGCTGCTGGGCCCGTGGCTGGAGAGGGCGAAGGCCTGCGGCCGCACCCCGGAGGAGAAAGCCTATTTCGAGTGGCAGGCCCGTACCCTGCTGACCCTTTGGGGCGACCGGCAGGGGGCCATCGGCCTGCGGGACTACGCCGCCCGGGAATGGAGCGGCCTGCTCGGGGATTTCTACCGGCCTCGCTGGGAATCGTACATCCGCCTGCTGCGCATCTCCCTGCTGACCGGCCGGCCGGTGGCGGATTACAGCCGGTACGACGCCGAATACTTTTTCACCACCCTGGGCGACCCCTACCCCACCGAGCCGTCGGGGGATCCCCGGACGGCCCTGAACGCCGCCATGGCCGCCCTATAACGACAAAAAGACCGCATCCGTCGCTTAACGGATGCGGTCTTCTTATTCGCGCTCCCTTTCAAGGGGTGCCGGCTTGTTCCCACTGTGTTTTGACGGCGAGCAGATAGGCCGTCATGTTCTGGTCCTCCCGCTCGTCGTAGGCAAACGCAAAATACGCGCCCACTTCCCCCGCGGTCAGCCGGAACAGCTCGCAGGCGGTGAACACCGCCGCCCACAGGCTGGTGTAATCGCCGCTTGCATAAGTCTGCGCATATAGGCGGTATTGGCACTCCGGCAGATAGCGCTTGAAATATTTGCCGCATTTCCCCGCGGAAACCGTAAATCCCGTGCGCACACCAATCGCCCACCGCACCATCTCATTGAGCATGTCCCGGACGTATTTCTGGAACATTTCCATCGCATAGGGCAGTTCATCCCGGGCAATGCCCTTCGCCACATTGTTCAGGCACCACCAGAACTCATTACAGCAGTCCCGGTATACCGACCTGTCCGGCGGCTGGATATGCCAATACTCTTTCCGGGGCCGCAGCTTCGGCAGAAGGCCGTCCTTGTCCAGCAGAACGACGGCCGGTTCCCCGTCGTCGATATAGGGGCGGTTATCGATGCTTAAATCGATGCGGTTGCCATCCTCAAACAGCATCAGATAGGTGAAATGCCCATCCCCGTCCGGCGGCAGCAGCGGATGGGTCATAACCTCCGGCATCTGCATGACGGCGGGCCGGCCGAAGGTCGTTTCTATCCAAGCCGTGTTGTTGTAAAACGGGGCGACCTCCCGTACCAAAAACAGAATATCGTAATCCTGATATCGATCCCGCGGCACCTCCGGATCGGCGCGCGATCCCGACAGCACCACCGCCCGAATCCGGTCGTCCTCCCGTGCCACATCCAGTATCAAGCGGAACATTTCCTCCGATGTACGCATCGTCTGCATCCCCTTCCCGTTCATTTCCGCCTCCAGTATAGCACATGGGGCAAAAAACGTCGACCGGCCTGAGGATTCCGCATTTTTCCGGCGATACTAATGGGGCCGGCAACGGCCACAACCTGTCAGGAGGCGGCACTTATGGAGCTGTTTGACGAGTATTTGGAGCGGATCGGGGATCCCCGCCACCGGGCGCGCATACAGGAGGTGCTGGCTTGGGTGGCCGAGACTTTTCCCGAGCTGACGCCGAGAATTGCCTGGAGCCAGCCGATGTTTACCCATCATGGCACCTTTATCATCGGTTTCAGCACGGCCAAAAACCACTTGGCGATCGCCCCGGAAAGAGCGGGGCTCGAGCGTTTTTCAGAGGATATCCGTCGGGCCGGCTATTCGCACAGCCAGCAGCTGCTGCGCATGGAATGGGACCGGCCGGTGGATTACGCGCTGCTCGAGGCCATGATTCGATATAACCTGGAAGACAAAGCCGCCTGCACGACTTTCTGGAGGCCATAGCGCAGGCGACGATGTCCGCCGTTTTTTCTTCACACAGGTTGTCCCTCTTGCATATACCGGCGGTCTTTTTTATCCCCACGGGCGGCTAAGCCGCCTGCTTTCTTTCTCTCAGGTAAATCCCGATGCCGACGATATCCGCCAGCGCCCACCCGATGGGCACCGACCACCAGATGCCAACCATACCGACGGCCGGAATTGCCGACAGCGCATACGCCAGCGCCACACGGCTTCCCAGCGACACCACGGTCAGCACGATGGAGACGCCGGCCCGCCCATATCCGCGGAACAGTCCGTACAATAGGAAAAGCAAACCGATGCCCACATAGAATACGCCCTCGATATGCAGATACTGCACGCCGATGGCGATGATTTCCGTCTCGCCCGCCTTCACGAACAGCCGCATCAACGGCCGGGCGAACACATAGACGCAGCCAGACGCCAGCACGCAGAAAACGCTGGACATCTTCATGGCGGTAATCGTGCCCTTGTGGATGCGTTCCGCCTGCTTCGCCCCATGGTTCTGCGCGATAAACGTGGAGAACGCATTGCCGAAATCCTGGGCCGGCATATACGCGAATGCGTCGATTTTCACCACAGCCGCAAACGCGGCGCTTGCGGCAAAGCCGAAGCTGTTGACCAGCCCCTGCACCATCAGTATGCCGAAATTCATAATCGATTGCTGGATGGAGGTCAACACCGAATTGCTGATGATCTTTCGCAGCAGCTCGCGGTCATAATGCCTGTGCCGCCGTCGGGGACACAGGTCTTTGGCCTTGACAAAAACATACAGTGACACGCCGATCGCCGAAAGGGCCTGCGCGATCACCGTCGCCAGTGCTGCCCCCGCCACGCCCAAATCCAGCGCCAGGATAAAAACCAGATCGAGCACGATATTGGTCACCGCCGCCGCCGCGAGAAAAAGCAGGGGAACCACGGTGTTGCCGATGCTCCTGAGAACAGACGCCAAGAAGTTGTATATGGAGACAAACGTCATGCCGGCCAAAATGATCCGCAGATACGTACGGGTAAACGCCACCGCCTGCGCGGGCACCTTCAGCCAGACGATGCACGGCTCGAGCAGCAGATAAGAAATCCCGTTGATCGCCGCCGAAACCAGGAAAACGAACACCAGCGCATTCCATATGCTGGTTTTGAGTTCCTCCAGCCTTCCCGCGCCGAACAGATGGGAAAACACCACGCCGCTGCCCATGCACAGCCCCAGAATCATGGAGGTCAGCAGCACCATCAGCGCATAGGAGGACCCCACCGCCGAAAGGGCCGTCGGGCCTATGGTTTTTCCCACAATCAGCGTGTCCGCCACGTTGTATAGCTGCTGCAGCAGATTTCCCAGAATCATCGGCAGGCTGAAAGCCAGCAGAGAGCGCCCTATAGGCCCCGTTGTCAATCGTTTTTCCATGATTTCGTCTCCGGCTCCGATTCGTTCGATTCCGCAGGAAAAAGCCTGCGTCTTATATGGGCGGCACCCGATTTATCTCCGTTTTTTGTAAACGATGATTTCCGCGTCGGATCCATTTTCACCGTACTCGCACACCAAAAGATACCGTTCGTCAGCGGTAAGGCCATAGCATCGATCGCTGTTCTTTTTGCAGACTTGATTTCCTAAATAAATTCTAGTGTCATCCCAGAACTTAATCGCCTGTCCGCTCGGCAGAGTATATTGCAGGTTTATATATGCGCCATAGAGGGCGTTGAGATCGGTGATTTCCTCCATATCCTCAATGCCGAGTTCGTTAAATTCCGTTACGAGCTGCTGCTTCAGCTTACAAGGCGTCTCCAAAGATTTTCCGCAGCTTTCACAGCCTTTGTCCGCGCAGCATTCCGCCATCATGCAGGAGCCGCCAAACGGATGCCCATTTGTTTCCCGGCAGCCCCCGCAGCTCTCTCTCAAGCCACAATCGCCGCAATCTAATCCACATAATGTCTTCAATGACGTTTTCCTCCCAACCTTCCTTTTACGGACGACTAATCACCTAAAGGTGTTACATATCAATACAGTCCGTAATATAGGCCCGCTTCAATCATGGTGATAATGTTCTGCTCAGTTTTCGGATTCAGCGGAATGTTGATGGGCGTGGCGGTCGGCATGAGAATGAAGCCTCCTCCCTGCTTTGCGCTGTCCATCGCTTCCTTGACCAGAAACTCAATGCGTTCACTGGAGGAGTTTTCCAGCTCCTTAAGTTCAATATTCCCGAGGATGGTCATCCGATCACCATACAGCTTCTTGACCTCTGCCAGGGAAATATCACCGTCCGGGATCGGCTCCACCGGATCCACGCACATCAGATCTGTCTTGGCAAACTCCGACAGGGCATGGCGCACTTTGCCGTGGGAATGCACCCGCGATATGGCGCCCGCCTCGTGGATCATCGGCACCATCTTTTCGATATAGCAGGTCACCAGATCATAATAGTAAGCGGTGGACATATAGGGCGGAGTGGCATATTCCGGGCCAACGATACGAAACATGACATCCTGGACATTCCCCTTCAGCATTCCCTGCAGCTCGAAGCGGGTCAGCTCCCAGAGAAAATCCAGGAATTTCTTGGATTCCTCCGGCTCAGTAAGAGCAAAGACGAGAAAATCCTCCATGGCAAAGAGCTCTGCGCCCCGGCAGAGCGGATCCCGCACAGACGGGCAAATAATCCCCCCTTCGCCGACACGGCGCTGATCGTCCAGCATATGGGTGTTGTCCACCATACAGGTAAAATTCAGCGACTGATACTTTTCAATATCCTCCGGTTCTTTAAGAAAATGCTCCAGCGTCCAGGTTGTGAAAATATTGTCGTCCGTGCGGCAGAGGGAGGTGAGATTGCCCTTCGGCGTATGGAGTGTCGTGCGGCAGAAAGTGCTTTCCCCTTCCCGCCAGGTCTCGGTCTCGGTAATCTTCTCGATCTCCGGATATCGGATCGATGCCTCCGTCTGCATAATACAATCCGTTTTTTCACTCATCACCTTCATCAGGTTGGCGTAAGACGGCTCCTGATTTGCAAACCAGGCGTAGCTGCTGCCCTCAAACTGGCACAGCTCATACAGCGAGATCGGCACCCGATCCGTCGGCCGGCGGTAAATGGTATTCAACAGTCTTTCTCTGGAAGTCATGGCAGTACCTCATTTATTTTGAATTATTTTTCGATATCAAAGTATAGATGTGATAAAAAGTCGCGGTAATCACTATTCCCGCATATACAGCCGCCACATTCTTTTACATTTTCCCTTCTATCACATACCGGCCGGCACCCAGAGTGAACACGGCGCGGCCTTCCGTCTGCGCACATTCCACCATCACGCGTTCCTTGTCCGCCATGACAGTCAGGCCACTGCGGATAGGCAGGAGACAATCGGCCCGCGTATTGGCTGGCACGGTCAGCCGCAGACGGAACACGCCGTCCTCCGCCGTCCAAGCCGCTTCAATACGGCCATAGGGCGTGTCACGGTGCCCCTGCGCCCGTTTCATGCCGCCCAGCACATAAGGCCGCACCGTGAACCGCCGGAAACCGGGCGCCTCCTCCTGTGGGGCGATCCCCAGAAGATGGGTGTACAGCCAGCTGGTGAAGGCCGCTTGCATCGGGTGGTTGAGCGAGGTCACGCCGCCTGTCTTGGGCGGCGTTTCAAAGCATTCCCAAATACTGGCCGCACCGTCACGAAACATGGTGGCAAAGCTGGTTTTCCCTTCATTGAACAGCATGGCGAGCATATCGTCGCCGTACCCTTGTTCGGTCATGGCGGGTATCAGATACTTATTTCCCCAGATGCCGGTGGCCATGCCGCCCCCGCATTCCTCGTACAGCAGACGCAGGGCATCCTGGGCCACCAAAGCCGTATCTTCCGGCGGGCAGAGACCAAAAGCCAAGGCGGCGCCATCCGCTCCCTGGGTACCGTAAGAATGCCGTCCTTCATCATAATAATGCATGCTGAACGCTTCGCGGATGCAGGCCGCTGTCTCGCGGAAGGAGGCCGCATCCTCCTCCTTGCCCAGCCGCTCCGCCACCTTGATCATCAGCGTGGTACAGCGGTACAGCTCAGCGGTCGAGCTCACCTCGATAGGAACGCGGTGAGGATTATGATAGTTGCCACCGGGCGGGCACCAGTCACCCAGCCCGAAGTGCAGGATATAGTTGACACACTCATCCTCCACATAGTGCCGGATCAATTCCTTCATATCGTCGTAATACCGCTGCAACACCCGCACGTCGCCATAATACAGGTACAGGTTCCAAGGCAATATGATCTGGGCCGACGACCACAAAGGGGTGGCGCGGTGGCATACCCGTTTGCCGGGCGCGATCATCTTCCAGGTACCGAATATCTCTTTGGAGGTACGGATATCCTCCAGGTACTTTTCATAGCTGGCCGCCATATCGAAATGGCACATGGCCGCCTCGCTGACCAACTGGGCGTCACCCAGCCAGCCGCATCGTTCCCGCACCGGGCAATCCTCCGGAATGCCGTGATAATTGGACAAAATGGTTCGCCGGGTCAGCCGCTCCAGCTTGTTCAAGCGCTCGTCTGAGCAGGAGAACGCCCCCGCGTCCGCCAAATCGGTGTTCACCGCGAAGCCCTCCAGGAAGCCGTCGGGTACCTGCCGGGCATACAGACCGGTCACCTCCACATAACGGAAGCCGTGATAGGTAAAGCGGGGCTCCCAGCATTCTCCTTCCGGCCGGCCGCGGGAGATATAGCGATCCTGTTGCATGACCAGGGTATGGACGATGCCCGTCGACGTGTACAGCAGCCCGCCCAGTTCGTCCACATCCTCTGCGAAGCGCAGCACGTACTCGGTTCCCGCCGGAGAATACGGCATGTGCAGCCGCACAAATCCTGCGAAGTTCTCTCCCATATCAAAAACATAGACCTGGTCCTCCGCGTCCTTATGGTGATTGCGTACCTCCACGGGCAGCACCCGCCGCGTCTTACGCACAGGCGGCATCAGACAACAGGTCAACCGGCCTCCGGGCGCAGGCAAAACCACGGCGGGCTGCCACTCCTCATCGGCCTGAAAGCCGGGCAGATTCCAGCCGTCCTGCTCCAGCCTGGCGTCATAGGTTTCGCCCCCGTAGATGTTGTTCAGGGTCACCGGGCTGTATGCGCACAGAAAGCTCTCGTCCGACAGCACCTTGTCCACGGTGCCGTCCGCGTACCAGATATGGATTTCCAGCAGCATGCGGCAATCTCCATAGGAAAAGCTGCCGTCCGCCCACACCCGATTCTGGTGATACCATCCGTCGCCCAGCATGACGCCCACAGCATTTTCTCCGCCGCGCAGCTGTTCCGTTACGTCATAGGCAGCGTACAGCACCCTCTTTTCATAGTCGGTCTGCGCCGGCTCCAGCAGCGCGTCGCCGACCCGTTCTCCGTTCAGATACAATTCTCCTATACCCAAGCCGCTGAAGTACGCGCGGGCCCGAATAATCTTCTTGCTCACGGCGAACGCCTTGCGGAAATACAACCCCCAGCCGGAACGGGGATTTTTCCGCCCGATCCACTGGGCTGTAAAATTTTCATCCAGCAGTCCCATTTCAAAGGTGCCGTCCCGGCTGGCCCGCTCCCCTGCGGCGGACACCACGTCCACCCGCCAATAGTATGGCGTGCAGGGCTGCAGCGGCGCGCCCGCATACACCAGTTCGTTTGCCGTTTCGGTTTCCATCACGCCGCTGTCCCACATGTCCGGCGTGTCCAGCCCTTTTTTTACGGAAGCCACCCGGATCCGGCAGCTTTGCTGCAGCCAGTCCCGCTGGCGGCTCTCTATCTTCCAGCCAAAGCGCACCGTCTGCGTTTCCAGTCCCAGCGGTGACTCCAGGTATTCCGTTGTCATGGACGAAATCGTAAACATCTAGGTTTCCTCTCGCTTATTCAATTAAATTTCTTGTTTCATTCCCCGATGACAAAGCCATACCACTCCGCGCCGAAACTGGCCGCATCCACATGCTTGTGCTCCAGCACGCGCAGCGTCAGGCGGTGTACTCCCGCCTTCATGCCATAGGCGATAAGGAATTCCCCCTCGCCCTCTTCCGGCGCGTAGGTGTCGATATACGGCATGTCCACGCCGTCCAATCGGACACCGATCCGGCCGCAAACCGGCCCGCGCCGGGCACGCAGCGATACGGCCCGGCCGTGGAAGGTCAGCACGGTCTCATCCCCCCGGTGGACCCGACAGCGCCCCTGCGAATCCATCCGGTGCTCCAGCCCGACCGCGGCGCTCGCCGGCAGTTCCTTCACCTCCGGGTTCAGCGCGACGAACAGGCGGGTTTCCATCTCTCCGCAGGAGAAAGAAAATGAGTCACAGCGGGGATTCAGCACCGCATCCTTTTCCACATCTAATACGCGGCGGGCGCCGGGCAGCCGGATGGTACGCGTCCCCTCGCTGTCCCGCGCAGCGTGGAACATAAACAGCGTTCCGTCGGTGCGCAGATTGTCCCGCTCCGAATCGAGATACGCGTGACAGCCGCACCGCCTCCCCAGGCAGCGCAGCAGCGCCGCGGGCAGACAGGGCGTTCCGATAAACACGCTGGTCCAGCCATCCATTTCCTTGCGGGCGAAGGAAACGTCGCCGGTTCCCTCGTATACGCCGAGCGTCTCTGCCTCCGGATCCTCCACGGCAAAAGCGGTGGCCAGTTCGCCGCCGGAATACCCCACCCTGGTTATCCCGCCGTTTTTCTCCGGTTCAGTCACTAGAGTCATGGCGGGAGCCCGGCCCATCCGTCGGAAGCGCATACCGGTCATTCGCTCCATATTGGCCGTACCGTTGCCCTCATCCGACACATAACCAGGAGCCCGCATAAACACGATCGTCCGTCCGTCCCGTTTCATCGCCTTCAGCTGTTCCAGCGCCTCACCACTGTATAGATAGGTCTGCGGCAGCAAAATCAAGCGCACCGAATCGGGCAGCCGCGGCAGCTCGGACATGGTGTAATACCCATAGGTCAGCCCGCTGCGGGCCAGCTCCCACGTTTGGTAGTTTATCAGATGCCAGATATAGCCGTTTTCCAGATCGAAGGCGTCCTGCGGGTTCAGGGTGATGTAGGCCATGGCCTTTTCATCCAGCACGAAAGCCATCTGCGGAGAAAACGCCCGGTCGGAGGCCAGCAGATACTTCGCCCCATGCAACCGGATCAATCGCTGATTCTCCTCCCAGACCCGCCTGTCGTTCCACCAGCCTCTGGATACCAAATCCATCCAGTACATTCCGCCGCTTATCACGGTATCGGTCACCGTATCCCGCCGCGTCTCCGCCAGCGTCTGCGCAAAGGAGGCGGTGCCGTAGGCGTCGGGATTATAATCCTCCGGATGGGTATAATCCGGGGCCAACACCGCATGGGTGCGGGTGTCGTTTTCCATGATGATGAGCTTGCCGTACAGGGCCAGGGAGTCAAAGGTGCCCATGGGCTCGGCGCTCATGCCCATGCGGCGATCGCCATAGTTGACCGGACAGCTGATGAAATCCACTGCCTCAATGCGCAGTGCTTCGCCCAGCCCGAAGCAGCCGGTGGCTGCCGGACGGGGAAAGCTGGAATTCATCTTCAGGTTATAGCCGTACATGATGCCCACCAAGCAGTGATTACCGGTCAGCCGCTTAATAAGCCCCGCCGTATAGGCGATGGCATCCGGTATAAAGGTGCGGTAAAACAGTGCGTAGTCGATGCTGGCCCGCTCCGCCAGCGGATCCTTAAAATATCCGTCCTGTGAGGCGTCCCGCTCGGCCAGGGAGGGAATCTGCACCGTATCAAAGGTCACGCTGTCGTCCTGCCACGCCTCCCGCAGCGCTTCCACCGCGCCGTATCGTTCGCGCAGCCAGGCGCCGAAGTATCGGCGGGCTGGCTCGGAATAGTCGTCGGCAAGCCCCGTTTCCTCCGTGGCCTCCAGCGTCATGAAAAACCATTCGCCGGAATAATCGTGCATGGGCTGGAATCCGATGACGCGATCGGCATACGGCTGCTCCCGCAGCCAGGCGATATAACGGGTGAATCGCTCCTCCAAATCCTGCCGCCAGTAGGAGGAGGCGTAGGAATTGTACTGTCCGTTTTTTCCGTTTTCATTGACGGCCCATTCGCCCTCCCGTCCGGGGGATTCCACCCCGATGCGGAAAACCACATAGCAGGAGGGGTAACGGGCGAACAGCTCTTCGTTCACTTTCTGATTGTGCTCCGGCTCGTCCAGCACGTTGACCCACATAATCACATGGACGCCCGCGTCTCTGGCTTTATCCACCGTCTGCACAAAACGGCTGTAGTCCGGATACTCGATCATGGTATTGCCGTATAGCCAAAGCGGGATTTCCGGGTGGCCATTAATACGCAGCAGCGGACCGCCCTCCTCCTCGGCGATGGTGGCCGTCACCGGCCACATGCCCTGTACAGGTTCCAGGCCCATTCTCTTTCCCTCTCTTTACGCCTTTTCGGCTTCCGCCAACCAGCGGCGGCACGGTGCGATACCGATGCCGTCAAAGCTTTCTTCCAACTCGAGCGCCCGGCGCAGATGCGCCGCCGCTCCGTCCTTATCCCCTGCGGACAGAGACAGCTCCGCCTGGTACTGCTCCTGCAGGGACGTTGTTTTATCCCGAAGGTACCGGGCGCAGGCCAGCAGATCCGCCAGGTTTTCCCTTTGCTGCGTGTCAGAGACCGACGCTGCGGCCAGCGCATCGGTTACGGGAGCAAGCAGAGAAGCTGCACGCCCGCAGGCCTGTGCCGCGTCCGCGGCAATGCGCGGATCCTCCTCGGGCGACCAGGCACGGATATGAGTGCGGCCCGTACCCTTGGCGGAAAAATCGTCCCGGTGCCACGGCTCGGTTACTCGCAGCTTGAACATGTCCGATGCAAAGCGGGACAAGGGGGCCAGCGCCTTTTCCGCTTCAAGTAAAAAGGCCGCGGCGGCTCCTGCCGCTTCCCCAAAGCATAGCTGGGCATATTCGTCAAGAGCTCCGGTCAAATCGGTATGGGCGTCCCACATATACCGGCCCGCCATATACAGGTTGAACCACAGTACCTGCGATTCCGTATTGTGCTCGGCATGCCCTTCAATGCTGTCGCCGCAGTCGGCCAGCACCTCATCCACCGTATCCAGCGACCCCTGGAAGCCGAAGTGAAGAAAATCCACCCGGCTGACCCCCACCTGCTTCATATAGGCCATATCCCTGGACAAAACGCGTCCCATGGGCGGCAGCAGGGTGCCCATCATCCATTGATCGCCATAATATTCAAACACCGCGTACCCTTTGTTTTTCTCCCGGAGATGCCTGCCCCAGCGTGCAAAGGTATCCTGGAATCGGCGGGAGCGTTCGTCGTCCGCCTCATCGAGCGCCAGCCGATAGTCTCGGCCCCAGCAGGCAATCATGCAGGGGCCGTCCGCCTCGGGTGGAATGACTTCCAGCATATCCCAGGCCAGCGCGGCGTTATAGGCAATGTGATAAATCTGCACGTCCATACCGCTGGCATCCAGCGCGTCCTGCACACGGCCCAACATGCCCAGATAGGTGGCCATGAATCCGGCCTTTTGGCAAGCGCCGCAGCCGCATTTAAAGGCATTGTCGTTGAACATGATTACCAGCTCATGGATGTCCTCGCGCTGGCAGAATTCCTGCAGCACGCGGGCCAGCTCCTCGGCAAAGCCTGTGCTGGAATAGCAAATTTGGTGGGGCGTGCGCTGGCCGTCATAGAGAGAATACCAGTCGGGATGCAGCGGAAAATATTTGTCCGCGGGCATATAATACCCTAGATCGTGCCCTGAAATAGCCAGCATCATACCCCGCTTTTTCATGGCGGGCTGCATGGTAGTCTTCTGCTTTTCCCAGTTCGTAGCGGAAATGGCATAGGCATTATAGCCCAGCTTAACCAGAGAATCAATAGGATAGGCAAAATCTGCCGGGCGATCGGGGGTATAAGCACGCACGGGAAAATCCGCCTTGGCTGTAAACTGCAGCGGGGGCAGATCCGCCGCCGCCCGTGAAGGAATCCGCTCGTATTCCGGACGAACGAAGCCGATGCCCAGCCCCCGGCGGCAGTACTCATAAACGCCGAACAGCACCGCACGCGGAGTTGCACCATGAATGGCAATGGTCTGCCCCGCTTCAACAGCATATTCATCCAGCCTGGCATCCAGGGCGTTATCCACTGTCAGAATGGCGGCGTCATCAGCCAGATCGTCGCCCGTGACCATCCGATAATATTTTCCCAGTTCGGTACGGGCAAAGGTCAAAACCTCGTCCGCCTCTTGTATACGTGCATTTGGCATTTTTATATTCCTCTCTGTTTCTAAAAAAGGGACGCAGAATTTTGAGAAAACCTGTGCTTCAAAATTCTGCGTCCCTTAATACCCTATACGAAACGATACTCAGCCGACAATCTTATGGAGCGTTTTCTCTTCTCCATAGAAGAGAATGATAGTCTGGCCTTTATAGGCATTGACCGTGATGGATTTGCCCGTGGTCCAGCTGTTGGTCTCCAGATTATAAATCGTGCAGGAAGTGGGGAACTGCACCGTTTTCTTCCCCTCTGTGGTCGCATGCAATACGACCATCTGATCATCCGCATACAGTGTATCGTTGGAGGTGGAGAAGCGATGCACTCCGGCCAGCCCGGCCAGATAGGCGAGCATATCGCCGTTCAGATGGGTACCGCCGTAGAAAACGGAGGTCCAGCCGTCCTGGGTATAGGAAGCCATACCCGCCTTTCCCGCAGCTCCGTTGCTGGTATAGGTACCCAGCGTCTTCACGCCGCTACCGTCCACATAATAGGCCGGGCTCACAGACAGAGAATTCTGCGCCACGCTGCCGCTTACGCCTGCCTGCATGCTCATGGCCATGGAACCGCCTTGCGCGCTATGCACGGACATGCCGGTCAGCTTCTTGAAGTCCGCCTCGCTGGTCAGGCCGTTGCCATACATGAACAGGGAAACCTTGCCCTTCTGGTGTATCTTTTTCTCCAGGGCCGTGACCTCGGCACTGCTCAAGCGCCACGGATTGAGGAAAATATACACCTTGGCATCGTCCACCTTGCCGTTGATCACGTCTTCCACCAGATAGGTGCCGAAGTCATAGCCGGATCGGAATAGGGTGGAGCGGGCGCCCTGCAGACCATTGGCAGCATACCCGTGGGCATTCGAGACGAGCGACATAGCGGATTCATCTAGAATTACACAGACATCCGGCGTCTTTTTCTTCTGCACATTGTAGTAGTTGTTCATCAGGTTCATCATGGTCTCGTTCTTTTTCCAGAAGGACTCATAATTGAACCAGCCGGCTCCCTGCAGATCCAACCACCACACACCAGTGTTGAAAACCATGCATTTGGCTACTTCCCGGCGCATCACCTGATTCATCAGGGCAGTGGTGGCAGGATGAGCTGATGGGGCCCCAGGCTCAATGGTGTGAACCGGCGAACGATAGTCACCCTCGTCCATCCACATCTTGCCGGCCGCTGTAACCGAATCAATAAAGCCCATATACGCGCCAATGCCGCCGTCGTTGCGATCGCTGTAGCTCACCGGTCCGGAAAGCATGTCGATGCTGTCATAGGTAAGCAATTTCGAGGCGGCCATGTGAGCCGAGCTCGCGGTGGGGGTTTCAAATTGATAACCGTAATAAACGATGGCAAGTTTGGTGTCGTTGGAGGCTTCTTTGATCACATCGGCAAAGCCACCGAGGCGCTCAGCCCGCTGGTTGTTCAAATAATCGAAGTAATCCACATACTTCTGATCGGCCTTAGCGGTCATGAGGAAAGGCCGGTTTCCCTGATTGCCGTCGTGATTGATACCCGGCAGATCGTTGTGATCCGGCAAGGTCGCCGTGTTCAGCTTTACCAGGGAATCCCCCCAGGCGGTCTGCAAAGCCGCATCGGTCTTGTACTTGCCGGCCAGATATTTGCAGAAGCCCTTCCGGTTGCTTTCGGAGGTATCCATCATGCCATCCCAGTAATCGTATTCAAACCATTCGCCGCTGTTGCCGCCGAGGACTTCAAAGCCGATGACGTATTTGGAGAGATATTCATCGCTCATCACGTTCTCAACGACGTTTTTGAAGATTTCCTTGGCCTTGGCGTACCAGGCGTCCGAAGCCATGGACGGGTTACCGGATTCCACGCCGTTGAGCCATGCGGCTTCCGAACGATCCAGACCCATTTTCTCCAGAGAGGCGGTCACATCCAGACGGAGGATGAGGTACGCGTCCGGATTGTAGGCCAGCATGGACTCGACAACACTTTTCAGAGCGCTGTTAAAGAAACGGCGCATGTCATGGTTTTCCCAACTGTAGGGATAGATGAACAGGTCCACATTATATTGGGAGGCGTATTTCATCTGGGAATTGAGAGATTCATTGGTATTGAAATCAAAATGCGGAGGCATAAAGTAAATCGGCTCACGCCGTTTGCCGCCGACATACAGCCGGGGCATCCCATTGACCATTCTAACCTCGGCGACGGTATTGCCGTTGTCTGTCACCGTGGTTCCCTCCGTCCTAGTCGTTGTTCGGGTCTTTTTCGATGTGGTGCTGTCCGCCGTGCCTGTGGCGTCCGTATCCGTTGTGAGCGTACCCTCCGTGGTGGTATCGTTCTCGGAAATGGAGGTCGTGGTTCCTGCCTTGGGGGTGCTCGTCGTCTCGCCGGGATCGCTGCTGACCGGTGTTTTAGGGCTGCAGGCAGTCAAAGACATCCCCATAAGCAATACCCCGCAGATCCAAGCCGTGCACCGCTTGAGAAGGGAGCCTTTTTTGGTTTTCATGGTGTCCATTTCTTTCCTCCTGTTCTATTTCTGCAATTTTCCGGACTTATTTGCTGGCCTCCCGCTTAGCGAATTCCTTATACTTCTTGTCGATTTCGCGGTTGACCTCCTCAGCGGCCTCTTCCAGCGTGGATCGAACCTCCTTACCGGAGATGACGATATCCGTCCAGGCAAAGTTGAGATACCGCGTAGTGGCATAGGAACCAGGGACAATCGGGATTTCCTTGTTGTACTCCCACTGCTTGGTGATGGTGTTGATCTCTTCACTGCTCCAGGGAAGGCGTTTGAAGGCCGCCAGATTGGCACTGTTCCAGCGGGCGCCGAGTCCGATGATCGATTCTACCAGATTGCCGTATTCCACCTGGATATCCTCGCTCATAAACCATTGGAGGAATTCCCACGATTCGCTTTGATGAGCGGAATCCTTCAATATCATGTTGGCGGTGCTTGGGTTGGTGGAGACCGGATTGGCGCCGCCGTTGACCGAACGGTCGATGGTACCGTCCTCCTGCACCGTGCCAGGCAGCATATAGATGCCCCACCGCCCCTTAAGCTCCGGCGCCGCCGTGCTAAGAGAGAGATACAAGTCATAGCTCCCCACACCGATGGGCATTTCCCCCGTGCGGAACCGGTTAAAGAAATTGGCCGCCGTGGGCACTTGATAGTTGATAAACAGCTCGGTATATTGCTCGAAGGCTTTCATAAAACGGGCGTCGTCCATTCCAGAGGAACGCAGATCCTCGCTGTAATAACTGGCACCATTTTGGAAAATAAAAGGAGCCGGGTTCTGCGGATAATAGAATTCATAGCCGCTGGCATTCAACTGGGCAATCATCTGGTAAACATCGTCCCATGTCTGCGGAATACCCAAGCCCAAATTGGACAGGATGTCCTTCCGATAGAAAAGCACGCTGAAGTCCTGGGTACAGGGAATGCCGTAGACGCCCTCCTGATAGGTAAACGGCACAAACGCATTGGGAATAAACTTCTTGGTAAAAGCGTCGAACTCCTCATACCGGCTCAAATCGGTGAGCACGTCCCGCATGGCAAATTCGGCCAGCGACGAGGTCGCGACGCCGATGCACACATCGGGCGCCGTACCGGAGTTGATAGCGAGCATCAAGGCATTAGCGGCACCTGCATTGAGCTGTCCTGACGGGAAAACGTTCATTTCCACCTGCGTACCGTAAGCGGGGGTAAACTGGTTGTCCACCATATCTCGCAGGGCTTCGGCCCATTCCCGGCCGAGAGACACCCACACGCGGATACGGGAATCACTTTCTCCTTCGCCCACCGAAATACTGCTGTAATCCTTGGAGAAAGATTTGACGAAGATTTTCACCGTACTGACCAGGCTGCCCCAAAAGCTGGCCGTGGCCTTAGGCGGTGCGGTGGCCGGGTCACAGATGGTCCAGCTATCGATACCCAGCGCGTTGGAACGAATGGAATCCATCCAGGTGCCGAAATTCGTCTGCAGCGTGCTCAGCTCATCATACCGGATAGTAACATCGTCCGGATTCTGAATAACCCCTTCCAGCAGTTCTTCTGTGGAAACCAGACTGTAATACAAAGATGGTTTGGTCCCGGCCGCCTCCATGATCTCCAGCATAGCCTTCACTTCCGCCAGAATCTCCTGAAAACCCGTGATAACCTCCGGAGCCTTTTTTTCCAATTCATAGCGGTAGTTTACGTCGATGTCATAACCGGTAACCTTGATGATGCTGCGCAGCACATCGGACAGGCGCAGGGAGGCGCGTTCCAAGTGATTGGAAACCGACGACATATAGCCAATTTTTGTGGTAAGGCGGATGGTATGGTCGCCCTCGTCCAGATAGATGAGATAGGGTTTGTCTTTCTCCTCGCCCAGCGTAATGGTCTGCCAGCTGCGGGAGTAGGGAATCTCATAAGCCAAAAGCTCGGAAAAAGGCACCTCATTGTCGATGGTCACCTGCCGGTAGGAAGAACGGCCATCGTTATACCACTGAGAGGCGCGGAAGCTTATCTGATACAGCCCCGCTTTGCTTACATGAAAGGACCACTCCGCCCACTGGTTCCCCGTGGCCCACCGGGAGTCTCCCAGCGTATTCAGCCGGTAATCTCCATCGCAATAGGGCACAGTGGCCGCGTCGGTGTCACACACCGAGCGGATAGAGGGATCGTTGCGCACGGCGCCCTTCTCCGCTTCCCAGGACAGGAGGGTTCCTGCCGGAGCGTCCTTGACCTCCTCCGGCAGGCTGGCACGGTATTCCTCATAGGTGGGAAGAACCTGGGGGGCTTCTATGCGGATTTGCGTGATTTTCATTTCCCCCATACCGTAATCCAGCTGCAGGGTATTCTCTCCGGCGTTAAACCGGAACTGAAAAGGCTGTTCATACAGGCCGCCCGCGTCGACAAGGCCGATTTCCGACCACTTGAAGAGCTCTTCGGTGGAGGGACGGATGTCATCGCCGCCCACCGCCTGCTTGATTTCGCCCACATCCTGATACTGTCTGTCAAACTGCACCGTCTGGCTTTCGTAAAAGGGAACCTCCCCGTTTATCCGAACGCCGCGGGTGATGGCGCTGACATTATTCTCGACCGGGATATATTCCACATAGACGCTGGCATAGCCCGCGGCAGGCATGGTGAAGGTCCAGCTGTAGGCTCGCTCCTTTTCCATGACCAGAGAGATCTTTCCATCCGGCTCGGCAGTCAGCTTTACTTCCCCGTCGTCTGCCGACTTGGCATCCTTCGCCTGCAGGATAACAGAACCGCTCACTGGCGGCAATTCCCCCTGCTCGGCAAGATATTCGTTGTAATATACCAGCGAGTCCAGATCCACATCGTAATCAATCGGAACAAACGTGCTGCTTCCATCCACATAATCCTGCAGCTTTTCTGACGCCCCGGCCGTGCCACTAAACAGGGTCACGTATAAACCGACGCTCAGAACCAAACTGATCGCTTTTTTCCACACGGGACATTTCTCCTTTCCCTCCGGAAATCACGCACGTTCCGAAGCATGCTTGGAACGCGGGGCCATAATGGCATACGCGACACCGACAAAAGCCAGAGCAAACAACAGATACATCACACTCATGGCAGCGCCGTAGCTGAAATTGAGATCTTTGAACGCCGTCGTGTAAATATAATCGAGCATCTTGTTGTCTGCCGATGTGAACGAATCAATAATGGTATATACCAGGTTGAGCAAAGTCACTGGCGCCAGCATGGGCAGCGTGATCTTCCAAAACATTTCCCAGGCAGTCGCGCCGTCGCAGTCGGCGGATTCATACAGGCTGTCCGAAATACCCTGCAGGCCGGACAAATAGATGACCATCTGCACTGATGACCGCCAGAATACCATACTCAGCGCGCCCAGCAGGTTCATCACCACTTCGGCCATGTCGGCGGAGAGTACGCTGGAGAGGGTATTCACGTCCAGCGCCATGATGCCCGCCGCCGTATCGCTATCAATGACCATGGTGGAAAGGGTGCCCGTGCCCAATATGACCGGCAAGAAAAAAATTGCGCGGAACAGACCTTTGCCAGGCAGATTTTTATTGAGCAACAGGGCCACAAACAACGAAAATATCAGAATCAGGATGGTGTTGATCACCGTGTCCCCCACGATTTTGGAGAAAAGCGGCAAATACTCTGTATCGGTAATGAACGCTTTCTGGTACATGCCGAACCCATCCAGGGAAAAACGGCCCAGTTGATCGATACTGACGCTTTCGTTTTCCGAAAAGCTCAGCAGGATGGTCTTGATGAGTGGATAAGAGAAGAAAACCAGGAAGCCGATAATCCACGGAAGGATGAACAAATACCCACCGTATTTTCTTTCCCAAGTAATGGAACGAAGCATCTGCGGTTTGTCGGATCTCTCTTGGGCGGGCAGCCGAGCGGAGGAGGGGCGTTTTTTCTTTTCCGATGCTGCTTTCGGTATTTTCTGCATTCCCTATCACCGCCCTTTTATCGTGTAGTTTTCGCCTTCCACCGTCACCAGCGCATCCGTATACGGCGTGTGCCCATAGTTGACATACACCTGTGTACCGTCGGCATAGGTCGTACAGTACACCTCGTCGGCCACCTTCTGATGACCGATCATTGCCTGGGAGCTAATCCCGGCAAAATCGGTGGAAAACGTTTGATATTCCTGTGCGATTCGCTCCCTGTACTGCGAGAACTCGGAGCTGAACAGCTGATTGTAATCGGAAGCGATCAGCTTTTGCGGGCTGTCGTGGCTGAGCACGAACAGAGGCGTGCAGCCGTATTCGATCATTTTCAGATAATCCATCCGGCTGTCACTGAACAGATTGATCGGCATTCCCGTATATAGAACGCTGCCGTGCACCACCATCTGATAGAAGGGGACCGTTTCGTCCCGGAAGAAATAGCCGGAATCCCTGGAAGGAATGTCCCGTACCCAATCGGTATAGGGCAGCACATAGGCATTGCCTCCCTGCGCGGCGGCGCGCCCCCCCTGATCGGTCCAGCTTTTCAAAACCTGCTGCCAGACCTGTGCGGTGTCGTAACGGGTCATGTCCTGATATTTTGGGTTGTAATCGAAATACAATTCCTTGCCCATCCGTTCAAAAATCAGGCCATGAATGCTGCTCTTCTGATAGGACTTCTTCGCCTTTTCAAAGCACTGCTTCACATACAGAGGGCTGAACAGATACTTGGTGCCCAGCGTATCGGTTTCTGCAATCAGACGGTTTCCCTGATAGACCACGGTATTCAGATTCACCGTTCCCTTTTCCTTATCGGCAGACAGATAGTCATCGGCATAATACACCGGGATGCCTGCCTTCTCAGCAAATTCGCTGAACGCGGCGCTTCCGGACGCGCCGCCAATCTGGCCAGGGATGGGGAACCGGTTGGGGGAAGCGGTATAACCGCCCTTTGTCCAGCCGGTCATCTGAACCAGCAGGTTGTCTGCCCCTTGTCCGATAAGCTCACCGAGCATATCCTGCGCCTGAGAAAAGGTGGTAACCGGAATATACTCGTTGGAGAGCATTTTGGATTCCTGCGCGGCCATAAAGATATCCAGAGCCAGCACCGCGTCGGTTTTCAGCTTATCCTGCAGGGTCCCGCTTTCCAGCAGATACGCGCGGTAGGAAACGGCCATATCGCTGTAGCTGTCTTTCCCCTGCCCCAGGAAGGTATACACCGCGGAAAAGCCGTGGCTGATGGGGCCGGTGGAGTATTTGCGCACGGTACTGGTATTGGACAGGGTGGCATAATAAGGCCGCCGCAGCTGGAAGGTGGGATAGGCGCTGGTCACCCGAAGACGATACCCGCTCGGCCAGCAGACCAGATTGGTATCCTCCGCCCCTTCCCGGATATCGCAGGTCATGGCGTAGCCACCGTTGCTGATGCCGAACACGGGAAGCATGACATCCTCTTTGTTGGAATAGATATCCTCCTCTACCCGGACGGTATCGCTGCCGAAAATAGACTGTTCATAGTGAGAGGTATAGTCGGGATGCTCTTCTTTAAAGCGCACCAGCGTGCCGCTGCCGTCGGGGAGCAGGACGAATCCGTCATCCGTGTCCCGTCCGCTGCCAAAGAAGGGAGCGACGCTGATAGTGGCCAAGAGATTATCGCCGGTTTCCCGGATAGTATCCTTAGGAATGGATACCCGCAGGGTGTTATCCTCCAACCGATACTGGACGACAATTTCAATGCCGATATCCTTAAACACATAGGAGACATCAGCGCCGTCCTCCCGCTCCGCAATGGTCAAGCTGCTGCATTCATCGGAATAAATGGTCTGATAGCTGGCATCTGCCACATCCTTGGAAAAATATGTACACATCAGGGCGGATTCCACGTTGCTTTGCAGGAAGGTAAAAGTGTTGACCTCCTCCTCTGTCAGCTCGTCCTTTTTCCAGCTGCGCCACACATGATTCGTGACCTTTTCCACAACGCGCAGACGGCCCGTACCGCTGGTCATCTGTAACTCGAGGGTGCCGTTGGACGCCACCGTCTTGTATTCCTGAGAGGCTGTCTCGTTTCCGTCCGGTGTGTCCGAACCAGGGCCAAACCAGCTGATGGCCCCCACTTGTACGCTGGCTGTCAGGACGGCCGCGGAAGCCAGAAGCGCATACAATGTCCGTTTGGCCTTCTTATGCAATTTCATCGCCTATATCACCTCTGTACTTTCGCTCAAGTCGGAACGGCGGCGCGGATTTCTGTGACGCATTCCGGCCGCCGCGGCGGTCAATTGAACAGGAGATAGATTTCCATCCATATTTCCTGTACAAACTGGAACAGGTTGCGTGACAGGAAATACAACAGCACCAGCAGCGCCCACAACGCCAGCATACCGCACAGCGTCAGCACGATCAGGCCCACCGTTTGGGGCAGAGTATAGTTGTTGAGGATATTCACCTGCCGGTAGAACTGAAAACATACCCATGCCCACACCAAGGCAGATAAACCGTAATAGATGGCGGCATCGCTCGCGGACAGAATACGGGACAGCGTAATGAGCACCGGCGTCATCAGCAGATACGGCAGCATGCTGAATGCCGTACCGATAAACACCGCGCCCAGCTTTGCCTCGCCGTCGTTGAGGGTGGACATGCCATAGCTGACCAGTACAAATGTGAGCAGAGGCACCATGACCTTACAAATTTCAAAAAACAGATTGGCCTCATCCGGACGAACCAGAGCCAGCGGCTGGTGGGTAAAAAGTACCTGCAGCACGGTCATCACACAGATGCACACATACAGGATGCACGCCTGTCCATAAGGCATTTTGCGCCGCAGCCGCTCATAGCCATCCGCCGGATAATACAGGGTAATCAGGATATTCCTAAGCATCTCGGTTCACCATCCCATCCAGTATCTTCCGTCTGGCCCAGCGTCTCGTACGGGATACAAGCATCACGATTCCCACAGCCAGCAGTACGATTCCTATGAGGATTGGCACGAAATACTGGCGGTAATAAATCTGCCTTTGCTTGTCAAAGGCATCGGAATACCCTTTCATGTCATGTATGGCGGCATAAGCCTTCATGCTTTCCTGATACTGCCCGTCTTTATAGAGCAGCTTGCCTCTGACATGATAGGCCGGCAGATAGGTGGAGTCCGTCTGCAGCACCGCCTGAATTTTTTCCGCACATTCGTCGTACCGGCCCTCTTTATATAGAAATAAATAGTCGTGCACATTCTGCATGAACTCGGTTTTCTGGAAGATCTGCACGTTGCCCAAATCCCGGTCGAGAACGTACAGGTTGCCGTGGCTGTCCGCACTGACAGCCACGGGATAGCCGAAGGTCCCCTCCACATCGCCCTCTTCGCCAAAAGCGCACAGCATATTGCCCATGGAATCATACTGATATATCTTGCGCTTGGCACTGTCTACCACGGTAACGATTCCGTCGTCGGATACATGGATATCCTCCAGCCGCCCCTTCCCTAGCTTATCTTCTTCCACAAAGCTGTCTGTAGAAGCGTAGGTGTTGGAACCACTCTGATCCAGCTTTTTAATCTCCTGATTTTCGACGAGCGCGTTAGTCGTATAGGTGTAACCAGAGTCGTCCACATACATACCCGTGATGTAGGGCGGCTGCTTTTTCATATACTGCTCTTTTTGTTCTTCTGAGCCGAAATAACGGATGATATAGTCGCCGAGGGTAGGAGTCACCTTATTGGTTCCGTAATACCCCACAAAGCGGTTATGCGCATCCAGCTTGATGATGCCGTGATAGTCGTTTCCGTTGAGAATACAGAGATAGCCGAAGTTATCGATGGTCACCTTGGTGGGAGAAAATCCGTAGCTCTCATAATCGAACAGACTGGAATCCGGCGCGGTGAAATTCTCGATCCAGTGTCCATCCTCCGCAATGTGCACCACCCGGTTGTTGCCCGTATCGGCTACATAAAGACTGTTCCGATCGTCCACATACAGGCCCTGCGGCTCTTTGAGCGGCGTATCCGTGTCCGCCAGGGTGTATTCCCGTACAAATTCCAGAGCCTTATTGAATTTCACCACCCGGTTGTTGCCCGTATCGGAAACATATACGTTGTCCTGTCCGTCCACATAGAGACCATTGGGATTTTTGAAAAAGGGATTTTCGCTGCTGTCAACATAGGACAAAATATCCTGGAAACGATAACTGACGGTAATCGGCAGTTTGATCCCATCTCCGGTAATCACATAGTCAACCTGTTTGGCCGACACGGGCAGCGCGCATAAAAACAGCGTCAGCAGTATCGCAATCCATTTACGCACAGGTAGCACCCCGCCTTTCCATGCCCGCCATGCAGATGCATGGGGTAGCATACAGATTTTCTTTCAAAGGCTGTCAGCCCTTGATTCCTGAATAAATCATGGTTTCCATGACCCGCTTCTGCATGATTACGAACACCACAATGGTGGGCACCGTCATCAGGAAAGAGGCGGCGTTGGACGCGCCGGCCCGCATGACGTTGGTACCGATGGTCTGCAGCGCCAGCGGCAGTGTCTTCATTTCTTCCGTGGTAGTGTATACCATCGGGCTGAAAAAGTCATTCCAGAAGGCGGTGAAGGAAAACACCACTACCGTCATCAGCGCGGGCTTGATCATGGGGAGGATGATGCGGATAAATATGGTGCTCTCCCCCGCCCCGTCAATACGGGCCGACTCTATATAGGTATCCGGGATCTGATCCATAAACTGCTTGGCCAGGAACAAATACATAGCCGTGGACAGCTTGGGCAGAATCAGTGCCCAATACGTGTTGGTCAGATGCATGCCAGACACCACCATATAGGTGGGGATTTGGGTGACCTGAGGGCTGAACATCAGTGCCGCCACCACCAGCGAAAACAGCAGACGGGAACCGGGATAGCGGAACTTGGACATCCCGTAGGCGCCCATTCCGCACACAATCACCGTACCCAGCACGCTCGCCACAGTGGTAAACAGACTGTTGAATATGTACCGGGTAAACGGTACGGTATATCCGCTTATGGCGGTGAACAGACTGCTGAAATTGGAGAGCGTGGGCCGCAGCGTATAAAAACGGGGCGGCCAGATAAACAGCTCATCCAAAGGCTTAAATGCCGTGACAGCCAAGTAAATGAGCGGCAGCACGGTAATAATCAAAATCAAGGTGATGATCACATAAACAAAGATCATCGACACCTTGGAGCTTCGGCTGCGAACCATAGCCATTGCTTGCTTTCCCCCTTAGAGGTCATTTCAGTCGTCGGATGCCAGTATCTTACGGAAAATGCTGCCCACGGAATAGGTCAGCACGAACAGGACGACCGCCACTGCCGACGCATACCCCATTTCGAATTGCAGAAAAGCGTGATCGTACAGATGCGCCACCAGCGTATGCGCTGCATAATTGGGACTGGGAATACCGGCGACCGCGACGACGATGTCGAATGCGCCGAAGGAGGAGGCGACTGCATTGATGACACCGAAAAGCAGCTGGGGCTTCATGCTGGGCAGCGTGATGTAAATCAGCTGCTGGAACTTATTGCGCACCCCATCTATCATGCCAGCCTCATAGAGCTCGGCCGATACGTTCTGGATACCGGCCAGAAAGGTCAGAAACCCGGTGCCCATGCTCATCCACAGGGTGATGATCACCACGACGATGAAAATGTACTGCGGGTCGGTGGTCCACAGAATCGGCGAGTTGATGATCCCCAAGGAATACAGTAAATCATTGAGAAGGCCATAGCGGTCAGGCGAGAAAAAATACAGCCAAACCGCGGACAGAGCAATGCTGCTGGTGATGGACGGCGCATAAAAGGCCAGCGCAAATCCGGTTTTGAACTTCAGCTGGCTGATGACATAGGCAAAAATGAAGGAAAGCACCAGACCGGCCGGTCCCACCAGCAACGCAAACAGCAGCGTGTTTTTCAGCGCGATCAAAAACACATCATCGTTGGTAAACAGGTTGAAATAGTTGTCAAAGCCCACCCATTGTCCCGACTCCATCATGTTGTAATTGGTCAGGCTGAGCCACGCGGATTCCAGTACCGGCAGCACGGTGAATATCAGAAAAAGCACCAAAAACGGCAACGTAAACAGGAATCCGGTCCACGCCAGCTTACGGGTAGTATGCAGGCCGCTTGACCTGCTCATATGTTTTCGCATTTGTCACAACCCCGCCTTTCGGATGACTTGAGGCGTCATTATTCTACCAGTCCAGTACGTTCCACACCTTTGATAAACAAACGCTGTACCAGCGCATAAAAAACCACCATGGGTATCATCACCAGTACGCTTGCTGCCGCTACAATGGCGATGTTATAGGTGGAAAATGCATCCTGAGCCGATTGGAAATAATAGGTATAGATATCGGCCAGACGCATGGTCAGCGGCCACATCGTGTCCAGTGTGAGGAAAACCTGCGGCTCAAAATAATTGTTCCATTGCCACACAATAGACAGAATAGAGGAGACCAAGATCGCCGGGCCGGACAGTGGCATCGCCACCAACAGATAAGACCGCAGCATGCCGCAGCCGTCCAGGCGGGCGGCTTCCTCCAGCTCTTTGGGAATGCCGCGGAAGGTCTGCCGGAATATAAAGACAAACAAACCGCCTTTCAGGCCGTTGGCAAAGAAGCTGGGGACAATCAGAGGAAGCCAGGAGAGATACGGCTGCTGCGGATTCAGCCAGCCGAATGTATTGTATAACTCATAAAGAGGAATAATCACAGCTTGTGGCGGTACAATCAGGGTGAGGAGCACCAGCATGAATAAAATACCGCGCCCTTTAAAATTGTACCGGGCAAATCCATAGCCGACCAGCGACGCGGAAAGTACCGCCCCGATGGTGGGCAGAATGGTCAAAATCAAAGAATTAAGCAAAAATTTCCCATATTGCAGCGCTTCGGCTGCGCGGGAATAGTTATCAAACAGCTGCGGCGAGTGGGGAATCCAGTTCACCGTCACGTTCATCAGATCGTCGGCCGACTTGATGGAACGCACAAACACCTGCAAAAATGGATAGAGAAAAACAAACGCCAGATTGATTAGGATAAAATAGATGGCGACTTTAACCAGCAGGTTTTTTGTCCGTTTACGGTAGCGCAGCATGTTTTTTGAGGTGTTTGGGAGAAATTCTTTCGCTTGCAACACGAACCAACCTCTTTTCTCATAAATCGGCAAACCCGCTGAACAAATTCGGCCAGCGCCGCCCTATCGGCCGGCCCGGCGTAAGACCCGGGCCGGCTCGAAACAGGAACCGGTTTACAGGTTATTCTTTCATGCCTAGGGCTTTCTGCGTTTTAATCAGCAGCACCGCTGCCAGGGAGAGAACCGCCCCCAACAGTGCGATGACCGCAAGCAGAGAACTCTCGCCGGTGGAAGGAATGTCTTCCTCGCCGCCGTTGCTTTCGCCCTCTTCCGGTGCACGGGTGATAACCGTGCCCTCGTCCTCTTCAGACGGCGTGGTTGGTTCGGGCAGCTTGGTCTTGATCGGGCCGTAATAGAGATCCGACAAAGTGATGTCCACGCCGTCCGAATAGAACCCATAGTACCGATTGATCGCCGTAAAATCGTGCGCGTCATCGATATAATAGGACGCATAGGCGACCCCATCCAGAGACAGGGTGATGGTCCGATTGTCCGCGATAAGCACAAATTTTACCGTCTTTCCCTCTTCGGGAAGCGTCCACTGCGCTTCGCCAGGATTGGCCTTCGGCACCCAGCCGATACCGGCAGCCAGATAGCCGTTGGTGTAGTTGTCATTATACGGCTTCCCTTCCGAATTCCGGGGGGCCATTTGGGCGGCCTGCCAGAAGTCGTCGTCAAACTCGCTGCTGCCGAAGATAATGGCGAACCGGCTAGCCATACCGTCCACCTTGTCAATGGTCATCGTGCCGGAAATCTCGTACGAGGTGGGCATATACTCTTCGTACTCATACAGGATGGCGTTATATTTGCTGCCGTTGCCTCTGTGCACCAGCGTGCCGTTTTTGCCTTCCTTCCAGGCACCCACCACGGGATCCATGTTTTCGCCCAGATTATCCAACCGGATGGTGGAGCCGTCAAAGAGGTTGCTCTCGTCGCCGTCCTCGGTGGCATAGAAGTTCTCGTCCGGGCGGATGTCGCCATAATAGAGATCCGAAATGGTCACGTCCACGCCATCGATATAGAAGCCCCACGCCACGCGGGCGTCCTCAACCCCCTCAGGAGTCTGATACGCATAGGTTTCGCCGTCCAGGACAAGTTCCACATTCCGGCCGTTCACACGCAGGATGAAGGTGGTTTCCTTTCCAATTTCCGAGAGAGCCCAATCCTTGTTAACGGAAGAGGTGTTCCAGCCAATCCCCACGTTGAAGCGATTAATGTAATTCGTAGCGGGATCAGAATAGTCTGACACCGAGTCAAACGACACGTTTGACAGCATCGCCATCTGATACTGCGACACGTCGTCGACGGATTCGGTACCGAATACCAGCGAGAACTGGCGGTTGCCGTCCTGCACCGCATTCACTGTGAATTTGCCCGCGATCTCATAGGAATTGGGCAGCTTCTCGTCGCCGAACTGATATACGATCGCATCATAGTTCCCCGTTCCCTTGTGAGTCAGGGTGCCGTTGGTGTTTTCCAGCCATCGACCGGGAATAACCGCACTCGGGCCGTTGCCGTTGGCGAGCTGCACCGTCGCCCCATCGATTAGATGGCTCGCGTCGCCGTCTTTGGTGGGATAAGCATCCGGTTCTTCACCGGCTGCACTGTACGCCAGATCCGAGATGGTGACATCCACGCCATCGATATAGAAACCCCACGCCACACGAGCGTCTTCATAGCCTGCCGGAATCTGATAGGTATAGCTCGCAGTTCCCAGAGTGAGCTCCACTTCACGGCCGTTCACCTTGATGGCAAAAGAGGTCTCCTGACCAATGCCCGGCAGGCTCCAGTCCCTGGGATCCGAAGTGACATTCCAATTGATACCGACGCCGAATCGGTTGATATAAGCGCCCTTGGGGGTTCCCGGATACGCATCGTCATACGGCACGTTAGACAGCATCGCCATCTGGTACTGCATCACGTCTTCAATGGATTCCGTGCCGAATACCAGAGAAAGCTCATAGTTCCCGTCCTGCACCGCATTTACCGTGAATTTGCCCGCGATCTCATAGGCAGACGGCAGATTTTCTTCACCGAACTGATACAGAAGCGCATCATAGTTATGCGTACCCTTATGCGTCAGCGTACCGTCAGAATTCTCCTGCCACCTTCCGGCGACTGCTGTGCCAGGCCCGTTGCCGCTCGCCAGCTTTACCGTCGCCCCATCGATTAGATGGCTCGCGTCGCCGTCTTTGGTGGGATAGGTTTCCGGTTCTTCACCGGCTGCACTGTACGCCAGATCCGAGATGGTGACATCCACGCCATCGATATAGAAGCCCCACGCCACACGAGCGTCTTCGACCCCTTCCGGAGTCGTATAGGTATAGCTTGCAGTTCCCAGCGTGAGCTCCACTTCACGGCCGTTCACCTTGATGGCAAAAGAGGTCTCCTGACCAATGCCCGGCAGGCTCCAGTCCCTGGGATCCGAAGTGACATTCCAATTGATACCGACGCCGAATCGGTTGATATAAGCGCCCTTGGGGGTTCCCGGATACGCATCGTCATACGGCACGTTAGACAGCATCGCCATCTGGTACTGCATCACGTCTTCAATGGATTCCGTGCCGAATACCAGAGAAAGCTCATAGTTCCCGTCCTGCACCGCATTTACCGTGAATTTGCCCGCGATCTCATAGGCAGACGGCAGATTTTCTTCACCGAACTGATACAGAAGCGCATCATAGTTATGCGTACCCTTATGCGTCAGCGTACCGTCAGAATTCTCCTGCCACCTTCCGGCGACTGCTGTGCCAGGCCCGTTGCCGCTCGCCAGCTTTACCGTCGCCCCATCGATTAGATGGCTCGCGTCGCCGTCTTTGGTGGGATAGGTTTCCGGTTCTTCACCGGCTGCACTGTACGCCAGATCCGAGATGGTGACATCCACGCCATCGATATAGAAGCCCCACGCCACACGAGCGTCTTCGACCCCTTCCGGAGTCGTATAGGTATAGCTTGCAGTTCCCAGCGTGAGCTCCACTTCACGGCCGTTCACCTTGATGGCAAAAGAGGTCTCCTGACCAATGCCCGGCAGGCTCCAGTCCCTGGGATCCGAAGTGACATTCCAATTGATACCGACGCCGAATCGGTTGATATAAGCGCCCTTGGGGGTTCCCGGATACGCATCGTCATACGGCACGTTAGACAGCATCGCCATCTGGTACTGCATCACGTCTTCAACGGATTCCGTGCCGAATACCAGAGAAAGCTCATAGTTCCCGTCCTGTACCGCATTTACCGTGAATTTGCCCGCGATCTCATAGGCAGACGGCAGATTTTCTTCACCGAACTGATACAGAAGCGCATCATAGTTATGCGTACCCTTATGCGTCAGCGTACCGTCAGAATTCTCCTGCCACCTTCCGGCGACCGCTGTGCCAGGCCCGTTGCCGTTCGCCAACTTTACCGTTGCATCTTTGATTAGATGACTCGCGTCGCCGTCTTTGGTGGGATAGGTTTCCGGTTCTTCACCGGCTGCACTGTACGCCAGATCCGAGATGGTGACATCCACGCCATCGATATAGAATCCCCACGCCACACGAGTGTCTTCATAGCCTGCCGGAATCTGATAGGTATAGCTCGCAGTTCCCAGAGTGAGCTCCACTTCACGGCCGTTCACCTTGATGGCAAAAGAGGTCTCCTGACCAATGCCCGGCAGGCTCCAGTCCCTGGGATCCGAAGTGACATTCCAATTGATTCCGACGCCGAATCGGTTGATATAAGCGCCCTTGGGGGTTCCCGGATACGCATCGTCATACGGCACGTTAGACAGCATCGCCATCTGGTACTGCATCACGTCTTCAACGGATTCCGTGCCGAATACCAGAGAGAGCTCATAGTTCCCGTCCTGCACCGCATTCACCATGAATTTGCCCGCGATCTCATAGGCAGACGGCAGATTTTCTTCACCGAACTGATACAGAAGCGCATCATAGTTATGCGTGCCCTTATGCGTCAGCGTACCGTCAGAATTCTCCTGCCACCTTCCAGCGACCGCTGTGCCAGGCCCGTTGCCGTTCGCCAACTTTACCGTTGCATCTTTGATTAGATGACTCGCGTCGCCGTCTTTGGTCTCATAGGCTTCGACGGTATCCGTATTGGAAGCGGTAGCGCCGAGGCTCATGACGACCTGCGCACTCAAGAGCACAGCCACAGAAGACAAAACAGCCAGAATAGACTTGCTTCTTCTTTTCACTTTGTTCACTCCTCTTTCAAATTATATTTCTATGACCTGAATACGACCGCAGCCGCCTTCATTCGAACAGAGCGACTCCGCCGGCCCGACAATCGGCTCAAGCGTCTCCCGATCGCCATAGAGCAGAAGAATGGTTTGTCCCCGGTAGGCATCCGGGATGATATAGCGGTCTCCCCGGCTCCACCGGTTTTCATCCACCGCGTAAATGTCGCATTCCCGTGGGAAGCTAACCACCTTTTGCCCGGGTTCGGACACATGCAGCATCACCATCTGAGCGTCAGCGTTGAGCACATCGCCCGGTTCGATGAAGGCATGCACCCCGGCCAGTCCGGCCGTATAGGCCAGCAAAGTCGGCGAAAACTTCATGCCTCCGAAGAAGACGGAGGTCCAGCCGTCCCGGGTATAGGAGGCGAAACCGGTTTTACCGTCCGCCGGGCCACCCTGATAGGAACCCAGCACCGTCACCCCAGGCTCCGGGACCATGGAATAGACAGGGTTGAGTTCAGTGAGGGCCAGATCGGCCAGCGCCTGCGTAATGCCGTGAACCCGATCCTCCCGGTAGGCGGAATCGGCCAGCTGAGGATCCAGCTCCTCCTTCAACTTCCATTTCGGCGTATAGCCGTGGGAACCTGTCCATTTTTCCGGCGTCATGCCGGTCAGCGTGCGGAAATTCTCCGGGGAGGTCCAGCCGCTGCCATACACATACAGCGTGACCTTGCCGGGACGGTGCAGATGCGCCGCAGCCTGCCGCGTCTGTTCGGTATCCAGCCGCCAGGGATTCACGAGAATGTACAGCTTGGCATCGTCGATGTGCCCGGCCAACAGATCCTGCAGCGTGTACAGGCCGAACCGATAACCCGACCGATACAGCACCGTGCGCGCGAAGCGGACAAGCTGCAGACCGGTGGCGTTGGCGTCGCCCGCCAGCGACATAGCCCTTTCATCCAGTACATAACAAATCTCCGGCGTATCCGCCATTTTCACGGCGTTATACCGCTCCATGAGGCCGGTCATCTCCCGGTTGTGTTCCCAGAAAGAGGGGTAATTGAACCAGCCCTGGTTGAAGGACAGCCACCAGACGCCCGTGTTGTACACCATGCACTTGCCCATTTCCCGCCGCAGGATCTGATCCAGCAACTCTGTGGTGGGGGGATAGGGCAGGCCGGGATCGGTCATATGGTGGGGCGAACGATAGTCTCCTTCGTCCATCCACAGCTTGCCGGCCGCCGTCACGGCATCCACCAGGCCCATGTACGCGCCGATGCCGCCTTCGCAGCGATCCTGATAGGACACCGGCGCGCTGAGCACATCAATATCCGGGGACTCCAGCAGACAGAACATGGCAAAATGGTTGGAGCTGGCGGTATAGCAGTCGGCATGATATCCATAATAGGTCATGGCCAGCTTTTCACCATTGCAGGCTTCCTTCACCACCTTGGCGAAACCGGCCAAGCGGCTGGCCCGCAGTTCGTTGGTATAATCTAGATAATCCACGATGTGTTGGCTGCCAGGCGAGTCCAGCAGGGTTTGCCCCTGCTGGACGTTGTCCAGCTGCGCCTGTTCGTTGACCACGCCGGGCAGCCGATCATAGGCAGGAAGCGGGGCGCTGTCCAGGGTAACCCCCGGCTCCCCCCATGCCTGCCGCAGCGCGGCATCGCTGCCATAGCGTTCCCTCAGGAAACGGCAGAACGCCCGCCGGTTGGGTTCCGAGGTGTCCATATAACCGTCCCAGTAGCCCGGGCCGAACCATTCGCCCGAATCGCCGCCCAGCAGTTCGTAGCCGATGATCCGCGCATTGAGCAGCGGATCGCTCTTCACATGCTCCACAATCATCCGCAGACGAATCTTTACGTGCTCGTACCAGGGAGCCGAAGTCAGCGAGGCGATGTTCTCCTTCTGCCCACCGTTGACCACCAGCCGTTCGCCTTCGTCGATATCGATGGCCTCCGGCGCGAAGTTGCAGTCCATGCGCAGAATGATATAGGCGCCCGGATTCTCCGACATGGAAGAATTAAACAGGATATCGTCCTTAAGACGTTTCACAAAAGCATCCCGGTCCGCATAGTCAAAGGTGCCCCAAGGGATCACAAGCAAATTGACACCGGCCTGCGCCGCCCTCTTCATCTCCTGCGCGTCCTGCTCCGCCGTGTATTCGGCGGCGGAGGGCAGGTAGCACACAGGAGCCGTCAGCTTCCCGTTGATAAACAAACGGGGAATGCCGTGATATGTCTGTACGCAGGCCACTGCCGGTGTCAGGGTATTCCCATCCATGTGATGTGTCCTTTCTGCGGATTAGTTCTTTTTGGTCTGAGCCGCGATCTTTTTCTGAAGAGCGTCCATCTCCGCCCTAATTTCAACCTCGCCTTTGAGAATCTTATCGATGGAGTTCTTTACCAGAGTCATGTAGGTGGCGGGGGTGGTGTATGTGCCCTGACGAAGCCGGCTGCCGATATCCGATGCCCTTGCGGAGCTCAGCACGTCTTCATACATCATTTTGGTGAAGCCGTCCAGCTGGCCCTTGTTGGCTTCCCAGGCGCTCTTGTTGCAGGAATAGGTGTCATAATTCTGATAGTTCTTGGTCACATAGTTTTTCTGATAATCGGTGCTCATGAACTTCATAAACTCCACCGATTCATCCACTTTCTTAGACCCCTTAACCACGCTGTAGCCGGCGGCCAGACCGATGGACAGGCCGTTGTGGTTAGCATCCTTGCCGGGGAAGGGAGCGATACCCCATTCCTTGGAATCCATCTTGCCCTTTGCCATAGCGTTGAGCTGTGCGCTGAAGCTCATATTCATGGCCAGCGCGTGACCGTACATATTATTCTCATTGACGAGCTTGGAGAGGGAGTTATTGACCTTATCAAAGCCATACTTCTTAACATATCCCATCATCCACTCCAGTGCCGCGATCACCTCGGCGCTGTTGGCGGTAGGATAGCCATCCGCGTTGGTCCAGTCGCCTCCGAAGGGCTTGGTCAGAAGATTCGGGTATTCCAGCATGAGCCAGAACCAGGGATAGAAGCCCACCTGATCGTAGCCGTCGCCGGCTTTGTTGGGCTTATACAGCTTCGCCGCCATTTCATCCAGCTGCTTGATGGTGGTGGGAGGCGAATTGGGATCCAGGCCTGCGTTCTTAAAGTCCACCTTGCTGTACAGCAACAGGCCGTTGACGCTCATAAAGGTGGGCGTGGAGTAATATTTGCCGTCCAGCTTCAGACTGTCCCGTACCGACGGGAAGAACTGGTTCCAGAAGTCGGCATTCAATTTCGAGGTAATGTCCACGGCGTATTCCGGGTTGACATAGTTGAAGGAGGTCACGTCCGGACCATTTCCCGCAGCCATGGCCGGGATGAACTTGTCGTCAAATGCAGTCAGGGTACCGCCGGAAGGCTGCTGAATGAAAATCTCCACGGTGATACCGCTCTTTTTCTCAAACTCGATCAGCGCGTTGTTCAGATGCTTCGTCGCGCCGGAGCCAGGATTCTCTGTCCACCAGACAATAGATTTGCCGCCGGTGCTGGTTTTTTTTGTCGTCTTGGTGCTGTCGCCTTTTGGGGTGGTCGTGTTCTTCCCGCCAGATGCGTTGGTACCTTCCGTTTCGCCGGTTTCCTCCGTCTGAGAGGTATCGGTTAAGCCGGTTTCCGAACCGGATTCGCCGGACAGCGAATCGGTGGACATGGCGCTGCCCGAAGCAGGATTGGAAGAGGTTTCCGGTTTATCCGCTCCGCCGCATGCCGCCGCACTCAATAGCATCAAACAGGCCGCACTCAAAGCCAATAGTCGTTTGAACATGGGTCAACACTCTCCTTTTACTTTACTAAATGTATTGGTAAGACGGTGAATTCCGCCGTATACCCTGACCGGATCATGCCACTTGGCAAGAGCCGCAACTTGTGATATAAATATTATCTAAATAGGGAGGATGCTTATGTACGATTCTGATCTGTTTGAAATGTATACGGACGCGGAGCATGGTCTGCAGACAAACCGCATTCCTCTGCGTATTTACCGGCGAAAGCACAGCATTCAGTCGCCTGTTCCGCTTCACTCCCACAATTTTTGGGAAATCGCTTTGGTCTTATCCGGCACGGGCCGCCATGTGGTTTACCTTCCCGAGCGCGAGGAAATTGTCTATCCCATTTCTGACGGAGACGTCTGTATGATTGCTCCGGGGGAAAAGCACTCGTTCAAATTCGAGCCGGGAGAAGAGCTGGAAATCATCAACCTACTGTTCAATCCTCTGGTGGTACAGCGGGGAGATAACACAAATTGGGACGATATGTCCGCCTCTGACTTTATTCATATCTACCCCTATATTCCGGCCATGAAAAGGCAGCAGTTTCAAATCGCCCTTACGCCGGATGAGAAGCAGTTCACTTGTGAGATGATCGAGAGACTGGAAGACGAACTAAAAACCAAGGCTATCGGATACAATACCATGGCGCAGCTGTATTTCTCCCTGATACTGACCAAATTTATGCGGGTGTACTATTCGCAGACGAACGGCCTGCTGGATAACTTCTCAAACTGCATCCAGATGGTGGTGCAATATATCAGCCGAAACTACAACCATGAAATCACGCTGGAGAGGCTCGCGGAATACACCCATTTCAGCGTGCGCCATCTGACCAGAAAATTCAAGACCGTGATGGAAATGTCCATTGCGGAATACATCCTGCAGCAGCGTATCAGCAATGCCAAGATTCTGCTCCAGTCCACCGAAAGGAAAATCGAGGATGTTGCTCTGGAAAGCGGCTTTAACAGCGTCTCCTATTTTTGCCTCCAATTTAAGAAAGCCACCGGCATGACACCTCAGCAATATCGAAAGACCAACCTTTCCGAGTTTCCCTGACCGTTTCCGCTTAAACCGCTACCGTGTCCGGCGAACGCACCGCATGCAGCTCGCACTGCAGGTTCAATTCTCCCTGGACAATCTCCCGATGTTCGGTGCCATCGGGCAGAACGCAAACCACCGGTACGGGGCGCTGTGTCTGAAGCCGGATGGAAAAATTTCCGTCTGTTTCGGTCCAGCTCACGGCGATGGTTCCGTGGCGGGTGTGTACGCTCCCCTCACAGGACCGGAGCCACAGCATTTTCGGCTCGATCCGAACCACGTCGAAGCCCGGCGCTTCTGGCTTTATCCCCAACCCGCAGGCCACGAACTCATACAGCGGTGTGGAGCTCCAGGCGTGGCAGTCGCTGCGCCAGTTGACAGGATCCTCCGGCCATGTGGTCACCTTCATATCCATGATGGCCTTCCAGGAATCCCACAACTCCTCAGTCCGGGTATACAGCCCCACCTCGTCCAGCGCCCGATACAGAAAATAGTGCGTGCACAGCGAACAACGAACCAGTGTATCATCCTGCAGCGCCTTGCGCATAATGGCTTTCCTACGTTCTGGCAGCGCGATGCCTGACAGAACGGCCCAAACCTGCCCGTGCTGGCTGAAGGCATCCCGGCCGGTCACGTCGCGGTATAACCCCCGTCTGGCGTCGTATCCGTGCTTCTCCACAGCGGCGGATATCCGGCCGGCTAGTTCGGTCAGTTGACCAGCATAATCGGGACGCTCCAATATCTTGGCCAAATAGGCAGCCTGGTGCAATGCGGCAACCAGCACCATACTGTAAATCAGATTTTGCTCCTGTGGCCCGCGCACCGGCACACCGTTGTCCCATTCTTTCGTCCAGTCCACGAACTGCCAGAATCCCGTGTCGCCCAGCAGATCGTTCTCCAGAAGGTGCGAACGGAAAAATATCACGATTTTTTCCACGCCGGGGAAGAAATCCTTGATGTAGGCTGCATTTTTGAAATATTGATAGTGATCGTACAGCATGAATATCCAGTATAGAGTGAACACCGGAATAATCTGTACAATACGAGTGGGCGCGTTGCAGGGGATGAGCCCGTTGGGCAGCTGGTATTCGTAGAAATCCCGTATGGCCTTTTCCGCCAGACGGCTGTCTGTGGATATGGAGTAGGTATAAAGCGCTTCCAGCAGCGTGTCCATCAGGTACTGCATCTGTTCAAAATGAGGACAGTCCATGTACGTTTCATACATACAGCACTGCAGCGTCCTCAGGCTGATATCCCACATATGGTTATAAACCATATCAGCGCAATGAAACTTTGTGGTCACCTGCAGCGGATATCCGGTCTGCCGCAGGCCTGTTACCTTCACCTCGATGGGCTCCTCGGCACAGGCCACTTCCAACCGCACAAAACGAAAAGCCCGGTAATGAAACGACGTATAGGTCTGTACGTCCGATCCCGCAATGTATACGTCACTGTCCCCTAGCAGGTAAGCGTCTTCTGCGCAGTCGTCGCGGCATTCTTTTATGTAGCAGGCGCCGCCCCTATCCCGGCCATAGCTTTCCGAATAGAGCAGCTTGACTCGAGACCCCTGGCCGCCAACGATCTCCAATTCCACAAAGCCGGTTTTATACACGCCGGCATCCAACTCAACAAAAACTGTTTGATGCGGTTCCACACGCAGACCGCCGTCCAATATCCTTTCTCCGCCCGCAGCGTTTGTGCGGGTCACGCCGGCAAACTGTTCCTCCCGCTCATACGGGATGGGGATAGGCCGCGGTTCCGTCTGCCACACATTGGCCAATCCGCCGCGGGTGTAGGGAACATGGGCAATTCTCTCCACCGCATGATCCCAGCCGCTGTCGTCATAAGCAAGATCCCGCCAGCCAAAGGGATACAAGCGGCCATCCACCTGTTCGAAGTAACCCAGGTATTCGGCCACCTCCGCCTGCTTGAACTGATAGGCATCCAGCCGGAGACAGCGGTAACTGTCGTTGGTGCAGAACCGACAGTCCCCATCGACCAGCACGCCTCCTCGTGCCGAAGTGGGAATGGACGTGGGGCCAGCAGTAAATTCATTTGCCTCATGAGCATCACCCGCATAATGCACTGCGTCGATGGTCAGCACATTGCGGCCCGCCTGCAAATACGGTGCAATATCCACCGTATCGTAAAATTTCACCATTGTATTGCTGCGTGCGGGACCCCGAGAAACAATATGCCCATTGATGCAGAGAATGTACCGGCTGTCCGCCGTCACCTGGAGGCGCAACTCCTCCGGCACCTCCTCTAGCCGGAGCGTTTTACGGAACAAAACATATTCCGGCCGGCTGCAAAATTCCTTTTGAATCCATATCCACTTTGCCATGGCGCTCATTTTGTACTCCCCCAAACGTTTAGGCAAATTGGCAGTGTTCTTGTGCTGATCGCATACACCTGTACAAACACCCCAAATATATTTCAATAAAATTACACATATAGGATAACATATCCCCAAGAGCGTTAATATAATCATCTGGCCAAACAATGTTAAAATGCGGACAAAACAACAAATTTGTCAAATTACTTCCTATAAATACCAAGTTTAAGGATAAAAATGCCCATTTCCGGCGAATCCTCCAGCAAAGAAGAGCAGATGCATACCAAAACCTGTTCACACAAATCGATAAACAGCTTTCCGTGATGTACAGGTAGAATACGTTGCGCAAATTAAAAAAGGCATAAAAAGAGACATGGTTTGCAGCCTTGGGTAGAATGAAGCCACGGCACACCATTCTGAAAGAAGGCAGCAACCTATGTCTGAGAAAATTGCACAGCTGTTATGAAATGATTCTTGTTAAGGAATAAGTTTCTTGTCAAAAGCAAATAACTGTATCTCTTGATTACCTCAAATTATAGATTGGGAACTGAATCAAGGACGAAGCCGCGTTACGCGGTGCGGTCTTTCTGCGCGAACCTCGGCTTCCAGTTCTCGCACACGGCGGACGTCACGGTTCTGGCGGTCAACGGCCCCGGCTTTTTACCTGTAGCGGTCTTAAGCCAGCTGCGTAGCGTGTCGAAGGTCCTTGGCTACCTCGGCGCTAGGACGACCTTGGCCGGTCACCATGCGCACTACCCCAGCTTTGAAAGCTTCGTGTCTTTTTCTTGTTTCTCCCATTTTCTGGGCCCTCTTTCCTTTCCGTTTTACGACTGCTTTTTCTGTCCGTCAATTCGCATAGGGGGCATGGAAGAATGCTGAATCCATGCGGGAACAATTCACGAAAGAACTGAAACAGCTGACGGAGATGCAAAAAATGTGGGCGTTGAAGAAACCAAGCCTCAACGCCCACATTTTGTCGTTACAGGAAAAGATTCCGATGTTGGAGTGGGAGATTAATGAAATCGTGACGGTTACGGAAAGGCCCTAAATAGTTGTATATACCGTGACACCTTGAATGTTGGGGATATGCTTTTGAAAATGAGCCCTTAAACTGTAAATAGGTAACGAGAAAAGCCGTCCCTTGCTCGCAGACATCTCATTATAAAAAATCCTGCGGCGCACGACATGCCCACCGCAGGTGTGGCTAAAGTAACAAGTTTTAATACAATTTATCGTTCTTTAAAAATTGAATTATACGGGGGTCATGTTCACAATATATAATAAAATCAGACCTCCACTGTGTAATTATCCATATCAATTTTCACTTGATTATCTTCAATAGGTATCTCAATATCTTCTAATAATCGTTCGGTATCCTCAAATTTTAAAAAGTATAATAGTGTTGCATCTATAACCCTCCACTTTCGGCCTACTAAATCGTAATCAATTAATGGAGGATTAATATAATTTTTTAATTGTAGTTCTGCGAAGTTATTGAGAAGATATGTAAGATCACTAGAACGAACATCATCTGGTCTATAATGGTATTGTTTAAAAAGCGGTAATAACTTAGATCTTGTAATTCCAAATAAAAGTTCATTTACATCTGTATTTGCTATAATTACTATAAGGTAGTACGGCATATATAATCCACGTGTTCTTAATGACGCAGATGCTATGCACTCAAGAGATCTTATATGGCTTGCTCTGTAATCTTCTGCCTTTTGTTCAAGTGCTTTCTCCAGAACCTCCTTCAACAATATATTCTTTTTAACTACAGAGTTTTTATTTACTCCCGAAAAAAGACAAACGTACTTACACAACTCCTGTACTATACCGATATTACCGAAAGAATTTTCTAATATCTTTTCTTTAATTTCTTCAGCAATACTAATATTTAGATAATGCTCTCCTAATTTAATTACTTCTTTAAAATCTTTAGATACCCATGGTTCAACTGGAATTTCACATATTCGATCAAGCAGGTCCCTATTGAATTGTAATAAACGATTCTTCTCTTTCCCAATACCTAATATGATAAATCTTATTCCACTGTCCTGAAATACCCTCAAATCTATTGAAAATGCTCTTTGTGTCTCATCTGTTAAGTAATGAAAATTTTCCAGCACTATATATTTCTTAAATTTAACTTTATGTAGTAATTCGATTACGTCCTGAGCAATCTCGATATTAAATTCCCACATTTCAGACATCTGCTTTTCTTGACATCCACCACCTAGGTTGCCATTAATACCAAAATCACTATGTGTCAAAAAAGGGATATTTGTATTAAAATGTGTTTGGCCTCCAGAAACGGGAGTGAAAAAGCGGCGTTTTCGGAACCGATCATCACCGTCCCTTTGTCACTTTGAAACGATACCGACTCCCCGGCCAGCTTGTCCAGGACGCTGGCGATTAGCGGCGTGAGGATGATGCTGCCGCTTTCCTCCACCTACTCCTGCCGGAGCCGCCGCTGGATATGGGTGCGGATGTCGGTGCCCGTAACGGTCAGCAGGCCGCTGGACGCATCCGCTTCGATCAGGACTCCGGCAATTTCCGGAATATCCCGGTTGGGCTGAACCACCTTTAAGGCCGTTTTCACGGCTTTCAGCAAAAGGAGACGGTTGGCTGTGAATTGCATGAATGCTTCCTCCTTACGATGTTGTTTCATGAAGCCAGCAGGTCAAAAATACTGACCTGGCCTGTGTCTTCCGCTCCGCCGCTGTTGGTTTGCGAATAGGGCGGTACAGGAAGCAAAACCGGCTGTTGAACAGGCGGCGCCTGCTTTTCCGGTTCTGGCGGGGCAGACAGCTTTTCGGCTGCTGCCGGTTTGGGGTGGTTCCCGATGATCGCCATTTTCTTGAAGCTCGCCGCCAGATCCTCCACGTCGTCCTTCAGGCCGCGCATCAGTTACTTGGCAAGCTGGGTGGTGAGATCCTGGCAGTCGGACATGGCCGCCAGCCCCTCGTCGGAAATCTGCCCCTCAACGACGGTGGCTGCGGACAGCTTGGACGCCATAAGGCGGAGTGCCTTGTGCTGCATGGTGTCGGCATAGTAGAGCATATAGATCTCCACCTTGGGCACGGTCTGGTTAATCCTCCAGCTTCGGCGGGACGCCTGCCGGAACACATACAGGTTGAAGGCGATGTTGTAGAATACCAGGGTGGTAAAAGCATTCAAATCGAGGCCGGTTTCGATCAAACTGGGATTGACGATCAGTACCTTTATCCCTTCGCGCACGCGTTTGTCTACCCATTCTTCCCGCTGTACGGTCGGCACGGCCTGATCCAGAATCGCGGCTTTGACGCCTTTTTCCATCAACAGTTTGTGAAGCCGCTCCTGTGTATCCAGCCGCACCCATGCGGTGAAGACGATGACGCGCTCGCCCGCCTGAATCTTCCGGTCGATCAAATCAAGCAGCACCTCGTCCTTGGGCTGCAAATCTGCCGCGCTGCCGACGTCTTGGGGGGCGGCGAGTACGTTCTGGTCTTCCTCCGGTACAAACGGGTTGCGGATCGGCTCGTGGCCGTAGGGCTGGTCGGGATAAGCGGCCAGCAGGTTCAGATACGCGGACATCACCCGCTTACCGATTCGGGGCGCCTGCCTCATCAGATGCCGGAAGTTGTTTTGCAGGGCATCGTATTCCTTTTGGACTTCCGGCAGCATGGTACAGGGGATGGGGATTTCCTCGTAGTCGGGCAGCTCCTTTCCCATGTCGTTCAGCGACAGGAACACCGCATTTTCCAGCAAAAACCGCGAATACACGATAGGCGAGACCCCCGGCAGGAACCGTTCCCGTACTTTGCGCCTTCTGGATTTGGATGTGCTGTTGTATTCGGTGGTATCCTCTTCGTACAGCTCTTCCAGCACCCCATACTGCAAACAGAAATCCCGCGGCCGTTTGTACGCCTGGTTATCCAGCAGCATCAGGCGGGCCTTCAGCCGGAACAGCAGATAGAAGATGCCTTTGGCGTACCCGTTGACGAGGGTGGCGGTCATGCCGAGTACCTTGTCGGCGATCCCGGCCAGTTCTGCCATAGCCTGTCCCTGCGCACTCTCGCCGCTGTACTGGTGCAGCTCGTCTACGATTAAGGCGTCGATCCGTTTCAGCTTTTTCTTGAGATAGGCGGACAGCGGATACCGCCGGTAGGCGCCGGCGGCGGGAAAGAGGCCGTCCGGCCGCTCCACCACTTCCTCGATCTTCGCACGGAACGTCTTTTTACAGGTTTCGGCCGCCTGATAGGCAAACAGGCGGTGGACATAGCCGTAACCGCCGATGCGCACCCACTGGGTTCGTTTTGGCGTCAGGTCGTCGGGATTCTGAACCGTCCAGAGGGAAGCGCCGCAGAAACGGCAGCGGTGGTTGCGGGAGTTTTCCTGCTGAAAAAACATGGCGTCCGCCTTTACCCAGGCGGAAGTGTCGGGATCGCGCATCTCCTGCACCCTGCCGCAGTCCGGGCAGATAAAACCTCTCTTCCGCCGGTTCCAGGTTACGGCCGGCCGGTGCATATACCCGTTGCGGGCGGTTTCTTTGGAAAGAATGCAGAATACTGTTTTGTTTTCCCCTTGGTATAGGCGGTACAGCCGGTCGATGTCCCGGATGCTGTTCACGTGCTGGGCAAAGCAGTCCGGTACGGTTTCGTGCAGCTCCCGTACCCATTTCCCGGTCAGATGGGATGGACAGACCACGACGTTGAAGTCTTTCCGATTGGTGCGTCTGTCCGGCTGGCCGTGCTGGTAGGCATACAGGGCGGCTGCGCCGATCTTGCTCTTGCCGGTGCCGCATTCGGCCACCAGGAGCGCCAGCCTGTCGGTTTCCAGCTGACGCTTGAGGGCCTCCGCCGCACCAAGCTGCGCGTCGAACAGAGAGTATCCGGCGTGTGCGAGGACATACCGATTGACCTCCTGCACCGGCGGCGACACCGCCTCCTCGGCCGGGTTGAACCGGGGAGGGAAGCAGTCCTTGATCCGCCCGGCGATTTTGTCGCCGAACTCCCGCAGGTAGGCGGTAAAGGAAGGGATGTGCCGGAATACATCCTCTTGGCCCGGGGAGCTCCCCGGAATGACGATGCACCCGTCCTTCAGGCCGTCTTCCAGCACCTGGACGATTTCGCTTTCGTCTTTTGATACGCTCATATGCCAGCACTGGAATTTACGGCCCGGACAGTACACCTTCAGGCGGTCCAGCAAACCGCGCTTTTTCAGTTCCGAGAGGAAATACCCCCGGAACTCAGGCAAAAGGGGAACGGAAAGCTTACGGTCCAGCTCGTCAAACAGCTCCGCGCTGCTGGTACAGAAGATATACAGGTTCCGTTTCAGACTGACCGTTTCCTTTTCACTTTTGGGGTCGTCGTCTTCCTGTCCGACGGCCAGGGATTGCAGGGAATCGTCCTGAAGCCAGTGGATTCCCTCGGCGTACACGCCGTCGTGGGAGATCCGCCTCGCATAGTTCCGCCTCCCTTTGCTGTTTAAGCAAAGGGAGCTTTTAGAGCCGGTCAGCTCCAGTTCGCAGCCGCCGAGGATGGCGTCGCTCATGGCCTGCACCGTTTCCGGGTATCCGCCGATCCGCAGGGCAACCACATTTTTCTCCTGATCGTATACCACCATGTCCGCATAATTGACAAGGCCCACGGCTCTTTCTGCGTCCAGGCAGCGCACACGAATCAGAGATGGGGTTGGCACGCTTGCATCCGTCCTTTCCGTTTCAATTTTGGTCTATATATAACGAAAAGGCCGCGCCACTCCCCACACGAACGGAAAGTTGACGCGGCCTTTTGCGGTCGCTTGGATTTGCTTTACTGATTTTCCCGACCAAACGGCGGGAAAGAAAAAAGGCCGGAGTATCCCCCGGAAAGGGAATCATCCGACCTTTTAACTCAAACCAAGACCCGCGAAAGGGTCATTATCTCAAACCTAAAACAAGTATACTATACCATATATAGATAGCATTGTCAACGTAGAGCACAATATATTTGCATAAGCAAATTTTTATCGCCGGTGTTGTACTGAAAGATCAGCGAAAGCACAGCTACACCATACCCGCATTATCAACAAGGGAGTTATTTATAACTCCTGCTCGACAAGTTTAGAAAGCGGATCGAGTTTTCTCGTACAGTTTAACAGGTAAATAGTAATCATCCAACAGAACAGGCTAAAAATCCGCCTTCTACGATGGCAGTATACCGCAAATTGGCTTCTTAATCCGTAGAGCCATCGACTTGCTTCTGCGCTTTGAGAACCTCCTCCAGTGCGTCAACCAATAAAGGCTCTATCTGCCGATAGGTAAACAATTTCTCCCGCCGTTGTTCTTCTGCAAATGCATCATTTGAGAGGAACTGCCACATATCCGCCTTAGGCTCATTTTCAGTATGGGAATATAGCAAAATGTCAAAGAGCGCTTTCTGTCGACTGCCCTTATCTGTGAGACACAGCTGTTCCGCCGTAAACTCAACCATCACTTTTTTGTTCACGGGTACATTGAATAATGTAATTGTCCAGCTGTCCATCTCCGGCTCATATGTTGACGAAGTAGCGTGTACCAAACCATCGATCAAGACGCGTATTTCTGTCTCGACAGGAAGCGCCCGAAAGCGCAATGTGTAATCTCGCCTAACTGGAAGAACATCGGCATCCCCTTTCGTCGGATGGATCACAAAACATGCTTTTTCATCCGTCCACTGCCACTCATATAGGGTTTCAGCAAAATGGCCTTCCATATAGCGATTGTTAACCCCTTCGTCCTCATACAGCGTAAAGCGGTTGCTTTTACCGGCAAACACGACCAGTTCCAGTTGCATTGCAGGCCCAACGGCATTGTCGCCTTCCGCTCTGCTCTGCATCGGCACAATCGCGCCTGCCTGGCAAAACACCGGAATTGAATTCAGCGCGCGTCGGGCACATACGCGGCGACCGCCTGTGTAAATCACACCGGTAAACCAGTCGATCCACTGTCCTTCTGGCAGCCACAAATCCGTCTCTGCAAGCCGTGTCCGCTCATCCATGGGCTCCGTCACAGGACAGACGAGCATTTCCGTTCCAAAGAAGTATTCGTTGCCAAATTCATAGGCGCCAGCTTCCTCTGGATAGCGGTAATACAGCGGCTCGCACAAAGCACGACCTTCCATATGTGTGCGGTGATTCATGGAATACAGATAAGGAAACAATTGATGACGCAGGCGCAAAAATTGCTTGGCGACTTTTTCTGCTGAAGGATCATAGTTCCACGGTTCTTTTCCGAGAAACGGATTGTTACTGCAATGCAGGCGGCTGATCGGCGAAAACACGCCAAATTGGATCCAGCGGATATACAGCTCGTCATCCCGTTTTCCTTGCTGGAAGCCGCCGATATCGTGGCTCCAATACGGATATCCGATGTTTGCAGCCGTTGCTGTAAAATACGGCTCATATTTTAAAGATTCCCAACAGATATAGGTATCACCGGAAAACCCAACATAAAACCGCTGACTGCCCGGTCCGGCATAACGCGAAAAAAACATAGGCCGTTTATCTCCGCGTGCACAATCCAAAGCATGAAAATGGTTGAGTGCCCACAGCGGATCGAGCCCCGGCATATCGCTCGTCCTTCCCTGTTGCCAGTCCATCCACCAAAAATCGACACCATCCTTCTCATATGGATGGTGCACGATCGACAGATACGGATCCCAAAAGCTCGGATCTGCAGGCTCAAAATTGACCGTTTTTTTCGTATCCGGATCTATTCCTCTAGCTACCGCCATCTCTTTGTACATATCCTCGTGATCCTGTACTCCGCGCGCTGGATGCAGATTCAGGGCCGGATGAAGACCACGCTCATGCAGCCTGTTCAAAAAGTGCCGATAATCCGGAAACAGCCTCCTGTTCCACGAATAGCCCGTCCAAAGCTGTCTCCAGTCCTTTCCAAATCCGCTGCCTGCCCAATGCCAGTCCATATCGATTACCGCCACGGTGAATGGAATATCCTCTTTACGGAAACGATCCATCAAAGAAAGATAGCTTTCTTCATCATAGGGATAAAAACGACTCCACCAGTTTCCGAAAACGTAGTGCGGAAGCAGCGGGGGCAGACCGGTCAGGGCATACAGCGCCCACGTCGCGCCAATATAATCATGCCCATAGCCAAAAAAGTAGATGTCCGTTACACCATCCGGGCGCTGTTCAACCCAACCCTCATCATTAACGATTAAGCTGCCGCCGTCTTCCAGCACGGAATACCCGTTTCGTGAGCATACGCCCTCGCCAAGCTCCCCGTTGCTTTCAACCGGATAGCCGTCAAGGGTTCGGCACGTTCCTTTCAGCGTATGCACTTCGTCTCCCCAATGCCATACCGGGTTTCCCGGCATCGTATGCACCGTGACAGACAGTGCAGACAAAGCAGCCTCATGTTCCCAATAAAGCGTTAGCTTTCCAGTTTCGATCTGGATAGACCGGCTGTCACGTCTCAGCCTATAAGGTGTTTCAGGGAATTGCCGATTGACAACACTCTGCGTTCCGCGATCCTCAAAAACAGCATCCGGTGCAAATTCTATCCGCAGCAGCCGATCCGTCAGCACTGTAAACCGACAGTTACCGCAGAGTACCATTTGCTGCTGTGCCGCTTCCGCGGTATCACGCCGTTTCAACCGTTCAGGTAGCATCGCTCTATTCCCTCGTTTCTTTATTCATCCAACAGTCCAAGCGTTGTACTATCACGCCCGGCGGCAATTTCGTCCTCGGCACACCGGGCCAAAACATTCCAGCTGATAAAGCCCGGCCTGAACAGCGGTTGCCCATCCTCGCCGGAATAGTATTCGTGAATACAGCCGTTTTGCTGAATATCATTTGCGAAAGTGTTGGACATACGCCGTGCGATTTCCGCCGCTTCCTGCTGAAAGCCGTACCGTGAGAGGCCATAGGCGCACAGATAGGAGGTCAAGCCCCAAACCGGGCCCTGCCAATTGGAAGGGTCAACCATTTGAACATTGTTGTACACATCGATATCTTCCTTGGAATGAGAGCGTATCCCGCACGGTGCGAGAAATTGCTTTTCATCCATTAGAACGTCCCGCATACAAACAGCTTGTTCCTGTGTGACCACGCCGGCCCACAGTGGAAAGAAGCAGGAAAAATTCCGGAACTTCAAATATGTGCGCCAAGTGATAGACTGACAAGTCGTAAACTCAAAGTCATCCTGGCAATCAATGTTATAGAAAAAACGATCGATCTTATCCCAATAGTCCTGTTGAATCTGTGCTTTCAGCTTTTGCGCCTGTTCGTAATAACGGGATACTGCCGTCGGCTCAAAATGTTTGGCTAATTGAGCCATTGCCATGATATCCCGATAGTGCCAGCTGGCCAGATCGACCCCGGCCGATGAGCGATTGGGCCGACCGTAAACTGCCGGATTATTATCCAGGCCATTGCCGTACATCTTATTCCAAAGATAGTAACCCCGCGGCGAAACCGAATAGGCATCAAACCATTTTCGCATACGTTTCAAATTGTTCCAGTATTGTTCGAGCCACGAGAAATCGCCCAAGCGTTCACCAATGATATAGGAAAACTGCGCCTGCAGAGGATAGGGGAAGGAAAACGCCTCGCGCGAACCGTCCGGACCAATCTTCTTTGCAGGTCGGCCGGTCGTACGGAAAACTCCATCCAGAAAATTTTCTACAGCGCCTTTAGCATAGGGCAAGCCGCTTTCTGGCACAGCGCAGGCCACAAAGAAAGCATCCCAATCCCATAGATCCTGATATGCGCCGCCAGGCACAAGATACGGGAATTTCATCGCTCCTTTCGGTTCTTTATATAGAACAGAAATCTGTTGCCCAAAATAATGACGCAGGATCTCGTTTCGCTCTCTTCGGGTTGCAATTTCATGATAGATAATCTTCCCCTTAGGCATTACGCCTGGGTCGCGTTCTAGATAGCCAGGTTCATAAACTGTATTTCCGATCTTCTCCGGCAATACCATCGCGCATTCTCCTTTGGCTGTATTCAGGCCTTGTAGAGTCTTACTGCACCGCTGTTTTTCTCTACCTGATATCGGGTTGAGCTCTCCAACGCCGTCCCGCCCGGCACACAGCAGGTGAACTTGGCGGGATCCTCTGTGTTGGATGCGAACATCCCATAGTGGTTCGGCACATTCACAGGTGCGCCGATAGACCGGGCGACCTCCACGGCTTCGCTCACATTCATGTTGCCGAGCTTACCATTGATGCAGAGGAACGTCACATCCGGCGCAAACTGCGCCACCCCATACAGCCGTTTGTCAAACAGCGTATCTCCGCTGAAATATAGCGTCACGCCGTCGCCGCGTACGACTACGCCGAACGCCTCAACTGTGTGTCTCGCATATACAGCCGTCACCGTCATATTCCCGACCGCGATTGTATCGCCGACATGAAGGGCCGTCACATTCTCACGGCCAAGAGAACGCAGCTTCTTCCGCCCCTCGCAGGTAGTTAAAAAATGCAAGTCGGCATCCATGCGAACTATGGCATCCGGATCGAGATGGTCAAGGTGGTCGTGCGTACAGACAACGGCGTCGGCGCGGATAGCTTCTGGCTCAATCGGTGCCGAAAACAGACGCGGCCGCCCGGCTACACGGTTGACGACATCCGACAGATACGGATCCAGCACTAGCGTTGCTTCGGCCGTGCGAAGTATATAGCCGCTCTGGCCGATCCACTCGATATTCATTGTATGCTCTTTCCTCCGTCTACAAAAATGCTCTGTCCAGTGATGTATCTCCCCTTTTCCGAGCAGAGCAGGGATACGATCCCGGCGCAGTCTTCCGGCTTGCCGTAAAAGCCTACCGGAATGGAATCCATAACCTGCTGAGCATAAGCGGGATCTGCCAGCGCCTTCGTGTTGCGATCGGTGTAGATTACGCCCGGCGCGACATTATTGACCGTGATGCCGTCCTTTGCGAGCTGCAACGCCAGCGACCGCATCAGGTTCGTCTGCGCCGCTTTGGAGGCCGAATACACGAGCATATCCGGGTGCGGTTTTGCCTCCTGCACCGAGCCGATCGTCACAACCCGTCCCCAACCGGCTGTCCGCATATGCGGCACAGCCCCCTGAACGAGCAGCAGCGAGGATATAAAATTGCAATTGAGCTGATCACGGCACTCATCCTGTGAGATCTGCTCCCATTTATTACGATATTGCATGGATGCGTTGAGCACCAACGCGTCGATATCGCCCATTTCTGCCACAAGCCTGGCCGTTTGATCCAAATTGCACAAATCGGCCTGTATGACTGTCGCCGAATGGCCGGCTCTTTCGATCAGCTTGCGCGTCTCCTCCGCTTTCTGCATATTACCGGCACAGTGGATCAACACCTCATAGCCGTCCGCAGCCAACGCAATCGCAATTGCGCGGCCGATGCCGCGAGACGAACCAGTCACGAGCGCCCGCTTTCCGTTTGCCATGCTGATGATCTCCTTTCTGCCTGTCACAGCGCCGTCTGCGTATCGTTCGGATCGCCGTTGCGCGCCAGAGCGTATTCCTTCGACCAATCCAAACCGCGATAGGCCTCTCCCCGTGTATCGGTACGGATCCAGTCGAGCAGCATATCCAGCATCTCTTCCGTCCAGGTGTTTTTGTCGATCTGCGCCGTAGTGAATTTGTTCTGCGCGATCATCTCAAAGCCAAAATCATCCTTAACGTGCGTTTTGGCTGCGCCCTCGACCACATCGGAGACCAGATGCGCTGGAATGAACAGTACGCCGCCGCCTGCACCGAATACGACATCGCCCGGCAGGCATACCGCGCCTCCGAAGTTCGTCACCGTGTTGAAGCCGGTCATAATAAAATCACGGATTGGCGTGGGATCGATCCCGCGGTAATAAACCTGCACCTCCGGCACCTGCTTCATCTGCTCCACATCACGCACGCCGCCCCAGATAACCGCACCACCGGTTCTGGTACGCGTCCTGATCGCGGTTGTCAGGTTGCCACCGAGGAACGTCCCCTTATAGATCTTGTCGTACATATCGGCCACGACTACATCACGATCGGCCAGACTATCCACGACCCACTGATTGTAATTGCCCTTACGGCCCTCCTCTGCCCCCTTTCGGAACATGACCTCATGTAGGTCAGGACGCGTCGGGCAAAAATTGCAGGTCACGGCTCGGCCGATCAGCTTGCGACCATCATCGTGCAGCGGGTGCAGCGGGTGCTCCCCGCCACCGACGAACTGACTTTCATATCCCAACACAAAAATTGGCTTCCATACCTCTTCCAGCGTCATGCCGCGCAACGCATCCAGATATTTGTCTGCAACCTTCGGCCTTCCGTCCGGCAGACGTTCGCCGTGCCACAGCGGTGTTAAAGCGATGATCTCTTCTCTGTCATTGAAATGCATAGCGTTTCATCCCCCTTCTCAGCTCCAGATACGGTCGTTGGAAAACTCTCTGTTCCATTCGTCGGTAGGCTCAAAATAACCGGGAATCTGAGGATTGATATGCTCCCGCAGTACTTCCTCGTTAAGGTCGTCAAAGCCGATGCCAGGCTTCTCCGGAACCTTGATAAAACCGTTTTCAAACAGCGGGTTTGGAATACCGGTCACCATATCGGCCCACCATGGCACGTCGACCGAGTGGAACTCAAGGGCCAGAACGTTGTGCATAGCGGCCGCTGTATGTACCGCTGCCAAACAGGCAACCGGGCTTTCGGCCATATGCACGGCAACCGCCACGCCGTTTTCGTCGGCAATATCACTGATCTTTTTCAGTTCCAGCGCACCGCCGCAGGTCAGAATATCCGGGTGAATGACCGACACCCCGCCTGCCTTGATGAGCTTTTCAAAATCTTCCTTGAGATAGATATCCTCGCCTGTACAAACCGGGATGCAGGAACTGTTTTTCAGCCGCACATACTGGTCGGTGTACATCCACGGAACCATGTCCTCAATCCAGGCCAGATTATAGGGTTCCATCCGCCGGGCAAAGCGGATACAATCCTCCACACACACATGGCCGAAATGATCGATTGCCAGCGGCACCTCATAGCCGATAACCTCGCGCACCTCACGCACATAGTTTTCCAGATAGTCCAGTCCCTTTTCGGTCAAATGAATACCGGTAAACGGATGCGCAGTCGTCACGATCGCATAACTCTTCTGTGCCTTCACCATGTCGGCAGTCACACTGCCCCCCTGCACATTGAGAATGTGCGGTGCGTATTTTTTCATATCGTCAATGAAACCAAGCGGCGCATTGATCGTGCCGGGCTCATCCAGCAACAGGCCGATGCCTAGATCCATCTTGAGAAAGGTAAAACCCATTTCTATTCTTTTTTTCAGCGCCATTCCCATGTCGTGGCCGGTGTGTTTGCCATCCACGTCCGTATCACAATAGACACGTACCTCGTCACGGAACTTACCGCCGAGCAGCTGATACAGCGGCACGCCATACGCCTTGCCAGCCAGATCCCACAATGCGATCTCAATGCCGGATACCCCGCCGCCCTGCCGGGACGGGCCGCCGAACTGCTTGAGCTTACGGAAGATACGATCCACATTGCAGGGGTTTTCGCCGAGAAGGCGGCTCTTGAGCATCAGCGCATAGGTCTTGCTCGAAGCATCACGTACCTCTCCAAATCCGGAAATACCCTGATTGGTATCGATACGCAGGATCGTGCAGCGCTTAGGCGCGCCATCAATATCCACGAACCGCAGATCGGTGATCTTCAGCTCTGTAGGGTTGGAACAGGAATTAAAGCTCATGTTTTTACCTCCCACAAAAATAACGGTCGTCCTATTTTCATTAAAATCTAACCCGGTTACTCTGTAATTCCCGCCAGCGTCATTACCTCGTCGCTTGTCACAGCGTTTACGTCGCCCTCGATCGTGTATTTGAGGCATCCCGCCGCAGCGGCAAAATCGATCGCCTGCTGCATCGGCAGGCGGTTCAGCAGCGCATGGATCAGAGCGCCGGAGAACGCATCGCCGCCGCCGATACGGTCTACGGCGTCAAACTCATAGCAACGGCTGACACAGCAACTGCCGCTGCATCTGTCAGCAAGCACTGCTGACCAATCCCGCCGCATGGCCGAAGACGATCGACTGACTGTAACAGCGACCGCTGAGAAATCAAAGCGTTCCCGCAGCGCACGTGCGATTGTGCAGGCAGCGTCCGTGCGGGACAATCCTTCGGGCGCGCGGATGCCGAAGATGTCACCCGGCTCGTCCTCATAGGCGATGCACACATCGACATATCGGCACAACTCTGCCATGACGCGTCTGGCTTTTTCCTGCGACCAGAGTGCCTCGCGATAGTTCAGGTCGCAGCTCACGGTTAGTCCCAGCCTCTTAGCTGCGCGGCAGGCACTCAAGCACAGCGCAGCACACGTGTCGCTCAGCGCCGGGGTAATGCCGCTGAAATGGAACCACTCGGCACCGGAGTCGGTGAATATATGCTTCCAGTCAAATTCATTTGCCGCTGCTTCAGCGATCGCCGAACCAGCGCGGTCATAAACGATCGTCTGCCCGCGATAGCCCGCGCCTTGTTCGACATAATACACTCCCAACCGATCACCGCCGCGAACGATATACCGTGTGCCTGCGCCGCGGGCGCGTAGACTGTCGATCGCCGCCTGCCCCAATGCGTGGGCAGGCAGACGGGTGACGAATTCAGCCGACGTACCATAATTACACAGTGATACAGCGGCGTTTGCCTCGCTGCCGCCGTAGCACGCTGCAAAGCTTTGCGCCTGTATAAAGCGTTGGTGCCTCGGCGCGGTCAGGCGCAACAAGATCTCGCCAAAAGTGATAACCCGGCTCATTTGTGATCTCCTTTTCCAATCGCGGCAGCCCCAAAGGCCAGTCGCTCGATCTCGTCAAAATCTCCTGCCTCCAACGCGCTATCCGGTACAATCCAACTACCGCCGCAGGCAAATACAGACGGACAGGCCAAATAGTCTGCCAAATTTGTGGGCGTGATGCCTCCGGTCGGCATAAAGCGTACCATACCGTAGGGCGAGTGCAGCGCGCGCAGCATTGCCACACCTCCGGACGCCTCAGCTGGGAAGAATTTAAGCCACATAAGACCAGCCGACAAGGCCGCTTCAATCTCACTCGGCGTACAGATGCCCGGCACAAGCGGGTAGCCATGGTCGATGCAATGAACCGCCACCTTCGCATTGAATCCGGGACTGACCAGAAAGGCCGCGCCGGCCGCCATGGCCGCGTCGGCCTGCGCCGTTGTTAGTACCGTTCCCGCCGCCAGTAAAAATTCCGGGTCAGCTTTGTGTATCCGTCTCAGGCTTTCGGCGGCCGCCGGAGTACGGAATGTAATCTCAGCACACGGTAATCCGCCGCGACGTAGTGCAGCGGCCATTGGCACGGCCGTGTCGGCATCCTTCAAACGTACAACGGGTATGACGCGCAGTTTCTGAAGCTCATCGATCCATTTCAAAGTGGTTTCTCCCCTTCTGACTCTCACAGATTTATCGGTATTCTACAGAAAGAACAGAGCCATCGTAGGAAAACGGTAAGTCTTTGCCATTGATAACCACAGCCTCTGGGCGGGCTTCTGCATAAAAGAGGTAACAACCACAGTCTATGACTTCAGCATTTAGTGTACCTTTTTCTAGATAATAGCGGCTAACCGCCGCTGTCGCATTCAGCTTCCCGACGAGACCGATTACTGCCAAGCCGTTCCGTATCGGAGAAAAGGCAAACAACTCCGCGCTTTCTGGATTCAGCTCTGCCACTGTCGTATCCCCTGACGATATCACCGTCAACAGCTCAGCGCCGCTCTTTGTCAGGACGAATCGCTCCCCTGAGGTATCCAGGGCATCCTTGGGCGACAGAATGCAGGCCTTTGCTTCGGTGGAGGAAAAATTGAACGCTCCAATCAGATATGCGCTCGTATTTCGGTTAAACAGTTTAAGCACTGTGCCGTCATGCAGGGGATCGCTCATCAAGCAATCAAGCGTGGGGCGACCGGAGTCTAAGGGTCGTAAAACCCGTCCGTCCTCCGTGCAAAGGCTTTTTAACAAGTCATAATCATGTTCACCGGGTCTGTCCGAAATATAAACTGCCGACCCTCCCACCACGCGGGCAATCGCCTCAATACGCGCCTCGGTCTTGCTGCTCCAGAACATATCCCAATCTGCACAAGCGAATGGAGCCAGCCAGTAATTGCTATACGCATTGGAGACAATTGCGCCGTAATTGCGTATCTTCGGCATAAAATCATTTCCCGACCGTATGGCATTGGAATCCGTCATGCGATATACCATATCGTTTGAACAACTCATGCAATTCAGGCAGTTATCGTGAAAATACTTATGTACTGCGCTCTCGATCGCCTGATGATAAACGCGCATCGCTCTCGTTCGACCACCTGCTTGCGCAGACAGAGCCTCGATCAGATATTGAACATCAATCTTCACACCGTCCACACCGGCCGAGTGCAGATAGTCATACCATTCCTCGTAAAAGCCTTCGGCCTTATCCGCCAAAAGCGGACGATGGGCAAATTGCTTATTCAATGCATCGGCGTAGCTGCTGACCGCTTGAGGAAAGCGGGCATAGCTGTTCTCTCCGCTGAAGCCCTCCATATTCACGCCGCCCCAATACCCCATAGAGGCATGCCAGACCATCATACAAAATACTGCGTATTTTTCTTTGATTTCACGAATCATCCCAGCAAGCCCATTGGGGAATTTCTCTGCTTTTTCGTGAAAGTCAGCCAGTCTACGAGAACCGATCGGCTTCCCCTCCGTTGTTGTTAGCCAACCATCGTCCATGATCACCGAGCCGATCGAGATGCCATTCCTGCGGAATTCGCGTAAACCGTCGAGCAATTTAACGGCGTCCACATCGAAGTAAAAGGCATCCCATGTACACCATCCCAGATACTGAAAGTACAGCGGCAACACTTTTTCCGTTCGTAAACGAAAAGTGCCCATATGCTTACGTAAAGAAAGTGCGGCGCATTCCATCATGACATAGGGATCATGACCGGAGATCGCATACAAAAGCTCGCCGCTGTCCACGGAAAGCTCCGGCGAACCGGTCACGCCAACGAGAGTCATTCTGCCGTCCTGAGAGCCTAAAGCTGCCCGGGAATATTCATCAAACAGCGGCAGAAAAAGCACATATTGACCGTCCTCTAACTCCGTCAGCAGGAAAAGCGTCTCCTCATGTATCTCCGCTATCTCTTTACCGCATTCGTGCGACATGAAAAGCGGGACCGAACGATACCCCCCCATAAAGCAACAAAGCCGTGGAATGAAGCCCAGATCATAGACCGTTTCTTCAGCAGCCGTTTTCGCACGCAGCCGCATATATGCTCCGCCGTATGAATCCTCATGAAGGCCCGTAACCGCAACAGCTTCTTTCAAAACAATGTTATCATCGCAAAGCACCATTGCATTTTTAATTTCCCACATACCCGGTCTCACGCCCCCAAAATAGCAAATCGTTTTGCGATATATAGTATATCGTGTTCTAATTTCCATGTCAATAGAAAATGTACGCTTTCAACACATATTTGACAATCGTATACGAAATGACGTATACTGTAAGGGATTCTAGAACGTTATTGAAAAGTTGTGTGTTGTACATGAACAAAATGGGGCGTGTAACAATCAAAGATGTCGCCAAAGAGGCCGGCGTATCCTGTGCGATCACCTCCTTTGTCCTAAATAACGTAGAGGGACGTTTCAGTGAGGAATCCCGGCAAAAGGTTATGAAAGCTGTCAAAAAGCTTGGCTATGTGCCGGATTTAAACGCCAAACAACTGCGGACCAATGTCAGCAATTGTATTATGCTCGTTTATAGCCAGACATTTCTGGAGGAACAGAATGCCAGCACGCTTCAGTTTATTCTAGATGTTATTCGTGTCACAAAAAAGCGCGGACAAGACGTTATTATCCGTACCATTCATTCACACAGGGATTGGCAGCCTGTAAAGCAGGAATACATAAAGCTCTGGCGTTCCAAGCGGGCTGATGGCATTATTTTCGACTGTGCAGTAGACGATCAGGTGCCAAATGAGTTCTTTTCCGACCTGTATCAGAATTATGGTGTTAATTTGGTAGAGGTTGCTCATACAAATATGGTCAGAGACTATCCCACAGTATACGCTGATTCTTATTTATGGACGCAGAAAGCCCTTGATCATATCGTTTCCAAAGGGTATTCCGAAATCTATTTTATAGCAATGGACTATGTTTCCTTTTATCCGGACCGTGTGCGCGCCTATCTCGATTATATTAAACAACATGATATTTGCGGAGATCTTCTTCAGTATAAAACGATTTATCGAGATAAAAATGAAATCTGGTCTCTAATGGAGCCAATTCTCAAAAGGCAGCAAAAGGATCTTGCTTTTCTTTGTTGGAATGATGTGGATGCCATTTCGGTTGCCGAATTACTAAATATGAAAAATATCTCAAAAAAATTCCGCGTTGGGATTATGGGTTTTGATGATCTACCAACTGCGGCACACACGAATCCTCCGATCACAACCGTGCATTATCCTTACCAAGAGATTGCCGAAAGCTGTGTAAGGTTGTTAGAACAACAACGTGAAGATCGCTCTACAACTGCACCAAGCATTTGTCTCAATTCCCGGATTATAGAAAGAGAAAGTCTGTAAAACTGAAGGTTTAGTTTCAACAAAAAATTGTGAAAAAGCTAGCATGAGGCTGTTGCAAAGGAACTCGAGAGAAAAAGAGGCTAAAATGCGCAAAAACGCGTCTTGATCAGGCCGATAAAGGCTCATTCAAGAGGCGTTTTTTGTGTTTCAAGACGGCTTATTTATGGAATTTGCTATTGAAAGATAGGTGTCAAGAATTATGCAGGAATACCGTTATGCGCAAATTAATTTGCAGAGTCCCGTTGAATGGATAAGGTTTGCAGGACTCTGTTAGAATGCGGGGCATGTTCTCCTTTGTTCACCCAGTTGTCTCGCGCGGTGAAGGGCAGGCTTCTCTTCCCTCCGTGAATACAAACCGGTTGCCCGAAAGGTTCACCGTGCCACAGTCTCCCAGCACAATCGGTGCCTTAGTGGTCTCAAAGACGTTGCCCCGGATCTGCACATCCTCGGCGCAGCGCACCACCACCCCGTAGTTCTCCCCCTGAATGTCGTTGTCGGCTATGAGGATTCTCCGGTGAACTCCCACAGCGGGCCGGGCGCATTCGGTTTCCACCACCACGCCCGCTGCGTCGCAGTATTTGGTCCGGCCATAGCCGCAAGCGAGGAAGCGGTTGCGCTCGATCCGGATATCCCGCGTGCCCAGCGCTTCCATCCAGCCGGTCGCTGTGTCCACATGTACTCCCTGCCCGGTGCAGTGTACAAACCGGTTATCCCGCACCACGGCGTGCCTGGTCTGCACCAGCAACGCCCGACCGCGGATATTCTCCGCCGTGTTATCCTCAAACACCAGCCGAGCGGCCTTGGATCGGTTGGCCAGCAGATCCCCGACAGCCGCTTGCGGCGTGAGATCTCCCGACAGCTCCAGCTCCGCCTGCCGGGAGATCCCGTCCCAGAACACCTGCAAGACAGTACCGGTTCCATAGGGCAGCAAGGTGTCCGACCGGACCAGCTCGAGCTGGTCCCCAGGATCGGGCAGATCCATCTCGAAATCCTGCGGCGCCACGTCGAGCGAAACGATCACTCGGCAGCCTTCGATCCGCCGCACCGTCAGGTAAAAACCGTGGACGTTCGCGGCATCGTCCCCCATCCCGCGGAACACACACCTGGCAATCCGGATCTCCCCGCTGCAGCTGATGAAATGAGTGGCGTCGCAGTTAGTGGACATCACCCGGCTGCCGGATGGCTCGATCCGCAGGCCCTCGATCCGCACATCGCCGCAGCGGTGAGCGATGAGCCCCATCCCCGGCCCGGCATGAATGCGGACGTTTTCCAGCACTGCCTCTCGGCAGCCGAACAGATGAACCACCGGCGCATAGCTGTAGATATGCCGCAGGAGAATCATATCTCCTGTCCGTACCGGCCCGACCGTCTCCCGGCTGTAAATCCGAAAGAGGCCCTCCGACGACCGCTCCACCCGGCTAATCCCCTCGAACAGGCAGATCCCGCTCGGCACACCGTCCGCCCGCGCCGTCTGGAAGGAAACCACCGGCTCACCGCCCTGCAGTGCACCGTCGGGCAAGGGGCGGAAGGTCACGGTATGCGCGTCCACCCCGACCACCGTGCCGGTTGAAAAGAGAGGACGTCGCCAGTCGATCCCCAGATTTTTGATCGTCACCCGATCGCAGTTCCAGAAGGCGAAAGGCTGCATCAGGCCGTCGCATAAAAGGGTGATGCCGCCGCCGTCCACCACGACCTCCTCTCGGCCGGTGACATGCACGGCGATATTGCGCTGCTCCCGCCAATACCGGTCGTTCACCGGAGAAAGCCCGCCGTCCAGCAACTCCCGCCGCAGCGTCTGCGCCTTCTCGTTCCATAGCGGCGCGCTTTCGCCATCCACCTCCAGACGCAGGCGGTCCTCCGCCGCCCGCGTCAGCCGCTCAAAATTCTCCGCCGCCGCGCCCTCCCGCGCGTCCAGTCGTATCACCGATTCCGCCATTCAGCCCCTCCTGCTTGTGTCTGTCGGTCGCTCGTTAATCCGGCCCCCGTTTGTTGTTCTTACACAACAAAAGTTTTTTCCGCTTCATCATTAGGTGACAAGGTAAACTTCAAAGGAAGTACCTTGCCATTTACTGTTGCTTCCAGTTCATAGTCTCCGTAGAAGCCCTTAAATGTATATTCCCCTTTTGCAGCAAGACCATCTATAACGGTATGCCATTCTTCATGGATAAGATGATACAAAGCATCGTAGGCAGGCTTTTTTGTAAAATCATAGCGCAGCAGTCCGCCATGATAATAGTTTTCGCCTTCTTCACTGCCCTGCGGCGCATAAGCGGCATAACCATCCACCATATTCCAGTAGATGATCGCTTCTATTTTCGGGTGACTGAACCACAGCTTATACAGGCGAGTCAAGATCTCCGCCTGCAATTCTTCATCTGCAGCCTGTGTTGTGTACGCAGGAATAGTAATCTCCGTAATCTGCATGGGACGATTGAATTCACTGTATCGATCCAATATATGTGAAAAGCGCTTCAGATCATAGGCTAATTCCAGATAGGGCAATGCCGTCTCGCGCTCCCAAAACATATGATATTGCATACCGATCTTGTCTACACGGCACCCCATATTCAGAAGCCGCTCGATCTGCATATAATACTGTGTACGATTTTCGCGGAAATAGATCCAAGATGCATCCATGGCTTCATTAATAATGAGCGAATTCTTCTTAAAATATTTATCTGCTGTCCGATAGCTCCACTCAACATAATCATCTGAAAAATAGAAGTCTGTCACATTGTTATTAAAGAATGTTTCGTTTGTGATCTCCCAATCGTGAATACGAGTGCCGTAAAGTTCTGCCGTTTCCGCAAATCGTTTTTCAAGTTGGTACTTAATTTCCGATATATCGTGGCGCTCCAGCCAATCCGGCGACCACTGATCATAATTGAGGCAATGCTCTTTCGGCTCTATTCCGTTTTTCTCACAGAAGTCCAGACAGAGATCGATCGGCGGACGCCGGTAAACGCGGCTACTGCCAACCGCATAACGAGGGCGCCCTTGTTCCGGCTCTAAATCTTTCCAGTAAAACGGCAGGGTCGCCATATTGAAGAGTTTCTTAAAATACTCCTCATATTGCCGATTCTTTTCCGGGGTTTCCAGTTCCTCAAGCATGAAAATATTAGCGCCGAAATGAAACGAATGCTTTTTTAATTCTCCCTGGATACGCACATTTTGAACAGGGTGCCCATCTTTATCGACAAAATGTAGCTTTAGATATCCCTTACGATACAATTCGATTCCGTTCTGAACGCGATCATCAATCTCTTCACGGTTTTGATACAGTATATCCCGTACCTTTTGACGCCATTTCTCCATGAACTCTACTCCTTTTACAAATACAGTCATTTATTTCATTTCCAATTTGATCGGCCCAAAGCAAGGTATATCACGTCCGCGGGCATCGGTGATGTTGGCATACGGATCTAGCCCAAATCCGTAATAAAGATACATACCTTCCATTTCCTGACGGCTGATCCAAGTACGGATTTTGGCCATATTTTTTTTCAGACAAACATTAACAGCCACATCCGTATCCGGTTTATACGGATGGTGGGTTAGGGAAAAACCGCTTGTTCTACCATCGCTTTTTAAACCGCCATAGACATTACGAAATATGACTTCTATATCTACCTTTTGAGAGAGCGGATTCTCCATAACTCGAACACTCTCGAACTCTGGAGGCGCTTCGAAATGATAATCTTGACTGCCATGCAGCGCATAATACATGGCTTCGGCCCCCTGTACACCAAGTTCGAGTTGCGCAGAACGACTTAGATGAATCAAATCGTCCAGTGACTTATTGATAGAGCCAATCGTATAAAGCCCCTCGACCTTTTGTGGTAACAAGCGTTGAATCTCGCGGATTTTTATCCAGTTTTCTTCTAAACCCGGCCACATTGGATGAACTACACGGGCGAGCTGTACTTGAATAATAGGGATTAAGCCAAAATCGTTGCGGAACGAAGCAATAAAGGAAAGCATGCGCTCTTCAAAAGTATCCGCCGTACCATCAAAAGCGTCAGCACATCCCTGATACCAGAACATACCACGCACATGGCTTCCGTTTGCCTTGTAGCGGCGCTGCATCGCTGCATACAGGCTTTTGTCAGGTCCTTCTTCCTTGATTTTTTCCGACCAATGCGTTAGGCTGGCGCCGCCGTGCGCACAACACAAAAGCCCCTGCGGTACACCGCCGGTCAGCTTTTTCATGGTTTGCGCAAACGTGATCCCCGGGCCGACGCCCTGATACAGCTCGCCCTCCGGCGGCCTGGAGTGAAGCACCTGCGTATGCACCTTATCCTTTGCCTTCCACATCAGGTGCAGAGGGTGCCGAGCAACTCCCCACTCATCCTCCATATACAACGCCCGGATGTCCGGTTCCCCCGGATCTGTCAAATCCTCAGGCGCAAACCAACCGACTCCCTGCATATTGGATTGCCCGGCTAATATCCAAAGGTCGCCGACATAGATGTCCATAAAGGTTGCATTATCAGTCCGGAGCTCATACGGCCCGCCCACCGGAATACCGGTCAGCCGATATCGGCCGTCTGCAAGGGGAAGTATCGCCGCCTCACCGGAGCAAAATCCGGTATAGTGAACAAACGTCAATGCCGTGTCGCTTGTAACGGTGATATCTGCGACGTTTTCACTGTTTCTCTGCATGACCATGCCGTTCTTTATACCAAGAAGCATTTCTATCCTACCCTCCATTTTTTGCAGTCTGCATCCGTATTACAGCAACTCTTTCAGGCAACGAACATAGCGATCGGCATTTCCTAGTACATCGCTTCGGCCAACGGCAACCGTCCCCATGCCCGCCGCCCGTGCTGCATCAATCCCGGCCTGTGAATCCTCATAGACCACACAGAATTTCTCTGGCAATTTTAGCATTTCAGCCGCTTTCAGAAAGATCTCCGGATTCGGCTTGGCTTTTGTCACCTGATTGCCATCCACAATTGCATTAAAAAGCGATGTGATCCCTGTCTTCTCCAAAATCAAAGGTGCATTTTTGCTGGCCGATCCGAGGGCGATTTTTACGCCGTCGCCGCGAAGCTTTATCAAATATGCCAGCGCTCCGTCGAGCAAGTGATCCTGAGTAATCCCTTGCAGCATTTCCACATACCAGCGGTTCTTTTTATCTGCCATTACCCGCCTTTCAGCTTCTGTAGCCGAAATATGGCCTACTTCGAGTAGTATTTCCAGCGATCTCTCGCGGCTGACTCCCTTAAGCCTCTCATTATCGGACGGCAGAAAATCGAAGCCGAGTTCATCTGCCAAACGCTTCCACGCCTGATAATGATAGACAGCCGTGTCTACAAGGACACCGTCCAGATCAAAAATGGCACCTTTCACTTTGCTCTCCTTTTGCTCAACGCAGTCGTTCTATCACATACGGCTGTCCCGCCGCAGCATGGATCGTCAATAATCCGTGCTGAATGTCCGCACAAATCGGCTCTCCTCGACCGTTCTCCGTCAACGGAATTACGCTTACTGTCTGCCAGTTGTCCGGAATATGCCGGACATATTCACCGGCGTTACGCGCATAAAAAAGGTATTTATTCTTTTGAGATACGAACGATGTAAAGTCTTCGCCGATCAACTGCCCTTCGCATTGAATACGATAGGTTTTCTCGGCAAAATCCACCTGAACAGAACTGTCATCTTCGTATACAACCCGTGCAGCTTCGCCATCCCAACACGCATCGATTGCTTTTTTGTAGGCGAGGCAAAGCATCGGGAGTGCCAACAGATAGAAATATTCTGTATCGCTCCCATCGCGGCGGATCTCACCGAACTGCGATGCGCCCACAGCGATGGCCTGCAGCAACTCCATGTCATTCCCAGGCGTCATGCCATATGGCATGGCGCCGTGAAATGCAAGCGTTGTCAACGGAACAAATTGATCGCCGTCAAACAGATGGCGGACGAAGTTATACCGTGTGCTGTGTGCCGCACCGATCACGCCAATGAACGGCTCTGCAAGTGTTTCGCTGGTAACATCGATCCCCCGCCGATTAAATTGCCGAACGATTTCTTTCTTGTACTCCAGATTTTCTCTCGCGTCTGTCAAGGCCGCTTGATCGAAGTCATAGCGTCGGTTTTCAGAAGACAGCACATCTAAATGATACGATGTATGGATGCCGAACCGGTTTACTGTTTGCTCGATCCGTTCGGCCGCTTTCCCGGAAGTCACATACTTTTTGGGCTCGACCGTATACGCCATGCCTCCGGACCACAACCAACCGCAGTAAGGTTCCCCATATGCGTTCAACGCCAGTATATCCGGTGAAGCGGAAACATCCTCGGAGGGGTAAGCGTCATCAAAATTATCATGTAATGACAGCAGAACATTCTGCTTCCTCAACCGTCCTGCCGCAGCCAGGAACTCTTCCGTTGTCCCCAGCCTAGGATTAAATCCAAATTTGTATGGCTCCGGATATGAGAAATCGTGTCCGCCCTTTTGCCAGCCGACCAGATAGACGATTTGCTGCATTCCATCCGTCATAGCAGACATACGGGCAGCCATTTCCTCTGCTTCCCTCAGCGTAGTAAGCCTTTTATGACCAAAGGTTAACGGATTGGCTGGATTGAACTCCGCACTGGCATCCACGAGCATCTTGTATATCAAGGTGTTCGCATAAGTGGATGGCCGCTGTTCTGCACTCCAGCGGTTTCGAATGATCGTCGCGGCCGTTTTCCAGTCGCCTTTCGGCAGTTGATGTACCATCAAACCCTTATGCTTCACCGGAATGGAGCGCAGCCCCGCCTTTTCGGCCGGAATATGGAGCCGAAGCTCTGCGCCGATGACCGCCCGTAATGTGCTGCTCGGATCGGCGGTTACAGCCTGCCGCAGAACCGCATCCGGTTCGTCTGCGGCATCGGCACAGAAAAAGCCGTTTTGCGAGCCGATCGCCAGGAAATGACAGGTGTCGTAATAAAACACCGCGCTTTGCGTCCGCGCGTTCGCAAGGGATATGATCCGGCCGCCGCCATAGGGACTTATCAACGTTGCATCTGGTTCTGTTGACTGCAATAATCCGGGCAACTCCACACTCAACAGCTCACAACCGGTCATCAGCTCCATATCTGTTACGCGAACGGAAAAGCCGGTGTGCTCCTGTTTGAACAGCACAGCAAATGTAGAATAAAAGCCTTTCAACCGGTAAAGGATCGAGTCAGAATCTTTCTGCATCGATACAGACTGCGGTACAGACTCTATGACGGTATTGTCCTGTATTCTCCGCTCACGAATAAGCGGCTGGAAACGGCGCCATTCCACCGTTTCTCTGCCGCAGATGATTGGCAATTTTTCATCCAGCAGCAGCCCGTTCCAATAAAAAGCGGAGGGTGTCTTTTCTTCAACCCCAGGTATCGACTCAGCTATGTTGTGGATAAGCGGATGACGCAGCCGAAGCAGGCTCGCCCTTCCCCAGCCCCAACCGATATGGATATTCAGCGTCCTAACAGAAAACACCGTATTTTTGCCGTCGACAAAACGGAGTGCCTCGCCATCAGAGCCGACCATGGACAGGCACACCGTATAAGTCCCGCCCCACATGGCCGGAACCGTCCATGCACCAGTCGTGGTAACGATTTCTCCGGGCTGCCAGTCAAGGACAGACGGATAAGGCTCCCATGTAAAGCGGAAGTCCTCAGGGCGTTCCTCCGACTTGCGCTGAATATGGGCGAATCGGATATCCGCTGCGATCGACGCTCGCTTGTCCAACGGCTCATCGCCGATGTTCTGCCACCGTGTCGTGATATACAGCGTATCCCCCGGCTCAATGTAATTGAAACTGGCTTCAACCGACAGGAGCTTTGCTCTGAACAATGTGTTTCATCCTTTCCGTCAAATCACATCGGAGCCGACCGGCGTTCCCTCGCCGCAAAAGCGCGTTGTTTCACGGGCAAAATCATTACCGGCAACATAGTTTCCCTCACAGGGGTCGATCAGCATGATCGACCGCTCATAGCCGTTGATCCGATTATGAAGGATTCGGTTAAAGCCTCCGCCGATAGACATGCCCGCCGGATGGCGCATATCCATCCATTCGTGCTGATTCTTGAGATACATCAGGCCAGAATCGCCATCAAACGCATTGTGCCGGATGCAGTTGCCGAAGATCCCATAGGTCTTTTCAAAGCCTTTTGCCCGTACCGGCTCTCCATTGTAGCACGCCCAATCCATACGCAGTCCGCTGCCGCTTGCCCGCACCTGACAAAGCGATATTGTATTAAAGGCCACCACGGCGAAATTATCGTGATCGACCAGATTGAACAGGCGGATTTCAGATGCTAGATCAACCATGTGCCCGGATATGACATTTTCAATACCGCCGTTCCAGATAAACTGGGTCGGCCCGTTAGACAGCGCCGTGCTGTTGTCGATCCATAAATTGTGATGGGTCGTGATGACCAGTGTGAATAAGGTATCCGTATCCGGCAGAACATCCCACGGACTTTCCAGCGTCAGTCGATGTTCTTTTGCTGCTGTAACCTTTCTGTACTGCCCAAATCCGCGCCCGTCTGCAATGCAGATAAAATACTCATATTCCGCCAACCGTTCACTCAGAGGAAGCCCCTCCCCAAGTTCACCGGCGTCTGTATTTAAAGCAATATCGATATGCTGCACGCCGACCGCCTGCGCCGTTCCGTGCCACAGTCCCTCGCCGTGCTCAGACATATAGACCTCCTGCGCATTCTGCGAACGGGCAACATCCACGCTGCGATTCTGATACACCCAGTTGTTGGAAAATCCATTCTGGCACATAAAGGAGCGTCTGCCGCCCATAAACGTGTTCCCGATCACGACAGAATGCTGCAGACCGCAGAAATAGGATTCACTCATCTGACGCGGGCGGCATTCAACGTGATTGTTTATCAGACGAAGCCGCTCGTTTCGCGCCGGCAGCATGGACATCGGCATCAAAGCGCAGAAGCGGCAATCCCACACCGTCACATCGGCAAACGGACTGACGCTGAGCAAGCCGGCGCTGATCGCACCGAACACGCCGTCCGTTTCATATTCCGTCAGCCCGGCTGCCTCCACGACAACATGATTTAGAAACGCCTTTTCCACAGGTGCTTCCCGATCATTTGCTAACAGGACGCCAATATTAGCCCCGCCGCCGAGTTCTAGGCGAATCCCCTCCATGCCCGCATGATCCAGGATACGCACGAGAGCAGCCTCATCGTATTTTGCCATATGCGGCTGCCAGTCGACGGCCCATCCCTTTGCGCCGCCGCTGCGGCGCGCAAAAAACACATTACTCCAATCCTGCACAAAGGGCATCCCTTCGCAGACCCGGATGACCGTGGCTCCCGCTCCAGCTCCGATGAGAGCGACACCCGGGCGGAGCAGCAGTGTCCGGGAGATCGCAAAAGTACCGGCTCCAAGGATAACCGCTCCCTGATTCTGTGCAACTCGGTCGATCGCCGCCTGCAGAATGTCGGTCATATCCTTGTAAGCACCGGCTGGATCGGCAGCTATAATCTCCGTTGTATGCTCCGGCAGCGAACGGCAGGTGCCGGAGCACTGATTCCATTTTTCGACGTAATAGTCGATAAGATCATACGCTGCGCTGACGGACACAGCAACAGGCTCCGACCAACCGACCGCACCGCCTTTGCCGGAATGGAGTAAAAGCTCGTATTTTCCGTCCGGCACCTCGGATGGAACGCGGAAATCCGCACTGTATTTGTATGCATCATACGGATAGGAGGGGGTCTGTGCGGAGACCAGCCGGATGATTCTTCCGCTTTCGCAGCTGCGCAGTACAGCCGTTTTGACTCGTTCGCTCGGGCCGAAATCCTTTCCGTATACAGAAAGATTTCCGCCCGGATGCAGATCATAGGCTGAAAGATTCCACACCCGCGGACGATTGGCAACGACGGGACGCGAATACACGCCATCCTTTTCCACCCAGAGCACCGCTGTACCGCCAGGCACCGTTTCCGCATCGCCGAAGTATAAAACCCGTTCAAACACTTTATCCGGTTTAAACTCCTTGGCATCCTGCGGCGGAAATTCGGGCATTGCCACGCTACATTCTGCTTCCGTCAACAGCCAGTCCGGTTCACCGACGTGACTCTCCGGCCGCCACCAGAAAATGCGATTGTGTTCCGTAAAGCCCTCTCCGAATATTTGCACGACGTCTCCGCCTTCATAGGAGCAAATGCGGGAGATTTCCGGCTTTATGTTTTCACACATGTTTACCACCCTTTTTATTATCACGTTGTATTGGCCTAATCCATCAGTTCAGCACGCTTCCGTCTACGACCCAATATTTGCGCATCGTCACTGAAGAAGCATCGACGTATATGGCAGCTTCTGCATCCTCGTCGATATTCACATCGTCGTTACCTAAATGATTGTTGCGTAAAATCGTTCCTGCTTGATGCTTCATCAGATGGATTCCACCGACCTCTTCGTCCGGTGATATTGTGTTTTCGTATACCAAACCATCGATCCATCCAAAATTGCTTGTTTGCGTAACGGCCCAGCTATCTCTTTCCGGTGTTCCTAGAGCCATTGCGTAACTGCTCCCTCCGAGAACATTCAAGTCCCGGCTCCAAACAAGGTCGTTGACAGAATTGTTCCGGAAAAGGATGCCCGACATCGTTGCACCGGTTTTTGGTACAGTATCTCCGCTGCCGTAATAGAATACGCGCAATCCAAAACCGTTTTTTACTTTTTCAGCTGCATTATGATCAAATTTTGCCCATGCCAGAATATCATAGAGATTCTGGCCATTTTTCTGTTCCACAATAGAGTATAGGCCGACCGGTGTATTCATATAGGAATATGTATTGGACGACACCGTTAGATTGACCGTATTACACGGACCGCCGATTCCGCAGGAAGCGTTCATACCGTCTGTAACATTTGTAAACGACATCTGCATATTTTTGTACACCACAATATCGCGATAGAATTTTCCCGCAACAAAATAACTGGTCTCGTCCGGCTGAATCGTCCATGGTTCGGAGATCGTAACGGTCTGGCCTGAAACGGAGGTGATCACGCGATACTGGCGTTTGCCCTGACCGGACAGGATACCGATCATCCGATCCTTACACAAGCCCGAAACATCGACATCGTCCGCAAAGGTAACGCTCATGGGCGTGGAACTGACAGCGTTCGCCGAAACAAGTGTTGCACCAGATTCAAACAATATCTGCTCTCCAAGGTTGTTGTTTTGATTTCCGATGCACTTGGTATCATTCTTGGCAATATAGACGTTCCATGTTGTATAATTACCTCCGGCCATACAAATAGCACGCCCAAAGGTTTCATCTCCTACGGCATAAGCCTGCTGTGGATCTGTCAGCGCATCGCGGCCGTAAATCTGATTGCCGCTAATATCCAATTTTTCGTTTCCGCATATCATAATGGCACACGGTGCATTAAATTCGCCAGCAATTGAGACCCAATTGCCGTAAAACTGATTACTCTGGATAAACATACGCGAACACACGCTCATATTTAAGGCATCGGCACAGGTAAACGTATTGTTTTGGATGCTGATCCCGTCCAAATACGTGATCTTGATCGCATTCGACGGATATGAGATTACCGTTGCCGTTCGAGACTGCTCAAACGCGATGCGTTCTATACGGCACTCTTCAAAGCGGAAATTGATCTTTCCGTTGCTGTTGATATTGCCTGATGCATTTGCAGCCAAATGAACCCGAATAATTTCGGCTGGGGCCTCTGTATCACTTCGTATGCGTGTATCCACAAAAGCAAGATCGCGAAATGAGGTTGGAATCGCCTGAGGCGAGTTATAATAAAACGCATTTTGAGTGAGCGGAAAATTGCTCCCGATGCTGATTGTGCTGGCATCATTTCCTGCACCGAGGAAATGAACGGATTTCGAAACTACTATTCTCTGTGTAATACGATAGGTGCCTACAGGAAAATATATTGTATCCCCACTGTCAGCAGCTTCAATGGCGGCCACGATTGCAGGCGTATCATCCGCCGCGCCGTCTCCCGCCGCACCGTAGTTCATCACATTGCGCACATTTGCAGATGACGTCGTCGCTATACCGCTGTAGGTAAACATTGCGGGCTCGCTCCAACCGTAATTGCCTCCATGACCATTATGCAGCCAGATCTGATAAACAGCCCCCGCCTGTAAACCGGACGGAACCACAAATGTCACCTTATAAGGATCTGCATAATTGACAGCTGCAGAAATCGAGGGTTCGCTGTCTCCGGCATCTGCGCGACGAAGGTAAACATAGCTTGTACCCTCCAGATTATCGGTCGTCAGATTATTCCCGTAAATCGTGATCGTTTCGCCGGCGGAAGCATTATCCGCACTGAGCCATGTTACACGAGGCGCGTTAATGCGGACGGGGCGGCTGAATCCAACGCCATTTTTGATGTACAGAAGATACATGCCATAGGGCATAGACGCAGCCATTGTTGCCGTAAAACCGGTTGGCGATCCTCCCGCTACAGCAGCGCGATAAAACGTTCCGTCCTGAACATTCGTTTGCGCATAGACCCAAACTTCAGGTGTATCACCAGCGGTGAAGTTGCTCCCTTCAACTGTAATACTCTGATCGGGATCCGCCTGATCGGTAAAGCCGCTGATAACCGGACAGCCTTCTGTGCCCACTGCCAATGATGGCGGGCAGTAGAAGTCTCCGGGAGCAGCCGTGTTTTCCGGTAGCGGAAAGTCATAGCTTGGATAGAAGATTGTCACATCAGAAGAACTGTCTGTACGTCGGATTGCGGTCTTTGAAGGATCATATTGTCCGGCCCGTGTATAATCCGTAAGCGAAACACCTGTGCGACCATCGGAAAATACGGCTGCAACATTAGCCGAGCCGACAAAAATAACGCTTCCATCGTACAGCCAGTTAAACGCTTGCCCGACCACCATACTCGCTGGTGCTGACGTCAAATCCACAATACGCAGATTCGGGCAGTTGCTGAAAGCAAATTGGCCGATTGCGGAAAGCTGTGCAGACTCTATCACTACCTTGGTCAAATTCTGCGCCGAAGCTACGAAACTGGCACCTATCTCCGTAACGGATGGCTTGAGAACAAGCAGAAAACCGCCATTGTCCCCCGCACGCCCTGCCAGACGCCATGGATTATTCTCACCGGCGGGAGAGGTCATGGTGCAAGCCGGTGCGGAGGAGGTGATGACCTTCTCCAGCGCAGATGTCCCGGCAAAGGCCGCTATGCCGATCGAATCCGCAGCCGTCAACCCGCTCCCCAGCGTAATCTCCTCCAACTGTGTACAGTTCTGAAAAGCTGCTGCACCGATCGTATTTACCGTATCCGGAATTGCCATGCGGGTAAGGCCAGTTCCTGCAAAGGCGGATGGCCCGATCGTCGTTATCCCGGCCGGAAGCTGTACCAAACGAATTTCCGCTTCGTTTTCAAAAGCAGCCGTTTTAATGATGTGCCCGTCGCCGGTGACAATCAGGGAGCCATCCGAATACAGCGTAGCTTCCAGGCCGGTTCCAACCGTTTCTTCGGGATATGTCTTAACAACATTTGGTGCTTCTCCTGGCGTGAAAATAGCGATTGCCATTTCTCCAAGGATCTGCGATATCGTATCTACATCTTCAGCTTGTGTTGCATAACCAATAAAGGAGTATCCGTCTTTTTCCAGAAGCGGTAGCCGCCCGTCCGTGTACTCGATATCAATCTGCGCACCCCGACATACGATTAAACCAGTTCTGGAAGCGCAGTAGTGGCCGTTCCCGTAGCTACGTGTATTGTTTTCACTTCCGATGAACATGCTGGCGATATCCCGTGAAGAAAGATATACCACGCTGTTTTCGCCAATGTCCTGAAAAAGGGCCTCGTTGTTCTTGGATACAGATTTGACAGCCGACATATCAATAATTTTCAGATTGCGTGAACTGGCAAAAGGTCGGCCATTAAAAGAAACCGTATCGGCCATCATCCTTACACAAACAATATTGCTGTTTTCGGCAAAATACAGATCGTTAAATTCGGATACTTCCTCACCGAAAACGACCGTCAGGCCGCCATTAACGGCTGGTCTTCCAGCCCCGTAAAGCAGCGAGTGTGCAGGGCCGGCCGCGCCGCTCATGGTGAAATGAAACTCAACATATTCCAAAGCACTTGTCCCGTTCAGAAAATTGCTGCTGTACAGAGTAACGTTTTCTTCGTCGAAAAAGGCTGGAAAGATCAATCGCTTCAACTTACGGCAATTTTTAAAAAGTGAATTTCCATAGGTTGTGATCGTAGAGGGGAAAGTAAACTCTTCGATCGAAGACTCCGCAAATGCACCGCCCAGCAAAGTAACTATACCGGTCGTTCCGGAAAAATCGATGCTTTTTAAGCGGGCATCGTCTTTCAAAGCCATACTTAACGAGAACGAGCCATCTGTAGCTGTACCGGAAAGCACCAGCTTGCCGTCGCTATAAAGAGTCCCATCAATTCCGGTATTATTAATATTTGAGTAGTTTGCAATTGCAGCGACAGAAAACGAAGCAATAATAATACGACCGGGTATGACAGCCGTTACAAAAGTCACCGAATCAGCCAGAAAATAGCCGTCAAAAACATAACCCAATTTTGAGACGGACGGCAGTAAGGGAGCCGTCATATCCTGCGCGACCGCGCCATTCATTACAACAATGCCGGTGCGTAATGAGCAGAAATGTCCGTTGCCTGTTGCAGCCACATTGGCTGTATTTCCGGAGAACATCTGAGCGATTGAAGCTGTGTCAACATAAATGATGCTGTTTTCGCCGATATTCTGAAAAACGCCTTCTGCACAGGAGGTTATCGCTTTAACGGCTGTCAGATCAATTACCATTAGATTCTGGGCGACCGCAAATGTCTGTCCATTAAAGCTGATCGTTTCCGCCTGAACGGTTACTTTAACAATATTGGGATTGGCACACAAGTACCGATCCCCCAATTCAGCCGCATGAGGGCCAAATACGACAGCTAAGCCTCCGTTCTCCGCGGAACGTCCGGCATTTTTCAAAAGGCCGGCATTATTCGATACATCTCCCATGCAAAAATCGATCGTCACCTTTTCAAGCGCCGATGTACCCTTGAGCATATCGGTATAATCCAGCACTGCCGTTTCCGCATTCAAAGATGAAGGGAACCCCACTTCGCGCAGATGCACACAATTTTGAAATAACGCTCCGCCAAGATTTGTCACAGACGAAGGTATCGTCATGGATTCCAAATAGGAACCGGCAAATGCTCCTTCGGAGAACCTATACAAGCCGGTTACCTGTTCAAAATCCAGGCGGCGCAGGCGCGGCTCATTTTTTAGTTCGGAACTCAATGCAAAACTGCCCTCTACTGCCGTTCCGTTTAATACCAAGACCCCGTTTGACAAAAGGGTACCATTGAGGCCAGTGCCGGCAATATTGATGTAAGTTTCAACTACACCGATCGAAAACGAAGCCTCCGTTATCTTACCAACAGCCACTGCGGTCACTTGTGTACCGCCGTTGTCCGTAAAATACCCGTCGAACAAAAATCCATCTTTTGATAAGACCGGAAGCTGCGGAGCAGTCAGCTCGTCGGCTTTCCCGCCGCTGAGCACTACCAGCCCGGTTCTTGAGGAACAATAATGCCCGTTGCCATAATCGCGCGTGTTGTTAACACTGCCTATCAGATTCTCAGCAAGCGACCGTTCAGATAGATATACTACGCTGTTCTGAGCAATATCTTGAAAAATGGATTCATTGTAACGTGTAATCTCTGTTACCGCAGATAAATCGATTACCTGCAGATTAGCAGCACTGGCAAACGGCCGCCCACGAAAGCTAACCGAAGAAGCGTCTACCTTTACACGAGTGATCTGACTGTTATTGGCAAAGTACAAGTCGTTGAATATGGTTGCATGCTCACCGAAGGTGATAGAAAGTCCGCCTTGCCCAACTGGACGGCCGGCATCGCCCAAAAGCCCGCTTCCGGCTAAGGTGCTGTCCATGACAAAGTCAATCGTCACGCTCTCAAGTGCTGTTGTCCCCTTTAAGAAATTCGATGTATATACGGTTGCATCGTTTTCGCCCAAAAAAGCGGGAAACTCTACACTTTTCAGATGCGTGCAGTTTTGCAGCAAACCACTCCCCACAGTTTTTACACTTTCAGGAAAATCGAAACGTTCAATACTGGCTCCGGCAAAGCCGCCGCCGTTCAGAGTGACAATACCCGTCGTCGCGCTAAAATCAACATACTTTAAGCGAGTATCCGCCTTTAACTCACTGCTTAACGAAAAATTGCCGTTTTTGGCATTACCGGACAGTACCAATCTTCCGTCGCTGTACAATACACCGGATATTCCGGTTCCGTTGATATTCGTAAACGTATCCAACTCCGCAATTTCGGCTCGCACTACGAGCGCAGGGAAAATAGCTAGTACCATCGCCAAAGACAAGCAAATAGATAACGCCTTTCTCAGTAATCGCATAGTAGTCCCTCCCTCTTTTTTTGAACTCGCGAGAACAATCACAATGTACACCAAATCGCTCTTTACAGAGACCATATTATTCTATAGGAGCGTTTTCCTCATCAAAGGCGTATTGTATTTCTTTATCCAAGATTCGGATGCCCAGTAAGCAAGCCGAAAGGTTGTCTGTATATTCAGCCAGAAGAAATGCGTGATCTGTATCCTCCAGGCGATGTAAATGACATGGTCTCCCCAACTGCTCCATTCTCGCATGAAACCGTTCAGAATGAAGGAAGCTAACGCAACGGTCATTAGCTCCGTGAATCAGCACCACCGGACAGGTGCTCGCCGTGATTTGCTGATCAGGCGACAAGAATTCCGCCCTTTTCTCGATTGATAATGAGGCAAGCGCGCCATTATCCGGATACTGCGGCACATAAGCGCTCCACCCCAGATCGTTAGAAAGATCGGTAATGGCATTGACCAGAAAGACCTTTTTAAATTGGTGCGTCGGTCGGTAATGAAAAGTAGCCAACGCGCCGGCAAGCCAGCCGCCGGCCGACTCCCCCAGCAGATAGATATTCTTTTCATCGATACCATTTTCGGCCAAGTGCCGCAAGACATACTCTACCGCATCATAGCAATCTTCATACAGATCGGAGAGCTGTTTTCCCGCCGCCTGAGCATATTTATCCGCCAAACGGTAGTCTATGCTTACACAGACGAACGAGCGATCGGCATAATACCGCGCCAGATAGCCGAGATGGTCGCCGCCCCATCCTGCCTGATCGGCAAAGATCTTTCGACTGCGCCATCCACCGCCATGCACAAACAGAAAGGCCGGATACCGCCTGTTCGGCTCAAAATGCGGCGGATAAAAAAAGCTCAGATGTATCGGTTCATTATCTACGACTTTATAGGTTACGGTTCTGTCGCCTGTATGTCCGGCTATGTACGGTGCCAGATCCAGCGATTCGTCTTTCAGAATATGTTCGATCACCATTTAGCCTCTCCTCCAAGCTCCCTCACAGCATATACGGTTTACCGTATATCGTAATCCGGGTGTCCTTTGCTTCCTTTCCGTTTGCATGAACCGTTATATTTTTTCCGCGAATCCGTATATGCAGCAGGACGCCCTTCCAAAGCAGCCTAAAGCTCAATCCCTTCCAACCATCGGGCAGATGCGGCGCAATATCCAACGTGTTTTCGTCATAGCTCACACCGGCAAAACCGAATATAACCGTATTCCATGATCCACCGTTAGCGGCTGGATGCGTACCGCCGATATACAGCGTTCCAAGATACTGCCGTGTCGCACCGGTCAGATCGACCGTTGCCGTTTTCATAAAATACCGGTACGCCCAATTCGGATCGCCAACATTGGCTGCTACAATCCCGTAAGCGCAGGCGCTCAGACTTGAACCGTGTTCTGTATACGGCTCATAAAAGGCCCAGTTGGCTTTCTTAACCTTTTCGGAATATTGGCGGCGAAGCACACTGAGCATCATCACAACATCTGCCTGTTTCAGTACACGTGTCGTAGTCGCCAGTCCATGGCCGCATCCCCAGTATTCGTTCGGATCGAGCTCGCGTTTTTTGAGTGCGGCCGGCCGAACATCCTCCAGCGTATAATAATCATCAAACTGTTCAATCAGATTGTTTTCATCCGGATTCGGCACATACAGCTTTTGAGCAAACTCTTCGGTCCATGATACATCATGTTCTGTGATAAAATCTGCATAGCCCTCACGGTCATGTATCTTAACCCAATCCAGCGCCAAAAGCAGGATCGACGCCGCGTGCTTAACCATAGCGTTTGTGTAAGCGTTATTATTCACACGCTCATGGTATTCATCCGGGCCCACGACATCCAGCAGCTCATAGCGCTGTTTCTGCGGTTTGTAATACGCATAGCTGTAGAAAAAGCGAACGCATTGCCAGATCACTTCCAGCCCGCCCTGCATCAGGAGTGAATGGTCTCCGGAAATGCAGCAGTATTCCCACAAGCCATATACGACGTCCGCGCTGATATGAATCTGTTTATCCCGGAAATAGGTACGCAGCGGTCGCTTCGTAAAAACATCGGTTATGTTGAACAGCGTACAGGCATCGTCGCCGGTTTCCTGACTCTCCCAGGCATAAAAAGCGCCGCCGCAGTGAATTTCGGCCGCTTTGCGCTGCGCGCCGGGGAGCGTATGGATGCGATACTGTACCAAGCGGCGGGCGACCTCGGGATCGGTAAAATCAAAAAACGGCAGCATGAACATCTCGGTGTCCCAGAAGGATGCGCCCTTATATACCTGGCCGGAAAGGCCGCGCGCCGGTATACCACACCGTCCGCCCCCGCGCGGAGCAATCGCGTTCAGATGATACAGGCTGTACCGCAGCGCGAACTGAGCTTCATTATCACCATCAATGGTAATGTCTGCACGATCCCAGACTTTCTCCCAGGCCAGGCAGTGCGCCGCGCGCAAACCCTCATAGCCTATAGCTGCCGCAGCTGCAAACGCCCGATCTGCCGCAACCGTATCTTCTCCCCAATACACAGCGCAGATCTTTTCAATAACGAGCGACCGGCTGCCTCGCAGCGTATGCAGCCAGCAGCCATTTTCCTGCTTCGCCGCGCTGCAGGCAGCGCCGTCCATACATATCGTTTCGTAAACCGAGAGAGGAATCCGATTCTCCAATGTCCGGAAATTCCAACGGCTCACGTTATCCGCAAAATGGTAGAGCCCCTCATTCAGATGAGGGCCATTGATATCCCAGATACAGCCGTCAAGGCCGGTTTTGAGTTCGATAACAACATCTGTATCGGCCGTCACCTCATAGCGCATAGCCAGAATATGTTCATCGGCCAGACTTGCAAAGCGCTCGGCGCGCACGCTGACCGCCGTGCCGTCATGCAAAACAAACACTGTCTCACGGCTGTGGAGCGCGTGAAAAAAATCAAGCTGCTGACGGTGTGTGCGGATCGGCAAACAAAGTACATCCAGCTTTTCCTTGCCGATCCTGGTATATGTATAAAGTGGATTCGGTGCATTGACCGATTCACGCCAGGAGTCTCCATTGCGATCAAACAGGCCGGCGAGATTCAGCGCCGTCAGCTGCGGCGCACGGAACTCTTCCAGAGTGCCGCGATACCCCATGTATCCGTTGGCTACCAAAAAGCGGCTGCCATTCTGCTCGATCGCCGTTTTGTCGAATTCGGTTTCCTCGATCCTCCACGTTTTGCTTATCATGGCAGTATCCCTCATACCCGCATATAAATTTCCCCCCGGCATCCGGGCCACAAACGGTGCCGGGGGGGATTCGAACATTATCCTTTAGTCAGAAAAGCAAATTTGTACAACCGCGTCAATATTTCTTTTTCCGCAGGAGGCTAGCCCCGCCGGCGGCGGCAATCGTCGCGACAAACGGCCACACAGCCAAGGCAACACCAGTGTTCGGCGTGTCAGGAGCATCGGGCGTATCCGGCGTGCTCGGGTTGCTAGGAGTGCTCGGGTTGCCCGGGTTGCTAGGAGTGCTCGGGTTGCCCGGGTTGCTAGGAGTGTCAGGGTCCTCAGGTTCCTCGCCGTCCATCTTGAGAACGATCTCCTCGCCGGTCTTAAGATCCCAGAATTTGGTGCTGTCCTCGCCAAGGCCGTTCGTCCGAACAAGGCGCAGGTTGCGAAACTCCGTGTCACAGTCGTTAAGAGGCGTGTTAGTCTGGATGCCGATATAATAGTAAGGCTCCGTTTCGTCTGCAGCTAGTCCCTTCATAGCCGAAATCACACTCGTGTTCCAGCCGTCGTCAGTGGTGGCGGCATTATACAGAGTGTTATAAGAGTCGGTCACCCAGTCGCCTTGGCCGCCCTTGCGCTCCTCCCGCATATGCACCATAAAATCGCTGCTCTCGCCGCGCCACTCATAGATGATGGCGAGATAGTCGCCCTCTTTCGTCAAATTATTCAGGGTGAACGGATACGAAGCAAAGCCTGCATACTGCGCGTTGGCCTTGTTCAGCTTAATGTAGTTATAGCCATCCGCTTTGTGGATCGAGCCGATATCGGTGGTCTTAGTGACCGTCACACCGGCCGGAGCCAACCACGACCAATAGCGCAGACCCTCGGAGAAATCCAGATTATGCGGCCCCTCAATCTTCTCATAAGTGCTATTGAGCACATTACGGCCGGCATCGATGCCCTCATCAAATGTGCCATAGGGATCGGACGGCGCAACAGTGATCTCCTCGCCCGTCCTGAGATCCCAGAATTTGGAGGAATCCTCGTTGGTCTTGACCACACGGATATTCTTTATCTCGACCGTGGAGGCGTTTTCGACCTTTTCGTTGGTTTCCTGAATATATACAAGATAACATGCCGCTTTGTCTGCCTGGCTCACCGTACATACGCCCTGTGCAGGACTGACCGCTGTGTTCCAGCCATCAGCCGTTTCCGCCGTAATCAAATCCGTAGCATCGTTCGAGGTTACCCATGTTTCAGCAACTCTCGCCTGACGCAGATGAATGCGGGCGTCCAGCTTTTCACCGCGCCAATCAAAGAGGAGCGCTACGCGGTCGCCGTTTTTAATAGTATCGCCAAGATAGAACGGATAGCAGACGATACCCAGATTCACGGGATTTTTGCCATTCATCTTGATATAGTCAAAACCGTTCTCGTTGTGCAGCGAAACAGACGTGCTGGCATAGTCCGCCTTAACGCCGGCATCGATGTTCGTCCAGTAACGCAGGCCCTCGGAGAAATCGAGGTTCTTCGGCTCTTCCAGCGGCTCATAGCTGTTCTGAACCTGGCCTCTGCCGGCGTTCATGCCATCCTCTTTTGTACCGTAAGCATCTTCTTCCGCTGACGCGAGCAAACCAATGGAACACAGCGCCGTGATCATCAGTGCCACAGATAATGCGATAGACAAGAACTTTTTCACAGGTAACTCTCCTTTTCGTTTTAAAATGTGCATTGCAGAGCTCGCCGAAGGAATGCCTTTTTGTTTTCCCCCCTTCCTGATATTTTCTGGCAGGAGCATCTACCATCTTTTTTACTCCGTCCCGTAGACTCAATTCATATGGATCGGAGCGTAGCCCGGTTTTTCAATATCGACGATTTCCGTCACTGGGCCAGAAGCCTGATTGCCGCGTAATACGGTGTTCCCTTGATGACGGCAAAGGATGATGTTATGCTTTGCGCAGTTAATGAAGCGGTTGTTCTCGATCAGCGAGGCATTTTCCCATGCGCCGTTCCATGTGACTGTCGGCTGAACGTTCGTATAGGTATACATTCGCGTACCAAGCTCGATCCCGACACCGCCCAGCGTTCGGCGACTATCGAAGTCGAAGTCCATCATGTTTTTGAACTCATTGCCTCGTATCGTCACACCATAGCTGGTATACATGGCGATCTCGTCTGCATTTTGTGCGATCATATGCGACAGCTTGAACTTGATGCCGACCGAGCAATCCTCGATCTTGTTGTTGTCCACGGTCGTCCAATAGACGCCGTTTGTCATCTCCACCTTGCCGTCACACTGGAAATGCGAGGTCAGGCACACGCCGTTAACCATGTTTTTGAACGTGTTGTTTGTAATAAAGGTGTTGTGCGTATTACCGTACACCTGCACACCGCAGGTGGCCGTATACGCCTTGTTATGATTCTTAAAGCCGTCGATCGTATTTGCATGGATCGCATAGTTATCAAAACCGGCTGTAATCAGGATGGTGCTGGTGTTGTCCGGCACAATCACCCATGGTTCAGACAACGTGATGCTCTTGTTCTTAGCCGTCTTAATATGGCGGGTTTGCCCGGCGCCTTTCCCCTTAACAATCGTGACGATATAGTTTTTCTTCAGTGCTTTCACATACGGTGCAGTTATAGTGGTTTCGGTTGCGGACGTGATCTTTCCGAAATATAAATCTTTAATACCCTCCAGCATGATCTGCTCACCCGCATTGTCGTTCGGCAGGCCTGCCCGCGTGATCGTGTTATGTGAGATATACTGATTACGGTTAAAGCCCTGGATGGCAAACGAGCGTCCGACCGTAAAATCGTTAGAACTGAGTTCACCGCTGTTATCCGTCAGCAGATCCTTGCCATAGATCTTGTTGTTCGACGCGTCGAACATCTCGGTATCCCAGATCAGAAACGTGTTCTGATCGTAGTATTTCCCGCAATAGAATACACCGCATATCTCGTTGTTGCGGACGATCACCTTCTGCATAGACGAGGTGAACATAACCGTGGTGGCCTCAAAATAGTTGTTTTCGATCACGACGCTGGCTGCGGCACGCGCCTGGATCACCGCATACTTGGATCGCATATTAGCACGGGTACCCTGCACAAAACGGCAGTCATGAATATACAGATTGGCGCTTTCGCTGACCGTCATATCGCCGTAATAATCGATGAATCCGGCCTTAATTTGTTTAGTTGTACTGACATCCTCAAAACCTAAGCTGGAAATTTCCGTGGGGCCGACCTTGATCTTAAAGATACTGGTATCTTTCAGTGCGGAGCCCATGACGATCTTACTTTTCTCTGCCCCGTCGCCCTTCAGACGGATACCGACCGGCACGGTGATAGACGATTTGCACAGATATGTTCCAGCTGGGAAGTAGACGGTGTCCCCGTCTGACGCCGCATTGATCGCTTTCTGGAGTGCGGCGCTGTCGTCGTTGGCCGCATTGGCCGGATCGGCGCCGTAGGCGGTTACATTCAGTGTCTTGCCCGTAAAGGCATTAACCCTGGCGGCATAATAGGTGATCGTTTCTGTGGCGTCCGCCCAGCCCTGCTGACCGCCGTGGCCGTTGTGCAGACGTACCGTATATTTCTTGCCGTCCGCCAATCCGGTTGGGATCTTGACCGTCACCTTGTATGGATCCGCAAAACGCACCTCCAGCTTACGCCATCCGCCCTCGTCGTTGACGAGATACGCGTTTGTCGAACTGCCGTTTCCGGTGGTCAGGTTTTCCCCGTACAGGCTGAATTCATCACCCGAATTCACCGCTGTCATGCCAACCCACCAGACGAGCGGGCGGTTCACATAGGCGAGGTTGCTGGTGCCGTTCGCATTCTTTACATAAATGCCATAGATGCCATACTTAAGCGACGCGTCAACCGTGACGATCATCGTATTATCATCAACGGTTTTCATCGACGCTTCATATGTCTTGCCCGCTGCCGAGCCGTTTTGTGCGAACACATACGCCTTGGTTCCGGCAGCGGAAAATCCGCTGCCGGACACCGTCACGCTGCTACCGGGCGAGACCTGCTTGCTCAGTTGGGCGATAACCGGGGCATTTGCGCCGGAACGTTGAATGTTCGGCACATCATATTTATCGCCAGGAGGGGTTAGAGCGGCGTTCGACCATAGCTTTGGATCGTCTTTGCCGATTTGGCCACTCGATGTCGTAGAGCTGTTGCTTGGCTTTTGGCCGCTGCCTGATCCGGTCGAGGGCCGAACGCTAGGGTTGCCCGTAGAATTTCCTCCGCTATCCTCTGTAAACGATTGGGCCGTGTCAGAGGATTCCGGCAAAATGCCGGTCGGTTCGACAATCACCGAGCTGTCGATGCTGACCGCAGATTCGTTGGGGGGCTTGCGCCCTTGACATGATGTTGCAGACAGAAGCAGCAACACTGCCGTACTGATAGCGGCAATACGTTTCATAAATCGTAGCCCAACCTTTCTGTGAATGAACTCATTTCAATTCGGATGCTTTATCGAGCGTTTCCTCAATCAGGCGGTTGACCTCGTTGCGATAGTTATTGATCGTCGCATTGACATCCGCGCCACCCGCGATCTCATGTGCAATCTTTTCGTTTACGATATTGCTGTAGCCATAGCCGCTGGAGTTTTTGAAACCGACATAAGGCAGATAGCCGTTCATGGCAAACAGCTTATCGATCTCGTTGCGCACCTCGACCGGCAGCTGATAGCCGCTCCCCTTGACATCTGTGTAACGGCTCTCAAACAGTGCATAGCACGCCGCCACCGACGGATCGGCACCCTTGGTCGCGCTGTAGCCCTGCGGTGCATGGCCGGGATACTTCTTGCTCTTGTTCATCGGGGCATACGGCATCGGAACGGTGCCCAGATTTTCCACTTTACGGCCAAAGGCGCTGGAGGTGCGCACATTGTTGGCCAGTTGCTTATATGCATCCGTCACCTGCATCGAGGTATAAGCACGCCCCGATTTAAATGGATCCCCGCCAGAGGCGAACATCGATATCGGGTTTTCTCCTGTCAGGTTTTTCTGGAACTGCGTGACAGCGGATACAAAGTCGGCATTTGTCATTGTTTCGGTCAGCACACCGTCCTTAAGCGTGATCCCGGAAACGGTGTTCAGGCACAACCAGTTCATCAGCTCATCGTTATGGAAAAAGAACTGGTTGTTGGACACATCGGTGACCATATAGGCCATCTCGAGGAACTTCTCCCATGTCCACTGCCCCTTCTGATACAGCTCCCAGGGATCGTCCAGTCCGGCCTCCTTAAACATCTTTTTGTTATAGTAAAGCACATATGGATACACGCTTTTCGCACTGCCAAGCGCATAGTAACGACCGTTCCACGCAAAAGCATCGCATACCGCCTTGCTCAGTCCCCAACGCTCGGGATTAGAGGCGTCATACATATCCTGCTTGGCAATTTGCCCTTCCAGAGGCTCGTAAAGATTGGCAAAGATCGTTTGCGGGAAATACCGGCCGTGGTTGGCGATCACATCGTATGGCGTGCCGCTGGCGATTGATTTGGCGACAGTCTCGTTCATTTCTGCCGGCACAACGTCAATCGTCAGGTTCGCGTTGTGCGCCTTATTAAACGCCGCGACCTTGCGCTTGACAACATCATCCGGCGAATACCAATAAAGGAACTTAAAGGTCTTGCCGCCGTAATTTTTACCTTCCAGTTGAGATTTTTCTATCGTCGGCTGCGTCGGAGGTTTGATATTCGCCGTCGGAGGCTTGATAGTTGTCGTTTTCGAATTGCCAGACCCTTTGCTGCCGGAATTTGTCTGACCGCTGGTCGTAGCATTCGTTTCGGAATTATTATCCCCGTTCTCTGACTCTGTGGACATCCCCTCGGAAACTGCCGATTCGCTGCCTGAAATATTAGCCGTCGAGTTGTTTGATACTGTGCTCGTTCCGTCATCTGGATTCTTATTGCCCTGACAGGCAACCAAAGAACCGAGCATTGCCACAAGTACGAATGCACTAATAATCTTCTTTCCCATAGTCATGATCCTTTCTTAGTTATGTATTTCAACAGCCCAACTGTTAAAACCTTAGCCCACAATCCCCGTGCGTTCTACACTTTCGGAAAACTGCTTCTGTATGATAAGATAAACGAACAGCGGTGCGGCAATGGACAGCAAACCGGCCGCCGCAAGGATAGCCTTGCTCTCCTGTGCTGAAAACAATACATTACCTGAGTCGGCGAGAAAGGTATTGCGCAGCAGTGCGATTTGCGCCGCCAGCGGCTTCAAATCGTCGGTAAAGAACAGCGAACTGAAGAAAGAATCGTTCCAATACCAGACAAAGGAGAAGACCGCAACCGTGATAATCGCTGGTGTAGCCAGCGGCAGCATGATGCGGGCATATGTGCCGAACACGCCGCAGCCATCAATCTTGGCCGCCTCCTCAAGCTCCTTTGGCTGGCCAAGAAAGAATTGACGGAAAATAAAGATCGATAAACCGGAACGGATACCGCTGGCAAAAACCGCTGGCAGGATAATAGACACCGGAGAGCCTATCAGATTCAAGCTGTCGATATCCGTCAGCGGTTCAAAGGCTGAAATGATACCGAGCGGATCAAAAAAGCGGAAGTTCAGGAATACCGACATAGAAGTCGTCTGAGGCGGTATGATGATCAGTATCAGCACCAAAGCAAAGGCCAGCCTTTTTTCCAAAAACTCAAATCGTGCCAAGGCATATCCGGCCATCGCACAAGAGAACAGGGTCGCCAGTGTACCGAAAACAGCGATCGCGGCCGTCAAGGCAAATGACCGTCCAAAATCCAGCATCTCAGCAGCGCGCGCGAAGTTCTGGGCCGTCAGCTCACGTGGTATCCACACGACCGAAGGATCTTTCAGTGATTCCGGCGTCTGGATAGAAGCGATCAGCAGATACAACAGCGGAAAGAGGAACAAGTAACAAACACAGGAAACGAAAACAAAACGTACAATACTAACACAGATGCGAACGCCGACGCGTTTGGCATGATATGCATTTAAAGAATTTTTCACCCAGACGCGCCTCCTAAAAGTATTTTTTATTTAGCCTTAAGAAAATAAGCCCCACAGCTGCGATGCAAATACTGATAAGCACAAAATACGCCCAGGCCATCGCTGCGCCGCTGCCAAAATCAAGTTCCGTCACGGCGACCATTACTTGATTCATCGCCTTATTATTCGCGTCCGTAAACGAATCTACAATCGTGTATACCGTGTTCACCAGCATGATCGGAAGCGACATGGGCAGCGTAATTTTGAAAAAGTCATCCAGCTTTGTCGCCCCCTCCACCGAAGAAGCTTCGTAAAGTGAGGCCGGAATACTTTGTAGCCCGGCCAGGAACAAAACGATCTGCACACCGCTCTTCCAAAGCATATTGAACATACTGTTTGCCAGCGTCGTAAAAAAAGAAACAACTTTTGCGTTCATACCGGCATCCACCAGCAGCTGCTCGATGCCGACGTCGTATTCTATCTTGCCGCCAGCAACTACGCCGCCGCTAAGTGCCGCGCTAGCGACCACGTCGTTTTGGATGATCGTGATAACCGCACCGGAAACGACAACAACCGGCAGAAAAAATATTACCCTTACAAGGCCGCATCCATGAAATTTCGAATTGATCAGAAGTGCCAGGAAAAGCGATATGAACAAAATGGACGGTACTTGCCAAAGCATATTTCCGACTGTAGTAAAAAGGTTTAAGAGGAAATCCGGATCCTCGTTAAAAATCTTATTTAGATTTTTTATTCCCGTATAGGTCATGTCATAGCCGCCGTATCGGATCGAAACACTGTTGAAGATAAAGATAAACGTCTCGATCAAAGGCTTCACCGAGAAAAGAATAAAGCCCAAATAAAAGGGCAGCATGAATACGCGTGCATAAATGGCTTCACGCCCTTTTAATGTGATGCGCGGTTTTGATAATGATTTTTTCATATTATTCCGCCGCCTTACTCATGACAAAACTTTCGCCATCAATCTTTTGACCCGCGTATTCTGTGGAATTTGCAGAGTAGTTCACAAGTACCTGCACACCGTTATCATAGGTTGTACGATAAAGTTCCTCTGCCAGACGTTCGTGATGAACGATTACACTGCTGCCTGTCCGCACATACAACTCCTTCAAAGACGCATAGGCATCTATCGCCGGTGATTTCCACAGGTCATAGCCTGCACTGTACATAGCAGAGAGCCTCGTTTCACGAAGACGATAGGAATCTCCTGCAATACACGCATACAGAAGATCACTGCCGGTTTCTGCCGCCTTAAGAAGCATTGTTTTCTGCTCACCTGACTGTATGACCGGTGGTAATGTATAGCTGGCATAGCCTTGCAAAACCATCTGATAAAACGGGACATCGTAAGAAAAAATATCATAACCGCTGGAAAACGCTGGCGCTTCAAATACACGGTCGACATATGGAAGCGTATAGGCGTTGCCGCCGCTGACAGCTATTCTCCCTTGCTGTTTCTCAGCTTGATCGAGCGATTTCTGGATAATGGACAAGCTTTCAACCCGGTATGTTCCGTCACTCTTTTTAAAATCCGAATAGAGCATGGAACCTATGCCGGAGAAGGATATATCGGTGACTCCTGTTTTTTGAGCCTGTCGGAGAAAGTCGGAAAATAGCGAGGAGATCTTTTGCGGACGGAGCAAATACCAAGGATCAATCGTATTTCTCTTTTCCTGCGTTACGATCGAATAGGCGTATTGCCTTGCATTATCCCCGTTTGGTGCCTTGGCGCTGTCCGATGTCACGGAGATCCTGTTGCCACCTTTTGTATATGTTAGAAGATCCACATCTGGATACAGAACGAACCCCTGTTCGCGTATATAATCGGACAGTTGTGCAAAGGATTGTTTACCTCCCAAGACACGCAGAGGCTTGCAGTCCGTTGAAATCTTGCGATTATACACACCGTTCCCGGTCCAACCCAACAATTGAATACTGAGATCATCCACACCGTTTTTTTGAAGATCCTTCAGAATGTTCTGCAGTTCATCAAAACGTGTAAGCGCTTGCTTCTTGTAGTAATGAATTCCTAAGAAATTCTTCTGCTCCTCCAGCGCACCGTAAACCTTAAGAGACAGTGTGTGTTCAACCTTATTCGGCTGCATGGAGTAAGTCTCAGCCAGAAAATCCCGATAGACGGCCGCCATTCCGGAATAAGAGGCATCTTCCCCGGATAACGGATAATAACACACGGTATAATGGTCAGTTCCAAAGTCCGTATAGGTGATTGTGGAAATATCATTTTTTTTGTTCGTCACATACAACGACTTCTCGATCGAGTAAATCCTTCGGATCATTTTGCTATAAATATAATTGTAGTTAACCTTAGCGCTGCCGGTTTCCGCATGGATCGAAGCCGCTCCGTCGCCTTCCGTTATCACGCCCATTAAGCCGGCCCCGTTGTCCTGCACCGTGCCAAAGACGGGGAGACGGATGTCCATTTCCTTGGAAGTCTGCCGTTCGGCCGAATGCGCCAAATCTGAACCATAGATCATTTTTTCATAGGCTTTCAGTGGGATGATGTTCCGATTAAACTCAGCCACAGCACCACAGCCATCCGGGATAAACAAATAACCGTTTACCGTTTGATCGGCTGCTCCAAAATACGGCAGCAGAGCGATAGAAACAATGCGGTTTTCATTTCCCTCATCGATTCCCGCCACATCGATCGATACCTGAAGACAATCCTCTTTCAACGTATAGACCAATGGGATGCGGATACCCAGCTCCTGAAACGTGTATTCGACACGATAGGCATCAGACTGCTTGGTAACCTGAATTGTCTCTTCGCTCTCGCACTGAATATAGCTGTTTGTCGTCTGTGTAAGCTGATCGGTGTTTTCATCCTCGCGGTTTATGTACTCCATCAGTATATGTGACCGCACATTTGTGCGCATAATCCCGATGCTGATCTTATCCGCATTGGGATTTTCAGGTACGCTGTGCCATGTCTTCCCATTCTCCTTATCCATCAGAGAAAATGTTCCATTTCCCATATCAACCGTCAGACGCAGCCGATCATTCTCAACAGCGGACGTATCCACCCCGGTGTCATTCACCTCATCCGCCGCCGTGTCGGCCGCATCTGTCGGACCGTCGATTCCATGCACGGGGGTAATTCGAAGAAAGGCCATCACAACAGCCACAAGCATACACAGAACTTTTCGCCCGATTTTTTTCATATACTCACCTCAACTGCGGAACCGAAACTCTTTGTATACGGAAACAATAAAATCGGCCAGCTGACGAACCAAGCTGTACAGAAGAATAATTAAAAACACGATGATGATCATACCGACCAGCGTCAACAGCAAAGACCATATCGTCCTTCCCACAGAGAATTCATGAATCGTCATCAGACCAAGGAACAACAAAACGCCGCTCCAGAGTAAACCGACTATCAACAGGATGTCAATAAAAACGCTTTCCGCCGGAATGAGAACATTTGTCAGGCCAACCTTCAGAAAAAGCGACAGGATATATGGAATGAGACTATACGCCGCCGTCGCTGTTATATCCTTGAGAGAGCCATTGCCATCAAGGATGATTGATACAATCCAGTTTGAAAGGACAAACGCGGCAAATACGCCAACCGTTACGGCCACACGTATCGCCATATTGAAATCCACATTCCGATTTATGGCAAATGCAAATCCCGTTCCATAGTATTCCGTCACGCTGGCTACCAGCCAGAGGAAAACAATAACCGCCGCCAATGACCACGAACCAATATGGCGCCGTTTGAACTGTGAAAAGCCGTCTACCGGATGACGCAATACATACAGCGGCATACCGCCGCGGCTTTCCAGACGGGAATACGCCTGATTAGCCGGAGCAACAGCCAGATAACGGGCAAGTCTTTTCACGCCGACAATCGCAGCAACTAAAAGCGCAACAACACCGAATACGATCCAAAGGGCATGATTTTCAAGCGATTTCTGTCGGAGCTGCTGATATGAGAGAGCATATTCCTCCTGCGCATAGGCCAGCTTGAAATAATCCATCGCCTGCCGATAATCGCCGCGATAGTCGGCGATACGCCCTAGTCCCTTATAGGCAAGATAATTATTGCTATTCATCCTGAGTAACTGCTCCCATTCGTTTTGGGAACCATTCAAATCGTTTTCGTTCATTTTTAATACCGCACTGTGCACGGTCTGAATATATTCCGTCGGCGAATACAGGAAAATACAGTTTTTCTTCTTATCTGCAGCCAGAATTCCGCTTCCCATCGATTCGATCGCTGAAGCATAGGAAAAGCAACCGTTCTGGTCTCCATTTGCTCCAAAGACCGCCAGCAGCATCCCGCTATCCGTGTATTGAAAAATCCGGCCGCGTGTCTGATCAAGCAAATTAATGAATCCATTCTGATCGATATCCACGTCGGAAAAATGCGTTTTATTTAATTCGGCTTCTTCGATATCGCCGAAAATCAATTGGCTGTCCAGAATATCGTTGCCTTCGTAATTGAGCTTTCGTAAGAGGCCGGGGACAGCAGCCTTGCTGTCTGTGTCGCGATACGGAGAGACCGTGTAGCAAAAACCATCTGCATCAAAATCCATGTTCAGGATCGAAACCGGCGTGGACTGTTCGACCAAATCTAACTGAGCAACTGAAAGAAACAGCTTGCGAAAGGCCTTAATAAATGCCTGCGTAGTGGATAACACCTCATTGGCACCGAAGAAATGCGAAAAGCTTCCATCCTCATTAAATACCATCAATCCAAGAGTGATGCTGTTTGTCGCAATATAGATGCGTCCCTTACTGTCCGCCTCGATTTTGACTGGATCAAATGCGGCCCCTGTATTATTAAGTACATGATCCGGTCGGACAATCACCCTTGTTAACTGACGATCAGCCGAGAAACAGAGAACGCGGTAGTTCATCGTATCGGCAACATACAGACTTCCATCCGGTGTCACGGTAAAGCCTTCTGCCCCCACAAAGGTCACTTCCCCGTCAGGAAAGGCATCTCTGCATTCTAAGCCCGCCCCATCCGCTATGACGAACTCCGAATATTCGGCAACTAGATTAAGCTCCTCATCCAGTTCTACAATTCGTCCATTGCCGCTGTCCAAAATATACAGTGTTCCATTCACATAACAAAGATCGGAAATGGAATCAAACGGCTTCGTTAATCCCAGCTTAGCCGCATCAATTGTCTGCGCCGGTATGTAGCCAGCCGGCGTCTCAACAGGCTCGCCAAATTCGTTATATTCGTATGTATCGTAAGGAATAAAGCCGCCCTCCGCCGAGGTGTTCAAGATGAATATAGTGCTTAAAAGAGCAACGATGATTATGCGCACAAATTTATTCATAACTGGTCGCCTCACTTTAAGCCGGAATGTGCCATCGTATTCATGATCGATCGCTGATTCCAGAGAAATACAACGATCGTCGGAATCATCAACACAATCGTTACAGCCATGCCAGTACCCGCACGCGTGATGCCACTGCCCGCAATACTAGACATGACTGTAGCAATATGCTTCAGATTTTCTGAATAGATATAACTGCCGCTGCCGGCGTTCCAGTAGCTCTGAAACACAAAGATCATTGCCGTCAGCCAACCAGCCTTAACGCTCGGCGCCACTATGGAAAACAGAATACGAAATTCTCCTGCACCATCAATTCGTGCCGCCTCCAGTACACTGTCGGGAACCGAGTTACGCATAAACTGTACCAACAGATAAATCCCCATTGTGCTGGCGAGATTAGGCAGTATCACAGCCATATAAGTATCAACTATTCGCATCTTGGACATGACAAGAAACCGCACAAGCGCCATCGTATCATTATGGAACAGCATCGCATAAACAAGAGCAACATTCAGGATCTTAACTGCACGGATCTTGGATTTTGCGATGGGATAGGCAGTGATCAACGCCAAAAGCAGATAGACGGCTGTGCCGACCAATGTCGTAAAAACAGCATTAAAAATATAGCGGGTAAACGGCACACCAAGTGTATCGACCGTATTCAGAATTGCCTTATAGTTATCCAGGGTTGGGTTCATTACAAAAAAGCGCGGCGGATATATGTAGAATTCCTCAATAGGTTTAAGTGATTGTAGTATCGTATAAACAAGCGGGATCGCCATGAAAACACTCATCAAAGCCAGAAAGAGAAAAATACCAAAGGTGCCGACCTTTGATCGGGACAAGGTAACAGTCTTGCTTGCCCGACGGTGAGAGCGGATCCGCATGATCAGGGCCTGCCTGTCCGTCATTGCCATCCTCCTCACTCATTAAAAGTCCGCAGCACGGAATTGATCAATTTCCACAGTATCAGCATAATAACCATCAAAAACACAGACATAGCCGAGGCATAACCCAGTTCAAAACGCGTTTTACCATACTCATTCATATAAAGCAGAATCGTATCTGTTGCATTATTCGTACTGGGATATCCGGTTAGTTGCAAGTTGATCGAACCAACAGCAAAAGATGAAGCAATAGATTGCACGGCACCGAAAAGTAGCTGTGGGCCCATCTGCGGCAGGGTTACATAGTACAGCTCCTGCCACCGATTACGCAGTCCGTCGATTGCAGCTGCCTCGTAGAAAGCCCGATCGAGACCATGAAAGCCAGCGACAAACGAGAGGAAACCGGCACCGAAGCTCATCCAAAGGCTCACAATGATTACAACAATCATTGAATAAGCTGGGTCGGAAAGCCAGTTAATCGGCTCAACTCCCATTCTCGCTAGGATCCCATTGAGCACACCATTTGAATCATTGGCAAATACATACTTCCATATTACGAACAATGTGCCGCTTATACTGGGGGAATAAAACAGGAATATAATCAATAAGCGCGTCTTTTTCCCAAGTTCGTTAATCAGCCAAGCAACCGCAAAGCTCAAAATATAGCCAAGAGGGCCGACCAGCATTGCCTGCCACAACGTATTGCGAAAAACCACCAAAAAGGTTTGATCCTTAAAGAACAACCGGAAATAGTTGTCAAGTCCTGTAAACCCCGGCATTGTCATGCCATTAAAGTTCGTAAAGCTCGCCAGCACACCAACTAATGCCGGAATCAATGTAAACACTGTAAAAATAACCACAAACGGAAGCAACATCACATAAAAAGCTCCGTTTTTCTGCAACGAAGTGTGATGCCCTATCGTCTTTTTTTTTTGTTCCACTTTGCTCCTCCCTTTAATCATTCTGCTCAAACTCGGCGCGTTTACGCATTAGCTCCTCATTGATCAGTCTAGTCTGAATGCCAAGTTGCCGCAGAGCATCAACATTATCCGCATAGGATGTGCGCAAAGCATTTGTCAGTGAACGGTTGATAATATATGTACCCGGAACTTGCGGGATCGCGTTAACATAATTCCACTGATAACCGATGGCTTGTTTTTCGGAGTCAGACCAACCAATACTTTCAAAAGCATGACGGTTTGCCACCATTGGTCGGCCCGCGACGCCCTGAAGAGCCTGCATAGCTTGAGAATACTTAATCTGTGCATCCTTTGAGGCCCACCAAGTAATAAAGGAAAATGCTGCATTGGCCTTTCCCCTTTTTTCCGCTGAACGCAGTATCATCGTTCCGGTCATTGTACTGGATACCGCCCGATTAATTGTTCCATCCGTACGTAGCGTTCCTGGCATTGCTGCAAATGTCCAGCGGCCTGCGATCTCGGGCGCTGTCGTTGAAATATTCTGATAAAATCCATAACTCGTTATGAGCATTGGCATTTCACCGGATCGAAAGCGCGATACAAGATCAAAGTCTGTATCCAGGTCATAATCACGATACAATCGAACCCACTGCATAAAAGCGTTCTTGGCACCAGCGCTTTCAAAGTTAACGGACAACAAATCATCGGTGAAGTAACTTTCTCCCTGTTGCAACAGCAATGTTTCAAAAAAGCCTGTTCCACAGGACACACCGGCGTTCGTCGTATCACTCTCACGGATGCCGACTTGAAAACTATTTTTTTGCAGTTCCCTGAGAACATCGTAAAAGGAATCCCAATTCTCTGGCACAGTCAGGCCGAGACGTGCAAAGATATCTGTCCGATAGAACAGCATATTAAAATCCTGCGTCAGCGGAATTGCGTATACTCCCCCATGATAAGTGAACGGAATCCAAGCCGATTCCGCAAATTGTTCCTGAAAAGTTTTCTCCGTTTTCTTCAAATAGGGTGTTAACTCCAGAGCCTGACCACGCAACGCCAAATCGACCGGAACCTCCTGCGTGACGGACAAGGAAACATCCGGTTCACAACCAGCCAGAATAGCCTCGGCCAACGTCGTTGTGGATACCTTAAAATCCACCTTTGTCCCGGAGGATGGCACATAGTCATCGTCAATGATCTGCTTAATCGCCTGTGCCTGATCGCGTCCAAGTGTACACCATACCGTAATCGAATCCTCTGCGGCATCCTTCTGTACAGAAGCATAATCATCTGTAAAGGAGTAGACGAACCGTGCAAACTCGAATTTTACGGTTTTCCAGAAGCCTGCTTCAGCCGGAGGAAGCTCCCCAGCAACCGGTAACAGATAAATGCGATCCAACTCTAATGGAAGACTGCTGAAATCGTAGGTCTGTCCGACGAATGAATCTATGTAGCTTTTCAGCTCCGAAATATTCGGCACAATTAGATTTGGATTTTGTTGATATTTATCGAGTATCTTCTCAAAACGCTTCATGAAAAAGATTTTGGGATTGGTTTCTCCCATTACCTGCTCGATTTGCGCCATAATCGACAGCACTTTTTCACGGACAGAAGCCAAATCCTCCAGCAGTGTCGGAACCTCTTTTTGAATATTATAATCACGCTCTGCATCCGGTTCTGTTCCGGCTACCATAATAATAGACTGATAGACTTCGTTTAATTGATTAACCGCCGCATAAATCGTGTTAAGCGCTTCAGCCATCAGCCCCGTCGTCGCCTCTAGCGTGATCGTATCGCCGGGTTTGAGGTAGAGCTTAAAGGCGCTTTCTTCTCCAAACTGAATGTTCTGCCACTGGGTCGCGTAGGGAAATGCCAAACATCGAGCCTCGTCAAACGGGATAAGTCCGTTAACATACAGACGCCGAAAAGTCGTTGTACCGACCGCCCCGCTCTGCTTGGCCCGGAAGGCCAGAGTATAAAAGCCCTCCTGCGCATCATCTGGTACACGCCACATTGCCCACTGGCCATTCGTCGTCCAATAATCCTTGCCGAATGAATTGATGAGACGCCGGTCGGCGCTTACCGGTGACATACCGGCATTCGTCATATCCGCGGTTGCAGCAAGTGTACGATCACTCTTCAGCACTGCATCTTCTGCCTCGATCACAACGACGTTTGTTGCATCCGTCTTTTCAAACGACGCAAGATAATCGGAATAAGAAGGAATATTCTTCTTCCAGTCCGCAAGAGTTATTTCTTGAATCATGGCTGCTTCAGCCGTTCGTTCTATCGAAATTGTATGCGTCCCTTTTTCGAGATAAATTGCGTACGGTTCATCATACAATCCCAATGCATTTTGGGCCCATTGAAATGTATCCTGATAAGTCTCTATCTGCGTCGGGCGATTCTCATCACCACTGGTTTTCCGAAACCCTTTTTCATTAATCCACAGGCGAGGAAAAGAAAGATTCTCCAGATCGGAGTATGCACTGGCACCATCAAAACGTACTGCCAGTCGAATATTTTGACCCGTTCCCTTGGCAGGCGTATATCTTAAACCAAGATTATATAAACCAGCTTGCTGTACCTCAAAACCTACTTCACATTCTGGATTTTCGCTATCCAGCTTTGCTTCGACCGGTATCGATATGGTCTCAGAAGAAAACTGATGTGTCGGACAATCCTGCAAATATGAGGCATACTCCAGACTTGTATTTGTAAGAGAAGTTTGCGATAAAGCCGATCTATTTGAAGGGATAGAAGTTCTATCGGTTGAGCCCTCCGCAGTTGCAGATGGAGTCGACCCCGTTAGCATTACTGCCACAACCCCACATACAACCAGCCATACACACAGCTGCTTTCTTCCTTGGTAGAACAAAGTCATCGTTCCTTTCCACTCATTCCACAATCGAATTGGATCATAGCTTAAAGCAAATCGTTTTGCTATGGCTAAATTATATAGCGTATAAAATGAATTGTCAATATATATTAGTATCTTTTTCGTCACTCTTTTTTACTTGGTCTTACTCTCTAAATTTTCCCGAGTTTCAAATTTTCTGATAAATACTGACAGCGCCCTTGGTTGATGACTTATACTTATAAACGAAACTGTTGAAATTTATCAAATTTTAGCATATACTTACCTATACGCAAATCGATTTTCTTTTTGCTAAAATTATCTAAGGAATGGGGTATACATTTCTTGTTTTCTATGCCTTGTGGCTTTAGTGAAAGGGCAAAGGTGAGGGCATATGAAAAACAATTTTTCACTCGAAGACATCACCAGTGAATTGCTCGACTATGTAGATAAATATTTGAAAACCGTCATCAGCAACACCAAACGCCGCTATTACCGAAACAAAAAGCGTTCCCTCAAATACGGCATTGTCTTTGTCGAACTGGATAAATACGCTGAAGACCTACACTATGACGATCCGGGAATTGAACAGGCGCTTTGTCAGTGGAGCGATGTGCAGGGGATCAAAATTCCTGTCTTAAATCCGGAACTGGCCGATACTCTGCGAAGCCTGACAGAAAAGCAACGGTTGGTTTTGTTAAAAAACGTTGTTCTCAAAATCCCTATGAAGCAGATCGCCCTTGAACTTGGTATCAGTATTAGCATGGTGAAAAAAACATAAGGATAAAGCCATACATGTTATAAAAAGGAGAATGAGCGTCGATGAAAAATAAAAGCTACCACAACTGTCCGGTACCATCGGCCGATCTGGTTCTGGATCTTATCCGCTCGGCTCCGGAAACGGATAGCCAATTTCTTTCTTTTTACGATCCCTACATTTGCAAAGCGGCTGTCGAGCCCGTTTATGCGGACGACGGCTGTTGTTACAGTACTCGTCTGAACGAAGATCTCCGGCAAGAAATCCTTATCACCTTCGTGCAGAGCTTGATACCCCTGCGCAGGAAACTCATCCGTTATCTGAACGGCGAGTGTGTTCTAGTCCTTATCGTGCCGTCGCCCACTTCATAGGATCAGCGAGGCCGGTGAGATAGATGTCCCTGTGGAACCTTGAAAAATATGCCGGAAGGCATCATGGTAATATGCCGCGGAACGATCCGGGGAGCGCGTTAAGAGCGATAAATCCGCTGTACGACAGAGCAGCGGTGCGACGATCCGGAAGACACTTGCCGCTGGAGCTTGGCGGAGCCGTCTGTGGACGGCCCTAACGATTTTTGTTATGAAGCGGTTCTCTCCCAGAACCTTGTGCATCCGGTGCACAAAGTCCCGGGGGGCTGTCGGCTGCCGTGGCATATCCCCTGCGGGTGGGAACGAAAAAACCCGTCCACATACAAATGGTTTTCGTACAAACCGGTATTTCCGCAAAAAACCTATAAACGAAATTTGACAAAGCCATGGCGTCCCGTATACTGAAGACATACCCAGTTATCTGGGCTATCGCAGCAAGCTGTCTTGCGACGCCTTCCATGTCTTCCTATACGGGCTTTTGGGGAGGCGAAATGCTTGAGCAAAACAGACAGAACGCTTATGCAAAATGAGCAGGTACAGCAAGAGCTTGAGCAGGAACAGACGTATATGGTTGGCAATACTACATTGTAGAGCCGAAATTCCAGGCTGACAGTCAGGAAACATTGGGGTATGTTCTGCTAAAGCTCATGCAGAATGAAATCGACAACACATAAGCAGCTGCGATTCTATCTCCTGGTACTGTTTATTTGGCTGCGGGAAGGAGGCAGTATGAAACGGTCAAATAGTAAAAATAAGCGAGACTTAACAGCATTTCTTTATGAGCGTCTATCTCGTGATGATGATTTGGAGGGTGAGAGTTACAGCATAGCAAATCAAAAAAAGCTGCTGATTAAAGTGGCAAAGGAAATGGGATATACAAACCTGGTGCATTTCTGCGACGACGGCATTTCCGGCGTGACCATGAAGCGGCCGGCTTTTTGTGATATGTTGCAGCAGCTCCAGGATGGCAAAGCTGCCGCTGTATTCGTAAAAGACCTTTCTCGCCTGGGTCGCAACTATATCGAGGTGGGCCGGCTTACAGAGGAATTCTTCCCAGAATACAACATACGGCTGGTAGCGGTGTCGGACAACATTGATTCCTTTGAGGGCGACAACGAGCTGGCACCCATTAAAAATCTATTTAATGAATGGTACGCCCGCGACATCAGTAAAAAGCGGCGGATCAGCAACAAAATCAAGGGCAGTTCTGGTGAACCCTTGAGTGCTCCCCCCTATGGCTATATGAAAAATCCGGAAAGCCCCAAGCATTGGATCATAGACGAAGATGCTGCCAGAGTTGTTAGGAGCATTTTTTCATGGTTTTTAGATGGGATAGGAACCGAGCAGATCGCCGTCAGATTAACCGAGCAAAAGGTGTTGACCTCCATGGAATATGCCATCAGCAAAGGTTCGAAAAAGCCCGGCAAGCGGACGTATGACGATCCCTGTCATTGGAACTCGTCAACCATATGCAAAAGCCTTTCTACGCAGGAGTATTGCGGCGACGTCATCAATTTCAAGACCTATTCCAAGTCCTACAAAAATAAGAAGCGTTACCGCAACGCTCCGGAAAATATGATGGTCTTCCTCGACGTACACGAACCGATTATCGAACGGGAGACCTTTGAGAGAATCCAGGAAAAGCGCGGCAAGGTTCGTAAGCGTAAGACAGCGAGCGGAGAAAAGAATATGTTTTCCGGTATCCTTGTCTGTGCGGACTGCGGCCGAAATATGCATTTCCATTTTAACCAGGGTAACCCTGATATTCAGTATTTCTGCTGCTCCGGTTATAACATGGAAAAAAGAAAATGCTGCGATTCCACCCACTATATCCGGGTGGACTTTCTGGAAAATGTCGTATTAAGTGAAATCCGGCGGCTGACGCGTTTCGCTTGCCACCATGAGGAAGAATTTATCGCCACGGTTTCCGACTATTCCAGAAAGAGTATGGAAACCGATCAGCGGGTTCGTCAGAACGAGTTAAAGGCCCTGATGGCTCGGGACAAAGAACTGGATATGCTGTTCGAGAAAATCTACGAGGACAATGCTACCGGCAAAATCTCCGATGACCGATTTGCGAAGTTCTCCCGAAAATATGAGGAAGAGCAGGTATCGATTGTGGATCGGATCGACTATCTGAAAGAGGCCTTTGACGAAGCCAACGCGAAAGCGACCACCACAGAGACCTTTATGGCAGCTGTCAAAAAGTATACTCGTATAAAAAATTGACGCCGCGTGTTTTAACAGAACTCATTGACCGTATAGAAGTATACCAGGCAGAAAACACCCCGGGCGGCCGCACACAACGAATCCGCATTGTCTATAACTGTATCGGTTCTGTTCAGATTCCAGATGAGATGAATATTCCTCTTCCACAAATCGCGGTGAAGACCCGGAGAGGGGTCGTTGTGACATACGATCCGACGCCGGCCGCTGCCAGTTAAGCTGGCAAAATGAGCATAAGAAACGAGTGTCCTTATAGGATACTCAAATCCTATAAGGACACTCGTTATGGTGCGGGTAACAGGGGTCGAACCTGCATGCCTTGCGGCACTGGAACCTAAATCCAGCGCGTCTGCCAATTCCGCCATACCCGCATAATCCTGGAACAGTATACCACAATTTCTCCCGCCGCGCAAGATGCTTTACCGCCGCGTGGGTGTTTCGATATCCCGGCATGGAAACGCGCCTTCTCCCCAAAAGTTGCAACGTTCACCGGTTTATGGTATACTGCACCCCGGGCGGACTTTTCGCCGCCCCTTACTAAACTGCTAGGCATTCAAAGGATGTGACGCGCTTTGTCCTCCACCTTCCGACGAACCGGGCGGCATGGTAAGCCCTCCGCCGCCTGGAGAACGATTAGCCTGCTGCTGGTCATCGTCCTGGCGGGCGGCGGCTCCCTGTTCGCCATATATCTTGGCCTGCAAAGGCAGATCCCCACTATCAGCCCAATGGCGGAGGGACTTTCCTCGTCCGCGGCCTCCGGCGGCGCCTCCCCCTCGTCCGCGTCGACCACCGTCTCCGTGTCCACGGGTTCCTCGAGCCCCGCCAAAACCACGACGCCCCCCTCCTCCACGCTGCTTGCAAAGACCGCGGATGCCGGGGACGCTTACACGCAAAAAATCCTGTTTCTGGGCGATTCCCGCATCAACGGCATGCTGTACAGCCGTCAGATCTCTTCCGCCAACACCTTTGCGGAAAACGGACTGAGCCACAGCGTCGCCTTGAACAAAGCGATCATCGACCTGGGCACAGGCAAGCTGCTGACGATTCCCCAGGCGGTGGGCATCCGAAAGCCCGACATCATGCTCGTGGCCTTCGGCATCAACGGGGTGGCCTATATGGGGAAAACCGGCTTTATGAAAAGCTACGAGGAATTCATCGACGCCCTGCTCGCACAGTCGCCGGACAGCCGGCTGATTCTCCAGTCCATCCTGCCGGTCTCGAAAGCGTACGCCCAGAAGGATCCCCGCATGGCCAACGATACCATCGACTGGTACAACCAGCAGCTGCTTAAGCTGGCGGAAGAGAAAAGCCTGTACTATCTCGACACGGCACAGGCTCTCAAGGGCGCGGACAACAATCTGGATCCCCGTTTTGACAAAGGGGACGGCCTGCATTTCAACGCCGCCGCCGGCGAAGCAATCCTCACGTATATCCGCACCCATGCCCTCCCCGATTGGGAATAATCCCCTCGATAACAAAAAGGCTGTGGAGAATTCCACAGCCTTTTTGTATACGGTTTACCCAGAGGGCGGTATAATACAATAACCTCCTCTGCACAACACGGCAGAGGAGGTTATCGAAATGGTGTGATCATGATCCTCCTTTGTAAGAAGCAGCTCGGACACGTCCAGTCATTTGCCGACGCATCCGTTCGGCGCCCCCGCCGACCAAAGAACGGCATTCTTCGGATATGCCCGTTCTCAAGAAGCGTACTCCCCTGTCTTTACGGGATACGCTGCCATTTTACACCATGGGACTCACCTTTTCCAGTTTTTTAGGATTTCTCAACCTCAAAGGGTTGGATTTCTTAATCCATGGGACTCACCTTTTCCCGCGGGATGGCCCCGCGTGAAATATGCCGGCAGTCGGTTCTATGCGAAGTTTGCTCCTTGCGGAAGCGTTTAGCCCATGGGACTCACCTTTCTTATGCAGTTTTCGGCGGGCACCCGTTCCGGTCCCCCCGCGTGACATCCACGGCTGACAAACTCGCTATAGGGCATCGCCTTAGGCATGGTTCCAAGTGACATATTGTTTAAGGCATTGGACTCACCTTTTTGACTTTCCCTTATGCCGCTTCCTCGGCATCAAACATCTGGAATCGAGGTTTCGAATCCCGTTCTGGAAAGAGTATTTCATAGCCTGCCACGATACGGAGGTTTTGCCTCCCGGGAAGATTGGTCACGCTATTTTATATGAAGAAATCATTGGTATCGGCCTTTCCCTCCGGGAAAGCCAGTCAGGACCTTGCGCATATTTACTTGTACGATGGGGATACTTTAGTCACCGGCCCTGGTGGAACACGCTCCGCAACACTGGAACGCGGGCCGTCATCCTCTCATCGCTGGCGCTTTTCGCGCCGGAACACCGAACGTCGCCAAGAGGTATTTTTGATACACCGATTGATTTGGATGGAGATGCTGCAAAATGCGGCAGGCTGCAAGTATGGATTTTGCTTGCCTGTTTGCCGGAATGCGCATGCTTTCCTTCCCGGTATGGCCTCTATGCAGGGTCGATCCGCTGTTCCGCCTGCTGCGGGTTCCGCCCCGCGCAGGCAATCTGCTGTGCTTCTGAATCGCTGTGCATGGGACTCACCCCTTTCTTTTGCCTTCACGATCAGGCTCAGGTTCCTCACCCTGTGAGGTTCTTCTCTGTTCCCTTTCGCTGATTGTAGTATAGCACTTCATTTGTGAATTGTCAATATATTATTTGTTAATAAAAGATGAAAAGTGGAATTATTAACTTATTGAAAATTCCAATCTCCTACTCTTGACGAAACCCGGTTTACAGGGTAAAATGGTGGTAACGTCCTGCGGGCAATCCCGCCGGTACGTAAAATTGAACGAACGTGTCCCCCGGCGGGACCGCTGCGGATGGGAGAAAGACTATGTCGGATGAATACGGCGCGGATTTGGTAACCGTCCTGGACGACGAAGGAAACGAGCACCAGTTCGAACTGCTGGACGCCATCGAGACGGACGACGGGCGGTATGTGGCCCTTCTTCCCGTCTATGACGATGCGGACGAATCCGTCAACGACGACGGCGAGCTGATTATTTTGGAAGTGGCGGAGGAAAACGGCGAGGATCTGCTGGTGCCCATCGAAGACGACGCCGTGTTCGATGAGATCGCCGAAATCTTCGAGGAACGCCTGTCCGACCTGTACGAGGTCGAGGAACTGGAATCCCCGGCAGACGAGGAGCCTCTTAACTGATTCCATCGTCCGCCCTCCTGCTGTGTGCGCGGACTGCGGCTTTTTAACCCTACTACACTTGGACTTCGGGAGCCTAGCTCCGGGGCCGGATGACAGACCTCCCCGCTTCGGCGGGAAGAAGGGAGTCGGAACGTCCTGGGCGGCGCCCACCTGCTTGACTTATTAGTAGCAGGTTATGCAAGTCGCGATACGGCACAGCGGGACTATATAAACAAACAGACGCCCGGAGGTAATCTTACCTCCGGGCGTTTTTTCAGGCTTCTTCCCCCGCGAACTGGGAATTATACAGACTGGCGTAAAACCCGCCTTTTTCCAGCAGCTCGCCGTGGGTTCCCTGCTCCACCACGTCGCCCTTGTCCAGCACCAGGATGAGATCCGCATCCCGGATGGTGGACAGCCGGTGGGCGATAATAAAGGCGGTTTTCCCCTCCCGCATCTTCCGGAAGGCCTTCTGAATCCGCATCTCGGTGAGAATATCCACCGAGCTGGTGGCCTCGTCCAGGATCAGCATGGGCGAATCCAGCAGCATGGCCCGCGCAATGGTCAGCAGCTGCTTCTGCCCCTGGGACAGGTTGCCCCCGTCCTCCGCGATTAGGGTGCCGTAGCCGTCGGGCAGCCGGCGGATGAAACTGTGCGCATGGGCGGCCCTGGCCGCCGCTTCGATTTCCTCGTCGGTGGCGTCCGGCTTGCCATAGGCGATGTTTTCCCGGATGGTGCCGGCAAACAGCCAGGTGTCCTGCAGTACCATGCCGAAGCTGCGCCGCAGGCTGTCCCGGGTCACCCCGGTGATATCCTGTCCTTCCACCTTGATGCGGCCATCGTCCACCTCATAGAACCGCATCAGCAGGTTGACCAGGGTGGTCTTTCCCGCCCCCGTGGGTCCCACGATAGCCACCGTCATCCCCGGCTTCACCGTGAGGTTGAAATCGGTGATCAGCGGCCGTTCTGGCTGGTAGGCGAAGCGTACGTGCTCGAAAGCCACGGAGCCCTCCGCTGCCTCCAGCCGCGCCGCGTCGGCCGGCTCGGGCCGTTGCTCCTCCCCGTCCAGCACGGCGAACACCCGCCGGGCGGAGGCCATGGCCAGCTGCAGCTGCATGGTGATGGCCGTTATCTCATTGAAGGGCTTGGAAAACTGCGCCGTATAGGTCAAAAAGCTGGCTACCCCGCCGGGGGTCAGGGCGTTTTTCAGCACCGCCAGGATGCCGAACACCCCCACCAGCACGTAAGCCACATTGTTGACAAACCGGGTGGAGGGGTTGACCAGGGCGGAAGCGAACTGCGCCCGGTATCCACATTGGTACAGCTCGGCGTTGATGGCGTCGAACCCGTCCACCGCCCGGTCCTCATAGCCGAAGGCCTTGACCGTCCTCTGCCCGCTTATCAGCTCCTCCGCGTAGCCGTTAAGCCGCCCCAGCGTGCGGCTCTGCTCCTTAAAACGGCGGCTGCCGTATTTGGTGATGGCAAAGCCCACCAGGAAGCAGAGCGGCGTGACGAACACCGCCACCAGCGTGACCATGGGATTGAGGGACAGCATGAACGCCAGGGACAGCAGCACCGTCATCACGCCGGACACCAGCTGGACGATCCCCTGGTTCAGCCCGTCGGAGATGGCATCGATGTCGTTGGTGAACCGGCTCATCATGTCGCCATGGGAATGGGTGTCGTAGTATTGCAGCGGCAACCGCCCCAGCTTGCCGAACAAATCCACCCGCAGGGCCCGCACTGTCCGGTTGGCCACCAGATTGGCGCACAGGGCCGTCAGCCAGTTGAACAGGGAGCCGGCCAGGTACAGCACGCCGATGACCGCCAGCGTTTTCAGCAGAGCGGCCAGATAGCCGCCCCCCGTCCCCGGCAGGATAAGGTCGATAGCCCGCCCAATCAGCTTGGGGGCCAGCAGCAGCGACGTGTTGCCGATGAGCGCGAACACAAACACGCCCGCCAGAGCCGCCTTGTGCCGCCCCACATAGCCGAGCAGGCGCCGCATGGTGCGCGGCTTGTCGGTTTTCATCGGCCGTCGCCTCCTTTCTCCTGCGACTCGCAGATTTCCCGGTAAGCCTCGCAGGTGGCCAGCAGCTCCTCGTGACTGCCCGCCCCCGCCAGCTCGCCGTCGTCCAGCATCAGGATGAGATCCGCCTGCTTGACGGCACTGACCCGCTGGGAGACCATGAATACGGTCATCCCCTCGGTGCCCTCCCGGATGGCCCGGCGCAGCGCCGCGTCGGTGGCATAATCCAGCGCGCTGGAGGAATCATCCAGCACCAGGATGGCGGGCCGGCGCACCAGCGCCCTGGCGATGGTCAGCCGCTGCTTCTGCCCGCCGGACAGATTGGTTCCGCCCCGCTCCACCAGGGATTGATAGCCGTCCTTCTGCCGGCGGATGAATTCATCGGCCTGAGCCATGACGGCAGCGTCTCGCACCGCCTGATCGTCGGCCTGCGGGTCGCCCCAGCGGATGTTGTCCGCGATGGTGCCGGAGAACAGCTCCGCCTTCTGCGGCACCAGCCCCACCTTATGCCGCAGCGCGTCGGGCGCATACTCCCGCACGTCCCGGCCTTCCACCAGCACGGCCCCCGCCTCGACGTCGTAGAACCGCATCAGCAGATGCATCAGCGTGGATTTGCCCGAGCCAGTGCCGCCCAAAATGCCCACCATGGCCCCTCTGGGCGCCGAAAAGGAGATGTCGGTCAATACCCGGTCGCCGCCGTAAGAAAAATCCACATGCCGGAACTCCACTGCCGGCGTCCCCGGGACACCCTGCGTCTCGCCGCCCTCTTCCTCCTGGATGGACGGCTCCGCTCCCAGCACCTCCAGCACCCGTCCGGCGGAGGCATAGGCCTTGGTGAAAGTTCCCACCAGGTTAGCCACCACCAGCAGCGCCAGCAGAATTTGGTTAACATAATTGATAAACGCGATGATTTCGCCGGTGGTCATGCCCCCGGCCTCCACCCGCAGCCCGCCGAACCACACGATGGCCAGAATGGCCAGGTTCATGATCAGCTGGGTGCCGGGATTGAGCAGCGCCGCCAGCTTTCCGACCCGGATGGAGGCGGCGGTGTGTTCCTCCGTCGCGCCGCCGAACCGCTTCTGCTCCTTGTCCGTGCGGGCAAACGCGCGGATCACCCGCACGCCCGACAGATTTTCCCGCAGCACCCGGGTCAGCTTATCCAGCCGGCCCTGCACCGTGCGGTACAGCGGCACCGTCTTACGCATCACCAGGGTGATAATCAGCACGAACAGCGGGATAGCCACGATAATCACCAGTGACAGCCGCAGATCGATGGTCATGGCCATGACGATCCCACCCACGCACAAAAACGGCGCGCGGATCACCAGCCGGATCAGCATGGCCACCGCGTACTGGAGCTGATTGACGTCGCTGGTCACCCGGTTGATGAGGGACGGGGTGCCGAAGGCGTCCAGCTCCGCGTGGGACAGGGATGTAATCCGGCGGAACACCGCGTGGCGCAGACCGGTGCCAAAGCCCTGGGAGGTGACGGAGGCCACGTATTGACACACCAGGGCGCACAGCAGCCCCACTGTCACGATACCCAGCATCACGCCGCCCATTTTCAGGATATATCCCGTATCTCCCTTGGCGATGCCGTCGTCGATCACCTTGGCCATCAGCAGCGGCAGATACAGCTCGAGCACCGCCTCCGCCAGCTTGGCCGCCGGGCCGAGAATGCAATAGACGCGGTAGGGTTTGAGAAAGGGTCCGAAAGGCTTCAGGGACAAATGGGCCACCTCCAGGAGATGTATAGTCAGCTAAGTGGAAAGAAAAGCCGCTTACCTAACTGTCGCGGCAACGAAAATAGTGTACCATATTTCCCCTTTTCCCGCCATAGAAAGATCGCCAAACCTGTGCCGCGGCCGAACCGGAATTGTCGCCGTTTTGTCAGGGCTCCCGTCCCTCGAACTTCTTTGTAGGCGGTCGTTCCCCGGCCCGCCGGATACGTTTGGCTGGAACGGGCTGCTTCTCCGTTAGTCTGTCCCACCGCCGTCCGTTCATTCCCCGGTCGGCCATACCTTCAAAACAAGGCCGATGCCAAACGCAGGGAATCCGCCTGACGATACCGCGTCGGGTTTTCTCCTACAATAACAAAACGGGGGCATAACCCCCGTTCGTAACCTCTTGCGGTATCAGCCGCCGTGATTCTATTTATGATATTTCCCTCCTTGGGAAATCTGCATGGCCCGATAGAGCTGCTCGAGTACCATTACCCGGGCCAGCTGGTGCGGGAAGGTCATGGGCGACATGGAAAGCCGCAGCCGCGCAGCCTTCTTCACGTCGTCGGACAAGCCCCAAGAGCCGCCGATGACCAGCGCCGCCGCGTTCACCCCGTCCACCGCCAGCTTGTCCAGCGTTTCGGAAAACGCCGGCGAATCCAGCTCTTTCCCCTCGATACACCAGGCGATCACCGCCGCGCCGGCGGGCACCTTAGCCAGCAGCCGGCGCCCCTCTTCTTGCACCGCCCGCGCGATTTGCGCGGCGGAGGGATTCTCCGGCAGCCGCTCCTCCTCCACCTCCGTCACCGTCAGGCGGCAGAAGGCCGACAGCCGCTTTCCATATTCGGCACAGGCGTCCCGCCAATAGGCTTCCTTCAGTTTGCCCACACAGAGCAGCGATATATGTCTCACAGCAACAACCTATACAATTAACATTCGTTAAAATACCGTCACTTTTTCGGTGGATACCCGTTCCGCTACCTGGAGAAGAAAATCCACCCCGGCCCGCAGCCCCGCTTCCTGCAGCGCCGCCTGCGAGGTGACGTATGCCAAATCCGGCAGATTGTTCTCCGCGCTGAGATGGGCCAGCACGAACCGCGTCGTCCCCTCCTGCGCGAACTGCGGCAGCTCGGCGGCACACGCCTCGTTGGACAGATGACCTGTCTTGGCCAGTATCCGCTTTTTCAAGAAATAGGGATAGGGCCCGTTTTCCAGCATGCGGATATCGTGATTGGACTCGATGTGCACCAGGTCGCAGCCGCGCAGCGCCTTACGCACCACCGGCGTCATATAGCCCATGTCGGTGGCCACCGCAATCCGCCGGTCGTCGGCAGTATGTATCCGGAACCCCAGGCTTTCGGCGCTGTCGTGGGGCGTTGGAAACGCGGTGATTTCCATGTCCGCCACCTCGATGCCCTCCTCGTCGATGACGGCGAAGGCGTCCCGCTCCCCCAAAATACCGGCGTGCAAAAGCTCCTCAAGCGTTCCCCGGGAGGCAAAGACCGGCATCCCGTACCGCCGGGTCAGCACCCGCAGCCCCGCCACGTGATCGCTGTGCTCGTGGGTGACGCAGATGGCCCGGATGCTGCCGGGATCGATCTCCCGCTCCCGCAGGGCGGTTTCGATCCGTCTCGCGCTCACCCCGGCATCCACCAGGACCCCGCCCGCGGCGGAACCTATGTAGCAGCAGTTGCCGCTGCTGCCGCTGAATAGGGGACAATAACGCGCCATGTATTTACCTCAACCTCTTAAAGCGCCTGCCGCAGTACCGTGTCGGGAATGGTTACCTGCCGGATATCCGCTCCCAGGCTCTGCAGCTTCTCCACGATATCCTCGTAGCCGCGCTCGATATACTGGATTTCTTCGATTTCGGTGCAGCCTCTGGCCGCCAGCCCGGCGATCACCATCGCCGCGCCCGCCCGCAGATCCACCGCCTTGACCGGGGCCGCCGTCAGCTGATCGATGCCCTGGAACACGGCGACCTTGCCGTCCACCTGCACCTGCGCGCCCATGCGCCGCAGCTCGTCCACATACCGGAACCGGTTGTCCCAGATGCCCTCGGTGACAATGCTCGTGCCCTCCGCCATGGTCAGCAATGCGCCAATCTGCGGCTGCATATCGGTAGGGAATCCGGGATGCGGCATGGTCTTGACGTTGCAGTGGAGGATCGGCCCGTCCCGGCGCACCCGCACCGCGTCGTCGTATTCCTCCACCACGGCCCCCATTTCCATCAGCTTCGCGGTGATGGATTCGAGATGCTTCGGGATGACGTTGCGCACCACGATGTCGCCGCCGGTGGCCATGGCCGCCGCCATATAGGTCCCCGCCTCGATTTGATCGGGGATGATGGAATAGGACGCGCCGTAGAGATGCTCCACGCCCCGCACCTTGATAACATCGGTGCCCGCGCCCCGCACATCCGCGCCCATGGAGTTCAAAAAGTTGGCGAGATCCACGATATGCGGCTCCTTGGCCGCGTTTTCAATGACCGTAATTCCCCGGGCCTTCACGGCGGCCAGCATGATGTTGACCGTCGCGCCCACCGACACCATGTCGAGATAAATGGAGTTGCCCACCAAACGCTCGGCCACTACATCGATCATGCCATGCTCCATGGGCGCCACCGTCGCTCCCAGCGCCGTGAAGCCCTTCAGATGCTGATCGATGGGCCGCACGCCGAAATAGCAGCCGCCCGGCATGGAAACCCGCGCCGTGCCGAACCGGCCCAGCAGCGCGCCGATGAAATAATAAGAAGCCCGCATGTGCCGCGCCAAATCGTGCGGCACCACATGAGTGGAAATCGGCCGGGGATCGATCTCCACCGTGTTTTTATTCAGCCGGCGCACCTGCGCGCCGATGGAAGACAGAATTTCAAGGGATGTAGCCACATCCATAATGTTCGGTATATTTTCAATACGGCAGACGCCGTCGGCAAGGATCACAGCAGGAAGAATGGCCACCACCGCGTTCTTGGCGCCGCTGATTTCCACGTCGCCGACCAGCCGATGGCCGCCATATACTCTATATTTTTCCAATCGGCCCCACTCCTCCGGAATTTTAACATTCCTATTATATCACCAAAAGGGAAAAAATCAAACATAAAATGCTGCTATCCCTTGGTATTTATTCCTTCGCTGCCGTTTTTCTCCGGACAAACAGCCGTCTGTCCAGTAAATCCGTGCCGAATGGAAAACAATTTCTGTTTTTCACAAAAATTCCGTTATCGTGCGGGCATAAGCGCTGAAAATCAATTACCGAAGCTCATCCCGATTTCCTTGGCCGCCTGAATGGCCGGGCAGTCCGCCGGCACCTTCTTGAGCTTGCCGGCCACCTCTTCTAAGGGAACGGGCACGATTTCATCATGGATGACGGCGCACATGTACCCGTATTTTTCCTCGGCGATCAGCCGCGCCGCCGCCGCGCCCAGCCGGGTGGCCAGCACCCGATCGTAGGCGCAGGGGCTGCCGCCCCTCTGGAAATGCCCCGGTACGCATACCCGCGTCTCCGTGCCTACAAAGGGCTCCAGCTCCTTGGCGATCCGGTAGGCGATGGACGGATCCCCTTCCGCCGCCCGCTTGGCCGCCAGCGCCTTTTTGCCCAGCTTCGCCTCTTCCTTGGACAGGGCGCCCTCCGCCACCGCCAGGATGGAGAAGGTTTTGCCCTGCCGCCTCCGCTTGTCCAAGGCCTTGCCCACCTTCTGGATGTCGTAGGGGATTTCCGGCAGCAGCACGATGTCTGCGCCGCCCGCGATGCCCGCGTGCAGGGTCAGCCATCCCACCTTGTGGCCCATGACCTCCACAATGAACACCCGCCCGTGGGAGGTGGCGGTGGTGTGGATGCAGTCGATGACCTGGGTGGCGATGTCCACCGCACTTTGAAACCCGAAGGTCATGTCGGTGCCCCACAAATCGTTGTCGATGGTCTTGGGCAGCGTCACCACATGCACCCCTTCCTCCCGCAGGAGGTTGGCCGTCTTGTGGGTGCCGTTCCCGCCCAGAATCGCCAGGCAGTCGAGCCCCAAATCCGCCACCGTCTTTTTCATGGCCGCCACCTTGTCGACGCTGTCGTCCTCGATGACCCGCATGAGCTTGAAGGGCCGCCGGGAGGTGCCCAGCACCGTGCCGCCCAGCGTCAGAATCCCGGAAAAATCTTCCGGCTTCATCCTCCGCCAGTTTCCCTCGATCAGCCCCTTGTAGCCCTCCAGGATCCCGTAAATCTCCACCTCGTCGAACGCCTCATACAACGCCTTGGCCACGCCGCGGATCGCCGCATTTAATCCCTGGCAATCGCCGCCGCTGGTTAATATCCCCACTTTTTTCATAATTATAACATCCCTTTTCGCAGAAATCGAAACGGTTCCCGAATCCTCATTTTAATTAACATTCGTTATATTAATCCTTCGTTAATATCCTTCTCCTTTTGCTGGAGTGCCCGGCGCGCCCGCGCGGCCAGCTCGGTCTGGCAGTTAAGCACGGGCCGTCCCCGCCGATCCTGCAGCTCATAGCTTCCGTCCGGCAGCTGCACTCGGGCGTTGACCGTGTCCTCGGTGGTCAGGGAGATGACCTCCTCCACCCGGCGGACAATGCCCTCGTCCTCCACCGGGAACACCAGCTCCACCCGCCGATCCAGGTTGCGCTGCATCCAGTCGGCGCTGCCCAGATACAGCCGCGGGCTTCCCCCGTTTTCAAAGCGGAAAATCCGGCTGTGCTCGAGCAGCTGCCCCACCACGCTGTACACCGTGACGGTCTCGCTCACCCCCGGCAGCCCGGCCACCAGGCAGCAGATCCCCCGCACCACCAGCGTAATCGGCACCCCCGCCTGGGACGCGCGGTACAGCCGCGCGATGATGTCCGGATCCACCAGGGAATTTACCTTTGCGAAAATGCCGCTGGGCAGCCCCTGCTCCGCGTTGGCCGTCTCCTGATCGATCATCCGCTCGAAGAAGGGCCGCATGTTGTCCGGCGCCGTGATGAAACGGTTGTACCGGGGCGGCCGGGAATACCCGGTGAGCACGTTGAACAAAGAGGACGCGTCCGCCCCAAAGCTCTCCCGGCAGGTGAACATCCCCATGTCGGTGTACTGCCGGGCAGTGCTGTCGTTGTAGTTGCCTGTCCCCAGATGGACGTACCGCCGCAGCCCGTCCTCCTCTCGGCGCACCACCAGCAGAATCTTGCAATGGGTTTTCAGCCCCGCCAGCCCGTAAATCACATGGCACCCCGCTTCCTCCAGCTTGAGGGCCCAGTGAATGTTGTTCTCCTCGTCGAACCGCGCCTTAAGCTCCACCAGCACCGTCACCTGCTTGCCGTTGTCGGCGGCCCGCATCAAGGCGGCGATGATAGGGGAATGGCCGCTGACCCGGTACAGGGTCTGCTTGATGGCCAAGACATTCGGGTCCTCTGCCGCCGCCCGCACGAAATCCACCACGCAGTCGAAGCTCTCATAGGGGTGATGGACGAACCGATCCCCCTCCCGGATGGCCTCGAACATGTCGTCGTACCCGAAGAAATCCGCCGGGGCCGCCGGCACGATGGGCGGCAGGCGCAGCCGGTCGTCCAGCCCGCTGAGCCGGAAGCAGAAGGTCAGATCCAGCGGCCCCGCCGCCTCGTAAATTTCGGACTCCTCCACCTCCAGCATCTCGGTGAGGAACTCCTTGAGCTCGGCGTCGCAGTGGCGGGACAGCTCCAGGCGCACCGGCCGTCCCCGCTTGCGCTTCTTAATCGATTCCTGGATTTCGATGAGCAGATCCTCCGACTCCTCGTCGATGTCCAGGTCGGAATTCCGGGTCACCCGGAACGCCGTGTACGCCACAATGTCGTGCAGCTCGAACAAATCCCCGAAATGCCGGGCGATGAGACTCTCCAGCAGCAGGAACGCCCGTCCCTCCTCCGCCGGCGCCTCCACCAGCCGGGGCAGGATGGCCGGCACCTGCACCACCGCAAAGGCCGTTTCCCCTTCCTTGCGCAGCCGGACGCCCAGGTTCAGGCTCTTGTTGGACAGCATCGGAAAGGGCCGGCTGCGATCCACCGCCAGCGGCGTCAGCACCGGGAACAGCACGTTTTCGAAATAATCGTCCGCAAACCGCTCCTGCTCGGCGGTCAGGTCGTCCCCCTTGAGCAGGGCGATCCCGTTCTGCCGCAGCAGGGGCAGTAGCGAGCGGGTCAGGCAGCTGTACTGCTTCTCCACAAAGGCGTGGATTTTCTCCGCCAGCAGCCGCAGCTGCCGGTCGGGCGTCAGCCCGGCGGGATCCGTCTCCTTGTACCCGGAGCGCACCTGTTCCTTGACGCCGGCCACCCGCACCATGAAAAATTCGTCCAGATTGGAGGCCGTGATTCCCAGGAATTTGCATCGCTCCAGCGGCGGATTCTCCTTTTCATAGGCCTCCTCCAGCACCCGCGCGTTGAAGTCCAGCCAGCTGAGCTCTCGGTTGATATACGGGACGCCCGGTCCCTTTTTCTCGGTTTTCATATGCGTATTCCCGCTCCTTCCCGTCCCGCTGTCACAGCAGCAGGCTTTTGTGCGTCAGTACCGGCCGGATGCCGAACGCGTCCTCAAAGAACGCGCCCCCCTCCTGGAACGCCCACTTCTCCAGCAGCAGATCGTCCCGGGCCGCGGCGGTTACCGCCAGCTTATCCTCCTCCAGGCGCACCTTGAGATCGCTTATCCGCCCCTTCCGGGTGATATCCAGGGCGTCCGCCAGGCCCATGATGGCCGCCAGCTTGTCGATGAGCAGCCGCTGCTTTTCGGGCAGGGGCCGATCCGCGTCGGGCGTCCGGTGAGGGTTGCCATACCGGGCGATTTCCGCCACCAGCATGGTCTCCTCGTCGTCCAGTCCGTAAATGTAAGAGGATTTGATCAAATCATAGGCCGCCTGCGCCTCGTCCTTGACGTTGGCCCGGTGCCCCAGCTCGTGCAGCAGTGCCGCGCATTCCAGCAGGACCAGCCGTTTCGCGTTGATGCCGTGGAGCTTTTTGAGCTTGCCGAACAGAAAAACGCTGACGCTGCGCACCCGCTCGGCGTGGGCGGCGTCCGCCCCCTCCCGCAGGGCCAGCCGGCGGCTGGAGGCCACGGCCCCCGCCCGCTGCGCCTGCTCGAAGGCGGCCTTTTCCGCCGGAAGCAGCAGCTGGGCGGCCAGGATTTCCATCAGGTTGACCGGCGGCGCCACCAGCTTTTTCGCCTGGGTGATATCCAACATCCGCCGGTAAATGGCCAGCATAGGCGCGATTTGGTCCGCCACCTCCTCGCTTAGCTGCATTTCCCGGGCCACCGTGGAGGCGTTCATCCCCTTGAGCAGGGCATACATTTCCTCGAGCTGGCGGCGTTCCACCACCAGCGCCCCCTTCTCCTCCCGGCCGCCGCATAGGGCCGCGATGGAATCCAGCTGCCGCCCAGACAGCAGAATGCGCGAAAAGGTCTGCCCATCCAGCCGCAGGGCCACCCGCTGGAAATAGTTCTCCACATATTCCTCCAGCACCCTGTAAAACCGGGCCGTCAGCTCCTCCTGGCCCCGCAGCATTTCGCTGAGTTTGAGGAACCCGATGGTCAGATTGCAGCTGAGATCCACCGCCCCCTGCCGCCACACCGCCAGGCCCACGCTGCCCGTCCCCACGTAGGACAGCAGCGATTCCTCCCGCAGCAGCGGCGAACGGCACAGCGCGCTGTACACCAGGGAGCTTTCCTCTCCGTCCTCCAGCACCTCCACCACCAGATTGTTCTGTATCCGCAGCTGATCGAGCACATAGGCCCGGTTTTTCGCTTCCCTCATGGCCGTGGTGGCGATGGCCCGGTATTCAGTGACCCCGTATTCCTTCATCACCTGGGCGTATCCCCGCAAAATGGAGGACAGCTGCCGCACCGTGGAGACGCTGATCCGGCCGGTGGCGAATACCTCGTGCCCCAGCCGCAGCGGAACTTCCAGATAGTCCAACCGCTGTACGCCTCCCTTGCCCGCCTGATATACCCCCATGCGCACAAAATTGGAGCCGATGTCCGTCACGCTGACGACCTTGCCCGCCCGTTTTTCACTCATGGCCGCGCCCATTCCTTTCCGGCAATCTCGTTTTCTGTCTAACAGTATACTACACGGGATAGTATCCCGTAAAGAATCGAATTTCCCCTATTACTATTCCTGTTTTTTATCGCCCTATAGAAAATTCAAACGAGCCCCCGTCGATTCAGGCTTGTCATCCCCCGCGGCCCGGTTGTATAATGAGACATATCTTGTGCAGAAAAGGGGTCATCGCATGATTCAGGTTCAAGCCCACCGCGGCGCGAGTGCATACGCGCCGGAAAACACCCTGCCCGCCTTCCAGCTCGCGCTGGATATGCACGCCGACGGCTTCGAAACCGACGTCCATCTGACCGCCGACAAGCAGTACGCCGTCTGCCACGACGACGACATCAGCCGTACCTCCACCGGCGCCGGCCATATCCAGGACATGACCATGGCCGAGCTGAAAGCCTTCGATTTCGGCGTGAAATTCAACCCGAAATTCGCCGGCACCCCCATCCCCACCTTGGACGAGCTGCTGGAGCTGACCCACCATATGGACGTGGTCAACATCGAGCTGAAAGGCCCCTTGGCCGCCGGCCAGGATCTGGACGAGGCCCTCCACCTCCTCTACGCCAATATCGCCAAGTTCGGCTGCGTCGAGCGCACCATCATCTCCACCTTCTGGCACGACTGGGGCCGCCGGCTGAAGGAGCTGCATCCCGACCTGCGCCTCGGCCTGCTCTATGGCGAGCATTATTCCGTGGAGGAAACCCTCGCCCTCGTAGAACGCTGTCACGCCGACGCTATCCATCCGGAGCTGGGCGGCCTGACCCCCGCGATAGTGGCCGCCTGCCGCGAACGGGGCATTCTCATCAACGCCTGGACGGTGGACGCCCCCGAGGCCATTGAAAAAGCCATCGCCCTTGAGGTGGACGGCATCATCACCAATGTTCCCGACCGGGTGCTGGCCGCCCTCGGCCGCTGAGCCCCCCATAACGAAAGGAACGGTTGCATCATGCGCGCTGGATTGCTGCATATCTATCATGGCGGCGGCAAGGGGAAAACCACCGCCGCCGCGGGTCTCTGCCTGCGGGCCGCCGGCCACGGCCTTCGTGTCGGCTTCGCCCAGTTTCTCAAGGATGGATCCTCCGGCGAATGCGCGGCGCTGAAAGTCCTGCCGGGCGTCACGGTTTTCGATGCCCTGCCTCATGTCCCTTTTACCTTTTCCATGACGCCGGAGGATCGGGAGGAAGCCCGGGATTTCTACGCATCTCTCCTGCGCGCCTGCGAATCGGCCGCGTCCGGCCTGGATCTGCTGGTGCTTGATGAGGTGCTCGACGCGGTGAACACCGGCATCCTGCCGGAGGAATCCCTGCTGGCCTTCGTAAAGAACCGGCCCGACAGCCTGGAGCTGGTCCTCACCGGCCGGGATCCCTCTCCCGAGCTCCTGGAGCTGGCCGATTACATCACCGAAATGCGGGTTGTCCGCCACCCCTACCAGCGCGGTCAGGCCGCCCGTCCCGGCATCGAATGGTAACGTTCTAGAACAGGGCGGCCGATATTTCGGCCGCCCTGTCTTGACAGCGGACGAAAAAACGTCTATGATAGGTGTGCCCCACGCCGCAGTGGTGGAATCGGCAGACACAAGGGACTTAAAATCCCTCGGTGGCAACATCATGCGGGTTCAAGTCCCGCCTGCGGCACCAACATAAAGGACGTGCGTCCCGTCAGGGATGTGCGTCCTTTATGTTCGCTGGAGCCGCCGAGAGTTGAACCCGCCCGGGTTACAAGTCCCGCCTGCGGCACCAGGCCTGCAGTCGGTTAAAAGGAGCCTTTCATAAGCTGGATGGAGGAATGCACATGTTTCAAATCGCGCCAGGGGTGACCCTGCCCTTTCCAGAACAAATCCAAGAACAGTTTCAAGTGTACGAGGGCCGAGCGATCCAGGCCAACATCAGCTTTGAAAAGCTGCAGCCTTTGCTTACCGAATTTTACCAGGGCCTTCCCGAGCCGCTGTTTTTCGTGCTGCAGCTGCCGCTGACTGAACAGGAAGAACAACAGCTGGAGCAAAAAGGTTGGCATGATGAGGTCTGCTATCTTGATGGGCAGACGCGTGATCAGATAGACGCCATCCTGCAGGAATACGGACAAATCCTCCTGGAAGACGGCATGTCTCAATTTGCCGTTTCCTCCCACGTCAATCATGAAGAAATATTTATTCAAAAGTACAAGCTGACAGATTTGTATTCTCCGTCGCCACGTCGCTTTATCCCCCTGCTGCAGCGCTATGGGCTGACCGAAACCGATCATCTCGTAACGCCATGGGATACCTTTTCCCGAAAAGCGCCCGGCGAGTGTCGGCGTATCTCCATTGACGGCGTAGACGTGTATACCATCGCGGAGCGGCTGAAGCAGCAAGGCCTGTATCGCGCCAAAATTCTGGAAGCATAAGCCCGCGCCGGTTCCCCCTTGACTTTTCCCGCCTCCTCGGATATAATACGGTCACAGAACTCTTATATAGGAACTGCCACCGGGTAGTGTATGCTGTTAAGCATTCGTCGCACATCGTTAGGTCTTTGAAGATGTGCGCCACGGGTGCTTATTTTTTATGGAGGTTTCTCGTATGCAAGCATGGAATCCTTTCCGCAAATTGACCGGCTTCGAATGGGGCCTGTGGCTGTTCTCTCTGGCGGTGGTGACGCTGTCCTTCCTCTTCGGCGGCGGCCATCCCCTGACCCTGGCCGCCTCCCTCATCGGCGTGACCGCCCTCATCTTCGTCGCCAAGGGCGAGGTCCTTGGCCAAATCCTCACCGTGGTGTTCAGCCTGGCCTACGCCGCCGTCTCCCTGCGGTTCCGCTACTACGGCGAAATGATCACCTACCTCGGCATGACCGCGCCCATCGCCGTCATGTCGGTGGTGTCCTGGCTCAAGCACCCGTATCAGGCCGGTAAAAGCGAGGTGGCCGTCGCCCGCCTGACCGCCGGACAAATCGCCTGGATGAGCGGCCTCGGCCTTATCGTCACCGTCCTGTTCTACTTCATCCTCGCCTATTTCGAAACCGCTAACCTTCTCGTCAGCACGGTGTCCATCCTGACCAGCTTTCTCGCATCCTACCTGATGTTCTGCCGCAGCCCGGCCTACGCGCTGGCCTACGCAGCCAACGATCTGGTTCTGATCGTCCTCTGGGTGCTGGCCGCTATGGACAGCCTGTCGTATCTGCCCATGGTGGTCTGCTTCGCCATGTTTTTCTGCAACGATCTCTACGGCTTCTATAACTGGCGCCGCATGCGCAGCCGGCAGCAGCGCTGCGAAGGCGCGTAAATACAAACAGAACCGCCGGCGGGCCACATTCCATGACCCGCCGGCGGTTCTGTCTGTTTTATTCCGCCGCCTTCTCCTTGTCCGGGTTGAGAGACAAAAGCAAATCCGCGTCCCCGCCGTAATAGGTGGGCATCTTCCCGTCCCATTTCTCCAGGAACTCCAGCTCAATGATGCTTTCGGTCAGCGCCTTGTTCTTGATTTCCATGGCCTCCGCCTCGCCCTTGGCCTTGATAACCGCCTGCTCGGCCTCGGTCTTGATCCTCTCCAGATCGTACTTCGCTTTGAGGGCGTTCTGCTCCGCCACCTGTTTTTCCTCGATGGCCTTATCAAACGCCGCGCTGAAGGTCAGGTCGGTGATGTTGAGGCTGTCCACGAATATGTACTTGTCCTCCAGCCGCTCCTTGAGCATATCCTTGATCTGCGAGGAAATCTCGCTGCGGCGGGTGATGGTCTCCTCGGCCGTGTACTGGGACGTGACCGACTTGATGCATTCGGACACGGCCGGCGCGATAATGGTGTCCTCATAGTTGAGGCTCAGATTTTTATACAGCTCGTCCACGTTGGCCCCGTCCACCCGGTAGTTCACGGCCACGTTGGTGGTGATGGACTGCATGTCTTTGCTCGCTGAGGTCTCGCCCTCCACCGTGTATTTTTTGACCCGGGCGTCCACATGCACGATCCGCTGCGCAAAGGGCAGTTTGAACGCCAGCCCCTCATTCAGCACGGTGTCGCCCACCGCCCCCATAGTCAGCTTGACGCCCTTGTACCCGGCCGGCACAATGTCGAAACAGCCGGCGACAACAATCAGCGCCGCGATGGCGCAGGGGACGATAACCAGCAGTCTTTTGGCAAACTTCGGCATTTTCTTATCCATATTCTTCATTCTCCCCGTTGCTTTTTTAGGTCTTGGCAGTAAGTATTATACCGGAGTGGTTCCCATAAGTCAAAAACAAAAACGAATAAAGCGTCATACAAAAAGCTAAAATCCCTCACGTTTTCGTAATATATATTCCATTCAGTTAGCGCTCTTTTGTTTTTATAATGAAGATAACTGTATACGAAACAAAAGCACTCCAAACTAGCCGTGGACAAAACAAAAAATAGGAAAGGACTTGTCAAGCATGTACCAGCGCGCCAAATTTGCCGTGCGAATCCTCTGCATCGTCTTGAGCGGTGCCCTCTGTTTTCTGTCCACCGCCTGCGGAAAAACGCCTTCCTCCTCTCCGGAAAGCAGCTGGGATACAGGAACGGCATCCTCCTCCGACCAAAGTGAAAACCCAAGCCAATCCGTAGCCGTGCCGGAGAACCAAACCTCTTCCGATGGTTCCACGACGGGGAATCGGCCGTCCCCGTCGTCCAAAAACGCCGCGCCAACGCGCGGGAACACCCCCACCAGCCGGATAACCACTGCCTCGACCGAAGCCCCCACCTCCTCGCCTACCGTCACCACGCCAAAAGAGCCCGCCATGTCCGTTCTCTCCCTGACCGATAAAGCTGTGCTGGCCAAGGTGAAAATTCAAGGCCGCAGCGGCCCCGTTTCGTCCGGCATCAGCTTCGACTGGTCGGCCAACACCCTGGAATTTCAGGCCGTCTGCGAGGGCAGCGTGAGCCTGAACTTAAAGGAAAAGGCCTCGGATACCATGTATTATACCGTCCTCGTGGACGGAAAAGAGCAGGCGCGGGCGCGCAGCTCCGGTTCCCGGCTGCTTCTCGCGGAGAATCTGCCCAAAGGCGACCATACCTTTCAGGTTGTCCGCCAAACGGAGAGCTTTTTCGGCCAGGTAACCCTCTGCTCCATTGAATTGAAAGGGCAGCTGAAAAGCCGCCCCGCCGATCGGCCCCTCTACATGGAATTCCTGGGCGATTCCATTACAGTGGGAATGGGTAACCTCTGCCTGGGCCTTCCCGCGCCGGCCAGCTTCTACTCGGTGAACCAGGACGGCACCAAAAGCTATGCCTATTACGCCGCACAGGCCTTGGGCGCGGATATCAGTGTCCTGGCCCGCAGTGGCATCGGCGCGTATCAGGGCTGGGATTCCGGCAATCCCGCTCTGCCCCCCATGTATGACTATATCAGCTATTACCGGGACAAAACCGCCCGCTGGGATTTTTCCCGCCAGGCGGACATCGTGGTCATCAACCTGGGCACCAACGATCTGTGGACCGGCGGCTCCTCCCGGGCGCTGACCCAGGCCATGCAGGATTTTATGCGGCAGGTGCGGCAGAAGAATCCGCAGGCCAAGATTGTCTGGGCAGCGGGCGGCATCATGGCCGATTACCTGGACGAGGCTGACGACGCGGTGGACAGCCTGGGCGGCCCGCAGAAGGGCTATTACGTCTGTCCCCTGCCCTGCGGCCCCAACAAGGGCGGCAACGGTCACCCCACCGCCGAACAGCACCAATCCATGGCCGACAGCCTGGTCGCCTTCCTGCGGCGGAACCACCTGGTTCCCGCCGCCTAAACTCATGCGTCCCTGCCCCCTTTTTCGGAAAACGATCCATCAGTAGAAAATGAAGGATTGCAGCCAGCCTTTTCTTGCGGTACTATGCAGGTGGCCACCCGATGACAAACCATGCGAACCGGCTTGGGCTTTTAAACGAGGCCCCGCCGGTTTTTTGCTTCGTCTAATACGCCGCGTCCGGCGGATCGGGTCGTGCGAATATCAAATCGGAAGGGACTTGGCCACTATGTGCCCGTGTGACAAATCGGCTGTACGGATCCTCGGCATCGTCCTGAGCGGCGTCCTCTGTTTTCTTTCCGCCGCCTGCGGGAATTCGCCTCCCGCCCCCTCTGAAAGCCTGAGCTGGCATGTAACCCCCGGGGCCGCGGAATCAACCTCCGCCGCGGAAGTGACCGCTGCTTCCACCTCCTCCGGTCAAAGCGAAGACGCGGACCGGATCGAAACCACGACGGGAAACCGGGCGCCCGCTCCCTCCGGCAGCTCCACATCGGCTGGTGGAAACGCCTCCGTCGATCGGACGACCGCCTCTTCCGGGTCCGTCTCCTCGGCCCCCACCTCGAATAACGCCTCCGTCTCCGTTTTCTCCCTGGCCGATGCAGCCGTGTTGTCCAAGGTGAAAATTCAGGGCCGCAGCGGCCCCGTCTCCTCCGGCGTCAGCTTCGACTGGTCGGCCAACACCCTGGAATTTCAGGCCGCCTGCGCGGGCAGCGTGAGCCTGACCTTGAAGGAAAATGCCTCACAGACCTTGTATTATACCGTCCTCGTGGACGGAAAAGAGCAAAAGCGCGCGCATAGAACCGGCTCCCGCCTGTTCCTTGCGGAAAATCTTCCCCAAGGCGACCACACCTTCCAGGTCGTCCGCCAGACGGAGAGCTTTTATGGCCAAGCGACTCTCTGCGCCATTGAACTGACAGGCCAATTGAAAAGCCGCCCCGCCGACCGGCCCCTCTACATGGAATTCCTGGGCGATTCCATCACCGTGGGCCTCGGGAATCTCTGCCTGGGCCTCCCCCAGCCGGCCAGCGACTATTCAGAGAACCAGGACGGCACGCAAAGCTACGCCTATTTGACCGCGCAGGCCCTGGGCGCGGACATCAGCGTCCTGGCCCGCAGCGGCATCGGCGCGTATCACGGCTGGGACGGCGGCAACCCCGCCCTGCCTCCCATGTACGAGTCTATCAGTTATTACCGGGACAAAACCGCCCCCTGGGCTTTCTCCCGCCAGGCGGACATCGTGGTCATTAACCTGGGCACCAACGACCTGTGGACCGGCGGCTCCTCCTCGGCGCTGACCCAGGCGATGCAGGACTTCATGCGGCAGGTGCGGCGGAAGAATCCGCGGGCCGCCATCGTCTGGGCAGCGGGCGGCATCATGGCCGATTATCTGGACGAGGCCGCCGACGCGGTGAACCGCCTGGGCGGGGCCGCGAAGAACTATTACGTCTGTCCCCTGCCCTGCGGCCCCAACAAGGGCGGCAACGGCCATCCCACCGTCGAACAGCATCGCTCCATGGCCGACAGCCTGGTCGCCTTTCTGCGGCAGAACCGCCTGGTTTCCGCCTCTTAACCCTCTGCCGGTTGCCTCTTTGTCTGCAGCCTTTGCCCCTGCCGCTCGCGGCGGGGGCTTTTTTTCGTTTTTCTCCATCGGATAGGTTGACACTCCCCGCTTTTCGTGCTATAACGTGTACGTACACGGAAAGCCCCTGGACACCCGCTGATGGAAAGGACGCGTGATACGCATGACCACGGACAACGTCAACCCGCGCTGCGTGTATACCGGCGCCAGCACCCGGGAAATCGTGTTTCCTCTGGGCGGCATCGGCACCGGCAGCATCGGCCTGGGCGGCAACGGCCGCCTCACGGACTGGGAAATCGACGGCCGCCCCCATAAGGGGGCCATAAACGACTACAGCCATCTGGCCGTCAAGGCGGCGGCCGGCGGCCGTCTGCTGTGCGCCAAGGTTCTGGCCGGCGATCTGTACAAGGATCTGGCCGGCGCCTATGGCAAGGGAAACTTCGCCGGGTACGGCTACGGCCCCCAGCGGGAGAGCCTGGCCGGCTTCCCCCATTTCCGGGAGCATACCTTTATCGGGGAGTTTCCCATCGCCCGGCTGGAATTCGCGGATCCCGCCTTTCCGGGCCGGGTGTCCCTGACGGCCTTCAACCCCTTCATTCCCCTGGACGATAAGAATTCCAGCCTGCCGGCGGCCTTCTTTGAGGTGGCGATGGAAAACACCGCCGCCTTCCCCATCGATTATACCGCCGCCTTCTCAGTGCGCAACCCCTTCTCCCGGCAAACGCGCAACCGCTTCGTCCGCCGGGACGGCTGGTCGGGCCTGGCCTTCTGGCAGGAAGCCTGCGGAGAGGACGCGCCGGAATACGGCGAGCTGACCCTGGCCACCGACGCCCGGGACGTCCAGGCCCAGGAGGCCTGGTATCGGGGCGAGTGGTTCGACGGCCCGACGGTGTACTGGCGCGACTTCGCCCAGGGTGGCCCCCTCCCCCCGCGGCGCTATGACGAGCCCGGCGGCGGCGACGTGGCCACCCTGGCCGTTCCCTTCTCCCTCGAGCCGGGAGAAACGCGGACAGTGCGCTTCCTGCTCGCCTGGCGGTATCCCAACCGCTTCAATTACTGGAACCCCTGCCGGGAGCAGACGCCCCAGGGGGAGCGGGACGTGGTATGGAAAACCTACGACAGCACCCTCTTCCCCACGTCGCAGGATACCGCCGCCTACGCCCTGGCAAACTGGACGTCTCTGTACGAGCGGACACGCCGCTTTCAAAGGGCCCTGTTCGCCTCCACCCTCCCCCCGGAGGTGAGCGAGGCGGTGTCGGCCAACCTGGCTGTGCTCAAAACCCCCACCGTCATGCGGCTGGAGGACGGCTCCTTCTACGGCTGGGAGGGCCTGCACGAAACCGCCGGCAGCTGCGAGGGCAGCTGCACCCACGTCTGGAACTACGCCTACGCCCTCCCCTTCCTGTTCCCCAAGCTGGAGCGATCCATGCGCGAACTGGATGTCCGCTATAACCTGTGGGAGGACGGGCGGATGTCCTTTCGCCTCCAGCTTCCCCTGGGCCGCGGCCGGGACGGCTTCCACCCCTGCGTGGACGGCCAGATGGGCGGCGTTATCAAGACCTACCGCGAATGGAAGCTGTGCGGGGACGACGATTGGCTCCGCTCCCTGTGGCCGCAGGTCAAGCTGGCCCTCGAATACGCCTGGAGCCCCGCCAACCCCTACCGCTGGGACGGGAACAAGGACGGCGTGCTGGAGGGGCGGCAGCACCACACCCTGGATATGGAGCTGTACGGCCCCAATGCCTGGCTCCAGGGCTTTTATCTCGCCGCCCTGCGGGCCGGCGAGGAAATGGCCGCCTACCTGGGCGAGGCGGAAACAGCGGCCGCGTACCGCGCCCTGTTTGAAAAGGGAAAGGCCTGGACAAAAGAGCACCTGTTCAACGGCGCCTACTTCGACCAGCCCATCGGCCTGACCGATCGGCAGCTGCTCGACCCCTACGACGAGGAGACCCGCTCCCGGTACTGGAACGAGGAGGCCGGGGAGCTGAAATACCAGATAGGCCATGGCTGCGAAATCGACCAGCTCTGCGGCCAGTGGCACGCCGATCTCTGCGGCCTGGGCGATCTGTTCGACCGGGAACAGACCCGCACCGCCCTGCAAAGCCTGTTTCGGAACAATTTCAAGCCCGACATGCGCGCCTACTGCAATCCCTGCCGCGTTTACTGCCTCAACGGGGAGAGCGGCATGGTCATCTGCGAATATCCGGACGGCGCGCACCGGCCGGCGGTGCCTGTGCCCTACTGTCAGGAATGCATGACCGGCATGGAATACCAGGCGGCCGCCCTGCTGATCCGGGAAGGGCTGCGGGAAGAAGGCCTCGCCGTCGTCCGGGCCGTCCGGGATCGGTACGACGGGGATAAGCGCAATCCGTTCAACGAGATGGAGTGCGGCAGCAACTACGCCCGCTCCATGGCCAGCTTTTCCCTGCTTCTCGTATACAGCGGCTTTCTCTTCGACCTGCCTCGGGGCCGCCTCGGCTTCGACCCGCTGCGCGCGCTGGGCGAGCGCTTTCGCTGCCTGTGGAGCGTGGACGCCGCCTGGGGCACCGTGGACATCACGGACAACCGGCTGGAGCTAAACGTCGAGGAGGGCGCGCTGTCCCTTCTCCGCCTGGCGCTGCCCTGGCTGCCCGCCGGCCGCCCCGCCGCGTCAGTGGACGGACGGCCCCTTCCCTGCCGCCGCGACGGGGACGACGTCGTCTTGGAGGGCTGCCGCCTGTCGGCGGGAGCCCGCCTGATCCTCACGGTGGAACCATCCGCCGAAACGAAAGGATGAACCTCCCTCATGCCGGATAAAATCACCAGCACCCGCCTCGCCGCGATCTGCGGCGTGTCCCAGGGCACGGTGGATCGCGCCCTGAACGGCCGGCCTGGAATCAAGGAAGAAACCCGCCGCCGCATCCTGCAAAAGGCCGAGGAGCTGGGCTATGTCAAGGATATGCGGGCCAGCGGCCTGGTGCGGGGCGCTTCCTGGCTTATCGGCCTGGTCCTCTTCGATTTGCGCAACGAGTATTTCGCCCAGCTGGCCAGCGCGGTGGAGGCCCGCGCCCGCGCACTCGGCTACACCGTCGTCCTCCTGCTCACCGACCGGGATCCTGCGCGGGAACGGGACAGCGTCCGCCGGCTGTGCGGCCTGGGGGCCGACGGCATCCTGCTCTGCCCCGCCGGCCGGGGAGAGGCGTATGAGCAGTGGCTGCGGGGGCTGCGCGTCCCCCTGGTCACGGTGGGCAACCGCCTGTCCGGTTTCCCCCACGCCGGGGTGTGGGAGGAGGCCGCCATGGGCGACGCTGTCCGCTACGCCGCCGGCCGGGATTACCGCCGCCTCGTCTACGTCTATACCGCCAAGGAGCAGGAGTCCCGCGTCAATATCGACGCCCAGCGGCGGCGGTATGAGGGCTTCCGGGCCGCGGCCGCCGCCCTTCCTCGTCTCGAAACCCATGTGGTGGCCCAGCCGGACTATATTCCCGCCGTCCGCGCCCTGATCGGGGCCTCGACGGCCCGCACCGCCCTGCTGTTTCCCAGCGACTACCAGGCCCTGCACATGCTGCTCGCCCTGCGGGAGGAGGGCGTCCCCGTCCCCGCCCGGGTCGGGGTCATGGGGTTCGACGACATCGATATGCTCCGCTACCTGTCCGAGCGGCTGACCACCGTGGGCTGCTCCATCGACCGGATCAGCGCCGACGCCGTGGACGCCGTCGTCCACGGCACCCCGCCCCCCGTCCTCCCCCATAAAATCATACCGGGTGCCACCCTGTAACCTCCTCCCCCTCATTTTGCATATGGATAAAAGGGCGGTCGCTCCGGGCTGAAAAGCCGCGAGCAACCGCCCCTTTTTGCTTCCTCCGTCAGCCGGAAGTCACCGTCCGGCCGAGGAAGCTGTTCACTTTGTCATACAGCGGCGCGTTTTTATAGGCGTCGCCGATGGCGTACAGCCACGCCTCCTCCAGGGCCTGTATGCCCTCCCGGCGGATGCCCGCGGCCTCCCAGGCCGAGACCGGCCTTTCAAAAAACCATTTCATCGGATAAATCGTCAGCCCGTCGTCCGACACATACGCCGTGGAAAAGGCGAATTCCCGGTTGATGCGCGCCTGGTTAATCGAGAACCTCTTCTCTAACTATAACACAAATAAGAGAACATTTGTGACAATTTATCTTAAGATTTTATAGTTGAATTTACCACAAACACTGGCAATTATGATTTTGATGATGAGAAGGCTCTGGGATTGATATCATACGAGTAACCGGAATGTTAACATGCGTTGCTTGTGGCCACGGACAATTTCTCATATACTATTGGTGAGAAAATCAAAAGGAGGACATGTATAATGTTAAGTAAAAACATTCAATCAATCAGAAAATCCAAAGGGCTTTCACAACAAGAACTTGCTATTCAATTGAATGTTGTGCGACAAACCATCTCGAAATGGGAGCAAGGATTGTCGGTTCCTGACTCAGATATGTTAATTTCTATATCTGAGGTGTTGGAAGTCCCGGTGAGCACTTTGCTTGGGGAAACGGTTGTTGAAACGAAGGTCGATGATTTAAAAGTACTTTCGGAAAAACTAGAGATTATAAATTTACAGCTCGCACAAAAAAAGATTGCCAGACGAAAAATCATGCAAGGATTGCTTATTGCACTGTGTTCTATTATAGTAATCATTTCGGCGGCCTTAATTGCTTTAAATAGTCCCTATTTAAGTTTGAACTATAACGACCCTGAAACGGCTGTTTTTGGAGCAGGTTTTCATATATTTGAATGGCTATTTGTGCGGTTAGCACCTATTGTTCTTATTGGAGCAATCGCTGGAATTTTCTTAACACGAAAAAAAGAATAAAATCGCTCTACTTTTCCATAAAAAAGGCCGGCCGCCCGTCTCTGTTCAACGCAGGACGGGCGGCCAGCTTCCGGTTTCGATTTCGTATCGTTCCTCTTCGAGCGTCCTGCCGTCCGGCGTACGCACCAGACGGAACGCGTCTGTCCGCCTCCCGCCGTAATACAGCGGGATTTTTCGACTCGGCACATTCCGCCGGTCGACAGGATAACACAGCCGGCCTATCCCCATGGAAGCGGCCAGCCGAAGCATCGCCCCAATGGCTTCCCTTCCATAATGATGCCCGTGCGCCTCCATCTTTGTCCAAATGCCAAGCTCCGGCACTGGAGCCGGCACATGGTGCAGGCTGGCAACGCCGATAAATTCGCTGCTCCCCTTCAGCGTGATGGCATATACAAAATCCGTGCCGGCCCGCCGCTGCTCCATAAACCGGCGGACGACCGCCTCCATGTCGCCCCGCTCCTTCGCCGGGCCTGGAACCATATAGGTGACGACCTCTTTGGTGAAATGAGCGCAGATAGGATCGATGTGTTCCTCTGTCACAGGCGTCAGCACCAGTCTTGCCGTCTCCAGATCCACGAGGCTGTTTCCCTCCGCTTCCGTTCTCTCTTTTTCCACAGGCCTCCGCCCCCTGCTCCCGGAGGGCCGCCTATCAATTGCCCCCTGCCGCGGCGCCGCGCGGCAGGGGGCTTTTCTATCCGGTCACTTTTCGCGTCAGGCCACGTCCACCGTGACTCCCACGTCGATGCCGTGCTTGTTATCGCCGTAATACACCCAGATATCCTTCCGGTTCTTGACCGTAATCCGTGCCTGGAACAGGCTGGGGCCGGTGGTGGCGTTGTTGGCCATGTCGATGGTCACCACCAAGTCGGAGGCCCTGACGCGGTTCAGGGCGGATTTCGGGCCGCACAGCACGATCCCCGTCAGCTTATCCTGCACTGTCACGCTGCGGCCCGCGGGCTGGTTCTGGATGACCACGTTCCCCTTCGACCCCATCTCCAGTGTCAAGTCCATAGTTTTGGAGGAGACGTTGCTCAGCTTGAAGGCGGCCTTGACCTCCCGCACATCGCCCAGCACGGTGATGCCGTCCGGGATGGTCAGCGGGATAACCTTTTCGTTGTCGGTGGCCTTCATGTTGTCAAAATCGAATTTGCCCAAATCGGCCACCTGGGCGGCGAAGCTCTCCACCGCCGTGGGCGATCCCCAGAATTCGATATAGGTGGGCGACAGGGTGAAAAAGTTGGTCACCCCCTGGTAATATTCCGGCACGTTCTCGAGCTGATAGGTGAAATTCACCTTCCGGTACACTTGGACCGGCACCGTGACGTTGACGGTGCCCTTGCCCTCCGCCGCGTCAGGGAAGGTGCATTCGGACAAATCCACATCCTTCCCCTCGCTGTCCACCGCCGTCAGCTCGGTGGAAAACACCTGCGCGTCGGCAATGGGCTCTCCGGCCGTCACCTTGGCCACCAGCTTGTCGATTTTGCTGATCACGCCGGACGGCCCCCTCACTTGGGCCTTGCCTTCTGTGAGGAAATCAGCCGCCAGCATCGGGGTGCCCAGCCGGTATATGGTCTCGTCCGTCACCTTGACGCCCGAAATATCCGCCTCCACCGGGAAGGAATTGCCCACCCACTTGTCGCAGGTCAGCGTGATGGTCTGCTTGGTGGTGTCCTTGATTTCGCAGCCATCCGGCAGGTTGCTTGCCTTCACCGCCACGGTGTACTTATCCGGCTTGACCACGTCGGCGGTGTCCGCCGTCAGGATGATGTCGCTGCCAGTCAGCCGCTCCACCTTGGAGCGGGGGCCCTGAATCTGTATATCCGCGGTGAATTCCTTCTGCCCCGTCAGCTGGAGGTTTTCCTCCAAGGCCAGCGGGTTGGTCAGCGAGACGTTGATGGGCACGCCCTTGATGGTCTTGGTGATGGTGCTGCTCGGCCCGTAGGCCACCGCCGCCCAGATCGCGACAGCCGCCACCAGGGAAAATACCATCATGAACTTTTTATTGTGCAGCACCTTGTTAAACGACAGCTTCTTCATGTTGTACACCCATACTTTCGCAAAAATGGAAGTGGCCGGTTTCAGCCGCGCCCGCTGCGGCCGAAACGCCGGCTGCGGCAGCCGGCCAGAACCAATTCCCGCGGAATAGCCCTATTTGTCACGGGATTTTCCCCGGCGGAACAGGCCGCCCTTCGGCTCGCCGTCCTTATCCTGACGGGAGCGATCCCAGATGATGCCGTTTTCCAGCGCCACCCGCAGCGCCTCGGGGCTGAAATTGCGCTTGAGCTCCCCGGCCACAGCGGTGGAGATGGTGCCGGTTTCCTCCGAAACCACCACCACGATGGCGTCGGAATTTTCGCTCATACCCACCGCCGCGCGGTGGCGGGTGCCCAGATCCCGGCTGATTTGCAGGTTATCGGACAGCGGCAGGATGCAGCCCGCGGCGTACACCCGCCCGTCCCGGATGATCATGGCCCCGTCGTGCAGGGGGGCCTTGTTGAAAAACACATTGCCGATGAGCTCCCTGGTGGGGTCGGCGTTGACCAAGGTGCCCGATTTGGCGATTTCCCCCAGTTTGGTGTCCCGCTCGAAGACGATGAGGGCGCCCATCTTCTGGCGCTGCAGCGTCTCGCAGGCCGCGCAGGCGGCGGAGATGGCCTTCTGCCACTGCTTGATACTCTCCTCGTTCTGCTCGCCGTTGACGCCGAAAATGCTGCGCAGCCCCAGGCGGGAATGCCCCGCCTGCTCCAGCGCCCGCCGGATTTCCGGCTGGAATATGATGGCCAGCAGCAATAGGCTGCTGTTGAATACCGTCTGCAGCAGAAAATCCAGCGCCTTCATATGCAGCAGCTTGGCCACCCCGAACATCACCAGCAACAGGATGATACCCTTGAGCAGCTGCTCGGCGCGGGAATCCCGCACCAGCTTGATCGCGCTGTAAATGATAAACGCCACCAGAAGGATATCCAGCGTGTCCACTATCCAGTTGAACGACCCCAGAAACCCGACGATGGATTTCCAGACGTCTGTAAAAAAGTCTGCCATGCTGCTTTTCATCCTTCCGCGGGGAGCGAAAGTTTCCCCTTCGCCTCTATCCTTTATATTTTACCATACTATCGGATTATTGCAATGGGTTTGCCGCGAATGAAAGAGAATTTTCAGATTTGGCCGCCGCTGCTTTTCCGTGCGTTTTTGGGCGAAACCGCCGCTGAGCGGGGTGGTTCCAGGCGGCTTTTGTGCGAAAAAATCCCGAAGAATGCGAAATTCTTCGGGATTTTCAGCGACAATCTGTGATACAGCCGGCCTATTTGACGCCCTGGCGGCCGCCGGAAGCGGCGCAAGCCCGTAAAATCCGGCAGGTCTCCGCCACCTCCGCTCTGGAGGTAAACAGCGACGGCGCCAGCCGCACCGTCCCCCCCGGCAGCGTCCCAAATTTTTTGTGCGCGCTCGGCGCGCAGTGCAGGCCGGCCCGCACCGCCACACCGTAGCGGTTGAGTTCCTCCGCCACGTCGGTGCTCGCGCGCCCCTCGATGTTCAGCGACAGCACGGGGACGCCGTATCCGTCCTCGGGCCGCGGCGTATACAGCGTAACGCCGGGGATTCGGGCTGCGGCATCGTACAGCATCTGCACGTCCCGCAGCTCCTGCTGCCGGATGGCGTCAATTCCCCGGGCCTTCACCCACTCCATCCCCGCCCGCAGGCCGCAGATGCCGGGGGTGTTGGGGGTGCCGCTCTCCAGGCGGTCGGGCAGCTCATCCGGCTGCTCATACAGCAGAGACTGGCTCCCCGTCCCCCCTTCCACGAAGGAGGGCAGCTGGAACCGATCGCCACACAGCAGCATGCCGGTCCCCATGGGGCCGTACAGGCCCTTGTGCCCAGCCACGCACAGAAAGTCGATGTGATCGGCCTCCATGTCCAGGGGCAGCACCCCCGCCGTCTGGGCGGCGTCCACCACAAAAAGCAAATCGTGTTCCCGCGCAAGCTCCCCGAGACGCCGGATGGGGAGTTGCACGCCGAACACGTTGGAGGCATGGGTGCAGACAATCGCGCGGGTGAAGGGGGTGATGCAGCGGCGGAAGGCCTCCACCGTCTGGTCATCGTCCCCCGGCGTCACCTGGGCCACGTCATAAATGGGCCGGCCTGGGGACAGCACGTGAAGGGGGCGCATGACGGCGTTATGCTCCAGGTCGGAGACCACCACCCGGCCGCTTGTCCTTAAAATGCCTTTGAGAGCCATATTCATGGCCATGGTGCAGTTCAGGGTAAACACCACTTGGCCCGGATTGTCCAGATGGAAAAATTCCGCCGCCGTTTCCCGGCAGCGGTACACCTCGCGGGAGGCGGCCATGCCCATCGTATGGCCGCCCCGGCCCGGATTGGCGCCGTAGCGCGTGAGCGCCCGGCTCATGGCTTCGGTCACGGCCATGGGCTTGGGCCAGGTGGTGGCGGCATTGTCCCAATATATCAAACTTGATCACTCCTTTCCTGTTTTATCTATCCGCCGGGACCTTGCCGGTAATCCGGATGCCCGACGCCCGCAGCAGGCTTTCCGCCTTGGCGGTATCCCCGCTGACCAGCAGGCTGTAGCCGCAGCCGTTGTTCCCCTCTTCATCAACGGTCCGGTTGATATAACCGTGAATCCCGTTACGCTCCAGCAGGTTCTTCCCCCGCATGGCATTGGTGATGGAACTGACGTTAAAATAGACGCTGTCCATAGTCGTCGACCGTTCCTTTCTGTCCGCTCATCCGCAAATGACCGGGTATTGAGCCTATCGTTCCATTACAATGTATGCAGCACAGGGCCGGGCCGTACCTGCCGGACAGCAGTCTACCGGGAATCTAAAGAAAATGTTCATGGTCTGTTCGTTGATTTCGGCGGGGAACCCGGGTATGATGAAAGCAGTCGACCTACATGTTTTCGAACAGAAAGGAGCGCTTATTTTGAAATGGTTCCATTTTTATGAGAATGGCCGGATACGGCTGGGTGTGCAGACGCTGGGCGGGCCGGTGAATATCGCCGCCACGGCGGCCCGACGGCATCTGGCTGCGCCGGCCGACCTGCATGAGCTGCTGGCGGGCGGGGACGATGCCCTCGCCCAAGTGGAGCGGCTGCTGGCCGGCAAAACCGTGCCGGTCGCCCAGCCGGTACGGTACGCGCCGGCGGTGCCCCGGCCGGGAAAAATCCTATGCGTGGGTCTCAACTACCGGGATCACACGGCGGAAATCGCCATGGACAAGCCGGATCAGCCGGTGCTGTTTTCCAAATTTAGCAATACCATCGCCGCCCATCAGCAGGATATCCCCTTCCCCGAGGAGGCGGCCAAACTGGACTATGAGGCCGAGCTGGTGGCCGTGGTGGGCCGAGGCGGCAGTCACATCGCCGAGGAGGACGCCCCGGCTCACATCTTCGGCTACACCGTGGGCAACGACGTGTCCGAACGGGTGCTCCAGTTTCAGTCCACCCAATGGCTGATGGGCAAAAGCTGGGATCATTTTGCCCCCATCGGGCCCTATGTGGTCACGGCCGACGAGGTGGACGCGGGCAATCTGGACATCGCCTGCCGGGTCAACGGCGAGGTGCGCCAGCGGGCCAATACCCGGGATATGCTCTTCACGCCCGCCGCCGTTCTGGCCTATGTGTCCCGCTACATCACCCTGGAGCCGGGGGACATCCTGTTCACCGGCACGCCGGGCGGCGTCATGCAGGGGCGGCCGCCAGAGGAGCAGCACTGGCTGCGCCCGGGGGACGTGGTGGAGGCCGACATCCAGGGCATCGGCACCCTGCAAAACCGATTCGTATAAGCAAAACGAACCCCCTCCAGGCGCCAAAGCGCCTGGAGGGGGTTTTCGTATGTCCGTAAGGCTTATAGGGCGGTTTCCCAATAATCGCCGAAGGAGGTCACCGTTTGAAAGATATTGGTGATATAATCCACTATCACCAAGACGCCCAAAATGAGGGCCACGGCGAAAAAGACGATGAACAGGATGAGAAACAGCTTCCGGCGCCGACGAAAGCCTTCCATCTGCTCCGCGGACACCGGCTTGCCCCGCAGAAACAGCGGCATCCCGCAGGCCGGGCAAACGGTATATCCCTGGGGGATGGGGGCGCGGCACTGCACGCAGAACGCCGTCTTGTTCTTACTGCTCAGCTGCACGATGATATACACCAGAGCGACAATATTGAAAAAGCCGGAAAGAACCCCCCAGAGCACCGGATTGCTGTCCCCCCGGTAACAGGCGTCGTTATAGACGCACAGCCCCAGGAACACCCCAGCGGCGGCCTCCAGCAGGATCAACCCGAGCAGCCCGAGAAGAAAGCGGACAATCGTGTCCACCAACTGCGTTTCAAATCCGTACAAAACAAGCCCTCCCTCAAGACATATTGATTCCAATAACAGACGCCGTCACGCAGCCGGCGATCAGCAGCAGAATAAAGAGGATAAAAAAGGCTTTGCGCCGGCGGCGGAACTTCTTAACCTTCTTCCCAGGCCCCACCAGCAGACGGCCACAGGAGGAACAGACGGTATGCCACCGGGACAAGGAATAGCCGCAGAATTTACACGTCAGTTCAATGGGTTTGGCCAGCCGGGTGACCAGGAAATACACCAGCGCGGCCGGGAACATCACCCCGGACAGCACGCCCCAAAGCACTGGCCGCTTCTCCCCCCGCAGGCGGGCGTCGTTATAAATGCAAAAGCCCAGAAGCACCAGGGCCGGCACCATGCACGGCAGAATGAACGCCACGTTCGACCAGGAATCCCACGCGGCCCCCGCCGCCAAAATCGGATGCATATTCACATTCGTCCTTTCGGTTATCAGATCCCGGCCGACGGACACCGTCCAACACTTCCCGAGATTAGGTTTGCCGTTCCAACAAGATGGCCCGCACGGGGGAACCGTCCGCGCCGTCGATTTTCAACGGGGCGGCCATCAGAAAATAGATGCCCTCCTCCACGCCGGACAAATCGAGGCCCTCCAGCAGCACCATGCCGCTGCTCAGCAGTTGCCGGTGCACCGCCACGGTGCATTCCGCCGGGGCCACCGACTGGCCCTCCACCCCCAGCAGCCGCAGGCCGCTGTCCGCCAGCACAAAAGCCGCGCTGGGACTGAGCTCCATCTTTCCCTTGAACAACACCCGGGAGCGCAGGCCAGGCAGGAGCGCCTCCGCCTGGGCCCCCAGAAGAAGGCCGTCGAAATTAACCACGCTGCATTCCCCGATGCAGGCGTCCAACGGCACATGGGCGGCGTCCGTCCCGTCGGGAACAAAGTGCCGGGGAGCGTCCATATGGGTGCCGTTATGCAGGCAGGCATGCAATGAGGAGGTATTGCACACGTCGCCGAACTCCAGGCGGCAGAGGGCTTCCAGCGAAGGGCTGGGGTCGCCGGGATAGACCGGAGCGCTCAACATTTCCCGGGAAATATCGACTGCTTTCATCCCTTTTCCGCCTTTCTTGAAACGGCTGTACCGCTTTCAACAGTATAGCGCAATCCCCCGTCGATTGCAAGCCGCCGGGGATTGCCAATCCCTTTTTCTGCGGACCCGCCGGCAGGACGATCGTCGTCAACAGATATTCTCTGCGTCTTCCCTTCTCGTCTTATCCGGCCTCGCCATAGCCTTCCAAAGACACGGTAAAGCGACTGTTCGGCGAGCCCTGCATCTCCGAGGCTTTCATGCCCATGACGGTATTGCAGCGGCCGGTTTCCCCCACATCGAGACTGCCGATAGCCGGCCCGGTCGCCTTGACCTGTTCCCCGTTCTCGTTGAACCATTTCACCCGGACAGCACAGGTCTTTTTCCCCGCAATCCCGTCCTCCAGCCGTTTTGCACTGCAGCTAAAGTTAAATGTGCAGCCGCCGTCCGCGTCCATTTTTACGCCGGATATGGCCGCGTCCAGAATCTGAAAACGCGCACCATAGGCGGTGATTTCCAGAGGAAAGGTCTGCAAAAAGGTAAAAGCGGCTGCTTTTATCGCGTTTGAGGTTGTGGGAGCGGACGTCGGGGGGATCCTGGTGGTTTTCTTCACGGTGGTCTTGGTCGAAGCCGGACGCGCGGTTGTCCGCGTTGCGGAGGATGAACTTTCAGCCGACGCTGTGGAAGATACGCCGCTGGATTCGCCCGTGCTTTGTGTCGTCGTCGGCCCCGGCTCCGTATCCGAGGCCGAAGATCCGGTGGTGGAAGTGGGGGTCGGCTTCGGCTCTGCACAGGAAGCCAGGGAAGCCGCAAACACTACCGCGAAAAGAACGGCTGTAGCCCGTTTGATCAATTTGATTCACACCTTTCTCTTATCAATCTCCATCATGCAGATAAATAGTACCGCACCTGTTTTGGGTTGTCAAGCTTCCCCATGGTACATACCGGACCGGGGATTGCCAATTTCTTTTTTCACCGGTATACTATATCTATTGGAAAGGATGAACGCTTATGAACAGCCGACAATTAAACGCCGCCCGGTTTCTCGGCTTCGCCGACGCCTATGACAAAGCGCGGCCTGCATGCCCGCCGCAAATTCTGGAGATTGCCCGCGTATACCGCGGCTTTCCGCCGCGGACGGTGGCGGACGTGGGGTGCGGCACCGGGCTGTCTACCCTAGCGTGGGCGGAGGCGGCCCGGGAGGTTGTGGGCATAGAGCCTAGCCCCGACATGCGCGCGGCGGCCGAGCGCGCCGCCGCCGGCTGCCCGAGCGTTCGCATTCAGCCGGGCTATGGCGACGACACCGGCCTGCCGGACGGATGGGCCGATGTCGTCGCCTGCTCCCAGTCCTTCCACTGGATGGAACCGGCCTCTACCCTGAAGGAGGCGGCCCGGATTCTCCAGCCTGGCGGGCTGTTCATGGCCTACGATTACGACACCATCCCGCTTTGCAACAGGCGGGCGGAGACGGCCTACCAGGTCCTGCTGGCCTATATCCGCCGTATGGAGGACACGCACCCGGCGGTGCGCGGCACCTTTCGCCGCTGGGACAAGGATGGGCATTTGTCCCGCATCCGGGACAGCGGTTGGTTCCCATTCTCCCGGGAGCTGGTCTTCGCCCATACGGAGGATGGGAGCGCCGATCGGCTGCTCGCGCTGGCCCTCAGCCAAGGCGGGGTGCAAGCGCTGATCCGCACCGCCCCGCAGGCCGTCCTGCCACAGCTGGAGGCGTTCGAGAAAGCGGTGCGGGCCGCTCTGGGCGATCGGCCCTGCCCCATGACCTTCAGCTACCGGCTGCGCCTGGGGATCCGCCCGGACACGGCAGCCGCCACATAAAAAGTCCCCTGTCGTACCGGCTCTGGAAAGAAGCGCGGGCGGCAGGGGACTGCTTATGGGGGGGCTTGTTTCGTGTCCGGAAGAAGCCGTCCGGAACCGCGGCCAATAAAAAAGGCTGCATAACAACACGTATCAACTCTGTACGTTCATCATGCAGCCTGACAATCATAGCGAACCTTCGCCTTAGACTCATCGCTTTGCGTCGCTGGCTTTCGCCAGTTTTGCCAAATATTTACTTTTTTAACGTGTATTATTATAGGGGAAAAATGTCTCTTTGTCAACTTAATTTTCGTTTTTTCGCGTGAAAATTCACCACAGATCGATCCATGATGATCTTCCAACATTTTACCGCCGCAATTTTGTCCCGGACGGCACACATCCCCGACGGAATATTTCCGCCGGGGATGTGTGCGACGGCTGAAATTACAGCCGATCCTGGATAGAGGCGAGAAGGCCGCCTTTTTGAATAATATTCTGAATAAAGGGCGGGAAAGGCTCTGCCTGGTAGGTTTTCCCGGTGGTCAGATTGGTGATGAGGCCGGTGTCGAAATCCACCTTGACCTCGTCCCCGGCCTGAATATCCCGAGCGGCCTCGTCACATTCCAAGATGGCCAGGCCGATGTTGATGGCGTTGCGGTAAAAAATCCGGGCAAAGGTGGAGGCGATGACGCAGGAAATGCCGCTGGCCTTGATGGCGATGGGCGCATGCTCGCGGGAGGAGCCGCAGCCGAAATTCTTACGCGCCACCAGGATGTCACCCGGCCGGACGCGAGAAACAAAGTCCTTGTCGATATCCTCCATGCAGTGGGCGGCCAGTTCTTCATGGCTGGAGGTGTTGAGATAGCGGGCGGGGATAATGACGTCGGTATCCACGTTATCCCCGTAGGTATGTACCCGTCCTTGTGCGGTCATGGGTATTCCTCCTTTCATTTACAGCGACGCGGGGTCGGCGATGACGCCCGCGACGGCGGAGGCCGCCGCCACATAGGGGCTGGCCAGATAAACCTCGCTGTCCACATGGCCCATGCGGCCCACGAAGTTCCGGTTGGTGGTGGACACAGCGCGCTCACCGGCGGCCAGGATCCCCATATGGCCGCCCAGGCAGGGGCCGCAGGTGGGGGTGGACACCACGGCGCCCGCCTCCACAAAAATATCAAACAGTCCCTCGTGCATGCTCTGCCGCCAGATTTCCTGCGTGGCGGGAATGATGATGCACCGCACGCCGTCGGCCACCTTGCGATCCTTGAGGATTTCCGCGGCCGCCCGCATGTCCTCCATGCGGCCGTTGGTGCAGGAGCCGATAACCACCTGGTCGATGCGTACCGGGCCGCCATTTTCCCCGGCGGTGCGGCACTCGTCGATGGTTTTGGTGTTCTCCGGCAGGTGGGGGAAAGACACAGTGGGGCGCAGAGCGGACAGGTCGATGGTCACGACCTGATCGTAGACCGCATCGGGATCGGCCTCGTACACCACGGGCGTGCGCTTGAAACGGCCCTCCACATAGGTCATGGTCACGTCGTCCACCGGGAACACGCCGTTTTTCGCCCCGGCCTCGATCGCCATGTTGGCAATGCAGAGGCGATCGTCCATGGACAGGCTGGCCACGCCCTCGCCGGTAAATTCCAGCGAGCGGTAGAGCGCGCCGTCCACGCCGATTTCCCCGATGAGGTGGAGAATAACATCCTTGCCGGACACGAACCGGCCCAGCCGGCCGGTCAGCACCACCTGAATGGCGGAGGGCACCTTGAACCACGCCTTGCCGGTGGCCATGCCGGCGGCCAAATCAGTGGATCCCACGCCGGTGGAGAAGGCACCCAGGGCGCCGTAGGTGCAGGTATGGCTGTCGGCGCCGATGACGCAGTCGCCGGGTCCCACCAGGCCCTGCTCGGGCAGCAGGGCGTGCTCGATGCCCATGCGGCCCACGTCGTAGAAGTGCTCGATGCCCATTTTACCGGCGAATTCCCGCGTCTTTTTGACCTGCTCGGCCGCCTTGATGTCCTTATTGGGGGTGAAGTGATCCATCACCAGGGCCACCCGGCTTTTGTCGTACACCCGGCAGGCGCCACAGCGTTCGAACTCGTTGATGGCCACAGGGGCGGTGATGTCGTTGCCCAGGCAGAGATCGAGCTTCGCCTCGATGAGCTGCCCGGCCCCCACCTCCGGCAGGCCCGCGTGGGCGGCCAGAATTTTCTGTGTCATTGTCATACCCATGGTTTCAATACCTCCTGTATGGTTCGTCAGATATCGCCGGTGTGAATGGTGCCGTCGCCCCGTTCCAGGGCAGTGATGCCGGTGCGGGCCATTTCCACAATGCCGAAGCCTTCCAGCTGGGCCAGAAAGTGATCCACCTGGCCCGGACGGCCGGTCATTTCCAGGGTGACGGTTTTCTCTCCGATGTCCAGCACCCGGCCGCCGTAGGTCTGGGCCATGCGCAGCACGGCGCTGCGGCCCGCCTTCTCGGTATCCAGCTTGAGCAGCAGCAGCTCGCTGCAGGTACAGCTGTCGGGTTCCAGCACCTCCACAGTGAGGACGTCCTCCATCTTGAGGAGCTGCCGGTTGAGCTGGATAAAGGTGGCCTCGTCGCCGGTGACCACCAAGGTCCAGCGGGAGAACTCCGGCGTCTGGGTTTTGCAGGCGACGATGGAATCGATATTGAAGCCCCGGCGGGAAAACAGGCCGGTCACCCGCAGCAGCACACCGGGATGGTTCACCGTCAGGACGGAAAACACCACTTTATTTTCCTGCATCCGAATCCTATCCTTTCCGGGCGGTATGGCCCATAAAACCGATTTTTGAAAGAGGAAGCGGCCTATCTCTCAACCTCAATCCTCCTCCATTTCCAGCAGGATGTTTTCCACCGTGCCGCCGGGAGGGATCATGGGCAGCACATTGGCGTCGGGAGAAATCTGGCAGTCCACCACCACGGGGCCGCCGGCCGCCAGCGCGGCGCGCAGCACCGGCTCGATATCCCCGGTACGGGCGATCCGCATCCCGGTGCAGCCGAAGGCCTCGGCCAGCTTGACCAAATCGGTTTTCCGGTGGGGATCGGTGGCTGAGAAGCGGCGGCCGTAGAACACCTTCTGCCACTGCCGCACCATGCCCAGCACCCGGTTGTTCATCACCAGCACCACGATGGGCAGATTATAGGAGGCCAGGGTGGTCAGTTCATTGAGGTTCATATGAAAGCTGCCGTCCCCGGAAATCAGAACCACCCGCTTATCGGGGCAGCCGAACTGGCCGCCGATGGCGGCGCCCAGGCCGTAGCCCATGGTGCCCAGGCCCCCAGAGGTCAGGAAGGTGCGGGGGGCGCGCATCTCGAAGTGCTGAGCCGTCCACATTTGATGCTGGCCCACGTCGGTGGCCACCACTGTATCATCGGGGGTGAGGCGGCGGAGCGTCTGAAGAATCGCTAGAGGATCGGGGACGGCGTCCGGATCCGACAGGTCGGGGACGACCGGACGGCGGCAGGCCTCCAGACCCTGGTTCCACGCCTCATGGCGGCGGGGAGGCAGGCCGTCGGCCAGACGGGCCAGCACCTCCTTCAAATCGCCTGCCACCCGCACGGCGGCGGGAATATTCTTATCAAATTCCGCGTGATCGACATCGATATGCACCACTTCGGCATGGGGGGCGAAGCCGGTGCGGCTGCCCGCCACCCGGTCGGAAAACCGGGCACCGCAGACCAGCAGCAGGTCGCATTCCCTCGCCGCCCGGTTGGCCGCCAGGGTGCCGTGCATCCCCACCATGCCCAGCCACAGCCGATGACGCGCCGGGAAACCGCCCAGGCCCATCATGGAGGCACAGACCGGAATATCCTGGGATTCCGCCAGGGCCAGCAGCTCCGCCTCGGCACCGGAGGAGATGACACCGCCGCCGAAATAAATCAGGGGCTGCCGGCAGGAGGCCAGCCGTTCCTTCGTCATGGTCAGCCGCTCCTCCTTGGGAGGTTCGGCGGGGCGGGCAGGCGCGGCGGGTACCGGCTCGTATTCCGCCAGGGCGGCGGTCACGTCCTTGGGAATATCCACCAGCACCGGGCCGGGACGGCCGCTTTTCGCAATGATAAAGGCTTTGCGGACGGTATCCGCCAAGTCCTCCACTCGCTTGACGATGAAATTGTATTTGGTCACCGGCATGGTGATGCCGGTGATATCCACCTCCTGAAACGAATCCCGGCCCAGGAGGGGCACAGCCACGTTGCCGGTGATGGCTACCATGGGGATGGAATCCATGTAGGCGGTGGCGATGCCGGTCACCAGGTTGGTGGCGCCGGGGCCGGAGGTGGCGATGCAGACGCCGACCCGCCCGGTGGCGCGGGCGTAGCCGTCCGCCGCGTGGGCCGCCCCCTGCTCATGGGCCGTCAGCACGTGGGTGATGCGATCGCTGTATTTGTACAGCGCGTCGTAAATATTCAGCACCGATCCGCCGGGATAGCCGAACACGGTGTCCACTCCCTGTTCGAGCAGGCATTCCACCAGGATTTCCGAACCGTTTTTCTGCATCGTTGTCATCCTTTCTTCCGCAGACGCTCACGGGGTATAGAAAAGCCTTCGCCTCTTTGATAAAGAGACGAAGGCTTGTGTTCCTCCGCGGTACCACTCTCATTGCCCGCCGGGCGGGCCGCTCCGCGCATCAGCGGCGGCGGGCATCCTTACAGATGTCGTCCGGCCGTCCGAATGCCGTCCCTTCTAACGGGGGGAAACCGTTCCCGCCTACTGACCGGCCGGGACCGGGTTCAGCGGACAGCTCGGGGGATGAGAATTCGCCGGGTCCCTCCGCCGCCTCGCACCGACCGGCAGCTCTCTGCAGGAGGTTTCCGGGTACTGGTTCCCCGTCGTCACCTTTATCCATATGATTATTAGGATAATGATACAACGCCGGGCGACGTTTGTCAAGGGGTCAGGTTTTCAATTTCATGGCGTCCTTCAGCTTCAGGCGCTGGCCATAATGAAGCACCGAGGCGGTGTAAATCCGCACCGACACCGCCGCCACCAGGACGATGGACACCAGCAGCAGGGCCAGGGAAATGAGAATATCCATGGCGGGCACCTGCTCGTTGAGCAGACGGAAGGGCATGACGAAGGGCGAGGTGAACGGGATATAGGTCACCAGACGCTTAATGCCCTCGCTGGGCAGGAACATGGTGGCGTAGGCCGCATAGAAGGAGATGAGGCTGACCAGAACCACCGGCATCATAGCGGAGTTGAGATCTTCCGCGCGGCTGACCGTCGCGCCGCAGACCGAGTTCATCACGGCGTACAGCGCGTAGCCCAGCAGGAAGTAGACCAGCACCAGCAGGGCGGAGCCGAAGGTGAAGGAGGACAGTGCCAGCGGCATGCCCATGATGGTGAAGCCGGCGGGCACGATGGTGGCGAAGCAGACGGCCCCCACCACCAGGAAGGCCAGCAGCTGCACCAGGCCGAGCACACCCATGGCCAGGCATTTGCCCAACAGGATGCGGGAGGGCTTCGCGGAGACCACCAGGGTTTCCATCACGCGGGAGGTTTTCTCCGAGGCCACCGACATAGCCACGCCGTAGCCGTAATAGTAGACAGCGAAAAAGACGATAATGGTCAGCAGGATGCCGATGGCGTAGCCGGAAACATCCATTTTGCCGACGATCTGGCTCGAATAGCTCAAATCCGTCAAGGCGGCCTGCTGGACATCGGCGGAGACACCGGCCTGTGAGAGCAGACCTGCCACGTACACGTTCTGCACCACCCGGGTGAGGGTTTCGGCGGGCAGCCCGCTCATGAAATCGGTGGAGTAGAAGGTCAGCTCCGGCTGGCCGGTCTTCCCGGCGGCAATCACCAGGATGGATTTACTTTTATCGGTTTCCACCTCGGCCTTATAGTCGTTCAGCTTATTCGACTGGCCGGCCACGAAGTCGACCGTGGGCTGGGCCGCGGTCAAGGCCTCCAAGGCGCCAGGAATCAGGGAGGCGTCGTCGATAAGATAACAGGTGTCGGATTTTTCCGCGGGAGCGGGCTCCGCCGTGCCGGTATCCGGCGCGCTTTTATTCATGTCCACGACACGCAGCACCGTGCAGCCCGCCACGATAAGCACCAGCACGATGACGGTGGTGAGAATAAAGGCTTTTTTCCGCAAGGCGTCCCGCAGGGTGAAGCGGAACACCGTCAGTACGTCTCTCATTGCACAGCCCCTACTTTCTCCACAAAGATTTCATGCAGCGACGGTTCCCGAATTTCGAAACGCTCGGGGAAGATACCGGCCGCCACCAGCGCGTTCAGGAAGGCTTTGGCCATGTCGTCGCCTTCAATTTTGAAGTCGCAGCCGTCGGGCCGCCGCTCCAGCAGGCGCAGGCCCAGACTCTCGGCCAGGGCGGTCACGTCCTCATGGCAGGACACGCTCAGGTTGGTATGGCCATAACTGGCCTTAATGTCCTTCAGATTGCCCTGCAGCACGGTTTTCCCTTGGGTGAGCAGCACCAGATCTTTGCAGTATTCCTCGACGGTGGCCATCTGGTGGCTGGACATGACGATGTATTTTCCCGCCGCGATCAGCTCGGCCAGGACGCTTTTGAAGACATCCACATTAATGGGATCCAGACCGCTGAAGGGTTCGTCCAGAAAAATCAGCTCCGGGTCATGGATGACGGTGGCGATGAGCTGCACCTTCTGTTGATTGCCCTTGGACAGCTTTTCGGCCAGCATGTCGCGGTATTCCGTAAGCTGCAGGCGGGTCAGCCAGCGCTCGGCCGACTCGGTAGCGGCGCGGCGGCTCATGCCCCGCAGTTCGCCGAAATAGACCAGCTGCTCAAGGACCTTGTTTTTGGGATAAATTCCCCGTTCCTCGGGCATATAGCCCACACGCACCCGATTTCTATCCAGCGGCTGGCCGTTCCAGAGGATGTCGCCCTCGTCCTTGTTCATGACGCCGAGGATCATGCGGATGGTGGTGGTTTTCCCCGCCCCGTTGGTGCCGATAAGGCCGAAAACCCCCGGTTCGTCCATGGAAAAGCTGATGGAATCCACCGCTTTTTTCGTTCCAAAAGATTTGCTGACATGACGCACGGTCAAGCCCATGTGTGTGTCCCTCCCTCAATTCGAGTACCCCTATTATACCGTATAACAGGGGGATTCGTATAGACCTTAAGATAAATAGATCGAGTTTTTAAGAAACTCATAGTTTTGCACGCCGGTGAGAAACTATGAGCGAGAACGGCGCAAGGAAGGAGGCGACGCCATGATGATGCCGTATCCGTATACCCTTAACCCGAAAAAGCGGTCAGAATTCCTGCCGCCGGTGATTGTCGGTTCCCAGAGGCGCAACGAATTGGCCGCTTTTCCGGTTGGGGGCCGGAGCAAGGACCAGAACAAGCGGCGACGAGCTTAACGAAACAGGCGGGAGGCATCCGGTGCCTTCCGCCTGTTTCGTTTATGGGGAAAGAAAATTATTTGCCGTAGTAAACCCGCAGATACATCTCCTTGATTTCCTTCATCAGAGGATAGCGGGGGTTGGCGCCGGTGCACTGGTCGTCGAAAGCCTGCTCTACCATCTCGTCCAGGGTATCGAGGAAGTACTTCTCGTCCACGCCGTATTCCTTGATGGTCTTCTTGATGCCCACCTTAGCCTTCAGCTCGTCAATAGCCGCCAGCAGATTATCGAATTTTTCCTGGTTGGTCTTGCCTTTGATACCCAGGAAGTCGGCACACTCACAGTACCGCTCCAGGGTATGGGGATACTGGTACTGCGGGAAGGTGCCCATCTTGGTCGGGCAATCCACAGCGTTAAACTTCATCACTTCATTGATGAGCAGGGCGTTGGCCACACCGTGGGGCAGGTGGTGGAACGCGCCGAGCTTATGGGCCATGGAATGGCACACACCCAGGAAGGCATTGGCAAAGGCCATGCCGGCCATGGTGGAGGCGTCGGCCATCCGCTCCCGGGCCACCGGATCGTTGGCGCCGTCGTTATAGGCGCGGGGCAGATAGGTGAAGATGTTTTTCAGCGCTTTCAGCGCCAGGCCGTCGGTATAGTCGGTGGCCATCATGGAGGCGTAGGCTTCCAGAGCATGGGTCATGGCGTCAATGCCGGAGGCAGACGTCAGGCCCTTGGGCATGGACATCATCATATCGGCGTCGATAATCGCCATCTTGGGCAGCAGCTCATAGTCGGCCAGCGGGTATTTCACGCCGGAGGTCTCGTCGGTGATGACCGCGAAGGGGGTCACCTCGGAGCCGGTGCCGGCAGAGGTAGGCACCGCGATGAAGTAGGCCTTTTCACCCATCTTCGGGAAGGTGTACACGCGCTTGCGGATATCCATGAAGCGCATAGCCATATCCATGAAGTCCACGTCCGGATGCTCGTACATCACCCACATGATCTTGCCGGCGTCCATGGCGGATCCGCCGCCGATGGCGATGATGCAGTCGGGCTCGAAAGAGGCCATGGCCTTGGCGCCTTCCTTGGCGCAGGCCAGGGTGGGATCGGGCGCCACATCGTAGAAGGTGGTATGGGTGATGCCCATCTCGTCGAGCTTATCGGTGATGGTCTTGGTATAGCCGTTCTTGTAGAGGAAGGAGTCGGTCACGATGAAAGCCCGCTTTTTGCCCATAACGGCCTTCAGCTCAGCCAGGGCCACCGGCAGGCAGCCTTTCTTGAAATAGACCTTTTCCGGCGCGCGGAACCACAGCATGTTCTCTCTCCTCTCGGCGACGGTCTTGATATTGATCAGGTGCTTGACGCCCACGTTCTCGGACACGGAGTTGCCGCCCCAGGAGCCGCAGCCCAAAGTGAGGGACGGCGCCATGCTGAAGTTATACAAATCGCCGATGCCGCCGTGGGAGGAGGGGGTGTTGACCAGGATGCGGCAGGTTTTCATCCGGGCCGCAAAGGCATCGATCTTGTCTTTTTCGGTCACGGCGTTGACGTACAGGGAGGAGGTGTGGCCGTAGCCGCCGTCCGCCACCAGCTGATCCGCTTTGTTCACCGCGTCGGCGAAATCCTTGGCCCGGTACATGGCCAGCACGGGGGACAGCTTTTCGTGAGCGAATTCCTCCTCGATGTCCACGCTCTCCACCTGGCCGATGAGGATCTTGGCGGTTTCGGGCACATCCACACCGGCGAGCTTCGCGATGGTGTGGGCGGACTGGCCGACGATTTTCGCGTTGAGCGCGCCGTTGATGAGAATTGTCTTGCGCACCTTTTCGATTTCGTCGGGCTTCAGCAGATAGCAGCCCCTAGCCTCGAATTCCTTGCGCACCTTGTCATAGACCTTGTCGAGAACGATGACCGACTGCTCGGAGGCGCAGATCATGCCGTTGTCGAAGGTCTTGGAATGGATGATAGAGTTGACAGCCAGGGTGACGTCCGCCGTGTCATCGATGACGGCCGGGGTATTGCCCGCGCCGACGCCCAGGGCAGGTTTGCCAGAAGAATACGCCGCCTTGACCATGCCGGGGCCACCGGTGGCCAGAATGATATCCGCGCTGCGCATGACCTCGTTGGTCAGCTCCAGGGAGGGCACGTCGATCCAGGCGATGATGCCCTTGGGCGCGCCGGCCGCCACGGCGGCGTCCAGCACCACCTTCGCGGCGGCGATGGTGCTCTTCTTGGCGCGGGGATGGGGGCTGATAACGATGCCGTTGCGAGTCTTCAGGCAAATCAGGGTTTTGAAAATCGCGGTGGAGGTGGGGTTGGTGGTGGGGATGACCGCCGCCACCACGCCGATGGGCTCGGCGATCTTCTGGATGCCGGCCACGGAATCTACTTCTAACACACCGCAGGTTTTCGTATCTTTATACTGATTATAGATATACTCGGAGGCGTAGTGGTTCTTGATGACCTTGTCTTCCACGATGCCCATGCCAGTTTCCTCCACCGCCATCTTGGCGAGCGGCAGGCGCTGCTGGTTGGCAGCCATAGCGGCGGCGAAGAAAATCTTATCCACCTGCTCCTGGGTATAGGTGGCGAAAATACGCTGGGCTTCGCGAACCTCATTCATCTTGGCCACCAAGGCGTCCACCGTATCCACCAGGCCGGTGTTCGCGGTTTCGGCGGCGGGGGTCGTCAGTTCTTTCTTGCTCATCTGCTTTGTTCCTCCAGTTCCTATTTCCCACAAGGATAGTTGTTATTTTTTTAACAATTTAATTATATCAGGTGTATCCCTCTCTGTCAACTCATCATTTCCCCGGCTTTAACCAAAATGCAGAAGGGCAAATTATGTAAATCGACCAATTACCTGACAGCCATGCAGAGAACGACAAAATCCCCTTGGAAGCGGGCGGCATTCTTATGAAAAATATCCACTATGCACATAAGTTCCCAAGCAGTTTGCATCAAAAGGCCGATAAATGCAAATTGTTTGTTAAATCTACAAGAAACTCTTTACAGAGTCCTTTTTAAAGTTGTATAATACATATAGTTTCAGGCGATTTTTAATTGCCAAGGCTGCAAACGGAAAGGAGTCTTACCACATGGAACTGAAAAATCTGATTGCCTCGAGCGAAACCGTCGACATCTACCGGGAGGGAGACAAAGCGGTTAAGATCTTCAAAACCGGGCGGAAGACCGACGCTTTGTATGAAGCGCTGACCCATGCCCGCATCGAGTATACCGACCTGCTGGTTCCCACCATTCACGAAGTATCGGTCATCGACGGGCACTGGGCCATCACCATGGATCTCATCGAGGGAGACACCCTGGAGGATCTGATGAAGAAGCATCCGGAGAACGCCGACAGGTATCTGGAGGATATGGTGGATCTCCAGCTGAAGGTGCATCAGGAGAAAATGCCCAAGCTGAGCAAGCTGAAGGATAAGCTGACCCGGCTCATCAACAGCCTGGACACCATCAGCGATTCCATCAAATACGAGCTGCTGACCCGGCTGGACAGCATGCCCAAGCATGTCAAGCTGTGCCACGGCAACTTCGTCCCCGCTAACATCATCATCAACGACAAGGGCACCTACATCGTGGACTGGATCGCCGCCCGCCAGGGCAACGCCAGCGCGGACGTGGCCAAGACCTATCTGCTGCTGTCCCTCCAGTCCCCCGAGATGGCGGAGAAGTACATGAACCTGTTCTGCGAAAAGACCCATACGTCGAAAAAGTATGTCCAGGAATGGCTGCCCATCGTGGCGGCCGCCCGCCTGACGGAGAACCGTCCGGAGGAAAAAGAGCTGCTGATGAAATGGATCGACGTCGTGGCGTACGAATAAGGCGGCGCGAATCGCACTGATCAAAGCCGGGCAAATGCGGGAAAGTCCCCCATTTGCCCGGCTTTTTCCGTTTTTTGCGGTTTCGCTTGCGCGGGACGCCCGCGGTCTGGTATAATGAGCCTCCCGCCGGAAGCCGGCGGTGACAAAGCCTCTTGTATGGGGACGGCGGAGTGAAACCGCCCGCTCGCCCGCCCGGCCCTCCTTGTTCCGCCGCAAGAAGGAGCTGCCGGACACCATCACCGCGGCGGAGAATTGGAGTGTTATGGAAACGCAGGCGCAGCAGGCACCCCCGTCCAACTGGAAGACCAAAATCGCCCTGTTTCTGACCGGGCAGACCATCTCCCTGTTTGGCTCCTGCCTAGTGCAGTACGCCATCGTCTGGTATATCACCCTGACCACCCAATCGGGGATCATGATGATGATCTCCACCCTATGCGGTTTTCTGCCGCAGGTACTGATTTCCTTGTTCGCAGGGGTGTGGGCGGATCGCTATCATCGCAAGCGGCTGATCATCTGCGCCGACACCCTGACCGCGGTTTCTACGCTGATCCTGGCCATCCTGTTCCTGGCGGGACAGGGCAGCCTGTGGCTGATATTCCTGGTGTCGGGCATCCGCTCCATCGGGCAGGGAATCCAGACGCCGGCGGTTCAGGCGGTTATTCCGCTGCTGGTGCCACAGGACAAACTGATGAAGGTCAACGGCATCAATGGCAGCGTCACGTCCATGATGACCCTGCTGTCCCCCGCGGTCAGCGGTTGGCTGATGGCGGTGGCCCCTCTCGGATTCATCTTTCTAATCGACGTAATCACGGCCGTCATCGGCATCAGCATCCTCTCCGTGCAGCGAATCCCGCTGCACCAAAAGGCGCGGGAAAAACAGAAGGGCGGCTACCTGGACGACCTGAAGGCCGGGCTGCGGTATGTGAAAAGAAGCGGATTTATCCGCGAGCTGCTGATTTTCTACGCGGTGTTTTTCTTCCTGCTGGTGCCCGCCGCGCAGATGACGCCGTTGCAAGTGACCCGCACCTTCGGGGACGACGTATGGCGCCTGACCCTGGTGGAGATGCTGTTCAGCATCGGCTCGGTGGCGGGTGGCGTTATCATCGCCGCCTGGGGCGGTTTCCGCAACCGCATCGCCACCATCGCCTTTGCCTGCTCGTGCTTCGGATTCTGCACCGCGCTGCTGGGGATCCCGCTGAACTTCTGGGTCTATCTCGCGGTGATCCTGGTGACCGGTGTGTTTGTGCCTTTTTTCAGTTCGGCGCTCACCGTACTGCTGCAGGAGCGTATCCAGTCCGACATGCAGGGGCGGATATTCAGCCTGCTGCAGATTGTGGTGACCGCCGCCATGCCGCTGGGCATGGTGCTGTTCGGCCCGCTGGGGGACGCGATACCCATCGAGGTTCTACTGCTGGCGACCGGGCTGCTGCTGGTGCTTCTGGGCGGCGGCATCTACACCCACAAGGCGCTGCGCCGGGCCGGGGAGCCGGTGATACAGGAAGAGCCTCCCACTGGCGAAAGCGAAGCTGAAACGGAGTAGACAGGAGGGCGCACATGCATAAGCTGACAAAAGAGGAGCTGCCCGCCATCGCCCCACTGTTCGAGGGCGTGCAGGAAACCATGGTCTGGTCCTGCCTGCAAGGGCTGATGGGGGAAGCGTACGCCGCAGAGGAAACCCCGCCCGCCTGCGCCCAGCTGCTGCTCGGCGATTTCTGCTTTTTCGGCGGGGACGCCAGGGCGGCCGGGGCGGCGGAGCTGGCGGGGCACATCCCTCGCTGGCTGCTGGCGGTACCGCCCGACGCAGCTTGGGAGGCCCTCATCGAGCAGAGAAACCCGGGGCGGTTCGAGCGCGTCGAGCGATACGCCTTTGAGAAGGAGCCATCGGCCTTCGATCGGGCGTATTTGGCCAGGCTGGCCGCCGTTCCGGCAGGATACCAGGAGCTTCCCATCGGCCGGGAGCTGTATGAACAGCTGAAAGCCAAAGAATGGAGCCGGGATTTGGTCAGCCAGTTTCCGACCTGGGAGGATTACCGGGCCCACGCCGTGGGGACGGCGGCCCTGTGCGCGGACGAACCAGTCTGCGGCGCGTCCACCTACGCGTATTATGAAGGCGGCATCGAGATTGAAATCGACACGGCGCCGGAGCATCGGCAGCGGGGACTGGCCACGGCCTGCGCCGCCCGGCTAATTCTTACCTGCCTGGATCGCGGCTTGTATCCCAGCTGGGATGCCGCCAACCCGACTTCAGCAGCACTGGCGGAAAAGCTTGGATACCGGCCGGCGGGAGCCTATGTTACCTATGCGGTCACGCCAGTCTGACAAAACCGGATAGAAAAAGCGCCGGCTGCGTACACAGCCGGCGCTTGGCTTATTTGGCGGGTTCTTCGGCGATCTGAAAATTGGAGAAGGTGGCGGCCACCTTCAATTCGGGGATCTTCAGGGACAGCAGCTGGCCGGTCTGCGGATCGGACAGCATCTCGAACTGGCCGTTGACCGACTGACCGGTGACAGACAGCCCCTTATCGGTCATCTGCCCCTCTCCCCCACTGCGAAAGCCGGCGTCCAGTGCGTCCAGAAGCCCCTTGCCCAGGGCGCTTTCCGGCACGGCGGCCGGATCCACGCCGAAGGACAGGCCGGCATATTTGACCGAGATGGTCTCCCCGTCCCACTCCATGGACATGCCGTTCAGGGTGGCGGGTTCGGTGAATTCCATTTTCAGCGTGCCGGCGGACATCCGGGTCAAATGTCCCTTCACCCGCATATCCTGATACGTCATATCCACATCGCAGGCAAAGCCGGTGGTCACCGGCTTCTCGGGATTCTTATTTTGCGAGTTGCAGGCTGTGCAGAGCAGCAGCGCCATCAGCAGCGCCAGGCACAGGCCGAAAAAACGGCGGGTCATAGAACTACTCCATTTCTCCGGCTGCACAGAGTTGGCCGCTCCCTTTCCGCCGGCGAAACGGAGCCGATGAGTCTCCGCCCGGACGGCGGCGGCCCATCGGCTCCCCGCGTTTATTCCAGGCGCAAAAACAACCCGCCCAGTTCCTCCAGCAAATCGGAAGGCAGCATCGCGTGCTGCGAAATCCGATGCGCCGCCGCGTCCCCGGCCAGTCCGTGCAGATACACGCCGCACATGGCCGCGCGATAGGGCTCCATCCCCTGCGCGATAAAGGAAGCGATCATGCCCGCCAGAACATCGCCGCTGCCGCCGGTGGCCATGCCCGGATTGCCGGTGGTATTCACCAGTAGGGTCTGCCCGGGTGCGGCGACAACGGTTTTACTGCCCTTGAGGACGAGAATCACCTGCTGCTCCTCCGCGAAGCGGCGGGCTGTCTCCAGCCGGTTATCCTGCACCTGTTCGATGGAACAGCCGAGCAGGCGGGCCATTTCCCCGGGATGGGGCGTGAGGACCAGCGGAACCTGGGTCGTTTTCCTTATATCTATATGCTGGGCGACGCAATTTATACCATCCGCGTCCAACACCACTGGACAGGAGGCGTGACGCAGAACGTCCTCCACCACCGCCGGCACCTGGCCGCCGCAGCCCAGGCCGCAGCCAACCAGGACGGCGGTGCAGCGGGCCAGCCGCTCCCGCAGCTTCTCCCGCGCCGCCATGGCCAGAAGGCCGTCGCCGGTTTCAGGCAAGGGCAAAAACAGCGCTTCCGGCACGCTGCCGGCGGCCAGAGGATACACCGAGGCGGGCATGGCCGCCGTCACGAGACCGGCGCCGCAGCGCAGAGCGGCCCGTGCGGCCAGGATGGCGGCGCCCGCCATACCATAGCTGCCGCAGACCGACAGCAGGTGGCCATAGGTGCCCTTGTGGCTGTCCGCCGGACGGGGCTGGAAGCAATGGGCCACCATATCCCAATCGATAATCGACTGATCGGAGGTGAACTGATCGATGAGCCGCTCGTCGATGCCGATGCCCACCACCTCCACCGCGCCGCAGACGGCGGAGGATTTGGCGGACAGCAGGCCCGGCTTCATGGCGGTGAAGGTAATGGTGCGGTCGGCGGCCAGAGTATCGGGATCGCACAGGCCGGTATCGCAGTCCATGCCGCTGGGCACGTCAATGGCGATGGTGATCGCCTCGGCGGCGTTGACCTGGCGGAACAGGGGGCGCATATAATCGGGCAAATCTCCGTGAAAGCCGATACCGTATACTGCGTCTACCACCAGCTGCGCTTCCCGCACAGCGCTGGCTGCCATATATGGCTCGGTCTCCAGATTGAGAACGGAAACGCCAAGGCCTTCCATGCGGCTGTACATCTCCCGGGCCTGGGCGGACTTTGGCTGACCGCACAGCAGTACGGCGGTCACCGCGAAGCTTTCCTCCGCCAGCTTACGGGCCACGACAAAGCCGTCGCCGCCGTTGTTGCCGCTGCCGCAGAGAACGACGGCGGTGCGGCCCGTCAGGCCGTCCAAGGTGCGGATCCGCCGGGCGGCGGCGCTTCCCGCGTTTTCCATCAGCCGGCGGTAATCCAGGCCTTCCTCCACCGCCGCCGCTTCCAGCAGACGCATGCCTCTGGCTGTCAGCACTTTCATGGTGTTCATCCTTTCCGAATTTTTAAGAATGTAAGCGCAGGAGACAAGAAATGCGGGCCACCATTCATGGCCCGCATGCGGTTTTTCCAGAGGTCCCGCACAAGGCACATCGAGCGCAGGAACTAGAATGTCGTGCAACATGTTCCATGTTGCACGACATCCGGATCACATCGATTTCCTTTTCATCTCCAGCTCCACCAGCTTGGTCAGGCCGGATTTCAGCGCGTTCAGCACCCGCTCCTCGGGAGAAAACACCACCAGGGTGTGGCCGTTCTTCTTGCTGTGATAGGTGAAGCACCAGGTCGCCGCCTCCATGGACGGCGCCGCCATCACCGTCCGATCAAAGTGACGGTTGGCATATTCCGCCGCGTTGTAGGGCACTAGGCTTTCGATTTTCGAGCCGCTCACGGACACGATGCGCTTGCGCTTGCGCTGGGCGATAATCTGATCAATATCAATGTCGCCGTTGGTGACGCTGTACTCATACTCCACATTCTGGCTGGTGATCAGCCACCAGGCCCCGTAGCCGATGCCGACCACCAGCACCATCAGCGGCGGAAACAGCAAAAACAGGGCCGCCGTCAGAACCAGGGCCGCCAGAATCACCAGAAAGATGATGCCATATTCCTTACCGCCCTTTTTCTTGGCGACAATTTGCTCCACAAAAGTATCCATCGGTTCTTCCACTCCTTATTCTTATGGTGTCATTATAGCATACCCTTCCCGGACAATGCAAGGAACTGGGCGGAAAAACCCATGAATTTTACATGAACAAGCCTCGGCTTTTCAGCAGGCTGCACAGACGGCCGCTGAAAACTTTGGTGGTTATGAAAGGGTGGCATTTTGTTTTGCTTTTTCACGCGCATTTTAAAAAAATCCACTATTTTTTTAATAATTCTTGATAGAACCTATTCAATGTGTTACAATAATAAAAACGGCCATTTTATATTCCGGCCGTTTCAAGGAGGAGCTTATGGAAAACCGTGTGCAAAGCATCGTGTCCCGGGAAAACAAGTCTGTTAAAATCGGTGTGATCCCCGGCCATTTCGCCACCAACCACTCGCATGTCAATTATTACATCGACATGACCGCCATCAAGAGCCAGCATAAGATGGCGGAGAGCGGTGCGGCCGTCCTGGCGGAGCACTATCGCACGGTCACGCCGGTGGACACCATCATCTGCCTGGAGGGCACCGAGATGCTGGGGGCCTTTCTGGCGCGGGAGCTGTCCCAGTCCGGCCCGTCCATGAGCGCGGGACGGGACATCTGCGTCATCACACCGGAACTGAACGCCAACAATCAGATGATTTTCCGGGACAACACCCAGAAGATGATTTGGAATCAGAATATTCTGCTGCTGATCTCCTCCGCCTCCACCGGCAAGACCATCAACCGGTCGCTGGAGTGCTTACAGTATTACAGCGGACGTCTGGTGGGTATCGCCGCCATATTCAGCGCCATCCAGGAATCCCACGGCCTGCCGGTGCACGCGATATTCGGGGAGAAAGACATTCCAGGATACCAGACCTCCATCTCCCACGAGTGTCCCCAATGTGGGGCCAAGCAGAAAATCGACGCCATCGTCAACAGCTTCGGATACTCGAAGGTATAGAAAAACCGGCATGCAGCGCGCTGCATGCCGGTTTTTTTATTTACCGATGTCTTTGCGGTAGTGGGCGTTTTCGAACTCGATGTGCTGCACGGCCTCATAGGCCTTGTCCAGGGCGGCGGCAACGGTATCCGCTACGGCAGTCACGCCCAGCACCCGGCCGCCGTTGGTATAAAAGCGGCCGTCCTTCCACGCGGTGCCGGCATGGTAGACCGCGTAGGCCTCTTGCAGCTGCCCGTTCTGGTCGAGGCCGGCGATGGGCAGGCCCTTGCGGTAAGCGGCAGGGTACCCGCCGGAGGCCATGACCACGCAGGCGCAGGCCTCTTCCTTCCAGCGGATGTCCAGCTCCGCCAGTCGTTCCTCCCGGATGGCGTCCACAATATCCAACAAATCGGTTTGCAGCCGAGGCAACACCACCTGGGTTTCCGGGTCGCCGAAGCGGCAGTTGTATTCGATCACCTTCGGACCCTTGGGGGTGAGCATCAGGCCGAAGAACAAGCAGCCCTTGAAGGGGCGGCCTTCCTTGGCCATAGCGTCCACGGTGGGCTGGAAAATATGCTCCATGCAGAAGGCGGCGTCTTCGTCCGTGTAATAGGGGTTGGGGCTGATGGTGCCCATGCCGCCGGTATTCGGGCCCATATCACCGTCAAAGGCCCGCTTGTGATCCTTGGAGGAAACCATGGGCTTGACGGTTTTGCCGTCGGTAAAGGCCAGCACCGAGACTTCCGGGCCGGTGAGGAATTCCTCCACCACCACCCGGCTGCCCGACGCGCCGAACACCCGATCCTCCATGATCTCCTTGACGGCCTGTTTGGCTTCCTCATACCCGTCGCAGAGGATAACGCCTTTTCCCAGGGCCAGGCCGTCGGCCTTGACCACCGCTGGATAGCTGTCCTGCAGACGAATATAATTGAGCGCGTCCGCCGGCTTGTCGAACACCTCGTAGCCGGCGGTGGGGATGCCGTATTTTTTCATAAGGTCTTTGGAGAAGACCTTGCTGCCTTCGAGAATGGCAGCGTTGGCGCGGGGGCCGAAGGCGGAGATACCCGCTTCCTCCAGCGCGTCCACCATGCCGGCCACCAGCGGATCGTCCGGCGCCACAAAGACCAGATCCACCATCAGACGGGTCGCCAGCTCCACCACGCCGGCCACGTCGGTGGCGGGCACGTCGAAGCATTGGGCGTCCCGGGCGATGCCGCCGTTGCCGGGGGTGCAGTAGAGCTTCCCGCAGCGGGGGCTTTCCTTCAGCTTGCGTATGATGGCGTGTTCACGGCCGCCGCCGCCCACCACCAGAATATCCTTTTTTTCCACAGGCCGCCCGCCTTTCCTCAATGATGGAACAGCCGCAGGCCGGTGAAGGCCATGGCGATGCCGTATTTATTGCAGGTTTCGATCACGTGATCGTCCCGGATGGATCCGCCCGGCTCGGCGATAAAGCTGACGCCGGACTTATGCGCCCGCTCGATGTTGTCCCCGAAGGGGAAGAAGGCGTCGGAGCCCAGGGACACGCCGGTGAGGGTGTCCAGCCAGACCCGTCGTTCCTCGCGGGTCAAGGGTTCCGGCCGGGCGGTGAAGAACTGCTGCCACGCGCCGTCGGCCAGCACGTCCTCATATTCGTCGGAGATATATACATCGATGGTGTTGTCCCGATCCGGGCGGCGGATATCGCTCCGGAAGGGCAGGGCCAGCACCTTGGGATGCTGCCGCAGATACCAGACGTCCGCCTTGTTGCCCGCCAGACGGGTGCAGTGGATCCGGCTCTGCTGCCCCGCGCCGACGCCGATGACCTGGCCGTCCTTGGCGTAGCAGATGGAATTGGACTGGGTATACTTCAGCGCGATCAGGGCAATGAGCAGATCCCGCTTGGCAGACTCGGGCAGATCGGTGTTGTCGGTCACGAGGTTGCGCAGCATGTCCTCGTCGATTTTCACTTCGTTGCGTCCCTGCTCGAAGGTGATGCCGAACACGTCTTTATGCTCGATGGGCGCTGGGGTGTAGGCCGGATCGATCTTCACCACGTTGTAGGAGCCCTTGCGCTTGGTTTTCAGAATTTCGAGAGCCTCCGGGGTGTAATCGGGGGCGATGATGCCGTCGGACACTTCCCGGGCGAGGAGGGCGGCCGTCTGCTTGTCACAGGTGTCGGACAAGGCCACCCAGTCGCCATAGGAGCTCATCCGGTCGGCGCCGCGGGCGCGGGCATAGGCGCAGGCCATATCTGACAGCTCCAGATCGTCCACGAAGTAGATCTTTTTGAGGGTATCGGACAGCGGCAGGGCCACCGCCGCGCCGGCGGGGCTGACATGCTTGAAGGAAGCGGCCGCCGGCAGGCCGGTCGCCTCTTTCAGCTCCTTGACCAGCTGCCAGCTATTGAAGGCGTCCAAAAAATTGATGAAGCCGGGGCGGCCGTTCAGCACCTCGATGGGCAGCTCGCGGCCATCCTGCATAAAAATGCGGGAGGGCTTCTGGTTGGGGTTGCAGCCGTATTTCAGCGGCAGTTCGTTCATGATACTTCACATTCCTTTCGCAGCGCAATTCCCGTTCATTGTCCCTGGTGTTTGTTAAAAAGCAGGCTCGTTACCGCACCGGTTTCCAAATCGATGGACCGGGTGAAGAGGGAGACCTTATTGTCCGCGTTCAGGTTGTCCCATACCGTCCAGGAAAAGGTCTCCAGATCCCCTTCGATGGTCACGGGAACCGGCTCTCCCTCGAAAGAGGGCAGGGGGTTCCCGTCCTGCTGGTAGGTGTGGATGAAATGGCCTTCGCCGGGGCGGGGCGCGTCATAATCAAAGAAATACCTCCGGGTGGATGCGGGATCGCCGTCGGCGGATTTGAGAATGGACAGGCGGTAGCGGTCGGCCTTCGGCTCCACCACGCCGGAAATGCGGGGGGTAAAATTGGGGGCGTCCGGCTCGAAGGTGCGGGAGCGCAGCGCCTCTTCGAAGGTTTTCCCTGCTTCGAGCGCGTCATAAATCGTGTCGGTCTGATCGCCGTTGGTGACGATGGTGACATCGCCGCAGACCCGCACCGGCGCGTAGATGATGAGGGACGGATCCACCATTTTGCTTTCGTCGAAAGCTTTGGTGCGGATGCCGCGGCCGTCGATTTCAAAAATACGGTTGCGGGAGTTCTCGCTCCGGCCCATGATGAAGTAGGCGATATAGAAGCAGCGGGCGTCCGCGCTTTTGCCCAGGACGATGCCGCGGCCCGGATAGGTGGTGGCGCTCAGTTCTTTGGACAGCGATTGTATCTGCATAGCATTCTCTCCCTTACTCTTGAAAAAGCGGCCCCATCCTCCATAGAAAACGGGGCCGGGTTTTATTCGTCAACGACGGCGATGTTGCCTTCCACGCGGATTTTCCCTTCGCAGAACAGGGAAACCGCCTGGGGCAGCAGTTCCCATTCCGCCTGCCGCATGACGCGCAGCTGCAGGGTTTCCGGAGTATCGGCGGGCTGCACGGCCACCGCTTTTTGCAGGACGATGGCCCCTCCGTCGGGGATTTCGTTGACGAGATGCACCGTCGCGCCGGTCACCTTGACCCCGTAAGCCAGCGCCGCCTCATGCACCTTGAGGCCATAAAAGCCCTTGCCGCAGAAGGCCGGAATCAGAGACGGGTGGACATTAAGAATCCGGTTGCGGTACCGGGCGATCACCTTCTCCCCCAAAATGGAGAGGAAGCCCGCGAGCACCACCAGCTCCGCCCCGCAAGCCTCCAGCTCGGCCAAAAGGGCCTCGTCAAAGGCTTCGGGGGTGGCGTAAGCCTTCCGGCTGACCACCGCCGTGGGCACCCGCTTCGCGGCCGCCCGCTCCAGCGCATAGGCGTCCGGCCGCGAGGCGATGACCTTGACGATCCGGCCGTTCCGGATCGCTCCCGCCTCCTGTGCGTCCAGCAGGGCCTGCAGGTTGGTGCCGCCGCCGGACACCAGAACGGCAATATGTACCATGATAAAATCCGCCTTTCCCCGTTTAGCCGACCAGCTCGACCCCGGCGCCGCCGGAGCGGACCTCGCCCAGCATCATGGCCTTTTCGCCGTGGGCGTTCAGGAGGCGCACCGCCTCATCCGCCTGCTCCGGCGCCACGGCCAGCACCAGGCCGGTGCCCATGTTGAAGGTGTTGAACATATCCCGCTCGGGAATGCCGCCCACCTTCTGCAGCAGCTGGAACACCGGCAGCACCGGGACGTTCCTTTTCTCGATGACCGCCGTCAGCCCTTCGGGCAGCATCCGGGGGATGTTCTCATAATAGCCGCCGCCGGTGATATGGGAAATGCCGTGCACTTTCACCTGCTTCATCAGGGCCAGCAGGGGCTTGACGTAGATTTTGGTCGGGGTGAGCAGGGTTTCCCCCAGGGTGGCGCCCAGCTCGTCGTAATGGACGGCCAGCGTTTTTTCGTTCACGTCGAAGACCTTACGCACCAAGGAAAAGCCGTTGGAATGCACGCCGCTGGAGGCCACGCCGATGAGAGCGTCCCCCGCCCGCACATTCTTGGAATCGACGATGCTGTCATAATCGGCCATGCCGACGCTGAAGCCCGCCAAATCGTATTCATCCTCCGGATAGAAGCCGGGCATTTCGGCGGTTTCGCCGCCGATGAGGGCGCAGCCGGACTGCACGCAGCCCTCCGCCACGCCGGAGACGATAGCGGCGATTTTCTCCGGGAAATTCTTGCCGCAGGCAATATAATCCAGGAAAAACAGGGGCTGCGCGCCCGAGCAGGCCACGTCGTTGACGCACATGGCCACGCAGTCGATGCCCACGGTATCGTGCTTGTCCATCAGGAAGGCCAGCTTCAGCTTGGTGCCCACGCCGTCGGTGCCGGAAACCAGCACCGGGCGCTTCATGCCGCTGAAATCCGGCTCAAACAGGCCGCCGAAGCCGCCGATGCCGGACAGCACGCCGGGCACGGCGGTGCGGGCCACATGGGCCTTCATCAGTTCCACGGCCTTATACCCGGCGGTGACGTCCACTCCGGCGGCCGCATAGCTCTCGCTTACGCTGTTATTCATCGTTTGAGTTCCAGCCTTTCTTTGAACCTTTCGGGCTTATTCACGGCCCGTCCAACAATATGTGCAAACCTGCTCCGGGTCGATGCCGATAGAAGCCAGCATCCCCTCCAGGGTTTGATACCGCAGGGAGGTGACCCGCAGATTCTTGCAAATGCCGTCCACCATGCGGGCGTACCGCTCGGTGTGGGAGTCAATATACTCCTCCAGATGGCGGAAGCCCTCCTCCCCCTCCAGCTCTTGGATCACCGTGTGGGTGATGAGATCCCGGTCGGAGGTGGAACGGGAAAAATTGAGGTATTTGCAGCCGAACATGATGGGGGGGCAGGCGGGCCGGATATGCACCTCTTTGGCGCCGCTGTCATAGAGAAAATCCACCGTTTCCCGCATCTGAGTACCCCGCACCACCGAGTCGTCGATGAACAGCAGCCGCTTGTCCCGGATGAGGGCGTCCACGGGGATGAGCTTCATGTGGGCTACCTGGTTGCGCACCGACTGATTCTGCGGCATGAAGCTGCGGGGCCATGTGGGGGTGTATTTGATAAAGGGGCGGGCGAAGGGAATCCCCGATTCGTTGGCGTAGCCGACGGCGTGGGCGGTGCCGGAATCGGGCACCCCGGCCACGAAGTCCGCCTCGGTGTCCTTGTCGTTCTGGGCCAGGATCCGGCCGCAGTTATACCGCATCTGCTCCACGCTGACCCCCTCGTAGGAGGAGGGGGGATAGCCGAAATACGTCCACAGGAACGCGCAGATTTTCATCTTCTTCCCGGGAGCCTGCAGCACCTCGTACCCGTCCGCCGTGACGCGGACGATTTCCCCCGGGCCGAGGCTGTGCTCGTCCTTATACCCCAGGTTGAGGTAGGCGAAGGACTCAAAGGACACGCACATAGCGCCGTCCTTTTTACCGAGAATCAGCGGGGTGCGGCCCATCCGGTCCCGGGCGGCGTACAGGCCGTCCTTGGTCAGGAGCAGCAAAGTCATAGAGCCGTCGATCAGCTCCTGCGCGTGGCGGATCCCCTCGGTTATCGAGTCCTTCTGATTGATGAGGCAGGCTGTCAGCTCGGTGGCGTTGACCTTGCCGCCGCTCATTTCCAGGAAGTGGGAGCTGCCGTTGGCAAAGGCCTGTCCCACCAGCTCCTCCAGGTTGTTAATCCGCCCCACGGTTGTGATGGCGTAGTTGCCCAGATGCGACCGGACAATGAGGGGCTGGGGATCGGTGTCGCTGATACAGCCGATACCCAGCGGCCCGGACATGTCGTCCACGTCCCGCTCGAACTTGGTGCGGAAGGGTGCATTCTCAATGTTGTGAATAGCCCGCTCAAAGCCCTTGTCCGCGCTGTAAACGGCCATGCCGCCCCGGCGGGTGCCCAGATGCGAGTGATAATCCACCCCAAAGAATAAATCGGTGATACAATTGTCATGCGAGGCTACGCCGAATACGCCGCCCATATAGTTCCTCCTTGGTACAAAGCCTGTATTTCCTGCGATTATTCACCCATCATGCGGCGCATGATCTCCTGATAGGCTTCCACTTCCCCGCCCAGGTTGCGGCGGAACCGATCCTTGTCCAGCTTCTCATGGGTGTGCACATCCCAGAAGCGGCAGGTATCGGGAGAAATTTCGTCGGCCAGCACGATGGTGCCGTCGGCCAGCTTACCGAACTCCAGCTTGAAGTCCACCAGCTCGATGTCCAGCGTCAGGAAGAAGGCCTTGAGCACTTCGTTGACCTTGAACGCGTATTTGGCGATGCAATCCATTTCCTCTCTCGTGGCGATGCCAAGGGCCAGCGCGTGATACTCGTTGATCAGCGGATCGCCCAGCGCGTCGTCCTTATAGCTGAACTCGAGAGACGGGGTTTTCAGCACCGTGCCTTCCTCCACGCCGAAGCGCTTGGAGAAGGAACCGGCGGCGATGTTGCGGATGATGACCTCCAGGGGAACGATGGACACCTTTTTGACCACGGTTTCCCGCTCGGACAGCTCCTTGACAAAATGGGTGGGTACGCCTTCCTTTTCCAGCTTCTGCATCAGGAAATTGGTCACCCGGTTGTTGATAACGCCCTTGCCCATGATGGTGCCCTTTTTCTCGCCGTTGAAAGCCGTGGCATCGTCCTTGTAATCGACGATCACCAGTTCCGGATCCTCGGTGGCGAATACCTTTTTGGCTTTGCCCTCGTACAGTTGTTCCAGCTTGTTCATATACTCGTCTCCTATCGTATAAGCATTACGCCTGATTTAGCTTGTCCGCCAGGGCCTTATCCTTGGCGAGAACCCCTTCAGCCATGGTTTTCTTCATGGCGATCAGCCGGTTTTTCAGCGTCTCGTCGCTGAGCGCCAGCATCTGCACGGCCAGCAGGGCGGCGTTTTCCGCGCCGTCGATGGCCACCGTTGCCACCGGGATGCCGGAGGGCATCTGCACCGTGGAAAGCAGGGCGTCCAGCCCGTCCAGGGTGGAGGATTTTACCGGAATGCCGATGACCGGCAGCACCGTGTGGGCCGCCAGCACGCCCGCCAGATGGGCCGCCTTGCCCGCCGCCGCGATGATGACGCCGAAGCCCTTGTCCGCCGCCGAAGCTGAAAACGCCGCCGCGGCTTCGGGCGTGCGGTGCGCCGACATGACATGAACCTCCACGGGCACGCCGAAGTCCCCCAGCTTATCGATGGCTTTGCCGACCACCGGCAGATCGCTGTCGCTGCCCATGATAACCGCCACTTTTTTCATAGTACAAACCACCTACCCTTTCCCGCCGGGAGCTTGTCCCGGCAATAAAAACAGGCTGGGACGCCGAACGCGCCACAGCCTGCACTTGTCAAATTTTGCCCGCACCGGTATTGTGAACACGGCATTTCCTGCGCAGAATGCTCCCGTAACCGGACATTCCACAGCCGGACATTCCATAGTCCTGCATATTCACAACCTCCCTGCGTTTTCCACCCCATAACAGACAGGGTTCGCTGCTACTATTGTATTGCAATTTCCGGTCGAATTCAAGCGCAAAATCCCGCCCGGTGGAAATTTGTAGGGATACCATGGGAAGATCGGCGGGCCAAAGGGGTTTTTGTTTATTTTGCGGGTGAGTCCTGATAGCTGAAATAGGCCATGAAATCAATCGTCGACGAATACGAAAAGATCATTGGGTGTGCATTCCAGCACCTGACAAAGTATTTCAATATTTTCATACCGAATCGACTTGGTTTCGTTTCGAATCATCCTGCTGAAATTCTGATAGCTCATGTTCAGCTGCCTATACAGCCAATATTTCGTACGGCCTTGCTTTTCCAGAAGGGGCAGAACATTTAACTCTACCATTACGCATTCCCCTATTATCTAATTTATACATTAGATAATAGGTTAGTATGTCCCTTTACATATAGACTATTACATTATATAATGTAATAGTCTATATGTAAGGAGGTGGATGGAATGACAACCTGCTGCTTTACCGGCCATCGACGAATTCCGCCGGAGGCCGTCGCGCCGCTGCGGGAACGGCTGGAAGCGGAAATCGAGAGCCTTATCCGCCAGGGGGTGCGGTATTTCGGCGCGGGCGGCGCCTTGGGCTTCGACACCCTGGCGGCGGAAGCGGTGCTGGACTTAAAGGCGGTGTACCCGTTCATCCGCCTGATCCTCGTGCTGCCCTGCCGGGATCAGACGCGGGGCTGGGCGGAGGAGGACGTGAAGCGGTATCAGGCGATCCTGAAACGGGCGGACAAGGTGGTGTATACCGCTGAACGCTACACCAGCGGCTGCATGTACAAGCGTAACCGCCATCTGGCAGAGCACAGCGACTGCTGCCTGTGCTACCTGACGGAAAACAGCGGCGGCACTTTTTACACGGTGGACCTTTGCCGGCGGCGGGGCATTCCCGTGCGCAACCTGGCGGAACCGGCCCCGAAATAGAGCAAGCGGCGGGAGAAAAAATCTCCCGCCGCTTGTTTGCTTTATTCTTTACCGATTAATACATGCCGTCCATGCCGCCGGGCGCAGCCGGAGCCGCCGGGGCGGGCTCTTTCTTGTCGGCCACCAGGGATTCGGTGGTCAGCACCATGGCCGCGACGGAAGCCGCGTTCTGCAGAGCAGACCGGGTGACCTTGGTGGGGTCGACAATACCGGCCGTGAACATATCCACATACTCTTCCTTGGCAAAGTCAAAGCCATAGTTGACCTTGCCGGCGGAACGGATCTTGTCGATGATGACGCTGCCCTCCAGGCCGGCGTTCAGAGCGATCTGGCGCACCGGCTCCTCCAGAGCCTTGAGCACAATCTGGATGCCGGTCTTCTCGTCGCCCTCGGCGGCGGCCAGCATGGGATCCAGCACAGCGGAGGCGGTAATGAGCGCCACGCCGCCGCCGGCGACCAGGCCCTCTTCCACGGCCGCCTTGGTGGCGGACAGGGCGTCCTCGATGCGCAGTTTCTTTTCCTTCATTTCGATCTCGGTCGCAGCGCCGACTTTGATGACCGCCACGCCGCCGGCCAGCTTGGCCAGCCGCTCCTGCAGCTTCTCCCGATCGAAATCGGAGGTGGTGTTTTCAATCTGGACGCGGATCTGGCTCACGCGGCTCTTGATAGCCGCGGGATCGCCGGCGCCGTCCACAATGATGGTGTTTTCTTTCTGCACCTTAATCTGGCGGGCACGGCCCAGCTGATCCATGGTGGTTTCCTTCAGATCCAGGCCCAGCTCGTCGGAGATGACCTGGCCGCCGGTGAGGATGGCGATATCCTGCAGCATTTCCTTGCGGCGATCGCCGAAGCCAGGGGCTTTGACGGCCACGCAGGTGAAGGTACCGCGCAGTTTGTTGACAATCAGGGTGGACAGGGCCTCGCCCTCCACGTCCTCGGCAATGATCACCAGCTTTTTGCCGGCCTGCAGGATCTGCTCGAGCAGGGGCAGGATGTCCTGAATGTTGGAGATTTTCTTATCGGTGATCAGGAGGTAGGCATCGTCGATGATGGCCTCCATCTTATCGGTGTCGGTGACCATGTAGGGGGTGATGTAGCCCCGGTCGAACTGCATGCCTTCCACCACTTCGGTGTAGGTGTCGGCAGTCTTGGACTCTTCCACGGTGATGACGCCGTCGGCGGAGACCTTCTCCATGGCCTCGGCGATCAGCTTGCCGATGACCTCGTCGCCGGCCGAGATGGTGGCAGCGCTGGCGATATCCTCGGAACCGCTGACTTTCTTGGAGTTGGAGACGACCGCTTCCACGACCGCGTCGACAGCCTTCTGAATGCCCCGCTTGACGCCCATGGGGTTGGCGCCGGCGGCCACGTTCTTCATGCCTTCACGAATGAGGGCCTGCGCCAGGAGGGTGGCGGTGGTGGTACCGTCGCCGGCCACGTCGTTGGTCTTGGTGGAGACTTCCTTGACCAGCTGGGCACCCATGTTCTCAAACGCGTCGTCCAGCTCGATCTCCTTGGCGATGGTCACGCCGTCATTGGTGATGAGGGGGGCGCCGAATTTTTTGTCGAGCACCACGTTGCGGCCCCGCGGGCCCAGGGTGATTTTTACGGTATTGGCCAGCTGGTCCACGCCGGACTGCAGAGCCTTGCGGGCGTCCTCGCCAAACAGAATCTGTTTTGCCATGATTGGTTCCTCCTGTTATTTCGTATAGTATAAAAATCTTACCGGAAAGGATTTCTTATTCCACAACGGCCAGGATATCGCTCTGCCGCACGATGGTGTATTCCGTGCCGTCGAGCTTGACCTCGGTGCCGGAATACTTGCTGGTCAGAACCTTATCGCCCACCTTGATATACATGGTGATCTCTTTGCCGTCGACGTTGCCGCCGGGGCCGACGGCCACCACTTCGGCCATCTGGGGTTTCTCTTTGGCGGAACCGGCGAGGATGATGCCGCTCTTAGTGGTTTCCTCAGCCTCTACCATTTTGATGACAACACGGTCAGCAAGCGGTTTAATAGACATAAGAATAATCCTCCTTGAAGAGTATTGATAATTTTAGCACTCCGTTTCCTCGAGTGCTAAATCTATTGTAATCGGATTTTCAGAAAAATCAAGAGGGTTCACTGGAAATTTTTCAAACTTCACAATTTTTTTACAAACTGGCGGAAACAGCGGGAGCCCGGCCGGGCAGGCGCACGCCTTCCGGCAGCACGAAGGAGAGCGCGCCGGGCAGCGCCTGGAAATGAATATCCGGCGCGCTGAAGCATTCGCCGTCGATGTTGCAGACGACCGGCGAGAGGGAGCTGACCCGCATCCGCGTGCCCCGGAAGGCTTCGCAGCAGGCCATATCCATGTGGCGGCCCGCCTTGTAGCGGGAGAGGAAACCGGGAATTTTCAGCCGCGGCATGACCTTTACCAGCACAAAGTCCAGCAGGCCGTCGTCCACCAGCGCGCCGGGAGCGCCGCAGTAACCGCCGCCGTAAAACCGGGCGCAGGCGGCCAGGGCGAAGAAATAGCGGCCGCGGCGCTCCACCGGCCCGTCGGGGGTATCCATGACGACGTGCAGATCCACGCCGATCCGGTGGCAGAACACGTCCGCGATGGCGAGGTTATAGGACATGGGACCGGAAACCAGCGGCAAATTCTTATACCGCACCATCTTCTGTGCCACGGCGGCGTCCATCCCCATGGACGCGCTGTTCATAGAAACCCGGTCGCCGCAGTCCACCGCGTCCACCGGGACGGCCCGGCCATGCACCTGGGCGGGAATGTCCAGAAAAGCCGCGGTTCCCCCGTAGGACCGGACATAGTCGTTGGCGGATCCGCAGGGAACGGCCGCGATTTGAGCGCGGGGGCAGCCGGCGGCACCGGTGGCTGTTTCGGTCAGGGTGCCGTCTCCGCCGCAGGCGTACAAGCGCACCGGCCCCTCCCCGGCGCACTCCTCCCGGGCGATGGCGGTGGCATCCCCCGCGCCCCGGGTCACCCGGATGGCGTAGGCGCCCTCCTCCGCCCCGGCAAACGCCGCGTGAATGCGAGGGAGCAGCTCCAGCGCCCCCCGTTTTTTCCCCGCCGCGGGATTGACGATAAACACATGCCGCATGGTTTCTCGCTCCTCTCTCCTCCGGTTACTTGAAGTACATATACAGCTGGCATTTGAGCATGCCGTTATACAGCTTGCGCCGCTTATCCGCTTGGCGGCCGAACAGGGTCTCGAAATTCTCATGGGGACTGATAATCCCATAGCTCCAGCCGGGCTTGGGGCGGAACACCCGGCCCATGACCCGGTAAAGCTCCTCCGCCGCCTTCACATCCAGCAGCCGCTCGCCATAGGGCGGGTTGCAGAGCACCACGCCGGTGTCCCCTTCCGGCTGGAACTGCCGCAGATCCGCCCGCTTGGCCGTCACGCAGCCGGCCACGCCGGCCTTGGCCGCGTTCTCCTCGGTCAGCCGCAGGCACGCCTCGTCGATGTCTCCGCCATGGGCCTGGAAAACGGCGTCCGGCCGTTCCCGCTCCCGGGCGCGCTGCCGTTCCTCCTTCCAGATGGATCCGGGCACGCTGCCCCAATCCATGGCGGCGAACCGGCGGCGGACGCCGGGGGCGATCCCCTTGGCGGCCAGCGCCGCCTCGATGAGCATGGTGCCGGAGCCGCAGCAGGGATCGCAGACCTGGGCGGCCCGGCGCACCCGCATCACATCCCCGATGGCCGCGGCCAGGGTTTCCTTGATGGGGGCGCCGCCCGCGTTGGCCCGATAGCCCCGCTTGTGCAGGCCCGCGCCGCTGGTGTCCAGCAGCAGAGTGGCCTCATCCTTCAGAATGGTGAACTGAATCTGACACACCGGCCCCGTTTCCTCAAACCAGCGCAGGCCATAGGTCTGCGACAGGCGATCCACCACCGCTTTCTTGATGATGGACTGACAGTCGGGAACGCTGTGCAGCGCGGAATTCAGCGCCCAGCCTTTCACCGGGAAAGCGTTTTTCTGGCCGATCCAGACTTCCCAGGGCAGGGCCTTGACCCCCTGGAACAGCTCCTCAAAGGAACGGGCGGGGAAGCTGCCGAGATGGATTTGAATCCGTTCGGCATAGCGGGAGCCGATATTGGCCCGGGCCAGCAGCTCCATATCGCCGGCGAACAGCACCCGGCCGTTTTCCGGCCGGACATTTTCCGCCCCCATCCGCCGCAGCTCGTCGCCCAAAATCCCCTCGATGCCGAACAGGCAAGGGGCGCAAAATTCCACGTTAGCCATGTTTTTCTGTCCTTTCCGTCACCCGGCCGCTCCGGGCAAACCAATGGGGGCGGGCAAGCCTGCCCGCCCCCATTGAAAGATATTGAGGTTATTCGTCCGCGTCCGGCTCAAGCAGGCCGTAGTTCCCGTCGTTGCGGCGGTACACCACGTTGACCTCGTTGGTCGCCATGTTGCGGAACATATAAAACTGATGCCCAATCATATTCATCTGCAAAATCGCCTCTTCCACATCCAGAGGCTTGACCGGAAACGTCTTGGATTTGACCACCTGGAAATCGGATTCTTCCTCCACCGGCTCGCTGAACAGCGGATCCGGAGCGAAAGCGCCCTCGCGCAGCCGCTTCTCCAGCCGGGTTTTGTTCCGCCGGATCTGCCGCAGCAGCACGTCCACCAGCTTATCCACCGCTTCGTTGGGATCCTCGGCGGCCTCTTCGGCGCGGAATAGCAGCCCATTGCATCGAATCGTAATCTCCACCCGCTGCTTGTTCCGCTCGTTGGAAACGGTGACGTCGGCAGAGGCGGCGGAGTCAAAAAACTTGTCCATCTTGGACAGCTTGGTCTCCGTTCGTTCCACAAAAGCCGGCCGCAGGGTGCATTTCCTTCCAGTAGTCGTAATCTTCATACAATCAGCTCCTATCTTTACACGGCGGGAGAATCCCCCGCCGGCCCCCGATGAAGCAGACATTCCGTCTTCCTCACCAGAGGAATGGTATGCATATAGTATACCATATAAGAATGTAAAAATAAAGAGTATTTATGAACTTTATACGAACATCCTGTGTTTAGAGTATGGCGGAAGCGTGCCGGGTCACGTGGCAGCCCACGTTGACGGCCACCGGGAGACCGGCGATATGGGTGGGATAGGTCTCAATGGCGACCCCGAGGGCGGTGGTAACGCCGCCGAAGCCCTGCGGCCCGATGCCCAGCCGATTGACCGCCTCCAGCGCATCCTGCTCCATGCGGGCGTAGAAGGGATCGCCGCTCGGCTGATCTAGCGGGCGGCAGAGGGCCCGCTTGGCCAGCAGGGCGCAAAGCTCGAAGTCTCCTCCGATGCCCACCCCCAGCACCATGGGCGGGCAGGGATTGCTTCCCGCCTGCCGGACGGCGTCGACGATGCAGCCGATGACCTTTTCCCGATCCGCGGCGGGGGTCAGCATATATATCCGGCTCATATTCTCGCTGCCAAAGCCCTTGGGGGCCACCATCAGCTCCAGCGCGTCCCCCTCGGTCAGCGTGACATGCAGCACGGCCGGAGTATTGTTGCCGGTGTTCACCCGGCGAAGAGGATCGGCCACCACCGAGCAGCGCAGATACCCCTCGGTATAGCCCCGCGCCACGCCCCGGTTGACCGCGTCGGCCAAAAGGCCGCCGGTGATGTGCGCCTCCTGCCCCAGCCGGGCGAAAACCACCGCCATGCCGGTATCCTGGCAGACCGGCAGCTGGAGCTCTTCCGCCGCGTCCAGGTTATGGGCCAAATCCTTCATGATGTTTTTCGCCAGAGGCTGCGTCTCCCGCGCCCCGGCGCCGCGCACGGCGGCACATACATCCGCCGGCAGGTGCCGGTTGGCTTCGATACACAGGCGGCAGACCGTTTCCTCGATCTGCGCCGCTGAAATTTCCCGCATGGCTATCCGCCCTTTCCTTTTAAATCCGGTGACCGCCGACGAACACCGCCCGCGGCCGGGCGGCCACAGTCAGCGGATCGCCGGGGAACAGGACGAGATCCGCGTCCTTCCCCACCCGGATGGATCCCACCCGATCGTCGATGCCGCAGATTTGTGCCGGGCCGATGGTGATCGCCCGCAGCGCCTCCTCGTGGGGCAGCCCTTCCCGCACCGCCAGGCCGGCGCACACCCCCAGATATTGCAGGGGGATGACCGGGTGATCGGTGATGATGCCGATGGCGGCGCCCGCCCGGCGCACGATGCCCGGGTTGGCGGGGGTCAGCTGCCGCAGCTCCGGCTTGGAACGATCGCAGAGCAGGGGACCGCACAGCACCGGCACCCCGTCCTGGGCCAGCAGGTCGGCACAGAGGTGGGCCTCCGTGCCGTGAACGATCACATAGCGCAGGCCAAATTCCTTTGCCAGCCGCTGGGCGGTGAAGATATCGTCGGCCCGGTGCGCGTGGAAATGCACCGGCAGGCGGCCCTCGACCACGGGGAGAAGCGCCTCGCATTTGATGTCGTATTCCGGCTCGTCCACGTCCTCGTCCTCGGCGGCCCGCTTCTTATCCGCGCCGTACCGAGCCGCCTGGGCCAGCGCCTCCCGGATGATGGCGGCTGTGGCCATCCGGGTCACCGGAGCCTGGGATTTCCCATGGTAGACGGTCTTGGGGTTTTCCCCCAAGGCCATTTTCATGGCCACCGGCGCCTTGACCACCATGTCGTCCACCCGCCGCCCCCACGTCTTGAGCGCGCAGAGCTGGCCGCCGATGGGGTTGGCGCTGCCCGGGCCGGTCACCACGGTGGTCACGCCGGCTTCCCGCGCCTCCTCGAAGCAGCGATCCAGCGGATTAATCGCGTCCACCGCCCGCAGCTGGGGGGTGCAGGGATCGGTGTCCTCGTTGCCGTCGTCCCCCTCGAAGCCGAGGCCATCCTCCCACATACCCAAATGGGTATGGGCGTCCACAAAGCCCGGCAGCAGCCAGCCGCCCTTCGCGTCCAGCACCTCGCCGGCCGCATCGTCCGCCGGCGGCCACGCCCCTACGGCGGCAATCCTGCCATCCTGCACATCCAGATAGCCATCGGGGATCACCCCGGCCGCTTCCATGGTATATATCCGCGCATGTATGATTCTCATCGTGCCGAACCCGCCTTTCCCGGAGGGGATACCATTCCCCGACAAAAGATACAGGGAACCACGCCCAGCCGCCATGGCGGCCGCCGGACGCGATTCCCTGCTGAATGCTGTGTGTTTATCGGCCACGGCGGGAAAAGCCGCCGTGCTTACCGTCCAAGGAGCGCTTCAGGTCGGAGATTTTCTCGTCGCTCGCCTGCTTGAACTTGGACATCATGTCCTCAAAGCTGCCGGAATCGCCGCGGGAGGGCTGCCACTCGAAGCCGCCCGGACGGCCGGGCGAGACAGCGCGGGCAGGACGAGCGGTCGGCTCCACAGCCTTCTTCATCGACAGGCTGACTTTGCCGTCCTCGCTGATGCTCAGCACCTTGACCTTCACCATCTGATTTTCCGTGACATAATCGCGGATCTCCTTGACATAGGTAGGGGCCACCTCGGAGATGTGTACCATGCCGGTTTTGCCGCCCGGCAGCTCCACAAACGCACCAAACTTGGTGATTCCCGTGACTTTACCCTCTAAAATCGCTCCAACTTCCAGCTGCATAAACGCTTGTTTTCCCCCTATTTTTTCTATCAATCGCCTGGTATCTCCTGATATATCTGCTCACCGGGGCGGGCTTTCCCGTTTTCCCGGGCTTGCTGATCAAGTGCTTCGTCGGTATTCTGATTTTTATTTTCCAAATCCTCGTTTACCCGCCGCTGCCTTTCAATTTCGCTAGCCTTGGTGCTGAGTTCCTCGCGGCGGTCGCGGATTTCCAGCTGAAGCTGCACCAGCGTCACCACCACGTATACCGAAAAGGCCAACAGGGCAATCCGAAGAAAAATGCTTTTCTTTTTCTTTTTCGCGGATTTCATCTTTTCAGTTGTACTCCTCTATGTTAAAAAACCCGGCGGTTACAAATCTACCGCCGCTTTTGTATACACACTTCCGTAAAATGCTGGCGATTTTCGCCGGCTATTTCCGCTTCCGGTAATTATTCCTCTTCAGGTCTCTTTTTTTGATTATACACTAGATGTACAGCCCGTTTCAAGCCCTTTTTCAAAAAAAGGCAAACTTTTTCGAGCGCCGCGCCGCAAAGCTTTTGCAGGAATCCCAACGGGCGGCGCAGCAGACGGCCCAAAAGCCGGAACGGCGCGAAAACCAGGCGCCAAAACCAGTGCCAAACGGCCAGAACCGCCCGCACCGCTGTTTCAGCAAACGCCATGACCACCCGGCCGATGGTAAAATAATACGCGGTGAAGCCGATGCCGAGCCCCAGGAACAGATAGAACCTCAGCTCGCCGCCGGTCACGGTCAGGGCAAAGAAAAAGGTGAGTATCGCGGCCGAAACAAAAAAGAACAAATCCTGAAAAAAGATCACCCGTTTGGAGGAGCGCATCACCAAGCGCGCCACCCGGAACCCATCATAATACAGCCCGAGCAGGAAGCCCAGGCCGCAGGAAAGGAACAGCCCGGTAAGCTGTCCGCCGTTGGTCAGTCCCATCCCATCATCCCATTCTTTCGCAGGCGCACGCACCGCGCGCGTACCTCTCCGCTTTTTCTTCCGCCTTTACTTGAACAATCGGCCAAAGAAACCGCCGGAACGGGAGTGTACCTCCGTGTACACAAGGGACTGTATATGGCCTTCGAGCATCAGCTCGCCGCTTTCGAGATTCAGCCGGTTGATGTGGAGGTTTTCCCCTTTCACGGTCAGTTCCCCGAGATCGGTATACACCACCACGGTCAGCTCGTCGAAGCTGTCCACGTCGGACACGCCGGACACGGTCAGCGCCCGCCGATCCTCCAGAATCAGCTGATGCGGCATCTGCAGTATCTTCTTGTCTTCTGTCACGCTTACACCCCCTTGCACCTCCAGTTTATGAGGGAAGGGAGGAAAATATGTCCGAAATCCGCCGGCGGGCCGTTTATCCCTCCAGCACCCGGTAGAGCAGCGCCGCATCGTTTTTAGCGGCCACCTCCTGCACCGACACCACCTGCACCTTGACGCTTCGGGCACCCAGGCCGATTTCCAGCACGTCGCCCTCCTTCACATCATAGGAGGCGCGGGCGGGTTTGCCGTTGACCACAACCCGCCCCGCGTCGCAGGCCTCGTTGGCCACGGTGCGCCGCTTGATCAGGCGGGACACCTTCAAATATTTATCCAGTCTCATAAACCGTTCATCCTTTCGCGAACGGGGATTTTATCAGCGTCCCCATCCCATTTTCACTGGAAGAGAGAAAGCCGCTCCTTTCGGAGCGGCTTCCATCTTTAATACGTGCTTATTTCGCGACAGCGTCCTTGAAAGCCTTGCCGGCCTTGAAGACAGGCTGCTTGGAAGCAGGAATGGTGATGGTCTCCTTCGTGCGGGGATTGCGGCCGGTTCTCGCCTCGCGGGCGCGGACTTCAAAGGTACCGAAACCTACCAGCTGCACTTTGTCGCCGGAAGCAACGGCCTCTTCAACGGACTCCAGAAAAGCGGCTACAGCCTTTTCAGCATCTTTCTTGGACAGCTCGGCCTTTTCAGCAACGGCAGCGATGAGTTCAACCTTGTTCATACAATTGTACCTCCTAGATTTTATACACCAGCGGGTTAGACCGCGCATGGATAAAGAAATTATGGGTCTATTTGCCTGGGGGTGCGGCTTGCTCCCGCTTGGCTTCTTTCCAGAGAGCATCCAGTTCTTCCAGAGAGGAGGCGCTCATGTCCAGGCCCCGCTCCCGCGCCAACTGTTCCACCCGCGCAAACCGGCGGATGAACTTATCGGTGGCGCCGGTCAGTGCCTGCTCCGCGTCGGTTTTAACGAAACGGGACACATTGACGGCGGAAAAAAGCAGGTCGCCCAGCTCCTCCTCCACCATGGCGGCGTCACCGCCGGCAATGGCTTCCTTGAGTTCGGCCGTCTCGCTGTCCAGCGCTTCCAGCGCGCCGGACACATCCGGCCAGTCAAACCCCACACGGCGGGCCCGGTTCTGCACCTTGGCGGCGCGCATTAGGGCCGGCAGGGTGCGCGGCACGCTCTGCAGCAGGTCGGCCTGGGTTTTGCCGCCCTTGGTCTGCCTCTTGATGGCGTCCCAGTTGCGCAGCACCTGGCCGGTGCTGTCGGCGGTTTCCTGCCCGAACACGTGCGGATGCCGCACCACCAGTTTTTTGCAGATGCCGTCCACCACATCGTCGAAGGCGAACACACCCTGTTCTTCCTCGATGCGGGCGTGAAACACCACCTGCAGCAGCACATCGCCCAGCTCCTCTTTCAGGGCCTCGGCGTCGCCGTTGTTGATGGCTTCCAGCGCCTCGTGGGTTTCTTCGAGAAAATCGGTGCGGATGCTTTGATGGGTTTGCTCCCGATCCCAGGGACAGCCCTCGGGGGAACGCAGAATCCGCATGATTTCCAGCAGATCCTGTATGCCATATTTTTCCTTAACCTGAAATATCCGTGGCATAAAACCCTTCCTACAAGCCATTTTCTCGACGGAACAGTACTATATTACCCTATCCATCCGCGTTTTTCAAGTGTTTGCGCGATTTTTTCGCCTTTTGGAAGACTTAAAATATCTTCTTTCGTAAAAGCGCGCACCAAAAGCAGGACCGCCAGATACACCAGCGCCGCCAAACCAATGGCCGCCACGGTGGCGGCCTTGACGGAAATCACCCGTCCCAGCAGCCCGTTCGCCGCCCAGGCGGCCGCCCCGCAGCAGAGCGCGGCGGTCAGCGGCCGCAGGAACACCCGGCCGATCCGTAGACGTACGCCGGTGGCTTTTTTCAGGCTGAACAGGCTGGCTGTCACCATGAACACGTAACAAACAAGGGTGCTGTAGGCGGAACCCATGATGTTGATCCGGGGCTGGAGAACCAGAATCACGTTGAGGCCCAGCTTGATAAGGCCCCCCGCCAGGATGATCTTCATGGGGATGTCCGCCCGGCCCACGGCCTGCAGCATGGCGTTGATGGGGCCGGTCAAGCAGATGAAGGCCACCGCCACGCCCAACACGGCGAGCAGCGGCCCCACCAGCGCGGCCACATGCTGCTGCCCGTAAATCAAAAAGATGATGGGCTTTGCCAGCACCGCCAGGCCGATGCTGGCCGGCAGCGCGACGAGGAGGGTGAGGCGGATGACCGATTCCACCGTGCGCACCAGGCGTTCCCGGTTTTTAACCGCCCAGGCGGAGGTGATAACCGGCAGGGCGCTGATGCCGAAGGTCAGGGTGATATTGGGAATCAGATTGACGTAGGTCATGGCGGTGCCCCGTCCGCCAATCAGCCAGCTGAGGATATCCTTGGTGCCGCTGGCGGTAAGCCAGGGCTCATACATGCCGCGCAGCACATCGCCGTGCTGCTCCAAAACGGTTTTCAGGCACCGTTGCAGGGAGGCCACGTCGATCAGATTGGTCAGCTGGGTGGCCAGGGCTCCCATGGCCACCGGGACGGCGATGCGCATCAGCTCCCGGAAAACTGTCCGGCTGGAATCCGGGACAGGCGCTGCCGCCAGCTCCTCTTTGGTGATGCCGGTGCCGAGTCGATGATGGCGGATCACCATGTACACCAGGGCGAAAAAGGAGCCCGCCGTCACGCCCAGCATAGCGCCCGCCGCGATGAAGGGCAGGCTCAGCTCCCGTGCATGGGCGGCGGAGGAGGCCATTGTACCGAACACCGGCTTGCCCTGCGCATACTGCCACTGCCCCCACCGCAGAGCGCCGACGGCCAGCCCCAGGCCCAGAACCAGCTTGCCCAGCGCCTCAATCACCTGAGAGACGGCGGTGGGCGTCATGTTCCGCATGCCCTCGTACAGGCCCCTGTGGGCCGACACCATACAGCAGAAGAAGACCGCCGGGGCCATCATCACCATGGGCCAGAAGCTGCCGGGAATGCCCACAAAGCCGGGGTACACAAACGCCGCGCCCAGCATGACCAGCGCCCCGACCGTGCCGGTGACGAAAAACACCTTGCGGGCCACCCGGTATATCACCTGCACATCCCGGTACCGGCGCAGCGACACGCTCGCGGACACCATGCGGGACACCGCGATGGGAAAACCGGCAATGGCAATGGTATATACCGGCAGATAAATATCGTAAGCGGTGGCAAAATAGCCGAACCCGGTGATGCCCGCGATTTCCTCCCGCTGGATGGGAATTTTGAACAGGGCGCCGATGATTTTGGTCAGCACCGCCGCCAGGGACAGGATGATGGCCCCCTGCTGGAAACTCTGCCGTTTATTTTTCGCCAAGCGCTTCTCCCCTTCCCGCCTTCGATCCGTCAGACAGCCGCCGCCAGCGCGCGCATCAGCGCGCAGAAAGCGTCTGCCGCCGCCCCGGCGCTTTCCTTGACCTCGTCGTCGCTGACCACCCCGCCGGGCGTCATCCCCGCGGCTAGGTTGGTGATGCAGGAAATTCCCAGCACCTCCATGCCGCACTGCGCCGCGGCCAAGACCTCGGGCACCGTCGACATGCCCACCGCATCCCCGCCCAGCAGGCGGATGGCGCGGATTTCGGCCGGTGTTTCAAATTGTGGACCAGCCATATAAAAATATACGCCGCGGCGCAAAGATATGCCAAGTTTTTCCGCCGTGTCCGCGGCCAGCTGCTGCAGCCGGGGCGTATAGGCCCGGCTGAGATCGAAGAACCGCTCGCCAAAAGCGGGGAGCGCCGCGCCCCGGGCCGGGCTGTCGGTGAAGAACTTGAGGTGATCGGTGATGAGCATGAAATCCCCCACCCGGAAGCTTTCGTTGACCCCGCCGGCTGCATTGGTGATCAGCAGCTTTTTCACCTGCAGCAGGTGCATCACCCGCACATAAAAGGTAATGGTCTCCATCGAATAGCCCTCGTAGTAGTGGAAGCGCCCCGCCATGACCGCCGCCGGTCGGCCGTTCAAGCGGCCCAGCACCAGCCGGCCGGCGTGGGACGCCACGGTGGAACGAGGAAAATGCGGGATGTCCTCGTAGGGGATGGACACCGCGTCTTCCACTTCCTCCGCCAGGCGGCCCAACCCAGAGCCCAGCACCAGGCACACCTCCGGCCTCTCGGTCATCCGGAGGCGGATATACGCCGCCGCTTCTTCATAATGCTCCATGGGGATGGCCATGAACAATCACAGTCCTTTCATCAGGCCGAAAACCGTCTCCCGGCCTGCCGCGCGGCCAGCGGAGGGGGGTTCCCATACCCGTATACAATAACAAGAGGCAAGAAGGGTTTCCCGTTCTTGCCTCTCGTATCGGTTTGTCTCGGCGCTTTACGCCAGCTTGGTTCCGCACTTTTTGCAGAACGCGGAATCGTCGGTATTCACCGCGGAGCACTGGGGGCAGCGCACGACGTTGTTGTACTCGTCGATTTTGCCGCGCAGCTCCGCGACCTTGGCGTTCATCTCGTCGATTTTGGCGATGCATTCCTCCGTCAGGGCGGTCACGTCCTGGCCGGATTTGCGCCCGTCATACACCAGACGGCCCAGGCCCTCCAGGGTGGAGGCAATGTCCTTCTCCGTCTCGGCGGCTTCCATTTTCAGCTTGGTCACTTCGACGAGATCGGTGGCTTTCTTGCCGACGCACTCTGCCGCATTTTTGCCTTTGCACAGAATATCTTCAAACGTGGTCATGATCTTACCTGCCTTTCAAACTCAAGTGGGTGATTGTTCGTGTTACCAGTATTATACTCCAACAGCGTCAAAATTTCAACAGAAGGCCAGGTGAAGGATCTCTTAAGAATATGCGAACAAACTTTGAACCGAAAAATCAGTACAGCCCGCCGCCCAGGAATTCCCGGAGCAGGGTCTCCTTCGGCACGTCCTCCGCCGCCAAGGGGGCGAATCGCTCCAGAATGGGGATCAGCCGGCGCACCGTCTCGATATACGGGTTATCCTCCGCCACCTGGTGGAGCAGAGGCAGCAGCTCGCCCGCAAACACGCAGGGCTCATAGGCGTGGGTGGTGTCGATGAGGATATCCACCGTGTCTACGTAGGGAAACAGGTACAGATTTTCTCCCCGCATCACCTGGGGCCACATATCCAGCGTATTTTCCACCGACGAGTTGCGGAACCGGAAATCCCGCAGCAGCCGCCGCACCAGACGGATATCCCGCCGGGCCATCAGCTTGCCCTCCTGCTCATAAATCGGCGAGATGGTGTTGACGAACACCTTAAAAATATTTTCCTGCGGCAGATGCTGCTCAAACACCGGGTTCAGGGCGTGAATCCCTTCGAAAATCACCACCGAATCATGGGCGAGCTTCAGTTCCTTGGTCTCCTTGGAGGGCCGTCCGACCGTGAAATCGAACCGAGGAAGGTCGGCGCGCCCGTCCTTAATCAAGGAGCGCATACAGGTCTGGAGCTGCCCTAGGTTGAGCGCTTCGGGGGACTCGTAGTCGAAGCTGCCGTTGGGCAGGCGGGGCGCCTGCTCCCGCCCCCGATAAAAATCATCGAGGGACACCGTGTGGGCGTCTATCCCGAAATCCCGCAGCTGATCCCGCAGCAGCAGGGCGGTGGTGGTCTTTCCCGAGGAGGAGGGCCCGGACAGCAGCACCAGGCACCGATCCCGCATGCCGGTGGCCAGCTCCCGCACTACGGCCTCCAAATCGCTGAAATACCGGCGGTTTTCCCGGCGGATGAAGGCGGCGGCGTCCACCGCTGCCTGCTTGTTGATATCCTCCAGCAGCAGCACCCGTTTATGAATGGCTCTTTTCATGATCATATGAATCACCTAAGTCCGCCGCCCGCGGGCGGCCTTCTCTCCACCTGTAACCCCGGCCCGGTCCGTCCGGGCGCTTCTTCTATACAATGCGGCGAAAGCCGAAACTATTCCAAAACCGGTTCTACCGCATAGTATGCCCGTTTTCCCGGCGCCGCGACGGGTTACTTGTACGTTGCCACAATTTTCTGTCGGCCAAAAGGAGCGGGGGCCTTACGCATCGCTTACCTAACGGATGGACGGCATATACTGCTCATAAAACGCGGCGATCCCTTCTTTTCGCCGCAGCATTTCCTCAAACCGATCGATATACTCATACGGGAATTTATAATTGAATATCCGCTCCAGGTACTCGGTGCCGAACTGTTTGAGCTTGGTCACCGCCCCCGCGCCGCACCCCAGGATGGTGTGGGTTTCGTCCATGATATAGACGTTGTACAGGCCCTCCCGGCTGGGCTTGGCCCAGCCGACGTTCTCCTGATTGCCCACCGTACGGCTCTGCCGATAGAGATAATAGGGCCGGTATCCCGCCCGCGGAAGCCGGTCGGCGGTCAGCCCCACCATCCGCACCGCGTCGTCCTTCACCCGGTAATCCGCCCGCCGGTGAATGACCAGGTTGGAGGCCCGCTTCATGGACAGAGTATGGACCGTCACGCTTTCCGGATCCAGCCGGAGTATCCCTTCCAGCGTCTGAGTGAATCCTTCATAGTCGTCGCCCGGAAGCCCGGCGATGAGATCGGTGTTGATATTATCCAGCCCGCAGCGGCAGGCCATATCGAAGGCCTCCAGGAATTGGGCCACCGTATGGCGGCGGCCGATCGCCTGCAGCACGTCGTCCCGCAGGGTCTGCGGGTTGATGCTCACCCGGGTCGCTCCGGCCGCCCGGATGGCGCGCAGCTTGTCCATGGTCACGGTGTCCGGCCGCCCGGCCTCCACTGTGTACTCCCGCAAATGGGAGAAATCAAAGCTGCTTTCCACCGCCCGGAACAGCGTCGTCAGCTGCTCGGCCGACAGGGTGGTAGGGGTTCCGCCGCCGAAATACACCGTCTCCAGCCGCAGGCCCAGCGCCCTAGCAATCTCCCCGGTGCGGGCGATTTCCTGCGCCAGCAGCTCCACATACCGGGGCACCAGGCGTTTTGCCTTTTCCACGGTCTGGGACACAAAGGAGCAATAATCGCAGCGGGTGGGGCAGAAGGGGATGGATATATACAGGCTGAAGCTGTCCGGCCGGGACAGATCGAGAATCTGGTTCTCCTGGGACAGGGTCTCCCGGCAGAGCGCGGTCTTCTTCTCGTCCACCAGCAGCGCCTCGCGGAAATACCGCAGGGCGGCCTCTTCGCCGTCCTGCAGAATCAGGCGGCGCAGCAGCTTCACCGGCCTCACGCCGGTGACAATCCCCCACGCCTGGGCGTACCCGAACAGCCGCACAAACAGCTGATACAACAGCGTCGCCATCTGAAGCTCGCAGGCGTCCCGATAGTCTGCGCGGGTATTATCTACTTCGGCAACGAGCGTCTCGTCGAAATCGTCCAGCCGCAGCCGGCAGACAATGCGTGTGGCGGTTTCACCCCGTTCCAAGCCGGTTTCGGCCGTCACGCCCTCGGTCTCCTCCGGTCTCTCCTCCACCGCCCGGATTTTTTCCTGGGGCAGAAAGAGCCGGCAGATATTCTCCATTTCAAAGCGGTACCCATGCCCGCGCAGCCATAATGTCATGGTCAGCCCTCATTCCGTCCCGTCCTGCGTGTTATTCCTCAAAAAAGCCGTTGACATACGGGTTTTCCAGCCGCTCCCTCTGGAGCGTGGTGCTCTCCTCATGGCCGGGAAAAACCCGGTAATCCCCTTCCAAGGCCGCCAGGCGTTTGAGGGAGCGGCGCAGCGCCGCCTCGTCTCCGCCGGGAAAATCGGTGCGGCCGGCGCCCCCGGCAAACAGGGTGTCCCCGGAGAAAATCACCCCGTCCCCGATGTAGCAGCTGCTGCCCGGCGTGTGGCCGGGCGTGTGCATCACCGTCAGGGTCAGCCCGCCCACCGTCACCGTGTCGCCGTCGGCCAGCAGACGATCCGCCTGCAAATCATACCGGCAGCCCGGCAGGAACATGGCCAGCAGGCTACGGGCCGGTGAGGTCAGCGCCGGCTCGTCCCCCGCGGGAACCAGCAGCTCGGCGCCCGTGGCGTTCATGATTTCCCGGGCCGCCAGGATGTGATCAAAGTGCACGTGGGTGAGCAGCACGGCCCGCACCCGCACGCCTGCGGCATCCGCCTCGTCCAAAATCCGCCCCGCCTGCGCGCCCGGATCGATGACCACCGCCTGCCCGTCCGCTTCCCAGACGATATAACAGTTGGTATCCAGCTGCCCCACTGGCAGCGTACGTATCTCCATGAATGCTTCCTCCTCAGCCCCACACATCCGTGTCCAGCGTAACCGTTACCGGCCCGTCGTTAACCAGGGACACCTGCATATCCGCGCCGAACCGGCCGGTCTGCACATCGGCAATCCCCGCTTTGCGCAGTTGATCCACCAGCTCCTCGAACAGCGGCAGAGCCTTTTCCGGCCGAGCCGCCTCCAAAAAATCCGGCCGCCGTCCATGGCGGGTATTGGCGCATAAGGTAAACTGGGACACGGCCAGCACGCTGCCGCCCGTGTCCCGCACCGCATACTGAAACTTGTCGTGTTCATCGGTGAACAGCCGCATCTCCGCCACCTTGCGAGCCAGCAGCGCCGCCTGGCGCGGCGTGTCCTCCACGGTCACGCCCACCAGCAGCAGCACCCCCGGGCCAATGGACGCGACCGTCTGGCCGTCCACCGTCACCGAGGCGGACGACACCCGCTGATAAACCGCTTTCATCTAGACAGTCCTTTCCCGGCTGTAAATCAAATGGAGCATATCCTTGCCGTGATACCGCTTGACGAATTCGCCGGTCACCTGCATGCCCAGCCGTTCCGCCACCCGGCGGGATCGACGGTTTTCCGGCCGGATTTCCGCAATGACCCGGCGGGCCCCCAGGCTGGAAAAAGCGTAGGCCATGCAGGCGCCCGCCCCTTCCGCGGCCAATCCCCGGCCCCAGTGGGCCTTGGCCAGTATATACGCGACGCCCATGTGGCGCTCGTCACCGATCGTCTCGATAAGCGGCCCCATGGCCCCCACAATCCCGCCGGTCGCCTTCTCCACGGCGACATAATAGCTGGGCTCCCCCGCCGCGTACCGGCGGCGGTTTTCCGCTATCCACGCCCGCACCTCGTCGTCGGAAAAGGCGTGCTCCCAGGCGGCCATGACCTCCGCATCCTGCAGGAAAACGCACAGGCTGTCAAAGTCGTCCTCCGTCATGGGACGAAGGCCCAAACGCTGCGATTCCACTACCCAGTCCATATCGTTCCTCCCGCGGGGCTTACACCCTGCTGCGATCCACCTGCTCCACGCCGGGGATTTTCAGCAGGCGGTTGATGACGCTTTGCAGATGATCGAGGCCGTTGACCCCCACCGTCAGGCTCATGGAGGCATAGCCGTCCTGCGGCTCCCGGGCGTTGATGGCGTGGATCATCACGTGCATGGAGGCCAGCTGAGTGGTCACATCCGCCAGCAGGGCGTGCCGATTGCGCGCCGTCAGGTGCAGGGTGGCTTTGAACTCCTGCCGGACGCTTTCCTCCCAGTGGACATGCACCCAGCGATCGGGCTCGGCCGCCTCTGTCACGTTGCGGGGCACGTTGATGCAGTCCCGCTTGTGGATGGACACCCCGTAGCCCCGGGTGATGAAGCCGATGATCGGATCCCCCGGCACCGGGTTGCAGCACCGGGCGAACTTCACCAGGCAGTTGTCCATCCCATCGATAATGACGCCCCCGTTGTTGTGGTGCTTGCGGGGGGCGGTAATCAGCTGTTCCGGGTGAACGGGTTCCTCCACCTTGGCCAGCTTCTGGTAATCCTCTTTCATCCGGGGAATAATCCGGGACAGCAGCACCCCGCCGTAGCCGATGGCGGCGTAGAAATCGTCCAGCGTGGCGCAGTGCTGCTTTTTGCTCTGGGCCAGGAGGAACTCCTCCATCTTGTCCTCGGGCAGGCGGATGTAGTTGCGGGTGAGCTCCCGCTCCAGATCGGCTTTGCCCTGCTGAATATTTTCCTCCCGCCGCTCGTTTTTGAACCAGGCGCGGATTTTGTTGCGGGCCTCCCCGGTTTTGACGATATTCAGCCAGTCGCGGCTGGGTCCCCTGCCCGGTGCGGAGGTGGTAAGAACCTCCACGATTTCCCCGGTCTTCACCTGGTAATCCAGAGGGACGATCCGTCCGTCCACCTTGGCCCCCACCATCCGGTTGCCCACGGCGGAATGGATGGCATAGGCGAAATCGATCACCGTGGCCCCCACTGGCAGGGTGATCACGTCCCCCTTCGGCGTGAAGACGAACACGTCGTCACTGGACAAATCGGTCTTGATGCTGCGCACGATATCCTCGGCGTCGTCCACGTCCTTCTGGTTCTCGATGAACTGCCGCACCCAAGCCAGCCGTTCCTCCAGCTTATCCTTGCGCTGGATGCCCAGCTTGTATTTCCAGTGGGCCGCGATGCCGTATTCTGCCGTGTAATGCATCTCCCAGGTGCGGATCTGCACCTCGAAGGGGATTTTTTCCTTGCTGATAACCGTGGTGTGCAGGGACTGATACATGTTGGATTTCGGGGTGGAAATGTAGTCCTTGAAGCGGTTGGGCAGCGGGCGGAACATGTCGTGGATGATGCCCAACACATTGTAGCAGTCGTTGACCGTGTCCACAATCACCCGCACCGCGTAAATATCGTAAATTTCGTCAAAGGATTTGCCCTGCATGAACATTTTCCGGTAGATGCCGGTGATACTTTTGATCCGCCCCGCCACATACGGGTGCATATCAAACTCCGCCAGCCGCTCTTTAATACGATCCTGGATGCTGTTGAGGAACTCGTTGCGCTCCCCCTCCCGCAGGGCGAGGGCGTCCTCGATCTCCCGGTAGGCCACCCCATCCAGGATGCGCAGGGACAAATCTTCCAGCTCCTCCTTGACGGCGCGGATGCCCAGCCGGTGGGCCAGCGGGGCGAAAATGTCCATGGTTTCCTTGGCCTTGTCCCGCTGCTTCTGCGGCGGCCGGGCGCCGATGGTGCGCATGTTGTGCAGCCGATCGGCCAGCTTGATGATGATGACCCGGATGTCCTGCGCCATGGCCAGCAGCATCTTGCGCACATTCTCCGCCTGCTGCTCCTCCTTGGTGGAAAAGGGGATTTTGTTCAGCTTGGTCACCCCGTCCACCAGGGCGGCCACATCGGCGCCGAACTGCTTTTGCACATCCGCCAGCTCCACCGGGGTATCCTCCACCACATCGTGGAGGATGGAGGCCACGATGGTCTCGCTGTCCATCCCCAAATCCACCAGGATGCAGGCCACCAGCAGGGGATGACAAACATAATCCTCCCCCGACGATCGCTTCTGCCCCTCATGGGCCTTGCAGGCCAGCTGGATGGCCCGATCCACCGCGTCCAAATCGTACGGCTTTTCGCTTTTCATAATGCGCCGTTTCAGCTCGACGACCACCTCGTCGACCGTCAAATCCGCGCCCATTTGCTGATTCATACAGGTTTCCTGCCCTTTCCGGAGAGACGCGACGCGTCCGAAAGGGCGTCGTCGTCGATTATGTACCGCTCTGCAGGTATTGCATCAAGGGGGTGGCGTTCAAGTCCGCCTTCCCCTCGGCCGGGCGGACGGCGATATGCAGCCGGTCTCCCAAATCTTCCAGGTCGATAAGCCCTGCCTGCCGGAACACGTCCAGCGCCAGCCGCAGCTGCAGGTAATTCAGCGTCTGCGCGCCCGCCGCACGATGGAGCTGCTCCAGGGTGCCGCTCCACCTGCCGGCCGCCCGCAGCAGCCGGTAGACCCGGCTCATCCCTTCTCGGGTGGGCAGGGCTTCGACCCCCTCGCCCAGCTTCTCCCTCCGGCAGACCCGGCCGTAATTGTCCAGCGCCTCCAGCAGTTCCTCCTGCCGAGTGTCGGCAAAGCGCACGTCCTTGATGATGATGGAGGGGGATACCGTCCCGCGGTATTCGTTGCGTTCCAGCGTGACCGCCAGATTCAGCGTTTCTCCGCAGGGCACGGGGAAATCCGCCGGCGTGGTGTGAAACTTCATGGCCGCCACAGCCGTCCCCTCCCGGGACAGGGACAGCCGCAGGTGCTTGCCCCCGCCCACCGGCACAATATTGTCCAGCCGCATCTGGAACAGGCCGAAGACCGGCGCGGGATTTCCCGTTCCGCAGGGCTCCAGCGCCGCCAGCAGATCCAGCTTCTCCACATCGATTTGGGACGGCCGCATGCGGAAATCCACGTGCAGCTCCGGCACCGGCATCCGGGGGCACACCGCCGTCGCGTAGGCGTTGACGGCTTCGCGGAATTCGTCGATCCGCGCCGCCTCCAGCGTCACCCCCGCCGCCAGCGAATGCCCGCCGTAGGCGGTCAGCACCTCTTTGCAGGCCGTCAGCGCGTCGAACAGGGAGAAGCCGGGCAGGCTGCGTCCCGAGCCCTTGGCCACCCCGTCCTGCACCGACAGCACGATGCAGGGCTTGCCGAATCTTTCCATCAGACGAGAGGCGATGATCCCCACCACGCCCGGATGCCAGTTGTCCCCTTCCAGCACCAAAATCCGCGCCGCCAGCCGTTCCGGCTGCTGCTTCAGGCGTTCCAGCACCTCGCCGAGTATCGCCGCCTCCGCCGCCTGCCGCTCGACGTTGAGCTGCTGGATGTCCTCCGCCAGCGCCGCGGCCTCCTCCCCATCGGCGGTCAGCAGCAGCCTGGCCGCCGTTTCGGGGCTGCCCATCCGGCCCGCCGCATTAATCCGGGGGGCCAGGGTGAACACCGCTGTGGAAGCGGTCACCCGCTTGTCTCCCACCCCCGCGACCTCCATCAGCTTGGCCAGTCCCGGCCGCCGGCGCTCGTTCATCACCTGCAGCCCTCGGCGCACCAGCGTGCGGTTTTCCCCCCGCAGCTGCATCACGTCCGCCAGGGTGCCCAGCGCCACCAAATCGCCGTATTCCTCCATCATCTGGTCGGCGTCACCGTCCAGCGCGCAAATCAGCTTGAAGGCCACACCCACCCCGGCGTAGTCCTTGCAGGCGCTGCCGCAGTCCGACCGGTGAGGATCCACCACCGCCACCGCCTGCGGCAGGGCTTCCTGCGGCTGATGATGGTCGGTGATGACCACGTCCATCCCCAGCTCCGCCGCGTAGGCGGCCTCCTCCAACGCGGCGATGCCGTTGTCCACCGTTACCAGCAGTTTGGCGCCCATCTCCTTGAGCTTTTCCACCGAATCCCGGTGCAGACCGTAGCCCTCACCCTCTCGCTGCGGGATGTAGTACACCACATCCGCTTCCCGCTTGGCCAGGAAGTCGTACAGCAGCGCCGTGGCGGTCACGCCGTCGGCGTCGTAATCGCCGAACACCGCGATCCGCTCGTAGCTGTCGATGGCCCTTTGAATGCGTTCCACCGCCGCGTCCATATCGGCAAAGGCGAACACGTCGTCCCCGATCTCCCCATTGACCAGGAAATCGGTGGCCTCTTCCAGGTTGGTGACGCCCCGCGTGGTCAGCAGCAGGGCCAGAAAGGGATGAATCTCACATTCTTCCGCCAGATTTGCCGCCAAATCGCCGTCCGGCTGCGCTACGGTCCATCGTTTCACGCTCATAATCCCTCTCGCCCCGTTCCTCTCCACGGCTTTGTGCCATATACATAATATTGTATTCTACCATTTTTTTGCCCAATATTCAACACGTTGTTGCAAATCTTCCAGGCGATCCCCTGTTTTCGCGTACGGGACAGCCGCCGCGCCGATACATACGGCGCGGCGGCTAACAGACATAGACGATGGTGGCTTCGCTCAGTTTGTCCGCCAGCTGCGCCCGCAAGAACGCCTCAGCCCGTTTCCTTTCCTCGTTCCGATAGCCGTATTTGCCGCGCCCCCGTACCGTCATGCGCTCTTTATCGTACAGATCGGGGGCTTGCGGAAACGCCTCGCTGTTGATGGCACGATGGACATAGCTGTAGGTCATCAGGATAATTTCCACCGTCAGCCCTCGCTTGGTTTCCGGCTCCAGCGTGTCGGCCAGATACTCGATGAGCTCGCCATATGGCGCTTCCCACCCATCCGTCAGGATCACCGGCGCGATGAGGATGCCGCAGGGATACCCCGCCCGCCGCATTTGGTTGAGAGCTTCCACCCGCTGCTCCAGCGGCGCGGTTCCCAGTTCAATGTGACTGATGACCGGCTGCGGATTGACGCTCATGCGGAAAATGGTTTTCCCCTCGTGCCGCAGGCCGAGCAGCGGCCCCACGTCGGCAAACTTAGTGGGAAAGGTCAAGAAGCCCCGTCCCTTTTCTGCAAAAGCCGGGATCGTCCACGTCAGATTGCCGGTCACCTGATTTTCCAGCACCAAGTCGCTGTTGCTGCCGATTTCATAGGTCATGGGCCGCGGCGCTTTTTGGGAGGCGGCGATCAGCCGGTCGAGCATCTGCTCCCGGTTGACAAACAGCCGCAGATACGCGCATTTGTTGTAGTGACACACCAGATAGCAATACAGGCACATGGCCGTGCACCCCGAGGAGGTATAGGGCACCAGATAATCGGAAATTTTAAAATTTTCCACATATTTATGCGTCTTGCGCACCCCCACGACCAGGTGCCGCTTCAACTGCGCGAACCGGCTGTTGGGCTGCTGCTGCATCTCCTCAATCCGGTTGTGATTTTCGATAGGGAACCAGGGCAGATCTCCATACTGCTCCTTAAGCTGCTTTCCCAGCGGGTAATGCAGGCTGTCCGGCTCATAATAGACGGCGTCAAACCGCAAAGCGGATCACATCCTTTCCGCTCTAGTATGCGCCGGCCGGCGCGTACTACCCGCCCAAGGCACAAAGCCATCTCGTTTTCAGCTCATATTTATAACAATACCTCGCCCCAGGCCTTTTTCAAGGCGATCCAGGGCGAGGTATTTGTCATTGAATTATGAAAGTCTTTTCTTGTCTGCTGTTATCCCTCATAGGACACAATTTCCAGGGGGCCGCGAAGTCCATAGGGAACGAAGCAATACCGATCCCGCCAGATGTTGGAATCCTCCAGGAAGTCCTCGATCCAGCCCTTTTCTCTCTCAAAGCTGGAGGGACCGACGCCGGCCGGTTCTCCCAGAACATGATGGTGAGGACCGAAAGCGTTGCGGCAGCTTCCGTACAGGCAGACCTCAATGTCGTTATCTCCGTCGGTTAGATAATCGGTGATATCCACCATATAGGGCGCCCAGGCAACATCGCGCACGCTTTGGCCGTTCACCGTTACACCGAAGAGAATGGCATGCGGCTTTTCTCCGGGATTCAGCGCGAAGCGCTTGCCGGAGGCCACGGCGGCCCGCACATTCTCCAGCCGGACGGTTTTATGGAAGGTAACATTGCCGGCATAGAAGGTCAAGCCCTGCGTGACCATGTCCGCGGCCCGCATCGTTTGGGGCAGATTGGTGAGTTCGAACGCGCCGTCGCAGAAAACCATCCGATCGTCCGGCCGTGTATAGCCTTTGGGGCTGGTTATGCCAAAATCGCCGATGATGTAAATGCTTTCCAGCTCGTTGGACAGGAATTCTCCCCGCTCGTTGGCATCGATGGCCGGATGGTAGGTGGTCTCCAGCTCCAGTACGTTATCGCCCGCCTGAACCAGCCCGTCGATTGAACTGGTGCGCATACAGACGTCCCGCCAGAAGCCGGTGTCCACAAAGTTGTAGGGGCGGCCGTTCAGGATGTAGCGGAAGTTTTCCGCGTCCTCCACCACCAGCTGCAGATTGGTCATCTGGCGAATATCGGCCCCTTCCGCCACGCGGAAATGGAACCGCTGCCGCACCTTTACGATTTTGCCCTGACGCTGAAGCTGCTGATGCAGATCCAAGACAGGAAGAGGCTCCGTGTAGGCTTCATCGTCTCCCAGCGCATATTCGCAGGTGTCCAGGGTGATGGAATTGGGCTGATGGCAGGTATAGGCCATTTCCTCTCCCAGAGAGACCACCGGCGTGGTGTTGGAGCTGTCCAGCATGTTCAGCTTGTTATTGTACACACCGGCCACCTGAAGCGCCTCGGGCTTAACGCCCGCCGGCGTGACCAGCAGCATGAACGAGCCGAACGGGGGGAACCGATAGGTAAAGGAGGTAGCGTCGTTTTTCCGGACGGAATCGATGGACCAGATAAGCCCGGTATCGGTGTCCATGCAATACAGATCCTTGTCCCCGTCAATCGAAATCTCCGCGTCGGTGCGCATGTGTTCATCGTAGTTGGTGGCAAAAATCACCTGACAGTTCGCGTCCGCGTTCATCCGACGGATAAAGATATTGCTGGCTTCCTCTTGCTTTTCATTGCGGATGGAAACCTCGCTCTTTACCGCGCGTTCCACCGCCGGCATCAGGGTTTCATAGGGCTTGCCCGGGACACAAGCCGCACGCAGAACGGCAAGCAGCCGTTCCTCCTCCGAACCCGGGGTGGGCACGGCGCCGTCCACCCGCTCCGGCAGAGCGCCGGCGCTGATAATCGTACCGCCCGCCTGGGAGAATTTTTCCAACAGCCGCAGGGTGACAATATCCAGCGTATAAATTTCCGGAAGCACCACCAGCCGATAGGTCTGATAGCCCACCCGGAAAACAGGATGGCCGTTTTCCTGCTCTACCCGGCCATGGGCGGCAATGGTCTGTTCATCGGCCAATTCAAAATCGCGATGGTTATTAAGAATATCCCGCATACAGTTGTACAGCTACCCGGAATGCCTGAAAACCTATTGGCGCGAGTACCATATCGACGCCACCGGTCCCCGGTACGGCTCCTCTTTTTTGGTGGAAGACTTTCTGCAGGAGGGGGAGACGCTCTACCGGGTTTTGGCGGCGCAGAGGATCGGCCGCCGCAACGCGCTGCGCGCCGACACCCTGCGGGATCTCACCGACCAGGTTGTCGCCGGCCGGCTCTATTGGGATCTGCCCGGCGGCGAATGGCGGATTTACATACTGGCTCTCTCCCCTCACGGACTGGAGGAGCACACCAGCGGCCATGTCAACCCCATTGATACGCAGGCCGTCGCCCGGTATAAGGAATTGGTCTATGAAGCGCATTACGCCCGCTTTTCTCAGGCCTTTGGCAAGGTTATCGCAGGCTTTTTCACCGATGAGCCTCGCTTCGGCAATATTGGCGGCTATGCCTGCTGCCTGGGGCAGCCGGGCATGCCGATCCCCTACAGCCGCGAGTTGGAGGAACGTCTTGCTAAGGTTGGCGGCGGGGATTTTGCCCGTCTCCTCCCCTGCCTGTGGTATGAGGCGGGGGACGTTTCCGCGGATGTGCGGTATCACTACATGGATGAGGTCAGCCGCTTGTTCGCCTCTTGCTTTACCGGTCAGCTGGGTGACTGGTGCCGCGCCCACGGCGTCAAGCTCATCGGGCATGTGGTGGAGGAAAACGGGGCCCACGCCCGTCTCGGCTTTGGCGCCGGCCACTTTTTCCGCGCCATGGAGGGGCTGGACGCGGCCGGCATCGACGTGGTCTGCAATCTGTACCCAGAGCAAACCAGTGGCAGCTATACCACGCTCTTTAACGTTTATGACTGCGATTTCAATCATTGGGGCCTGGCCAAAATGGCCTCCTCGGCCGCCCATCTGGATCCCAAGAAAGGCGGCGTGGCCGTTTGCGAGGCGTTCGGCGCCTACGGCTGGTCGGAGGGCCTGCGCCTGATGAAATGGATCACCGATGCCCTGGCGGTCCGTGGAATCAACGGGATCATCCCGCATGCCTTTGATCCCGCGCCCTTCCCCGACTGGGATTGCCCGCCGCATTTCTACGCCCATGGCCGCAATCCTCAATGGCCCGCTTTCTCCGTCTGGGCGGCGTACGCCAATCGGCTCTGCCGTCTGCTTCGGGATGCCCGCCATCACGCCTCGGTTGCCGTCCTGTATCACGCGGAGGCGGAATGGGGCAGCGGCCCCAACGGTTGCGATCCCTTCGAAAAAGTGGTAAAAGCGCTGATGCAGTGCCAAATTGACTGCGATGTCCTGCCTGGCGACAGCCTGCTGGATGAGCAAAACTGCTCGCTGTGCAAGCGCGCCCTGCGGGTCGGGGAGGAAACCTATGCCGCCCTGGTCGTTCCCTACGCCCAGCAGCTTCCCTATCCGGTGGCGGCCAAAATCACCGCCTTGGCCGGTCAGGGCCTCCCGGTTTACTTCATGAGGGGGTTCCCGCAGCGATGCTACGACGGCGGCCAGGTGGACTACAGTTCCTGTTCCATTGTGGCGTATGAGCAATTGGTGGCCGCCATGGCCGCCGCGGGGGCCTGTGACTTTCTCTTATCCGACTATAATCCCGACGTTCTCTGCACCCACTATGAAAAAGAGGGGACGCATTTCTATCTGCTGATCAATCAAAGCACCCAGCACGAAGCCGCCTGTTCCATGTCCGTGCGGCTTCCGCTGCCCGTGTTCGCCTACGATCCCATGGAAGATACCGCCTACAGCGTGGAACAGCAGCGCAGCGGCGGACACTGCCGCTTTCACTGGACGCTGCAGCCCTATGAAAGCATATGCCTGATATTTAGCGACAAGCTGCCGGCCAACCTGCAGAAAAAAATAGTTCCTTCCGATTTCCAGTCGGCGCGCACCCTGCCGGATTGCTGGGAAATCGCCGCGGCGGAGACCTATCCGGATTTTCGCCCCCTGCCCTATACCCGGCTGGTTAACCTGGCCGCTCCCGATAAGCTTCCGGATTTTTCCGGAACCATCCGGTACACGGCGACGTTCGACGCCGCGCCCGGCCAGGTCGCCCTGCTGGATTTGGGGGATGTCTATGAAACCGCCACAGTGTTTCTCAACGAGCAAAAGCTGGCCACCCGTATCTGCCCGCCCTATCGTTACGCCATACCGGCCGATTTGCTGCGCCAGCGCGATAATCATCTGGTCATCGAAGTGATCAACACCCTGGTTAAAGCCGAACACAGCAATCCCTTTGACAAATTCTTCCCGCAGGATCCCACTGGGCTGATCGGTCCGGTCAAGCTCTATCAGTAAGGAGGCACCTTTATGCACGACACTTTGGTCTCCCGCCACGCCAACGAAGCTGTGCGGGAGCTGTATGCCTATCTGCGCACCCTTTACGGCCATGGGATTCTCAGCGGCCAGCAGATGTACGGCCCGGAGGGTTATGAGGCCCAAACCGTCTATCAGGAAACCGGCAAGCTGGCCGCCCTGCGCGGCTATGATTTTCTCGGCCTGGAGGAGGGCCTCGGTGATGACCACCAGGTCACGGACGCCATCCGTTGGCATAAGCAGGGAGGAATCGTCACATTCTGCTGGCACTGGATGGTGCCGACGGACCCGCAGGCGGACGAGAACGGTTCCGCGTTTACCGGCGCCGCCTTTTATTCCGATCGCACCGAGTTCCAGTCCCAAACCTCCTTCGATGTTACCCGTGCGCTGCAGGAAGGGACCAAAGAAAACCGCATCATTCTGCGCCATATCCGAAACATTGCCGCCCAGATAAAGCGCCTGGAGCAGGCAGGCGTCCCGATTTTGTGGCGTCCTCTACATGAAGCCAGCGGCCAATGGTTCTGGTGGGGTGCCAAAGGCGCGCACCCCTATAAAAAGCTGTGGGATCTCCTGTTTCACCAATTGGAGGACGTCTATCAGTGCGGAAACCTTATCTGGGTGTGGAACGGCCAGTCGCCGGAATGGATGGTGGACAAAAACACCGTGGATATCGGCGGCGAGGATATCTATCCCGGCGAGCGCATCTACTCGTCTCATAAGGATCGGTTTGACTTATGTGCCCGCTGCGTGGGCCCCGATCGCATGATCGCCCTGAGTGAGAACGGCTGTCTGTGCGACCCCGACGTTTTGCTGGCCGACGGCGTCCCCTGGCTATGGTGGTGTGTGTGGTGGGGGGATTTTGTTTTCAGGCGGGAGGCGGACGGCCGCCTGGTTTACCAGGAAACCTATACCGATGTCTCCATGCTCCGGCACGTCTATCATCACCCCTATGTGAAAAATCTGGACGACCTGCCCCATTGGTCCTGGCTGGACTAATCGAAAATAGCACAGAGGCGCCGGCTGCTTATACAGCAGCCGGCGCCTCTCAGCTTGTCAAAGAAGGAGGGAACAAGCAAGGGGTTGCTCCCTCCTTTTGGAGAAAAAAGCGGGAAAGAAGAAGGAAAAGAAGAAAGGGGAGTAGTGCCGGGAGCGGTATAAAGCCAGCTTTTTAAGATTCATGGCAGCAAACTTAAGCGTGACCCATTGCGTAACGCGGGCCAAGCCTCTGTGGTGAGTATAACGCATGGCGTGTTTGTCTTTCGCATCGGCAAAAACGCGCTCGATGGTTTGCTTGCGCATGGCGTAAATGTCTTTCGCCAATTGGGTTTTGCGCAGTTGCTCCGCTAAATCCAATGCTTCCTGCCAGATGTGACGATATATCACCTTCTGCCCATTGGCATTGACCCCGCACTCCTTTCGGCAAGGACAGTCCCGGCAAACCTTCGGGGTGCTGCGGTATAGCCGTTTGCCCTCTTTGTTGGTGGTGGTATGCCGGAGAACTTGCCCCTGTGGGCAGATCAGCTGGTCGTTTTTTTCGTCATAGGAAAAATCCCATGGCATAAACCCTTCCCGTCGTGTTCCGTGGGGGCGGGTGTACGGAAGAATGGGGAGCCGGCCGTCTTCTAAAATACGCTTCGCGATCCATGGCTGCTTGTAGCCTGCATCCATTGTCACATACTGGATTTCCGGAAATCGACTGGTTACCTGCTCATACACACTGTCCCATGCCACGCTGTCATGGACATTCCCCGCTGTTACCTTTACCCCTAACACCATTCCGTGACGGTCACATACCGTGTGCGCTTCATAGGCAAACTGCTTTTCATGCTCTCCCTTGTGGTACATCCCGCATTCCGGATCCGTTGTCGATACCACCTGTTCCGTTGTTCCGCCGTCCCCGTGACTGTCGTCATCCTCGTCCTCTTCTTCCACTGGCGCTTTCCCCAGCTTCATCCTCTCCTCGTTGACCTCTTCGCGAAGCCGCTTGGCATACACACGGGCAGCCTTTGCCACCTGTTCCTTCTGGTATTTCTTTTTGTTGGCGCTTGCTTTGATATGCGTCCCGTCTATGAATACCATGCTGCTGTCCACCATGTGGTTGTTCAGCGCTTTGTTCAGTATATGCTCGAAGATTTCCGTCGCCAGTTCTTCCGGAAACCGCCGGCAAAACGCATAGCTTACCGTCGCAAAGTGCGGGAGCTTGTCCAACAGCCCATATCCCAGAAACCATCGGTACGATATTGTATCACATGCCCGCTGATATGTCTGCCTCAGCGACGGGATCCCGAACAGGTGCTGGAGCAGCACCATTTTCACCAGTACCACCGGGTCTGTCCCCGGCCTTACATTTTTGGCTGCGCTGTAGTATGGCGCTACCCGCTCATAGATCCACTCGTAGTCCATCACCTTCTCTATTTTCCTTACCAGATGATTCTCCGGCACTAATGCTTCTATATCCGTTACCGCTACTTCCCGCCGTCCGTCTCTTTCTCTCTCGTACATCTTTTCTCACCCTACTCCATTTTACCAAAAAAGCCGCCTTTCGGCGACTTCTTTGACAGGCTGCACAGAGGCGCCGGCTGCTTATACAGCAGCCGGCGCCTCTGTTATCGATGTCATTTTTAGACTGTTCAGACCAGCTTGTCCAGCTCGGTCGCAAACGTCTCGAAAGGCCGCGCCCCCACCAGGGTGGAAGCCAGCTTGCCGTCCTTGAACAGCAGGATGCTGGGAACGCTCTGTACATTGTAGGCGGCGGCTAGATCCGGCTCCTCGTCGATATCCACCTTCCCCACGGTCACTTTGCCCGCATAAGATTCCGCCACCTTTTCGATGACCGGCGCCACCATCTTGCAGGGCATGCACCAGGTCGCGAAAAAGTCCACCAGCACCACGCCGGGCTGCGCCAAGGCGGCTTCGAAATGATCGCTGTCGAAATGATTGACATTTGCCATAATTGCACTTCCTTTCTAGTACCCTGCGTCAGCTAAAACATGAGATAAACGCGCAGGGATTTTTTCGCCAGACAAGGCGGATGATTGAGAAAAGCTGCCGCTTTTCGAATGAAGACAACGCAGGATGGCGGAAAAAGCTCCAGCGTATATCCTCGCTTTTAGATGACGCCGGGTACTCGCCGCGCGAAGAATGCCTCCGCGCCGTTTTACCCTTTGGCCGCCTCTTGGGCGGCTATGAGTCCCTCGCCCACCGCCTTGGCAATCTGCAGCGGCTTGCCCGTGCAGTCGCCCGCAGCGTACAGGCCGGGAATATTGGTCTCCTGGCGGCGGTTCACCTTGACGAACCGACCGTCCAGCTCCAGGCCGGGCACCAGTGCGTCCGGGGCCATGACCTCCCGCAGAACGAACACCACATCGCAGGGAATCTGCTCCCCGTCGGCCACGAACCCTTCCAGCCGGCCATCCCCCTGGATCGCCATGCTGCGGGCCGTCCGGTGGCCAATCCCCGGGTCCAACCCGTCCAGCTCCTGGCGGGTAATCACCGTCACCCGCACGCCAATCCCCTGCAGGAAATTGGCTTCTTCCCTCAGATCGGCGGCGTTGCCGGTGACCACGGCGGTCTTGCCCCGGTAGAGCATCCCGTCACAGGTGGCGCAGTAGCTGACTCCCTGCCCCACCAGCGCCGCCTCTCCGGGCAGCGGCGTGCCGGCCATCGCGCCGGTCGCCAGGATCACCCGCTTGCCTTCCACCAGCGTGTCGCCGAGCCCCACCAGGAACTTGTCCTCGAAGGGCAGCACCGACACCACCCGGCCGGATAGGAAAACCGCCCCGGCCTCCTCGGCCTCGGCGTGCATCCTGTCCAGCATCTCTCCGCCGGACAGGCCCCGCATCCCCAGATAGTTGTCCACCACCCGGGCGCGGAACAAGGGGTTGAGCCTGCGATCGTTGGTCAGCACGGCGCAGGTCTTGCCCCGTGCCGCGGCGTTAACCGCCGCCGACAGCCCGGCCGGGCCGCCACCGACGATCACAATATCATACGGCATCCGTCATCCCCGCCTTTCCAGTCGGCTTTTTTTCAGCAGCATGGAATTGGTCACCACCGACACCGAGCTGAAAGCCATGGCCGCCCCCGCGATGATGGGGTCGAGGAAGCCCAAGGCCGCCACCGGGATCCCGATGATGTTGTAGAAAAACGCCCAGAACAGATTCTGCTTGATTTTCCTCATGGTCGCCCGGGACAGCTGCACCGCCGTAGCCAGGGCGGAAATCCCGCCCCCCACCAGCACCACGTCTCCCGACTCCATGGCGATATCGGTGCCGCCGCCCATGGCAAAGCCCACGTCGGCCGCTGCCAGCGCCGGGGCGTCATTGATGCCGTCCCCCGCCATGGCGACCACCAGCCCTTCGGCCCGGTATCCCTCCACGGCCTCCACCTTGCCCTCGGGCAATACGCCGGCCACCACCTCGTCAATGCCGACCTGCCGGCCGATGGCCGCCGCCGTGCGGGGATTATCCCCCGTCACCATGATGGTACGGATCCCGAGCCGCTGCAGGGAATCCAAGGCGGCCCGGGAGGTATCCCGTACCGGATCGGCCACGGCGATAACCGCCGCCAGCCGATCGTCCACCGCCATGAGCAGCACGGTCTTTCCCTGCTCCTCCAGCGGCCGCACGTCGGTCTCCACGGCAATGCCCGCTTCCTCCATCAGCCGCCGGTTACCCAGCCGGATGGTCTTTCCCTCCACCTGGGCGGATACGCCCCGCCCGGTCAGGGACTGGAAATCCTCCGCCCCGGCCAGCTCCCCATCGAAACTGTCCGTCACCGCCCGGGCGACCGGATGCTCCGACAGCTGTTCCACCGACGCGGCCAGCCGCAGCGCTTCCCGCTCCGGCAGTCCGTAGGCGATCAAATCGGTCACCGTGGGCTTCCCCTCGGTGATGGTGCCGGTCTTATCCAGAATCATCACCTGAATCCGGCAGGCGGTTTCCAGCGCGTCGGCACTCTTGATCAAAATCCCCATGCCGGCCGCCCGGCCGGTTCCCACCATCAGCGCCGTGGGCGTGGCCAATCCCAGGGAACAGGGGCAGGCGATGACCAGCACCGCTACCGCCCGGGTCACGGCCTGCGCTACATCCCGGGTAAGGAGCGCCGTCAGCAGGAAGGTCAGCAGCGCGATCCCTATCACCGCCGGCACAAAAATCGCCGATACCTTGTCCGCGATCCGCTGGATGTGCGCCTTGGAGGACTGGGCCTCCTCCACCAGCCGGATAATCCCGGCCAGCATGGTGTCCCGGCCCACGCCCTCGGCCCGGATGGTCAGCGCGCCCGCGCCGTTGACCGTGCCGCCGAATACCTTGTCGTCCGGCTGCTTGTCCACCGGCATGCTCTCGCCCGTGAGCATGGACTCGTCCACCGCCGATTTTCCGGTCAGCACCACGCCGTCCACCGACAGGCTCTCCCCCGGGCGCACCAGCACGGTGTCTCCCTGCACGACCTCCGCCGCCGGGATTTCCGTCTCCCTGCCGTCCCGCAGCACCGTCGCGGTCTTGGGCTGCAGGTTCATCAGCAGCTCAATGGCCGCCGAGGTCTTGCTCCTCGCCCGCGTCTCCAGCAGCTTGCCCAGCAGGATGAGGGTGATGATGATGGCCCCGCTCTCAAAATACAAATGCCCGCCGCCGGACAGCACGTTGTACAGGCTGTAGCCATAGGCTGCCGTGGTTCCTAGGGCCACCAGCACATCCATGCTTGGGCTGCGGTTTTTCAGCGACAGAAAAGCTCCCTTGTAAAACCGCCACCCCACCACGAACTGCACAGGCGTCGCCAGTATCAGCTGCAGCCAGCCATTGTGCAGGATATGGGTCAGATGGGCGTTCGGCGCCGCGAACATCAGCACCATCATCAGCATGAAGGGCGCCGACAGCACCGCCGCTATCACAAACGTGACGGTCAGCGCGGTCAATTCCCGCTTGCGGAAGGTGGCCTTGTCCTCCACCACGCTGTATCCGGAAGCGCGGATGGCCTTCTCCATCTTTTTGCGGTCGGTCCTGGCCGGATCGTAGGTGATTTCAGCCCGCTCGTTGGCATAGCTGACGGTCGCTTGATCCACGCCCTCCAGCCCCTTAAGAGCATGCTCCACCGCCGCGGAGCAGCGCACACAGGTCATGCCGCCGATTTGCAGGGTAATCGTTTCGGTCATAGCGTCCCTTTCTGCTTACCTCGCCGTGTAGCCGGCGGCTTCCACCGCCTTGACCAGCTCCTCTTTCCCGGTCTTGGCCGGCACATAGGTCACCTGGGCGCTTTTCGCCTCCAGGCTGACCTTTGCGCTTTTCACGCCCTTGACCGCTTTCAAGGCCTCCTGTACATGCTGGACGCAGTGCGGGCAGGTCATGCCCTCCACCTGCAGGGTCAGGGTCTCGGTTTTGTCAAACATTGTCGCTGTCTCCTTCCTCGGCTTGGGAATTTTCAAAGCCTTCCACGGCGGCGGCCCCGCCGTCCGCCGCGGCGTACTTTTCGATCTTCATCATATGGCCGGTGCCGATCAACACGGCCATGGCCACCGCCAGCACCACAAAACCGGCCTGCACGCCGATCCGTTTGCCCACACTCTTTTCCCGGGTAGAGCAAGCCAGTATAACCGAACGAACCCAGAAGGGCACCGGCAGCGCCGTCAGCAGCACCACATTGACATTCATCGCCGTGTATCCGCTTTCGGTAAACGTTCCCTCCAGCCCGCCGAAATTGACGATGGTCATCACCGCCGCAATCATGAAAGCGAAGCCGATCACCAGGAAAAACACCGAATCCCAGACATGCTGCCGATGCCGGCGGGTGTAGGACATGAGGGAATACACCCCCACGCCCAGCAGGACGGCCGCCGTCAGGAACAGAAGAACGTTGGATCGCACATAGGCTTCCTCCATTTGCCCCTCCGTATGCATCGCCGCCTGAAAAAGTACGGATATGACCAGGAGAAGCGCCGTCAGGCACTCATAAGCGATCGCCTTGGCAAATCGGGATATGTTCATGGGTATGAGCACTCCTTTCACACGTCCGCCGGCTGTCCGGCAGGCTGATATGTCCTTGTGGCGCCGCGTACGCTTTCGCGGCGATTTCTAAATAAGCGCTGAAAAAATCACGCCCGGCGGCTCAGCCTTGGCTTGGTGAGGAAATCTCCCGCACCAAGCCAACCACTGGATTTCATCATCGCTTACCTAGGCCATGACCTCCGCCTGGATCTGGGGCAGCAAAGCGGCGGCGGATGCCTTGTCGGCCACGTCGGTACCGTCCTTCATGGCACTGGCCGTGCCGCAGGCTGCCGCCAGCCGACAGCATTCCAGCTGGCTCTTGCCCTTGACAAAGCCGACGATATACCCCGCCAGCGTGCTGTCTCCGGCGCCCACCGTGGATTTCACCTCCACCTTGGGCACCATGGCGCGAATGGTCTCCCCCGGGCCGTCTTCGGTATCCCGGCTGACGCAGACCAGCCCGTTTCCTCCCAGGGATACCAGCACGTTTTCCACTCCCGCATCGGCCAGCCGCCGCGCCGCCGAAACCACGTCGGTGATGGTGGTGCCCGGCACCTCCACCACATGCCGCAGCTCGTGGATGTTGGGCTTGATGAGCCAGGGGGATATACGGCGGTACTGCTCCAAGGTGAACAAATCGGTGTCCACGGCCACCAGCGCCCCCGCGTTTTTCACCGCCAGAATCAGCTCCAGATAATCCTGGGGCGTGATGTTCTCCGGCAGGCTGCCGCCGAAGGCTACGATGTCCCCCGGCTTCATCCTGGACTGGATCAGGGCCATCAGCGCCCCCACCATCATGGTGGACATGGACAGGCCCTTGCGGTTGAGCTTGATCGTCTGCTCCTCATAGCGCAGGGTCAGGTTTTCCCGCACCACGCCCTCCACCTGGAGCACCTCATAGCGCAGCCCGTCCTTCTCGAGGTACCGGCAAAACTCGGCGTGGTTGTCCTTCCCCGCCACCGCCAGGCACAGGTTGTCCAATCCATAGGACTGCACGACCCGGGAGACGTTGATGCCCTTGCCTCCCACGCCCCGGCTTTCATCCGTCACCCGGTTGGCCTCGTCGGTGCGCAGGCCGTCCAGCCAGAGGGTGACGTCGATGGATGGGCTGAGGGTGACGGTGATAATTCCTCTGTGCATGTCGCTTCCCCTTTTCTGTCCCGTCCCCGCCGCCGTCTTTTCGGCGGTGGGGCCCGCAATATCCGCCGTTTGGCGAAACCTAGGTAAGCGATGATTTAATGGCGTGTGCGGATTGACGAGCACAATTTTGACGGTTTCAAGGCGAAAAAGCACCGAAAAGCGGACGCTTTTCAAGGTTTCTCAACGCAGAAACAGGTAAAATTTTCCGTCAAGGCGCTTGCGCGGGATTACATCATCACTTACCTAGCACCGGCTGTTACGCCCGGCGCCATTTCACGCCCTGGGGCGTATCCTCCAGGACGATGCCCTTGGCCGTCAGTTCGTCCCGGATCCGGTCCGCCTCCGCCCAGTTTTTGGCCTTGCGGGCGGCGGTGCGGGCCTCGATAAGCGCCTCGATATCCTCGTCCAGCAGCTCCGTCTTCCGATCGTACAGCAGCCCGAGCACGCCGGTCAGCTCCTCGAACAGCTCGCTCGCCGCCGCCACGTCCGCCCGTGCCGGCTGGGCACCCAACTTGACGTTGATGTCCCGCACCAGCTCGAACAGGGCCGCGATGGCATCCGCCGTGTTGAGATCGTCCTCCATGGCGGCGATGAATTGATCCCGCCGGGAGGCCAGCGCCGCGGCAAACGCCGGATCCCCGTCACCCTCGCCGGCGTTCCCGACGGCGAATTCCAGCGCGCTTTTGCAGTTGTACAGCCGATCGAGAGAGGCCTTGGCCTGCTCGATGATGGCGGTGTTGTAGTTGATGGGGCTGCGGTAGGAGGAGGAGATGAGGAAAAACCGGATGGGCTCATAGCCGTACTGTTCCGCCACATCCCGCACGGTGAAGAAGTTGTTCAGGGATTTGGACATCTTCTTGTTGTCCACGTTGATATACCCGTTGTGCATCCAATACCGGGCGAACGGCGCGCCGTTGCAGCATTCGCTCTGGGCGATTTCGTTTTCATGATGGGGGAAAATCAGATCCTGGCCGCCGCAGTGGATGTCGATGGTTTCTCCCAGATACCGGCGGGCCATGGCGGAGCATTCGATATGCCAGCCCGGCCGCCCGTCGCTCCAGGGGGAGGGCCAGCTGGGCTCTCCCGGCTTGGCCGCCTTCCACAGGGCGAAATCCATGGGATCCTCCTTTTCCTCCCCGACGGCAATGCGCGCTCCCGATTCCAAATCGTCCAGCGGCTGATGGGACAGCTTGCCGTATTCGTCAAATTTGTGAGTGCGGAAATACACGTCCCCATTGGCCGCCCGGTACGCATAGCCCTTTTCCACCAGTCCGGCGATGAGGCTCTCGATCTCCTCCATGTTTTCCGTGGCCTTGGGATGCACGGTGGCCTCCCGCACGCCCAGCCCCTTGGCGTCCACCCAGAACTCCTCGATATACCGGGCGGCGATCTCCTGATAGCCGACCCCTTCCTCATTGGCCCGGCGGATGATCTTGTCGTCGATGTCGGTGAAGTTCTGGACGAATTTCACCTCGTAGCCCCGCCATTCCAGGTACCGGCGCAGCACGTCGAACACGCACAGGGGCCGCGCGTTGCCGATATGGATGTAGTTGTACACCGTGGGGCCGCACGCGTAAATGCGCGCCACTCCCGGCTCCAGCGTCACCAGCTCTTCCTTTTGGCGGGTCAGGGTGTTGTAAATCTTCATGGGCTGCTTCTCTCTTTCCATACTGAATTCCGGTCGGGCCCTCCCGGGCCGCCGTCCTCCGTCTCGCTTTTCCGGAGGGCGGCGGCCTGCGGCGGACACTCCCGTATTGTTATTGAACGAACGCCGTCGGGTCCGGGGCGTCTCCCCCGGCCTTTTCGCCCAGCTGCGCTTCCAGCAGGGCGATCCGGTGCTCCAGGCGGCACAGCTCCTGGGCCACCGGGTCGGGAATATGCACCTGGTCGAGATCGACGATTTTAGCGCCGTTGCGCCGCACCACCCGGGCCGGTACGCCCACCGCCGTGGAATTTTCGGGAATGGCGTCAAGCACCACCGCGCCGGCGGCAATGCGGACATTGTCCCCGATGGTGATCGGCCCGAGCACCTTTGCGCCGGAGCCCACCATCACGTTGTTGCCCAGCGTGGGATGCCGCTTGCCCTTATCCTTCCCGGTTCCGCCCAGCGTTACTCCCTGATAAATGGTGCAGTCGTCGCCGATGATGGTGGTTTCCCCGATGACCACGCCGGTGCCGTGGTCAATGAACAGGCGGCGGCCGATTTGGGCAGCGGGATGGATTTCGATGTTGGTGCGCCGCACGCACCTCTGGGAAATCCAGCGGGCGATAAATTTCATTCTGTGCCGGTAAAACCAATTGGCTTTCCGGTGCGCGCGAATGGCCTTGAAGCCGTTGTACAGCAGCATGACCTCCAGGGCCGATCGGGCGGCGGGATCCCGCTCCTGGATAACGGCGATGTCTTCGCGCATGCGTTCAAACATGCAATGCCCATTCCTTTCTTACTTAGCAATAACACAAGGGAACCCTCGCGGCGGCCCCGGGGAACCGCCGCATAAGGTGAGGGAGCGCTCCCCCTCGCCTTATGAAAAACGCCTCCGTCCCGTCCAGCGTCCTACGCCTGGACGAAACGGAGGCGACTCGTCGCGGTTCCACTCCGGTTCGCGGAAAACGGGCGCTTTCACGCCGCGGCTTCCGCCTTGTTGGCCCGGTAACGGGGGCTTCCGCGCGAAGATACTATAAGGCGGGCTCTGCCGCCCGTTCCCTCCGCGGACTGACGGGTGCATTTCTCCCAGCGGGGCCGTCTGGAGCGCTTCCACCCGCGCCGCCTGCGGCGCGGCGCTCCCTCTCTGGGACGCCCGTGTGCCGGATACTTCTCCCGGTAAACGTCTGTAAGCGATATCAGGCAGCCGCTGCGGGCCGCTAGATAAGCGATGATAAAACCCAGTGGTCGCTGAGCCGCCAGGCACGATTTCTTCATCGCTTATCTATTGTCATTATAGTACGATCCGGCGGAAAAATCCACCTTTATTTTCCATTCAGCCGCCGCTGGTGAAATATTGCCGGTACGACCAGACGTACTGGAACCCGGAAATCACGGTCAGCACCACCGACACCCAGATGAGCGCCTGCCCCACCAGGGGCAGCACGTCGAACAGCCAGCCCGGCACCGCCGTTCCGGCCAGAAGCGTGTGCTCCCAGCTGCAGAACTCCAGCGCCGCCAGCATGTAAAGGATGGACGCGAACTGAGCCACCGTCTTGGCCTTGCCGGCCAGGCTGGCCGCGATAACGGTGCCGTCCTTGGCCGCCACCAGCCGCACGGAAGTCACCATGAACTCCCGCGTCAGGATGATCATCACCGCCCACACGTCCAGCCGCCCCGCCGCCAGGAAGCCGAGGAACGCCGCCGTGGTCAGCATCTTGTCGGCCAGCGGATCGAGAAATTTGCCAAGGTTGGTGATAAGGCCCCGGCTGCGGGCGATTTTCCCGTCGAACATGTCGGTCAGCGCCGCCGCGCCGAACACCAGCCCGGCCGTCAGATTGTGAAACGGAAACTCCCACAGCAGCAGCAGTAAAAATATAGGAGCCAGCAGGATGCGTATCACCGTCAGTTTATTGGGCAGATTCATCCACATACTCTCCCATCAGATCCCAGTCCATGGCATCCGTAATGTTGACCTGCACCAGCCTACCAGGCTGTACCGCACCGCGCGGGCAGGAGAAAAACACCTTGCCGTCGATGTCGGGGGCATCCCCCTGGCTGCGGCCGAACCAGCATTCCGCGTACCGGTCATAGCTTTCCACCAGCACCGGGATGGTTTTTCCGACCTGTGCCTGGTTATACGCGTCGGAAATCCGCGTCTGCTCCTCCATGACGATATCCCGGCGGCGCTGCTTTTCCTCTTCCTCGATCTGTCCGGGCAGGGAGGCCGCGACGGTCCCCTCCTCCGGAGAAAAAGCGAAGCAGCCCAGCCGCTCGAATTTTACATCCTGTATAAATTGACAGAGTTCTACAAATTCCGCCTCTCCCTCGCCGGGGAATCCGGTCATCACCGTGGTGCGCAGGACGATGCCCGGCACCCTGTCGCGGATGCGGGCAATCAGCTCCCGCAGCGTGCGCGCGTCGCCTGTCCGGTTCATGGCGGTCAGCACCTTGCCGCTGACATGCTGGATCGGGATGTCCATATAGTTCAGCACCTTGTCCTCCGCGGCCATGACGTCCAGCAGCTCGTCGGTGATATGCTCCGGATAACAGTACAGCAGCCGGATCCAGCGGATCCCCTCGATGCCGCACAAGCCGCGCAGCAGCTGGGGCAGCCGGGCCTCCCCGTACAAATCGGTGCCGTACAGAGTGGTGTCTTGGGCCACCAGGATCAGCTCCTTCACCCCGTCGGCCGCCAGCTTCTCGGCCTCCGCGAGAAGGCTCTCCATCGGGCGGGAGCGCAGCCGGCCCCGGATGGACGGGATCGCGCAGTAGGTGCAGCAGTTGTTACAGCCGTCCCCGATGCGCAGATAAGCGAAAAAGCTGGGGGTCGTCTGCAGCCGGTCGCCTTCCAGGCTCCAGCAGTCCTTGGCGGGGAACCGGACGGTTTTCTCCCCGCCCATCACCCGGCGCACCGCCTCCACAATATCCCCGTTGGCGCCGAGGCCCAGCACGCCGTCGCATTCGGGCAGCTCGGTCACCAGTTCCTCCTGGTACCGCTCGGCCAGGCAGCCGGTGACGATGATGCGCTGAATCCGCCCCTCCTGTTTCAGCTGGGCGAATTCCAAAATATTCTCGATGGATTCCTTTTTGGCGTCCTCGATGAAGCCGCAGGTGTTGACAATCACCACGTCCGCCAGGCCGCTTTCCGCCACCAGTTCAAAGCCGGCCTGCTCCAGCTTGGCCAGCATCAGTTCCGCATCCATCTGGTTCTTCGGGCAGCCGAGAGATACCATTCCCACTTTACATGTCATAGGTTGTACTCCACTTTTCTTTTGTCCCGTCAGTCCCCGCTGTCCTCCTGATCCGACAGGGCGGCTTCCATGGCCCGCCGGACGGCGTCGCCGCCGAAGCCGTAACGGGCCAGCGCCGCGGCGGTCTTCCGGCGGGCGTTTTCGTCATACAGCCTATTATAGTATTTTTTGCGCAACAGTTCAAGTGCCTGTTGTCCGTCGTCGGTTTCCGCTTCCTCCATGGCCTCGGCCGCGGCCTCCTCCGCCAGGGCGTGGTCAATCCCCTTGCCCGTCAGCTCCTGCGCCAGGCGGCGGCGGGGATAGTGCTTTCTGGCCAGCAGGTCCCGGGCCAGCCGGCGGGCGTAGGCCTCGTCGTCCACCAGCCCCAGCTCCTCCATGCGGGCCGCTGTCTCCTCCGCCGCCTGCGCGCCCGCCGTTTGGCGCAGCTTCTGCTCCAGCTCCCCGCGGGAGTGATCCCGCATGGACAGCAGGTACAGCGCTTTTTCCCGCGCCCGCCGCCGGCTTCCGGCTTCCAGCAGCTCCCGCAGCTGATCGTCGTCGATCCGTCCTCCCATCCGATAGGGCGATTCGTCGAAGGCCGCGGCGTCCACCGTTACCGCCGGTTCCCCGTCCAGATACAGCTGATACAGCCGCCCCCGCCGCTTGCGCACATCCGTAATGATCATACCGCGCCTCTCCTTACCAAAAAAGAATAGGGCGGTTTTCTAAAACCGCCCCCAGCGTGTCGACAAAGTCGACACGCTGCTGGACGGGGATGCCGGATCGCGACGGCTCGTTATACTCGCCTTGCTCCCTCTATCCCCGCTGGCGGAGCGTTCGCTCCGCCCGACCACGCCCTGCTCTTGAAAAATAGCGGAAACACACGTGTTTCCGCTATTTTTCGCCTATAAGGAGTGTTTGCGAGGCACATGTCCTCGCAAACACCGATCGGTAACCCGCCTCCGCTTTTTTCGTTTCACGAATGACGGATTCCCTTTTTCGACAGACTGAGGGCGGTTTTCTAAAACCGCCCCGTCTTTTATTCCGCTGCTTTATTCGTCGTCCACCACAATGTCGATGGCCGCCTTGGCGGCGGGCGCGGACATTTTGGCAGCCGCCGCCAGCGGGATTTCCACCGGCTCACGGTTGGTCTTGGTCCGGGAAGGGTTGAGCTTGTCGAGGTTGGCCCGCACCAGCGCCTCGATTTCCGCGGTCAGCTCCGGGTTGCCCTTGAACAGCTCCTTCACATTGTCCCGGCCCTGGCCCAGCCGCTCCTCCTTGTAGGAGAACCAAGCGCCCGACTTCTGCACGATGTCCAGCTTGACCGCCAGATCCAGCAGCTCCCCTTCCTTGGAGATGCCTTCGCCGTACATGATATCGAACTCCGCCTCCTTGAAGGGCGGGGCCACCTTGTTTTTGACCACCTTCACCCGGGTATGGGCGCCGATGGCTTCCGACCCGGCCTTCAGCGTTTCGGTGCGGCGCACGTCCAGCCGGACGGACGCGTAGTATTTCAGCGCGTTGCCGCCCGCGGTCACCTCGGGGTTGCCGTACACCACCCCCACCTTCAGACGCAGCTGGTTGATAAAAATCGCGATGCAGTTGGATTTGGACACCGCGCCGGCCAGCTTGCGCATGGCCTGGGACATCAGGCGGGCCTGCAGCCCCACATGGCTGTCCCCCATCTCGCCCTCGATTTCCGCCCGGGGCACCAGCGCGGCCACCGAGTCGACCACCACGATGTCCAAAGCCCCCGACCGGATGAGCGCCTCGGCGATTTCCAGCGCCTGCTCACCGGTGTCCGGCTGGGAGACCAGCAGGGAGTCCACGTCCACCCCCAGGGCCCCGGCGTACACCGGATCGAGGGCGTGCTCCACGTCGATGAACGCCGCCTCGCCGCCCTTCTTCTGGGCCTCCGCCACGGCATGCAGCGCCAGGGTGGTCTTGCCCGACGCCTCCGGCCCGTAAATCTCGACGATACGACCGCGGGGCAGGCCGCCGATGCCCAGCGCCGCATCCAGCGCCATGGAGCCGGTGGGAATGCATTCCACGTTCATGCCCACGTTCTGCCCCAGGCGCATGACCGCGCCCTTGCCGTAATTCTTCTCAATCTGCTGCAGGGCGGCCTCCAGGGCCTTCTTGCGCTCATCCCCCACGGCCGCCTTCACGCCCGCCTTTTCAGGAGCTTTCTTCTTGACATCCGCCATATCGTCATCCTTCTTTCCAAAGCGCTTGATTCAAACGCGCTCATATGTTCGATTTCGTTTTCTATTATACGAGATCCATACGGAAAAAGCAACCGATTCGGCGAAAAAAGCAAACATTCGTTCGAAATTATTCGCGTTTATTTTCTCCAGCCGACGACGACCCGCTGGATTCCGCCCAAATCCTCGAGGATTTCCAGCCCCGTCAAACCGACCTCTTCAAACAGCGCGGACACCGCGGCCGCCTGCCCGGCCCCCACCTCCACGGCGCAGAAGCCGCCGGGGCAGAGCTTGGCTGCCCAAACCCGGGCGATTACCCGGTAAAAGACCAAGCCGTCGCCGCCATCCAGCGCCATGCGGGGCTCCCGCCGCACCTCCCGCATCAGGGAGGGCAGCTCCGCCGCCGGGATATACGGCGGGTTGGCCAACACGGCCTGATAGACGCCGCCGAACCGCTCCCCGTCCGCCAGCACATCGGCCTGGATGGGCCACACGCGATACGCCGGATACCGGGCCGTGTTCTCCTTCAGATAGACGAACGCCTCGTCGGACAGCTCCACCGCCGTCACCGCTGCCGCCGGATACAGGCTGCACAGCCCCAGCCCCACGCAGCCGCTGCCCGCGCACAAATCGAGCACCCGCGGAGCGTCCCCGCCGGGCACCAGGGGCAGCCGGGCCGCCGCCGCCTCGCAAAGCAGCTCGGTGTCCGGCCGGGGAATCAGCACCCCTTCCCCCACCGAGAGTGTCAGCGTCAGGAACTCCCAGTTTCCCAGAATATACTGAAGCGGGCGGCCGGCCGCCCGATCCTCCGCCGCGTCCCGCACCGCCCGCTCCTTGTCGGCGGGAACGGTCCGGGCGTTCAGCCGGGGGGAGGTACCCCGCGGCAGCCCACCCACATCCTCCAGCAGACAGACGGCGTCAAAGGCCGGGCTGTCACACCCGGCCTCCCGCAGCCGCCGTTCCGTTTCGGCATACAATTCTCGGTATTCCATCGCCGCCCTCACCAGTTGTCGGCTTCGGGGTCGGCGGGGATGACCTCTTTGAGCGCCGCGATGGCGCACTCGATCATGCTGTCGTCCGGCTCCTTAGTGGTAATATGCTGCAACCACATGCCCGGGGCCGAAATGGCTTTGGTGAACCAGTTGGTCTTGCGTCCCGCCAGCTTGATAAGCTCATAGCCGATCCCCACCACCAGGGGAATGGTCAGCAGCTTGATAGCGGTGCGCAGCAGCGGATCGTCCACCCGGATAATCATGGAGACAATCACGCCGATGAGCAGCATCAAAATCATGAAGGAGGTGCCGCAGCGGGGATGGAAGCGCCGCTGCTTGCGGACGTTCTCCACCGTCAGCTCTTCCCCCGCCTCGTAACAGAAAATGGCCTTATGTTCCGCCCCGTGATACATAAACACCCGCTTGATGTCCTTCATCAGGGACACCAGCAGCATATAGCCGATGAACAGCAGGATCCGGAACACCCCCTCGAACACGCCCCGCAGCGCGCTGCTGTCCAGCGCGGGCACGGCGCCCTTGAGAAGCGTATACAAAAAGGACGGCAGCCACAAAAACAGCCCGATGGCCAGGGCCACCCCCAGAATGGAGCTGAGCACCATCAGGAAGGTCATGAGCACCTTCTCGCCCTTGCTTTCCTCCTTGGCAGCTTTCTCCGCCGGCGGGGCGGCGGGAACAGTCGGCGCGGCCTCCTCGGCCCCGATCTCCGCCACGCTCACGGCAGCCTCCGGCAAACCGCAGGCCGCGGCGGTATCCTCCTGTGCCATTTCGGCGGCGAGGACCACCTCCTGCTCCCGTTCCAGAGCGCTCTGCGCGTCCGGGGCGGTGGATATGGCGAACGCGCCGGCCGGCGGCTCCTGTTTATCCTTTTTGCCTTTTGGCGGTTCCTCCTCGTCCTCCAAGCCGCTGAGTTCGGCGGAGCGCATCAGGCATTTATACCCATACCGCAGGGAATCGATGAAGTTGAAAATGCCCCGGATAAAGGGAGCGCGCAGCACCTTCGGCTTATGGCCTCCGGCCGTGGGCCAGCTTTCCAGCACGATTTCTCCCGAAACGTGCCGCACGGCCATGGAGGTGGTCTCCGGCCCGCGCATCATAATCCCCTCGATGAGGGCCTGCCCGCCGATGGAGGTCTTTTTCCCGGGACAAGCGTTCTTGGTGTTCTGAGACATAATCGTTCCCTGTGCCTTTCCTTTATTAACAGCGCGGGGACTGCCCGCTTTTACACCGCTGGTATTCTCTTAAGACAACGCGGGCGCGTCGGGCGGGGCCACCGGCAGGGTGATGATCACCGTGGTGCCGACGCCCTCCTCGCTCTCGATGTCCAGCCGTCCCTTGTGTCGCCGGATGATTTCGTCCGCCAGGGCCAGGCCGATGCCGGAGCCGGGACGGGTTTTATTGGCCTTGTAGAACTTGTTTTTGATATTCGGCAAATCCTCCTTGGAGATGCCCACGCCGGTGTCGCTGACCACAATCTGCACGTGGCCGCCCATATCCGCCGCCTCCACCCGGATTTTCCCGCCGGCGTTGGAATATTTGATGGCGTTGTCCAGCACGTTGATGAACACCTGCTTGAGACGGTCCCGATCCCCCAGCACCGGCTGTATATCGGGCGCCTCCACATACTGCATGGCGATCCCGCTCTTTTCCGCCCGGTCGCGGAACAGAAAGACCGCCTCCTCCAGTTCGGCCACCACATCGGTGCGGCCGAACTTCATCATCAGGTGCCCGCTCTGCATCCGGGAGAAATCCAGCAGCTCTTCCACGATGCCGGACAGGCGTTCCGCCTCCCCGGCGATGACGTCCAGCCCCTTTTCCATCATCTCAGTGTCGTCCGGCCCCACCTGGCGCAGGGTCTCGCTCCAGCCCTTGATGGCGGTCAGCGGGGTGCGCAGCTCATGGGAGACGGAGGAAATAAAGTCGTTTTTCATCCGCTCCGCCGTGTCGATTTCCCCCGCCATATAGTTGAGAGTGTCGCACAGCTCGCCGATTTCGTCGTCGTATTTTTTCTCGATACGGAAGTCATACTCCCCCAGGGCGATCCGCCTGGCCGCCCGCCCGATTTCAGTCACCGGGTTGACGATGGAGCTGATAAAATACGAGCTGGACAGGGCGACGAAAAACACGATGACCACACCGAACAGCAGCATGACGCCCACCAGAATCCAAACCTGCCGATCCACCAGGGTCAGCGACACCACATAGCGCAGCGCCCCGATCACATTGCCGTTTTGATCCCGCTCCAGCAGGGTATAGGCCATGACGTTTTCCCGGTTGGCGTTTTTGCCCGTCCAGACGCCCCTGTCGTTGGAGCCCGCCTGCAGCGCCCTTTTGAAATCCTCCATGTTCAAATCGATCGCCGGCACGAACCCGGTGGAGGAAATCAGAGCGGCGCCGGTTTTGTCCAGCACCTGCAGCTCCATCTTCTCTTTATTGTTGAATCGTTCCACCAGCTCCTGGGCCCGCTGGGACAAATCCACCGTTCCCGCGGACAGGTTGCTGAAGGCGACGGACATGGATACGGAATTGCGGTACGTCTCCGCCCGGTTGCTCAAAGCTGTCTCCACGCCCTGGTAATAGTACGAACGCACCGCCACCATAAAGGCGATTTCCACGATGACCAGGAAGCCGACGATGACGGCAAACCCGTTGACCATCCAGCGCCGGGTGATCCCTTTGCGCATACGCCGCGCCTCCTTTTCCCGTCAGAATCAGGCCTTCGCCCCGTCGGCGCTCCATTTATATCCCATGCCCCAGACAGTCAGGATATACTTGGGGGCCGAGGGATCGTCCTCGATCTTCATCCGCAGGCGGCGGATGTTGACGTCCACGATTTTTTCTTCCCCGAAATACTCTTCTCCCCACACCCGGGTCAGGATTTCGGTACGGCTGAGCGCCTTGCCCGGATTGGTGAAGAAATATTCCATGATTTGAAATTCCACCTGGGTCAACTCCACCGGCTGGCCGTCCTTTTTCAGGGTGCGGCTGCGCAGGTTAAGCACAAAAGCGCCCGATTCGATTTTTTCCAGATAATTGACCTCGTTGCGGCTGCGCACCGCCGTCACCCGGCGGTAAAGGGCGTCCACCCGGGCCACCAGCTCCGACGGGCTGAAAGGCTTGGTCACATAATCGTCCGCCCCCATCATCAGGCCGCCCACCTTCTCCATCTCCTGGGTGCGGGCGGTGAGCATGATGATGCCCATGGTCTCGCTGCGCTGGCGCAACTCCCGGCAGACGGCGAAGCCGTCCATGCCCGGCAGCATGATATCCAGCAGGGCGATGTCCACGCCGCCCTGCTCCGCGTCGTATTTTTCGACGGCCTCTTCCCCCGAGCCGGCCTCCACGACCTCATAGCCCGCCCGCTTGAGATTGATCACCACGAACTCGCGGATGGACGTCTCGTCCTCGCAAACCAGGATCTTTTTCACCGCATGTCCCCGTCCTTTCCCACACTCTAGCAAAACGCCGCTTTCCTATAAGAACCGCCGCTATTACTGAAACAGCAGCCTGGTCACAATCACCTGCACCGCCTCCCGGGACGTCAGCCCATACGCGTTGTCCTGGTCGAACCAAAAGGCATATTGCACACTTTCCGTATAGCCCATGCCACTCCCATGTCCGCTGCTGCCGAACGGCTCAAACTTCTTGTCCGGATCCTCCGATACCGACTCGTTATCCTTATATATCCGGACAGCCATAAACGGCTCGCCGATTTGCCCGTTTTCCATCGGCTTGAACCACAGGGTGCGGTCGGCTTCGGTGTACAGGGTGGTGAACCGTTCCTTCCAGCTGTCGTCGATACGCACATAATAGCCGTCGGCCAGATTGAGCACCGTGTTGAATTTCAGCTTGGCCGTCTGGGCGGCATAATCCCAGTCATACCAGCCGGTCAGCCACATGGTTTCCTTGGGGTCCGCGGTTTCGTAATAACCGGGCAGCCGGTTGCACAGGGGAATCTCCACCCGGCCGTCGGCGTCGATGTCCCGGGCGGCCATGCCGGACGAGCGGGCCGTCGCACTGGTGATGTTCTTGCTGGTATCATAAAACGGGGCGTTCAGCCGGCCGTGATCCCAGTAGACCAGCTCGGTAATGGTGGTGTTGGCGTCCTTGAGCGCGTCGATATACACCCCTTGGATGCCGTCCGCCAGCCGGCCCATCTGCACCGTGCCGAATTGGTTGATATACCCGTCCAGGCGCACCGCGCCCTTTTCCACCAGCTGGCCGTCCTGCAGGCCCTTGAGCCGGGCAGTGGTCACATTATTGCCCTCCAGCCGCATCAAGAGCAAATCGTCCCGCCCCGAGGAGGTGACGTCCCCGACGAACAGCTGGGTATAAACATTATCGGTGGACAGCGGGGTGATGGTGTCCCCCGCCAGGGAGTAGACGTGCAGCTGCTGATCCCGGTTGTTATAAATGCTCCAGCCGGCCATCAGCTCCTCGATCCCGTCCCCGTCCAGATCGCCGAACACCACCCGCTCGATATCGGTGCTCAGCCCCTCCACGTCGCTGACCGAGGTCCAGTCGCCGTCGGTCTGACGCAGCAGGTTGATGTGCGTGTTGGCGGCGGCCCCCTTCTGCGCCACCTGGTAAAAGGCGAGGGCCACGTCGTTGGCCGCCGACTGCTTGGAAGCGGTATCGAGCCGGCCGCTGTTCAAATCGGTCAGGATAAAGGCGGACGTATACTCGCCGCCCTTGGGATATTTCAGGGTGTAGTTCGTGCTGGCACCCTTGCCGTACCGCGTCTGGATAAACTCGTCCAGGGCTTGTTGAATCTGCTGTTCCTCGCCCTGGAGTTTTGGGGGAATCAAATACGCGTCCACGTCCATGCTGCAGCCGGCCAGCAGCAGCGTTGCCGCGGCCAGCAGAGCGGCCAAAGCGCCGCGCTTCATACACAATCCCCCTTTCGGTCGCGGGATGAAACCCCGTCTGAAAAACACGGCGCCACCCCGCCGTCCGTCGTCCTTTTTCCGCGGCAGGCGGCCCCATGCGCCGCCGATATGAAAAACGCTCCCACCCGCCGGGGGTGCGAGCCTCGTTTTCCGTTTTATTATACCCGCTGCGCCTACTCTTGTCAATAATATGGCCGGCTCTATTCGTCGGGCTGTTCGGCCAGCGCGGCGGCCACCAGCGCGGCGGTTTCGTCCTCGTCCAGGGCGTCCCGGCGGGAGAACGCGGCCAGATATTCCACGTTGCCGTTGGTGCCGTGGATGGGCGACACGGTCAGCCCCCGCAGAAACAGCCGGCTGTCCCGCGCGGCGGCGGCCAGGGAGAGCAGCAGCGGCGGCAGAATGGCCGGATCCTTGACGATGCCGTTTTTTCCCAGCTGCCGGGGTTGGGCCTCGAACTGGGGCTTTATCAGGCAGAGACATTCCCCGTCCTCCCGCAGCACCCGATCGGCGGCGGGGAAAATGCGCTTGAGGGAAATGAAGGAAACATCGGCCGTGACCAGCTGACAGGGCAGCGGCGCGGCGCCGAAGGCCTCCAGCTGTTCGAGCGTGAGGTTCCGGGCGTTGGTGCGTTCCATCACCGTGACCCGCGCGTCCTCCCGCAGCTCCCAGGCAAGGATGCCATAGGCCACGTCCACCGCAAACACATGTGCGGCCCCGTGCTGCAGCAGACAGTCAGTGAAGCCGCCGTTGGAGGCGCCGATATCGCACGCCGTCATCCCCGCCGGATCCACGGCGAACACATCCAGCGCCTTGGCCAGCTTGTAGCCGGAGCGGCTGGCGTATTTGCGCGCCTTCTCCTTGAGGGTGAGCAGACTGTCCGCCGGCACAGGGGTGCCGGGCTTGTCCGCCGGGACGCCGCCGAGGAATACCCGGCCGGCCATGATCAGCCCGGCGGCCTCCTCAGCGGAGATATGAAACTGTTTGGCCGCCAATGCGTCCAGCCGGATGGTTTCCATGGGCGATTCCGCCTTTCTTGTCGGTACGGGAGCGAGCCCGGCCGTAAAAGAAGTGTACCGCCCCCCGGCGCGGCTGTCAACCCTGCTCTGTCATTTTCACAGAAATTCGGCAATAGCGGTGGACAACCCGCCTAAAATGGGATACAATATGACCCATATACCGTCCCCCGTGTCAGGGGTGAAAGGAGCGAAACCGATGGAACGATGGGACCTGCGCGATGGGGAGGGAAACCCCACCGGCGAAACGATGGAGCGCGGCGAGCATTTGAAGCCCGGCCAATACCATCTGGTCGTGCATATATGGATCATCGACGGACAGGGCCGCCTGCTGATTCAGAAACGGGCCGCCCACCTCAAGCTGATGCCGGACATCTGGGCCGCCACGGGTGGTTCCGCCGTCGCGGGGGAGAACAGTCACACCGCCGCCGCCCGGGAGCTGCGGGAGGAGCTGGGCATCGAAACCGCTGGGGAGGATCTGCGCTTCGCCGGCCGGATCCGTCGGCGCAATTCCTTCACCGATATCTGGGTGCTTCGCCGGGATGTGGAGCTGTCCTCCCTGAGGCTCCAGACGGAGGAGGTGGCGCAGGCCAAATGGGTCACCCGCACCGAGCTGATGGATATGGTGGCCCGCCGGACGTTCCACCATTACGGCCGGCCGTATTTTGAGCTGGTGCTCCAAGCCCTCTACCCGGGCGAAGGCTGAACCGCGCAGAAAGGATTTTCAGACAATGACCACCCTATATATTTCCGATTTGGACGGCACGCTGCTGCATGACAACCAGCAGGTGTCGCCTTTTTCCGCTTCCGTCATCAACCGGGCCGTCGAGCGGGGACTGCTTTTCTCCCTGGCCACCGCCCGCAGCCTCATCGGCCTCGGGATGCTCGACCTGCAGGGCATCCATTGGAACACCCCGCTGGTGCTGATGAACGGGGTCATGCTTTACGACATGGCCTCCCGCGCCATCCTGCAGAGCTGCGAAATGCCGCCGGACGCGGTGGCCGCGGTGCTGGCCGCCTGCGCAGCCGAAGGGAAGAACCCCTTTCTCTACCGGGTGGAGGACGGCCAGCTGCACGCCTGCTTCACCGAACTGACCTCCGAGGGAGAACGGGTCTTTCTGGCCAAGCGGGGCGCCCGGTTTCCGGAATGCTTCCGGCAGCGTCCCGCCTACGGCGAGGGGGCGGGGGTCTATTTCTCCCTGCAGGACGCATACGATCGGCTGGACCGGATCCGAGACCGGCTGACCGCCCTGCCCGGCATTGCCTGCACCCTGTATAAGGACAATTATATGGAAAACAACTGGTATCTGGAAGTTTTCAGCGCCGAAGCGGGCAAGGACAAGGGCGCCCGGCGGCTTCAGGCGCTGATCGGCGCCGACCGGCTGGTGGCTTTCGGGGACAACAGCAACGATCTGCCCCTGTTCGCGGCGGCCGATGTGGCTTGCTGCGTGGCCAGCGGCCGGCCCGACGCGCGGGCCGCCGCGGATGTCATCGTGGCCGGCAACAACGACGACGGGGTGGCCCGTTACCTGGCGGCCCTGCCGGAGCTGGCCTGAGCGGCCGGCGGGCTTTATCAAGAGGAGGAATCGCCATGCTGACGAAATGGCTTGTCAAAACGTTCGTCAAACGTCCGGAGGATACGGACGACGAACGGGTACGCTATACCTACGGTCGGCTGGCCGGGGCCGCCGGGCTGACGGCCAACGTGCTGCTGTTCGCCGCGAAGCTCGCCATCGGAGCCCTGTCGGGCAGCGTGGCCATTCTGGCCGACGCGTTCAACAACCTGTCCGACGCCGGCTCCTCCATCGTCACCCTGGTGGGCTTCAAGCTTTCCTCCGCGCCCCCCGACGCGGAGCATCCCTTCGGCCACGGCCGGATGGAATACCTCTCCGCCCTGGGGGTGGCGGCCTTGATCATGGCCGCCGGCTTCGAATTGTTCCTGTCCGCGGTGGATAAGATCCGGCACCCCGCCCTGCCGGAGTTCGGGGTGCTGACCATCGTCGTGCTGGCGCTGGCCATCGCGGTCAAGCTCTGGATGGCGCTGTTTTACAAAAAAATCGGGAATACTATCCGTTCGGAGGCCCTGAAGGCCAGCTGCGCGGACAGCCGCAACGATGTCATCTGCACCGGCGTGGTGCTGCTCACCTCCTTGATCGGCTGGCTGAGCGGCGTGGCCATCGACGGCTATGTCGGCCTGCTGGTGGCCCTGTTCGTCATCTGGTCGGGCTTCACCGTCATCAAGGAAACCGTGTCCCCCCTGCTGGGACAGGCGCCCGACCCGGAGATGGTGCAGGACATCAAAAACACGGTGATGGCCCATCCGGGCATCATCGGCGTGCACGATCTGATGATCCACAACTACGGCCCCGGCCGGCTGGTGCTGTCCCTGCACGCCGAGGTTTCCTGTCACGAGGATATGATGCGCAGCCACGATCTCATCGACTGCGTGGAGCGGGAGCTGAGCCGGAAATACCGGGCCATCGCCTGCATCCATATGGATCCGGTGGACAGCGGCAACGAAGAGGTGGAGGCCCTGAAAATCACGGTGGAAACCATTCTGGAGGACATCGATCCCCGCCTGACCATGCACGATTTCCGGGTGGTGTTCGGAGAAACCCACACCAACCTGATTTTCGACGTGGTGGCCCCGTTTGATTTCAAGGACGAGGCCAGCGTCAAGGCGGAGCTGCAGCGGCGGGTGACGGTGGTCAATCCCCATCTGTTCACCGTGGTGACGGTGGAGCACAGTTTTACGTAAGGCGCCTTGCGGCGCAAGAAGGGATGTCTCATGGCAGGCTATGTGTTCTATAACGGTTTCTGGAACCCCGACGGCCCCCCGGAGGTGGTGCGCTCCCTGACAGCCGCCGCGGCGGCCAGGGGAGCGAAGTGGGTCCCGCTGCCCAACACGGCGGTGACGGCGGAATTCACCGGTGAGCGGCGGGAACGGGCCCTGCGCGTTCCGCCGCTTCAAGCGGGAGACTACGCCCTGTTCTGGGACAAGGACGTGCGCCTGGCCCGGGCGCTGGAGGGGATGGGCGTGCGGCTGTACAACACGGCGGCGGCGGTGGCCGTCTGCGACGATAAGGCGGCCACCCATCTGGAACTGGCCCGCCGGGGCGTTCCCATGCCCCGCACCCTGGTGGCCCCCATGACCTATGTGAACATGGACGCGCAAGGGGACGCGTTTCTCCGCCGAGGGGCGGAGACGCTGGGCTTTCCCCTGGTGGTCAAGGAATGCTTCGGTTCCCTGGGCGGGCAGGTGTACCTGGCCCGCGACCGCGGCCAGCTCTGCCGCCTGGCCGATACCATGGGGCCCAAGCCGTTCCTGCTCCAGCAGTTTGTCGCCGCATCCGCCGGAGAGGACAAGCGGCTGTACGTGGTAGGCGGCCGGGTCGCCGCCGCCATGCGCCGCCGGTCGGAAATGGATTTCCGCGCCAACATCGGGAACGGCGGTCATGGGGAGGCCTGCCCCCCCACGGCGGAGGAGGAGCGCCTGGCCCTGGAATGCGCCGCCATCCTGGGCGCGGAAATCGCCGGGGTGGATCTGCTGCAATCCGAGACCGGTCCCCTGGTCTGCGAGGTGAACTCCAACGCCCACTTCGCGGCGCTGACCGCCTGCACCGGCGTGGATGTGGCGGGCCTCATCGCGGACTATGTCCTGCAGCGGGAGGAATAATCCGTATTGTGTTTCCTCCCGATTGATGGTATACTTACCCTGTTTGTCAAATACACGCATGTTGCGGAATACCTGGAGGAACCATGATTACTGTTTCGGATGTCAGCCTGAGCTTCGGCGGGCAGAACCTGTTCACCCACGTCAACCTGAAATTCACGGGAGGGAACTGCTACGGCGTCATCGGCGCCAACGGCGCGGGGAAATCCACCTTCCTGAAAATCCTGGCGGGGGAGCTGGAGCCCTCCACCGGCGAGGTGGCTATCGATCCCAAAACCCGCATGTCGGTGCTCAAGCAGGATCACTACGCCTACGACGAATACACCGTGCTGGACGCCATCATCCTGGGCAATCCCCGCCTGTATGAGATTATGAAGCAGAAGGATGCCCTGTACGCCAAGGAGGATTTCACCGAGGAAGACGGAGTGCTGGCCTCCGAGCTGGAGGGTGAGTTCGCTGAGCTGAATGGCTGGGAAGCCGAGACCGAGGCCGGTCGGATTCTGCAGGGGCTCGGCCTGGACACCTCCCTGCTGGAAAGCCCCATGGCAGCGGTGGCCGATAAGGAGAAGGTGAAAATCCTGCTGGCCCAGGCCCTGTTCGGCCAGCCTGACATCATCCTGCTCGACGAGCCCACCAACCACCTGGACATCGCCTCCATCCGCTGGCTGGAGGACTTCCTGATGGACTACATCGGCACGGTCATCGTGGTCTCCCACGACCGGCATTTCCTGAACAATGTCTGCACCCATATCGTGGACGTGGACTACAACAAAATCAAAATCTACGTGGGCAACTATGACTTCTGGTACGAATCCAGCCAGCTGATGCAGCGGATGATGAAGGATCAGAACAAAAAGAACGAAGAAAAAATCAAGGAACTGCAGAGCTTTATTGAGCGGTTCTCCGCCAACAAGTCCAAATCCCGTCAGGCCACCTCCCGCAAAAAGCTCATCGAGAAGCTGTCGGTGGACGAAATGCCCGCCTCCTCCCGCCGCTATCCCTACGTGGGCTTCACCATGGATCGGGAAGCGGGCAAGGAGATCCTGGCTGTGGAAGGGCTGACCAAGACGGTGGATGGCGTTAAGGTTCTGGACAATGTCTCCTTCCGGGTGAACAAAGGGGATAAGATCGCCTTTGTCGGCCAGGATGAAATCGCCACCACCACCCTGTTTAAAATCATCATGGGCGAGCTTGAGCCCGACGCGGGCAGCTACAAATGGGGCGGCACCACCACCCAGTCCTATTTTCCCAAAGACAACTCTGCCTTTTTCGACGGGGTGGAAGACAACATCCTGCAATGGCTGGCCCAGTATTCCGCCGACGTGACCGAAACCTACCTGCGGGGCTTCCTCGGCAAGATGCTCTTCTCCGGGGACGACGTGCTCAAGCCGGTGAACGTGCTGTCGGGCGGCGAGAAGGTGCGCTGTATGCTCTCCCGCATGATGATGTTCGGCTCCAACGTCCTGGTGCTCGATCAGCCCACCAACCACCTGGATCTGGAATCCATCACCGCCGTTAACGACGGCCTGGCCGAGTTCAAGGGCAACGTGCTGTTCTCCTCCTACGACCACCAGTTCATCCAGACCGTGGCCAACCGCATCATCGAAATCGAAAACGGCCAGATTCTCGACAAGCTGATGACCTACGACGAATTTCTGGACTTTAAGGACAGCCTGGGGAAATAACAAAAATAGGGTACGCAGGCGACAGTTGTCGCCGCGTACCCTATTTTTTATTACGACGCGATGTGGCTGGGGGAGCTGGCCTCCTGCATGGCCGCGATAAACTGTTCCGCCAAATCGGGATCGAACTGGGTGCCGGCGCAGCAGCGGACCTCGACAAAGGCCTCCTTAAATGTTTTGCGCTTGTTGTAAGGCCGCTCGTTGGTCATGGCGTCAAAGCTGTCGGCAATGGCCAGCATCCGCGCCGGATACAGAATCTCCCCGCCCCGCAGCCGGTTGGGATAGCCGGTGCCGTCCATCCGCTCGTGATGCTGCAGGACAATGGGCGCGATATCCCGCAGCTCGCTTATCCGGCTGATGGTGTCATAGCCGATTTCGCAGTGCTGGCGGAACAGCCCCCATTCCTCCTCACTCAGGGCGGTGGGCTTGATCAACACCTCCTTAGGGATGTTGATTTTTCCCAGATCGTGCAGATATGCCGCGTACAACAGCCGCCGCTTCTCCTCGGCGGGGAGCTTTAGATAATCGGCGAAAATTTCGCAGTAATACACCACCCTCTCCACATGGTTGTAGGTATAGCTGTCCCGGGAGTTGATGATGCCGATAAGGGTTTTCAGAGAGTTGAGAGACTCCTCGCTGCACGGGCTGCCGCCGTTCTCGTGATTGTATTTGTCGATGGCAGAGGAATAAATCTCAATGGTGTCCCGCCGCAGATACTTGGCGCGGTACAGGGCGGCGTCCGCCCGGTTGAGCAGCGCCTCGTAGCCGCTGTCCGCCGCGTCCAGGGACGCCAGTCCCAGCGAGATGGTCAGCCGTCCGGAGGGCATGACCTCCTCCCCCGTGACGGGCAGTTCCCCCACCGCCCGGTGGATTTCCTCCGCCACCTTCTGGGCCTCCTGCATGGCCAATCCGGGCAGAATGACGGCGAACTCCTCGCCGCCGTAGCGGGCCAGCGTCTGTTCCGGGCGCAGATGCGCCCCGACTTCGGCCGCGATACTCCGCAGAACCTCATCCCCCTGCTGGTGCCCGTAAAGGTCGTTGTACTTTTTGAAGAAGTCGATGTCCATCATAATCACAGACAGCGGAGCGTCGGTTTCCACGCTGGCGGCATACGCCGCCTCCAGCAGCTGATGAAAAGACCGATGGTTGTACACGCCGGTCAAGCCGTCCATTCGGGCGCATTCCTCCAGATACGCGGCATATTCCCTCTGCACCCGCACAAACAGCCCCAGGCACTGGGCCACCACGAAGAAGGACACCACCAGGGCCAGATCCTGCTGGAAATAGACGTTCACGTCCTGGCTGTTCCCGGTGAACAAATCCAGTCCCAGCACCAGGGCCGAGCCGCCGGCCGCCACCAGGAACCCCATCTGCTTTGAATGGGCGATGGTGTAGTAGATGATGACGAATAAAAACAGAAACTTGTAGTTGCTCGTATGCAGGCCGGACATCCAAAGCGTCAGGATATATAAGGCAAAAAACAGCGGCAGCTCCAGCAGCAGCACCACACGCCGCTTTTTAAACTCCGCAAAGGTCGAGAAAAGGAAAACGCCCAGCACGCCCACGGCCGCCACCAGGATGAGAATCCCCATCAGGGAGGGCTTCACCTGGGTCAGCGTCCCGCTTTTCCGGTCGCCGAACGCCTTTTCAAACACCGGGAACATGGAAAACAGCATAAACATGATCTTCAGCGTGAACAGCATCTGCGCGACCTGCTTGTCCCGCTGCATTTCTCGATTCTGCATGGCGAATCCCCCCCTTTTCCGTTTTCAATACTATCCGCGAGCGGTCGGCTCCCCTTCCGCGTACATGTTGGAATAAGGGAAGCCAGCCTGGGCCAAACGGCCCCGCCAGCTCCCCTTTCCGTCCGTCTTATTTATCGGACAGCGCCTCGGGCTCTTCCGGCTGATAGAGATACCAGATGCAGGCGGAAGAAGCTACCAGCGTGGCGGCCAGTGCACAAACCGCGGCCAAAGCACCGAACAGTTTCTTTTTCACTCAGAGCACCTCCTTACTATGCAAATTTATCAATTACTTACCCCCACGGCAGCACAACAGCAATCCGGCAGGAGCCGTAAGGGTAAACGACTGCCAACAAAGGGCGAGAATCAGCGAAGCATATACGCTCAGCGCCGTCGTCGGCAGGGGCCGCAGCCAATATGCTGCCGCCGTTCCGGCACAGGCCAGGGTGCACACCCCCGCGTAAACGAAGCTCTGACGGCGCAGCCGCCGGATCTTTTCTGGCCGGCGGATGGGCTTGTTGGGGGAATCCACCGGCACCCTGCGGATGATTATCCACCAGATCCAGACGAACGCCAGCAGGCAAAGAGACGCGGCCAGCGGCGTCAGGCGGGGAGCCAGCAGATACCGGGCTAGCCCCGCCATCGCCCCGATGGTGAGCAGACTGGTCAGGATGCACCCAAGCAGACTCGGCGCGTGGGCGCCGCCGGTGCATTTGCGGAACGTGCCCACCACCAGATAGATGAGCAGGCATTCCCACACCATGCCTGCGGCCAGGCCGATGACGAGGGCGCCCAGCAGGATGGCCCCTATCTGGCACAGGGCGGTCAGCCCATAGGCGATGACGTCCTCCCGGCTCTGGTCAGCCCCCTGCGCTGCCGCCAGGCTGTGCGCCGCCTTCCGTATCCACTTTTGCACGGCGCACCGCCCTCCTCATTCGAACGACATAGAAAATCGCCACCACCAGCCAGAACAGCAGTGTGGTGGGGATGCCGTAAAGCGCCCACTGCAGCTCGTCCTGCTGCACGGCCAGGAATGCCTCCTTGCCGATGAGCAACGGGTACAGGGTGACGGCGGGCAGCTCCACCACCAGCATGACGATGGTTGTCAGCAGTGAGGAAATGATGCATTTCATCATGGGCAGCCGGCAGAAATACGTGCTGATGAGGATCAGGGAGATGATCACCAGCAGGGTGGACACCCCCGTGACAATGGGCAGCAGGCGCGCGATAATGCTCAGCGCCGACAGCAGCAGCCCGCCGAGCCAATACCGGTGGTTCCATTTCTGGTCGCAAAAACCGTAGACAAACAACAAAAAGCCGAAGGCCTGGGGCATGTATCCCGTCAGCACCTGCAGCAGAACAATCCATACCTTATCCATTTTAACCTCCCATTCCTGCCAAGTCACAAAGCATAATGAAATACCGCATCAGTCTGCTTGGCAGGTAGGGGCTTTGCAAAGCAAAGCTGCGGCGGCAGCCGCAAGGTGACGTGATTTATCAGGCCACCGCCCTATCCCGTTTATGGCCGGTTTTCACGCGGCCGCCGGCTGCATGGCCTTGACCGCGTAAAACACGATCAGCACCACAAACGCGCGAATGAACAAATCCCCGATGCTCAGCACCGAATACCCGATGTCTATGTAATCCGTTAGAAACTTCAGCCTGGTGGCCTCGGTTCCCAGGCAATGGATCGAGCCCGGCGCCTCGAGCAGCGCGGGGTCAAAATACCCGGTACGCAGCGACAGGGTGGGGAACGCGGGCATCTTTCCGCCGTTGGCGGCCATGACGATTTTATTCATCGCCGTGCCCGCCACGATGCAGCCGGCCCCTATCATCCCCGGCTTGTACAGCCGGTACCGCAGCAGGGGGAGCATGTACAGCACCATATACACATTCTTGAGTACACCGGCCACCGGCAGAAACGCATCATTGTGCAAAAAAATCTGCACCTGGAGAAACACCGAGAACAGATCCACCGCAAAAACCGGGTAAAACCAGACGGATTTCCAGAACGGCGCGATGCGGTAACCCCGGCATTTGGCAAGGAGAAGGGCCAGCAGTACGGTCTCAATCACAGGCGGCTCCCTCCAGCGAAACAAAATCCAGGCAGATGCGAGTACCTCATAGAGTATAGCACAGAACTTTCCTGTGTACAAGCACGATTTTTCAACAAACTCTACTAGATTTTCCTGTCCTCGGGAGGTAATCCCTCCGGCCGTCTGCGCGGCTCCCCTTTATCCCTATCCGTCGGGAAGACAATTCCCGCCTGACGCCGGATTTCCCGCATGCAGCGGTGCACCCGCAGGGCCAGCCGGCTGTCCTCGTCCATCCGGCCGTCCGCATCCCTCGCGCCGACGGCGGCGCAAAACCGCGCCGCCTCGTACCCCATGAGTGCCGCCTTGTCCTGCTCCCCGACCAGCCGCTCCGGGGCTTTCCCCTTCTCGGTCAATACCATGTCCTCCAGCTTGGAGATGGAGCCGATGGTCAGCGTCCCCCGATCCCCCACGATCTGAGAGGGCGCGACCGCCTGGCCGGTTTTGGAATAGGTGAGCACCGCCACCTTGTCGGGATACCGCAGCACCGCGGCGCCCGCCCCATCGGCCCCGGAGTCGAGAAACACGGCGCTGGCCGTCAGCCCCTCCGGCTCGCCGAACAGATACAGCGCCGGATACACGCAGTACACCCCCAAGTCCATCAGCGCCCCGGTCTCCATGGCGGGATTGAAAATATTGGGCAGGGCCGCTCCCTCCAAATAGGCCGGGTATTTGCTGGATAGCTGGGAAAAATCGAAATGGGCCAGGGAAATCCGCCCCAGCCGCCCGACCGCTTCTTCCAGCACGGCCAGCTGCGGCATATGCAGCAGCATGATGGCCTCCATATACACCAGTCCTCGGTTTGCGGCCAGCGCCTGGAGGCTCTCCACCTCCTCCGGCCGGGCGGCCAGCGGTTTTTCGCAGAGCACGTGCTTGCCGTTTTCGAGAAACAGCCGGCTCTGCGCGGCGTGCAGAACGTTGGGGCTGGCGATGTACACCGCGTCGATGTCCGGGCTCGCGGCCATCCGCGCGGGATCGGTGAATACCAAATCGGCCCCGTGCCGGGCGGCGAATTCCCGGCCCCGCTCCTCGCTGCGGGAGCACACGGCCCGCAGCGCCATCCCGGGCACACCCGCCGCCCCCGCCAGAAACGCCTCGGTGATCCATCCCGTGCCGATGATGCCGTATCGTATCGTCATATTCCTTCTCCTACCCTTATTAAAAATCCGGACGAAAAAGCACTTGCCATCCACCACACAGTTTAGTCTTGGCGGATTACTAGGTAAGCGATGATTAAATCCAGTGGATGGCTTGGTGAAGGGAAAATTCCCCACCAAGCCGCCGCTGAGCCGTCAGGCGTGATTTATTCTTCGCTTACCTAGTATCATAGCAAGGCCCCGCGAAAAAAACAAGTCTCCCTCCATCCGCCCTTTTCAGGTATTTTCCGGCCCATCAGACGCAAACTACAGGTAATTGGGGGGAACATGTTGAACGATAAAGTCAAATATATTATCACCGGCGCCCTGGCCGGCGTGGCCAACGGCCTGTTTGGATCGGGCGGCGGCCTGTTTCTGGTGCCGCTGTTCGTCAGCTGGCTGCATATGGAGCAAAAGAAAGCCTTCGCCACCTCGGTGGCCGTCATCCTCCCCCTGTCCGTCGCGTCCCTGGCGGTTTTTCTTCTCAAGGGCGGGATGGACTGGGGGCTGGCCTGGCCCTACCTGCTGGGCGGTGTGGCGGGCGGCCTGCTGTCCGGCCTGTTTTTCAAAAAGGTGCCGGTGGTCTGGCTGCGGCGGGGCTTCGGCCTGCTGATTCTCTACGGCGGCGTGAAGGCGGTGCTGCTTTTATGACGGGCCGCACCCATAGCTTGACCATCTCGCGAACGGAAGGGGACGGACGATGAAAATTCTCGAATTCCTGGTGGGCCTGGTCACCGGGATTATCAGCGGTTTCGGCATCGGCGGCGGCTCCCTGCTGATCCTCTACCTCACCGCGGTGGCCGGGGTAAACCAGTATACCGCCGGCGGGGTGAATTTGCTGTATTTTATCGGCTGCGCCCCCTGCGCCCTCATCTCTCATATCAAGAACAAGCGCATCGTCTGGCAGGCGGTGCTGTTCTGCACCCTGGCGGGCGTGATCACCTCGGTGGCCGCCGCGTTTCTGGGCGCCCGGATGGAGGTGGGGCTGCTGCGCCGCCTGTTCGGGGTGCTGCTGCTGTATATCGGTGCGCGGGAGCTGTTCGCCAAAGCGCCCAAGAAAGAACCCGCCGAAAAATAGCTTGCGTCCCGCCCCCGCCTGTATTATGATACCAGCAGAGCTCCGATTTAACAGGAAAGAAGGAGAATGCCTATGGATTTTCAAAGCGAAACGGGCCGGATTTTTTTAGAGGACGAATACGGCCGGCTGCTGGCGGAGGTGACCTTTCCGTCGGTGTCCGCCCGCGTAGCGGACATCCGCCATACCTTTGTGGACGATTCTCTGCGGGGACAGGGCGTGGCCGGCCGGCTCATGGAGGCCGCCGCCCGGCAGATCCGTGCCGAGGGCAAAAAGGCCCGGCTGACCTGCTCGTACGCCGCCGCCTGGTTCCCTAAGCACCCGGAATACGCCGACCTGGTGACCGACGGCTTTCTGGAATAACGGGACCCGCCAGGCGTTTCCAGCGTTTTTTCCTCTCCCCGGCGCATACTAGTACCGGAAGGCGCGCGCCCTGTCCGGCGGCCGGCCCGCGCCGCATGATTCCCGCCGCCGGGGAAAGGACGAGCACCATGGAACATTCCTACAGCGGCCTGACCGAGCTGATCAGCCAGGATGCCCAGGCCCGGGCGTATTTCATGTCCCTGCCCGACTACGTGCAGGGCATGATTCAGCAGCGCAACGACAACGTGCGCACCGCCGACACCCTGCACCGCTACGCCGAGAACCTGCTGGCGGGCGACAAATAAAAAGTACCGGCATGCCGCCCAGAATCGGCATGCCGGTACTTTTTTGAACCGTGCTTATTCCACCGTCACGCTCTTGGCCAGATTGCGTGGCTTATCGATGTCGCAGTGGCGGGCCAGCGCGATATAGTAGCCCAGCAGCTGCATGGGCACCACCTCCAGGGAGGGCATGAGCAGATCGTTGGTTTTGGGGATATAAATCACGTGATCCGCCTCGGGCAGCACCTCCCGGTTGTCGTCGGTGGTCACCACCAGCACCTCCGCCCCCCGGGCCTTGACTTCCTTGATGTTGGACATGGTCTTTTCCGTCAGCTTGTCGCTGCAGGCCAGCGCCACCACGAAGGTGCCCTCCTCGATAAGGGAAATGGTGCCGTGCTTGAGCTCCCCGGCGGGATACGCCTCCGAGTGGATGTAGCTGATTTCCTTGAGCTTGAGGGATGCCTCCAGCGCCACGGCGTAATCCAGATTCCGCCCGATGAAATACGCGTGCTCCAGATAGGCGTACCGCTGGGCCAGCTGCTGCAGCTGGGGCGCCTGGCGCAGGATCCCCGCCACCAGATCAGGCAGACGGATAAGCGCGCTGAGCAGCCGGCGCTGATCCCGGTCGTCGATATGTCCTAGCTTGTGAGCGATGTAAAACGCCAGGAGGTACAGCATAACCAGCTGGGTGGAATACGCCTTGGTGGTGGCCACCGAAATTTCCGGTCCCGCCCAGGTATACAGCACGTCGTCGCTCTCCGCCGCGATGGAGCTGCCCACCACGTTGACGATGGACAGCACCCGCGCCCCCCGCCGTTTGGCCTCCCGCATGGCGGCCAGGGTGTCGGCCGTCTCTCCCGACTGGCTAATGACAATGGCCAGGGTGTTCGCGTCCACAATGGGGTCCCGATACCGGAACTCCGACGCCACATCCACGTCCACCGGGATGCGGGTCAGCTTTTCCAGCACGTATTTGCCCACCACCCCCGCGTGATAGGCGGAGCCGCACGCGAGGATGGCGATGCGCCGGATTTTGCGCAGCTGGGCGGCCGTCAGGCGGATGCCGTCCAGCACGATCCCCCCGTCCGCCCCGACGCGGGGGGACACCGTGGCGGCCAGCGCCGCCGGCTGCTCCAGAATCTCTTTGATCATGAAGTGGGCGTGCCCGCCCTTTTCCGCGCTGGTCACGTCCCAGTCGACCAGCATCTCCTTCTTCTCCACCGGCCGGCCGCCCTCGTCGAGCACCCGCGCCCCGTCCCGTGTCAGGCAAACCACCTCGCCGTCCGCCAGCTGGAGGATCCGCCGGGTGTGCGCCAGCACGGCGGGGATATCGGACGCGATGAAGTTACCCTCCTCCGACAGCCCGACAATCAGCGGGCTGGAACGACGCACCGCGACGATCTCGTCCGGATGCTCGGCGCACAGCACCCCCAGGGCGTAGGAACCCTCCAGCCGGGCGATGGCCGCCCGCACCGCGGCGGTGAAATCCCCGGTATACGCCTGTTCGATGAGGTGGGCGATGACCTCGGTGTCCGTCTCGGAAAGGAACGTCACCCCTTTATCCTGCAGCTCCTTTTTCAGCACGGCGTAGTTCTCGATGATCCCGTTGTGCACCACGGCGAACCGCCCGCTTGAACTGCGGTGGGGATGGGAGTTCTCGTCGCTGGGCTTCCCATGGGTTGCCCAGCGGGTGTGGCCGATGCCGGCCGTCGCCTCCATCCCTTCCCCCGCGTGAATGCTTTCGCTCAGGACGGCCAGCCGCCCTTTGGTTTTGTAAATCTCCACGCCGGCGCTTCCCACCAGCGCGATGCCGGCCGAATCGTACCCCCGGTACTCCAGCTTGGCCAGCCCCTCCAACAGGAGAGGGGCCGCCGGCTTGCGGCCAATGAATCCCACAATTCCACACATAAATTGACCAGTGCTCCTTTCTTCCCACACATGTGTCAGCCTGCCGTTCCGCCTCGTTCCCACAAACGCGGCGGAACGCTCTTTATTTTACTGCATCCATCCCACCCTGACAAGAAAAAAATGGATCGCCTCCCCTGTGAAATCGAAAAAATCTCTTAAGAAGCGGTAAAGAATCCCTCCCTCCCTTGCATTCGCCCTTATAAATGCATACAATAAGAGAGAAAGGACGTGGCGGCTTCATGAAACTCACCCGAGACGAGCATCTGTACTTCAATGCCTGCGCCAAGGCTCTTCTGGCCTGTCCGGAGGTGCAATCCATGAGCGCCTTCACCCAGCACGGGCGTGTCTCCTGTCTGGAGCACAGCCTCTCCGTCGCCTATTACAGCTATTGGCTCTGCCGCCGCCTGCGCCTGCGGGTGGACGGGGAAAGCCTGATCCGCGGCGCCCTGCTGCACGACTTTTTTCTCTACGACTGGCACACTGTCGGCCGGCAATACGGCCTGCATGGCTTCACCCACCCCGCCACCGCTCTGAAAAACGCCCGGCAGCGCTTCCGCCTGTCCCACAAGGCGGAGAACGTCATCGCCAGCCATATGTGGCCCCTGACACTCCGCCGCCTCCCCCGGTGCAAGGAAGCCGCCGCCGTATGCCTTATCGATAAATGCTGCTCCCTCGCGGAAACCTTCCGTCTGGCCAAACCTATCCCCGCCCTCCCCCAGCCGTAACCAGGCCGCCGCCCTTCGCGGCGGCTTCTTTCTTTGTGGAATCCCCCTGCTTTCTGTAATCGCCTTACCATTTAAAACGTGTCGATATTTGTGCATTTTGCTATTTTCAACAGCGTATTTCTGCCTATTGTAGAAAATGTTTGGATATTATTGTTGAACTATTGCTTTTTTTCCGCATACACTATATAATGAAGCTGCAGACAGGCGTCCTTTCGTTCGCTTGTCCCGCCCCGTGCCGAGGCTTCCGCCGGGCTGCCCCTTGCAGCCGGCATTTCCGATAGCCCATCGAATGGAAAGGAATGAATTAAGACCATGGCTGAGAAAGCGAAAGTGATAAAGAAGAAATCCGCTTCCCCCGTGCCCAAGGCCCAGCCGGAAGCGGATTTGAAAGCGCTCCTGACCGCCAAACTGCTGCACAACTTTTCCGTGCAGCCCGAAAGCGCCACCAACGAGCACTTCTATAACGCGCTGGTGCTGGTGCTGCGGGACATGATGCGCGCCCGCCGGGTGGAATACATTGGGGAAGCCCACCGGCAGCAGTCCAAGCAGGTGTATTACCTGTGCATGGAATTCCTCATGGGCCGCTCGCTTAAGAACACTCTGTATAACCTGAACCTCACCGAGGAGGCCCGCCAGGTGCTGGACGGCTTCCACGTCAAGCTGGACGCCCTGTTCGAGCTGGAACCCGACGCCGGCCTGGGCAATGGCGGCCTGGGCCGCCTGGCCGCCTGCTTCCTGGATGGCCTGGCCACCGCCGCCATCCCGGCCGTGGGCTATTCCTTACTGTATGAATACGGCATTTTCCGCCAGAAGCTGGTGGACGGCTGGCAGACCGAGCTGCCCGATTTCTGGCTCCCCGGCGGGGAAAGCTGGCTGCTGCCCCGTCCCGAACTGGCCAAGGAAGTGCGCTTCGACGGCAATATCCGGGAATGGTGGGACGACAACGGCTTCCATCACGTGGTGCACGACAACGCCAATATCGTCATCGCCCAGCCCTACGACCTGATGGTCGCGGGCAAGGATGGCCGCGGCGTGTCCACCCTGCGGCTGTGGCGCTCCACCGCCCCGGGCATGAACATGTCCCTGTTCAACCAGGGTGAATATATGCGCGCCATGGAGCAGAAGGCCATGGCCGAGGTCATCACCCAGGTGCTCTACCCCGCCGATAATCACCGGGAGGGCAAGTCCCTGCGGCTGTCGCAGCAGTATTTCCTGGTCTCCGCCTCGGTGCAGGACATCGTGCGCCGCCACCTCGAGCAGTTCGGCACCCTGGACAACCTGCCGGACAACGCCGCCGTCCACATCAACGACACCCACCCCACCCTGGCCATTCCTGAGCTGATGCGCATCATGCTGGATGAGTGCGGCTATTCCTGGGACGCGGCTTGGGATCTGGTCACCCGCACCGTGGCCTATACCAACCATACCGTCATGGCCGAGGCCCTGGAGTGCTGGCCGGAGGATCTCTTCCGCCAGCGCCTGCCCCGCATCTATCAGATCGTGCGGGAAATCAACAACCGCTTCAGCGCCCAGATGATGGAGGCCACCGGCGGCGACACCGAGAAGGTGGGCCGCATGGCCATTATCAGCTACGGCCTCATCAAAATGGCCAATCTCTGCGTCGCGGCCTGCCACTCGGTCAACGGCGTGTCCAAGCTGCACAGCGAGATCGTCAAGCACACCGTTTTCCCCGACGCCTTCTCCGTCACACCGGAGAAATTCACCAACGTCACCAACGGCATTGCCCACCGCCGCTGGCTCTGCCAGGCCAATCCCGGCCTGACCGCCTTCATCCGGGAAAGCATCGGGGACGGCTTCGTCCTCCACGCCGAAGAACTGGCGAAGCTCCGCCCCCTGGCGGACGACAAGGCCGCTCTGGAGCGCTTCGCCGCCATCAAGCGGGAAAACAAGGCCCGCCTCTCCGACTACGTCAAAAAGACCGCCGGTGTCTCCATCGACCCCGACTCCCTGTTCGACGTGCAGGTCAAGCGCCTGCATGAATACAAGCGCCAGCATCTTAACGCCCTGCACATCCTGCACACCTATCTCCAGCTCAAGGACAACCCGCACATGGATTTCGTCCCCCGCACCTACCTGTTCGGCGCCAAATCCGCCCCCGGGTACTACCTGGCCAAGGAGATCATCCGCTTCATCTGCAACCTGGCCAAGGAGATCGACAGCGATCCCGCCGTGCGGGATAAGCTCAAGGTGGTGTACCTGGAGGACTACCGCGTCACCCTGGCCGAGATGCTCATGCCCGCCGCCGACATCAGCGAGCAGATCTCCCTGGCTGGCACCGAGGCCAGCGGCACCGGCAACATGAAGCTGATGATGAACGGCGCCGTCACCCTGGGCACCATGGATGGGGCCAATGTGGAAATCTATGACGCCGTGGGCCCGGACAATATCTTCATCTTCGGCATGTCCACCGAGGAGGTGGAGGCTCTCAAAAAGCAGGGGTATCAGCCTCAGTCGCTGTATACCGGCAATCCCCACATCCACCGGGCCATCGACGCCATGTACGCCGGCTTCGGCGGCCACACCTACGGGGAAATCGCCGGCTCCCTCACCTCCAAGGACCCGTATATGGTGCTCGCGGACTTCGAGGACTACCTGCGGGCGCAGAATCTCTCCGCCGAAACCTACCGGGACAAAGAAAAATGGGCCCGCATGGCCCTGCTCAACACCGCGGGCAGCGGTGTGTTCGCCTCCGATCGGTCCATCCGGGACTATTCCGACCGGATCTGGCACTGCCGCCCGGTGAAATAAAAAGACAAGCACAAAGGGCTGCCGCGCCGCGGCGGCCCTTTGTGTTTTGCCGGCTAAAAATTTTTTCGAGATCCCGTCGTCTTTTTTCGCCCGCGCTGTCACTATTCTACAGAGAGGGGGACGGATATGAAAGCCAACGCCGAAATCGAGCGGCTGCTGCTGGCCTGTCCCGGGGACATGGGTGCGCTCGAGCAGCTCTACCGGCTGATGAAACGGGATATTTTCGCCTTTGCCTACAGCCTGCTGGGGGACGTCCCTCTGGCGGAGGACTGCGTGCAGGAAACCTTCGCCCGCCTGCCCCGCGCCGCCGCCCGCCTGCGGAACCCGGGCAGCGGTAAGGCCTTCGTGTTCGCCGTCGCCCGCCACGCCGCCATGGAGCTGCTGCGCAAAAAACCGCCCGCCGCCGAGCCGCCCGCCGACCTGCCCGACGATGCGGGCGATTTCACCCGGACGGTGGAGGCCGCCCAGATCCTCCTTCGGCTGGACGAGCCGGAACGCCAAATCCTGGTGCTGCATATCTATTGCGGCTGGACCTTCCGCCAAATCGCCGCCTTGCTGGACCGACCGGCCAGCACTGTCAAATCCTGCTACGCCCGGGCCAAGGCCCGGGTGCGCCAAGAATGGAGGAACGCCAATGACCTCGTTTGATAAGGAACTGACCCGCTTTCTGGACGAGCGGGGGGACGCCTGCGACGTCTGGGCCGCCGTAAGGCAGCGCGCGGCGGCCGGCGGCCTGCTGGATACGCCCTATCTGCCGCCCCCCTGTCCCCCGCCAAGGAAAAGCCGCGCCCGCCTCGTCGCCCTGGCGGCAGCCGCCGCGGCTCTGGTCGTCGTTGTCGGGGCCGCGCTGACCCTAGCCGTCCGGCAGGCCAACCTTCCCCTGCCGCCTGCCGGCCCGGGGGGCTTGGCCGTGTCCGCTGTCTACCCGGGCGGCGCTTTGCTGCGCCTGGATCTGGAACGGTACGACGCGAAGGAAAACACGCTTGTCGCCCGCCTGATCAACGACACGAGCACCGGTTATACCTTCGGCATGGAGTACAGCCTGTCCCGCCTGACGAACGGCTCGTGGACGTCCTGTCCCCCGGCCGACGACTGGACGATCATCGACCTGGCCGGCCTGCTACCGCCCCACGGCGAGTTCTCCCGGCAATTCTCCCTCGCCCCCTTCTTCCCCGACGGCCTGGAGCCGGGGGATTACCGCCTCGATATGACCCTTCACCCGGACGGCTCCGAAGGAGGCGCCGAGCAAACCGTATCCCTTTATTTCCATGCCGAGAGCCGCTGAAAGCGGCGCTCTCCACGGTGAAGCCATTGGAGAGCGCCGCTTTTTGCAACCCCGCCCATTTGGACAGAGGTTGTAGGGGCGAGCACTGCTCGCCCGTGAAACAGCCCCGCCGCCATGGGAAACGGGCGAGCGATGCTCGCCCCTGAAAAAGCGCGGTTTATCCTGCGTTTGCTCTGCGTATATCGTCGCTCTCCCGACATTCGCCGGGAGAGCGGCCGCATTGTGAACAGTCCAATTTTTTGCAAAAGAAAAATTTATTTTCTCGCTGCTTATAGGTGTAAGCCATGAAAAAATATCTTTGTGCTATACTGGAGATAGCCGCTAGTTCTATAGAAAAAAAGGAGGTTTATTCATGGCAGAACCGTATAGCAACGAGGGGAATCCCTCCATTGCCAGCGCCCGGGACATGGATGCCGGTCAGCAGGAATTTCGCCGCTTAATCCTTTGGGCAAAAGAAAATCCCCAGGATTGGTCTCGCATTTGCCACACCGAAAACTACCATCCGGATATCGAGTATGTTGCGGATCTCGTGGAAAGGCTTTACCGGGAAAAGCTGTATACCCTGATACTCGTTGTGCTCTACGCGAACGATTACACGCGGGACGTGGATTGGGTGATAAGCAGAACGATACATGAGTGCTTTCTAGATGTCCCCGTTTCCCTGTTGATGGAACGCTTTCTCATAAACCTCAAGCTAAAAGCAGCGGAACCGGCACAGAATGCCCAGACATGAGCGAAAAGAGCGGGAGAGCTTCATTGCTCTCCCGCTTCCCTTACGCTATATCCGGTAGCAGACGGAGCGCTTGTCCGTGCTCCGCCCGTTGCCTGAGTCGTCGTCCTTTACGCAGCCGGTCAGCCCCGCGGCCAGGACGGCCGCCGTCAGCAGAACCAGCAGCCGTTTCATTACCGGCATGGTCGGATCCTTCCTTTTTCCGTGGCGTTACTGGTAGTGTGCCCGCCAAAGCCCGCCGCCCGGCAGGAAATTCCTGCCGGGCGGCGAATCGTTTAGAAAATGGTCTGTAAAAGGAATCGATGGCCATTCCCGCCGGACTTCCGTTACGCCCGGCCGTACAACTCCGCCAGCCGCCGCAGCTCCTGCGCCAGCTCGTCGGTGAACTGCCCGGGAGACAGCCGCCACAGCCAGTTGCCCCCGATGGTGGAAGGCGTGTTCATCCGGGCCGTGTCGTCCAGCTCCAAAATGTCCTGCATTTGAAAAATCGCCGCGTCCGCCACGCTTTGGTAGGCGGCGCGCAGCAGGGCGCGCGGAATGTCCTCCCGCCGCCCCGCCTGCAGATAGTCCATCAGATACCGCAGCTCCTCGTCGGTTTTTCCCGCGCAGTAGCCGGCGATGGTCTCGTTGTCGTGGGTGCCGCCGTACACCGCGGCATTGTGATCGAACCAGTGGGGCAGATGGGTGTTCCCCGCCCCGCTGTCGAAAGCGAACAGCAGCACCTTCATGCCCGGGTATCCCGTGGCCTGCAGCAGCCGGCGCACCGACTCGTGAAGCACCCCCAGATCCTCCGCCAGGATCCGGGCGTCTCCCGCCGCCTGATCGATGGCGTCGGTCAGCCGCTTGCCCGGCCCCTCCCGCCACTCTCCCATGAGAGCCGTCTCGCTCGCCGCCGGGATGGCGTAATACCGGGCGATGCCGATGAAATGGTCGATGCGGATCACATCGTACAGCCGCGCGCACCGCGCCACCCGCCGCCGCCACCAGGCAAAGCCGTCCCGCTCCATGGCCGCCCAGTCGTACAGCGGATTGCCCCACCGCTGCCCGGTGGCGGAAAACGCGTCCGGCGGCACCCCTGCCACGTGGGTGGGGCGCCCCGTCTCGTCCAGCTGGAACTGCCCCGGCGCCGCCCATACGTCGGCGCTGTCCAGCGCCGCGTAAATCGGAATATCCCCGATGATGGCGATCCCCGCCCGGTTGGCGTACGTCTTGAGCGCGGCCCACTGCCCATCAAATAGGAATTGGCAGAACTGCCAGAACCGGATATTCTCCGCCAGCTCCCGCCGCCAAGCATCCACCGCGTCCGGCCGGCGCAGTCGGATGTCCTCGTCCCACTGCAGCCATTCCCTGTGACCGAACCGCTCCTTGAGCGCCATATAGAAGGCGTAATCGTCCAGCCAGTCGCGCTGCGCGTCGCAATAGGCCGCGAACGCCCCGTTCCTGTCCGCGAACCGCCCGAACGCCCGGCGCAGCAGCGGGAACCGCGTCTCGAACAGCCAGCCGTAATCCACCCGATCCGGGCGGCCCGCCGGGATGGCCGCCAGCTCCCTGGCCGTCAGCAGTCCATCCCGCGCCAGGGTGTCCAAATCAATGAAATACGGGTTGCCCGCGAAGGCGGAGAAGGATTGGTACGGGCTGTCCCCATAGCTGGTCGGCCCCACCGGCAGCACCTGCCAGTAGGTCTGTCCCGCCCGGTGCAGCCGGTCAATAAACTCCCGGGCGTCCTTCCCCAGCGTGCCGATGCCGTAAGGCGAGGGCAGGCTGCTGATGGGCAGTAGGATCCCCGCTCCCCGCTTGAGTGGCGCTTTCATCTTCACCGCCGTCCTTTCCCGTTTGCTCGATACCGCGACCGGTCATAACGCTAGTATATGTTCAAAAAGCGGCCGGTATCCCCAGCCGCTTTTCTCCTCCCCAACAGCGCTTTCCGCCGAATAAAACACCCCATCGCCAAGCCCATACGGGCCGGTGATGGGGTGTTGCCGTCTCGCTTACGGCCTTTCTTCCCGCGGCTCATCCGCCGCCGGCCGCACCAGGATTTCCGTCACCCGGCGCATCTCGGTGGCGGTGATGGTCACCTCGAGTCCCTCGGCCTCGAACCGGTCGCCGGTCTGCGGCACGGCGCCCAGCTCCTGCTGCGCCCAGCCGCCCACCGACACCACGTCGTATTCCTTGTCGATATGGAAAAACTCCAGCATATCGTCCAGCCGCACATCCCCCTTGACGCAGAAGCCGCCGTCCGGCAGCGGGCGGATGTCCTCCACCACGTCGTCGTGCTCGTCCCAGATTTCGCCCACCAGCTCCTCCAGGATGTCCTCCATGGTCACGATGCCGCAGGTGCCGCCGAACTCGTCCACCACCGCCGCCAGATGCGCCTTGTCCCGCTGCAGCTGCCGCAGCAGCGCCGAAATCTTCATGCCGGTCGGCACGCAGGGCACCTCTTGGATGATGGCGCTCAGATCCGTCCCGCCCTCATGGAGCAGGGTGTAAAAATCCTTTTCATGGATGACGCCCAGCAGGGTGTCGATGGTATGCCGGTACACCAGCATCCGGGAATATCCGTTTTGCAGGAACTTGTCGGAGATTTCTTCCAGCGTGTCCCGCTCCTCCACCGCCACCACCTGCACCCGGGGGGTAAGGATATCCTCCACGTCCAGGTCGTTGAACTCGATGGCCGAGCGGATCAGCTCTCCTTCGTGCTCGTCGATGCTGCCCCCGCTCTGCACCTCGTCCACCATGACCTTCAGCTCCTCGCCGGTCATGCCCGTGTCTGCCCGGGGCCGGAACACCCGGTTGAGCAGCTTTTTCCACTGCAAAAACAGCCAGTTCAGCGGCTTGAAAACCACCAGGAACACCCGCAGCAGCGGCGCGGCCAGCATGGCGAAGCTCTCCGCGTTCTGCTTGGCCAGGCTCTTCGGGGAGATCTCCCCGAAGATCAGCACCACCACCGTCATCACCACGGTGGAGATGGTCACGCCCTTGTCCCCCAGAAACCTCACAAACACCACCGTAGCGATGGACGCGGAGGCGATGTTGACGATGTTGTTGCCGATGAGGATGGTGGAAAGCAGCCGGTCGTAATCCTCCGCCATGCGCAGCACCAGGGCCGCCCGCTTGCTGCCGGCCGCCGCCATGGTTTTCAACCGGATCCGGTTGATGGTGGTAAAGGCCGTCTCCGTCGCCGAAAAAAAGCCGGAAAAAGCCACAAGCAAAATCAAAACGGCGATGTACACCCAACTGGAACTGTCCACGAAGGACACCACACTCCTTTTCTGTCGTCCATTGTCTATGCCGTCATCTGGAAGCCGGGCGGTTTCCTCCCGCCCCTGTTTTATGATAATACGGTCCCCGCCGTGAAAAAATGCCTGGGGCAGCGCCGCATTCATCATGTCCAGCGAACCGGCGACGGCTTGGCGGGGAATTCCCCGCGCCATCCCAATCACCGGATTTACTCATTACTTACCTCAACGGCCTAAAAACCGCGCGGGCCGGAAGCGCCGTTCAGCCGCTTCCGTTCGGTAACCCGCTGGCGCTCAGCCACTCGCGGGCGTAGTCACGAAAGGCCAAGAGATCCTCCCGGTTCCAGCGGACGCCCCCGGTCTCCCGCTGCGCCTCCCGCACGGGTGTCTCCGCGTGGTAAACGTCCAGCGCCGCCGCTATCAGGGGCCGGAACCTTTCCGGCAGCCGCCGCAGCCCCCACGCGCCTCCCTCGTCCTTGCTGTAGGGGTAGACCTCCCGATCTGTCAGCGCCTGCAGCACCCGGCAGAGGTTGAGCACACCGTAATAAGGGATTTCCAGCAGGCGCTCCCCCTCGAGTATTTCCCCCGCGTCGGCCAGAATCGCCCGCAAAAACGCCTCCCGGCTCACGTCGCCGAACACCTCAGCAATCGGTCTCCCGTACAGGCAGACGCCCCGCCGGCGCACGCAGAACAGATGCGCCGGCAGATCCCCGTCCGTCCGCCCCGTGCCATAGGACACCTCGCCCCGCAGAACCCGCTCATGCCAAGCGGCGGAATAATGCAACTCGTAGGGGGTGGGGATAGGAACCCGCGCCGCCGTGTCAGCGGTCATCGCCGACACCTCGAGGCTTCCCACCGTTGGCCTTTTCTCGGCCAGCCGGGCGATGGCCAGGTTCAGCCCGGCGGCCATGCCGCCGTCCAGCCTGTCCGGCACCACAATTAGCAGGTCGATATCGCTTTTCGGCCGGTAATAGCTGCCGGTGGCCAGCGAGCCATGGAGGTACACCCCCGTCACGTTCGCCGCTCCCAGCCAGTCGGTGGTCAGCCGGATAAAGCGCTGCACAAAGGCCCGAATATCCGCGTCGCAGGTCTGCCAGCTCTGTGCGTGCACACCGTCCGCCCCTTTCCTATCCGGCCGCGCCTACCCCCAAACCTGGGCCACCGCCACAATCAGCGGCATGGTGACAACGGAAAACAAGGTGGACAGGCTCACCAGGTTGACGCTCAGCAGGGTGTCCTGCCCAAATTTGGTGGCGAACATGGTGGAGGCCGCCGCCACCGGCGCGCTCACCGCGATGACGCAGGAAACCAGCAGCGGCCCCCGCATCCCGCACAGTACCATGCCGAACAGCGCGAGCAGCGGCAGCGCTACCAGCCGCAGCCCGATGGCGACGTAGCTGCGCTTGTCCCGCAGGGCGGCGGGCAGATTCGTCTCGGCCAGATAAAAGCCGATGATCAACATGGGCACCGGGGTGTTCAGGGCCGCCAGATGCCCGATCGGCGCAGCCACCACCTCCGGCACCGGAATGGACAGCAGAAACACGAGAAGCCCCGCCGCCAACCCGATGACCCCCGGGTTGAGCAGCAGCTTTTTGGCCGACAGCCCCGTTTTCTCCCCGCTCATGGTGACCAGGCCATAGCTCCACAACACCAGGTTGAACACCGCCACATAGGCCGCGCCGTAAAACACGCCGGTCTCCCCCAGCAGGGCGGACTGCAGCGGCAGCGCCATGTACCCCGCATTGGAAAACACCGTGCAGAACCGCAGCACCCGCCGCCTGGCCTCGTCCTTGTCCCGAAAGACCAGATGGGCGATGAGGATGGAGACCACATGAACCGCGAGCGCCGCCGCTCCGGCCGCCAGCAGCCCCCGCAGCATGGACGGGTCGAACCGCCGCATGAAGGACTGGACGATGACGCAGGGAAAGGCCACGTACAGCACCACATCCGCCAAACACTTGACCGCCCCCGCGTTCAGCAGCTTCAGCCGCCCGCACACAAAGCCCACCCCAATGAGCAGAAACAGCACCAGCACCTGCTGGCCAACGGTCCAAAAACTCTCCGCCACTTGTCACCCATCCTCTTGCCTTATCCGGGCTCGGCGTCCCCCGGCGCCCCGCGGGAAACCGCCCGAGGCCGGGCCGGACAGCGCCGGGCGCCCGGCGAAAAATCCATGGGTTCTATCTTACACGATATCGGTTGGCTTTTCAAGGAAAATGGACGGAAAAATGCGATTTCGTCCCCTAGAAGAGGCGGAAAAACTCGAAAAAATTCGAAAAAATGCGTGTGTTTTCGCGTGTTTTTCACCTTCCGCGCAAAACGGCCCCCGCACCGAACCGGTACGAGGGCCGTTTTAACCGCGCGTCATGCGCATTGGGGGGGCTTGGGAACCACCCGCAGCCGCGGTGCTTCCACCGCCGCTCGCCGGGCCCGGGCGCGCCGGCGCGCCCGGCTTTTGGCCATGGCCGCGTCCCGCCGCAGGGCCGCCACGCAGCAGCCGATAATCACCAGCCGCATGGCGATCAGCAGGGCCGTGAGCGCCGGATACAGGCCCGGCCGCAGCAGGCCGGCCGCCAGCAGCTCCACTGCCGCCGTCGCCAGCGGCACCAGGGCCAGCTTACGGGTCTCGGCACATTTGGCTTTATTCACCATATACATAAACAGGATGGTCATGACCACCACATTCAAGCTGCTCCACAACATTTTTTCTTCCTCCGTTCGCGTTTGCTCAAGAACGCTTGTTCCGAACAAATGTTTACAATCCCATTATACCGCGTTTCTCTCAAATTGCAAGTCTTTTTTGAAAAACCACACTTTTCACGCATTTCTCTATATATAGATGTTTTTGTAATTTTCTATCTATATATTGTATGTCCACCTTGTGTCCGTCTGGCTTTCCTTCAACAATAAAAAGTATACGCTGTTACGTGTCCCATAAAACGGACTCTTAAAAATTATCGAACAAAAAAGCCGCCGGCGGCTGCCGGCGGCTTTTCCTGATAGGTTGAAAGAGTCGATTTCATGGGCGCGCGTCCGCCTCTTCCCGCTCCGCGGCCTCATACAGCCCGCAGAACACCGGCGGTTCCGTCTCTCCGTCGAGGCGGCGGCCCAGGACGTAACGATAATACAGATAAATCGGCACGGCCGACCAGCCATGGCAGAGGCTGCCCGCCCGCTCGAAATCCCAGGCGCCAGCGTCGGTTTCCCAGAAGCTGGTCGCCCCGGCGAACAGCATGCCGCCCCAAATCCGGGCGACATCCTCCATGACCCACCGGCCATACGCCTCGGGACGGCGCATAAGCGCCTCGTACTTGAAAATGCTGCAGCTCAGGGTGACAGGCACCAGGCCGTTTTGCGCGCTGGACAGGACTTCCAGCGCCCGATCCAGCCGCACCCCGTCCGCCGCGCCGGCGCACACCAGCAGCGCCTGGGTCAACTCGCAGAAATGGCGGCGGCCCGTATCAGTCAGATAGGTGGCGTAAGCGCCCCGTTCCTCCTCCCAGAAGGCAGCCATGGCGCGGTTCAGGGCATCCCTCTCCCGCCGGCAGCGGACGGCAGCATCCGTATCGCCCAGGCGGGCGTACAGCCCCGCCGCGTCGTTCAGCGCCAGGGACAGCATGGCGTTCAGAGGGGCGTCGTAGGTTTCCGGGATTTGATCCTCCCGGAAAATGGAGCCGCCGTCCAGCCCGTCGCGCCACTCGTAGAAATTCCACAGGCCGGGGGCGGTAAAGCAAGGGACCAGGCCGTTTTCGCCGCGCCGCCCCAGGAACAGGGACAGGATGCGCTCCGCCACGGGAAGCAGCTCCCGCCCGAAGGCGAGCTCCCCGCCCGCCTCCACGTGCTCGCACAGCGCGGTGACAAAGCTCAGGGAAAAGCAGGGAATGGTCACCCCCACCCGGGCCGGGGCGCACAGCTCGAGCAGTCCGTCCTCCCGCTGGCCCAGCGCCAAAAGGCGGAGACTGGACGCGGCGAATTCCTTATTCTGGAACACATAATAGCCGCAGAGCATCTGGTTGCGGGAATCCATGGCGTACAGCGCCTGTTCCCGCCAGGGACAGTCCTCGTAATGCTCGTGCATGCACAGCTCAAGCGTACGGCGGCTGACTTCGAAAATGCGGTTATGGAGAGCGTCCGCGCAGTGGAAGGCCGGGCGATAGTCCACCGGATAGACGGTGGGACACACGCCGGCGTAGTACAGCGTGGCGGCGTGGGCGTAAATATGCAGCTGCACATACCGGCAGCCGGCGCGTTTGAGGGCATGGGTGAAGGTCTGCCGGCCGGCCCGCGCCTCGTAGACGGCGGCGAACTGCCGCCCGCCGACACTGGTGCGCGCCCGCAGGTCGTCGAGATGCTCTCCGAAGCCGATGAGGATACGCGCGGGCTCCGGCAGCGCGATGTCCAGGTGAAGGAGCCCCGCCTCCTCCCGCTGCAGATCCACCAGCAGGTACAGCCCGTCCCCGGCCGGGTCAGCCAGCCGGAGGCCCTTTTCGACCGGCAGGCTGGCCGGCGTTTCCGGCAGGCCCCAGTCGCCGGGGGCGCGATAGGCCAGCGCCGCGCGCTGCATCCGCTCCCCGCAGGGGGCGGCAGGGGACAGCGGGTCGGTGAACACCCCCTGGGCCGTCAGCCGGCCGGGGCAGGGGGGCCGCCGCACCAGCGGCCGGTTGGGACGGGGAACCAGCACGGGGCGGGCGCCGGTTTCCCGGGCGGGGCCCCAATCCGGCCCCGGACGGTAATCCGCCGCCTGCCAGCCATCCCGTGCGGAGGCGTGATACCGGAAGGAAAAGGAGAGCTGACCGGAGAAGCGCTCCACCTCGCCGCTTTCGTATTCCCGCGACAAGCGGCAGAGCGTCCCCCCGCCGCTGGCGGCGACGACGGCCCCATCCGCCTCCACGGCGAAGATCACACCCGGCGTCCCCAGGCGGTATACCGAGCTGTCCTCTCCCTGGCAGTAGCCCAGGACGGCCAGCACATTTTCTCCGGGGTGAACCAGGGCGGTGATATCCATCGTGTCGTATGCCTTATACGCCGGATAATCGGCAAACTGGGAAGCGGGCAGCTCCCCGCCGTTGATAAACGCCGCGTAGCGGGAATCGGCGCTGATATGCAGGCGGACGCTCCCGACCGTTTCGGGAAGCGTGAACGCCTGCCGGAAATCGCCGTACTGATTGATTTGCTCCGGGAGAGGCAGCCAAATCCACCTCGCCCGATCCAAGCCATTACCCATACCGCACCTCACGTCCAAAATCCCGGCGTCAGCCGCCGGATAACTATGCGCCCCGGTTCCGGGCACTTATCCATAAACACCAGTTCCATGGCCGTCATGTCGGACACATCCGCTGGCTCCTTGCGCTCCGGCGCGAGATAGCAGCCGAAGAAGGCCCGCAGATCCACCCGGTATACCGCGCCCCGTGCGCCGGCCGCCAGGGGGGCGAACAGACGGCGTTCCTCCCCCTGCGCCACCGGCAGATAATAGCGCCGCCCCCGCAGCGTTTGTATCAGGATGCCGGCAAAGGCCTTGTCCCGCTCATCCGGATTGTCCACCGTCACATCCAGATAATCCACCGTATCCAAGCCGTGATACCGGCCGGCCAGCGCGATTTCCGGCGAAACGCCGGCCAGAAATCCGGTTTCCCAGCCGGTGCGGTAGTCGAGACGCACGCCGTCCTCCACCGCCACCACGGCTTCCGCCGTGCCGCAAAGGCTACCCGGTCTCCACAGCGGCTTATAGCCCGCGCCGCCCAGGGCGCATTCAAAGCAGCTTTCAAAGGCGTCCGTCCTGTCCGCGTCCAGCCATTCGCGGGGCTCGGTATACACAGGCGGCACCGTATCCCGGCGGCAGGGGACGGCGGGCACGCCGCCGCTGCCGTACAGGTTGGCGCGCTGGTTATACAGAGCGAAGGCATAGGTAAAACCGGCGGCCCGGCCAACGGCGGGATGGGTCACCTCCACCGTGTCGGGTGAGACGATGCGCGCCCCGGCTTCCAGGTGGACGCCGTTTTCGCCGCATAGGGTAAAGCCGCGCAGCGTCCCGTCCGGGCAGCGCAGCCCGGCGCCCACATCCCGGAAGCGGACAAGAGTCCGTCCGCCATCAAACGTCACGGCGGTCATGCGGGGCGCGAGGGCCCCGTCCTCCAGGCCGTAGACGGCGGTGCAGGCCACCGCCGCCGCCCGGGTTCCCACCGGGTATTTTTCAGAGGGGTGGATGGGATGGCCGTCCGCCGTCCCGTCGATCCGCCAGGTGAGAGGCAGATCGTACACCGGCACCTCCCATACGGCGTCCAGCGTCTCCACGGCGGCGGCGATGCCCTCGTTGAGATGGGGGACGGCCAAAGGCTCGAACTGATAGTTTTCCGCGGCGATGTCCACCACGATGCAGGGAAGCGGGGCGCCGAACAGCGCCCGCCAGGTCGTCACCAGCGCCGTCAGGGCGCGGGTGTAGAACGCGGCCTCTTCCTCGCTGCCCGCGCTGCTTTCCCCCTGCAGCCAGACCAGGCCGCGCAGGGATACGCCGCGCAGAGGCGCGATGCGCTCGTTATACAAACCGCTCAGCTGCGTGTAATTCCGGCCGCCCATGGTGTTGAACTGAGATTCCGACACATAGCGTTCGGCGCGGCGCAGGTGGTCGGCCAAAAGCGGATCCGCCTCCACCGTGTCTCGGGACAGCCAGGCTTCGATGGTCGTCCCTCCCGCCGCGGTGCAAATCATCCCCACCGGCACGCCGAGACGGGCGAGGAGGGCGGCCGCCATAAAGAAGGCCACGCCGGACATGTTCCCGGCATTTTCCATCGAATCCGCCGCCCGCCAGCCGGCGGCAGACAGCTCCTCCAGCGGATGGACGGCGCGCGCCACCTCCCCGCCGTCGGCGGCGTCCGCCGGCTTGGCGCAGTTCAGGTACCGGATATAGGGGGAATACAGAGCATCCGCCCTGTCCCTATCCGCGCAGCTGCGCAGCACAAACTCCATATTGGACTGGCCGGAGGCCAGCCACACCTCACCAAACAGCAGGCCGTGACAGGAAGCCGTCTCCCCCTCCCCCTCGCACAGCAGCGCGTAGGAGGCGTAGGATCCGGGGCGGCCTTGCAGCGCGGCGGAAAAGCGCCCATCCGCCGCCGTGCAGACGACCCGTTCCAGCTCCTCCCCGTCCTCCTCGCGCATCAGGCGCACGGTGATCGTCCGTGCCGTTTGTACCCTTCCCGTTACCGTAAAGGGGGCGCCCTGCTGAATCACCGCGCCGTCTTGCCAATAGCCGTGCAGCTGCATATCCATTTCCTCTTTCATTCCGCCGCGAACGGCTTATTCGCCGCTTTGCAGCACGATTTGATCGAAGGCGTGTTCGAGCGCGTCTCCGATGGCCCCATACAGCGTGGACTCGTCGCCCAGCTTGGACCATATCAGGCGGGGCGGGAACGTAGGCTGTACCCGGCTTAAAAAATCCCGCACGATATCCAAATAATAATCGCCGAATTTACGGGCGAGGCCGCCGAGGATGACCACCTCGACATCCAGAAAATCGATGAGGTTCTTGAGGGCGCAGGCAAACTTGACCGCCGCCTCCTCGACCACCTCCATGCAGAGCTTGTCGCGCAGGCGGAAAGCGTCGAGAATGCGCTCAAGCGTGACGTCCTCGTCCTTTTTCGCCCAGTTGAGCAGAATGCTGTGCTGGCCGGCGGCCAGCCGGTGCCGCACGTTCTGCCGGATGGCGAAACAGCTGACGATGCTGTCCAGCCCCAGCTGATCGGGCAGCGTATTCTGGCGGTACCGCTCGTAGGCCTCCTGAGGGTCCATCAGCCAGAGGCCGATTTCCCCCGAAAAGCCGCGAGCGCCCTCAAACAGCCGCCCGTCCAGAATCATGCCGGAGCCGATGCCGTAATCCAGCGCGATATAAAGCATATTGCGGCAGCCGCCGCCCGCGCCGAACAGGTTTTCCCCCATGGTGGCCAGATTCACGTCGTTTTTGACCAGGACGTCGACCCCGAACGCCTCCTGGAAAATGGTGTGCAGATTCAGCTTTGTGCAGTCCTCAAAGCGCGGGGCGTACAGGAAATACCCGGTCTGGCGATCGATGTCGCCGGGGGTGCCGATGCTGATGGCCAGCAGCCGCTCGCGCATCTGGTGCCGCTCGAGCATCTCCCCCAGCAGGGCGATCGTCTGCTCGAGGTGGCTCATATTCAGGCGGCTTTCCCCCGGCACGGTGCCGTAATCGATCATATCCGCCTTCATATTGGAAATGGCGATCCGGATATCCGTGCTACTGAAATCCACGGCGGCCACGCAGCCGTATTGGCGGTTAATGCCCACCAGGCTCGGGCGGCGGCCCACGTTGGTGGCCACCGTGCCGGTTTCGATCAGCACGTTCCGGCCGATGAGGTCGTCCACATTTTTGGAAATACTGGGAGCGCTGAGCGACAGCATGCGTGCCAGCTCGCTGCGCGAGAGCAAATCATGCTGCCTGAGCTGCGTCAGGATCAGACGATGATTGGCGTTTTTCACATCGCGCTGTTTGCTGCCCACTGCTTTCACCATGGTTCCCCTCACATTCTGTACATGTATCATAACAATTCCCGTTGCAAAACCGCGGAATGGCAGTTTTGCGTTTATTATAGCACAAGCGCTTCGGAAAGGAAATGCTTTCCTGAAACTCTCGAAATTTGCGGACAGCCGGGGAAACGGCAGGCGTAGCGCCTCGTCTCCCCGGCCATGCGGTTTTCTTATGCTTTCTTAAAGAGCCGGCCTTTTTTCCAGAGAATGAGAACCGTGACGCCGCCGCCGAGGACGAGAACGGCCGCCACAATGCCCACAATCAGACCCACGGGCGCGCCGGCTTTACCGTCCGCGGGGACGGCGGAACTCTCGTCCGCGCCGCCGCCGGCGTTCAGGCTGATGGTATAGGTTTTCACGGTTTCCCCGCCCTTGGTGACCAGCAGCTTCATGGCGTCGGTCACGGCGGTGTCTTCATCCTCCACGGCGGCGCCGTCGGCGTCGACGACCTGCAGGGCGTAGCCGTCGCTGAGTTTGAAGCTGACAAGAAGATCCTTGACCTTCAGATTCTTGGTCAGGGTCACGGCGCCGAAGGTGTTATCGACGGTGACATCCTTATAGATGGATTTGATAAAGCCGCCGTCCTCGCTGCCGCTGGCGGTGGTCTGCGTATCGGGCTCGGACACATCGCTCTGCGCGGGCTCGGTGCTGCCGCCGGGGGTGGTCGCGGCGGTCGCGCCGCCGGGCTTAGTGGTGCCGCCGGGCTTGGTCGTGTTTCCGGAGGCGGTCGGCTTATCGGGCGCCTTGGTGGGTGCCTGGGTTTTTCCGGTGGTGGGGGTGGCGCCGGCCTCGTATTCGGTGATCACTACGTCGTCCACCGCGCCGTCAAACAAGCAGGCGTTGATGCTCAGCGCGCCGGCGTTGGCGTTCTTTTTATATTCCCAGTCACCGATGAGCTCGTTGTTGACGTAGCTTTTAAAGGAGGATCCGCTGACCTCCAGGCGCCAGGTCACAAAGCCGGACACATCGCCGCGATAGGCGGCGTCCGTCTTGTTGCTCAGCGTGGCGGGCGGCGATCCGGTATAGCCGCGGTAAGCCTGGGACGCGATGCTCTTGTCGGGCTGGAATCGCAGGGTCACCATGTTGTTGTTGCAGCCGTTGTACCGGTCGTTGACGTCCTTGCGAAACGACACGCCCAGCCAGCCGTCCTTGAACTGGTTGGCTTTGACCTTGAGCGTGATGGTGAAATCCAGCATGTTGACGCCTTTGGCGCCGATGTAGAAGAACGATCCGGTCTTGGAGATGTTTTCGATGGCCATAGCGCCGCCTTTGATTTGTGCAACCCCTTCGCATTCGGTATCCTTACGGTCGGGATCGTTGTCGATGGCGGGATTGGTCCATTTGTCAAATTTCCCGGAGGAAAAATCGTCGCTGAACACGGTTTTGGCCGCCGCGCCGGCCGTCATGGCGGCGCAGGAGGCGCCAATCAGCAGCGCGCTGACACAGGAGACTAGTTTTTTCAGCATAATCGGTTCACCCGTTTCCCTTCTTCACTTAACTTATGAAAGCGTGACCAGAGCGCCCTCGCCGGCCTTCAGCGTCAGGCTCAGCGAGCTGCCGGAAAAAGTGGTTTTGGCCCCGTCGATTACCCGGCTGCCGCTGACCGATTTCTCGAACCGCAGCGTGACGGTGCCGCTTTGCGTGATGGAGTTGTTGACAACATAAAACGCATTTTTGCCGCCGTAGTCGAAGCAGCCGGTCAGGAAAGCGGCGCCCGAATGGCTGACGCCGGTCAGCGCACCGTATTTTGTCAGTGTATCGGCGGCGGGAATCGAGGGATCGGGAGAGGTGCCGGTGACGATGACGCCTTTGCTCACGCTGTTCATCAGCACGTCGTCCACCGCCGCAATTTGCCGGTTGGCTTTCTGGCCATAGGCGTAAATTTCCGTTTTGTTTCCGTTTTTATCGATGAAGTTGCCCTGGAAGATGTCGTCCTCAATCGGCGTGAAATAGCAGAAATACTGGATGCCCTTGGCGCCGTAGGCGAGCGACGTATTGACCTGCCAGAGGATTTCCGCCTCGTTCGGCCGCCGGGTCAGGCTGTTGAAGGAGCAGGCCTGGATGAACACCCAATAGGGGATGTTGTTTTTCAGCCCGAGCTTACGGAAGGTGGACAGCTCGTTGAAATACCCCGTTTGGATGAAATCCTTCTTCTCTGTCAGGGCGTAATAGTCATACGAAAGGAATTTCGGCTTGACGGTTTTGATGTACGCGTCCAGGTACTGCTCAAAGGTTATGCTGCCGCTGGTCTGGGTGGTGGCAGCGCCGTACTGCAGCTGAGCCGGCGTGGAGTAGGAGGGAAGCAGGTTGATGTAAAAATACTTATCCGGCAGCAGCTTCTGGAAAATCGGGTGGGCGTCGCCAAAACGCTCAAAGCTGTTGACACCCGGCTCGTCCTGCACCTTAAGGCCGGCAAAGGCGGGATGCTTGGCGTATTTCTCCAGGGCGGCCCGCATCAGTTCCTCGTCGGGTTCGTTGGTATTGGAATCCCGCACCAGGTATTTGATGCCGTATTTCTGGCAGAGATCCAAGGATTTCTGCACATCATCCAGCTGATCGTTGGCCGTTTCGTACAGGCCGTAAATCAGGTTGATGCCCGAATCGCGGAGCATCTTGTACTGGGCGTCGTTGATAAAGCTGGGGTTGTTGTTTTTCACGCCCGCGCGCGGGGGCGCCACCCAGGCGCCGATCGGCATGATGTTTTTGCCCAGAGGGGGATAGCTGCCGTTGGTTATCGCGCCCGAGGAGGACGGGGCGCTCTCGCCGGAGGTGGGCTTGCCGGAAGGCGGCTTGGCGGAGGCCGTCGTTTTCGCCGTCGTCCGGCCGGGCTGCGTCGGGCCGGACGCGGCAGATGTTGGGGAAGAAGGGTCGGTTTCCCCGGAAGAGGAGACGGCTCCCGCCGATTCCTCCGGCCAGGTTTCCCGGCTGTCCACCAGCTCCCGGCCCTCGGAGGCCGTGGAGGAGGCCGGCGTCGTCCGCCCACCGCAGCCCGCCGCCAGCGCGAAAATCAGCACGGCGGCCAGCAGAGCGGGAAGGCGCCGCTTTCTTGTTGCTCGCATGGTTTCCTGCCTTTCCGGGACGGACCGGCCGTCCCCGTTGTCACATGGTCTAGGTAAGCGATGAGGGTATCCCGTATGCGGAGCGCCAGCGTCCATTTGGCGGTTACCCGCTGAAGGAACTTGCGCGGGATATCTTCAGCCTAGCCTTTGAGGCCGCCCGCCACAGTGTTCTCGATGATGGTGTTGGAGAAAATCGCGTACACAATCAGCACCGGCACGGTGGCGATAATCATGGCGGCGAACAGCTTGGGCCAGTCGGCGGCGTAGGACTGCTCCTGCACCAGGTTATAGATGCCTACGGCCAGGGTCATTTTGCTTTTGTCCTGCAGGAACATATACGGGTTGAAATAATCGTTCCAGACATTGATGCCCTGGATGATGGCCACGGCGATGATGCCGGGGCGCGCCTGGGGCAGCATGATGCGCAAGAACACCTGCGCGTCCGACGCGCCGTCCACGAAGCCGGCCTCGGCGTAGCTCCAGGACACGCTTTTGAAGAAGCCGTATAGGAGAATGAAGTTGAAGCCGAAGCCGCCCGAATACAGCAGCACCAGACCGAGATGGGTATTGAACAGGTGGGTGCTTATCATGAACTTGTACAGGGCAGCAATGGTGCCGATGGAGGGGATCAGCATGACCACGATGGCCATGGTATACAGCAGCTTGGACAGCTTGAACTTATATTTGGCGATCACATAAGAGGCCATGGAAGCCGTAAGAATGCTCGCAAGGGTCCCCAGAAGCGTCAGCTTGATGGAATTGCCGAAATACACCAGCAGATTCATCTGATCCCAAACATTCACATAGTTACTCAGCAGCGGCTTTTCCGGCAGGCTCCAGATATCCTTAAAAAAGTCCATGTTGGTTTTCAGCGAGTTAAGCAGCATCCATACGAAGGGGAAAATCAGGGTGAGCATATACAGGAAAAACAACGCGGACACCACTGCGAAAATGCCTTTGTGCAGCCGGGACGTTTTCAAGCCAAACACCTCATTCTAGTCAGAAATACCCGGAAGCCGGGCGCGTTGCAACAGGGAAGAGCATGCAACGCGCCCTTGAAAACCGTGGGCACATGAGTTATGGCCCGCATTTCGCGCCGACAGACGCGAAACCGTACTTTTTCTCACTTCCTGCGTATATTTACGCGTTGTGCAACAGTCCTGAGACCTCCCGCCCGCGGGGGATCAGCCCCGGGCTTTTTTGGTCAGAATCAGCGCGCCGGCAGCCAGGGCGGTCAGCGCCAGAGCGGCGAAGGGAAGGGCCGCACCGGTGGCCGGGGCCTCGCTGTCGGATCCGGCCGGCGTGGTGGCGGTGGTCGGGGCGGTGGTGGCGTCCGACTCGGCGGAGGGGGAGGTCGTCGGGTCGGCGGGCTTCGCGGCTACCTCCAGCGGCACGGACACGAACACCACGTTGTTTTTGGAAAGCCCCAGGGACATGCCGGTGGCCAGCGCGGCGTTTTCATCGGTAACCACCTGGCCGTCCGCGTCCAGGACGACGGGCGTCACGGTCGCGTCCTCGCAGGTCACGGCCGCCGTCAGCGCTTTCACCGTGCGCAGGGAGTCCTTGTAGGCCACGGAAATCTTGCCGTTCGCCTCGGTGACAGCCGTGTCGGAAAAGGCGTATTTGCCGGAGTTTTCCTTGAGATCGAGCTTCTGGGGAACGACGGAGTCAATCCGCAGGTTATCAATGGCGAAATCGGCGGCAGCCCCCTGCGAGAGGAAGCCGATATAGCCCGCGCTTTCCACGCCGACCCAGGAGGAATGCTCCACGTACAGCATCCAGTCGGGATCGGTGTTCAGCTTATAGTACATCCGCATGGCCGTTTTATCGCCGGCCTTGTCGAACACCAGACGGATGTTCAGGAACTGGCCTTCTTCCATGTTCGCCACATCGTAGCCGGGGCGCCACCAGCACTGGGCGCCGGCGTTCGCCGCATCGGTGTCCAGGCCGCTTCCGGGCGTATAGAGCAGCTGCCCGCCGCCCGTTACCGGGTCGCCGACATTATAGACGGTGGGGGCCAGGGCGATGCGGGTGGTGCCGGCCGTCCAATAGTTGGAGGGATTGCCAACGTCGGTCAGGCCGACCATCACCGCCAGAGCGGTGGACGTTTCCCCCTGCTTGAAATCGAAGGACAGCGCGTAGCTGTCGCCGAGGGCTTCGGGAAGCTTTACGAAAACGCCGGTGCCGTCGACATTGTTCTTGAAAACCAGCTGCCCGTCCTTGACACCGACGGCGGCCTCGTCGGCCGTGGAGGTATAGGTGTCGCCCAGGGTATCGCGCTCAAAATCGTCGGAAAATACCGTCGCGCCTTCTGCCGCGGCCCCAAAGCCGGACAGCGCCATGGTCGCCAGAACCGCCAGAGACGCGCCAAGGGAAAAAACCTGCTTTTTCATAACGAATCTCCTTTTTCTAATATTCCACATCCGAACCGATGCGATCGACCAGGGATTTGATAAGCAGAACCACCAGAATGCCCATGATGGAGAACATCACGCCGACCGTCGCCGCCCAGTTGAACTGTCCCGTTTCCGTCTGGGAAACCACATACAGCCCGATGGTGGAGGAGCTGAAGTTTGGCCCTCCGGCGGTGAGCAGCTTGGGCTGCATGAAAATGGTGAAGGCGGAGGTAGTGCCGGTGACAAAGAGCGTCGAGATGGTGGGCCAGGTCATGGGGATGACCACACGGGTCAGCTCCGTCCACAGCCCCATCCCCTCCAGCCGGCCGTATTCGATAACATCCTCCGGGATGCGCCCCATCGCGCCGCCCAGCAGCACCACGTTGAAGCCGATACCGGCCCAGACGCAGTACAGAAACACCATCGGCATGGCGGTGCCAGGATCGCCGAGCCAGGTGCGCTGCAGGGATTCCAGCCCCATTTTTCCCAGCAAATCGTTGACCACGCCGAAGGTGCTGTCGAACATGAAGGAAAAGCACATGGTCATGATCACGATGGAGATAATGGAGGGGATAAAGAACACCACCCGGTACATCCGCGAAAAGGGCACCTTTTTAAACAGGAAGAACGCCGCGAGAATGGACAGGGGCAGCAGAATAAAGTTGGTGACCGGGATGAACCAGAGGGAGTTGGTGAAGGAACGGCGCAGCGCGTAGGATTGGCCCAGCTCCTCGAAGAAGCGCTTGAACCAATACAGGCCGGAAAACTCGGTCTGCCCCGTGGAAAAATTGAAGCGCTGGAAGCACAGGGCGATGGTGTCGAAATTGATGTACAGGGTGAACACCAGCATGTGCAGCACCGGGTACAGCAGCATGCAGGCGATAAAAATATTCCGTTTAACTTTGCTGTTCACGTTCGCTCCACACCTTTACTCTTAGTCCAGTCCCAGTTCCTTTTTGGTCGCGTCCCATTTACTCTTGGCGAACGCATAGTCGTTGCTGAAGGTTTCGGCGGCGGTTTCATCCCCGATCTGAATCCGGGAGTAGGGCGTACCAGCCGCCGGCCAATAGTAATACTTCATGAAATAGATGGGGCTCTCAGAATACATGTACACCTTGTTGGCCTTGCTCCACAGGTCGAGGATATTGTTGCTGAAATCGCTTAGACCGGTGATGGAGGCGATGTCGTAGGTGAACGGGCGGGGGGATCCCGTCTTTTCGGTATAGAGCTTCAGCATGTCGTCGCGGGCCATGAATTTCAGGAAATCCTTAGCCACCTCCACGTTTTTCGCTTTCTTGGGGATGAAAATCATATCCTGAGAGGTACAGACAGACACGTCGGTCATCTTCGCGCCGTCCAGCGCGGGGGTCAGCATCATTTTCATCTTGAAGCCTTCGGGAATGGAATTTTTCATTTCGGTTTCCATCCACGCGCCCATGGGAATCATAGCGGCCTTGCCCTGCAGGAACGCCATCTGGGACTGGATGTGATCCATGCCCATGGCGCCGTCTACATAATTGGTTTTGTCTTTAATGATTTTTTCGAAAACTTCCAGCGCCTTGAGACGGCCCTGCTGGTTGTACACCTCGGGAGAATCCATCTTGAGGAAGGTCTGCATGCCGTCCATGCCCTCGGCCTGGGCCCACCAGGCCAGCACCGGGAAATCCCAATAGCTGATGACCTTGCCGCCAAAAGAGAAGGGGGTGACGCCTTTCGCCTTCATCTGCTCCATCAGCGTGAACATCTCGCTGACGGTTTTCGGCTCGGACCAGCCGTTCTGGGCAAACAGGGTCTCGTTGTAGATGATGCCGTTGCAAACGTCCGTCCACGGAACCATCCAGTATTTGCCGCCGTATTTGCCGACGTTGCGATCCGCCTCGATGATTTTATCCGCCATTGCGGTGCCGTTCACATCGGCGGCGTACACGTCCGACAAATCTTCGAGATACCCTTTGGCCGCCCATTGCTGCCAGTTGGTGGCCAGGATCATGGCGATGTCCGGCAGATTGGCGCCCGACTCCAGGCGGGGACCGATTTTCAGGGTCATGTCCGCGTCGCCTTCCAAATCAAAGGTGACATTGGGATGCTCCTTCGTATACGCCGCCGTAATGGCTTTCAGCCACTCGTCGCCATACCCGCCTTTAAAGAAGGAAATTTTCAGCACCGTTTTTTCGCCGTCCCCGCCGCCGCTTTGCCCGGAACCGCCCGAGCAGCCGGTCAGCCCCGCGGCGCCCATCAGCAGCGCGGCACCCGCCGCGGCCATACGCAGCCATCTTTTCATTGCCCGTACCTCCGTTATTTCAAAATTTGGATAAACTTACCTTCGCCGGCACCGAACTCCAGTTCCGCTTTTTTGCCTTTGAGAGACACCCGTTCCTTTTCGCCACCGGTATAGACATTGAGCGCCCGCGCCCCGTCAAACGTCACGGTGACCTTGACCGTTTCCTGCTGGCCTGGATCTGTCATATTCACCAACATAATGGCGGCATTCCCGTCCTTGTCCTCGAAGCAGCCCATCAGCACCGGACCGCCTTCCACGCTTTTCACCGGCGCGAAACTCTCGAGCGGCTCTTTCATATAGGTGTGGGCCGGCGCCCCCTCCTTGGGCCAAACCATCTGGCCCACCGGGCTGTACGACAGGAAAACATGATCGAACTTCAGCAGTTCATGATTCAGCCGGCTGGCGTAATCGTAAATGGGCGTCTTATTGCCTGCCGCGTCGATCATGGCTTCGCCGAAGGATTCGCTGGTGCCCGCGGTGGGCGTCCAATAGCAGAAGTGCTGGATCCCCTGCCCGCCGAAGGCCAGGGTCGTGTACGCCTGCCAGCGGATGTCCTCATAGTTCGGCGACCGGTTCACCAGCCCGAAGGACATGGTCTGTATGAAGTTCCAGAAGGGAATGCCCGCCTTTTTGGCCGCCTTGGAGACGATTTCCAGATTCAGGAGGTAGTCCTCCGTGACAGAAGTGCCGTCCACATTTTTCAAAAGCGGATAGTGGTCATACGAGATGACCGACGGCTTGACCTTCTCCACGTACTCGTTTATGTAGGCCTCGTAATCCCGCCCGTCCCGCTGAGCCAGTGAGGAATAGGTAGGGAACAGATTGACGTAAAACAATTTGCCGGGCAGGGACTTATCGTAAACCTGTTTCAGCGCGCCGAGCCGCTCAAACTGGTTCGGCCCCGGCTCGTCGGAAACCAGATGCCCCAGGAACGCCGGATACTCTTTATACTTCTCAATCATTTCCGGCACCAAATCGAAATCCTCTTCCGGAATGGAACCCAGGCCCCAGTCCCGCACCAGATACTTAATGCCGTACTTATCCGCCAGTTCCAACGCCTTGACGGCGTTGGCATCCGCGCCCTCATACAAGGCATAAATACAATTGATGCCCGAATCGGCCACGGCCTTGTAGGTTTCGTCGCTGATGAAATCCGGCGGCGGCGCCACCCAGGCGCCGATATGCAGCGCTTTGTTGTCCTCATAGACCGGTTCGGCCACCTCTCCTCCCGAGCAGCCGGCCCCCAGCGCGCATCCCAGCGCCGCCACACATAGCAAAGCCCCGGCGCGCAGCCCTCGCTTTCCTTTCATGAACGATCCCTCTTTTCTGTCGAAATGGTTCATTTGCATGCGAAAACATAGAAATACTGCTAAATTCTTGCGGATTTTCCTAGGAGAAAACGGTGCGTAAGTAATTTACTAAACTTTATTTAAAATATGGCGTCGAAATAAAGAATAGTCGCACCTATCTCCGATAATCGCATTATAACACTCGGAACATTTCCCTGTCAATACCTTTTTTACAAAGATTTATTGTTTATTTTGCTGCTTATAAAGGAATTAAATTAAATTTAATTTCATATAGTACTTGTACGCTTTTCTTTATAATCGGTACAAACTCCCATATATCCAGCTATACCCTCCAATATTCTTGACAAATATCAGATAAATTAATTAAGTTTAAAAAGTTATTGCTTTATAAAAAGGAAGGTGTTATACTGAATACGAACATTGAAATCTAGTCAAACAAGGGGTTGTCTGTCATGCTGCCTATTTATCAGCCCGAGACCGCGCCCGTCTCCATTCATGATATATTGGCGGGGACGGTATTGCCGATTGGCGCCTGGGTGGCACCTCCGCCTGCCGGCGTAAGCGGAAATAATCCGGATTACATAACGGACGAGACGTATCGTCTGGCAAAAGAGGCCGGGTTCACCATGCTGTATGGGCTGTATGAAAATCTGGAGCACCGGCGGGAGGACGCCCGCCGCGCACTGACCTGCGCACAGCGCAGCGGGCTGCGCTATCTGGCGGTCTCCTGCGGGCTGGCCGACGGCCAGACGCCGGAAGAGCTGGTGCCGGGCCTGATACAGGGCGAGTCCGCGCATCCCGCCTATTTAGGCGTTCTTGCCTATGACGAGCCGTCCGTCGCGCAGCTGGATACGCTGGGGACGATAGCCGCGGGGTATCGGGCCGCCCTTCCCGGGCGCTTGTTTTATGTCAATCTGCTGCCGCTGTGCGCCAAATCCACTCAAATTGAACGGCATAAAACCGATGAGAGCGGGCGGCCCTGCACCGTTGAGGAGTACCGCCGGTACCTGGAATTGTTTATCGAGAAGCTGAAGCCGCCGGTGCTGTCCTTCGACAATTACCCTTGTGAAGGACGGTTCCCCCATATGGCGGATCATTACTTTTTGAATTTATCCCTCGTAAGCGCGGCGGGCAAGGCGCATAGTCTTCCGGTGTGGTGCTTTATTCAGACCTGCGCCTGGAACAGAAAGGTACGCGTGCCTCAAGAGGCGGAAATCCTGTGGCAGGTGAACACGGCGCTGGCCTACGGTGTACGGGGCATCCAATATTTTACCTTCTGGCAACCGCTCGAGGACGGGGAATGGCGGGGCGGCATGGTCCACTTGGACGGCCGGCTGAATCCGCAATACGCTTATGTAAAAGCGGCCAACGCGTGCATCCGCCTGTCTCAGGATTTGCTGATGCGCGGCTGCTTCGAAGGGGTGCTGGTGCATCTCTCGTCTCCCGCGCCTGTCCCGAAGGAGGATATTCTCCCGGCTTTCGGCCCCCTGTGCGGCCTGGCGGGCGAACTTCCCGCCCTTGTGGGGTGCTTTTCGGGGAACGGCGAGGCAGGCTATTACGTGGTCAACAACACCGTGACGACCGCCGGCTGTGTGCGGCTGCTGTTCAACCGCGCCGTCCGCGGGCAGGTCCGGGAAAACGGCGATATCCGTCTGTTTCACGGAGACAGTCTGGAGCTGCGCCTGGCCGCCGGGGACGGCGCTTATGTACAATTGAGCTGAAAGGAGCAAACGCTGTGCAGGAAACCATAGATTTTGCCCGCGCGGAACTGACGCGCTACATGCGGCGCATAACCGGCGGCAGCGGCCATATCCGGCTTGAACTTATGCCTCAAGCGGACACCGCCTCCCCTTTTGACGACGCGTTTTCTATTGAAATCCGGAAAGGAAACGGCGTTATCGCCGGCTGCTGCCCGCGCAGCGTTCTACTGGGGGTTTACCGCTTTCTCTTTCTTCTGGGATGCCGCTTTTTTGCCCCGGGAGCGGACGGCGAGGTTCTCCCCTCCCTGTCCCTCGAGGCCTGCACCGTTTCTTACCGCGGCCGGCCGGCTCTGCGCCACCGCGGCGTCTGCATCGAAGGCGCGGTATCGGTGGAAAATGTGCTGGATATGGTGGACTGGCTGCCCAAGAACGGATTCAACGCCTATTACATCCAATTTCGGGAGGGGCACACCTTTTTCGAACGCTGGTACACACACGAGGGCAGCGTGACGCAGCCAGCGGAGCGCTACACCCTGGAGGACAGTCGGCGGCACGTGGCCCGCATTGAAGCGGAAATCCGGAAGCGGGGACTGATTTACCATAAGATCGGCCACGGCTGGACCTGCGAGTGTCTGGGGTATCCCTCTACCGGATGGCACACGGTGGAGGACGAGGGAGTGCCGCCGGAAATCCGTCCGCTGCTGGCGCAGGTGAACGGAACTCGCGCGTTTTTCGGCGGCATTCCGCTGAACACGCATCTGTGCTATTCCAATCCGGAGGCGCGGCGCCGTTTTGTCGATGAAGTGGCGGATTACGCCTTGAACCACCGGGATATATCCATCCTGCACATCTGGCTGGCGGACAACTACAACAACATCTGCGAATGCAGCGCCTGCCGCGCCCGCTCCCAGACGGATTGGTACGTGATGCTGCTCAACGAAATCGACGAACGGCTGACGGCGCTGGGCCTGGATACGCGGCTGGCCTTCCTCATCTATTTCGAGCTTCTCTGGCCGCCGGTGACGCAGCACCTGAAGAACCCCGACCGGTTCATCCTGATGTTTGCGCCCATCACCCGGACCTATACCCGGCCGTATTATCAGCCGGACGAACCGGTCGACCGGGAGAAAAGAGCCCCTCTTCCCTCGTACAGCCACAATCAGGCGGTATTCCCCACCAACGTCAAAGAGAATCTAGCGTTTCTTTACCGCTGGCAGGAGGAATTCCATGGCGACAGCTTTGTGTACGACTACCATCTCATGTGGGACATCGACAAGGAATATGGCGGACTCCAACTGGCGCGGGTGCTGTACGACGACTGCACACGCCTTAAGGACATGGGGCTGAACGGCCTGATAAGCTGCCAGCTGGGGCGGGCGGGTTTCCCCTCCGGTATCTGCCAGTACATCATGGGCCGCGCCCTGTTCGACGGGGCGTCGTCCTCCTTTGAGGCGCTGACGGAGGAATTCGTCGAAGCCGCCTACGGCCGGGACGCGGCGCTCGCGCTCGCCTATCTCCGCGGGTTGTCAGAGCATTTCTCGCATGCATACATACGAGGCGAAGACGAGGGCATGACAGCGGCGGATTATGTGCGGCGTTTTCAAGAGGCCGGCGCATTTGTCCGGGACAGCACGCCGGCTATCACAGCCGCTGCGGCGCGTGCTCAAACGAGCGGACATGGCCGGGCCTGGCGCGTGCTGGCGGTATCGACGGCCATTTTCTCCCATCTGGCCGACGCTCTGGCGGAAAAAGCGGCGGGTGCGCCGCCCGCCCGCTTGAAAGAATTAGCACAGACGCTGCGCCGTCTGGTATCGGAGGCGGAAACCGCCGTACAGCCCGATTTGGACGGCATGTATTTCAATATGCTGGTGGCCGGCTTTCTGGAGCACACCGGCGAAGCCCAGGAATAAACGACAGAAGGGACGAAAAAGTCATGGCACAGAACGAGGAACGCATTCAGAGGCAATACGAGGACGCCAAGGCGGTCTACGCCGGTTTCGGCGTGGATACCGACGAAGCGCTGGCGGAATTCCGGCGCATCCCCTTATCCCTGCACTGCTGGCAGGGCGACGATGTTAAAGGGTTTGAGGACGTGGGCGACGTGGCCAGCCAGAACTTGGTCACCGGACAGTATCCGGGAGCCGCCCGCAACGGCGACGAGCTGCGGGCCGACATGGATATGGCTTTTCGCCTTTCTCCCTGCCGGCATCGCGTCAATCTTCACAGCATGTATGCCGAGCCCAAAACCCCGACGCCCCGCAACAAGCTGACCACGGAGGATTTCCGCCGCTGGATCGAGTGGGCGAAGGCAAACGGATACGGCCTGGATTTCAACGCCTCCTTCTTCACGCATCCCATGATGGCGGACGGGTTTTCCCTGGCCTCCCGGCGCCGGGAGGTGCGGGATTATTGGGTAGAGGCGGGCAAGGGTGCGAGGGAAATCGCGGCCGATATGGGCCGGGAACTGGGCACCCCCTGCATCAACAACATCTGGGTGCCGGACGGTCTCAAAGATATGCCGGCCAATCGACTGCTGTACCGGGAGCATCTGCGGGAATCCCTGGATCGTATTTTCGAAAAGCGGCTGGATCGATCGCTGATGCGGGACGTCCTTGAAGGCAAGGTATTCGGCATCGGCACCGAGAGCTTCACAGTGGGCTCCCATGAATTTTATCTGGCGTATGCGGCGGGGCATCATGTGGGGATATGCATGGATACGGGACACTATCATCCGACGGAAAACGTGGCGGATAAGCTGTCCGCCGTGGTGCCGCTCATTGACGATGTGCTGCTGCACATCAGCCGCGGGCTGCGCTGGGACAGCGATCACGTGCTGATTCAGGGGGACGATTTGAGCGCGCTGATGCAGGAAATGAAACGGGGCGGCTTCTTCCACCAGGTCGGCATGGGCCTCGACTATTTTGACGCCAGCATCAACCGCGTGGCGGCCTGGGTGATCGGGCTGCGTGCCGCCGGGAAAGCCATGTTGACCGCCCTGCTGGAGCCGAGCGCTTTGCTGGAGCAGGCCGAAGCAGACGGCGATTTCACCGCTCGCCTGGCATTGACGGAGGAATTTAAAAACCTGCCCGCCAACGCGGTATGGGAATACCTCTGCCTCCAGGAAGGCGTGCCCGTCGGTACCGATTGGCTGACCGTTCTCCGCCGTTACGAACAAGACGTGCAGAGCAAGCGCCGGTAATACGCATATTTCAAACTCTTCACTCCACTCAAACAGAGTAAACATAACGCGCCGTCCTTTCGGACGACGCGTTATTTCTTGGCTGAAATGCAGTCATGGGTCTTAAAAAGCGGTATTCCTACTAGCAGAAGCACCGTCTCATGATACCGCAAAACATATAATCGGCCATGTTTAATGCTTCGTTTTCGATGTTATCGAACACCTTAATATCCGCCGTGTAGTTTCCCTGCAGGCGCAGCGTCGCTTCTTTTTCCGTCATTTCCAGATGGCTATACAGCATGTCCCTCCATGTTGCTTCTTCCCAGCACGGATTGATGGAAGCTAGAAAGCCGGCAATCTCATCCGCGTTTTTATACCATCTTTTACGAGCGTTATCAGCTTTTTCGCCTTCCGCGTTTTTCGCTGCGTTTACCAGTTCGGCTGCAATCAGCAAATGCTGAGTGAAAAGTTTCTGAAACCGACTGGCTATTCTTATGCCGTAAATCGGCGTTAACAGCCTTGCAAAATCCTTTGGATTTTGGAGCAGCCTATTGGTGACCGGCTCTAAATCGCCCAGGTCAGCCGCTGTACTAATAATGAAGAACCGCGTCCAATACACGTGCTGCTCCCATAGTTGGCGTATCCGATTCATCAAACACATCTGCTGTTTGGTATATCCATTACACATAATCCCCCTCCTCCCCATCGTCGCAGTATTACTAGCAGTATATGAAAAAGAGAAATTGATGTTTCACTATTCTTTCCGGCTACATGAAAACAATCGAAATGGGAACTCCTATTTATTCAAGAAATCAACCATCCTTTTGGGGCAAAAAAAGAAGAAACCCTGAAAAATCAAGGTTTCTTCTGCATTTGGTCGGAGTGGAATTATAGGATTTTAGGAAAATAAAAAATGGGAGAGTCCTATAAGGACACTCCCACTGGTCCGAGTGACAGGAGTCGAACCTGCGGCCTCTTGAACCCCATTCAAGCGCGCTACCAATCTGCGCTACACCCGGATATGCAATTATACAGCAATCGGCGCATTTTAAGTCCTGCCGTTGTGCCGCGAATGAGATTATAGCATACCCCTTCCATAAAATCAAGGGGGAATTTCATATTCCCCCTTGATTTTTATTCAAACCGGACGCAGCGCATCCCTTTCGCGGCGCAGCTCCCTCATCAGCTGCGCCAGACTCCACCCTTTATTGTGCGGCGTGGCAATCGCCTTAAACGGTATGATTATCCCCGCCGCCTTCATCGCCCCGAGCAGCCCGTCCAGCTGCGCTTCCTCAAGCCCGCACATCACCAGGCATGTCTCCGGAACCAGATCCGACGCAGCTGCTTGCGTATGGGCATACCCGGCAAGCCCCAGCAAATAGCCCACGCTCTCCCCTTCCTGTCCGGCCTGAGCCAGCCGATAGGGCAAACCCATGCTTTTCAAAATCCCCGCCAGCTTTTCCCTGGTGGATTCATCCGCCCCATACAGCAGCACCGCCGCCGGATCTTTTGTTACCGGTATTCTCGCTTTCATATACGCCCTCCTTATAGCTGCCGCACATAGTCCTTGGGCGACAGGCCGAACTCCGCCTTGAACGCCTTGGAAAAGTTGGCATAATCGTTAAACCCGCTCTCGAGATACGCACTGCGCACAGGCTGTCCCCTTCGCAGCATACCCCGCGCGGTCATCAGCCGCTTCTTGGTAATATACTGGTGAATCGGCACCCCAATATACTGCTTGAACTGCCGGCTTAAATGGTACTTGCTGACATAAAACCTTCCAGCCAAGGCGTCCAGTGACAAATCCGCATCCAAATGCCGATTGATATACTCCACCACGGCGTTTATCTTCTGGTTTTCCACCACATCGGGGACCAGTTCCTCCGCCGTTTCGAAATACGCCCGGTTAAGATACACCAGCAACTCCATCACATAGGCCCGCTCCAGCACCCGGCATCCGTAGGCGCTGCCGCCGTATACCTCCTCCAGCCGCCCGCACAGCCGCATCAGGCGGGCGATCAGCTCGCCGCCGGGACGAATGCGCTTATATTCCCGCCGAGCCGCGTCTACAAAGCACGCCGCTAAATCCGTCCCATCCTCCTGCAGCTTCCGGATATACTCGGGGCGAATCCACAGCACATACCGCTCGTACAGCCGTCCCGGCTCCACCAGCGGCCGATGCAGCTCCCGATCGTTGGTCAGAAGAATGTCTCCCGGACGCAGCACATAGGTTTTTCCCTCGATAATATACTCCGCCCGGCCAGAAACGAACAAAAACACCTCGTAAAAATCGTGGCTGTGGTAGGCGATATCCAGCGGACGGCTGCCCTGACTATGAAAAAACTCGTAATCCGGCCGCAGCATTTCCTGCCGATCGTCGAAAGGACATTCCAATCCCATACCGCATCCCTCCTGCTTTTTAGTATACCGCAAGTTTTACCATGTTTCAAGCAACAAATCCCATGAAACCGGGCAAAGTTTGATGTACACTAGAAGCAGTTCTACCGATAGGCTATGGAGGTGGTATTCCTTGACAACCTTTATCCGGGACGATTTTCTGCTGCAATCCACCACAGCTCGCCGCTTGTACGAAGAGTATGCCCGGAACATGCCCATTTTTGACTACCACTGTCATTTAAGTCCCCGGGAAATTTGGGAAAACGAGCCGGCCGCCGATATGACCGCGCTATGGCTAGGAGGCGATCATTACAAGTGGCGGCTGATGCGCGCCCACGGCGTGGAGGAGCGCTTTATAACCGGCGGCGCCGAACCCTATGAGAAATTCCTCCGCTGGGCCGACACGGTGTCGCACAGCGTGGGCAACCCGCTGTATCACTGGTGCCAGCTGGAGCTTCTGCGCTACTTTGGCGTGGAGGAGCTGCTCACCGCCGAAAGCGCCCCCCGCATCTGGGAGACATGCAACCGCCTGCTGGCGTCCGGGGCGGGGCGTCCCCGCTCGCTTATCGTGAACAGCGGCGTCAAAGCCCTGTGCACCACCGACGACCCCGCCGACGACCTGCGCTGGCACCAGGCCTTGGCAAACGACGCCGCCTTTCCCGTGCAGGTGCTGCCCACCTTCCGCCCGGACAAGGCCATCCATCTGCAAAACCCCGGTGCCCGGGAATGGGTGGAGCGGCTGGGCGTCGCGGCCGGACGCGCCATTGATTCCTTCGACAGCCTCCTGGCCGCGCTGGCCGACCGGGCGGCTACCTTCAAGGCGGCGGGCTGTCGCCTGTCCGACCACTCCTTTGGCTCCCCGGATTTTACTGTGCGGGACGCCGCCAAGGCCCGCGCCGCCTTCTCCCGCCTGCTGAAAGGCGAGCCCATCCCCGCCGAGGAGCTGGCGGCCTATCAGACCGAGCTGATGCTGGAGCTGGGCCGGCTGTATCACCGTCTCGATTTTTCCATGCAGCTGCATTTCGGCGTGGTGCGCAACACCAATACCCGCCAGTTCCGCGTTCTCGGTCCCGACACGGGCTTTGATTCCATCGGCGATTCCCTGCCCGCCGCCTCCCTCATCGCCCTGCTGGACGGGCTGGAGGTCACTGGAGAGCTGCCCCGGACCGTGCTCTATACCCTCAACCCGGCGGATAACGCCAAATTTGCCTCCGTGGCCGGCAGCTTCCAAAGCGGCCCGGCCCGCGGCAAAGTCCAGTGCGGCGCCGCCTGGTGGTTCAACGATCATCTGGACGGCATGCTGGATCAGATGAAAACGCTGGCCAACACCGGCCTTCTCAGCACCTTCATTGGGATGCTGACCGATTCCCGCAGCTTCTTATCCTATACCCGGCACGAGTATTTCCGCCGCATCCTCTGCGACCTGCTAGGCGGCTGGGCCGAACAGGGGCTGGCTCCCGGCGATCCGGCCGCCCTGGGCGGCATGGTGCAGGATATCTGTTACAACAACGCTGTCCGGTACTTCGGACTGTCTGTTTAGAAAGGAAGAACAACGCCCATGAAACTGTCTTTTCGCTGGTATGGCCAGGACGACCCCGTCACCCTGGGCTACATCCGTCAAATTCCCAATATGCGCAGCATCGTCACCGCTGTCTACGACGTGCCGGTCGGCGAGGTCTGGAGCCGGGAAAGCATCGCCGCCCTGAAAACGGAGGTGGAAGCCAACGGACTTATTTTCGACGTGGTGGAAAGCGTGCCCGTCCACGAGGACATCAAGCTGGGCCGCCCCACCCGCGACCGTTTGATCGCCAATTATCAGGAGAACATCCGCCGTCTGGGAGAAGCGGGCGTCAAATGCATCTGCTACAACTTCATGCCGGTGTTCGACTGGACCCGGACCCAGCTGGACAAGCCGCTGGCCGATGGCTCCACCGCCTTGGTATACTATAAGGATCAGTTGGAAAAGATGGATCCCCTGACCGGCGAGCTATCCCTCCCCGGCTGGGATGCCAGCTACAAAAAGGAGGATCTGAAAGCCCTGTTTGAGGCTTACAGCCGGCTGACCGAAGAAGATTTGTGGGAAAACCTCCGCTATTTTCTGGAAGCTGTCATCCCCGTGGCCGAGGAAAGCGGCGTGAACATGGCCATCCATCCGGACGATCCGCCATGGAACATCTTCGGCCTGCCCCGCATTATCACCTGTGAGGCTAATCTAGACCGGTTCCTGAAACTGGTGGTCAGCCCAGCCAACGGCTTGACCCTCTGCACCGGCTCTCTGGGCTGCGCCGCCTCCAACGATATCTACCGAATGATCGACAAATACGCCGCGCAGGGCCGCATTCACTTTATGCACGTGCGCAACGTCAAAATCCTGCCGGACGGCGGCTTCGAGGAAAGCGCGCATTTCTCCGCCTGCGGATCTCTGGACATTGTGCGGATCCTCGACATCCTTCATCGTAATCGGTTTGATGGGTATCTGCGGCCGGATCACGGCCGGATGATTTGGGGAGAAACCGGTCGCCCCGGCTACGGCCTGTACGATCGGGCGCTGGGCGCGTCTTACATCAATGGCATCTGGGAAACCCTGAATAAGCTGCATCGGGAGGAGACCTTGTGATGATGAACCTGCCATTTGAAATCGATCTGAAAGACAAAGTCGCGGTGGTGACCGGCGCGGGCGGCGTGCTGTGCAGCCTGTTCGCCAAAGCCATCGCCCGGTGCGGCGCCAAGGTCGCCCTGCTGGATCTCAATCTGGAGGCCGCCGCCAAGTTTGCCGCCGATATCGCCGCCGAGGGCGGCACGGCCAAGGCGTATGCCGCCAACGTCCTCAAAAAGGAAACCCTGCTGGAGGCCCGGGAACAAATCCGCCGGGATTTCGGCACCTGCGACATCCTGGTGAACGGGGCGGGAGGCAACAATCCCCGCGCCACCACCACCAACGAATACTACCTCGACGGCGACATGGAGAAGGATATCACCACCTTTTTCAACCTGGAGCCCGCCGGTGTGGAGTTCGTCTTCAACCTGAATTTCCTGGGCACCCTGATTCCCACCCAGGTATTCGCCGAGGATATGCTGGGCAAGGAGGACGCGAGCATTCTCAACGTCTCCTCCATGAACGCTTTCACCCCGCTGACCAAAATCCCCGCCTATTCGGGCGCAAAGGCCGCGGTCAGCAATTTCACCGAGTGGCTGGCCGTTCACTTCTCCAAGGCGAATATCCGGGTCAACGCCATCGCCCCCGGCTTTTTCGTCACCGCGCAGAACCAGGCCCTGCTGTTCGACGAGGCCGGCAACCCGACGGCCCGCACCGCCAAAATCCTGAACAGCACCCCCATGGGCCGGTTCGGCGAGGCGGAGGAGCTCATCGGCTCCCTGCTCTTTCTGCTGTCCAAACCCGCCGCCGGTTTTATCACCGGCGTGGTCATCCCCGTGGACGGCGGCTTCAGCGCCTATTCCGGGGTCTGACGGCCCCTTCCTCCCGGAAAAATTCCGCATTCACAGAAAATTTGCAGACGCCGCCGCATACACTGTGGTATACTGTGGATAACAAAACCTTTGGGAGGGCGTGCTATGGCCAAGTTTATTGAGTTGGATCCCAGCGAGATCACCGGGAACGTTTTCGATCGCATCGGCAAGGAATGGATGCTCATCACCGCCGGGAAACCGGAAAAATACAACACCATGACCGCGAGCTGGGGCGGGCTGGGCGTTCTGTGGAACGCCAATGTCAGTTTCGCCTTCGTGCGGCCATCCCGCTATACCTTCGAGTTCCTGGAAAGGGAGAAATACTACACCCTGTCCTTTCTCGGCCTCAGCCAGCGCCGCGCGCTGCAAATCTGCGGTTCCAAGTCGGGCCGGGATACCGACAAGGTGGCCGAGGCCGGCTTAACCCCCGTGTTCGACGCGCCCGCCCCCTACTTTGAAGAGGCGGAGCTGGCCCTGGTCTGCCGGAAGCTGTATACTCAGGACATGGATCCCAGCCGCTTCCTTGACCCCTCCATCATGGCCAGCTATAAGGACGGCGATTTCCACCGGATTTATGTCGGGGAAATCACCAAGGTGCTGGCCCGCACCCGCTGAACGAGAAACTCCCCGCCGAAACCGGCGGGGAGTTTTCATTTACCCTTGTTGACGCGCACCGTGCACTGCAGCGTGAGGAAAAACAGAAGGAGCCCGACTCCCAGCAGGATATGCCCCAGGCCGGCAACGCCGGACAGGGAGGCGTCCAGCCCCTTGGAAGGCGTGATCTCCAGAACCTGAATAACCCCGCGGGTTATCAAAGCCGCCACCGTCACCGAAAGCCCCGCGTTGTACAGCCCGAAGAACCAGCCAAACCCCTTCTGGGCAGACAGCCGTCCGGTTTTATCCCATAAGGCGGCAATGAGGAAAAATGCCATCCCCAGCACAAACAGGTGCACATGGACGGTGGACAGAGCGGTTTTGCCTGTGAATCCGTTGAATTTGGTAAATTCCCGATAAAACACGCCGCCCGCCAGCGCGAGCATGGCGTACACAAAGGCGGCGCGGATCAGTTTTTTCATCATATCCCTCCTTTTTCATTCAGTATACCACATCGAACCGCCAGTTGACAAACCGGCGCCTTTCTTGTATCATAGTCGGGAAGTCCTCCCGCCGATAGGAGCCGGGAGTTACCACTTTGTGGGGAAGCGGTTTCCCTTCAAGGTGGTTTTTGTTTTGAAAGGCGTGAATCCTCTTGCGTAAAACATGGTTTTTTGACAAGCAATTCTACCGCACGCTCGCGGTGCTGGCCCTGCCCATCCTGGTGCAGAATTTTCTGGCCTCCTCTCTCAACATGGTGGATACCCTGATGATCGGCCGGGTGGGGGAAAATGAGGTGGCCGCCGTCGGCATCGCCAACCAATTTTTCTTTCTGTTCAACCTAATCGGCAATGGCGCCGCCATGGGCTGCAGTATTTTTATCAGCCAGTATTGGGGCCAGAAGGACACCGCGAGCATCAAAAAGGTGATGGGCTTCGGCCTGACCGTCAACGTCGTCATCAGCCTGCTCTTCACTGCCACCGCCCTGCTCGCGCCGGAGTTTATCGTCCGGCTGTTCAGCCGCAGCGAGGAGGTCGTGCCGCTGAGCAAGGACTATCTGGTCATTGTCTGCCTGAGCTATCTGTTCACCGGCATATCCTACATGCTGGCCAACGCCCTGCGCAGCGTGGGGAGCGCTTATCTGCCCATGCTGGTCAGCCTATTCGCCGTTCTGACCAACACCGGCCTCAACTACCTTCTCATCTTCGGCAAGGGCGGTTTTCCCGTTCTGGGCGTGCGGGGCGCCGCCATCGCCACCCTGATCGCCCGGGTGGTGGAGACCCTGCTGCTGCTTATATTGACCTTCCGTCCCCGTTCTCCCTTCGCCGGAAAAGCGGGGGAATACCTCCGCTATGGTAAAGCCTTCGCCCGCAAGGTCATGGGTGCCATGGTGCCGGTGGTGCTCAACGAGGGCTGCTGGGCGCTGGGCTTCGTGCTGTATACGGTGGCCTACGGGTTTATCGGCGACGGCACCCGCGCCATCGCCGCCTCTCAGATCTGCAACTCGATCCAAAATCTGTTCATGGTGTTCTGCTTCAGTTCGGCGAGTGCGGCGCTGGTGATGATCGGCAACCAGGTGGGGGCCAAGGAGGAAGACACGGCCAAGGCCTACGCCCGCCGTTTCTCGTGGCTGTCCGTTTTGATGGGGATGGTCATCGGGGCGGTGGTGCTGTTCACGGCGCCGGCCATCCTCTCCCTGTTTAAGGTATCGGAAGAAGCCCGGCTGGCCGCCGTTGCCATGCTGCGGATCTTCGGCATCATCCTGCCGGTACGGATGCTCAACGTGGTGCTTATCGTCGGCGTGTTCCGCGGCGGCGGCGACGCCTCCTTCGGGCTCAAGGTGGAAGCCGGCACCATGTGGCTCATCGGGGTACCCCTGGCCTTCATCGGTGCCCTGCTGCTCCAATGGCCGGTGGAGCTGGTGGTGCTGCTCATCTGCGCGGAGGAAATCGTCAAATGCATCCTTTCTCTGGTACGACTGAAAAGCAACCGCTGGATTAAACACGTGACCTAAAAAAACGCCTTGCGGCATGGCCGCAGGGCGTTTTTCGTTCGAAGTGCTTATAGCATATCCTTTTTGTGCAGCAGCCAGCCGACCAGACCCATCAGCACCACGGCGATGATGATGGGGAACCACCACAAATGATGCAGCGGCAGCCCTTCCACGTTCATGCCGTAGAAGCCAGCGATGATGTTGGGGATGGAAATCACGATGGTCACCGACGCGAGCACCTTCATCACAATGTTCAGGTTGTTGGAAATCACCGAGGCGAAGGCGTCCATGGTGCCGGACAAGATGTTCAGATAGATGCTGGACATTTCGATGGCCTGCTTGATTTCAATCAGCACGTCCTCCAGCAAATCCTGGTCATCCTCATACAGCTTGATATACCGGCCCCGCATCAGCTTTTCCAGGGTGGTTTCGTCCGCCTTCAGGGAGGTGGAAAAATACACCAGGGACTTCTGTACGTCCAAAAGCTGAATCAGCTCTTTGTTCTTCATGGATTTGCGCAGCTGCTTTTCCAGGGAACTGGACAGCTTGTCGATCTGCTTGAGGAACTGGAGAAACCGGGTGGCGACCCGCAGCATCAGATGCAGCACAAACTGCGTGCGCAGCTCGGTCTGCACCCCCTTGACCACGCCCTCGGTGAATTCCGCGATGATGGGATTCTCCCGCAAGCAGACGGTGATGACATGGGACTGGGTCACCAGAATGCCGATGGGTAAGGTGTAATAGGAGATGCTGTCCCCATTCTTTTCCGCCACCGGCGCGTCCAGAATGATGAGGGTGTTGTCGTCCTCGCTTTCGATACGGGAGGACTCCTCCTCGTCCAGCGCGGCGCGCAGGAAATCCGGCTCCAGGGAAAACTCCTGAATCAGGCCGTTTATCTCCTTTTCATCCGGATTGATCACATTAATCCAGCAGCCGTCCTCCATCTCCTCCAACGGACGGACGCGGCCGTTGATGGTTTTGTAGTATTGAATCATACGTGCATACCCCTTTCAGGGACGCACGTAAAGCGCACGAAACAGCCGCCCCGCCTACCGGCAGGCGCCGTTCCGTTTGCAGCGGATACGGTGCATCCCCCATAATCTATGGACCTGCGTTTGTCTACTTCGACTGCCAGGGTCAGGATTCACCCTACCCACCTCCTAGTATAATCAAATCCGCCGGAAAATCCGGCGGCCTCTCGGCCTCCCTAATTATAGCACAATATTCCACGATTGCAAGAGAAAAACGCACCTATCCGCTCATATTCGTCACTAAGCGCTCCTCATCCCCGTTTCCGGCCGAAAATGGCTGTATTTTCGTTCTTTTTACACAAGATCAAATTGCAAAAAAGGCGCCCCGGACGGGGCGCCTTTCTACACGTCGAATACGGTATGCAAATCGATGATCCGCTGGTTGCTGCTTCCCCGGAATTCCAGGGTCAGATCCCGCAGCTCTTCCACGTACCGTCCGTCCACCAGCGTGTCCGCCAGCCGCAGCAGGCGCAGCACTGCCGGCTTGGTTTTCCCCATCTCCAGCAGCTGCTCCAGCGTATAGCCGGAATACACCATGACGTGCTTTCCGCGGACCTTGACCAGCTGAGCCAGCTCGCAAAGCGGCTCCGGCTGGCAGAAGGGCTCGCCGCCCGAAAAGGTGACCCCGGTCAGCAGCGGGTTCTCCTCTACCTGCGCCGCCAGATCCGCCACATCCACCAGACGCCCGCCGTCGAAGGCATGGGTCTGCGGATTGTGACAGCCCGGGCAGTGATGGGGACACCCCTGGGTGAATACCGTGAAGCGGATACCCGGCCCATCCACGATGGACTCGGGTACGATGCCGCTAATTCTCAGCTTGGAGGCCATGCTTAACTCTGTCCTTTTCTTCCGCGCGCTTGGCATTGTTGAACCGATCGGTGGTGCCCACCAGATAGCCGGTGATCCGGCGAATCCGCTCAAAGCCGACGCTCTCTCCCACCGTTGCCTGGGTGTTCTTCTTCTCGTTCATGCTGTTCCCTCTCCTTTTATCAGTCGATTGTTTTTATTCGCATCCGCAGATGTGAGGCATGTGCGGATATTTTTTTCGAAGCTCCATCAGCTTTTCCACGCTGACCGGCTCGCCCTCCCGGCGGCCGCAGCGGGGACAGACCTCGTCGATAACGCCGGTATAGCCGCAGATGGGATCCCGGTCCACCGGGTGATTCACCGAGCCGTAGCCCACGCCCGCCTCCTTCATGCAGCGGATGACCGCCTCGAAAGCGTCCAGGTTCTTGCAGGTGTCCCCATCCAGCTCCACATAGCTGATATGTCCGGCGTTGGTCAGCGCGTGATACGGCGCCTCGGTGCGGATTTTCTTGTACGCCTGGATGGGATAATACACCGGCACATGGAAGGAATTGGTGTAATAGTCCCGATCCGTAATGCCGGGGAGCTCCCCGTAAAGCTCCTTGTCAATCCGCAGGAACCGGCCGCTGAGCCCTTCGGCCGGGGTGGCCAGCAGGGTGAAATTCAGCCCCGTCTTTTCCGACTCCTCGTCCATGCGCCGCCGCATATAGCTAACGATTTCCAGCCCCAGCTTCTGGCTCTCCTCGCTCTCCCCATGGTGCTTGCCGGTCAAGGCTTTCAAGGTTTCAGCCAGCCCGATGAAGCCCACGCTCAGCGTGCCGTGCTTGAGCACCTCCTCCACACTGTCGTCCGGGCCCAGCTTGTCGGAATCGATCCAGACGCCCTGTCCCATCAGGAAGGGATAATTGCGGCCCTTTTTGGTGCACTGAATCTGGAAACGATGCAGCAGCTGGCGGCAGACCAGCTCGATGCGGCTGTCCAGCAGCTGGTAGAATTTCTGAATGTCCCCCTTGGCCTCAATGCCGATCCGGGGCAGGTTGATGGAGGTAAAGCTGAGATTCCCGCGCCCGCAGGTGGTCTCCCTGCTGGGATCGAAATGATTGCCCATCACCCGGGTGCGGCAGCCCATATAGGCGATTTCGGTGTCGTAATCCCCTTCCTTGTAATACTGCAGGTTGAAGGGGGCGTCGATGAAGCTGAAGTTGGGGAACAGCCGCTTGGCCGACGTCTTGATAGCCAGCTTGAACAGGTCGTAGTTGGGATCGCCGGGGTTGAAATTGACCCCTTCCTTCACCTTGAAAATCTGCACCGGGAAAATCGGGGTTTCCCCGTCTCCCAGCCCCGCGTCGGTGGCCTCGAGCAGATTGCGCACCACCATGCGCGCCTCGGGGGAGGTGTCGGTGCCGTAATTGACAGAGCTGAAGGGCACCTGGGCGCCCGCCCGGGAGTTCATGGTGTTCAGGTTGTGGATGAAGGCCTCCATCGCCTGGTAGGTGGCCCTGTCCGTCTCATACCAGGCGGTGTCCGCCGCGAAATCGTGCGCTTCCCCCGCCTGCTCGGACGTGATGTCCTGGAAGCCGCCCTCCCGCTGGTGAGCGGGCAGCCAGGCCTTCAGCGCGTCCTTGTACGCGTCGGCCTCCCGCATGGAAACCGTCAGGGGGATGTCCTCCCGTACCCTGTCCGCGAGCGCCTTGGCGTCGGGCATGGACAGGCCGAGCCGGATATGGAAATAGGCAGCCAGGGCACGGAAATATTCCTTGATAAAGGTTTTCGCCACACCCGGCGCCATGGAATAATCGAAGTTGGGCACGCTCTGGCCGCCGTGCATCTCGTTCTGGTTGGCCTGGATGGCGATGCAAGCCAGGGCGGAATAGCTCTGGATGCTGTTGGGCTCCCGCAGGGTGCCGTGACCGGTGGAAAAGCCGTTGTGGAACAGCTTGAGCAGGTCAATCTGGCAGCAGGTCTCGGTCAGCATGTAAAAATCCTTGTCGTGGATATGGATGTCGCCGTTGATGTGGGCGGCGGCAATGTCCTTGGGCAGGATATAGTTGTCGATGAAATATTTGGACCCCTCCGACCCATACTTGAGCATGGTGCCCATGGCGGTGTCGGCGTCGATGTTGGCGTTTTCCCGCTTAATGTCGGCGTCCTTGGCGTAGGCAAAGGTCAGCTCCTTGTAAATGTCCATCAAGTCCGCCTCGCTCTGGCGGATTTTAGCATGTTCGGCGCGGTAGAGGATGTAAGCCTTGGCGGTTTTCGCGTAGTCCGCGCCGATAAGGATTTCCTCCACCTTGTCCTGAATCTGCTCCACCGTGGGCACCTGGCCCGCCGGCAGGGAGCCGACCACCTTGTCGGTCAGTTCCCGCAGGGATTTCGCGGGGATCTTCTCGTCCGCCACGGCGATATTGGCTTTATGTATGGCTTCGCGGATTTTCTTCGCGTCAAAAATGACGATTTCTCCGTTGCGCTTCTTTACCTGTTCTACCATTCTTCCAACCACCCATTCCTTCTGCAGAAACCCGCGTGATCCTCCGCTTTCCTGCCATATAGGGGCGGCAGCTCCGCCCCAAATCGTCGCGGCGCCAGGCAAAGCCGGCGCGAATTCCCGCTGGAAAAAGCCCGAACGCCTCGCATCGGCCTGGCCGGCCCGTCCGAACGGGCCGTTAGCGGGAACGGCTATAATATTACAACATATGCGCAGACTTGTCAATCCCAAACACAAGATATAGTTGCTTTTCCCTTGTGGCATTTTTTCGGCAGCTTGTCCGCGCAGGCTTTCAAGGCGCAAAAATGCCCGCTCTGGCCTGTCCGGCCGGCGGGCGCGCGTCTGTATTCAGCCTTGAAAGCTGAGGACCCCCAGCACCAGTGACCCCAGCAGCATAGCGGCGGCCAGCGCGATGCACAATATCCGTTTTCCCCATTTCATCCGGAACCCTCTCCTTTCGCCGGCTTGTCCAGTGTACACCATATTCCGGCCGCTTGTCAACGCCCCGCCGCGATCCCTTCATGCAATCTCAAGAAAATCTTCCGCATTTTGCCGAGCTGTTTTTCCGCTTTGTCCGCTATACTGATTCCTGTAACAAAGCTTAGAGCAATTCGCCCGGAAAGGACAGGTCTTCATCGATGAACGTACTTGGAAATATTTTTTGGCTGCTGCTCGGCGGCCTGGTTTTGGGCATTATGTGGGCGCTCGCCGGCCTCCTGTGCTGCGTCACCATCATCGGGATTCCCTTCGGGGTGCAGTGTTTCAAAATCGCGGGCCTGGTGCTGTCCCCCTTCGGCAAAGAAATCGAGGGCGGGGGCGGCCCCGGCTCCTGCCTGATGAATGTGGTGTGGATCCTGCTGTTCGGCTGGGAGCTGTTTCTCAGCTCCGTGGCCGTCGGCCTGGTGTACTGCGTGACCATCGTGGGCATCCCCCTGGGGCTGCAGAGCTTCAAACTGGCCCGTCTGGCCCTCTTCCCCTTCGGCTCGGCGGTGGTATGAGTGCGAAAAGGCGCCGGAGCAATCCGGCGCCGGAGGCTGTCGAAAAATGGAATCCGCCATTCGTGAAACGAAAAAAGCGGAGGCGGGTTACCGATCGGTGTTTGCGAGGACATGTGCCTCGCAAACACACCTTATAGGCGAAAAATAACGGAAACACGTGTGTTTCCGCTATTTTTCAAGAGCAGGGCGTGGCCGGGCGGAGCGAACGCTCCGCCAGCGGGGCATAGAGGGAGCAAGGCGAGTATAACGAGCCGCCGCGATCCGGCATCCCCGTCCAGCAGCGTGTCGACTTTGTCGACACGCTGAGGCGCCGGAGCAATCCGGCGCCTTTTCATTAGGACGCGCCCTTTTCCCGCTTTCCCTCGATGAGAGCGGGAACAAACTGGACGGTGCGGGTCTCGATGGCCTTTTTGGCCGTCATGGCGATAACGAAGGCGCTGTAAACCTCGTCGATAGAGGGCGAGGCGGAAGCCTTGCCCTCTATCATGCCGATAAGCGCCGACAGCTGGGCGTACATGTCCTTGTATTTGGCGGCCACGTTGATGGTGCGGTATTCCCCGGTGTCGCTGGTATAGAGGGTAATGCAGTCGCCCTCCTCCTTGTTGGTTATCCGGTTGTCCCGCAGCGTGATGGTCAGCCGGCCCTTGTCCCCAATGAATTCCTTCAGGTTTTGGGCCGCCAGGTTCCGGCTCCAACCCGCCTCATAGCTGGCGATGCAGCCGTTGGCCAGCCGGGCCTGGATCATGCCGTAGTTGTCCTGCCCGCTGTCCGCGTCCAGGCGGCAGCCCACGCCGCTGACCTCCACCACCCGGGAGCCGCTGAACCACTGCATGACGTCGATATAATGGACGCCGCAGTCCACGATAGGCGGGCAGTCGGCCATCAGCCGCTTATACCGGGGCCAGTCCATGGCGTGATGATTTTGTACCATCCGCATCAGGGACAGCCGGCCGACAGCCCCCTCTCCGATCAGGCGGGCCGCGGTTTGATAGGTACGGTTGTGCCGCAGGATATGGGCCACCAGCACCTGGCTCGAGGCGCCCTTAACCAGACGGTAAAAGGCCTCCCCCTCCTCCAGGGTACCGGCAATGGGCTTTTCGCACAGGACATGCTTGCCCGCCTCCAGGCAGTCCCGGAGAATGGACAGATGGGTGTTGACATAGGTGGCGATGATGACGATGTCCGTTTCAGGCAGCCGCAGAAAGGGGCGATAATCCGTCCCGTAATGGTCGGCCCCGTACCGGCGGGCGAACAGGCGCGCCTGCTCCTCGCGGGTGTCCACCGTCGCCACCACCCGTATGTTGTCCCGGAAATAGATGTCCTCTATGTGCTCCTGCCCGATGTGGCCGCAGCCGATGAGCACCACGCCGTACCGCTTGTTCATGATTCGATCCCTCTTGCCTTTATCGATATCTGTTCAGGAATTCCACAGCCAAAGCGATGTCCGCCGCCGGGTTCTCCTTCACTTCCCGTTCGATGGTGAGAAAGCCGGTGTAGCCGATATTCTCCAGCGCCTTCATGTAGCCGTCGAAATCCACGCCGCCCTGGCCGAGAGGCACTTCCTTGAAATAGTCGTCCAGCCGAAGATCCCCGATGCCGCCCTCGGCAAAAAAGTCGTAGATGACACGCGGGTCGGTTTTCCGCAGCATCCGCCCGTCCTTGGCGTGGGTATGAACAATGTAGTCCTTCAGGGTATATACCGCCCTCACTGGGTCGTCCCCGGTCACCATCACGAGATTGGCGGGATCCAGGTTGACCGCCACCCCCTTCGAGGACAGGCCGTCCAGGAAGGTTTTCAGTCGTTCAGCCGGTTCTGGCCCCGTTTCAATGGCGAAAAACGCCCCGTTTTCATGGGCGTACTCCGCCAGCTCGTTGCAGGCCGCCTGCATCACCTGATAGGTGTCGCTGGCCGTGTCCGCCGGCACCACGCCGATGTGGGTGGTCACCACCTTGGAGCCCAGCTCCAGGGCCAAATCCACAATCCGCTTGGATTTCTCGATTTTGGCTGGATTCTCCGCCGCCCGGGCGAAGCCGTGTCCGCCCAGATCGCCGCACAGCGCCGACACCGTCAGCCCGTTGTCCTTCAGCAGCGCCCGTTTCTCTTGCAGGGAAGCGGGCGTCATGTTTTCCGGCGCCATTTCCCCGCCGACAGCGTACAGCTGTACGCCATCGGCCCCCAGCGCGGCGCATTTGGCCAGCGCCTTGTCCAGAGGCAAGCCCAGCCAGTCGGCGATAATTCCAATTTGAAATTGCATAATACTTCCTCCCATTCTGTCGCCCGTAGGCAGCTACGGTCGGCTGGAAAGAGGCGTGTCCCCGCGCAGCGGGGCGCCGGCCCCCCGTGCGGCCGGCGAACGGCTCTTTCCAATCCCTTTTCTGGTTTGCTTTCTTGGCTATCCTCCCATTCTGTCGCCCATAGGCAGCTGCGGTCGACTGGAAAGAGGCGTGTCCCCGCGCAGCGGGGCGCCGGCCCCCTGTGCGGCCGGCGAACGGCTCTTTCCAATCCCTTTTCTGGTTTGCTTTCCTGGCTATCCTCCCATTCTGTCGCCCGTAGGCAGCTGCGATCGACTGGAAAGAGGCGTGTCCCCGCGCAGCGGAGCGCCGGCCCCCCCGTGCGGCCGGCGAACGGCTCTTTCCAATCCCCTTCCTGCTCAGTATAGCATATTTGATAGTTTCGCAAGCCATTGTGCGGAAACTGTTCAGAGGGATTATAAAAGTATCAACTTTTTCACAATGGTTACGTCCAGCCCTTCCAAATTTCCGGACAAAAACCCACCGTGGCCAGCCTGCCGTTGCGGACGATGGGGGTGCGCAGCAGCCGGGGATTGTCCAGCAGCTTCTGTTCCTTGTCCTCCTCATAGGCCAGGTACCGCAGCAGCGCCGCGTCGGGATGCCTATCGTCCACCAGCGCGTCCAGCCCGCCGACGGCGGCCTTCACGCTGGCCAGCTCCCCCTTGCTGATGCCGGATTTATCCAGGTCAATGCGCTGGAACCGGATGCCCCGCTCTTTGAAATACCGCTCCGCCTTTTTAGTATCGAAGCACTTGGCCTTTCCGAAGATCTGAATATTCATGCGGCGTCTCCTTTCGGTTGCAGGGCGTGTTGAAATCCGATATACTATACCTAAATAGGAAAGGAAGGGGATGGGGCTATGGTGGCAGTGATAACCGGCGCGTCCGGCGGGCTCGGCCGGGAACTGGCCGGGCAGCTGGCGGCCAAGGGCTGGGATCTGCTGCTGACCGCCCGTCGGGCCGGGCAGCTGGAAGCCCTGGCCGCCGCCCTGCGGGCGGCCCACGGAGTGGCAGTCCAGGTGTGTCCCGCCGATTTATCCCGGCCGGAGGAGGTCGACGCCCTGCTACGGGCCTGCGCCGATCTGCCGGTCGGGCTGGTAATTAACAACGCGGGCGCCGGGCAAATCGGCCCCTCCTCAGACATCCCGTGGGAGGTCGAGGAGGCGCTGCTGACAGCCAATATGCTGGCCCCCTGCCGGCTGACCAAGGCCTTCGCCGCCTCTATGGAGCGGGGCAGCATCCTCAACGTCGCCAGCCTGGCGGGTTTTCAGCCCGAGCCGGGCATGGCCTCCTACGCGGCGTCTAAGGCGTTCCTTCTCCAATGGAGCCGGGCGGTGGGCTATGAGCTCAAGCGGGAAGGCCGCCCGGTGCGTCTGGCCGTGCTCTGCCCGGGGCCGCTGGCCACCGGCTTCGACCGGGCGGCGGGGGCGACAGCCGTCCGGCGTGGCATGTCCCCGACCCGCTGCGCCCGCATCGCTTTGCGGGGCCTGGCGCGGGGGAAAGCCGTCATCCTCCCCGGCGCGGGGGCCAAGCTGCTCCACCTGTTAGGCAAGCTGCTGCCTACCCGGCTGATGCTGCCCGCGCAATACCGGATACAAGGCCGGAAAATCCAGCGGTAAAGTCTTTATCAGTATACCAGACCTCCGCGCAAATGCAAGCGCTTGCCGCCGGAAGGATAAAAAAGGAGACAAACACCATGCAGGTCATGCTGGAAAGAACCAGCTTCATCGCCAAAGACAACGATAAGGTAGAATAAGTTGCGCAAATTGAAAAAGGGATAAAAAAAGAGACATAGTTTGCAGTCTTTGGTAGAATGAAGTCACGACACACCATTCTGAAAGGAGACAATAAACTATGTCCGAGAAAATTGTACAACTAAATGAGGAAGTAATCAAGGGTGAAATCAGGGAACTGGTGCGTGGGAGCGTGGAGGAGACCCTCAACGGCCTGTTGGAGGCGGAGGCGCAGAAACTGACCCAGGCGGCGCGCTACGAGCGCAGCGAGGAGCGGCAGGCCTACCGCAGCGGTCACTACCAGCGTAACTTGACCACCAGCTCCGGCGACGTGACCTTGAACGTCCCTCGTTTAAAGGGAGCAACCTTTGAAACCGCCATCATCGAGCGGTATCGCCGCCGGGAGAGCAGCGTGGAGGAAGCGCTGATTGAAATGTATCTGGCTGGAGTATCTGTGCGCCGCGTGGAGGACATCACCGAGGCACTGTGGGGCAGCAAGGTGTCCCCCTCTACCATCAGCGAACTGAACAAGAAAGCCTATGTCCACATTGAAGACTGGCGCAACCGCCCCTTACAGGGCGGTAAGTACCCGTATGTGTATGTAGACGGCATCTACCTGCGCCGCAACTGGGGCGGAGAGTATGAGAATGTGGCCGTACTGGTTGCCATTGCGGTTAACGAAGACGGCTACCGCGAGGTGCTGGGCGCTGCCGAGGGTATGAAAGAGGACAAGGCTAGCTGGGTCAGCTTCTTTCAGTGGCTCAAAGGGCGGGGTCTGGAGGGCGTCCAGCTCATCGTGGGAGACAAATGCCTCGGTATGCTGGAAGCTGTGGGAGAGGTGTACCCGGACGCGAAATACCAGCGGTGTGTGGTACACTTCTACCGCAACGTGTTTTCCTGCGTCCCACGCACCAAGGGGAAGCTGGTGGCCAAGATGCTCAAAGCAATCCATGCCCAAGAGAGCAGAGCCGCCGCCCAGGCGAAGGCGCGGGACGTAGTGACCGCTCTGCGTGAAATGAAACTGCCCGAGGCGGCGAAAAAGGTAGAGGATGGGCTGGAGGAAACACTTGCTTACACTGCTTTCCCCTATGAGCACTGGACGCGCATCCGCACCAACAATGTGATTGAACGTCTTAACCGGGAGATCCGCCGTCGCACTCGCGTGGTGGGGGCTTTCCCAGACGGTAATTCTGCCCTCATGCTTGTCTGTGCCCGGCTGCGTCATGTGGCCGGCACTCAGTGGGGCAGCAAGAAGTATATGAACATGAAGCATTTAGACGGGGCGTGTGACGATGCCTCTTTTGCCGGTTGACTTCTTTCTGTTTTTGACTGCAAACTAATTTGCGCATAACTCTTGACACTACCAAGACAACGGCTTCGGTCTCCAATCGGTGCAACCGGTGGCATAGTAGTTATTGTAAAATGTCTCTCAAATAGAAAAAATCACCTTTTGTATGATACAAAAGGTGATTTTTTCTATTTATCTTCTAAAATAATAGTCTTTTGGGGAAATAAAATATGATGACCTATTTTTATGACAACGAATTTAAATGTCTGTATTTCTTCGGCAACCGGAAGCACTACAATTGTATATTTACCTGTTTTTGCATACTTCCATACTACCTTTCCATCCGCATCAGTAGTGCCTAAATCATAGATACGAACAAGTTCAATACTTGAATTATCATAATGAACCTCTACATTTATATTCGATAGAGGCTGCCCATCAGATGACTGCAAATTTATTACGATTTGATTTGGAATGGAAAAAACCACGGTAAATACGATAAAAATAATCAACAGAATATACAAGCATATGCGCGACTTACGCTTCCTGAAAAAATACAAATTATTCATAATTTATAGTATATATCCTTAATTGTATATTACGAATAGCTGTTGACCTTATTATAGAAAGCCGGATAAAATGAAACTCCACGATTTTCACCACCAAAAAAATTAGCATTTCCACTATTGTTATGCACGCCGATAGCAACATATTGACCCATATAGTATTTTATAACTGGTGCTCCACTATCCCCAGCACTTGTATCAATTTTGTAACCAAACTGATTTGAATCTTTGCTAATTTGAGCTGAGCTAATCGGGCCTTCGTCTCTTGCCATACGACCTTTAGGGGTATTTTTTCCAAATCCAGCAATAGCCACTTGTTCATTAGCAATAATCCCTTGCCTCATAGCAAAAGCGCCACAACTAGAAGATAAATCTTTATCTAGTTTTACTATCGCCCAATCATAATCATATTTCCCACTACTATATTCTGGAGGAACATATTTAGCTATCATGTTAGCAGATTCTAAACCGGAATCCATCCCACCTGGATAAACTTTAACCGACGCAATAGTTTTTCCACTAATTTGAACGTTATGTGCTGCCGTTAATAAAAGCTTACTAGAATTATTTGCTTTGACAAGAAATCCCGTTCCACCATATTCATTACCATTCGTATCTTTAATTAGTAAAGCACAAATTGCGCTATAAGGCATTTTTTTCAAATCACTAGTTGCAACGTTGATGCGACTGTCTTTACCAATTACATCCCGAGTAATTTCTGTAGAATCGAGACCATTGCTACAGGTAGAAGAACCTGCTGCACACATCATTGAAAAAGTAAAAAATGTCAAAATTAAAAGGGCCACTCCTCTTAAAAATTTTTTTCTTCTTAACATTTCATTTCCTCCTTCAAATAATTTCCATTTACGTATCCGATTAATTAGTGCATTGGAATCACCCCTATTTAAATTACAGTCGATCTAATGTCTATATTGAAATACATCAAAACCACTACATTTATTATTAATCTTATATATCTTGTAAAAATATAATATGTTTTTCTTGATATACTTAGCATAACACATGAGTATTATAATGTAAAGAAATAAATTGAAATAAATATATTTTTTAAAAATTTTTTTAAATTTTGTTATTAAAGTAAATATATGGTTGTCACACTTTGGTATAGCTAACACATAAAGTTTATGCTATTTTTTGCAATCTTCCGTTTAAAAACCAGTATTTATATTAGAGTATTACTGTTTTTAGTCAATGTGCGGGCTACGATTATGACTAAATCAAACAAGAAACCCGCCTTGAAATAGCTGTAAAAGCCATTCCAAGGCGGGTTTGTAGTTCCGCTTAATTCCGTCCGAACTCGGACAGGACGAGATCCGGGTTGTGCTCCTCCGCCCAGTTGATGTTCCAGCTGTTGGTGAACAGCAGCAGATACCGGCCGCGGACGTCCTGGATCCGCTTGGTGTCGGAGGTGAGGTTGAGGGTCTTGGGATCCAGCTCCTCGTTCTCGATCCAGCGGATATACTGATAGGGCAGGCCCTCCATGCGGATATCCACATTGTACTCATTTTTCAGCCGGTATTCCAGCACGTCGAACTGGAGCGTGCCCACCACCCCCACGATGACCTCCTCCATGCCGCCGCCAATCTCCTGGAAGATTTGGATGGCGCCCTCCTGGGCGATCTGGGTGGTGCCCTTGATAAACTGCTTGCGCTTCATGGTGTCCACCTGCCGCACCAAGCTGAAATGCTCCGGGGCGAAGGTGGGGATCCCCTCGAAGGTAAAAGCCTTGCCGGGCGCGCACAGGGTATCGCCGATGGAGAAAACGCCGGGATCGAACACGCCGATGATGTCCCCTGCATAAGCCTCCTCGATGATTTCCCGATCCTGGGCCATCAGCTGCTGGGGCTGGGAGAGTTTCATTTTCCGCCCGCCCTGGACATGCAGCACGTCGGCGTTTTTGTCGAACCGGCCGGAGCAAATGCGCATGAAAGCCACCCGGTCCCGGTGGGCCTTGTTCATGTTGGCCTGGATCTTAAACACAAAGGCGGAAAACGCCGGGGAGAAGGGATCCACCTCTCCCCCGCTGGAATGGCGGGGCAGAGGCGGAGAGGTCATGCGCAAAAACTCCTGCAGGAACGGCTCCACCCCAAAATTGGTCAGGGCCGAGCCGAAAAACACCGGAGACAGCCGCCCGTGGCGCACCGCGTCCATGTCGAAGTCATATCCCGCGCCGTCGAGCAGCTCCACGTCGTCGGCCAGATTCTGGTACAGCCTTTCTCCGAGCATCCCTTTGAGGCTCTCGTCGGCCAGATCCACCTCGGTGGCGTCCACCTCATGCTGGCCGTTGTTCGCCGTGAAGGCGATGATCCGGCTGCGCTGGCGGTCAAACACCCCCTTGAACTCCTTGCCCGAGCCGATGGGCCAGTTCATGGGATAGGTCTTGATGCCCAGCACCGTCTCGATCTCGTCCAGCAAATCGAAGGGGCTGCGAGCCTCGCGATCCATCTTGTTGATGAAGGTGAAGATCGGGATGTCCCGCAGCAGGCAGACCTTGAACAGCTTGATAGTCTGCTTCTCGACGCCCTTGGAGGCGTCAATGACCATGACGGCCGAATCCGCCGCCATCAGGGTACGGTAGGTATCCTCCGAGAAATCCTGGTGTCCCGGGGTGTCCAGGATGTTGATGCAGAAGTCCCTGTAATTGAACTGCATCACCGAGGAGGTCACCGAAATACCGCGCTGCTTCTCGATTTCCATCCAGTCGGAAACCGCGTGCTTCATGGATTTTTTGCCTTTGACCATGCCGGCGGTCTGGATGGCCCCGCCGTAGAGCAGCAGTTTTTCAGTCAGGGTGGTTTTGCCCGCGTCGGGGTGGGAAATGATGGCGAAGGTGCGCCGCCGCCGGATTTCCCTTTCCAAGGGCGTGCCCGCGGGGGCCGCCGTCTCTTCCGGATTGATAGCCAAGTTCTTTCCTCCACTCAAAAGCGCAATAACTGAAATATTATACCTCTTTTTCCCACTTTAATCAACCGGGCGGCGCACTTTTCCTATGCGATTTTGCATTTTTTCGCACCGTTTTTTCTCTTTGGCCGCTCCCCCGTGTCCATACGGATTGCCGCTTGTCATTTATAAAGATTTGGGCTATAATTTTTGTGAGGTGATAGTGGATGAAAATTTCTACGGAAATCGGTTCCGCCGCTCGTCATGTAGGCGAAGAAAGGGCCGTCGAATACATCGCGAAGGCCGGCTTTGACGCCTGGGACTTTTCCATGTTCGAAATGTGCGGCTACGATTGGGGGACCAAGACGGCTCTGAAAAGCGATCACCCGCTGGCGGGCGGCGGCTATCTGTCCTTCGCCAGAAAGCTGAGGCGGGTGGGAGAGGACAACGGCATGGTGTGCAATCAGTCGCACGCGCCCTTCCCAAGCAGCTGCCGGGAAATCCGCTCCTATTTTCAGCGGGCCATCGAGTGCACCGCGGAGGCGGGGGGACAAATCTGCATCATCCATCCGGATAACGATCAATCGCCCGAGGAAAACGCGGACATGTACAGGGAGCTGCTGCCCTTTGCGAAAGGGTGCGGCGTCAAAATCGCCACCGAAAACATGTGGAACTGGAACGCGGAAAAGGACTGCTCCTCCTTCGCCGCCTGCGCCACGCCGGAGAGCTTTTGCGCGCATTTGCAGGCCGTGAACGACGATGCCTTCGTCGCGTGCCTCGATATCGGTCATGCCGAAATGAAGGGATCCGATACGTCGGCCGTCCAGATGATTCAGGCTTTGGGCGATAAGCTGCAGGCGCTGCATATCCACGACAACGATCAATGGCACGACGCGCATCAAATACCGTTTTCCATGAAAATCGATTTTGACGGGGTGGTTCGGGCGCTGAAGGCCATCGGCTATGCCGGGTATTTTACGCTGGAAGCCGATCAGTTCCTGCGCAATTATACCAGCGAGACGGTTTTCGAGGGCATCCGGCAGTTGGCGGACGCGGCCAAGAGGCTGGCCGCCATGTATGAGAGCCTATAAATGGACGTAAAAAAGTCCGGCAGAAAATTCTGCCGGGCTTTTTGTCACGGTGGCTCAGTCGAAGAACACCGGCATGGATAGGTACCGCTCCCCGGTGTCGGGCAGGAGGGCGACGATGGTTTTCCCCTCGTTCTCCGGCCGGCGAGCCAGCTGAATGGCGGCGGCCACCGCCGCGCCGGAGGAAATCCCCGCGAGCACGCCTTCCAGGTGGGCCACCCGGCGGGCGGCGGCGAAGGCCTCCTCGTTCCCGATGGTCAGGACTTCGTCGTAAATTCCCGTGTCCAGGGTATCGGGCACAAAGCCCGCCCCGATGCCCTGAATCTTATGCGGGCCGGCCGCGCCGCCGGACAGGACGGGGGAAGCGGCAGGCTCCACCGCCACCACGCGGACAGCCGGATTCTTCTCCTTTAGGAAAGCGCCCACGCCGCTGATGGTGCCGCCAGTGCCCACACCGGCGACAAAGATATCCACCCGGCCGTCGGTATCCTCCCAAATTTCCGGGCCGGTGGTCGCCTTATGCACTGCGGGATTGGCGGGATTGACAAACTGGCCCGGCAGGAAGGAGCCAGGTGTTTCGGCGGCCAGCTCCTCCGCCTTGGCGATGGCGCCGGGCATCCCCTTGGCCCCCTCGGTCAGCACCAGCTCCGCCCCGTAGGCGCGCAGCAGGTTGCGGCGCTCGACGCTCATGGTCTCCGGCATGGTAAGAATCACCCGGTAGCCCTTGGAGGCTGCCACGGCGGCCAGGCCGATGCCGGTATTACCGCTTGTGGGCTCGATGATAACCGAGCCCGGTCCCAGCAGGCCCCGGGCCTCCGCGTCCTCAATCATGGCCTTGGCAATCCGATCCTTGGCGCTACCCGCCGGGTTAAAGCTCTCCAGCTTGACCAGCAGGGACGCTTTGAGCTCCTCGGCCTCTTCCACGCGGGTCAACTCCAGCAGGGGGGTGCGGCCGATCAAATCGGTCATTTTGGTATACACACGGGACATCATCAACGCCTCCATATATTCATATAGGTTTAGTATGATTTATAGTATACACAGAATCCCTTTGTCTGTCAAGACCCTGGTTGTCCCTATTTCGCCCCGCCGGAGCGTTGCGCAAAAACAGCGGCCTTTTCGGCCGCTGTTTCAGCTTGTCGACGTTGTCGACAAGCTGCTGGACGGGGACGCCGGATCGCGGCGGCTCGTTAATACGAGCCTTACTCCCTCTGTCCCCGCCAGTCCCACCCCTGCTCTTGAAAGCCGGCGGAAACACGGGTGTTTCCGCCGGTTTTCGCCTATAAGGTGTGTTTGCGAGGCACATGTCCTCGCAAACACAAATCGGTAACCCGCCTCCGCTTTTTTCGTCTTCCGAATGGCGGATTTCCCTTTTTTGACGGCCTGAAACAGCGGCCTTTTCGGCCGCTGTTTTTATTCGGAACTCATCTTTTGCCAGTCGTCCTCGGTCAGCACCTCAACGCCATTGTCCATCAGGAGGCGGGCGGCGACGCCGGCGCCGGGGATTTTATGGCCGGAAAAGGTGCCGTCGTACACATGGCGGCAGCCGCAGGAGGGACTGTTCTCCTTAAGGATGGCCCGGCGGATCCCCAGCCGACGGCACAGCTCTAATACCTGACGCGCCCCCGCCTCATAGGCGGCGGTCACGTCCACACCCTCCCGGTTCAGCACCCGACCCGCCCGGATTTCCGCCGGGCAGCGGGGCGTGGGCAGGCCGCCCAGGCATTCGGGACAAACCGGAACGGCCCGGCCGCTCTCCGCCAGGAGGCGCAGGCCGGGGATATTGAACCCGCCGCCGTCATACCGCACCCTCTCGCCGCATAGGCAGGCGCTGACGACGAACTCCGGGCGCAGCTTCGTCTCCATCAGAAATACCGCAGCAGGGAAACGACCTTGCCGAGCACCACGGCCTCCTTGACGATAATCGGCTCGAACTCGTCGTTTTCCGGCTGGAGGCGGATGTGATCCTTTTCCACGAAAATGCGCTTGACCGTGGCCTCGTCCCCCACCAGGGCGACGACGATGTCGCCGTTTTCCGCCACCGGGGTTTTCTTGACAATCACCACGTCCCGATCGAAAATCCCCGCCTTGATCATGCTGGTGCCCGACACCCGCAGAGCAAACAGATCCCCCGGATTATACCCGCCGCCCGAATAGGGGACGTAATCCTCCACCTCTTCCACGGCCAGGATGGGCACGCCGGCGGTCACCTTGCCGAGCAGGGGCACGCGGGCCACGCTCTCCCCCGGCAGGCGGATGGCGCGGTTGAGGCCGCTTTTACGGGAAATATATCCCTCATCCTCGAGCACCTTCAGATACGCGTGGACGGTGGAGGTGGACTTGATACCAGCGGCGGCGCAGATTTCGCGCACGGTGGGGGGCAGGCCGTCCTGGGCCCGTTCCTTCAGAAAGGTCAGGATTTTCTGCTGCTTCTCATTGAGTGGTTTCATGGATAGGCGCCATCCTTTCATCTACCGGTTCTATACGGGGGGATCCCGCGGATTCTTTACTGCCAGTATAGCACATGTGTTCGACAATTGCAAACAAATGTTTGAATTTTCCGCAGTCCGGACAGTTCACAGGATCTTCACACGACTCTCAAAAAAAGCTTACAGTTTATTCATAGTCAATTCACACAAAGTTACGCAAATAAAACTATAATAACAATGTACTCAGAAGCAAGACGGAGCCGCACCGCTCTTGCCTCATCCAAAATGAGTACGTTCTACCCTCCTCAAAACACCCCTCTAACTTAGTAAAAACCCCGCCGCCGCAGGCGGGGTTTTTACTGCCCTTTTTTACCGTCTGCCGAGCAGGCGGTTTTTTATTAGGAAAATAGTTGTATGAAGACCTAAAAATAGCTGTTGCTCTTGTCCGCCAGATCCGATACTATGAAGACAGCAGATTCATATTAAAGGAGGTACTTTACATGGAAAAACTTCGCGTAGGCATCATCGGCTGCGGCGGCATCGCCAACGGCAAGCACATGCCCGCCCTGCGGTCGCAGGCGGACAAGGCCGACATGGTGGCGTTCTGCGACATCGTCGTGGAGCGGGCCGAAAAGGCGGCCAAGGAATTTGGCGCGCCGGGGGCCAAGGTGTACGAGAACTATCGGGAGCTGCTTGAGGACGGCAGCATCGACGTGGTGCATGTCTGCACCCCCAACCGCTCCCACTGTGAAATCACGGTGGCCGCGCTGGAGGCGGGCAAGCATGTGATGTGCGAGAAGCCCATGGCCAAGACCGCCGCCGACGCCCAGAAAATGCTGGACGCCGCCCGTAAGACCGGCAAAAAGCTGACCATCGGGTATCAGAACCGCTGCCGTCCGGACAGCCTGCTGATGAAAAAAGCGGTGGACGCCGGGGCGCTCGGTGACATCTATTTCGCCAAGGCCCACGCCATCCGCCGGCGCGCCGTCCCGACCTGGGGTGTGTTCCTCAACGAGTACGAGCAGGGCGGCGGCCCCCTCATCGACATCGGCACCCACGCCCTCGACCTGACCCTGTGGATGATGGACAACTACAAGCCCAAGGCGGTGCTGGGCTCCACCTTCAAGAAGCTGGGCAACCAGACCGAGACGGGCAACGCGTGGGGCGACTGGGATCCCAAGGAGTTTACGGTGGAGGATTCCGCCTTCGGCTTCGTGACCATGGAGAACGGCGCCACCATCATTCTGGAATCCAGCTGGGCGCTCAACACCCTGGACGTGCGGGAGGCGCAGACCACCCTGTGCGGCACCCTGGGCGGCGCGGACATGGCCGACGGCCTGCGTTTCAACAAGGTGGAATGGGGCAAGCAGTGCGTGCAGAAGCCCGACCTGAGCGGCGGCGGGGTCGCCTTCTTCGACGGCGCGTCCTCCGGCGATCCGGCCGAGGTGGAATGCGCGCAGTGGCTGAACGCCGTGCTGAACGACAAGACACCGTTGGTGCTGCCGGAGCAGGCGCTGGTGGTCACCCAGATTCTGGAGGCCATCTATACCTCCGCCAAGACCGGCAAGGCTGTGTATTTCGAGTAAAAACCTCTGCAGAAAGGAAGGCGTCCTAGTTTGAAAGAAAGGCATTCGCCTTTCTTTCAAACGGGAATTTTGTCCTTTCGCGCCAGAAGCCCGGCGTGAATTTGCTTTGCAAACCAGACATTCCTGCGAAAGGATGAGTCATTACGATGAAAGATTTCAGCCTACAGCTTTATTCCCTGCGGGAGGTGCCGACCCTGCGCCAGCGGATGGAAATCGCGGCACAGGCCGGCTATACCGGGGTGGAGTTTGCCGGCTACGACGGCATAGCCGGTCCCGAGATGCGCCGGCTGCTGGCCTCCCTGGGGCTGCGAGGCACCGGTTCCCACATCGCCTACGACGCGCTGCGGGACGATTTGGACGGCTGCGTGCGGTACTGCCTGGAGGCGGGGATCACCTCCGCCGCCTGTCCGGGCTGTGAGATGAACGACCGGGATCAGGCGCTGGCCCAGGCGGAATTCCTGGAAGCCTGCGCCGAGCGGTTCGGGGCCGAGGGAATTCCCTTCGCCTACCACAACCATGCCCACGAGTTCGCGGACGCGGGAAACGGCGAAACCCTGTTTGACGTGCTGCTGCATAACACCAGCAAGCTAGGGGCCGAGCTGGACGTGTTCTGGGCGGCCTATGCAGGGGTGGACCCGCTGGCCTTTATCCAGACCTATGCCGGGCGGGTGCCGCTGCTCCATTTTAAGGAGTTCGGCGCGGAAAACGCCAACGTGGAGCTGGGGCGGGGATGTCTCGACTTCGCGGCGCTGGCCCGGGCAGGGCTGGCCCAGGGGACGCGGGAGCTCATTGTGGAGCAGGAGCAGTACACCATGCCGCCGGAGGAGAGCATCCGGGTGGACGCGGCCTACATGCAGGCGCTGACCCTGGCATAAAGAGGCAAAAAACCCGGCCCGTATCTTGACGATGCGGGCCGGGTTTTTTACTGTTTATTCAGCCGGCTGATACTAAACAGGAAACCGGCCAGCGTACCGCCCAGCAGCAGCAGGAACGCCAGCAGGAACCAGCCGGGCACCGGCATCCTTTCCACGGTACGCAGCGTGATGTAGAAAATCGCGCCGAGGATCTCCAGCTTCAACACGCCCAGCATGGTGCGCACCCGGATATGTATTGCGCGCCGCTGCGCCTGCGGCAACGAGTCGGGCAGCCCCCACAAGCGCGGGAATACGGCCAAGACCGTCAGCAGCAGATAAATAGCCAGACCGATAAGCGGCATGACGAATATTTCCCACCGGCTGGCCCAGCGGTCGACGTCCCCGTGACTGTCGTAGTGGCCGGGGATCGCCTCCGGCAGGGTATTCCAGTGGACGATGACGAACACCGCCATCAAGACGATCAGCAGGGCCCCTATGGCCTCCAGCGCAATCTGCAGCGCGGTGTACCGTGTTTTCATGGTCCCGCCCTCTTTCCCGTCAGGCAGCGGCCAATCAGCGCTTGCCCAGCTTATTCACCCGTTCCAGGTCCGTGTTTTCCCCGATGACGACCAGCACATCGCCATCGTGGATGATATCGTCGCTGCCGGGAGCCACACGCAGAACCTTGCCGGAACGGATGGCCACCACGTTGATTTTGTAGCGGTTGCGGATATTGCTCTGCTTCAGGGTGCGGCCCACCCATTCATCGATGGCCTCCAGCTCCATGAGACTGTGCTTGGCAGACAATTCCATATAGTCGATGAGGTTGTTGCTGGACAGGCTGCGGGCCAGGCGGATACCCATGTCCTTTTCCGGCATAATCACCTTGTCGGCGCCGATACGCTCCAGGATCTTGCCGTGGGCCTCCCCACCGGCCTGGGCGACGATTTTGACCGCGCCGTGATCCTTGAGGGCCATGGTGGCGATGCAGCTGATTTCCACATCCTTGATGCTGAGCACCACCACGTCGAAATTCCGCAGCCCCAGGGAGTCCAGGGCGTCGTCGTCCAAAATGTCGGCCTGCACCGCGTGGGTGATGTCGTGGGCCAGATCCGCTACCTTATCGGGGTTTTTGTCCACCCCCATCACTTCCACGCCCATGTTGGTCAGGGCGCGGGCCACGCTGGCGCCGAACCGGCTGAGCCCCAATACCGCAATCTGTTTCAAACTAATCGCTCATTCCTTTCCAGAGTCCGGGGAATGTGCCGATCCCGGCGAAGCCGGAAAGGCACACAACCCGTTTGAAAGTCAAACGGCTTTCTTTCAAACCACTGTCTTATACGTCCGAGGGGTCAGCCCACCATCATCCGATCCTCCGGGTACCGGACGGCGCTGGCCTTGTTCCCGCCGCCCGACAGGGCCATGGACACGGTCAGCAGCCCCACCCGGCCGCAGAACATGGTGATGATCAGCATGAATTTTGCCACATCGTGCAGCCCCGCCGTAATGCCGGTGGACAGGCCCACCGTACCGAAGGCGGACACCACCTCGAACAGGATATCCACCATGTTTTCCTGCCCGCCGCTCCAGTATTCGATGGCGCTGATGACGACGGTATCCATGATCACCAGGCTCAGGGCGAGGGTGGCCAGGGCCAGGGCCCGCTTGACCAGCCCTTCCGCCAGACGGCGGTGGTGGTAATTGTAATCCTGCCGCTGCCGGACGGTGGCGATAACCGAGAGCATCACCACGAAAAAGGTGGTGGTCTTAATGCCGCCGCCGGTGGACGCGGGGGACGCGCCGATGAACATCAGGATGATACTCACCAGCTGCATGGCGGGAGTAAGATCCCCCTGTCCCAGGGTGTCGAAGCCGGCGGTCCTAAGCGTCACCGACTGGAACGCGGAGGCGAGAACCTTCCCCCCGGGGCCGACGTCCGGCTTGGCCAAGGTGCCGGGATTGTTCCACTCGAACAGCGCCGTGAGGATAAAGCCGGTGAAGAACAGCCCCAGGGACATCAGCAGCACCACGCGGCTGTGCAGCATCAGCTTGCTGAACCGGCGGTTGCGCAGCACGTCCATAATCACCGCGAAGCCCATGCCGCCCAGGGTGATGAGGGCCATGATCACCAGATTGATTACCGGGTCGGTCATATAGTACTCGATGGAGTTCTCAAAGCCGAAGGCGTCAAAGCCCGCGTTGCAGAAGCCGGAGATGGACAGGAACACCGCGTGAAAAATCCCCTTCCCCACTCCATATTCCGGGATGAGCCTGGCGCAGAGAATCAGGGCCGCAATCCCCTCCACCGCGAAGGTAACCGCCACGGCGTTGCGCACCAGGCGCACCATGCCCTGCAGGGAATCGGTATTGAAGGACTCCTGAATCAGAAGCCGCTCCTTCAAGGAGATCCGCTTGCCCACCACCATAAAGAGGATGGAGGCGATGGTCATAAAGCCCAGGCCGCCGATTTGTATCAGCGAGAGGATGACCAGCTTGCCGAACAGGGTGAACACCAGCCCGGTGTTCACCACCGTCAGACCGGTCACGCAGACCGCGGAGGTGGCGGTGAACAGCGCGTCCATAAAGGTGATGTCCGTCCCCTCCTTCACCGTGGCGAAGGGGATGCACAGCAGGCCGGCGCCTATTAAAACAACCGATAAAAATCCCAGCGTGAGGATTTGAACCGGCCTGAGTGAACGTATTCGTTTAGAAACGGCTTTCAACATGGGTTTTCGGTGCCTCCCAGCGGTCATCCCTGTGTCATAGAGCCACGGGGATTGCGTCCCCGTACGAAGCGGTACGGAACCATTGCTTGGGACATTATAGCACTTCCCTTTTGAATTTACAACCATTATCTTACGCGCTTGGGCGGGAGTTTATGCTGGAAACCGCCCGATGATTTTCGGGGGCCGGCAGCCTGCAAAAAACGCCCCGTATGCCGGCGGCTTTCGCGGCATACGGGGCGCATATTACAGGGCGGTAGCAGCTGCCGGAGAGGGAACGTCCACCCAGACGCCGGGCGTTTTAGCGGCCAGCAGGCCGGCGCCCCGCACCGCCATAATCGCCAGGGTTTCCCGGTGCGGCACCCGCACCTCCCCGGTTTGATAAAAGCGGCAGAGCTCCTCGATGAACGCGGCGAAGAAGTCCGACTCCACGGTGATCAGGCGGTTGCCGGAGCGCAGGCTCACATTGGTGACAAACGGGGAGCCTCCTGCAAAGCAGGACAGGGTGGCGCAGCGCCCGTCCCGGAACTGCACGGCCAGGGACATCCATTTTTCGCCGTCCAGCCACATCACGCGGGCCGGCTCCGCCCCCATGAGCATCATCAGCGGCTCGAGCTGGTGGACGGAATAGGTGTCGAAATCGTTGGGGCCCCAGCAGCTGACGGCCGTCACCTCGTCGGGCCGGATGTCCCGGTATTCCGCAGCGAACCGGAGGGCCGAGGTGGAATAGCAGGGGGTGCCGCTCTGCCTGGCGATGGCAAACAGCCGTTCGGCCGCCGCCAGGTCGGGCGCGAAGGTCTTGTCCACATAGGTGCGCTTGCCCGAACGCAGAGGGATCTGACAGAGCTCCTCGTGCATCTCGCAGTTATCGGGCGACAGCACCAGCAGGCAGTCGCTTTTCTCCACCACTTCCTCGATGGTCGCGCAGCGGGTGATGCCGTACTTGGCGCACCAGTCGTCGGTGGTCAGGCCGCCCGGCCGAGGACTGTCGATTTTCCCATAGGCGTACGCCACTTGAAGCTCCCCGCCGGACGCCTGTTTAATCCACTCCGGGTAATTGTTGGCGTGCCATTCATCCAGAAAATAATCGATAAATCCGATGGTTTGCATACCGGTTCCCCCTCTCCTGTCTTATCCACATTATATATGGAAAAAACGCCGGCGGCTATAGCCGTTTTCGCTTTTTAGTTGTCCGAATTTGTCTTTTTCCCCGTTCAGGGCAGCCAGGCAGGCGGATCCCACTCCACAGCGCCCTCCGGCACGGCCGCCACCGGCAGGCCGGTAAAGCGGGCGATTTGCTCCCGGTTGTCCCGATGAATGATATTCTCCTCGTCGAAGCGGTTGAGCAGGATCCCTCGCACCGGGAGGCCCAGGCGCTCGGCATAGGCCGCCGTGACCACCGCCGCATGGATGGCACCGAGGCCGGACGGGGCCACCAGCAGCAAATCGAAGCCGATGGCGGCGGCCACATCGGCCAGCAGCAGGGGAGGCTCCCCCTCCCGGAGCGGACAGAACAGGCCGCCGCAGCCCTCGGCCACCAGATAGGCGAACCGCTCCCCCACGGCGCGCTGCCGCTCCAGGATGGCCGCCAGCTCGATGGGCGGACCCTCCAGCCGGGCCGCCAGATGAGGGGACACCGCCTGCTCGTATAAATACGCCACATAATCCGCCGGATCCCCGGGAAGGCCCGCCGTCCGGCAGACCCAGCGGGCGTCGCCGGGCACCAGCCGCCCTCCTTCCCTTTCGGCGCCGCTGAGCGCGGGCTTGAAATAGCCGGCGTTTATCCCGCGGGCCCGCAGGGCCTTGACCAGCAAGCCGGACACATAGGTTTTGCCCACGTCGGTGCCGGTGGCGGTGACGAAAATTCCTTGTTTCACAGCAATCCCACCTCATAGCCCAGCCGCTTCACCCGCTCCAAGTCCTCCGCGATGGTGATGCCGGCGGTGGTCAGCATGTCCCCGGTGATGGCGGCGTTGGCCCCCGAACGAAAGGCCGCCGTTCCCTTGTCCGTGAGCAGCCCCCTGCCCCCGGCCAGGCGGATGGCGGCCCGGGGCAGCAGGAAGCGGAACACCGCCGCCGTGCGGCAAAGCTCCTCTCCCGTCACCCGGGGAAAGCCGGCGAAGGGAGTGCCAGGGATGGGGTTCAGCACGTTGAGCGGCACCGAGCGCACCCCCAGCCGGCGCAGATCCAGCGCCATATCCACCCGATCCGCCATGGTCTCCCCCAGCCCCAGGATGCCGCCGCTGCACAGCTCTAGGCCGGCCCGGCCGGCGCGGCGCAGGGTGGCGATTTTGTCGTCGTAGCTGTGGGTGGTGCAGACGGCGGGAAAATGCCGGCGGGAGGTCTCGAGGTTGCAGTGATATCGGATCACCCCGGCCCCCCGCAGGCGGCGGAGCTGCGGCTCCGTCAGCAGCCCGTGGGAGGCGCAGGGGGCCGCGCGCCCCTCGTCCCGTATCCGGCGGTACGCCCCGCACAGGGCTTCCGTCTCCCCGTCGGTCAGCGTCCGGCCGGACGTGACCACCGAAAAGCGCCCCACTCCCTTGGCCCCGTCCGCCGCCGCGCGGCGCGCCAGCTCGTCGGCCTCCAGCAGCGGATAGGTCTCCGTGTCCACGGGATAATGGGCCGATTGGGCGCAGAATTTGCAGTTTTCCGAGCACCGGCCGCATTTCCCGTTGACGATGGAACACAGCTCGAACCGGTTCCCGCAGAAATGCGAGCGGATCTCGTCCGCCGCCGCGCACAAAGGCGCCAGGGGCGCGGATTCCGCCAGGGACAGTGCCTCCTCCCCGGTAAGCTCTTGTCCGGACAGCACCCTGTCCTTCAGCTTTTGTATCATACCAGCCGCTCCCTTACCAGAACAGCCCGCAGCCGGCCCGCCAGCGCCGACGCGGCCAGGCACAGCACAGCGTCCCCGGGCATATCCAGCGGAAAGGCGGACAAAACGACCACCAGCAGAGGGGTGGGCTGTCCCAAATATTGATTGAGGATAAGATACTTGTACAGGAAACCGACGCCATATGTCACGGCCATGCCGGCGAAGGCGGCGGGCAGGAACTGCCGCATTCGGGCCGCACGGGTTTTCCGGCAGAGAAAGCCGGTCAGCCAGGCGGCGGCGATGAAGCCCAGCAGATAGCCGAAGCTGGGCCGGAACAGATACGAAATGCCGCCGCCCGCGGCAAAAATGGGCACCCCTGCCAGCCCGACGGCCACGTACACCGCCACCGCGATGGTTCCATTGACCGGCCCGAGCAGCATGCCGGCCAGCAGGACGAACAAAAACTGCAGGGTGAAGTAATCCATGAAGGGGACGGGAATCTGGATAAAAGCCCCGATGGCGATCAGAGCGGAAAACAACCCGCACAGGGTCATGCGGCGCACCCGCGTCGAAGCTGTCATTGCCATTCCCCCTCCATCCGAATTTCTCCGCCCCGCAGGGCGGCCACGCCGCCGATCCCTTCCACCAGCAGGCAGCCATCCTCTCTTAAGTCCACGGCACGGCCGGTCATCCACCGCTCACGCTGCTTATACTGTACCGGCTTGCCCAGCACGGCCAGCCGCTCCCGGTAGGGCTCCAGATACCGGCGCTCGGGCAGGGAATCGGCGTAGGTCAGCAGGCGGTTGGCGATGCCGGCGGCCAGGTCGCAGCGGGACACCTGGGCGGGCAAAAGGGACCCGGCCCGCTCCCGCAGCTCCTCAGGGAACGCGTCGGCGGGCGTTTTGACATTGACGCCGATGCCCACCACCACGCTTTCCATGGTGCCGCTCTCCAAATCCCCCACCGCTTCGGTCAGGATGCCCGCCACCTTTCGGCCGTCCACAAGAATGTCGTTGACCCATTTCACACGGGTGGACACCCCGGCGGCTTCCTCCACGGCCTCGCAGACGGCGGCCGCCGCCGCCAAGGTGACCAGTGGCAGCTCCTCCGCCTGTACCGCCGGGCGCAGCAGCACGCTCATATACAGCCCCGTCCCGGGCGGGGAGAAAAAGGCCCGCCCCATCCGGCCCCGGCCGGCCGTCTGCCCGTCGGCCAGCAGCAGGGAGGGCGCGGCCTCCCCGTCCGCCGCCAGCTTCTTGGCCTGCGTGTTGGTGGACGGTACGCGGGCGTCCACCCGGATGGCGCAGTCCTGGTAAGCGGGCCGCAGGCGGCAGCGGATCCCCTGGGGGGTCAGTACGTCGCTGTCCCTCTCCAGCTGGTAGCCCCGGTTGGTCACCGCCGTAATGCGGTGCCCCTCGGCCTGAAGCGCTTTCATGGCTTTCCAGACGGCAGCACGGGAAACGTGCAGCCGATCGGCCAGCGCCTGCCCCGACACCGGCGCGTCCCTATGTTCCTCCAGAATTTGCAGCAACGCGGTTTTCAGCGCCATATGCACCTCTCCTTGTCCGGAATCGAATGATGCCATTGTAGCATACGCCGTCCCGTTTGTAAACCAATAATTTATTTTTGGTTTACAATATTCCTTGAAAAAAGCGCCGCCCGTTCGGGCAGCGCCTGCGGCTCATCACCGGCCCAGGTTGCGCCGCAGCTCCCGGTACCGCCTGGTGGCCAGTTCGCTGGGCTGTCCCTTGCGGCAGAAATTCAGGCCGGCCAGCTTGGGCACCACGCGTTCCACCACGATCCGGCCGTCGTCCAGCTTGGTTTCCAGCGCCGCCAGCGCTTCCAGAAACCGCTCGTCTTTCCGGGCCCGCTCGTAAAAGGAGAGCACATAGAGGTATTGGAACAGATTATAGTTCCGGAAGGGGTACTCGACTTGCATGAACAGGGTGCCGATGCCGTAATGGCAGGGACCGATGGGCCGTTTTATCCGCCAGTGCTCCAGCAGGAACTCCACCGCCCTGTCCAGCGCCGGCTCCCGGTTGAGCCTGTCCGTAAAGCGGAAGGCGTCCAGCGCCACCAGGGTGGGGTAAGGGTTGGAATACGCCGTTTCCGGGCCGCGGCCGAAGCTGAACTTCAGGCAGCGCCAGCCGCCGTCGGCACACTGGGTGTCCAGCAGGTGCCGCCAGGTTCTTTGCAGCCGGGCGTCGCCGGCATAACCCAGATGGCAGAGCAGATCGGCCGCATGGATGGTCTGGCAGGGATAGATGCCACCCTGGGGATACATCTTAAAGCGCCCGTCCTCCTGCCAGACGCTGAAAAACAGCGCGGCGACCTGATGCATAAGCGGATCACCGGGCTCCATTCCCAGCTCCAGCAGGTACAGCGGACTTTCCAGCGCGGAAAAAGGGGCGCCCTTGAGCAGCCTCTTATCCGGCGTGGCCCACAAATCGCCGCCGTTATCCCATCGGTGGGACAGAATCGCCTCCGCGTCTGTCCTATACGCCTTTTCCACAGCCATGGCATTTCCCTCTTTCCAGCAGCGTTTTCTCAGAGTGTACCACAAACCGGGGGATCAGACAACCGGCGCGGCTAGGCCATCCAGCGACGACGCAGTTCGTCGGCGCCGGGCTCCACCACGTCGGCCGTCAGGCCGGGGATATATCGGCAGGCCTCTAGAAGAATGTCGCCGTAATGCCCGTACACCCCGGACACATGGTGAATGTAGGGCCCTTCCACCAGCCGGTGCTCCCACAGCGGCCAGTTTTTCACCTTCATCCAGACATAACTGCCCAGGTTCCGCGGCCCCTCGGTGGTGACCGCCTCCCCGATGAGCAGGCGGTAATCCCCGTGATCGCCGTCGAACCGCGCGATGGTCAGCTCACCGCTTTTCAGCTCCCATTGGGCCACACCGTAGCGATCGGCGTTGTATCGATTCAGCCCCGCCGTCGCGCTCGCCTGGTCCCCCGCCAAGGAGCGGGGGAAGTTGCCGCAGTGCCAGAGCAGTTCGGCGTTGTCGTCCTTCGGATGGCGGACGGTCAAATCCGCGAAAAACTGCGGCTCCGTGTTAAAGGTCAGGGCCTGGGTCATGACGGCGGTGATCGCCCCGTGAATGTCGGTCTCGCACACCACCGGGAGTCCCTCGTCCGACAGCAGCGCGTTGGACAGGCAGGGCATGACGCCCGTCAGATGCTGCAGAGAATCCCAGCATTGAATCGCCACGGCGCGGCAGCCGCGGGCCTCCGCCAGTGACCGCATGGCCAGCTTGAGTCCCGCCGTCTTTTCGATCCCCTCCTTGCTTCCGGCAGCGCTGATGGAGCGGATATACTCCACGGTCTCCCGGAACGCCGGCTCCCGCGCGGCCATGACGCGCTCCATTTCGGTAACCAGGTCGTCCAAAGTCACCGGGCAGCACTGGATGCCGAACCTCTCGATGAGCTCGTTCTCGTTGCAGATGACGCTGCAAAAGGGGGCCGGCCGGGTGGAAATCTGCAGGATTTTCAGCCGGGTCACCGCCTTCACCACGCTGGCCACCCGCAGGAATTTATCAATCCCCGTATGAAACTCCCGACTGTCTGCCCAGGAGTTGGTCAGATAAGTGAAGGGGACGTTATGCCGGCGCAGCACCTTGCCAGTGGCGAACAAGCCGCACTGGGAATCCCGGCTGCGCAGGCCTTCCGCGTCCGGCGCGTCATCCCGCGGCCCCCACAGCAGCACCGGCAGCCGGAATTCCCGTGCCACCTGGGCCACGCAGTTCTCCGAACCGAAATTGCAGTGGGGGAAGAACAGGGCGTCGACGTCCGCCGCCCGGAATTTTTCCACCACCGCCGGCACGTCCGCGTCCCGGAACAGCAGCTCCTCCTCGTTGATTCCCGCCAAATCCACCAGCTCCACCGGATGGCCCGCCAGCGTCTCCTTCACCAGCCGGCCGTACCGCATAGCCTCCTCCCGGCTGAACACATCCCGCCGGGTCGGACAGTATCCCAGCCGTATCGTCGTCTTTTGCATCTCACAACCCCCATTTTTTCAGCATGGCCTTCTCGAACGCCAGCATATAGGCGGCTTCTGCGTCCAGCGCCGCCTCCGTCGTATCCTCCAGCAGGCTGCGCCAGCTGCAGACGCTGCGGCCCACTTCGCCGCCCACGGCCACAAACGGCTCCGCCACAATGCGGCCGGTATACCCGACGGCCTTCAGCGCCCCGAAAATTTCATCCCAGTCCAGGTGGCCCCGCCCCGGGCAGCTGCGGTTATTCTCCCCCACATGGAAGGCGACGAGCTTGTCTCCGGCCAGCCTTATGGCGTCCCCGATGGACGGCTCCTCGATATTCATGTGGTAGGTATCCAGCAGGATCCCCACGTTCTGACTGCCCACCATGTCCACATACCGCGCCGCCTCCCGGGCCGTGTTTACCACCACGCCCTCAAACCGGTTCACCGCCTCGATGCCGTAGGTAATCCCCAGCGCCTCCGCCTTGGCCGCCAGCTTTTTCATGCACGCGACGCTGTGCCGCGTCCGTTCCTCCTTGTCGATCGCCCCGTCAGGAATGCCCCATCCGGCATAGGACACCCCGGACAGGATTCGCCCGCCCATCAAGGCCACCCGGTCCATGATGGCGGAGAGGTACTCCATTCCTCGCTCCCGCACCGCCGAATCCGGCGAGGAGATATCATACGCCTGGTCCAGCCCCAGGCTATAGGTCAGCTCCACCCCCTGCTCGCCGGCCAGATTCTTGAGCTCCAGCAGGCGGGCCTCCTCCATGTCCAGCAGCGCCTGCGCCTGAAATTCCAGCACGTCGTAGCCGATTGCCGCCGCCTTTCGTATGTACTTCGCATGGTCCGCCGCCCAGCTCTGTTCCCAGAAATTCAGAAAAATCCCCAGCTGATTCATGCCGATTCTCCTTTCTTTCCGCGGCACATCATTATTTAACCGCTTAAATAGCGTAGCATATTCAATCCCATTTAATATCATTCTGATAAAAATTGACGGGGTATTTCCATAAAATTCAGGTATTTGCAGGGCAAATTTCTTTGTTTTTGTTCTCAAAAGGAGCTGCCCGTCAGAATATTTCACCGTTTTATTTTTTGGACAGTAAAAAGCGGCAGAGCCCGCACAGAGGGCTCTGCCGCATGAAAGCTGCGTTAGTCTTCCGTTTCGATTACCTGAACCGGACAGTTGTCGGCGGCTTCCTTCGCGCCGTCCTCGACATCCGGCGACGGCGCGGCCGCCACCTCCGCCAGCCCATCGTCCGCCATGCGGAACACCTCCGGGCAGGTGGCGGCGCAAAGCCCGCAGCCGATGCAGCCGTCTCGATCAATTTTTACTTTCATAGTCACACCTCCTCCGGAAATAGGACGATAAGCAGCATTTTGAAGGGCTCCGTTGCCAACACCGCGTGCGGCTTTTTGGCCGGCATAACGATGGCTTCTCCGGCGTGCACCAGGTGCTCCCGGCCGTCGATGGTGATGACCCCCTGGCCGTCCAGCCCCAGAACCATGGCGTCCCCGCCGGATTCATGGGTGCTGATCGCCTCCCCTTGATCGAATGCAAACAGCGTCAGGCTGTGGTGGCGGGTCTGCGCCAGCGTTTTGCTGACAATCTGCCCGGGCTGGTACGATACCTCGTCGGTTACGGCCAGGCATTTCTCGTGCTCGATGTTCTTAATCCATGCCATCGCAAGGCTATCCCCTTTCGCGCTATATGCCTTATCCTATCCAGGAACCGGCCGATATATTCCACCCCGGTATCAGGCTGACCATCCTGCGACCAGTCTTAACGTAATTCTAAGTAATAAAAATAAAAGAAGTCGATCGTTTTACAGCAATCGGCTTCTCTTGACAAAATATACTGTGGTGACAAACAAGATATCCGCTCGCGGTCGAGCCACACAATAAAAATGGCCGGCAACTCATTACGAATTGCCGGCCACGGGTCTGGTGCGGTCGACGGGACTTGAACCCGTACGTCAAAGACACACGCACCTCAAACGTGCCTGTCTGCCAGTTCCAGCACGACCGCATATGGCTCCGCCAGGCGTCCGCCTTTCGGATGCATGGGTTATTATAGCATTCGTGCCGGGCGCTGTCAACTGGTTTTTTATACGAATTCCGGACAAGCGTATTCTTTCGCGCCGGGCGGTCGTTTCATTTTTCCGGAAAACGTGTTATACTAATCCGGATAACGAAAATTTCCTTGAAGGAGGCGCTTCGCATGCGCTTGTTGGTCATCGACGGCAACAGCATTGTCAACCGGGCGTTCTACGGCATCAAGCTGCTGTCCACCAAGGACGGCCAATACACCAACGCCCTGGTCGGCTTTCTCAATATCCTCCAAAAGCTCCAGGACATGGCCCAGCCCGATCACGTGGCCGTGGCCTTTGATTTGTCCGCCCCCACCTTCCGGCACGAGAAATACGCCGCGTACAAGGCGGGACGCAAGGGAATGCCGGAGGAGCTGCGGCAGCAAATCCCCGTGCTCAAGCAGCTGCTGCCCCTGATGGGCTACACGCTGGTGGAGCGCGAGGGGTACGAGGCGGACGACATTCTCGGCACCCTGGCCGACGCCGCCGCCAAGGAGGGCGACTGCTTTTTAGCCACCGGCGACCGGGATTCCCTCCAGCTGGTGGGCGAGCATGTCACCGTCCTGCTGGCCGCCACCAAAATGGGACGGCCCGAAACCACCGTCTACGACCCCGCCGCCATCCAGGAAAAATACGGCCTGACGCCGGATCAGCTCATCGATCTGAAAGCCCTGATGGGCGACACAAGCGACAACATCCCGGGCGTGCCGGGGGTGGGGGAAAAAACCGCACTGGACCTGCTTCATAAATACGGCTCGCTGGACGCCATCTACCGCGATCTCGCGGCTCTGGAGATTCGGGACAGCCTGCGCCAGAAGCTGGAAAACGGCCGGGAAAGCGCGTATCTCAGCCGGGAGCTGGGCACCATCTGCCGCACCGCGCCGGTGGACACCTCCATGGACGCCTATCAAATCCGTCCGGTACAGCGGGAGCCGCTGGCCCGCCTGTTCGCCCAGCTGGAATTCTTCAAGCTGATAGAGAAAATGGGGCTGAACGCCCCCCTGCCCACCCCCGCGCTGGACGAAAACGGAGCGAACACTTCCCCGGCCGCCGCCCCGCCCATGGAAGGGCCGGAGGCGCTGGACATCCTGTGCGAAGCCGCCCGCCGGAGCGGGCGGCTGGACGTCCTTCCCGATACCTCGGACGGGGAACTGACTGGCCTGTTCGCCGCCTGGGAGGGCCATACGGCCTGTATTCCCGCCGACGCGCCCGGTTTCGAGCGGCTGCTCGAGCTGCTCGAGGATCCCGCCGTGGCCAAGCGCACCCACGACGGCAAGCTGCTGGGCGCGGCGCTGCTGCGGCAGGGCCGCCGGCTGGCCGGCCTCTCCTTTGATACCATGCTGGCCGCCTATCTGCTCAACCCGCTGGCCTCCGGCTATGAGCTCGGCCGCCTGGCGCAGGAATACGCCGTCGAGGGGGATCCAGCGGCGGAACCCATCCGCCTGCTGCCCGGCACGGCCGACCGCCTGGCCGAGGAAATCACCGCCCAGGGACTGGAGGAGCTGCTAAATGGCATGGAAATCCCCCTGTCCCAGGTATTGGCCGCCATGGAGCACATCGGGGTGGCGGCGGACGGCCCCGGCATCGCCGCCTTTGGGGAAACCCTGCAGGCCCGCATCGATGACATCCAGCGGCAGATATACGACGCCGTCGGCTATACCTTCAACCTCAATTCGCCCAAGCAGCTGGCCAAGGCCCTGTTCGAGGATTTGGGCCTGCCGGCCAAGAAAAAGACCAAGTCCGGCTATTCCACCAACGCCGATGTGTTGGAAAGCCTGCGGGACGCCCATCCCGCCGTCTCCATGCTGCTGGAATACCGGATGCTGGCCAAGCTGAAATCCACCTACTGCGACGGCCTGCTGAAGGTCATCGGACCGGACGGCCGGATCCACTCCTCCTTCAACCAGACCGAAACCCGCACCGGCCGCATTTCCTCCACCGAGCCCAATCTCCAGAACATTCCCGTCCGGCAGGAGCTGGGCCGGGAACTGCGCCGCTTTTTCCGTGCGCCGGATGGCTGGGTGCTGGTGGACGCGGACTATTCGCAAATCGAACTGCGGGTGCTGGCCCACATGGCGGGAGATCCCACGATGATCGAGGCCTTCAACTCCGACATGGACATTCACCGCATCACCGCCTCCCAGGTGTTTGGGGTGCCGGAGGAGCTGGTCTCCCCCCTCATGCGCTCCCGGGCCAAGGCGGTCAATTTCGGCATCGTGTACGGCATCGGCGCCCACTCCCTCTCCGAGGACATCGGCGTCTCCTACGGCGAGGCCAAGGCCTATATCGAGGGGTACCTCCATCATTATGCCGCCGTGGCGGGCTTCATGGACGCCCTCATCGAGCGGGCGAAGGAAACCGGCTGCGCCGAGACCCTGTTCCACCGCCGCCGGCCCCTGCCTGAGCTGAAAGCCGCCAACGGGGTCACCCGTTCCTTCGGTGAGCGGGTGGCCCGCAACATGCCCATCCAGGGCACCGCGGCCGATATCATCAAATTCGCCATGATCCGGGTGTCTGACCGGCTGGCCGCCGAGGGGCTGCAGGCCCGCCTGATCCTTCAGGTGCACGACGAGCTCATCGTGGAGGCGCCCGCCGCCGAGGCGGAGCGGGCCGCCGCCGTTCTGAAGGAAGAGATGGAGGCCGCCGCCAGCCTGAAGGTCAAGCTGGCCGTGGACGTCCACACCGGCGCCACCTGGTACGACGCCAAGGGCTGAACGCATAAAAGGACGCCGTTTTAGCGGCGTCCTCAGCTTGTCGACTTTGTCGACAAGCTGCTGGACGGGGACGCCGGATCACGGCGGCTCACTGACGTTCGCCTTGTTCCCTCTGTCCCCGCCAGTGCCACCCCTGCTCTTGAAAACCGGCGGAAACACATGTGTTTCCGCCGGTTTTCGCCTATAAGGTGTGTTTGCGAGGCACATGTCCTCGCAAACACCGATCGGTAACCCGCCTCCGCTTTTTTCGTTTCACGAATGGCGGATTCCCTTTTTCGACAGCCTGAGGACGCCGTTTTAGCGGCGTCCTTTTCTTATGGTTCGGTACGGCGGGCCGCGGCGGCACGGATGGAGCCCACGATATCCTCCGGCAGCGGGCCGGGCTGATCGGCGGGGCGGCCGAGGTAAAAGCCTTGGAGATAATCCACCCCGTTTTCAATGAGAACCTCCATCTCTTCCTGGCATTCCACCCCTTCCGCGATGACACGGATCCCCCGCTCCCGGGAATAGGACACCAGGTTGCGCAGCACCTGCAGACGGTTATTGTCCGCATGGATGTTGCGCACGATAGCGATATCCAGCTTGACGAAATCCGGGGACAGATCCACCAGAATGGATTCCCCGTTGTAGCCCGTGCCGTAGTCGTCCAGCGCCAGGGCCCCATTCCAGCGGCGCACGAATTCCCGCTTGATAGCAGTGAAGCGATCATCTGGACGATCGTCCTCGGTCAGCTCCATCACCAGGCGGGGAAGCAGCCGCGCGTATGTCTCTTCCAGCCGCTGCAGCTCATCGGCGGACAGCACCTGGTTGGCAATGGAATTGACGAAAATCCGGCAGCCCGTGTTCGCCAGCGGCAGACGGGAGAAGCCCTCCAGCGCCTTGAACCAGGTCAGCCGCTCCACCTCGCCCAGCTTGGACTGGGAGCGGGCCAGGCTCAGCAGCTCATAGGGGGTCTTGATATTTTCGGTGTGCGGCCGGATAAGCGCCTCCACCCCGAACAACGCGCCGGTACGGGCGTCCACAATGGGCTGGAATTGGAAGGACACCCGCTCGTTTTCCAGCAAGTCGTTGAGCTCCTCCTTGCACTGCAGCAGGTGGGCCTCCCGAACATACCTCTCGCGGTCGAATTCATTGAACTGGCCCTTATTGGTGCGCTTGACCATATACATGGCAAAATCCGCGTACCGGATGAGAACGTCGTACTGCCGGGAATCGTCCGGATACCACGACACCCCCGCCGAGGCCCGCACCGGCACGCAGGACTGATCCGGCAGCCGGATGATCGCCGTTTTCATGGCTTGGCGAATCCCCTCGAGCACCCGCCGGATGCCTTCCTTATCCGCGAACCCATGGAAAAAGACCACGAATTCGTCGCCGGAGAGCCGGGATACCACCGCCTGATCCCCCGCATTGTCCCGCAGCATGTCCGCCGCCCGGCGGATATAGCTGTCGCCGTAATCATGCCCGTAGGTGTCGTTGATGTACTTCAGATTGTCCAAATCCATCATCATCAGGGCGGACACCCGTAGCTTTTCCGGCTGGGCAAAGAGCGCTTTCATCCGCTCGTGGAAGGCCCGGCGGTTATACAGATTGGTCAGGATGTCGTAATCCCGGTCGTATTCGATTTTCTTCTTTTCCACCATCTCCTGGGTGATGTCGGTGAACACCCCGATGTACCGATCGCCGGCCTCCAGGGCTTTCAGCCGCACCCAGCGGGGATTCCCGCTCTTTTCCAGGCGGAAAATACACAGGCTCCCGTCCTCGGAGACTTCTTCACAGCAGTCCTTCAAGCCCTCTGTCCGCCGCTCAAATTCGTCCGCGGAGAGAACGGCCTCGGGCGGCGGATCCTGCATCAGCACCTCGAACAGCTGCCCGGTCCAGTACACTTTCCGCGTTTCCTTATCGTATTCAAACGCGCCGATGGCGATCCCCGCCATCTCTATGATGCCGGACAGGCGGGAGGACGCGTCGGCCACCTCCTGGCTGAGGGACTGGACCGCATCGGACAGCTCGTCAATTTCGGCGATGCGCACCGCTTCCAGGTGGATGGGCTGGCTGGGATCGCTGTTCCGCAGCTTGCGCACCAGCGCCGCGATGGGCCGGGTGATGAGCTTGGCCACAATCTCGATGCCGATGATGCCGAGCACCAGGGACGCGAGCAGCGCCACGGCGATGAGCCTCTGCACCGAACGGGAAAACCGCAGCAGCTCCTGCTGGTTGGCCACGCCGACGAGCACCCATTGATCCGCCTCGAATGGGGTATGGCTGTTATACAGCTTGAGCGGGTGAACGGTCGCGGCCGCCTGCTCCTTTCCGCCGGCCTGCGCGTGGTAAATGTTTTCAAATTTCTCGCTTTTCTCAAAGGTGAAGACCGGCGAATCCCCCAGCAGGTTGCCCAGCATGGAGCCGCTCTGGGTGATCGGGGCGCAGGCAAACTGCGCGGGATCCTCCGACGCCTCCCGGACGGCCAGCAGGTAGCCTCCCTTGTTGCCGGTCTGCACCTCGCCGGAGGGCAGGGATTTGTTCAGGTATTCCAGGGAGATTTCCACCCCCAGCACGCCAAAAACCGTCCCGTCCCGGTACTGGAGGGGGACCGAATAGGTGATGATTTTCATCGCGTCCCGGGCATCGCGTCCATTTGTGCCGTTGAGATAAAACGGACGGCTCCAGTAGCCCAAATCGCTGAAATCCGCGCCGGGGTTCTCCCGGGCGGCCAGCAGAGGCTTGAAATAGAACGCCTGGCTGCTGTCCCCCGGAAAGGCGGCGGCCGTCGCCCCGCCCGCCGGCTCGTCGAAGGTGAAATAGGGCATCCACAGGCTATCCATGGCGATGTTGGTGTTCTGGGTGATATACGAGGGGGCCCGCTCAGCCAGCAGATCCGAGTTGTCGGTCGGCCCGGTGGACGGGTCGGCGTCCCGGAAATACAGCCCCGGCTTGCGCAGCCGGCTGTCCGCGTCCCGATCCGCCGCGCTGCCGTCCAGCACGATGAAGGCGCCGCTCACGGCGTTCCGGCGCAGCAGATACACCATGGAGCTGCTGTATTTTTCCAGCAGCTTCCGGGTCAGCTCCCCGTCGGCGGTGATGTCGGCCGGGGTTTTTCCCGCAGCATCCAGCACCGTTTCCGTGGAGGCCAGCACCCGGTTCAGAGTCTCCCCCACGTTGCTCCAGCGCTGCACCATCAGGTTCTGTAAATCGCTGGAACGGCTGGACGATTTTTCCGTCAGGGTGCCAAAGGCGTTTTTCTGCAGCTCGGAAATAACGCCGCTGACCTGAATAGAACCGAAAAAGATCCCCGCCTGCACCAGGAAAACCAGCAGGATCGGCCACAGGATTCGCTTCATAATAGACGTTTTCCGAGAGGTCATCGAATCTCACCCTGCTTTCTCCTGCCGGCTCAAACGGCTATCTTGTCTGGAAAACCGCGCTTCGGTTTACCCCTGCGCGGAGGCGCTGCTGACGGCGGCGTCCAGCGCCCTACGCAGGGAGGCCGTCCATTCGCGGAAATGCTCGTCGGTGGTCAAGGCGGCGGCCGCTTCGCCGCGGGACACCCCGGCCTTGACCTTCTCCGCCACCTTCGCCCCGTCCGTTTTCAGCAGATTGGTCAGCGTGGTCTCCAGCACGTTGCGGGCCTCGTTGCCCCCGCTGAACGCCCGGTTAGTGTACAGGTTGCAGTCCAAAACGGTCTGCATGGACACCTTCAGGCAGGCCTTGGTATTCTCCGAAATGGTATCCTGCCCGAGCTTGGCGATGGCCGTCTCCAGCTTTTCCATGGTGTTGGCTTCCTTTTTCACCGGCAGATAGCCGGAGGAAACGGAGAAGGACAGGTTGCGATCCGCCTGGGTGAACCATTTGAGAAACTCCACCGACGCAAACTCTTTTTCCGCGGTGGAGTTGGTGACCACCATCCCCGCCCCCTGCTGGACGGCATAGGGCCGCCCGCCCTCGAACCGGGGCGCGGGCAGAACAGTGGCCTTAATGTCGTAGCTGTCCTTGTCGCCCTTGATCACCGCAGCCGGAAAATAGGAAGCCGTGGTGGAGGATCCCACCAGCGCCAGAATATCGCCCACTTTGGCGTCGTCCGAGCGGAACTTGCCGTTGGCGGCGAAATACCCGTGAATAAAGGGCACATAATAGTTATCCCATAACTTGCGCAGCATGCTCTCCTCCAGTTGGAAGGTGACCGCGCCGTCCTTGACCTGGAAGATTTCCGCCCCCAGCTGGCGGCAGCCGATGATAAAATAGTTAGCGACAGCGTCCCGGCCGAAGAATGCCTTGCCGTCGTCCTTGACCTCCGGCGTCAGGGAGTCCGTCCATTCGTAATACGCCTTGGCGGTTGCGGTCACCCCCTCGATGGTGGACAGCTTGCCGATATCCGCCCCGGTCGCCGCGGCAAAGGTGTCCCAGTCGGTACGGTTGAGCATGAACACCTCCGTGGATTTGGCAGTGGGAAAAATCTTCAGGGCGTTGTCCTTGCCCATCCGGCCCTCCTCAATATAGGAGGGGATGTACGAGTCGATTTCCGCCTGGGTCAGGTACTGACTGAGATCGGTGACCAGCCCCATGCTGTCGATTTGATAGGCCGTGTCGGCATAGGCGGCGAAAATATTAGGCACGGGATCGCTGCCGACCTTGCCGGCGGCGGAATCCAGGATACTGTTTTTCAGTTCGGTGATGCTTCCCAGGTTCACGGCCTCCACCACGATGCCCTTGTCCCGCCCGTCGGTCTTGTTGAATTCCTCCACCATGTCGGTCAGCGCGTTTTTCTGGGATCCGTTGTAGTAATGCCACAGGGTAATGGATACCGGATTGTTGGGATCCAGCTTCACGGTTTTCGCCGTTTCCCCCGAGGTCTCGCCCTGGCCGCTGGTGCAGCCCGCCCCCGCGAGCAGCATGGCCGCCGCCAGAATTGCCGCGAGCCGTCTGCCTGTTTTCATCCTCCCACGCCCCTTCCATTCTTCCCGATTGCTGATACAAACAGGAAGTGCTTTCATTATACATCCTTCCCCCCGCGCTGGCAACAAGATTCGCGGTTGGCGGGCGCACCGGCGCTTTCCCGCGCAGCTGGGAACGGCTGCTTTCCTCTTTTTTCCTGTTTCGATCGCGGATCTTCATCAAATTTTAATAGTAAACCTTTGACAATCATTCTCTCATGTTTTATACTGATAGACAGCCGGCGATCCGCCGGGTGGAATATTTACTTTTACACGAACGGAGGGAGCTGTATATATGGAAATCGTTGACAACCATTCGGTGGCGCGAGAATGTATTCAGTTTCTGATGCTCTTCTTCGCCATATCGAAAAAGCCGCGGGCGCCGCTGGCGGAAATCAAGCTGCATTCCCGCGCCTTCGACGTGCTGTTCACCCTGCAGGTGTTCCCGGGGAGGGAGCTGACCATGTCGGCCCTGGCCGAGGAGATGGGCATTTCCAAGCAGCAGCTGACTAAGCTCATCAATCCCATGGAGGATCAGGGCCTGGTCACCCGCACCCATGACCGGAACAACCGCCGCCAGGTACGGATCGCTATCACCGACCGGGGCAAGCAGGTGGTGGACGGCCTGCTGGAGAACGCCGCTGAGCAGCTGACTCCCGAAATGGCCGTGTTCACCGAGGAGGAAAAGCAGGAGTTTCTCGCCTGCGCCGGCACCTTCCGGCGGCTTTTAAGCAAGCTGGAAAGCGGCGGGCGGGCGAAGTAACCCCCTGTTGGAATCACCACCAGAGAAAGGCAGGCGCTTTATGAACATCGTGTTGGTCATCGACCAGTTCGACAACGGCAACAACGGCACCACCATCACCGCCAGGCGCTACGCCGAGCAGCTGCGGCGGCGAGGCCATCGCGTCACCATTTTGGCAGGGGGAGAAGCGGCGGAGGGGAAGATCTGCGCGCCGGTGCATAAAATTCCGGTGTTTCAGCCCCTGGTCGAAAAGCAGGGCTTCGGCTTCGCCAAGCCGGACGAGGAGGCGTATTACCAGGCCTTCCGGGACGCCGACGTGGTGCATTTCTACCTGCCCTTCCGCTTTTGCCGCCGGGGGGAGGAAATCGCCCGGCAGATGCGCGTGCCCACCGTGGCCGCCTTCCACATGCAGCCCGAAAACGTCACCTACAGCATCGGCATGGGAAAAAGCAAACGGCTCAACGATTTTCTTTACCACTGGTGCTACCGGAAATTTTACAACCGCTTCCGCTACATCCACTGCCCAAGCGAGTTCATCGCAGGGCAGCTGAAGGCCCACGGCTACGACGCGGAATTGCGGGTCATCTCCAACGGGGTGGATCCCCTGTTCCGCCCGGTGGACACCCCGCGGCCCCCGGAATTCGAGGGCAAATTCGTCATCCTGATGGTGGGCCGCCTGTCCGGGGAGAAACGGCAGGATCTCATTATCGAGGCGGCGAAAAAGAGCCGGTACGCCGACAAAATCCAGCTGGTGTTCGCCGGCAAGGGACCCAAGGAAAAGGAATACCGCCGGCTGAGCGCGGGCCTGGCCCATCCGCCCGTCATAGGCTTCTACGGCCAGGAGGAGCTGCTGCGGCTGCTCAACAGCTGCGATTTGTACGTCCATGCCTCCGACGCGGAAATCGAGGGCATCTCCTGCATGGAGGCGCTGGCATGCGGGCTGGTGCCGGTTATCGCCAATTCCCCCCTGTCGGCCACTCCCCAGTTTGCGCTGGACGATCGCAGCCTGTTCCAAGCGGGCAACGCCGGGGATCTGGCGGACAAAATCGACTACTGGATCGAGCATCCGGAGGAGCGGGCGGCGCAGGGCCGGGCCTACGCCGCCCGGGGGGACGAGATGCGGGTGGACGCCTGCGTGGCCCGGGCAGAGGACATGTACCGGGAAGCCATCCACGACTGCCGCTTTCATGGCTACAAGCCGCCCAGGCAGGGCCGGCTGCGCCGCCTGACCCACCCCGATCCGGACAAGGCGAACCAACAGTTTTATCACGCCTCGGCGCTGAAAAAGGCGGTGTTCGGGGCGGTGACCAATTTTCTGACCCCCCTGCTGCTGTTCATCGACGGGCTGTTCTTCGGCCTGCGGGTGGAGGGGCGGCGGCATCTGCGGGGAATACGGGGCGGGGCGGTGACGGTGATGAACCACGTCCATCCCATGGACTGCACCATGGCCAAAATCGCCGCCTTCCCCCACCGCCAGTATTTCGTCAGCCTGCGCCGCAACCTGGAGCTGCCCTTCACCGGGTGGCTGGTCAAGCTGTGCGGCGGGCTGCCCCTGCCCCCGACGGCCAGCACCATGGTGCCCTATCAGCGGCATCTGGAGCAAGCTATCCGGCAGGGGGATTTCGTCCATTTTTATCCCGAAGGGCTGCTGGTGCGGTATCACAAAGGGCTGCGCCCCTTCCACGGCGGCGCGTTTCTCACCGCGGCCCGCGCCGGGTGTCCCATCGTCCCCATGGCGGTGGTCTTCCGAAAGCCCACCGGCCTGCGGGCCCTCTTCCGGCGGGGAGACGACATGACCCTGCGCATCGGCGAGCCCCTGTATCCCAACCCGGCCCTGGGGCCCAAGGCCGCGGCCCAGGCCCTCCAGCTGCGCACCCGCTACGCCATGGAAATGCTCCTGGGCGATTCGGCGGGCGGCTATCCCCTGCCGGCGACCGACTGGGAGGAAGCAGAAGACAACATTTAGAGCCATGTTGGCCAATACTGTTAGCTAGCCGAAGGAGGTAAGCGGCCATGCCGTGGAACCGCAAGCAAATTCGTGTTCTTTTCGCCCTGGTGGCCTTCGGCGTCCTGCTGTTCGTCGGGCTACAGAACCTGGGCACTGTCTGGGGCTTCGTGCAGATCCTCATCGGGCTGCTGATGCCGTTTATTATCGGGCTGTGCATCGCCTTTATCCTCAGCGTCCCCATGCGGGCGGTGGAAACCCATCTGTTCCGGCCGCTCGACAAAAAATGCGGGCGGATTTGGCGGAAAATTCGCCGGCCGCTGGCGGCCACCGTGACCCTGCTGTTGGCCCTCGGGGTGCTGGCGGCGGCGGTGTTCCTCATCATCCCGGAGCTGGGGCGCAGCCTGAGGACGCTGGCGGACAGCATCCCCGGCTTCATCGCCCGGGCCCAGGCCTGGCTGACGGAGCTGGCACAGAAATACCCCCAGTGGCAGGACTGGATAAACGACCTGCAGCTGGACTGGAACGCCATTGCCCAGAAGCTGCTGGCCTTTGCGCAGAGCGGGGCGGTGGATCTATTCAACTCCACCGTCAGCCTGGCCACCTCCATATTCAGCGGGGTGTTCAACCTCTTCCTCGGCGTGATTTTCGCCATGTATGTGCTGATGCAGAAGGAAACGCTGGCCCGGCAGATCACCAACGTGCTGCGGGCCCATCTGCCCGACGCCAAGACCGACCGGCTGCTGGAAATCGGCCGGCTGTCTAACCGCACCTTCTCCCGGTTCCTCACCGGGCAGTGCCTGGAGGCGGTGATCCTCGGGCTGATGTTCTTCGTCACCATGTGCATTTTCCGCTTCCCCTATGCCCTGATGATCGCGGTGCTCATCGCCGTGCTGGCCCTTATCCCAATTTTCGGAGCCATCATCGGCTGCGTGGTGGGGGCCTTCCTCATCTTCGTGGGCGACCCGATGCAGGCCTTCTGGTTCGTGGTGATGTTCCTGATATTGCAGCAAATCGAGGGCAATTTCATCTATCCCAAGGTGGTGGGCACCTCGGTGGGACTGCCCTCCATCTGGGTGCTGGCGGCGGTGACCGTCGGCGGCGGGGTGATGGGCATATTCGGCATGCTGGTGGCCGTTCCCTTGAGCTCCGTGCTGTACAGCCTGCTGCGGGACAGCACCAACCGCCGACTGGCGCGCCGGGGGATCCCGGTGCCGGACGGTGACCCACCGTCCGCAGACGACACACCATAATACCGCGCCGCCCCGCGCGGCGCTGACCTGGAGGTACCCATGTCTGTCATCGAACTGCCCGTCCGCTCTCCGGAGGAGGAAGAGCTGCTCCATCCCGTCCTGGCGCCGGAAACGGCCAATTCCGAGCCGCCGGACACGGGCGAGCGGCGGGAGCGCTCCTTCGCTCACGGGCTCAACTTTTACAAGCTGTTCTGGGTGTTCCTTATCGGCTGCTTCCTGGGAGTGATCATCGAGCTCATCTGGTGCGCCGTGCTGTATCAAAAATTCGAGAGCCGGGCCGGCCTGATTTACGGCCCCTTCAACCCGGTTTATGGCTTTGGCGCCCTGGTACTGTCGGTGGGGCTCCACTGGCTGATCAAGAAGCGGGATCTCTGGGTCTTTTTGGGCAGCGCCGTGCTGGGCAGCGCGGCGGAATTCGCCTGCTCCTGGTTCCAGGAAATGGTGTTCGGCTCGGTCTCCTGGCAGTATGACGGCACGGTTCTCAACCTGCAGGGGCGCATCAACCTGCTGCACGGGCTGCTGTGGGGGCTGCTCGGGCTGCTGTGGGTCAAGGAGCTGTATCCCCGGCTGTCCAGACTCATCGAAAAAATCCCCAACAAAATCGGGGTGGCGCTGACCTGGACGCTGGCGGTGCTCATGGCCGCCGACATCGCCATTTCCGCCATGGCCGTCTACCGCCAGTCGGAGCGGCGAGAGGGGATTCCCGCCAGGAACGCGGTGGCCGCTTTCCTGGACGAACACTATCCCGACGAGTTTCTGGCCAAAATTTACACCAATATGGTGCCGGTGGAAAAGCATTAATCTTTATTCCTCAAAATGAATAGCCATGCAGAAATACCACAGATAGAGCTGAAAAATCCCGCACTTTTTCGAACAGTTCGAAAAGTGCGGGATTTTTTTCGCACAAAAGCGCGCGGCATCAAGCTGGGTCGATCCGATACGCCGGGATCTGCGCGGCCAGAGCCTCGCCAAAGGCCTCGTCCGCCTGCCGGGCGTACCCGATCACGCAGCGGCGCACCGAGGTGGGCTCGACGGCCAGGCTGGCGGCCATATTATCGATGAGAGCAGCCTTCTCCCGTGCGGGCAGGCAGCGGTACCGCTCCCCCGCCTGGACGAAGCCATCGGCCCCGCGCCGAGGGCCGGCGGGGCGCACCGGCACCTCCCGGCCAAGGGGGACCGGACGGGTCCAGCAAAGGGGCGGACGGCCCGGGGCGATCGCGAAGCCCGGCGGCAGGCGGGTGGGGGCGAAATCCACCACGGTCTCGCCGGGTGCCGCCTTCCGCTCCAGCATCAGGCGGCCCACGGGCAGGAGGGGAAAGCGGAGCTCATCCCAGATCTTGGTGGGATCCAGGGGGTCGAAGGGCAGCGCTGCCCCCTCTTCCGGCGTCATCAGCTGGACGCAGAGGTCAAAATCCACCGTCCGGCCCAGGGCTAGGGTGTCGTGAAAGTCGCGGCGGACACAGGCGGGCTCCAGCGCGGAGCGGCGAGCGGCCTCCCGCCGGCTGAGGCATTGCTCCCCCGCCACCGGGATCCAGTGGAAGCGAACGATGTGCACGCCCTCCGGCCCCCGCCACAGGCAGGTCTGGCTTCCATAGGCGCGGATGTGGCGCAGGCTGCCCACGGTACCCAGGTCGGAGAAGTACCAGACGGCGAAGGGAAAAGCCTCGGGATTCTCGGCCACAAAGCGCCAGAGGCTGTCCGCCCCGCCGGACAGGGCGCGCAGAGCGCGGGGAAATTTGACCGCGTCCCGCACCGGAAAAACAGGCAGGTGGGCCCCCAGCAAATCCAGGGGGCCCTGCCCGGTGTACAGCCTCACGGACAGGCACCAAACGCCGCGGGAGGCGTCGGGGCCGTCTCCTGCGGCCCGCTCGAAGCGGGCGGAGGCCTCCACGCGGCCGCCCGCCTCCTGCAAAAAGGCGGCGGCGGTATAGGGGGCCATGGAGCGGTAGCAGAGGAAATGGCCGCGGGCTTCCGCCGCTTGGCCGGGGACGGCGGGCTGTTCGGGATGGATGGGAACCCTCCCCTTTCTGTTGCAATCTTCAGCCTATCCTATGCGGCGGGACAAGCCCGCGTTAGAAAAACCTGTCCGCCCCCGCCCGCACCGAGGACAGACGGCGGGGACAGGGACGGACAACCGGCGCGGGTATTCGATTTTATTTTACAAATGGTATTAAAATCACTCCATATTCCTTGTAGTATCCTGTCGAACGGGCGCTTGCAGGAAAACATAACGGGTTTCGTCCGACAAGGCGGGGGCGAAGGCGTAGCCATCCCACTCGAAGGCCTGCAGATCGGTGGGCCGCTCCAGGCGGTTTTTGACGAGAAAGCGAGCCATCTCTCCCCTCGCCATTTTGGCGCCGGTGGCCAAGGTGGTGCGTTTGCCCCGGCGGAGGATGGAGAATTCGCAGGTGATGCAGATATCTCCCGGCCGCCGGTGGGGCAGCACGGCCCGGGCGTACTCGCCGGAAGCCAGATGGATCACCGGCTCCCCGGTTTTGAACAGCTCCCGGGCGATCCGTTCCCCCCAAAAGGCGTAAAGGCTTTGCCCCTCCACCCGCAGGCGGGACTGGAGTTCCAGCCGGTAGGGACGGATGCCGTCGGCGGGCCGGAGCACGCCATACAGGGCACTGAGGATCCGCAGGTGTTCCCCGGCCCACGCGTAGTCCTCCGGGGTGAGGGAGGCGGCGTCCAGGTGCTGGAAGGCCAGCCCATAATAGGCCGACAGGGCGGCGGAGGCGGGGGCTTCGGCAAAATCCTGGTAATAGCCCGCCGCCTTCATGGCGAGGGAGGGGTTGATTTGCAGGAGGGATTCCAGCTCCCAGGGGCTGTATTTGCGCAGGAGGGCGGCCAGCCGGTCGGCCTCCCTCTGAAAGACGGGGCGGGTCAGGGGCACGCCAGGCGCGGGCGCGGGGCGCATGTTCTTGGCCGGGGACAGAAACGCGATCACAGCGCGGCCTCCTTCACGATACGGCCGCCGCCGAGCAGCTTATCCCCGTCGTAAAACACCACCGACTGACCGGGGGTGACGGAGCGCTGGGGGGCGTCGAAGGTCACCCGCGCCATGCCGCCGGGAAGAGGGGTCAGGGTGGCGGGGGCGGCGGGGGCCTGGTAGCGGATTTTGGCCTGCACCCGCAGGGGGGCGGCCGGTGGAGCGATGGAGACGTAGTTCACCGGGCCGGCGGTGAGGGTATCGGCCAGCTGGCGGCCCTCCTCCCCCAGGATCACGGTATTGGTGGAGGCGTCGATGCCCACGACGTACATGGGACGGCCCAGGGCCACGCCCAGCCCCTTGCGCTGGCCGATGGTGTAGCGGCCGATCCCCTGGTGGCGGCCGAGGACATGGCCGGACTCGTCAACGAAATCGCCCGGCTGCATGGCCGCGCCGGTATACCACTCGATAAAGGCGGCGTGGCCGGAATCCGGGACAAAGCAGGTTTCCATGCTGTCCCCTTTATCGGCCACGGGCAGGGAGGCCTCCCGAGCCAGGGCGCGCACTTCTTCCTTCCCATAGCCCCAGAGGGGGAAGCGGACGCGGGCCAGCTGCTCCTGGCTCAGGCCATAGAGGACATAGCTCTGATCCTTGAGGAAATCGGCACGGTACAGGGCCCAGCGGCCGGCGGCGGCGTCAAATTCCCGGCGGGCGTAATGGCCGGTGGCCACCCCGTCCATGCCGTTTTCCAGCGCGTAGTCCAGCATGGCGCCGAACTTGATGGTGCGGTTGCAGGTCACGCAGGGGTTGGGAGTGCGGCCGGCCAGATATTCGGCGGCGAACTCGTCCACCACGCAGCGGCAGAAGGCATCGGTCAAATCGAGAACCCGGTGTTCGATGCCCAGGGCCTCGCAGACGCGGCGGGCGTCGTCGATGTCCTGCTGCGCGCCCGCGCCGGTGGAGGCGGCCAGGCGGCCGCCGCGCAGGCGCAGGGTGACGCCGGTGACGGCGCAGCCCTGCCGCTGCAGGATCAGGGCGGCCACCGAGCTGTCCACGCCGCCGCTCATGCCCACCAGAATATGTTCCATAGCGTTCCATCCTATCTTACGTAAAAAAGCCGATGTGTGGAGGGCACACATCGGCGGGGGTGTTGTCCCGTCCGTTTGGGGACAGTATAGCACGGTTGGGGCGGGATTGGCAAGAGGGAGGGGGTGGATCTTTGCCTGGATCTCGAGGCAGCGCGTTCTTTGTGCTCTATCGGGGTTGCGTTGGTATGCCGGTTTTCCGTACGGAAAACCTAGCACAACCTCGCGGGCTGATTACGCCTGTGAGCCGCCCGCCGTGGGGAGATAGCCTTTGTGCTGTTATGCCCTATCTAGTACAGCGTAGGTATGCGGGGCAGAACCCCGTACTCCTCTCGCGGCTGTGAGCCGCCCGCACCCCCTCTTTTCCTTTTCTAGAAAAAGAAAAGAGGGGGGAGAAAAGAAAAAGCCTTAACCAACAGACGCGCAGAAAAAGAACACGTCGCATAAAAGCGTTCTATCCACCTAAGTGTGCGCTCGCGCCTAAAGGCGCTGTAGTGCGCAACAGCGCCTATCTGCCGAGAAGCGTGTCCTTTCCCCGCGCTACGAGCGCGCTGACGCGCGTAGTATACTTGAGTGATCACCCAAGTTGTACAATCCGTTGGGGTCTCCCCGTCTTAGGACGGCGAGCCCTATCAATCGGATTGGGATAAACTCCCGCTTGCGGCTATCTCCTACGGATCCCCGTATGGGCTCGGCGGCCTAAGCCGGCGAGACCGGCAAGGGCAGAGCGTCCCCCTTTGTCTCTTTGTTCTCCTTGTGCAGCGGAGCCCCTGGGGAGTTGGTCGCCCGACTTTTCGAACCGTGTGGTCACGCAGGCGCGAGGCGGGGCTGGCAGCAAGCAGAACGGGCTGCCGCATGATTATTAGCGGGCGTACCGGCGGCGACACGAGCGCTAAAAGTTTCTATTTCCCTTGCAGGAGATCGAAGCCCGCAGCGACACAGCGATTGCCGCGAGGCACAACGTCGGCCTCCCCCCGCCGGATGGTTCTATAAGGCTTTTTCTTTCTCCCCCGTCTTTCTTTTTCACGCACGAAAAAGAAAGACGGGGTGCGGGCGCCACATTGGCGCGAAAGGGACGCGGGGTACTACCCCGCATACCAACGCAACCCCGATAGGGCTTTTAGGCCAAAACGCCCATCCATTTCAGCAGCGCGGCGCAGTCCAGCATGCCTTGGTGATAATACTCCCATTGTGCATGGTATTCCTTTAGGCCGATAGTTTCCTCTAAGTCGAAGGTAAACGCCTTTTGTTCATCGGCTTTGCCGATCGCTTCCAGCATAGCGTCGAATCGTTTCTGTATCTCCCGAAACTCTCCGTTTTCCATCAGCCGTTTCCAAACGGCATCCTCCACCGCTTCCAGGCGGAACGGGGAAAACTCGTCCAGTAAATGCACACCGTATCATCCTTTCTGCTTGATGATACGGTTATAGCATACTGGTTGAAAGAGCGGCAGAAATTTATTCCAAAATGGCATATCCAAATTTTCCACGCGAATTTCATGAAAAGTAACGAACGTCCTACTCCCCGGCGGGGGCGATGTTCTCGTACACCGTCACCGCCTGCACCCCGGCCCGGGCGGCCAGCCAGGTCTCCACCCGCGTTTTCTCCTCGGCGCTCAGAGGGGCAGGCAGATCCAGGGTAGCCATCACCCGATTCTCCACCTGCTGGGTGGTTTCGCTCCAAATCCGGTGCCGGCCCATGGAGCAGGATTGCACCTGGGGATACAGGGCTTGCAGCTCCCTGGTGATGGCCTGCATATCGAAATCAAACGCCTGGTAATCGAGCAGCTTGGCCTTGGCGCCCACCAGCTCGGCCTTCAGGTTCTCCAGCTCCTGCTTTTGGGACAGGGCGGCGTTCTCCTGGCTGTTTTGATCCAACTCCTTCTCGATGATGGCCTGGATATCCTCCTGGGTCATCCCCTGCTCCAGCTCGGTCTGCGTGACCTTCAGGGTCATGCCCTCCAGGCCATAGCCGGGCAGGGCGCTGCGCAGCTCCTGGATGCGCTCCTCGCTCAGCCGTTTGCCCAGGAGGGCCACACGGATCTCCTTCGCCTTGGTATCGGCGGAGGAGCGCACCACCTGGGTGTCGTCAAAGCTGAACTCGGAGGCAATATATTTCTGCACGCTGCTTTCAGTGAGGCTGTCCCCCACGATACGGTAGGCGAGATAAATGCTGGGCAGCACGGTAATAATGGCCACGACGGTCAAGGTAATGCGCATTTTGCGGCGGGCCCGGGCGTTCTCAAATTCCTGCCGGGGAAGGCGCATGAGGCGCACCACCACAAAGGTGCTCACGCAGATGAAGAAGCCGTTGATGAAGAACAGGTACATGGCCCCCAGGAAAAAGGAGAGCGACCGGGTGGCCAGGCCGTAGCCGGCGGTGCACAGGGGCGGCATGAGGGCGGTGGCGATGGCCACGCCGGGGATGACGTTGGTTTTCTCCTTCCGGGTGACGCCGATGATGCCCGCCAGGCCGCCGCACACGGCGATGAGCACGTCCCAGACGGTGGGCATGGTGCGGGCCAGCAGTTCGGAATGGGCGGTGGAGATGGGCGAAAGGGAAAAATAGAGGGTGGAGGCCACGATGCAGACGATCACCTGAAACAAAAGGCCGATGAAGGCACGGCGGGACAGGCGGAGGTCGCCGAGGGCGAAGCCGTAGCCCACCGCCATAATCCCGCCCATCAGGGGGGAAATCAGCATAGCGCCGATGATGACGGCGGTAGAGTTCATGTTCAGCCCGATGGAAGCGATGAGGATGGCCAGCACCAGGATACACAGGTTGGTGCCCTTGACGTGGGCGCCGCTGAGAATGGACTGCCGGATTTCCTCCGGCGAGGCGCTGCCCTCCTCCAGGCTGAAGGCGGAACGGATGGCTTGGCGAACGCTCATACGGACACGACCTTTCCGGTTGTTGCCGGGCCAATCGGCCCATTTTCTCCATTATACCAGCCGAGGCCCCCGTTTTCAACGGGGGCCTCGGCTGGCGGTTTTCGACGGCTCAGCGGCGGGCGGCGGACAGATACCCGGTTTCGCTGAGCAGGCGGGCGGCATCGTAGGCGGTTTCCATGGCCGCGAACAGGCCGCGGGCGCAGGTAATGGTTTCGCCGGGCATACGGCTGGGAATTTGGGTGAGGAGGGCGGGAGCGAAGGGGGTCACGGCGCAGGAACGCTGAATGTCGTGGATATACCGGGTATGGGCGAGGGCGTCCGGCAGGCCGCAGGCAGGCGGCTCGCCCCGGCGAAGGGACTCGGCCACGGCCCAGATTTTGTCCCGCTCCAGCGGATCGGGGGCGAGGCGTTCCTCGAAGGTGCGGCCCGGAGTTTCGACGAGCAGGGTGCGCTCGACCAGCCGGCAGGTGATCCGGGCGTTCTCCAGTTCCAGCACGAAGCCGGGCAGGCGGGTCCGATCGACGGCGTGGGAGGCGGCGAAATAGAGGGGCACGCCGCTGTCTGTCTGGATGCGGGCGGTGATGGTATCGAAGGTTTCGATGGCGTTGGCCCGGTAGAGCTCGGTCTGGTGCGCGAGGGGCTGGGCGGGATGGCCGGGTGGGCTCGCCAGGAAAAACAGGAGATGCAGATAGTGGGCACAGGCGTTATTGGCCACGCTGTCGCAGACGATATGGCCGCCCACCTGGACACGGCCCGCCCAGCCCCGCCGGTAATAGGCGCTGTCCCGAGGCGGCAGGGACATGGCCTTGAACAGCCGGGGCGCGCCGTACGTCCCCCGCCAAATGGCCTCCCGCAAAGCAAGGATGGCCGGGTTGAAGGCGAACTGAAACCCGATGGCCACCTCCCGACCGGCGGCGCGGCGGGCCTCCTCCATGCTTCCGGCCTCCGCCAGGGTGGCGCACAGGGGCTTTTCGCAGAGCACATGGCTGCCGTGGGCCAGGGCCTGGCAGGTTTGCTCCGCATGGAGGTGGATGGGGGCGGAAATGCAGAGGAGATCCGCCGCCTGCTCCCGATAAAAGGCGTCCAGCGACGCGTAGACCGGAATATGGCGGGCGCGCAGCTCCCCGAGATAGGAGCAGGAGGCGGGATAGGGATCGATGCAGCCCGTCAGGGTCAGGCCATGGCTCTCCCCTTCCTCCAGAAGGGCTTTTCCGTAGACCTCGCCATAGCCGCCGATGCCCGACAGGGCCACTGTCCGAATGGATGGCATGGACTTCGTCTCCTTTCGTCAGCATATGAGATCAGCATAGCACGGCGAGGGGCGGCGGGCTTGCGGGATTTTAGGAAAAGGTTCGCCTTTTTTGTGAAGTTGGCGGCCTTTTTTGTGACAGTCAAATTCTGAATCAGGCCGCCGGAGTTCCGCAAGGCCCAGAGGGAGCCGAAAACCATGGCGATCCCGATCGCCGTCACGGTGAGGGCGGTCAGCACCGCGGCGGCGCGTCAAGAGAAAAGGGGGAAAGACCTCACAGGCGTTCCAGGGGGCGCAGGCCGGTTTCGGTCAGCTCATACCAGTCGGTGCAGACCTCGCGCATAAATTTGCGGTCGTGGGTGACGCTGAGAATCGCGCCGCCGTAGGCGGACAGGGCCTCCCGGATGACGGGACAGGACAGGGGGCTGAGATTGCGGGTGGGTTCGTCGAGCACCAGGACGTCGCAGCCGTCCAGCAGCAGGCCAGCGAGGAGGAGCTTGGCCTTTTGGCCGCCGCTGAGCGCGGCAATGGGACGGCGCATCTCATCGGGGGTGAATTTCAGGCTGCCCAGGAGGGTGCAGGCTTTGGTGCGCCGCTCCTTGTCCCCGGAAGGGGCGAGATAATCCACAGGGGTTTGCCGATCGTCCAGGACGTCGCCGTAGTTCTGGGGCATATAGCCGGCGCGGATGTCCCGCCTCAGGCGCAGCTCTTCCCAAATCAGGCGCAGGAGGGTGGTTTTGCCCCGGCCGTTTTCCCCGAGAATGGCCACTCGGCGGGGGCCGGCGACGTGCAGGCGCACATCCCGGGCCAGGGGGCGGTCGCCTGCCCGCAGGCAGTCCAGCTGAAAATCCAGGACGGTTTTGCCCTGGGGCAGGGTGATGGCGGCGGAAAAGCGGCAGTCGATGGCGTCCTCCACATCGGGGATTTCCTCAAAGGTTCCGGCCTGCCGTTCGATGCGCTTTTCCTGCGACAGGAGGCCTTTCATTTTCTTCTTGAGCAGGCGGCCGCCGCCGGGATCCTGACGGGAAATGGCGGACTGCTCGTGATCCACCCGGTCGTAAATCTGCCGCCAGCGTTTCATTTGGGCCTCGTACTCAGCCCGCTGCTTGCGGGCCACCTGCTCCTGCTTATCCAGGCCGAGGCGGCGAGCGCGGACATAGTCGGCATAGCCCAGGGCGGCGACGGTATGGCGGGGGACGGTTTTCCGCCGCACCTGCTCGAGGTGAAGAATGACGGTGGCGGTGTTTTCCAGCAGGGTTTCGTCGTGAGAAATGAAGAGAATGGGGCGAGAGGATTGGCGGATAAAGCCCTCCAGCCATTCCAGGGCGGGGATGTCCAGGTCATTGGTGGGCTCGTCCAGCAGCAGGATGTCGGGGGCTCCGGCCAGCAGACGGGCCAGGCGGGCCTTGACCTTTTCGCCGCCCGACAGACTGCCCGCGGGGCGGTCGCTTTCCAGCCAGTCGGGGGACAGCTCCAGCTCCCACAGCAGGCCGTTTTCATAGAGGTCCACCCCGTCGAAGAAGGCGCGCAGGGGCAGGCGGCGCTCCTCTTCCGGCATTTCCTGGGCGAGGTAGCCCAGGCGGCTGTTCCCGGTGAAGACGCGGCCCTCCACGTCGCAGTAGGCCTCCACCTGCTCCCGGCGGCAGAGGGCCTGGAGCAGGGTGCTTTTGCCGTTGCCCTCCTCCCCAATGAGGGCGGCTTTGTCCCGAGGGCCCAGCACGAAGCTGAAATCCCGCAAGAGGGGGCGGTTCTCCTTTTTCAATGTTAGGGACAGGTGTTGAATTTCCAGCATATAGCCTCCTGATTCTCCGGCGCGATATGGCCGGCTTCCCAGCCCAGTGCCGCCGCGCGGGGCGGTTCCGGGCAACAAAAAAACACTTCTGATGCAGCATCAGAAGTGTTCGGCCAACCGATATAGGCGCAGGGAACCGCCCGCTTACGCGCGGAGGGATCTTATGCGATATAGGTACGGACAACCGGCATCTTCTGATGAAAGTGCATCAAAAAACGCAAATTGTCCGCCTCCTCGTTATAATCTTGAGGAATATGGTAGCATAAGCGGCGGTCGTTGTCAAGGGGGGCTGTGAAAAAGGGCGGGGACACAGCTGTCCCCGCCCTTTATGAGCTTTGGTCTTATTTCTTTTTGGGCTGCGCCTTGGCCGCTTCCTTGGCCAGCAGGGCCTTCTTCTGCTTATGCTGGATCCAAGTGACCCACAGGGGGCAGCAGAGGAAGGTGGAGGTGTAGAAGCCGGAGAGGATGCCGAACATCATGGGGATGGCGAAGCTGATGATGGCGTCCATGCCGGTGGCCAGGGCCATAATCGCCACGATGGCGATAGCCGCGAAGGTGCACAGGCTGGTGTTAAAAGAGCGGAACAGGGACTGGTTGATGCTGGTATTGACCAGCTGATCGATGGGGGTTTTGCTGTCCATCAGCTGGCGGTTTTCCCGGATACGGTCAAAGATAACGATGGTGCCGTTGAGGGAATAGCCCAGAATGGTGAGCACCACGGCCACGAAGTTGTCGTTGAGCGGGATACGGAAGATGATAAAGGCGAAGTAGGCGATGAGAATGTCGTTGAGCAGGGCGATAATCGCCATGACGGCGGCGGACAGGCCGCCGATTTTCCGGAAACGGAGGGCCACGTAAATCAGCAGGAATACGCAGGCCAGCGCGATGGCCACCAGGCACTTGACGAAGAACATGGTGCCCATGGTGGGATCCAGGGAGTTGGAGTTAATGAGCTTGAGCTCGCTCTTCGGATACTCCTTGGTCAGGGCGGTGGTCAGGGCGGTGGTCTCGTCCAGGCTCAGCTCCTCCACCAGGGAGACGTTGATGAGGTTGACGTCACCGTCGGTGGACAGGGTGGTGTCCACGTCCTTTTTCAGGGTGTCGGTGATGAAGGCGTCCAGCTTGGGCTCGTCGATATCGCCGGTATAGCTGTATTTTAGCAGGGTGCCGCCTTTGAAGGAGATATCCAGCTGCACGCCGAGGAAGATGTTGCACACAATGCCGATGAGGATCAGCGCGATGGAGACGGAGAAGAAAATTTTACGGTTCCCGACAATGTTCAGTTCCTTTTTCATGCCCGCTTACCTCCCAACAGCCAGGGTTTGCGCAAGAATTTGAAGCGGGAAATGGATTTCAGCATCAGCCGGGACGCGGTCACGCCCATGACGAAGTTGAAGATAATTCCCACAAAGAGGGTATAGCCGAAGGAGTAGATGGATCCGGTGGTAGCCGCCGGGAACCACATCAGCACGGGCTTGAGGATGGTGCCCCAGAAGCCATCGGGCGGGCCAAAGACGCCCATCAGGACGACGGCCACGATGATGACGGTGATATTGCCGTCAAAAATGGCCCAGAAGGAGTTCTTGGAGCCGATTTGAATGGCGCCGTCGATGGTGCGGCCGGCGCGCACCTCTTCTTTAATCCGCTCGGCCGTGATGATGTTGGCGTCCACGCCCATGCCGATGGACAATATGACGCCCGCGATGCCGGGCAGGGTCAGGGTGAAGCTGTTGAGGAAGCCGAAGTAGCCGGAAACGCAGGCCAGGGAGCCGGCCACCTGACCCAGCAGGGAGAGGATGGCGACAAAGCCGGGCAGGCGATAGTAAATCAGCAGGTAAATGGAAATCAGGATAAAGGCGATGAGGCCGGCCCAGACCATGACATCCAGGGCCTTCATACCCATGGTGGGCTCGATGGTGCCGTAGCTCTTGACCTCCACGGCGAAGGGCAGGGCGCCGGAGTTGATGAGGTTGGCCAGCTTAACCGCCTCGGAATAATCCGAGAAGCCGCCGGAAATCTGCGCCTCGCCCGAGGTGATGGCCTCGTTGACATTGGGGGCGGAAAGCTGCTCGTTATCCAGCCAGATGGAAATCTTGCCCTTGCCGGCCAACTCGGAGGTGGCTTCGGCGAAGGCCTTGGTGCCGCTGTCCTTAAGCTTGAGGGACACGACCGGGGTGGTGCCGTCCTCGGCGCTGAAACCGGCCTTGGCGGACTCCACGTCCTTGCCGCTGAGCACCAGAGCCCCAGTGGGCACCTGGATTTCGTTACCGTCGGCGTCTTTTTCGGTCTTGGTTTCGTCGCCCTTGCGGAATTCCAGCACGGCGGTTTTGCCCAATTCCTCGATGGCCGCCTTAGGGTCGAAGTCCTGCTCGTCCTCTTTCCAGGGGAAACGGACGATAACCTGCCGGTTGGCGGTATCGGAATACAGCTCGTAGTCGGTGATATTCTGCGCGACCAGACGCTGGGCGATGACGTCCTTGACGCCGTTCATGTTCTCGTCGGTCACTTCCTTGACATCATCGCTGGGCCCGAAGGTGGCGTCGATGCCGCCCCGGATATCGATGCCCCAGCGGATATCGCTGGCACCGCGAATGATGGTATCGCGCCTGTCGCCATAGTGGCTGTACACGCCAAAAAACGTCGTGTAAGTCAATGCTAAAATCAACAGTGCCACGATGAAGAATACGGATTTGGATGTGCGCTTCATCGGCTTGTCCTCCAATGCTTACTATTGCGCCGGCATCCGCCGCCGCACCAATGTCATTAATTATATTAGGATCGGGCAAAAAAGTCAATGCGAATGTCCCGCGGGGATGACATTTTTCTAAATTGCCACGAAGCCACGGGCGTTTTTTCTACACAGTCTCCAGTTTCCCGGCGGTTCCGCCTTTCGGGGAAGAAAAAAGCGACGGCCTTTCAAGCCGCCGCTTATCGGGTGCTTATTCCGCCAGCAGCTTCCTAACCGCCGCCAGCTCGGCGCAGATGCAGAACAACTCCATGGCCACCTTCAGCTCGTCCAGGGGCGGGTAGGTGGGCGCGATGCGGATGTTGGAGTCCTTGGGATCCTTGCCGTAGGGATAGGTGGCGCCCGCGCCGGTCATGACGACGCCGGCCTCCTTGAGCAGACGCACCGTCTCCTTGGCGCAGCCGTCCATCAGGTTGACGCTGACAAAGTAGCCGCCGCGTGGATTGTGCCAGCGGGCGATGTCCTTGTCGCCCAGCTCCTTCTCCAGGGTGGTCAGCACGACCTCGAATTTGGGCCGCAGAATGGCGGCGTGCTTTTTCATATGAGCTTTCACGCCGTCAATGTTCTTGAAATACCGGACGTGGCGGAGCATATTCAGCTTGTCGTGGCCGATGGTCTGAATCGTCATGCGGGATTTGACATCCGCGATGTTGCGGGGGCTGCCCGCCATGGCGGCCACGCCGGAGCCGGGGAAGCTGATTTTGGAGGTGGAGGCGAACATCATGACAATGTCCTCGTTGCCGCGGGCTTCGGCCTCCTTATATATGTTTAAAAGGGTGTCGCCCTCGTCGCTCAGATGGTGCAGGCAATAGGCGTTGTCCCACATGATGCGGAAATCCTCCGCTGCCGGGCGCAGGGCGGCCAGGCGGCGCACCGTGTCGTCGGAATAGGTGATGCCGTCGGGATTGGAGTACATGGGTACGCACCAGATGCCCTTGACCAGCGGATCCTGTACCAGGCGTTCCACCGCGTCCATGTCGGGGCCGGTTTCGGTCATCTCCACGGGGATGAGCTCCAGGCCAAAATACTCCGTCACGGCAAAGTGCCGGTCATAACCGGGAGCCGGGCAGAGGAATTTCACCGCGCCCTGGAGAATCCAGGGCTGATGGCCGCAGACGCCCTTGGCATAAGCGCCGGCGATATAATCGAACATGAGATTGAGGCTGGAATTGCCGCCCACGATGATGTTGGCGGGTTCCATCCCCAGAATGTCGCCGAACAGGGATTTGACCTCGGGAATCCCGTCGAGCAGACCATAGTTGCGGGTATCCACCCCGTCGGCGGTTTTATACCCTTCCCGCTCATTGACGCATTCCAGCATGTCCAGGGTGAGATCCAGCTGCTCGGGGCCGGGCTTGCCGCGGGACATATCCAGCTTCAGGCCCCGGGCCTTATAGGCGTCATACTGTTCCTGCAGCTCCGCCGCCCGGGCGCTCAGCTGGGCCTTGGTCAATTCTTTCAGCGCTTTCATGAGAACATGCTCCTCTCAGATTGCATCGTCATTTCAAAACTATCCTTCATTTTAGTATATGCGGAAAAAATTTGCAAGTTAATTTTATCAATCCTGCAAAGTTTGGCGTTTTCGCTGGAATCTGTCGAAGAAAGGGGCGTTTCGTCTGCGCCCTGCCGAAAAAGGGAGGCGCGGAGAGCGAAAAGGGACGGCGGCGGGAAATTTAGAAATTCCCCTTGACAAGCCGGCGAATTTCCTATATAATCGTCTTCGTTCCAAAAAACGAGGACGTTTAGCTCAGCTGGTAGAGCATTCGCTTGACGTGCGAAGGGTCAGCGGTTCAAGTCCGTTAACGTCCACCAACAGAAAACAGTCCGCCCGTCAGGGTGGGCTGTTTTTTGTTGGTATGCGGTATCGGACTTATGGTGATGCCCTTCCGAAAAGCCGGGGGCTTTTCACAGCGGCTCGCGCAGCGAGACGCCAGGGTCCAAGCGGTTCAAGTCCGTTAACGTCCACCAAAAAGCACGGTTCGCCCTTTAGGGCGGGCCGTGATTTTTTATGGGCGATAATGGACTTATGGCGATGTCTTTCCGAAAAGCCGAAGGCTTTTCACAGCGGCTTGCTTTAGCAAGACGCCGGGGTCAAGCGGTTCAAGGACGTTCACGTCCACCAAGAAAAAGCAGTTCACCCGTCAGGGTGGGCTGCTTTTTGTTCGTTGACGAAAACGCACTTATGGCGGTGCCCTTCCGAAAAGCCGTAGGCTTTTCACAGCGGCTCGCGCAGCGAGACGCCAGGGTCCAAGCGGTTCAAGGACGTTCATTTCCACTAAGAAAAAGCAGAGGAGCGGACGTTTCCACCTGCCCCTCTGCTTTCCAATTCCTATTAGGATACAGCGATTTGAATGGCATTGTCCCGAACTTGGTTGATGGTCTCCATTATGGCAGCTCTGGTCTTCGCATCAAACAGCTTGACAAACCCGATCGGTTTATCAAACGGCGGATTCGCAAGCTCTGCGATATTGTCCATATACCCGTTCAATTCCATGTGGTTGATAATCTTATATACAAAAGCTATCTGCTTTTGGTTGAGTGACTGGTCATTGATAAAGGCAGAAAACGCCTGCATCGCCGCTTCATGATCCAACTTGGCAATTTTGCGGATCAGCAAACCAAAGGGCGTATCTCCGAATTCACGCGCATAATCCTCTTTGCTTCCGAGCTCGCTCGTCAGCACCTGTTCCAATTCCTGATAATCGCCCATGGAAAGCGGAATATTATGCGTCAGCTTGTGAATGGCAAGCGTATTGCCGTTCTCATTCACATAGCGGTTTACCTTGGCGCGATAGTCCTCAAAATCATAGGCAGCCCCCAACTGGAGGCCTTCCTGCCGGTCAATAATCGGATCCTTCAGTTTGGTCACGATGCGTTTTTGCTCTGAGCCGTCTTCATCCAAGAACTTAATGAGTTCCCGTAGGTCTTTTCGCACCCGCTCAAACAGCAGAAGGTCGTTGGCATTCCAAAAAGCGTCTGTTTGGATCTCCCGCAGCACCGGCAGCTTTTCCCTGATCTGCGGAATGCTTACCTTGTGCTCTAACAGCGCGGCCATTTCGCACAGCTGCTTTTTTGCATATGGGAACGCCGGCATATGTTCCACATGGGCCAGCATCAGGCCATACATAAAATTATCAAACCGTTTTGCAAACTCATCGGGATCATTCAGCCGGACAAGAGGGGCCATGTGTGTCAGCAGTTCTCCCTTGTCCCCCTCCCCGAGAGAAAGAAAGGATTCCCGCTTTTTATACTTTTCCACATACTGCAGCTTCAGTTTTACGGCGATCAGCTCCGGGTTCAGCTCCAAAACCTGCTTACGGCAAACGTCGACGATTTCGCTTCGCCAGGCCTGATAGCGCTCCTGCGCAAAAGCACTTCCCTGCAAAGTCATAGCAAGCCGTATTTGCTTGCCGAAAATACTTTCGGATAATGTTTTGGTTTCCTGGCTTTCGTACCCTTCCTTGTGCTCCCGGAAATATTCAAAATTGCCGCAGTAATCAAAAATCAGGAACCGGCGCTTGTCCGTATACTCTCCATCGATTTGGTCGATACAGGCAAGGCCACTACACAGTCTTGTGCCCCGTCCAATCATCTGCCAAAATTTTGCTTTCGAGCGTACTTTTTTGAAGAACACCAGATTGACCGCGTGCGGTACGTCGATGCCGGTATCCATCATATCCACCGATACTGCGATATGCGGCTCTTTTTCCGGCTGCTTAAAGTCGTCGATAATCGTCTGGGCATAGGCATCGTCACAGACAACCCGCTGGGCAAACGTGCCGTGATACTGCGGGTACAGCTTGTTGAACCGCTCCAGAATAAACTCTGCATGACGCTTGTTCTGGGCAAAGATGATGGTTTTCCCCAAGCGGTCTCCGCCCGCCACTTGAATGCCCCGCTCCATCAAATCCTGCAGCACAATGTCCACTGTGGTTTCATTGAACACAAACTTGTTGAGCTTTTCCGATGGGATGACTTCCGGTAAAACATCGTCTTCGATGAAATCATCCTCATACCGTTCCTTATCCTCGTCCGACAGTTCCTCATAGACAATGCCTTCTTCGAGGAATTTAGTCTTGACCTCATAGTTATAATAAGGCACCAGCACATGATCCTGGTCAACCGCCGTCTCATAATCGTAGGCATACGTGGGGACGCCGTGCTCCATTTCAAAAAAGTCGTAGGTATTGCGGTCAACGTCCGTTTTCGGCGTGGCCGTCAGCCCCACCATCAGGGCGTCGAAATACTCAAAGATCGCCCGGTACTTTTTGAAAATGCTCCGGTGGCTCTCGTCGATAATGATTAAATCAAAATGCGCCGGGGTAAACAGCTGCCGCCCATCCCCGGATTTGGTGTCGTCAATAGCGTTCAGGATAGTCGGGTAGGTGGAAAACACGATGCGGGCATTCCGATCATCCTTGTTGGAACACAGATTACACAGGGACATATCCGGCAGATAGTTCTTAAAGTCGTCCTTTGCCTGCTTCACCAGCGCCGTGCGGTCGGCCAGAAACAGGATGTTTGTCACCCATTTTCCACGGCTGAGCACGTCCGTCAGACTGGAGGCGGTTCTCGTTTTGCCGGTGCCGGTGGCCATAACCAGCAGATGCTTGCGGAAGCCCTGATCGATCTGGCCGCAGACCGCCCGGATGGCTTCTTTTTGATAATACCGGTCGGTGATTTTGTCGTCGATGGGAATGCTCATCAAATCCAGCCGCTCCGTGCGGCGGTTCATCAGCCTTTGCAGATCGTCTTTGCTGAAAATGCCGCTGACTTTTCGCTGGGGGCCAGTCTGATCGTCCCAGAAATATGTTTCAAAGCCGTTGGTGGTGAATATCATGGGGCGGCGGCCAAATTTCCGTTCCAGGCAATCCGCGTATAAAACCGCTTGCTTTCGTCCAATGTTGGGGTCTTTGCTGGTGCGCTTGGCTTCCACCACCGCCAGGGGCAGGCCGTCTTTACCAAAGAGGACATAGTCGCAATACCCCATCTGGCCAACCACACCGGCCATGCCCTCCACCGGGTATTCCTCCTGCACATCCGCATCCGGACCGGAAAATTTCCATCCCATGAGCTTCAGATCCACATCGATATAAACTTTTCGCGTCTGAAACTCGGAGAGATCTTCCGGCTGGAAGGTGCGCTCCTGCTTATGCTGTTCCTTTTCGGCGGTATACCGGGCGGCCAGCTGCTCGATTTGTTTACGAAGCGCCTCGATTTCCGCCTTTTTTTCATCCAGCAGGCTTTCCTGTTCCTTGATTTTTTTGGTGTCCACAACCATCCTTTGGGTGGGAATCAGGCTTTCGTCAAAGGTGCGTTCTTCATAATCGGCGCCGTAGCAGTAATCGATCCACTGGATAAACTCGAACAGACCCCGCAGGGAGGCCAGGGCGTCGCTGGGCTGCACGCTGCGCTCCGTATGTACCGCCAGATTGCCCAACTTGATGATAAAGGGAAGCTTGCCCCAGGTGTTGGCATCCACGGCAAAGCGAAAGGTGGGCTCATGGATGAGGGACTGGAGATTGTCCTTGTAGGGCATTTTCATGGTCTTGTCCGCGGAATAGACCCACTTGACCGCCAATTCCAGCGCCTTGCGGCAGCCCACGGCGCACATGGCGGGAGCGGTGGCGTAGATTTTCTCCGCTTCGATGCAGGCGGAGGAAAAGAGGGCGTAGTCCGGCTTGGACGAGAGAAATGAGAAGTTCATCATAAAGACACCACCCATTCTGGAAAAATGAGGTTTACCTTATTCAAAATACTCCTGCATCAGGGATTTTTTCAAAATCTCTAGTTCTTGCAGCCCTTGCTGAACTGCCAATTTTGATTTGTCGGTCTGTTCTACGAAGGCTGCAAACTGCTCCTGCAGGTCAATCGGCGGTACAATAAACTCAGTTTTTTCCATACCGCTTTTGGTTAGATGCATCATAGCTATGCCATGGGTATCTCCCATAAGCGATTCGGTGGCGTATTCGAGCAATTTGCAGAGGAATTGCTTGTTATATGCACTGCCCACAAGCACTTTCCATATGTGGTAATGGTATATTACCTTGTCGCCATTCCAAATTTGTGGGCCGAATGAAGCTGACCAAGCATATAGCAAATCTCCGTTCTCGCAGTACTTGTCTTCGTCGAGTTCCAAATCGGAATAGTACCATCCTCGATTAGAGAAGAAATTTCCAACGCGAAGCACTGGGTATTTTCCGCTATCCAGCAGTTCGTCTTGCTTATATGCTCTGCCGTTCAAAAGCGTTGCATTTTCTTCCAACGGCACTTTGCTCCAACCGTATTGATTTAGAATCGGGTCACCGAACAGTTCGATAAATCGGGATTTCACCAGCTTATCCAGCTTGTCCAGCTGCTGGCGGCGTTTGGCAATCAGATCGCTGACCTTGTCCAGCACCACCGCGATTTTGCGCTGTTCGTCAAGGGGCGGGAGGGGGATGGGGAGATTTCTTAAAATACCCATGTTAATATTATTTTGAGCAACGCCACGTCCCAAGCGATTTACTGCCGATTTTAATGAAACTAGATAGTAATAGAGGTACTCACGATAAACATTATCGCTCTTTATAGTTATTCCTGCGATTGCTTGGTTTGTTGCTGCATCAATATCAAGTATGCAAGTTTCTCCAAGGGTTGCGAAAATAGTGTAAAGAATAGTTCCTTTTGGGAATATTTTTGCAGAAGAGTTTTGAAGTCCTTCTTCAGTTATAAATTCTTCTGTGATTTGTAAGTACTCTCCCTTAATATCGCTTATCTTTACCCATGGGATTGTTCCACCTTCCCAATAACTTAAATTAGAACGTGCTGGTGTACCACCGGATTGAATCTCACAAACATCCCCCAATCTCGCTATCACAGCATCCCCCCCAATTCTGCCAGTCCTGCGGTGATCTCCATTTCCAGTTCGTGCAGATCGGCCATGATTTCGGCGGTTGAGGGATACTCCACCGGCACATACTCCACCTTTTTATATTTATTGATGGACAGGTCATAATCGTTGTCGGCAATCTCCTGCTTGGGCACAAAAAAGCTCTGCTCGGTGCGCTGGCGGGCGGTTTCCTGCTCCAGATGGTGAAACCGCTCGATAATGTCGGGAATGTCGTTCTCCGCGATTTCGCTGCGCTTGTCGTCCAGAGAAAAGCCGTCGGCCTTCATGTCATAAAACCAAACATTTTCGGTGCCGCCCGCGCCGGTTTTGGTGAATACCAACACCGCTGTGGAAACGCCCGCATAGGGCTTGAACACGCCGGAGGGCATGGAGATCACCGCCCGCAGCTGGTGGTTCTCCACCAGCTCCCTGCGGATGGCCTGATGCGCTTTTGAAGAGCCGAACAGCACGCCGTCCGGCACGATGCAGGCGCACTGGCCGCCCTTTTTCATCATCCGCAGGAACAGCGCCAGAAACAGCAGCTCGGTCTTTTTGGTGTTGGTCACGGCTTTCAGGTTGTCGTGGATGCTTTCCGCGTCCACCGTCCCCTTAAAGGGCGGGTTGGCCAGACAGATGGTAAACTTGTCGCTGATTTGATTTTGTTTGGAAACGCTGTCCTTGTAATCGATTTCCGGATGGCTGATGGAGTGCAGCATCAGGTTCATGGCGGAAATGCGCAGCATGGTGCGGTCGGTATCAAAGCCGGTAAAGGCGTCGCCGACAAAGTGCTCCCACTGTTCGTTGGTCATGGTGTCCTCATAGTGCCGCCGGATATACTCCGAAGCGGATACCAGAAAGCCCGCCGTGCCACAGGCCGGGTCGCAGATGGTGTCGTCCGGGGTGGGCCGCAGCAGCTCCACCATCATTTCCCGGATGTGCTTGGGGGTGCGGAACTGGCCGTTTTGGCCCGCAGTTGCCAGCTTGCCCAGCATATACTCGTACAGATCGCCCTGCATGTCCCGATCGGCAATGTCATGCTCATACAAATCGTCCAGTCCGGTGATGATTTTCTGCAGCACCTGGGGCGTGGGGATCAGGAACATAGCGTCACTCATATACCGGGCAAAGGCGGTGTTGTTCGGCTCGCCGCTGCCGAAATCGTCCGGAATCTCGATCAGCTCGCCCTGTTCGGTGAAATCCGGCAGATGACCGCGTTTCATGTTTTTAATCGCCGGGAATACCCGCTGGGACATCACAGCGTAAATGTCGCGGGGATCGTTATCCTTGAATTTGCTCCAGCGCATGGACTGTCCCACAGCGGACGGGGGGAAAATCTTGTTCATCTTCTCGCCGGTCATGTTTTCAAGCTCTTCGGTTTCCAGTTCCTTTTCATCTAACGAACGGATGAACATCAGGTAGGTCAGCTGTTCAATGACCGTCAAGGGGTTGGTGATACCGCCCGCCCAGATGTCCGTCCAGATTTTATCCACTTTATTTTTGATGGCGCCTGTAATCATGCGTCTTCTCCTCCAGTTGCTTTCCATTCCATATACCAGTATAATACACCTTGTCCGAGATGACAAACAAAATCCACCAAATTGTGATGGAAAGTGGGGAAATCTGCAAAACAGAGGAGTCCGCTCTTTGGGTGATTCAAAAGGAGCCTAGGCAGCTTTTTGTTCAAAATTTTCCGCCCCGCCAATGATCCGGAGGGGCCGTGCTATTCATATATAGGGGGAGGGATTGCATGGGCGGTTATATCGACGAGTGGCTGGTCGATCTGCAAGGAGAGGGCGAGCAGGCCGGGCAGGCGCTGGAAAAGCTGTATCAGGAGATGTACCGGCCGGTCTTTCTGCTCGCCGCGTCCATCACGAACGACACGGCCATGGCGGAGGACGCAGCGCACGAGGTGTTTCTCACCCTTCGCAGGCAGGCGGCGCGGTACACGCCGGGAAGCAGCGGCCGGGCCTGGATTTTTTCCATCACCCGCAACGTGTCCCGCTATCTGCTGCGAACCGCCCGGGCGGAGGAGCATAAAATCCGGAGCATAGACGACGGGGCGGAATTTGAAACCTGCGTACTTGAGGACATTGTCATCGCCAAGGCCATGGCGGCGCTGAACGTCAACGAGTATAAAACCATTGTCTTACATGTGTTCGGCGGCTACAGCCTCAAGGAGATCGCCGTCCACACGGACACCCCTTACGGCACCGTCCTTTGGCGGTACCACAAGGCGCGCGGGAAGCTGGTAGCATATTACGAAGGGAGTGCTGACACATGAAACAGGAATGGTGGAAAAAGAAGCTGCGGGAAGACGCGGAGCTGCGCTTTCCGGATCACGAAAAGAATGGGAACGAGCCCTACCGGCAGCCGGATTCCGCGCAGTTCCTGCCCCGGAAAATCCAGCCGCGGACGATCGCGCAATATGGGGCGGCCACAGCGGCGGCCCTGGTGCTCCTCGCCGGCGCGGGGGTGCTGATTCACCGCAGCGGGCTGCGGGAAACGGGGATACCGTTGGAATCCGGCGGCATATCCTATGCCGCGTCCGCGCCGTCGGCGGAGGAAACGACAGCCGCCACGACGACTCAAACAACCGTTGTCCAAACCACCGTCCAAAGCCGGGAGACCACGACCGCCGCTTCGACGGCCCCTATGACAGTCACCGAGCTGTCTTTGGAGCTGGGGTTCACGACGGATTCCATCCGCGCGGAACCGTCCGCCTATGTCCAAATGGCGGACGGCGGCTATGTGCTGGTCGGGTGCACCGACGAATACGCCGACAAGCGTACACCGGGCAACGTCGGGCGCTCCGCTTTCGCGGCGCGATATGACGAGGCGGGCCAGCTGCAATTTATCCGTCTGTTCGGCGGGGACGTCTCCGAATCGTTCTACAAGGTCATCGCCACGAGGGACGGCGGGTTTGTCGCCTGTGGCAACACCGGCAGCCGGGCGGGCGGCGACTTCGACCTCTACGGGATCACCGGGGCCGAGGGCGGCTCCACCCTGGTGGTAAAATTTGACGCTCACGGGCAGGTTTTGTGGGCCCGCTCGGGCGCTTCCGTCGGGGCGGACAACATCTCCGGCTACGGGGCGAACAGCCTGCGGGAGACGGCGGACGGCCATCTTGTCGGCATGGTGGAGGCATACGGCCCGGGCGGAGAGGGGATCACACATTACCGCTTCCACTGGGACGCGGACGGGAAGCCGCTGACACAGCGGGAATACGAGCCGGTGAACGTGCCGGTGGGGTATATCCGGGACGTATGGATCGAGGAGGACGGCAGCCTGACGGGGGCTGGCGGAGGCGGAGGCGCATCCAAGAAATCGGGCGTGTATTTTCATAGCAACGCCGACGGCAGCCTGGCGTTCCAGGTGGAATTCCCGGCCATAGAGTTCGGGGGGATGCTCCCGCTCGACGACGGGCAATTCCTGCTTGTGGGGCAATTTTCCCACCGGACGAGCGCCGGCAATCTGCAGCAGACGGGGCTCAAGCCGCCGACCCAGTACCAGAGCAAAAAAAGCACCGGCGTGGCGTTCTGGAAAATGAGCGCCGATGGAAAGCTGGTCGGAGGCGACATGATCGTCGGGCTGGATGATATGGGATTCGCCCGCTATCTGCTCCCGCTGGACAGCGGGGAAGCGCTGGTGCAGGTGCATGACATGGGCAAATTCATCGATCCGCTTTCCATGAAAACCCGGCCTGAAAGCCAGGTGTACCTGTATCGGATCAATGCGCAGGGGAAGCTATCCCGTTTGTATACCTCGTCCTCCAAGCTGCTGACCGGGGTATACGACGGGCTGGACGGGCTGATCCGGCAGGAGGACGGCTCTTTGCGCGTGCTATGCCTGGAAAACACGCTGCCCGGCCGGCTCCGGATGCTGAAGCTGAAAAATTGGAACTAACGCGGCCAAAGGGAGCCGTTGAAAAATGGGCTGTTGCAAAATTTTACATTTTGCAACAGCCCATTTTTATGATACAGAGCCTGATTAGACACGCTACCGTTCATACGGCGTGACGGCCCATTTCAGGCAACCGGCCGCCTTTTGCCCAAAAACCCGGTAGCCCTCCAGGATATCGTTGAGGGGGGCACGGTGGGTCAGCAGGAAGGAGGTATCCAGCGCGCCGGCCTCAATGAGCTTCATCAGGCGCTCCCCATGGACGGCGTCCACGCCGCCGGTCTTGAAAATCAGGTTTTTCCCGTACATGGCGGGCAGGGGCAGAACCTGCTCCCGCTCATACATGGCGACCAGGGCCACCACCGCGTTGGGCCGGGCCAGCCGCCAGGCCAGCTCGAAGCTGGTCTCTCCCCCGGCGGCTTCGATAACGGCGTCGGCGCCCCGGCCAGCCGTCTGCCCGCGCACCAGGGCTTCGGTCTCCCCCAGATGCCGGGGGTTGAGGGCCAGCCGGCAGAGACCCCGCTCCCGGGCGACGCGCAGGCGGGTCTCATCGGTATCCAGGGCGATGACCTCGGCGGCGCCGAACAGGCGGGCGCAGAGCATGGCGCACAGACCGACCGGTCCCGCGCCAATGACCGCCACGGTATCCCCCGGCCGAATGGCGCACAGTTCCGCCCCAAAATAGCCGCTGGCCAGGATATCCCCAAGCAGCAGCGCCTTTTCATCGGACACGCCGTCGGGAATGGGGGTCAGGCCGCTGTCGGCGAAGGGGACACGGACATATTCCGCCTGGCAGCCGTCGATGCGGCAGCCCAGTTCCCAGCCGCCGCGTTCGCAGTTGTTGATATACCCCTGGCGGCAGAACCAGCAGTCCCCGCAGAAGGTGATGCAGTTGGCGGCCACCCGCTGGCCGGGGCGCAGGCCGTTCACCCGCTCCCCGACGGCGACGACCTCCCCGACGAACTCATGGCCCAGGACGACGCCGTCCCGCGCACTGGGCACCGCGCCGTGCAGAATATGCAGATCGCTGGTGCAGATGGTGGACAACGTGACCCGCACCAAGGCGTCCCGCCCATCCAGCAGGGCGGGGACGGGGCGTTCCTCCAAGCGGGCCTGGTTTCCCCGGCGCACCAGCGCCATCATGGTTGCGGACATATCGGCGCCTCCTCTTCCTCATAGCGGGCGGGTTCCTCCACCGGGTACCCACCCTCCCGCAGGGCGGACAGAGCGGCCGGATACTGAGCCCGGCGGACAAACAGGTAATCGGTGTTATAGGTGGAGACGGCGAACAGGCTCACCCCGCGGGCGGCCAGCAAGCCGGCAAGAGAGGAAAGGACGCCCACCAGGGAAAAATCGAGGGTGCCCCGGATCCTAAGGCCGCGCCAGCCCCGCTCGCACCGAAGGCAGTTGGCGGGCAGCCGGCTTTCCCGGCAGACGAGCGACCACTCGTCCTGCGTTCTGGCGGCAAAGCAATAGGCGTCGTCGAAATCCACCTGGGAGAAATCGGCCGTCTGGCAGACGGCGAAGGACATGGGCAGCGCTTCCAGCACCAAGGCGCTCTCCCCTTTCGCAAGTGTTACCCGTATGGTAGCATAAAACCCACCGGCGCGCAAGCCGGGAGGCGCTCAGTCCATCGCCTGCGGCGACGGCACCCGGCGCAGGATATGCCGCACGGCCAGGGCGATGACCAGCCCCATGACGGCGGCGAACAGCACCACGAGGAAGATGCGCTCTTTAAACGCCTCGAACAAAAAGCCGTACATGGCCTGGCCGATGGGCAGGGTACACACGGCGATGACCGACACGAAGGACATCACCTTGCCGATAAGATGGTCGGGGGTCTGCTGCTGGATAAAGGTCTGGGCGGAGATATTGAACAGGGTGGCGCCGGCCATACAGCCCAGCACCGACGCGAGCAGCACGCCGTAGGATACCATGGGATGGGCGTTGGACACCACCGAGGCGGCGGCGGGAAGCACCAGCAGCACCGCGGTCAGCAGGAAGCGGTATGACCGGTTGAAAGGAACCTTTTTGGCGAACACACCGGCCAGCAGGCCGCCGGCGATGGCTCCCACGCCCATGGACCCTTCCGCAAAGCCCTGGTGCTGGGAGGTCAGGCCGAGAAAAATTTTCACCATATAGGGCAGGCCCACCGTCACCATGCCGGCCAGGAAGAGGTTGAGACCGGTGATGACGAACATCAAAGGATACACCTGGGGGTTCTCTTTCGAGATAAAGTGAAAGGCGGCCTGGATGTCCCCGCCGGCGGTACGCAGCAGGCCGCCGTTTTTCTGCTGGCGGATAAAGGGGATGTGCAGGAAGATTTCCATCACCGCCGAGGTGAAGAAGCACAGGCCGCTGGCGATGAGGATGGGCATCAGGCCGAAGAAGCCGTACAAAAAGCCGCCCAGGACGGGGCCCACCAGATTCGCCAGGGCATTGACCTGAATGACCACGCTGTTGGCCTTCATCAGGTTCTCGTCCGCCGTGAGGGCTGGGATGCTGGCCTGGACGGAGGGCTGGTAAAACGACTGGATAACGCTCAGCAGCACCATCAGCAGGCCGATGATCCACAGGCTGTCGCTGACGGTGAACAACAGGGTAAAAACGGCGATCAGGCCGGCGGTGGTGAAGTCCAGAGCGACCATGATGTTCCGCCGGTTTATCCGGTCGGCGATGATGCCGCCCACCGGCGAAAGCAGGACGGTGGGAATCATGGAGACGGCCAGAATGGTGCCGAAGGCGGCGGCGGAGCCGGTGAGATCCAGCACATACATGGACAGGGCGAAGCGCAGGATGGCGTTACCGAACAGGGAAATGATCTGGCCGATGATCATCAGGCTGAAGTTCCGATGGAACAGTTTTTTCGGTTTCATAGCAGGCTCCTTCCGTGGGGATGGCATGGGGCGGACGGCGGTGTCCAGGCTCAGTTTTCATTTATATACAACCGATCGGTATGTAAAAAAGCATACCCAATTGGCGCGGCAACGTCAATGGGCCAAATCTTAGGATTTGATGAAGGGGAGATAAAGAAAAACGAGTATGCCGCGCCAGTGGGTTGGCGAACAAATTTTCGCGCAGGTCTTGCATTTCGAGGCGGACGACCGTATACTGAAAGGAGCGAAACGAAAGGAGACAGCCTATGCGCCAGTTTTCCATGTTAATAAAGCCCGCCTCCTCCCTGTGCAATATGCGATGCCGCTACTGCTTCTACCACGATGTGGCCAGCCACCGGGAGGCCTACAGCCACGGGGTGATGAAGGAACGCACCGCCCAGGCGGTCATCGACCGGGCCTTCGAGCACGTGGGGGCTGGCCCGGCGGAAATCACCTTCGGGTTCCAGGGCGGGGAGCCGGCGGTGGCGGGGCTCGACTTTTTCCGGGCCTTCACCGCCTATGTCCGGGAGAAACAGCCGGCAGGGGTGCGGGTGCGGTACGCCCTGCAGACCAACGGCACCCTGCTCACCGACGAGTGGGCGGCGTTTCTCAGCGAGCACGATTTCCTGGTGGGGGTATCCCTGGATGGCAGCCGGGAGGTGCACGATTTTCTGCGGCTGGACAAGGACGGCCGGGGGACGTACGCGGCGGTCACCCGCGGAATCCGGCGACTAGACGCGCACGGCGCGGCGTACAACATTCTGGCGGTAGTGACCCGGCAGATGGCCCGGCACCCCCGGCAGGTTTACGCCGCCCTGACCCGGGCGGGCTACCGGTATCTGCAGTTCATCCCCTGTCTGCGGCCGCTGGAAGGAGGGGATCGGCAGCCCTTCGATTTGACGCCCCGGGATTATGCGGCGTTTCTCAAACAGACCTTTGTTTTGTGGAAGGCGGACTGGGAACGGGGACAGCCGGTCAGCGTGCGGCTGTTCGACAATCTGGTGGGAATGCTGCGAGGGGATCCGCCGGGGCAGTGCGGGCTGCTGGGCCGCTGCGCCATGCAGATGGTGGTGGAGGCGGACGGGAGCGTGTATCCCTGCGATTTCTATGTGCTGGACGAATATCGCTGCGGCAGCGTCCTTACCGACAGCTTCGCCGCCATGGAGGCGAGCGGGCCGGCGCAGGCGTTTCTGTCCGCGCCCACGCCGCTCCATCCCCTGTGCGGAGACTGCAGGGCCTTCCCCCTTTGCGGCGGGGGCTGCCGGCGCACCCGGGAGTTTTTCGCCGCGGAGGACGGGTACTGCCCCTATCAGGATTTTCTGTACGCGTGCGCGGACGATTTGGCGGCCCTGGCCCGCCGCTTATAGGAGGGGATGGGCATGTTTCAGGAGTCCCTGTTCACGACGAACGAGCTCGAGCCGCTGGCCAGCCGGATGCGGCCTGAAAGCCTGGAGGACATCGCCGGACAGCAGCATCTGCTGGGAGAGGGGAAAATCCTCCGGCGGATGATCGCCTCCGACCGGCTCCCCTCCATGATATTCTGGGGGCCGCCGGGGGTGGGCAAGACCACCCTGGCCCGGGTCATCGCCAGCCAGACCCGCTCGGAGTTCATCAATTTCAGCGCGGTGTCCAGCGGCATCAAGGAGATCAAGGAGGTCATGGGCGAGGCGGAGCGCCGGCGGTTGTCCGGCGCGCGCACCATCGTGTTCGTGGATGAAATCCACCGGTTCAACAAGGCCCAGCAGGATGCCTTTCTCCCCTACGTGGAACAGGGGAGCATCATCCTCATTGGCGCCACCACCGAAAATCCCTCCTTTGAGGTCAACGCGGCCCTGCTCTCCCGGTGCAAGGTGTTCGTGCTGAACGCCCTGTCCCAGGAGGATGTGGCGGCGCTGCTGAGGCGGGCGCTGACCAGCCCGGCGGGCTTCGGGGGGCAGGCGGTGGCCATGGCGGACGAACTGGTGGACATCGTGGCCGCGTTTGCTAATGGGGACGCCCGGGTGGCGCTGAACACCCTGGAGATGGTGGTGCTCAACGGCGAGGTCGACCGGCAGGGGGATATTACCGTCACGCGGGCGGTGGTGGAGCAGTGCCTGGGGAAAAAGGCGCTGCTGTACGACAAGCGGGCGGAGGAGCACTACAACATCATCTCGGCCATCCATAAATCCCTGCGCAACAGCGATCCGGATGCGGCGCTGTACTGGACGGCCCGGATGCTGGAAGCCGGGGAGGATCCCCTGTACATCGCCCGCCGCCTGATCCGGTTCGCAAGCGAGGACATCGGCATGGCGGACAGCCGGGCGCTGGAAATCACGGTGGCGGCCTATCAGGCCTGCCATTTTCTCGGGATGCCGGAATGCAATGTGCATCTGGCCCACGCCGTCACCTATCTGGCCCTGGCCCCCAAGTCCCGGGCGGTGGACAGTGCCTATGCCGCGGCGGCGCGGGACGCGAGGGAAAGCCTGGCGGAGCCGGTGCCCATGCAAATCCGCAACGCGCCCACCGGCCTGATGAAGGAGCTGGGGTACGGGCAGGGATACCAGTTCGACCCCACGGCGGCCTACAACGTCACGGCCATGCAGTGCCTGCCGGACAGCCTGGCGGGACGGCGGTATTACCACCCGGGCCCCTTCGGGGAGGAAGCCGGGTTCGGCGAGCGGCTGGAGGGCATCCGGCGCGCCCGGGAGGAAAAGGGCCGGGAGTGACACCGGCGGAGGACGAAAAAGCGCCCGGCAACATGGCCGGGCGCTTTTTCGTTCGCGGATTATTCTTCTTCGTTCCAGCTGTAGAGCTTGCGCAGCTCCTTGCCGACGCTCTCGAGCTCATGCTCGGCATGCATGCGGCGGCAGGCGTTGAAGTGGGGACGGCCCACTTTGTTCTCATTGATCCACTTGGAGGCGAAGGTACCGTCCTGGATTTCCTCCAGGATCTTCTTCATCTCTTTTTTGGTCTCCTCGGTGACCAGGCGCTTGCCGGTCTCGTAATCGCCGAATTCGGCGGTGTCGGAGATGGAGTACCGCATCATGGAGAAGCCGCCCTTATAGATGAGGTCGACGATGAGCTTCATCTCGTGGATGCACTCGAAATACGCGTTGCGGGGATCGTAGCCGGCCTCGACCAGCGTCTCGAAGCCCGCCTGCATCAGGGCGGTCACGCCGCCGCAGAGCACGGCCTGCTCGCCGAACAGGTCGGTTTCGGTCTCGGTCTTAAAGGTGGTTTCCAGCACACCGGCACGGGCGCCGCCGATGCCCGCCGCATAGGCGAGAGCCACGTCCAGGGCGCGGCCGGAAGCATCCTGATGAATGGCCACCAGGCAGGGCACGCCCTTGCCCTCCACATACTCGCTGCGCACAGTGTGGCCGGGGCCTTTGGGGGCAATCATGAACACGTCCACATCCTTGGGGGGCTGAATCTGGCCGAAGTGGATGCTGAAGCCATGGGCAAAGGCCAGGGCCTTGCCAGCGGTCAGGTTGGGCTCGATATCCTTCTTGTACATATCGGCCTGCTTCTCGTCGTTGATGAGGATCATGATGACGTCGGCGGCCTTGGCGGCTTCGGCGGCGGTGGCGACCTTCAGGCCGGCGGCCTCGGCCTTGGCCCAGCTCTTGGAGCCGTTGTACAGGCCGACGATGACGTTGACGCCGCTCTCATGCAGGTTCAGGGCATGAGCATGGCCCTGGGAGCCATAGCCGATGATGGCCACGGTCTTGTCCTTGAGCACGCTGAGGTTGCAGTCGTTCTGGTAGTAGATTTTTGCCATAATGTACTCCTCCTGTGCCGCTTGGCGGCAAAATTTTATGTTATATATGGCGGTCTCGCAAAGGGTCGTCATATACACGGGGGACTTATTTTTTCACCGTCCGGGTGGGATCCGGGCCTTTTTCGATGGCGATGATGCCGGTGCGCACGATTTCCTTGACGCCGTAGGGACGCAGCAGGGTTTCCAGGGTTTCGGTGCGCTCGGCGGTATCGGAGAATTCCACCGTCATGGTGGTGCGGGTGGCGTCCACGATTTTAGCGCCCATCAGCTCGGTAACCCGCATGATTTCCGCCCGTTGGGAGGCGCCCACCGCTACCTTGATGAGGGAAAGGGTGCGGGGAATGTACGCGCCGGTCTCCAGAGTTTTGACCTTGATGACCGGAATGACCTTGTTGAGCTGCTTCTCCAGCTGCTCGACCACGTATTCATCCCCGTCCACCACAATGGTCATGCGGGAAATGGTGGGATCCTCGGTGACGCCCACCGCCAGGGAGTCGATATTGAAGCCGCGGCGGGAAAACAGGCCGGACACCCTGGACAGGACGCCCGGCTGGTTCTCCACCAGCACGGACATGGTGTATTTCATAGAAACGGCTGACTCCTTTCCATAGACCGGAGAATGAACGGCCCGCTTACAGGGAGGGGTACTCCGGGCTGACCTGGCAGACCAGGAGATAGGGCTTATCGTCGGCCCACATCTCCTCCAGGGCGCCGGCGGCCTCCTCGTTGGAGGAAACCGTGCGGGACCGGATGCCGTAGGCCTCCGCGATTTTGGCAAAGTCGGGGCTGCCGTCCAGATAGACGGCGGAATGCACGCCCTTATACAGATTATCCTGCAGCTCCCGCACCATGCCCAGGCGGGTGTTGCGCATGATAATAATCTTGACGCCCAGGCCCTCCTGGCAGATGGTGCCCAGCTCCATCATACTCATCTGGAAGGAGCCGTCGCCGCATACCGCGCAGACCTGACGGCCGGGGGCGGCGCTTTTGGCCCCCACGGCGCAGGGGACGGAATACCCCATGGTGCCCATGCCGCCGGAGGTGAGGAACCGGCCCTGCCGGATCTCAAAGTGGTTGGCCGACCAAATCTGGTTTTGTCCCACGTCGGCGCAGAGGATGCCGTCGGCCTCCATCCGGCGGGCCAGCGCATGCATGAAGGTCTTGGGTTCCACAAAGCCCTCCACCGGCTCGATGGCCTTGGCGGCGTAGCGTTTCTTGCGTTCGGTGACCGCTTGCACCCACTCCTGGGGAGCCTGGCAGTCGACGTGCTTGGTCAGCTCCTCCAGCACGTGCTTCAAATCGCCCACAATCGGGATATGGGCGGGCATATTCTTGCCGATCTCGGCGGGATCCACGTCGATGTGGATGACCTTGGCGCGGGTGGCCACCTGACCGGGAGCGGCCACGGCCCTGTCCCCCACCCGGGCGCCGGCCATAATGACCAAATCCGCGTCCCGGATGGCTTTATTGGCGGGGGCGCAGCCGTGGGAGCCCAGCATCCCCAGGTTGAGAGGATGGGCGGTGGGCAGCGCGCCGATGCCCATCATGGTGGAGATGGCGGGAAGATTCAGCTTTTCGATAAAAGCGCACAGCTCCTTCTGCGCGCCGGCGGAGAACACCCCGCCGCCCACGCAGATCACCGGACGCTTGCAGGTTCGCAGGGCATCCACCGCTTTTTTAATCTGGAGGGAATGGCCCTGCACCCGGGGCTTATAGCCGATGATGTCCACCGGGCGGCTGTAATCAAAGTCGGGAATGGACTTCTGCTGCATATCGATGGGCACGTCGATGAGCACCGGGCCGGGCCGACCGGTGGAGGCGATATGAAACGCCTCCTTGAAAATACGGGGAATATCCGATGCCCGGGACACGATGTAGCTGTGCTTGGTGAACGGCTCGGCGGCGCCGGTAATATCCGCCTCCTGGAACACGTCGCGGCCCAGCAGGTCGCTGCGCACCTGGCCGGTGATCACCACCAAGGGGATAGAGTCCATATAGGCCGAGGCGATGCCGGTGAGCAGATTGGTCGCGCCGGGGCCGGAGGTAGCGATGCACACCCCCACCTCCCCGGAAATGCGGGCGTAGCCGCTGGCGGCGTGGGCCGCGTTCTGCTCGGTGCGTACCAGCACATGGTGAATCGGGCTGCCCGCCAGGGCGTCGTAAAAGGGGCAGATAGCCGCGCCGGGATAGCCGAAGGCGGTCTTCACGCCCTCCAGCTCCAGGCAGCGAACCATGGCCAATGCGCCGGTCGTCATCCAAATCCGTCCTTTACCTGTTGGTTAGCCGCGCCGGAGTCCGGCAAGCCCGCTTGCCGGGCCCCCCTTTGGGGCGGCTTTGTTCTTCATTATAAGCGCCTTTTTCAAACAAGTCAAGCCCCATTTTTACTTGCTAAAGCGTAAAACTGCCAGGGCGTATGTTGACCGAAACTGGACTTCTTAACATTCTCTTACGGCGCTGGACAGGCCGGGCGCCCATGATGTATAGTAAAAGAATAAAAGAAGCCGTCCCGCCGTGGGGCGGGAATCCGAAAAAGCGGAGGCGAGAGCCATGAACATATTGGTGGTGGACGACGAGAAGGAAATCGCCGATTTGATGGAGCTGTACCTGACCAACGAGGGATTCACGGTGTACACCTGCTACACGGGGCTGGACGCGCTCAAGGCCCTGGAGGCGAAAAAAATCGATTTGGCGCTGCTGGACGTGATGCTGCCCGACATGGACGGCTTCTCCATCTGCCGGCGCATCCGGGAGGGCTACCGGTTTCCGGTGATCATGCTGACCGCCAAGGTGGAGGAGCTGGATAAGATCACCGGCCTGTCCATCGGGGCCGACGACTACATCACCAAGCCCTTCAGCCCGCTGGAGGTGGTGGCGCGGGTCAAGGCCCAGCTGCGCCGGGCCACCCGGTACAACGAGGGGGCGGAGGAAACCACGGTCATCGATTTCAACGGGCTGGTCATCAACAAGGAAACCCACACCTGCACCCTGTACGATCAGCCCCTGGTACTGACCCCCATCGAATTCAACCTGCTGTGGCTGCTGTGCGAAAACCGGGGGCGGGTGCTGTCCAGCGAGGAGCTGTTTGAAAAGGCCTGGGGCGAGAAATACTTCAATTCCAACAACACGGTGATGGTCCACATCCGGCGGCTGCGGGAAAAAATGCACGAGCCGCCCAAAAACCCACGGTTTATTAAGACGGTCTGGGGGGTGGGGTACAAAATTGAAAAGTAAAACCCTGGAACGGGCGCTGAAAAAAAGCATCATGCTCCGTTTTCTGCTGACCGCCGTCCTGGTGTCCCTCTTGTATCTGGGGCTGCTGTACCTATCCTTCACCGCCCTGCGGACGTTCCTGTCCAATCTGCTGCTGCCGCTGCTGGGCACGCAGATGTACTATTCCCTGATGGACACCAAGGTGTTCTGGCTGACCTTTGGATACGTCGTGGTGATGGGGGTGGTCATCTACCGCACCATTTCCCGCACCATCGGGTACGTCACCCCCATCGCGGAATCGGTGGACATGGTGTTCAACAAGGAGGACGCGCCCATCCTGCTGCCCAAGGAGTTGGAGGACGTGCAGTTCAAGCTCAACTCCATCAAATACAGCGCCCTGAACAGTGAACGGCTGGCCCGGGAGGCAGAGCAGCGCAAGAACGACCTGGTGGTGTATCTGGCCCACGACCTCAAGACCCCGCTGACCTCCGTCATCGGGTATGTCAGCCTGCTGCAGGAGGCCCCCGACATGCCCGCGAGCCAGCGGGCAAAATACACCGGCATCGCGCTAGAGAAGGCCTACCGGCTCGAGCAGCTGATCAACGAATTTTTTGAAATCACCCGGTTCAACCTGCAGAGCATCACCCTGGAAACCAACAAGATTCACCTGACGGTTATGCTGTACCAAATCGCCGACGAGTTCTATCCCATGCTGGCGGAAAAGGATCTGACCCTTTCCACCGAGCTGGAGGAGAATCTCATCCTGTACGCCGACGCCGACAAGCTGGCCCGGGTGATGGACAACCTGCTGCGCAACGCGGTCAACTACAGCTATCCCTCCACCGACATCCGGCTGACGGCGGCCAGAGAAGGGGACGCGGTGCGCATCATGGTGAGCAACGCGGGGGATCCCATCTCTGACGCCCAACTCAGCCGGCTGTTTGAAAAGTTTTTCCGGCTGGATTCCGCCCGGCAGAGCCGCACCGGCGGCGCGGGGCTGGGGCTGGCCATCGCCAAGCAGATCGTGGAGCTGCACCACGGCACCATCACCGCCGCGAGCAGCGCCGAACGCACCATCTTCACCGTCCGGCTGCCGGCAGCACCGCCGGATGGCCGGCCGGAGGGACAATTCGGCGGAAGTTCTAAATGATCCATTAACAGAAGGTTAAGAATCCTCGCTGGCTGTTGTGAATCCCTGCCGATTGCGTTATACTATAGCCAAAGGCCACATCATCTGATTGAATGAGGGAAATGACAATGAGCCAAAACGATTTTAATGAATTCAAGGATTTGGGCCGGCAAATCAAGGATTCGGTCATGTCCGTGGTGAATATGCAGGAATTCAACGATTTGAAAACCACCATCAAGGCCGCCACCCAGGATTTGTCGAAGGATCTCAAGTCCGCTTTCAAGACCGGCGTGCCGCCGACGGGGCCGGTGCCGCCGTCCGCGGGGTACACCGAGACGAGTGGTAACGGAAGCTACACGTACACCTATACCTACACGGATCCCTACCCACCTGCGCCGTCGCAGGCGCAGCAGCGGCCGGTGCCGCCCCAGAGGCCCGTCCCCCCGCAGCCGCCCCGGCCCCGGCCGGCCACGCCGCCCCCTCCCATGCGGGCGCAGCCGGTTATTAAGCGCAAGGATAAGCTGCCGGGCAGCGCGGCGGGCGTGCTGTTCACCGTGTTCGGCGCACTGGGCCTGGGCATCGTATTCACCGCCGTGCTGGTGATGGGGATCCTCTCCCTGGCGCTGGGCTGGGCCCAGCTGTTCACCGGCCTGGGGCTGGGCGTGTTCCTGCCCCTGCTGGTGCTGTGTATCGTCCTGCTGGGCTGCGGCAGCCGCCTGCGCGGGCGGGTGCGCCGCTGCCGGCGGTACAAGGAGGCCATGGCGGGCGAAGCCTTCCGGCCCATCGAAGAGCTGGCTTACATCACCGGCGGCACGCCCAAATTTGTCGCCAAGGATCTGCGCCGGATGATTCAGTATGGGATGCTGCCCGGCGCCCATGTGGACGACGAGGGAAAATATTTCATACTGGACGAGGAAACCTATCAGGCCTATCTGGCTGCCAAGCAGAAACAGGAGGAGCTGAAAAAGCAGGCTCCCAAGCAGGAACGCTCCGCCGAGGCCAAGGCCCTGGAGGAAGAGGCCAACCGGATCCTCCAGCAAATCCGCGACTGCAACGACGGCATTCCGGAAGAAGCCATTTCGCAGAAAATCAGCGAGATGGAAAAAACAGCGGCCGCGATATTCCATTATGTGGGCGAACATCCTCATAAGCTGCCGGAAATCCGGCGGTTCCTCAGCTACTATCTGCCTACCACCCTCAAGCTGCTGGAGGCATACAAGAAATTCAACGACCAGCCCATGCCCACCGAGCAGCAGCAGGAAACCAAGAAGGAAATCGAGGACGCGCTGGACACTGTCAACAAAGCGTTCGTCAACCTGCTGGACAGCCTGATGCAGGAGGAACGCATGGACGTGTCCGCCGATATATCGGTCATGAAAGCCATGATGGAGCAGGAAGGTCTGACCGGCAGCAAACCGGGCAGCGGCTCCTAAACTGGCAAACACCCCCTGATGTAGGAAAACAGACTACATCAGGGGGTGTTCCTGTGTCCAAAAGAAAGTATACACACATTAAGGCAGTTGAAGAAGAAACACTTGCAAGGAAAGCAGCAGGGAAAAGTCGTTATGTACGTCAGCTTGTCACCGGCCCTCGGTTTCCGTGTATTGCTTCATCACACTGGCCAGCTGCTCCCGCATGGTATCCGCCACCGCGGCGGGTGAAACGATGCGGGCGCCGCCGCCGAAGCTGAACACCCAGGACAGGAACTGAGGGCTGACGGCCACCCTCACCCGCACCTGGAAGGTATCCGCGTCCTCCCGGCGGATGGGTACATCCTCTCCGAAGCGGTCGAGCACCACGCCCAGCAGCCGGTTCTCAAACCGGAGGGTCACGGTCTGCTCATTGCCGCCGAACATACCGAAAACCTGGCGGGTATACACGGCCATATCGAAATGCTCAAAGTGCTCTTGGCCGTCCCGGGGTTCGTCCGTCAGGGCGATGCCCAGCATTTTATCCACCCGGTAATGCTTGATAAGCCCCGCCTCGGAATCGAAGCCGATCATATAATACCGCTCGTCCGCCCAGCAGAGGGACCAGGGACTGACCCGGTAGGTTTTCCCCTGCCGGCGGAACTGCTTTTCATAGCCGCCCGCTGCCCCGTCCCGGAAGGCCCAATCGAGATACCGATAGGTGATGCACCGGTTGGCGGCGATGGCCTCGTAGATTTTGTCCACGTTGATGTAGATGCTTTCGTTCATGGTCTTGACCCGGTTGGCGACAAACACCTGCCGCTGCAGCTGCTGCGCCTGGTACCGGCTTGCGAAGCCCTCTACCTTCTGAATAAGCTGGTTGGACTTTTTATGGGTGATGAAGCGGGAGGACTGCACCGCGTCCACCAGCAGCTTGAGCTCGGGGAGTTCGAAGGTGCGGGCCCCCACATAATACACCACCTTCCCGCTTTCCTTGCGCTTGACGATGTCCAGGCCGAAGTCGGCCAGCGTCTGCAAATCGGAATACACGCTTTTGCGTTCGGCGGCGACGCCCTCCTCCTCCAGCAGGGCGATAAGCTCCGGCACCGTCAAACCGTGATCCTCATCGGTGCGCTCCAGCAGGATGCGCTGCAGAAGAAGGGGTTTCATCTTCTGATTGGGGGATTTGGGCATACGGCTGCCTCCTTATAGGTTGTTACTGCATATTATACACCATTTCCAATTCTTGTAAAGAAAAACCCGATTGTCAAATCCGGCAGGTCTTGGTATACTGGAGGAACCATAAAGGAAAGGCGGGAGCGCGGTGAGCGTGGAACCCCTGTACGATGCCATAGTGGTCGGCGGCGGCGCGGCCGGACTGACGGCGGCGGTGTGCCTTGCCCGGGAGGCGGGACGGCGGCGGAAAACCGCGGCCATCCTGCTCGTTGAAAAAGGGCCCCGAGTGGGGAAAAAGCTGCTGGCCACCGGCAACGGCACCTGCAACCTCTCCAACCTGCGGACGCAGGAGAGCCGGTACCATGGGGCGGACCCGGCCTTTGTCCGGCCGGCGCTGGCCGCCTGTACCCCCGCCGACGCTATGGCGTTTTTCGCCTCCATCGGGGTGGAATGCGCGGCGCGGGAAGACGGAAAAGTCTATCCGCTGCCCGCCCAGGCGGCGGCGGTGCTGGACTGCCTGCGGCTGGAGGCAGCGGCGCTGGGCGTGGAGGAGCGCTGCGGCGCGGCGGTGCGGGATATTCGGCCGGAGGGCGGGGACTTCCTTCTCACCCTGCCGGATGGGCAGGTACGGGCCCGCCGGGTGCTGGTCTGCTGCGGCGGCGCGGCTTCCCCCTCCCTCGGCGGCTCCGCTGACGGCTACGGCCTGTTGACGGCGCTGGGACATGGAAAGGCCCCGGTTTTCCCTTCCATTGTACAAATACGAACCGACACCGCCTTTGTCAAGGCGCTCAAGGGTGTGCGGGTGGACGGGACGGCGGCCTTGCGGCTGGACGGCCGGCGGCTGGCGGCGGAGGCCGGCGAAATCCTCTTCACCGAATACGGCTTGTCCGGCCCGGCGGTGATGCAGATTTCCCGTCACGCGGCGGCATGGGAGCAGGAGGGCCGGCCGGGCCGGCTGGAAGCCGAGCTGGATCTGCTCCCCACTCTGTCGTGGGAAGCGCTGGCCGACCGGCTTGCGCAGCGGCGGAAACTGCCGGGGCGGCGGCTGGAGGATTATTTCACCGGGCTGCTGCAAAAGCGGCTGGGCCAGACGGTGCTGCGGGCTGCCGGCTGCGGGCCGCTGACGAATCCGGCGGCGTCGCTGACCGACAAGGACGTCCGCCGGCTCGCCTCCCTCGTCAAAGGGTGGCGCATCGCGGTCACCGGCACCCAGGGTCTGGCCGCCGCCCAAGTGACGGCGGGCGGTATTCTGACCAAGGATTTCGATCCCGCCACCCTGGAATCCCGCCGGATCAAGGGGCTGTACGCGGCGGGCGAGGTGCTGGATATCGACGGCGACTGCGGCGGGTTCAACCTGCAATGGGCCTGGGCGTCAGCCTTCGCGGCGGCCAGGGCAATGGCCGCGGGGCTTTGGGACTGCGTGAAAGAAAGGGGACGGGGTATATGATACGTATTACCGGCATCCGGATGCCGCTGACCTACACCGACGAACGGCTGCGGCGGGCGGCGGCCGCGGTTTTGAAGATTTCGCCCGCCGCTCTGCGCACCCTCCGGGTGGCCAAACGGGCGGTGGACGCCCGCCAAAAAGAGGATGTGCATTTCAGCATCTCTGTCGACGTGACGGTGGCGGAGGAAGAAGCCGCCGTAGTCAGCCGGGCGGGCAGCAGCCGCGTTAGCGTCGTGCGGCCGCTTATCTACGCGCCCTCCCGGTTCCCTCGGGCGGCCGATCCGCGCCCTGTGGTGGTGGGCAGCGGGCCGGCGGGCCTGTTCGCCGCCCTGACCCTGGCGCGGGCGGGGCTGCGCCCCCTGCTGCTGGAGCGGGGCCGAGACGTGGACGCCCGGCAGCGGGACGTGGAGCGATTTCGCGCCACAGGCGTATTGGACACCGCTTCTAACGTCCAGTTCGGCGAAGGGGGCGCGGGCACCTTTTCGGACGGCAAGCTAAGCACCGGCATCAAGGATATCCGCTGCCGGTTCGTGCTGGAGGAGCTGGCCCGGGCGGGGGATCCCGCCGCCGATCCCGATGATATCCTCTGGCAGGCCAAACCTCACATCGGCACCGATCGCCTGCGCCGCACCGTCAAGGGCCTGCGGCAGGAGATTGAGCGCCTGGGCGGCACGGTTCACTTCGGCTGGCAGGCGGTGGATCTGCATATCGAGGCCGGAGCGCTGCGGGGCATCGCGGTCAATACGCCGGATGGGCGGAAGGATCTCGACTGCGACCGCCTGATCCTGGCCATCGGTCACAGCGCCCGGGACACGCTGGAGATGCTCTGCCGGCGGGGCGTGCCGATGGAGCAGAAGCCCTTTGCCGTGGGGGTGCGCATTGAGCATCCCCGCGCCCTCATCGATCGCAGCCAATACGGCCGTTTCGCCGGGCATCCGGCCCTGGGCGCGGCGGATTACAAGCTGTCCTGCCGGCCTTTGGGCGGGCGGGGCGTCTATACCTTCTGCATGTGCCCCGGCGGGGTGGTGATGGCCGCCGCCTCCGAAGAGGGCGGCCTGGTGGTCAACGGCATGAGCGAGCACGCCCGCGACGCCGTCAACTCCAACAGCGCGCTGCTGGTCGGGGTGGGGCCGGAGGACTTTGGCTCGGCCCACCCCCTGGCGGGCGCGGCCTTTCAGCGGAAGATCGAGCAGGCAGCCTTTGCGCTGGGCGGCGGAGGCTACCGCGCCCCCATTCAGCTGGTGGCGGATTTTCTGCGCGATCAAAAGTCGGCGTCTCTCGGCGAGGTGGAACCCAGCTACCGCCCGGGCGTGACCTTCGCGGATTTGCGGGACTGCCTGCCGGCTCCGGTAGCGCTCTCCCTCAAAGCGGCCCTGCCGGCTTTCGGGCGGCAGCTGGCGGGCTTCGACCGGCCGGACGCGGTGTTGACCGGTGTGGAATCCCGCTCCTCCTCGCCGGTGCGGCTGCTGCGGGACGACAGCGGCCAGTCGGCGGTGCACGGCCTGTTCCCCTGCGGGGAAGGCGCGGGCTATGCGGGAGGCATCGTGTCCGCCGCGGTGGACGGCGTGAGGGCGGCGGAGCAGGTGATGCGCAGCCTGCTGGGCGGGGAATTGCCAAATCCTTGCGGTTGAACCGGCCGTTCTTCCTGTTGTAGAATAGAAGGAAAGACGCATTCGACAGGAGGCATCATGGAAAATTACGGGCTGGTACTGGCGGGCGGCGGCTGCAAGGGCGTGTATCAAATCGGCGTGTGGCGGGCGCTGCGGGAGATGGGCGTGTCCATCACGGCGGTGGTCGGCACCTCGGTAGGGGCGATGAACGGCGCGCTGGTGGCGCTGGATCGCTATGACGAGGCGGTGACGCTGTGGCTGGACATGAGCATCGAAAAGGGCTTCGCCCTGCCCGAGCCCCTGCGGGTGCCGGACAACCTGTTCCATGTGAAAAACGCGGACATTGTGGTCAAGGAGCTGTTCCGCAGCCGGGGATTGGACATGTCCCCCCTGCGCCGCCGGTTCGAGGAGCTGGTGACCGAGGACGCGCTGCGGGCTTCCCCGGTGGAATACGGGTTAGTCACCTTTGAGGTGACTAGGCGGCAGGGGCGGCACCTCTACCGCGACCAGATTCCCAAGGGCCAGCTCATCGACTACATCATGGCTTCCTCGGCCTATCCGGGGATCCAGCGTCCCGCCATCGGCGGCAAAACCTTCCTGGACGGCGGTCTCATCGACAACTTGCCGGTCAAGATGCTGCTGCGCCGCCATCCCGATCACGTCGTGGTGGTGGACATCGGGGACACCGGTCTGCCGAGAGGCCTGCCGTCGGATTTGGATTTGATCTACATCAAGCCGGCGCAGCGGCTGGGTACGGCCTTCGCATACCAGCCGGGAGACGCCGCCAAGAAGATGAAGCTGGGCTGGTTCGACGGCCGCAAGGCCTTCGGCCGGCTGGCCGGAAAATGGCTGTATTTTCTTCCGGACGAGTACCGGCGGCTGCGGGACAATCTGGGGGAGGAGACGGTGAAGGGCCTGGAAATTGCTGCCCGTCTCTACGGCTTGGAGCAGCTGGAGGAACGGCTGGCCCTGCCCTTTGCGCGAGAACTGCTGGAACGGGATCAAGCGGCGGCTCTCCGCCTCCGGGATCAGGCCGGGCGGACGGACTTCCCCTTTCTTCTCTCCCAGCCCGCAGAGCTGCAGCTTCAGGTCATCCGCCGGCAGGCCGATGAGGGCCATCTGCGGTTCCGCCCCCTGGCGCAGCGGCTGTTTCCGGATACGCTCCGGGCCGCCGACGCGCTGGCCCGCCTGCGGCGGTATATGGAAGGGGAGGATTAGCTTGAAGGAGGAGAAGACGCCCGATAACGCGCCGGCCGCGGGCCATGCCTGCCCCTGCAAACGGACGAAATGCCCCCGCCTCGGAAACTGCGGGGCATGCCGGGCCCATCACGAAGGAAAAAAGCACCCGCCCGCCTGCGACCGCGTGTCTAAACAGCCCCGGACATAAAAAAGCCGCCCTTCCATTTCGGAAAAGGGCGGTTTTCTCTTTTATTCTTCCTCGTCGTGCCGGTATTTTTCTCGGGTGGCCAGGCCGCCGCGGATATGCCGCTGCGCTTTATTGATGTCCAGTACGCTGCGCACCCGCACATAAAGTTGGGGATTAACCACCCGCAGGCGGTCGGAAACGTCCTTATGTACCGTACTTTTGCTTATATGAAACTTCTTGGCGGCGGCGCGCACCGTCGCGTTATTTTCAATAATGTATTCGCCCAACTCGATGGCTCTACCTTCAACGGCTCCCTTCACACTATCACCTCATCCGAAAATCATAGTAGATAGTATGCGGGAAAACGGGGCAATATGCCGACCCGAAAACCGAATTCCTCTCAGGCGTCTATTTTTCGCCTTCCGGCGACGGGAGCGTCCCCTCCCGCACGGCGGCCCGGTACCGGCGGGGGGACATCTGCGTCTCCCGACGGAACAGCCGCGAGAAATAGTTATAATCGGCGATCCCCACCTGGGCAGCCACCTCCGCCACCGGCAGATCGGTCCCGGCCAGCAGCCGCTTGGCCTGGGTCAGCCGCCCCTCTAGCGCCAGCGCTCCCACGGTTTTACCGCTGTTCTCCCGGGCTGTGCGGCAGAGAGTGGCCACGCTGACCGACAGCGCGTCGGCCATATCCTGCAACGTGAACGGCGCGGTCAGATGCTGGGCAATATATGACTGCATCCCTTCCCACAAATCCTGCCGCCCCTTCATCAGCTGCTCGAGCCGGATGTAGCCCACGCAGGCCGCCAAGATGTGAGAGGAGGCCTCGATATAGGCAGCAGACATCCGCCGCACCCGGTGAAACGCCTGGCGCAGCATGGCGGTGTCGGGAAATAAATCCGCGCATCGGCGGCGGGTGTCCTCCCATTGTCCCGGCAAATCCTCGTCGTACAGCAGCTGGCCATACATCAGATATCCGGCCGGCCTCCCCCCCTCCTCCTGCAGGGGAACGCATACCTCCAGCAGCCCGGCGTGGCACCGATAGACCACCGGCCGGCCGGTGCGCTTCGCCTCCCGCATGCCGTGGTTGTCGCATTCCCGACACCGCCGCTCGCCCTTTTCGCTGCTGCGCAGCCAGCTGCACAAGGCACAATGCGGCTCCGGATAGGCCATCAGCATATGAAAATCGGCGTCGAATACCCCGATGCGCTGTCCCGTCACCGCGTAATAGTCCATGAGAAGACGACGCAGCTTTTCGTTGTTCTCCCCCTGCCATGGCTGTTTCATCCCATTCCTCCAACCATCAAAATACTAAAGTAAATGATAAGATTATGCTAATTTCTTTTAGTATTCTACTATAAATCCCGGAATAAATCCAGTATAATTCAGACAGTTGGCAGTATTCCCGCAATCGACATGACAGAAAGGACGGATGAATTTGAAAACCACGGTCAAAATCGGCATTCGGCCCGTCATTGACGGCCGCTGGGGCGGCATCCGCGAAGGGCTGGAGGAGCAGACCATGGGCATGGCCCTGGCCGCCAAGGAGCTTATCGAAAGCCGGCTGCGGCATCCCGACGGCCACAAGGTGGAGTGCGTCATCGCCGACGGTACCATCGGCGGCGGTGAGGAAGCCGCGGCCTGCGCCGAGAAATTCAAGAACAACAACGTTGCGGTGACCCTGAGCGTCACCCCCTGCTGGTGCTACGGCAGCGAGACCATGGATCTCGACCCCCTGACCATCAAGGCGGTCTGGGGCTTCAACGGCACCGAACGGCCCGGCGCGGTGTATCTGGCCGCCGTCATGGCCGCCCACGCCCAGCGCGGCCTGCCGGCCTTCAGCATCTACGGCCACGATGTGCAGGACATGAACGACACCACCATTCCCGCCGATGTGCAGGAGAAAATTCTCCGCTTTGCCAAAGCGGCCGTCGCGGTGGCCTCCATGCGCAACAAAGCCTACGTGGGCATCGGCTCGGTGGCCATGGGTATCGCCGGCTCCTTCCTCAACCCGGACTTGATGCAGAAGTATTTCGGCATCCGCGCCGAGTGGGTGGACATGAGCGAAATCCTCCGCCGCATCGACCTGGGCATCTACGACCACGAGGAATACGAGAAGGCCCTGGCCTGGACCAAGGCCAACTGCAAGCCCGGGGACGACAACAACGAGCGGCCTCATACGCCGGAGCAGAAGGAAGCGGAATGGGAATTCGTCTGCAAGATGACCATCATCTGCCGCGACATTATGAAGGGTAACCCCAAGCTCGGCGAAATGGGCTTCCACGAGGAGGCGCTGGGCCGCAACGCCATCGTGGGCGGCTTCCAGGGGCAGCGGCAGTGGACCGACTACAAGCCTAACGGCGACTTCATGGAGGCTATCCTCAACTCCAGCTTCGACTGGAACGGCATCCGGGAGGCCATGACCTTCGCCACCGAAAACGACACCCTCAACGGCATGGCCATGCTGTTCCTCCATCTGCTGACCAACCAGGCCACCGTGTTCTCTGACGTGCGTACCTACTGGAGCCCCGAGGCCGTCAAGCGGGTCACCGGCTGGACGCCGGTAAACGGCGCGGAAAACGGCTTCATGCATCTCATCAACTCGGGCGCGTCGGCCCTGGACGGCTCTGGCCGGGAAACGGGCGCCGACGGCAAGGCGGCCATGAAGCCCTTCTGGGACATCACCGAGGCGGACGCGAACGCCTGCCTGGAGGCTACCCGCTGGGCGGCGGCCAATCTGGGCTACTTCCGGGGCGGCGGGTTCTCCTCCCAGTTCAGCACCACCGGCGCCATGCCGGTAACCATGGCCCGCCTGAACATGGTGGAAGGCATCGGCCCAGTGCTGCAAATCGCCGAAGGCTATACCGTCGACCTGCCCGACGAAGTGAACAAGACGCTGCTGGATCGGACGGATCCCACCTGGCCCTCCACCTGGTTCGCTCCCATTCTCACTGGAAAGGGCGCGTTCACCGACGTGTATGCCGTCATGGCCAACTGGGGCGCCAACCATGGGGCCTGGACCTACGGCCACGTGGGCGCGGATCTTATCACCATGGCCAGCATGATGCGTATCCCGGTCTCCATGCACAACGTGCCGGAGGAGAAAATTTACCGGCCCCACAGCTGGACGGCCTTCGGCACCATGGACAAGGAGGGCGCCGATTATCGCGCCTGCGCGGCCTACGGCCCGCTGTACCGCTGACAGGCGGGGAGGAGCGCGCTTATGCTTAAGGGTATTCCCTCTCTCCTGTCCCCCGAGCTGCTGAAAATCCTGATGGAGATGGGGCACGGGGATGAAATCGTCATCGGCGACGGCAATTTTCCGGCCGCCTCCTGTGCGCAGCGGCTGGTGCGCTGCGACGGCCACGGCGTACCGGAGGTGCTGGAGGCGATTTTGCAGCTGATGCCGCTGGACCCTTATGTGGAACAGCCGCTGGCCCTGATGGATCTCTCCGGCGGGGACACGGAAATTCCGCCGATCTGGCAGGTATACGCCGACACGGCCGCCCGGTACGAACCGGATCACTATGCCTTCGAAAAAATGGAACGGTTCGCTTTCTATGAACGGGCCAAAAAGGCCTATGCCATTGTGGCGACCGGCGAAAGCGCCATTTACGCCAACATCATCCTGAAAAAGGGCGTCGTGAAATAAGGCAAAAAGGAAGCAGGCACCGAGGTGTCTGCTTCCTTTTTGTATATCTAAGAGGCGGCCCGCAGGCCGGCTTTTATCTCATTTTGCTGATGTTCCTCGTAGGTGTCGGCGTAATAGTAGACGCCGGTTTTCTTGTCGGAGCAGAAAAACAGGTAGCTGGCCTCCGTGGGAGACAGGGCTGCCTGGATAGCGTTCATGCCGGGATTGCAGATGGGGGTGGCGGGCAGCCCCGTGCATTTATAGGTATTGTTGTTATTGCGGAAAGCGTCCCACTTGTTCGGATCCGTAAAGCCCTTGACCGCCCCCTCCAGATAGGTGATGGTGGAATCCAGCTCCAGTTTCCAATTTTTCTGCATACGATTATGGATCACGGCGGAGATGTTGTTCATTTCCGCAGGCTTCGCCCCCTCCTTCTCAATTAGGGACGCGATGATCACAATTTGATCCATGGTCAGGCCCATGGCCTTGGCCTTATTCTGGATAGCCGCCGTATATTTTTCCTTGCTGCCCCGCAGCATCCGGCCGATGGCGTCCTCCGGCTTGTCGTTTTTATAGAACTCATAGGTGCTGGGGAACAAGTATCCCTCCAGCTTGTAGCAGCGGTTGGGATCCGAGGGGATTTGCGCCACCAGAGGGTAATCCTTGGCGAAATTATAGGTTTCCGCCGTTTTCAACAGATCATTGAATGAAGCCACGCCCTTGCTTTCCAGAAGCAAAAAGGTCTTGGCCAGGGTGTAGCCCTCCGGAATGGTGACCTTTATAGTCCGCGGCTCGGTGGTGGTAGCGGCCGTTGTGGTGGCGGCAGTCGTCGGCTTCAGAGGCGTTTTCGTCCGGCTGGCGGTCGGTTCCTGACGCGCGGCGGTCGTCGTCTCGGGTGCGGTCCCGGTCGTCGATGCCGTTGTGACGGCGGAGCCGGTTCCGCTGGCGGCGGGCGCCGCCGAGGAGGCGGGCGTGTCATCCTTGGGCCGGCAGGCAGACAGGGACAAAACAAGCAGGGCCGAAAGGCCCGCGCAAACGCGTTTTATCATTGAGGAATCCTCCTTCGGTAAGGGATGAAGCAATCTAACTAGTATGCTTCCCATTATACGCAGAATCCTGCGAAATGCAAGGCGTTTTTGTGGATCTGTTCATTTAGAACCGGATTCTTAAGAATTCAATTGGAAATCCTTACAAAAACAAGCGGAACCGGTTAGCCGGCCCCGCTTGTTATCTCAGCTGTTGCGATCCACCTTTTTGAAGGTTTTCAGGTTGCCCGCCTTGCCGTGGCGTTCGTTGAGAATGGATTCCAGATCCTCCGGCGTGATGCCCTGAAGGGCCATCAGCACCAGCACGTGGTAGGTGAGATCGCAGATTTCCCCGGCGGTTTCGTCGTTGCGGCCGTTTTTCGCCGCAATCAGGGTTTCTGCGCACTCCTCCCCCACTTTTTTCAGAATTTTATCGATCCCCTGGTCAAACAAATACCGGGTATAGGAGTTCTCCGACGGATTATCCCGCCGGTCGAGAATGGTGGCGTATACATCGCGGATACAGTCGCTCATAACGGTTCGGCTCCTTTACAGTAACGAATTGAAAAAGCAGGAATGGGCGCCAGTGTGACAGGCCGCCCCCGTTTGCTCCACCTTCACCAGCAGGGTGTCGTCGTCGCAGTCTCCGGCCAGGGCCACCACCCGCTGCACATGGCCGCTGGTGGCCCCTTTGTTCCAATATTCCCGACGGGATCGGCTCCAGAACCAGGTGGTGCCCGTCTCGATGGTGCGGGCCAAAGCGCCTTGGTTCATATACGCCAGCATCAGGACATCGCCGGTGGAAGCCTCCTGCACCACGCAAGGGATGAGGGGGGATTTTTTAAAAAACCGCTCCAGCCCCATTCGATCCGACGGGACGGCCCCTTCCCGGATGGCAGCGGCCAAGTCCAGGGTGCCGCTGTACAGGGATTTGCCGCAGATGGCGCCGTACAGGCCCATGGCCTTCAGGGCGGTGATATCGGCCAGCTCCCGCATCCCGCCCGAGGCGACGACGTTGCAGGATACCGCCCGGCTCAGCGCCTCCAGCTGCCCGAGATTGGGCCCCGCCAGGGTGCCGTCCTTGGAAATGTCGGTGAAGACCAGGGTGCGCACCCCCATGTCCTCCATCCGGCGGGCCAGCTCGATATAGGGTACCTTGGAAACCTCCAGCCACCCCTCGGTGGCCACCATGCCGTTCACCGCGTCGATCCCCACGGCCACCTTGTCTCCGAAGGCGGAGACGGCCTGCCGCACCAGATCGGGATTTTTCAGAGCGGCGGAGCCCAGAATGCAGCGGGAGATGCCGGCGGCAAAATATTCCTCGAGGGTGGCCATATCCCGGATCCCGCCGCCCAGCTCCACCTTGAGGCCGCTGTCCCTCGCCACGGCTTTGAAAATATCGGCGTTGGTTTTCACGCCGGTTTTGGCGCCGTCCAAATCCACCATATGGATCCACTCCGCCCCGGCCTGCCGGAAGGCTTGCGCGGTAGCCAGGGGATCCTCCGCCACCCGGTGGGCGGTGGCAAAATCCCCCTTAACCAGCCGCACGCACTGGCGGTTCTGTATGTCGATAGCGGGGAAAATCAGCATAGTGGTGACCAGTCCTTTCTCACAGTAGCGGGAGCCGCCTTTTTAATCGATGCTGCCCTTGGTGGACAAGGTGCCTTCCTTGGGGGCCACAGCCAGCCGGAGGGCGTGGGCCGCCGCCTTGAACAGGGCCTCGATGATGTGATGGGAGTTGGCGCCGTATTCACAGCGCAGATGGAGGGTCAGCCCCGCATTCTGGGCGAAGGCGCGGAAAAATTCCGGCGTCAGGCAGGCGTCGAACTCCCCCACCCGCTCCTGCGGAAAGACCGCGTCGCACACCAGGAAGGGGCGGCCGCTGACGTCCACGGCCGCGAAGGCCAGGCTCTCGTCCATGGGGACGAAAAAGCTGCCGAAGCGGGCGATGCCGCTTTTGCCGCCCAGGGCTTCCGCCATGGCGCGGCCGAGCACGATACCGGTATCCTCCACCGTGTGGTGCCCGTCCACATACAAGTCGCCCACCGTCTGGAGCTTCAGCCCAAAGCCCCCGTGCACCGCGAAGGCCTCCAGCATATGATCAAAAAATCCGATGCCGGTGGAAACCTCCACGTCGCCGCCGTCCAGACAGATCGCTGCCTGAATGGTGGTCTCCTTGGTTAGCCGTTCCGCTTTTCCCGTGCGCATACCGCCGCGCCCCTTTCCGCCCAGAATATAATTCCGTTTTGTATAATCTTCTTTATATTATACATTTCGACAAATAATTATCCCATGCGCCACAATACGATACGTATATTCGACAAACACTATGTCTATTTGTATTCTGCCAAAGCATCGGGATGCCGCAGCAGGAAGTTCAGGACGGCCAGCACCTCCTGGTTTTCGGCCTGGGTACCGGCGGTAATCCGCAGATGCTCCTCCCCGAACCGGCGGACAATGATCCCCCGGTCGGCCAGCCCGGCGAACAGGGCTTTGGCTTCCGGCACCTGCAGATACGCGAAGTTGGTGCAACTGTCGTACACCTGCAGCAGGCCGTCGGCCTCCAGCGCTTTCAGGCCGGTCACCAGCATGTCCCGGGAGGCCAGCAGCAGCTCCCGGTAAATTTCATGATAGGCCGGGTTCTCCAGTACGACGGCGGCCATGGCCTGGCTGACGGCGTTGACGTTGTACGGGGATTTGGCCGCGCGGATGACGCCGGTCAGCGTGGGGTTCGCCACCGCGAAGCCCACCCGCAGGGCCGCCATCCCCAGGGCCTTGGAGCAGGTGCGCAGGAGTATCAGGTTGTCGTACGCCTCCACTTCCCCCAGCATCGACTGATCCCAGAAATCCATATAGGCCTCGTCCAGCACCACCAGGGCGTCGGTTTCCCGCAGGATCCGGCGCACGCCGTCCCGGGGCAGGCCCACCGAGGTGGGATTGCAGGGGTTGGAGAAAATCAGCAGCCGCACCCCTTCCCGTCGGATGGTGTCGATGACCGCCGTCACGTCCACTGTCATATCCGGTTTCTTGGGCAGGGTGATGCAGGGGGTTTCGGTGATGGAGGTATAAAAGGCGTACATGGAGAAGTCCGGTGACAAGGTCAGCACCTTTTCCCCCTTCTGCAGGAAGGTGGACAGGATGATGGAAATCAGTTCGTCGGAGCCGTTCCCCGCCGTGACCAGCGCAGGCTTCACCTGATAGCGGGCGGCGAAGGCCTCGCACAGGCGAGTGGCCAGGGGATCGGGATAACGATTGAGCGCCGTTTCGGCAGCCGCCTGGGCCATTTTCTCCCGGTCGGCGTCGGTGGGCAGCAGGAAGGACTCATTGGCATCCAGGCGGACGCGGTATTCCCCTTCGACGGGATCGTAGGGAGTGAGCGCCTCCGTTTTCGGCGCCAGCGTATAAGCCATGGTGGTTTCCCCCTTATTCAAAGCGCACGTCGATGGAGTGGGCGTGGGCGTCCAGCCCCTCGGCCCGTGCAATGGCGGTGATGTCCTCCCGGGCCGCGGTGAGAGCGGCCCGGTTGTAATAGATAAAGCTGGATTTCTTGATGAAGCTGTCCACCGACAGGGGGGAGAAGAACCGGGCGGTGCCGCTGGTGGGCAGCACGTGGTTGGGCCCGGCGAAATAATCGCCCAGCGGTTCGGGGGAATATTTACCCAGGAATACGGAACCGGCGTTGTCCAGCCGTCCCACGTATTCCATGGGGTTATCGCACATCACTTCCAGGTGCTCGGGTGCCAGCCGGTTGGCGAAGGCTACCGCCTCGTCCATGTCCCGGCAGACGATAACCGCCCCGTAGGTTTCCAGGGAGGCGCGGATGATGTCCTGCCGGGAAAGGGAGGCGATTTGCTTATCCAGCTCCTCCAGCGTGCGGCGGGCGATGTCCTCCGACGGGGTGAGCAGGATGGCGGAGGCCAGGCGATCATGCTCCGCCTGGGACATGAGATCCGCCGCCAGGTAGGCCGGCTCGGCGGTGTCGTCGGCCAGCACCAGGATTTCGCTGGGCCCGGCGATCATGTCGATATCCACCTGCCCATAGGTCAGGCGCTTGGCCGTGGCCACGAAGATGTTGCCCGGCCCCACGATTTTGTCCACCTTCGGGATGGTTTCCGTGCCGTAGGCCAGGGCGGCCACCGCCTGGGCGCCGCCGCACAGATAAACCGCGTCCACCCCCGCGATGTACGCGGCGGCCATGACGTCGGCATTAAAAGCCCCGTTTTTGGGCGGCGGGGTGACCATGACGATTTCCTCCACCCCGGCGATCCGGGCGGGGATGGCGTTCATCAGCACCGAGGAAGGATACGCCGCCGTGCCGCCGGGCACGTAAACGCCCACCCGGGAGAGTCCCCGGATCCGCTGGCCCAGAATGGTGCCGTCCTCTTTGGTGGTCAGCCAGCTCTGCTGCACCTGCCGCTGATGGAAATCCCGGATATTGTCCGCCGCTCTTTGAAGCGCGGCGTATACCTTCTTCTCACACCCGGCGGCCATTTCGGCCAGCTCCTGCCGGGAAATGCGCCGCAGCGGGGCGTCCACCCCGTCGAACCGGCGGGTATACTCCCGCACGGCTGCGTCCCCGTCCCTCCGGACGGTATCCAGAATCTCGGTAACGGCGGCCGTGACCTGCCGATCCACCTCGCCGCTGCGGGCGGCCAGCTGCTCGAGCAGGGCATATTCAGCCTTGCCGTCCGCCTTAACCAGTTGCATCTGTATCATCCGTTTCCATCCTTCCCAAGGAAAGCACCCTTACCGCAGGTGTTCCTCCATTTTCTCCACCAAATCCTCGATTTCCTTTTTCCGCAGCTTCATACAGGCCATGTTGACAATGAGGCGGGCGGAGATGGGCATCACATCCTCCACCACGGCGAGCCCGTTTTCTCGGAGGGTGGAGCCGGTTTCCACAATATCGACAATGCCGTCGGCCAGCCCCAGCAGAGGGGCCAGCTCCACCGACCCTTCGATTTTGATGATGCGCACGTCCATGCCCTTGCGGCCGAAATAGGCGCGGGACACGTTCGGATATTTGGAGGCCACCGTCTTGGCGGCGTAGCCGGCGAAAAAGTCGCTATCCTTCGGCGCGGCCAGAGCGAACCGGCAGCGGCCGAAGCCCAAATCGAGAATCTCGTAAAAGCTGCCGCCGCTTTCGGCGATGGTGTCCTTGCCCACCACCCCCAAGTCGCAGACGCCGTGCTCGACGTAGGTGATGACGTCCGCCGCCTTGGCGAGCACCACCTCCACGCCCTCCCCCACCGGGAGGATGAGGCGGCGGCCCTTATCCTTGACCGCCGAGGTGTCCAGCCCCATGCGGTCGAACAGCGCCACCGTGTCCTTTTCCAGGCGGCCTTTGGTCAGCGCAATGCGCAGTGGTTTCATATATCGTAAGTCCTTTCCGGATGGCATCCGCTAAATCTCGAGGATTTCCACCTCGTCGCCCACATCATAGACCTGGCCGATATTCCTGGCCCGCGCGTAATCCATCGACTGGGGCAGCTCCTCAAACACGCTGAACTCGCAGAGCATCCCCTGCTCGATCAGCTCGTTGACCTTCTGCAGCGCGTCCACCTCATGGCCCGGGCGGGCGTGCACCAGGATTTCCGGCGGCATGGGCGGATCCACCTCGCCCCTGTCCAGCATCGCCTTGGTCAGGCAGTCCACGTTGACGCCGAACCCGGTGGCGGGCAGAGGGGAGCCGAACTGCTGCAGCAGGGTGTCGTACCGACCGCCGGACACCACCGTGTCGCCGCTGCCCTCGATATAGCCCCGGAAAATCACGCCGGTATAATACTCGTTCTCCTGCACCAGACCCAGGTCGATCATCACCTGATCGCCCAGCCCCAGCCGGCGCAGCGCCAGGTACAGCCGGGCCAGGCAGGCCAGGGCTTCCTTGGTATCCTCGTCGTGGCAGAGGGAAGCCGCAGCCCTCAGCACCTCTTCTCCGCCGAACAGCCGGGGCAGGCGGCGCAGCACATCCACCGTCTGGGAGGGAGGCAACGCGTCCAGCTCGTCGGACAGCCCCGCGTAGTTTTTATTTTCAATCAGGGTGCGGATGGCGTCCTTGGTCTCTCCATCCGCCGGCAGCTGCCGCATCAGGGACTGGAAGAAGCCCACATGGCCGATTTCCAGCCGGAACCCCTCCCCCACGCTTTGCCGCAGCGCCTCGGCCGCCAGGGACAGCACCTCGAGATCCGCCCGCTCCCCCGCCGCGCCGATCAGCTCCACCCCGGCCTGAAACATCTGGTCGTAGTGGCCGGACAGGCCGTGATGGAACCGGTACACATCTTGTGCGTAATACAGCCGGATAGGCAGCCGGGCGTTCTGCATCCGGGTGGCCACCAACCGGGCAATGGGCATGGTGGAATCGGGGCGCATGACCAGCAACCGGCCCTTGGCGTCGGCGAACTTGTACATGCTCTCCGCCGGGATGGCCATGGTGTCGGCGTGGAACACGTCGTAAAACTCCATGCCGGGGGTCATGACCTCGGAAAAGCCGCGGCCCACGAAAAGATCCGACAGCATCCCTTCCGCTTCCCGGCGGGCCAGACTTTCTTCAAAAAGCAGATCCCGGGTGCCCTCCGGGGTGATTCGTCTGTTCTGTCTCATAGGCCGACGCCCTTTCGCTTTAGTGTGCTAATGTGCTACTATAGTAACATGCCGCGTATCCCGCTGTCAATTCCTTTTTTACGCGCGGCGATTTTCCGTCTATGCCGTCAAGAAGACGCGCGCAGCCGCGAAAATATTGGGCAAACGGCCCATCAGAAGAAGGTCATCTGGCTGGTTTCGGGCAGACCGTCGATGGCCCCCAAATCCCGCAGGGACTGCACCACCGCCTTGGTGATGCCGCTGCGGGCCTGCAGATCGTCGCAGGAAATGAAGGGGCCTTCCTCCCTCGCGTCCATCAGGCCTTGGGCGGCCGCGCCGCCTAAGCCCTTCACGGCGCTGAAGGGCAGGCGGATTTTTCCGTCCTCCATCAGGAATTTGTAGGAATGGGACTTGTACAGGTCCACCGGCAGGAACTCGATTCCCCGCTGCATGGCCTCGTAAATGACGTGAAGCGTTTCCGCCTGGGACTGCTCCTTGGCGGAGGCTTCCTTGCCCCGCATGCGGATGTCGTCCATCAGCCGCTTGACCGTGGCCTTTCCTCCCGTTACCGGCTCGGCGTCGAAATCTTCGCCCCGGCCGGTGAAGTAGGCCGCGTAATATTCCGCGGGCCTATGCACCTTGTACCAGGCGACCCGCAGGGCCGCGATGATGTAGGCGGCGGCGTGGGCCTTGGGGAACATGTATTTGATTTTCATGCAGGAGTCCACGTACCACTGGGGCACGCCGTGCTCCTTCATGGCGGCGAAATGCTCCTCGTTCAGCAGCTTGGTGGCGTTGCCCTTCCGGACGATTTCCATGATTTTAAACGCCATTTTCGGCGGCAGGCCCTTATGCATCAGGTAGGTCATGATGCTATCCCGGGTACCGATAACGTTGGAGATGGTGCAGGTGCCCGCCTTAATCAGCTCCTGGGCGTTGCCCAGCCACACGTCGGTGCCGTGGGAGAGGCCGGAAATTTGCAGCAGGTCGGCGAAGGTCTTGGGATTACAGTCCAGCAGCATCTGACGCACAAAGGGGGTGCCCATTTCCGGGATGGACAGGGTGCCGGTGTCGCATTCGATGTCCTCCCGGGTAACGCCCAGCGGTTCGGGGGAGGTGAACAGCTTGTACACCTCCGGATCGGACATGTTGACGTCCATGACGCTGATGCCAGTGTATTCCTCCAGATACTTGTAGATGGTGGGGATGACGTGCCCCAGGTTGTCCAGCTTCAGGATGGTATCGTGGATGGAATGGAAGTCGAAGTGGGTGGTGATGATTTCCGAGTTGGGATCGTCGGCCGGGTGCTGCACCGGGCAGAAATCCTCCGCCTCGTAATCGTTGGGCACGACCACCATGCCGCCGGGATGCTGCCCGGTGGTGCGCTTGATGCCGGTGCAGCCGATGGACAGCCGGGTCAGCTCCGCGTTGCCGTAGGTGATCCCTCGCTCCTCCGCGTATTTTTTCACATAGCCGAAGGCCGTCTTGTCCGCCACGGTGGAGATGGTGCCGGCCTTGAACACGTGATCGGTGCCGAACAGGGTCTCGGTGTACCGATGGGCGTAGAACTGGTATTCGCTCGCAAAGTTCAAATCGATATCGGGGGCCTTGTCGCCGTCGAAACCCAGGAAGGTCTCGAAGGGGATTTCATGGCCGTCCCGTCCCAGCGGTTCGCCGCAGTTCGGGCAGAGCTTGTCCGGCAAATCGAAGCCGGAGCCTACCGAGCCGTCGGTGAAAAACTCGGAATACTTGCATTTCTTGCACACGTAATGGGGGGCCAGAGGGTTGACCTCCGAAATTCCCGCCATATGCGCGACGAAGGAGGAGCCGACGGAGCCTCGGGAGCCCACCAGGTACCCGTTCTCCACCGAGTTGTGCACCAGCTTCTGGGCAATCATGTACAGCACGGCGAACCCGTGCTTGATGATGGAGGTCAGCTCCCTGTCCAGACGGCTGGCCACAATTTCCGGCACCGGATCGCCGTAAAGCTCCTTGGCCCGGCCCCAGGTGATGTCCTGCAGCTGCTGATCCGCCCCGTCGATATGGGGCGGGAAGGTGCCCAGGGGGATCGGGCGGATGTTTTCCACCCGGTCGGCAATGGCGTTGGTGTTGGTCACCACCACCTCATAGGCCTTCTCCTTGCCGAGATACTGGAACTCCGCCAGCATCTCGCCGGTGGTGCGCAGGTACAGCGGCGCCTGGTTGTCCGCGTCGGTGAACCCCTGCCCCGCCATAAGGATCCGGCGATACATCTCGTCCTCCGGATCCATGAAGTGGACGTCGCAGGTGGCGCACACCGGGATGTTCAGCTTCTCGCCCAGGCGGACGATGGTGCGGTTGAACTCCTGCAGCTGCTGCTCATCCTTGGCAATCCCCTCCCGCACCATAAAGGCGTTGTTGCCAAGCGGTTGGATCTCCAGAAAATCGTAGAACCTGGCGATGTCGCACAACTCGCCCCATGGCTTGCCGTCCAGGATGGCCCGGAACAGTTCCCCCTGCTCACAGGCGCTGCCGATGATTAAGCCTTCCCGCAGCTCGTTCAGCTTGGTCTTGGTGATGCGGGGCTTGCGGTAGAAATTATGTAGATGGGACCAGGAAATCAAGCGGTAGAGGTTTTTCAGCCCCGCCAGGTTCTTGGCCAGAATAATCAGGTGATAGGGCTTGACCTTTTTGAGATCCACGCCGGACAGCAGGGTGTTGATGCCGTCCACCGCCTCGATGCCCTTGGTTTCCTTCATGTCCTTGATCAGGTGGATGAAGATGTCAGCCAGCACCTTGGCATCGTCGCAGGCCCGATGATGGTTGAAGGGCGGCAGCTTGAGATAATTCGCCACCGTGTCCAGCTTATGGTTCTTCAGATGGGGGTACAACGCCCGGCAGATGGGCACCGTGTCGATGGAGGTAAAGGGGTACGGCATGCCGCAGCGGGCGGCCGCCACCTTGATGAACCCGGTGTCGAAGCCGGCGTTATGGGCCACCAGCACCGTCGATTCCCCACAGAAATCGTAGAATCTCTGCAGCCCCTCCTTCTCCCCCGGGGCGTCCTTCACCATCTCGTCGGTGATCCCGGTCAGCTCGGTGATCTTGGCCGGGATGGGCATGCCGGGATTGACGAAGGTGTCGAAGCTGTCCAGCACCTCGCCGTTCTTCATGCGCACCGCGCCGATTTCGGTGATCCGCTCCTTGGCGGCGGACAGGCCGGTGGTCTCGATGTCGAAAACGATGAACTCCCCGTCCAGACTCTCCGCGGCGCTGCCGGAAACCACGGGGATGCTGTCGTTGACGTAATAGGCCTCCACCCCGTAGATGACCTTGATATCCTGGCCCTTCTTTTTGCACTTGGCGGCGGCGTTCATGGCGTCGGGAAAGGCCTGGGCCACCCCGTGGTCGGTGATGGCGATCGCCTTGTGTCCCCAGGAGGCGGCCCGCGCCACCAGATCCCCCGCCTCCGAAACGCCGTCCATGGCCGACATCTTGGTGTGCAGGTGCAGCTCGACCCGCTTCTCCGGCTCATTGTCCTGCTTGACGTATTTGGCCACCACGGCGATGGACTTGGGCCGCAGAATGTTGTTCTTGGCGTATTCGTCGTAATCGTATTTGCCGCTCACCAGCACGCATACCCCGGGCTTGACCGCTTCCAGGGCGGCCAGCTTGTCCTTATCCCGCTTGTTGTCCGCCCAGATGCTGATGGTGATGGAGCTGGTGTTGTCCGTGATGTTGAAGGTGTGCCGGGTCTTGGTGCCGTCCCGGTTGTCCCGGGTTTCGTAGGAAAACACCTCGCCCCAGACCGTCACCCAGCTGCCGTCGGCCTCCAGGGTGTTCAGCGGCGCGGTTTTTTCTCGGATGGGAGGGCCGAACACCATCTGCGCGGTCTCCAGATAAATGGGCAGGCCGCTGACCGGCGGGCGGGCGGGGTCCACCGGCTTGCGGGGCCTCGGCGCCTCTCCTTTGGGGGCTGCCGTGGGGGCGGGAACCTCCGCCTGCCGGAACGCTTCCGCCTGGGCCCGGGCGCTGGCCGCCGCTTCCTCCTCCGCCTTGGCCATCATCTGCTGATAATGCTCGTCGGCGGTGTCAACCCCTTCGTCCCCCTCAAACTGCAGCTCCATCCGCCGGGAGAAGAGGGTGCGCAGCATCTCGGCGAGCAGGGCGTCGGTTTTGGTGGCCCGCAGGATGTTGAGGCATCCATGCCTCAGGCTGACGGTCAGGCGATCGCCCTCGATGCGGCACACGGCGTCGTCAAAGGTGCCGTTGACCGCCGCGCTCCGCCGGCGCAGAAAGGCGACGATAGTGGGGAAGCAGGCCACCGACAGGCTGTCCGCCGGGTACCGGGGGGTCAGCTCCACCCCACGCAGCGACAAAGCCGCCGAAAGAGCTTTTTCGGCGGCGTCAATTTTCTCGATTTCGATAAACCGGCCGCACACCAGGGTAGCGCTCATGAAGCGGCTCGCGCGGCTGAGCTGCAGGCTCTCCACCTGCGCGCCGGTGAACTCCGCCAGCAGCTGCCGGTCGGTCAGATAGGTTCCGAATATGTTTTCAAACAAAGGGCTTGACATGGTGCGTTCCTAGTCCTTTCCGCAAGCGGCGTATGTCCGTCTATCCCAGCAGCCGGGTGACCGCCAGCAACAGCAGCAGCCCGACGCCGGCCACTCCCAGCGTGATGAAAAAGGTGGTGAGAAAAATCCGCCGGGTGTGTTTGTCCCTCTTTCCCCTGGAGTTCCCGGCTGAATGACCGCCCTTCGGCGCCTCCCGCCTGGGCGACGCGGAGGATAGCCGGGCCACCGTCTTGCGCCGCTGATCATACAGGGCGTCGTACCGGCGCTTGTCCGCCGGATGGCCCAGCACCTGATAGGCCTCGTTGATTTTGCGGATGCGCTCCTCCGCTACCGCCCGGGGACCGGTGAAGGTGTCCGGGTGGTATTTCTTGCACATGGTGCGGTAAGCCGCCTTGATGATTTCATCGGAGGAGTTCCGGCTGACCTCCAGTATTTCGTAATAATCCGTAAAGTCCATCCGGCTTCCCTCCCCGGCCCGCTTACAGCCGCTCGATTTCCTTCATCAGCTCCTCCACCGCGTCCTCCTCGGACACGGTGCGGATGATTTCGCCCTTTTTGAACAGGACGGCCTTGCCCTTTCCGCCCGCCAGGCCCACGTCGGCCTCCCGGGCCTCTCCCGGCCCGTTGACCACGCAGCCCATCACCGCCACGGTAATCGGCTTGTGGACGGCGCGCAGCCGCTCCTCCACCTGTCCGGCGATGCCGATAAGGTCGATGCTCGTGCGCCCGCAGGTGGGGCAGGACACCAGCATGGGCTCGTTTTTCCGCAGCCCGATCCCCCGCAGCAGGTCGACGCCCGCCTCCACCTCCCGCGCCGGGTCGGCGGTCAGGGAAACCCGGATGGTGTCTCCAATTCCCTGGAGCAGCAGTGCGCCGATACCGGCCGCCGATTTTATCAGTCCCATCCGTTCGGTGCCCGCCTCCGTGACCCCCACATGCAGGGGATAGGGGCAGGCCTCCGCCGTCAGCTGGTAGGCACGCACCATGGTGGGCACGTCGGAGGATTTGATGGACAGGATAATATCGTCGAAATCGAATTTTTCCAGCAGGGACGCGTGATACAGCGCGCTGTCCCGCATGGCCTCGGCCGTGGGATGGCCGTACTTTGCCAGTATCTCCTTCTCCAGAGAGCCGGCGTTCACCCCGATACGGATGGGAATCCGCCGCTGCCGGCAGGCATCGGCCACCGCCTTGACCCGGCTCTCGTCCCCGATGTTGCCCGGGTTGATGCGGATCTTGTCCACCCCCGCCGCCGCCGCTTCCAGCGCCAGGCGATAGTCGAAGTGGATATCCGCTACCACCGGGATGCTCACCGCCTCCTTGAGGGCGGCGATGAGAGGCACCGCCTCCCTATCCGGCACAGCGGCACGGATGATATCGCAGCCCGCGGCCTGCAGCCGCCGGGCCTGCTCCACACTGGCCGGAATGTCGTGGGCCGGGGTGTTCAGCATGGACTGGACGGTAACCGGCGCGCCGCCGCCTACCGGCACCTGTCCCACATATACGGTTTTACACACGCGCCGTTTCATCGGCAGCCTCATTTCTCCGCCGCAGCCCCGCGGCGGTTTACAGTTTTTCAAACACCAGCCCGGTCAGCTCGCCGAGCCGCTCCGCCTGTTTATCCGCGCCGAAAAAGAGGAAAAAGCATTGGTCGGGCACAGCGATGAACAGATGGCCGAAAATAAAATTTTCCTTCAGGCAGGAGGCGAAGAACAGCAGCAGCGCCGGGTTAATCCAGTCGTTCTGCTGCTCCATGCGCAGGCGGTAGGGCTTGCCGTTGAACTGGAAGGACAGGGTGACATAGCCGTCCTCGTACCGGGCCGCGATGTCCGTCACCTGCGCCCTGTCGGCCACCAGCGCGCCCAGCCGCGACACAATGTCGACATAGGCCATCTCGTTGTCCACGCACTCCGCGTCCAGCCAGTAGATCCCCCGGCCGACAGGCCGCGGACCATCCGGCGTTTCATCGCTGTCCCCCAGCTCCATGAGCAGCGCGTGCAGGTTGCCAGCCGCGTCCTCCCCCCACTTGCCCAGATACCGGGTGGGGAAATCCTCCTGCGCCGGCCGGACGCCGGCCTGGGCCAGCAGGGCCAGGTTGTGTTCCAATTCCTCCAGGGCTTTTGGCGAGATCGCGTTCATAATCCTGCCCCATTTCTTTTCACGAGTGCGCCGCGCCCGGCGCGGCATTACCCGGCGACGATTTTCCAGATGTCGCTGAAGGTGACCACCACCATCAGCAGCAACAGCAGCATCAGGCCGATAAAATGCACCATGCCCTCATACTTCGCGGGCACCGGCCGGCGGAATATCCCTTCAAACAGCAGGAAAATCAGGCGGCCGCCGTCCAGAGCGGGCAGGGGCAGCAGGTTGAATATGCCGACGTTGACCGTGATCATCACCACCAGCATGATGAGGGTCATCATCCCCTCGCTGGTGTTGGCCCCGGCCACCGCGTCCCCGATGATGTCCATGGTTCCCACCGGGCCGGATAGGTCGTTGATGCCGTACTTGCCGGTGATGAGATCCCCCAGGCTGCGCCATATCATGGTGGCCACCGAATACTCCATTTTTCCAGCCTGGACGAGGGTAGACCATACCGTCTTCTCGATGCCCAGCACCTTAAAGTCGTATATCAGCCGGTTTTTTCCGTTCTCCCCCACCTCCAGCTGGAACTGGACGCCCTTGAGCAGCACGGTTTTCTTCTTCCCGTCCACCGCACGCCGGACGGTCATGTCCATGATGCCGTCCTCGTCGCTCTGCATGATCATGACGATGTCGGAATCGGTGACGGTGCGTTTGCCGTCGATTTTGACGATCTCATCCCCCGGACGCAGGCCGGTCTGATAGCTGACCGCCGTCTCGGGCAGGGAGGCGATGATGGTGCTGGAAAAACGTGCCTTCCCCGATGCGTCCGGCACCGTGAAGATGCCGTAATACGCCACCAGCAGCACATAGCCCAGCACCAGGTTCATGGCCGCGCCCGCCACCACGATGAGGATGCGCCGCCACACCTTTTTGTTGGGAAAGGCGCGGGGATCCGGCTCGGCGGGGACTTCCTCCTCGTCCGGAAGGGCTGGTTCGCCGCCGTCGTCCTCCGCCCGGTCGGCGTTGCCGCCGATAGCGCTGGGGGTGGGCGCGCCCTCGTCCTCCCCTTCCATGGCGCAGAAGCCGCCGATGGGGAACAGCCGCAGGGTATACGCCGTCTCCTTCTTGCCGAAGGACAGCAGCTTGGGACCCATGCCGATGGCGAATTCGTTGACCCGCACGCCCATCAGCTTGCACATGAGAAAATGCCCCAGCTCGTGCACCAGAATGATGATACCGAACACGAAAATCGCGGCCAGTATCTTGAAAATCATCATCAATACGCCCAAAATATCCGCTCCATTTCGTTCGATGAGGGAACTGTCCGCCGCCTGTTTCCCGGTTTATACCGCGGCCCGGACAATCTCCCGCACATGGCGATCGGCCTCCAGCACAGCCTCGGCCGTGTCCCCCGCCGGCAGCGTGAGATCGAGGGCGGAGGCCACCAGCCGGGGAATGGCGGTAAAGCCTATCCGCCCGGTCAGGAACAGGGCCACCGCCTCCTCGTTGGCGGCGTTGACCGCCGCCGGATACAGCCCGCCCCGGGTGATAGCTTCCCGGCAGTAGGTCATGCAAGGGAAGGTCTCGTAGTCCGGCGCAAAGAAGGTCAGCTTCTGGTACGCGGCCAAATCCAGCCGGGGCACCGGCGAGGGAAGCCGTTCCGGCCAGGTCAGCGCGTACTGGATGGGGATGCGCATATCCGGCACCCCCAACTGGGCGATGACCGAATGATCGGTGTATTCAATCAGGGAATGCACCACGCTCTCCCGGTGCACCACGATGTCGATGTCCTTAGGGTCCACGTCGAACAGCCACCGGGCCTCGATGAGCTCCAGCCCCTTGTTCATCATGGTGGCGGAATCGATGGTGATTTTCGCCCCCATACTCCAGTTGGGATGCCGCAGAGCGTCCTGCACCGTCACCCGTTCCAGTTCGGCGGCGCTTTTGCCGAAAAAGGGGCCGCCGGAGGCGGTAAGGATCAGGCGCTTCAGGGCCCGTTCCCGGGGCGGCCGGCCCTGCAGGCATTGGAATATGGCGGAATGTTCGCTGTCCACCGGCAGAAGCTTCACTCCTCGGCGGGCGACGGCGTCCATGACCAGCGCGCCGCCGGCCACCAAGGTTTCCTTATTGGCCAGGGCGACGTCGTGCCCCGCCCGTACGGCGGCCAGGGTGGGCAGCAGCCCCACCATGCCCACCACCGCGTTGAGCACCATGTCAGCCTCCGGCAAGGCCGCCAGCTCGCACAGGCCCTCCATGCCGGCCGTTATCCGCACCGGCAGATCCCGCACCCGCACCTTTAGGTCGGCCGCTGCCTTCTCGTCAAACATGGCCGCCGCCGCCGGCCGGTACCGGCGAATCTGTTCCTCAAAAGGCTCCACCCGGCTGCCGGCGGCCAGGGCGGCGACGCGATAGCCGGCCCCCTGCGCCACCTCCAGGGCCTGCACCCCGATGGAGCCGGTGGAGCCGAGCAGCACCAGCGATTTTGTATCCGCCATACCTATTCCTCCCGCAGACGTCCGTGTTTTCGAATCTTCTCTAGTAAATCAGCGGCAGGAAACGCAGCACGACAAACAGAACCGGCGAGACGAAAATCATGCTGTCAAAGCGATCCATGATGCCGCCGTGTCCCGGCATGATATGGCCGAAGTCCTTGACCTGGCTCTGCCGCTTGATGATGGAGGCGAACAAATCGCCCATCACCGACAGGGGCGAGAGCACCAGGGCCAGCAGCCCCACCTGCCAGAGGCTGACAGTGCCGAGCTGGTTGGGGGTCAGATGCAGCACCTGGTACAGCCAGGCGGCCAGCACGCTGGCGGCCACGGAAATGACGATGCCGCCCACTAGGCCCTCCACCGTCTTTTTGGGGCTGATTTTCGGACACATCTTATGCTTGCCCAGGAAGGTGCCCACAAAATAGGCCCCGATATCGCACATCCAAGGGATGATGAACGCGAGAAATACATAAAACCGGCCGTGCACCCGGGAGAGGGTCTGCAAATACGGGGTGCAGGACAGGGCGATGGGCACGATGATGGAGACAAAAAAGACAAAGCCGGTGCGCTCCACCCGCAGAGTCTCGTGATACAGCACCTGCACGAACGCCAGCCCCAGCACAAACAGCAAAATCACAATAAACGCCGGATATCGGCTGGTGGTTTCCAGGAAAAACGGGGTCAGCATGGAAAAAGCCACCGCCGCGGCCATCAGACCCTTGTGCTCCACAAACCGGGTGACAATCAGCACCTCGTACATCGCCAGGGCGCAGACCAGCACAAAGGCGATATTGAGGCAGATATCGGGGCACAGCAGCAATATCGCCAGAAGCAGCCCGCCGCCCACGACGCCGGTGATTATCCGGGATTTCATGAATCAAACTCCTCCAAAACGGCGGTGCCGCCGCGCGTATTCGGCAAAAGCCTCGTCCAAATCCCTCGAGGTGAAGTCCGGCCACAGAATATCCATAAAAACATATTCCGCGTAGGCGGACTGCCAAATGAGAAAATTGGACAAGCGGAATTCACCGCTGGGCCGCAGAATGAGATCCGGGTCGGGCTGGCCGGCGGTGTACATCCGGTCGGACAGCCGCTCCTCGGTAACGTCCTCGGGGTTCAGGCGGCCCTGCCGGACGTCCTCGGCCAGCCGGCGGGCGGCCTGGACAATCTCCTGCCGGCCGCCGTAATTGATGGCGATATTCAAAACCATCCCGTCTTTATGGGCGGTGGAAGCCTCCGCCTCCTCGATGAGCCGGCGGATGTCAGGCGCGAGCGGCTCCCTGTCGCCGATAAAGCGGGTGCGGATGTTTTCGTTCTTAAAATCCCGCAGGGATTCCTTGAGGTAGTCACGGAACAGGTTCATGATGGCGTCCACCTCTTCGGCAGGCCGCCTCCAGTTTTCGGTGGAGAAGGCGTAGACCGTCAGATACCCGACGCCCTTCTTCTCGCAGTATTTGGTGATTTTCCGGAACACCTGGGCGCCGGTGACGTGTCCAGCCTGGCGGGGCAGCCCCCGCTTCTTCGCCCAACGACCGTTCCCATCCATAATAATCCCCACATGCCGGGGAATATGCACGTCCTCCACGGGAGGAATCGGTTTTTTTCTCTGAAACCAGCGCATCCGTACCCTCCTGCCGGCCGTTTTTCCCGGCGTCCGATTGGAAATCGGGGTATTGCAGAACGGCGGGTTCTGCAATACCCCTGACGAAACCTCTATCAGATTTCCATGATTTCCTTGTCCTTTTTGGAGGCGGTGACGTCGATCTCCTTGCAGAACTTATCGGTCAAGTCCTGCATTTTTTTCTCGGCGTTTTTCAGATCGTCCTCGGTGATTTCCGCCTTTTTCTTCATGTCCTTGAGCTTTTCCATCGCGTCCCGGCGCACCGAGCGCACAGACACTTTCGCCTCCTCGGCGTACTTGTACACGCCCTTGACCAGCTCCTTGCGGCGCTCCTCGGTCAGCGGCGGGAAATTCAGGCGCAGGCTGGAGCCGTCGTTCTGAGGGTTGAGGCCGATGTCGGAGGTCTGGATGGCCTTTTCGATGGCCTTGAGGGTGGATTTGTCCCACGGGGCGATGAGAATGGTGCGGGCGTCGGGCACCGACACGGCCGCCATCTGGTTGACCGGCGTGGGCACGCCGTAGTAATCCACCGCAATTTTGTCGAGGATCGCCGGATTGGCGCGGCCCGCGCGGATGGCGGCGTATTCGTTTATCAGCGCGTTGACGGTCTTGTTCATCTTGGTCTCGGCGGCTTCAAACACTTCTTTCATGGGATGGGCATCTCCTTTTCTGTAGTATGGGATGAGGCAGAAAACTTATTCCACAATCGTGCCGATGGTCTCGCCGCGCACAGCGCGCACAATATTTTCCGGTTCCTCCAGATTGAACACCAAAATCGGGATTTCATTGTCCTTGCAGAGGGTGGCGGCGGTGGAATCCATCACCTTGAGATCCTTGTTGAGCACGTCCAGGAAACTCAGCCTGTCGAACTTGACGGCGTCCGGGTTCTTCTTCGGATCGCTGTCATACACGCCGTCCACCATGCTGGCCTTGAAGATGATGTCCGCCTCGATTTCGGCGGCCCGCAGGGCGGACGCCGTGTCGGTAGAGAAGAACGGATTGCCGGTGCCGCAGCCGAAGATGACCACCCGGCCCTTTTCCAGATGCCGCATGGCCCGGTTGCGGATGTACGGCTCGGCCACCTGGTTCATGGCAATGGCGGTCTGCACCCGCACGTCGCAGTCCAGCTGCTCGAGCGCGTCGGCCAGGGCCAGCGCGTTGATGGTGGTGGCCAGCATCCCCATGTGATCGGCGCGGGTGCGATCCATTTTCCCGCTCGACCGGCCCCGCCAGAAGTTGCCGCCGCCCACGACAATGCCTATTTGCACCCCCATGTCGGCGCATTTCTTGACCGCGCCGCAGATGCGCAGCACCGTGTCAAAATCCAGCCCCTGTCCGTTGCTTCCCGCCATGGCCTCTCCGCTCAGCTTGAGCAGAATCCGTTTATACTTCGGTTCCATTGTCAACCTCCCCGCGCCGTCGGCGCGCATCCCGGGCAGAGCAAAGGCGGGGTGTTGCGCCCGCCCGCCGTCCCGCTATTTTCTTGCGTTCTATTTTACTATAGTCCGCGCCCAGTGTAAAGCGGAAAACGGAAATTCTCTGTGAATTTTTGGCTCTCCGCCCGTCTTTTCAAGGGCGCGCATCCCCAAAACAGGCCGCCCGGCGGCGCCGGTCGGCCTGTACGGAATGCTTATTTCCCCATCAGCAGCGCGTTCTGCAGCTTGGCCGCCATGACGGTGTTTTTCAGCAGCATGGCGATGGTCATGGGCCCCACGCCCCCGGGCACCGGGGTGATGCAGCCCGCCACCGGCTCCACCGCGGCATAGTCCACGTCGCCGCACAGCTTGCCGTTTTCGTCCCGGTTCATCCCCACGTCGATGACCGCCGCGCCCGGCTTGACCATGTCGGCGGTGATGAACTTCGGCCGCCCCACCGCCGCCACCAGAATGTCGGCGTTCCGGCAGATGCCCTGCAAATCCTGGGTCTTAGAGTGACAGATGGTCACCGTGCCATTTTCGTGCAGCAGCAGCATGGCCATGGGCTTGCCCACGATGTTGCTCCGCCCGACCACCACGCAGTTTTTGCCCGCCACCTCCACACCGGTGCGGTGGAGCAGCTCCATCACGCCCGCCGGCGTACAGGGTAGGAAGTGATAATCGCCGATCATGATATGCCCCACGTTGGCCGCGTGAAAAGCGTCCACATCCTTGCGCAGGGAAATGGCCTCGATGACCGCCTTCTCCTCCAGATGGGCCGGCAGCGGCAGCTGGCAGAGGATGCCGTTGATGTCGCTGCGGTTGTTCAGGCTTTCCACCAGCGCGAGCAGTTCGTCCTGGGTGGTGTCCTCCGGCAGGGCGAATTCCTCCGAATAAATCCCCGCCTCGGCGCAGGCCTTTTTCTTGTTGTTGACATAGACGCGAGAGGCCGGATCGCTGCCCACGATGATGACCGCCAGGCCCGGGACGATCCCCTTCTCCTTCAGCGCCGCCACGTCGGACGCCACATCGGCCCGCACCGCCGCCGCAATCGCTTTTCCGTCAATGATGGTCGCCATGTTCCATTCCCCATTTCTTTATCTTCCCACAGGCACGCGTTCCGGCCGCGGCGGTACGCACCGCCGCGGCCGGATTTCAGACCTGTTTGTCCGTGTCGCTTTCCCCGTCCGGGGCCGTTTCCTGGGCGGGCGTTTCTTCCGTCCCGTCCGGCGCCGGCTCCTCCGTCACGGCCTCGTCTTCGCCGGCGGCCTGAGGCGCGTCCTCGCCCGCCGTTTCGGCCGGCTCGCCTCCAGCCTCGGCGTCCTGCGCGCCCTCTTCCGTTTCCCTGGCGGCCTCTTCCGCCGCTTCCTCGGCCAGCTCCAGGCTCTCCTCGAACAAATCCTTGGGGGACTGGGCGGCCACGTTTTTAAAGATAAAGAACAGCGCGATGCCTCCCAGAACGGCCAGCACCGCCACCACCTGGGAAATCCGCATGGTGCCCAGCATCAGGCTGTCGGTGCGCAGCCCCTCGATCCAGAACCGGCCCAGCCCGTACCAGCCGATATACATGGCGAAAATCTGGCCCTTGAACCGGTACGCCTTCTTGGATACCACATGCAGCAGCACCAGGCCGACCAGGCACCAAAGGGATTCATACAGGAAGGTGGGATGCACCGGCAAATCCGGATCGTATCCGCCGCCCACGACGCCCTGCTTGATGATGTCGCCGGTCATGGCCCAGGGCAGGTTGGTGTTGCCGCCGAAGGCCTCTTGGTTGACGAAATTGCCCCAGCGGCCAATACTCTGGCCGATGAGAAAGCCCAGAGACGCGATGTCGAACATGGCCAGGGTGTTCACCTTGCGCACCCGGCACATCCACAGCGCGGTCAGGAACGCGAAAATCACCCCGCCGTAAATGGCCAGGCCCCCGTTCCATACCTGCAGAATGGTGATGGGATCGCTGAAGAACTGCGCCCGATCCTCGGAAAACACCACGTAATACAGCCGCGCGCCCACAAAGGCGAACAGCGCGGACACCAGCACCACGTCGATCATGCGATCGGGGTTCAGGTCGAACTCCTTGGCCCGCTTGAGCGCGTAAATCATGGCCAGCAGGAACCCCACGGCAATGATGACGCCGTACCATTTGATGGTAACGGGCCCGATGCTGATAAGATCGGGCGAGATGGGGATTTTCCATCCCAAATTGGGAAACTCCACGTAATGCTGCATGGAAACTACCAGTCCTTTCGGTCGCATATGTAGTCCCCCTCCGGGGACTTAAGCGTGCACCACCGACAGCGCGGACGATTCCGCCCGCAGACTGCCGTGCAGAAGGTCATATACCGATTGTAGATCAAGTGAGGCCGCCGCGTCAATAAGGGCGAAGGGTTTTCTGCCGTAAAAATAATCGTTTACCAGAAAATCGCCGCAATTCTCCACGCTGTTCAGCGCCGTAATCAGCCGCCCGTACAGGGCGTTGCGCGCCGCCTCAAAATCGGCGGGGGCGAATCCTTCCCGTCTGGCGCGGGCCAGCTCCGCCTCGACGGCCTGCCGCACCGCGTCCGGGTCCCGGGATTCCCCGGCGAACAGCCAGACCGCGTAACCCGGCCCCTCAAAATAATCGGCGCCGAACTGGGCGTTTATCAGCCCCTCGTCCATCAGCCGGGCGTACAGCGGGGACGCCTTGCCCGCCAGCAGGTCCAGCAGCACCTCCGCCGCCGCCAGCTCCTCCGCCGTGCGGCAGCGGGTGCCCTCCTCCCGCGGAATGACCTCTTTGTAGCCCAGATAGAACAGCGGGGCGCTCACCGGCATGGTCTCCTCCACCCGGGAGGTCACGGCGTCGGCGGGCTCGTCGGCCGGCGTGCGCTCCAGCTGCCACGCCGGCGCGGGCTTCAGCATCCTGTCCGCCACCCGCAGCACCTGCTCTGCCGTCACATTTCCCGCCACCACCAGCACCATGTTGCGCAGGTTGTAGAAGGTGTTGTAGCAGCCGTAGAGCAGCTCGGGCGTGATTTGCGCGATGGATTCCACCGTGCCCGCAATGTCAATTTTGATAGGATGCTCGTGGTAGAGAGCGCGCAGCAGGTTGAACAGCACCCGGCGGGAGGGAGAATCCTCGCACATCCGGATTTCCTGGCCGATGATCCCCTGCTCCTTGGCCACCGTCTCGGGGGTAAAATACGGCTTCTGCACGAAATCCAGCAGGATTTCCAGCGACTCCTCCACCCGCTCGGTGCAAGTGAACAGGTAGGCCGTCTGACTAAAGCTGGTGTACGCGTTGGCCGACGCGCCGGTACGGGCGTACCGCTCGAAGGCGTCGCAGTCCTCGTTTTCAAACAGCTTGTGCTCCAGATAATGGGCGATGCCCGCCGGCACGGTGACCGGCCCCTGTTCGGTGGTGAACGCTGTGTCGATGGAGCCGTACCGGGTGGCGAACACCGCGTAGGCCGACTGGTACCCCTTCTTGGGCCAGACGAAAATCGGCAGGCCGGAGGGATGGTCGATGCGCACGCATTCTTCCCCCGTCCGCTCGCTGCGGATAACCTCCATCAGTCCTCGCCCCCTTTCTCGGATTGCAGCAGATACACGCATATCGGATGCACCTGCCGGGCGGCGGCGCAGACCTCGTCCCGGGTCACGGCGGCCAGCGCGGCCGCCGATTCCTCCGGCGAGGTGAACCGGGGGCTGACGCTCTGCCGCAGGTACCAGCCCATCCGGCTAGACTGGAGATCGTCCACCTCCTGGAACTGGTTGAGCACGCTGCGCCGGGCGGCCTCCAAATCCTCGTCGGTGAACGCCCCCTGCCGCAGCAAATCCAGCTGCCGTAGGATCTCCGCTTGGGCCTCGTCGGCCTTGGCCGCCTCCACCCCGCTGTCCACCAGCATCACGCCCTTGATATAGTCGTAGGAGGAGGCGCAGTAATAGCATAGGCTCAGCTTTTCCCGCACACTGCGGAACAGCATGGAATGGGGCGTCCCGCCGAACAGGGCGTTCATCAGCCGGGCGGCCATGCACGCCTCGTCCGGATCGGCGATCCCCACCCGGAAGCCCATGTCCAGCTTGGACTGGTTGACCGCCATGGTCTCGGTGCGCCGCACGGGCTGCTCCGGCGGTGTGAAGGCCGTGCGGGTGGTCAGCGCGGCGGGGTGGCGATCGCCCCACACGGCAAACCCGGCCCCGATGGCCGCGGCCGCATCGGCCCCCTCGGCCCCGCCTTGGTAAATCCAGAGGATTGACGCCGTGGAAAGCAGTTCCTTCCAGGCGGCGGTGGCGTCGGCGGGGGTCAGGGCCTTCGCCCGCTCGATATCGCCGTACACCCCCACCGCGTAGGGCTCGCCCGGGCAGAGCAGCTGCTCGCACTTGTGGCGGGCGTACAGCCGTTTTTCGTTGATTTCCGACTCGATGATCTCCACGAGGCAGCGCCTCTCCGGGTCCACGTCGGCCTCGCGAAATACGCCGTCCTCCAGCGCGGGATTGAAAATCATGGACAGCAGCAGCTTCGCGCAGTCGGCAGCCACCGGCTCGTCCTTCAGGGCGTACCGGTCGTCAATGCAGTCGGCGGTCAGCAGCAGCGCCTGCTGATCCCCCACCCGGGACACCCCAGCGTGAATCCGCGCGCCGTACAGCTGGTTCAACCGCCGGTTAAGGGCCGTCATATCCGGATACGCCGCGCAGCTGCGGCAGAGGAGATGGGGCACCAGGGCGTACCGGGCGGCGGTCTCCTCCTTAAGCGGCAGCAAAAACGCCGCCGTCAGGCGGGCCGTTTTGAAGCGGCTGTCAGGCAGGGATAAAAAGGAAACGCCCGGGGCGATTGTTTGCGGAATGGGCGGCAAGTCACATCACATCCTTTGTTCCAATCAGCCCTGCCGCACCGGCGGGGCTGTAATTTTTACCAGTATACCAAATTCTCCGGCGAAAGTCCAATAGAACCCCGCAAACACCAGCGCCAGCCTTGTAGGAACGGCCACCGCTCGCCCGTAGGACAGCGCTCAATCCCACCCTCCCCCACTACCAACGGCGAGCCAAAGCCTTCCCCTTGAGGGGAAGGTGGCGTCCGGCTCCGTCGGACGTTGGATGAGGTGGAAAATGCGGAACAAGAACCCACTTACGGCACCCCACCCCCGGATCCCCGTATGGGCTCGGCGTCTAAAGACGCTGAGACCGGCAGATTCAGAGCATCCCCCCGAATCCGTCCATCCTCCCACGCAGTCCAGCCCCAAGACAGTCGGTCGCCCCACTTCCGCAACACGTGGCGACGCACAAACGAGGCGGGGCCGGCAGCAAGCAGAACGCTGCCACCGCATGGGCATTAGCGGGCGCACTTGCGGCGACGCAGGCTTACAAAAGGTTTCATTTCTCCTGTGGCGGGTCGAAGCCCGCAGCGACACAGCGCTCGCCGCGAGCCACAACGTCGGCCTCCCCCCGCCGGCTGGTTCTATAAGGCTTTTTCTTTCTCCCCCTTCTTTCTTTTTCACGCACGAAAAAGAAAGAAGGGGTGCGGGAGCGGCACAAGTTCAATAGGGACGCGGGGTCCTACCCCGCATACCTACCCCTAACCCGATAGAACATGAACTAGCCCGCCGAGTCATGACCACCCGTAAAACGGGTGGCATGAAGGAGCCCTAGAAGGGCATAGGAAGGCCAGCGCCTAAAAGACGCTGGCTTTCACTATGTTCAAGCCGTAGTGGACTGACTACCGGCTACCCTTGAAAGGGTCGTCGTATTCTTTGGTAGTCAATTTGTCTTCGAGCATATCCTGCTTTTCCTGCTCTCGGATATATTTCTTGATGGTTGCCTCATTCAGTCCAACGGTACTCACGTAATACCCGGTTGCCCAGAAGTGCCTGTTGCCGAACTTGTACTTCAGATTCCCGTGTTTTTCAAAGATCATCATTGCCGATTTCCCTTTCAAGTACCCCATAAAGCTGGAGACGCAATATTTCGGCGGTATCGACAACAGCAGATGCACATGGTCGGGCATCATATGCCCCTCCAATATCTCCACACCCTTCCATTTGCACAAATCCCGAATATACTGCTGTATATCCACTCGTAATTGGTTGTAGATGATCTTTCTTCGATACTTCGGACTGAACACGATGTGGTACTTGCATACCCATTTTGAATGTGCTAAACTTTGTGCCATAGAGCAACACCTTTCCTTCTTTTTTGACGGCTTGAACATCGTCATTATACCAGGAAAGGTGTTGCTCTTGCTTAAGCCCACAATCCCACCCGCCTAGCGGGCGGCTTTTTGTAGGGGCCACCGCTTCGCGCTGTCCCCTACATGCTTAAGCATAGTCAAAGCCTTCCCCCTCAAGGGGGAAGGTGGCGTCCGGCCCCGCCGGACGCCGGATGAGGTGGAAAGCCAAAACAATCTCCCGCCCTTGGGTTTTCCTCCAATGGCTCCCATGGCCGCCTCTTACAGGTTCAAATGCACCTTGTGCCTCTTCCCGTCCAGCGGGACCTCCTGCGCCTCCTTGCCGTCCACCGTCAGCCCCTTGGCCTCCTCCCGGGCCACTGTAATGGACAGCGGCGTGTTCAGCAGGGTGATTTTCAGGCTGTACCCCGGCCACCCGACAGGCAGGCAGGGCTGCAAATCCATCGCGTTCCCCCGGGGTCGCAGCCCCAGCAGGTGCCGGAACACCGCCGTATACATCCACCCCGCCGCGCCGGTGTACTGGCTCCACCCCACCCGGCCCGGGCAGGCCGGATTGGCGTAGACGTCCCCCGCCAGCGCATAGGGCTCGCCCCGGTATTTTTCTCCCAGCCCGTCGGTGTACTTGGCGATGGTGTTCAGCAGGCGGAGCACCCGCGTCCCGTCCTCCGGCCGCCCCGCCTCAAACAGGGCGATGGCCAGCCAGGCCGCGGCGTGGGTGTACTGCCCCCCGTTTTCCCGTACCCCGGCGGGGTAGGAGGAGGTGTAGCCCACCCGCTTGTCCGGCTGTCCGAAGGGAGGCGCGAACAGCTTGAGCAGCCCGTTTTCCCCATCCTCCAGCTGCCGCAGGGCGGTGTCCAGCGCGGTTCCCGTGTGTGAGGCGTTCAGGCCGCAGAGCACCGCGAAGCTCTGGGACAGGCTGTCAATGGCGCAGGCCCCGGCGCCCTCCCGGCCGAGTGGGGTGCCGTCGTCCAAATAGGCCCGTAGATAGCGGTCGCCGTCAAAGCAGCTTTCCGCCGCCTGGCGGTATCCCTCGGCCACAGCCTCGTATCGTCTGGCCCGCTCCTCGTCCTGCCGTCCTCGGCAGATGGGAGAAAACCTGGTGAGCGTCAGGGCCAGGAACATGGCCAGCCAGACGCTTTCCCCCCGTCCCTCGGCCCCCACTCGGTTGAAGCCGTCGTTCCAATCCCCTGATCCCATCAGGGGCAGATAATGGCTGCCGTGGGTGATGGCCTTGTCCAGCGCCCGCACGGCGTGCTCGTACAGGGAGGATCGGTATCCGGCCGTCTCCGGCTCAAAATACCGCTCCTGCTCCTCCTCGGTCAGCGCCGGGCCGGTCAGCCAGGGGATCGGCACGTCCAGAATGCCGGTGTCCCCGGTGAACTCGGTATACGCCGCCAGCACGAAGGGCAGCCACGCCAGATCGTCGGAGCAGCGGGTGCGCACCCCCCGCAGCCGCCGGCCGGGAAGCCGGTGCCACCAGTGGAGCACGTCCCCCTCCTCGAACTGGACGGCCGCGCACCGCTGGAGCTGTCGGGCGGTCAGCTCCGGCCGCAGCCATAGGGCGGCCAGCGTGTCCTGAAGCTGATCCCGGAACCCCCATGCCCCGCCGCACTGGTAAAACCCGGTGCGGGCGAACAGACGGCAGGTGACGATCTGCCGGGGCAGCCAGTGGCTGCACAGCGCCGCCAGCTCCCTGTCGGGGCAGTCCAGCGCCGGTGCCGGCAGGGTCATGGGCTTGCCACCCTCCGCCAGCCGGGGTAGGGCCATGACTCCCTCTTGATGGGCGCCGTAGCCCAGCACGAAGGTGATGGTCTCCCGTCTTTTCGGGGGCAGCCTTCTACGCACGATGACCGCCCCGCAGGGGTCGGGGATGGGCGACAGGGTGCCGCCGCCCCAGTTCCCCGCGAGGAAGCTCCCCCGATCGCAGTCACAGCCGTCCGCCCCTCCCACGGCGGTGAGTATCAGGCCGCCGTGGATGTCGGAAAAGGGGTTGCGCAGTAACAGGGCTCCCTGCTCCCAGCGGGCCACGGTATGGCGCGCCTGGCGGCGATCCACCCCCAGCGCCGGCTCGGTATAATAGGCAGCCTGCACGTCCGTTTCCTCCTCCGCTGTGTTCTCGATCTCCAGGGTCACCCGCTTGACCATGCCGGCCGCGGGCACCGTCACCATCACCGCCGTGCGCAGGCTCCCGGCCCGCCCCTCGTACCGGGCGTAGCCGTCCCCGAATATGGGGGTGGAGCCCCACACCGTGTCGTACACCCTGCCGCCGGCCCGCAGCAGCAGCATCTCACCCCGGTTGTCCGACGACACGTCGTTGAACCAGGGGGTCAGCTTGTTCTCCCGGGCGTTGATCGCCCAGGTAAAGCCCAGCGCCTTGTCAGATACCAGGGTGCCAAAGGTCGGGTTGGCCAGCACATGGCACCAGGGCAGCCGGGGCCCGCCCCCGGCCGGATCGTGCAGCACAAAGCGCTCTCCCTCGAACCGCCCACCTGGGATTTCCAGCAAATTTCGAGGACTTTCTGTTATTTTTCCGTCTCGTTCTACAGGTTGTATAGAAATCGGCATATATTCGACAGGAGGCAGACCGGTGCGCTGGAGATCCCGGGCCCCGTTGTGCACGCAGACGGCGGTGAGCAGGGCGGCGGCTTCCTCCCCGTGCTGCATCAGGTTGACGGTGTGAATGCCGCCCCTGGCCCCCAGCATCTGGATACAGTCCACCGCCTGGGCAGCCTCCCGCAGGGCCTCCAGCACCGGCGCGTCATAATCGCCGCCTTCCCGGTAGAGGATGACCAGCTCGGAGTCCACGCCCCCCAGCTGGAGGGAACGGTGCAGCCGCATATAGGGCTCGGCCCGGGACGCGTCCGCCGCGTTGTGCACCTCCATGAGCACGATGGGGAAATCCCCCGAGATACCCAGGGGCCAAAGGGCCGCCTGTCCCCGGGTGTTTTCCCGGGCCGCCTGGGCCCACTCCCGGGACATCCGGGGCGGATAAAACAGATCGGGCAGAATTTGGGCCGCCAGCTGGGCCTCCACCCCGCCGAAGGGGGACTTGGCCGCTTTGGCGGCGGTCAGCCGCCCCTCCCGGCGCATTTCCACCAGACGCGTCACCGCCTCCCCCTCGGTGGGGGCGGCGGCCAGCACAAAGGTCAGCGCCGCCTTCCCCTTGGGGGGGACGTCCAGACTCAGCCGCAGGGCCACGGCCCCGTCGGGCACCCCGCTGCCCGCACTGCTAAAGGGGGCGTTCATGTTGCCGGGCAGGGACGCGGTGCCCAGGGGCCGGGTCAGCAGCGCCTCCCGGTCGGCCTCGTATTCGAAGGGCGCCCCCTCCAAGAAGCCCGCCGCCAGGCACATGGGCGGCTCGTCCCCCCGCCGCCGGCGGGTGACTACCAACGCCTGGGCCGCCTCCTCCTTATGGGCGGAGAGGAACAGGCGGGAGAAGGCTGGATGCGCCTCCACGTCCTGCCGCCGGGACAGGCAGGGCTCGAAATAGAACAGCACCCGGGCCTGCACCGTGGCCGCCGATTTGTTCTGGAGGATCAGCTGCCGCTGTTCCCCGGGCAGGCGGGGATGCACCATCACTCGCAGCCCGGCGCTGAGAATTCCCTTCTCGGCAAAAAAAGCGGCGTAGCCGTCCCCAAAGGTGGCCCGGTGATTGTCCAGCGCCGCCAGATCGGGGGCCCGGGTGAGGGAAAAAGCGCCCTCCCCGCCGTCCACCAGGGTGAATATCCCCTGGGGCCGACGGAGCAGATCGCCGCTGTGCATGGTCATGTCCATTCCCCGGCAGACCGATACCCCGGTGCCGCTGTCGCTGACGGCCAGCATCCACTCCCCGCCGGACAGCAGATGCACCTGAGGGGAGCGGGGATTGACCAGAGCGATGTCCTGCGTCACGGCCACGCTGCGCCCCGGCAGCTCAGGGGCCGTCGGCTCCTTGACCATGTCGTAGACGGAGCAGTTGACCGGCGCCTGCTCGTTAAGCAGCTCGCTGGCCCGGGCCATGTCCCCGTCCCGCAAAAAGCGGCGAACAAACACGTCGTCCAGCAGCACGTTGGCGCAGGCCGCCATGCTCATGCCCACATGGTGGGCCATATAGCTGCGCACGACGGAATACCCGCCGCCCGCCGCCCGGCCCTTGGTGAAGTCCGCGGCCTCGTAGAAGCCGCAGCGCCCGGTCATGCCCAGCCGCTCCAGCCGCGACAGGTTGCGCAGCGCCCCCTCCGGATCGGTGGTAAGGGTCAGGAAGGTGGCATAAGGGGCAATGACCAGATCCGCCGCCATTCCCCTCTTGAGGGCCAGGCGGGGCACGCCATGGGCCTTGTATTGATAGTTGAGATTGCTGTCGAAGGCGTAAAACCCGCTTTCGCTGACGCCCCACGGCACGCCTCTGGGCGGCCGCCGTTTCTGGCAGTGGAGGCAGAAGCGCAGCGCCTCATACCCCATGGAGCCCTCGTAAGCCGGCAGCAGCAGCCGGGGCATGAAATACTCGAACATGGTGCCTGTCCAGGACACCGGCCCCACATAGCCGGCGGATTTGGCCAGCATCCGGCCCAGCGCACCCCAGTGCTTCTTGCTCACCCGGCGGGTGGCAATGGCAAAATACCCGGTCATCCGGCTCTCGCTCATCAGCAGATCGTAATAGGACGGGCTGGCTTCCCCGGTATCGGGATCTAGGCCGATATGGAACAGGGCCCGCCGCTTGTTGTACAGGGAGGTGAGATCCACGGCCATGTACAGCGCGCGGATGCGGGCGGCCAGCTCCTCCCCCCGCGGATCCCTCAGCTCCAGCAGCCCCTGCCGCAGGGCCACCAGGCAACAGGCCAGGTTGCCGCTGTCCACGGTGGAGACATACCGGGGCGACAGGGGCCGCAGGGTGCGGGTGTCGTACCAGTTGAGCAGGTTTCCCTTCCATTTTTCCAGCTTTTCCACCGTGGCGACGGTGTTCTCCACCCGGTTCAGCATGTCGGACACGTCGATGAAGCCCAAATCCCGGGCGGCCAGCACACACAGCAGGTACAGCCCGATGTTGGTGGGAGAGGTGCGGTGGGCCACCCGCCAGACCGGGGATTCCTGCAGGTTATCAGGGGGGAGGTAGTGATCCTCCGGGGTGCACAGCTCTTCGTAGAACCGCCACATGGCGGCGGCATAGGTGTGCACCTGCTCCCGCCCGGCGGCGGACAGATCCGGCTTTTTGGCGGCCGCCGGACGGGCCGACCAGAGCGCCAGGGGGATGAGCGCCAAGAAAAACAGCCCCGCCAGCCGCAACAGTGCCCCGCCGAAAACCAGGCAGATGGCGGCCGCCGGCAGGGAATACCAGAACCGGCGCAGGGCGGAGAGAAAGCCGCCCCGCCGGCTATCCGCCTCAGCGGCGGTGACCCATTCCAGCATCCGTTTCCGGCTTTTCAGCCGCCACAGGGCGATGCCCATGCCCGACAGTCCCACCCACGCGGTGGCGGGCAGCATGACAAAGGTGACGCCCGCCTGCGCCAGGGCGCCCATGGCGCGGGGCATCACCCGGGAGTAATATTTGCCCGTCAGGGTCAGCCAGCCGCCATGCACCAGGGAAAGGAAGGCGGCCAGCAGCTGGCCGCTGACGGCGGAGAGAATGGCCGCCAAAGCCAGAACCCCACCCCGTTCAAACAAGGGGGAGAGCAGCAGGCACAGCAGGATGAGCGCCGGCGTCAGGGAGCGGCGCAGGTTGTCCAGCAGCTTCCACTTGTCCAGGCGGGTAAAGCAGAGGGCGGGATGCCATAAAAAGGTGATATTCTGCCAGTCTCCCCGGATCCAGCGATGAAGCCGGTCGAGCCAGCCGCCCATGCCGGAGGGAACGCCGTCGGTCATCTCCACGTCGGAGACCAGGCCGGTGCGCAGCAGGCTGCCCTCTAAAATGTCGTGGCTGAGCACCTGCTCGGGCGGGAACACTTCCTCGGTCACCAGGGCGAAGGCCTCCACGTCGATGAGGCCCTTGCCCGCGAAAATGCTCTCCTCAAACCCGTCCATATACAAATCGCCCGCCACCACGTCGTAGGCAGTGATCCCCCCCTGCCCCGCCATCACGCGGGAAAAGGGGGTGCGGTCGGCGGAATCCAAGGTAACCCCCATCCGGGGGGTGAGAATGCCGTAACCGGCCACCACCCGCTGGGTGATGGGGTCGATGACCGGCCGGTTGCAGGGGTGCAGAGCCGCTCCCACCAGCTGGGAGACGGTGTCCATGCGCATGTCGGTGTCGCTGTCCAGAGCCAGAAGGTATTTGGTGCGCCGCAGCCGGTCAATATTCCCCTCCAGGGCCAGGAATTCCCCCTCCTGTCCCCGGATGAGGCGGACAAGCTGGGTGATGGCCCCCCGCTTGCGCTCCCAGCCGGAATAGCTCTGCATGGTGGGACTGAAGGTGCGGGGCCGCACGGCCAGCACAAAGCTGCCGGGGCAGTAGTGGTTGAGCCGCCGGATCTCCCGGGTCATGGCCGCGATGTCGGCCTCGTCCTGGGGCATGGCGGGGTATTTCGCCTGTTTGAGATCGGCCAGCAGGCAGATCTGCACCGCTCCGGTGCCGTTGGTGTTGTACAGGCGGGCCAGATGGGCCGCTACCTTGCCGGCGCTGTCGGCCGTGGGCAGAAGGGTGGAGACAGTAATGAGGGTCCGTCCCTCCTCCGGCACGTCCCCTTCCAAATCCATGCGGGGCAGGCGGCGGGGCTTGAGGCCCATGCGGGCGACGTGCTCCACCACGGGGCGCAGCAGCTCCCACAGCGGGAAATAGAGCAGCGGGATGGCCCAGGGGCTGCCGATAAGCACGGCCAGGGAAACCGCGGCCAGCAGAGGCAGCACCAGGGTGCAGGCCAGAGCGGCCCGTCCACGCGCCCGGCGGGCCGCCCGGTCTTCATCCAGCAACCAGTGGCCCACGTGCCTCTTGCGGCCCTCCGGGGCGGTGGCAGCGGCCTCCACCGCGGCGGCGGCCACCGCCCCCTCCCCGATCTCCTGGCGGATGGCCTTGAGAGCCACCGCCCGGCGATAGTCGGCCCGGGTGTCCTCGTCCATGCGGGTATACAGGCCGGCCGGATCCCCGGTCAGCAGCTTTTCTACCACGCTGTGCTCCTCCGCCATGGCGACAAAATCCAGCTCCGCCATCTGGCGCAGGCCAGTGACCGCGGCACTTATCCACCGCTCCCCCTGCTCCGGCTCCGCCCCGCAGGCGTCGGCCGCCAGCATCACCAGCGCGGCCTTCAGGCACAAGGGCAGCTGTGCCAACTCGAAGACGGTTAGAGGCCGCTCTTCATCGGCCATGTCCAGCAGCCGCCGAATCTCCTCCGCCCCCGGCAGCCCCTGCTCCTTAAGCATCCGGCGGAACAGCCGGTAGGTCACCGGCTCCCCGTCAGCACAGGGCTGCCGGTCGGCGTGGCGCAGGGCGGAGAGGGCGCCTTCGCCTTCACGCAGCAGGAGGTGGTAGTTGTCTCCTAGCCATTCGTCTGCCGCTGTTTTGCCGCATTGTACCGCCCGGCGATAGCTGCGCCGCAGGGTGCGCATGGCCCGGCGCAGCTCCCTGGCCAAGCGCCATAGGCGGGCGGTTTTGGCGGGCTCCGCCAGGGTTTCCCGCACCAGAGACCGGGTCAAGGCCTCCTCTTCCCGTTCCATATCCGCCCCGTTTTCCCTTTGTTTTTCCATGCTGATCCTCCTATGCTCCGATAAGGATAGCATGTACAATTCTCCCTAAAATATGTCAATTCGCCTCGATTTCCTTGGATCACTATCCGCTTTTTTTCGCCCGCAAGCGCTTTGTTTCGCCTGTTTTCTTCCGGTTTCGCCCGCCGTCGCTCTGTCGTTCAGCTTGGCTCAGGGCTAAAAAAAGCGCCCTTGGAACGTGTGTTCCAAGGGCGGCTTTTTAGCCTTTCAGAGCATTTCGCAGCCAGTTTTGCAGCAGGGAGAGCAGGACGCCGAGGGTGCAGAAGGCGGCAAGCAGGCCGAATTTTTTCAGCCCGCGGGTATTGGACAAATAGACGGCTGTCGGACCGTCGTCCCCCGATACGACAGCGACCGTCGAGGCTTTTTCATCCCCGGGGGCGATCACCGTCAGGGGCAGCACCCAATGGACGAAGGCGCCGATGACCGCCGCGAGCAGGGAGAGGACGCGGCAGACCTTATTCAGCCGGGACAGAAAAGCGGCAGTCAATCGCCCCGCGCCCCCTCCCATTCCTCCACATCCGGGAGGTTTTTCAGCATGGCCATGACGATGCCGGCGCTGGCACGGGCGGCCTGCTTTTCAAAGGTATCGAAGGACACCACGGCCTGCTGGCCGGCCAGGTCGGATATAGCCCGCACCACCACGAAGGGCACCCCGTTGGCGGCGGCAGTCTGCGCGATGGCGGCGCCCTCCATTTCCACGGCGGCGGCCCCGAAGCGTTCCCGGACGTCCGCCTTGACCGCCTCATCGGAGACAAACACGTCCCCTGAGGCGATGACGCCCTCGATCACCTTCCCGGCAAAGGCCTCATCCCGGGCCGCGGCCTCAAAGGCGGCGATCAGCCGCCTGTCGGCGGCGTAGAGAGTGGGAAGGGAATCGTCCTCCCCGCTCATATAGCCCTTAACATGGCCGAAGCTGGTCAAATCAAAATCGTGCTGCACCGAGGCGGCGCCGACCACCAGATCCCCCACCGCCAGGCAAGGATCCAGGCCGCCCGCCACGCCGGTATTGATAAGCGCCCCCACGTGGAAGCGATCGATCAGGGCCTGGGCGCACAGGGCGGCGCAGACCTTGCCGATGCCGCAGCGGGCCACCACGGCGGGCTTTCCGGCCAGCAGGCCGTAATGGAATTCGAGGCCCGCGTGACGCAGCACCGCCCCCTCCTCCATCTGCTGCGTGAGCAGCTCCACTTCCGACGCCATGGCGCCGATGATGCCGATAATCCCCATATTGTCTGCCCCTTTTATTCATTCTGCTTGAGGTAAGCGACGACTCCGTCCATTATTAAACCACAAAAGGGCGGCAAAGGCAAGCGGCGCTTTACGCGTTTAGTATGCCGGAAAGCCGCCCGGGATATGCCATAAGAAAAACGGCCCGCTGTAAAAGCGGGCCGTTTTTAAGCGAAATTAGCCGTTGATCTTGCTGACAACGCCGGAGCCAACGGTGCGGCCGCCTTCGCGGATAGCGAAGCGGAGGCCTTCCTCGATGGCGATGGGGGTGATCAGCTCCACGTCCATCTCGACGTTATCGCCAGGCATGCACATTTCCACGCCCTCGGGCAGGGAAATGACGCCGGTCACGTCGGTGGTGCGGAAATAGAACTGCGGGCGGTAGTTGTTGAAGAAGGGGGTATGACGGCCGCCCTCGTCCTTGGACAGGATGTAAACCTGGCCATGGAACTTGGTGTGAGGATTGATGGAGCCGGGTTTGCACAGAACCTGGCCGCGCTCGATCTCGGTACGCTGAATGCCGCGCAGCAGGGCGCCGATGTTGTCGCCGGCCTCCGCGTAGTCAAGCAGCTTGCGGAACATTTCGATACCGGTGACGACGGTCTTCTTGCGCTCGTCGGTCAGGCCGATGATTTCCACTTCTTCGCTGAGCTTCAGCTGACCGCGCTCCACACGGCCGGTAGCGACGGTGCCGCGGCCGGTGATGGTGAAGACGTCCTCAACAGGCATCAGGAAGGGTTTGTCGGTGGTGCGCTCCGGGCTGGGGATATAGCTGTCGACAGCTTCCATCAGCTTGAGGATGGGCGCATACTCGGGAGCGTTCGGATCGGTGGAGGTGCACTCCAGCGCGACCAGAGCGGAGCCCTGGATGATGGGGGTGTCGTCGCCCGGGAACTCATACTCGTTGAGCAGCTCGCGGATTTCCATCTCGACGAGCTCGAGCAGTTCGGGATCGTCGACCTGGTCGACCTTGTTCATGAACACGACGATATAGGGCACGCCGACCTGACGGGAGAGCAGGATGTGCTCACGGGTCTGGGGCATGGGGCCGTCGGCAGCGGACACCACCAGGATAGCGCCGTCCATCTGCGCAGCGCCGGTGATCATGTTCTTGACATAGTCGGCGTGGCCGGGGCAGTCAACGTGGGCATAGTGACGGTTCTCCGTCTCGTATTCCACGTGAGAGGTGTTGATTGTGATACCACGGGCGCGCTCCTCGGGAGCCTTGTCGATGTTGGCGTAGTCGACGAACTCAGCGTCGCCCTTCATCGCGAGCACCTTGGTGATAGCGGCGGTCAGGGTGGTCTTGCCATGGTCGACGTGGCCGATGGTGCCGATGTTTACGTGGGGCTTGTTTCTTTCAAACTTTGCCTTTGCCATTTGGATTTCCTCCTTTTTATAAACCAATCAAAAATGCAGCAGTGCACTTCCCCATTTTAGCAAGTCCCCGTGGGAATTTCAAGTGTTTTCCAAAGAAATTCACCGGGAAGAGGCCATCCTCCCTCCATGAAAAGCGGAGGGCTGCCGGAAAAGGGCGAATTCCGTCCTTTTCCGATGGGCTAGGGAAGGAATGAGGGGTTGAGCGTAAGAATGCCAGACGCTACCTCTCCTTCAAGAGGGAGGCTTTCGCGCATCAATCCTCTTTCTTGACGCGCTTGGCGATGATGGCTTCGGCCACGCTCTTGGGAACCTCCGCGTAGTGAGAGGGCTCCATGACGTACTGGCCGCGGCCCTGGGTACGGGAGCGCAGGTCGGTAGCGTAGCCGAACATCTCGGACAGGGGCACGAGGGCGTTGATCTGCTGGGCACCGGTAACGGCTTCCATGCCCTGCATCAGGCCACGGCGGGAGTTGATGTCGCCGATGACGTCGCCCATGTAATCCTCCGGCACGATGACGACCACTTTCATAATCGGCTCGAGCAGCACGGGATCTGCCTTGCGCATGGCCTCCTTGAAGGCCATGGAGCCAGCGATCTTAAACGCCATTTCAGAGGAGTCAACCTCGTGATAGGAGCCGTCGTACAGGGTGACCTTCACGTCCACGACGTTGTAGCCGGCGAGCACGCCGGACTGCATAGCGCCCTGGATACCGGCGTCGACCGCAGGAATATATTCCTTCGGGATGACGCCGCCGACGATGGCGTTGACAAACTCATAGCCCTTGCCCGGCTCGTTGGGCTCGAGCTTGATTTTGACATGGCCGTACTGGCCGCGGCCGCCGGACTGACGGGCGTACTTGTGATCCACGTCGGCCAGCTTGCGCACGGTCTCCTTGTAAGCCACCTGGGGAGCGCCGACGTTGGCCTCCACCTTGAACTCACGCAGCAGACGGTCGACGATGATTTCCAGATGCAGCTCGCCCATACCGGCGATGATGGTCTGCCCGGTTTCCTCGTCGGTGTAGGTCTTGAAGGTGGGGTCTTCCTCCGCCAGCTTGGCGAGGGCGATGCCCATCTTCTCCTGGCCGGCCTTGGTTTTCGGCTCGATGGCCACGCGGATAACCGGCTCCGGGAATTCCATGGATTCCAGGATGACGGGATTCTTCTCGTCGCACAGGGTATCGCCGGTGGTGGTGTTTTTCAGGCCCACCGCGGCGGCGATGTCGCCCGCGTAGACGGTCTCGATGTCCTGCCGGTGGTTGGCGTGCATCTGCAGAATGCGGCCGAGCCGCTCGTTGTTGTCCTTACAGGAGTTGTACACCGTGGTGCCGGCGTTGACGGTGCCGGAATAGACCCGGAAGAAAGCCAGCTTGCCCACAAAGGGGTCGGTGGCGATCTTAAATGCCAGAGCGGCGAAGGGCTCGTCGTCGGACGAATGCCGTTCCACCTCTTCCTCGGTCTCGGGATTGATACCCTTGATAGCGGGGACGTCGGTGGGGGCGGGCATATAGTCGATGATGGCGTCGAGCAGCTTCTGCACGCCCTTGTTCTTATAGGACGTGCCGCAGGTCACGGGCACCATGGCGTTGGCCAGGGTGGCCTTGCGGATGCAGGACTTGATCTCCTCGATGGTCAGCGTCTCGCCGGCAAAATACTTCTCCAGCAGGGCGTCGTCCTGCTCCGCAACATGCTCCAGCAGCTGCTCATGATACATCTGCGCGTCGTCGGCCATATCGGCGGGGATCTCCTCCACCCGAATGTCCTTGCCCAGATCGTCATAATAGACGTAGGCTTTCATTTCCACCAGGTCGATGATGCCCTTGAAGGTATCCTCGGAGCCGATGGGCAGCTGGATCGGCACGGCGTTGCACTTGAGCCGCTCCTTCATCATGTTGACAACGCGATAGAAATCGGCGCCCATGATGTCCATCTTATTGACGTAGGCCATGCGGGGAACCTGGTACTGATCCGCCTGACGCCACACGGTTTCCGACTGGGGTTCCACGCCGCCCTTGGCGCAGAACACGGTGACGGATCCGTCGAGCACGCGCAGGGAGCGCTGCACCTCGACGGTGAAGTCCACGTGGCCGGGGGTGTCGATGATATTGATGCGGTGGTTCTGCCAGAAGCAGGTGGTGGCGGCGGAAGTGATGGTGATGCCGCGCTCCTGCTCCTGCGCCATCCAGTCCATGGTGGCGCCGCCGTCATGGGTTTCGCCGAGTTTATGATTGATACCGGTATAGAACAGGATACGCTCGGTCGTCGTCGTTTTGCCGGCGTCGATGTGCGCCATGATACCGATATTTCTGGTTTTTTCCAGAGAGACTTGCCTTGCCATAAATGTCCTCCTTTTTATCCTCAATAGGTCGCAACGCCGCTGACTAGCGGAAAGATGTGGTATATAGCATGCCGCGCGGGGACAGAAAAATGCGGCCGCATCCCTCCGACGCGGCCGCATCCCGGATACACGCGGCATCCGCGTCCTATCCAAAATTCCGCCGCCAACGGAGGGCGGGGGGATTCCCCGCAGCGTTCCGTTAACAGCGTAGCGCTCCTATGGGAACGGTGGGGCCTCATGCCCTAGAGGGCTATTACCATCTGTAGTGAGCGAACGCGCGGTTGGCCTCGGCCATCTTGTGGGTGTCGTCGCGCTTCTTGGCGGCGCCGCCGTTGCCGTTGATGGCATCCAGGATCTCGCCCGCGAGACGTTCCCGCATGGTCCGCTCGGACCGGGCGCGGGAATAGGTGGTCAGCCAGCGCAGGCCCAGGGTCTGGCGGCGATCCGGACGGACCTCGATGGGCACCTGATAGGTGGCGCCGCCGACACGGCGGGCCTTGACTTCCAGGACGGGCATGAGATTCTCCATGCACGCCTCGAAAACCTCCAGGGGCTCTTTGCCCGTCTTTTCGCGGATGATGTCGAACGCGTCGTAGACGATCTTCTGGGCAACGCCCTTCTTGCCGTCAACCATCACGTTGTTGATGAGCTTGGTCACCAATTTGGAATTGTAAAGCGGGTCAGGCAAAACGTCGCGTTTTGCGATGGAACCTCTTCTCGGCACTTTACTTCCCTCCTTCATAATGATGATATCACAGGTACTCGAAAGTGACATGCTCCCGTTGGCCGACATAGAGGACAGCACCACACAACGCCGCCGCCCCCGGCTGGGCCGGGAACCGCTTCGTATATATAGTCAACTGCCGCTACATCGCAGCCGCTGATGAAAATGTCGGGTTTTTGACGCAAGCCGGATACAATCCGCTTACTTCTTGGCCGCTCCGGCCTTGGGACGCTTCGCACCGTATTTGGAACGGGCCTGCATTCTCTTGGCAACGCCCTGGGCGTCCAGGGTGCCGCGCACGATGTGATAACGCACACCGGGCAGGTCCTTCACACGGCCGCCGCGGATGAGCACCACGCTGTGCTCCTGCAGGTTGTGGCCTTCGCCGGGGATATAGGACGTGACCTCGATCCCGTTGGACAGGCGCACACGGGCCACTTTACGCAGAGCCGAGTTCGGCTTCTTCGGGGTGGACGTTTTCACCGCGGTGCACACGCCGCGCTTTTGGGGAGAATTCTGATCGATCGGAACGCGCTTTTTGGAGTTCCAGCCCTTGAGCAGAGCCGGCGCCTTCGCCTTCTTCTCCATCACTTCCCGTCCCTTGCGGACTAACTGGTTAAAGGTTGGCAATCATAACACCTCCTGTTGATGAACCTGTACCAATGGCCGTTGAATGGCTATTGGGACTGGTTCTAATTTCTATTTTCAGCGGCAGTGCCGCCAAAAACCATGACAGGGCCGGACAACCCGTCCGGGCGAATACCCAATTCGGTATTCTAGCACGGCAATCAGACGTTTGTCAAGTCCGATTCTTCCGGCTCCAGTTCCGGCTCGTCCTCGTCGTCCTCGCCGGCAAAGGTGGGGAGTTCCTCCTCCTTGTCCTCCTCTTCCAACATGGAACGCAGGGTGGCGATATAGGGATCCGACTCGGGCTCCTTGGTGCCCACCACGTCGACGTCGGTATACACCTGCATACCGGTGCCGGCGGGAACCAGCTTGCCGATGATGACGTTTTCCTTCAGGCCGATGAGCGGGTCGACCTTGCCTTTGATGGCGGCTTCGGTCAGCACGCGAGTGGTCTCCTGGAAGGAGGCGGCGGAAAGGAAGCTGTCGGTAGCCAGGGACGCCTTGGTGATGCCCAGCAGGACGGGCGAACAGGTGGCCTCTTTGAGATGAACCTCCCCGTTTTCAATCCGCTGATGCACGCGGGCGTTCTCGGCGTCGAACTCGGAGCGGTCGATGAGGGCGCCGGAGAGCAGGTAGGTATCCCCCGCCTCGTCCACCCGGACCTTGCGCATCATCTGGCGGACGATAACCTCGACGTGCTTGTCGTTGATGTCAACGCCTTGCATCCGGTAGGTGCGCTGGACTTCCATGATGAGGTAGTTCTGCACCGCCTCGGCGCCGCTGATGGCCAGAATGTCGTGGGGATTGATAGACCCCTCGGTAATCCGGTCGCCCTTCTTGATAAAATCGCCCTCGTTCACCCGCAGGCGGGAGCCATAGGTGATGACGTAGGAGCGCTCGTCGGGGTTCTCGGTATCGGTGCTGGTGACGATGACCAGACGCTTTTTCTTTTCCTCCGCGAACCGGACCACACCGTCGATTTCGCTGATGATGGCCAAGTGCTTGGGTTTGCGGCCCTCGAACAGTTCCTCGACACGGGGCAGACCCTGGGTGATATCCTCGCCGGAGGCGATGCCGCCGGTGTGGAAGGTACGCATGGTCAGCTGGGTGCCGGGCTCGCCGATGGACTGGGCGGCGATGATGCCCACGGCCTCGCCCACGGTCACCGGGTCAACGGTGGCCAGGTTGGAGCCGTAGCAATGGGCGCAGACGCCATGCTTGGCCTCGCAGGTGAGCACCGAACGGATTTTGATGCGTTGGACGCCGTATTTCTCGACGATGATCTCGGCATCCTTGTCGTTCATCATCTTATCGCGGCTGACAACCACCTCGCCGGTGGCCGGGTCGCAGAAATCATCGGCCAGGTACCGGCCCACCAGACGCTCGGTCAGGGGCTCGATCATTTCCTTGCCGTCCTTGATGTCGTAGACCTCGATGCCCTCGTGGGTGCCGCAGTCGGTCTCGCGGATGATCACGTCCTGGGACACGTCCACCAGACGGCGGGTCAGGTAGCCCGAGTCGGCGGTGCGCAGGGCGGTATCGGCCAGGCCCTTTCGGGCGCCGCGGGAGGAAATGAAGTATTCCAGGATGTTCAGGCCTTCACGGTAGTTGGCCCGAATGGGCACCTCGATGGTGCGGCCGGAGGTATTGGCGATAAGGCCGCGCATGCCGGCCAGCTGACGGATCTGCGAGATGGAACCACGGGCGCCGGAGTCGGACATCATGAAAATGGGGTTATAGGGGTCCATGTTGTCGTTCAGGGCCTGGGTGACCTTCTCGGTGGTGGAGTTCCAGGTGGAAATGACACCGCGATACCGCTCCTCGTCGCTCATCAGGCCCTTATTGAACAGGCGGGTGATGTTGTCGACGTTGGCTTCCGCCTCGGCGATGAGCTGCTTTTTCTCCGGCGGGATGGCCGCGTCGCACACGGCGACGGTCAGCGCGCCGCGGGTGGAGTATTTATAGCCCTGGGCCTTGACGGCGTCGAGCACCTCGGAGGTCTGGGCGGCGCCGTGCACCTTGATGCACTTTTCAATGATCCGGGACAGCTGCTTTTTGCCCACCTTGAAGTCGATTTCGTACAGGAAGCGATTATCGACGGTGGAACGGTCGACGAAGCCCAAATCCTGAGGAATGGGACGGTTGAAGATGATGCGGCCGATGGTGGTTTCCACCAAGCGGGACTGCATCACGCCATCGATTTCCAGGGTGCGGCGCACCTTGATTTTGGCGTGCAGGCCGATGACCTTCTCGTCGTAGGCCATGACGGCCTCGTTTTCGTCGCGGAAAATCTTGCCTTCGCCCGGCTCGCCGGGCTTATCGATGGTCAGGTAATAGGAACCGAGCACCATGTCCTGGGTGGGCACGGCGACAGGCTTGCCGTCGGAGGGCTTGAGCAGGTTACCGGCGGCCAGCATCAGGAAGCGGGCCTCGGCCTGGGCTTCGGCGGACAGGGGCACGTGAACGGCCATCTGGTCGCCGTCGAAGTCGGCGTTGAAGGCGGTGCAGACCAGGGGGTGCAGCTTGATGGCGCGGCCTTCCACCAGAACGGGCTCGAACGCCTGAATGCCCAGACGGTGCAGGGTGGGGGCGCGGTTGAGCATGACCGGATGGTCCTTGATGACGATTTCCAAAGCGTCCCAAACCTCGGGGCGCAGCCGTTCCACCATCTTGCGGGCGGACTTAATGTTGCCCGCGGCGCCGGTTTCCACCAGCCGCTTCATGACGAAGGGCTTGAACAGCTCGATGGCCATTTCCTTGGGCAGGCCGCACTGGTACATTTTCAGTTCCGGGCCGACGACGATAACCGAACGGCCGGAATAGTCGACGCGCTTACCCAGCAGGTTCTGGCGGAAGCGTCCCTGCTTGCCCTTGAGCATATCGGACAGGGATTTCAGGGGGCGGTTATTGGGGCCGGTGACCGGACGGCCGCGGCGGCCGTTGTCGATGAGGGCGTCCACCGCTTCCTGCAGCATCCGCTTCTCGTTGCGCACGATGATGTCGGGCGCGCCCAGCTCAAGCAGACGCTTGAGGCGGTTGTTCCGGTTGATCACCCGGCGGTAAAGGTCGTTCAGGTCGGAGGTGGCGAAGCGGCCGCCGTCCAGCTGCACCATGGGGCGGATATCCGGCGGGATGACGGGCACCACGTCCAGGATCATCCACTCGGGGCGGTTGCCGGACAGGCGGAAGGATTCCACCACTTCCAGGCGTTTGAGCAGCCGGGCGCGTTTCTGGCCGGTGGCGGATTCCAGCTCTTCCTTGAGCTCCTTGGACTGGGCCTCCAGGTCGATTTCTTCCAGCAGCTTCTTGATGTATTCCGCGCCCATGCCGGCGTCGAATTCATCCTCGTATTTCTCCCGCATGTCGCGGTAGTCCTTATCGGTGAGGATCTGCTTTTTGGTCAAGGGGGTGCGGCCGGGATCCACCACGATGTAGGAGGCGAAATACAGCACCTGCTCGAGCAGGCGGGGGGAGATATCCAAAATCAGGCCCATCCGGGAGGGGATGCCCTTGAAGTACCAGATATGGGACACGGGGGCGGCCAGCTCGATGTGACCCATCCGCTCCCGGCGCACCTTATTGCGGGTGACCTCGACGCCGCAGCGGTCGCAGATCTTGCCCTTGTAGCGGATGCGCTTATATTTGCCGCAGTGGCATTCCCAGTCCTTGGTCGGGCCGAAAATCCGTTCGCAGAACAGGCCGTCCCGTTCCGGCTTCAGGGTGCGGTAGTTGATGGTTTCCGGCTTCTTCACTTCGCCGTAGGACCAGCTCCGGATTTGGTCGGGAGAGGCCAGACCGATTTTGATTGAGTCGAACACATTGAATTCCATCATAAAAGTTACAGCCCTCCCCTATTAAAGTTCGTCGTCGAAGGCCAGGTCGCCGTCGGGTTCAAACACGTCTTCCTCGGCGGCCAGGTCGTCCTCCGGCTCGGCGTCTTCCACACCGTAGCCGTCCAGTTCGCCTTCGTTCGTCACGGTGGAGAACGCGTCGTCGTCCACTGTCACCATGCTCAGCTCGTCGTCGTCCTCAAAGGTTTGCTTGAGGTCGATTTCCTGTTTGTCCTTATTGAGCACCTTGATGTCGAGGCCCAGGGACTGCAGCTCCTTGACCAGCACCTTGAAGGATTCGGGTACGCCGGACTGGGGCACGTTCTGGCCCTTGACGATGGCCTCGTAGGTTTTCACGCGGCCCACCACGTCGTCGGATTTGACGGTGAGGATTTCCTGCAGGGTGTAGGCGGCGCCGTAGGCTTCCAGCGCCCAGACTTCCATTTCGCCGAAGCGCTGGCCGCCGAACTGGGCCTTGCCGCCCAGCGGCTGCTGGGTGACCAGGGAGTAGGGGCCGGTGGAACGGGCGTGGATCTTATCGTCCACCAGGTGGTGGAGCTTGAGGAAGTACATATAGCCGACGGTGACGGGGTTGTCGAAGGCCTCGCCGGTACGGCCGTCGTACAGGACGGTCTTGCCGTCGCGGCGCTTGCCCGCCTGCTCCAGCAGATCCTGGATGTCGCCCTCGTGGGCGCCGTCGAAGACGGGGGTCATAACCTTGAAGCCCAGGGCGGCGGCGGCGTAGCCCAGGTGCACTTCCAGCACCTGGCCGATATTCATACGGGACGGCACGCCCAAGGGGTTAAGCACAATGTCCAGGGGACGGCCGTCGGGCAGGAAGGGCATATCCTCGCTGGGCAGGATGCGGGAGACGACGCCCTTATTGCCGTGGCGGCCGGCCATTTTATCGCCGACGCTGATTTTGCGCTTCTGGGCGATGTAGCAGCGGACGACCATGTTGACGCCGGGGCTCAGCTCGTCACAGTTTTCGCGGGTGAAGACCTTGACGTCCACGATGATGCCGTATTCGCCGTGGGGAACGCGCAGGGAGGTATCCCGCACCTCGCGGGCTTTCTCGCCGAAAATGGCGCGCAGCAGGCGTTCCTCGGCGGTCAGTTCGGTCTCGCCCTTGGGGGTGACCTTACCGACCAGGATATCGCCGGACCGCACCTCGGCGCCGATGTGGATGATGCCCCGCTCGTCCAGATCCTTGAGGGCGTCCTCGCCCACGTTGGGGATATCCCGAGTGATTTCCTCCGGGCCGAGCTTGGTGTCGCGGGATTCCACCTCGTATTCCTCGATGTGGATGGAGGTGAACACGTCGTCCCGCACCACTTTTTCGTTGATGAGAACGGCGTCCTCGTAGTTATAGCCCTCCCAGGTCATGAAGCCGATGAGGACATTCTTGCCCAGGGAAATTTCGCCGTTGCAGGTGGAGGGGCCGTCGGCGATGACCTCGCCGGCTTCCACGTGCTGGCCATGCTCCACCACCGGGCGCTGGTTGACGCAGGTGCCCTGGTTGGAACGGGCGAATTTGATGAGCTTATAGGTATCCTGGGATCCGTCGGAATCGCGGCGCACGACGATGCGATCGGCGGAAACCGCCGCCACGGTGCCGGCTTCCTTGGCCAGGATGCAGACGCCGGAGTCGACGCCGGCCTTGTATTCCATGCCGGTGCCGACGATGGGGGAATCGGTTTTCAGCAGCGGCACGGCCTGGCGCTGCATGTTGGAGCCCATCAGGGCACGGTTGGCGTCGTCGTTTTCCAGGAAGGGGATCATGGCCGTCGCGACGGACACGACCATCTTCGGGGAGACGTCCATGTAGTCGATCTTTTCCCGCTCGATTTCCAGGAATTCGCTGCGGTAACGGGCGTTGACGCGGGCGCGGGCGAACCGGCCCTCCTCGTCCAGCGGCTCGTTGGCCTGGGCGACGATGAAATCGTCCTCCATGTCGGCGGGCATATACACCACTTCGTCGGTGACCACGCCGGTGACCTTGTCCACCCGGCGGAAGGGCGCTTCGACGAAGCCGTATTCATTGATGCGGGCGAAGGTGGCCAGGTATGAAATCAGGCCGATGTTGGGGCCTTCAGGGGTCTCAATGGGGCACATACGGCCATAATGGCTGTAGTGCACGTCGCGCACCTCGAACCCGGCGCGGTCACGGGACAGGCCGCCGGGGCCCAGGGCGGACAGGCGGCGCTTATGGGTCAGTTCGGCCAGGGGGTTGTTCTGATCCATGAACTGAGACAGCGGGGAGGAGCCGAAAAACTCCTTGATGGCGGCCACCACCGGGCGGATATTGATCAGCGCCTGGGGGGTGATGACGTCCATATCCTGGGCCTGCAGGGTCATGCGCTCCCGGATGACGCGCTCCATGCGGGAGAAGCCGATGCGGAACTGGTTCTGCAGCAGCTCGCCCACCGAACGGATGCGGCGGTTGCCCAGGTGGTCGATGTCGTCGGTGGTGCCGATGTCATGGCCCAGGCAGTTGACATAGTTGATGGAGGCCAGCATATCGTCGATGATGATATGGTTGGGAACGAGGTCGGACGCGCGGGCGCGGATGGCCTCCTTCTTCTCTTCGTCGGTTTCGCAGGCATCCAGGATTTCCCGCAGCACGGAATAGCGCACCCGCTCGTGAATGCCCAGCTCCGCCACGTCGAAATCCACGTATTTGCTAATGTCCACCATGCCGTTGGAGACGATCTTGACCTCGTGACCCTCGCCGTGATCGTCCACCTGGACATAGGCCACCGTCACGCCGGCGTCTTCCATCTCCATGGCGCGGGCGCGATCGATGAGCTCGCCCGGCTCGCCCATGACCTCGCCGGTGTTCGGGTTGACCACCGGGCGGGACAGGCGGCAGCCGGCCAGCCGGTTGGAAATCCCCAGCTTTTTGTTGTACTTATACCGGCCCACACGGGACAGGTCGTACCGGCGGGGATCGAAAAACAGGCTCTCCAGGTGCTGCTGGGAGTTCTCCACCGTCAGCGGTTCACCGGGGCGCAGCTTGCGGTAAACCTCCAGCAGAGCTTCCTCGGTGTTCTTGGTGATATCCTTCTCGATGGTGGCGTGAATCCGCTCGTCGTCGCCGAAGAAATCCAGCAGCTCGGCGTCGGATCCCAGGCCCAGGGCCCGCACGAAAACGGTGATGGGCAGCTTGCGGTTTTTGTCGATACGGACATAGAACACATCGGAGGAATCGGTTTCATATTCCAGCCAGGCGCCCCGGTTGGGGATGACGGTGGCGTTGAACAGCTTCTTGCCGGTGGTGTCGTAGTTCATGCCGAAGTACACGCCGGGCGAACGCACCAGCTGGGAGACGATGACTCGCTCCGCGCCGTTGATGACAAAGGTGCCGCTTTCCGTCATCAGGGGGAAATCGCCCATAAACACTTCGGATTCCTTGATTTCGCCGGTTTCCTTATTGAGCAGGCGGGCGCGCACCCGCAGGGGGGCGGCGTAGGTGACGTCCCGCTCCTTGCACTGCTCCACGGTGTATTTGGGTTCCTCGTCCAGGCGGTAATCGATGAATTCCAAAACCAGGTTCCCGGTATAGTCGGTAATGGAGGACACGTCGTTGAAAACGTCCCGGAGGCCCTCCTCCAGAAACCATTGATATGAGTTCTTCTGCACCTCGATGAGGTTGGGCATATCCAGCACCTCATTGATTTTTGCGAAGCTCATGCGAACATTGTTGCCCAGCTTTACCGGTTTGATATTCGCCATAGGCTCGATCACTCCTGTTCTTTGTATTCACGCCGGCCCGGCAGGAGGCCGGCCGCCTGTTCCGGGGAAAAATCACGGCGGGTGGAATAGCCCGGCGGACAAAGGGAACAAATATCTAAAAACTTGCCAGCAGATACTTGCCAATTGTCGCATGTTGTGCTATACTAAATCTATTCCCAGGCATATCTCCCCATGATTATGCAGTATACTATAATACATCATAGAAATTGGATTGTCAATTGCAAAGTTGCAATTTGGCGATTTTTTTTGTTTTTTTATACCGATATCCAAGTGTTGGCAGAATATGGAGAAAAAATACGGCGCCGCGTGACTTTGGAACACGCGGCACCGTTGATATTTTCTGATTAGTAACCCAAGAGCAGCATGCGGCTGATGGCGGCGAACTCCCGCACCCAGTAGCACAGCAGCAGATAGGGCGGCGTATGGCAGGTGCAGGGGCCTGCGCCGGTCAGCCCCGCCCTCCGGGCAAAGGCCTGGGCGCGGTACTGATGAAATTCCTGGGTGGCGATGACCACGGTGGGGCTGAGCCGATGCTCCTCCAGGATCCTCTTGGAGAACTGAATATTTTCAAAGGTATTGGTGGATTTGTCCTCCATATACAGACGGCTTTCGTCCACGCCCTTCTCCAGCAGATACCGCTTCATGGCCTCCGCCTCGGAAATATCCTCGCCGGGGCCCTGGCCGCCGGAGAGGATACAGGCGGCGTCCGGATTGGCATCCAGGTAACGGGCGGCGGCGTCCAGCCGCTGCGTCAGCATCAGGCAGGGGGTTTCCCCATAAACGGCGGCGCCCAGGACGATGACGGTGGCGTTTTTCGGGGCGGGACGGGCCGCGCCCCGCAGCATCATCACGGACACCACGATGAACCAGACAAGCAAGATGGCGACCAGCGCCATCAGAACGATCAAAATAACCCGCAGCCCCTTTCGTTGCCAGATATATTGGAGTATGCGCCGGAAAAAGGGCGTCCAAACACAGGCGGCCAGGCCCAGAGCGCTGGCCGCGGCGGGAGCGACCACCCCAATATTGATGACGCGGCCCGCCAGGGGCAGCAGGGAAACAAGCAGCAGGAGGGCAAAAAAGACACCCAGAAGAATCCGGGGCAGCCGCCCCCACTGCCGGCGGGGACGGTGGTGCCGTTCAGTTATTTGACGGGTTCGGCTCATGAGACAGTCCTCCTTGGACGCGGGTGATACATCCAGTATAGCACAGCGGCGCGGACCGCCCAAGAGGCCGGGGGGAAAATTCAGGAAGAGTTAAGGATCGCGTAGGGCGGTTTGGCCACACCGGCCCAGGCCGGGCACAAAAAAACCGCGGCACGTTCGTGCTGCGGTTTTGATGTTGGCACCTGCTTATTTTCCCGGGCCGCTTCCAGCCAAGTATTTTCAGCGCAAGTGGGCTTAACTGCCGTGTTCGGGATGGGAACGGGTGTACCCCCACCGCCATCGGCACCAACGAGATAAGAGTATACACGATGTTTTGACAAAATGCAAGCCTTTTTTCGAAAAAAATAAAATTATTTTTTCAGCGCTTCCCATTCTGCCGGCCGAAAGCCGGGGATGACCCGCTCCTCGGTCACCGCCAGGGGACGTTTGACCAGCATGCCGTCGGAGGCGAGCAGAGAAATCTGCTCCTCCTCGCTCATGGCCGGCAGCTTATCCTTAAGGCCCATGGCCTTATACACCAGGCCGCTGGTATTGAAAAAGCGCTTAATCGGCAGGCCGCTGCGGGCGATCCACGCGGTCAGCTCCTCCTTCGTGGGGTTATCTGTCTTGATATGCCGGGCGGTATAGGCCACCCCGTTGTCCTCCAGCCACCGCTTCGCCTTCTGACAGGTGGAGCAGGGCGGGTATTCCAAAAACAACACGCTCATGGTTCCTCCTTATTCGCCGATGATTTTGATAAGCGCCCGCTTATCCCGTTTGCCGTCGAATTCAAAATAGAAAATCTGCTCCCATGTGCCGAAGTCCAGGCGGCCGCCGGTGACGGCCACCACCACCTCCCGGCCCATGACCGTCCGCTTCAGATGGGCGTCGGCATTGTCCTCAAAGCCGTTATGCCGGTACTGGCTGTATGGCTTTTCGGGAGCCAGCTTTTCCAGCCAGACCTCATAGTCGTGGTGCAGACCGCTTTCATCGTCATTGATGAACACGCTTGCCGTAATGTTCATGGCATTGACCAGCAGCAGCCCCTCTTGAATCCCGCTCTCCTCCAGGGCCTGGCGGACCTGGGAAGTGATATTGACCAGGCCACGGCGGGCGGGCAGATGAAAATGCAGCTCCTTGCGGTAGGATTTCATCGCGGCACGTCCTTTCTTTTTTGGCTATTGTACCCGATCGGCGCGAAATGCGCAAGTGGGCGGAACTCTCCGGGGCTTGTTCGCATAGCTTGTACTGTAGGAGGTGATAACGATGTGTTTTGATCCCGTATCCGCCACCGCCCTGCTTCTTGCGAGCGAACGCGGCTGCAACCGCGGCTGCGGCCGGTGCTGCCGCAACCACGATGACGAGCGCCCCTCCGGCGAGCGCGGCTGCAAATGCTGTTGCTGCTGCGACTGCTGCGGAGCTTCCGCCCGCGACCGGGAGTGCGAGGAACGCGCCGAAAGAGAAGCTGAACAGCGCCGCTGTGAAGAGATGGCGGCGGCTCGCGCCGAGGCCCGCGAAAACCGCGGCTGCGACTGCGTGCGCCCGGCTTCCGCTTCCGCGCACTGTACCAGCGATGTGCTGCGCCCCGCGGCCACCGGCTGGTCCAGGCCCATTTCCTCCTGCCGTTAAACCGGAAGGAGTACCTAAAACCGCATAGACTGGGCCCGCAGCCGCGTCCCGGAACAGCAGGCTTCTCCCCCTGGCCTGCCGTTCCGGACGGCCGCGGGCCTTTTCTTATCGGATCTCCCGCTCCACCCCGGTCAGCTCAGCCTCGCAGGTTTCCTCCACGAAGCGGAGGATCTTGTCCAGCACGGCGTCGCCCAGGGCGGCGGATCCCACCACAGCGGCCACGCCGACGACGATGGTCTGGTGGACATCTTGCTGCTCCACCTCGGCGGCGGAGACATGGAACTTCTGCGACACGCGGGCGATCAGGCTCTGGACAATCATCCGTTTCTCTTTGAGCGAGCGCACCCAGGGGGCGCGCAGAGTCAGCTTGGCGGCGGCGATCAACATACGGCCGCCTCCTTATCCGGATACACCTGGAAGTCGTCCGGCTCCCCCTCACCCCACTGGGCAAACAGCTCGCCGGGAGAAAAGAACAGGGGCCAATACCGCTCGAAATTCTCCGCCAGGGGCAGGGTGTGCAAAGAAGCCGGATCCGTCCAGAACACCCGGCCCTCCTCCGTTTCGTCCAAAAGGTCGCCGGCAAAGGTTTGCGTCCGGTAGAGGAAGACCAGATAGCGATCGCCGGTGGCGCGGCAGCACCAATCCACCAGCCCGCAGGACTGCAGATCGCTGACACGCAAGCCGGTTTCCTCGTAAATCTCCCGGACGGCGCAGGCGAGAAGACTCTCCCCCGGCTCCGCATGGCCGCCGGGGAAGGCGATACCCTTCCAACTTTTGGTCCGCTGCTGCACCAGCACCTCGCCGGTATCGCGGCGGCGCACCATCACCATAGTGGTCAGTTCGGCCTGCACGGTTCTGCTCATAAGTCATCTCCTTCTTTCCAAATGAAAAGCTGTGTGATCGCGCCCCGCTATTCGCCTGAGGAGGGCTGTTCGGGCTCTGCCGAAAAGTAGGGAAAGGCGGCGAGGAGCCGGCGCAGGGATGCCGTGTCCCGGACGCGCCGCATCTGCGACCAATGGGGCGGGAACAGGGCCCGGTAGGCGGCGGTATGAAACCGGCTGTCGATGAGGACGGCCACCCCCGCGTCGTCCGCCGACCGGATGACCCGGCCGGCGGCTTGCAGCACCTTATTCATGCCAGGATAGACATAGGCGTAATCGTAGCCCCGACCGTTTTTTCGATTAAAATATTCCCGGATCTCATTCTGCCTTAGGGAAAGGCCGGGCAGGCCCACCCCCACGATGACGGTGCCGATTAGCCGGTCGCCCTTCAGGTCGATACCCTCGGAGAACAGGCCGCCCAGCACGCAGAACCCGGCCAGGGTATCGGCATTCTCCGCGTCGAACCGGGCGAGAAAGTCGGCCCGTTCCTCCTCGTCCATATGGCTGTCCTGCATGGGAGCGTCCACCCCGGGGCACAGGGCCGTAAAGCGCTCGTGCACCTGCCGCATATAGTCATAGGAAGGGAAGAAGATCAGATAGTTGCCCGTTTTCCGGGCGATAACCGCAGCGATGGCCTCCGCGATGGGGGCATAGCTGGCGGCGCGATCCTTGTATTTGGTGGAAATGCCGCCATGGGCCACCAGGAGCAGGCGCTCCTCCTCAAAGGGGGAGGGCAGGGACAGCAGGGGATCGGTCTCGTCCCCGCCCAGCAGCTCCCGGTAATAAGGCAGCGGGGTGAGGGTGGCGGAAAAGAGGACGGACGCCTTGGCCAGCTTCAGCCGCCCGGCGATGATGGCGGAGGGATCCAGACAGAAGAGCGTCCGGATGACATCCCCCTCCCCGGTTTCCGTCAGGGTGGTGAAATGCTCGTCGTACAGCTCGGCGATGCCCTGGAAGGCGGTGGCTTCAAAGTAGAGCTCCAGCACGTCCCGCAGCCGTTCGTGGCTGTTGTTCTGCTCCTCAGCCAGCCAGTCCTCGGCGGCGGAGCAAAACAGCGTCACCAACGCCCCTATCGCCGCGTCCTTTTCGGGATTGGCGGCTTCATCGGCATCGCCCAAGGCCTTACCGGCGTCGGCTAGGTATTTGGCCACGGCCCGCAGGGATTTGCGCAGGGCGGCGGCGGTTTTGGTTTTATCCGGCAGCTGTCTCACCAGGCGGGAAAAGGCGGAACGGCGCAGGACGGCGGAATACATATCCCGCACCCGGTCAGCCAGGTTATGGGCTTCGTCGATGAGAAAGCCGTAGTTATGCTCCTCGTCCCCGTCGAAAAAGCGGCGGAGATAGGCGGCGGGATCAAACACGTGGTTATAATCCCCGATAACCAAGTCCGCCCACAGGGCCGCGTCCAGGGCGGTTTCGTGCGGGCAGAGGCGGTACTGCCGGCAATAGGCCTCCACCACGGCGGGGGTGATGCGGTCGTGATGAGTGAGCATGTCCATCAGCGCGTCGTTGACCCGGTCGTAGTGGCCCTTGGCGTAGGGGCAGCTGTCGGGGTTGCAGATGGTTTCCTCGCAAAAGCAGATTTTATCCTTGGCCCGCAGGGTGACGGATTTGAAGCGCAGGCCCTGGCTTTCCATGAGGGTGACGGCCTCCTCCGCCACGGTGCGGGTGACGGTTTTGGCGGTGAGGTAAAAGAGCTTTTCCAGCCGGCCCTCCCCCACGGCTTTGACGGCGGGAAACAGGGTGGAAAGAGTCTTCCCGATGCCGGTGGGGGCCTGAACATACAGCTTTTTGCGGTTGACGATGGTGCGGTAGGCCGCGGCGGCCAAGTCCCGCTGGCCCCGGCGGTAGGCCGGGAAGGGAAAGGCGGCGGCGGCAATCGAGGCATCCCGCAGGACTTTCCACTCATGCTCAAAGCGCAGCCAATCGCCATAGCGCAGGAGGAGATCCGCGAAAAAGGCGGCGATCTCCTCCCGGCTGAAGACAAACCGCCGGCGCTGCAGCTCCTCGGTTTCCAGCTGATAATAGGTCAGTTGGACGCCCACCGTTTCCGGCGGGGCATCCAGCGTTTGAAGGAGCATATAGGCGTAGCATTGCGCCTGACCCAGGTGCTGAGCCTGCTGGACAGCCAGCTTTTCCAGGGGCAGGGTGGTGGATTTGATCTCGTCGATAGTCAGCAGTCCGTCCTCAGCGGTGAACACGCCATCGGCCCGCCCCTGCAAAAGGAGCGGAAAGCCGCCGGCCTCGGTTTCCAGGGAGAGGGAGACCTCCTTGCGGTAGTCGCCGGTCATGGCTTTTTGGATTTTCCGGTGGGCGGCCGCCCCCTGCTGCATGGTGGAGGCGTCCACATAGCGGCTATCGATATCGCCGCAGCGCAGCACCCAGTCCACTACCCGATGAACCGACAGCTTGACGCGTTCCAATGCGCCGCACCTCCTTTCGATGAAAACAGGCCGCCATTCCACGGAAGGCGGCCTGTCATCAGCGTTTTATCAGGGATTTTACCTGGCCCAGCATGCGGGCGATATCCTGGCGTTTGATCAGCACATACACCAGATACGCCGCCCCATACAGAATGGTGCACAGCCAGGAGCGCAGGAACCAGGCGGTGGCGATGAAGGTAGCGGTCATCAGGACCTCCAGGACGATGTCCTTGCGCACACGGATGTCCAAATCGCGGGAGAGCAGAAGCTCGCCGAAAATACAGCGGAAGGTCTGCAGCACGACGATGGACAGCACCGCCAGGGTCAAATTCTCTAGCAGGAAGACCGTCAGCCCGGAGATAAGAATGCTCAGCGCCACGGTGCAGGCGTTGATGAGAAGGATCCACTTTTCCCGGCGGAGAATTTTCATATAGGTATTGACCAGCATGGAGGTCTTGCTCTCGAACACGCACACGGGGAACATCAGCGCCATGTAGGTCAAGGCTTCGGCGTATTTCGGCAGCCAGGCGGTGAGGAGCAGCTTGGCGGGATAGTAAAAAATCAGCAGACCCAGCAGCACCGTCATAATCGAGGTGCGCATGAAATCATACATACCGGCCAGCTTATCGTCGCTGGTGCGGCGGAGGGTGGGAAACAGAATGATGCTGACGGCGCTGATAAACACCATCAGCAGGTTGGACACGCTCATGGTCAGGGAAACCTTGCCAAAGGTGGCAACACCCCATTTGTTTTCGATGGTCATGCGCACGATGCCCACGATGAGCAGGCTCGCGATGTTGGCGATCATCAGCTTGAAGCCGACGTTTATGTTTTTCCCCGCTTCGCTTAAGCCCGAACGAAATGGAACCATGCGGCCGAACACAATGTCCCGGCAGCGGCAGACCGCCACCACCAGCCCCACGGCTTTGCCGATCAAATCCGCCGCCAGCAGCAGGCGGTAATCCTGGACGCCGCCCAGCACCAGAGCCGTTACCAGCACAAAGTAAATGACGCGCTCCAGCATGGTGATGGCGGCGTATTCCTTAATGCGGTTGGTAAACTGGAGGACAAAACCTAGATAGGTGCGGGGAATCAGCAGCAGGGCGCACACGCCCATCATGGCCAGGATGAAGCCCTTCTCCGCTTCCGGAACGATACAAAAGCCATAAATGCCGAGGCCGGCCGTAATGAGGAATTCAAAGGCCGTCAGCATCCAGAATTGGGTGACGAACACCGGCTTCTCCAGCTCGTGATAATCCTGCCCGCCGTATCGGAGATAGACCCCATCGCACCAGCCGAGATGGAAAAAACCCACATAGGAGGTATACAGGGTATACAGCTGCCAATAGCCATACTGTTCCACGCCCAGCCGTTTGGGAACGAAAAACACCAGCACGGCGGAAATGAGAAAGGACACCGCGTTGGCCATAAAGGTGTAGGAAAAATTCTTGATAAAGCTTTTGGCCTTGGAATTCATCCGCCGCGCCCCTTTCCCCTTTTACTGTTACGCTTGTCTCAGCCCCGCCGCGCCAGATACTCCTGGAAGGTGGGCTGAATCTTGTCCTTATCCGATAGCAGGATGTCCATATCCTCCGTCACCGGCCAATCAATGCCGATATCCTTATCGTTCCACAGCAGGCCGCCCTCGCCGGAGGGGTCGTAGAAGCGGGTGCATTTATAGACGAATTCCGCTTCCTCGCTGGTGACCAGGAAGCCATGGGCAAAGCCCTCGGGAATATAGAGCTGCTTGTGGTTCTCCTCGCTCAGAAGGAGGCCGTACCATTGGCCAAAGGTGGCGCTGCCTTCCCGCAAGTCCACCCCCACGTCGAACACCTCGCCGCGGATGACGCGAACCAGCTTGCCCTGAGAGTTTTTCGTTTGAAAATGCAGGCCCCGCAGCACGCCCCGCTTTGATTTGGACTGGTTGTCCTGCACAAAGGTCATATCCAGGCCGGCGGCCGCAAATTCGTTGTAGTTATAGGTTTCCATAAAATAGCCGCGGGCGTCTCCGAACAGGGTGGGCTCCACGACCATCATGCCGGCGATGCCGGTGGGGGTAAAGGTGAATTTTCCCATAATGCGCTTCCTATCTCCGACCCGGGCGATTATTTGCCGCCGTACATCCGGGCGTAGTATTCCTGATACTGGCCACTGGTCACATGGGCCATCCAGCCGGGGTTGTCCAGATACCACCGGATGGTCTTCTCGATGCCCACCTCGAAGGTGGTCTCGGGATACCAGCCCAGGGCGTCCTTGATTTTCTGGGGATCGATGCCATAACGGCGGTCGTGGCCCTTGCGATCTTCCACATAGGTGATGAGGGTTTCGTTCACCGCCTCATCCACATGATCATGGACATAGGCCAGGATGGTTTTGACAATGGTGATGTTGGGCCGCTCGTTATGGCCGCCCACATTGTACACCTCGCCGACCACGCCGTCCCGCAGCACCATATCGATGGCCTTGCAGTGATCCTCCACATACAGCCAATCCCGGACGTTCATCCCGTCGCCGTACACCGGCAGGCTTTTATGCTGCAGGGTGTTGTGGATAATGAGCGGAATCAGTTTTTCGGGGAACTGATAGGGGCCGTAATTGTTGGAGCAGCGGGTGATGTTCACGGGGAAGCGGAAGGTATCGAAGTAGGCCTGCACCAGCATATCGGCCGCGGCCTTGCTGGCGGAATAGGGGCTGTGGGGGCACAGGGGCGTGGTCTCGGTAAAGAAGCCCTCGGCACCCAGCGAACCGTATACCTCGTCGGTGGACACCTGCAGATACTTGCAGCCTTCCTTATAGTCGTCGCCGCCAAGGTTCCAAGCGTTCCGGGCGGCGTTCAGCAGGCACACTGTCCCTTCCACGTTGGTTTTGACGAACACCTCGGGCTCCCGGATGCTGCGATCCACGTGGCTTTCCGCCGCGAAATTGACCACATAGTCGATGGCGTTTTCGGCAAAGATTTTTTCCACCGCGGCTTTGTCGCAGATATCCGCGTGGATAAAGGTATACCGGGGATCGTCCTTGACCGAGGCCAGGTTCTCCAGGTTGCCCGCATAGGTGAGCTTGTCCAGGTTCAGGATACGGACGTCCTCATACTTTTGCAGCATATACTGCACGAAATTGGAACCGATAAATCCGGCGCCGCCGGTGACTAAATACGTTTTCATTGAGGGCCTCCCGCTTTTTTCAGCTTCTCCACATAGACGGCCAGGGCCGCTTTCCATTCCCGCATCTCATCCCCCACCGTGCAGCGCAGCATGGCGTTATCCAACGCGGAATAGGCGGGGCGTTTGGCCGGGGTGGGATATTCGTCGGTGGTGCAGGGCGTCACCCGGCAGGGAACACCCGCCAGGCGGATGATCTCGCAGGCAAAATCGTACCAGGAGCAGACGCCGGTACCGGTGCAATGATACACGCCATAGGTATCGGTCAGGGCCAGCTTCAGGATATGATACGCGAGATCGTTGGCGTTGGTGGGATTGCCCATCTGATCGTCAACCACTTTCAGCTCGCCCTTTTGCGCGCCGTTTTTCCAGATGGTCTTAACAAAGTTGCCGCCCACATACCCATACAGCCAGGCTGTCCGCACCACAAAGGTACGGGGACAGACCTCCCGGACATACTGCTCTCCCAGCCATTTGGATTTTCCGTAGACGCTGCAGGGGGTGCAGACGTCCCACTCGGTATAGGGGATGATCGAGTCGTCGCTGGCGCGGGCGCCGTCGCCGTCAAACACATAGTCGGTGGACACATGCACCAATTTGGCCCCGATTTTCTGGGCGGCGGCGGCCAGAAATCTTGGCGCTATGGCGTTGATCTTCATGGCTGTGTCCGGCGCGGATTCGCAGCCGTTAACATTGGTCATGGCGGCGCAGTTGATAATAAGTTCCGGTTTTTCCGCCTCGATAAAAGCCTGAACGGCAGCGCTGTCGGTGATATCCAGGCGATCCACGTCCACCGCCGTCACCCGGCTGCCCCGATAGACGGCCGGAATGGGACCGATTTCCGCCTGGCCGGAGGACAGCATGGAGGTCAGTTCGTTGCCTAGCTGGCCATTCGCACCGGTAATAAGGATGTTCATGGTGTCAGCTCCCTTCATGCCTGCTCGGCTTCCGCAATTTTAAACAGATAGTGGCCGTACTCAGAGGATTTGAACCGCGCGGCCTGGGTGAGGAGCTGCTCCCGGCTGATGAATCCCTGGCGGTAGGCGATTTCTTCGATGCAGGAGACGAACAAGCCCTGCCGTGTCTGAATGGCTTCCACAAAGTTGGCGGCGGCCAGCATGGCCCTATGATTGCCGGTATCCAGCCAGGCCATTCCACGGCCGAACAGCTCCACCTTCAGCTGACCGCGGCGGAGATACTCGTTATTGACGGCTGTGATTTCAATTTCGCCGCGAGCGGAGGGCTGCACCTGCTTGGCGATCTCGACCACCTGATTGTCATAAAAATACAGGCCGGGAACCGCATAGCTGGATTTCGGCTTCTGCGGTTTTTCCTCAATGGACAGCACGTTCCAGTCCTTGTCGAATTCCACCACGCCGAATTCGGTGGGGTTGCTGACATGGTAGCCGAAGATGGTGGCACCGGTTTTACGATCGGAGGCGTTTTTCAGTCGTTCGCTGAAGCCGTAGCCATAGAAAATGTTGTCGCCCAATATTAGGCAGACGTTATCCCTTCCGATGAAGGATTCCCCCACGATGAAGGCGTCGGCCAGGCCGCGGGGCGTTTCCTGCACGGCATAGGAGAACTGCATGCCCAGCTGAGAACCATCCCCGAACAGCTCCCGAAAGCCGGGAAGATCCCGGGGCGTGGAAATGATCAGAACCTCCCGGATGCCCGCGAGCATCAGGGTGGACAACGGGTAATAAATCATCGGCTTGTCATAGACGGTCAGAATCTGCTTGGAACAGGCGATGGTGGACGGGTACAGCCGCGTACCGGCACCGCCAGCTAAAATAATGCCTTTCATATAAAACAAGCCTCCTGTTAATGCAGCCAAATGTGATCGTATGGAACCAAGCCCCAGCCGCCCGCTGAACGCAACAAGCGCAAAATATGCAGTCCAACTATTGCGACCAGCCAAATAAAGCGCTGACTTTGTCTCTTTTCCTTTAGCAGAGTATTTGGAACTAAGAAAATCATCGGCAGATAGAAATAATAGGTAAATCTCGTGACTTCTGGAATCCAGCCGCAAAAAATAGTCAATAAGAGTGCCACAAAGAAAGCATTCATGAAAATCGTTTGAATACGACTGACAACAATCGTATCGTAATAAAACAGGATCATCATTAAGACGGAAAACATTGCTACTATCATAAACATATCAACCTGCAATGTTTTGTCCATATAGGCCGAACCAATATACGAAGGGCGGAAAGTAGCAAACAAAAACCGCAGCAACTGATTATAGAATAGGTTAAACGGAGCCAAAATGAGCATCAGCACAATATAAACACTCAATTTATAACGAGCGCTAAGAACAAAGTAGAACAAAACCATAATAATCGCCGTGAAATGGAACATCGTGGCGAAAGCAATCAATACCATGTAAGAGATTACTCTTTTTTTCTCAATGTACTGATAGGCTAGCATTACTAGCATCAAGGCCATCCATTGACGAATTTGGTTAAGATTTAGCAGAAAAAAATAACCTATAATGAAATAAAGTAAAAAGCTAATGGGATAGTTCTCAGAATACTTATGAATACAGATAAAAAACAAAATATAGGCTGCCAAACACAAAAACACCAAAACAAATTGAAAGCTTAAACCAAGATGAATAACCAATTTGTTCAACCATACATAAGCGATATCCATTTGAGATAAGCCGCCATTGCTAATCTTATCAAACTCCTTGACATAATTTACATAGTCATTGCCGACATAATACATTCCCGCATTAAAAATATACAATGGGAAAAATGTCATAGCAATCCAAAAATTTCTTTTTAATAAATGAATTTGATGCTGTTTCGCGTTTACGCGAAAGTCCCCCTCTATTTCCTGGGCCAGTTGACATTCTGCACACCTCCAAAACCAGGCAAACAGCATGGTCACTCCCAGCAACGCCACATATATTCCCATGGTTATATTCTCCCGGTTATTATGCCTCAGGCCAATGGCTCATTTCAGCAAAACTGCACCCAACACAGGCGTTTTTAATTGATTGCATATTTCCAGTTCGCGCTGAATTGACAATTTGGTAGAACGTCCCGCTTCTTCCATAAAAATCACGCCATCTGCTTGTCCAATTTTGTCCAAGACAGCCGGTTGATTCAATGCTTCGTTTGAAAGGTCGATTGCGAAGTTTTGCTTTTCCAGGCAGGCCCTTAAGGGGATAGTCATTTCATCCCAGGCTTTTTGGTCTGCAATACCTGCGATAAGAATATTTTTGGGGCAAGATTCCAAAGCCTGAAGAGTCTGTGTCACCATTTTCGCACACAAATCAACATTCATATCCGCCTCACAGCGTCCTTCCAGACGATCAATTAACCTATCAAGCCATTTCATTCGGCGGCGCTTTTTTCCAGTTGTTCGACACACACTCAAAACCGAAATTCCAGCTTCCTTTAGATCGGTTTCTTCCCATACCTTAATACTAACCGCCTGCATAAAAAACAAAACAACCACAGCTATCATGGCACCAGCCATAAACCCCCAAATAGCACCCTTAATCGTACTTTTTAAGATGCCGGACAGACTAGGCCGGGAACCGGCCACCACCTCTGTGTTTGCTGTCTCAATTTGAGGAATCAAGCCTGCATCCGGCTCCGGCAACGCCTGATACGAACGTGTTCCAACAGTTTTATACGAAAAATCGCCGCAGACATCTGTTACTTGCTGAATCAGAACGGTTTCCAAGGCTTTACACATATCGCTAGATAGAGTTTTGTCCGCAGTCGTTACGGTGATGCTAACCATATTGTTTCCATCAGTTTGTACACTGTAATAGCCCTTGAATGTCTGAAAATCAAAGGGATAATTGAAAATCTGCTTAGTCCGGTACTTCATTTTAAATAATTTCTGCCGATCTTCTGCATCAACCTCTTTGGCTTTCGCAAAAAACAACTCTTTTTGCTGATTCATAACAGCATTGGTATTGGATAAATTGGTAAACACACTCAACAGACTTTTTGTCTGATCGATATTGCCATCCTTTTCAATATACAAAAGCCTCGTTTCTGAATAGCGATAAGGCAAATCGCTCGTTGAAATTTCCTCCGTATTTTCTGCCGCAGGTGTTTCCTGATAAGTGAGATATTGTATAGATAGCGGAACAGCACGAATCCCTGCCCACACCACGGTAATCAGCAAGGTAATTAGTAAAAAAACTTTTGCTCTTTTAAGAATAAAAATCAAAAACGTTCTTAAATCGAAAAACTTCTCCATAATTCCTCCGAGTTTTCACGCAGACTTCAACGAGTTATTACTTCCAAATCATCTGCGAAACGAATTTTATTGTACCGAATCGTTTTTCTTTGTTTCACAAGAATAAAGCGCAGATATATTTTGGATAAACTTATTAATAAGCCATAATTCGCGTGCGCATACAAAGCCGCCATCAGCCATTTAGTTTTACTGACCGCACGAACCTGCTTGGAAATTGTTTTATTCCAGGGGAAATCATAGGCAGGATGCTTTTTAAGTGAGCGGAGAAGCCGTTTCTTCTCCGCGAAGGAATATGGGCAAGACTTATGCAGCAATGCCCGCTGCAACAAAGTAATAAGATCAGTCATCGCTAGAGGGATGGTCTCTGAATACTGTAGCCCATTCGGATATACATACTGCCAGATATCATATTGCAAATCAGAGACAATAAGCAGAGAATCAATCACATTTTGATCAAAGCGCGCTGAAACACTATGTGACAATCTTTTAAAGTATATATAGTACGCCTGTGGATTGATCACCAAGGTGGAGGTATGTTGATAAACCTGGTAAGTCATTTTAGAGTCTTCACTGCCAAAACGCATGGATTCATCAAATTGCAGGGCATATTTTCTAATTATTGATGCCTTATAGAGCCCATCCCACACATAGTCAAATATCCGTAGTCCATGCATATGAAAAAACTGTGACCGGACTTCTTCCCCCTGATAGACATACAAATTTGGCGCGGTGACATAAATCACCTTTTCCAGCGAGTCTCCGCATACATCCGCACGAACCCGACCGAATTTAACCATGCCTGCATGGTGTTTTACCGCCAGCTTATAATTATCCTCCAGTAGAGTCGGCATATACAAATCGTCATTATCAATGAAAGTCAAATACTCGCCTTGAGCCATAGTCAACCCGCGATTACGGGCGCCGCACAGACCGGTATTTTCTTGATGTACCACCACAACGCGTGAATCTTTATCCCCATATTCGTCACAGATGGCACCGCTGCCGTCTTTTGACCCGTCGTCAATAAGGATTAACTCGAAATCCCGAAAAGTCTGATTCAAAACGCTGTCAATGGCACTGCGCAAGTAGTTTTCCGAATTGTAGACCGGCATAATTACACTGATAGCTGGCATTATACTATCCTCCTTTATGCGTCGATTCTTGATAGGCAATGGTACGTTGAAAACCTGCTTTCAGAGTTATAGTAGGTTTCCACCCTAATGAAACAATTCTGGAACAGTCCAATTTTGGCACTGGATTTGCCAGATAAGCACTAGTGTCTTTGGGAATATCAATAACTACACGTATTCCTTTTTCTGGATAAAGTTCGGCAAGCAGCTCCGCTAACTTGCGCACCGTAGTAGATTTATCAGTGGAGAGATTATATACGAATTCTTTACCATTTAACAAAACGAGGAAGAGCCCCGCGACCATATCACTAATATACGTAAAGGCCAATTCCATGGTTCCCTGACTTTTCAAAACAATATTCTCACCGCGCACAACATTGGAGATAAAATCGCCCCACACGCGTCCATTGTCCATTACCCAGTCCGGTCCATACGTATGTGCTATGCGCGCTACCCTGACAGGAACACCATACTGGTGGGCGTATGCGCGGCATATAGCTTCCGCCATACGCTTGCTTTCTGGATAACATGACCGCACGACTGTGGGATCCAAAACGCCGTACTCCTCTTCGGAGATGGAACTCTTATCGGCATCAAACTTTCCATATATTTCTCGGGTGGACAGATAGAGAAAACCTTCGCTTTTTCGTTCCATCGCTGTTCGCAGCATATTCTCAGTACCCATGGTATTTGCTTGAATAGTACCAACGGGATCGGTAGTGAAAAAACGGGGACTTGCCTGACTGGCGGCATGCACGATATAGTCGACAGGGCCCGAATAATCCAGTACTTGGGATACGTCCTGTATCAGCAACGTAATGTCGGACCGAACAAGAATATTCCCAAACTGCTGCTTCGCTTTTTCGCCATTACGCACGAGCGCCAACACTCGAATATTCAGATGTCGTGTGTCGTTCAAATACAGCAGCGTAAACACCAAATAGGATGCGATCATCCCACTAGCGCCGGTGACGAGTACCGTTTTCCCCTGCAACTTGTCCCAGGAAACCGGTTGGGAAACGATATGCTCCAGATCCTCCAGGATAACTGCATGTAAATCCAGCATGGCGTACTCCTTTTTACAGTCCCAGAATCTCCTTGCTTTCGCGCAAATCCACCAGGGCCTTAAAAATGTAATAATCATCAGGACGCGTAATTTTGATATTGGCAAAATCGCATTGGACAAAATGCAGGGATTTTCCGAGCGCCGTCATCAGGGTACAGGTGTCAATCGTAATGCTGTCCGGCATGGATTTTCCTTGTTCATGAGCCCAGAGCACATCCTTATAATAAAAGCTCTGGGGCGCTTTAGCAATATAGAGCTTACTGCGCTCAATGGTACTTTCCACCGTCACGCCATCGGTACTGACAACGCCGGTCTCGGTAAACGGATCGGCTGTAATGGCAGAACCATATTTTTTGACCGCTTCGATATTATCGGAAATTAACTGGGCGGTAATCATGGGACGTACGGCATCGTGCATTAGCACAATGTCATCGTCTTGGCACAAATCAGCCAAGCCATACAAGGCGTTCAGCTTGGACTCCTGGGTATCTTTTCCCCCTTGGACAATCTTATACAGCTTGGTAATCCCATAATCGGTACACATTTTCTCAAGGCGGTCTTCCCAGCCGGAAACGCAGGCCACAATAATGTGATCAATGGCAGGATGCTGCTGAAAAACCTCCAGGGTATATATGATAATCGGCTTACCATATAATTTGAGGAACTGTTTAGGACAGGCTGCCGTTTTCATACGTTGTCCTGTTCCTCCCGCAAAGATGGTAGCGACATTCATATGCAACCCCCTCCTCTCTACTTACCAAAGCACTCCTGGTAGAGTTTGTCTCCCAGGGTTTTGGCGGCATAACCGGTCTCGCAACTCTCCAGCTCTTCATGATGTTCCTGTATACGGCGAGCATAGTCCTGCTCGTCAAACAACTCGATGAGCTCTGCCAGCTCTCCATTGCTCTGGGCCAGGAGGGCAGGCCAACGCTCAATTGGCGTGTAAAAATCCCGTTCTGACTGATATTGCTGCCTATCGGGGGCATACAGGAAGCAAGGGCGGCGGGTGAAGGAATAATCCCATATGGAGGAAGAGTAATCCGTTATCAGGATATCTGCTGTACATAACAACTCCTGCATATCGTCATAGTCCGACACGTCTATCACGCTTGCTTGCGGTTCATGATGTTGCTGATTAAAATAATGATCCCGATAAAAGAAAATCCATTCTCCGCCAAAACGCTTCTTCAGCGAAACCAGACAGGTCTCTACATGGAGCGGTTCCATCTGAGTAGCCGCCTCCACTGACGTAGTGGTGCCGCCTCGGTAAGTGGGGGCATACAAAACAATGCGACAGTCGTCAGATACTCCATACGTATGTCTAACCTTACGGATAACCTGCTGTGGGGGATCAAACAAAATATCGTTACGGGGCATTCCCCATTCCTTCATTTTTTCTGGAGATAGGGAGGCAGCCTCGGCCATAATGGCGCTGAAACGTTTGGAACTGGAAATAAACCAACGAGTTTGCTCGGCCATGAGGGCATTCAGTTTTTTTTCCATGGGATCTTTTTTCCAATCACTAAGAACGCGCTTATAAGCGCCGCCACCGTGCCAGGTGTTCACCATACATTGATTTTTACGCAAAGGAGGAAAGTACATGGCAAGACCGTTATTGGATACGATGGCGCCAGCAGTCATCACAGCTTTCATAAAAGCTGGAGAGTCGTTTTTCACGACACGTATGCCTTGTTCTTTTAACTCAGGATATTGTTCTGGGTGATCCAGTACCCAAATAATCTCCCATTCTCCGGGATAGGCACACTGGAGATATTCCGACACATACTTTGGATTGCAGGCATATCGCTGGCCCTCATAACTGATAAAAACCACCCGGTTGTGTTTGACAGGAAACACCCGCATCAAACGCAATATTCCCCGTATACAGCGCTTGATGGCAAAGGCTAAGTTTACATTCATAACAAGGGCTCCTATCGGCTTTGTTTAGCCTTGGCGAAAACCATCGGCAGTTTATTTTTTACGATATAGATGCCTCGTCCCCCCATGAGGCAAAGGCCGGTGCGATGCTTTTTCAGCCAGGCGGCCATAAGGCGAACTAACCGGCTGCTTCCGTGGGAGAAAGAAATCAAATCATTAAAAAGCGGTTGTTCATACAGTTCCGCTAAAAAGCGCTTACGGTCGGCATGCGACATAGAGGCTCTGGGATCGCAGTTTCTCTGCAACGCAGAAAAGATATAACGCACATAAATATTGGCCAGGATTCGCCGGACTTGATCATCCAGAAGTCCCCAATATTGATATTGTTCGTATAATAAACGCACTCGTTTATAATGGAGTTCAAAATAAGCCGGCACGAAGCGATTGGTAAGACTTCCGTCAATTCGCTTTTTATAATGATAGGGCGTGCTACTCAGCAGATTGACCCGTTCCATCTCCATGAAAGCCTGTACATTAAAGAGGAAATCCTCATTGAGCGGCGCCACCTCAAACAGCACCTGATACTTACGAAGATAGGCTGTGTCGTAACACTTGTTCCAGACATAACCATATAAGGTCTTTTCCTCGAGAAAAATGACCTCCCGGCGCAAAGCTTCCTGGCTATCCAACACCTGGTCTTTCCCACAAGAGACCGGCACACAATGATGCAGGCGATCCTCGGCATCGTAGTATTCTTCTATAAGTCCGAATACCACAGCCTGCGCCGGATTTTTCTCCAGAGAACGTACGATTTGGTCGAACAGGGTATCGTCAACAACGTCGTCCGCATCCATAAAGAACACATACCGACCCACTACATATTCCAGGCCGGTGTTTCTCGCCAGGCTGCTGCCGGCGTTCACCTCTTTATGAATCACACGGATGCGTGTGTCTTCCCGCGCCAGACGGTCGGCAATATTCCCACTATTGTCAGAAGACGCGTCGTTCACCAGTATCAATTCAAAATCGGAAAATGTCTGCTGCAACAAGCTTCTAACCGATGAATCCAAATAATCCCCGGCGTTATATACCGGCATGACGACGCTGATAAATGGTTGTGACATAGGGAACCGCCTTTCGCTCTGGGTTTACCGTTTGGCCTTCAGGGTGGCGAAGGTTTTGGTATGCTTGGTTTTGATTTTGGTGATGACGCGGCTTTCCAGCATGGTCAGGGATACGTTCCCCCATTTAATGGGAACCAGCATCGTTTTCATCATAGTCGATCGCGGCCGGGCCAGCTTCAGGCAGGTTTTCGCATTGTCGCTACGGATCATCGCCGCGATTTGCTTTTTCTTCTCCTCTTTGGGAAGCTGACATTTCTCATTGGTCACATTTTCCACGCAGCCAACCAGCCGTTCCACATAGCGGCGCGCCACCATTTCCATGCTGGGGCCGTCCTGGATGCCCCAATGCTGATACAAATCCAGCATCCAGCCGTGCTCATCCTCCCGCTTCTGGTACATGGCGGGCACATATTTGGCGGTTTCCGAATCCGCCCGGGCGCGCATGAAATGATAGTACTGTTTGGAGGACACCACCACTTTCTCCACGTCGCGGATGACGCTAAGATTAAAGGGGAAATCATCCCAGATGGTCTGCGGGAAGCGCAGGCCTTTGCCATCGATATAGGCGCGCAGGTAGAGCTTGTTCCAGGGGGTGTACAGGAGATTGGTATCAAACAGCTTGTAGGCATTCTCCCGGAACGCCTTCTGGTCATAAACGGCGTCGGGCTGCACCTGGTTCTGGGACAAATACTCGGTGTCATTGTAGTAAGTATCGATGAAGAAGCCGGTCACCACCAGCTGGGCCTCGTGCTTTTCCGCCAGCTCAACCATATCCTGCAGCATGGTGGGCTCTGCCCAGTCGTCGGAATCCATGAAGTAGTAATACTTCCCCCGTGCCTCCTCCATCGCCATGTTGCGAGCGCTGGGAGCGCCGCCGTTTTCCCGATGGAACACCCGGATACGGCTGTCCTTCTGCGCGTACTCATCGCAGATCTTGCCGCTGTTGTCCGGCGTTCCGTCGTCCACAATCAGGAACTCAAAATCGGAAAGCGTCTGGGAAAGCATGCTTTCGATGGCCTTTCCAACGAACTTTTCCACCTTGTACACCGGCATAATGACACTGACTTTGACTGCGTTATCCATTCTGTTACCTCCAACGCCGAACCCGGCAAATAGCAATCCCTGGCCGGAAGGCCAGGGCGGCTGTTATTCTCCCAATTCTTTTCTGCAAAGGGTCAGCGCCGAGGCGATCACCTTGTCCATATCGTAATACCGGTATTCCGCCAGACGGCCGCCAAACAGGACGTTGGTTTCCGTTTTGGTCAACTCCGCATATTGCTGATACAGCGCCTGGTTGGTCTCGTCGTTGACGGGATAATAGGGCTCCATTCCCTCTTCCCAGGTTTCGGGATACTCCCGGGTGATGACGGTAGTGGGCTGGGTGCCGAATTCGAAATGCTTATGCTCGATAATGCGGGTGAAGGGTGTCTCGCGGTCGGTGTAGTTGACAACCGCCACGCCCTGATAGTTTTCCATGTCCAGCTCTTCACTCTCAAAGCGCAGGCTGCGGTATTCCAGCTTGCCGAACCGGTACTGATAAAAGGCGTCGAGCATACCGGTATACACCACCTTGTCCGCCATGGCGTTGAAGGCTTCCCGATCGCTGTCATAATCCACGCCCAGCCGCACCTCGACCCCCGCGATCAGGCCCTCGATGAGGACGTTGTAGCCGCCGATGGGGATCCCTTGATACCGGTCGTTGAAATAGTTGTTGTCGTAGGTGTAGCGCACGGGCAGCCGCTTGATGATAAAGGCGGGCAGCTGGGTGCAGTCCCGGCCCCACTGCTTCTCGGTATACCCCTTGACCAGCTTGGTATAAATGTCGGAGCCGACCAGACGGATGGCCTGCTCCTCCAGGTTGCGGGGCTCCCCTTCCACGGCGGCCTGCTGTTCCGCAATTTTCGCGCGGGCCTGCTCGGGCGTCACGACACCCCACATTTTATTAAACGTGTTCATATTGAAGGGCATATTATAAATCTCGCCCTTATAGTTGGCGATGGGGGAATTGGTGTACCGGTTGAACTCGGCAAAGCGATTAACATAGTCCCAGATGTCCCGGCTGTTGGTATGGAAAATATGGGCGCCATATTTATGCACATGAATCCCGTTGACATCCTCGCAGTAGAGGTTGCCACCGATATGATCCCGCTTTTCAATAATGAGGCAGCGCTTTCCCTTCGCTGTCGCCTGCTGGGCAAACACTGCCCCAAAGGGGCCGCAGCCCACGATGAGATAGTCGTATTTTTTCAAGTCCGTATCTCCTTTAAACCCCAGTTTATTCGTCACTGCATGGTATTTTCTCCCCGGTATTTTGGTACAAACACCGATATTATAGCAGTTCCCTTTCTATTTTGCAACGCTTTTCTCCAGGGATTCACAATTCGTACATATTGTTTATCAATAACCCCTAAAAACTCCGGCATTCTCCCACCCCTTTACGCATACGGGGCATTGCGCGCCGCCGGGGATCGTGCTATACTGAAAAAAATCCGCAGCAGAGGAGACATGTCCCTATGCAGAACCGTCATCTTATCGATTTATCCGACCTTTCCGTGGCCGAATGGGAGGAAATTACTGCCCTGGCCAGCGATATCCGCCGGCATATGGACGACTATTACGGCGTCTGCCGCGGCAAGATTCTCGCCACGCTGTTCTATGAGCCCTCCACCCGTACCCAGATGTCCTTTCAGACCGCCATGCTGCGTCTGGGCGGCCGGATTATCGGCTTCGACAACCCCGGCAATTCCTCGGTGGCCAAGGGGGAAACCATCAAGGATACGGTCCGCGTGGTCAGTGGCTATTCCGACATCATCGCCATGCGGCACCCCACCGCCGGCGCGGCGCTGGCCGCTGCCCTGTATTCCAGGGTGCCGGTTATCAATGCGGGAGACGGCGGGCATCTCCATCCCACGCAAACCCTCACCGACCTGACCACCCTGCGCAACGAAAAGGGCACCTTTTCGGGTTTGTGCATCGGCCTGTGCGGCGATCTGAAAAACGGACGGACGGTGCATTCCCTTATCAAGGCCATGTCCCGCTTCTCTGGAAACCGGTTCGTGCTGATCTCCACCCCTCATCTCGGTATTCCCCATTACATCAAGGATTATTTGGCGGCGGCGGGCTGTCCGTGGCAGGAAATGGACAACTTGGCCGAGGCCATGCCTCTGCTCGACGTACTGTATATGACCCGTATCCAGCGGGAACGCTTTGAAACGGCGGAGGAATACGAACGGCAGAAAGGCGTCTACGTGCTGGACAAGCCCAAAATGCGGCGGGCCAAATCCGATTTGGTGGTGCTGCATCCCCTGCCTCGGGTGGACGAAATCACCCAGGAGGTAGACGACGATCCCCGCGCGAAATACTTTGAACAGACCGAATACGGCCTGTACGCCCGCATGGCCCTCATCATGAAAATGCTGGAGGGAGATGTCAAGCACCTGGACGCCGTCCCCGCGGGGGAAAGTTACGTTTGCGCCAATCCCCGGTGCATCACCCATGCGGAACCGTATCTCCCCCATACCTTCCGGAAAAGCGGTGATATGCTTGTCTGCGACTACTGCGAAGAACGCACCCTCCTCGGCTGAACGGGTGCTGGCCATTCTCGGCTCTCCCCGGGCGGACGGGCTGTCCGCCCGGATGCTGGACGCTTTCTTGACGGAGCTGCCAAAGGGAACGGCCGTCACCCGGATTTCCTGCTACGATCGCCGCCCCATTCCGTGTGACGACTGCCGGTACTGCTATCATCGGGAAGGATGCTCCAAGCGGGATTTGGACGATTTTTACGCCGCGCTGGAGGAGGCGGACCTGGTGGTGATAGCCACGCCGGTCTACCATCTTTCCTTTCCCGCCCCTCTCAAGGCCCTTATCGATCGGCTGCAGCGGTATTGGTCGGCCCGGTTCATTCTTGGCAAACGGCCGCCCATCTCGAAGGGGAAAAGGCTGGTGCTGCTCACCGCGTCTGGCAGCGGGTCGCCGGAGGGCGGGCCGCTGCTGGAAAAACAGCTGGCGCCTCCGCTGACCGTTATTCATGCTGTCCTGGCCGAGCGCGTCCACGCCGTGGGAGCCGACAGCCCGGATTTTGAGCCCGCCCCGTATTTGGAGGCCGCCAGGCTGGCGGCGCACCGTATGGTATAAAAGAAGGCTGTTCCGTCAGGAACAGCCTTCTTTTATACCATACGGGTACTACTTATCGTCATCGGTAAACTCGAGGATGTCGCCGGGCTGACAGTCCAGCGCCTGGCAAATGGCGTCCAGGGTGGAAAACCGGATAGCCCGGGCGCGGTTATTTTTCAGGATCGACAGATTGGCCAACGTAATGCCCACCTTCTCGGACAGTTCCGTCAGCCCTATCTTCCGTTTCGCCATCATAACGTCCAAGTTTACCAATATGCCCATCCGTTTACCCAACCTCTATCATCCATCTTCACACCGGCCGTCACGCCGCCGCTAAATGGTCATCTCGTTTTCTTCCTTATAAATAATGGCCTGCCGGAACAGCTCGGCGAACACGAACAATATCAGCCCAATGACCGAAAAAGCCACGAAAATCAGCACCATAAAAAACTTGGTCACAAAGAACATGCCGACGAAATAGGCTACCGCCAGCACCAGGCATTCCGTGCCGATGGTGCGCAGGCGGCGCACCGTGTCCCGGCAGAAGGGGCGGCCCACATTGACGTTGTGCATAATGCCCCGGGCCTGCCAGAGAATCAGCTCCGCCATCAGGCCGGAAAACATCAGCACCACAAAATATTTTTCATAAAAAAAGCCTTCCATGCCGGGCTCTCTGTCCGTTACGCCGGTAATGCTCCACGGCAGGGAAATCATCAGCCCCAGGGCCACCAGCATCAGCGCGATAAGCGCCGCTTCAATGATACCGCTGAGCCCGTTTTTGCTCACAGTCTTCATGCGCAATCGTGTCCTTTCCCTCCGGGAAAACGAATGCCCGGAAAGTCCATTCTTTATCCAAAATGGTATGCCGAATTCGGCGGCGGGGCGCTGCTGCCCGCCCATCGTCCGCATTTTTCTCCGCTATTATACCGCAAAACGATAAAAGGGTCAACGCCTGTCCGAAGAAATTTCAGGTTTTCGGCCAATACCGCCGACTTTTTGGTTGTATCCCTTCCAGGAATATGGTATGATATATAAGATACCGTGCCGGGCTTTCTGTCCTTGGGAACCATAGAAAGCCCGTACGATTCCTATAACGATCCGGGTATTGGCCGGCGGCCGGCGGTTGCCGGGCCGGCAGACACGCCCAGTTTGATAACGAAAGGAACGGTTAGGAACCATGGGACTTCTGAAAACTCTTTTCGGCGATTACAGCAAGCGGGAGGTCAAGCGCATCCAGCCCCTGTGCGACAAGGTGCTCGCGCTGGAAGAGGAATACCGCGCCATGTCCGACGAAACTCTGCGGGCCCAGACCGATAAGCTGAAAAACCGGCTGGAAACCGGCGAGACGCTGGACGATATTCTGCCGGAAGCGTTTGCCACCTGCCGCGAGGCGGCGGATCGGGTGCTGGGCATGCGTCACTTCCCCGTGCAGATCATCGGCGGCATCATCCTGCATCAGGGACGCATCGCCGAGATGCGCACCGGTGAAGGCAAAACGCTGGTGGCCACCCTGCCCGCCTATCTGAACGCGCTGAGCGGCAAGGGCGTGCACATCGTCACCGTCAACGACTATCTGGCCCGCCGCGACTCGGAATGGATGGGCAAGGTATATCGGTATCTCGGCCTGCAGGTGGGCTTGGTCGTCCACGGGCTGGACAACAACGAACGCCGCGCCGCCTATAACGCCGATATCACCTACGGCACCAACAACGAGCTGGGCTTCGATTACCTGCGGGACAACATGGTCATCTACAAGGAAAACAAGGTGCAGCGCCCCCACAACTACGCCATCGTCGACGAGGTGGACTCCATCCTGATCGACGAGGCGCGCACCCCGTTGATCATTTCCGGCCAGGGCGACAAGTCCACCGACCTGTATGAGCAGGCCGACCGCTTTGCCAAGACCCTGAAAATCACCCGCATCAAGGAAATGGACGCCAAAGAGGAGCAGGACACGGTGGACGGCGACTACATCGTGGACGAAAAAGCCCGCACCGCTACCCTGACCCAGGCGGGCGTGAAAAAGGCCGAGCAGTATTTCCATCTCGAAAATCTGATGGATTCGGACAACGTCACGCTGCTGCACCATATCAACCAGGCCATCAAGGCCCGGGGCGTCATGACCCGGGACGTGGATTATGTGGTCAAGGACGATCAGGTAATCATCGTCGACGAGTTCACCGGCCGTCTGATGTTCGGCCGCCGGTATAACGAGGGCCTCCATCAGGCCATCGAGGCCAAGGAAGGCGTCAAGGTGGAGCGGGAGAGCAAAACCCTGGCCACCATCACCTTCCAGAACTATTTCCGCCTGTACAAGAAGCTGTCCGGCATGACCGGTACCGCCAAGACGGAAGAGACCGAATTCCAGCAGATTTACAAGCTGGACGTGGTGGAAATTCCCACCAACAAGCCCACCATCCGAACCGATCTGCCCGACAGCGTTTACAAGACCGAGGCCGGCAAATTCAACGCCGTTATCCGGCAGATCGAGGAATGCCACGAGCGGCAGCAGCCGGTGCTGGTGGGTACCATTTCCATCGAAAAATCCGAGCACCTGTCCAATCTGCTGAAGAAAAAGGGCATCGCCCATGAGGTGCTCAACGCGAAGTATCACGAGAAGGAAGCCGAGATCATCGCCCAGGCCGGCAAAATCGGCGCGGTGACCATCGCCACCAACATGGCGGGCCGCGGCACCGATATTATGCTGGGCGGCAACCCGGAATACCTGGCCAAGGCGGAAATGCGCCGCATGGGGTTCCCGGAGGAAATGATCGTGGAATCCACCGGCTTCGGCGACACGGACAACGAGGAAATCATCGCGGCCCGCGCCACTTTCAAGGAGCTCAACGAGAAATACAAGGCTGAAATCAAGCCCGAGGCCGAAAAGGTGAAGGAAGCCGGCGGCCTGTTCATCCTGGGCACCGAGCGGCATGAATCCCGCCGGATCGACAACCAGCTGCGCGGCCGTGCCGGCCGGCAGGGCGACCCCGGCGCCACCCGCTTCTATCTGTCGCTGGAGGACGATCTGATGCGGCTGTTCGGCGGGGATCGGATCAACAACCTGATGGAGGCCCTCGGCATCGACGAGGACACCCCCATCGAAAACAAGATGCTGACCAATTCCATCGAGAGCGCCCAGCGCAAGGTGGAGGAGCGCAACTTCGGCATCCGCCGCGACGTGCTCCAGTATGACGACGTGATGAACCGCCAGCGGGAAATCATCTATAGCCAGCGGGACAAGGTGCTCAACGGCGAAAGCGTACGGGACAGCATCGTGAACATGATTAAGGAATCCATTGCGGAAACCGTCAAGACCTATACGGCCAACGATGAAACCCACGACGACTGGAACCTGGACGGGCTGCGGGATTACTACCGCGGCTGGCTGGCCGGGGACGACGATTTCCAATATGACGCCCAGGGGCTGGAGGATCTGGAGCGGCAGGATTTGGTGGACACCCTGACCGACCGGGCCATGTCGATTTACGACAAGAAGGAAGCCCAGTATGGCGGCGAGATCATGCGGGAGCTGGAACGGGTGATCCTGCTGAAAACAGTGGATCGCTACTGGATGGATCACATCGACAACATGGATGAGCTGCGCCGGGGCATTCACCTGCGCGCCTACGGCCAGAAGGATCCGGTGGTGATGTACCGGGTGGAAGGCTTCGACATGTTCGACCAGATGATTAACGCCATCCGGGAAGACACCTCCCGTCTGATGCTTACCGTGCAGATCCGCACCCAGGAGGAGCCCAAGCGGGAGCAGATTGCCAAGCCCACCTCCACCTCCTCAGACGGCACCGACAAGGCCCGCACCGTACGCAAAACCGCCAGCCAGAAGGTAGGCCGCAACGATCCCTGCCCCTGCGGCAGCGGCAAGAAGTACAAGAAGTGCTGCGGCCGCGGCGACGCGGGCGAACAGAGCGCCGATTAAGAGCGAAACGCAAGACCATTCAGGGCTTTGGCCCGGAGATACCACGGGGAAAGGACGTCATCCTTCTTGAAACTCGGTATTGTCGGATTGCCCAACGTGGGCAAATCCACTTTGTTTAACGCCATCACCAACGCGGGCGCCCAGAGCGCCAACTATCCCTTCTGCACCATCGACCCCAATGTCGGCGTGGTTTCGGTGCCGGACGTACGGCTGGACGAGCTGACGCGGATGTACAACCCCGCCAAAACCACGCCGGCGGTCATCGAATTCGTGGACATTGCCGGCCTGGTCAAGGGGGCCAGCAAAGGCGAGGGCCTGGGCAACAAATTCCTTGCCAACATCCGTGAGGTGGACGCCATCGTCCACGTGGTGCGCTGCTTCGAAAACGACGACATTGTGCACGTGGAGGGCAGCATCGACCCCCTGCGGGATATCGAGACCATCAACCTGGAGCTCATCTTCTCCGACATGGAGATGCTGGAGAGGCGGATCGATCGGACGGCCAAAGCCCTCAAGGGGGATAAGGGGCTGCAAACCGAGCTGGATTTCTTCAAGCGGGTTTATGCCGTTTTGGAGGAGGGCAAGCCCGCCCGCTCCGTCGAATGCACCCCGGAGGAGGCCGCCATGCTCTCCACCGTCTCCCTGTTGACTGCCAAACCGGTGATTTACGCCGCCAACCTCAGCGAGGCAGATTTCACCGGTGGCAGCCCGGAGCGTAACCCGCATTTTGCGAAGGTGGAACAGCTGGCCGCCGGGGAAAACGCCGAAGTGCTTCCCATCTGCGCCCAGCTGGAAGCCGATATCGCGGACATGGAGGGGGAGGAAAAGACTCTGTTCCTCTCCGAACTGGGTCTCGAGCATTCCGGCCTGGATCGGCTGATTCAAAAGAGCTACCACCTGCTGGGGCTCATCTCCTATCTGACGGCCGGGCCCCAGGAGGTGCGGGCCTGGACCATCACCCGGGGGACCAAGGCCCCCCAGGCGGCCGGGAAAATCCATACCGATTTCGAGCGCGGATTCATCCGGGCGGAGATTATTTCGTATGAGGATTTGATGGCCTGCGGTTCCATGACCGCCGCCAAGGAGAAAGGCCTGGTGCGCAGCGAGGGCAAGGAGTATGTGATGCAGGACGGCGACGTCGTGCTGTTCCGCTTCAATGTATGATACAAAAGAGCCCCCGGCACGTGAACGCGTGCCGGGGGCTTTCTTTTAATACAGGGTGGTTTGATTCTGCCGCAGGGATGCGCCCGGACGGGAACGGACGACATCATCCGGCAGAAGGCGGCCGGTAAGCAGGGGGGATAGGGGATCATGCCGCGCGCAGGCGGCGGCCACCGCCCCGCCGCCCGCGTTGGCATAGCAATAGACGCAGCCGTTGCGGCAGGTGTCGTAGGCACCGATGTCCACGCTGTCCACACAGCCGCAGTGCGGCCGCTGGCCGTTGTGTAGCTTCGCCTGAATGGGACAGCCGCAGACCCGTTCCACCCGCTCCCGGCTGATGCAGCTAGCGGGGCGGATGCCGAAGGGGCGCCAGTCCATTTCTTCACAGCAGGCCCGCACGTCCAAGCCCGCCTCCCCGCCGATGGCGCCGATCGTATTCGCCAGCGCCGCCATGTCGTCCGGCTGGGGCGGGCGGATGCGGCCGCTGCGTACCGCCGGGCGCACCTTGGCGTAAACGTCCAGAAAGCTGATGGTGCATTGCTCCGTATACCCCGCCAGGCGCCGGCAAAGGCGGGCGAACGCGTCCAGAATACGCGGTACATCCCAATCCGCGTTCAGCAGGATGGGATCGAACCGCCACAGCACCCGGTGAGTCCCCAGCCGATCCGCCAGACGGCGAAAGATGTCCGCGACAGCCGATTTATCCGGCAGGCCGGGCTCCAGCTCCGGGCCATAGGGGGTCAGAGTAAACTGAAAATAGTAGGGGATCCCCCTGGCATCCAATTCCGACAAGCGGGACAGGAAGGGGGCCGGATTCTTGGTCCAGAAGACGATGCAGTCCACGTTCTCCGGCGACAAGTCAATCCGGCTGACCTGCCGGGGATTGCGGGGGTTGCGCACCAGCAGGAACCCGGCCCGCAGCCGGTTCATCAGCCAATTCCCATAAAACGCCGGGATATCCGTCCGGCGACTGGCGCTGAGTATCATAGAACAGCCTCCCTCGTCATGAACCGGTGGATTTATAATGCCGCACCCCGATTTTCCAGAACAGCAGGCACAGGGCCAGAAACGGCAGAGCGGCGAACGGGGCAAGCATCAACAGCCGGTTGCTCGACCGGCCAAGGAGAAAGAGCAGCGGATAATACTGAAACAGTGCCAGGGGAATGATATACGTGAAAAATTTCAGCACGCCTTCGCCGTAGATGCGGAAGGGATACCGGCCGAATTCCCGTCCTCCGTCGGTAAAGATGTTCATGAATTCCAGGCCCTCGGTGGTGTAAAAACAGAGGGAGGCGTAAATCATGAACAGCCCGGAAAAGACCGCCACGCCCCCGGCAACCATCAGCACCAGGGTCAGGATGCGATCCCACCGCCACACGATACCGCTGGCGGGGATGACATAGGCGAACACCAGCACCGCCTGGAGAAGGCGGCCCAGACGGGTCAGTTCCATCTTGGAGGCCAGCACCTGAAACACCGCGCCCCGGGGCCGTACCAGAATACGGTCGAACTGGCCGTTGCCGAGCATGGAGGGAAAGGCGTCAAAGCCCCGCGCAAAGCATTCGGCCAGGGAAAAGGCCATCAAGACGATGGCGAAGCAGAGCAGCACCTCCTGATAGGAGAAGCCCTCCACCGTGTGAAAGCGGGAGAACATAAAATAAATTCCGAGAAACATGGAGAAGGAAACCAGGAACTGCCCGAGAACGGTCAGAAAGAATGAGGTCTTATACTGCATCGCCGATCGCAGATGGATGGAAAAATATTTTAGATACAGCCGCATGGCCGAACCCTCCTTTCTCTGTGTTCAACCGCCCTGCACCACGACGCGGCGCAGGGCCCGATTCATCAGCGCCTTGCCCGCCGCCGCCAGCAGAACCAGCCATACCGCCTGCAGCGCCATGGTAAACGCCCGCTCCCCGCCGGCGATCTGGCCGGCGTAAATCCGCAGGGGTACATTCTGCATGGACGCGAAGGGGAGCAGTTCCAGCACGGCGCGCAGCTTATCCGGCAGGAACGGCAGGGGAAGCACCGAGCCGGACAGCAGTTCCATCAGCGACATGGCCACGATCCGGACGCCCATGGGGGAGATGGTAAAAAAGCAGAGGGCGTATATCAGCATGGCGAAGGCCACCACCACCGAGAACCCGAGCAGCATGGACAGAAGAAACAACAGAAAGTCCGGCAGGCTGGCGGGCAGGCCGAGACGAAACGGCGGCGGCAGCAAAGCGGCGATGACCAGGATGGGCATACAGCGCAGCACGGCCTTCGCCAGCCGGCTGGCCGCGCTGCGCGCAAACCACATGGTATAGAGATCGAGCGGGCGGCACAGCTCATAGGCGATCGAGCCCTCGGTAATGGCGGACAAGATATCCTCATCCCAATACCAATTCATGAACAAGGCCAGAAAGGCCTGCTGCAGCCAGATATAGGAGGCCAGCTGATCAAAGCGCATGGGCAGGGCGGCCGTGTCCCCCGCCCGATAAAACGCGGAAAAGAGCAAAAGCTCCATCAGCCCCCAGAAGAACTGGGTGGCGATGCCGGCAAAGGCGGCGGAGCGGTATTGCAGGCTGTTGACAAACCGCAGCCGGAAGAAGGACAGGTACTTGTTCATATGTCAAACTCCCGGTACAGGCCGACCACCAGTTCCTCCGCCGTCGCGCCTGTCACCGACAAATCTAGGATATTCACGGCGTCCGACAACCGGCCGATAAGAGCGGAGGCGGTTATCCGCCGTCCGTCCGCCCGCAGCACCGCCCGGCCCGGCTGGCTTTCGAGAAGCGTCACGCCGTCCGGAAGAGCGGGGAGTTCCCCCGCGTATTCCACCGTCAGGGTCTGGGCGGCCGCGTAGCGCTTTTTCAGCTCGTCCAGCTGCCCGTTGAGCAAAATCTGCCCCTTGCCGATAAGGAGAATCCGTTTGGTCAGCGCTTCGATATCCTGCATATCGTGGGTGGTGAGAATGACAGTGGTTCCCCGCTCCTGGTTGCGCCGTTTGATGAAATCCCGCACGGCGATTTTGGACACCGCGTCCAGGCCGATGGTCGGCTCGTCCAGGAAAAGAATGCGCGGATCGTGCAGGAGAGAGGCGGCGATTTCGCAGCGCATCCGCTGGCCCAACGACAGCTGCCGCGCCGGTGTGCGGAGAATGTCCGACAGGTTCAGCAGGGCTGTCAGCTCCTCCAGATTGCAGCGGTAGGCACTGGTTTCGATTTTGTAAATATCCCGCAGCAGTTCAAAGGAATCGATCACCGGCACATCCCACCACAGCTGGGAACGCTGGCCGAACACCACGCCGATGTCGGCCACATGGGCGGTTCTCTCCTTCCAGGGAACACGGCCGTTGATGACGCAGGTGCCGCTGTCGGGCGTGAGAATGCCGCTCATCACCTTGATGGTGCTGCTTTTACCGGCGCCATTCGGGCCGATATACCCCACCATCTCGCCGTCCTCGATGGTAAAAGACACATCCCGGAGCGCCTCCACCCGTTCGTATTCCTTATGAAACAAAGCCCGGGTCGCCGCTTTCATGCCGGCGTTCCTCTTGGCGACCCGGAAGGTTTTGCAGATATGTTCGAGCGTAATCATACCCGTCTCCTTATCTCGGCGCAGAGGCCAAAACCCCCGCTATCTAGATAGCGGGGGGCAGCGTGTCGACAAAGTCGACACGCTGCTGGACGGGGATGCCGGATCGCGGCGGCTCGCTATACTCGCCTTGCTCCCTCTATCCCCGCCAGTGCCACCCCTGCTCTTGAAAAATAACGAAAACACACGTGTTTCCGTTATTTTTCGCCTATAAGGTGTGTTTGCGAGGCACATGTCCTCGCAAACACCGATCGGTAACCCGCCTCCGCTTTTTTCGTTTCACGAATGGCGGATTCCCTTTTTCGATAGCCTCAAAACCCCCGCTATCTAAAATAGCGGGGGTTATACGCTATATAACCGCTTACTGCGCGGCGGCCGTTGTGGTGGTCGCCTGTGTCGCGGTACTGTCGGCGCCGCCGGTGGGTTCCGTCGGCGTGGTGGCGGCTCCGCCCGTGAGGATGGATAGCGCCGCCTTCAGCTGGGGATCCGTCGTTTCCGTTAAGAGCTCGAAGTCTGTCGTCTGGCTTTCGGTCAGGGAAATCAGCTTGGTGGGGGCGATGCCTTTCCCTTCCAGCCCGCCACTTTGGATCAGGGACAGCTGCGCCACGGTCAGCTTGACGGCGGAGCTGTCCACCTTCAAGGGGAAGAATTCCTGTATACGGCCTTTACCGGCGGTATTCTCCCCCACCACCGTGGTCAATTGGAACTCCTGAAGCACGCCGGCAAACAGTTCAGCCTCTCCGGCGGTTTTCCCGTTGACCAGGGTCACGCTGGGGACGCTCATCTGATGGAGATCCTCTGCGATTAGTTCGGTGGTTTTGCCCTCATTATCCGTTACGGACGCATACTTACCCCGGGGCAGCAGATAGGACAGCATATCCTTGGCGGACTGAATCGTGCCGCCCGTGTTGCCGCGCAGGTCGAAAATGATGCTGCCGACGCCCGCCTCTTCCAAGGCGGAATAGGCCGCTTTGAACTGCTCCGTGGTGTTATTATGGAAGCCGCGGATGCGGATATAGCCCACGCTGTCGCCGATAACCCGTTCCTCCACGCTGACCAGCACATAGGGGCTGGCCGTCAGCTCGAAGGAGGAGGGCTGGCCGTCGCGGGACACGGTGACCAGCACCTTAGCGGCGTTCTCCAGCTTGGACTTGACGGCGGCGAAATCTTCCTTCTTTACCTCCGTGCCGTCCACGGCCGTGATGACGTCCCCCTTGCGCATGCCGGCCTTCTCGGCGGCCGAATCCTTATGAATCAGCGTGGCAATGATTTTCCCTTCCGTGGACAGGGTGACGTCGATGCCGACGCCGGTCATCTTGCCTTCCGCCTCCGCCTGCGCCTTGGTATAGGCGTCATGACTGAGATAGGCGGCGTACGGGTCGTCAATGCTGGAGATATACGCCTGGGCCAGAGCCGCGCGCAGCTTGGCCTCGTCAATGTTCGCGTACTGCTGGCGCACGGCTGTGTCCACATCCGCAATGTTGTCAAACATGCTCTGTTTCTGGGCCAGGGCCGTGACGTTGGAGTTGAAATACCGCATGGCCACCACCATGGTGACCGAAATGGTCAGCGCCATGGTGATGATGATCAGCGCCAGAGTGGCTCCCAACGGAATTTTTTTATTCATAGGGGAATTCCTTTCCTGCGGTTCCTGCCCGCGCCGGCGAGGAGACGGCGCGGCAGACCTTATTGCCGCAACAAGCTCATGAAAACTCCGGCTATACCGGCGTCTTCATGAGCCTGAACGCTTGGGGCAAGATCCGGGCAACCCGGCTTACTTATTCAGCGAAACGTAGCCGTTCTTGATGGGATCCACCGCCACGCCGTTGACGCGTACCTCAAAGTGCAGATGCGGCCCGGTCACATTGCCGGTATCCCCCGCCAGGGCCAGAACGGTCTTGCCGCGTGTGACCTTATCGCCCACCCGGGCGTACATCTTGGAGGTGTGAGCATACAGGGTGGAAATCCGCCGGCCCTTGGAATCCAAGCCGTGATCCACAATGCAGTAATAGCCGTAGCCGCCGCCCCAGGTGCTGGTATAATTCGAATAGATAACAGTGCCGCTTTCCGCCGCGTAGATCTTCTCGCCATAAATCGGGACAGACCCGTTGGCAATATCGATGCCGCGGTGAACCGTACCCCAGCGGGAGCCGAAGCCGGAGGAAATGTTCCGCACGGTGGGCACCGGCCAGAACATGGTGCCGCTGTATTGGCTGTTGTTATTGCTCTTGGACGCGATGATTTTCTGGATCTCTTTATCGATATCGTCCAGCAGCTTCTTATTCTTTTCGATCTGCGCTTTATAGTTGTTGGCCTGGGCCAGGATTTTCTTCTCCTCGGCCTGGATCGCCTTATAGAGTTTCTCCATTTCTTTTTTCTTGGCGCTGGCCTCATTTTGAAGCGTCTGCTCCTGCTTCTTGCGGTCGGCCAGGGCCTGCTTGTCCGTTTCCAGCGCGGACTTGTCGGCCTTGATCTTGGTCAGCTCGGCCTCCATGTCGTTCAGGGCCTTCTGATCGTTCTCTGCAATGCGTTCGAGCATCTTCGATTTGATGAGATATTCGGCGTATTCCTCGGTGCTGAGCATCATCTGCACGCTGGACAGGTTGCCCCGCTTGGACAGGGCCCGCAGGCGCTCGTTCAGCTTATCCGACGCGTCCTGAATGTTCGCTTCCTTTTGAGAAATAGCCGACTCCTTGGCGGCGATTTCACTGTTCTTGCCGGAAATCTGGGAGTTCAGGCTGCTCAGCCGCTGGTTGATGTTCTCCAGCTGCTGCCGGGCGTTGTCCACCTGGCTTTTCATGTTTTTCAAGCGGGCCTGGCTGTCCTCCAAATTGTCATTGGTATTGGCCAGCTGCTTTTTCAGCTCATCAGACTGTTTCTTCAGCTCATCAGCCTTTTTCTCCAGCTCCTTCTGCTGGGCGTTCAGCTGTTCCTCGGTCATGGCCGCCGAGGCGGGAATCGTCTGCAGCGAAAACGCCAGAGCCAGCAGAACCGCCGACACGATGGCGAGAAGCCTCCGGAACCCGGCCCGGCTTGCAGTGGATGCGGTCGTCATGATTGGCTTCCTCCTTCGTCCTTCAAATACTTGGTCATGGATATAGCGCTGCCCGCGATGCCGGTGAGCATGCCGATGACCAGGAAGCCTACCAGCAGCACGGCCCAGACATCGGAGAAGGTCAGCGGACTAAACGAAATGCCGAAGCTGAACAGGGAGGCCAGCTTGCTGTACACCCAGGCAATGATGCCGTAGGAGAGCAGCGCGGCCAGCAGGCCCAGCACAACGCCCTCGATGGCGAAGGGGAACCGGATAAACCCGTTGGTGGCCCCCACCGATTTCATAATATAAATCTCCAGGCGGCGGTTGTACACCGTCAGCTTGATGGTGTTGGCGATGATAAACAGGGAAACCAGCAGCAGCATGAGAATGACCCAGCCGCCCACCGCCAGCACCACCTGGCGGATTTTGGTCAGCATGCTGGCGATTCCCCCGTCGTAACGGACGTCGTCCACCCCGCTGACGCCCTTCAGTTGGGACACTGTCCCTTCAAACTGATCCAAGTCCTTGAGGGTGACGATGTAGGTGTCCTGTAGGGGATTGTTCTCCCCCTGCATGCTTTCAAAGGTTTCGGCGGGCAGCTCGTCCCGCATATCCTCCAGGGTTTTATCCTTGGAGACGAATTCCACCGACGCCACGTTGGTGATGGCCTTCAGCTTTTCGCCCACCTCAGCCGTTTCCTCCGGTGTGCTTTCCAGGTCGACGAACACCGCCACCACGTTCTGGCCGTAAACCCAATCGAAGGCGTGATCCACATTGGCGAACACCAGATAGGCAAACCCAGTGAGCAGCAGGCAGGACACCAGCACGCCTATGGAGGCAATGGACATAAACCGGTTCTGCCAGAGATTGCGGAAGCCTTCCCGCAGCAGATACCGCAGACTGCTGAGCTTCATTGCGCGTCACCTCCCTGCGTGCTGTCGGAGACCACGCACCCTTCCCGGATTTCAATCACGCGGCGGTTGAACATCCGCACCAGATCCCGCTCATGGGTCACCATCAGCACCGTGGTGCCGCGGCGGTTGATTTCATTGAGCAGCTCCACGATTTCATAGGACAGCTCGGGATCGATATTGCCGGTGGGCTCGTCCGCGATAATCAGCGCCGGATTGTTCACCAGCGCCCGGGCCAGACCCACCCGCTGCTGCTCGCCGCCCGACAGCTCCATGGGATAGTTCCTCGCCTTATTCTGCAGCCCCACCAGCCCCAGAATGTACGGCACCCGCTTGCGCACCTCCCGCTGGGAAGCGCCGATGACCCGCATGGCAAACGCCACATTGTCGAACACATTCATATTGTTGATCAGCCGGAAATCCTGGAACACGATGCCCATGGTGCGGCGCAGATACGGAATTTCCCGGCGTTTGAGCTTAGACAATTTAAAATCGTTGACGATAACCTCTCCGGCGTTCGCCACTTCTTCCCTCATGATGAGTTTTAAAAAGGTCGATTTGCCCGCGCCCGACGCGCCCACAATGAAGACAAATTCGCCCTTATCAATGCGTAAATTGACATCCTTCAAAGCCTTTGTACCATTGTCATACACCTTATGTACGCCTTTAAACTCGATCAAAGAAACACCTCCCTGTGCCGACGTTCGCCGTCGAAATCCCGGCGGAAACCGCAAAAGCCGTCGATTGGCCGGGCTATAAAAAACGCCCTTTGCGGGCGCCGGAGTATTCGTATTCGGTGGGCGGCCATATCCTTCCGCCTGAAAGCACGAGCCTAGAGCAGTTGGCGGGTAAAATGGCATGAAAGGAGGCGAGGAAAAATGACGTGGGGCAAGGCGGAGGACGCCGGCGGGCTTGCGCCCACCAAGGACGACAACGATGTCCACACGCCATTTTTACCGCCGAACTTGTGTCATTTTATTCGCCAATTGCTCTATTGTCACTATACCGTGAACGAGAAAAAGGCGCAAGCCTCAACATCTTCCATTATGGGAACAAACTTCCATATAAATGGGAACCCGCGTCTCCCGTTAAGCGAGCCGGGCGTCTCCCGTTAAGCGAGCCGGGCGTCTCCCGTTAAGGGAGCCGGGCGTCTCCCGTTAAGGGAGCCGCCGACAGAAAACTGTCGGCGGCAGCCTTTGTATCCTGAGCGGATTAGTATTTGATGGGATTGGCAATGAGGTATTTCTTGACCATCAGCGCCACCTTGAAGACGATGGCGTCGTCGAATTCCCGGAGATCGAGACCCGTCAGTCTCTTGATCTTCTCCAGCCGGTACACCAGCGTGTTCCGATGTACGAACAGCTTGCGGGACGTCTCGGAAACGTTCAGGTTGTTCTCAAAGAACCGCTGGATGGTGAACAGGGTTTCCTGATCGAGGGAATCGATAGAGCCCTTCTTGAACACTTCCTTGAGGAACATCTCGCACAGCGTGGTGGGCAGCTGATAAATCAGGCGGGCGATACCCAGATTGTCATAGCTAACGATGGTCTTCTCGGTGTCGAACACCTTGCCGACCTCGAGGGCCACCTGGGCTTCCTTGAAGGAGCGGGCCAAATCCTTGATGCCCTCGACCACGGTGCCGATGCCGACGGTGGCCTGGGTATAGAACTCGCTGCTCAGCGTATCCACAATGGAACGGGCCAGCTTCTCCAAATCCTTGGATTCGATGCCCGAGCGGATTTCCTTAATCAGCGCGATATCGGTCTCGTTGATATTGATGACAAAATCCTTGTTCTTGTCGGGGAACAGGTTCTGCACGATGTCATAGGCGGAAATATCCGAGCGGGCGGCAATCCGAATCAGCACCACCACGCGGTTGACATCGTTATTGAACCGCAGCTCTCTGGCCTTGAGGTAAATATCGCCGGGCAGAATGTTATCGAGAATCACGTTCTTGACAAAATTGCCCCGGTCGTATTTTTCATCGTAATACTGCTTGATGCTGGACAGGGATACGGCAAGCAGAGAAGCGAACTTAGCCGCCTGATCGTCCGTTCCCTCCACGAACAGGATGTACTCGCTGCGCGGCCGGGAGCCGAAGGGCTTATAGGTGTACCCGTCCCGCATGAACGCTTCCTGGGCGGAAAACGATTCCGCGTTCACCGCGTCGGATACCTCGCCGATACGACCGAGATCGCTGCACGCGATGACCGACATGGTTTCGTCGATGACGCCGATGGTGCGGTCAATCGCTTCCCGCATCTGGTGGACAACTCCCTGGAAAAGCCGATTGGACATAGAATTCTTCCCCTTTACATAAAAATAAATAATAGAATCCTTCCGAATCCAGTCCGCCGGCCAGCCGGAAACACCTTATACACTCTCCGCATAAAGCGGCGGACATGTCTCAAAACGATCCCGAGAGTCCCTATATGGGATCTCTGTGCGGGTCTGCGGCGGCTTCCGCGGAGTTCCGGACCGGCAAATCACTCGGATCTTGCTTGTCCTTCCTTAGGCGGCGGCTTGGCCCCATTCCCGGGTATCGTATTTATTGTACACAATACCGAAAAATATTGCAAGGGCTGCCGGAAAGATTATTCATGTAATCTGACCGAAACTTTGTAAAGTTTACAATTTTGTAACACTTTCTTTGCCGTTCCTTGCATTTCCGGGAAATCCTGCCACAAAAAACGCCGTCCCCCGCTATAGGGGACGGCGCTCGTTATATGGCGACGGTCATGCCGTCGTAGGCCACCAGCAGGCCCTGCTCGGCAGCGATCGGCACCAGCTCGTCATAGGTGGCGCCTCCGTTGTGTGAAAAGTGGTGCAGGCAGGCGGCGGTGGCGTCGTCCGCCAGCCCCATATGGCGCAGCCGGGTCAGAGCCTCCATCGCCGTATCCAGCCCCATATGGCCGTTGCGCCAGCCGGTCCGCAGGCCGCCGGTGCAGTCCAGCGACACGAAATCCAGATGCGGGCCATGCTTCTCCAGCCACTCCCAGGTCTCCTCCGGGAACCAGCCGGTATCGTTGGCGTACAGGAGAGATTTTTCTCCATCCTCAATCAGGAAGAACACCGGGCCGGAGGCCGGATCGTGATTGGCCGGCAGAGGGATGACCGTATAGCCGGCGGCCTCAAAGGGTTCAAAGGGCCGGATTTCCTGGAACAGCACCCGGTTCTGTTTTATCAGGCCGCATTTCTCCAGCATTTCCAAAATCCCCGGAGCCGCCTCTTTGGTGGCATAAAAAACCAGGGGGCGATCGTCGCCGGGATACGCAAACCCATCCAGCCGCATTTCCAAATCCGCCGGATACAGATGATCGCTGTGGCTGTGGGTTATAATGCAGTCCCGTATACGGGGCAGATCCAGTCCGCTGTAATACATGTGCGCCAGGGTGTCCGCCGGAAAATCGATCAGCAGCTTGTCGTCCACCGCCGCCTGGGAACGGGTGCGCAGGTTCCGGCCCCCCGCCTTGGCGGCCCGCCGGCAATTGTCGCAGGTACAGAACAGCGCCGGCCACCCCTCGGCGGCCGCCGTGCCGAAATACTGAAATTTCATCGACCCCATCCTTTCCGTGCAGGGCTTTTCCGCCCTTTGCCAGTATCATCTAGGGTCAGTATACAGCCCTCCTCCCGTGAAGTCAAGAGACAAGCTCCGGGCGGACCACCGCTCTTTTCTTTCCCCGCTTCAGCGGGAGGGAGACGGGCGGCCGATCACCTCCGCCGCTCCGTCAAACAGGACGGACAGGGTATCCAGCCGCGGCGCGTCCATGGCGAGATAGACCGCCGGGCCGCCGGTGAACGGATCCTCCACCCCGACGCACAGCTTCACGCCCGGCCTGGACAGCAGCGCTGCTTCCACCGTCGTGCGGGTGCGGATTTCCTTGTTTTCCGTCAGCGCGGACAGCCGGATATCCACCGGTGTTCTCGAGAGCACCTTGCCGCTGTCGCTCAGGATATACAGGCAGGCGGGCCAATCCCAGTATAGGGGCGCCGCCCCGTCGTTCACCCACTGGAGCTCTACCGCCAGCTCTGCTTCCGAGGCGCTGTCGACAATGGCGGCCTCCCGGACGCGCAGGCGGTAGCCCAGGTTTTTCAAGATCTCTCCGGCCCCGTCCTGCAGCCCCGCGCCGCCGCTTTCGCTGAAGCCATGCGGGCATTTCGGGCCGAGAAAGGTGGTGTGGCTCCGCCGGACGAGGGCGGCGGTTTCCTGCAGCCGGGGCCCCAGAAGCTCCGCGAAGGAATACCGGCTGGTGAATTCCCCGCCCACCGGGGCGGTCTCCCACACCGACGGCATGGCCACCAGGGCGTCGGTTTCCCCGGCCTGGGCGTAATCGCCGCCATTGGCAATCCAGTCCAGCCATTCCTCCGTGCTTTCCCGGTCGCCAGCCATGTCGTTAAACAAGCCGAAATTCTCCTTTTTCGCATCCACGAAAGGCCGGCGCATGAGGATTTTGGCATGAGGGAAGGCCGTCAGATAGGGGGCGATATACTGCCGCCGCACCGCCTCCCCCGGCATGCGGGGAAGGCCGTCCTCATATTTGACATGCCACTCACCCCAATGTCCCAGGCTCCCCAGCTCCACATAGCTGAAAAAGGTATCCTGGCCAAACCGCTTCCCCAGGGCGGCGACGGCCTTCGCATGGGCTTCGATAAATACCCGATTGGCGTAGTTGGGGCTGTAGCCTTTGCCATAGGAGATATCGTAATCCTTGCCGTCCTTGGTTTTCTCATACAGCCAGTCGGGGATATCCCGGTGCGGCTCATCGCCGGGCAGATCGCAGACGAAGCGGAACACCACATGCTTGCCGGCGGCGCGCCACTCGTCCAGGTGGTTGGCCTTTTCGATGGCCTCGAAGGCAAAAACGCCCTCCGACGGCTCCAGCTCCCGCCAGGACACATCCACATAAACCAGTGTGTTGTCGGCAGCGGCCTCCAGATAATCGGCCTCCGGTGCGAAGCCCATGACCGGGTTTTTCAGAATTTCGCCGCTTTTGGCAAACGCCTTGGAGGCCAGGAGAGAGGCCGGCTCCCCGCCGGACAGCCATAGGCTCAGCCCTATCCCCCCGGCCAGCACGAGCAGCAGCACCAGCGCCATCAGCATCCCTTTGGCACGGCTAGTCATGGTATTCACCGTCATATTGAATGAGCGTCACGTCCTCGACACCCTCCACCGCCCGCAGCTTCTCCAGAAACACCATGCTCTGGGTTTTGCAGAAGACCTCCATGGCCATCTCCGCGCTTTCCCCTCGCAGCGTCTTAGACTTGACGCGGAAGCGCGTGTTCCCCATGGCGCGCACGATATTGTCTCCCACCAGGTCGCCGGCATAATGCAGGACGACGATATACACCTGCCCCTTGGAGGAACGGCGGCTGAAAATCAGGAGAACGAGTATCATCACGATGGCCGCGATAAGTACCAGGGCAAACATGTTGGCCCCCACGGCGATGCCAGTGGTAATCGCCCAGAACATGTACAGCAGATCCATCGGATCCTTGACGGCGGTACGGTACCGGACAATGGACAGCGCCCCCACCATGCCCAGGGACAACACCACATTGGTGCTGATGGCCAGGGTGACCATGCAGGTCAGCACCGTCATGCCCACCAGGGTGACGGCGAAGGAGCGGTTGTACACCACGCCGCGGAAAAAGCGGTTGTAGATAAAGCAGATCACCAGGCCCATCAGCAGGGCCACCCCCAGGGCGATCACCATCTGCAGTATTTTCTCCGGTGTGAAGGAGTTCTTAAACATATCCAGCTCCAGCACCGATTTTTTTATCAAATCTTTCACACTCATGGGGACTTCCTCCTCAAATCAATAGTGGATGGATTCCGCATATAGGTATCCCGTTTTTTCGCAGCCCAGCACGAACTTCGAGACCGCGGTCAGCTCCGAGGAGCGGGGCGGCAGCGCCCGGCGGACGAGATCGGGCAGGAATTCCGTGAATTTGACCTCCAGCACCAGCTTGCCAGGCTCCAGCAGATAGAGCATGGGCAGCCGGGGATCGAACAGCTTTTCCCCGCCCGAACAGGCGCGGACGTTCTCGTCAAACGTGACGCGCACGTCTCCGGCCTCCATCACAAAGGGGGTGCGTTCATAGTCGATAATCACCCGCGGCCGCAGCATCCGGGCGGTCAACTGGACATAGAACTCGCCGCACAGCGGCTCTTTCCGCCCCAGAAGAAACGCGTAGTCTCCCCGCAGGATCCGATCGACTTCCTCCCGAGACAAGGGGACGGCGCGCTTATAAATGTAGCTGTCCTGCTTGCTCTTGCATTCCAGCTTGATAACGGCGTCATTGTCGTCATAAAAACGGATCCGGTACTTTTTCCGCCCGGTCACGCCCATGAGCTTCTCCCCATAGGCAGTGTGCCAGTAGTCGTCAAAATAAAGACTGCGGATTTTGTAGCCGCCCTCCGGCGCGTGGGGATCCCGCCGCATCAGGACGTCCAGGCGCCGGGCAAGCAGCTCCCGATCGCCGGCGTTGATGAGGAATTTCAGCTCATGCCGGTAATGCGGCCTGTTTTCGGCCATGGGCTATCCCTCCCCCAGCGTGCCATCGGGGAGGATATAGAAGCACCGGACGCCATAATGCCTCACGCCGTTCTGATCCTCGTAATATTCCTGGGCGGTCTGGGTTTGGCCGGATGCGTTCTTGACGGACACCCGCATGAAATACTGGCCGGGAGCCAGCTTGCCGGTCTGCGCCTGGGGCAGCTTCAGGTTTTCCTGCTTGTTCAGCGTCGTCTTAAAGGTGTAATCCCTGGCCAATTCGAAGGTATAGGTCAGCGCCTCGTTATCAAAGTCAAAGGAAACGTCCCACTGGAACCTGACCGCATCCTTCTCCACTGTAATGGTGTCCAGGAAGAAGGGGAGCGGGCGCTCGAGGCTGGTCAGATACATCTGATAATTGATCTCCACCTCCTGGCCCAGGGTGTTCAGCACCTGCTCATATCCCTTGACATCGTACACGTCGTACATGACGTCGGGCATGGCGTACAGATACGGCTGGGTGACCTTCTGGTATTCCTTGACCTTGGCGGCGACCACGCTTTCCGATACAAGCTTCCGGATTTCCTGTATCTTATTGTCCAGCTTCTTGCGCAGCTCCGGCGATTTGAGCACCCGCTTGTGCAGCACCGAACCCCAGTAGTTGCTGATGCCCTTCTCATAATTGTAGCCGCTCAGGCCCTTGAACAGCCGGTCCTCCCCGCTGCCCCAGGCGCCGTCGTTGTCCCAGGAGATGAAATACCACTTCTGGGAGTTCTGCGGGCTGTACAGGAGGAAGTTCTGGCTGGTGGTGTCGGTGTTCCCGGTCAGCATCTGGAAGGCCAGCCAGGTAAAATAGTTCTCCTCGTCGAAATATTTGGCGAACACCTCTTCCGTGGGCAGGGAGTAATTGTTGAGGTCGTCCAGCATGGTCAGCAGCTTCTGGTGGTCGTCGTTCCCCTTGACCTCCAGCACCTCCTCGAAGGCGGACAAATCGTACTTCGGATCGTCCGCGAGCTTCAACGCGTCGGGGTACCGGAAAAACTCGAACATGCTCGCTTTATACAGCTGGCCGTATTCGTCCAGCCCATGATTGCGCAGGAAGCGCTTGTTGGGCTGCTCCACCTGGGTATACAGGCCGTAATCCACAAATTTGGCCCCTGTGGCGTCGTTTCCGGTCTGGTCCTTGACGTACAGGTGAACAAACTGGGTGCGCAGGCCGATCATGCCCGGCACGGTTTTGATGAGGTCGTAGCTGAGCTTGTTGCGGATGCGGGTGCTGTCGTAAGGGTGCTTGTTGAGGGCGATGGTCTTCTGGTTGCGCCAGGAGCCGGCCCCGCTCTTTATCTTAATCTTAAAGGATTTCTGCTCCGCGCGGGAGCTGGTTTTGCCCCGCACCTGCACGGTGGCGTTGGGCACGTTCAGCCCGTAGCCGATTTGATCCGGAGAGGGGCCGGACTCGTCCCCTACCTGCAGGATGCCCTCCACGCCATAGCGGGGGATCCCCTTTTCATCATAATAGTAGGTGGAATTGCCGTTGACCTCGCTCCAGGAATGATCGGTATTGTCAGCGGCATTGCCCCGGCGCACCGTCAGATACATGGTGACGATAGAATCGTCGTCGTCGTCGGCATACACCGACGCCTTATCCTTCACCTGTACGTCGTTGATGCTGCCGGAGGGCTCGATATCCGGGCGCTGCTGCACCGTCGACGTGTCGTCCCCCGTCCCGAAATTGCAGGAAGACAAAAGCAGGCAAAACACGGCGGCAGCCAGCAGACCGGTCCCCTTCCGCCGGCGGCATGTCTGTTGATTCTTCATGTACTACCAATCCTTTCACAATGGAGAGCGGCATCAGCTGTGTGACGGGTGTTCCTCCGCCTTTTCTTCGGCGGCCCGCTGCTTTCTGGCGGCCCGAGCTTCCAGGCGGACGCATAGGCGGGTGAACAGGCCGGTTTCCTCCCGCACGAACATGGGCTGCCGGCTGAGCACATGATATTTCAGCTTGCCCAGATACTGCATCAGCCGCAGCCAAGCGACCGCGCAGAAGACCAGCCCGCCCAGCACAAAACCGAAGCCGAACAGCATGCTCGGCCCGCGCATAAACAAAAGCGTAAACGCATTGGCAAAAACCGTAAAGCAGGCGGCCGAAAACAGAGCGCCCTTGTTGTCCGCGAAATACAGCTGAATGAGCATGATGCTGTTGCCGATGGCATACAGGGCGTATCCCACGCAAAGCACCCGATAGATTCCCAGCATTTCGGCGGTGAACCCCAGGGCGGTCTTCGGCAGCAGCAGAGTTCCCGCCACAATAAACAGCAGGGTGGAAAACAGCTGCTTCTGCGCTAGATAGCTCAGCTCCTCCCGGAGCACCCGGATCATATTGCTCTCAGCGGATTCGATATCCTCGAGCGCGCCCCCGTCGTTGAACAGGCTGAAATACGTCTTATACTGCGGATAAAAGCGGGTTTCCACCGAGGTGGTGAAATTGATGGTGGTGATCAATATGGAGAAAAACGCCACCAGCGCGGGAATATCATGGGCCGGCGCGCCGTAATACAGACCCCGCACCTGCACGCCCAAGGGGCTTGCCCACATGATGACCAGATGGCCAAACAGGCCGGTGGTGACGAAAAAGCCCACCAGCGCCAGCTGGGGGAACCGATCGAACCAGCGCAGAAAGCTGAACGTCGACCCGGTCCCCTCGGGAAAGTACCGGTACAGCAGCGCGAAATACCACACCATTAAAATGCCGTACCCGCAGCACACCCCGGTCAGCAGGGCCACGGTGATGTCCCAGTGCAGCACGAAAATCAGCAGAATCCCAATCAAAAACGCCATGAGCAGCGAGACGAAAAAAGCCAGCAATATGTTTCGGTAATCCTTGATAGCCGTCAGGTAATTGATTTCCGTCCACACAACCACCAGCGAGGCAAACAGCAGCAGGCTCAAAACCTGATACAGCAACGGGATACCGGAGACATGCAGGAACACGCCGTACCCGACGACGCCGATGACCAGCATCACCGTCAGGCTCCCGTAAAAGGAGGGCATGACCGCCTCGGCCCGCTCCATATAGAGCATGTCGGCCGTGCAGCGGGTGGTGAGCATGGAAAACAGGCTCGTCAGGGTCAGAGAGGCCAGAAGCGCGTAGGTGATCATGGACACCAGCAGCTCCCGGTCGCCGCGGTCGAGGCCTGCCTTCTCCGCGATGAAAGTGACGCCCAGCAGCAGAACCACCCCTAGAATCATGGGGCCGGTGCAGACGATGCCGGCATATCCATAGGCGCGCAGCGTGGCCAGGAGGCCCCGGCGGGAAAACAGTTTTTTCAGTTCGAATCCAATGCCTGCCACGCGTCCATCACCTCCCGGTAATTTTCCAAATAACGACGGATCATGTCCTCATGGACAAATTGGGTTAGGATCCGCTTCTGCCCCACCTCGCCCATTTCCAGGCGCAGATCCCGGCGGATGCACAGCAACTCCATAGCGTCGGCCAGCGCCTGCGGGTGCATGGGCGGCTCGCACAGCCCCGCCCGGCCAAAGGCATCGTAGCTCGTCCCCTCCAGCAAGTCCCGGCAGCAGCCCACGTCGGTGGTGACGCAGGGCCGGCGGGCCGCCAGGGATTCCAGCACGGCCAGCGGCTGCCCCTCGGAAATACTGGACAGGACGGTGAAATCCAGCTTTTTGAGATATTCCGAGACATTGGTGTTGCCCACCAGATAGAGATCCCTCACCTCCAGCTGCGCGATAAGGTCGACGCATTCCTGGCGGTATTCCTCATCATCCGTGTCCCCCAGCACGTGCAGCCGCGCCTGCGGCACCCGGGTTTTCAGCTCCAGGAAGGCGTAAATCAGCGTCTTGATGTCCTTGATGGGGGCGATGCGCACCACGGCGCCGATATCCACAAAATCATCCTCCGGCTTGAGGGGGATATGGATAAACTTCTCGCAGTGGATGCCGTTGGCGATGACCCGCCGCTTGTACGCCTCGCACCCCAGCTCTCCCTGAATCTCTGAATAGCGGGAGAACAGCGCCGTCACCCGCACCGCCGCGTCATAGGAGCAGCGGGCCAGCATATAAAACAGATTGATCCAGTGCTGCTTGAAGTAGGAGGCGACCCACTGGGCCCGGAGGATTTCCTCCTCCCGCTCCCGCGTGTAAATGCCGTGCTCGGTCAGAATGAACGGCCGATGATACCGCCAGCCCGCCAGCGCCCCCAGCAGGCCGCCGTAGCCGGTGGACGTCGCGTGATACACGTCCGCCCGCGGCACCTCCTGCTGGATCAGATACAACAGGGGCAGCAGCATGGAGCGCACCGTGTGGAACAGCTCGGAGAATGCGATATACGGGTACTTCTCCCGGCACATTTCCAACAGGATGTTCAGAAATTCCTCGCTCATCAGGAAGGACAGCACGCCGGTCTTCTTGACATTGTAGGTGTCAAACAGCACTTCCCAGTCCGGATCCTCGCAGGCCAGCAGCCGGCGGAGGGCCGTCACCTGCTCGGGCGTGAAGCGCAGCTTTTCCTTCCCCGTCGGGCGCAGGCGCAGGGCGTCGTCCAGGAACACCTCGTGGATTTCCGCCACATTGCGCGGCAGCTCATATTTGAATTTTCCCTTGTCCTCCGCCTTGGCGCCGATAACCCAGAGCACGAACTCGTGCTCCGGCATTCCCTGGATATATTCATGCATCCAGCTGGACACCCCGCCGCGGACATAAGGGTAACAGCCTTCCAGTATCATACAAATCCGCAATTCGACCACTCCGTTTTCAGGATGCCAGCACCACCGTAACCTCCGGGGCCGTGGCCCGCAGCACATATAAGCTGCCGTTCACCTGCTCCAGGCTGCCGCCGGTGATTTTCTGGCAGCGGCCGTCCAGCCGCAGAAGCAGATAGGCCTCGTCGGCAAAGCCCTGCAGGTTCAGGCGGTACACCCCGTTTTCAAGCGTGCGATCCACCGTCAGGCAGTCGTAGCGCTGCACCGCGCGGGAGGCCTCGGCGGCCGTTTGGTTACGCAAGCCGGGGGCCGCGCCGTACAGCCAGTCCATATAGCCGTCCAGGTTGTCGCGCAGGGTGTTCCAGCCCAGGGCCGCCCCTCGATCCTCGTCCAGAACGTCGTCAGGATGGATAAAGTGGGAATTGACGTACTGAAAGTTCAGCTCGTTGAAGGCCGCCCAACGCATATACGGGTCGAGAATGGCACCCGATATGATGCGGGGCAGTTCCACAATACCGTCGTCGCTGACACAGAATTCCTGCTCGTATTCATAGTCCTCCTTGAGGAACACCCCGGACAGGGTCCGGATCTCCGGAAAGCTCTCCGCGAGCATCGCCCGCCCTTCGGCCGACAGGATATTGGACGGCGGCACATACGTGGAGATGGTGTTTTTCGGGAACAGGGTTTTGGTAAAATCCATCAGTTCCGCGATGGCGCTGCGCATGTCGTTCGCCGTCGGCCAGGTCTCATAGTCCACCTTGCCCAGAAAATCGAAGCCGTCGGGGCACAGGGGCATGTGGTTATACCCGTGGATGCCGATTTCTCCGCCCTTCTCCAGCAGCAGTCCGCCGAAATAGCGGAACCGCTCGGTATCCGTCGTGCGCGGAAAATTCCCGGAGGTCCGCTCCGAGTAATCCTCGATAACCACACCGGTATAGCGCACGCCGTGCTTCTCCGCGATTTTCAGCATATCCGGCCACCAGATGTTGGAATAAAAGCTGGAAATGTCCCGGCCGAAATACTTGCGGATGTATTCCCCGTTGCCCATAGGCACCGGAGAGGGAAAATCGTCGAGGAAAAACACGGAGGAATTGATAACCGGATAGGCAAACACGTCCTGGAGCAGGCTGTAGGCCGCCGCTGTCAGGCCCCGCGTTACCTTTTCGCACATGCCATGGTTATTGACCACAAACCGCCCCTTGCCATAGTTCCGCTCCCAGAGCATCGGCACGGCATTGGCGCCGTTGGACGCGACATGTACGGTGCAGGCGGCGTCCAGCCGCACATCCAGAACGCTCGCGGAGGGCTCCTCCCAGGCGTACTCGAAGCCGGCCGCCCCCACCATGAAGTTGTCCTGAATCTTCAGACCGACGACGCTGGTATACCCCACGCCGCCGTCCACAATCCCCAGTTTTGAGGCGATGGAACGGAACACCACCGTCGGATCGAGGGTGGCAAAAAACATGCAGCGCCCGCCGGCCTCCACCCAGTCGCACAGCGTGAAAATATTGTCCTGAAACGGAGATAAGTCTGGACAGAGCACCACCGCCGTGGCATAGCCCTGCAGCTTCGGAAAGCCGCCCTTCGCCAGATCCACCACGTCATATCCCACGCTCATGTTGTCGAGAACAACGGTCATGTGATCGTAAAATTCGGCATGAGTCTCCTGGCGGCTGTCCACGATAAGCAGGCAATCGATGGTCTTATGCTTGGCCGCCTTGCTCTGTTTGACAAAGTCCATGGATAAAAATTCCGTTTCCACATGGGACACCCGATAGCTGATGCCGGAGCGCTCGAACAGCAGCAGCAGACCGATGACGGTCAGCGCCAGGATGGGCCAGATGAGGATCCACAGCCGGTCCTTGCTTTTCATGTTTCATGCACCTCCCGCTTCCCCGGCGCGCCCCAGAAGCGCAGCGCCTCCCGCCCCACGGCGGACAGGTAGATTTCCCGGCGCTGTATCTCCTCGGTCGTCCGACGAATCAGCGCCCCGTCGCCGGTTAAAAAGCCGTATTGCAACTTCAGCAGCCAGGAATTTTCATCCTGCGGCCACTGCCTCAGGCAGTCGTCGATAAGCTCCGCGGCCAGCCCGAACTGCCGCAGCGCCAGTCGGTTCTCCGCCGCCGCAAACCATACGCGGCGATCCGGTTCCCCGCCGCCGGCCCGCTTTTTGTCCAGCAGCTCGCCATAGCGTGTCCGCTGAACGCCCAACACGCTGTCCTCCAGCAAGCCGCTGTCAATATACCGCCGCAGCGCCAGGAGACAATTGTCCAGCGCCCGAGCGCTGTCCGGTCCCTCTGCCAGCCGGCGTTCGCAGCGCTGCAAATCGATCTCGTATTCCCGCTGTACCTCCATCATGGCGGTGGACGCATAGTGCGTCACCTCGATATCGTCGTTCAGACGGGCCTGCTGGAGGAGCTGGATATACTGGTTGGGATCCTGTCGCAGAATCTCCACCATCAGCCGGCGGCGGGTGGCGGCGTCGTTTATCAAAAACGCTTCCTCCAGCGGGACCACCGGCATCTGAGTGCTTTCTTCCTCGATGCCCAGCAAGCGATAATCGTTGATATGTAAATCTTCTAGATCTATTAATTTTGCACCAGATTTATGCCGGCGCGTGTTCCATTCGGCTGTTGCCGCGGCCAGCAGTCCCCATACCGGCACCAGCGCCACCAAGGGAAACGCCTGGGAGGAAAATTTCAGAATTTCCGCCCGCCGGCACAGGTATACCCCCAGGCAAACCAGCGCGTGAATGAGCAGGCAGACCAAGAGAATTCCCCAAGTCATACCGTCGCGCCACCCCTTTCGGAACCGTCCAGCGCCTGGTAGCCGATACCGCAGCGCTTCAGCCGCTCCAGCACCACGCCGATGTTCTCCTGGCCCGTCTGGGTAAGAATGACATACAGGTCCCCGTCCGCGCCCTGCCCGACGACGTCGATGCTGCGCAGGGCCTTGCTGATCCGTGCCCCCACCTCATCCAGCTGCTCGGGTGTGACGGCAATATGCAGCAGCGAATACTCCGCCACCGCCTTTTCCTCCATCTCCTCCCGGACGGCCAGCACCTTGCGGAACGCTTCCTTCTTCATGATGCGGGTCCCTTCGATGAACTGCTCTGTCTCCGTGTAAGCCATGAATTCGATGGCCCGCAGCAGTGCTGCCTGGATGAGGCCGCAGAGCACTTTGATCAGGTTCTGGTAATACATGGCCATCTGGTCGAAGCGGGTCTTCTGAATGGTGATAAGCGCCACCAGGCGGCCATTCTGGAAAATGGGCGCGGCATACTCGGGATAGCCGAGCAGCCTCTCGTTGTTGCACCACACTTCGCCTTCCTCAAAGGACGGGACCATCAGCCCATATTTCTCCAGATCCACGGATTTTCCGGTGGTATCCGCAATGGCCTTCGAGCAAACCATCAGCCGGCCGAACCGCGCGTTCTGATCAAAGGTATACAGGCAAATGCTCTGGTTATCCAGAATATCCTCCATGGCGATCAGCGCCTCCTTGAACACCTCGTCGGGCATAACGGTGTTCAGGCGGCGTGTCACCTCAAAAATCCGGCCAAAGCTGTCGCGGTAACTCATAATCTGGTTCTTGTACTGGCTCTTGTTCTCCAGCGTGCGGATATACAGCTCGTTAAGGAAAACATACCGCTGCTCCAGATCCGCTTTCTCCTCCCGGACAAAACGCAGATCGTTGCGCATACGATCCCGGGTATACCCAGCGACCGCGCCCATGATGACGAAGCAGGCAAAGGGGATCCAGTTGTCCACGTTGTAGGCGATGATCCGCCAGTCCATGCCGTTGGCCATATAGCTTAAGAAACAGGACAGACACGCCAGCGCGGAAGCGGCCAGCCCCGTGCGCAGGCCGTGAAGGGTGGCCAGCAGCATGACAAACAGCAGCCGAAAATCCACGTACTGGAACTGAACGGAGGTTTTCGTAACGGCCAGCAGCAGCTCCATAAGCCCATATCCCAGCAGCAGCTCCACCGTCCGGATAATGATAGGGTGCGCGGACAAATAGCCTTTTATCCTCTCCCCCGCCGATCGCTTCGGGAGCTGAGTGGCGGCCTGAAAGGCGGCAATCAGCCGTTCCAGTTCATCCGTTACCGCCCGTGTCGGAATCCAGTCGTAATCCCGCCGAGGAATATCCGAAGCCACCGGCTCCGCGATCGGCGCCAGATGCTCGGCGTAAGAAACGCGCAGGGTCGGGAAGCGTTCGATAAACGCTGCGCCCAACTCTCCAAACGTGACCGCTTTCGCGCCGGGAACATGGATCACCGGATGCTCTTCCGGCCAGCTGTCCAGCATACGCATCAGCAATTCGGCCAAATCCTCCTGCGAAAGGAAATCGCACAGCTGGTTGGCCCCGCCTTTGAAACGCACGGCTGCGTGCCGCACCGCCTGGGCGATGAGTCCGCCCACCATGGACGCGCTTTCCCCGTAGCCGAACGTCACAGGAGTGCGGAGGATAAGAATCTCGATGGCGTGCCGCATCCGATAAAACGCGCACAGCTCCTCGCAGGATGTCAGCGCCACCCCCGCGCTTGTAATGGGCGCCGGGCGGGTTTCCTCGTTCACGCCGTCGAGCCCCGCGAACACCGAGGTGGAAGAAAAAAACACGACCCGCCTCACGTCGTGGGCCGCGCACAGGCGCAGCACCTGCTCGAGCTCCCGCAGATCGTCGGCGCACGACCCATCCTCCTCCGGACGGCGTGCGAAATACATCACCGTATCAAAGCTGTAGGAATGAAAGAGCTTTTCGAACCGATCTTCATGCAGCCCATAGGAAAAGGGATCCACCCCTCGCCCCAGATCGACGGATGGAATCTGTTTGGCCGCCACCACCAGCTTGTGCTCCTCCGTCAGCCGCCGGCAAAAGGGAGCCGACAAGGCCGCCACCCATCCGGTCAGCAATAACTCCATATGAACGCCCCCTCTTTGGCAGTACTACTCAGGTCGCTTCCGCCGCCACGGCGGGCTTCCGGACGTTCTCCGCCCGATAAATCGCTTCGATCTCCTCCCGGCTGCCCTCGAAAAGCTGGACGATTTCCGGATCGAAAAAATCCCCGGCATGATCGAGAATATACAAAAAGCCATCTTCAAAGCTCCAGGCTTTTTTGTAGGTCCGTTCCGTGGTCAGAGCGTCGAACACGTCGGCCACGGCCGTCATCCGCGCATAGCGATCGATTTCCCGCCCGTGTAAACCGAGGTAGCCGGAGCCGTCGAAGCGTTCGTGATGCTCTCTGGCGATATTGGCCGCCAGCCGGAAAAATGGCTCCTGGCTGCCGCATAATATATGATAGCCATACAGCACATGGCACTGGATTTGCTCGAATTCCACCGCCGTCAGCTTTTCTTCTTTGAAAAGCACGTCGGGGGGGATGACGATTTTGCCAATGTCGTGCAGCAGGGCGGCGTTCGCCACATAGTCGGCTTCCTCCGCAGACATGCCGGCGGTGCGGCACATTACCCGGACATATTCCGCCACGTGAACCGTATGGTGGTTTTCCGTATCACATTTGATGCTCATCAGCTTTTTCAGCGATTCCAGAACAACCGTATGCCCCTCCTGATACCCGAACGCGAAATCCACCGGCGCCGAATGGGTTGCCTCCGGCGGCAGAGAAGCGGCGGCGCCGGCCTTCATCAGCCGGAGCCCCTCGATGATGCCCGCAGCGGAAACCAACACGACGCCGAAAAATACCGGCGCGCGCAGATTGACGGCGATTCCTATCAGGCTGTCCATCCAGAAAGCGGTTTCGACAAAAAACAGGGCCGCCGTCAGGACGAATCCCACGGAGGAATCGGGCTTCCGGCCGATTCTCAAAAAGCTCAGAAGCGCCACAGCACCCGCCGCCAGATGCCAGAAGCCGTAGTATTTCGCTACCAAAAGGGTCAGCGGCTCATAGGGCGAAAGAGCAAGCAGCAGCCCTAGCAGCAGGCTGCCGCCCAGCATGACCTCCTGGGCGCGGTTCCAGGTCTGCCGGCTGGATAAGAGAAAAACGGTCGCCGCCGACAGCAGCACCAGGCTCAGCATATGGATCCGGTAGAACAGGGGAGCATGGAAAGCCGGCAGGGTCGGTACCGACTGATTGAAAAAGCAGGCGGCGGCGCTGAAAAGCGCCAGCGCGCCGGCGGCCAGCAGCTGCCGCCGCCACGGCCTCCGGGCATTCAACCCCCCCATAATCAACAGCACCACGCCCATAACCGCGAACGCGATGACAAACGAGGTGCTGGTATAGATGCTGACGCCGTCGATATTGGACAGCTGATCCATAGGAATCAGACAGGCGGAAAACTCCAGGCGGTAGGGGCAGAACACGGTCGCCGTCAGCCGACTTTTCGACGAGGAGGCCGGCAGGGTCACCGCGCTGACACGGTTACCCACAAAGCTGCCGGATGAACCTAGCGTGTCCAGAACGGTCTGCCCATCCACCGCAACCCGCAGCGGGGCGTTTCCCGTGGTGATCATCAGGCGCCGCCCCGCATCCGCCGCGGGAATTTCCCGGCTCAGAAACAGATAGTCTCCCTGGCCGAACCGGCGAATCGGGCTGTCCTTTCCCGCCGAGAGGGTCTCCCTGCCGCTCGTCGCGGAATCCGCCTGCTCCGCCCATGTATAGTCCCAGTCGGCCAGCATGTGACCACCGCTGGACAGATCGGCAACCGGCCGGCTCAGACCGCTCCAGAGAAGCAGAGCCCCCAGCGCGGCGGCGGACGCCAGAACCAGCCAGCGGACGCCGCGCGTCCATATGTTCACGGATTTTGAGCGGCTGTCCATCCTCCGTTCCCCCCCTGCCGAGCTGTCTTTTCCTACCTGTCCGCCTCTTCATCAATCGGCTTTGCCAAACACATCCCGCGCTTTTACGCGGGTATCCACCACGAGAGGGGCGATGAGCGGCGCGGTAGGCTTTTTAACAGCCGTTGACGCCGGAACCACCGGCGTGTCCGCGCGCTCCTCCGGCGCGGCCGGCTCCTTTTCACGCCGCTCCTCCCTGAAAGAGCGCAGCGCATTTAGGAGAAGCGGCGGCAGCGCCGCGTTCTCTTCCGGCTCCTCCTCCGGCTCTTCCGCCGGGCGGAATTCCTCCGGGATTTGCTCCCGTTCTTCCTGCAATGTAGCCGTGAAAAGCGCGTTCATTTTCTCGGTCAGATCCTCGCAGATAGCGGACACCTCCGGGAGCGCGCCGGCCATCTGCTGCCCCTGTCCGGCAAAGTCCTCCAGATTCTCCAGCATCGCCTCATAGGATTCCACCAGTTGGCGGGTCGTTTCCTCTTTAACGACCGCCATCTGCTCTAAAGAGGCGCGCAGATGCCCGTCCGCCTCGGTAAGAACCGCGGCGTATTCCTGAATCCGCTCCTGCATCTCCTCAATGAGCTCCGCGCGGATTTTCTCCACGTTTTCATAGGCCCGGGCGTAAATCGGCCCCACGTTGATGCCGTAAGGCGCGGATTCCTTTTCCCGCTCCAATGCGCCGATTTTGCCGTGCAGCTTCTGCGCTTCTTCCTGCAGTCTGGCCGCCCGCGCGGTCAGCTCCGCGTTGGCCGCCCGCAGCTCCTCCAGCTCTCGGCGCATGTCCTCGGGAACGGCCGCCGCCGGGGCCGGCGTCTCCATCTCGGATTTTGCCGCCAGTTCCATATTCAGCTTGGTTAGCTTGGAACTGAGAATGCTGTTTTGACTGCGCAGCGAGTCGATAACCTCGTCAGCCTCCCGCACATCGTAACCCCAAAACGTTTTTTTCATAGAGCCAAACCTCCTGTCGGAATCTATCAAGGGTCAAAAAAATGGCTGCATTATTTTTCAAATAATGCAGCCAGACGATCATGGCAGGGTTTCCCGCTTTAGATTCTTAAGCTTTGCGTCTCCAGCTTTCGCTAGATTTGCCTATATTTGATTGGTAAGAACGAAATCTATTCAAATGATACCGTTTTTCCGCCGCCTTGTCAAGGAATATTTTTATAGTTGGCCTGGTGTCATGTTCTGTATACGAGTTACAAAATTTATTGCACGGAATCAATGCTTCCATTTTCTACAAAGTATGATATAATTGTGTAAAATAATCAAGGGGGATTTGCTAATGAGTATGGAAAGTTTAACAAGTTTGTCCATTCGAAATATAATTGATAAAGTAAATACAGGCGCAATCAGAATACCTTCTTTTCAAAGAGGGTTTGTTTGGGAACCAGAAGCTGTCGCTTTTTTATGGACAGCTTATATAAAAAATATCCGCTCGGTGCGGTATTGCTTTGGCGGACAAAAGAGAGGCTTCATAGTGAGAGACAACTTGGTAGATTTATTTTACCGGAGCCAGTAAAGGATTATCCAATCGATTATGTTTTGGATGGACAGCAAAGATTGACCTCTGTATTTTCGGTATTTCAGTCGGGGTTATTACCCCAATCCGACTCTAGTTGGATGGACATCTATTACATAATAGGGACAAATGAATCGCCACAACAAAGCTGTTTTGTTCCGCTGGAGATAGAAGATGTTGATCCTAGAAAACATTTCCCTCTATGTTCTCTTTTTGATCCCGTCCAATATCGCCGATCCACAAAAGACCTGGATGATGATGTAATAATTGAACTTGATAGGTTGCAGGCTTGTTTTCAGGAAATTGCTATACCAGTTCAACTTATGGAAACCGATGATAAAGCTCATGTAGCAATCGTGTTTGAACGTATCAATCGCGCCGGTGTCCCCTTAGATTCATTTCAATTGCTAACGGCTTGGAGTTGGAGTACTGAATTCGATCTACAAGACAAATTAGATGAATTATCGGCGGAATTATCTGAATATGGTTTTGAGGGGTTGGCTGAAAATCAAGACCTTTTAATGAAATGTTTTACTGGATATATCTTAGGGAATACATCGCCTGGAGCGATAATGGATTTAGACGGCAAGATGATCCGCGATAATTTCGAGAGTATAAAGAATGGCTTAAAATCAGCAGTGGATTTTTTAAGAAAAGAGTTGCATTTATATTCTTTAAATTGTTTGCCATATCCGGCCATGCTGGTATCTTTAGTTCGTTTCTTTGGCTCAGAAAAGACAAACGGATGCTCATATACAGATAAACAGAGAAGACAATTAGTACGCTGGTTTTGGAGAAGCTGCTTTGCAAGACGTTATTCTAGTGGCGTAAACAGCGCTCATGAAACAGACCTTAATTCCATGGAACGACTTAGAGATAACGAAAACTTTGATATAAGCAGTTTTAAATGCGATATTCCGACCGGATTTTTTACCGATAACGTTTTTAATATCAATTCCGTCAACTCACGGACTTTTATTGCAATGTTGGCCAATAACAACCCCAAATCCTTTATTTCAGGAGCCAGTGTCGACTTATCGCAAACGTTGAAAATTGCTAGTTCAAAAGAATTTCATCATATTTTTCCGGATAAATACCTGCAGAAACTTTCACTGGAACGTAAGGATATTTATCAGCTGGCAAATTTTTGTTTTTTAAATAATGCAGATAACCAGAAAATAAAAGACCGTTCTCCATCAGAGTATAAACAGTTTCTCAATCCCGATTCTATACCGGATGTTCTTAAATCTGCAATTTGTCCCTCGGACACTTTTGAACTGGATTACGGAGAATTTATACTGAAACGGAAAGCCATGTTGATGGATTTTGCAAATAGACTCATTAACTACGGAAACGACTTTTGAGTCTTTTGGTTGACGACTGCTCAAACAGCATCGCCGAAAGCTGACCAACTCCACAGATAAAGAAAGCGCCCGGGAACCGTATGCCTATACGGCTTCCGGGCATTTTTCTAGCCGTCGCCCAGGGCTCTGAACCTCGCAGGTTCGAGTCTCGGACTCGTCAAGCATAAAAATAGCCTTGGTAATTTTGAGAAGCGACTCGAACTATCACACTTTTGAAAACCGTTTTTTCAAAACTACATAATGGTTCCGATTTGACTTGTCTCCACCATTGTCAGGAAATAGGCAAAACGGCAGGCTATCGGTCGTGCGGTGCTTAATTACACACGCACAGCATTTCCCGTGATTGGGGCAAGTCTGCTTTGGACAGCTACACTCTTTCACATTTTTACAAGGCATTGGGTTACCTCGCTTTTTTCAGAATGGCAATCACCTCATCCGGCTTCAGTACCTTGCCAAAAGAAACCACTTTACCGTCCACCACAAGGGCTGGAGTTGTCATCACGCCGTATGCCGCAATTTGCGTAAAGTCGGTGATATGATCGATTGTCGTGTCTAGGCCGAGCTGCTTGAGCGCCTTCAGTGTGTTTGCTTCCAACTGATTGCACTTGGCACAGCCGGAGCCGAGAATTTTCACGCTTGCGCCTCCCGCCTTGCATACCTCCGCTGCTTTCATAGACTCCGCATTGCAGCTCCCTCCACAGCAGCATTTCTTTTCTTCTTTCTTTTTACTGAATAAACCCATTGTGTTTTCCTCCTAAATAAATACATAATGGAATGCGTTAAACAGATAGCCTACAACGATAATGCCGACTGTACAGATACCAATAAACAGAGCGAGCAGTTTTGGTTTCACAGCTTTTCGCAGCATGATAAGGGATGGCAGCGACAGCGTTGTGACAGCCATCATAAAGCTAAGAATTGTGCCAAGCTGCGCACCTTTCGAAAGCAGAGCCTCAGCCACGGGGATCGTCCCAAAAATGTCCGCATACATGGGAACACCGATAACCGTTGCCAAAATCACGCCGAACGGGTTGTCGCTGCCGAGTACCGCTTCAATCCAGTGTTCGGGAATCCAGTTATGAATGACCGCGCCGATTCCCACGCCCACAAGGATATACGGAAATACCTTTTTAAAAGTGGACAGCATTTGATCCTTTGCGTAAACCAGTCGCTCTTTTTGCGACAGCGTCGGAGATTCGACATCGACCGCACTTGCACTTTTGATAAAGGATTCCACATACTTTTCCATGTGCAGCTTCTCAATCAGTGTACCGCCCGCGACGGCAATCATTAAACCGACCACCACATAGGCGACGGCGATTTTCCATCCGAAAATGCTGGAAAGCAGAAGCAGGCTTCCCAGGTCAACCATCGGGGAGGAGATCAAGAAGGAAAAGGTCACACCGAGAGGAAGTCCTGCGCTGGTAAAGCCGATAAATAATGGAATAGAAGAACAAGAGCAAAAGGGCGTGACCGTTCCTAGCAATGCAGCGATGATATTCGCCCATATCCCATGAAACCGTCCTAAAATCTTCTTGCTGCGCTCCGGCGGAAAATAGCTCTGGATATAGCTGATGAAGAGAATCAGGAAGCAGAGCAGCACCGTGATTTTGATTACATCATAGAGAAAAAATTGAATGCTGCCTCCGATTCGTCCGGTAATATCCAGTCCTAAAGCGGACAGTCCCATACCAATCAGCTTATTCAGCCATTTCATACCGAGAAGCTGATTTTGAATAAAGTCCCAAACTATCGACATGCGCAGTCACCACCCTCGCAGCAGTTCAGCGTCCCTATGAACGCCTTGAATGCCGACAGCGTTTCGCAATTTAGAGAATAGTGCGACCATTTCCCCTCCTTGCGGGTTTCTACTAAGCCGCACTCGCAAAGGATTTTCATGTGGTGAGATAATGTCGGCTGGGTAATCTCAAAGGCTTCCAGCAGCTTGCAACCGCATTTTTCACCATCTGACAACATTTTTACAATTTTCAATCTGTTAGAATCTCCAAGCGCCTTACAGATCAAGGCAATATCCATTTCTTTCATCTCAAGCACCTCGCATTGATTATCATCTATGTAATCATTATATGCTATACATAGATAAATGTCAATGTGTTTCTGCTTCATCTGGTAGTGTCAAGAGTTATGCGCAAATTAGTTTGCAGTCAAAAACAGAAAGAAGTCAACCGGCAAAAGAGGCATCGTCACACGCCCCGTCTAAATGCTTCATGTTCATATACTTCTTGCTGCCCCACTGAGTGCCGGCCACATGACGCAGCCGGGCACAGACAAGCATGAGGGCAGAATTACCGTCTGGGAAAGCCCCCACCACGCGAGTGCGACGGCGGATCTCCCGGTTAAGACGTTCAATCACATTGTTGGTGCGGATGCGCGTCCAGTGCTCATAGGGGAAAGCAGTGTAAGCAAGTGTTTCCTCCAGCCCATCCTCTACCTTTTTCGCCGCCTCGGGCAGTTTCATTTCACGCAGAGCGGTCACTACGTCCCGCGCCTTCGCCTGGGCGGCGGCTCTGCTCTCTTGGGCATGGATTGCTTTGAGCATCTTGGCCACCAGCTTCCCCTTGGTGCGTGGGACGCAGGAAAACACGTTGCGGTAGAAGTGTACCACACACCGCTGGTATTTCGCGTCCGGGTACACCTCTCCCACAGCTTCCAGCATACCGAGGCATTTGTCTCCCACGATGAGCTGGACGCCCTCCAGACCCCGCCCTTTGAGCCACTGAAAGAAGCTGACCCAGCTAGCCTTGTCCTCTTTCATACCCTCGGCAGCGCCCAGCACCTCGCGGTAGCCGTCTTCGTTAACCGCAATGGCAACCAGTACGGCCACATTCTCATACTCTCCGCCCCAGTTGCGGCGCAGGTAGATGCCGTCTACATACACATACGGGTACTTACCGCCCTGTAAGGGGCGGTTGCGCCAGTCTTCAATGTGGACATAGGCTTTCTTGTTCAGTTCGCTGATGGTAGAGGGGGACACCTTGCTGCCCCACAGTGCCTCGGTGATGTCCTCCACGCGGCGCATAGATACTCCAGCCAGATACATTTCAATCAGCGCTTCCTCCACGCTGCTCTCCCGGCGGCGATACCGCTCGATGATGGCGGTTTCAAAGGTTGCTCCCTTTAAACGAGGGACGTTCAAGGTCACGTCGCCGGAGCTGGTGGTCAAGTTACGCTGGTAGTGACCGCTGCGGTAGGCCTGCCGCTCCTCGCTGCGCTCGTAGCGCGCCGCCTGGGTCAGTTTCTGCGCCTCCGCCTCCAACAGGCCGTTGAGGGTCTCCTCCACGCTCCCACGCACCAGTTCCCTGATTTCACCCTTGATTACTTCCTCATTTAGTTGTACAATTTTCTCGGACATAGTTTATTGTCTCCTTTCAGAATGGTGTGTCGTGACTTCATTCTACCAAAGACTGCAAACTATGTCTCTTTTTTTATCCCTTTTTCAATTTGCGCAACTTATTCTACCTTATCCTTCATCTTATTGGTATTCGGTTTCTGCTCATTTTCAAACGGTACAAAGGGATTCGGATTTAGCAAAAACACCTATTGATATCCAAACCACAATGGTTCAAATTTCAATAGGTGTTTCATTTTTGGGACGAGATGCTTAATCGTAAATTTCCCGTGGTAAATATTCTATGGCTGTGAGTTGGCCATCTTTATAAAAAGCACCATATAACCGAATTTTAAGATGTTTCAGAGCCCAATTTTTGTTGATCCGTCTTATACATCTTTCTGCCTCTGACCTTGGCAGAGCGATACCATAAATATGGTTGTTCTTTCTAGAATCAACTTCTATGCGTAAAATAATTTGAGATAACGCCCAGCGAAAATTTGTATTACAGGAAGAACGCATTTTGCTCCCATCGGCCTTTAAATTTCCCTTCGCTTCAATGAAATACCAATTGCCATTCTTCTTCTGGTTTTCCAATTTAAGTACTAGGTCAACACCGCGTTCCTTTTTTTCTGCATCCGCTTTATGGATAATTCGTTTATGAGAAGTACGCCCTTTTTGCCTTAGAAAATTTTCCACCCCTTGAATCACTTCATTTTCTGTCAACAGGTCTCTATGTTGCATGACGCCCCTCCTTTTTAGATGCCTTTTTGAAAGGCAAAAACTGTACGTACAAAGTTTTTATTAAGTAAAAAGAAAAATCGACAAGGTTCAAAAGAAACTTGTCGATTTGGTCGAGGCGACAGGGCTCGAACCTGCGGCCTGATGGTCCCAAACCACCCGCGCTACCAAACTGCGCCACGCCTCGCCGTTTATAAACTCTTTAGATTATACCGCGCCTTTATGTCTCTGTCAAGCCGTCCAGTGCCTGCCGGTAAGCCTCCTGCGTCATAGTGGCGTTGATGATTTCCAGCAGCCGGTTGGCCGACAGTTTCCGGGGCAGCCCCAGCGAAACCAGCAGCCTTTCCCGCCGCGCCGCGCTGTCCGGGCCGCCGGACAGGCCATCCTCCATCATGGCCGCCTTTGTGAGAAACGGCCGGCCAATCGGTGTCTCCTCTTCCTCAAAGGTTGCCCCCGCCCGGCGCAGGGTCTCCAGGATGCGGGCGTTGTCGATCCCTTCCACCCCGAGCAGCCCCTCTTTGGACGCCGCAGCCTTTCGCCGTTCCTTGCCCGGCACCTCGGGAATGTACGCATGTTTGAGCTGATCCGCCGGAATGGCGGCAGCCAGATAGTTCCGAATGACAAAACCGGCCCCGTCGCTGTCGGTGAGAATCAGCAGCCCCCGCTGCGCCGCCAGCCGACGCAGAAACGCTAGCCGTTCCTTATCATGAAACACGCCGAAACCGCCGGTTTCCACCACCAGGGCATCCACCGCCGATTTCACGCGGATCGCGTCGTATTTTCCCTCCACCACAATGGCTTCCCGTATCCGCGGCACCCTGTTTCCTCCTTTTTCAGCGGCTGCGCGCCAGCACAATCAGCCGCGCGGCCGTCTGTTCAAGCACCACTCGCTTGTCAGTGCGGGCGGATTTCAGCTGTCCGTCCGCCTGCGCCAGTATCTCCAGGCTCTGCCGCAGCATGGACAGCGATAGCCGGGCACTGTCCCGGGCTGCGTTGCGCAGCCGCCATTCCCGGCCGCGATACCCAAAATCCGCTGCCAGCGACTCGGCCGGCACCCCCGCCTGCGCCGCTGCCTTGGCCCGGTACAAATCCGCGTAAGCGCCCGACAGAACCGCCAGAATGGCGACCGGCTCTTCCTTCTGATAAAACAGCGTGTTTAGAATAGTGTAGGAGCGCTCGTAATTGTTCTGCAGCAGCGCCTTGGACAGGTCGAATACCGAGGCCTCCAGGTTTTTAGTGGCGGCGGTCTCGATATGCTCCCGGGTGATTTCTCCCCCGCCAGCCAGGGCGGACAGCTTGTCTATCTCGTTGAGCAGCAGGTTCAAATCGTCCCCGCACCGCTCAACCAGGAGCTTTGCATTGTCCGGGGTAAGGGCGCTGCCCCGCCGGGCGGCGCCGCTGACCAGGAGCTTGACAATATCCCCCGTGGTCTTGCGGGGAAACTGCACGCAAAGCCCCGTCTTTTCCACCGCCGCCGCGAAGGCCTTCCACTTGGCGTTCTTCTTGAGATCCGGCTGGACTGCATCCTGCCAGAACACTGTCACACAGCTTTCCGGCGGATCGCCCGCCAAGTTCAGCAGCCGCTCCTGCGCCGCTCCGGCCGCGGCCACGTCAAAATCCCGAATCACCACGCATTTCCGCTCCGCCATAAGCGGCAGCGCTTCCACGGCCTCTTCGATTTGATCGAAGGAGACGCTCTGCCCATCCAGCTTCTGGAGGTTGAAGCCGCCCATATCGTCCTTACCCACCGCCTTCTCCGCAATTTGGGCCGCATAATGGGCGGTCAGATAGCTCTCCTCCCCATATAGGAAATATAAAGGGGCCAGCCCCTCCTTCAGTCGTTTTTTCAATTCGGCTTCCGTTATCGGCATGGCCGCCTCTCCTTTCGTCAGCTGATAAAGCCGCCGTCCCTCGGCAGATGCAAGTCCCCCAGCCCCCGGGTAGTCACCGAAACCGGTTCCTGTCCCACCAGCAGGCGGAGGGGATACGCGCCCCACGGCAGCGCCTTGGTCACATACGGAACCATCCCGTCGGAGCAGCTCATAACGCCGCCCTGAGCGGTCAGCGCCGTCGCCTGCCGGGGCGGCAGCTCGGTGAAAACCGCCAGATGGGTCCGCCTCCAATCGGCTGGCAGTGCCGCCGCGCTCCCACCCGGCGGGCACAGTAGCACCCGGGTGTCCCCGAAACACAGCCGAACCCAGCCGCCTTTTTCAAACTCCACCATCCCGTCGTTCCAGCAGCGCACCGCATCCCGCTCTCCATAGGTCAGCCGGCGCCCAGCCGGGATGGCCGCCTCCCCCGTCTCGGGAAGCAGCAGGCAGTCCACCGCTATATCCCGCGCAAACGCGTCCAGCCCTTGGGCGAAATCCCCCTCCGGCTGAGGCAGCAGCAGAAAATCCAGCCGCCGGATCCCCCTGGCCCGCAGCGCATAGGCCGCTTGCGTCAGCGTATACGCGTCCGGCCCCGCCGCCACCAACCCGGCATGCCCGTCCCTTTCGAGTATCAGCGCCAGGGAATCGCCGACAGGCACCGTCGTCACCGTGGTCACGCCCCGCATCAGCACCGTGTGCGCCCCTATCCCGCAGGCCAGCACGATTACCGACAGCGCCGCGCTCCGCCGCAGCCCCCGGCTCCCCAGCAGCCGGTACCCCAGCAGCATCAGCAGCAGCGCGCCGATCAGCCACACCAGCAGGTACGGCTGGGTCATGGACACCGTGGCGAACCGCCAGCTGGCCACCCCGCCAGTCAGTCCCAGCAGATATTTGGCCACCAGTCCCGCCGCCAACAGCAGCCCCCTCGCCATCCAGCCCAAAAAGGGCACCGCGTCCAGCACCATGGCCAGGCAGCCGGACACGACCAGCAGCGTGGAGGGAAACACCGCCGCCAAATTGCTCAGGGGCGCTATGAGAGACAGCTCGCCGAAAGTAACCGCCACAATCGGCAAAGTGGGCAGCATGGCCGCCAGGCTTACGCACAAAGCGGCGGTGGGCCGCCGCGCCCATCCCGGGATCTTCCATTCCTCCGGCCGCCCTCTGCGCAGCCAGGCGAACGCCTTGTCCTGCATCCAGGGGCCGAGTGCCACCAGCCCCACGGTGGCGGCAAAGGACAGCTGCAACCCCACATCCAGCACCACATACGGATTGGGCAGCACCAGCAGCAACAGCGCAAACCCCAGGGAATTGCGGCTGTCCGCCCTTCGCCGCAGCAGCTGCCCGGCCAGCAGCACCAGGCACATCACCCCGGAGCGCACCACCGACGGCGTCATGCCGGTCAGCAGCATAAAGGGAACCACCACCCCCGCCGCGCCCAGCGCCGCCCACCGGCGGGGCACCCGCAGAAAACGCAGCAGCCCCAGCACCGCCTGGGCAAGAATCGCCATGTGGAGCCCCGAAACGGCCAGCAGATGGGACAGCCCCGCCTGTCGGAACCCAAATGTCACGTCCGGCGACAGCGCCGTCTTGTCCCCGGTGCACATGGCGGTCACCAGCGCTCCCTCGTCGCCCGGGAGCCGCCGCCGGATGGAGCCGCTAAACCGGTCGCGCGTCTCCGCGATCCCGGCCAGCAACGGCTTTTTCGCCGGCGTCTCCATCGTCAGCCCCTCCGGGCCATACCCCGTCAAAGAGCCTTTGAGCTGCGCCCCATCCGCTTTCAGCCCGCTGCGCGCCGGCAGAGCCTGCAGCAGCATCTCCCCCGAAATCCGGTCGTACAGCGCGGGCATGGCCTTGTCCCTGCCCACCGACAGCGCGATCACCGTGCCTTTGGGAACGCCGCCCGCTTCCGCCTTGACAGAGCAAACGCGATCGCTGATTTTGACCACCTGCCCCGTCACGGTCTGCACCGTGCCGGACAGCGTCGCCAGCGGGCGAACCGTCAGCGCCTCCATCCCGGCAAAGACAAAAAAGGCCGCCGCCCCGGTCAGCAGCACCGCCGTCACGGCAGCCCGCCGGCGCAGAGTGGGGAACAGCAGTGCCCCCGCCAGCAGCAGCAGACAGACCACGCCCAGCCAAAGGGAGGTATTCAGCCCCGCCAGCGCCGCTACCAGCAGCCCCGCGGCATAGGCCAGCCCGATGACCCATAACGGCCGCTTCATGCCCGCCCCGTCACTCCCGCGGGAACAGGGGCAGCGGCTCGAGATACACGATGTCCTCGCGCCCGATGGCATCCCCTTCCGCCAGGATGGCGCACTGCCCGGCCAGCACGCCGCCGGCCCGCTCCACCAGCAGCGCCAGCGCCCGCAGGGACTCGCCCGTGGAAATCACATCGTCCACAATCAAGACCCGCCGTCCCCGCATGGCCGCCATTTCCGGCCCGTCCAGATATAGGGTCTGCTCCTTGTCGGTGGTGATCGAACGCAGCTGCACGCTCACCGGATCCGTCATATACAGCTTGGGATACTTCCGCGCAATCTGGTACGGCTTGCCGCTTTGCCGCGCCATTTCATACACCAGCGGGATCCCCTTGGCCTCGGCAGTCAGCAGAACGTCGAACGCCGGCGCCTTTTTCAGCAGTGCCTCCGCCGCCGCCACGGTCAGCGGCACATCCCCGAAAATCACAAATGCCGCGATGTCCAGCTTGTCGCTGATGGGGCAAAGCGGCAGTTCCCGCGTCAGCCCCGCGATGGTCATGGTGTAGGATTTTCCCATCGTTCTTCCTCCTTCCCGCGGGGAAGGCATCCCCCGCGGCCCGTATCGCTCTATGTACAAAAAGGGGCGCGGCGGCGACAACCGCCCGACGCAACCCCTTTTAGCGGACAGCCGCGCTGTCCGTGTATTACGCTTTTTTCTTGGCGCCTTCCTTCATCCGCTGCTCCTTGGACAGAATCCGCTTGCGCAGCCGGATGGACTTCGGCGTCACCTCCACGAGCTCGTCGTCGTTGATGAACTCCAGCGACTGCTCGAGGGATAATACCGTGGGCGGCGTCAGGCGCAGCGCCTCGTCGGAGCCCGCCGCCCGCATGTTGGTCACATGCTTCTTCTTGCAGACGTTTACCGCCACGTCCTCGTTCTTGGGCGACTGCCCCACGATCATTCCCTCGTATACCGGCAGCCCCGGCCCCACGAACATGATACCCCGATCCTGGGCGTTGAACAGTCCGTACCCGCTGGTCTCCCCCGTTTCAAAGGCCACTAAGGAGCCCTGCACCCGCTGAGCAATGTCCCCTTTATAGGGCTCATACCCGTCGAACACGCTGTTCATGATCCCGTTGCCGTTGGTGTCGGTGAGGAACTGCTGGCGATAGCCCATCAGCCCCCGGGCCGGAATCCGGAATTCCAGATGGCTGACCCCCGTGTCCCGGGTACCCATGTTGACGATTTCCGCCTTGCGGGCCCCCAGCTTCTCCATCACCGCGCCCACATACTGCTCGGGCACCTCGATCATCAGCAGCTCCATGGGCTCGAGCAGCTTGCCGTTCTCGTCCTTTTTATAAATCACCTGCGGACGGCTGACCGCGAACTCAAATCCCTGCCTCCGCATGGTTTCGATGAGGATGGACAGGTGTAGCTCGCCCCGCCCCGACACCTCGAAGGCGTCGGTGGTGTCCGTCTCCTTGACCCGCATGCTGACGTTGGTCTCCACTTCCTTGAACAGACGGTCGCGGAGATTCCGGCTGGTGACGAATTTGCCCTCCTGCCCGGCAAAAGGGCTGTTGTTGACCATGAAAATCATGGAAATGGTGGGCTCGTCGATGCGCACGAAGGGCAGCGCCTCCACGCATTCGGGATCGCAGGCCGTCTCCCCGATGTTCAAATCGGTGATCCCCGTCACCGCCACAATATCCCCCAGCGCCGCGGTCTCATGCTCTACCCGTGCCAGCCCCTCGAACTGGTACAGCTTGCCGATGCGGGCGTTCTGGGTGGTGCCGTCGGTTTTACACAGGGTCACGAACTGGCCGTTTTTAACCCGGCCCCGCTCCACCCGGCCGATGCCGATCCGGCCGGTGTAATCGTCGTAATCGATATTGGAGAACAGGATTTGCAGCGGCCCCTCCAGGTCTCCCTCCGGCGCGGGCACATGCTCGAGAATCGCCTCGAACAGGGGGGTCATGTTCCCTTCCCGCACGTTCGGATCCAGAGAGGCGTACCCGTCCCGCCCTGAGGCGTACACCACCGGGAATTCCAGCTGATCCTCGTCGGCACCCAGCTCAATAAACAGGTCGAGCAGCTCGTCGATGACCTCCGCTGGCCGCGCGCCGTCCCGGTCAATTTTATTGATGACCACCACCGGCCTTTTGCCCAGCCCCAGCGCTTTCTTAAGCACGAACCGGGTCTGGGGCATGCAGCCTTCGAACGCGTCCACGAGCAGCAGCACGCCGTCCACCATCAGCAGAATCCGTTCTACCTCGCCGCCGAAATCAGCGTGGCCGGGGGTGTCCACGATGTTGATCTTGGTGTCGCCGAACATCACCGCCGTGTTTTTGGCCAGAATGGTGATGCCCCGCTCCCGTTCCAGATCGCCCGAATCCATGACCCGCTCCGCCACCTGCTCGTTGGCGCGGAATACCCCGCTCTGGCGGAGCATCTGGTCAACCAAGGTGGTCTTGCCGTGATCCACGTGGGCGATGATGGCGATATTGCGCAGGTTTTCTCTTTTTCCCATGCTTGAAACTTCCAATCCTCAATCAATGTGCAGTCCGCACTTTTTTACCCTAACTGATTTAGTATACCACATTTTGCTGGTTTCTACAAGGTTCGCCGGTTATCGTCCCCGACAAAATGCGGACGGCCTCATCAAAAAGCGCGGTGCAACATCTACAAATCCTCTACCAGCGGCAGCGGCACACGCCCAGTTTTTTCTCCGCATCCCGCTCCTCCTCACATATGCAGCCGCTTGCGCATCTCCTCTTTAAAGCGCTGCCGCCTGTCCAGCACCAGCACCAGCAGCGCCAGAATCAGGCAGGGGACGGACACGATAAGCGACCAGGTCAGCTGCCACGCGCCTTTTAAGAACTGGTTGACCGCCAGCTCGATGCCCACCAACAGCAGCGGGGACAAGGCCAGTGCCAGCGCCACCTGGCGGAACCGCCCGCGCACCACCTTGGTACTCAGCAGGTAATCGGCCACAAACAGCAGGAGAATCAGCAGCACCACCGGCACCGCCAGCCGCACGAACCAGTCGCCATGAGCGGCGAACCGCTCCACCAGAAACAGATACCCCAGCACCGCGCCGGTGTCCAGCACCACCCCGAACAGCACACGGTGGCGGCGGATATACAGCGTCGGCACAATGAACACCCACAGCATCGCCATGGCGCCCACCACCAGCATGGACCAGCCCGCCCCCTCGGTGTAGGCGATGTCGCAGGCCAGGCAGATGGCCGCCGGCAGGGCCAGCACCAGGGTGACGATGGCGGCGATAAATCCCCGATTGTTGCTGGGGGTGAACAAATCCAACCGGCTCGGGAAGGGCCGCGGCGCCTTCCGATCGAAGGGCTGCGCGGGGTTGAGCACCTCCGTATGGCATAAAGGGCAGGCGTGCTCCGATTCGGCCAGCTCCACCCCGCAGTTTACACAGTAGGACACGAACGTTTTCCCCTTTCTCTCTAGGATTCTCCACTCCGGCCTTAATCCCGGTTGCTTTCTATGCGGACATGAATCCCCCGTTTCACCAGCTCGGTAAAGAACAGCCGCTCGATGTCGGTTTCCTCCACCGTGCTGGTGATATTGATGGCCAGTGTATCGCCGTAGCTGACGGCGCAGGCCCCGTGGCTGTTGAAGCGCTGGGCTCCCATCATAAAATCGAATCGTTCCACATACGGCTCCATGGACGGCGGCACCCGGGTCAGGCCCAGATTGGAAAAGCTGATGGAATACCGGCTTTCCCCATACAGCCGGTACGCCATGCTCATCACGAAATTCTTGATGAACAGCGGCACCGCCCGGCTGACGGCGTTTTTCTCGCTGCCCACGTTGGCGGACAGCACGGCGTTGAGATACTTCTCGTTGAGCCGCAGCCGCATGAAGTGGTGAATATGCTGCACGATTTCCTCGAAGCTGTACTCCCCATAGGCGGGATCCACCCCAGGATTGACAAACAGGGCGAAATTCCGCACCGTTTTGGAGGGATAAAACGCCCGCATGTTGATGGGCACGCTGATTTTCACCGGGTATTCCCGGCGGTTACGCTCCTGCTTCTGCCGGATGTAGAAGGCATAACACAGCGCCCCCGCCAGATACTCGTTGATGGTCGCTCCCAGCGCCTTTGCCCTTTCGTGAACCTGCGCCACCGGCAGGAGCCCGGTAATCACATGCAGGGTGGGAGCCGGCTCCCGCGTCATCCGGGGATGATAGGCCTTTTCCTCCCGGCGGCTCTCAATGTGGCGGAACTGGGCGTACTTGCTGTGGCTGTCCTCCATCTCGTCCTCGGTGGGCTCCTGCGAGCAATCCAGCATCTCTCCGTCGGGGACAACGTCGTATCCCCGAAGCTGCAGATACCGCCCCGCCAGGGTCTTGAGGAAAATCATGGCGCCCGTCCCGTCCGCGATGGAATGAAACAGCTCCACGGCAATCCGGCAGCGGTAATACCGCACCCGGAAACAATAGCCGCCGTTTTCCCCCTTCTCCATCTTCTTGCAGGGGTTGGCCACGTCCGGCTCCACCAGCGGCCGCTGCCGGCTTGCATTCAGGTAATACCAGAACAATCCCCGGTGCAGGGACAGGCAGAAGGTGGGGATCCGCCTCACCGTGTCCTCCAGGGCCGCCTGCAGCACGGCGGGATCCACCGGCTCCTTAAGCGTCAGGCTCACCCGGAACATAGAGGCCCAGTTACGGGACATCACCGCCGGATAAATCTTGGCGGAATTGTCCAGCCGGTACCAGTTCTTTTTTACGGTTTTCGGGGCTTCCATCGGGTCACTCCATTCCTGCAGGCTGTTTTTCCCGGCCGGCGGCCGGCTGCACAGCGGTATATTTGGCGGCGAACGCCATGAACTCGTCCAGCGGCAACGCCGGACTGTACAAATATCCCTGGTACAGCCGGCACCCCAGGGCGGCCAGCCGCTCCCGCTGCTCGGCTGTTTCCACAAACTCCGCCAGCAGCTCGAAATCCAGGGTTGCCGACAGCTCGGCAATGGAGGCGATGATGGACGACGAGCGGTCGTTTTCCATCAGGGAGCGCACCAGCTTGCCGTCCAGCTTGACCATCTGGAACGGCTGGTTCTGCAAATACAACATGGAGCTGTGCCCCATGCCGAAATCGTCCATAATGAGGGCCAGCCCGCAGTCCCGCAGGACCTGCAGCCGTTTATCCATCTCGTCCGTGGAGGACAGGGCCACCTGCTCGGTGATTTCCACCCCCAGATGATGCGGCCCAAAATCCAGCTGGGCCTGCTGCTCCCGCAGCTGGTCGACGAACCGGTCGTCACTCAGCCGATCCGGCGTGATGTTGAACGAAATCTCCAGCGGCGCCGCGATTTCCTTGCCCAGCCGGCAGAGATCGGCGCAGGTTTTCCGCGCCACCAGCAGCTCCAAGTCGTCCAGGCAGCCATCCTCCCGCGCCAGGGCGATGACCAGCGGCGGGTACAGATAGCCCAGCTCCGCATGGTGCCAGCGCAGCAGTGCCTCCCCGCCGTAAATGGTGCCGTCCAGCCGCATCTGCGGCTGGTAGTACAGCTCCACCTCGCCGGCCTTCACATCGTGGCGCAGGTCGGCCAGCAGCATCTTGGCTACCGCCGCCAGCCGCGGCGGCGCTTCCAGCAGACGGGGGGCCTCCCCCGTTTTCTCCGCCTGCCGCACCAGGTCGGTCAGGCGATCAACGCTTTCCCGCAAGTCCTCCTGCCGCCTGGTCTCCAGCCGCCGCACAAAGGGCAGATAAATAAGCACTCCCAGCACGATGTTCACCGCCTGCAGGACGCTGCCCGCCACCGAACCGGTGGCCGCGTAGCCGCTGAGGATGGCCGGTACCGTCCACTGTACCGCGTGGGTGGTCACCGGCACCAGTCCCAGCACCACCGCCAGGCTGCTGGTGCAGGTCGCCATCAACGGCACCAGCAGGAAGGGAATGAGCAGGGTGGGGTTGAGCACCAGCGGCAGCCCGAACACCATCAGTTCATTGATATTGAACAGCACCGGCGCGGCCGCCAGCTTGGCCAGACGCCGGTTGCTGGGTTGCCGTCCGGCCACCAGGACGGCGATGACCAGGCACAGGCAGGTGCCGCAGCCGCCCATCATCACAAAGGTGTCCAGAAAGGATTTGGTGTATATCTCGGTAGGGGTCTGCCCCGCGGCCTCCAAGGCCTGGTTGACCGCCAGGCCGTTTTCAAATATCCGCTGGGTCACGGCCTCCAGCATGTTGCTGCCGTGAATGCCGAAAAACCAAAGCACATGGATGCTCAGCACCAACAGCAGGGTCCCGAAGAAACCCTGCCCCACCGCCTCGAACAGCTTCATGAACAGCTGGGCGCCCCAGTTCTGCACATGGACGTTACCCAGCAGGGCGGTCACGCCCACGTTCAGCCCGGCCGCCAGGAACACGACCGCTGCCGCCGGCAGAATGGCCCGCAGCACCAGGTTGAAGGTGTAATCGGCACCCGGGGTATACATTTTCGTCCGCTTCATCCGCCAGCCAAGCAGCCGGTGGAACAGCGCGCAGGACAGCAGCGTCACCGCCAAGGCCGTGAACATCCACTGCGCCTGGAAAATCTCCAGCGGATTCTCGTAGTCGCCGAAGCTGAACGCCACAAAGGAGCTGAGCGCCACCGCCGGATAAAACAGCGCGTTTTCCGCGTCCGCGTTCTTGCCGTAGCAATAACTGATGGACAGGATGAACGCCAGGGACAGAATGTCCATGGTGCCCCCCGATACCAAATGCAGCAGCCGGGACACACCGCCTCCCAGGAACCCGGCCAGCCAGTCCTGATAAGCCTGCACCGGGAAGGAACTCAGGACTAAGGCCATCGAGCCGGCCATCAGCAGCGGGATCACCAGGACAAACCCCTGCTGCAGCGTTTGTATGAGGAGCGAATCCTCCCAGCGGGAGGATAACCGCCGCCCGGCGGCTTCCTTGTTCCAACCCAATCTACCGCGCACCTTTCCTGCCGGGAACCAGAACTGCCCCCTAGTCCTCGATCTCCTCGAACCGGTAACGGGTGGTCCCGTCCCGATCCACCGTGCCTAAAAACATCTCCAGCGGCCGCACCCATACGCCCATTTCGCCGTACAGCTGCTGATAGACGACCATTTCCTCCAGGGTCTCGCTGTGCCGGGCGACGTACAGCACCCGGTATTCCTTGCCTTTAAAGTGACGGTACTTGGCTCCCGGGCGGATGACGCGCTTTTTCAGCCCGCCCACCTCCAGCTGGGCGTGGACGAACCATTGGATTTTCCGGATCGCCGCCCGGGCTTCCTCCACGTCGAACATGTGCCAAACATGCCACATGCCGTCGTAAATGTCGATGTCCACCGTTACCCCCTGGGCCTCCATCCGGATGGCCAGCTCCCGGGAATCGTCCAGCAGCACCTCGTCGCTCCCCACGTGGATGAGCACCGGCGGAAAGTCGGTGAAATCGCCGTACAACGGCGATATATACGGGGTTTTCAAATCCTGTCCCCCCGCGTACAGCAGGGCCATTTCCCGCAGCTCCTCGCTGGAAATCAGCGGATCGCTTCCCGTGTTGCTGTAATGGGTGTCCAGGCTTTCGGTCAAATCTGTCCAGGGGGAGATCACCACCAGCGCGGCGGGCAGCGCCCGCCCCCGGTCCCGCAGCGCCATGGTCAGAGACAGGGTCAGCCCCCCGCCCGCCGAATCTCCGCAGAGCACGATGTCTCCCGGGTTATATCCTTGGTCAAGCAGAAAGTCAAAGGCCGTCACCGCGTCCTCCAGCGCCGCTGGAAACAGGTTTTCCGGCGCCAGCCGGTAGTCGTAGGCGAACACCGGCAGACGGCATTGCTCCGCCAGCCGGCAAATCAGCGGCTCATGGGTGGAGGGGGAGCCGGACACATACGCCCCGCCATGGGTGTACAGGATCGCCTTGTGGGCGGTTTCCTCCGCCGGTATGGCCCACACCCCCGGCAGCGGGCATTCCTCCCCGGTACGCCGCAGCTCCACCGTCTTATTCTTCGGGTGAATATACCGCATCATTTCCAGCCCCTTGCGCTGGCTGGCCACGGCAAACCCGGTCAGAATGGGCTTGACGCTTTTCATGGTGCCAATCAGCAGCTTGCTTTTCAAACTCGGCATATTCTCACCCGTTTCCTCTCGTTGTTCCACTCCCCGGCAGACATAGATATTTGTATTATAGCCCAAATCCGGCCGTAGCGCAACGCTTTTGCGCGTAAAAGGCAGCCGGGTCGAGATTCGCTGCCGGATGACCGCCTGGTACGGTGTCCACACCGCCACATTGGCTGGTTTGACGCCTGGCCGTCCTATACCCCAAAAAAACGCCTTTGAAGGTATTCGAGCGGCATCTGCCCCTCTAAGCCCGCCGGATTTCGAATAAATCCGCACAAAAGAAAACGGAAGGCCTGCGTCAAAGACACGGGCCTTCCGTTTTCTTATTTTTTCTTCAGATAGGGCACCGGGTTGGTGGACGAGCCGTTGACCAGCACTTCGAAATGCAGGTGATACCCCTGGCTGTTGCCGGTGTTGCCCACATAGCCGATAAGCTGCCCCTGGGCCACCTTCTGTCCCACCTTGACGGTGATTTTCCCGCAGTGCGCGTACCGGGTGCGGTATCCGCCGCCGTGGTCGATGACCACGTAATACCCATACCCCTGTCCCCAGGAGCTGGTGGAATTGGCCTCCACCACCCTGCCGCCGTCGGCTGCCACAATGGCAGCGCCCTTGATGCCGTTCTGGGAGATGTCTATGCCGGCGTGCAGCTTGCCCCAGCGGTAGCCGTAAGGGGAATAGATGTTGGTGTACCCCGGCACCGGCCAAATGAAGCGGCCGGTGGCCTTGCCGTCCCCCGCGGTGGTGCCGGCGCTGTAGGTCTTGGCCCCAACCACCACCACCTGGGTCACCGGCTCCTGGGTCACCTTGGCGGACAGCACCGTGCGGGATTGCTCCACCCCGTCCACGGTGACCACCTCGGCGGTCACCTGCCGCACGCCGTTTTTTCCCGCCGTCTTGACCTTCTCATACCCCAGGTACTTGGTCTTGTCCTGCACCTTCTCGGTGGTGAAGGCAACGGTCTCGGTATACGTGAGGGTCTGGGCGATCTGTACCTGCAGATAGGGCTGCTCCCGCTGCACCACCAGGCTCTGGCCGATGGTCACCATGTCGGTGTTCCTCACTGCGGGATTGAGTTCCCGCAGCTCGTCCAGGGTCATGTGGTTGGCGCGGGCGATGCCGCCCAGGGTGTCCCCGGCCTGCACCTCCACCGCCTTTTCCACCACGGCCGGACTGGTTAGGCGGGCTTTTAAATCCTCCGTGGTCACCAGGGAAGAAATGGGATACAGCCCGTCCACCACCTCGGCGCTCTGCACAAAGGAGGCACGCTGACCGTCGGCGGTGATATAGGACTGGAGAATCCCATTGAGCATGCCGTCCAGTTCGCTGCGGGAATCTACCGAGCCCTCGAACTTGCCGTTGATGTACAAGCCGCTGGCCTGGGCGATGGAATCGCCGGAAGTGCGGAGGATTTCATCACACAAAGCGGTTTCGTCCAGCATGCCGTCCTTAGGCACCACCGCCAGCGTCAGCTTCGGGCTTTGCTCCAGGCGGAAGGAGCTGTCCGTGTTGATGACTCGCTCCACGGCCAAATTGGCCGCGTTCTCATAGACCGTTTCGTTGGAGATATACCCGAGGGTCCGCCCGTCAACCTCCAGCACCAGCCCGAACGTCCGGCTGGTCCAATACTGCACGGTAAGCAGCAGCACGAACGCCGCCGCCACCGGCGCGGCCAGATTGGCCAGGGACACCAGCGCCTTCCGGTGCCGCCGGATCGCCAGGAACGGGAGGAGAAGCGCCTGCGGCACCACCAGCAGGGGATGCCGCCGCCAGGCCGCCACCAGTCTCTCCCCAGCCAGCGAAAACCCAGACAAAAAGCGGGCGGAGTCGGTTTTTATGGTAGTGATATGCGGGGCGACGCGCTTGTAAAAGAGGGCGCGCAGGCGGCGGGAAAGGGGGCGGAGCGTGCGCTTCTTGCAGGCCCGGGCCAGGCGGGCCGTCTGCAGGCCTGTCCGGTAGCAAAGCCGGTATACCCTCTCATATACCAAGGCGGCGGACGCCTTGCAGCGGCGCAGGAGCGCCGCGTTATCCTGCGGTTTTTCGGTTTCCAGCAAGTCGTTCACTTCCTTTTTGCCGATGGTTTTCCTCTAACGGTGGTGCTTATCAAATGATTACAAAGTTGTAACTTCTAGGTCTTAGTATAGCTCAAAAGTTACAAGATTGCAACCTTTTTGAAGAACTTCGTACCATTCTGTTATAAATCTATTCACCTTTGTCCTCTTATATGTAATTATTATATAAACATCCGCTAAACCTGCCGCAAAGCCCGGGAAATTTTAGGGGATTTTCGGCTGTGGTTTTTTTCAAACAATTCCGGTTTTTCCCTTCCAAAAGCGAAAAGAAAGCGCCGGAAACGAACGAAAATGCACCAATATTTCCCCCTTTTTCACTAGGAGTGGACACCGCCGTCTTCCAGACGCAAAAAGACGGCGGGCCAATGGCCCGCCGTCTGAAAGAATCAGCGGAAGAATTGCATGGGATCGACCTTGCGGCCGTTCAGCCGCACCTCGAAGTGGAGGTGGGGACCGCTTGTGCGGCCCGTACTGCCGATGAGACCAAGCTGCTGGCCCTTGGTGACCTTCTGCCCGGTGACAACGTACAGAGAACTGCAATGGGCGTAAATGGTCTCGTAGCCGTTGCTGTGACGGATGCGGATCATGTTGCCGTAGCCGCCGTTCCAGCCCTTGGCCGCTTCCACGACCACGCCGCCGTCCGCCGCGATGAAGGGCTTATTGCGCACGCTGACAGGGCCGTTGCAGATATCCAGCGCACCGTGGCCGCCGCGGAAACCGCGGGAGGTGTTGCGGCAAACCGGGACGGGCCAGACAAAGCGGCCAGTAGCGACGCCGTCGCCCACCACCACGGTATTGCCGGCGCTGGCGACCTTCTTCTTGGTGCCCACCACCACGACCTGGGTGACCGGCTCCTTGGTGACGGTTTCGGAAATCACGCGGCGGGACTGCTCCACGCCGTCCACCAGGACGATCTCGGCCACCACGTCTTTGCTGCCGTTGACGCCCTTGGTTTTCACCTTTTCATAGGTGGTGTACTGCTTGCTGTCCTGCTCCTTCTGCACATCGAAGGCAATGTCCTCGCTGTACTTCAGGGTGCGGACAACCTGCACCCGCAGGTAGGGCTGCGGCCGCTGCACCAGAACCTCGTCCCCGATATGCACCATATCGGTGTTCTGATAAGCCGCGTTCATGGCGCGCAGCTCGGAAAGGGTCATATCGTTTTTCCGGGCCACCGCGCCCAGGGTTTCGCCGGCCTGGACGGTGTAGTGCTTGGCCACCACGGTTTCCCGGGTCAGATAAGCTTTCATATCGGCGGCAGAGACGATGGAGGAGATGGGATACAGCCCGTCCACCACCTGCACCTTCTGGATAAATTCGGCCCGCTCGTCGGCGCTGCCGTTGCGGTAGGAGCTGAGGATGTCGTTCAGCACGGCGTCCAGTTCGGCCCGGGATTCGACAGAACCTTCAAATTTATCATCGATATACAGGCCGCTGACCTGGGCGATGGAATCGCTCGAGGAGCGGAGGATCTCGTCACACAGGGAGGTTTCGTCCAGCTTATCCTTCTGGTTGACCACCGCGATGGTCAGCTTGGGCGTCCGCTCCACCTTAAAGGAGTTATCCGTATTGTTGACGCGCTCCACCGCCATGGTGGCCGCCTTGTCGTACACCGATTCATCGGTAATATACCCCAGCTGCTGGCCGTCGTATTCGAGAACCAGGCCGAAAGTCAAGCCGCTCCAATACCGGACGGTGAACAGCAGCACGAACGCCGCCGCCACGGGCAGGGCCAAGTTGACCAGGCTGACGGCCGCCTTGCGGTGCCGCTTAACCGCCAGAACAGGCAGGAGCAGGGCCTGGGGAATGGACAGCAGAGGGTGGCGCCGGTAAGCGGCGCGCACCCGGCGGCCGGCCTCCGGGAAGCCCTGGGCGATGCGCTTGCACTCGCCGGCCAGAGCGCGCAGATGGCGGAGGAGCAGTCTGTCCGCCACCCGATAGAAAAACCGCCCGACCGGAGCGAGGAGACGGGCCAGGCGTTTACCGGCCCGGCGGGCCAGCCGCGCCGTGCGGACGCCCGTGAAATAGCTGACAGTATATACGGCATGAAGCGCCGTGAAAATTCCGGAAAGACACAGTTTCGAGACTTTGACCAATTGGCGGGCGATGGGCTTTTGATCCTCTTCGTTCCCGTTGCTTGACAAACGACTCACATCCTTTCACTGCCTGCCGGACGGGGGCTGCCCTATCCGGCCTATAAGCAAGACAGAAGTTACAGGTTTGTAACTTCTTTGTCTTATTATACTCATTTTTTTCCGGAAGGCAATGCCTGGATGCAAACTTCATTAGATATAAACGAATATCGCACGCTGTTTCGTGCAGAATGCCAACGATTTACCGGTTGTTTTCATAAGCTAGACGGGCGGGCGTCCAAGATTGCAGGACGGCGACCATGGCGGCGGCGGCGCGGCGGGCACCCGGGAGATCGTGCTCTAGGTAATTGCCGCACTCCACGGCGGAAGCGCCGGGAATCTCCTCTTCAAAGGCGGCGGTGAAGGCCAGCGCGTCCCGCATAAGGGCGATGGCGTCGGCCTCGCCAATGCCGCGGGTGAGAAAATAGAAGCCGGTGCGGCAGCCCATGGGACCGAAATAAATCACCCCGTCCTTATGAGAACTGTTGCGCACATAGGTGGCAACCAGGTGTTCGATGGTATGGAGGACGGGAGGATCCAGATACGGTGGGGTATTGGGTTTGATGAAGCGGACGTCGTAGGTGACGACGTCGCCGTCGGTGCGGGAGGTATACATACCCGGCGTCAGGCGGGTGTGATCCACTTGAAAGCTGGCGATTTTCTCCATGGGGACGACCTCTTTCCTTTAATATGTATATATAGAGCGATTCCTTATAGAAATGGTTTTTTTCTTCCTCATCCGACAAAAGGGGAAACTTGTCCCCCCGTAGGGTTCGGGGATAGGGGTGGTTGAGCGCCGCCCCGCCGGCGGGCGATGCTCGCCCCTGCAGGGAAGCCGCTGGCTTCGGCGGGACGTACCGGCGCGTCGCTCGATCGAGGCTCTTACGGCGTGAGACTTTCCCACTTTTCCATGGTGGAGCTTGACGTTCCTATATACGGGCCCTATACTGTTGTACGCAAAGGGGGGATGACTTATCGAACGCAGAAAACCGGGGCCTCATCCGGAGAAGCCATTGGACACGGCCATTAACCTCAGAATCGATCGGGAAACGATGGAACAGCTTCAATTCTGCATGGACAGGCTGGACATAACCCGTTCCGCCGTTTTGAGGAAAGGCGTTCGCGACTTATACGACAGGCTGAAAAGTCCTTGAGGGAGGCGGCGTGACTACTATACCATACGCCGTCGGTTCTTTCAAGCAGGCCGGCGACATCCGAAAACGAGCACAGGCTTTTCGCCTGTGCTCGTTTAGGCTGTCGAAAAAGGGAATCCGCCATTCGTGAAACGAAAAAAGCGGAGGCGGGTTACCGATTGGTGTTTGCGAGGACATGTGCCTCGCAAACACACCTTATAGGCGAAAAATAACGGAAACACGTGTGTTTCCGTTATTTTTCAAGAGCAGGGGTGGCACTGGCGGGGATAGAGGGAGCTAGGCGAGTATAACGAGCCGCCGCGATCCGGCATCCCCGTCCAGCAGCGTGTCGACTTTGTCGACACGCTGAACGAGCACAGGCTTTTCGCCTGTGCTCGTTTTGTCAGCCATCGTACCGACCGGGTAGATCGCTGGAAAAGCCCCGATCCTGGGTGATTTCGATCATCGGCTGTCCGGTGGGCAGAGCGGCGCGGAAGGCGGTGATCATATCCTCCGCCTCCGCCGCGGCCAGCTCGTACAAATCGAAGAAGCTGTCCGTACTGGCCAGCGCGGGATCGTCCGGATTGTGCCACGGGCGATGGGCCTCGTTGGCATAGTCCCAGTCGGAGGTATCCGCCGGGCGCAGCAGGGCGGAGGCGAAATGGGCCCGGCCGCTCACCGCCTCGACCGGGCGCAGGATCCACCGGCGCCGCAGGCCCGAACGGTCGGTCATCAGGCGCAGCACCCGGCGCATATCCGCCGGCGCCTGGCCGATATGGGCGGGGTCCGCGTCCGCCGTGCCGAACCAGGCGGCGAACAGCGGGGCGTACAGCCGGCCAATGGCCAGGTTGACCGCCTCCCGCTCCGGGGGCAGCACGGCGGTCAGCTTGAAATCCTGCACCAGGCGGCCGGTTTCCCGCCGCAGGATAATGGTGTCCAGGGCGCTTTCGATCCGGAAATGATACGTATGGGCGCTCTTGGCGTAGGCCGGCTGTTCCTCAGCGAGCACCTCCTGCCAGCAGCGGACATAGGGGTGGGCCGTCCTGTCCAGGGCATAATGGCAGAAAAAGCCCTCCACATAGCTTTGCATCAAAGAGCGCTCCGGTTCCTCCGTCCGGTTGAGGACGGCACGGAAACCTTCGAAAATGCGGGCGGGGCTCAGCTTATGCATCCGCACGCCCTCGCGCACGTAGCTCTTCCCCGGCTCCCACGGCAGGATGCGGTGGAAGAAAAACAAATCGGGGCCCTGGGCGCCGATGAGGCCCGCGTCCCGGTCGGCAACCGGGGCCCCTGCCTGGCGCAGGCGGGAAAAGACCCGCTGCGCGAATTGATAATGGGTAATCAGAGCCGGCACGACCAGCCCTCCTTCGTGGTGACAAAATACGGCCGGAAACCTTGAAAAAGCCGGGTTTTGCGGCATACAAGGCCGCAAAATGCGGGCCACGTCCATGGCCCGCAAGGGAGTTTCCGGGTCGGCGCCATCCGTTGCGGCGCTGAACCCAGTATAGCACACTTTCCGGCAAAAGGGAGCAACAAACGTGAATTTCCAGCGGATTCCTGAAAGGAATACGCAGGATTCCTGAAAGGAATGCGCGGGATTTCTGAAAGGAATGCGCGGGATTTCTGGAAGGAATGCTCATGTGCGGTAAAGTAACACACAAGAATTTGATAGACAGCAGTCCTTTACTATTCCGTACACTGCTTAAAAAGTAGAAAAAGGTAGGTTCGTGTGGTATAATGAGATTGATAAAGTAACGGAAATGCATTGTTTTATATGTGATTTGTTATATTACCCATTTTGGTTTGAATGGAATATTGCACCTCTTATTTTTGGATAAGGTTGAACACCGGAAGGGATAAAGTAGCATGAAGAAAAAAGCAAGATACATATTAACAACATGTCTCCTGCTTATGATTATCGGGGGAGTATTCTTTATACCATGGGCTTTGAAGCCCGAAAATCTTCGGGAAACTAAAAACAAAATAAATTCCATTTTATATAACTTAGAATTTGGAGATAGATCCTATAATGCGAAATCATTGGCAGTTGTAAATCTTTCAGATGGTGATATATTCATTTCTAAAAAAGCTAACGAACAGCGGCTCCCTGCCAGTTTAGCAAAATTATTTGTTATTGAATATGCGTCAACAATAGCAAACTTAGACGATATAGTTTCAGTAAGCACAGAGGCACTTGCTATGACGAAAGCTGGTTCTTCCGTTGCGAATATACAAGAAAAAGATTACTTTCTTCATAACTTGTTTGCTGCTATGTTAGTTCCATCTGGGAACGACGCTGCTTATGTAGTTGCCGATTATTGTGGAGGAATTTTATCGTCACAGGCAAACAGTAGTGAAGAGCGTGTGAGAATATTTATGGAAAAACTTAACGGATATTTACAAGAAAATGGGTACAAAAATACAGTCCTTTATGACCCAAGTGGATTTGATATGAGTGCGCTCACAACTGTTTTAGACATTAAAGCAGTCGTTGATAGATTATTAGAAAAAGACTGGTTTAGAGATATTATTTCACAACATTCTTATACGGCAACACTACCGGATACAAGCACGCAGACATGGAAAAATACAAATACTTTTCTTGACCCCGAATCCGATTACTATAATAAGAACGTCATAGGAGTAAAGACAGGTTCTCTATCTGACGATTATAATTTAGTAGTGCTTTATCAACAACACGGGAAAGAATTTTTAATATGTAGTTTGGGTTCTCAATCAAATTCATCACGATATGATGATGTAACTTATATTATCAAAACAATAGATGAATCAAACTCTTTAGCTCACTAAAAAATATTGGTTCAAAGATATTAGGAATACCAGAATACTATCATTTATTCACATATACATTGAGCAGGAAATCTAAAAACATAGGTTTCCTGCTCTTTTTTACCAAAATCGAGGAACTCTATGGAATTTTTCAACTCTGCCATCGACGTATTACAGGGGGCAAATACGCAGGATTCCTAAAGAGACAGCCCGCGGGCGCGCAGCAGAGACGCCATGTCCTCCGGCAGGGGGCTTTCGAAGCAGAGGGGTTCCCCGGTGAGGGGATGCTCCACCCGCAGCAGGGCGCAGTGCAGGCCGTGGCGGGGCAGCAGGGTCTCATCCGTTCCGTAGACGGTATCGCCGGCCAAGGGGTGGCCGATATGGGCCATATGCACCCGGATCTGATGGGTGCGACCGGTCTCCAGCCAGAGGCGCACCAGGGTGACGGCCCCATCGGTATCCAGGGCCTGCCAGTGGGTGACGCTGGCCTTGCCCCCCTCCCCCACCTCCCGGGTGATGCAGCTGCCCTCCCGCACCCGGATGGGGGCGTCGACAGTGCCGGAGCCGTGCAGCTCTCCCAGGACAACGGCCAGGTATTCCTTGTAGGCCTTGCCGGTCAGGGCATAGGCCACATGGGGATTCTTGGCGGCCAGAAGCAGGCCGCTGGTATTGCGATCCAGGCGGTTGGTCGGGCGGAAGGACAAGGGGGTGCCCTGCCGGGCGTAGTGGGCCACCACGGCGTTGGCCAGGGTGGGCTCCGGCTTGCCGGCGGAGGGATGGACGGCGAGATAGGGCGGTTTATCCACCACCAGGAGGGCGTCGTCCTCAAACACCACAGACAGGGGAATATCCGCCCCCTCGATGCGCACGGTATCCTCCGGCAGGCGGAGGGTCACGGTCTGGCCGGCGCGGACCCGGTCGATGGTGCGGCGGGGAACGCCGTCCACCGCCATGCCGCCCTCCACCTGCTTGAGGCGCACCACCATCCGCCAGGACAGGCCGCAGTCCCGGCGGAGAAAATTCTGCAGAGTATCCCCGTCAAAGGCCGGGGGCACGGTATAGGTCAGGCACTGCATGAGGCGGCCTCCTTTCGAACAATGGGCCTGGACGTGAAAGGCGGGGGATCGGCGTGCGCCGCCGATCCCCCGCGGTTTATTCGTCGCCGTCGTCCTCGCCGCCATCTTCGGCGGCGGCCTCCTCCGCAGAGGGGGCTTCCTCGTCGTCGTCCTCCAGCTCATCCAGGGTGATCTTGCCCCGGCTGAGGAGATACAGCTTTTCGCTGTACTCATCGATGGTGTTCAGAGAGACATAAATCATGTATTTGAACACTTCCATGTCGATGAGGCTGTCCCGGTAGCTCTGCACCATCCGGAAAGTCAGGCGGCCCTTTTCAATCCCCAGATCGAAGTTGCCGTTGATGAGAATGTCGTTGATTTTGCAGACGCCCAGGGCGATCTCCTGGATGCGTTCCGGCTTGACCTTGAAGGGCAGGAAGGAGAGCAGGCGAATGAGATCCCGTTCACCGTCGATGGAAATGGTCAGCTCCATCGGCAGGCCGTCGCCGTGCACCTCGAAGTGTACGTCGAGATCCTCATCGTTCTGCTGATAGTGGTAGCCGATATCGTCGAGAGATGCGCACAGCATGCTGTAGGCTTGGCGGGCGTTTTGCAGGTCTTTTTCATCCATGGGGATTCCTCCTTATAGACAATATTATTTGGGGGCGTCCAGGACGGCGGTGAAGCCGATGGACGTGCCTTTGGCGTGGAGCAGCTGCTGGAATTCCTTATCCGCCACGGCACTGCGCAGATCCTCGGGCAGCAGGCGGATGGGTTCGCCACGATTGAGTTGATGCCGGACGGAGGCCTTGGCCCACACCCGCTCGTACAGGTTGCGTGCCAGGCGGGCGTTGCTGAAGTTTTTCGCCTTATACTGAGCGTCGCTGACCGAGCCGAAGAAGCTCGCGGCGGCCTCGCGGAAGGGCTCATCGAAATCAAAGGCCTTGCCCGCCATATTTAAGAAAATGCGGGTAAGCTGCTCCCTCGAATAGTTGGGGAAATGGATTTCGTAGGGCATCCGGCCGGCCAGGCCGGGGTTTGCCTTCATGAGAACCTCCATCTCGTCCGGATAGCCGGACATGATGACCACCATTTTGTCCCGGTTATTCTCCATTTCAGCGATGAGGGTATCGATGGCCTCCTTGCCGTAGTCCCGGCTGTTGTCGTCGCCGGCGTAGAGGGAATAGGATTCGTCGATGAAAAGGACGGATCCGTAGGCGCTGCGGCAGATTTCGCTGGTTTTGGGGGCGGTTTCGCCCACGTAGCGGCCGCAGAGGCTGCGGCCGGAGACCTCATAGAAGTTGCCAATTTCGAGGATCCCCTTCTCCTTGAGGATCCGACCGACGATCCGGGCAACGGTGGTTTTGCCGGTGCCAGGGCTGCCCACGAAGCGCATGTGCAGGCAGGGCCGTTCCGGGAAGCGGCCGCTTTCGGCCAACTCCTTCTGGGTCTGCACCTGGGCCACCATTTCGAGAATGCGATCCCGGATATGCTCCATGCCCACCATTTCGTCGAGCTGGGCGACACCCGATTCCGCGGCCGGCTCCCGGGTGAAGCCGTCGAGATCGGCGGCAGCGATGCGGGTATCGTCCGACTGGGCGGCGGCGTTGGCCAGAAGCTTGCGGTAAATCATCTCGTTGGCCAGCTTATCGATGGAATCCAGGCCATAGAAGCGGGTGCCGCTTTTTTCCTCGGCCAGGCGCTGCTCAAACAGGGGCCACGCGTCGTCGGCCAGGGTGAAATGGCAGTCGGCCAGCAGGCGGCGCAGGCACTCCCCGTATTCCTCATTCGAGAAGGGGATGAAGGGCACCGAACGGGTGAACACCACGTCGGACAGGCCGACGCGCACCGTCTCCAGCACGTCGGGCTGGATGTAGGGCACCCGGAAGACGAACACGTTGTCCTCCCGGGCGTCGGCCATCACGCGGAGCATCCGCTGAAATTTGGGATCCCGCACCTTGGGGATCCAGTGGCTGATATCCACGCACAGAACGCCCTTGAAGTGGTTGCGGCTGCGCAGGAAATCGGCCAGCTTCTGCAGGGGCTCCGCCTCGTCGCCGGCAGGAGGCTCGAGCGACCATTCCATCACCCGTTTTTTGGCGGGGAAGGCGAAGAGGCCCAGCTCGGCGGTCAGGTCGGCCAGCCGCTCGAGCGCGGTGGTCAGGCCGCAGCCGTCGTTGACGGCGAAGAGATAATGCTGGAACTGGAAGGCGCGGCGGGCGCCGGTGCGCTGGATCTGCGGCGCGATGGCGTGCAGCTCGGCCGCCAGCTCCTTCAAGGCGGCGGCACCCACCAGGCCCTGGATGGCATCCAGGGCGGAGGAAGCGGCGGGGGCGGCCTTTTTCGACCGGCGGGCGGGGAGGTTTTCCCCGTCCATGGCCTTTTCGGCGCGTTCCTCCTTTTCCACGGGGATATCGCTGGCCGCGGCGCGTTTGCCCTTTTTCTCCGTTTTCCGGGCAGCCTCCTGCTTTTCGGCGCCGAGCAGGCGGTCGGCCTCCTCGGGCGAGAGGGGCTGCAGCGAGCAGGTGCAGGCCTTTTCGGCCTCGTCATCGGCCCAGTGCTGCCGCAGGATGCGGTGAATCTCCTGCTCCAGATTATGGGGATCGTCCCCCGGCAGGGAAACCACCAGGCGGCAGCCGGTATAATTCTTTTTAAGCACGGTGACGGACTTTTCGTCACCGAAGCCGGTGAGCAGGTCGCTCACCAGCACCTCCACGGGCAGAACGTTCTTCTTGCTTTCCTGCAAGACCCATTTGCCGTCGAAGGTGCATTCTATCAAGCAGCTTGCCATAACGATTCGGTTCCTTTCTGAGGGAAAGCGGCGGCCGGCGGGCGCCGGCTCACATGGGGTGGCTTATGAATGGAAAAGGGGGCTGTTGCGTTGGGAGTTCTTTCTCCTTTCGCAACAACCCCGTTCCCTTGGCGGCAGGCCCGTTTCGCGGGCGAGCAGTGCTCGCCCCTACAACCTCCGCCCGATGGGGCGATACAGGCGGGGCGCGTCCGATCGGGCGGGATCGACGGGGGGCTGCTGCAAAAGGAGCGTATCCTCCTCATGCAGCAGCCCCATCGGCATGGCGTTTATGCAATCGGGACGACCCAGCCGAAGGGATCCGGGACGCGGCCGTTCTGAATACCGGTGAGGGTATCGTAGAGCCTCTGCGCCACCGCGCCGATCTGGCCGTGGTTGATATGGATCTTTTCGTCGTCCACCTTCAGTTCGCCGATGGGCGAAATGACCGCCGCGGTGCCGGTGCCAAAGGCCTCCTCCAGCGCGCCGGTAGCGGCGGCTTCACAGACCTCGGCGAGGGCGAGGCGCCGTTCGGTGACGGTATAGCCCCAGGAACGCAGCAGCTCGATGCAGGACATCCGGGTGATGCCGCCCAGGATGCTGCCCTCAAGGGCCGGGGTGATAATTTCGCCGTTTATTTTGAAGAAGACGTTCATGGTGCCGACTTCTTCGATGTATTTCCGCTCCACGCCGTCCAGCCAGAGAACCTGGGTATAGCCCTGTTCCTCGGCCACGGCCTGGGCCTTGAGGGAGGCGGCGTAGTTGCCGGCGGTTTTGGTAAAGCCCATGCCGCCCTTGACGGCGCGGACATACTGGCGCTCCACATAAATTTTCACAGGGTTGATCCCTTCGGGATAGTAGGCGCCCACGGGAGAGAGGATGATGATAAACAGCAGATGATGGGCCGGGTGCACGCCCACGTGGGGATCCACCGCGATGATGAAGGGGCGGATGTACAGGGCGGTGCCCTCGCCGGAGGGGATCCAATCCTGGTCGATTTCCACCAGCTTTTTTACCGCTTCCACGGCGAAAGGCTCGTCGATGGGCGGGATGCACAGCCGGTCGTTGGACAGGTTCAGCCGGGCCATGTTCTTATCGGGGCGGAACAGGACCACCTGGCCGTCGGGGGTGCGGTAGGCCTTCATGCCCTCGAAAACCTCCTGGCCGTAATGCAGGCACATGGCGGCCGGATCCAGGGACAGGGGGCCATAGGGGACGATGCGCGGGTTATGCCAGCCCTCGCCCTCGTCGTAATTCATCAGAAACATGTGATCGGTGAAAATGTTGCCGAAGCCCAGCTTGGAGGAGTCGGCCGGCTTCGCCTTAAGCGTTGCGGCGCGTTCTATCGTGATTTCCTGCATAACACATACACTTCCTACCAGTATTCCTTTAAGATAGGGTCTTGCTTTATTATAGTACCCGCCCGCGCAAATTGCAAGATCAAGATACGGTCTCGGGGACACCCTTAATATGGGCGCGGCGCCAGGAGCCGGTGCACAGGTAGACGACGCCCACGACCAGGCCCACCAGAGAGGCGGAGGGGGCCGCGAGGCCGACGCCGTTTAGGCCGAAGTGCAGCACCTGGCCGAACAGGACGGCGGCGGGGATGCGCACCAGCAGGGAGCTGACACAGCCGTTGAGCAGGGAAAACAGGGTCTGCCCCGCGCCCATGGCCAGGCCGTTGATGCAGAACAGGATGCTGGTGATGAGATAGTCCCAGCTGATGACCCGCAGGTATTCGGCGCTGGCGGAGACGATGGCGGGATCGGTGTCCCCGCTCATGAACAGGCTGGCGATGCCCGCCGGGAACAGATTGACCACGGCGAACATCAGGGCCGAGAAGACGAAGGACATGCCCATGGCCACGAACATGGTTTTCTTGGCCCGTTCGGGCTTGCCGGCGCCGATGTTCTGGCCGGCCATGGAGGAAACCGAGGCCTGCATAGCCAGGGAGGGCAGGATAGCCACGCTGTTGACCTTGCCGGCGATGCTCAGGGCGGCGGATCCGGTCAGGCCGGCCACCCCGTTGGCAACCGTCATCAGCACCATGAAGGACAGGCTGACCAGGGTGCCCTGGAGAGAGGCGGGAATCCCCAGCTTGACCAGCTGGACGGCCAGGGCCTTATCCATCTTGAAGCTGCGGGGATGAAAATCGAACACAAAGTCCCGGCGGCGCAGAAAGACGATGGACATCACCAGACTCAGGGCCTGGGCGGCGATGGTGGCCCAGGCGGCGCCGGCCGCGCCCATGTGGAACACGCCGACAAACACCAGATCCAGCACGATGTTGACCACGGCGGCCACGCCGACGAAGATGAGGGGATGGCGGGAGTCGCCCATGCCGCGCAGCACGGCGCTGACGGCGTTATAGCCCACGATGAACAGGGTGCCGCCCATGCAGATGTTCAGATAGGCCAGGGCCTCGCCGTAGCAGTCGGCCGGGGTCTGCATCAGGCGGAGCACCCAGGGGTTAATCAGCAGCATAATAACGGTGATGGCCGCGCCCGCGATGGCGTACAGGGTGAACATGGTGCCGACGGTGCGTTCCACCTCCTTCTGCCGTCTGGCGCCGATGAACTGGGCGATCATGATGGTGCCGCCCACGGCCAGGCCGCTGATAAGGTTGATGATGAGAATGGTCACCTGGCCGCCGATGCCCACGGCCGAAGCGCCCACCGCGCCGCCGAACTGCCCCACGATGACCATATCGGCCATATTGTACAGGGCCTGCAGCAAGTTGGACAGCAGAAAGGGAACGGAAAACTTCAGCAGCTGTCCGAACACGCTTCCCTGCGTCAGGTCGGTTTGAAACTGGCTCAATGCTTGCACTTCCTCATTTTACATATAAAATATAGGATAAAAGAGCGGCGGGTCTTTGTCAAGCGAGATGCGGAAAGTTTGTTCGACGGGCGAGAAATTTCAGCAATTTTCTACGGTACGGCCCTTTCGCGCGGTGCGGAATTGTGGAACATTTCGATTCCGCATTTTCCGGTACGGGGCTTCTTGAATTTTTTCCACAGTATGGTACAATATAGAAACATCGCGCTGCAATATTTTACAAGAAGGAGGAGTTCCCATGGAAAAGAAGAAGTTCTATCTGACCACCGCCATCGCCTACACCTCGCGCAAACCGCATATCGGCAACACCTATGATGTGGTTCTCGCCGACATGATCGCCCGGTATAAGCGCATGATGGGGTTCGATGTGTTTTTCCTGACCGGTTCCGACGAGCACGGGCAGAAAATCGAGGACTGCGCACGGGAACAGGGGATTTCTCCGAAAGCCTACGTTGACGGCGTTTCCGAGCAAATCCGCGCCGTTTGGGACTGCCTGAACACCACCTACGACAAATTCATCCGCACCACCGACGGGTATCATGAGAAGGCGGTGCAGAAGATTTTCAAAAAGCTGTACGACCAGGGGGATATTTACAAGGGCGAATACGAGGGGAAATACTGCGTGCCCTGCGAATCCTTCTTCACGGCCAGCCAGCTGAAGGACGGCAAGTGCCCCGACTGCGGGCGGGACGTGACCGACGCCAAGGAGGAAGCGTATTTCCTGCGGCTGAGCAAGTACCAGGACCGGCTGCTGCAGTATTATGAAGAGAACCCGGATTTCATCAAGCCGGATTCCCGCCGCAACGAGATGATCAACAATTTCCTGAAGCCCGGGCTGTCGGATTTGTGCGTGTCCCGCACCTCGTTTACCTGGGGCATTCCGGTGGAGTTCGATCCGAAGCACGTGGTGTACGTGTGGCTGGACGCGCTGACCAACTACATCACCGGGTGCGGGTACGACCCGGACGGGAGCGATGAGCACTATCAGAAGTACTGGCCGGCGGACTTGCATGTCATCGGCAAGGATATCGTGCGGTTTCACACCATCTACTGGCCCATCATCCTGATGGCCCTGGGCGAGCCGCTTCCCAAGCAGGTGCTGGGGCATCCGTGGCTGCTGTCCGGCGAGGATAAGATGAGCAAGTCGAGGGGCAACGTGCTGTACGCCGACGATTTGGCGGCCCGGTTCGGAGTGGACGCGGTGCGGTATTACCTGCTCAGCGAAATCCCCTTCGCCCAGGACGGCACCATCACCCACGAGAGTTTTATTACCAAGTACAACGCGGATTTGGCCAACACGCTGGGCAACCTGGTCAACCGCAGCATCGCCATGGCGAACAAGTATTTCGGCGGTGAGGTGCGCCGGCCGGCCGGCTGGGACGAGGAGCCCGACGCGGATCTGCGGCGTTTGGCCGGGGAAACGGCGGACAGCTATGTCCGGCTGATGGACGTTTACCACAACGCGGAGGCGCTGGACGCGGTGATGGGTCTGGCCAAGCGGTGCAACAAATACATCGACGAGACCGCGCCCTGGGTGCTGGCCAAGGACGAGGCGGATAAGCCCCGGCTGGAGGCGGTGCTGTACAATCTTATCGAGTGCATCCGGCTGCTGGGGATCCTGCTGACCCCCTTCATCCCGGGGACGGCGGAGGAAGTTCTCCGGCAGATTCAGGCGCCGGCGGAATTGACCGGCATGGAGACGGCGGTATTCGGCAAAGCGGAAGGGTTCCGGGTGGGGACGCCCGCCCCGCTGTTCGCCCGCATCGACATGGAAAAGGAGCTGGCCGCCATCCGGGAGGCGGCGGCCGCGGCCGCACCGGCCAAGGCGGAGGAGCCGGCGCAGGGGCTGGCCTTCCTCGAACAAATTGGGATCGAGACCTTCGCCCAGGTGGATCTGCGGGCGGCGAAAATCGTCGACTGCGAGCCGGTGAAAAAAGCCAAGAAGCTGCTGAAGCTCACCCTGAACGACGGCACGGACACGCCCCGGACGGTTTGCTCCGGCATCGCCAAGTGGTACGCGCCGGAGGATTTGAAGGGCCGCTCGGTAATCCTGGTGGCCAACCTCAAGCCCGCGGTGCTCTGCGGGGTGGAGAGCCAGGGGATGATCCTGGCCGCCGACGACGGCGAGAACGTCAAGGTGCTGTTTGTGGACGGGGTCGCCCCGGGCAGCAAGATACGATAAGCGCAAAAGGGCGGCCCAGCGGGCCGCCCTTTATTCATGGAGGATAGAATATGGAAGGAATTTTCGATTCCCACGCCCATTACGACGCGGAGCAGTTCGACGAGGATCGGGACGTGCTGCTCGGCCGGCTCCCCTCCCTGGGCGTGGTGGGGGTGGTCAACGCGGCGAGCAACCTCGCCTACTCCCGCACCTCCATCGCGCTGGCCGAGCGGTACCCCTATGTCTACGCGGCGGTGGGGATCCACCCCGAGGAGGCGGGGGCGCTGACCGATGAGGATCTCCGCGAGCTGCGGCGGCTGTACGCCCACCCCAAGGTGGTGGCCATCGGGGAAATCGGGCTGGACTACCATTACGAGGACGCCTGTCCCCGGGCCGTCCAGCAGGATCGCTTCCGGCGGCAGACGGCGCTGGCGGCTCAGCTGGGCGCGCCGGTCATCGTGCACGACCGGGAGGCGCATGAGGATGTCCTGGAGATACTCCGGGAATACCGGCCCGCGGGGGTGATCCACTGCTTTTCCGGCAGCGTGGAGACCATGCGGGAGGCGGTGAAGCTGGGGCTGTACATCGGGCTGGGTGGCGCGGTGACCTTCAAGAACGCCCGCCGGCCGGTGGAGGTGGCGGCGGCGGTACCGCTGGACCGGCTGCTGGTGGAGACCGACGCGCCCTATATGGCGCCGGTGCCCCATCGGGGCAAGCGGTGCGACTCCTCCCTCATCGCCTATACGGCGCAGACGATCGCGCAGGCGCGGGGGATCGACGCGGAAGAGGTGCTGCGCGCGACGGCGGAGAACGCCCGAAGGTTATTCGGCATAAGGTGAGGGCCGCGCTTCATGGACCGCAAACGGTTCTTCAGGGGGCTGCTCTCTTTTGCCATCGTACGGCAGATAGAGTATCCGCTATCCCAGAAGGTCTTTTAACACCTGTTCTATATTGTAGTTGATACAGATGGATTTGCTTTCAATTTCTTCCGGGCAAGCTGCCTCGCCATAGTTAATACAAGCATACGCTGCTTTTGAATTTTGGGCGGTCATCTGCCAGAAGGGGTACTTTATAATTCCCGGAGTGTTGTAGCCTACGCCCAGCTCCAGGAACAATACAGCTTCATGGCCATGCTGATGCAGGAAATCGGAATATCTGGCAGCGGCAGTGTACCAACCCTCATCCTGCACAAAGGTATTGTCCGCCCGCAGGTTCATGCTCATAGGCTTGCCGCATACAGGGCAGCGGGGAACAAGCTCTGACGGCACCTTCATGTCTCGCTGCTCTGCAAGCATTCGGCGCACAGCCTCTTCGTTGTCATAGGTGTTTTGATGGCAAGGCTCCGAGCATTGCCACAGACCATAATCTCCCTGGGTATAGAACAGCCGTTTCTTATCAAAGCCCGCCATTTGGAATTGATGATCCACATTTGTGGTCAGAACAAAGTAGTCTTTATCCTCCACGAATTCCAGCAGGGCATCATAGACCGGCTTTGGAGCGCGTTGGTAGCGGTTTACCATGATGTGGCGACTCCACCACGCCCAATACTCCTCCAGCGATGCAAACGGATAGAAGCCCCCGGAGTACATATCCCGGATGCCATACTTGTCGGCAAAATCCTTGAAGTGTGCTTCAAACCGCTGGCCGGAATAGGTCAATCCTGCCGAAGCAGAAAGACCAGCCCCCGCACCGACCACCACTGCGTCAGCGCTGTTAAGGGCCTGTTTCAGCGATTGAATCTGCACGGAGTATGCGGTGGTAAATCGTTTCGTCAATATCCTTGAAAACATTGAAAATTACCTTCTTGATGGACGTTTCCCACCAGAGAAAGTCCTTGACGGCTTTCACGGCGATTTCAGCGGCCTCCTGGTTAGGAAAGTGAAATTCTCCGGTAGAGATACAACAGAATGCCACGCTTTCCAAGCCATGAGCCGCCGCCAATTCCAGGCAGGAGCGGTAGCAGGACGCCAGGTCCTCCCGAGCCTGGCGGGTAACATGACTTTGGACGATGGGGCCGACGGTGTGCAGGATATACCGGGCGGGAAGATTATACCCTTTTGTCAGCTTGGCCCGTCCTGTGGGCTCCGGGTGCCCCTGGGCTTGCATGATTTGATGGCACTCGTCCCGAAGCTGGAGGCCAGCCGCCGAGTGAATAGCGTTGTCAATGCAGCCGTGGCAGGGGCAGAAACAGCCCAAAAGAGCAGCATTGTCTGCGTCTACGATCGCGTCCACCCTCAGCCGGGTAATATCCCCTTTCCAGACGGCTATCTGCGGGCAGCCGTTGACGGGGGGCAGCGCCGCCCCCTCCACCACACCTTTAGCCTCCCGCTCGGCAGACAGAAGATTGTCCTGTATAGCGAGAAACTCCCGTTTCAGCGGCATGGGAGGGCGGACATTCATCAGACTGCGGAGCAGCCGCCGCTGACTGGCCGTGTCCTGCGGAAAATCCTGCGCCTGCGGCTGGTATTCGGGCATTTCCGCCAGCAGCATGGTGTTGAGCCGCTGTATTTGTTTCAGATATTCCATAATCACTTTCCCCGGCTCCTGATTTCAGGTCTAAGGGGCTGTTGCAAAATTTTACATTTTGCAACAGCCCCTTACGCCTTTCGGATTTACTTGCTCACCACGGAAATCCGCTCCTGGATATGGCTTTCACCGGTGATTTCATCCACCATGGCGATAGCGTAGTCGGCGTAGCTAATGACGCTTTCCCCTTTGCTGTTCAAGGTTAGCTCCTCGCCGCCCAGAATATATTCCCCGGTTCGCTCTCCCTCTGCCTGGAAATCCCCAGCAGGACTGAGGTAGGTCCACTTGACATCCTTGCGCTGGCGCAGTTCGCCCAGGGCCTTGGCCATGGCAGCGGCCAGCGGCTTGAACATCTCGGGAAAGTCCGGGCCGTCAGATACAACGGCGGTGTGCTCCTGGTTGACGTACAGGCTCCCAGCTCCGCCTACCACCAGCAGGCGGGTATCCGTGCCGCTGAGAATATCACACAGGTGCTTCAGTGTCGTGCTGTGCTGGCTCAGCGTATCCGGTGTCCAGGCGCCGAACGCGTCCACCACTGCGTCGAAGCCCTTCAAATCGGCGGCAGTCAGGTCAAACAGGTCTTTCGTGATCACCTTGCTGGCGGCGGATCGGTTCGCCCCGCGAACCACGGCGGTAACATCCAGACCACGCTCCACGGCCTCCTTGACAATCAGAAGACCCGCCTTTCCATTGGCGCAGATAACAGCGATTTTCATGTTGCGTACCTCCATAGATTTTCAATTTTGTTTTGAACGCCGGGGGGTTCCCTTCGTTGTCTGTATCATAGCAGACCTTTGGGACGCTGTGAAGTACGCACAATATTGTGGTATAGGCACCTGAAAGTAACGATTAGACAGTTACCGAGAGGAAACGATTGTGTGGTTTCAAGGGTTCTGGCTTTAGGACAGAAGAAAAAATTTTTCTTGCGCCTTGACCCCAACATGGGAGATACAGTAGAATAATGCTGTACAGCATTTTAGAAACTAACAGACAGGAGGATACTATAATGGAGGCAAAAGCTTTGCCCGCCTGCCCGGTGGAAACAACGCTGACGCTCATCAGTGACAAGTGGAAGGTGCTCATTATTCGAGATTTGCTGTCGGGGACAAAGCGGTTTGGAGAATTAAAGAAATCCATTGGCAGTGTGAGCCAAAAGGTACTGACCTCCCAGCTTCGACAGATGGAGGAAAGCGGTTTGCTTATCCGGACGGTTTTTCCAGAGGTTCCGCCGCGGGTAGAATACACGTTGACAGAGTTGGGACATAGCTTGAAGCCGGTTTTAGATGCTATGTGGAATTGGGGCGAAGAATATAAAGCGAAAAATGCCTGATGGATAGAGAACACAATTGCGGCTCGCGGGCGTAGAAATAGTCCCCCAGCATGAGCTTTTTGGTTCTGAATGGAAAAACTTTCGTCTTGCAATTCATCGCCCCGGCTCAACCTCTTGTATAGTAAGCGCCATCTTAATTTTCGTCCTGGCATAGCCCTCCTTATAGGAAATATGCTCTAAGTGTCCTCGCCAATCACCGAAAAATCGGTTGATTAACAAGTTACTTAGAGCACATATCCCTTTTGACGAACGAAAATATTTTACTATTTGTATTTTTCAGAATTATTTCACCGTTTGTATCTTCACTCTGGTTTCTCACCCAGTTCCTCCAGCAGGCTGGCGGCTTGATAAACCAAATCCCCGCAGGGGCGCTTGCGGTAGAACTCCGCCGTGCGGGGCGTCGGCTCGGGCGACAGTTCTTTACTGGTCAGGCCCAGCAGCTCCCGGCAGACGATGCTGCCGTTTTCCTGGCGGAACCGGGCGGCCAGACGCTGCACCAGCGCATAGGTCTCCCGCTTCTCCTCCCTGGACGTCGGGTCGCTGTACCCGTACAGCATCCCAGCCACCAGCAGCATGCCGGACACCGCCCCGCACACCTCCCGCATCCGCCCCATGCCCCCGCCGAAGGCGGAGGCCAGCCGGGCGGCTGTTTCCTCGCTCAGTCCCATCTCCGGGGCGAAGGCCACCGCCACCGACTGGGCACAGTTATACCCCTGCTGGAATAGGGCCTTGGCCCGCTCTGCTTTTGCTCCCATGACACTCATCCTTTCTTTGTGTTCAGTATATCACAGCCGCCGCGGTTTGTCATGGTCGACGAAAATCGACGGCGGCGGCCTTCCAACTTTTCCCCCGGAGAGGCTGACATTTGCCGCGAAATATGGTATACTGGGACGCGTATTGACAAACCTTTGACAGCGGCCGGTGGTGTGGGCGCCGGGCCGCGGGAAGACTGACAACCGCCTGTTTCGGCCTAGGGGCTTAGTGCTATAGGCCGAAAGCGGCGGGACTTCCGGTTTCTGCGAAATAGAAAGGATCCTATCGATGAACGCCTTTTATGTACCGACCAAAATCTACACGGGCGAGGCCGCCTTTGAAAACCTGAAGCAATATCCCATCCATAACCTGTGCATCATCTGCGATCCCTTTGTGGAAAAGTCGGGGATGGTGAACAAGCTGCTGCGGGTGCTGGACGAGATGGGCGCCCAGTATCGGATTTTTTCGGACATCACCCCCGACCCCAACACCGAGCTGGTGGTGCAGGGACTGTCCCGGATCGTGGCGCACAAGCCAGACGCGGTGCTGGCCATGGGCGGCGGCTCGGCCATCGACGCGGCCAAGGCCATCAGCTACATGTATCAGAAGACCACGGGGGCGGAAAAGCCGCTGTGCATTGCGGTGCCCACCACCAGCGGGACGGGCAGCGAGGCCACCAGCTTCGCGGTCATCACCGACGCGGAGACTCACATTAAGTACCCCATCACCGACGACAAGCTGCTGCCCAACATTGCGATTCTCGACCCCACGCTGGTGCGCAGCGTGCCGCCGGCGGTGACGGCGGACACCGGCATGGACGTGCTGACCCATGCCATCGAGGCCTATGTGTCCACCGGCGCCAACGATTTCTCCGACGCGCTGGCCGAAAAGGCGGTGCGCCTGGTGGTGGAATACCTGCCGTGGGTCTACAAGCACGGGGACGACATGGCCGCGCGCGAGCACATGCACAACGCCTCCAACATGGCGGGCATCGCCTTCAACCACGCGTCCCTGGGCATCAACCACTCCATCGCCCACATTGTGGGCGGGCGGTTCCGGATTCCCCACGGGCGGGCCAACGCCATCGTGCTGCCCTATGTCATCGAGTTCAATTCCCGCCTGGGTGACCGCACCCACGCGGCCGACAGCATGGCGGCCATGAAGTACAGCCAGCTAGGGGTGCTCATTGGCGGTGGCTCTTACGCGGGGCCGCAGGCCATCCGCAACCTCATCATCACCATCGAGAAGATGCAGGCGGAGTTCGACATTCCCTCCTCCCTGAAAAAAGCGGGGGTGGATCAGCAGGCCTTCATGTCCAGCGTGGAGGAACTGGCGGAAATCGCCATCCAGGACAAATGCACGGCCACCAATCCCCGCTCGGTGAGCAAGAAGCGGATGGTGGAGCTGCTTAAGCGGATATACAACGGCCGGTAAGAGCCATAAAAAATGCAGCAGGACGGGGACACAAGGTGTTCCCGTCCTGCTTGCTTTATCCCCTAAAGAGAAAAGAAAATGAAGGCGATTTAATAGAGTTTTAAGAAAACAGGGGCGAACTTAATCGATTTTATACTTGCCGCCCGCCGGACCGTACGATATACTAAAGTTAGCCAATCGTTCACGATTTCGTCACAAAGTACAGGCCGGAACCGGCCGGGAAGGATGAGGCTTTCGATGTTTGACGTTCAGATTCTGGGAATGGATATGTACCGTATCCTGCATACCTTTGTGCTCTTCAGCTTTCTCGGCTACCTGATGGAATGCGTGGTGCTTTCCATCGAGAAAAAACGGCTGGTACTGGATCGGGGATTCATGAAGGGGCCCTTCTGCATCATCTACGGATTCGGCGCCCTCATCATCCCGGCGCTGCTGCGGCCCTTCTCCCACAACCTGTTTCTGCTGTTTGCGGCGGGGATGCTGCTGGCCACGGTTCTGGAATACCTGACCGGCATCGCCATGATGCGGCTGTTCGGCAGCCTGTGGTGGGATTACAGCCACAAGCCCTTCAACTACAAAGGCATCCTGTGCCTGGAAAGCTCGGTGGGCTGGGGCGTGCTGGCTGTGCTCTACTTCCGGGTGCTGGAAGGACTGGTTTCCGGATACATAGGTGCCATTCCCGTGGCGCTGGGCAAGTTCGTGTGCGTGGCCGCGCTTATTTATTTCCCGCTGGATTTCGGCTATCATCTCTATCGCCGGCTGCGCGAACGGCGGGAGGAGCCGCCGATGGAAACCGCGGACAATACGTAAAGGAATGAAAGTCAGGCGCCGCTGTTATCTTTGCATAACAGCGGCGCCTGTTTTATTGATTTCTTTGTAAATTTTTTAATAAAACGGTATACAAAGCGGCTGAAACGCAGTATACTAGAAGCAAGGAACGGGAGAGATCCCGGGGAAAGGACTGGTTTTTTATGCATGATCGCACCATTATCACCATCGGGCGGCAATTCGGCAGCGGCGGCCGCGAAATCGGCAAAAAGCTGGCGGATCAGCTGGGCGTCCCCTTCTACGACAAGGAGCTGCTGGAGCTGGCGGCGGAGCAAAGCGGCATTTCCCGGGACGTGATTGAAAATTATGACGAGATGCCGACCAACAGCCTGCTGTATTCCCTTTCCATGGGCAATTACGGCATGGGCGGGGGCGGGCCGTTCACCATGCCCATCAACCACCAGATTTTCCTGGCCCAGTTCGACGCCATCCAGAAGCTGTCGGCCGATGGGGCCTGCGTCATCGTGGGGCGCTGCGCGGACTACGCGCTGAGCAAATACCCCCATCTGGTGAGCGTGTTCGTCCACGCGGAGATGAAAAAGCGGGTGGAGCGTGTCTGCCGGCTGTACAATCTCAGCGACAAGGAGGCCGCGGAGCGGATCATCAAGGTGGACAAAAAGCGGGCGTCCTATCACAACTTCTATTCCACCAAGAAATGGGGCAATGCGGACAGCTATCATCTGAGCGTGGACAGCGGGGCCATCGGTATTGACGGCACCGTGGATCTCATCCGTCTGTTCGCGGACAAAAAAGAAGCCTAGATAAAATCTTGCGGGCCATGAAATGTGGCCCGCATTTCGCGTTTATAAGCGCGAAACCGCGCTTTTCCCGACGCATGGCTTATCATTCGCCCAACGCCAGCACTTCACACCGGCAGGAACGGCAGAGATGGGCCGAGCCTACGGGCTTGAGATCGTCGCCGCCACCGCAGGCGCAGCAGGCGGGCTTCACCGGGCGCAGAACGACCGACACGCTCGCCGGGTCACAGGTCAGCTCCATGGTGGTATTGGCTTTGGCTTCCAGCGCCGCCCGCAGCGCCTGGGGGATGACGATCCGGCCCAGGCCGTCCAATTCCATCAGGAATTTTTCCGACCCGGCGCAGGACGCTTTTTCCAGCAGGAGGCCGGCCCCCTGCTTGTCCAGCGTGACGCGCACGCAGCCGCCCGGTTCCAGGCACAGATCCCGGCGCATATCCAGGGGCAGGACCAGACGGCCCACGGCGTCCAGCTTCCTCAAAATTGTATACGAATTCATGATCATCCGACTCCCTTTGACATTGATGTGGTTTGTTTTTTCGGCGTTTCTATACTATACCATCTTTATCTGTAAGATTCTGTCGAATAGCCGCATGAAAGAAGGGGATGCCGCGATTCTTTCGAGTTTTTCCGGGGCGGTTCCGGCGTTTTTCGACAGGATCCCCATGTCTTCCGCAAAATTGGTTTTTTATCAAAAATCCATCGAAGCAGCGGCTTGCAGAAAGGCGGGAAACATGGTAAACTAAATAGGTATATCGAAAGGGTATGCGAGTAGGTTAAAAGGCGGTAATTTCCCATGGCAAAAAAAGCCCCCATCGATCCTTTGGTGCGGCCCTACCTGAAATGGGCGGGCGGCAAGCGGCAGCTGATGCCGGAAATTCAGCGGACCATTCCCCGAAGATATACCACCTATTATGAACCGTTTGTCGGCGCCGGGGCGCTGCTGTTTGCCATTCAGCCCCGCCGGGCCGTCATCAACGATCACAACGAACAGCTGATTGTCACCTATATGGCCATCCGAGATGACGTGGAGGCGCTGATCGCCCTGCTGAAAACCCATAAGGAGAACACCAGCCAGGAATATTTTTATGAAATCCGCTCCCTGGATCGGGACGCGGAGGCGTTTGCCGCCCTCTCCCCCGTGGAAAAGGCGGCGCGATTGATTTACCTGAACAAAACCTGCTTCAACGGGCTGTATCGGGTGAATCTGCAGGGGCTGTTCAACGTCCCCTACGGCCGGTACAAAAACCCCGCCATTTTCGACGAGGAGAGTCTGCGGGCTGTCAGCCGGTATCTGAACGGCAACGACGTCGACATCCTCACCGGGGATTTTGCCGCGGCGGTAGAAGGCGCGGACGGGGAATCCTTCGTCTATTTCGATCCGCCCTATCACAGCAAGGACAACACGAATTTTACGGGATATCAGGCCGGAGGCTTCGGGGAAAGCGAGCAGATCCGGCTGCGCGACGTCTACGCCGAGCTGAGCGGACGGGGCGCCAAGTGCCTGCTCAGCAACGCGGATACGCCTTTCATCCGGGAGCTGTACCGAGGCTTTACGATCAAAACGGTCATGGCCAGCCGGGCAATCAACGCCAACGCCAACGGGCGGGGGCCGGTCAGCGAGGTTCTGATTAAAAACTGGTAGCTGGCAGGCGGGCGGCGGCCCGCCTGATGCGGCCCGTACCACCGGCGGGGATGGGCTGTATGTATCCTTCGCCGGAGAGAGGAAGTCACCTATGGCGGAAAAGAGTATCAGCATAGACAAGGCTTGGGAAATCCTGTTTGATCGGCATGATATTGCCAAACAAGTGGCGACCAGGGGATCGTTCCGTATTTCCTCCGCCGATATCAATACGGTGAAGGAAGCCCGGCTGATGGCCAAGTTCGACCAGTCGACGCAGCTTCCCGCCATCTTCAAGGAAAACAAGCTGTCCATCCTGCCGATATCCCGGGGCGAGTATATCATTGGCGGCTTCGAAACCCATGCCAAGATCAAGTACGACTCGGTCCGGCCCACACCGGTGCCGGTGCCGAACCTGCAGACCATCGATTATACCAACCTATACAGCGAATCCTCCGCCCTGCTGTTTGCTTACAACAGCGGGATTATTGCGGACATTCTGGGGGGCGAGGCGGTTTTCACCGTCAACGGCCGGATGTCGTCGGGGTCATTTTCCTATTGGGTGCGCAATAACCGCCTGCCGGCGGGAGAGCAGCACCTGGACGTGGTCAACGCCCAGGTGGAGATCGACGCCGGATATGAAAGCCGGGACGCGCTGATGCTCTGCGAGGCGAAAAACGTGGCGGTGGACGAGCTGCTCATCCGGCAGCTGTATTATCCCTACCGCCTGTGGAGCTCGAAGATTTCCAAGCCGATTCTGCCGGTGTTTTTGGTGTATTCCAACGACGTGTTCCACGCCTTCATTTACCGCTTTTTCGATCGCGAATTCTACAATTCCCTGGAGCTGGTGGAGCACAAGGCCTACACCTTTGCGGACGAGGACATCCATCTCAAGGATGTCGTCGACATCTGGAACAGCATCCAGTGCACCGAGGAGCCGCCCATCACCTTCCCCCAGGCCGACACTTTCTCCCGGATTGTGGATATTCTCTCGGTGCTGTACGAAAAGACCATGACGCCCGAGGAGGTCACGCTCAAGTACGATTTCGACGCCCGGCAGACCAGCTACTACATATCGGCGTGCGAGTATCTGGGGCTGCTTTACCGGGACACCAACGAGTATGGAGAGCGGCAGTACACCCTCAGCCGGGAGGCCAAAAGCATCATGGAGCTGCGGTACAAGCAGAAATATCTGGCTCTCATCCGCAAGATGCTCGAGCGGCCGGTGTTCCACAAGGCGTTCGGCGTGGCGCTGCGCTCCTCCGGCGTGCCGGAGAAAGCCGCTATCTGCAAAATCATGGAGGAGGCGGATTTGCCCATCAACGGCACCACCATCATGCGCCGCTCCTCCACGGTGCGGGGATGGCTCGAGTGGATTTTCAGCCAGCTGTGTCTGGCGGATCAGCGGGAGCTGCATCTGATATAAAAGTAAGGCCGCCGGTTGTTCCGGCGGCCTTTTCCGTTATCGATCGCTGCCGGGCGAGGTGGTGAGCACCACCTCGCGCAGCCTGTTCATAAACCGCTTGTACTGCGGGAAGGACACGTTTTCCAGCACAAAATGATCTGGGCCGGGGATGCAGCGGCCCTGCCGGATCAGCCGGCGTGCCCGCTCCATCTGCTCCTCAATGGCCTCCTCCCCCAAGGCGCAGGCGTTTTTCTCCAGGCAGCCCAGGGCCGCCATGCCGGGGAGCTCCCGCAGGACGCGGAAGGGGTCGCACCCGGCCCCCACCTCGAAGGGGTACATGGCGTTGACGCCGTTCGCGTGCATCTGCCGGGCCAGCGCGTTGATGTTGCCGTCGCTGTCCACCAGCACCAGGGGAATCCGGTGGGCGTCGGCAAAGCGGCGCATCTTTTGGAAATTCGGGGCGAGAAATTCCTCGAAGATGGCCGGCGAGATGATAGAGCCGTTCTTGCTGGCCATATCCTCCCAGCTTTCGATCAAATCGAACGCCACGCCGTCGCACAGACGCTCCCAGAGACGGCAGCAAAAGTCCATGTAGCTGTCCATAATATCGTGCACCAGCTCCGGATCGTCGTAGAACGCGTAGCAGAGGGCTTCGTCCCCCATCATGTTCCGGGCAAAGCCGTAGACGCCTCCGCCGGTCAATTGCAGCGGGTAGTCCCGCTGCCGGTACATCTCGACATAGTGCTCCCAGTGGGGCGGAAGGCGGCGGGGATCCGCCGGATCCAGATACCGGCTTTTGATGCGATCCCAGTCCTCCCGGCTTTTCACAGGGTATTCCAGCGTGTGCTGGTGGTAGTCCGTCCCCTTGTTCTGCCGCACCACCTTGCCATAGCTGTAACGGATCACCGCCGACTGGGCGTCCTCGCTGAGGACTTCGGTTTCGATCTCCCCGCAGAGGTCGAAATTCACCGGTGTAATCCGCCAGCCGCGATAGCCGCCTTCAAACCCCAGCAGCTCGTCGATATACGTGTGCAGGCCGGGGTAGTCCCGCTCCCAGGCCGGCAGCACGTCGTTGGTTCCGCCGAAAATCTTCATGAACGGCACCCGGTCGGTATCCTGCCCGGTCAGGGTTCTGACAAACCGTTCTCTGGTGGTCAGCTGAGCCATTGTCAACACACTCTTTTCCTTTGGTTTCGCATCTGCTATACTCAATATAGCGCACCTTGCGCACCGGCGCGAAGCGATTCTTACCAGAAAGCGCGCAAACGGCGCAATTCCTACCATCTTGCCGGAAAGGACGGCGGTTTGATGAGAAGCATTCAGGAAACCCTGCCCTGGGAGGACGCCGCCCTCAAAATCCGCTGCTTCACGCTGCGGGGGCGGCTGGGCGTCCCCTCCTACTGCCATTGGCACAACGAGGTGGAAATCGTATACAGCCGGACGGGAAGCGGTATCCAGCAGGTTCACGAGACCTCCTACGTCCTGGCTCCCGGCGCGCTGGCGGTCATCGGCCAGAACCAGCTGCATGCCTATACCCCCTGTGACACCGAGGCGGACCTGCTGGTTCTGCAGTTCGACGCCGCTGCCTTTCTGAACGGCAGCCAGGCGGGCGGCCGCATGGGCGAGGCGTGGCTGGCGGGGCGGCTGTTTTTCGATGCGCCCGTCCCGGCGGGGCCGGAAATGGGCCGCCTTTTGGAGAGGATTCACGCGGAGCTGAAGGGGCGCCCCGACGGCTATCAAACCGCCGTGACCGCCGACGTGCTGCGGCTGCTGGTCGATCTGTACCGCACCGATCGGGGCCGGCTGTCCACGGTTTCCCTGGCCAATCCCTCCGATCGGCAGCGGGATATGCTGGCCAAGGCATTCGAGCTGATCAACGAGCAATACGATCGCGAGGGGCTGACCTTGGCTCAGGCGGCCGGGGCCGTCCATCTGAGCGTGTCGCACTTCTGTCGGCTGTTCAAGCAGGCGACTGGTATGACGTTTCACCGGTATTTGAACCATTACCGCATCGTGCAGGCCCGCCAGATGCTGGACACCGGGCGGACGCTTTCCGAGGCGGCCTTTGCCTGCGGCTTCGGCAGCCTTTCCGCGTTCCACCGCAGCTATAAAAAGTACGGAACAAGCTCTGACATATAGAAAAAAGCCATGGAAGCATAAGCTTCCATGGCTTTTCGTTGGTTGCGGGGGCCAGATTTGAACTGACGACCTTCGGGTTATGAGCCCGACGAGCTACCGGACTGCTCCACCCCGCGATGTATGCCTCTCTCAGAGCGCTTTACTATTATATAGTACCTGTTCGGAAATTGCAACCCTTTTTTTGCATTTTCCTGTATTTTCTTTAGATAAAGAAAAAGGGGCGCGGAAAGCGTCTCTTTCCGCGCCCTGAGGGATTATTCGATGGTCAGGACATCCCGCACAGCTCCTTCGCCCGAGCAGGTGACGGTCACGGTGTCCCCCGCCTTGTAGAAGGGGAGCTTGCTGGAGGTCTGAATCCCCGCCACGTAGATGGTATCGGCGCCGTCGAGCTTGAAGTAATAGCGGGTGAAGCCCTCGGAGACGGCGCTGTGAATCTCCTGAATAACGCCGGTCACCGGTTCGCCCCCCGCCGAGACGGCGCCGTCGTCGCTCAGGGCCTTGACGTAGCTGGCGCGGGCCTCGGCCACAGTGCCGCCGGTGCCCACAAGCTGGTATTGTTCCACATCCACAAAGGCGTACATCTTCACCAGGCCCGCGTTGTCCTTAAGCGACATGAAGTAGGTGGGGCGATCCGCCACGTTGAGCAGCAGCGGGAAGGTGGCGGTATACCGCAGATTCTGCACCTTACCCTCGGCGGAGCTCATGGCGGAGAATTCTTCGGCGCCGGGAATTTCATAAAATTTCGTGTCCTTGGTGCGCATGTTGATGAGCACGAAGCCCACGTTGGACTGATCCCCGGTGACGGAGGTCATGCCGGTATACAGATACACGTCGTCGTTGACAGCGATGTAGTTGTATCCTTCAGTGGGCCGCAGCACGCCCCGCTGACCGATATAGGCGTTCCAAAAGCCGGACTGAAACTGGCCGTTATAGGTCATCTGCTCCAGCAGCATATCGGCGTGGTACACCTGATCCACCCAGGTGGGGATTTTATCCACCGGATAATACTGATGGCCGCCGGTGACAGCGTTGATGAGAATAGCGCCCTCCACGTCCCGGCCGCCCCACATGCCGATGCGGTAGGTGACAGTGGAGACAATCCAGTAGGGAGTGCCGCTGTCGTCCACCTCGAAGGAAAAGTTCTCATCGAACATTTTGGTGGGATACTGAAACCGGGCGTAGCGGCCAATATTGCGCAGGAACAGCTCGGAGGGGGAATATTTCATCCCCTGCTCCAGACGCACCAGCTTGGTGTCCTGGGTGACCATATCCACCTGAATGTAGGCGGGCAGGCCCTGCTTGTGATTGTTAAACCATTTGATGACGTCGCCGTAAACCAGGGGGGTGACCCGCACGGGACGGTTGTTCAGGTTGATTTGGGTGTAATTCTCCGCAATCTCGAACTGGGAAACCAGGTCGGCCATCTCGCCCAGCTTGCGCTTGCCCAGCTGCTTGGCGGTGTCCCTGTCGACGACGGGGATTTGATTCATGGACAACTCGGCCACGTCGGCGGTGAAATCGCCGGTTTCGGTCTTGAGCAGATCCCGATACCGGGCGGAATGGAATAGGGGGACGCCGGTCAGCATCAGCACCAGCGCCAGGACAAGAATTCCGCCGAGGATCAGAAGCATCACTTTTGTAAACCGGGTCATGGGGCGGCGTTCCGCCACCGGCTTGCCCGCCTTGCCGCGGACGGTGAAGTCGGGCAGGCCGGCCAGGGCCGTCAGCAGCCGGGGGAGGGAAACGGCAGCCAGCACCACCGCCAGGGTCAGGACGATGAACGTCCAGAACAGGGGGCTGGCGGGATGGAGAGGGGGCAGCATGAACCAATACAGCAAAAAGATCACGATAGCAGCCAGCACGCCGCAAATCACGCGGGATTTTAAACCTTTTCTCATCGGGTACGTTCTGTCCTTTCTTGGCCCGCCCCGGTCAATCGAGGCGGGTAGTGAGACTACAGTACCATAGTTCCCGCCTTTACGCAAGAAAACCGGCCCGATCTTTACAAAATCTAAATAGTTCTCCGACAAGAAAAACCGGAGGGGCGGCTCCCCTCCGGTTCGCGGTTCAGTCTTCGTCGGCCACCTTGTATTGCTCGATCACCTTTTGGGCCACGTTGGCCGGGGCTTCCTCGTACCGCTCGAAGGCGATGCGGAAATAGCCGCGGCCCTGGGTCAGGGAGCGCAGGAAGGTGGCGTAGTCCCCGGCCTCCGCCATGGGCACCTCGGCCTCCACGCAGGTCAAATCCTCGTCCTCCGCGGGATTCATGCCCAGCACCCGGCCCCGTCGCTTGTTGATATCGCCCATGATGTCACCGGTGTTGTCGTTGGGCACATAGGCCTTCAGGCTGGCGATGGGCTCGAGCAGCACGGGAGATGCCTGAGGGATGCCGGCCTTATAGGCCAGGTTAGCGGCCGTTTTAAAGGCCATTTCGGAGGAGTCCACCGGGTGGTAGGATCCGTCCACCAGGGTGGCCTTCAGCCCTACCATGGGGAAGCCGGCCAGCACGCCCTTTTTCGCGCTGTCCCGCAGGCCCTTTTCCACGGCCGGGAAGTAGTTCTTGGGCACCGAGCCGCCGAACACCTTCTCGGCAAACTCCAGCTCCTCGCAGTCCCAGGGCTCGAACTCCACCCAGACGTCGCCGAACTGGCCATGGCCGCCCGACTGCTTCTTATGCCGCCCCTGCACCTTGACCTTCTTGCGAATGGTTTCCCGGTAAGGGACGCGGGGCGTTTCCAGCGTGACCTCCACGCCGAACTTGCTCTTCAGCTTGGACACCACCACGTCCAAGTGCTGCTCGCCCAGACCCGAGAGGATGGATTCCTTGGTCTCCTGGTTGGTGGTGAAGACGATGGTGGGATCCTCCTCCATCAGACGGCCGAGGCCGTAGGCCATCTTCTCCTCGTCCCCCTTCTTGACGGTATGCACCGCCATGGACAGGCAAGGCTCGTCAAAGGGCACGCCGGGCAGGATGACGGGGCGGGCGGGGGCGCACAGGGTATCCCCGGTGTTGGTGCCCGCCAGCTTGGAGACCGCGCCGATGTCGCCGGCCGGCACGCAGGCGGTTTCTTCCTGCTTCTTGCCCCGCACCACGAACAGCTTGCCGATTTTCTCCATGGCACCGGTGCGCATATTCATCAGGCTGGTATCCGGGGTCATCTTGCCGCTGACCACCTTGAAGTACAGCAGCTTGCCCACGAAGGGATCGACGATGGTCTTGAACACAATGGCGGCGGTCTGTGCGTTGTCATTGACAGCCAGTTCCACCGCATTGCCGTTGGGATCCACGCCGGTTTCCCCGGCCACCGACTCCGCCCACGGGGCCAGCCATATCAGACCGTTGAGCAGCTGATCCACGCCGCTGAGATCCTGGGCAGATCCACAGAAGACCGGAGCGATGTCCCCCTTACGCACGCCGGAAGCAATGCCCATGATCCGCTCGTCGGGGGTAAAATCCTCGCCGGAGAAGTACTTTTCCATCAGCTCCTCGCTGGTCTCGGCCACCGCCTCGTTGATGGCGGTACGCAGGCCGTCCAGCCGGTGGCCCATGTCGGGCAGGGGCACGGGCGCGGCTTTACCGTTCTGATAGGTATAGGCCTTATATTCCAGCAGGTTTATGTAGCACTTAACCTGATGATCCTCCACATAGGGCACCACCAGAGGGCAGACCATAGGGCCGAACTTGGTTTTCAGCTCCTCAAAAACCTTATAAAAGTCGGCGTTCTCATTGTCCATCTTATTGACGAAGAACATGGTGGCGATGCCCTTTTTCTGAGCCGCACGGAATCCCTTCTCCGCGCCGACAGTCACGCCGCTTTTGCCCGATACCACCACCACGGCGCTGCCCGCCGCGCGGATGCCTTCCCGCATGCCCCCCGCAAAGTCGAAGAGACCGGGGGTGTCCAGCAGGTTTATCTTGGTATCCTTCCATTCCACCGGCAGCAGGGCGGTGGACACCGACGCCTTCCGCTTGATTTCCTCCGGATCAAAATCGCAAATGGTATTCCCATCGGGGACACGCCCCAGACGCTCCGACTGGCCGGTCAGATAAAAAGCCGCTTCGGCCAGCGAGGTCTTTCCCGAACCGGCATGGCCGACCAGGGCAACATTTCGGATGGTTTTGGCGTTGTACTGTTTCAAGTGTGAACTCCCCTTTCAAATTCTATACGGAGGGAACCGACCGCCCCGGCGACGTGGACAAGTTCGACCGCGTTCGGAGCGCTTCGGCAGAATGTGAGCTATGTTGCACAAAATATACCCACAAGAATTCTTCCTCTTTGATAAGTATAGCCTATCCCCTATCAAATTTCAAGGTCTAGTTCATCAAACCAAAAAAATCACCCACTGCCACAACAGGCGGTGAGTGATTTTGTATATTTATCCCAATTTATTGTTCATTAGTCGTTCAAATTCGTTTAACTCCGGGTAAGATCCACGAGAGTATCGCCGCGCCGGACAGATAGCCCAGGGCATAGGCGGGGGGCATGACCATGCCGCTGCGGAAGGCGAGAATCAGGCTCAAGGCAAAGCCGACACCGGCGGCCACGATCTGCGCCGCCAGGCCGAGGCCTGCCCCAATGCGCAGCCGGCGGCAGGCGGAGAGGGCCGCCGCCGTCCCTTCGATCCGGCCGTTGGAGGCCAGCACCGCGGGAACCTCCCCATAGGAAACCGCTTCCACCCGGCTGAACGCCCGGCCGGCCACGGTGCCCAGCATCTCGACGTAATAGCCGTCTATATCCAGCACGTCGCAGATGAGGCTTTCGGTCACATTGGGGTCGCAGGTGCGCACCAGGAGAGTGATACCGGCCTTTTCCAAAGAATGCAGGGCCTCGGCGATCCCCTCGTCGGCCACGTAGCTGACCACGAACATGGCGGACAGCTCACCGGCGGCAGAGAGATAGACCAGCTGCCGGTTGTTTTTCGTATAGCGCATCTCGTAGTCCCGGGAGGGCACGTCCACCCCGTGATTTTCCAGCAGGCGGCGGTTGCCCACCAGCACCCGCCGGCCGCCCACCCAGCCGGCCAGGCCCATATCCTGCTCATAAACCAGGCTGTCCACGGCGGGAAGAATATCGGTCTTATCCTCGATGACCCGGCGGAAAACAGCGGCCAGAGGACCGCCCGCCTGGATCGAAATGGCGGCCGCGTCCAAAATCGCCTCGTCAATGCGGGTGCCGGAGAAGGTCTTGATGCCGTGGAGCAGCACGCTCTCGCTCGGGAACAGGTCGGCCGCGTCCACCACCACGGCGTGCAGGTGGCCGAACTCTTTGACCGCGTTCCAGCCGCTGACCATGCCGCCCCGGCTCAGGGCCTTTTTTCCGGCCCGCAGTAGGGGGAAGTTCATGGCGGTCATGGCGGCGGGGGTGGCCAGGCACAGGGCGGAGACAAACACGGTCAGGGCCATCCACCAGCCGTCGGGATGCAGCAAGCCGTACCCGACGCCCAGCAGGGCCGAAGCGGCGGCCAGCAGGGGGACAAATAGCTTCATCACCCGGTCGCCGCCGTCCTCCGCATAGGAATTTTCCAGAAAACGGGTCAGAAAGGGGGCGCCTTTAAAAAAGGCCACCTGGGGCTCCCCCAGGGCCACGGCGGCCCGGCCCACCTCCTCGGCGGTCTGCCGGTCCTCGATGCGGTGGGCGGCGAATTTTTCGCCGGGATAGGACACGAAGCGGAAGTTGGCACAGATGCGGCAGACACGGGCCTGCCGGCCCAGGGCGGCCAGCAGGAGGCTGAGGCCCGCCACGGGGGCCAGCAGCTCCAGCGTTCCGTCTGCCACGGCGGCGGGACGGATGAACTGCAGCAGGGTATGGACAAGGGCCGCAACGGCGGCCACGGCGGCCGCGCTGTCCCCGTCTGCCTGCATACGCGCCAGGGAGGCGAGACCGCCCCCCACCATCTGGTGATTGACCAGCATCATGAACAGCAGCATAAAGCCATGCAGGCCGATATAGAGATACGGATCCAGCGGCGGAGCGCCGGTGATATGCACCAGCAGGGACAGGGTGACCAGCACCGCCTCCAGGGAGAGGGTGAGGAACACGCTGATCCAGCCGGTGCGGCGGCGGTAATTCAGCTCGTTCTGCACGGCAGGGGTTTCCTCATACCGGCCGTAATCCTCCAGCTCCTCCTCCTCGTAAGTCACCGGCTCCTCGGCGGGGTCGTTGTCCTCTTCCTCGTCTCCGGCCAGCTTGAAATCCAGGCCATGCGTCTGCCGCTTCTTTTGAAATTCCTCGATTTTTTCCCGGCGGGTCTGCTCCAGCTGCTCCTCCAGGGTGGGGCCGTCGCTTTCCGCAGCCGAGGCGGGCGCCGGCCCCTCGGGAAGAACCGCGGCGGGTTCGGCGGGAGATTCGGCGGCGGGCGCCGGCGGCGGAGCCGGCGCTTCCGTCGGCGCGGAGACGGCCGGTTCCACGTAATCGTCCAGCTTCATCTGCCCTTCCATATCCTCGATGGGCGGGGCGGCCGCGTCTTTGGCGGGCTTTTTTGTCTTGGCCGGCGGCTCCTTTTGCGGCAGCTCGATGACCCGGGTGGCGCTGTCGGCCTTTTCGGGGGCGGACGGCGCGGCGGGCGACGGCTTGATCGGCTCGGCCGGGGCCGGCGGGACGGGGGCCGGCTTCTCCCGCCCTGCGGGAACCAGGGGGATCGGAACGGGAGGCAGTTCCTCCGTCCTCTCCACCGGCTGTTCGGGGGCGGCCAGCGCCTCCCATTCGTCCTCCCACTCCTGCTCCTTCTCCTTTTTTCTGGAAAAGAAAGAGAGAACCCGTTTTTTTCGGGGTTCCTCCTCCGGCTCTTCCCACGGCCCCGTCACGACGGGGGGAAGAGACTCCGGGGCCGGCCGCTCAGCGACGACGGCCGGGGCGGCGGGCGCCGCGGGCGCGGGTTCGGCCGGGCGGGATGGGGCGGGAACGTCCCGGCGCTGCTCCTTCAGCCGCCGGGCTTCCTCCAAAATATCGTCAATGTCATAGCGATCCATAGCCAACCTCCACTGTCTGTCCGGCAGCGGCCTATTTCGCCGCGAGCCCCTGCCTTTGCCTGGCCGCCTCATACAGCACGATGCCGCAGGCCACCGACGCGTTGAGCGATGTGATGTGTCCCCGCATGGGCAGGGATACGATGAAGTCACACTGTTCCTTCACCAGCCGGCTGATGCCCCGGCCCTCGGAGCCGACCACCACCGCCGCTGCGCCCTTCATGTCGACGGAACACCAGGTTTCGCCGTCCATGTCCAGTCCGTACACCCAGACGCCCCGCTTTTTCATCTCCCGCAAGGCATCGGTGATGTTGGACACCCGGGCCACCGGGACATATTCCACCGCACCGGCGGAAGCCTTGTACACCGCAGAGGTCAGGCCGGCGCTCCGCCGTTTGGGAATCACCACGCCGTGGACGCCCGCCGTCTCCGCCGTGCGGAGGATGGCCCCGAGATTGTGGGGATCCTCCAGCTCGTCGCAGACCACGAAAAAGGGCGGCTCCCCCTTGGCCTCGGCGGCGGCGAACAGCTCGTCGAGCGTCACCGTCTCCTTGCAGGCCGCCAGGGCCGCAATGCCCTGATGATTGGGGCCGCACAGGGCGTCCAGCTTGCGGGAATCCACCTCTTTGACCAGCAAGCCCTTGCGGCGGCACTGGGCCGCCAGGGCGCTGATACTGCCCGTCCGGTCGCCCTTGGCCAGCAGCACGCTGTCGATAGCGCGCCCCGCGCGCAGGGCCTCGGCCACGGCGTTGCGCCCCGCGATAATATCTTCCTGCGGCCGATCGGAAAAGGCCTCGTCCGCTGCCGGCGCGGGGCCGGTTTTTCTTTGTTCCATGCAGGGGATCCCCCATATCTATATAAGTATAGTTCAGTATACCACAATCTTCGACAAAATAAAAGACGGGAAACGCCCGAATACGCCCGGCTTTTTCTCCCCACGGTTGGTAATTTTCGGAATCATAAACCGGGAAAACCAGCGCAGAATAAATGCAGAACAAATGTTTGACAAAAACGAAAATATGTTCTATACTGAGAATACCATATCAGAGGAGGCCGGCATATGGATCTGATGGATAAGCTGCGCATTCTCACCGATTCCGCCAAATACGACGCGGCCTGTACCTCCAGCGGGTCCGACCGAGGCGGGCAGGCGGGGATGCTGGGCAGCGCGGTGGGGTTCGGCATTTGTCACAGCTTTGCGGCGGACGGGCGGTGCATCTCCCTGCTCAAGGTGCTGATGACCAACAGCTGTGTGTACGACTGCCAATACTGCGTCAACCGCTGCTCCAACGACGTGCCCCGCGCCGCCTTTACCCCGGAGGAGTTGGCGGGGCTGACCATCGAGTTTTACCGGCGCAATTACATCGAGGGGCTGTTTCTCAGCTCCGGAGTGCTGCGCAACCCCGATTACGCCATGGAGCAGATGTGCCGGGTACTGGAGCTGCTGCGGGGGCCCTACCGCTTCAATGGGTATATTCACGCCAAGGCCATCCCCGGCTGTTCACCCGAGCTGGTGGAGAAGCTGGGGCTGCTCTGCGACCGGATGAGCGTCAACATCGAGCTGCCCAGCGAGCGAAGCCTGAAGCAGCTGGCCCCCAACAAGAAAAAGGACGCGATCCTGGGGCCCATGTCCTCCATCCGCGACCGGCTGGCGCAGAACAAGCGGGAACTGGCCGTCTACCGCCACGCGCCGTCCTTTGCCCCGGCGGGGCAGAGCACCCAGATGATCATCGGCGCCACGCCGGACACGGATTATCAAATTCTGCGGCTGAGCGAGAGCCTATACAAAAAGTACACCCTCAAGCGGGTGTTTTACTCCGCTTATATCCCGGTGGGCACCAATGCGCTGCTGCCCCAGAACGTGCCGCCGCCCCTGCTGCGGGAGCACCGGCTGTACCAGACCGACTGGCTGCTGCGCTTCTACGGCTTCACGGTCAGCGAGCTGCTCGACGAAGAGCATCCCTCCCTCGACCCGCTGCTTGATCCCAAGTGCAACTGGGCTGTCAACCATCTGGAGCATTTCCCGGTGGAGGTCAACCGGGCGGATAAGGAAATGCTGCTGCGGGTGCCGGGTATCGGGGTGAAATCCGCTTTGAAAATTCTTACCGCCCGGCGGGCGGGCTCCCTCACCTTCGAGGGGCTCAAGAAGCTGGGGGTGGTGCTCAAGCGGGCGGTGTATTTCATCACCTGCAATGGAAAAATGATGCCGGGGGCCAAGTTCAGCCAATCCTTCATCTACCAGAACCTGACGGCCGACGTGCGCCTGAAACCGGGGGAACTGCCCCTCGGCCCCGCGCCGCAGCAGCTGTCCCTGTTTGACAACCCGGCGCTTCTGCCCGGACGGGAGGAGAGGATGGCATGTCTGACCGGTCAGCTGTAGCATATTTGTACGACGGCACCTTCGAGGGGCTGATGACCGCGGTGTTCGAGGCCTACGCCCACCGGCCCATGCCGGACGCTATCCGGGAAGCGGCGGGTTACCAGCCCCAATTCGGGGAACGGACGATGGACGTCGCCGTCGACGAAGCCAAAGCCGATCGGGTCATCGCGGGGATCCAAAAAGTCATGGGGCCGGACGCCTACGAGCGGGTTTGGACGGCCTTCCGATCCGAGCAGCGGGAACGGGGCCAGTGGATTTACGATTATGTTCGGCTGGGCATGGAGGCGGGCCGCCGCATCGATTTGATGCTGACCGACGACCGGGTGATTCGCCTGCACAAATGGAGCGGGTTGGTTTCCCTCGAAAGCGCCCGGTTCGTTCAGTTCGTCCGCTTTTCCCAGCGGGAGGGAGGCGTGTATTACGCGGGCATCGAGCCGGAATACGACGTGGTGGCGCTGATGATGCCCCATTTCGCCGACCGGCTGCGGACGCAGCCCTTCATTATCCACGACAAAAACCGGAATCTGTACGGGGTGTATGACACCAAGGAATGGTACATCACCTATGCCGACGAGGCGCACATCCCGGCCATCACGGACAAAGAAGCCGACTATCGGCGGCTTTGGAAGACGTTCTACGACACGGTGGCGATTCAGGAGCGCATCAACCCCCGCTGCCGGCGGCAGCATATGCCGAAAAAGTATTGGAAAAACATCACCGAGATGACCATGGGGACGACGGAGGAAACGGCTGCCGGAAAACGGGGCGCGCTTGCCGCAGAAAAGGCGGACGGGACGCTGCCGGCGCGCATAGAATAGCAAGGGGCCCCTCTACGATGGTGAGAGGAGGTTTCGCACATGGCTGCCGGCAAGTATCCCTCTTGTCTGCTCGGTTCCCGCGCGTGCAGGACGGGCTGGCTGAGGACGGTTATTTTCCTGCTGAGCGTCGCTTTGGCCCTCAATCTCGGGCTGCTGCTGGGCGTTCGGCTGTCCGCCGCCATACTGGACAGCGTCCCCGCTGCCGTCGCTCTGGCCGTCGTCTGGCTGGTTCTCCTGCTGATTGCCGCCGTCATCCAGCGGCGGGAAACCCGCTATCGGAACGGCTGACCGGCGTTTTGTTTCCCCGCCCGCCAAGCCGGCGGACGGGGTGGATCGCCGGATACATGCAGCGCCGCCGCAGTCGTGCGAAGCCTCCTCCCGCCTTCCCCAGCTTTAACCACAAAACCCCGCCGCGTGGATCTCACGAGGCGGGGTTCGCTTTATTTCAGCTCGGCGATGGTCACGCCGGTTTCGCCTTCGCCGTAGGAGCCCAGGCGGAACTCCTTCACCGACGGATGGCGGCGCAGATGCTGCTGAATGGCAGCGCGCAGGGCGCCCGTGCCCTTGCCGTGGATGATGGTCACCCGCTCCACCCCGGTCAGCACGGCGTTGTCGATGAAGCGATCCACCTCCAGCAGGGCCTCCTCCGTGGTCTGGCCGCGGAGATCCAATTCGGTGCTCACCGTCCGTTCCGCCCGGGAGGCCACGCCATGGCCGCGGGACGCGGCGGGCACGGCGCGCCCCTTGGTGGGGGACGGCGCTTTTTTGGCTTCCAGAAGACGAAGGTTGGACAGGGGAACGCGGGTGCGGATGATCCCGGCCTGCACCTCCACGTTGCCGCCGGCGTCGGCGGGGCCCAGGACGGTGGCTCGCTTGTCAATATCCACCAGCAGCACTTCGTCCCCAGCCCGCAGGGCTCGGGGCAGGGTATACCCATCCTCCCGTTTTCTGAACACCGGGTCGACGGCGCTTTCCACGGCGTTGAGCCGGGCGCGCAGCTGGCTTTTGGCATTTTGGGCCTGCAGGGCGAATTCCGCGGCGTTTTTCTGCTTGCGCAGGGTGTCCAGCTCGGCAATCAGCTGCTCCGCCTCGCTGCGGGCGCGATCCACGATGCCGCGGGCGTCGGAGCGGGCCCGGTCCATCTCACGCTCCCGCTGCTTATCCATCTCAGCCAGCCGCTGCTCCGCCTGCCGGGCGTCCTGCTCGGCGCGGGCGCGCAGTTCGCGGGCCTGCTGCAGCTCGCCTTCCAGCGCCTGCCGCCGCTCCTCCAGGTTGGACACCACGTCCTCCAGACGGCGGTTGTCGCTGGACACCAGCTCCCGCGCCCGGTCAACCAGGGTCTTGTCCATGCCCAGCCGCTCGGAAATGGCGAACGCGTTGGAGCGGCCCGGCACCCCCACCAGCAGGCGGTAGGTCGGCCGCAGGGTGGCCACATCGAACTCGCAGCTGCCGTTTTCCACCCCGTCGGTGTGGATGGCGTAGGCCTTCAGTTCGGCATAGTGGGTGGTGGAGGCGATGCGGGCGCCCTGCTGCCGCAGCCGCTCGAGGATGGCGATAGCCAGGGCCGCGCCCTCCACCGGGTCGGTGCCCGCGCCCAGCTCGTCCATCAGCACCAGGCTGCGGGGCCCCGCCTCTCCCAGGATGCGGATGAGGTTGGTCATGTGGGCGGAAAAGGTGGACAGGGACTGCTCGATGGACTGCTCGTCCCCGATATCAGCCAGCACCTCGGAGAAAACCGACAGGCTGCTGCCGTCGGAGACGGGGGGCATCAGGCCGCACATGGCCATGAGGGTGAGCAACCCCAGGGTTTTCAGGGTGACGGTCTTGCCGCCGGTGTTGGGGCCGGTGATGACCAGGGTGTCGAAGCCGCCCCCCAGCTCCACGTCGATGGGCACCACCTTGTCGGCGGCGATGAGAGGATGGCGGGCTTTGCGCAGCAGGATATGGCCGTCGTCGGTGATGCGGGGCATGACGGCCTTCATTTTATACCCCAGGCGGGCTTTGGCGAAAATCAGGTTCAGCTCCACCAGCACGCGGTAATCCGCGGCAATGGCGGAGGCAAAGCTCCCCACCTCGGCGGACAGGGCGGCCAGGATCCGCTCGATTTCGGCTTCCTCCCGGGAGGCCAGCACCTTCAGCTCGTTGTTGGCCTCCACCACGCCCATAGGCTCCACGAACACGGTGGCGCCGGAGGCGGAGGTGTCGTGCACCAGGCCGGGAACCTCGCCGCGGTGCTCCGCCTTGACCGGCACCACGAATCGGCCGCCCCGGATGGTGACGATGGGATCCTGCAGCAGCTTCTGATAGGCGGGGGAGCGCACCAGCTTGTCCAGTTGATCCCGCACCCGGGCGGAGGCCGCCCGCATTTTCCGACGGATGTCGTGTAACGCAGGGGAAGCGGCGTCGGCAATTTCTTCCTCCGACACCACGGTGGTGTTGATTTTTTCTTCCAGATATTTATTGGGCGCGAGGACGGAAAACCGATCGTCTAGGCAGGTTTCCACCCCGGCGCAGTGGGCTCTCCATTCCGCCAGGGAACGGATGACCCGCAGGGTTTCCGCGATGTCCAGAAATTCGCGCAGCGACAGGCTGGCGCCCGCCTCGGCGCGGCGCAGAGCGTTGGTCACGTTTTTGACCTGGCCGAAGGACGGCGAACCGAACTGGGCCATCAGACGATAGGCGGCGTCGGTTTCCTCCATCAGCCGCTGCACCTGGGACAGGTAGGGTACAGGGGTCAGCTCCCGTGCCAGGACCGCCGCGTCCGCGCAGGTGGTCTCCGCCGCCAGCAGCTCCAGGACCTTATCCAGCTCCAGGGATTGATGGTTGCGATTCATAAGTTCCTCCATGAAGGCCGAAAAATCCGGCCGTTACAGCAAAGTTCTATACAATAAGTATTTTTATGAGTCGATTATACAATATAGCTCCTTATTATGCCCCATTCGACAGGGAATGATAAAAATCCAGCGTGCGAAAGCCCCGCTGCAGCTGGGCGAGCAAAAACGCTTCGGCGGCGCGGGACAGCTCGGTCAGGCTGGCGTCCTGCATGGTAAAGGAGAAGGCCTTTTCAAGCTCCCGATACAATCCGTGCCGCATGGCGGCCAGGATATTGGGGGGCAGGGCTACGGCGCCGCCGGGGCGGGGGCAGGCGTCGCAGGTGAGGCTTCCCGCCGTCAGAGACAGCCACATGACGGGGCTGTCCGTCCCGCCGCAGGCCCGGCAGGCCGTCAGGTCAGGCATATACCCCGCCAGCGCCAGCAGACGCAGCTCGGTCACCGCTTTGATCAGCCGGGGATCCCGTTTGCCTGCACCCAGCAGGTGCAGGGCCGTCAGCAGCAGACGCAGGAACTCCTCTGCCGGCTCCTCCGACGGGGCCAGGACGCCAGCCAGCTCGCAAAAATACTGCGCCAGCGCCAGCTTCTCGATATCCGCCCGCAAATCGAAAAAAATGCGCAGCGGCTCCGCCTCGTCGATTATGTATTTTTCCCGCCCCTTGAAGAGGGTCAGGCGGGAATAGGACAGCAGCTGGGTGGCGGAGGCGTTCCGGTTTTTCATGTTCTGCGCGCCGCGGGCGGAGGCCCGCACCAGGCCCAGCTCCCGGGTCAGGGCGGTCACAAACCGATCGGCTTCACCGATATTGTTGTTTTCCCGGATGATCAGGGCGTCGGTGGTCAGCCGCATGGGGTCGGTTCTCCTTTCCCGCCGTCGACGCCAAGCCCTGCGGCTGCGCGCGGCTGGTCATATGCTGATAAATATCCACGCCCCGATAGCGCAGATAATCCTCGATTCGTCCGGTTCTGACAAACGCATCCCATAAATCTCCGTGCGGCATAAGCATCCATGGCCCCTTCCTATCGTTCGATAGGATTAGGATACGCGCGGGGACACGGCGCATCCCCGGAAACCGCTTACGGGATAAACTGGCAGGGCTACAGCCGATAGCCGAAGCTATTAAGAAGCCCCTGGCGGTTGCGCCAGTCCTCCTTGACCTTGACCCAGCACTGAAGATTGACCTTAACGCCGAACAGCGCCTCCATGTCCTGGCGGGCCAGGGTGGCGATTTCTTTGAGCATGGCGCCCTTTTTACCGATAACCATGCCCTTGTGGCTGTCTTTTTCGCAGTAAATGTAAGCGTCCACGTCGAGGATAGAGCCATTTTCGGTCTCCCGCTCGTTCATGTTCTCAATGACCACGGCGATACCGTGAGGGATTTCCTGCCGCAGGAGCAGCAGCATCTTTTCCCGCACCAGCTCGGAGGCGATGACCCGTTCGGGCTGATCGGACACCGCGTCGTCGGGGAAGAAGTGGGGGCTGTCGAAGGCAAAGGCGGACAGCTGCTCCACCACCTCGTCCACACCCTCCCCTGTCAGGGCGGACACGGGCAGGACGGCGGTGAAATCGTAGGCCTCCCGCCAGCGTTCGATGCAGTTGAGCAGAATCGCCTTGTCGGCCAGGGTGTCGATTTTGTTGATCACCAGCACGGCCGGGAGCTTCTGACGGCGGAACTGCTCCAGCAGCTCCCGCTCCACATCCCGGATTTCCCCCTTGGGTTCCACGACCAGCATGCCGGCGTCCACACCGGAAACCGCCTCGCCGATGGATTTCACCATGAAATCTCCCAGCCGGGTACGGGGCCGATGATTACCGGGGGTGTCCAAAAACACCAGCTGGGTTTCCTCCCGGGTGAGCACGCCCATGATGCGGGTGCGGGTGGTCTGCGGCTTGTCCGACACGATGGCCACCTTCCGGCCCACCATGGCGTTGAGCAGGGAAGATTTCCCCACATTGGGGCGGCCGACGATGGCCACAAAGGCGCTTTTTGTTTGTTCCGGCATACCGTTTCTCCATTTCTCGCCGGACAAGCCCGGCGGTCGCAAGCAGGCGCGGCCAGACGCCGCGCCGGAAACTTCTTTCATTTTTTTGGACGACGGCGGGTGCGCCCGCCGCAGATGACAAACCAGACGGCCAGCGGCAGGGACGCAGCCAGCAACGCGGGCTTCCAGGGACAACGCAGAAAATCGGCCTGCATGGCGGCGAACGCCTCCGGCCTCAGGAACAAGAACAGCCCCGCGGCAAGGGCACCGGCCGCGCACAGCAAAACGGCCCCCGCCGCCACATCCTTGGCGACGCGGGCCCGGGTGCGCCGCCGGGGAGAGGCCAGGTTGACGACCTGCTCCACAGCGGTATTGACGGCTTCGGCGGCCAGAACCAACGCGACGACCGCCAGCAGCGCGGCCCACTCTCCCCGTGACAGGGAAAAATAGGGCGCCAAAAGCAGCACATAGGCGGCCACCGCCATATGCACGCGAAAATTCCGTTCATGCCGGATACAAAACCAAACGCCCCGGCCGGCGAACATAAAGCCCCTCAAAAACCCTCTCATGCGCGAAAGCCTACCGTCCGCCGCCGAACATCACATAGCTCTCGCCCCGGGGAAGCCCCACGGACGCCATCACGGCCTCTTCCTTTTCCCGCATGCGCACCGCCTCCAGGCCGCCGTCCACATGATCGTAGCCCAGCAGATGCAGCACCGAATGCACGGTCAGGTAGCCGATTTCCCGCTGCAGGGAATGGCCGTACTGCTCCGCCTGCTCGATGGCGCGTTCCACCGACAGCACCACGTCGCCCAGCATGCTCGCGCCGGTTTCGGGGTTCTTGTCGTATTGGCCGTTTTCCCCCAGTGGGAAGGACAGCACGTCAGTCACCATATCGATGTTCCGCTGCTCCTTATTGATTTCCCGGATCTGCTGATTATCCACCAGCGAAATGTCCACCTCGGCGGAGCCCTGGAAATTCTCCAGCTCCAGAACCGCGTGGCAGCAGCGGCGCATCAGCAGGCGCACGCCGGTGGGGATTTTGACCGTTTTCTGCTTATTGACGATGACCACTTTGATTTTTTCCATAGCGCAATGCCGTCCTTTTATGATAAATTTACAGGCCTTCCGGCCTTTATTTCTTAAATGGTAGGTTTCCTTTCGCCCGGTACGTCTGGGCGGATTTTTCGTATTTCTCGTAGGCCTGGATGATACGCTGCACCAGCTGATGCCGCACTACATCCTTTTCGCTGAACTGGCAGATGGCGATGTCCTCCACGTTTTTGAGCACCTTTATCACTTCCCGCAGGCCGCTTTTCCGGCCGTCAGGCAGGTCGATTTGGGTCACGTCGCCGGTGACCACCATCTTAGAGTTGAAGCCCAGGCGGGTGAGGAACATTTTCATCTGCTCGGGCGTGGTGTTCTGCGCCTCGTCCAGAATAACGAAGGAGTCATCCAGGGTGCGCCCGCGCATATACGCCAAAGGCGCGATTTCGATATTGCCCCGCTCCACGTATTTTTGATAGGTCTCGGTGCCCAGCATGTCGAACAGAGCGTCGTACAGCGGGCGGAGATAGGGATCCACCTTGGACTGCAGGTCGCCGGGGAGGAAACCCAGCTTTTCCCCCGCCTCCACAGCGGGCCGGGTCAGGATGATGCGGTTGACCTCCTTGGCGCGGAAGGCGCTGACGGCCATGGCCACCGCCAGATAGGTCTTGCCGGTGCCGGCCGGGCCGACGCCCAGCACGATGGTGTTCTTTCGGATGGCGTCCACATATTTCTTCTGCCCGATGGTTTTGGGCTTGACGGGACGGCCCTTGGAGGTGATGCAGATGCTGTCGGAGGACAGCTTGGGAAGCTCCTCCTCGCTGCCCTCGTCCACCAGCATGAGGACATACCGGACGTTCTGCTCCCCCACCTGCTCGCCCCGGTTGATAAGCTGCAGCAAGCCCTGGATGGCGCGCACCGCTTTCGCGACGGCCTCAGGTTCCCCGCTGACCTTGATGTCGGTGCCGCGGGTGAGGATGTCCACGGCGTAATGCCGCTCAATCAGCCGAATGTTTTCATCGAAGCTGCCGAAAAGGGAAACCGCCTGTTCCATGCGGTCCACATTGATACTTTGTTCAAACATGCGGGGGTTGTTTCCTTTCCTGATGAACGGGCGGTAAGGCTGCCGACCGGCTTCCGCCCGGTTCTCATAACAAAATATATTATATCAATAATATTTTCCTTTGTCATTTACTATAATCTACAAAATTTTGGCGGTATATTTCTCATAATCAAGAAAATCCCCTATATACCTATTTATTGTTTATAAACATTTCACAATTTCTTTACCATGCTGACATAATAAAGCCTCTCCAGAAAATCCGGAGAGGCTTTTCCCATTATTTGCTTTCGGTGAGGATGGCTTCCTCAAAGCCGATGTCCTCCACGCAGGCATAGCGGGCCGTGAGCACGTATTGTCCGTCCCGCACCGTCCCCTGCAGCTGCCTTTCCCGGATATCCGCACCGGTCAGATCGCTGCGCTCCTTTTCCTCCAGCAGCTGCCGGGCCAGGGCGGCGGCCTCCTCCTCGGTTCGGTTGATTTCGGTGGGGACCAAACGATGATAGTATTGGTTGACAATGCCCAATGGAAGCTGCAGGCCCTTGGCCGTCAAAAAATGCGGTTTCTCCACCAGCTGGAATTCCCCCTCCAGCGGGCCGTCGGTATACAGGGGGATGCCGAATTGAAACAGATGGAAGGTGGGCCGCAGAATCCTATAGCCGTCTGGCAGTAGCTTGGTCTCCTTCAAAGGAACGCTGACTTCCAGAGACCGGCTGGTTTCCGCAAAGATTTTGGCGTTGGATTTCCGCATGACCGGGCCGACGGAGGTATCCACCACGCCGCTGACCAGCAGCATCCCCCGCACCACTGCATCCCCTTCCTTGACCGCGGCCTGGCCGCCATACACCTCCATGCGCACGATCCGGCCGTCCCGCGATGCCTTGATGTTGGAGGGGGCGCTTTTGTCAATGACGGCGGGCGGCGGCTGTCGCTCGGCCACCTCGATATGGGCGATGGCGCCCTCCGGGTTGACGGTCAGCCAGACGAGATCCGGCAGCTTCTGCAGGGCCTCAATCTGGAGGGCCTGGATGTCCAGATCCTTCATCCGCCCGCCCTTATGCACCCCCAGCTCCTCCATAACGGAAAGAATGTCGGCCTCCGACACCTTCCGGTTGCCGCTGACCTGCATCACCCAAATCTGCTGGGACAAGATTTGCAGCAGCACCACATAAGTGGCCAGCCCTGCCACCAGGCCGGCGCGGGCCCGGTAGCGGTGCAGGAAAAAGGGGACGCCGTGGCGTCTGACCACATGCAGGCGCACCCCCGCCTTCCGGGCGATGGGGCGCAGCTTTTTGTATTTGCGGGCAAAACAGCGGGCCGTCAGCACGACGCCCCGCCTCCCGGTATCCCATAAGGGGATGCCGCCCCGGGCCGCCAGGTTCAGCAGCCGTTCGGGGAACCCGCCCTCCGCCTCGAACTCCACCCAGCCGAGCAGCCAGCGGAGGAACCGGATGATAAACATCGGACAACCATTCCTTTCCCGCGCGGGGATGACCCCGCCCCAATCGCCGCCGCGCCAGGCCGGCCTGGCGCGGCCGTTTTCGCTTCTGCCGGCTTTCAGGAAACGAATTCCACCGACAGAATAAAGCCAGTGACCACCGCGCTGTCCTCCGTCAGGCAGGACAGGCCCAAATCCCGCCCCATAAACCGCACGATGCCGCTGCCGGTGTTCAGGCGGATAACCCCTTCCTCATACTCCAGAATCCCCCGGCAGCTCTCCACCACCGCCCGGCGGTTGCCGGTCATTTCGATGCGCGCCTCGCCCGACAAGGTGCCGCCGGGCAGCTCGAGCACCGTTTCCACCCGGTGGGCCAGCGGCGGCTGCCGCCTGCGTTTTTTTGATTTGACCACGCTACCACCCATTCCTTCTTATCCCGCGGATGCTGTCAGCAGCCCCGCCTCCGCGCTTCGCCTACCGCATTTTATGCAGCCGAAATTGGAATAATGCGGCCGGACAAACATATGCATAGAATACAGGCTGTCCATCGGCGGACCTATCACGACAAAGGACGTGAGACGCATGTTTATCAAAACCATACATAAATCAGGCATCCAGACCTTCGGGCTGCTGCTGGTCATCGCGGGGGCCGGGGCGGCCCTTCTGGCCTGGCCGGGGGCGGTGGCCACCGGCGTCAGCCGCGGGCTGTCCATCTGCTCCTCGGTCATCATCCCCTCCCTGTTCCCCTTTCTGGTGCTGGCCGGCTTTCTGGTCCGCTCGGGTGTCAGCCAATCCCTGGGGCGGCGGCTGGAAAAACCCACCCGCAAGCTGTTCGGCCTGCCGGGCTGCTGCGCGGCGGGGATCCTGGTGGGCTTTATCGGCGGATATCCAGCGGGCGGGGTGGCAGTGGGCCAGCTGGTCAGCCAGGGGGACATCACCCCCCGGCAGGGGCGGCGGATGCTGCGCTTCTGCGTCAATGCCGGGCCAGCCTTCGTCATTTCCGCCGTGGGGGCGGGCATGCTGGGCAGCGTGCGGTACGGGGCGGTGCTGTTTGCCGCCCACATCGCCGCTTCTCTGCTGATGGGTATCGGGCAGCGGGTGTGGATGGGCCGGCATCCGGTGGTGGATCGGGTACCCATGGAGGCCCGGCGGCCGGCCCCCCGTCTGCCGGTTTCGGCAGCGTTTGTGGAATCGGTCAACGCCGCCTGCCGCTCGCTGCTGTACATGTGCGGCTTCGTGGTGCTGTTTGCCGCCCTGCTCTCCCTGTCCGACGCCAGCGGCCTGGCGGGCTTCTTTCAGTATGTGATCACCCGACCGCTGATATGGGCGGGGGCGGACACCGCGGAAATCCCCAATCTGCTGGCCGGCATTCTGGAGGTGAGCTGCGGCTGCGTGGAGGCCGCCGGATCCGGCGCGGCCGCGCCCTTTCTGCTGGGCTTTATTATGGGTTGGGGCGGCCTGTCCGTTCATTGCCAGCTGGCCGCCACCCTGCACGAGCACAAGCTGCTCGATCGGAACTTCTTCATCTCCCGGCTGCTTCACGGCCTGCTGGCAGGCGGGCTGTCCCTGCTGCTGTTCCGGTTCGTCCCCCTGCCGCTGGATGTGTTCAACCCCATGCAGGACGCGCGCATCACCCCCTTCACCACCTCGGCGGCCGCGTCGGTGGCCCTGCTGCTGATGTGCGCCATGCTGCTGCTGACTGGAAAAGGGCCGGCCAGGCTTGGCAGGAAGGGGTAAAGTGTGCTATACTGGCGAAAGAGAACGGAGGGAGTTCATGCGACAGAAGCTTTACGGCAACAATATCCAGCCCGCCTGCGAGCTGTGCGCCAACGGGCGCCGTTCCCTGGACGGCAAGGCGGTGCTGTGCACCAAAAAGGGGGTCATGCCCCTGTATCATCACTGCCGTCGGTTTGCCTACGATCCGCTCAAACGGGTCCCCTTCCGGCAGCCGGCGCTGACCCGGCACGAGGAAGAGGAATTTCGCATTTAGATCTTGACAGTTCTCCGAACGCTGTGCTATAATACAACACGCGTTCGGAAAAGCGCGGCTTTAGCTCATCTGGTAGAGCGCCACCTTGCCAAGGTGGAGGTAGCGAGTTCGAGCCTCGTAAGCCGCTCCAAAGGAAAAGGACAGGCCATATGGCCTGTCCTTTTTTGTCGCCATCATCCGCCCGACTTCGACAGCCGCTTTTGCCGTTTTGACCGAAACCGAACCGCCCGGCCCCGCCCGAACTTGGCATTGTATCCGGTTTTAGGCGGCGGGGCTTGTCTTTCCCCCCTTTCCGGTGTATACTGGAAGTATTATGAAAGTACGCTTATATTCGGGTTTTACGCCCTTTTGCGGCGCTTTTCATGGGTGGCGGGTTGCGGCTTAGACCCGCCTGAATAACTTGGGGGTGTAACCTTGGCAAGCGACCTACATTGTCATACCAAAATTTCGGACGGATCCATGGGGATAGAAGAGCTGATCGCCGTCGCGAAACGCAGAGGCCTGTCGGCTATTTCCGTCACGGATCACGATACCACCGCCGCAGCTACCCGCGCGGTCGTCATCGGCCGCCGGCAGGAGCTGACCGTCATTCACGGCGTGGAGTTCTCCACCTTCGATACGCAGCGGGGCCGGAAAGCCCATATCCTGTGCTATCTTTGTGACACGCCCGATCGTCTGGAAGGCATGTGCCGCCGCACCAACGACAGCCGCAAGAAAGCGGCGATGGCCATGGTGCGCAAGGTCATGCGGTATTATCCCATCACCCCCGATCTCATCGTCAAGTGCGCCACCGGCAGCACCAACATCTATAAGCAGCACATCATGCACGCCCTGATGGACGCCGGCTATGCCGACTCCATTTATGGGGAGCTGTACGATAAGCTGTTCGCCCCCGGTCAGGGTTCCGCCCTGGTGGAGGCGGAGTATCCCGACACACGGGAAATTATGGATCTCATCCATAGTGCCGGCGGCATCGCGGTGCTGGCCCATCCCGGCGTGTATGACAGCTACGACCTGATGCAGGAGCTGGTGGAATCCGGGCTGGACGGCGTGGAGGTGTGGCATCCCAGCCATAGCGAAACCGAGACCGCCGAGCTGCTGGCCTTCACCCGCCTGCACGGCCTGCTGTCCACCGGCGGATCCGATTTTCATGGCATGTACACCCGCACGGCCCGTCCGCTGGGCAGCACGTCGGTTTCCGACGAAATCGTCCAATCTCTGCTGACTTATAAGGATAAGCGGCGGCGGCGCAACGCATAATAGAGCGAAAGGGCGGCACGATATGGCATTCACCTATACGCCCCGGGGCGTCTGCTCCCGGAAAATTACCTTTGATATCGAGGACGGGTTGCTGAAAAACGTCCGGTTTCAGGGCGGCTGCCACGGCAACAGCCAGGGGGTGGCGGCGCTGGCGGAGGGAATGCCCGCCGAGGAAGCGGTCCGCCGCCTGTCCGGCATCCGCTGCGGCCTCAAATCCACCTCCTGCCCGGATCAGCTGGCCAGGGCCGTCCAGGAGGCCTTAGAGCAACAATAAACCCCAAGCGTGCCCGCCGCGACGCGGGCGCCCGAAGGATGTGACTGCACGATGGGTTTGGAAGACGATCGCGATATGAAAATAGCCGGGGACGATTTTGAACCGGTGAACGAGGCCGGCGCCGATGTCGGCCATGAGGCGCAGCTGCTCGAGCAGGAAAAGGAAAACGGCAATCTCAGCCGCGCCAGACGGCTGGGCGCCATCCTGGCGGACGAGGTGTCTGCCGTGGAGGGGGACAGCCGTACCGACGACAGCGCTCTGCTCACCCAGCGGCGCATCCTGCTGTCCTTTGCCGTAGAGGTGGGGCTGGACGCCCTGCTTCCCAACAGCCTGACGGCGCAGACCGCCCAGGATATCTTTTACAATTCCCTGCGGGTCACGGCCCCCCGGTTTTACGACGACCTGCAGGCCTCCGGCGCCTTCTCCTTCTATTATCTGTGCGTGCGCGACGGCAGGCAGGTGGAGGAAAAGGTGGGGGAAACCTTCGCATCCCTCTGCGGCAAGAAGGATGACCCCGCCTACGCCCGTATGGGGCAGGAGTTGTTCCGTCGGTTCTCCGGCCAGGTGCGAAATTTCGTGGACACGCTGGAGTTTGTACGCGTATAAGAAAAATAGGGCGCGTTGCAAAATCGAAGATTTTGCAACGCGCCTTTAAAAAACGCGGGCGCATGAATCGTGGCCCGCATTTCGCGTCTGTAGACGCGAAACCGGGCGTTCATTTATGCGTTGTGCAGCATTTTGGTTTTCCGCCATTATTTTACATGAACGTCCATCTGCGGGAACGGGATAGAGATCCCCTTGTCGTCGAAGGTCAGCTTGACCTGCTGCAGCAAATCGTACTGCAAGTTCCAGTAATCGGCGTTGGCGCACCAGAACCGCGCCAGCAGTACAATGGCGGAATCCGCCTGTTCCTTGACCCGCACTATCGGCTCCTCCGGCTCCCGCAGCACCTGGGGATGCGTGTCCAGCAGCTGCTGCAGCGCCGCCATGGCCTCCAGAAGATTGTCCTCATAGCTGATGGTAAAGGTCAAATCTTGCCGCCGGGTCTCGTAGGTGGAATAGTTGGTGATGGTGGCGGTCATCATTTTGGTGTTGGGAATGGCCACCCGCATGTTGCCGGGCGTGTCCAGATAGGTGTGCATCATTTCGATTTCCCTGATGACACCGGAATCGCCCTCCACCTCGATGAAATCCCCCGCCTTGAAGGGCTTGGTGAACAGCAGCACCACGCCGGAGGCCAGGTTGGCTAGGTTGTCCTTGATGGCCAGGGCCACCGCCGCGCCGATGGCGGCCAGCAGGGTCAGCAGGCTGGTCACCGGCACCCCGACGGTGTCCAGCACCATCATCAGCACCAGCGCCCAGATGGAAATCTTGACCACCCGCAAAATGTATTTCACCGCCACCGCGTCCAGACGGGTCCGGTTCAGCACCGATTTGATCGGCTTGGGGACGACCTTTGTGGCCAGGAGCCCCACCAGCAGGATCACCGCGGCGACTAACAGCTGCGGCAGAAACCCAATCAGCCTCTTCAAAAATTCGTTCCACGCCGTATTTAAATCTTCCAAGTTCCAGCCTCCTTCCAACACGTCCTCTATTGTAGAAACAATTCGAAGGTTTGTCAACATGAAAGGAGCCTCCTCGATGACCCAAAATCTGCCGGACGGTTTTCTCCGACGCATGCATACGTTGCTGGGCGGCGATTTCGACATCCTGTTCGAGGGGTACGACCGGTCCCTGCGGCGGGGCATCCGGGTCAATACGCTGAAATACACGGCGCGGGATCTCGCCGCGTGGTTTCCCCTTCCCCTGTCCCCCGTGCCCTTCGCACGGGATGGCTTCGCCTTCGAAGGAGCCTTCCGGGCGGGGGCCGATCCCCTCCACCACGCGGGCGCCTATTATATGCAGGAGGCGTCGGCCATGTCGGCGGTGACCGTCCTGTCCCCCCTGCCCGGAGAGCGGATCCTGGACCTGTGCGCTGCCCCCGGCGGAAAATCCACCCAGATCGCCGCCTGCCTCCAGGGGCAGGGCCTGCTGTGGAGCAACGAGTATGGGCGCTCCCGGGCCCAGATCCTGCTGCAGAACCTGGAACGCTGCGGGGTGGCCAACGCGGTGGTGTCCAGTGCGGACGCCGGCACGATCGGCGGCGGGCTGCCCCGCTTCTTCGACGGGGTGCTGGTGGACGCCCCCTGCTCGGGCGAAGGCATGTTCCGCAAGGAGCCGGAGGCCCTCGCCCAGTGGAGCGAGGACAATATCCGCCTATGCGCCGCCCGGCAGCGGGAGATTCTCCACGCGGCGGCGGAGACGGTGCGCCCCGGCGGCCGCCTTATCTATTCCACCTGTACCTTTGCCCCGGAGGAAAACGAGTGTATGGCCGCCTGGTTTGTGCGGACGCATCCGGATTTTTGCCTGGAGGAAACCGGCGCGGGCTTCGGCATGCCGGGCCTGCCCTGGGAACGGGTGGCCCCCTTCACGCCGGAAACGGACGGCGCGGGTGTCCCTCTGGAACGCTGCCGCCGGATTTTCCCCGCTCACGGCGGAGAGGGCCACTTTGTCGCCAAATTCCGTCGGATGGAAGCCGGCGCCTACAGCCTTCCCCGGCCCTATCTGTATGCAAAACCTGATACAAATAGTATCGCAGCGGCAGAATTATACAAAGAGTGCTTTTTTTCGACACCAACCGGCGCATTCGTCTGCTTCGGCGACCAGGTGCGACTGCTGCCGGAGGGACTGCCGGAGCTGAAGGGCCTGGGCGTCCTGCAGGCGGGCGCGGCGGCGGCGATCGTCTGCAAGAACCGGGTGGAGCCTTGTCACGGGCTGTTCATGGCGATGAAACCGGCGGACTGCCGCCGCTGCATCTGTCTGGAACCGGCGGATCCCCGGCTGACGGCCTTCCTGCGGGGAGAGGAAATCGAAGCGCCGGGAGAACCCGGCTGGACGGCCGTGGCGGCGGACGGCGTGGTGACGGGCTTCGGCAAGCGGACGGGCGGCCGGCTGAAAAACCGCTATCCCAAGGGCCTGCGCCTGCGGACATAGATTAGGGACAAAAAGGGCGCGAGGATAGCTCCTCGCGCCCTTTTTCAATGGCTTTAGTCCTCGTAGCCCTGGGGGTTCTTCGACTGCCAGCGCCAGGAATCCCGGCACATGTCCTCCACGCCGAACTGCGCCTTCCAGCCCAGCACCTTCTCCGCCTTGGACGGATCGGAGTAGCAGGTGGCGATGTCTCCCGGCCGACGGGGCGATATCACATAGGGGACGGTCACGTTGTTGGCCGCTTCAAAGGCCTTGACCAAATCCAGCACGCTGTAGCCGATGCCGGTGCCCAGATTGAACACCTCCGCGCCGGCGTGATCCAGCGCGTATTGCACCGCCTTGACATGGCCGCGGGCCAAATCCACCACGTGGATGTAATCCCGCACGCCGGTGCCGTCGTGGGTATCGTAGTCATTGCCGAAGATGGACAGGTGGGGCAGCTTGCCGATGGCCACCTGGGAGATGTAGGGCATCAGGTTGTTGGGGATCCCGCAGGGATCCTCCCCGATGCGGCCGCTTTCATGGGCGCCGATGGGGTTGAAATACCGCAGAAGGACGGCGCTCCACGCCGGGTCGGACACACAGGTGTCCCGCAGGATTTCTTCGATGATGTATTTGGTGCGGCCATAGGGGTTGGTCACTGCGCCGGTGGGCATATCCTCTCTCAGGGGGGAGGGGTTGTTCATACCGTACACCGTGGCGGAGGAGGAAAACACCATCCGCTTGCAGCCCGCCTCGGCCATCACCTGACAGAGTACCACCGTGCCGCTGACGTTGTTGTCGTAATAGGTCAAGGGCTTGCTCACCGATTCACCCACCGCCTTCAGCCCGGCGAAATGGATGACCGCCTCGATGTCGTGGGCCTTGAAAATTTTCCGCAGACCCTCCGCGTCCCGGATGTCGCACTCATAAAACGGAAAATCCCGGCCCGCCAGCTCCTTAACCCGCCGCAGGGCCTCGGGCTTGGCGTTGTAATAATTATCGAGCACCACGATGTCGAAGCCGGCTTTCAGCATTTCAATGCAGGTGTGGCTGCCGATATAGCCGCAGCCGCCTGTAATCAGTATGGACATTTGGGTTCCTCCTTATTATAATAGACGTGGCCTTCTTATTGCGAATACCCTCTTCTGTCTTTCTATTATACCGGGAAAATTTTCTTTTGCAATGGACGCAGGTTGCATCTGACGGTTTTGACAAATGTTTCGGCGGTTTCTGCATGGCGGCCAGCCGGGGTTTGCGGTATGCTTAAGGCAAAGGGGAGCGAACAACCTCCAATTTTTAGGAGAGCGAGCGCCCGCAGCGCCTCACCTTAAGGCAACAAAACAAGCTGTAACAGCTCCTCCAGCCGGCGCGGAGAGAGCCCGGGATCATCCATTTTCACCGCCGGAGAAAGGACTTACTCTATGGATACCACGCAAAAACCCGCGCTGATTATCATGGCCGCCGGTATGGGCAGCCGGTTCGGTGGACTCAAGCAGGTTACGCCCGTCGGTCCCTGCGGGGAGCTGATCATCGATTATTCCATTTACGACGCCATCGCCGCCGGGTTTGGCCGGGTGGTGTTCGTCATCAAGAAGGAAATCGAGGAAACCTTTAAGGAACATATTGGCAACCGCATTTCCCGGCAGATTCCGGTGTCTTATGTCTATCAGGAGCTGGACGCTCTGCCAGAGGGCTTCTCCGTGCCCGAAGGGCGCGCCAAACCCTGGGGCACCGGCCACGCGGTCCTCTGTTGCCGCGATACGGTGAAGGAGCCCTTCGCCGTCATCAACGCCGACGATTATTATGGCCGGGAATGCTTCCGCCTGCTGGCCGATTTCCTGTCCAAGCCCGGCGCGGATGCGAAAAAGCACATCGCCATGGCGGGGTATATCCTGGAAAACACCCTGACGGAGAACGGCTATGTCTCCCGGGGCATCTGCACGGTGGAGCCCGACGGCACCCTCACCGACCTGGTGGAGCGCACCCATATCGAAATCCGGGAGGGCGTCTCCCAGTTCACCGAGGACGACGGCGCCACTTGGGAAACCCTGCCCGCCGGCTGTTACGTCTCTATGAACTGCTGGGCCTTCCCGGCCGGATCCCTGGACTGCTTCGAGGACAAGTTCCAGGGCTTCCTGAAGGAAAAGGGCGGCCAGCTGAAAGCGGAATTCTACCTGCCCTTCGTGGTCAACGCCATGGTGGCGGCGGGCGAGGCTGACGTCAAGGTCCTGCCCACCAGCGACAAATGGTACGGCATGACCTACGCCGAGGATAAGCAGAAGGTCATCGACGCCATCGCCGGTATGATCAAACAGGGGATTTATCCGGAAAGGTTGTGGAAAGCATGAGCACCGCTATGGAAGTCGCCCACGTTTTCGCCCTGGAGGGTGAACCCATCGACGCCAAGCCCTACGGCTGCGGCCATATCAACGACACCTATTGCGTCTGCTGCCAGCGCGAGGGAAAACCGCAGCGGCGGTATATCCTCCAGCGGATCAACCATAACGTTTTCAAGGATGTGCCCGGTCTGATGCGCAACATGATTGCCGTCACGGCGTTCCTGCGACAGGCTGTTATCGCCGAAGGCGGCAACCCCGATCGGGAATGCCTGACCCTCATCGACACCCGGGACGGGGAAAAGTACTACCACGATCCCGACGGCAACTACTGGCGCGCCTTCATCTTCATTGAAAACGCCATCACCTATCAGACGGTGGAAAAGCCGGAGCATTTCTACTATTCCGGCTGCGCCTTCGGGAAGTTCCAGCGGCTGCTGGCCGACTACCCCTCGGCCACCTTGGGGGAAACCATCCCCAACTTCCACAATACCGCCTCCCGCTACCGGGATTTTGAACAGGCGGTCAAGGAAAACGCCTCCGGCCGGGCGGACGAGGTGCGGGAGGAAATTGCTTTCATCCGCGCCCGGGCGGCCGATTGCTCCATTCTCACCGACCTGCTGGCCAAAGGGGAGCTGCCCCTGCGGGTGACGCATAACGATACCAAGCTGAACAACGTCATGCTGGACGACGTGACCGGCCGGCCGGTCTGCGTCATCGACCTGGACACCGTCATGCCGGGCCTGTCCCTGTACGACTACGGTGACAGCATGCGCTTCGGCACCAACCCCGCGGCGGAGGACGAGACGGATCTGTCCAAGGTAACCTGCGACCTGAATCTGTTTGAACAGTATACCAAGGGCTTTCTGGAGGAATGCGGCTCCATGCTCACCCCTCAGGAGATCGAAAACCTGCCCCTGTCCGCCAAGCTGATGACCCTGGAATGCGGCATGCGCTTCCTCGCCGACCACATCGCCGGGGACACCTATTTCAAAATCCACCGGGAAGGCCATAACCTGGATCGCTGCCGTACCCAGCTCAAGCTGGTGGCCGATATGGAAGCCAAAATGGACACCATGAAGCAAATCGTAGAGAAATATCGGTAATCCTATGCACAGCCCGCCGCCCGCAAGCGGCGGGTTCTTTTTATCCGGAATTAGCACTCTATATATTAGAGTGCTAATGTTAACAATTTATTCATATCTTATCCGATTTTCCGTAAAAAATGGGGGATATACTGATAGCATCAACAGAAAAGAAGGTGGTTGAGCGTTGCAGACAGCAATCCGGCCCCGGACGATCTTACAGGGTTTCCATCGCCCGGCCGCCATCCATAAGCTCCCGGAAACCGTCCAATAACTTGTATGGAGGTACGCCTTATGTTTGATCTTATTCCTTTTGAACACAGAAATCACCGCTATATGAACCCCTTCGCCGACTTGGAACGCAGCTTTTTCGGCGATTTCGGCGACCTGGAAAAGGATTTCCCCTGCAAAACCGATATTCTCGACAAGGGCGATCATTACCTGGTCAAGGCCGATCTGCCCGGCTTTGCCAAAGAGGACATCCGCATCGATGTCGACGGCGACTGCCTGACCATTTCCGCCGAGAAAAAGAAAGAAACCAAGGAGGAAAAGGACAACTTCATCCGCCGGGAGCGCCGGTACGGCTCTCTCAGCCGCAGCTTTGACATCTCCGGCGTCGACGCCGCCGCCATCAAGGCCAAATACGACAGCGGCGTGCTGGAGCTGACCCTGCCTAAGAAGGGCGATGTCACGCCGCCCTCTCATCAGATTTCCATCGAATAATCCGCCCATCCCCAAGCCTTTCGCGGCCCGCCCGCGAAAGGCTTTTTTGTCGTCCGGCCCCCGGCGGAAGGTCGAATTGCATCCGCCCGGGGGCTATGCTATAATGGCGGTAAGTATTCCCGGCCCCGCGCCGCGGCTGGCGCGTCCGGGATTTCGGCGGGAGGGAACGGGATGGGTGGTATTCTGTCTTGGCTGGCGGCAATCCTTTTGGCGGGCGGCGGAGCGCTCGGAATCCTGTCCCTGGGCGGCGGGCTGGCACGGGAGAGCCGGCGGCGGATGCTCCCGCGGCTGGCCGCCGCGGCGGGGGCGGCCCTGCTTCTGCTGACCGGCGCATCCCTGATCGTGCGCTGGCTGGCCGGCACGGGCGGGCGGGAGCCCTTCGGCTTTTTCCCCGCCCTGTTCGCGGCTGCCGGCATCCTGGCGGTGCTCCTGGCGCGGGGGCGGAAGGGACAAGCCGCCTCCTGCGCCCGGCTGTGCGGGACGGCTGTGCTCGTCGTCTTTGCGCTGGAAACCTGTCTGTTCAATGGGAACGCCTTTCTGCCCCGGCTGCGCGGCCTCTCCCCGCAAGCCCTCCCCCTCGCCCAGGCGCAGCTGGAGGGGGACGTCCGCCTGCAGGAGGATGTCCTCCTTTTCGGCTCCGGAGGGGGAACAGTCACCTGGCCGGAGCTCGACACGCCGGCCGCCTTTGTCGCTTTTCAAACGGATGGCCTGTCGGCCCTGCGGACGGCAGACGTCTATCTACAGGACGACGGTGAAACCGAAAGCTTCGGCTATTCCCGAGATGTCCGCTTCGTCTCGGGTGAGGCCGCCCGCTCGTTTTCCATCGCGCCCCACGGGCGGCTGCGCGCCCTCTCGCTCCGTTTTTCCGGAAGCGAGACGCCCTTGAGCCTAACGGCGGCTTCCCTTAACATCGCGAACCCCTTCGCGTTTTCCCTAGGGCGTTTTTCCCTTCTGGCCGGTGTCGCCTGCGCCGTGCTGCTGATTCTCCGCCTGCGGCTCTGGTCCGTCCAATACAGCCCCGGGCGGCCCGCACACCAGGCCGCGGTGGCCGCGGCCATTCTCGCCGCTCTCGTCCCCGGAATGATCCTGGCGGCGCAGGATACCAATCCCATCCCCTACCCCCTGGAAGGCCCCGTGAGCGACTACAGCGCGCACATCCAGCAGTTCGACGCGTTCCAGAAAGGGCAGATCTGTCTGGATTTGCCCGTCGATCCGCGGCTCGCCACCATGGAAAATCCCTACGACACCAGCGCGCGGAACGCCCTCGGCGTATCGTATCACTGGGATCGGGCCTTCTTCGGCGGCCGGTACTATTCTTACTTCGGGGTGGTTCCCGTCCTGCTGGCCTATTATCCCTTCTATTGGATAACCGGCAGCCTGCCCGCCAACGGCATGATCTGCGGCTTCTTCGCCCTGCTGGCGGCGGTGTTTCTCTGCGGCTTGGCGCTCGAGCTGGTGCGCCTTTTCGGGCGGCGGGTGAACCTGCTCCTGCTCCTCATCGGCCTGCCCGCCGCCGTGGCTGCCAGCACCCTTTATGGGCAGCAGGGCTATGCCGATATGTATTTCATCCCTGTGACGGCGGGAACCTGCTTCCTGATGCTGGCGCTGTTTTTGTCGCTGCGGGCCTGCCGGTGCCCTCGCGGCGCGCCCCGTCTGGCGCTGCTCGCGGGGGCTGGGGCCGCCTTCGCCCTGACGCTGGGCTGCCGGCCGACAATGGCGCTGTTCGGCGCGGCGGTTCTTCCCCTTTTCCTCCGGATCCTGCGGGACAAAGAGACGCCGCACCGGCATAAAGCGGCCTGCGCGGCCGCCTTCGCCCTGCCCGCCCTCATCGGGGCGGCGGCGCTGCTCTGGTACAACCGGCTGCGCTTCGGATCCTTCCTGGATTTCGGCGTGGCCTATCAGCTGACGGTCAGCGATCCCTCCGCCAACACCCTGCGGCTTTCCAACCTCTTTCCCTCGCTGTATCATTATGGGTTTCAGCCCTTTGATTTCAGCGTCCATTTTCCCTTCCTCCTGCCCTCCTTTCGGTCGCTGAATCTGTACGGCCGGTATGTGTACCTCGACGCGTCGGTGGGGGCGCTGTCCTTCCCCGCCGTGGCCGCGGGCCTGACGCTGCTTCCCATGGCGCTGAGCCGGCGCACCCTGCCGGGCGGCCCGCCGTCTCGGTACATCCGGGGCTCCGCCTGGCTCCTCGCGGCAACGGCCGCGTTGGTGGCCTTTGTCGACTTTTCCATGGCCGGGGTGAACATCCGCTACATGGCGGATATCCTGCCACCGCTGGCGGCCCTGTGCGTTCCCGCCCTCCTGCTTGTCCACCGACGGGCCTCCCGGAGCCTCTCCCTGCGGGGCCCGGCCTTCGCAGGCGGGGCGGCGCTGCTGGCCGCCACATTTTTCGCCGGTCTGTCCCTCGCCTTTCCCGCCGCCTTCGGCGTCTGGGCGGAAAAGCCGGAAGTCTACGCCGGGCTGGAAAGATTGGTGTTTTTCTGGCTGTAAACGGGATTTCCCCTTGGAAAGCGTTGACAACCGCCCCCTAATTGATTACACTAGGTAAGTGATGATTAAATCCGGTGGATGGATTGGTGAAGGAAATTTCCCCGCCAAGCCGCCAGGCGTGATGTATTCAGCGCTTACCTAAAAAGATGTACGGAATATAGGGCGCCGCCTGACCGGCCGCCCGGCAAGTGGAGGGTCAACCATGCAAAACACGGAAAAAACCATGGAAAAAATCGTAGCTCTGTGCAAGGGACGGGGCTTTGTTTTCCCCGGCTCCGACATATATGGCGGACTGGCCAATACCTGGGATTACGGCCCCCTGGGCGTGGAGCTAAAAAATAACGTCAAGCGCGCCTGGTGGAAGAAGTTCGTCCAGGAAAGCCCCTACAATGTGGGCCTGGATTCCGCCATCCTGATGAATCCCCAGGTGTGGGTCGCCTCCGGCCACGTAGGCAACTTCTCCGACCCCCTCATGGACTGCAAAAGCTGCAAAACCCGCCACCGTGCCGATAAGCTTATCGAGGACGCGGGCGCTCTGCCCGCCGGCTGGAGCTTCGAGGAAATGAAGGCGTATATCGACGAGCACGATATCCGCTGCCCGGAATGCGGCGAACACAACTTCACCGACATCCGCACCTTTAACCTGATGTTCAAAACCTTCCAGGGCGTCACCGAGGACGCGAAAAATGAGCTGTATCTCCGGCCCGAGACCGCTCAGGGCATCTTTGTCAACTTCGCCAACATCCAGCGCGCCTCCCGCAAAAAAATCCCCTTCGGCGTGGCCCAAATCGGCAAGAGCTTTCGCAACGAAATCACCCCCGGCAACTTCACCTTCCGCACCCGGGAATTCGAGCAGATGGAACTGGAATTCTTCTGCAAGCCCGGCACCGACCTGGAATGGTTTGCCTTCTGGAAGAACTACTGCCGGGACTGGCTGCTGCACATGGGCATGAAGGAGGAAAACCTGAAGCTGCGGGATCACGAGCAGAAGGAGCTTTCCCACTACTCCAAAGCCACCACCGATTTCGAGTTTCTCTTCCCCTTCGGCTGGGGCGAGCTGTGGGGCATCGCGGATCGCACCGACTACGACCTCGGTCAGCACAGCGAGCACTCCGGCGTCAAGCTGGAATACTTCGATCAGGAATCCGGCGAGCATTATATCCCCTATGTCATCGAGCCGTCCCTGGGCGCGGACCGGGTGGTCCTGGCCTTCCTGTGCGACGCATATGACGAGGAAGTGGTGGACGCCGAAAAGAACGACACCCGCGTGGTGCTGCGTCTCCACCCGGCTCTGGCCCCCTTCAAGGCGGCGGTGCTGCCCCTGTCCAAAAAGCTGAGCGGCAAGGCCCTGGAGGTCCACGATACGCTTGCCCGCCAGTTCATGGTGGACTTTGACGACGCGGGCTCCATCGGCAAACGGTACCGCCGAGAGGACGAAATCGGCACGCCGTTCTGCATCACCTACGATTTCGAGAGCGAAAACGACGGCTGCGTCACCGTGCGCGACCGGGACACCATGCAGCAGGAACGCATTGCCATCGACGAATTGAACGCCTACATTGCCTCCAAGCTGGACTTCTAAGAAAAGAGGGCATTGCAAAATTAAAATTTTGCAATGCCCTCTTTTTATACCGCGCGGAGTCTTCGCACCGCCTCCTCTTCGTCGGCCGTGAAAAAGACATCTTTCCCCTGATTGCTTTCCCGCATGAAATCCCGGAGCGGCTGACTCGTATACCGCGAAAAATCTCCAAAAACGGCCAGCTTCGCCCCGTAGTTGATAAACTTTTGCAGAATTTCGCCCGCCATCCCCGTGCTGAGGATGAAAAACGCATCTGCAACCGCCCCTTTGTCTATGGCAATCCGGTCGGCTTGGTGCTCATATTTCGCTGCTATCAGGAGATCGAGCGCCGACTGGACGTCCTTTATGACGACTTCGCCTGCGTCGGCCCCAATTACAACAATTTTGCCCCCGTTTTCCCATCGTTCGGCTATCCGCATAGACTTTCACCCCTTACTGAATTGTCTTTCCCTCGAAGGCCAGCTGCCGCTTGATCTTATCCATTACCCCGTCGAACTGGGCGGGAGTAAGGGACTGCGCCCCGTCGCACAGCGCGGCCTTGGGGTTGTTGTGCACCTCGATCATCAGCCCGTCCGCTCCGGCGGCGATAGCGGCCTTGGACAAGGGCTCCACCAGCCAGGGGATCCCCGCCGCGTGGCTGGGCTCCACCACCACGGGCAGATGGGACTGGTGATGCAGCAGCGGTATGGCGGAAATGTCCAGCGTATTGCGGGTCATGGTCTCAAACGTGCGAATCCCCCGCTCGCAGAGAACAACCTGCGCGTTTCCTCCGGCCAGAATGTATTCGGCGCTCATGAGGAACTCCTCCAGGGTGTTGGCCAGCCCCCGCTTGAGCAGAATTGGCTTGCCGCAATGCCCCAGCTCCTTGAGCATCTCGAAATTCTGCATGTTGCGCGCCCCCACCTGAATCACGTCCACCTCCGCGAACAAATCAAGATGGTGCAGGCTCATCAGCTCGGTAACCACCGGCAGGCCGGTGGCTTTCTTCGCTTCCAGCAGCAGCTCCAGCCCCTGCCCCTGCAACCCCTGGAAGGCGTACGGGGACGTGCGCGGCTTGAACGCCCCGCCCCGCAGCAGGGTAGCCCCGCTTTTCTTGACATCCCGCGCCACCGCAATCATCTGCTCCTCGCTCTCCACCGAGCAGGGGCCGGCAATAACGCTGAAGAATCCGCCGCCGATGCGGGCCTCCCCCGCCGCCACCACCGTGTCCTCGGGATGGAACTTGCGGTTGGCCGCCTTGTACGGCTCCGATACCCGCTTGACGTCCTCCACAATGTCGTTGGCCCGCACGGCGTCCACGTCCACCTTAGAGGTGTCTCCGATGATGCCCACAATGGTCATCTGGGTGCCGGTGCTGCAATGGCAGGACAAACCCATGGACTCGATGCCGCCAATCAGCTCCTCTACCCTCTGCCGTTCAGCCTCCGGCTTCAATACGATAATCATACAAATGCCTTCCTTTCCATCATAAAAAATACCGGCCGCCTTGGCTATCCCCAAGGCGGCCGGCTTCCCCTGTTGTCAGGTAAGCGCTACGGACGGCAAATGGAACAGCACAAAGGATCCGCGCTATGCATATAGCCCGGATAAACCCCTTCATATACCCTGTGCCGGTTTTCCATACAGCCTCTCCCTTTCGCTTCGTTGCTTTAAAGTGTAACAGCATTTTCAGCATTTGTCAAGCCATCGGATAAAAAATAGGGTGTATCCGCCTACAGCGGATACACCACCCGTTCTTTTTTCTCGTTGACTAGACAGATCCGTTCCACGGGAGCCGACGTGTCCAAATGGATAAAGAATGTATTATCCCGGGATACCGGTAGAAATTTCAGCGTCCGCACACCAATCAACAGCGTGTTTCCATCCATCTCATAGATATATCCCTGGTAAAACGAAGACGCCTCCCCCTCTCCTTTGAGAGATACAAAGGAATCGCCCACCGTTATCTGTGAAACCAACAGCTCATCCGGATTGGTGCACAGCCGATATCCGAAAAGTTTCCATCCCCATATGAAAAAGCCGAAGAACACGACTACCGAAAGGGTAATCACTCCCCCTATTAACATTTTTATTTTTTTCAATTCGGCAGCCCTTTCTTACATCCCTGATAGTTTCTTTACATTACAAACCATATTTTACCAAGTCGTCTAAAGAAAGTCAACCGTCCTTCTTCCCAATTCAGTAAAATTTTTTCCAATTCATAGCATTGTGTATAATATTCACAGTTGATCTGTTGTTGGCATGCTGAAAAAGGCAGGGCGGCCTCAACTCTGCCACCCTGCCTATGTTTCCTCTCGTTTATCAATCCCGCATCAGCGTAACCATGACCGCTTTCTGTGCGTGCAGCCGGTTCTCTGCCTCATCGAATATCTCAGCGGCGTGGGCCTCGAACACATCCGCCGTGATTTCCTCCCCCCGATGGGCAGGCAGGCAGTGCTGCACCATGCAGCCCTCGTGGGCTTTCTTCAGCAACTGTTCGTTGACCTGATAACCGGCAAACGCAATTTTCCGTTTTTCCGCCTCGCCCTCCTGACCCATGGAAGCCCACACGTCGGTGAAGATCACGTCCGCTCCCTCCGCGGCCTTCAGGCAGTCGCTGGTCATGGCGAACTTGTCGCCGTATCCGGCGGCAAACTCCAGCACCCGGCTGTCCGGCTGATACGCGTCGGGGCAGCCGATGGATACCCGCATGCCCACCTTCAGGCCGCCGACGATGAGGGAATTGGCCATGTTGTTGCCATCCCCGATATAGCACATGTTCAGCCCCTCCAGGGTGCCCTTGTGCTCCCGCACGGTCATCAGATCGGCCAGCACCTGGCAGGGGTGGCAGAAATCCGTCAGGCCGTTTATAATCGGGATGCTGCCGTACGCGGCCAGCTTCTCCACCTCATCCTGCTCGAAGGTGCGGATCATGATACCGTCCAGATACCGGGAGAGCACCCGCGCGGTGTCCTCCACCGGTTCGCCCCGCCCGATCTGCAGATCGTTGGCCGACAAAAACAAGCCGTAGCCGCCCAGCTGGTAGATGCCGGTTTCAAAGGAAACCCGGGTGCGGGTGGAGGATTTCTGGAAGATCATGCCGAGGGTCTTGCCCGCCAGATATTTGTGTTCCATGCCGTGACTCAGCTCGTATTTCAGCTGATCCGCCAGGTTGAGGATCTGCAGGATCTCCTCCTTGGAGAGGTCCAGCATTTTCAGCAGATGGTTCATTGGTCTTCAATCCTTTCCAGTACGCTCTCCAGGATGGACAGCCCCTTGTCCAGTTCCTCCCGGGTGATATTCAGCGGGGGCAGCAAACGCAGCAGGGTTTTGGCCGTGAGGATCAGCAGACCGTTTTGCAGGCAGTCCTCCGCCACGGCGCGGGCGGTGCCGGCATCCAGCACCACGCCGATCATCATGCCCATGCCCCGCACCTCTCGGACGTGGGGCATGGCGGCCAGCCGCTGCCGGATGGCCGCGCCCTTGCGCGCGACCTCCTCCAGGAACGCCGGCTGGGTCAGCCGGGAGAGCATGTACCGGCCGGCGGCGCAGGCCACCGGGTTGCCCCCAAAGGTGGAGCCATGCATCCCGGCGGACATTACGCCGCCGAGCGCCTGTGTGCACAAGCACGCCCCGATGGGCAGGCCGCCGCCCAGTCCCTTGGCCATGGTGACCACGTCCGGCTGCAGTCCCAGCTGCTCGCAGGCCAAGAAGGTGCCGGTGCGCCCCGCGCCGGTTTGTACCTCGTCCACCAGCAGCAGCACGTCCCGCTCCCGGCAAAGGGCCTGGACCGCCTGGACGTAAGCCTTGTCCAGGGCGACGACGCCCCCCTCTCCCTGCACGCATTCCAGCAGCACCGCGCAGACGCTGCCGTCCAGCTTATCCTTCAGGCTGTCCAGATCGCCGGCCTTGGCGAAGGAAAAGCCCTCAGTGAAGGGGAAAAAGTATTGGTGGAACACGTCCTGCCCGGTGGCGGACAGGGTGGTCAACGTCCGGCCGTGAAAGCTGTTTTCCAGCCCCACGATGGTGGAACGGCCCTTCCCGTATTTGTCAAAGCTGTATTTGCGGGCCAGCTTGATGGCGCATTCGTTGGCCTCCGCCCCCGAATTGCAGAGGAAAACGCGGCCCATCCCCGTCGCGGCGCACAGCTCGGCGGCGAACTGCACCTGCACCGGACTGTAATAGAGATTGGAAATATGCTGCAAAGCCGCGGCCTGCTCCTGCACCGCCCGCACCCAGCCCTCGTCGCAGTAGCCCAGGGCGTTGACCCCGATGCCGCTGCCGAAGTCGATGTAGGCGCGGCCCTCCACGTCGATGGCCGTGGCCCCGTGTCCGCTGGCCAGCGCCACGGGGAACCGGCCGTAGGTGGGCATCAACGCGGCGTCGTGCTGTTTTTGTATCTCGTCGAGCGTCATAATCCGTCTCCTCCCCTTACAGGAACATGGTGCCGATGCCTTCGTCGGTCAGCATTTCGATCAAAATGGAATGGGGGATCCGGCCGTCGATGATGTGGGTGCGCTTGACTCCCCGGCGCACCGCCTCCACGCAGCAGTCGATTTTCGGAATCATCCCGCCGGAAATAATCCCCTGGTTTTTCAAATGGGGCACCTCGCTGACCTGCACCACCGAGATGAGGGAGCCGTCGTCGTCCTTGTCCCGCAGCAGGCCGCGCACGTCGGTCATCAGCACCAGCTTTTCCGCGCAGAGGGCGGCGGCGATGCGGGAGGCGGCGATGTCGGCGTTGATGTTGTAGGTTTCGCCGTCGTCCTCGCCGGCGGCGATGGTGGCCACCACCGGGATGGTGTCGCTCTCCAGGCTGTGGCGGATGAGGGTGACGTTCACGTGGGTGATGTCCCCCACCAGGCCGAGATCTGCCTCGCCCTGGTGCCGGCGCGCCTTGATCATGCCGCCGTCCAGCCCGCATAGGCCGATGGCCCGCCCACCGTGCTCCTCGAGCAGCTGCACCAGCCCCTTGTTGACCTTGCCGGCCAGCACCATTTCCACCACGTCCATGGTCTCCCGGTCGGTGTAGCGCAGGCCGCCCACAAATTTGGACTCCTTACCGATCTTTTTCAGCATGGCGTTGATTTCCGGCCCGCCGCCGTGAACCAGCACCACATCCACCCCCACGGTGGACAGCAGCACAATATCCTCCATCACGGCGGCTTTCAGCTCGTCGCTTATCATGGCGTTGCCGCCGTATTTGATGACCACGGTCTTGCCCGCGTACTGCTTGATATACGGCAGGGCCTGGGTCAGCACCCGGGCTCTCTGCGCGGTGGAAATGTCCATATTTGTCCGCCTCTCTCAGCTGGTGATAAAGTTAAGGAAGCCCGCCTTTCCCCACCGGTAACAGCCGTTCTTCCCGCCGGGGTTCAGCCGGCGATAGCCGAGCACCCCACAGAGTTAAGTCGGCGGCAGCCGATCTGCCCGGAGAAATACGGGCAAAAGCCCGTATTTCCAGGAGTTAAGTCGGCGGTAGCCGATCTTAACTCCGGTAGTCCCCGTTGATCTTCACATACTCATAGGTCAAATCGCAGCCGAAGGCCACCGCCGCCGCGTCCCCGTCGTGCAGTCGGATATCGATGACGATTTCCTTCTCGCTGAGGATGCCCTTGGCCTTGTCCTCGTCTACCGGGATTCCCGCCCCGTTCCGGCATACGTCGATGGAGCCAGCCGCCGAGGCGAAAGCTACGTCCACGGCGTGGACGTCCACCGCCGCGCCGGAATATCCGATGGCGCACAGTACCCGGCCCCAGTTGGCGTCCGCGCCGAACATGGCCGCCTTAAGCAGAGCGGAATTCGCCACCGCCTTGGCCGCCAGCCGGGCGTCCTTCACGCTGGCCGCGCCGCTCACCCGGCATTCCAGCAGCTTGGTGGCCCCCTCGCCGTCGGCGGCCAGATGGCGGCAGATGGCGGTGCATAAGGCATGCAGCGCCTCCAGGAAGGCGTCATAGTCGGCGTTTTTCTCGGTCACAAGCGTGTTTCCCGCCGCGCCGTTGGCCAGCACCACCACCATGTCGTTGGTGGAGGTGTCCCCGTCCACCGACAGCATGTTGAATGTGTCGTCCACCACCGCCAGCAGGGCCTCGTGCAGCAGCTGCGGGGCGATGGCGGCGTCGGTGGTCAGGAAGCAGAGCATGGTGGCCATGTTGGGCGCGATCATCCCACTCCCCTTGGCGATGCCGCCCAGGGTGCAGGTTCGCCCGTCCGCCTGGAAGGTCACGGCAAACTCCTTTTTGCGGGTGTCGGTGGTCATGATGGCCTCGGCCGCGTCGGCGCTCCCCTGCGCGGACAGCGCGGCGGCCAGCCTCGGCAGTCCCGCGGCAATGGGCGCGATGTCGATGGACGGCCCGATGACGCCGGTGGAGGCGACCACCACGTCCGCCGCGTCGATGCCCAGCGCCTCGGCGGTCAAGGCGCACATGGCCTCGGCCTTCTCAATGCCGTCGAACGCGCAGGTGTTGGCAATGCCGCTGTTGCAGACGATGGCGCGGGCCCTGCCGTCGGCGATATGCGCCTGCGTCACGGTCAGCGGCGCGCCCTTAACCAGGTTGCGGGTGTATACCGCGGCGGCGGATGCCGGCCGATCGGATACGATCAGGCCCAGATCCTTTTTGGCCCGGTTTTTCCGGATGCCGCAGTGCACCCCGGCGGCCTGAAAGCCCTTGGCGGCGGTGACGCCGCCCTCGATGAAAGTTGTCATGACGTATCAGCTCCTGTATCAGGCGAAATCGGCTCACGGGTTCTCCCGCTCCTCTTTCTGCTCTTCCTCGAAAAGTTCCTCTTCGGCTTCCTCTTTTTTCTCTTCCAGCTCCCCGGTCGCGGCCCGCGCTCCCCGCTCCCACCATTGTTGGATGCAGAGGAACAGCAGCGCATAGGCCGCCGCGCTCAAAAGGGTGTCCTTGATCAGAGCGCCAACCCGGGGCGCTATGGGCACATCGACATAGGCCGGTGTCCGTCCTATGGCCGTCAGCAGGCTTGTCAGCTGCAACGCCGCTCCCAGCAGCACCAGGGTGAGCGCCACAGCCCATTCCCGCCCCTTCAGCAGCCGGTACAGCCCCTTGGCTAGGCAGAACGTCACGGCCCCGCTCAGCAGCAGGGACAGCAGCGCCAGCCCGGCATAGCCTATGCCTCCGCTTCGGATAAGCGCCGGCCACACCGTCCCCGCGTTCCACACCAGCATCAGCAGCCACAGCAGAAGATACGGCTTCACCCAGTAGCGGATGGCGATCATCCCCGCGGCCGCTCCGCTCAGGGCGTTGGCGGCGCTGAGGAGAACGGCTGCCGCCGTCTGCACGCCGGTATAAGCCATGACCGGATCCTTAAAGCGCCAAAGGGCGCCGCTGTCCGGCGACAGCCCGCCCAGCGCCCCCGCCGCCAGACCAAGGAGTGTAAAAACCGCCCAGCAGCTCACCAGAAACCAATACTCCCGCGAAAAGGTCTTTTTCATCTCGAGCCCTCTCTTTCGATCGGCTGTCAGAACGCCGGAGGGATCATGTCGATGCCGGTTTCCTCCGGCAGACCGAACAGGATGTTCATGTTCTGTATCGCCTGACCCGCCGCCCCCTTGACCATGTTGTCGATGACCGAGGTGACGATGAGCAGGCCGGTGTGTTCGTCGGCATACAGCTGGATGTCGCAGTAGTTGGAGCATTTGACGTGGCGGATATCCACCCCCACGCCGGCGGGCAGCACCCGGACGAACCGCTCGTCCCGGTACGCCTGCTCATAGGCGGCGCGCACCCCCTCCAGTGTGACGCCGGGCTTCATCCGGGCGTATATGGTGGACAGGATCCCCCGGTTAACCGGCAGCAGGTGGGGCACAAAGGTCACCGTGGCCGCCCGGCCCGCTACTTTAGACAACGTCTGTTCGATCTCGGGGGTATGGCGGTGGGCCGCCACCTTATAGGCGGAAAACGCCTCGTTGCACTCGGGGAAATGGGTGCCCTGGGTGGTTTTCCGCCCCGCGCCGGTGGTGCCCGATTTGGAGTCGCAGACAATGCCCTCCGCCTCGACGAGGCCGTCCCGCAGCGCGGGGGCCAGTCCCAGCGCGATGCTGGTGGGGTAGCAGCCGGGGTTGCCCACCACCTGCGCCCCGGCGATGGCCTTCCGGAACAGCTCGGGCAGTCCGTAGGGCGCCGCCTCGTGCAGCGCGGGATGGCGATACTCGCAGCCGTACCACGTGGTATAGGCCTGCGGATCCTCCAGCCGGAAATCCGCTCCCAAATCGATGAATTTCTTGCCCGCCTTCACGCAGGCGGCCGCGGTGTCCTGCGACAGCCCGTGGGGCAGGGCGGCGAACACCACGTCGCTTTTGGCCAGAACCTCGTCGGCCGATTCGCACACCAGGGGGCAGATCTCCCGCAGGGAGGGATACACCTCCCACAGCGCCTGCCCCTCAAAGGAGACCGAACCGACGGCCGCCACCTGCGCCCCCGGATGCCGAAGCAGCAGCCGCGTCAGTTCCACGCCGGCGTAGCCGGTGGCCCCCAGTATCCCCGCTTGTATCATAGGTCGTTCCTTCCTTTATCCGTTCTTGCCGCCAATTCTTCCGCCAGCGCCCGCACCCGCTCGGCCTGGGCGCGGACGTTTTCAGGGGCCGGGCCGCCGTACACCCGCCGCAGCGCGGCGCAGCGTTCCAGCGAAATGGTCTCGAACACCCCTTCGTCAAACAGCTCGCACACCGCCCGGTAGTCCTCCAGCGGCAAGGTCTCCAGCGTCAGGCCCCGCTCGATGCACCGGGCCACCAGGGTGCCGGTGGCCTTGTAGGCGTCCCGGAAGGGCAGCCCCTTGCCCACCAGATAGTCGGCGCAATCGGTGGCGTTGATGAAACCACCCGCCGCCGCCCGCCGCATGTTGTCCGGCAGCACCTTCATGGTGTCCACCATGGGGATAAACGCGGTCAGGCACATGCACACCGTGTCCAGCGCGTCGAAAATCGCTTCCTTGTCCTCCTGCATGTCCTTGTTGTAGGCCAGCGGCAGCCCCTTGAGAACGGTCAGCAGGGTCATCAAATCGCCGAACACCCGTCCGGCCTTCCCCCGCACCAGCTCGGCGATGTCGGGGTTTTTCTTCTGGGGCATGATGGAGGAGCCGGTGGAAAACGCGTCGTCCAGCTCGATGAATTTGAACTCCCAGGAGCACCACAGGATAATCTCCTCCGAGAAGCGGGACAGGTGCACCATCACGAGGGAGAGGGCCGCCGCCAGCTCCACCGCGAAATCCCGGTCGGACACGCCGTCCAGGGAATTGGCGGTCACCCCGTCCATGCCCAGGGCCGCCGCTACCGCCTCCCTGTCCAGGGGATAGGTGGTGGAGGCCAGGGCACTGCTGCCCAGCGGGGAGACGTTCATGCGTGCCGCCGCGTCGTCCAGACGGCCGATGTCCCGCAGGAACATCTCCGCATAAGCCAGCAGATGGTGGCCGAAGGTGATGGGCTGGGCCCGCTGCAAATGGGTGTAGCCCGGCATGATGGTGCCGGCATGCGTCAAGGCCTTGTCGCTCAAGACCCGGATCAGATCGCACAGCTGACCCCGCAGGGGCGCCACCGCCCCCCGCAGGTACAAGCGGATGTCCAGCGCCACCTGGTCGTTGCGGCTGCGCCCGGTGTGCAGGCGCTTGCCCGCGTCCCCGATGCGGGCGGTCAGCTCGCCCTCGATGAAGGTGTGGATGTCCTCCGCCTGCGGGTCGATGATGAGTGTCCCCGCGCGCAGGTCGGCGGCGATGCCCGCCAATCCATCCCGGATGGCCTCCCCGTCGGCGGCGGAGAGGATCCCCTGCTGCGCCAGCATGGCGGCGTGGGCCATGCTGCCCGCGATATCCTCCTGCGCCATCCGGCTGTCAAAGGCAATGGAGGAATTGAAGTCGTTGGTTTTCTGATCGATTTCCTTCTGAAACCGTCCGGCCCATAATTTCATGGTCGCGCTCCTTTGAAACTGGTTCTTATTTTGTAAATGCGCATAGGGCACGGCGCGCCGTGCCCTATGCGTATCGTTATCCCTTCCGGTGGGACAGCAGCCAGTCGGCCAGCGCCGAGCCGGCATACGCCCGCTCCCAGCTGTCGTGCCCGACTCCCTCGAAGACGGTCAGCCGGGCGCTGCCGCCCCGCTCGTTGACCCGTTCCACCATGCGGACGCTCTCGTCGAGGGGCACCGTGTCGTCCTTGTCTCCGTGGAAGCACCAGACCGGCACCTGCCGCAGCGCCTCGCCGTACCAGCAGATTCCCGTCCCGCAGACAGGGGCGATGGCGGCGAACCGTTCCGGATTGGCCATGGCCCACAGCCATGTGCCGGTGCCGCCCATGCTCAAGCCGGTCAGATACACCCGGTCGGCGTCCACCCGCAGGCGGTCGAACAGCCCGTCCAGAAAATCGTTTAAGGACTCGATGTACCCGCCCCAGTATTTGTCCGCCGGGCATTGAGGCGCCGCCAAAAGGAAGGGGAATTCCTCCCCAGCCGCCGCCCGGCGCAGAAAGCCGTGACGGCACAGCACGTCGTAGTCGTCGCCCCGCTCCCCCGCCCCGTGGAGCATCACCACCAGGGGCCACCGTTTGTCCGGCAGGGCGTCGTAATCCTGGGGAAGCGCCAGCACATAGGGGAAGGAAATCCGCCGGGTCACCGCCCGATCTTCCCGCAGCCGCTTGAGCATCGGCTTATTTCCGCCCCTGCTTGAGGGCCTGCACCTTGATCGGCAGGCCGAACAGGTTGATGAAGCCCTGGCTGTCCATCTGGTCATACACCTCGTCCTCGTCGAAGGTGGCGATTTCCTCGTCATACAGCGAATAGGGGGAGGTAACGGAGGCCAGAATCATGTTGCCCTTGTACAGCTTGAGCTTTACGTCGCCGGTCACATGCTCCTGGGTGCTGTCCACGAAAGCGGACAGGGCCTCCCGCAGAGGGGTGAACCACTGGCCGTAATACACCAGCTCCGAGAACTTGCCCGCCACCATCTGCTGCTTGTAATGCTGGGTGTCCCGGTCGAGGCAGAGGGTCTCCAGCACCTCGTGCGCCTTGTACAGGATGGTGCCGCCGGGGGTCTCGTACACGCCGCGGCTCTTCATGCCCACCAGCCGGTTCTCCACCATGTCCACCAGGCCGATGCCGTTCTCGCCGCCCAGCTTGTTGAGCTTTTCGACCATGCCCACGCCGTCCAGCTTTTCCCCGTCCAGGGCCACCGGCACGCCCTTTTCAAAGGACAGGGTGATGTAGGTCGCCTTGTCGGGCGCCTTCTCGGGGGACACGCCCATTTCAAGAATCTCGTCATATTTCGGCTCGTTGGCCGGATCCTCCAGATCCAGTCCCTCGTGGGACAGATGCCACAGGTTCTTATCCTTGGAGTAATTGGTCTCCCGGGTGATGTTCAGGGGCACATGATGCGCCTCGGCGTAAGCGATCTCCTCCTCCCGGGATTTGAGATCCCAAATCCGCCAGGGGGCGATGATTTTCATGTTCGGGGCAAAGGCCTTGATGGCCAGCTCAAACCGCACCTGGTCATTCCCCTTGCCGGTGCACCCGTGGCAGATGGCGTCCGCCCCCTCGGCCAAGGCGATTTCCACAATCCGTTTGGCGATAATGGGGCGGGCGAAGGAGGTGCCTAGGAGGTATTGGTTTTCGTATACGGCGCCGGCTTTCAGGGTCGGATAAATATACTCTTCCACGAATACCTTCTTAAGATCCTCTATGTACAGCTTGGAGGCGCCGGTGGCTTTGGCTTTTTCTTCCAGACCGGTCAGCTCTTTGCCCTGGCCCACGTCGGCCGCGACCGCGATCACCTCGCAGTTGTTGTAGTTTTCCTTCAGCCACGGGATAATAATAGAGGTATCCAGTCCTCCGGAATACGCCAGGACCACTTTTTTGATCGACTCCATGCCAGCAGCTTCCTTTCTGTTCGCTTTCGTTCGCTTTTGTGCGATTTCGTTGCCTTTTTTCATATTATAAGCGCCGTTGTGCGGTTTTGCAAGAGGGAAAAACGCATATTTATGCTATCCCGCCTATTTTTGTCACCCTGACCAAGTTTGCAATAAACAGGCGGTATTTTCCCATATTTCTTCACCACCACGCTATACATTATGCATTTAAAAATGAATAATTATACATTTTAAGATGCATAATGTATACCCGCCTCCGCGAATATTTGATAAAAAGATCGATTTTTTTGATATTTAACACGCCCTTAACAAAGCCTTGTTATAGTTTTAAAGAATTTTTGCTTCCTAAATCGCTCGGTTTCTGGCGGCGGGGAGGCATAACGGGGTGTTTGCTTGAACTATACGCATGTGTTGACCCTGCTCGGCGGGCTGGGGATGTTCCTGTTCGGCATGAAGCTGATGGGCGACGGCCTGGAGCTGGTGGCGGGATCCCGCCTCAAGGGGCTGCTGGAGAAAATCACCTCCAACCCATTGCTGGGCATTCTGGTGGGCGTGGTGGTCACCGGGGCCATCCAGTCCTCCTCGGCCACCACCGTCATGGTGGTCGGCTTCCTCAACGCCGGGCTGCTTAAGCTCGAGCAGTCGGTGTATATCATCATGGGGGCCAACATCGGCACCACGGTGACCAGCTTCCTCATCGGGCTGAAAATCAACGCCATCGCGCCGGTGCTGATTTTTATCGGCGTGATCTTCGTGGTGTTCATCAAGAAGAAATTCTTGCAGCATCTGGGCATGGTCATCGTGGGCTTCGGCATCCTGTTCACCGGCATGGAGGGCATGTCCAGCGCCATGGTGCCCCTGCGGGAGATGCCGGCGTTCCGCGAGCTGATGGTCAAGTTCTCCAACCCGGTGCTGGGAATCCTGGCGGGCGCGGTGCTCACGGCGGTCATCCAGTCCTCCTCCGCCTCGGTGGGCATCATCCAGGCCCTGGCCGCCAGCGGCGCGGTCACCCTGCCGGGCGTCATCTTCATCCTCTTCGGCCAGAACATCGGCACCTGCGCCACGGCCATGCTCGCCTCCATCGGCACCAACCGGGCGGGCAAGCGGGCGGCCATGATGCACCTGATGTTCAACGTCATCGGCACCATCCTGTTCATCCCCATCTGTCTGCTGCTTCATTATCCGGAATTCATCATGCGGCTGACCGATAATCCGGAGATGCAGATTTCCTACGCCCACATCGGCTTCAACATCGTCACCACCGTCATCATGTTCCCCTTCGCCCAGCTGCTGGTCAAGCTGTCCCAGAAGCTGATCCCCGGAAAGGATTCGGAATATGAGGAGATGCGGCTCCATTTTCTGGACGAGCGCATTCTGGGCACCCCGTCCATCGCGGTGGCCCAGGTGATCAAGGAGGTGGAGCGGATGGCCCACATCGCCCGCAACAATTTCCAGCTGGCGATGCTGACCTTCTTCGCCCCCAACAAGGAGTCGCAGCAGCTCATCAAGCAGAATGAGCAGGTCATGAACTACCTCAACCACAACATCACCAGCTACCTGGTCAAAATCCACGCCATGGACCTGACCGAGGAGGACAGCCGGGTGGTGGGCAACCTGTTCCACGTGGTCAACGACCTGGAGCGGGTGGGCGACCACGCGGAAAACATCCTGGAATACGGCGAATTCGGCGGGGACGCGCCCCCCTTCTCGGACTCCGCGCTGACCGAGCTTCGAGACATGGGAGACCGGGTGCTGAAAATCATCGACGAGTCCATCGACTACTTCCTGCACCGGCACCCGGACAAGGAGCTGTCCGGCGCCATCCTCGCGCAGGAGGAGGAGATCGACGATCTGGTGGTGGAGCTGCGCAACCATCACGTGGAGCGGCTGGGCAAGATGGAATGCACGCCGGCAGTGGGCATGCTGTATGTGGACATTCTCACCGACCTGGAGCGGGTCTCCGACCACGCAACCAACATCATGTACGCCGCCTACGACAACGACGGCGCGTGAGGGGACAAGCAGCCCTGTTGAACCATACAAAAAGGAATGCCGAGGCTTAAAGCCTCGGCATTCCTTTTTGTTTTGTCCCCGCCGGCCTCATTGTCTTTTAACGATATGCAACAGCGCCCGCCGATATCGGCGGGCGCTGTTTGGCGAATAGGATTGCTTTTAGATTTTCCGGACGCGGATGACGCCGTCGATGGCGAGGATTTTCTCCAGCGCGGCCTCGTCGGGATCGCCCTCGACATCCAGCACCGTATAGGCGTTGTCCTTCTTGGACTTGTTCACCATGGTCTCGATGTTGATGCCGGTGGCGGACACCACCCCGCTGATTTGGCTGAGCATATTGGGCACATTCTTATGCAGCACGCAGATGCGCCGCTCGGTGGTGCGGGGAACCTCCACGGTGGGGAAATTCACCGAATTGACGATGTTGCCGTCCTCCAGGAAGGCGATGAGCTCATCAGCGGCCATGACGGCGCAGTTGTCCTCGCTCTCGGGGGTGGAGGCGCCCAGGTGGGGAATGGCGATGACGTTTTCCACGCCCAGGATATCCTCGGTGGGGAAGTCCACCACATACGCGGCCACCTTGCCGGAGGCCAGGGCCTCCTTCATATCCGGGATGTTGACCAGGTCGGCGCGGGAGAAGTTGAGAATCCGCACCCCATCCGGCATGGCGGCGAAGGCGGCGGCATTGAACATCCCCTTGGTGTCGGGGGTCAGCGGCACGTGCACGGTGATGTAATCGCAGTTGGCATAAATCTGATCCAGGCTGGTGGCGTGGATGATGGAGCGGGACAGGCCCCAGGCGGCGTCCACCGACAGATAGGGGTCGTAGCCATAGACCTCCATGCCCAGGCTGTGGGCCGCGTTGGCCACCAGGATGCCGATGGCGCCCAGGCCGATAACGCCCAGCCGTTTGCCCTTGATCTCCGGGCCGACAAACGCGGATTTGCCCTTTTCCACCAGCTTGGCCACGCCCTCCTGGCCCTGCAGGGTCTTGGCCCATTCGATGCCGGAAATCACCTTGCGGGAGGAAATCAGCAGGCCGGCGATGACCAGCTCTTTGACGGCGTTGGCGTTGGCGCCCGGGGTGTTGAACACCACGACGCCGGTTTCGCTGCATTTGTCCACAGGGATGTTGTTGACGCCCGCGCCCGCGCGGGCGATGGCCAGCAGACTGTCCGGCAGCTCCATATCGTGCATAGCGGCGGACCGCACCATCACGCCGGTAGCGGTGGACAGATCCTCGGTAACGGTATATTTGGCGGCGTCGAAGCGGGCGGTGCCGCAGGCCGCGATCTTATTCAGCGTGCAGATATTCATCTTAGCTCCGTATCCTTTCCTGGCCCTGTGTCCGACGGACACAGGGTCTTGTTCAAATTGGTGGCGGTGCTTTCCCGGGGAAAGGGGTCAGCCGTTGGCCTTCTCGAATTCCCGCATGAACGCGACCAGCTTTTCCACGCCCTCGATGGGCATGGCGTTGTAGATGGAAGCCCGCATACCGCCCACGGTGCGGTGGCCCTTCAGGTTGACGAACCCGGCCGCGGCGGCTTCCTTGACAAATTTGGCGTCCAGCTCCTCGGTGCCGGTGACGAAGGGGATATTCATCAGCGAGCGATCCTCCTTGACGACGGTGCCGCGGAACAGCTTGGAGCTGTCCAGGAAATCGTAAAGGATCCCGGCCTTTTTCTCGTTGTAAGCCTTCATGGCCGCCAGGCCGCCCATTTCCTCCTTGATCCATTTCAGCACCAGCCCGGCGATATAAATGGTGTAGCAGGGCGGGGTATTGTACATGGAATCGTTGTCGGCATGGGTCTGGTAGTTGAACATGGTGGGGGTGATGTCACGGGCGTGGCCGATGAGATCCTCCCGGATGATGACCACGGTCAGGCCGGCGGGAGCCATATTCTTCTGCGCGCCCGCGTACAGCACGCCGAACTTGGACACGTCGATGGGCTCGGACAGGATGCAGGAGGAAATGTCCGCGATAAGCGGCACGCGGCCGGTGTCGGGCAGCTCGTGATACTTGGTGCCGTAGATGGTGTTGTTCATGCAGATGTGGAAATAGTCGGCGTCGGGAGTGAAGGTGGCGGGATCCAGCTTCGGTATGTAGGAGAAGGTCTTATCCTTGGAGCTGGCCACCACATGGGTCTCGCCGTAGCGGGAAGCCTCCTGGTACGCCTTGTTGGCCCACTGGCCGGTGATGACGAAGTCGGCCTTGCCGCTGCCGTTCATCAGGTTGAGAGGGAGCATGGCGAACTGGGAGGAGGCACCGCCCTGGAGAAACAGCACCTTGTAGGTATCCGGAATCCCCATGACCTCGCGCAGCAGGGCCTCGCACTCCTTGATGATGGCGTCATAGGTCTTGGAGCGATGGGACATCTCCATCACCGACTGTCCCGAGCCGTGATAATCCAGCATTTCCTCGGCCGCGGTCTTCAGAACGCTTTCGGGAAGCATCGAGGGGCCGGCGGAAAAATTATACACTCTTGCCATGTTGCATCTACCTCCATACGCGTAATAGAATCAATACGTTTTATTGTACTATTCCGTTAAATCCGTGTCAATCCAAAAAGCGGGAAACCGCGGAAAATTTTTAAGTCCGGCGGCCGGTGGTTCGGAGTTTCGCTTGCTTTTGCAGACGGGGCACGATATAATATAGGCAACATGCTGCGGAGCCGCTCCGCGGCGTTTCCCTCAAGAGAAAGGAGCCTAGTGTATGACCATTGCCGATATTGTACGCATCCTGCAAGCCGATCTGGTCTGCGGCGCGGATCATCTGGAAACCGAGGTGCACAACGCCTGCGGCAGCGACATGATGAGCGACGTGCTGGCCTTTGTCAAGGATCAGTCGGTGCTGCTGACCGGGCTGGTGAATCCCCAGGTGGTGCGCACCGCCGACATGATGGATATGGTTTGCATCGTGTTTGTCCGGGGAAAGGACCCCACCCCCGATATGATCGAGCTGGCGGGCGACCGCGGCATCGTCCTGCTCAAGTCCCCCATGCGGATGTTCACCGCCTGCGGGCTGCTGTATGAAAACGGCCTGAAAGGCGGGGAGGTTTGAAAAGCGGCGCTTTTCAAACTATAGGAGGACAGCATGATGACAGACCATAAGAGGGATGAATATCAGCCGCCCAAGTACGGCGGAGCGGGGGTGCACATATGAACAAGCATCTGCATTTTGAGGTGCCGGGCGACGATTTCACCCGTGCCGGGGAAGCCTCCGCCGCGGTCAAGCGCACCCTCAAGCAGCTGGGCTTCCCCCCCGACGCCATCCGCCGGGTGGCCATCGCCATGTATGAGGGGGAAATCAACATGGTCATCCACGCCGGCGGCGGGGTGGCGGACGTCGATATTCTGCCCGACAGGGTCACGGTGGTGCTTACCGATCACGGCCCGGGCATCCCCGACGTGGAAAAGGCCATGCAGGAGGGGTGGTCCACCGCCCCGGACAACATCCGTTCGCTGGGCTTCGGCGCGGGGATGGGGCTGCCCAACATGAAGAAATACACCGATCAGATGGCGATCGAGACGGTCATCGGCGCGGGCACCACCATGACCCTGACGGTCCAGGTCTGACGGAAGCAGGGAGGCTTGGTGATGGATCGGTTTTTCCACTCTGTCACGCTGGACAAGGAGAAGTGCGTCGGCTGCACCAACTGCATCAAGCGCTGCCCCACCCAGGCGATCCGGGTGCGGGGGGGCAAGGCGCAGATCATCTCCGAGAGGTGCATCGACTGCGGCGAGTGCATCCGGGTCTGCCCCCATCACGCCAAAAAGGCGGGGCACGACCCCTTCGAGATGCTGAAGGATTTTACCTATACGGTGGCCCTGCCCGCCCCCACCCTGTACGGGCAGTTCAACCACCTGGACGACATCGACATCGTGCTCACGGGGCTGAAGGCCATCGGGTTCGACGATGTGTTCGAGGTGTCGCGGGGGGCGGAAATCCATTCGGATCTGACCCGCCAGCTGCTGGGGGACGGAAAGCTGAAAAAGCCGGCCATCAGCTCGGCCTGCCCGGCGGTGGTGCGGCTGATCCGGGTGCGTTTCCCGGATTTGTGCGACCATGTGCTGCCCCTGAAGGCGCCCATGGAAATCGCCGCCCTGCTGGCCCGGGAGGAGGCCATGAAGAAAACCGGCCTGCCAAGCGAGCAGATCGGGATTTTCTTCCTCTCCCCCTGCGCCGCCAAGGTGACGGACGTGCGGGTGCCCATCGGCATCCCCCACTCCAACGTGGACGGCGTGCTGTCCATCAGCGATCTGTATCCTCGGCTGGTCTCCGCCATGAACCATCTGGACAAGGTGGAGCCTCTGGCCCGGTCGGGCATCATCGGGGTGAGCTGGTCCTCCATCGGCGGAGAAGCCGCCGGCCTGCTCAACGAGAACCATCTGGCCGCGGACGGCATCGAGAACGTCATCCAGGTGCTCGAGGAGCTGGAGGACGAAAAGCTGCAGGAGCTGGATTTCATCGAGCTCAACGCCTGCGCGGGGGGCTGCGTGGGGGGCATATTCGCCGCCGAGAACGGCTATGTGGCCCGCGCGCGGATCCAGCGGCTGCGCAAATACCTGCCGGTTTCCTGCAACCGCACCGAGGACGCGGGGTGCGCGGAGCGGCTGGAATGGACCGACCGGCTGGAGTTCGCGCCGGTCATGAAGCTGGCCGAGAACGTGGAGGACGCCATGCGCCTGATGGAACGCATCGACGCCATCAGCGAGCGGCTGCCCCAGCTGGACTGCGGCTCCTGCGGCGCGCCGACCTGCCGGGCCCTGGCGGAGGACGCCGTGCAGGGGCTGGCCAAGGAGACCGACTGCATCTTCCTCATGCGCAGGCAGATACAGGACATCGCCGTCCAATTAAGCCGGCTGGAGGGCTACGTGCCCCCCTCCGAGGACTGAGGAGGAAGGACAATGACTGTCGAAGAGCTGAGCCGTGCGCTGTCCCTTGAAACCGTCGTCCCGGGAGACGGCGGCCGGGAGGTAACCGGCGGCTACTGCGGGGATCTGCTCAGCTGGGTGATGGGGCGCGCGCCGGCCGGATGCGTATGGCTGACCGTCATGGGCAACGTCAACGCCATCGCCGTGGCGGTGCTGGCCGACGTGGCCTGCATCCTGCTGACCGAGGCGTCCCCCCTGGACGAGGCGGCCGGCGAGAAGGCACGGGCACAGGACGTAGCAGTGCTGCGCAGCCCCCGCCCCGCCTATGAGCTGGCCCTGGACATCGGCCGGCTGCTGGAGAAGGAGGGGACGCCGTGAAGGCGCGGGAGGAGCTGTATTCCCTGTTGTGGCAGCAAGGCATTCTGCGGGTCGGTGCCTGCTCACCCGAGGAGAACAAGGCCCTGAAGGAGCGGATGGAGCGGGGCGAGCCGCTGCCGGACGATATCTATCAGATAGAGAAGAGCGGCGAATTTGTCCGCTTGGATCCGGAGCAGCTGGCCCCGGAGGAGCAGCAGCTGCTCGTAGCGCTCAAGCAGCTGCGGGCGCTGGAAAGCCTCAAATGGCTGGCCGCCCTCCTTCTGGCGGCTTTGATCGGCCTTATCCTCCTGGCCGTTTTCGGGGCGTTCCGTTGATAAAGCAAAGGGGGCGGCGCCTTGCGGCTGACTTATGATTTTCATATACATACCGCCCTGTCCCCCTGCGGCGACAACGATATGACCCCGGCCAACCTGGCGGGCATGGCGGCGCTGGCGAGGCTGGACGCCATCGCGGTGACCGATCACAACAGCTGCGGCAACTGCGCCGCCGTGATGGAGGCGGCGCGGGGGACGGGCCTGCTGGTGCTGCCCGGTATGGAGCTGTGCACCGCCGAGGAAGCCCATGTGGTCTGCCTGTTCCCCGCCCTGGAGGGGGCGCTGGCCTTTGAGGCGGCGGTGCGGCCCACCCTGCCCCCGGTGGAGAACCGGCCCGACATTTTCGGGGAGCAGCTGCTGCTGGACGCGCAGGACGACATCGTGGGGCGGGAAACCCTCCTGCTGACCACTGCGTCGGGTATTTCGGTGGACGAGGTGCTGGGACTGGCCCGTAAACACGGCGGCACCGCCTTCCCCGCCCATATCGACCGCCCGTCCTACAGCGTGACGGCGGCCCTGGGCGATCTGCCGCCCCTGGGCTTCGCGGCGGTGGAAATCACCGCCCGGGGGGACGTGGAGGTCCTATGCGCGCAGTACCGGGAGGCGCGGGGGAAAATCCTGCTGTGCGATTCCGACGCCCATTATCTCCACCAAATCCCCGATCCCGGCCCCTGGCTGGAGCTACCCGACAAGAGGGCGGAGACGGTCATCGCCGCCCTGGACGGCCGGCTGCCCTGCGGCTGGGGACGGACGGGCGTGGGGTAAGTGTTCAGGCTGTCAAAAAAAGGGGAATCTGCCATTCGGAAAACGAAAAAAGGTGGAGGCGGGTTACCAATTTGTGTTTGCGAGGACATGTGCCTCGCAAACACACCTTATAGGCGGAAACTGGTGGAAACACACGTGTTTCCGCCGGTTTTCAAGAGCAGGGCGTGGTCGGGCGGAGCGAACGCTCCGCCAGCGGGGACAGATGGAACAAGGCGAACGTCAGTGAGCCGCCGTGATCCGGCGTCCCCGTCCAGCAGCTTGTCGACGTTGTCGACAAGCTGAGACAGCCGATGCCACGCATCGGCTGTTTGTGTGCAACGGCTGAACATCTCTTGAATTCTTTTCCAAAAGGGTTTTGCCGGCGAGCGGCCCGTTGTATAATGAAACCAATCCGACACACAAGAATTCGTTTGAAAGGAAGGCGATACATATGCTGAAAACCGACGCGCAGGTGCAGCGGCTGGTGGACGATTACGGCCACTGGTTCGACGACCCCTCCCGGGTGCAAAGCGGCCGGATGACCAAAGATCTGTATCCCTATGACGCTATGTTTTCCCCCATCCGCATCAACCGCATGACGGTCAAAAACCGCTTGGTTATGGCCCCCATGGGGAACATCAGTATGTGCGAGGAAACGGGCCGCCCGAATGAGAAGATGATCCAGTATTTCATCGAGCGGGCCAAAGGGGGCGTGGGGCTCATCACCTCCGGGCTGGTGCCGGTCAGCTTCGGCATCGACCATTCCATCATCGAGCTGGGCAAGCTGAGCTACTTCCCCCGCATCGACCGCTCCCGCACCGTGTTCGCCGCCTGGCGGGACATCGCGGCGGGGGTGCACGCCTATGGGGCCAAATTCTTCATACAGCTGACCCCCGGGCTCGGCCGGGTGGGCAATCCCCAATGCCTGGTCAATTCCCTGAAATTCCCGGTATCCTCCTCCCTGAACCCCAACTTTTACATGTCGCAGGTGCCCTGCCTGCCCCTATCGGGCCGCAAGCTGAACCACATCATCAAAAACGCCGGGCAGGCCGCGGCCGACGCCAAGGCGGCCAACCTGGACGGCGTGTATCTCCACGGCCACGAGGGCTATCTGCTCGAGCAGATGACCAACCCGGCCTTCAACCGCCGTGCCCTGGGCCATTTCTCCAACTGGCAGGCCTTCGGCCTGGACATGGTGCGGGAAATCCGCCGCCGGGTGGGGGACGCCTACCCCATCATGTACCGCATCGACCTGTCCCTGGCCCTCAACGAGACCTACGGCGAGGCCATCCACGGCACCTCCATGAAGAAGTTCGTCAACGGCCGCACGGTGGACATGACCCTGGAATACATGAAGAACCTGGTGGCCGCCGGCGTGGACATCTTCGACGTGGATCTCGGCTGTTACGACAACTGGTGGCTGCCCCATCCGCCGGGTTCCATGCCTCCCGGCTGTTTCCTGGAGGTGGCCCGCACCGTCAAGGAGTTCTTTTCCGCCAACCAGATCCGCTCCAACGCCGGGGCGGAGGTGCCGGTGGTGGGCGTGGGCAAGCTGGGCTATCCCGATCTGGCGGAGGCGGCGCTGCGGGGCCGCCTGTGCGACATGGTGATGCTCGGCCGCCCGCTGCTGGCCGATCCCGAGTGGCCCAACAAGGCCTATGCCGGCCAGGTGGAGGACATCCGCCCCTGCATCGGCTGCCAGGAGGGGTGCCTCAACGAATTCGTGGAGGGGGGCCATCCCCAATGCGCGGTCAACCCCCGTACCGCCTTCGAGCATGTCTATCCCGCCGCGCCGCCCAAGGCCGAGGCGTCCAAGCGGATCGCCGTCGTGGGGGCCGGGCCCGCCGGGGTGGTCGCCGCGGTCACCGCCGCCGCCCGGGGGCATCGGGTCACCCTCATCGAAAAAAGCGGGAAAATCGGCGGGCGCTTGATCCCCGGCAGTGTGCCGAAAATCAAGTTCGATGTGGACAACTACCGCCTATATCTGGAGCGGCAGGTGAAAAAGGCCGAGGCGGCGCACGGGCTGACTTTCCTGACCGGCACCGAGGCCACAGCCGACTGGCTGGCCGATCAGCGCTTCGATGCGGTGGTGGTGGCCACCGGCTCGGCTGACGTCCGGCTGGATCTGCCCGGGGCGGAGAACGCCAACATCGTCCAGGCCACCGATCTGCTGATGCACCCCGAGCTGGCGGAGGGCGCCCGGTACGTGGCGGTCATCGGCGGCGGCGTGGTGGGCTGCGAAACCGCCTTCTGGCTGCGGCAGGAGCTGCATAAGGAGGTCAAGGTGCTGGAGATGACCCCCGTGATCATGAACCACACCTGCACCGCCAATCGCGGGCACCTCATTCATACCCTACACAAAAACGGGGTGGAGCTGCTCAACTGCACCAGGGTCACCGGCTTCACCCCCGACGGCCTGCTGGCGGTGCGCAATGTGTCCCCGACCGTGCCGGATCCCTATGACACCTGGCACCCCATCCTGCCGGAAAACATCGAGAATCCTCTGGCGCCCCGCATCAAGGTGGAGGAACAGGCCATCTCCCTGAACGCGGATCTCATTGTGCTGGCTGCGGGCGGACGGGCGGACGATGCCCTCTTCCTGGAGGCGCAGCGCCGCCGGGTGGCCCCCCTGGTGCGCCAGCTCGGCGACAGCTACCAGGTGGGCAGGGTATTCGAAGCCGTGCGGGCGGCCTACGCGCTGGCGCTGGCGTTATAAACCGGGGGCGTCGTGCCCCAGACAAGGAAGGATGATTGTATGCGGCTGACTGCGGAAGAACAAGCGATCCTGGACGGCCAGCGGGGGGAAACTCTGGCCAAGGTGATGAAGTCCCTGGTAATGTACGGCGACACCTTCGGGGCCGAAAAGATGGTGCCCGCCACCGGCCAGGCCCATCTGGTGACCTCCTTCGGCCTTTCGGTGACCACCGCCCTGTTCGACGTGATGGACGAGCTGATTGCGGCAGGTCTTCACGCCGAGCAGCCCTTTACCATGGACCCCCGGCCGTTGGATTTCGAAAACGTCCCCTGCAATTTTTTGCAGCGGATCGTGTTCGGCGTTATGTACGGCAAGCAGGAGGACTACGAGGGGCAGCTGCGCCGGCTGGGACTGAAGAACGACAAGGCGTTCACCTGCACCTGCTATATGGACGAGGTGGGCAATGTGCCCGCCCTGGGCCAGGTGCTCAGCTGGTCGGAATCCTCCGCCGTGGTGTACGCCAACTCGGTGCTGGGCGCGCGCTGCAACCGGAACTCCGCGTATATGGACATTTTCGGCGCCATCCTGGGCAGGGTGCCCTATTTCGGGCTGCTGACCGACGAGGGGCGCCGGGCCTCCTGGGTGGTGGAGGTGAAAACCTCCAAAAGACCGGAGGCCCAAGTGCTGGGCAGCGCCATCGGCCTGAAGGTCATGGAGGACGTGCCCTATATCAAGGGGCTGGCCCCCTTCCTGGGCGGCCAGCTGGACGACAGCGCAAAGGCGTATCTCAAGGACATGGGCGCGGCCTCCGCGTCCAATGGAGCGGTGGGGCTGTACCATGTGGAGGGCCTGACCCCCGAGGCGGTGGATCTGGGGGACGCGTTGATACGCCCCGGTGCCAAAACCTATGTCATCGACGACGCGGAGCTGGAGCGGGTCAAGGCCGGCTATCCGGTCATTTGGAAGAACCCGGACGCCAAGCCGAAGCTGTGCTTTATCGGCTGCCCCCATCTGTCCCTGAGCCAGCTCATCGGCTGGACGGAGAAGCTGGAGGGCGCGTTGCAGGGCGGGCGGCTGAAAATCAAGACGGTGCTGACCGCCGCCCCCGACGTGCTGGAGGCCTTCCGGAAAACGCCGTATTTCGAGAGGCTGCGGGCCACCGGCGCCCGCCTGTCCTACATCTGCCCGCTGATGTACATGAACAACCCCCTGTGCAAAGCCCTGCCGGTTATCACCAATTCCAATAAGCTGCGCACCTATACCGCCGCCCGGTATTATACCGACGACGAAGTGACGGCCATTCTCGTGAAGGGAGGCGAAGGGGCATGAGCAAAATTTTCAAGGGCCGCCCCGTAGTGCCCGGCGAGGCGAAGGCTAAGGCGCTGGTCAGCCACGAGGGCTTCAACACGCTGGCCTCCTTCCAGAAGAGCCTGCTGGCGAAAAAGACCCAGGCGGTCTGCTCCGATCAGAACAACGCCGATCTATACGGCAAGGTGATGACCGGCACCGCTCTCTGCCTGCCGCAGACCATCGGTTCCACCACCGGCGGCATGGTGCTGCACACCGCCTGCTCGATGGGGGCGGCGCCGGCCGCCATGCTGTTTTCCCTGCCCATCGACTCGCTGGCCGCGGCGGGGGCCATTTTGGCCGACGTATGGACGCCGCACAGCATGCCCACCGTGGACAATCTGGGCGAGGAATTCCTCGCCTATGTCCGGGACGGCATGACGCTGACGGTGCACGCCGACGGCACGGTCGAGGTTGAAGACTGACTGCACCAAAAGGGAAAGGATTTTATGTTTTTGATCCCCTGAAAAATCCCCTGCGGGCCACGAAACGTGGCCCGCATTTTGCGTTTTATTTGAACATCAACTTTTTTCCCGGCTGAAACATCTAAAGAAACAGCGGAAGATTTTTTAGGAAATTTTAGAAAATGCCCATAAACGCTTTGTATTCGATGCCGGGTATGGTAAACTATACAGGTACGGGGGGAAAGGAGGCGGCGGGATGAAAGGAAAAGAAGCCGCACCGCTGAACCGGCGGCTGATGGCGGGGCTTATCGCGTGTCTGCTGCTGATCGTCGCCTTGGCCGTGGCGGGCGGCGTGGCATTTTCCGGCGTGCTGTGGTACCGGGAGCAGCTGGAGGAGCTGCAGAACGCCAACCAGAAAACGGCGGAGGAGCTGCAGCAGCGGGCGGAGGAAGCGGAGCGGAAGCTGAAGGAAACGGAGCAGCAGCTGGCCGATGCGGCGGGGGACGCCGCCAGGGCGCAGGAGCTGCAAAAAGAGTTGGAGCAGGCGAAAAAGGATTTGGAGGCCGCCCGGAAGGATTTAGCCGCCGCCAAGCAGCAGCTGGCCAGCAAGGTGACCGGCGCCGTCTATCCGGCCGGCACCAAGCTCATCGCCCTGACCTTCGACGACGGCCCGGGGGGAAAGACCACCCCCCGGCTGCTGGACGAGCTGAAAAAGCGGAACATAAAGGCCACTTTTTTTGTCGTGGGCACCAACGCCGCCAAACATCCCGAAATTCTCAAGCGGATGGACGCGGAGGGCCACGTCATCGGCAACCACTCCTACGCCCACCAGAACCTGACCAAGGGCGCGGCCGCCGCGATGCAGGATCAGGTGAACAAGTGCGCGGCCATTATCCGCGGGGCGGTGGGCTACGCTCCCGTGCTGCTTCGGCCGCCGGGCGGCAACTACGACAACCGGCTGCTCGGCTACGCCAAGGAGAAGGGCGTTTCTGTCGTCAACTGGACGGTGGACACCCGGGACTGGGAGCACCGGAACAAGGACACCATCCTGGCCACGGCCTTCCGGCAGGGGAAATACGGCGTCCAGGACGGAGCCATTGTGCTGATGCACGACGTATACGAAACCTCCGTGGACGCGGCGGTGGAGATGATGGATCGCCTTACCGCCCAGGGCTACACTATGGTTACGGTGCCCGAGCTCATCCGAGTAAAGGGCGGCGGCCTGCAGGCCGGGCGCTTCTATTACAGCGGCGACCATTTCAAGGATAAAGCCTAACAAAAACAGGCGGAGGAACCAGTTGTGGTTCCTCCGCCTGTTTTTACCGTTCCTCGCGGAAATAGTTGACGCCGCAGCCGGCGGGCTGCGCGTGTTTTTTGGATTTGCGCATGGAGGTGATGATCAGGACGATGGCCGTGATCAGGAAGGGCAGCATGACGTAAAAGGCGTTGGGCAGCGGCAGGATGTTCCGAGGAATATACAGCTGCAGCACGCTGAACGCGCCGAACACCAGGGAGCCCAGGATCGCCTTGACAGGGCTCCAGCTGGCGAAGATCACCAGGGCCACGGCAATCCAGCCCTGGCCGCCCACGCAGCCGTTGTTCCACACACCGCCGCCGTTGATGAGAGAGATATACACCCCGCCCAGGCCGCAGATGCCGCCGCCCAGCAGGATGTTGGTGTACTTGACCAGCGTGACGTTGATCCCTGCCGCGTCGGCCGCCGCCGGGTTCTCGCCCACCGAGCGCATGCTCAGCCCCGCCCGGGTGCGGGAGATGTAGAAGCCGCACAGCACGGCCACCACCACCGCCAGATAGACCAACAGGTTGTGGGAGAAGAGCAGCTTGCCGAAGAAGGGGATGCTGCTGAGCAGGGGAATGGGATGCTCGGCCAGGATGCCCAGCAGGTTTTCGGGCAGCTTGGGCTGGCCGCCGGCCGTCTGGCTGATCATCACCTCGCCGAAGAAGTTGGCAAAGCCGGTGCCGAAAATGGTCAGGGTCAGGCCGGTGACGTTCTGGTCGGCCTTGAGGGTGACGGTGAGGAAGGCATAAATCAGCGCCCCCAGCATGCCCGCCCCGAAAGCGGCCAGCAGGGCCAGAGGCAGGCTGCCGGTGGTCAGGCCCACATAGAAGCCGGTGAAGGCCCCCATGTACATCATGCCTTCCACGCCGAGGTTCAGGTTCCCCGCCTTTTGGGTGACGATCTCGCCGGTGGTGCCGAAGAGGAGCGGGGTGCCGGCCTTGATGGCGGCAAACAGGAAGTTGATAATCGCCGTCATGCCTGTTCCTCCTTTCCGCCGCGGATCACCAGCGCGTACCGGGTGAAGAAATCCACCGCCAGCACTACGAACAGGATGATGCCTTGCAGGATATCGGACACCGCGGAGGAGAGCCCGAAGGCGCTCTGCATCACGCTGCTGCCCTTTTCCAGGATGCTGAACAGCGCGGTGATGATCACGATGACGAAGGGATTCAGCCGGGCCAGCCAGGCCACGATGATGGCCGTGAAGCCCACGCCGCCCGCGATGCCGTCGCTCAGGTTATAGGTGTTGCCGGACACCTGTACCATCCCGGCAAGGCCGCAGATGGCGCCGCTGATGAACATGGTGCGCAGCACGATTTTGCTTACGTTCATCCCGGCGTACCGGGCGGTGTTCTGGCTTTCGCCCACCACGCTGATTTCATACCCGTGCTTGGTGTATTTCATATACACGAAGACGAGAACCACCAGCACCAGAGCGACGATCCAGCCGGCGTGCACCCCGAAGACCTCGCCCAGCCGGGCGTTTTCACCGATGGTGGCGATTTGGGGAAAGGCCATGTTGGACGGGTCGCGCCAGGGGCCCTCCCGCAGGAACATGATGAGGTACAAGGCGATGTAGTTGAGCATCAAGGTCAGCAAGGTCTCGTTGGTGCCGAACCTGGTCTTGAAGAAGGCGGGAATCGCCCCCCATAACCCGCCGCCCACGATGCCGGCCAGGAACATGACAGGCAGCAGCACCGCCTTGGGCCAGTCCCCGTGAAACACGCCGAAATAGGTGGCGAAGATGGCGCCCATGATAATCTGCCCCTCGGCGCCGATGTTCCAGAACTTCATCTTGAAGGCCAGGACGATGCCCAGCGAGGAGATGAGCAGCGGGACGGCGATTTTCACCACGCCCTTGGTGGCCAGGCTGCTGCGGAACGCCCCCTTGGCAATGGCGGCGTAGACCGCGAAGGGGTTCTGCCCCAGCATCAGGATAAACAGGCCGCCCACCACGATGCCAGCCAGCAATCCGACGGCGGAGAGCAGCGCCACCTTCCCGGCGGACATCTCCGCGCGCTTGACGATGCGCAGCAGCGGGGCGGTGTTCTTTTTCGTATTTGTGGAGTCTGCCATGTTCATCCTCCTTCCTGCCCGGCGCCGGTCATCATCAGACCGAGCTGTTCCTTGGTCGTCCCCTTGGCGTCCACCACGCCGGTCACCTGCCCGTGACAGAGCACCAGTATCCGGTCGCAGAGCTCCAGCATCACGTCCAGATCCTCGCCGATGAACAGGATGCCCACGCCCTTCTTCTTCTGTGCGTTGAGTGCGTCGTAAATCATGTAGGAGGAGTGAATATCCAGCCCCCGCACCGCGTAGGCGGTGATCAGCACATGGGGGTTGGACTCAATTTCCCGCCCGAGCAGCACCTTCTGCACGTTGCCGCCCGACAGGCGGCGCACCGGCGTGTCCACCCCGGGCGTCACGATGTCCAGCTGCCCTACCAGCCGCCGGGCCAGCTCCCGGGCCTCCCGGCGCCGGACAAAGGGCCCCCGGCCGTTGAGATAGCTTTTGAGCAGCATGTTGTCCACCATGCCCATGGAGGCGGCCAGGCCCATGCCCAGCCGATCCTCGGGGATAAAGCTCATGCTGATGCCTTTTTTTATGATTTCGCGGGGCGTTTTGCCCACGATGTTTTCCTTTTTATAGAGGATAGCGCCTTCCTTGACCTTCTGCAGGCCCGCAATGGTCTCGCACAGCTCCTTCTGCCCGCTGCCCGCCACCCCGGCGACGCCCAGGATTTCGCCCTCGCCGAGTGAAAAGCTCACGTCCCGCAGGGCCTCCACACCCTCGCCGTTGAGCACCGTCAGCCGGTGGATTTCCAGCAGCTTCTCATGTCTTTCCGGCTCTGGCCGCTCAATGGACAGGGTGATGGGCCGGCCCACCATCAGCTCGGTGAGCTGTCTCGCGTCGGTGTCCGCGGTCTTCACGGTGGCCACGCTCTGCCCCTTGCGCAGGATGGTGACCCGGTCGCTGATGGCCAGCACCTCGTTCAGCTTGTGGGTGATGATAATGACCGCGCAGCCCCGCTCCTTCATGCGCCGCAGGATGTCGAACAGCTTGTCCGTCTCCTGGGGGGTCAGCACGGCGGTGGGCTCGTCCAGGATGAGAATGTCCGCGCCCCGGTAAAGCACCTTAAGAATTTCGACGGTCTGCTTTTCGCTGACCGACATGTCGTAGACCCGCTTGTCCGGGTCGATTTCCAGCCCGTAGGCGTCGCAAAGCTCTCGGATGCGCGCTCCCCGGTTTTTCCTAAGAAGCCAGCTCTCCTTTTTTGAGCCGAGCAGGATATTGTCGGCGGCCGTGTGCACCCCCACCAGCTTAAAGTGCTGGTGGATCATGCCGATTTTATACCGGGCCGCGTCCTCGGGCGACCGGATAACCGCCGCCTGCCCGCCGATAAAAATAGAACCGCTGTCGGGGCGGTAAATCCCCGACAGCATGTTCATCAGCGTGGTTTTTCCCGATCCGTTTTCGCCAAGCAGGGCGAGAATCTCGCCCTGCTTGACGGAAAGGTCGATGTGATCGTTGGCGACGACCGACCCGAACCGCTTGGTAATGCCACTGAGTTCAATTGCCGTGTTCGCTGGTTCCATAAGCTCCATGTCCTTTCCGGAAGATGGGGGGATACGGTCTGCCGCCGGGCGGCTTATTTTACCACGACGGTCTCGAAATACCAGTTCATTTTGCCGGTGATGTCCCCATCGGGGATAACGTCGCCCGCTTTGTTGACGATGTTACCCTGGTTGTCCTTAATTTCGCCTTCGAATACCTTGAAGGAGCCGTCCTTAATTTTGGCGGACACCTCGTCGATCTTGGCCTGCGTGCCCTCGGCGCAGTTGGCGGTCAGGGGGGAGATGTCGATGAAGCCCTCGGCCATACCGCCAAAGTAGTTCACCGGCTTCCAGGTGCCCTCGATGACTTCCTTAACGGCCGAGGTGTAGTAGGCGCCCCAATGCCAGATGGGGGCGGTCAGGTGAGCCTTGGGCGCGGATTCGGTCATATCGGAGTTGTAGCCGCAGCCCCACACACCCTTTTCCTGGGCGGCCAGCTGGGGCGCGGTGGTGTCGCAGTGCTGGGCGATGACGTCGCAGCCATCGGCCAGCAGGGCCTCGGCGGCCTGCTTCTCCTTGGTGACATCGAACCAGGTGTTGGTGACCTTCACATACACGCGGGCATCGGCGTTGACCGACTTGACGCCCATGGCAAAGGCGTTGATGCCGCCGGTCACTTCGGAGTTGGTGACGTCCATGGCGGCCACATAGCCGATTTTGTTGGACTGCGTCTTCATGCCGGCGGCGATGCCCGCCAGATACCGGGCCTGATAAATCCGGCCGAAGTAGTTATTCATGTTCTTGCCGTTGTTTTTATAGCCGGAGCAGTGGGAAAAAATGACCTTCGGATACGTTTCAGCCATCTGCTCCATCACGTTCATATAGTTGAAGCTGGTGCCGAAAATCACCTGGCAGCCTTCCTCGACCAGCTCTTCGATGGCAGTCTGCGTTTTGGCGGTATCGGTGTCGGGAATGTTGTTCTTGCGGATGATCTGGCTGTCCTTAAGGCCCAGTTCCTTCTGCATGGCCACAATACCCTGATCATGCGCGTAGGAATAGCCGGCGCCGTCCGCCGGTTCACCGATATGGATGACGCCCACCTTCAGGTCGTCCTTGGCAACGGCGGGCATGGCGCCGCCGCTGGCCTGGCTGCCGGCGGGGGTTTTGCTGTCACTGCCGTCCTGGCTGCAGCCGGCGACGGCGAACAGCATAACGGCGGCCAGCAGGAATGCGAGAATTTTCTTCATCTTTTCTTCCTCCTGTTTTCTTCTTCCTATTTACAGGGCGCGGGGCGGAACGTCCCGCCGCCCGATAAACCTTGATCAGCGGAACGTGATGGTTCCCTCTTCGTCCATGGCGTCCACAATCGCCAGGGATTCCACCCGGATTCCCTGTTCCCGCAAGCGATCGCCGCCCTTTTGGAACCCTTTTTCAATGACGACGCCCGCGCCCACCAGGGCGGCGCCCGCGTCCTTCACCAGCTGGCTGAGGCCCATGAGTGCCTTGCCGTTGGCGAGAAAATCGTCGATAAGCAGCACCCGATCGCCGGGCCGCAGGAATTCCTTGGCGACCCGGATGTCGTACACCCGCCCGTGCGTGAAGGATTCCACCTGGGTGGTATAGACGCCGCCGTCGATGTTTTTGGTCTGGTTTTTCTTGGCGAACACCACCGGCACATGGAAATACTGGGCGGTCACGCAGGCGATGCCGATGCCCGAGGCCTCGATGGTCAGGATTTTCGTCACGCCGCTGTCCCCGAACAGCCGGTAGAATTCCCGCCCGATTTCGTTGAACAGCTCGATATCCATCTGGTGGTTGAGAAAGCTGTCCACCTTGAGGACGTTGCCGGCCCGCACCTTGCCGTCCCGGCGGATCCGCTCTTCCAAAAGCTGCATGAAATTTTCTGCCTCCTTGGTATTCTGCCATTCAACGGAGACAAGCGGTATGCTCGCATACCGCTTGTTCGTTCTGTTATCGGAATGTAAACAAACCGTGAATATCGAATAAAAATATTTTACCGTATTCCCGCCCAAAAAGCAATTCTTTATATTCTATCAAAACCCGGCAAGAATCGCCCCGGTATTTGTCAGAATGACGGAATTTCGCAAACCCGGAAAAAAAAGAGGGAACAAGGCGCGGCCTTGTTCCCTTTTTGCGCTTTGCTCAGGCGCGGTTGGCGCTGCCGAGCACGTCTTCGATTTTGTGCTTGACCACCTTGGTGATGTTGTCGCGGCCTTCGCCCAGATACTGGCGGGGATCGAAATGGGTGGGATTCTCCGCGAAGTGCTTGCGGATGCCCGCCGTCATGGCGAGACGCAGGTCGGAGTCCACGTTGATTTTGCACACCGCCATGCTCGCCGCCTTGCGCAGCATGTCTTCCGGGATGCCGATGGCGTCGGCCATCTGGCCGCCGAACTTATTGACGTCCGCCACATACTCGGGCATGACGGAGGACGCGCCGTGCAGCACGATGGGGAAGCCGGGCAGCCGATCCATGACTTCCTGCAGGATGTCGAAGCGCAGCTGGGGCTTCTGGCCGGGCTTGAACTTAAACGCGCCGTGGCTGGTGCCGATGGCGATGGCCAGGGAATCCACGCCGGTGCGGGTGACGAAATCCTGCACCTGATCCGGATCGGTGTAGTTGGCCTTGTCGGCCTCCACGCTGACCTCGTCTTCCACGCCGGCCAGCTGGCCCAGCTCGCCCTCCACGGTGACGCCGCGGGCATGGGCATATTCCACGACCTTCTTGGTCACGGCCACGTTTTCCTCATACGGCAGGTGGGAGCCGTCGATCATCACGGAGGTGAAGCCGCCGTCGATGCAGTCCTTGCACAGCTCGAAGCTGGAGCCGTGGTCGAGATGCAGGGCGATGGGCAGGCCGGTCTCCTCCACAGCCGCCTGCACCATGTTGTACAGGTAGGCGTGCCGGGCGTATTTCCGGGCCGAGCCGGAAACCTGCAGAATCACAGGGGAGTTCAGTTCCTTGCAGGCGTCGACGATTCCCTGCACGATCTCCATGTTGTTGACGTTGAACGCGCCGATGGCGTAACCGCCTTCGTAGGCCTTTTTGAACATCTCGGTGGTGTTTACGAGGGGCATAATACGAACCTCCTGTTTTTTCATGGCGTTTATGACCGGCGGACCGGCCTGTTTACCAGTTTAGTATACCGTATTTCGGGCGAAAAAGATAGGGAAATGTTAAAATATTATCAGATTACCCGTTCCCTGAAACTTGTGCACAATGCCCGCCCGCTGATTGACAGCGCGGGCAAAGCCCCTATCTTTTCTTTTCCGCTACCTCGCGCAGGGCACGGGCCAGGAAATCCTCCACCGGCATGGAGCCGATGTCTCCTTCTCCCCTGGCGCGCACCGATACCGTTCCCTCCTCGGCCTCCCGGTCACCGACGACCAGCATATAGGGCACCTTCTGCACCTGCGCCTCCCGGATTTTATACCCAATCTTCTCGTTGCGCCGGTCGATTTCCACCCGCAGCCCCGCGGCCTTCAGCCGGTCGGTCACCGCCTGCGCCGCGTCATGCAGCCGCTCGGAAATGGGGAGCACCCGCACCTGCTCGGGGGCCAGCCACAGGGGGAACGCCCCGGCGTACTTCTCAATGAGCAGCGCCAGCGTCCGCTCGTAGCAGCCCAAGGAGGTGCGGTGGATGATATAGGGCCGGCGCTTCTGGCCGTCCACGTCCACATATTCCATGCCGAACAGTTCGGCCAGCATCTGATCCACCTGGAGGGTGATGAGGGTGTCCTCCTTGCCGTAGACATTCTTGATTTGAATGTCCAGCTTGGGGCCGTAGAAGGCGGCCTCCCCGATGCCGATGGTATAGGGCACGTTCAGATGCTTCAGAATTTTCTCCATGGCGTCCTGCGCCTCGGCCCATTGCTCGGGGGTGCCGATGAACTTCTCCCGATCGTTCGGATCCCATTGGGAGAACCGGTAGGTCACGTCCTCGCCCAGCCCCAGGGTATCCAGCATATACCGGGCCAGCTCCAGGCAGCCCTTGAACTCCTCCTCCAGCTGCTCGGGCCGGAGAATCAGATGCCCCTCGGAAATGGTGAACTGCCGCACCCGGATAAGGCCGTGCATCTCGCCGCTGTCCTCGTTGCGGAACAGGGTGGAGGTTTCTCCCAGGCGCATGGGCAGATCCCGGTAGGAACGCATCCGGTTGAGGAACACCTGATACTGGAAGGGGCAGGTCATGGGCCGCAGGGCGAAGACCTCCTTGTCCTTTTCCTCGTCCCCCAGGACGAACATCCCTTCCTTATAGTGATCCCAGTGCCCCGAAATCTTATACAAATCGCTCTTGGCCATCAGCGGGGTCTTGGTCAGGAGATAGCCCCGCTTCTGCTCCTCGTCCTCCACAAACCGCTGCAGCAGCTGGACGATCCGCGCGCCCTTGGGCAGCAGGATGGGCAGCCCCTGGCCGATGACGTCCACCGTCGTGAACAGCTCCAGTTCCCGGCCGAGCTTGTTGTGATCCCGCTTTTTGGCCTCCTCCAGCTTCTCCAGATGGGCCTGAAGATCCGCGGTTTTGGGGAAGGCGATGCCGTAGATGCGCTGCAGCATCTTGTTCTTGGAATCGCCCCGCCAGTAAGCGCCGGTGGCGCTGAGCAGCTTGACCGCCTTGACCCGCCCCGTGTCGGGCAGATGGGGCCCGGCGCAAAGATCCACAAAATCCCCCTGCCGGTAGAAGGAAATCTCCTCCCCCTCTGGCAGCTCAGTAATCAGCTCGCACTTGTACGGCTCGTCCTTCATGAGGGCCAGCGCCTCGTCCCGGGGCAGGGTGAAGCGCTCGATGGGCAGCGCTTCCTTGATGATTTTCTTCATCTCGGCCTCGATGGCAATCAAATCCTCGGCGGAGAAGTTGTGCTCGCTGTCGAAGTCATAGTAAAAGCCGCTGTCGATGGAGGGGCCGATGGTCAGCTTGGTCTGCGGCCACAGCCGCTTAACGGCCTGGGCCATGATGTGGGAGGTGGTATGCCAATAGGCCTTTTTCCCGTCCTCGTCGTCAAAGGTCAGGATATCCACCGCGCCGTCCTCGGTCAGCGGGGTGCGCAGATCCACCGTCTTCCCGTTCAGCTTGGCGGCGCAGGCCGCCCGGTAGAGCCCCATGGAGATGTCGCGGCAGAGCGCGTCGATGGTCGTGCCCTCCGCGACCTGTCGGATGTCTCCGCCCTTGCAGGTAATGTTCAGCATGTGTGTTCCTTCCTTTCCGTCATTTGGTATAGCTGTCTGGGAACGGGAGCGTTGACAGACAAAAAGGCCCCGTCCCCGGGCAGCGCTGCGCGCTGCCGTCAAGGGACGGGGCCGAAAAGCCTCGTGGTTCCACCCTAGTTCGACGCGGGAAACCCCGCATCCTCATCGGCGCATGACCGATTCGGCCGATATCGGTGCCAGCCGTCGCGCCTTGTTTCGGCGCGCCGCTCCGGGGTGGTAGCCGGTGCCCGCGTTTCCTGCGCCGCTTTCACCGTGACGGCGCTCTCTGCAAGGACGACGGCGGGCGGCCTCCCCTTCTTTGCGTTGTCTTCATGGTAACACCGTTGGGCCGGATTGTCAAGACGGATTTCTCCCGTTGCGTACCATTTTCGAAGACTTACAGCATGGAGTGGTACAGGGCCACCACGTCTTCTTTGGTGGGATCCTTGGGGTTGCCGGGGGTACAGGCGTCCGCCATGGCGGAATCGGCCAGGAAGTCGATGTCGGCCTCCTTCACGCCCAGGTCGCTGACCTTCTGGGGAATGCCCACGTCCCGGCCCAGCTGGCGCACCGCGTCCACGGCCGCCCGGCGGTATTCCGCCGGACTCATGGCTTCCACGCCGGGCACGCCCATGGCGGCGGCGATTTGCTTATACCGGTCGCCGGTGGCGTCGGCGTTGTATTCCAGCACATAGGGCAGGATGGTGGCGCAGGCCACGCCGTGGGGCGCGTCGTACATGGCGCTGAGCGGGTGAGCCATGCTGTGGACGATACCCAGCCCCACGTTGGAGAAGCCCATACCGGCGATGTACTGGCCCACCGACATTTCCTCCCGGGCCTTGGGATCCCCGGCCACCGACTGGCGCAGGTTCTTGGCAATGATCTCGATGGCCTTGAGATGCATCATGTCGGTCAGTTCCCAGGCCGCCTTGGTGATATACCCCTCGATGGCATGGGTCAGGGCGTCCATGCCGGTGGAGGCGCACAGCCCCTTGGGCATTCCCATGGACATGTCGGGATCCACAATGGCCACTACTGGGATATCGTGGGGATCGGCGCAGACAAACTTCCGGTTTTTCTCCACGTCGGTGATGACATAGTTGATGGTGACCTCCGCCGCCGTGCCGGAGGTGGTGGAAACGGCGATGATGGGCAGCGCCTTATTCTTGGTGGGGGAAGCGCCCTCCAGAGAGCGCACGTCCGCGAATTCCGGATTGGTCAGGATGACGGCGATGGCCTTGCTGGTGTCGATGGCGCTGCCGCCGCCCACGGCGACGATCAGATCCGCCCCTTCCTTTTGGCAGAAGGCCACGCCCTCCTGGACGTTCTGGATGGTGGGGTTGGCCTTGATGCCGCTGTAGACGGCATAGGGGATGGCCGCCTTGTCCAGCACAGCGGTGACCAGGGTGGCCACTTGAAACTTCAGCAGATCCGGATCGGTGCAGACCACCACTTTCCGGCAGCCCCGTGCTTTGACTTCCTTGGCGATTTCCTGGATGGCGCCCTTACCAAAATAAGAGGTTTCATTCAGGACAATTCGATTGGCCATACAGACATTCCTCCTACTAAAATATGGATTCCAGAGCCTGTCCCCAGTATAGCACAAATCTATCCCGGCGGCAATCACCAGCCGCCGTTTTTATCCGCCCATCAGATGCTCGATCAGGATTTTCACCCCGATGCCGATGAGCACTATGCCCCCGGCGATTTCCGCCTTGCGGCCGAACATGTCTCCCGTTTTGCACCCGATTTTCACACCCACGGCGCAGATGACGAAGGTCACCGCCGCGATAACGGCGCAGCACAGCAGATAACCGTAGTCCCCGGCCAGCATCCCAGTGTGGGGCATCACCGCCAGGGACACCCCCACCGCCATGGCGTCGATGCTGGTGGCCACCGCCATGACCAGCAGGTTCATCCACCCGCAGGGATCCCCCCGGGGCGCGTCGTCCTCCCCGCCGCGCAGCACCTCCCACAGCATTTTGCCCCCGATGAAGACCAGAAGCCCGAACGCGATCCAGTGATCGAAGGCCTGGATCTGCCGGGCGAACAGCCGCGCGATGGTGTAGCCGATGAAGGGCATAATCCCCTGAAACAGGCCGAACGCCCCGGCGATCTTGAACGTCTGCCCCCACCGGGCCTTGCACAGCAGGATACCGCTGCTGATGGATACGGCGAAGGCGTCCATGGACAGCCCCACGGCCATCAGCAGCAGGGTGATGATACTCAAAACGCATACCTCCCAGAGATTCGGCTCTCTTTGTTAATCATATTGAATTTGGCGGAAAATTATGTAATAATAACCTCACGGCGTTCTCCAAAGCCTTGCAGTGCAAGGCTTTGGACGCCTGAGAGAACATTGTTCCACTCCGAAACGGGCAAAGCCGTTTCGGGCTAAGGAAGGCGCTGCGCCTTGCGCACCGCTTTGTGGTATAATAACCTCACGGCGTTCTCCAAAGCCTTGCAGTGCAAGGCTTTGGACGCCTGAGAGAACATTGTTCCCACAATTTGGGGCTGGCGTCCCCGCGGCTGCGCCGCTCCTGCGCTCCGCGCAGTAAAATTGTGGTATAATGAAAGCGATATGCCGGCCTGAGCCGGCGAAAGGGGGAAATCGTGTTGTCCATAGAAAAAAGAGCGTTCGGCATCCTGCCGGACGGAACGGCGGTGGAGCAATACCGCCTGACGGCGTCCGGCGGCCTCAAAGTGTCCGTTCTCACCTACGGCGCCACCCTGCAGGCGGTGAAGTTCGCCGGCAAAGACGTCATTCTGGGCTACGACCGGCTGGAGGATTACATAAACGCCAAAGGCTCCTACCAGGGGGCCACCGTCGGCCGGTACGCCAACCGCATCGCCGGCGGCACCTTCGCGCTGGACGGCCGCACCTACGACGTGGGCTGCAACGAGGCGGGCCGCGGCCACCTGCACGGGGGTGTCCATGGCTTTGACAAAAAAGTCTGGGAAGCGGCCGTCCTCGACGAGGGAGACGAGCCCCGCCTGCGCCTGTCCGCCGTGTCGGAGGACGGGGAGGAAGGGTATCCCGGCCGCCTGACCGTTTCCGTCACCCTGACCGTCACCGCCGACAACACCCTGCGCCTGTCCTACGAGGCGGCAAGCGACAAGGACACGGTGATCAACCTGACCAACCACGCCTACTTCAACCTAAACGGCTACGACGGCGGCGACGTGCTGGATACCGTTCTGACCATCCACGCCGACGCCATCACGCCGGTGGACGATCGGCTGATCCCTACCGGCGAGCTGCTTCCGGTGGAGGGAACACCCTTCGATTTCCGGAAGGGGCAGACCATCGGCGCGGCCCTGGCCGCCTCCCATCCCCAGCTGAAAATCGGCGGGGGCGTGGATCACAACTTCGTGCTGGGCGACAACCGGCGCCTGCGCCACGCCGTGCACGCGGTCAGCCCCCGCAGCGGCCTGGCCGTGGACTGCTGGACCGATCTGCCCGGCGTGCAGGTGTATACCGCCAACTTCCTCGGGGAGGACGCGGGCAAGGGAGGGATCAACCTCTACCGACACCAAGGCTTCTGCATGGAAACCCAGTTTTTCCCCGACAGCCCCAATCATCCGGAATTTCCCTCCACCCGGCTGAAAGCGAGAGAGGCCTTCCATTCCGTGACGGAATACCGCTTTACCCAGACCTGACGGGACAAAGCCCGCAGGGTTACGAACAGCCGCCGGATTTTTCCGGCGGCTGTTCGGCGCGTTTATTCAGTATAGCACGGCGGCCCGTGTGGATCAAGCCCCACCGTCGAATACGGTCGATCTCAAGCGGCAAAAAGCTCCCTGCTGGATGCAGGGAGCTTTTCCGTTTACATGGAATAAATTCGGCCGGCGTCGAGAATCTCGATGTTTGCGGCTTGCAGAGCCGCCACCGCCTTGTCCGTATCTTCCTGCGTGAAGCGGAGGATGACACAGGCCCGCCCTTCGTCGCGGGAGATGAACGCGTACATGTATTCGACCCCCACCCCGGCGGCGGCCAAGGCCTTCATCGCGGCAGCGAACCCGCCCGGCTCGTCCGGGATCCCGATGGCCAGCACGCTGGTCAGCGAAACCGTCAGCCCCGCCTCCTTGAGCGCTGTTTCCGCCTCGAAGGGCTTATCCACAATAATCCGCAGAATGCCGAAATTGGTGGTGTCCGCGATGGACAGGGCGCGGATATCGATGCCCGCGCCGGCAAGAACCGCCGTGATTTCCGCCAGCCGTCCTGACTTATTCTCAACAAAAACCGAAAGCTGTTTGATAAACATAAGCCACAACCTTTCTCACGCTGTTTATCGCCTGGTTTCGGGAATCCCCTATGGGTATAGTATATCCTCAAACGCCGGAATTTGCAAGCCGCTTACAGCGCCCGGTTGTCGATCACCCGCTTGGCCTTGCCTTCGGAACGGGGCAGTGCGCCCGGCTCCACCAGACGAACCTTGGCGTGTACGTTCAGCGTGCTTTGCAGCGCGCCTTCGATGCGGTGCTCCACCGATTCCAGATCCCGCACCGTGTCCGAGAAGAGGGCCGCGTTCATCTCCACCTGAACTTCCATAGTGTCCAGATTGTTCTTCCGATCCACCAGAATGAGATAGTTGGGATCCATCCCCAGCTCCAGCAGCACATGCTCCACCTGGGAGGGGAACACGTTGACGCCCCGGATGATGAGCATATCGTCGCTGCGGCCCCGGGGCTTGGACATCCGCACCGTCGTCCGCCCGCAGGCGCAGGGAGCGCGGTGCAGGGCGCAAATGTCCCGGGTGCGGTAGCGTACAAGAGGCAGGGCCTCTTTGCCGATGCAGGTGAACACCAGCTCGCCGTATTCCCCGTCGGGCAGCGGCTGGAGGGTGTCCGGATCGATGACCTCCGGATAGAAATAATCCTCATTGATATGTAAGCCGTCCTGCATCTCGCAGTCGTAGGCCACGCCCGGCCCCGCGATTTCCGACAGGCCGTAGATGTCGTAGGCCTTGATATCCAGCAGCCGCTCAATTTCCCGGCGCATGTTGTCCGTCCACGGCTCGGCCCCAAAGAGACCAGCCCGCAGTTTGAGCGTTTTGGGGTCGATCCCCATGTCCCGGACGGTCTCGCCGATAAACATGGCGTAGGACGGGGTGCAGCACAGGATATCCGATCCGAAATCCTGCAGCAGCTGCACCTGCCGTTTGGTGTTGCCGGAAGACACCGGCAGGGCGGTAGCCCCCATATGCTCCGCCCCGTAATGCAGGCCCAGACCGCCGGTGAACAGGCCGTAGCCATAGGACACATGGACGATGTCGTTGCGGGTGCCGCCCGCAGCCGTTAAAGCCCGGGCCGCCCCCTCTGCCCATATGTCGATATCGTGGGCGGTATACCCCACCACCGTCTGCTTACCGGTGGTGCCGGAGGAGGCGTGAATACGCACCAGCTCCCCCTGCGGAACAGCGAACAGACCAAAGGGATAGTTGTCCCGCAGATCGGTTTTGACCGTGAAGGGCAGCTTGGTAATGTCGTCGATGGAATGGATGTCGCCCGGCTGCAAGCCGATCTCGTCGAACTTCCGCTTATAAAACGGCACCTTTTCATAGGCGGTCCGCACCATTTTCAGCAGCCGCGCCGACTGGACGGCGTGGAGATAATCGCGGGAGGCGCACTCGATTTCCGGGGTATACACGGCCATGGGTGGTCAACTCCTTGCTTTTTATCCATGGGGCGTATCCGCAAATACGCCCATATGGTTTCCAATCGGTTTATTTTATCACAGTTTTCGCGGCTCTGCAAGACGCGCAGGGGGCATTCCTTCGGGAAAACCGGTTTCCTCGTGGCGCGGACCCTTACAACGGCAACACGCCCGTTTCCAACGAAATTGGAAACGGGCGTGTTCATCTTTACCAGCGGATATTCCAGCGGGGGTTGTACTGCCCGGAGGGGGCCTCCCCGGCGGTGTCGGAGGCTTTCTTAGCGGATCCGGCGATGCGCGCCCGCAGCTGCTTCTCGTAGGCCGCCGCATCCAGAGGCAGGGAGACCCAATCGTCCGTCCAAGAGGACAAGTAGGCCGCGTTGGTCAGGGCGACCTGGTGGATCCCCTCTTCGCCAGGGGCCAGCAGGGGAGCGCCATGGAGCACGGCATCCGCAAAATTGCGCAGGATGCCGGTATGGGCGGTTTCCGGCGCGTCAGGCTGCATCGTCCACTCCTTGGCCTCGGGCATGACAAAGCCCTCCCGGCTGGAGAAGCAGAAGGCCCGCTCGGGCTCCGCCAGCTCCCAAAAACGCAGCCGGCCGTCTTCGATCAGCAGCTTGCCCCGATCCCCGCTGATTTCCAACCGGTTGGTGCCGGGGCATTCCCCGGTGCTGGTGATAAAGGCCGCCGTCGCGCCGCTATCGTATTCCGCATAAATCGTGGCGTCGTCCTCCACCTCGATATGGTGGTACTTGCCGGTGGTACAGAAGGCGCGCACACGGGCAGGCATGCCGAAAATCCACTGCCAGATATCCAGGTTGTGGGGCGCCTGGTTGAGCAGCACGCCGCCGCCCTCCCCCGACCAGGTGGCCCGCCAGTCACCGGAATCGTAGTAAGCCTGGGTGCGGTACCAGTTGGTAATGATCCACACCAGGCGCTTGGGAACCCCCAGGCGGCCGCCGCGCACCAGCTCCCGCGCCCGCTGAAACAGGGGGTTGGTACGCTGGTTGAACATGATGCCGAACACTCGGCCCGAAGCCCTGGCGGCGGCGTTCATCTCTTCCACCTGCCCCACCGAAACCCCGGCGGGCTTTTCCGTCAGCACATGCAGCCCCCGGGCAAACGCCTGGCAGGCAATGACCGGGTGCAGGCCATGGGGGGTGGCGATAATCACCCCGTCCACCTCTCCGCCGTCCAGCAGCGCGGTAAAGTCGTCGTAAACCTTCACGCCGGGCAGGGTCTCCGCCGCCCATCGCCGCCGCGGTTCCTTGACGTCGCACACGGCGGTCAGCCGCATACCCGGCACCCGGCCCTCCCACAGGCTGCGGGCGTGGGCGCTGCCCATATTGCCGATACCAATAACGCCTATACGGCAGGTATCCATCCTTATCCCTCCATCCGGCGCGCCGCGTCAGGCATTATAGGTGCCGGCGGTATCCGCCAGAACGGAGACAGCGTTCGTCTTCCGGCGGGAAACGGCCACCCGCTTCATCAGCTCCTGGTAATACAGCTCTTCATCCAGGGGGAGCTCCACCTCGCGGCCCAGCCAGGCCGACAGGTGCATGGCGTTGGAAATGGTCAGGCCGTTGATGCCTTCCTCGCCGCCCGCCACCAGGGGCGTGCCGTGCAGGATAGCCCCCGCGAAGGCGTTGAGCACGCCGGCGTGCTGCTCCGACTTCCCATCGGTCTCCACCTCGGTAAAGGTATTCCTGGGTGTGCCGAAGGGCGCCTGGTTGATGCGGGACCATTCCGGCTCGCTCATCTCCAGCTCCCATTTGAGCAGCTTGCCGCCCTCGCTGACCAGCTTGCCCTTCTCCAGCGTGATTTCAAACCGGTTGGTGCCGGGTACGTCGCCGGTGGTGGTGATAAAGGTACCGGTGGCGCCGCTTGCGTATTCCACATAGGCGGTCACGTCGTCCTCCACCTCGATGTCGTGCCATTTGCCGAACTGCATATGGGCCTGCACCTTGACGGGCATGCCGCAGATCCACTGCCACAAATCCAGGTTATGGGGGCATTGGTTAAGCAGCACACCGCCGCCCTCCCCCGCCCAGGTAGCCCGCCAGGAGCCCGAGTTGTAATACGCCTGGGGCCGGTACCAATCGGTGATAATCCAATTGGTGCGGCGGATGGCGCCCAGCTCCCCGCTGTCCACCAGCTCTTTCATTTTCCGGTATACATGGTTGGTACGCTGGTTGAACATCATACCGAACACCACGCCCGCCCGCTTGGCGGCCTCGTTCATCTCCCGCACCTTCTTGGTGTACACACCCGCAGGCTTCTCCACCATGACGTGCAGCCCGTGCTGGAAGGCCTCCATGGCCAGGATGGGATGATCGTAGTGCGGCACCGCGATGAGGACGGCGTTCACCAGCCCGCTGTCCATCAGGGCCGCGGCGGAATCGAACCGAGCCACCGACGGATCCATATTCTCCTGCGCCCACTGCAGACGGGCGGGATCGATGTCCGCCACCGCCGTGACCGTCACCTCCGGGCACAAGCCGTTACGGATGTTGCCGATGTGCCCGGTGCCCATGTTGCCCACGCCGATAATTCCCAGTTGAATGGTGTCCATAAGTATCCCCTTTCCTCAGTGCAGCCCGTTGGTAAGCGATGATTAAATCCATCCGCTGGATTTAATCATCGCTTACCTTGGCCGCCAGATTCCGATAGCTCATCGCCAGGCATTCGAAGGGATCCGCGCCATAGCAGTCGTCCTGCTCCACCAGCAGATACCGGGCCCCCGCCTGCTCGCAGGCTTTCAAAATGCCGTCGAAGTTCATGTTCCCCTCATAAACCGGGGCCATGCGGGGCTGGCCGTCCGCGAAGGCCATATCCTTGAGATGAACGCAGGGGACGCGGCCAGCCAGCCGGTTCAGCCACTGGACGGGATCCCCGCCGCCCGCCTGCACCCAGTAGGTATCCAGAGTGAAGCCCAGCTCTTCGGGCGCGAAATCGCGGAGAAAACGCTCCAGATAAATCTCCCGCCCCTCGCCGGTGCGGGCGAATTCCATGTGGTGATTGTGATACATCAGCCGGCAGCCCAGGGCCGCCAGCCGCCGCCCCACCGGCCGGTAGGTTTCCGCAAACGTCTGGTAACCGGCCAGCCCCTTGTCAAACCCGCCCGGCAGGCTGCCGATGCCGATATGAGTGCAGCCGAACGCTTGATGCTCCGCCGCCACCGCGTCGGTCTCGGCGGCAATACGGCCGGGATCGGTGTGGGTGAGGACGCAGCGCAGGCCTGTTCTGTCCAGCTCCGCTTTCAGCCAGGCGGGCTCGTAGGCGCAGGTGCCCGACACCTGCACGTTCCGATACCCGATGGCCGCGATTTTTTCCAGCGTCCGGCTGAAATCCTCCAGGGTTTTGGTGTGCTCCCGCACCGTGTACAGCTGCGCGCCGATTTCCATTACGCTTCCTCCTCGTCCAGGCAGGCCTTCAGGGCCGCCACCGCCGCGTCAAAGGCGGCCCGCTGGGACGGATAGGCATAGGCGTCCACCACGCTCTTCTCCCCGCTCTCCAGCTTATCCAGCCCGCTGAACACCGCCAGATGGGGCTCCACGGTCAGCACCCGGCCGCCCTGCGCCCGGTAGCGGCGCAGGATTTCCGGAACATGCCCATCCCCCTTCCCGGCCGGCACCACCTGGCCGCCGGCCAGCGCGTCCTTAATGTGGAGATATTCCACATAGGGCGCCAACAGCTCCCAGGCTTCCAGGGTTTCCTGCCCGCACTGGATAAAATTGGCCGGATCGAAGACGGCCCGCAGGGCGGGCAGCTGCCGGTGGATATCCAGGCAGCGGGCGGCTGTATCGCCGTAAATCCCCTTTTCGTTTTCATGGCAGAGAACGACCGGACATCCCTCCGCCTCCTCCAGGAATCGGGACAGCCGATCCATCACCTCGTCCCTGTAAAGGGCCGGATCGCTTCCCGCCGGCAGGAAAAAGCTGAACAGCCGGATACAAGCGGCCCCGGTAATCGCCGCCGTTTCCAGGCACCGGCGGAAAACGTCCAGGTGGGGGGCAAAATCCTCTTCGATGCCGATTTTGCCCAAGGGACTGCCCAGGGACCACACCCGCAGCCCCTGCGCGGCCAGCCGTTCTTTGAGCGTCCGGGCCTCCCCGGGCGTCAGGTCGGCAATGTTTTTTCCGTCTACGTTCCGCGCCTCCAGATAGACCATGCTGTTTTCCTTCAGCGCCCGCATCTGCTCCGTCACCTGCCCGCTCGCCTCGTCGGCAAACGCGCAGAGCACCGCCGGTTTGTTCATCGTCATCCCCTGCCCTTTCCCTGTCCGGCCAAGCGGCGGACGGTTTCTATGGGCATCATAGCAGAATTTTATATACAAATCCATTGCATATAAAGGCGGAAAACCTTGTAAATCTACGCACAGCATGCTATAGTAAAGGCAAAAAAGGGGGACGGCGGTATGGCCACCATTTGGAGCTACGAGGAAAACGGTATCAACTTTACCCACGGGTTGGATCGGCACCCCCGGCCGGAGGACTATACCATGCACGCCCACGAGATGCACGAGCTGTATGTTTTCATGGGCGGCATCGGCACGTACATGGTGGAGGGGCACGAATATCCGCTGGAGCCGGGGGCCATCCTGCTCATGCGGGCGGGCGAGGCCCACAAGCTGCAAATCCGGCCGGACAAGCCCTATGAGCGGATCGCCCTGCATATGCAGCCCCGGCTGCTGGCCGGGGTAGATCCCGCCGGCCTGCTGTTCGAGCCCTTTACGGACAGGCCGCTGGGCTGCGGCAACCATTATGAGCGCGGCTGTCTGCCGACGGGGCGTTTTTACGAATATATCCGCGGCATGATGCCCGAGAACGGAGACGCTTATATTCGCCGTCTGGCCATTCTAACCTATCTCTGCCCCCTGATGACCGAGCTACGGGAGGTGTTTCTGGCCCGCCGGCGGGAAGAAAACGGCGCCGTTCCCCGGCAGAACGCCGGGCAGGCCCTGGTGGCCTATATCAACAGCAATCTGGCAGGGGATCTCTCGCTCGACGCCCTGTCGGACCGGTTTTATCTCAGCAAATCTCAGCTGGGCCGCCTGTTCAAGCAGGCGACGGGGTCTTCCATTTGGGAGTATGTGCTCATCAAGCGGCTGCTGAACGCCCGGCAGCGGATCCGGGACGGGGAGCCGGCGGGCGAGGTTTGTCAGAGCAGCGGCTTCCGGGATTATTCCGCCTTTTTCCGGGCGTATAAAAAGCGATTCGGCCTCTCGCCCCAGGAGGACAGAGGCCGCGGGCGGGCCGGATAACGGCCGCCATACAAAAGCAGGCCGGGAACCCGCGGATGATGCGGATTCCCGGCCTGTTGGCTTTGTATTACCCCTGATAGGTGGTGATATCAATGGTTTTGATGGTAACGGCTTCCTTCGGCTTGTCCTTGGAATCGGTTTCGACCGCCGCGATGGCGTCCACCACGTCCATGCCCTCGTACACCTGACCGAAGACCGTATGGCCTCCCCGGTTGCGCAGCGAGCCGTCCAGGTTCATGTTGCCGCCGGTCTGGCAGTACAGGTCGATGACCTCGTCGGTCAACCGTTCGGGCAGAATTTGAAAAGTCCCGCTGGTGGTATCGGACATCCGGTTGGCCAGCAGCGCCTGCCAGCTCTTGATATCCTTATAGGAGTCGGTCTTCTTGTACCGCTCATAGTTGGTCTTGATGCTGTCCACCATCGTCTTGAAAGCGTCGGCCTTGGACTGGTTGATGAAGAACTGGCTGCCGTTGGTGTTGGGGCCCGAATTGGCCATGGCCAGGGAACCTCGCAGGTTCAGCAGCTTGGCGTCGAACTCGTCCTCAAAAGCTCCCTTTTTATTGCTGTCGCTTTTATAAATGCTCTCTCCGCCGGTGCCGTCTCCGTCAGGGTCGCCGCCCTGAATCATGAAATCCTCAATCACCCGATGGAAGGTCAAATCATTATAATAGCCCTTTTCCGCCAGCTTCTGGAAGTTCTCAACCGCCTTGGGCGCGGCATCCGGGAAAAAGCGAATGGAGATATCTCCCATGGAGGTGTGCATAATGGCCACTTTCTCGCCCTTTTCCGGCTTGTCCAGCTGAAAGCCCAGCTTCTTGTCGGGGTAAGCGGTTGCGCCGGCGTCGTTGGAGGAGCAGCCGGCCATGGAGGCCGTCAGCAGCAGCGCGGCGGCCGCGGCGGCGAGGAGCCGATGAAGTTTCATAAGATGATGCATCCTTTCCTGTTCAAAATCCTAATCATATCCGCGGGGACTTCCGGCAAAGAGGGCCCCGCTCGTCCTTCAACCGCAAAAAGCGGTCGACGGCGTCTATCTCAGCCGCTTCCTCCAAAAGGAACCGGCGGCCCTCCTCCTCTTCGGCCAGCAGACGGCCCACCGTGCGGACCGTCCGCACAAAATCCCGCTCCAGGGGCACCCGCCGGTGCTCCCGCACCAGGGGGCAGACCCGGTAGGCCCGGGGATCGTATACCGCCCGGATCCGGCCTGTCGCCGCGTCCAGATACGGAAACAGCGGGAACAGCCGACAGGCCAGCGGCCTCTCCGACCGCCGGCACCGGCCGCCGCAGACGAGGAGCGTCCCTCCTTCCGCCGGCAGCAGGGTCATGCCCTCCGTCTCCCGCAGCAGGGCCTCCTCCCCCGGGAACAGCCGCATCCCGCAGGGCTCGTCCCCCTGGCACCGGCAGCAGGCATGGCCGCAAACCTGCCCGCAGTCGACGGCAAGGGGCGTCCGGTTCTCCAACAGGTACCGGGCCTGTTCCACCGGACTGCTCATTCGCAGACAGACACGTCGATGGAGGAAATCAGCACATCCTCGACGGGCATGTCGTTCCGGCCGGTTTTCACCGCCGCGATGGCGTCCACCACCACCATGCCGTCGTACACCTGGCCAAACACCGTATGACGGAAATCCAGATGGGGGGTTCCTCCCACGCTTTCATAACCCGCCACCGTCTCGGCCGGGAAGCTGTCGGACATGTTCTTCATCTGGCTGATGAGGCGGGGATCCACACTCTTGGCCTGCACGATGAAGAACTGGCTGCCGTTGGTGTTCGGCCCGGCGTTGGCCATGGAGAGGGCGCCCCGCAGGTTGTGCAGCTCCACGTCGAACTCATCCTCGAAGCTGTCGCCCCAGATGCTCTCGCCGCCGGTGCCGTTGCCGCGGGGGTCGCCGCCCTGGATCATGAAATCGTTGATGACCCGATGGAATTTCAGACCGTCGTAATACCCATTTTTCGCATGGGTAACGAAATTCTCCACCGTTTTCGGAGCTTTATCGGGAAACAGGCGAATGGAAATATCGCCCAAGGAGGTGTGCATCACCGCAATGGTCTCACCCTTTTGGGGCCGATCGAGCTGATTCATGTTCGCAGTCCTTTCTATTTACAAGCTATCACTAAGTAGGCTTTTCCCCATAGTACCATGTGTTTCGCGAGCTTGCCAGCGGCAAGCCCTTAGTAAGCCTTCCCTCATAGTACCATGTGTCTTGCGGGCTTGCCAGCGGCAAGCCCTTAGTAGGCTTTTCCCCATAGTACCATGTGTTTCGCGGGCTTGCCGCAACAGACACACGTGTCGGACAGATGCTGCTGCTCCAAGGGGATGCAGCGGGAGCCAACGCCGGTTTTTTCCTTGACCGCGTCCTCGCAGGCCTCGTCGCCGCACCACATGGCTTCGATAAACCCGTCGCCCTTTTCCTCCAGCACCCGGACGATGTCCTCCAGGCTCCGGCAGGCATAGGTGCGTTTCCGGCGGTTTTCCAGCGCCCGCTCGTACAGCCCGTCGTGCACCTCTTTCAGCAGGGCGGGCACCGCGGTCTCCAGCTCGTCCAGGGACACGACGTGCTTCTCCCGATTGTGCCGGGTGACCAGCACGCACTGGCCCTTTTCGATGTCCTTCGGGCCGATCTCCAGACGCAGGGGCACCCCCTTCATCTCATACTCGGCAAATTTCCAACCTGCCGAATTGTCGGAATCGTCCACCTTCACCCGGGCCACTTTCGACAGCCGCTCTTTGAGCGCGGCGGCCTTTTCCAGCACGCCCGGCTTGTGCTGGGCGATGGGCAGGATGACCACCTGCACCGGCGCCACCGCCGGGGGCAGCACCAGGCCGTTGTCGTCGCCATGAGTCATGATAATGGCGCCGATAAGCCGGGTGGTCACCCCCCAAGAGGTCTGGTGAGGGGTCTGCAGGGTGTTGTCCTTGCCGGTGAACTGGATGCCGAAGGCCTTGGCGAAGCCGTCCCCAAAATAGTGGGAAGTCCCCGCCTGCAGCGCTTTGCCGTCGTGCATCAGCGCCTCGATGGCGTAGGTAGACACCGCCCCGGCAAACTTATCGCTCTCGGTCTTTTTGCCCTTGATAACCGGCATAGCCAGCGCGTTCTCGCAGAAGTCGGCGTAAACGCCTAGCATCCGCTCGGTTTCCTCGATGGCTTCCTCCGCCGTGGCGTGGATGGTGTGCCCCTCCTGCCACAGGAATTCCCGCGACCGCAGGAAGGGCCGGGTGGTCTTTTCCCAGCGCACGACACTGACCCACTGGTTGTACAGCTTGGGCAAATCCCGCCAGGAGTGGACGATATTCGCGTAATGCTCGCAGAAGAGCGTCTCGCTGGTGGGGCGGACGCACAGCCTCTCCTCCAGCTCCTCGCTGCCGCCGTGGGTCACCCAGGCCACCTCGGGGGCGAAGCCCTCCACGTGATCCTTTTCCTTTTGCAGCAGGCTTTCGGGGATGAACATCGGCATACAGACGTTTTCATGCCCCAACGCCTTGAACATGCCGTCCAGAATCCGCTGCATATTCTCCCAAATGGCGTAGCCATAGGGCCGGATGACCATGCAGCCCTTGACGCTGGTGTACTCCACCAGCTCGGCCTTTTTGACAATGTCGGTATACCACTGGGCAAAATCCTCGTCCATGGAGGTGATGGCCTCCACCATTTTCTTGTTGTCCGCCATACTCTACATTCGATCCTTTCCGGATGTTATTCGCCGTCGTCTTCCTTTTTGTCCCTGGCAAACCGATTGAGCAGCTTGACCGCCACCATGATGACGATCATCACCACGAAAATACCCACCATGCCCAGCAGCATCAGCAGCAGGGCGTTGGCCAGATTGGGGAACTGTTCAAACATAAGCGTCGTCTCCTCCTTACGCGCCGATCAAGCGGGGCACCACGGTCAGAATGATGCCGCCGGCCACCACCGAGCCGATTTGACCGGCCACGTTGGCGCCCACCGCGTGCATCAGCAGATGGTTCTGATTGTCCTCCTTGAGGGCCATTTTCTGGATAACCCGCGCGGACATGGGAAAGGCTGAAATACCCGCGCCGCCCACCATGGGGTTGATCTTCTTGCCCTGGGGCAGGAACAGGTTCATCAGCTTGGCGAACAGCACGCCGCCGATGGTGTCAAACACGAACGCCACCAGCCCCAGCGCCATAATCAGCAGGGTGGCGGGATCCACGAATTTATACGCCTTCATGCTGGAGGCGATGGTCAGCCCCAGCACGATGGTGATGAGGTTGGCCAAAGTGGTCTGCGCCGTTTGGGACAGGCTTTCCAGCTTCAGACACTCCCGCAGCAGGTTGCCGAACATCAGCATCCCCACCAGCGACACCGACTTGGGGGCCACCAGCCCCGCAATGATGGTCACGATAATGGGGAACAGAATCCGAGTCTTGCGGGACACCGACTGGGGATTATAAGGCATGCGGATCTGCCGTTCCTTCTTGGTGGTGACCAGCTTGATGGCCGCGGGCTGGATGATGGGCACCAGGGCCATATAGGAATAGGCGGCCACCGCGATGGCCCCGATATACTGCGAATTAAAAATGCGGGAAACCAAGATGGAGGTAGGGCCGTCGGCGGCGCCGATGATGCCGATGGCCGCCGCATCCTTGAAGGGAAAGAAGAAGGACGCCACCAGCACGGTGAAGAAGATGCCGAACTGGGCCGCCGCGCCGAACAGAAACATCTTTGGATTGGATAACAGCGGCCCGAAATCAATCATGGCGCCGATGCCGATGAACAGCAGCAGCGGCAGCGCTTCCGACGCGGTGATACCGACGTTGAACAGCCAGTCGATGATGCCTTGCGACCCGTCCTCCGCCGCCCCGACGGCGCCGGAGAAGGGAATGTTGACCAGGATGGCGCCGAAGCCCATGGGCATCAGCAGCGCGGGCTCGAAATCCTTGACCAGCGCCAGATAAATCAGCAGGCCGCCGATGACAAACATCACCAGGTATTTCCACCCGGGAACCATCTGCACGCCGTCCTCTGTCAATACCGGATTGCTCTTGAAGAAGTAGGCCACGCCGTCATACAGAAATCGGAAATGCTCTAAAAATTCCAACGTCCATTCTCCTTTGGCCTGTGCGGAAGATCTCTTCTTCCCGCAGGCTTGTCCTTTTTTCCCGGACATGCCGCCGCTTTCCGGCGGTTCTGCCCGTATGGTCATTCAGTTTTTCATTATACCGAAATATTTCCGGTTTTTCAACCGAAAAAGGGCGCTGCCGCAAAATAAATTGCCCTGGCCCACCCCGCGAAGTAAAGGGCATTCAACCCTCCGTATCCGTCCCCGGTCAACCAATTCCTGGAATTCACCGTTTTTCACAGCGGCGCTTTTTCAAAAAAAGGAGAAAATAAGCGACTTATTCACACTTTCCACAGAGTTTTCCACAGCCGCCCGTTAACAATCTCTTTACAAAAGGTATAATGACCTTTTCCCTTCATAGGCGGGGTTTTACCCTCCGTCCAGTAAAAACCGGCCCTTTTCCCGCCGCCTTCGCATAGAAACGCGGCGCCCGACCAAAACTAACAAGGCAGAATCCGAATAAAGGGAGACAGGGATTATGATAAAAGGCGTCAACCGGCAGATCATCGAGGTCATGGACACAGGCAATCAGTATTTTGAGCGGGCGCTGCTGGTGGTGCGCCCCGGCTATACCGACACGGAACCGACCCGTCTGCGGGAGGAGGCCCAGCGAATGCTGCGCAAGGCTGGCGGCTATGCCGGCCTGAAGCGGCAGCGACGGCGGCGGTATCTGAAGGCCGCCCTCTACGGCTTGGCGGCCGGCTGCGTGGGGGCGCTGGCGGGGGCGCTGCTGTCGCTGCTCTGCCGGTAAAGCCGGCCGTTCGCCTCCTGCAGGCGGCGGTACGCCCCCGGCGTTTGGCCGTACCGCTGCTTGAAGCGGCGGGAAAAGTAGAACGGATCGCAGAAGCCAAGGGCATCGCTGATTTCCCGGATGGTCTTATCGGAACGGATTAGCTGGGCCTGGGCGGAGAAAAACAGCAGATCGTCGATGTACCGCCCGATGGTCAGCCCCGTCTCCTGGCGGAACTGCCGCCCCAGGGCGTTGGGCGTCAGATACAGCCGCCCGGCCAGCTCCCGGACAGACAGCTGCAGCGACAGGTGACGGCGGATATACCGGATGGTGTCCGCCACGGCGGGGGAATAGTCCCGGATGACCTGCTCCTCCAGCGTGCCGCTCTGCGCCATGTCCGCCGTGAGCGCCGTAATCGCGGCCTTGAGCAGGAGGGCCGCCCCATAATCCCGCCGGCGGTAAAGGGCCAGCAGGCGATCCAGCTCTCCGGCGGGCAGCGGCCGCGTTTCCACCCGGCCCATCCCCATCAGCAAATCGTAGCCGTCGGGCTTCAGCGCCTGGACATGGAAAAACAGCTTCTCCATCGTGTTCTCACACAGGTAATCGAAGCACAGGCCGGCGGGGATCCAATACGCGAAGCCCGGCTGCATCGTCAGGCTGTTCCCGCCTACGCGCAGCAGCCCCTCCCCCCGCCGGACGAGGTACAGACGGGAAAAGGGGGAGCAGACCTGCTCGCTGTGCCAGGTGCGGTCCACCTGTACATACCCGTGATCCCCAAGGCGGATCTCCAGATGGTTCATCCCGTCGGCCAGCTCCTTGTTCTCTTCCAGGTACATGATGAAATCTCCATTTTCTCGGTGGCAATATCCATGGTGAAACCCGCACAACTGTGCTACCATGAGGGTAAATATCCATCCCGATTGTAGCACGCCCCGCCGGCGGGCGCAAGAGGGATCGAGAGGAGACGACGCCATGTCCAGCTATATCACACGCAAGACCCCGGGGGACACCGCCTGGTTCACCCACGACCGGTTCGGCATGTTCATCCATTGGGGCCTGTACGCCCTGCCGGCCCGCCACGAATGGGTCAAAACCAACGAGCGGATTCCGGAGGAAACCTACCAGCGGTATTTCGACCGCTTCGACCCGGATTTATTCGATCCCAGGGAGTGGGCGCGGCAGGCCAAGGCGGCGGGGATGAAATACGCCGTCCTGACCACCAAGCACCATGAAGGCTTTTGCCTGTTCGACTCGGCCTACACCGATTACAAAAGCACCAACACCAAGGCCGGGCGGGATCTTGTACGGGAATTTGTCGACGCCTTCCGGGCGGAGGGGCTGCATATCGGCTTTTACTACTCCCTCATCGACTGGCACCATCCCGATTTCCCCATCGATCCCCTCCATCCCCGCCGGGACGATCCCGACGCCGAACAGCAAAACCAGGGCCGCGACATGCGCCGCTACGCGCAGTACATGAGAAATCAGGTGGAGGAGCTCCTGACGAACTACGGAAAGATCGATATTCTGTGGTTCGACTTCTCCTATCCGGACACCCGTCTGGAGGGCAAAGACTGGATGAAGGGCAAGGGGAAGGACGACTGGGAGGCGGAACAGCTCATCGCCCTGGCCCGCCGGCTGCAGCCCGGCATCATCATCGACAACCGCACCGGCCTCGAGCAGGATCTCTGGACGCCCGAGCAATACCAGCCGCAGGAATGGATCCGGCACCCCGAAACCGGCGAGCGGGTCGTATGGGAGGCCTGCCAGACCTTCTCCGGCTCCTGGGGCTATCATCGGGACGAAACCTCCTGGAAATCCCCCGAGACCCTGCTGCTGCTGCTCATCCGCACCGTGTCCCTCGGCGGCAATTTGCTGATGAACGTCGGCCCCACCGCCCGGGGCTACTTCGACCAGCGCGCCGAGGCGGCCCTGGAGATCTATGCCGACTGGATGCGGCTGAACAGCCGCTCCATCTACGGCTGCACCATGGCCGAACCGGCATTCATCGCCCCGAACGGCTGCCTGTTCACCCAAAGCGAGGACGGTTCCCGCCTGTACGTCCATCTGGTGGAATATCCCTTCGGGTTCCTGGAGCTGCCCGGCCTGGCGGGCCAGGTGGCCTACGCCCAGTTCCTCCACGACGGCAGCGAGCTGCTTTTCCGGGAGAAGCAGGCCGACCATTTCAGCGAAGGGAAAACCACCAGGGACGATTTGCTGGTGATCACCCTCCCCCCGCTCAAACCGCCGGTGCTCATCCCGGTCGTCGAACTGTTCCTGAAATAGAACACAACGGGGACAAAGCCAGTCGGCTTTGTCCCCGTTGTGTTTCTCTTTATTGATGTGATTAAGACAGCGCTTCCTCCAGCATGTCGTCAAAGATGGCTCCTTTGGAGCCGCTGGTCACATGCTGGGCGTACCGCCGGGCGTAGCCGGACAGCGCTTTCACCGGCGGCTTCCAGGCCGCGCGGCGCTTGGCTAGCGTTTCCTCGTCCACCAGGAGAACGATGCTGCGGGAAGGGATGTCGATGGCGATGCGATCGCCCTCCTCCACCAGCGCGATGGTGCCGCCCACCGCCGCCTCGGGCGAAATGTGCCCGATGGACGCCCCGCGGGTGGCGCCGGAGAACCGGCCGTCGGTGATGAGGGCCACGCTCCCGCCCAGCCCCATGCCGCAGATGGTGGAGGTGGGGGTCAGCATTTCCCGCATGCCCGGGCCGCCCTTGGGCCCTTCGTAGCGGATGACCACCACGTCGCCCGCCTGGATTTTGCCGCCGAGGATCGCCTCGGTGGCGTCCTCCTCGCAGTCGAAGACCCGCGCCGGGCCTTCGTGCACCATCATCTCGGGGGCCACGGCCCCCTGCTTGACCACCGCGCCCTCCTCGGCCAGGTTGCCGAAGAGAATCGCCAAGCCCCCATCTTTGCGGAACGGTGCGTCCAGCCGGCGGATAACCTCGCCGTCCGCATCGGGCGCGTCGGCAAACCGATCGGCCACCGTGCCGCTGACCGTGACCAAATCCCGATGGATAAGGCCCCCCTTGTCCAGCTCCTTGAGCATGGCCTGAATACCGCCCACCTCGTTGAGATCGGTGATAAACACCTGGGAGGCGGGATTGAGCTTGCAGATCTGCGGCGTCGTCTTGCCGATGGCGTCGATTTTCTTCAAATCCACCGGGCAGCCCGCCGCGTAGGAAACCGCCAGCAGATGCAGCACCGTATTGGAGGAGCAGCCGATAGCCATGTCCGCCCGCAGCGCGTTCTCAAAGGCGGCCGGGGTGAGGATATCCTTCACCCGGATGTTCTGACGGAGCAGCTCCATCACCCGCTCGCCCGCCTCCTTGGCCAGGCGGATCCGGGCGGCGTGCACCGCCGGAATGGTGCCGTTGCCGGGCAGGGCCAGGCCGATGGTCTCGGTCAGGCAGTTCATGGAATTGGCCGTGTACATGCCGGAGCAGGAGCCGCAGCCCGGGCAGGCGGTGTTTTCCATCTCGGCCAGGGTGCTTTCGTCCCGCTGGCCCACGGCCACGGCGCCCACCGCCTCGAACACCTCGTTAAGCCCCACCTTCTGCTTGCCGTCCCGGCCGGGCAGCATGGGCCCGCCGCTGACGAAAATAGAGGGCAGATTCATCCGGCAGGCCGCCATCAGCATGCCGGGCACTATCTTGTCGCAGTTGGGGATGAACACCACCGCGTCCATGGGATGGGCGGTGAGCATCACCTCGATGGAATCGGCAATCAGCTCCCGGGAGCACAGGGAATATTTCATCCCCTTGTGGTTCATGGCCAGGCCGTCGCACACCCCGATGGTGCTAAAGGTAAAGGGTACGCCCCCGGCGTTGCGGATCCCCGCCTCCACCGCCTTGGTGATGGTGTCCAGATGGGTGTGGCCGGGTATGTAGTCGCTCTTCGAACTGACCACGGCCACGAAGGGCCGCTTCATCTCGCTGTCGGTGATTCCCAGGGCCTTGAGCAGGGAACGGTGCGGGGCGCGGGACACGCCCTCCTTCATAAGATCGCTGCGCATGGGGCATTCTTCCTTTCTGATCGAAGGCTCACTCGGCCTGGGTGGCGGCGTTCCCGTCTCCCAAAGGCCGATCGGTGATAAAAGCTTTAAGCAGGGCGAGGGAATCGTCGCGGACATCGCCGTTTTTGGAGGCCGTCCCGATGGCGTCCCGCACGCCGAAATACAAATCGGGGGGGATCACGCTGTCCAGGTCGTCCCAGCCCAAACCCTCAAACTGCTTGACGACCTCCGTCCGTTTCCCGTTTTTCCAGTTCCAAACCCGGCCGTCCTCCAGCAGATTGTCGTCCGCAACGTCCAGCTTGGTGAAGAACCGGAAGCCGTCCTTCTCATTGTTCTTGACATATTGTTCGTAATACTTCGGCTCGAAGGCGAAAAACAGCGCGTCTCCCGCGCCCATATGCACGGTCAGCTTCTGGGCATTGGCCATGGCCATTCCCGACTGGGTGGAATCCGACATATACAGGTTGTCGATGCGAACCTCCACATAGCCGTCGCCGTCCAAATCCTGCCCGTAAACCTCCAGCTCCGCCTTCAGCCAGTTAAGTACCGGCTGGGCCAGCGGCTTCTCGGTGACAATGTTCAGGGTATAGTCCGGCTCGTTCTTGGTGACCATCTGGACGATCAACACGGCCAGCACCACCACCACGGCGATGGCCCCCAGGGTGTGCCATTTATAATGATACCAGTAATTGTCCCATTTGCCTTTGGGCGTTTTCGGCCCTTCCGGCTTGGGATCGGGCTTCAGCTCGTCCTCGCTGACTCCCACCAGATACATGTCACGCGCCATATCGCAGCCGGCCTTTCTCTGTTAACACTATCCTCAGTTTCTGTCCTTCATGGTGGGGATTAGATAATCCCTTGTTATATGACCGTTCATAAGCATTCGTAAATCCTTTGTTTACGCCATTTCTCTGCCTTTTCATTTTCGCTGCTCTACATATCTCTACGCAGAAAATAGGAGAATCGGCGTAAGATTTGGCGTAAATTGGCGTAGACTGATTAGACAGCTATCTTCCCGAAGTATTCGCCCAACACATTGAATTCTTTTTGCTTCATGTCTTTTGTGACATCCACATAAATATCCATTGTAGTTGAAATATCAGCATGCCCCAGGACATCTTGAATCACCTTCACGTTTACTCCCGACTCACAAAGTCGGGTCGTAAAGGTATGCCTAAGAGAGTGACAGCTAAACTTCGGCAACAGAACAGGATCAGCCTCACCGCGCAAAAGCACCTCATCATTGCAATCCCGAATAATACGGCGGATCGCCTTGTTCAAAGTACCTTGATGCTGGACATCACCGAAACGATTGATAAAAATAAAGTCGGTATAGCAGTCCACCGTGGCCTTACAATGCAGTCCCGTTTCTTCCTGGTACTTCTTTTCCATCAGGAATGCTTCCTTGACAAAATCCAGCATGGGTATGGTTCGCTCGCCAGCTTTGGTCTTTGGCGTATTGATGCTGAAAGAGCATCCTTTCCCATCTCCGTGATTATAGTAGACCAAAGTGTGATTTACACTGATAATATCTTGCTCCAAATCAATGTCACACCAGCGGAGGCCTACAATCTCGCCAACGCGCATTCCCGTCCCCAGCATTACCGTAAAGACAGGATACCAATGATGATACTGCGGATGATTTTGCAGAAAATCAATAAACAATTTCTGTTCAGCTACGGTCAGTGCTTTTCGCTTTTCAGTCTCAAAATTATGGGACTGCTTTAGTTCCTTCAACATATGGTCTGTCGGATTGATACGAATATAGTTGTCGTCAACCGCCAAATCAAAAACCTGATGCAACACCGTATGGATGTTATCAATCGTAGCGATTGTCAATATTTTTTCATCTGCAAGCGTGTTATAAAACCGCTTAACATCAGATTTTTTTACTGACGCAATCCGGAGCTTACCAAAGCTTGGACGAACAAACATATTATACATATACTTATAATTTGTAAATGTATTGTGTTTTAGTCCCCGCTTCAAATCACACCATAGCTCAAAAACATCGTTCACCGTCGTTCTGCGTATTTCCGTTTTGATGCCATCCTGCTTATCTCTGATGATTTCTTCTTCTTTTTCCCTCAATTCCTGAAGGGTCGCTGCATAAACAGAATGACGTTTGCCATCCGCTGAAGTCCAACGGAAATCATAAGTACCGTCTTTACGCTGCGTTTCACCTTTGCGAAGTGTCAGCCTGTTTTTGTCTAAACGCCTGCTTGCTTTTCCTTTCTTTGTAGTATTTGCCATTGTTCTCAACCCTTTCTAAAAGACAAGGGTTGCTCTTAGCAGTTCATTATACCATAAATACGCCATCATAGCAAGTCACCCTTTCCTGAAAATACAAGACTTGAAAAAACTATAGAGAATAAAGCTTTTCAATATATTCATCGAATTTACGTCTCTTAATGAGTCGTTTCGTTCCAATCCAAAGTACAAATTCACAGTTATCGTCATCCGTAAGTTGTCTCAGCTTATTGATTCCGATCCCCGAGTATGCCGCCGCTTCCTCTAATGTCAGATTGCTTTTTTCCCAAATCGGGATCTGTTTCATAAAATTCCTCCTTTATCTAAAATGTTAGATTTCTCAAAAAATAACACCTAACCGCCGGACCATTTCCTGCGCTCCTTTTCGACCGCGTATTTTCAGGCCCCGCTGTGCGGTATTTCATTTACGGGCGCGCTCCACAAAGATATCATCGCACACTATCCATAAAACCTGTATAACTTCCGGCGGCGGCTATTCAGTTGTCAAGGTACAGCGAGAGGAGAACAGTTGCTTTTTCCTTCTCACCCATAAACACGAAGGTTGTCCCCAAAATTCTGCGGCAAGCAAAAAACACAATATATAGCGTTTGTCAGTTGACAAATCGCATATATTGTGTTATATTTTCTTTGTAATTGATTTTTGTGCCTCTCCCGTTCTGGGAACAGCAGGTTTTATCTGCATTGCACACTTTGTTAAGTTTGTATTCGGTCAGTAGTATTGCTCTGCCTTGCGGCAGGAATATTACTGGCTATTTTGTTTTTATGGGGCCCTTTATCCCCACACGCAGCGAGAATGACGCCGGCCTGTATTTTTGCAGGCAATAGTCCCGTATTTACGGACGACGTTGTTCCCGCTTTTTTTATTGCCCAAAACGCCGCAGGCGTTTGGAAATAATATTTAGAAAGGCGGAAACAGAATGAAAAGACGAACCCATGCACATTGCCGACGGAGGGCAAATCGCCCCGCTGTTTTGAAGCAGCAGATTTTGAGAAGGGAGGCGCGAAAGCGGGCTAAGTATCCCATGCACACGGTATATCACTATCCTGCCTTTATTCGCAGGAGCAGAAGCAGGGGTGCATGAATATGGCTGTTGCAACCTATCGCCCGCAGGTCCTTGTAGATACAAAGGACCTGACGGAAACAGAGTGGTTGGAGTGGCGGCGAAAAGGCGTAGGCGGCAGCGATGCTTCCATCATTTTAGGCATATCCCCTTTTGCCACCGCAAGGGACTTGTACTATGACAAATTGAATGTCGTGTCGTATAAGGACGATGCCGACAACTGGGTAGCACTTCAAATCGGGCACCTGCTGGAAGACCTGGTGGCGGAAATATTCCATAAGAAAACGGGATATCCGATTTATCAGGATAAGAGGATGTACTACCATCCGCTTTACCCCTACATGCTTGCCAACGTCGATTATTTTGTCACGCTTCCCAACGGGGAAACAGCCATCCTTGAAATCAAGACAACCAACTACAACGCAAAAGACAACTGGTGGATTGACGGAGAGGAGACTATCCCCGTGAATTATCAAGCCCAGGGGCGGCACTACATGGCGGTGATGAACCTAAACCATGTGTTTTACTGCTGCCTGTACGGCAACAACGAAGACGATGTCATTATCCGCCATATTGAACGCGACGCAGCATATGAGGAGGAACTGATCGCTCTGGAGGGCATCTTCTGGAACGAGCACGTCCTCAAACAAGTGCCGCCTCCCTATACGGAAGACGGCGACCTGGTAATTCAAAGCGTAAGCCGTCACACCGGTATGGCAGACCCGAACGCCCCGGCCGTAGAATTAAGCTTGCCGCTGGCAAGCTGTGTAACCAGGTTTTTGGAACTACAGGCACAGAAAAAGCTGGCGGACGCACAATCCAAAAAAATCGAAAGCGAAATGAAGCGGTTGCAGGGACGGATTGTTTCGGAGATGGGAAAAAGCTGCACGGCGGTTTGTTCTGCCGGAGGCGAAGCCTATACCGTAACCTACAATCCGGTCAAGCGAACGGGCGTCAGCAAGGATAATTTAATCCGGCTGCAGGCGCAGCACCCAGATATCTATAAGGATTATGTAACCGTTTCGGAAAGCCGCCGGTTCTATGTGAAAAAGTCGCAGGAAGAAAATGCGGCTTAATTTTTTGCCTATTTTTGAGAAAGGAGCCATTGTCAATGAAGGATGACAGATACCATTTTCAAAAAATCAGGGGGTGGAGTGCATGAGCTATCTCGGTGTGTACGACAGGACGATCTTCTATAATCCTGCCAGCAAATACTGTATCATCAGTGTGAAAACCTCCGACCAAAGTATCCCCCAGCAGGCCAGAAGTGCATATAAGCACCGCGACCACCTGATCCGTTTTGTGGCGGTGGGATACGAACTGCCCCGTACCGATAAGGTCAGTATGCGTCTCGATGGCGAGTGGCAGAACGGAAAACACGGTTATCAGCTTCAGGTTCAGCAGTGCGAAGAAATTGTGCCGCAGACCAAAGCTGGTGTCCAAGGATATCTTTCTTCCTGTTTAGTAGGCGTAGGAGAAAAAACAGCCGAGCTGATTGTCGGCCGTTTTGGAGCGGACGCATTGAAGGTGCTGGAAACCGAGCCGGAGCGATTGCTGGAAATCCGCGGCATCACGCCTGATAAACTGGAGGACATTAAAGCCTCCTATGTGGGAAGCCGGTGCATCCGTGATTTGATGATCCTCTTATCGCCATTCCAAATAACTCCGGTTACCGCTATGAAGATTTATGAACATTTCGGCGCCAAGAGCGTAGATATTTTGCGCAGCAGCCCCTACAAGCTGTGCCAGGTATCCGGCTTTGGATTTAAGCGCGTCGATGCCATCGTCCGGAAAGGCGATACGCCGATGAATTCCCCCATGCGGATCCACGGAGCAATTTATGCCGCACTGGACGCCCAGCGGAGTGAGAACGGCCATCTGTATCTTGAAACGGATGCGCTGAGGAAAACATCCCTGCAACTACTCAACGATAAACTGCCTCTCCCTCAGATGCGCGTAACCCCCGGAGAAATTGAAAATGTCCTGGAAAACATGATTCTTCAGGGAGAAGTCGTCAGCAGCAGCGGAAATATCTATCAGCTTCCCTGCTTCACTCGGGAGGATGAAACGGCAAGACAGATTGCACGGCTCATTTCCGAACCGCCGCAGCATTTCGATGTAGTTTCGGCACTGGAACATATCCGCAGCAGCATGGGAATACCTCTGTCGCAGAGACAGAGCGAAGCTGTGTATATGGCGTTCCGGCATAACCTGTCCATCGTGACCGGCCCTCCCGGAACCGGTAAAACCACCATCCTGCGGGCAATTATCGAAGTGTTCAAGCATCTGTTCCCGGAAAGCAAAATCATGCTGGCAGCGCCCACCGGACGCGCCAGCCGCCGTATGGTGGAGAGCACAGGCGTCGAAGCCAAAACGCTTCACAGCCTTTTGGGGCTTGTCGGAGAAGATATGGAATTCGGCAAAAAAAGCCGTAAAGAACCACTGGACGCAGGCCTTATCATCATTGACGAGACTTCGATGGTAGATATGTGGCTTGCCCGCCAATTTTTTGGACGCGTTGAGCCAGGGACAAAAGTTGTCCTGGTAGGCGACGTCGATCAGCTGCAAAGCGTCGGCGCCGGCGATGTGTTTCGGGAGATGATTGACTGCGGGATTATCCCGGTCACCATACTCGATGAAATCTTCCGGCAAAAGGAAGGGAGTATGATTGCGAGAAACGCCAAACGCATCAACGAGGACAACACCGGCCTGGATTTTCAGTACGACATTGAAAACGGCGAATTTGTGTTTGTAAAAGCCAAAACTCATGAGGAAGCGGCCGACGACATCAGCCGTATCTTCTGCGAACTGGTAAACCGCTACGGCATTGAGCATGTGCAAATCCTGTCCCCTTTCCGTTCGGAGGGGCTGGCCTCTTCCGATCAGCTGAACCGGACGATCCGGGAAATCGTCAATCCCATACAGGGTGACCTTCCCGATTTGAAGGTCGGCGGGAACTACTTCCGGCTGAACGACAAGGTGATGCAGAACAAGAACAACGGAAAGGCGTCAAACGGCGACATCGGATTTATCCGTAAAATCGACCGTAACGAAAACAACGAACTGAAGGTAACGATTGCCTTTTCAGAATCCCGCATTGTCGAATACGGCATGGAAGAAATGGAACATATGGAACTGGCCTATGCCACCACCATCCATAAGGCGATGGGCAGCGAGTACGACATCGTAATCCTGCCGGTTATCCGGAATCATATGCGGATGCTGCAACGTAACCTTGTCTATACGGCTGTTACCCGTGCGCGGGAAAAAGTCGTGCTGGTCGGCCAAAAATGGGTGCTGTTCCAAGCCATTCACAAAACCGCCGACAAGCGCAACACGATGCTTGGAGAGCGAATCTGTAAATATGCAAAGTCCTTCGCCAAACAGCAGGAACTAAAAAATGCCAGTTGATTTGAGGATGCCCGTACAGAAAAAAGAGCCGATGTCCCGTATTTATTTTTGAAAGGAGCTTCTATCTATGAGTGCAAATGATAATGGAATCATGCGTAATTTTCAGCCCGTCGTGGCAGAAGGCAATCTTGTCCCGAACTTTGACCCGCTGAAACTGCTTGTTTCAACGCCGGACGGACCAAAGCTTGCTCTGCCGTATAAAAAACTGTGGTTTCATAAAAAGCACCTGAATGGCCGGATCAAGCTCTCGCCTCTGAGAATTACCGACCAGCTTGCCATCATTGAGGCCAGCGTGTTTTTTGACCGGGGAGATCCCGAACCAGCGACAAGCTATATTGTTGAAAAGAAAAAGGACGACGTCCCGCGAGGCCGGTATATCGAAGCCGCACAGGACGCAGCCATTGAGCAGGCGTTGTCCAATGCGGGATTCGATATACAGTTTGTACCTGTGCGGCAGCCCAATCAGCCGGGCGAAAATATAAAAGCGGCACAACCGCCCGAACCTGTATCAAAACCCTCTTCTGTTAAGGCCGGCATATCTCCAAAGGCCGCCGCTCCTTCTCAGGAAGAGAAACGGGCGGATTCTGCAATAGCGGTAGAGAAACCTGCCGCGCCGGCAGAAACACCGGCCACGGCTGTTCCTGAAGAACTACCGAAACAGGAAGCTGCTCCCGTTTCGCCCTTGTCTATGGTAAAGGAAACCGCAGCCGAACCTCCGGTACAGGAAGCGCCTCCCCAAGTAGATGACTTTGAAGAAATCCTCTGGGAGGAGACGGCACAGGATACCCCTGTGGCTCCTGCTGTCCCTGCTGCTCCTGCCTACACATCAGATACGCCGGTTGATACCATCCTGTCGCTCATGACTTTGGAAGAAGCCAGAAGCTACATAGTTAAGGAAGGGGCCTGCAGCGGCTGGACGCTGGCGCAGGTGGAGGAACGCCGCCCGGCAAGCCTGAAATTCTACGTGAACGGTTATTCCGGGAGAGATAATATCCTGCGTGCCGGCGCCAAATTGCTGCTGTCTGACACGCAAGCAAAAGCGAGCTGACTTCCTTTCTGAAAATTCATTTGGAAAGGGGGTCGGTTTATGGGCCAGACACAGGATTTTCCCTTTGACATTGAGGACATTACCGAGCTGCTGCGTCTGCGGATTCGCAGGCGTTGTGCAGACGGCGTTTATACCGACTGCCCGTTCTGCGGGGACAATCGGGGCAAAATGAAGGTCAGCTATGTCAAGAATGTCTGGCGCTGCAATTATTGCGGTGAGAGCGGCGGTATGCTGAAGCTCTATGCCAAAGCAAGGGGCATTACAACATCGGAGGCTTATCGGGAAATCTGCGACGCCATTCAAAACGGCGCCTGTTTTCCCGTCGGCCTTCCGTCCAATCCCAAAAAAGAAAAGCGCCAGGAAATCCCTCAATCTGCCCGTGCGAAAAATCCTGTGATTCACCATACGCTTTCCGGGCTGCTCGGACTGCTCAAGCTGTCCGAGCGGCACCGGGAGCATCTGCGCACTGTCCGCGGGCTGACCGATGAACAGATTGATCGGCTGGGATATAAAAGCACCCCGCCCTTTTATCTATGCGGGAAGCTGGCAAACCAGCTAATCGCCCAGGGCTATACGGTGGAAGGTGTTCCGGGATTTTATCAGAAAAACGGCAAGTGGACGGTAAATTTCTCCACGATAACCGCCGGCTTTCTGATTCCCGTGCGCGGCATCGACGGCATGATACATGGCTGCCAGATTCGTTTGGACATACCGCTGAAAAATGACAACGACCCGCCGGAGAAAGAGGGAGCCAAATACATCTGGCTTTCCTCCGGCAGCAAGCCGATGGGCGTCAGTTCCGGAAGCCCGGTGCATTTTGTCGGCGATCCGTTTGCACGGGTGGTATATGTTACGGAGGGATTTCTGAAAGCGGATGTGTCCCACTGTCTGTCGGGCCGTACCTTTGTGGCGATAGCCGGGGCCAACAATACGGAGCCATTAAAGCTATTGTTTTCCCTGCTGGCCGCCAACGGCACGGAGATGATTGTGGAAGCGGAAGACATGGATAAATACCGCAACGAGCAGATCTACGCAGGTGCCTCCAAAGTCAGCCAAATTGCAAAAACGGCTGGAATGGAATGCAGGCGGCTGACATGGAACCCAAATTATAAGGGATTTGACGACTGGCAGCTTGCCATCAAACAAAAATCAGAAAGAAGGGCTGAACGAATGAATTTCAAGACACGTTTTTTGTATGGGCTGTGTGATTTCGACGCCATCGATGAAGAGGTTGCCGCATGGCACGAAGCACCGGAGCAAACCGAAACTCTGGAAGAACGACTGGGTTTTACCAATGAGGAGCAGTCTCTATTCATAAAAGGTGAGGAGGAAACCCTTCTCAAAATGCTTCTTGCACAGCGCCGTCAGCAAGCTTTCCGGATTTACCAGCTCCGGTTGGACGAGGAACATCCCACCGCCCCTTTTGCCTTTGGCGGTATCGAGGCGCTGCGTAAGGCCGGTTTTCAACAGCCACCAGCATCCGAATACAACCGGGTGTACGACGGTGTGCTGTTCTATATTGCCGGTGAAAATGAACAGCACCGGCTGAAGCGCATCTTCGAGCAGTACAACGACGAGCTGCCGGACGGCTATCCCGGCAGGAGTATCGCTCCCTCAGATGTCATTGAGCTTTATGACGATGAGAACCGGCGTTATTACTACTGCGATACGGACGGCTTCTGTCCGGTGAAATTTTCGCCGATGCTGGCAAAACCACTCAAGCAAAACAAGGAATAAGGCCTTTAGGCCAAACAAAATCAAAGGCGCTGTATGGGTTCTTCTCATGCAGTGCCTTCATTTTTTGAAAGGAGTATCCATATGGGCTTTTTTTCGAATCTGAACATGGAACAGGAGAGCGACCGGGAGCAGGTCGCCGTTTGTCAGACGGAGATGTTTGAGCAGAAGAACGAATCGGTGCAGTCTGTGCCGCCTGCGAATACGGCGGACGGTATGACAGCAGTGCCGCCATCGTCTGAAGCTTCAAAGCCGGCTGAGGAAGAAAAACCTCAGTCCGAACAGACTGAAGAGGAAAAGCGCAAAGCGCACGAGGAGGCTGAAGCCAAACGGAAAGCCGAATGGGAAGAAAACCAGCGCAAGCGCAAGGAAAAGGAACGGCTTGAATGGGAAAAAGCGATTGCCATGGACAACGACACGCTGATCGCCACATCGGTTAAACGGCTGGGAGACGCCACCGAACGTCTCACGCGAAGGAACATGAAGCTGTGTGTTACTGAATATGTGCAAACCCTGTGCTATGAGGACATGGCTTTTGCCAAGCTGGTGATGCATCCCCGCAAGAGCATGGTAAACTGCTTCCACTATATCAACCGCAAGGCGCGGGAGTATCTGGAAAAAGAGATGAAGGACAATGACGAAAAACCGATGGCCGGCGGTTATGGCGGAGACGTACCCGACGAGTTGTGCTATCAGTGGGCGGAAGAGTATTTCCGTGATCTGGACGTCAAAGAAGACAAAACAGAAGAGGACGAAAAATTTGTCCCCAGGCCATACCGTGGTATTTCCTCCACGCCGAAGAAAAAGGTGGAGAAGAAAAAGCCGCAGCCTGTGAAAAAAGAGAAGCCAAAGGAACCGGAGCAGTTGTCTATGGATAACCAGATTACCCTGGACAGCTTTCTCCAACCGGAGAAAATGGCCGGCTAAACAAAGGAGTGTTATTGATGATTGCATACAAAGCGTTTCGCCCCGGACTAATATGCCGGGGCTACCAGTTTGTCATGGGCTTAAATGTCACCGATAAGGCAAATTGTGCAAGAAACGGATTTCATTCGGCGGAAAATCCTTTGGATTGCCTGTCGTATTATCCTTTTGAAGACTCGGAATTTTACCTGGTGGATGCCGGCGGCGATATTGACGAGGATAACACGGATTCTAAAATTTCCTGTACGGAGCTTCGGATTCTCAAGCAGCTCAGCCAGAAGGAATTGTTCCTGCACGCCCTGGCCTATATGGTGGATCACCCGCATCGGAAATGGAGCAGTCATGTGACAGCGGATCGTGTCCTTGCGAACGGCGGTTATGCCGTTGTACGCGGCCCCGACCCCCTTGCCTGCGGAAGCATCGGTGATTATCTTGCGTTTGCCAAAGAAGACCCGGCAAGCGGAAAGATAGAGCAAATCGCCTTTGCACAGGTGGACGGGAAAGTTCTGCTTCCGGGTGTATGGTATGATGTGAATTTTGAGAAAAGGACGGTAGGTATATTTTGAAGAAAGCTGACTTATTAAAAATGGATCGGTTGACAGCCACGCCGGATATGATGCGGCACGCGAGGAACGATTCCCCCACGACGGTCACATTAGGTTATCGGGAAATGCGGGAGCAGTACAAGTACGACCTGTATCTTCGCTGCCGTGTGCAGAACGGTATCCTGAAGGTTGCCCTGTTCTGGACAGCCAATATGCACAAGGGCGGAAATCTGCCGATTTATGAAGTGTATTTTTCCCGTGAGGAAAAGAAATTTATCACCTATGACTGCACCTATAACAAGTGGCTGGACTCCAAACTGGACCGTCTTGATTGGCCACAGTACAGATCTGCTTACTACATGAAAGCATACATCAGCCGGCGAACCCGCATCACCATACGGAATTACCTGGGGATAGAAAACGGCCGCTTTTCCGACATGCTTGACTACCAGCTTAAAATCCGTGAGGAACAGCTGGAGCAAAGGCACAAAAGAGAGACTGACAGATGGGATAGTGACCTGGCACAAACGCCGCCGCTTCCCAAGGACTGGAGCCGATGGGTGGATAAAGTGGCAATTCCCGAAAACTACATTTTCTACCACTACAAAAAGGGAGGCGCAAAAACCGGCTATTGTTCCTATTGTGATAAGGAAGTCCCTATCCATAAGCCTCTGTATAATAAGGAAGGGCGCTGCCCCTGCTGCCGCCACAAGATTACATTCAAAAGCATCGGACGGTCAGGCTTTTTCCATACCCAGAATGTTTATTTCTATCTGATTCAACGCTGCAAAGATGGCGTCATGGTTCGGGAATTTGAAGGTCACCGCACCTATCGAAAGGGAGAGTATATGACGCCGGAATGCTATGTCCATGAAATCCGCCGCATGATCTGCGATAAAAACGTTATTCCCCAGCGTGCTTATTACTGGGGGCTTTATAAGCAGAAAACTTATCGATGGATAAATGGATATATTAACAAGAGCGGCTGGTATACGGACTATTCCGGTATGGTGTACGGCAAAACACTTCCAGCCCTTTCAAAGCGTGAACTAAAGAAAACCGGGCTTCTGGAATATGTCCGCGGCAACAAATATGTTGATCCGGAGGAATACCTGATTGCCTACGAAAAGCGCCCGTACATCGAAAAGTTTGTGAAGGCGGGGCTTTCCCGTCTGGCAAAGGAACACGTGAAAGGTCGTCATAAATACGGCTGTGATGACGTTCCCCTGTCTATCCAGGAAAGCAGCCTGACAAAGCTGCTCGGTATTGACGGGCAGAAGCTGAAGAGGCTTCGGAAAAACAACGGCGGCAGCGGTTTCCTGAACTGGCTGCAATACGAAAAGGCTTCCGGAAAGGAAATCCCAGACCGCACCATTTCCTGGCTTTGCAGGGAAGAAATCACGCCCAGCGACTTAAAATTTATCCGAGAGAAAATGAGCATTTCTCAAATCCACAATTATATTGCCCGGCAGATGTCAAAAGAGCATATGTCCAGCCACAATGTTATCAACACATGGGCCGACTATCTCTCCATGGCGAAAGGGCTGCACATGAATACGGACGATGAACTCATTTACCGTGTGCGGAATCTAAAAAGGCGGCACAACGAATTGGTTCAAAGCTGTCAGAAGTACGGGACGAGCATGACGATCCGTGTGGGCAAAATCCTGAATGAGTATCCCCATATTGATGAAATCTGTCAGTCGCTCAAAGAAAAGTATGAATACAGCGATGAAGAGTACATGATTGTTGCCCCCACCGGCGTTGAGGATATTATTCTTGAAGGGAATGCCCTCACTCACTGTATTGCGAACAGCGACCGCTACTGGGATCGGATTGAAAACCGGGAGTCGTACATCCTCTTTTTACGCAAGAGTACCGACCCAACGAAAGCATTTTATACGCTGGAAATTGAGCCGGACGGTACGATACGGCAGAAACGCTCCACACTCAATGAACAATATGAGGATATTGAGCAGGCCACGGGCTTTCTTCTCAAATGGCAGCAGGTTGTGGCAAAGCGCCTGACAACTGAAGACCGGTCGCTTGCCAGACAGAGCCGGGCACTGCGTACGGAGGAATTTGAACAGCTGCGCAAAGACCAAGTTACCGTTCGCACGGGAACCCTGTCCGGGAAACTACTCGTCGATGTCCTGATGAGCGATCTCATGGAAAACGCAGCGTAATGAACGATTGCCGGTGGTAGATACGCTGGCGCCGCTTCCAGCGGGGACGAAAGGGGACGCCTTGCGGCGCCCCCTTTCTTTTTGCTTTTCTTACCTGTTTCTATGCCCGGAAATTCCGGACACAGCGCAGAAAAACAATACACAGTTCCTGATACAGATCCTCGTCAAATGTACCGTTGACCACTGCTTCTTTCATCAGAAGCGGCCGGTACATGGAGAGCAGCGTTTCCATCGCCTGCGGGTGATTTGCTTTCGCCAATATGAGCAGTTCTCTAAAATTCATTTTCTTCACCTCTCAGAAGTTTTCTCAGCTTTTCAAGGGTACGGTAATACACTGCTGCCGTCCCTTTATAGCTCAGGCCGACCTCATCGGCAATTTCAGCAAAGCCCTTTTCATCAATGACTCTTGCCAGCAGTATGTACCGTTCTTGTTCCTTGATCTCTTGCAGGGCCTGACGCAACGCCTCATATTCAGCAAGCTGCAAAAGAAAGTCACTTTCTTCAGCCATTAGATAATCCATGTCCTCCAGCATTATTTCAATTCGCTGCGGCTTGTCCTTCCCACGGAGATAATCTATCCGACCGTTATGAACCGCGCTGCGCAGGTACGCCGTAAATTGATTTTGCAGTCTATGGTCTTCGGTTAGACCGTCGTTTCTTTTATACATCGTTCTTCCTCCAAGCTAATCTGAATTTTCTAAAAATCCAGGTCATTTGGAGGAGAGCGAATATGCTTACGGGCTAAAAAAGCACACAGACAAAACGGGGAGAATCCCGTCTGATTGTGCGCTTCTTTACAGGTGTAATTATTTGGAACTAACAGTTCCTTTTCATTACATAAAACGGTTGCTTCAGCAAACCGGATTTTAAAAAGCTCTAAAATCCATATAAGCCAAAGCGGAATGTCTTTTTCTTATCACCGCAGTCTGCACAAGCTTGTGTGCAGACAAATAGGATTACTCCTCATTTTTTGCCCTCTCTCTTCATTATATTTGGAACTATTAGTTCTAATAAATAACCACGAACGTATCGTTTTAAGGACCGCAGGAAATCCTTAAAATGAAAAAGGATGAACTAATAGTGGCAAATAAAAAGGAAATATCAATCAAAAATATGGGATATATCTTAAAGCAGGCACGGCTGAAAATGGGATATACCAGAGATCAGCTTTCTGAGCGTGTCGGCATCAGTCATAGATATTTAACAGCCATTGAAAATGAGGAACGGCGGCCCAGTTATGAGGTTTTATCCAAGCTGCTCCGTAATCTCGGTTTATCTGCCGACAGCATCTTTTATCCGGAAAAGGAATCCGAGCCGGAAGAAAAACAACTGCTGCGACTGTTTCAGCAATGCAACGAACGGGATCGCAAGGTTATTAAATCTATTATTGATATGCTGCTCGATAATCCATAAAGAAAAGGGGAAGTTGTTTCGGACAACTTCCCCTTTTCCTTCAGACGCCTGCATATGCTGCTGTCCTGTTTGCCTTATGTACTTGTAGATTTTTCTTCTGCGGAGGCCTTTTCGCCGGATTGTCCTTTTCGTATGGTCTTGACCCCGAAAACAAAATAAATGATATGACAAACCCAGACGATGGCAAGGATGACGCTGGGCACCACCACATTCGCCCGCATCATCATGAAAAATCCGATCCCCATCACCAGCGTCACCGGGATGATGATGCCGAGCTTGGTCTGCACCGTCATACCCTTCTTCTTTACAAAGGAATCCAAATGCTTTTTGTAAAGCTTTGTGCTCACAAACCAGTCGTGGAGCTTCTGGGAGGAGTTTGCAAAGAAAAATACCGTCAGCAGGAAAAAGGGCACCGTGGGCAGGATGGGCAGCGCCACGCCGACGCACCCCAGCCCCAGGCAGAGAAAGCCCAAAATCAAAAATATCAGCCGTTTTAGTTTCATGGAATTTAAAATCCCCCTATTGTAATCTATGTATTTTTGTTTTCAGCTCATCCTCCCATGCTCAACGGAATAGACGGTGTCCGCAATCCGCATGGTGGACTGACGGTGGGACACCAGCACCACCGTTTTCCCCTCCCGTTCTTCATGGAGGGATTTTAGGATGACCGCTTCGTTCAGGCTGTCCAGGTTACTGGTGGGTTCGTCCAGCAGCAAGAAGGGGGCGTCATGCAGGAAGGCCCTCGCCAGTCCCAGTCGCTGCCGCTCCCCGCCGGATAAGGTGTCGCCCAGTTCGCCCACCGGGGTATCATAGCCCTGCGGCAGCGTTAGAATAAAATCATGCACCGACGCCTTTTTGCAGGCGGACTCGATCTCCTCGTCCGTTGCCGTGAGCTTTGCAATCCGCAGGTTGTTTTTAATGCTGTCGTGGAACAGGTGGGTTTCCTGGGTGACAAAACTTTCCATGCGCCGAAGATTTGCCGTGTTAATATCCGCAACACTTGTGCCGGAAAGCGTTACACTGCCTTTCTGCACGTCCCAGAAGCGCATGAGCAGCTTGAGCAGAGTGGACTTTCCACTGCCGCTGCGCCCCACAATGCCGACCACACCGTGTTCCGGTATCTCCACCGACACATCGGACAGGATGGTTTCGCTCCCGTAGGAAAAGGTAACGTGCTCCGCCGCCGCGCCCGTAAAGGCGATTTCCGGCTTTCCAATGACTTCCTCCACCACTGGGGTTTCGTCCAAAATATCCAGCACCCGGTTACCCGCCGCAAAGGTGTTCTGTAAGGTGCTGCCCAGCGCCGCCAAGGCGATTACCGGCCCAAAGGAGGAGAACAGGGCGATGGTGGGAATTAACACTCCCTCAAAGCCCACGGCACCGCTTTGGCAGAGCAGGGCGGAAACAAACAGCATGATTAGGTCAAAGGCCAGCACCACCGTATTGGTCACTGCCGAGTTGCGGCCGGCCGTGCGTTTCATGCGTTCCTCGTCTTTGGCAAGGTCATCGGTTTTTTCATTCATCTGCGCCAGCCGCTTTTTACCCTGCCCATATTGCAGGGTTTCTGAGAGTCCCCGCAGGCTGTCCAGCACAAAGCCGGAAAGTTCCCCGGATTTGGTACGGAACCGAATCCCATCGTCCCCGCTGAACTTAGAGGTCACCAAAGGAATGACAATCCCCACGGTGAGATACGCCGCCAGCGCGATGAGACCCAGCAGCCAGTGAAAGGAGCCGATAAACAGGCACATCACAACAGTAAACAGGAACGCAATCGCCGCCGGGGAGATGGTGTGGGCGTAGAACACTTCCAGCAGCTCGATGTCGGAGGTAATCACTGAAATGAGGTCTCCCTTGTCACGGCCTTCCAGCTTGGCAGGGCAGAGCCGCCGCAGCGCACGGAACACCTTATCCCGTAAAAGGGCCAGCAGCTTGAAGGCGATAAAGTGGTTGCAGGCCTGTTCCGCATACCGCAGGAACCCCCGCACGACGGCAAATACCACCACACAGACGAACAGGGCGGTGAGGGTAAAAGGCGTGTCAAAGTGCAGTGCCTCCAGCACCGCATAGCCGCCGAAGATGGTGATAAAGGCGGCGCAGAGATGGCCGATGAGCCCCATAAGGATAGCCAAGAGCATAAAACCGGTTAAAGGCTTCACCAGCCCAATCAATCGTGCCATCACCTGGAATCCGCTTCGTCTCTTCATGCGTTTTCGCCCTCCTTCCTGTAGTTCTCCAAGGATTGCTGTGCTGTCCACAGCCGTTCATACAGGCCGTGCTTTTGCAGCAGTTCTTTGTGGCTGCCACTTTCTGCGATGGTTCCATCGTCCAGCACATAAATGTTATCTGCCTTTATGACGTTCGCCAAGCGGTGGGAGATGAGAATTACGGTTTTGGTCCTGGCCAATTTATGGATTTCCGCCATGATGTCGTTTTCGCTCTCCACGTCGATGTTGGAGGTGGCCTCGTCAAAGATGTAGACCGGGCTGTCGTGTAAGAGCGCCCTGGCCAGGGCCAGTCGCTGACATTGCCCTCCCGAGAGGTTCCCCGCCTTTTCAAGCAGTGGCGTGTCCAAGCCCTGCTCTGCTTTCAGGAATCCGGCGAGATTGACCCGTTCCAGCACCGCCCACAGTTCGTCGTCGGTTGCGGAAAGCTTGCCCATGAGCAGGTTGTCCCGCACCGTGCCCTTGAACAGATAACTTTGATGGCTGACATAAGTGACATTGCGCAGCAGAGAGCTTTCGTTCACTTCCCGCAGCTCCACACCGCCGATGGTGACCGAACCGGTATAGCCCTTGTTCCGCCCCATGAGGATGGCGGCAATGGTGGATTTCCCGCAGCCGCTTTCTCCCACCAGCGCGGTAAAGCTGCCCTGGGGGAACCGTAAATCCACACCATGGAGAATTTCCCGGCCGGTTTCGTAGGAAAACCGCAGGCCGGAGCAGACGATGTCATGCTGTAATGGAAAGCTCTCGGAAACCTCCTGTTTGTGTTCCGGCAGGTCCAGCAGGCGGAAGATTTTGTCGCTGGCGGCCATGCCGTTCATGGCGATGTGGAAAAAGGAGCCGAGCTGCCGCATGGGGAGGAAGAAATCCGCTGCCAGCAGGATGATCAGCAGGCAGTCGGCTAACGATACATGGTTACCTGCATACTGCGTCACCGCCATGATGACCCCCAGCGCCGCCCCGCCGTAGGCAATCAAATCCATGATGGTGATGGAATTGAGCTGCATGGTCAGCACCTTCATGGTGATTTTGCGGAACTTCTCGGCCTCCGCGTTCATTTCTTTGTTTTTGAACTCGTCCGCCTGGTAGATTTTTAAGGTGGTTAAGCCCTGCAAATTCTCTAAAAAGGTATCCCCCAGCGCCGTGTACTGTCCCCAGTATTTCGAAAGCAGCTTTTTCGCCCAGGTCTGCACCGCCGCAATCGCGATAGGAATCAGCGGCACGCAGACCAGCAGCACAATGGCCGCCGGGACATTCACGAAGCAGAGCACCGCAAACAGGGTCAGCGGGGCCAGCATGGCGTAAAAAAACTGAGGCAGGTAGGCGCCGAAGTAGGTTTCCAGCTGATCCACGCCTTCCACCGCCACCTGCACCACTTCGCTGGTTTTTACTTGTTCGTTGTAGGAGGCGCCCAGCCGCAGCAGCTTTTCATAAATACTCTCCCGCAGGGTTTTCTTCACCGCCTTGGAGGACAGGTAGCTCATCCGGCTGGCCCCGGTGGTGCAAAGAAAGCGTATCACCAGAGCCAGAACGACCACGGCCGCCGTCGCCCACAGGGTATGGGAACTGGTATTGCCGTAGTAAAGCCCGGCAAACAGGTTTGTAATGCTGAACATCATGGCGATGTTCGCCGCCAGGGAGCACCACTGCAATACGACGTTCCCGGCGATGTATTTTCTGCTCTCAGCTACCGTGCCGATGAGCCGTTTGTTGATCATCATGGTTTCGTCCGCCCTTTAAAAAATTTTTTGCAGCCTTTTTGATGACCGCGCATAGCGCAAGGATGGCCGCTGAAAACAGGACGGCCAATAGGCCGTATCCCAGAGACTGCATCGCATCATTCATCCCCGTCCGCCTTCTTTCTTTTTGTCAGCCCCTTAATGGCCTCGTAGCTTTCCGGGCTGACGGCGTGCTCCATGAGGCAGGCGTCCGCCGCGGCTGTTTTCCCGTCTACGCCCAGATCCTCCAACAGCGTCCGGAAGGTCTGGTGCCGTTCGTAGGTGGCCTTTGCGATTTTCAATCCCGCTTTCGTCAGGCAAACGGCGTGGTTTTCGTCCCGCGTCAGGTATCCCTCCCGTTCCAGCGCCTTGAGGGAAACGGAGACTGTCGGCTTGGATACGCCCAGCTCCTCCGCGATATGTGCGCCGTGGACTTCCGTCTTTTGGGACAGCAGGTAAATGGTTTTCAGGTAATCTTCCGTTGTGCGTCTGAGCTTCATCGAAGCCGCATCCTCCTTCCTTTCCGCTTACACCGGAATGACAAAGGGCTTGCCGTCCACGGTCCGGATATCCAGATTTACATCATAAACCTCCTGCACCAGCTCGCCTGTGAGGATTTCCTCCGGCAGGCCGTGGGCGATCATCCTGCCATCCTTCATGGCGACGATCTCATCGCTGTAATACAGCGACTGGTTGATGTCGTGGAGCACCATGACAATGGTGATGCCGAACTCCAGGTTTAACTGCCGGATGAGTTTTAGAATTTGCAGCTGGTACCGGATATCCAGATAGGTGGTTGGTTCGTCCAGGAACAGCACCTTCGTATCCTGCGCCAGCGCCATGGCGATCCATACCCGCTGTTTCTGTCCGCCGGAAAGCTCGGATACCGGTTTATCCCTATGCTTGTATGTATGGGTGATCTCCATGGCACGGCGGATTTTTTCCTCATCTTCTTTGGGGTCGGGTGAAAGCCCCATCGTGTGGTAGGGCGTCCGGCCGTAGCCCACCAGCTTTTCCACGCTCAGATCCACCGGGGCGGTGTTGTACTGGTGGACGATGGAAACCTCCCTGGCGAAATCTTTTAATTTCATACCGGCAATCTTTTCTTCCCGCAGGAAAATTTCGCCCTCGTCCGGACGGAGGTTTTTGGTCATTAAATTGAACAGTGTGCTCTTTCCGCAGCCATTGGCCCCGATGAGGGTGGTGATTTTCCCTTCGTGAAGCTCCAGGTCGAGGTTCTTCAGCACCTGCTGTTTGCCGTAGGCAAAGGAAAGGTTTTTGACGGTAAACACGTTATTGTCCATAGCTTTGTTTCGACCTCCTAAGCAGCAGGATAAAGAACGGGCCGCCTACCACCGACATGATAATGGCCGCGCTGATTTCATAGGGCGCCGCAATGGTGCGTCCCAGGGTGTCCGCCAGCAGCAGGGTGAATGCTCCCAGCAGGATGGAATAGGGCACCAGCACTTTATGGTTCGAGCCTACCAGCAACCGTGCAATATGAGGGACAATCAGGCCCAGGAAGCTGATGGGGCCGATGACGGCGGTACTGATGGAAGCCAGCAAGACAGCGATCACCGAAATGATGATCCGGCTACGGGTGACGTTCACGCCCAAAGAACGGGCCGTTTTATCCTCCAGCGCCAGCAGGTTGCACTGCCCCAGCACAAAGATGGAGGCGATGAGGCCAATCACTACATACAAAAGCAGGGTTTGGAAATCGTCCCAGGTCTTCATGGTGATGTTAGCGTTGACGATGCTGGCAACGCCCGAATAATTGCTCCCTGTGCCGGAGTTGAAGGCGCTCATGAGCCCTGTAAACATGGCGTTGACCGCCACGCCGACTAGGATAATGCGCAGAGGCGAAAGCCCGCCCTTCCAGGAAAGAGAGTACACCAGCAGAAAGGCGATCATCCCACCTATAAACGCGAACAGGGGCGTGAAAAAGTAGAGGGTGGGCACAAAGGCGGTAATGAGTACCGCCGTCAGGCTGGCCCCGGAGCTGACGCCGATGATGCCGGGGTCTGCCAGTGGGTTTTTCATCACAGCCTGCAGCAGCACGCCGGATACAGCGGTTGCCGCTCCGCCGAAGATGGCGATGAGGATGCGGGGAAACCGCAGGTCATAAATGGTCGCCACGTTTTCGTTATATTCAATAAAGAGTCCTTTGAACAGCTCCAGGGGCGTTACCTTCAGGCTGCCGGTGTTAACGGCAAACAAGAATAGCGCCAGCAGCCCCAGAGCGGTGATGACAAAGGAAAGTATTTTCTTTTTTCTGCTTACCACAGAATACATTCCTCCTTTATAGGCGTTTGGCCGAGCGCCAACGACAGGCAGCCCGGCCAACGCTCTCGGCACGCAATATGAGGTGCGTTTCTATTTACTTTTCTTCCGCTTTGCGCTTTCTGGTGACCATGGTAACGCCCATCATACCCGCCGCTGCCAGAGCCAGCAGCACATATACCGCAATATTGGAAGTATCGCCGGTCTGCGGGATGTTGGTATTGCCCTGATTCTGGTTTCCTGCGTTCTCGGTGTTTTCCGCATCAGTGATGGTGCTGCCTTTTTCCACCAACGTATAGGCTCCGGCGGTCTTAGTGATAACCGTGTAATAGCCGTTCTCCACTGTGCCTCTTACCAGCACCTTGCCGCCATCATCCAAACGATAGACTGCCAGATTAGCGGAATCATAGCCTGCCACAATCGGGAAACTGATGCTTACTGTACCGTTGGGGGCTACTTCATTGCCGTCCGCGTCAAGGAATTTGATATCGTACAGCTTGAACTTCTTGCCCACGTCGCTGAGGGAAGAAACTGCGTTGTCATAGTCAGCGCCTTTGGTGATTTCGGAAACCACAATCTGCACGCCCTCATCGAATACGCCCCTGTCGGCGCTGACCTTTACGCCAGTGGCGGAATCGGTGAATTCCACAGCCGGGGACTGCTCTACCGGTTCTTCCGGCTTGATTTCGCCGTTATCGAGCTTGAGCAAAGACCAGTCGAGCTTCATCAGGACATCCTGGCTTCCGGTACCCTCAGAAATTGCTTCCATAATCGGGACGAACACATGAAGCGGCACATATTCGCCGGCCGCTTTATCCACTAACTTCAGCCGGATCATTTCCGGATACAGATGGTCGGCGTCGTTGTAAATGTCGATCACGTCGGTTCCGTCTGCATTCTTCTGGGTAGAAAGCACTTCGGCCGGAATCAGTGTGCCCTGCGGAATCCCGAAATCGTTGTATGTATAACCCGCATCATAATAAGAGAGATTCATCAGATAACCAAATTTGTTCTCGATGGTCAAGCCTTTGAACTGCATGGTCAGATAATATTCCCCGTCAATGACCTCCAGCCAAACATTGTGGTTAATGGCATTGTTCGACATAGAGAAGTTTTCCCGGTCAGTTTTTATCATCTGGGCGTAGAGGGTGTACTTTCCATCCGGCAAATTGTTAATGTCGAGTTCTTCACTGTCCTTGGTCTTTAATGCGTCAATGGCGTTTTGTAGAGATGTCTCTTCCGCATCAATCTCAACTTGGGTAGCCATATCACTATTGAGGACTGCTTTAGCATTCTTGATCGCTGCAACGAGAGCATCATAGGTTTCAGCGGTGTAGTCTTCTGACTTGTACTTTTCAGCCTCGGCAATCAACTCTTCCAATTTGGATGTATCCACTGTGGAAGAAACGAGATTATCCATAGCATTTTTTAAATCGGCATGAGCATCCATCAATTCTTCTACAGTTGCCGAAGAATCGTTATTCAGCTTTTTAGCAGCGTTATATGCTGCGTTCAGAGCAGACCAAGAAGAATATGTCCATTCGTCTTGGTTCAGAGTGTCCGCTACAGCAATTTCCTCAATTAAAGCATTTTTGATCGGCACGTCCGGAGTTTCAGCAGAAATCTTCTCTGCTGTACTGTAGTCAATCCGGAATCTAGCATCTTGGGCAAAATCACCTCCGCCGATTTGATCCATAACAGGTACGCGAAAACGCACCGGAAACTCAGCCTTATCATTTGGCAGCACAAAGTAAATCTGTTTTGGATAATAGTTCAGACTTCCTTCGTTAAAGACATCCGTTAAAAACTCACCCTCATTAGTACGATAATACTCGTAAACTGTGGCCTCGTATGTATCGCCCTGTGGATATCCTGCGTCTGAATATACTACATCATCATTATAAATCCACATATGCGTCATATATGATGATAAATCCAAGTTACTGACTGCCTCAAATTCTAAATACAATATCTTTTTATCATTCTCGACAACAAGTTTCGCAGGCGATTTTACTCCTTGATCCGCCATGGATGGCTGATTTTGTATCATATTCCATACTGCGACGTCAACTGAGTAAGTTCCTTCTTCCAGATTTGAACCGTCCGTTGCGTAATTTCGCTCAACGCATAGGATGTACGTTCCCATCTCTGATGTTTGCGTTACTATATTACCACCATCTATTGAAATATCTTGTTCTTCATAATTGCCATACATATTCACGCGGAAAAGATGAATTAAGTCTGAATCCCAACCATCTGGAATCGGAATACTTAACGTCCCATTTCTTGTCGGAATCACTTCTATTCCGTTTCTTTCCAGCTTAATTTCCCACGCACTCCAGTTTGCATAAGATGTTCCAAAAAAGCTTTCATATGTTGAATAAGAATCATCTTCTTTTGTAAGTGGCATTGCTGTAAATGTAGTTCCTTTAGAAACATTAGAGGATTGGGTTTTATAAGACAATCCCGTAGTAGCATCTGTTAAATTGAGATCCTCTACTTCACTTGTCAAAAAAGAAACTAATCCATAAAAAGGAGTTTGTTCTGTTTTTAATGTTATAAGAATACGTTTTCCAAATACCAAGTCTTTATAAGAAGATATGTCGACAGTAAAAACTGCTTTGTTGCCGTCTTTAAGAACACTTTCGTAATCGCTTGCATTTGTACTCTTCATCTTAAATCTTGAAATTAACATACTGCTAGCACCGGATAATGTTCTCTTTGTCATCGTTTTGACATCTACAATATCTTTGTTACTCAATTCCACTTCTATTGTTGCTTTTTCCCCGTCTACCATGGCTGTTGCAATTCCATCTTTAGACAACATTGACTGAATCTGGTCTGTCATTTCATTATTGCTCAAATTCGATCCTTGCGAGCCATCGTCAACAACTACACTCCACGAATATTCTCCGTTTTCGGGTATATGTATTTTTTCTGCGTTTGTAGGCTCCATTTTTAATACAAATCTTCGGCCATTTTTCGACATAGAATCGTTCGAAACATATTTAGGATAGCCTTGATAGACCATATCGTCATTTATATTTTCCAGAGGAATTGTAATGTCTGCATAGTCCATTTCCTCATTTACAACGATTGTAAATTCAGAACTGTCCATGTAATATTCGTTGTCAGTCTGCGAAAGCCATCCATCATTCAGCCAATCCTCTTTTGACTGATTATCGTCTTTAATGTCAGATGCATTTGGTGAAAACGTAGTCCATTTTCCGCTTTTTCTGTATTCATCCATATATTCCTGATGAAGAACAAAAAAGTTGTCGAAAGCAGAGTAACCATTTAACCTAATTGTTATCTGTTTTTCTTCATCTGTTATTTCCAACAAGCCATATGGATATAACGCACTATCTGTCTGCCCTTCATAGTTTGTTAGGTTGAGATAGCCTTTTACAGGAATTCTATAAATCCCGTTTTCGAGATTCGTTACGTCTTCATCGGGCTTTTGACCCGCAGTTGGCACCAGCTCGTCAATCTTCTGCTTTAGTGTACTCAGCCACTGTTCTCCATACTGTGACAACATTTCTTCATTGTTTATGTTTGCCTTTATTCCGGTCAAAAGGATATTGACCGGCGACCACGATTCCGGGGTGTAATCAGTCGGATCTAATGTATCTGCATAATCCAAGAGTTCCTGTAATTGCTCTTTTACACTTTTTTCTACCAGAACCAGATCATCTAATTTCTGCTTTAGTGTACTCAGCCACTGTTCCCCGTACTGAGACAACATTTCTTCATTGTTTATATTTGCCTTTATTCCGGTCAAAAGGATATTGACCGGCGACCACGATTCCGGGGTGTAATCAGCCGGATCTAATGTATCTGCATAATCAACAAGTTCCTGTAATTGCTCTTTTACACTTTTCTCTGATGACTCCGTTCCTGCTGCAAAAACGTTAGCAACGCCCATGCTCATGACCATCATCACGGCCAGCAGGACTGCCAGGCTCCGTTTGAGCCACGACTGTTTTGTCGTTGTCATGGATATCATTCCTCCTTTTGAGATTGTAGGTTATTCCTCGCCGTAAAGCATAGGCTGAAGCGCTTTCAGCGCTTCCTCATAGCTGAAATTGGCGCTCATGTTGAAAAGGTCAGAATCCAGGTCGTACACCCGGCCTTCCTGCACCGCCTTGAAGTGCTGCCAGATGTCATTGGTAGAAAATTCCTCCGCAAACATTTTCCTGGCCTCATCCGGCAGGCCGTGGGCTGCCCGAAGGATCACGTCCGGCTCCTTGGTTTTCATATCCTCGGTGTTGGCGAACAGGAATTCCTGTCCGTCCCCATCGCCGTAGACGTTGGTACCTCCCGCCAGTTTGACCAGGCTGCCTACATAGCTGTTGTCGGTTGCTATAATGTAGGAACCGGGCAGGCCCATGAGCACCAGTACCTTGGGGGATTCCTTACCGGCGTTTTTTTCTGCAAATTCTGTCATAAAGGAATCGAATTCCTCCAGCATGACAGCCGCTTCTTCCTCACGGCCGAATTTCTCGCCCAGCCCTTCAATAGAGGCGTACATGCCTTCTACGCTTTTGAGGTTTAAAAACAGGGAGCTGACCCCGATGGAAGCGTATTTGGGCTGCAGGTCGTTTTGCAGAGTTGCCGGCGACAGGATGTAGTCCGGGTCAAGAGATTTAATGATCTCCAGATCCGGATTCATCGCCATGCCCACCGTGGTAACGCCGTCGTACCGCTCCGGCAGCTCGCTGGTGGACTGGCAGATGCCCACCAGGTCAAGATTCAGCCGGTTACAGATCTGCGCTACCGCCGGGGAGGTGGCTACCAGGCGGACTTCACCGCTTTCATTGGCGTTTGTACTGCCGGTTTCCTCCGGGTGCTGGTTGACGCAGCCGGTGACGGACAGCGCCATCACACCGGCTAAAACAAGGGATAGGATTTTTTTGAGTTTCATTGCCCGCACCTTCCCTTACTTTTTCTGAAAGGGGTTCTTACCCCTTCTGAAGAAGCAGAAGTACCACACACAGCCTCCCGCAATGGCAACAATCACAATGCCACCGATGACCCACCAGATCACCGGATTGCCGGTGCTGCTGTCCTGCTCCGCTTCGGTGGAGGTATCGCTCACCTTGTTGCCGGAAGCGTCGAACTCTTCCAGGCCAAGGGCTTCGGAGGAACTGTCTTCGCTGGAAGAATCAGCGGAAGACGCATTGCTGCTGGATGCTTCCGAAGAGGAAGGAGCTGCGGAGCTTGGTGCCTGACTGGAAGAGGGTGTCTGCTCCGATGAGGTCTGGCTGGAAGGAGTCTGTGTTTGGGGAGTGGTTACCGCAGGCTGCTCCGGTTCCGGCTCAGGCTCCTGCACCGTAATGCTGGTGACGAAATCCCCGGAGCCGGACTGGAGGTTCCCAACCGTGATGTAGAAGATCACGTCCCGTCCCATGGGGATCACATACATATTGCAGCGGATGATGGCGTTTTCGCTGGGTACCTGCATCCGGAAGTCGGTGGTATTGTTGGTGAAATCCTCCTGCATGACCGTAGCGGAAACCGATGAAAAATTCCCGTTCCGGCTGCCGTCCACCTGAAACTGCGGATTCTGGATATTGTCCATAAGGTTGAGCCGCACGGTAACAAAGGTATTACCCTGCGGATCCACTTTAACCAGAGCAGCCTTGTTAAGGGCACTGTCGGTCATGGACTGGCCCAGGACGTAGGAACCCTCGCCGCCGGAATCCTCGATTTTTCCGGTGGTCGGATGCTTGTAGTGGGAGGTTGCGGTTGCGGTATAGATGCCGTTAGATGCTGCTAACACCGGTATGGAAGTAATGCCCGCCACAAGAGCGAGCATCACCACCATACTGCATATTGCCCTTTTCAGCTTTGATGCAGTATTTGTCATATTGTTTCTCCTTTGTTTAGGCTTCGTTGGACTTGCGCTTTCTGGTCACCAGAGTAACGCCCATCATGCCCGCAGCGGCCAAGGCCAGCAGAGCAAACACCGCCACGTTGGAGTCGTCGCCGGTCTGGGGGATGTTGGCCGTGTTTTCCGCATCGGTGATGGTGCTGCCTTTTTCCACCAGCGCATAGGTCCCGGCGGTCTTGGTGATAACCGTGTAATAACCGTTTTCCACCGTGCCTCTTACCAGCACCTTGCCGCTGTCGTCCAAACGATAGACTGCCAGATTCGCGGAATCATAGCCTGCGGTAATGGGAAGGCTGATGCTCACCGTACCGTTGGGAGTTACATCATTGCCGTCCGCATCCAGGAATTTCACATCATAGAGTTTGAATTTTTTGCCTACATCGCTCAGGGAGGAAACGGCAGCGTCATAGTCTGCGCCCTGCGTGATTTCCGAAACCACGATCTGCACGCCTTCTTCAAATACGCCCTTGTCGGCATTCACCTTTACGCCCGTAGCGGAATCGGTGAAGTCTACAGCCGGAGACTGCTCTACAGGTTCTTCCGGTTCAAAAGCAGGATCGTCTTCAGTGGTCTCTTTCAGGGTTGACCAGTCAAGTTTCAGCAGCACATCCTGGTCGCCGGTGCCGGCGGAAATGTCTTCCATGACCGGCACGAACACATGCAGCGGCACATAGCCGTCTTCATCTGCCAAAGCGCCCGCGACCAGCGGGAATTTGATCTGGTCGGGATACAGCTTGCCTTCATAGGAGCCGCCCGCCTGATTGAATTCGTCGTACAGGTCACTGCCGTCGGCGTTCTTCTGGGTAGAAAGGACAGTAGCAGGAATCAAGGTGCCTTCGACAGTTCCGTACTGGCCGTAGGTATAGCCATTGTCATAATAGGAGAGCTTGGCCAGATAACCAAAGCGGTTTAGATAGGCCAGGCCATGGAAATCCATTGTCAGATAATATTTACCGTCTTCCACTGTCAGCTTAACGGTATGGTTGATGGCATCGTTACTCATGGACTTTTCCTGACGGTTGGTCTTGATCATCTCACCGTAAATCGAGTATACGCCGTCTTCCAGGTTGTTTTTGTCCAAAACACCGCTGGGAATCAGACTATTCACAGCATTTTCCAAAGCTGTTCTCAAAGTATCGATTGTGTTTTGGGAGACGTTTGGATCTGCGGCAGCTTCTTTTGCGTCAGTAATTGCCATTTGCAGTGCCCGCCAGGACTCTTCTGTATAGGCACTTTCCTGAAGCTCTCCTACCTCATCCAACAGTTGATTCAGGCTACTCAAGTTGGCGCGGGCAGTCAGTCCCTCCATTGCGTCAGTCAATTCATTGACCGCGGCGGTAACCTGCGTCACACCGGCATCTTGATTGTTTTGCACTTCTTTGGCGGTCGTCAGTTTTTCTTGGAAAGCATTCCAACTATTGGGCGTATATGCAGTTTCTTCTTTAGTTTCCGCTTCAGCAATCAAAGCATCTAAAGAGGATTTATCTCCCTTTTCTTCCAGAGCATTTATCGCTTCAATCAGCTTGGCAGCCATAGCGGCATTTTCTTCATCCGTAAATTGCTTTAAGGACAGAACAGGGACAGGCGGAAAGCCGGAAGACACTTCAATATTCTGGGAAGGCCAGACGTTGGAAAGCGTTTCTTCGGTTTCTGCGATCACATCCTGCAGCGCCTGATAGGAAGCATCTGTATAATTTCCTTTTTCGATTTGCATCGCCAGATATAACTGGTACTGGACATTATTTTCCGGATTTTCTACTTTTTCCAGGCTGGTCCAATCCACCTGAAGCCGGGCATATTGCTCGCCGGTAGATGGAGAAATACTGAACATCACAGGTACGAACACAGAAACATAGGCAGCGTTTTCCCAGGTGTACTCATCTGCCGATCCAGGCGCTTCACCCTCACCGATCATGATCGGGGTCGCATCCGCAGTGACGATATGCGGATAGGCCTGATTGGTCACATCCATCAGGATCTCATCATGCCCGAAGCCGGCGGGGCGGGTATGGTCAGAAGCGTTACTGCCGTCGATTGCATAATCGGAATTCGGATCATTAAACTGGTCGAAAACAACCTCACCCGTTGTGGTTCGATGCTCCGCAAGGACAGCCGCCGGGGTAAAGGTACTGTTTTCAATAACCGGCGACAGGTTGAAAAGCGTTGTGTTGACAGAATTGAGTTCCAAAAGAAATCCGTAAAGCGACAGATAGCCCATTGGCATATACTCTAAAATAGCGGTCGCCTTTCCGTCTTTCACAACGATCAACGGGCGGTAAGCGGTATCGCCGGTTTGCTTCGCTTCATAGCTGCTACTTCCTCGGAGAGCCGTGTTTCCCATGGAGACTCTTCCATCGGTTGCATTCATCAGTTCAATATCGGCGTAATATACGCCGTCTTCCACCGGTACATCAAGTTGCCGGACAGGAGTTCCTGACGCCCGTAAGGAAGCAGCATTTACCTGAAAGGAAAATGTCTGGAATAAGCCGATGCTGAATACCATAGCCAGGGCAAGAACCGCCGCCAATCCTCGCTTGAAGGCGGACTGCTTTGTGATTGTCATTGTTTATACCTCCATTTCATGTTCTCCCTCAAGGGAAAGTAAATATTGTGGTTAGTGATTTCTAACCATCTTTCAAAAAATTTTTGCCGCTTCTACGGCGAATCCTTGATACGGCTCATGGGCTCCTCCTTCTATTGTTTCTGGTCAGGAGGCCGAGCTGTGAACTCGCCCTCCTGGTATATTCATTTTGTGCAGGAGGCCGCCTATCCGAAGTTAGCAATAGCTAACTAAACCCCTGAAAAAATACCCCTTTCGGAGTTTTTTGCGGCGGCCTGCTTCACCTGTTCTTTTTTCGGCTTTGCCCTATGGAGACGCCCCATATCTCAAAAGCCTTCCTTTGTCCCGAAGGGCGCTGTTTTTTCCAGCTTTCTCCCTCGGCGCATAAATAGTTGTATTTTTCTGCTTCACAAACTGTTTTTTCTTTTCCAATTTATTCCGCAGTTTCCCTAAAGCAGTTTCAGTATAACCAGTTGACTTTTCCTTGTCAATCGATTTTCTGTACCAAACCCGGTTCAAACGGCCTTTTTTCGGCCTGAAAAAGCCCCGGAACCCGCATGGCAAAAGAAAAACTGCACTTGTACCAAATCTGGTTCAAAAAATTTTTATTTTGTCCTTGACAGCCCCGTTTCAGTGGATAAACATGGTGAAAATCGCCGTGCTTTCCGGCATGTGCATATCTCCCACGCTGCACTGCATTTTCAGGCATACGCTGCCGTGGAGCAGGGTGTCCCGGCCCTTCCCCATGGCGATGAAGTTCAGCGCCGTCACCGGAAAATATACATAACGCCCGTCGATCCCGCCGTCCCGGAACCCGCCGTCGTACAGGTACTGCAATTTATTGATCCGGCCCTCCATCTTCTTGCCGCTGGACATGGACTCGGCGGACACCGTTCTCACCGCCAGATACACCAACCCTTCGTGATCCTTGACAATGAGCTCACAGGGGTTTTCAAACCCACGGTTCGCCATGGAAAGGTTGTTATGGTTTTTGATCTGCTCCCGGTAAATGATGAACGGGAAGTAATAGCTGCCGTCCTTGAGGTAGTTGCAGATATCCCCGCCGTGAAAGTCCCGGTGCCCGGCAAAAATCTCCTTGAGGCGCATCCGCCCCTCCTGTTCAGCAAGGCGCTCCATAAACTGATCGGAGAATCCGGCCGACAGCGCCCGCAGGGCATTTTCTTTGATTTGCGCGGGCGGGATGTCCTGGTACTGCATATACTGCTCCAGGATTTTTCGCTGGTGCAACAGCTGTTGGGCCGTTCTTTTCCCCGCAGTGGTCAACACCGACTTTCGCCCCTCTACACGCTCCATCAACGACAGCTCGTCCAGGCTGTCCAGGATATGTGTCAGGGTGGATTTCGGCTTATTCAAATATCGGGCGGCGTCGGTCACCGTCCGCTTTTTCGGTTCCGCTTCCAAAAAATATAATAGCAGCTGGATTTGGATACCGTTCAGATTTTCAGACATAAAAAAATCCCCTCTTCCTGTTATTCGATGTATACGAAAACAAGCCTGCGCGCTTTGAAGCAGCGAACCGGCATCTTTTTTCTATATACAGTTTCAGGCTTTAGGGAATATCTTGGTTAGTTATCGCTAACTATATTTAATATATCATCCCTTTCTCCCTTTGTCAAGCGAAAAATCATTTGACAAAGGGAGAAATTTGGAGTATACTTTAGTTAGTTATTACTAACCGTCTGTAAACGGGCTCTTTTTATGGAAAAAATTTTCGGTGAAACAGCCAGCATAGGCGGAAAAAGCCGAAGAATGCTGACGGCAGGCTTATGTGAAGTAAAATCGTTCTGCAAGGAGGCTTTATTGTGAAACAACATCGTTTTTGGGCTTGGGGCGCTGTGATCTGTATGATTATGGTGATCATTACGGGCTACAAACACAAATAAGGGAAAGGATGAATGAAGATGCGTATTTATTCAAAACTGGCCTGCTTTATCGGCGGCGTATTGTTCGGTTCTGTCGGAATTAAGCTGCTTTCCAGCAAGGATGCCAAAAAGGCATATACCCATATAACTGCCGCCGGCCTGCGCATGAAGGATTCGGCGATGAAGACCGTTACTTCGGTGCAGGAAAACGCCGGGGATATTCTGGCCTCCGCCAAGGATATCAACGAAAAGCGGGCCGCGAAAGAAGCGGAGGAAAAAGCCGCCGCTGAAATCGCTGACGAAAACGATGAGGAAAACAAAGAGCCGGAAGAATGAATCATCCGCAGCAAAGGGAGCCGTGACTGCGGCTCCTTTTTTCATGGAGGTTTTCAATGAATGCAGTAATCATACACGAGAGCCGCGGCAGGATGCGGCTGCAATGCAGGCTGAAGCAGAAGGAAATGAGCCTGCGTCAGGCAGATCTGCTGGAAGCATGGTTTCAGAAGCAGAGCTGGACCAGCCGGGTAACGGTACATGAACGTACCGGCTGTATCATCCTGTACTATACAGGGAATCAGGACCAGGTTCTGCAGGCTGTACGGCGGTTTTCCTGGGAACAGGCGGAACAAAGCGTATCCCTGCCGGCTCACAGCAGCCGCATGCTCAACCGCCAGTTTGAGGAAAAGCTGGTGGGAAAGGCGGCATTAAAGCTTGTGAGCACGCTGTTTTTCCCCGCACCCCTGCGGATTGCCCGGGTGCTGTGGCACGCTGTCCCTTTCCTGCGCAAAGGGCTGCGCTGTTTGAAGCAGGGTAAAATAAAGGTGGAACTGCTGGACGCCGTTTCTATCTCCCTTTCCATGATCCGCCGGGATTTTGCCACGGCCGGTTCGGTGATGTTCCTGCTGGAGCTGGGTGAGCTTCTGGAGGAATGGACAAGGAAAAAATCGGTGCAGGATTTGGCGCAGTGTATGTCTCTGAATGTAGACCGCGTCTGGTTGAGCACGCCGGCTGGCGAAGTGTTGACCCCAGTATCCCAAATCCGGCCGGGGGATCGGATTGTGGTCCGTATCGGCGGCGTCATACCGGTGGACGGCATGGTGACAGACGGCGAAGTGATGGTCAACCAGGCTCCTTTAACGGGGGAATCCTTACCGGTGGCCAAACGGCCGGGCAGCCTTGTCTATGCGGGAACCACCATAGCGGAAGGGGCCTGCACGATAGAGGTCCGGCAAACCTCCGGCCAGAGCCGTTACGATCAGATTGTCGCCATGATCGAACACTCGGAGCAGATGAAATCGGCCGCGGAAAGCAAGGCGGCTAATCTGGCGGATAAACTGGTCCCCTATACCTTTGCGGGCAGCCTGCTCAGTCTTATCCTGACCCGGAACATCACACGGGCGCTATCGGTGCTGATGGTGGACTTTTCCTGCGCGCTGAAGCTCGCTATGCCGCTGGCCGTACTCTCCGCCATGCGTGAGGCCGGCCGGGAGCATATCACGGTAAAGGGCGGGAAGTTTCTGGAAAAGATCGCCCAGGCCGATACGGTGGTATTCGATAAGACCGGCACCCTGACCCGCGCCTGTCCCAGGGTAGCCCGGGTGATACCATTCGGCGGACACAAGGAAACGGAGATGCTGCGGCTGGCGGCCTGCCTGGAGGAACATTTCCCCCACTCTATGGCCAACGCTGTTGTGGAGGAGGCAAAGCGCCGGGGCCTCAAACACGAAGAGCTCCACTCCAAGGTCAATTACCTGGTGGCGCATGGGATTTCCAGCTTTGTCGGGCAGGAGCGTGTGCTCATCGGCAGCGCCCACTTCATTTTCGAGGACGAAGGCTGCACGGTTCCCGCCGGGGAACAGGAGAAATTCAACGCCCTGCCTTTGGAATATTCTCATCTGTATCTGGCAATCGACAGTCAACTGGCGGCTGTCATCTGCATCGTTGATCCTCTGCGGGAGGAGGTGCCGGACGTTCTTGCCGTCCTGCGCAGGCTTGGGATACAAAAGACCGTCATGCTGACCGGTGACAGCCGGCGCACGGCCGAAGCGGTTGCTTCCCATATCGGGGTCGATGAATTTCGTGCTGAGGTGCTGCCGGAGGATAAGGCAAATTATGTTGCGGCGCTGCGGGCACAGGGGCACACCGTTATTATGGTGGGCGACGGCATCAACGACTCTCCCGCCCTGTCCGAAGCCGATGTGGGAATCGCCATCAGCGACGGTGCCGCCATCGCGCAGGAGATTGCCGACATCACCATTGCGGCGGAGAGCCTGTGGGAGCTGGTTCGGCTGCGGCTGCTCTCCATGGATCTGATGAAACGCATCCATGCAATTTACCGCTTTGTGCTTGGCTTTAACGGAAGCTTGATCGCCCTGGGCGTTGCCGGAGTTTTGCCGCCGTCCACGTCAGCGACCCTGCACAACCTTTCCACGCTGGGGATCAGCCTACACAGCATGACTTCTCTTCCCTACAGCGGAATAGAAACAAAATCGGAAAAACGATCATGATATGCAAAGATGGGGAGCCGCGTATTCTGCGGCTCCCCACCTTTGCTTTATGCGCCGGCAGACAGGAGAGCCGCATATATTTCCCCCATCATCATAATTTTCTCTTGACAAGACCCTCTGCACGATGTATTATAACATTGTTACATAGCACTGTTATATGGAGGCTGTCATGGAAGAAACATCACCGGATACCTTAGAAAGGATACAGCAGGCCGCTTTAGAGGAATTTTCCGAGAAAGGATTTCTCGGCGCTTCCCTGCGACAGATCGTCAAGAACGCCGGGGTGACCACTGGGGCTTTTTACGGCTATTTTTCCAGCAAGGAGGCTCTGTTTGCCTCCATAGTGGAGCCCCACGCCGCCGCCCTAATGGGCCGGTTCATGGAAGCCCAGACCGGCTTTGCCGAGCTGCCGGAGGAAGAGCAGCCGGAGCACATGGGCAAGGCCTCCGGCAACTATGTGGACTGGATGGTGGACTACATCTGCCAGCATCGGGAACCGGTCAAGCTGCTGCTGTGCCGGGCGGAAGGGACTTCCTATGAGCACTTTATTCACAATATGGTGGAGGTGGAAGTGGATTCCACCCTCCGATATATGGAGGTGCTCCGCCGACTGGGGAAAGACATCCCTCCGTTAAGCCGCTCTCTTTGCCATATCATCGCCAGCGGGATGTTCAACGGGCTCTTTGAAATTGTGATTCACGATATGCCCCGTGAACAGGCGTTCCGGGACGTGGCGCAGTTCCGGGATTTCTACACAGCCGGCTGGCTGAAATTGATGGGACAATAGTCCTATCTTTTTTTACTCAAAAGTTAGTTTCAGCTAACCATTAGAGGAGGTTATTTTATGAAAGAGCGAAAAAAGAACGATGTGGCGGCTCTGCTCCGTTATGCGGGCGGCCACAAGGGGCTGACCTTTCTGGGCCTGGCCCTGTCGGGGATCGCCATGCTGCTGAGCATGGCCCCCTACATCTGCATCTGGCTGGCGGCGCGGGATCTGATCGCCGTGGCGCCGGACTGGACGCAGGCGGAATCTGTCGCGCAGTACGGCTGGCTGGCCTTTGCCTTTGCGGTGGGCGGCATTGTGATCTACTTTCTGGGGCTGATGTGTACCCATCTGGCGGCTTTCCGCACGGCGTCCAACATCCGCAAGCAAGGCGTCGCCCGTGTGATGAAGGCCCCGTTAGGCTATTTTGACGCCAACGCCTCCGGCCTTATCCGGGGACGGCTGGACGCGGCGGCGGCCGACACCGAAACGCTGCTGGCACACAATCTGGCGGACATCGTCGGCACAGTCGTCATGTTCCTTGCGATGCTGGTGCTGATGTTCGTCTTTGACTGGCGGATGGGCGCTGCCTGCCTGCTGGCGGCGGTGATTTCCGTCATCGCCATGTTCTCCATGATGGGCGGAAAAAACGCCAAGCTGATGGCAGAATATCAGGCGGCCCAGGATCGGATGACCAAGGCGGGCACCGAGTATGTCCGCGGCATTCCGGTGGTGAAGATTTTCCAGCAGACGGTCTATTCCTTCAAGGCGTTCAAAGAAGCCATTGAGGATTACAGCAGCAAGGCCGGATACTATCAGGACAAGGTGTGCCGGGTGCCGCAGTCTGTCAATCTGACCTTTACGGAGGGGGCCTTTGTCTTCCTGGTTCCGGTCGTTCTGTTCCTTGCCCCCGGCGCGCTGGCCGGCGGGGATTTCGCCGGGTTCATCACAAATTTTGTTTTCTATGCGGTATTTTCTGCTATCATCTCCACGGCGCTGGCCCGCATCATGTTTGCTTCCGCCGGGACGATGCTGGCGCATACCGCTCTGGGGCGCATCGATCAGGTGATGGACGCTCCGACTCTGGAAGCGCCTGCCCACCCGCAGAAGCCCCGTGACAACCGGGTGGAGTTCAGGGATGTGAGCTTTACCTATGACGGTTCGGACGTCCCCGCCCTCTCCCACGTTTCCTTCACAGCGGAGCCGGGGCAGACGGTGGCGCTGGTCGGGCCCTCCGGCGGCGGCAAGACCACCGCCGCCAGCCTGATCCCCCGGTTCTGGGACGCCACCTCCGGTACAGTGGAGGTTGGCGGCGTGGACGTAAAGCAGATCGATCCCCATGTGCTGATGGATCAGGTGGCTTTCGTCTTTCAGAACAGCCGGCTGTTTAAGGCTTCCATTCTGGAAAATGTCCGGGCTTCCCGTCCGGACGCCACAAGGGAGCAGGTGCTGGAGGCGCTGCAAGCCGCCCAGTGCGGGGATATCCTCGAAAAACTGCCGGACGGCATCGACACGCAGATCGGCACGGAGGGCACCTACCTCTCCGGCGGCGAGCAGCAGCGTATTGCTTTAGCCCGGGCTATTTTGAAGGACGCGCCCATCGTAGTGCTGGACGAGGCTACCGCCTTTGCCGACCCGGAAAACGAGGTCTTAATTCAGAAGGCCTTTGCCGTGCTGACCCGCGGCCGCACCGTCATCATGATCGCCCACCGCCTGTCTACCGTGGTCGGGGCGGATAAGATCATCGTTCTGGAGGAAGGCCGCGTTGCCGAGCAGGGGACGCACAAAGAGCTCACCGCCGCGGGCGGTCTGTATGCCCGGATGTGGGCGGATTACAACCGGGCGGTGCAGTGGAAGCTGACAGGCGGTTCCACCGGCGAAAAGGAGGCGAAGTAAATGTTCAGCAAAAAGTTTCAGCGGAAATACGCCCTGACCGATCAGGGCCTGAAAAACACCAAAAAAGGCGCTTTCTGGACGGTGATCGTCAATCTAGTCGTCATGGTCGGCATCGGCGTTTTGTACCTGATGATGTCCGGCTTTATGGGGGCGCTGACCGACGGCAGCCCGCTGCCCGGCGTCTGGCTTCCCATCGGCCTGACCGTTTTATTTGTCCTGCTGTCCTTTATTACCCATCTGCAGCAGTACAAGGCCACCTACGGGCTGGTGTACGGCGAGGTCAAAACGACCCGCCTGCGTCTGGCGGAACGGCTCCGCAAGCTGCCGCTGGGCTACTTCGGCAAGCGGGATTTGGCCGACCTCACCGAAACCCTCATGGGGGACGTCAACCGCATGGAGCACGTCTGGAGCCATGTGCTGGGGTATCTGTATGGCGCATACATCTCCACGGCAATCATTGCCGTCTGCCTGCTCATTTACGACTGGCGTCTGGCCATCGCCTGCCTGTGGGGCGTGCCGGTGGCTTTCGGACTGCTGTTCGGCAGCAGGAAGCTGGCCGCCCGCGCCTCCGAGCGGACGAAAAAAGCGGCCGTCCGGGTCTCCGACGGCATTCAGGAGGCGCTGGAGAATGTGCGGGAGATCCGCGCCACCAATCAGGAGGAACGGTATCTGGAAGGCCTTAATAAGAAAATTGACGACCATGAAAAGGTCATGATCAAAGGCGAGCTTTCCACCGGCCTGTTCGTCAACGCCGCCAGCGTCATCATGCGCCTGGGTGTGGCGACGACCATTCTTGTGGGCGCAAGCCTGATCCTCTCCGGGCAGATCGATTTTATGCTGCTGTTCCTGTTCCTGCTGGTCATCACCCGCATCTACGCTCCCTTTGACCAGAGCCTTGCCCTGATTGCGGAGATGTTCGTCTCCCAGGTATCGTCCGACCGCATGAATGAGATCTACGACACGCCTGCGGCGGAGGGGTCGGAAACCTTTAAGCCGAAAGGCCACGATATCGTATTCGACCATGTGGGCTTTGCCTATGACAAAAAGGACGTCCTGCAAGACGTCAGCTTTACCGCCAGAGAGGGGGAAATCACGGCGCTGGTCGGCCCCTCCGGTTCGGGCAAGAGTACCTGCGCAAGGCTGTCCGCCAGATTGTGGGATGTCACCAGGGGTTCTATTAAGGTGGGCGGCGTGGACATTTCCACCGTGGACCCGGAAGTGCTGCTCAGTGATTACTCGATGGTGTTTCAGGACGTGGTATTGTTTGACGACACGGTGATGGAAAACATCCGTCTCGGCAAACACGGAGCCACCGACGAGGAAGTGCTTGCCGCCGCCAAAGCCGCCAACTGCGACGAGTTTGTCCGCAGGCTGCCCAAAGGCTACGGCACCCCCATCGGGGAAAACGGCGCCAAGCTCTCCGGCGGGGAGCGCCAGCGCATCTCCATCGCCCGGGCACTGCTGAAAGATGCGCCTATCATCCTGCTGGATGAAGCCACCGCCAGTTTGGATGTGGAGAACGAAACCAAGGTGCAGGGGGCGCTCTCCCGCCTGCTGGCCGGCAAGACGGTGCTGGTCATCGCCCATCGGATGCGCACCGTGGAGGCGGCGGACAAAATCGTTGTCCTGGCCGACGGCAAAGTAGCGGAGCAGGGCTCCCCATCGGATCTGATGGAAAAGGGCGGCCTGTTCCGCCGGATGGTAGAGCTGCAGCGGCAAAGCGCCGACTGGAAGCTGGGATAAACGGTTTCCGTATACGGCACAGGCTTTATATTGCAAGCATATCAATAAGACCCGCAGGAAAGAGATTTTTCCTCGTTTCCTGCGGGTCTTATTTCTCTTGATTGTCTATTGTATAAATCACACAGGCAATCCCGGCAATCATCGAAAACAGAATTGCCCCGCCCAGCGCGTTATTCAAAGCCGCACCAATAAAGAAACCGGCTGTTCCAGCAATAACCATTGTGATAACAGAGGCAACAGTTCTAAACTTTTTCATATACGATTCACCTCCTAAAATTAAGTTTTATCGTTACAGTGATAGAAATTATTATGGAATAGAGTTTTCCTATTTCACGTTCACTTGGTATAGGTCAGTATTTTTGCATTACTTCATTGGTTCCTCTATCCTGCGGGTTTTGCATGATTGCGGTGTTTTTCCCTATATCCGCTCCCTGATATACTCCGTCACAAGTTCAGCATACCGCTCCAGCCGGACCATCAGCGCCAGATGCCCGCCGGTCAGGTTTGTGACAACGGTAGGGTTTGGCATAATGGCAATCAGGGCATCCTTGCAGGCCTGGTTGAAGGTGATATCGTCTTCGGACAGGATCAGCAGGACTTTGTCGTCCCACCTGGCAAAGTCTTGCTCTGTCATACCGAAATAGTTTTCCGCATCGCAGAGAAAGTCGATCATGTGGTATTCATAGGGCTTGGTGAGCAGCTCCAGCATGGCGCCGCACAGCTCTTCCATGATAGCTTTCTCCCGCCGGGTAAAACCGTCTGTTTTCTTTTTCATCACCGCCCATTTCATCATGCGCTTGAAAAGGGAGAAAGGAAGAACCGATAAAAGCTTTTTGGACTTCTTCTGGCTTTCCATCATCTTTTTCAGATGGCTGTATGCCTCATCGCCCATATCCTTTGCCAGGGAGCAGGTGTTGGAAAGCACCAGCCCCTCCACCACTTCCGGGTGGCGGGAGGCAATGACCTGGGCCACCACGCCGCCCAGGGACTGGCCTACCAGCCAGGCCTTTTCCTTAAGCCGCCGCAGCAGCTCTGCCACGGTGCCGGCAAACTCGCCGTTGTCGGCAAATTGGATCTGATAATCAAAGGTCAATACGGAAAAATCCCCTGCAAACCATTCAAAATGCCGGTAGAACAGATCGGAAAGGCCGATCCCGCCTGTCAATAAAACGACCGTTGCGGCCGCCTTCGGATTTCTGTAATAACGGTATGTAAATGGCTTCCCGTTGCCCAAGGTCATTGTCTGCGCCGGATACTTCCGGCGGAACTCCTCCAAGCTCATGTTTTCCTCCCGAAATAGATGCTTCGCCCGCGTTACTTCCTTCCCACCAGCAACCTGGAATCCCCCAGCATCATCAGCGCCGCCCGGCGGCGGGAACCGAAGGCTTCTTTCGCGGTATCGATCAGCCGCACCTCCTGATAGCCCATATCCCGGAGCCTTTGCGCGAAAGCCTCCATATCTCCGTACATCCGGGGCTTCATCTCATCGTTCAGGGCGAACACACCGCCCTTTTTCAGCACCCGCAGCGTTTCCAGCAACAGTTCGTGCTTATCCGCCCCGGTGATGTTGTGGTAGACATAGTTGCTCACCACGGCGTCAAAGCTTTCATCGGGAAAATCCAGCCTGTTGGCGTCACCATGCTGAAAGGTACACTGGGAACCCACGCCTTCACTGGCGGCGTTTTTCTCGCACATAGCCTGGCCGTATCCGTAGGCCGCGCCCCAGTAGTCGATGCCCGTTACTTTTGCCGACCGCCACGTCAGGGCAGCCCGGATGGTCAGCGCGCCGGAGCCGCAGCCTACATCCAGCAGCGTACCCTTTCCGTCGTAATCCAAATGAGAAAGGATGGTGTGATGCACCCGTTCCATCATACCGCCCCCACCGAAGGCATACTGCCGCCGGATCCAGGTGATCCAGCCAAGCAGCACAAGGAATATGGCTGCGGTGATAACGAATATCACGCCAAGCACTGTAAGGCGGAACACCGTGAACGACAGTACGGCCAGCGCCACTGCCAGAGCCAGAAGCCCGCCAACCATATAAAATACCGGATTGGACATCCAGTTTCCATAGTCCTCGCCGTGAGTGCCAAGACGGATTGCCGCCTGTCGGGAATTGCTGTCTTGCATGATACGATCATCTCCTTACTTAGTTAAATCCTTCTTGTTTTATTCCACATGCACCATCTTCACCATACAAAATCGGTCGGATACACTCATGCTGAGTTTTGTGGAAAGCTTCAGTCCGGTCCTGCCGATATGCCGGTAATAGGGCTCCTCCGTAATGGCGCAGGCATCACTGCCAATTTTCCGGGCAAGCTCCGCCGCAGAATCCACATAGAAAAACATCCTCGCGTCGGCATGGCCCATCTGCTTCATGTATTTCTTCCGCATCATATCCATTCCTCTTTTGTTCACGCTGTCGAATACTAGCTCCATATTTCCGAAGCTTTGCAGCATCCGCAGAAGGGCAAGCACTTTTTCCTCTTCAAAATAGTGGAACAGACCGCCGGCAGTAACCAGCACCGGCGCATCCGGTGCATCGATACGAATCTGCCTGATCCAGCCATCGGAAAAGGCGTCGCCGGCAAAGTATGCCTGCCGTTCCGGTTCCGGGAGCAACGTCTTTCGATATTCCATGACATCCGGCAAATCGACAGCGTACCAGTGGGTATGCCCATCGTCGTTCCTGTAAAAGGTGGTCTCCAGTCCACACCCCAGTTCCGCGATTACGCCGTCTGGTTTGCGGCGGAGGAAGTCCCGGATATACCGGTCCATATTGGCGGAACGGGAAGCAGAAGCCAGCAGGGTGTACTGGCTCTGGGAACCTGTTTCCGCCAGGCCTTTTGGCAGCACATCTTTCAATGATAGGGCCTTTTCATCATACAAAATGTTTTGAAAATGCTCGCTTGCGTAGATCCTGCCCAGCATTGGAATAAACAAAGTGTTCTCTACAGCGTTGAATTCCGGCATAATATCCCTCCTTATTGTTCCTACCGCAGCATATCCATGAGCACTCCCAGCCCTGCCTGCGCCGCCGCCATCAGGGGGCAGAGGATCAGCGGCCATTGCAGCAGATGTTCCGGCAGGGCGTAGCTTTTCATCCATGCCTTGAACCCATAGCCGGGGTGCCCTTCCGTACCGGGAATGACAAAACGGCGCTTCGCCTTTTTCTGGATGAGAAAGATGTCCAGAAAAAACAGGTCGCACAGGTTTACCATCATCCACTGGATATATCCTGTCAGCGCCATCTGCCAAAACCCCTGCGTGCCGCCTTCCACCATGCTGACTGCGCCGTAGATCAAAAGGGGCAGCAGCTCCCCAAAACAGATCCACAGCCAGTAAAAGCGGTTCTCCGCTTTTGTGGGCGGTTCCGGCGCGTCCCTGATAATAGCCGGCGGATAGCTAGGAAACATCAGCCGGGGGTTATACAGCGCCACGGTAGCGGCGAACAGGTTAAAATAGGCTGCCATGGCAAATCCGTCCAATATCGTCCGCATCCAGTTCATCGGGGCACCTCCTTAAATTCCATCCGCACGATTTGCAAATGCAGCGGCCCGTCGGCGATTTTAGCCAGAAGATAGAATATAGGGGCAGACATTCAGCTTCCATAATCTTCTCCGTCTGTTCTGAGATGAATACCACTTTGCTCAATTCCACTTATTTTCATCCTATCATTCCTTATTAAAAGCATTTTTCACCAAAACAGCACAGCGGCAGGAGACGATATGTTTGCCTCCCGCCGCTGCATCCGTTTTCTTTTTAAGCCAGTGCTGCGCCCAGCTCACGGCACGCCGTCAAGGCGTCGTCATCCGGCGCCTCATTGCAAATTACGCTGTCGCAGACAAGGTTGGCTCCGTCATCGCTGCAGCGTTCCTCCCAGCTGCGCATCCATTCTCCGTCACCCCAGCCATAGGAGCCAAACAGGGCGATGTTCTTTCCGCGCAAGCCTCCCTCGCAGCCGGCGAACATCGGTTCAAATTCGCTCTCCTCCAGCTGTTCCGCCCCCATAGAAGGGCAACCAAAGGCGATAGCACCGTAACTGCCGACCTGCTCTGCCGAAAATTCGGAGGCGGTGAACAGGGCCACCTCTGCGCCCTTTTCTCTGGCGCCTTCCGCGACGGCTGACGCCATAGCTTCGGTATTGCCGGTACCGCTCCAATAAACAACTGCAACTTTACTCATAAGACAAAACAACCTTTCTCTCTGATCTATTATGGTAGAAACATCAACCAGCTACAGTAAGCTGCTCGATGGATTTCCCTTGCTGCCACTGTTGAAAATAAATCCTGCTGCACAGATTATATTTTTCAAAAGTGCTTTTTGCTTTCTGCTCGTCTCCATATACTTTCCAGCAACCCAGACACTTGTGGTTACAGGCTTTGTTATGGATAAATCCCAGAACATCCTCGGGAGGATAACTCAAAAACAATCCGATCTCATGAGGAAATTCATCCGCAGTCCGAAGACGGCGAATCAGGTGCAGTACACAGGCGTTGAGATTTTCCGGCGTGTAGCCGTATTGCAGAAGCAGTTCCCTGGCGTGCTGATCCGCCAAATCACTCTCCAGCGCATGAGGGCGGTAGGCATAGATTAGAGCGCGCCCCCTGCAAACCCTGAGCGGCAGGATGCGGATCCCTCTGGAAACCAGTTTTCGGTTTAAGCCGGATAAGGCCTTCGTCAGTTCTTTCCTGCATGGACAGTCGCAGGAAAACAGGTTGCCGGTTTTGATCCCCGCCAGGGTGGGGGAACAATGACGGATCACTAAATATTCTGACATGGACACCTTCCCTTCGTAATTTACGGCAAAAGCAACCGTTCCTTTGCGCATAAGTTAGCATAGACTAACTTATGCGCAAAAAAATGCGGCGCGAAAAACGGCAGGCAAATTCTTGGTAACGCCTTTTTCCGAATCTTCGTATTGCAGGATTTAACCAAATAACCCTTTCTTTTTGTACGGCTCTTTTTGAATTTCGCCGACCTCATATCCCGTATTGCGGATAGCGTCCGCAAGCGCCGCTGTGTCCAGTTCCGTTTCGGAAAGAACTACAGTCTGCTTTTTACCGCGGGACGAATTCACTTTTTTTACAGGGAAAGCTTTGCGTACAGCGTCATTGATATGCGCCTCACACATCCCGCACATCATTCCGTTGACTTCGACTGTATATTTCCACATGGTGCTTTCCTCCCGATTTGGGCTTACTGGTTATTGACTCGTTTTTAGTTAGTTTGTGCTAACTGAATTTATTATAGTGTTTTCTTTCCTGTTTGTCAAGTGGTTTACGCACCGTCCGCAGCGTAGGAATTGACATTGTATGGTGGACTGCCGTAATACAAATATACTGGTATTTACAAAGGCTAAACAGATGCCTGTTTAGCCTTTCCTGAATGCGGCTATTGTATGGGCGATAGCCGTCAGTCCCTCTTTGCCCAATTGTTCTTCTGAATCATCATCGTAAAAATTTTCAATCTGCGGGCTGGATGATCGTGCTTTTACCGGCTCCTGTTTTTTCGGAGCCAGTTTTTTCTGCTCTTCTACAATACGGTGGACAATATCTTCGATGGTATGGATATCCACCGGCGCCGGCTGGGGAATATCCGGTGTTTCAGGACAGTGCAGGTAGTGCTGGACGGCGTTGACGAGAAACTGCGCCTTGCGCCGCCCCTGTTGGTTGAGGAGATCAGCAACCTGCCGGTGGGACGGATCAGCGGCATTGAACTGGATGGTAAATTTGTTCTGTTCCTTTTTTTCCGCCATAGGCTATCCTCCAAGTTTGGAAGCCCGGTACAGCAGTTCATATCCCCTGGTGTTTGCTGAAAGCTCATCCACAAAAAGAGCCGGGCCAATTTTGCTGCACGCTTCAATCTGCTTTCTCAGCAGGATAGACCCGCCGCCCGCGAAAACTGTCTTACCGGAGCGCAGGTCGATCATCCGCTCCCGCAGCTTGCCGGCTAGGTCATCGATGAAAAGCTGCGCCTGTTCCCGGACAATCTGGCAGACTGGCTCGACATACTCCTGCGTACTGTCCATTAGAATAGCGTCAATATCCGATTCATCCAGCAACATATCAAAATCCGCGTTGATTTTGGAACGGATTCGGTTGTAAAGGACAATGACGCCGTTTTCCAGCGAATCGCAGACCGAAAGATCTACTTCTCCATGCTTGATTTGAAGATAATCCGCCGTAAACCCTCCGATATCCACAATCACCGCCTTGGGCATCTGCCTGAGATTCTGGAAGACAGGCATGACCGCCGCATAAGCCTGTGGGAAACACTCGGCTTCGGTGATATGTACGGAAAAAGTCTCTTCGTCGAGCTGAAAATCGAGTATACCCCGATCAAGAAAATACTGCTCGAATTTTCGATACAGCGTGCCATAATGGGCAGGCGGCAGTCCGACGCATAACTGAATGCTGACCGTTTTTTCCGACGGCAGCATCCGCCGCAGTTCAAAGCCGATAGCAAAGAGCGTAAGGATAAAGAAACGCTCATCCGTGGTCTTGTCCCGCATATACGGGATACGCTGATCGGACAGAGTGTAATACTTCCCGTTGTAGGATAAAACATCCCGGCCGAACGGCGGCCGTGTGTCGCTTTCACACAGGCCGGAAGTAAAGGTTTTGTGGATGGTTTTGATTTGCTTGTTTCCATGGTCGATACTGATTAACATGGCATTAACTCCTTTGAAATTTGGTTTATACTTATTTAATACGACTTGAATGCGTGTTATTTCAACAAAAAAGAATGGGAGCAGAAATCTTCTGCTCCCACCAATGCCTTTTGTAACCTATGCGCCCGCATTCAATCTGTGCTTGGGGTCAAACCGTTTGCCATCCGCATATCCGCTGTTAAATGCGCTCATGTGGAGGTTTTCGCTTTGAGCTGCACGTGCGTTAAACCCACGTTTGCTCCAGTGCGCTGATGCTTCCTGTACCTCTTTGGGCGTCACCAGCACAAGTCCCCATTCCTGTTGTTTTTCTTCCTGCTGCCTTTTGAAAGCCTTATCTGTACCGCTCACGAAGCCGTACCCATAGCTGTCGCACATTCTCTTGATGTAATCAGCTCGAAGTCCATACTGCTTGTATTCTTTCTTGATTTTCTTTATCTTCGCCAGAACGCAATCCACAGCATATTTGAAAATTGCAGCGCAAATCTCCACGTCATCCTCGAATCCAATGAAGCCCATGCGCTGTGTCTGGCTTCCTGGCGAATGCCGCCGATAGCCTTGGCAGCAGTAATTTTCCGCGATAACCCCTGACAGATTTACAATCCACGGATCACGCCGCTTGCTGCAGGTGATTTCAAGCTCGACGTCTCTAACTTCCCGCTTGCCCACATCTTTCAGATCACGCTCCGAAAGCTTGTGTTTTGCCATCAGTTCGCGGGCTTTCAGCAAAGCCGCCTGGGCTTCTGCCTCCACAGGACTTTCAGCCAGCGCCAGCAGCTTCTTGATTTTTGCTTTGTAATTCATTTCCATGGAGCATCTCTCCTTTATCATTCTGTTTATTGTTAAGTCTCAGCGATTCATGCCGCCTTCAATGGCGCCTCATCAGCCGCAGCAAGTTTGAGCTGCCGGTCTTCCATTGAAAACCGCCGTTCTAAATCCGCAACTGTATATTCCGGCTTAAAGGTCCGGAAGCTTTCCTTATCCCATTCCAGCAGCATCGCCCAGTATTCGGGATAATCCCGCCGCAGTACGCGCAGGGAGCCCAGGCTTTGCTTGACACAGAACCAGCAGCCGAGCCGCCGAAATTTCTGATACAGGGGATTTAGCATATCCCGCTTTTTCAGAAAACCTATGCAGTCCTGCTCCGTCATGCCCCATTCAGCTAAGGGAGTACGGCAAAACGGCTCCAGTTTGGCAATCCGTTCCGGCTCATCAGCCGCCAGACCGATATACCGGATATGTTCGCCATAGGTTTTATAATGCTTCTGGATTGTCCGTATCTTCAGCCGGCTGTTGCACCATGCGCCGCATGTTCGAGGAAATCCATAGATATTACCGACCCACTTGCCTTTCTGATAGGTTCTGTGAAAGACCGTATCAAAATCCAAAACCGACTGGACAATGGTAATTTTCCGGTCGATGTAGCGTTCCATCCGGTGAATGTACTCATACATCTCCGGAAATTCGCCCCCGAGCGTCGGTGTCGCCATTACGTGGATAAAAACAATGTCATCAATCGGCATACCCTCTTCCACCATGCGGATCAGCATGGCCGACGAGTCCTTGCCGCCAGACCAGCTTACAATATGCTTCACCATTCCATCTCCAACAAAGTATTTTGCTGAAAACGGAAAAGTCCATCCTTTCCGGCGTGTACTTTTACACCGCTGGCCGATACCTTTTTCGGCGTTTCGGTGCGCAATCACCTGACGCCTCGCGGCAACCCTTAAACAAGGGAAGCGGCTCGCATCTTGTAAAAGGATAAAATCACAGCGGGAGCGTAGCGTAGGCCACACGGTCGATATCCAGAATTTCTACGTTGGATACCGCCCTGTAAGGCCGCTCCCGGTTTTCGTCCTCAAACCAGTCCTTCAGCTTCATCTCCACTTCAAGAGACAGTTCCTCGTGTTCACCAGCTGTGGCAAAAAAGAATTTCTCGCTCTGCCGGGTGTTTCCGCGCCGCGTTGTGTAGGAATATCGGACACGGTACAGTGGTATCGTAATCCGCATATTCAGCATCTGCTTTGGGTGCAGGCGCTTCAGAAAGGCGCGGTATTCTTCTGTGGCCGGCAGAGTGCCGCCGATTGCCACTTCGTCAAAGGTACAGTAGTCCGCCAATTCATGTATGTGCAATATATAACCCTCCCTAAAATAAAGTTAATTGTTCAACCGCCTGCTGCGATTGACGAAGTTGGTTGATCCTTGAAAGTTCTTCATCGGTAATCAGTCCTTTGTCTATCATTTTCTGCACCCAATGGTGTTCCGCTGCGTCCATGTCTTCCAGTCCATGTTCTAAAAGTAACCGTTTTGCTTTGCGAACACGGGCCTGCAATGCCTTTTGTCGTCGCTCAGATTTTTGTTTTTTCACCGCTGCAAGGACATCCGCCTCATGGGTCACGGTATAACCGGCTTGCACATCGGCGAGATCCTGCATCAAATCGCGGCTGACCCGATTTTCTGCTCGGACATTGACGGCCTCGGCCGTGAAATACTTGCCATGATATTTGGCGAAGAAAAGCTCGCTGAAGAATTTGGATTCCACTTGCTCTTGTGCCGCATCCGGGCATACCTCTAAAATGGCCTTGCAAATGTCCAGCGATACGCTGCGCTCCAGCAGTCTTTTATCTTTGTGAACGCTTACTTCAAACTCCTTGCTGAACAGCGTCCTTTCCTCCGGCCTGCTGGTGATCTTGATATCATAGAACACATTTCCTTTTCGTGTATCCAATTCTTTTTCAAGAATGGTACAGTACCGGCAACCGACATGGCTTCTGGCACATTCCAACGGATTATAACGCTGCGTCCACGTTTCGTTATGCTCATCGAAATAACAGTGGTGACGGCAAATCCGTTGCTGACCTTTTGCAAATTCCTGAAATAGCGACTCTTTTCTCTGAGCACGTTCATCCAGCGCCTTGTCGATCGACAGTTCATAGCAGTATGGGACAGGCACCTCGTGACAGGCACAGAACACCATTTTGCTTAAACCACCGCCTGACGCATGATGTCGGAGCAGCTGATGGTTTTTCTCACAGCCTAACTTTCGGTATGGGCAGTTGATTGCAGGATTATCATTCTCCGGCATCCACTCCACTCCCATATAGGACATATGGCCGCTGCTCCAATGAGAACCTTTTACCAATAAGCCGCATGGCGTAGAAAAGACCATACGATGCAGCCTTTCAGCGGTGTATTCGAATCCTCCATAGAAATCACTGTAATAGGCCCAGTCCCTTACAAAATCCGGATGGTTTTCTTTTGTCCATCCCTCGCTCAACAGCCGCTGTGTCAACAAATTCAGTTTCATCATCACAGCCCCTTGCATGGACGTATTCCGAAATAGGTTTCCATACGGTCACGAAAAACATCAATGTCTAAATCGTACTCTCTGCAAAGACAGCGTTCGCATACCTGATATTTCAGATACCCGACCGCTTTCGAGCAGCGGACGTCCCAACTGTTCAACTCCTGCCCGCAGACCGGGCAGGAGATTCCAAGCCAGCGCAGTTTATCCATGCGGCTCCTCCTTGTTATCGTAAGCGTGCAGGTATATGTTGTAGTCCTTACTCCGCGTGATGCAGCGCAGCCAATATGTGCATAACTCACCTTCAAAATAGAAGTTGTATTCGTCCTTGTACCCACTGACTGCCGCCTCCGGGTGCTGCCTGCAAAACTCTCTGAGAGCCGCAAGATCCCGAAAAGCGTCATCCGCAATCAGGCGCTCATAAGTTTGGTCGATTTCCTGGGAGACCTGCGGTGTAGCAAGCTCTTTACGGCACGGCCAAATACTGTTCCACCATCTGTATCCATCGTAATCGGCGCGGATATGGCAGATTTTTTTACAGCTGACAAGGCCGTTTCCCATTTTGCCCGGTATGCCGCCATATTCCCGCAGTAGATACGGGCGCTGGGTTTTCAGTTCAGATAAAATCGAAACTTTTTTCATAAGATTATCGCTCCTTTTATTTCTCCACCCATAGAGGGCAGTTGATACGGACCATTTGACCTGGCTCCGGGGCAAATTTGCATTTTGATTTTATACCGCAGTCATCGCAGTCGTGCAGTGCGGTGATGTCATCATAGAATTCGCGGTAAAGTCCGCATATTTCACTGTATCCGCTGCACTTCGGGCAATACTCTATTTTCAGCTCGCTTTCCAACGCACAGCCCTCGTCCGGATCGTAACAGTCACACTCCATGCATTCATTCTTCCGGCGCTTGTTTTCGATATACTCCTGTAAGTCGTTTTCACAAGGCAGGTATAGCTTTCCATTCTCGATACAGCGGAACAAGTCACAGTCCTTATCCGATGCCGCCTCATAAAAGGCCTCGTGCGAATAGGGGTACCTGCTTTCGTAAATATATCCAGGGATACAAAAGCCAAGGCCCTGATCGATACGCTGCCGGTGAGATATTTCCCAAAAATCCTCTTCCGCTGTAAGCTGTCTTTCCGGGATAAAATGGAATCCGCCGTATTCAAATATTTGGTTCTTCATTGTATAATCCACCTTTCTAATTAAAAAGAGAGAACGAAGCTGATTTCTCGGCTTCGTTCTCTCTTGACCTGTTTGCACAGTGCTCCAGATTATTTCTCATCCAGATACTGATGCGGCCGTTCTTTGTAATCGGATACCTTGTAGTCCCCGATTGTTTCATATTTCCCGTTGGAAGAATCCCCGGCAGTTTCCTGCTCGGTTTCTTCCCCGAGAACAGCGTCATAAAATATCCGTTCCAGATATTCATATTTGGAATAGATTCCCTGTGACGCCCAGACAAGTGCGTTTCGCACATACGACGCATGGACGCGGAACAACTCATGTTCCACCTCAAACCCGAGCGATTTGGCAAGCAGTACGGCAAACACAATCACGCTCCGGGTATTCCCCTCGCGGAAGGGATGCGTCTGCCAAATCTGCGCGATAATGCGAACCATACGGAAGACAATCTCCCGGTCATTTTCACCGTTTCGGCGGAGCTTAGCAACTTCCTTCATAGAAGCCGCCAGTTGCTTCTTGATTTCTTTGGGATAGGCATACCGGACGGTATCGCCGCTAAGCACATCTTCCGGTTTCATCATCTGGATTTCCCGAAACTCTCCGGCCCACTCGTAAATCTGGCCGAAAATTGTGCGGTGAATATCCTGCAAGGTTTCTGTACTGAATTTTTCATACTGCCGGTTATAGATACCAGCCATAGCTAAATTCGTGATGTCTGCCTCTGCCTGTCGCAAAAGATCGGCGTCCTTAATGCCGGCAAGGTTTTTCAGCACATCCGCATCATCATACAAATAAGGGTCCCTCATGACTACACCTCTGCTCCAAAGCCATACCGCCGAAGCGTTGCTTCAAAAACGGAAAGGTAAGACATTTTCCCATTCTGCCAGTCGGTAAGCCCTTTGGCGGTCTGCTCGCTGGCCGGGACTCCCTCGATAGCGTTCATCGCGTCAGCAAAGGAAATACAACGCTCTTTCTGCTCGGCGGAAAGTTTATCCATTCCCGCTCCAAGTTTTAATAAAAGCAACCGGCGGTCCAAGCCGTGACCGATCAGCCGGGTGGCCTGTTCCAGCTCGCTAAGACGGGTATTCAGTTTTGGAAGCTCTGCTTCGTACTGTTTACGCAGACGAATCTGCTCGTAAACCCTGTCCACCTCGTCCTTTTTCAGATATTCTCCGGTCATTTTCCCTGAGACTCTGTTTTGCAGATAGTAATAAGTCTTGCCGCTGATATTCTTTTTCGAGATATACCCCTGCGGAAGAACGGACAAGTCTTTTTCCAATCTTGCCTTTTTCTCCAGCAACTCCGTATACTCGCTCACAATAGCGTTATCCATCCGCATCACCCACTTTCAATTTGATCCCACACACGGGACAATAATTCAATTTTTCCGTATGATATGCCGTACTGCCGCAGGGGTAGCTATCATAATATAATTCATGTATCAAAGCGGCTTTATATGCTGCCGTTGCTTTACCTGGTTAACCACGCCGCATTTCAATATAGTCGGCCTCTACCTGCTTGAACTTTTCAAATTGTTCGCAGAACGGGCATGACGGAATATCTTTATTATTCATTTTCGGTTCCTTTCATAGTATACCATGTTTTAACCTGTACGTCAATCAAACAAGTTTATTTGCAGGTTAAGTACTTGCCGTTATTTCGTGTCCTGGCGGTCTGTTTCAATCCGGTAGTCAATGTCCGGCTTCATCGGCCAGCACGGTTCTCCATCGAGTGCATTGTTCGTGGATGAATATAAGCGGTCGTGACGTTTCATCGGAAGGTCTCCCGGTTCCGCATATTTCCACAGCATTCCGGATTCATCCTTAAAAACCATACATCTCCAGCTGTCTATGCCGATAAACCTGATTTTCTTTATCTTGCCGGGCGGCGGAGTCAGTTCAAAGTCAATGGCATTTTCCGGGTGAAGGGGCTGTTTGTATTCGATATATCCCCATGCCTCCCGTCCGATTTCCTCACAATAGGTCTTGAAATCATAATTGTGGATAGCTGTTACCTGATTAAAAGCAGATTCAGGATAGCTGCCCGGTGTGAGTGGGCGCTGTGTACTGTAATATCTCATCTGTTCATCCCTCCAGTAGTTCCGGATTTTCATAGATATTTCCAATAACCTCTGCGCCATCTTTAACAAGACCCTTAATCAGAAGATATCTTGCACTGACATTGCTTTTTAGAAAGTTTTTTTGAGAAGCATATAGACAGCCATTTACCCACTCAATCACATATAAGTGGCGCTTCAATTTGAGAATATCGCCTTCAAAGACCTTCGTGCCGTTTTTGTCGTCGAACCCTGTGTACTGGCCCACTGTGTCTGTGTAAACCGGCCTCTTCTCAATCGGCTCATAGGTATACATAACGGAAAAATCACATTTCCCTTGAAAAATACCACCGTAAACCCAGTTGGCATCCATGGGTCTGCCGTCCATAAAAACTTTTTCTCCTTTTTTGCGGGTCTGTCCCCGAAATAGTAAGTCTCGCATTGTAATCTATCCTTTCTATCATGCTATTTGCTGTTCGCCCCAGCGGATATGGAAATTCCCCTTTTCGTCCATCTCACGGTGCATGAGAAGAGAGAGCAGGTCATAATCCACGCCGAAGCGGTCGTAAATCTCATCCAAATCAGTGTTCTGTCCTTTCATAAACAGATTGATTTTTTCCTTCGCCAGCACCATCTGCATTAGGTTGGACTCAATGCTTCCCGCATAGGTGACAAAATAGATGTCCTTCCATTCTGTAGAATTGTAGCGGACAAACCGCATATAAAACTGGCTCATTTTCGCGTTGTTGTAGTGCAGCTCCGGGATAATAACCTTATTCACATACTCGAAATTGACACTTGACGGAAGGCTCTGCTGCGTACACAGCAAAATCCCGTTGCCGCTCTCTTTCAGCGTCTTCCGCAGCTTCCGCCTTTGTGCAAAGCTGGTTGTCCCGCCTGTCACCGCAAAAATGGGGCGGTCAGGGAATGCTTCCTCCAATGCGGCCCTGTAAGAATCCAGAATCACCTTATGGCGGACGCCTATGGCTACAATTTCATTGTCGAACTGGCCGGCCATCTCCACAACACGGCGTATTTTGGTGGGCAAGCTGCCCTGGTATTCTACAACCGTATCCGGCGCCGCGCTGATCCGCAAAAGTAACGTAATCTGCTGCATCAGCTTCATCATGGCGTCCTTTCGGGAATTTCCCGTACTGGCGAAGTAGTTTTCCCGCATTTTCCAGAACTCCTCCATCGCCATCTGATACACGACTCGTTCATCCTGGGTAAACGATACCGGCTCCTGATGAATCCGTCGAATTTCTCTGCCGACGACTTCCGGAAAGGTACGGGTGATGACCGTCTTGCCGAGAATTTCGCTGAGCGCGTCCGCATTGTAGATGTCCTGTGTACGCTGCCCTACGCCGAATACAGTAATTTTCTCCGGCAGATGGGATGCCGTAAAAAGTCGGTAACCCTCTTTATAGGCAGGGATGGGCTTCCCAAAACAGGGATTATCCTTACTGGACAGAAAATCATCGCCGCGGTCATAATGATAAATCCTCGGGCTCCATGACAGCATGTTGGCCGAATTGTTATACATCAGTTCCAGCTGCGGCGCAAACTCCGAAATGTTGTTCCGTGTGCTTGTGCCGGTTGTCAGCAGTTTGTAGCGGCAGCGCCGGAAACAGTCCAGTACGGACTTGGCCCGGATGCTGGAAGGGTTGGTCATCTCATCGCTCTCATCAAAGATAAGGTGCAGCTTTTGACTATGCCTTCGCACCCACCGCTTAATCTGGCGGCGATATGTGCCCAGCTTGTTCAGTGTAATCAGGACAAAATCGCCCCGGCGTATCTTCTGCAAATCCGCAAGATGCTCCACGAATACATAGGACAAGCCGTAGTTTGGTAAGACCACGTCCCAGTTGTTGCGGATAGAAATAGCAGGGGATACCACCCAGGTATGGTGGATGTGCTGCTTCTCCATCCGGTACAACCCCGAGGCGATACCGGCCAGCGTTTTGCCGCTGCCCTGTTCCCACTGAAGCAGCCCGTACCGCTTTTGCAGCATCAGGTTCAGATCGTGCCGCTGGATATCGTTGAGACGGATTTCTTCTTCGTTCTCCGAATCCCATAGGTGAAAGTTCTCCAACCATGCGCCGATCTCCGGGTCTTCCTCCATAGTAGCAAAGGGCCTGTTCTGTTCGACATATTCTCGCTGTTTTCTTCTCACCAGACGTTCATAGCCGGGAAATTCCCATGCGCCGTCGGAAGAAACAATCTCGTATATCGGGACAGGCTCCCGTTTTTCCTCTGGAATCTGCCGGCGTGTCTTGCCGCTGTAGCCCTTATAAACAAAATCATAGTCCCGTTTCACCAGGGCAATCTTATCCTGCGGCGGCCGGGCGTTCTGCTTTTGAAGGGTGCGTTTCAGATAGGCAAGCACCTTAGCCTCCGTCAGCCTCTTCTTTGCCCATTCCTGGTACTCCATATTTATCGGCTGCGTCTCCGTACAAAACCGGTAAAAATACTCGTAGCACTTGGTATAGCTTTCCTTCAGCTTCGGATGGCACCTTATCTGATAGAGCATTTTCTGCACCTGATACAGAAATCCCGACGACACTTCCTTTTCCTTTGCAAGCTCCCGCACGGCGGAATACCGGTTCTTTTCCAGCAGCCGGGCGGCGGCTTGCAGCAGATGCTCGGAAATCCACGCCGCTTCTTTCTCACGATCAAAGCCGATGGTTAAAAACCGGTCCACTTTGATGTGATACGGCTGTGCCTCAACGCCCTCACCGCGCTTCTGCCAGAACTGCAGCTTAATCGGATAGTGCTGCACTCCCAAAGAAGAAAAAGCGTTTGCAGGCAGGGCGACATGCCCCAAAAAGCTGAAGCGTTCTTCCATCTCCCGGATAGATGTCCCATCAGAAAAATCATCCGACAAAAAGGCCGCAGGGACAATCATTGTCAGAATCCCAAAAGGCTTTAACAGCTCCGCCGCCTTCCGGCAGTAATAAAGCTGTGAAAGCACCTCATCATCATCGTCCACCCACCATCGAAGATTGTACGGGGGGTTCCCGACCACATAATCGAAGCGGACAGACGGCTGGTAGGAGCGGATATCGCCGTTTACCAGATTCGCCCGGGGATAGAGATACCTCGCTACCTTATATGCCTTAATGTCCAGCTCACAGCCGTACAGATTGTTTTCTGCCGGCATGAAATTGAAAAAGGCACCCGCACCGCAGGTCAGATCGGCAACAACCGCGTCCGACGGTGGGGATAATGCTTCTGCCACCAGGCTGCAAAGCATAGGCGGGGTAAAAAACTGTCCGTTCTCAATCCCCTTCTTTGCCTCACTGTACGAAGCATAATTTTCATAATCCTGCCGGCGCAGGCCGTGCAAGCCTCCGTCACCTGTATACAGGTTATAGATGTCATCGCCGCTGATCCCATAATTCTCGGCTTTGCCGCTGTCAATGAGATACAGCAGTTTTTCATTCGTTTCCTGCCGCTTGTCATGCGGTACAACGGTATCATAAACCGCATACTTCATCTTCTCACCTCCATCAGCAGACAAGTCCCAAAAACTCGGAAACAAATCGGCTCGCGTAGTCCTTGCTTTTGAATTTGATATCTACGCGGCCATTCTTGAACATTCGCAGCGATTGAAGCTTGGTGTAAGTAGAAAAACTGATAACCGGTTCCTCCTTATAGCTCCAGTCAAGCAGGTTGGCGATGCCGGCGGGATAATATCCTAAAGCCTCTGTTTCAAAATATGCCAGCCCCCGCAGGATTTCTTTCATGCTGTCGTTCAAACTCCATTTCTCAAATATCGTGTCAAAACGGCAGCCATAGGTAAACCGGACAGTATCATTTTTCAATTCATACTCCGCCTTCCCGTTGTAAGTACACCAGGCCGCCTTATGGCACCCTTCCTTGATTTCATCCAGCGCCCGTTCCAGAAAAGTCCGGCCCCCGAGCTGGACAAATATTTGCTCCAATACCTCCTTGTAGTCCACCGTCATAGTGCGCAGCTTTTGATGGTATTCGGTTACTGCCTCCGTATTCGGAGAAAAATAATCTTTCTTGGGCTTATGCGGCAGCAGCATATCAATGATGCTGTCGGCATCGAGGGATACCTTATACCTGTGGTTAAAATAGCGCACCAGATTGGAAATAAACAGGTCGTTCAACTCTTCCAGCTGATTTCGAATGTCCTGTTCGGAAAATCGAGAAAGATGCGTATACTCCTGCACATTGTTCCAGACCGCTGTGGCCGACTCTAAAAGCTTTGACTGCCGGCTGACAATATCTGTCCACATATACTCCAATTCGTTTAATGAAGCCTTTGCGTCCATATACGCCGCCTGATGTGCCTCGCAAAACTGCCTGTCCGTCTCCGAAACCCGGTTGTCCGCTTCAATTTGTACGGCAGCCAGTTTATCTAAAGCGTTCACCTTTTGTTCCTCCTATCTTCATAATTTATAAAATATGGCGTGCTTTTGCCGAGAAACCAAACGCCTGCATGGTTGGCAACACTCCCCACGATAGGGAACGGGGCTTCTTTTTCTACCAACTTTTCTATAAATTCTGAACCTATCTCTCGCTTACATCTGGAATAATACGCCCAAAACGACCGCTTTTCTCTGGCGTTTTCGGTAAAATACGGGCATAGTTTCTCAATTTCAGCCAGTTGCATTTTATTGGTTAACATATCCCAATATCCGTTATCCTGAAAAGGTTTCGGATGAATATCTCGTCCTAAAACTTCATAAAGTCGTTTGGCTACGAAACGCCGTAGCTGATGCCACGTCAAAAACAATGCTTGCTGTGTGTTCCAGGCAATGATTTGCTGTCTCATAGGATCCTCCATATTTAATAATAATGAAATGAAAAGACAGCACAGCCGGTAAGCTGCGCTGTCTCTTCCACTTTTCCTTTGTCCTAAATTCATGCGCACATGCGCAGCGTTTGGATCGCTGGGGCAGCAGGGACGGGAGCCATTGATATCTGATAAATAGTGTTCATGGTTTCAAAATGAACGAATACATCGGTGACTTCCAAAATCTCCACAACCCTTGAGGTGCGGATAATGTCGCCGCCGCGCTGTATAAGCGCACACTGTCCCTCTTTTAAGGGAAACAGAAGGCGTCCGCTCAGGGAAACATGTCTTTTCATTCTTGTGCTGACCTCCTTGCTTTTTTCTTATCCCAGTAAGACCTGCACGACCGTATCATATGTTCCGGCCAGCAGCTGCTTAATATCATGGAAGGTAATGCGCTCGGCTTTGGCAATATCGTGCATTCCGGCGCCATCCAGCTTCATGCAGATAATCCGCATTTCTCTGGACGGCAGCTTTTTTGCCAGCGCATGGAGGATTAACTCCGTCTCCAGTTGCACCATCAGCTCATCCTGTCTGCCAGCGATATTTTCCAGTGGGACATGGGCACGTTTAGCGCTCGTATCCTCAATATGAACCGTGTCTTCCTGAAACAGAATATCCCTGGCCATATGCTTATAATGGTTCTTCAGGGCGCACAGCATTTTCTTCCATGCCACAGTAGCAAATTTATATTTTTGCAGCTTTGGTTTCTCGCAATACTCCTGTACCGCGCACAAATATCCAAAGACCACTATGTCGTAATACTGGCTTGACTCCAAACCGTTCTCTTTTAAGAACGCGTACATCAGGTCGTGGTTTTCTTCAGCGAATTTTCGCTGTTCATCCGTCAAGGCTTTCATCGTCATTTTTATCCCTCCAAAAATAGAAAGGGGTGCTGCCAGCTCTAACCAGCAGCATCCTCTTTCCCAACTTTTCGCGCAGCACAGCCGCGCATATGGTTTCTTTATGCCGGCAAAGCCTCACGCTCGCCGTCGATTGTCCCTGGGCTGGAAATTGCGAAATGCTCGCCGCTTTCCAGTGTCGAATAGCGGGAATCATTGTCATACATGCCTTCCGCCTCCGTGCGGGTTTCTGAATCTGCGGCGCGCTGTTGGAGCATCATTTTGATTTGCTCCCGGAAATTGTCCGCATATTGCTTCACCTGCACCAGCTCTTCCCCGGAAAAGTCATACAGTTTCCGGAAAGTCGCCACGCTATAGGTGTTTGAGCCGTTGTCCACACGCTTCAACCCAATCTCCACAATGCTGCTCCAGGCGGGGCGGCGGCGGGAGACAAAGGATACGTTCATAAAATCGCTGAACGGGCGGATGCTTGTGGGCGGCAGCGAAAGAAGAATCGGGATATATTCCCCGCTGCGCAGGATATACAGATGCCGCATATTTTTGCAGGCCTTGCCTTTCCCGTCTGTGCCAAACTTGTTAAGCTCGCACAGGGCGCAGGACCCGCCGGGCGTACCGATCCCGAGCTTCCCGTCAACGGAAGAGCACAAGGGAGCCACGTTATCGTCATACTCCGCACCCTCCGGCCAGTAAGCGCCGGCCTGATGGTTATAGACGATAACGCCTTTCAGTGTCTTTTCGTAATCCGGATCTTCCGGGTCATCTCCCGGCACTTCAAATTGAAGTGCGCCGCCGGAAGGAATTTTTACCCGCTGAAAACTCATCTGCAAGCCGTCGAAATCCTCGGACAGTTCTTCGTTGGAAAAATCGCTCTCAATCATAGCGGGAAGGGTGAAGTTTTTGACCTCAGCCAAAGCATTCTCATTGTTGTACGTCATAAATCAAATCCTCCTAATATCATTTTAGGGCAGCAATCACGCTGCCATTTGGTTGATACTGTTCCATCTTTTTGCGGGCATCGACAGGATGTTGTAGCCGATGCTTTCCAAATCGGTTGCCCGGTCGTAACTTGCCACGTCCTGACTGTACCGCGTAACCGCGTTGGCAAGCCCGTAAAGCGTCAGGTCTTTGCCCTCAATCAGATGCTGCAATACGCCGAGATGTTCCTCATCCGTAATACCAAAATCACGGCTTGCCAGGCGGACTACCTCCGGCACGTTTGCCGTATTCATCTTGACGGTAGCTGCTTCCTGCATCATGCCGACCACACGGCTGAAATTCACTTCATCAACCGCCGCACGGACGGTATCCTGAATTTTCAGCATAAATGCGTGGTCGTCTGCCGCTAATGTTTCAGCGGAATAAAGCAAAAAGTTTTCGTCCGCCGAATTGATACGGCCCACATGATTGCGCCTGGTTGCGGCGTCATTTACCACCATGCCGTTGCTGCACACCAGCCGGTAAACCAAAGGCTGGATATTGACCGAGCCAAGCCCCACCTCGCTGTTGCTGATGATGACGCCGGCCTGCACAATATCGCCCGGTACGACTTCCTGCTGGAGCCGGGGGTTTACCACCTTGATATACATTCTGTCCTCTGTAATCTGGCAGCTCTCAAACCGTGCGTCCGGTATTTCACCGATGATCGGCAAGACCGCCTCGGCTATCTGCAAATGATCCAGGCGCAGATAGCGGTTGCTGAGAAAAGCCCGTGCCTTACCGTCCATCACCCGCAGCATCCGTTGGGAATCGGAACGCTCAAACCAGCTGTTGACATTGACGCTCAACAACTCAGGATTTTCCTCCCGCATTTTCTCGTAATACTTTACGGGTATGGATAAATGCGTGCCGATCTGCCGGTGTGCGTTTGGCCCAATGTCCAAAGGCTCAATACGGTCGGAAGCATTTTCATCCAGTACACGCAGGACAACATCAGAACCGAAGCTCTCCATCTGCAAACGCCGGGTACTGACGATATAATCCTCCTTGGAATCCTTCTGACGCAGAATTTCCGCTGCCAGCTCCTGGATTGTCAACCCGGATTTCATTATTCGTCACTCCTTTCTTTCTGATTTGGCTTTCACCAGGACAGCACCATGCCGCTTTCTGTAATATCGGCTGCCATCCCTTCGCGCTCAAAAACCTTTACAAGCCTCGGCCAGTAGGTTTTCTCCGGTACATTTTCAAACGCCGAACGGGTAATTTCAGAATCTGCCTGCTGAATAGCGATTTCTCCGTTCTCCCGGATTGTCAGGCTGTGATGGCCGCGGGAATGCAGGTCAGCAATCAAGCTCTCCAGCACGCTGCGCCCCTGCTTCTCGTACCAAACCTGGGGGTCTACCGGGGTCTGCTGCTGGGGGATGGTCTTCTTTTCCCCTGAATTCTGCTGTACTTCGGCCATCGGCACGATTTTCAGCAGTGAGCAGCTAATATCTGCTTTCTGGTCAAAGCTGACATCGGCATAATTAAAATCCGGTACGCCGTGCAGCTGAATCCTACCCGTTCCACCTTTGGCGATGATTTTTTCAGGAAATTCCTCTAACCACTGCCAGGTTGCCTCTGGGTAAGCCGATTGCAAATAGGCGGAAATACGGAAGTTCACATGACGAAGCAGGACAAGGCCCACCGGATCGGAAATGTCCGGTATGGACAACGCTTTCTTTGGAGACTGCTGTTTGCTCTTTTTACGCAGCTTCTTGGCCTCGTAGCGGTACTTCTGTGCTTTCAGATAGGGAAACAGAAATTTTACTGCCGCCCATATCGACCATGCCGCAAAAGCAGCACTTAACAGCCAGATTTGTGCATCTCCCCGGATAAAGGCCATAACCGCCAGCACGGCTACAATCAGTACCGATACGCCTGACCACAGGCTTGTTTTCTTATTCATTCGTTTCATCCTTTCTGAGACTTTTTCCCCTAAAATAAAAAAAGAGGGACCATATGCGTTCCTTTCTGAACACATACGGTCCCTCTTGGCGCCGAACTCAGTCCGGCAAGGCTTCTCTTTCCCCGTCAATCACCCTCGGAATTTCTTCCAGTGATTCGGAGAATTTACTGTCCAAGGCTTTTGTTGCCGCCTTGTCTGTACCGACCGGGACGAAACCCCAGTTATCAAGCAATACTTTCAGCCGCTTATCCGTAGCAGTACCGTCCCTCCTGGTGTATACCTCCAGTTCCAAAGAGCCGGATACCCAGATAAGGCTGCCTCTCTTTACGCGGGCCCGGACAAGTCTTTCAGCATCGTCTCCCATCGCGCAGATTTGAAGGTATTGCGTCCTGCGATGCTCCTTGCTGCCGATATTCTCAGCAATGTCGAAGCGCACATACGGATGCTTGTTGATACTGGTCTTCAGTTCCAAATCAGCGGTTACCCGGCCAATTACATAGGTCTGTGCCATCTCGCTCCTTTCTGCCTTTCGGCTAAAATATCTATATACAAAAAAGCGCCGGCACACAGGTTTCGCCCATGAGGGCAAAACCGTACTGTCGGCACTTTGAATACAAACTTGACAAACGTGTGCAATGTGAGAAGCTTCCCACGATACAAGCAAGTATGCCTGCAAATCCTAACGGATCACGCACAAAAAATCAATTACAAGGGTATTGTAACACTATATCTTGTGTTTGTCAAGCGCGTATAATCAATATATAGATATTTACTGTAATAAATTCTTATGTGTCCCCATACAAATACTCTATTGTGTCTTTCCACTGTGCAGCAGAAAAATCTTTTGGATCCAACTGATGCAATATGGTTCGCGCTTTTCGATTATCGTATTCTTTCAGCCGCATGTCCGACAGGTATTCACATCCGACTAACCTATACAGTACGTCCAAAGGCGATTCTTTCATGAGTACAGTTTATCCTCCTATATAGAAATCCTCCTCACGGCGTTCAAAGGCCATGAGGAGGATTTTATTCGGGCCGACTTGAAAACTATTCCCTAATAGTTGTAAGGCTCCATGCCGGATTTAGGTTTAACTGATCCTGCAAACAATGCAGTTGGTACTGCGCTTCATCCAGCGAAATCCGGTCGTCCGGAATAAAGACATATTGATTCTGCATCGTTGCATAAGCCTTCGTAATGTGCGTATTTGCACATGCTTTGTCAAAAAAGATAAAGTCTTTGGGAAGAACGCCAGGGATACCGTCCAAGCGGTTCTGTTCCTCGGTCAGCCGAATTGTCAGCAGCTTTGCCAACTGCTCTTTATCCTGGAGCAATGAAACGATGCGCGGTTCGCTTGCGATAACTGCCAAATCATAGATATGTTTTGACGCTTCAAAGGCACGGTGCTCCTTTTCTGCGTTTCGGGTGTAGGCTTCCGCTGCAAACAGCTTATCTATGAAAATCCGTTCAATTGTCATAGTGAGAATTTCAAAGGGGTGGACATCGAACTGTTGAAGCAAAATAAGCTGCTGGTCTGGCCCCGCCTGCTCGTAAATCAGTGGGGCAATTACCACAGGCTCATACGGTTCACTGATGGTAAAGGACGTGGCCTCAACTTTTACTTTTCCGAACCGCTGCAAAACGTCGTTAAAATCGTATTCCACAACCGGGAGATAACGGTAGTAGGAAATTACCTCCGAGCGGTTGGTGCGGCCCTCGTTGGGATTGCGCTCCATACAGGTGTATTTTTTGGTCGCCCGCTCCAGGCGCTTGTCTCCCTGCGTGCGGCTGCACTCCCGGACATCGACGGATAAATCGACGTCTTCTGAAAAACGCCGGACACTGTGCAGCGCCTTATACAGAGCTGTGCCGCCCTTAAAATAGGCGGGCAGACCCTCTCTTTGGAACTGTGCCAGCTCCTGCAAAAGCATAGAAACGTAGTAATCTTTTTCAATAACGTCCTGACGGTATCCGGTGTTTTCGGATACCTGCTCTATCAGGACGCGAAAAGCATCCGAGTCCAAATGCAGCTTCATTTTTATACTCCTTGTCTGCCTGCCACATGGGCAAGCTTCATAATTGTATTTCCGTTATAGTGGGTATCTGCCAGATGCAGAAGCGTACCGTAATCCAATCCTCTTGCCTGCACAAACCGGCCGAGCAGCAGGTACGGATCTTCTGCGTCCACCGGCACGTCATCATACATGTTGAGCAAATCCAAGAACTGAAGATAAAAGCGGTTTTCTTTATTTACGGGAATCCGCGGCGCACGAATGACAATACCCAGTGCGTCATCCCGCTTGGCTCTGTGCTGTGCGCTGTTGGAAACAAAGGTCCTTTCGGCCGGCATAAGCGTCGTAAGGCCCAGCTTGTGCATAACCGCAGCGCCCGTCTCATACCCGGTGCCGTCCTTCAGATATTTCAGCTCAATCAATTTATCTTTGTTGATGCCAGTTTCGCCGAAAACGGTTTGCTTTGCTACATAGTAGACGCCCTTTGCAAAAAAGCGAAGGTTGGGGCATGTGCCGGTATCGATCAGCCGCTTTACTGCAACAGCTGCTGCAGCGCAGGCTTTCTTTTTCTCCATGTGGTACGCATCAGCAATTCGATTTCCAAGCTCCCGGATAAGGATCGGCTCACCGGATTGAAAGCTATCAATCGCTTCCTGAATAAACTGGGTGTAAGTTTGCTCTTTCATCGCCGCACCTCCTTTTGATATATTATATGCAAAATATATTCTTTTATTCTGCAATTATTATATCATCAAAAAAGCGGTTTGTCAATGAACATAGAAAGAGATCTCAATCCGCCTTTTCTGGCGGTTCGGAATGGTCGTCCAATTCTCCCAGCTCTTCAAAGCCGAGAAAGCAGTCGGAGGAAAGGGCAGAATCAAAATACTCGCTGCCCAATGTCAGCCGCTGCGTTTTTTTGAAATAAAAGCGGTAGCGGAAGCCGATCTGAATTTTGGAGTGCTTGCCCAGCAGAAGGGCAGACTCGTTGCCGTCATCGTCCATAATCCGGATTTTCCGGTATTTGCGCAAAGGCTTCGGTACAATACCGACACAGGTGCCCTCCACGACTTCATATTCCTTTTTGCTGATGGCCCGGTAAAACGTGTATGCCCTGCAAAAGCTGAGAATACAGACTGCGGCGCTCAACAGCAGCATGATCCTGTCCTTTGCAAACAGAAACATGGCAAGCCCGACTAAAAGGCAGGCGAAGCCCAGAAGTACCGTCAGTAACAGCCGACGCCTTAGCGGTGCCGGAGCGTTTAAGATTTTATCCATTTCTCAGATCCTTTCAAAGATGATTTGCTTACGCAGATAAAGGTTCGCCACGGATAGCATGACAGGACGGCATTCCGGCAAGTAGGATACCATATCGGCGATATTGTCGCTGGTAGTAAATTCATCATAATACAAAGTATCCAGCAGTTCCTCTTCACAGCAAAAGTCCAGCTTGTTTCTTTCAAAGCACTTGATGATCTCCGCTGTAGAAAGAAGCGTCTGCTTCGCCAAACGGATTACTTTCTTTTCGTCAGCCGTTCGCTTGTCCTTACAAAATATCTTTTTCGCTGTGGAATAAGGAACCTCTCCAAAAACGCAGAGCCGAAAGAAAGAGCAAAGACGAAGAAGTGGATTCTCCGAAATCGGCATGATATACAAGTCAGACAGTAGACGATACAATGCCTGCACCTCCGTATCTCCACAGCCCTCGGCAACAAGGCCGCGCTGAATCAGCCTACACATACAGTCATCAAAGCTGCGGGAAGAATAGAAGCCGGTTTCCAGCTCTTTTTTCTGATACAATTCCCGAATCTGGTCAGGCCTGAGAATCCTCCAATTTAAGGATGACCACACCACAAATTCCTGAATGTCCAGTATGTACTCCCGGTTTTTCAAAATCACAACGGGAATTTTACCGCCCTTGTTTCGCTTCTCGATGTGAAAATGGCCTACGGCCGTCAATAACCTGTTCATAACAACACCTCTCAATTTTTACATCATGATGCAGCTTGTCCCATATAATCGTCCATCCATAAAATAAACACTTGATTTTGGCGCAATTTCTGCTTTGCTCTTGAAATCCATGCGCCAACCAGATTGGGCTTGACGCCATACATGGCTGCAATTTCTTTTCCGGAATAGCCTTTTACCTTCAGTTCAATCGCCTCAATGCCGAGCCGGGTTGTGCCGGTATACTGCTGCTTCATATGATGCAAGAGTTGTATGGCGTCCAGTTCGGCAAGCATTTCATCTTCTTGATGTGCAGAGTCCGGAATTTGCTCCAAAGTGGACCGCATGATATCCGAATCAGAATACATAGGGATACATCGGCTCCATTTCTGCTTGCCGCCCATCAGCCGGCAATATGTACGAAGCCCGTTGGCAACCACTGTTTCCGCATACACTGTAAATGGGACACCCTTTTCCGGCCGGAAGCTGGCTGCTGCTTTACACAGCCAGATGCAGCCTTCCTGATATAAGTCGTCATATTCAAAACCAACCATGGTCTCGTTTACGATAATGTACCGGTAGATAGCCCAGGACACAATATTCAAATTTTGTTCCGCCAACCGCCGCTGGCTGTCACTCAGGAAAATCCTTTCTCCCATACTTTTTCACGCTCCTCATTTTCGAAGCCTCCTTCGCATTTCATGCTGCCGACTGGATATTGTCATACGCTTGTGTGCAGATGGCGATCAACTGGTCGCACATATACTCACTGAACATGGCGATATGTGCCTGTTTCTCGTTCAGCGCCAGCTTTGCCTGCATCCACTTGTAGGCCTGCTGCTTTGACATCAAACCGCTCCGCCACATCCAGTCGAAGGCTTTATGCGCCTCTATTCTTTTGTGCCGCAGATCGCTGTTCGCCAGGGTCCCCATCGGCAGCTTAGATTTCCGATGGGCTGCAACATAGGCGTCGCACTGCGGGTATCGGTCGCAGACGTAAAGATACCTGTCTGTTTTTGCTGCCTCGCCGTAAATGGCACTTGAAGGGCGCAGCGTGGCCTTTGCGCCGCAGTAAGGACAACGGACTTGAATTTTTTTCATAATCATCACCTCCAATACGGTTTTAATACAGATTTAATACGCATTGCCGTGTGTTAACGCTTTCTCCATCTGTTGGAGGCTACACTGCCTGGGATTATCGACTCTCCAGGCCAGCCAACAGGAATACAGATGTTCAAACGCCTGCCTGCTCAAAACAGCAGCACATTCTTCCTTTTGAACCTTGTCTCCGGTCAGTTGAAAAAAACGGCCGATAGAAAAAGGAAGCGGCGTGCCGTCTCGATCTGCGGTCAGCAGGTAACCCGAACATGCCAGGTTGCCATAAGGGCAGCATCGGCACTCTATGTATATGGCTTCACGCCAGTTGCCCCTGCACGAACGCAGGAACGCATAAAGTTCAGTAATCTGGCTATTCATTTCCCCTCCAATTTTCAAGCCGGGTAAAAAATACCCTTCTACTATTATTATTCAATTTTTTTCCGAAGATCCCCCGGCAGTCGCTTTCAAAAGGGGAGAGAGGCCGGGATACTGCGTTGCGCAATGCCCCGGCACACCTCCATTCCTTATTCCACAGAAGTACGGTTTTTGCGGTTTCGCATCACCATGAAAACAATGGCGCCGAGAGAAGTGGAAGCAAGCCCAACCCACAGCCAGAGATTTGATGTATCCCCGGTTTTAGGCGGCTGCGCTGGTTCTTCCGGTTCTTCTAGGGGAATAATCGGCTGGTTAATGAAACCGATACCGGCCTCGTTCTCGATCACAACGGTTTGACCGTCTTCAAGAATTTCAAAGTAATAGTAGCGGTCATCCTTGATGAAATTCTCCGGGCTGCGCTCTTCGTAAAGAAAATACCCGTTATGTTTCAGCCCATCCAGCCGGTAGACGCCCGGCTCGATCTCTGCCATATGGTCTACAAAGGTGTCGATGTCCTTATCGTAGGTCTTGTTGCCGTTGACGTCGAGATAAATCCCGAACAGCGCATCGGACAGCTTGTTGTCCGGATAGTCCGCATCCACCTTGGTCGTTTGAACCGAACCGGTAATCCACTTGTTGATCGCCTCGATTTCAATGCGCTGTGCCTGCTCGCTCACCGTCACCCGGAAGAGCTCACCGGATAAAACGTACTGCGGCGGACAGGACAATTCCTTGATGACCCAGTCGCCACGAGGGATACCCAAAAAGGAAAATTCTCCCGAATCCCCGGTTTCATCGGTCATCAAAGCGGTCCTTTCGGTGAATTCGGTTTCATCCGGCGCAAATAAACCAAATACTGCTCCGGCAACCCCTTCGCCGTCTTCATTTACCTTCAGACCGTAGATGTCGCCGCGGATCAACTCATTCTCGATAGGCTGCCCATCGTTCACGCTGATGTGGACAAGCGCCGTCTCCTGGCCCTGATAAGAAAACACGACCGGAAACTTTTCATCGGAGATAATGTAATGGCTGTCGGTAGCGTACTCCTTTACATACAACTTGGAATCCGCCGGCACGTCAGTTTTGAACGTCGCCTTGCCGTTCTCATCGCAGTAAAGGATTTCCAGCAGTCCATCTGCCGGAATAATGCTGCCGTCCGCAGCCGTCAGTTGCTCGGCGGCATACAGGCCCCAAGCGACGTGCTGGATTTCACCGTTCATCCCTAAACCGAAGGTTTCGTCCTGTTCGAGAACTTTTGTCAGGTCAATCTGCACCTTTTGACGCTCGTTGGTGATGTGTGCCTCAGCGGTGGTGAACTGCACATGCTGGCCCGCGTAATTCAATACAATCGTAATCGGTTCGGGATTGAGCACCATGCCGTAGGGGGCTTGCCGTTCAAAAATTTGATAGGTGGATAAATACAGAGGCTCGCTGGTCGCCCAACCGTCCGGGCCGGTGGTTAAGGTGGCAACCGTATCGCCTTTGTGATGGCGGAGCACGCCGCCGGAGATAATATCCTCTGTGGCGACTACATCATATACACCGCCAGCCAGCCCGGCTTTGGCATAGACCGGCTGATACAACAGCGGGCTGTCCCCGCCGCCGGCAGTGGTGACAGAAGAAAACACTTCGCCGTCTTTGTAGAGGGAGATGGTGCCTTTCTGCGGCATGTTTGCTTTCTCAACGACAACTATCGTCACACCATCCTGCTCACTGGCTTCCTCCGGTACTATATTGAAATAGACCGGCGTGGAATCCAGCACATAGGGCTCCACCGTCTGTACCTCGACCAGGGAATATCCCTCGCCGTAGGGCAGGCTCTCCGGGGTGATGAGCGTCCCGTCCTCCGCCGTGTAGAAGGTATCCAGCTCCACGATCTCCGGATAGGTGATGGTCATAGTAATCTGATTGCCGTCCGGATCGTATAGCTCATAACCGTGTCCGGCCAGCGGGACAGTATTGCCCGTTTCGGCATCCTTTTTGACAACCATCACGCGGCTTTCAAACTGCGCGTTGTTCAACAGATAGCGGTAAACCGCGCCATCTCTGGAAATGAACACATCAAAATCCTTGACGAATTCTGTTCCCGGGACGCCGGCTTTTGTCTGATGCACCCGGTACCAGCCGAAAGGCAGGTCGATACTCTCGTCATAACCGAATTCATCGCAAATCAGGATATCCCGTTCAGTCTCCTTGGCGTTCTCGTAAGAGCCGGCGGAACGCAGGAACAGTTCAAACTCCGCGCTGGCTTCCGGCGTTTCAATTCCTGTGGAGCCGTCGTCGCTGTGCTTGATAATGGCAACCCGGCCTTTCAGCACGTCTTCGTCCGCATCGACGGCTACCTCGTTGTACTCCAGTTCATACAGCTCCGGTTCCGCGCCGACATGATAGACCTCCGGATTCAATTTGTAACCCTCGCTCGGCTCCAGTTCCTTGATCGTCCAGTCATCGCCGCAGTTGTACCAGTCCGTCGTAAAATCGCCGTTCGGCCCCGTGAAATAGCTTTTCACAAGCTGGTTGCCTTTGAATACGCCATATTCGGCATTTTCCAGACTGGCATCGCCCTGGGCCGTACCGGTCTCGCTGTCGGATTTTGTCAGGGTGGCCCGCCATTTTTTCAAAGTATTATGAAAGGATTTGTTTGTTACCTTGTTCCATTCAATCGTGACCTGCTGCGGGTCGGGGATAACGTATTTATTCTCCGTACCCACCTCTTCGAGGGTATAAGTCTGGCTTCCGGAGATTAAAACGTCCTCAAAAGTGGCGACGCCACGCTCATCGGTGACAGCGTATTCATCAACAGGAAGACCGGATAAACTAGTGCCGTACAGGTGGAATGTCTTATCCTCCACAAAACCGTCCTCTGCGGTTTTGGTAACGGTTAAGTCCCCACGCTTGAGAGTATTGCTGAAAGTTATCGTGGCCGTCTGGCCCGGGACAACCGTGACTCTTTTCGTGGCCTGCGGCTCATACTTGTTTTCCGTCTGCTCGGTAATTTCATAGATGCCGGGACGGAGATCCTTCAGCAAAAAGGTTCCGTCCGACATGGTGCGGATATTCTGATCGACACCATTTCCGCTGATATGAAACGGGACGTTGCCCACCTTGCCGTCCTCGCTGGTTTTCACCAGTTTGACGCTTCCGAAGGATTCAGTCTTAATATTCAGGTAGAACCGAACGGGATCTTCCAAACCGGTTACCATCGTCTGATATTCTGGCGTACCCCACAGCAACAGGGGGTTATTAGGGAGCGTAATATTCTTTTTATATTCAAAAAGAACTGGCTCCTGAATGATTTCAGAAGAAGTAAATGTGTACTGATTGCCGCTTCGGATAACGCTCACATTCCCGCCGCTTACCTTCGTCAGGTCGATGCCGAGATTGTTGCTATCTGTTAGAGTAAGACTATATTTTTGAGTAGCACTGTCATATTTCAGTTCGTAGGTAGGTGCCGCGTCCCTATTCGCATTGGCAAAACTGGGGACAGTTGCATGTCTGGCCATCTGCTGTAAAATCCACTGGTAGGCTTTTTCATAGCTGGTCCCCTTGATTGCTTTGTAGAACTGGTCGGCTTTAATCGGCCCGTTGTCCACGATTGTCGTCGGGCTTTTCCGTAATCCCTGCTGATATTCCCAGATAATAACCTGCGTGGCATAGAAAAAGTCGTCATCATTGATTCCGGAAATGGGTAGGGCTTTCCCCGGCTGCCAACCATTAGCCAACGCCAGACGTATGCCGTATCTTACGTCGGCAGGCAGATTCATAAAGTAGTCGGAGTTGTTCCCGTTCTCGGAAATGTACTGGTGCCCATTTCCAAAGTCTACACCGAACTCAACACAAAATACCCATTGTTCATCTTTGTTAAATTCCTTGTAAAGATAAAGATGCCCTCGGGCCACAGAATTCCCATATGCCTGAAAGTATGTGCTGCCGTCGGAACGGTACCGCAGGGCTTGATCGTCTGGATTGCTATATACTTTTGAACCGTCGTACCCCACGAACTGCCGGCCGACACGGGCAAGCACTTTTTCACCGCTTGCGTAATTAAACGCAAAGGCGTTCATGGGGATAGCGGCTATCATCAGGACAAAGGCCATCAAGAAAGCCGCCCATTTTTTGCTTTGTCCAAAGATCCGTTTTTTCAACAAATCATCCTCCTTGTTCAAATAAAAGAGACATTCCAATTGAAATTTGGAATGTCTCTTTAGTCGTAGATATTTCATTTTCAGTAGAGCAGATAGAAAACAAATGAGCCGTTTCCGAGGGGCTCGGTATAGACGGTGAATTCCGTGATCGGGTTCCCGCCGTAGCTTTCCATAAACTCATCTGTAAAGAGTGTTATCAATTCATAGAGTTGCTTCTTTAGCCGTTCCCTCTGGATATTCTGGTTTGCAACAACCGTTTCGCTCCAGGAAGAATTGTCCGGCGTAATCAGCGTCCCATCGTCATAATGCGTCTGATGCCGCCACCCCATTTCCTCCATGCCTATTTGTATCATTGCCGCCTTGATGCTTTCAATATCAAATGGATAATCATAAATGCTCTTCACCGGTTCGGGTAACTCAGATATCTCCGGCTCCGGTGTAGTAGGTCGTTCCTCCGAAGGCGGTGTTACCGGCGGGCTGGACGAAGTCGATGCAGAAGAAGTGCTGCCGCTGGCGCTCTCCGGCGGATTGGTCTGTTCCGGCGCTGCCGTTGGCTTTTGCTCCGCAGATGTAGCAGGTTTCTGGGAAACCGTACCCGCCGTATTCGGCCGTCCAGCAGAGGATGGGTTTTCCGCTGCATCAGAAGATGCGGTTGAGGAAGCATCACCTGTACTGGAAGCCAGCGGTTTCTCCGATGATTCCCCCTCATTGTGGCTGGTATCCATAGAAGATGTGCCTGATACGGTTTCCGCCCCCTCCGGTTGTGAAGAAGAAACTGCGGCATCCGGTGTATTTCCTGACTGACAGCCGGTGAAAGCAATCAGCAAGGCAGACAGCAAGACGAAGAATAGTTTACGCATGTATATCCCTCCTGAATGGAAATTTCGTCTTTGTATCTATAATACTACCGAGCGCCGCCGTTTTTCAACAATCAGAGATTTTGACGGATAATGCGGGTGATGATACCCAAAGCTACGCCGCGATCTTCATCAATGCCGGTGACGACAAAGCTGACGTTGTCCTTTTTCCCGGGACGGCGGCGGTCGTAGCAGGAATGGGCGATGGCGTTGACCCCGTTGGTAAGCCGGATATACACCACGCCCTTGTGAACATCGGTGATCGTCCCAGCATACTTGCTTTGCACCCGGCACAGGCGGAGATTGTCCTGCCGGTTGTCCGATACGCTGCGCAGGTCTGCCTTGATGGAAATATGCTCAATATCCTCCCGGCTGACACTGAGAATACGCACCAGCACCTGGTCGCCCACCGAAAAACGGTCGCGGGCGTCGCCGATCCAATCCCAGGACAGGTCCCTCGCCATGATAGATGTTTCGACGCCGAACGCTTCAATACGGATAGCTTTTTCGGCTGTTGCAATAACCCGCGCCTGGATAATCCGGCCGTCATAAATACGGTACTCTCCGGCGTCGGTATCCATATAGAAGATTTTGCGTTTTTTGAGCATAGCTTCCTTTCGGCTGGCAACGACGCTGCGCGTCTTGGAATCAATCCCTTTGACGATAAAATCGATCTCCGCGCCCAGCATACGGCTCAATAGCTTATGCTGGCGGACAATCATGGCAGTGTATTCCTCTCCGGTGAGATTGTTCTGATATCCCATCACCATCTCTTTCAGCGGGATGATAACGCGATATCCTTTGTACTCCACTATGGCGATGGTCTTCCCGTTGTCCGTCTGCTCCAGGCCGCCGAGCGTCCCGGTCAGCATCCTGCGGGTACGGTAAGCATTGTGAATTTCATGCCAGATAATATCGGCAAGGTTTTCTTCAGTTTCAACATCAGCGCCCGCCTCCAGCGTCAGAATCGGTGCCGGACGCGATGATGTGGGATTTGGTTTTGAAACAGCGGGCCCAACTGCCGGTTCTTCGCCGGCCGGCACGGTTTCCTCCGTGGGCGCGGCCTCCGGTGTTTCAGTGAGGGGTACGCTGTCGGCCTCCTCAGCAGCCGCTTTCCTGCGGCGAGTGCGTTTGGGCTTGGGAACTTCCACAGCTTCAGCGGGTGCCTCTTCTGGAATTTCTGAAACCGGAACCTGCGCGGCGTCTGTTTTTTCATCCATTTTCTCCGTTTCAGCGGCTAAAATCTCAGGATGTACCGTTAATTCCTCAGCCGCATCCAAATTTTCTGTGTTCTTTTTTGGCATAGGTTACCTCCTTCGGTTAATGGTCGGACGACATGATATCGTCCTTGGTTGCCGGAATAACGCCCGGCTGGGATTTCTGCGCATCCGGCGGTTTTGGGTTCCGGCCGGTGCGTTTTCTGGGCTTTGGCGGAACGCTCACCTCCTCTCGCGGGAATTTGCTCCACTCCGGAATATGGGTGGAAGCCTTGCAGGGGTGAAGCTTGGAGGCCTCCGGATGTTGGGTGTAGTCCATCTTATCCACCTTCAAAATCTTCCGCCCGCGGATTATCACCAGCGCCTGGGATACAGGGAGCCGCAGAACTTCGTCCATCGTCAGCAGCTTGCGCCGTCCGACGCCGCTGGTTTCCCGGTACTCCGGCACATAATTGCTCACCCGCCATGTGCCAAGCTGCTTGGCCTTGCTCTGCACATGGACGGACACTTCGCCGGACCGCTCGCTGATATATTCAGCGGTCAGCGGATCGGAACAGCCGAGAAAATACTGGATGTCGCAGTTTCCCAAAATCTCCTGCCACTGGTTCTGCGGATAACGGTTCTGAAGCCCCGCCAAATTCTGGAACACGCACGACATGCTGATATTTCTCGAACGAATGACTGAAATGCGACGTGACAAGCTTTCTATGACCCCGCAGGCGGTCAGCTCTTCACCCAACACATGGACCGGGACAGGCAGCCTGCCGCCCGGACAGTTTTTATCGGCGTACCGGACAAGCTTAATAAAACAAAAGGATATAAACAGCGACGAAAGAAAATCAAAGGTACTGTCCTGATCGGAATTGACGACGTAATAGGCGCAGGGCTTTTGCCCCGGCAGCTCCAGGTCGATTTCATCAAAGTTTGTCATGTTGCAGATCTTCTTGTTCTGGAAAACCTGCAAACGCGAGCCGAGACCAATGATGACGCCGCTGCGCACCGTATCGGACGCCTGCTTGAAAATTGCATAGGGCGCTTTGGCCGGATGGGTGGAAGGCAGCAGGTCGAACAGGCTGCTCAGTTCCTTTTCCGATGTGTGCGTAATCAGCTTGTAGACCTCTTCCATGGTTTTCCGTCCCTCCGGGTATCCCTGTTCCACATACAAAACCAAAGCCTTGAGGAGATTCATTTCTGCGCTGTCCCAGAAGTGATCGCCCCGCTCGCTGCCGGTATTTTTAATAATGACGTCACAAAAGAGCTGTGCCATCAGTTCGTCGCCTTCGATTTCCGAAAGGCAGGCCCAGGAGTCCGAATTTTCCGGCGACACCAGATTGAAAACGCGGACAGTATATTCCTTGTCCCGCAAATACTGGCTGGTCGTTTCATACAGTTCGGATTTGGGATCGCAGATAATCAACGATTCACCCTGCGCTGCTGCCTGGAGGATACGGTTGATGCAGTAGGCTCTGGTTTTCATCGAGCCGCTGGCGCCGTATACGGCGATATTCCGGTTGAGCCTGCTGTTCTCCGGCACGCACACATACTTGCCGTTTAACGTACCCAGTATGGTGCCGGTGTGCTTTTTCAGGCTGGAGGTCAAATCCAGCACTTCCTCTGCTTCCTTTTCGGACATAAAGCCGGATGTGCCGTAAGTGCCCTTCTTGGAATAGATGAAATTCCGGTCCTTGTCATATTCGCCTGTATCCCCATAGCCCATCCGCATCACCATAACAATGAGCAGAGCCAGCACGCCGACGCAAATGAGTGCGCCGATAATCCCATACGGGAAAGTGAACATGGCCTCAAAGCAGGCATCCAAAGAAAAGGACGGCATTTCCGGTGACGTCCCGCCTCCGGGTGTGCCGCCCGCGGCCTGCCATTCCCTGTAGTTGCGGATAAACTGCGCGATGTACCCGCCGCCGTAGAGCAGGGCGAAAAGAAGCGGCGGCAGTCCGAAGAGAATCGAAAACAGTCTTTTGCGTCTTATATGCAAAATCTCCTTTCCCATTTTTCAAAGTCGATGGTTTGAAACCGTATCTGCTCCCCGCAGCAGCGGCGGAGAGCTTCCGCCTGAAAATCAAAACAGATAAGCGTGCCGGCTTTATTCTGGAGCCGGAGCGCCGTGTCAAACCGCTTGATGCGGGGCAGGTCGCAGGTGTAGGCGAAAAGGACGGGACGGCCGCTGCCGTCGATGGCGTCGTTTTCTATGGGAAGCCCTTCGTCCTTCTCCCACAGATCCGTCAGCAGGAGGGCTTCCAGCCTTTCGGACAGTTCTGTGCTGCACAGCATCCGCAGCAGCTTTTCGCCCCTGCGGTCGTTGGTAAGATAATGAAAATGCTCATAACTGCCGTCAAGGAGAAAATACTGCTTGCCGCCGTCTCCGGTAAGGATAGCCGCCGCCAGCTCCATACCGTCTCCCAAAAGCAGGCCCCTTATAGATTCCGGTTCGTATTGCTCCGGCAGACGTTCCCGGCAAAGGATGGTCTGCATCAGAGCCTTTGTACGCATCTCCGCCCGGTACTGCCATTTCATCAGAGAGCCGCCCAGGTTATATACCACAAAAACAGCGTTTTCTGTCAGCAGGACGCCGACCGAACGGGCGCCTTTGATTTTGACGAATACCGTGCCCAGTTCCTTGATTTCGCGGGAATTGTAGAAAGCAGGAGCTGTGATGGAAACCCCTGCGCTTTCGTCCCACACAGGAGAAAAAATTTCGGGCTTCTCATCCCGGTAGACCGCCGCGCCTGCGTTCTGCATGGTGACGGTGGACTCGGCAATGCGATGAAGGCGCAAACGGCGGGCGGCCTCACTTTTGATGTGGTTCGTTTCCGCCGCGCCGGTCAGGAATGGGAAAAACCGTTCCGGCCGGTCGGCTATGAGAAGTTCCTTTGCCTTTGCCGTCAGGCGGTATCCGCGCAGCCCGTCCTTGTAAAAGGTGCGGAGGAGGCGTTTTCGTTTTAGCTCCTTCACAACATTTTCCTTGTAATAGTCTCCACCGGGCAGACGGGAAAGCTGGCCGGCCGGAAGTTCGCCGGATATGGCGATAAGCTCCAGAAGACGATAGCCCGCCGTGTGTCTGCCGGGAAGTATTTGCGGGGATGGAATAGCGGACGCCTCCCTTCATAAAAATTACCCAGTTACGATTGACCTGGGTAAAAATCTGTTTTCGGCTTGCCGGCTGGATGCGGGCAAAGCCGTATTTTTCTTGCCGATTTCCCGCGTCCCGTTTGGAAGCCCCGGAAAACGCTAAAAATCGGATATGGATTTCAGGCGGTTTTCACGCTCTGCGATCCATTCAAAAAAGCGTTCCTTTCCCATAACGGAGATGCAGGTACAATCCTGTTCGCCAAGTTCCGTCGTGTTGTAGGCGTCGCATAAAAGGCCGCTGTCATCCTCCATGACGAAAGCGGCAATCACATCCAGCAGCTGCTTTAATTCCAGATTGTCGTAATCCCTTACCCGTGATAAGGGAAGCTCTTTGCTGTAAATATGGGAAAAGCAAATCACACAATGCTGAAACTTCGGCAATTCATGGCTGTCCGCGTATTGGCTCAGGGTGAAGTACAGCGGATCTGTCAGAAACTCTGAATTTTTCCGTCCCTTCCGCCTGGGCATCAGGCGGGGAAGAAAGATGTTCAGTACACCGTCTTTTTCAGAAATCCGAATGCCCTGTACGACACCGGCAGAAGTAAGATACTCGGACTTTTTCATGTTCGTGCTGCCATACAGCAGATGCCGCATCTTACAGGCAATCAATTCGCTGTGAAGCGCGGCGTCGGTTGAAAGCATCCCGTAATTGTCCGGGTATCGCTCTATATCCGTATTGTTCATCGCGCACAGCGTATTGGACAGCTTGGAGATATCCGCAAGCAGACTGTTTATGTATTTTGAAATATGTGCTCGGTTCAATAAGGTTCCTCCTGTTTCTGCTTAAAATACTGAATTTCGCCCGTGTCTGTTACCATGCAGAAAGCGGCGGAACCGGAGACACGGAGCCGGGCAATCTGCTCCGCGTCCTCGACAATAAAAATCCGTCTGCCGTCCTCTTCGCCGGACTGGGAAAGCGCGTGTTCAATCAGCGCCTCCTTATCCGGCGGGACACAGATGATTTCATAGGTTTCGCCGTCTGCAAAAAAGATGATTTTTGTCGGGAAGTCATCGGGGGAATGGTATTCCGCCCGATCTGCGAAATCTGCCAGCACCCACAGGGCAGCCAGCATCTCCCTGTCAACCTCCAAATCGGGGCTGTCGCAGAAGATGTCGGCCGGCTGGTCGTAAAAAATCCGCCCTTGCTTTGTCAAATAGAAAAGCAGGTTATCCATCACCGCCTTGTCTTTGTCGGGATAAAGCCGATATATCTGTTCGTGTCGGATGCAGTGATAATTGGATATGTCCCGCAGCAGGCTGGCGGCCTCCTTGCCGTAAAGCTGTTCTCTGGTTTTCATTGTTCCACATCTCCTTCAATGCGTATTAAATCCGTAAAAAAGCCGCATACGGGCGGCTAATGCGTATTCCGACCGTATTAAGTCGGCATTGCTGCCTGCTGAAGTTTGTGCTGTTCTACCAACTCCTGCAGCTCACGGCGGTCGGTGGTGATCAGGGACTTTTCCAAATCACTGCACTTAAACTCCACCGTGATATTGTTATTGTTCGAGCTGATAAGCCCGTTTCCTCTCTCAAAGTGGGTAATCTCCATCACTTCAGCTTCAGAAAGGTGCAGGACATCCTGCACCCGCTGAGCCTCTTCGTCTTCCAGATTGAGCACAACTTTGGTCTTGCAGTTGTTGATGATGCCTTTCCCGTATTTCCCGCCTTCCAGTGCGAAAAAGTCGTTCAGATCCTGAGTGGCGCAAATTGCGCTGCCGCCATACCCTCGAATAATTTTGAAAATCTCCAGCACATACTCGGCGGCCAGGCTGTTTCCGCCCCCGCCGATGAGCTGCCAGCATTCGTCGATAAAGATAGCCTTTTCCATCGTCCGGTTTTCCTTCGCTTTATCCCAGACGAAATCGACCGCCACGAACATACCAGCAGTCAGCAGGTCGCCGCTCAGTTCTGATATATCTAACACTGTGTACCGGTTGGATAAATCCACGTTGGTCTGCTGATTGAACGAACGGGCGGAGCCGTGGACAAGACGGTTTAAGATATTTGCCAGCCGTTTGGTCTCCGGGGAAGACACCAGCACCTCATATAAATCGCCCAGTATGGGCATCTCCCGGTAATGGCCCGGATTTTTCGGATCGTCCAGCGATGTGTTGTCGTGGGTGATGCCCTTTTGGTTGTAGGTCTTAATCATCGCCTCGTCTAAAAGCTGACGTTCTTCGTGATTCATATCCGGTATCAAAAGGGAAAAGAAGATGTGCAGCTGCTGGATTTTGGACGCCAGCGCCGACTTTTCCAAGGTGCCGCCTTCCAGCAGTTCGTCCACCGATGTATCAGCCGGCCGAATCTCCATGACATTGATGCAATTTTTTGACGCCGGACTGATTTGAATGAACTCGCCGCCGATGTTTTTGCAGGCCCGGTGAAACTCATGGCCCTTGAGGGGCGCGACGATAAACACCTGGATACCCTTGCGCCGCATCCGCAATGCCATGAGCTGCATGGTAAAGGTTTTTCCCGCGCCGCTGGTTCCCAGGATCGCCATGTTCGCATTCTTGTAAACCTTGGAATTGAAGATATCCACGATGACGAGGGAATTGTTGATTTTGTTTGTCCCGAGCAGGATACCGTTGTCATCGCACAGCTCGAAAGCCGTGAATGGGTAGCAGCTTGCGGCACCGGCCGTCAGCACGTTGCGCTTGGAGCGCCCAAACAGGTGCTTTTCCAAACTGGTGAGCGGCAGCGCTGACAAAAAAGCCTGCTCTTCCCGAAAAGAACAGGCGCTCACTGCTAAATCCTGAGAGACCAGCAGCTTTTTCATTTCCCTTTCGCGCCAGGCCAAGTCCTCCGGCGTTTCGGCGGTGATGGTAATTAGGATATTCATGTAGTAAAAGTCCTCGTTATTAGCAAGGCCGTCTTTCAAAAAATAGCCGCTGCGGATCGCCCCATCCAAGTCATCAAAATCGGTGTTGGTATCGCTTGTTTCTTTGATTTTGGAACGGTTGATCCGCAGCTGCTGTCCCAGCTTATGCACCATACGTTCTTTGGGCTGCTTTGCCAAATACAGATCGATGTCGATGCCGTCGCCTGCGTTCACCAGCAGGCTTAACCATCCAGCCGTAACACGGGATTTATACCCGTCAGACGGAATCAGCAGATACGAATGGTACAGCCCGTCGATGCAGATGTATTTTGCGTGAGTGAAATCAATGGTTTTCGGTGCAAAAAATTCGGTGCAAGGGATAGCGTCGGTATTCTTGCCCTGTTCCACATACCGAGATACAATATCCTGTACGCGAGCAGGCAGCGGAATATCCGAGCTTTCCTGCCGGCAAAGAATGTTATACAGCACATCCACCGTGAACTCGTCCTCGTTTTCCGGCATCAGCACTTCGTTCCCGCACTGCTTCAGATAATTGACCGCAGTACGGGCCGCCACCTGCAAGGTGGATACCGCATCCGCCTCCTCATCGCCGCCGTGGCGCCCGAATGCTTCATATTCAAAGATAACGAAAAATCGGCGGGTCGTCGCTTCGCGGGAACCGATGCGCCCCACCAGCTTCAGGTAATCCTCCTGAAGCATATGACAATGGGGATCTGTCTCCCGTTCCATCTCCCTGCGCACGATTTCCGTATGCTTGTTGATATCCGCCCGTTTTGTCAGCACCTTAAACTGGATTTTGACCGGGCTGATTTTAAGATAGCTGATAAAGGAATAGATGATGCTACGCTGCTCTCTGGCGCTGCGCAGTAGGAAATTGATCGGCTCCACTTCAAGAACCTTGACGTACCGGTGGTCTTTGGTGTAAATAATGCCGTTTTCAATCTTTTCAATGGGAAGATAGGCAGCCACCGGATTCAAAAATTCTGGTTCGGACTGCAGGCGGCGTGGCCGCGCCCTTTCTTTCCGTTGTTTTTGTTCCTTTGGCGCGGTTTCCCTGGCCGGTTTTTCTTTTTTGGTTTTAGCCGACCGTTTCCGGATAACCCCCAGAATTTCAGCCATCATGGACGGCTCCTTGTCTTTGCGCTCGTCCTTCTTCTCTCCACAAACCGCTTTCTTGACCGGCTTCTCTTTTTTTGCTGGCTTTGCAGGCGCCTCCTTTTCAGGAATGATGCCCACCACGCGCCGGTTTTTCAGCCACTTGAAGAAAGCAAAGATAAAGGACGACAAACACTCGCCCGATACGCCGAACAGCCCGAGCAACGCAAGGGGGAGGGCTGTCAGGCACAAAATAATGATCCGCGTCGTCAGCGGTATATTCAGCAGGGAAACCGGCAAGCCTGCCCCTATGGCAAGGACACCGGCCTCGATTGCGTTGCGTAACTTAAAAAGCCCGCCGAACAGGGTAGAACCCTCAATGAAATTCGGCGGGATCGTATAGGTTTCAAATTCAGAATCTTTTTGTTTGCTCATCAATGCCTCCTATCCGATAATCCAGAATGGGCCGCCTGCCGCCGCTCCTTCCCGGGCTTCGTCGAGGATGATGGATAAGTCCCATTCCTGTTCGCTTCGCTGATAGCTTGCCGGGTCTGCCACTAGGATTTTTTCATCCCGGACGCCCCGCAGAACGATGAAATGGCCGGAATTTGTGAAATGCCCTTTGTCCATCAGCGCAACAATCAGCTTTCCATCGCTGAGGGCGTCTGCGATTTTCTGGCCTTCATCTTTTCCACATCCCTCCACAGGCAAATCCCATGCTTTGGCGGCAGCGGGTATCAAAGCATGATAGGAGCCGTTGCCCGACGCCCAGTAGCCGTGTTCATACGACCACCTTGCCATTTCTACCGGATCAACGGTTTCGTCGGTGAGAGAAGAAACGACAATCGCCATCGCGGTAGGGCCGCAGCCATAGCCTCCGATGTTGTCCGTCCCATAAGGCTTATCGGCATAGCGTTCATCGAGCTGGTTGAAATAGACAACCGGCGTCTGCCCGTCGGTAAATTTGATGTCGCCAAGGGAAGTGATCGCTTCATACCCATTCGGCAGGCGCTGGAACATGCCGTCTCCCAAAAACACGCTCAGGTTTTGGGCGTAGTTGTTCGCCAACTCCTTTTGCTCAGCGTTCAGGTGGAACACATTGTCGGCAAAATAATCCTCGCCGTTGTAGACAATGGTGTAGACCATCCACGTTTCCGTTATGGTAGTAGACGTCTCTGTTTCATCACCGGTACTGGCGTCCACCGTTACCGTCACTTCTACCCGTGTCCGGGTTTCTTCCTTCGATGTAAAGGAATACAGCTCTCCTTTGGCATTCCGCAGGGTGGACTCCATATCGTCAAAGGTAATGGATTCAAAATCCTCGTTTTTGGAGGCGCAGAACTGGGAGACAAAGGCGTTGGCGTTATATGCCGGCGCATTTTCATGGGGATTGATGATTTCCCGCTGATCGGCATCGGACGATGAAAAATCATCCTCAATTTCCACCAGCACATCTTCCAGGGCTTCAGACAGCACATCACTCACGGAATTGGTTATATCTGTCATGTTTTCTGTGATATAGGCGCTGTCGTTTAAGACAGGCACTGTCGGGTCGTCCGGGGTAAAAGCATCCACCAGCCCGCCGAAAATGAGGGCAGGCAGCATGAGGATAAACAGTATCGGCAGTAAGAAAATAGCCACCACTACCATGATGATTTTGCCGATCAGATGCCGGTTTCCCCATACCAGCCCGGCTACCGCGCCGTATGGTCCGCCGGCAGCGGCGCCTTTGGCGGCCCCGGCTATCGCTTTCCCAGTCTTGACCGCACCACGTACCGTGTTGGCGGCCTGTGCGCTTTTAGCGGCCAGATTGGAATGGTTATTTTTTTCTTCTGCCATCAGATTCTATCCTTCCGTTTCGGCGGATCAGGCAGTTTTTTTATAATGCTTTCGTTGTAGGCAATATTGCCGTCCGGCGCTTTATAGGGCTTACGCTCTACCGTATCAGCCGCGTACTGCTTGTACCAGGTCGTCCCATCGGCGGCTGTCACCGTGGAATACTCCCCGCTGGGCGCCATATACTGGTCTGTGTGGTACATACCTATGGCAATCCCTTCCGGGTGTTCTGAAGAAGTCTCGGTCGCCATGATCCGCCCGCCGCCGATTTCTACATTGGAAAAGTTGGGCACGTCTTCCGCATCTTCTCCCAAAGCGGTATAGCCCAGATAGGAAGACAAAGCGGCAGAAGCTTTTTCCCCAGTCATGGAGCCAGTGGTTGAAATATTGCCGGTTGCCACAGTGCCGATGACGCGGTTGGCGAAACCGCCGCCCTTTTCCAACGAGGAAGCAAAGGCCTTGCCGCCAAGGCCGCCTTCCTTGCTTCCGGTGGCGTTTTTGACCGCACTGTTCCGGAAGCTGCGGCTGACAACACCGGCAAGCCCACCACTGGCAAATCCGCCGCCGGAAGACCCGCCGGACGAAGCACCGCTGCGGGAGCCGCCCCCGCCGTGCCCGCCGAAGGATTTGACCGACGCTATGCCGCGGGCGGCTATCATGGCTTCCGCCAGCATGGAGCCGCCAGTATGTCCCACATTGATGCCCAGCGATGACATAAAGCTGTCGATCTTCTGGGATACTTTCAAAAAGCCGATAGCGCAGAGAAACCAGATAAAGATATTTCCCGTAACGCCCTCCCGGCCTATGGCATTTACCTGCTGCTGTACTTCGTCCTCCGTCACCGCAAAGGCAGGGACAGCAAAGAGGCTGGTAAAAACCAGCGCCAGCACAAAAACCAGCAGAATTTTTCGTGTTTTTCGCATTGAAATCACCTCCGGTCAAAGCGAAAGTGGATTGGATAAAAAGGTGCCGACCATGCTGGTAAACAGCCGCAGGCACCAGGCGTTCATAATCAATAAGAAGATTTGTCCGCCCAGCATCCGGCACCAGGACTTAAAGATTTCCGATGTAGTCTGCGATGCTCCCATCGCAAAAGCGACTGGAGCCGTAAACACCAGCACGCCGAGCAGGACATACCTTTCGGCCGCTTCAAATAATAGTTTGATGTAGTTCCAGGCCATAATCAGCACAAGAATGAGCGCGATAATGGCGACCGCGCCGCTGGCACATACACCCAATATGGTGGTAATTGCCGAATTGAAGTTGGCAAAATCCAATGGCGGCAAAGAGGACGAAAGCACCCATTGATAAGGCGTTCCGCCGATTTTGAGAATAGTGCTCACAATCTCATCCGAGAAGTAGGCCAATAGAATAAAAAGCACCGAGCGGATGGACAGCTTTACCGGATCTTCCGCCTCAAGCCCTGCGGCGAGGCCGTAGTTCCGGAAAAGCTGCCACGCCCAGTTTAAGAGAATCAGGCCGATTGCCAACGCCACAAAGATGTTATACATGGTCTGGGCTGCCGGGAAATACCGTAAAAATGTACTCATATCGCAGCCCAGTGCGCCTAAAACCGATGTGCTGATTAAATCCAGCCCATGCATGACCTGTTCCGCTATCCACGCCACAATCCCGTCTAATATGCCCACGGCATCACCTTCCTTTTGAATTCATAAGACGTTGGATTATAGGTACTTACGGGCTGCCCCATTTGCCGCCCGCAAAGAAGGGCGTGATGTAGCTGACGATGAAGCCCAAGCCGTTTAAAATCGCCCACGTGATGATAATCCGCTTGAGCCAGGCACGGGCCTCGTCCACTGTTTTACCGCTCTTGGAAAAATTCATCATCAGCAGCGCGATGGACGCCGTGACAACCGCCGCAATCGTGGAAATCAGCAGGATCTGGTTATAGACGTCCTTCATGATTTCTTCCGCTTTTTGCCACACGGTAGTCGCCGCAAAAGCCTGCTGAGAAAAGCACGCCAACATACACACCGTCAGAAACGTCATGTATAGGACACGGCTGTAATTGATATGCCTGCGGGGCTTACGCGGCGCTGAAACTGGTTTGTTTTTCAATGCGCAATCCTCCTTTGAAAATAAGTAAAGCCGCCCATAGAATGGACGGCCTGCCGGTCGGAAGCAGGAAGAAGGCAATAAAAAAACACCATTCGTCAAAATGGTGTTCTCACTGCCTGTTCCGGCTCTCGATACAATTTTCAGCATACTCATTTTAACATAGGGGGATTTACGCCTCAATCGCAAAACCGAGCCAATGTACTGCCAATTATCTGCCTTTTTCGTTCTCTGGGAAAAAATGCTCCAGAAGTTTTAAGCTGTCCTTGGAAGAATACCCCCACAGAATAGAAGAAAAGGCGTCAATCGCTTCTTTTTTCTTGCGGAAATAGGTGCGGTAGCTGATATCCTGGATATGCGGCTGAAGCTGTCCAATGACTTCCTCGGTGTTTTTGTACTGCTGAGGGGAAAGGTAGGTGTAGTACAGGATCCAGTAGTAGGTCTCACCAAACTTGTGCTTGTTCCGCAGCAGGTTGACGGCGTTTTCCATCAGCTTGAGCATTTTGTAGCTGCGTTCGATGCTCCGGGCGTGCTCCTGAATATCGGTATCTGCAAAATCCACGCCGGCAAGGTAAATAGATTCCAGAAAATCCTCAATGCTGCTGCCAAACTCAATCTGGAACTGGCGGCGTACCTGCTGGACGGATAGCTCCAGGCTCCACACTACGTCCCGGTATTTCCTGAGAAGCATCTATGTGTCATGGTACAGCGGATTCTCAGCCTCTGTGTTTTCCATCTCTTTTATCATCTTCTTTCCACCTCCGGCAGTAATCTTAACTCAAAACGAAACAGTTCCTGGCTTTCCCCGCATAAAATAACCAGTAAAGCTTTGAACTCCACTACATCACCAGAAATATGAAATACTTCTCCTTCGCAATCGGGAGATAATGGTAATAACTTATACTGAATCTTTGGGCAGAAAAAACACGAAAAGCCTTGTACGGCAAGGACTCCCTCGACTTTTTGAAGAATATATGCAATATACGGATTTGAGACGCTATGCTCATTTTCTGAAACGCTGACGGAACCATATTCCTCTTCCTCTCGTTTATCTTCTGGTAATGTCAAACCGATGTGCAGCAACATGGCAATCTCGTCCTTATCTACCATTACGTCCGACACCTCAAACATAGTGGACAGGTAATTGTTTGGGCAAATAACGCTCCCATGAGCCCCAGGGAAGGATAAGACAGAGATATATTCTTGGCTGCGAAGTTTTCCAAGATACCGTCCAACCGTTGCTTTTGATATGCCCCAGCGTTGTGCAAGTTCAGTATAGCCGAGCAAAGGGCTGCCCGTACCGTTGCGCAGATACACCACTGGGCCAGCGTCCGATCCCTGTACCTGTTCATCGTTATACACCGTGTTGATCCACAAATCCAGCAGGGCGTCCATCTCCGAGCAGCGGCCCTGGCTGAGAAGTTCGTTGGCGATAGACACCGGCAGGAAGAAAAAGCCGTTGTCCTTAGAACAGGGCGCGTTATAGTCCAACACGCGGTTATGCTTCTGCCAGCCCAGGATTTTGAATTTCACCAGCTTCCCGCGGCCGAGACGAGAATAGGTAATCAGGTGGCGTTCCTGTAAAACCTGAAGAATGGAAACCGCCTGATGCTGAAACCGTGTGCGGAACCACTCTGTAAGTTCGCTTATCCGGCACAGCCACTCGCCGGGATATATGGTATAGCTGATACCGTCTATGCGTTTGTATGACGTGCGGAAATTTGCATAGCTGCAAAGGACGGTGTAATAAAAAAGACCGGAGCTGCCTCCAAGGCGAATGCTCTGGTCTTCTATAAGGGCCTGTATAAATTTCCGGTAGATACGGCATCGCGGATAATCCACGACCTGTTTTATTTCTAACTGATACTCTGACATAAAACACCTCCAAATAAAAAAAGCCCCGCATTAAAAAATGCGGGGCCGCGTAAATTGACCTTCTCAAACAAAGGATGGGCATCACTCTTTACACCATAAAAATATGTATCAAAAAACCGTGTCTTACTTTATATGCAAGACACGGTTCTTGAACTAAGAGCAACCCTATTGTGTATAAACCACTGCACATATTGGCGTAAAACTGGCGTAAGTTGGCGTATTTTTATCCTGCACAAAACCCTAAAGTCCTTGATTTTATGCGGTTTTTAGCCTCTTTACTTTCCCAGTGGCTTCATTGTCGGGAACAGCAGCACGTCCCGGATGGACGCGCTGTCGGTCAGCAGCATGACCAAGCGATCGACGCCGATGCCCAGCCCGCCCGTGGGCGGCATGCCGTACTCCAGCGCGGTGAGGAAATCTTCGTCCACGTCGTTGGCTTCCTCGTCCCCCGCGGCCTTGAGGGCCGCCTGCGCCTCGAATCGTCCCCGCTGATCGAGGGGGTCGTTGAGCTCGGAGAACGCGTTGGCGTGCTCCCGGCCCACGATGAACAGCTCGAACCGCTCGGTATACGCCGGGTTGCCCGGCATCCGCTTGGCCAGGGGCGAAATCTCCACCGGATGATTCATAATGAAGGTGGGCTGTATCAGCTTTTCCTCCACATAGGTCTCGAAAAACAAGTTGAGAATATCGCCCTTTCCATGGCGATCCTCAAACTCGATGTGATGCGCCTTAGCCAGCTCCCTGGCCTCTTCCACCGTGGACACGGCGGTGAAATCCACCCCCGCGTACTTCTTCACCGCGTCGGCCATGCTCAGCCGCTCGAACGGCTTCTCCAGGTCGATGGCCGTGCCGCCGTAGGAAATCTGCGCCGTGCCCAGCACCTTTTTCGCCACCGTACGGATCAGTTCTTCCGTCAGGTCCATCATGCCGTTGTAATCGGTGTACGCCTGGTACAGCTCCAGCAGGGTGAACTCCGGGTTGTGCCGGGTGTCCATCCCCTCGTTGCGGAACACCCGCCCAATTTCGTATACCCGGTCAAACCCGCCCACAATCAGCCTTTTGAGATGCAGCTCGAGCGCGATGCGCAGGTACATGTCGATGTCCAAGGTGTTGTGATGGGTGATGAAGGGCCGGGCCGCCGCGCCGCCTGCGATGTTGTGCAGCACCGGAGTCTCCACCTCGAGGAACTCCCGGGCGTTGAGATAGTTCCGGATTTCGGTGATGATCCGCGAACGCTTGACAAACGCGTCCTTGACCTCCGGGTTGACGATGAGATCGAGATACCGCTGGCGGTACCGGGTGTCCGTGTCCTTCAAGCCGTGGAACTTCTCCGGCAGGGGCAGCAGGGACTTGGACAGCAGGGTGATCTTCTGGGCGTGCACGGAAATTTCGCCCTTCTGGGTGCGGAACACAAACCCTTCCACCCCCACGATGTCGCCGATATCCCACTTTTTAAAATCCGCGTACCGGTCCTCCCCCACGTCGTCCCGCTTGACGTACACCTGCATCCGATCGGTGTGATCCCGCAGATCCATGAAGCTGGCCTTGCCCATGATGCGGCGGCTCATCATCCGTCCCGCGATGACCACCGGCTGGTTTTCCAGCTCGTCGAAGCGTTCGCGGATTTGCGCGTTATGGGCGTCAACGTCGAATTTAGTGATGGCAAAGGGATCCTGCCCTGCCTCCTGCAGCGCTAATAGCTTGTCCCGGCGGATTTGCAGCAGCTCGCTCAGCTGCTGCTCGCTCAGCTCCTCGCTGATCGGGGAGGGGGTACCGGTGGGTTCGCTCATAATGTCCGTCCTTTCCTGTCCGCCCGCAGCGGACAGCTGTACTTGTCAACTCGTGCTTTGACCGGGTTATACATTAGGAATTCCTGCAAGAATCTTGGCTGTCCGCAAGGCGGAGGGCGCAGCAGCGAAACTAAAATATCACTTGGTCAAAACACTAGTATGCGAAAACGGGCGGGCGAGCCGGACAGCTCTCCGCTGCCGGCCGCCTCGCCCGGTTCCGTAAGAACCCGCATGACGCCATGCCGGTTCTTTATTTCGAAATCTCCAGGATGGTGTAGTTCAGCACGCCGGCGGGGATCTCGATCTCCACCGTGTCGCCCACCCCGTTGCCCAGCAGCGCCTTGCCCACCGGGGATTCGTCGGAAATCCTTCCCTCCATGGGATTCGCCTCGGTGGATCCGACGATTTTGTAGGTTTCCTCCGACGCGTCGGCCTCATCGCGGATACGCACACGGGAACCGACGTGTACGATCTCGGTATTCAGTTCGCTCTCGTCCAGAATGCGGACGTTTTTCAGCTGATTCTCGATTTCAGCGATCCGGCCCTCGATGATGGCCTGATCGTTCTTGGCTTCGTCGTACTCACTGTTTTCCGACAGGTCGCCAAAGGACAGCGCCACCTTGATTTTCTCAGCGATCTCCTTGCGCTTGACGGTTTTTAACTCTTCCAGCTCATCCTCCAGGCGTTTGAGCCCTTCGCTGGTCATAATCGATTCTTTTGCCATGCCGCGCTCCATTTCTCCCGGGGCCGGATGAACCGGCGGGGTCATGATCGAAGGCCGGATATGCCGGAGGCTTTCCTCCTCCCGGCCTGGGTGGAGCCGCCTCCCTGAAGGTACGGCTCCACAATAGATGTATTATACTAAACCGAAATCCCGATGTCAAGTCCCGCCAGCTTCAGCGCGGCCTCCTCGATGCGGATATACCGCCCGTTCATCCACAGCGCCGCCGGCGGCCGGGCTAGTATGCCCCGCAGGCCCCCCCATTCATACATGGCGGACAAAAAAATCCAGGGATCGCAGAAGGCGGGCTTGGCCGCCAGCCAATCGGACGGGATCCGGGGGATGTAGCCGCCCACCACGTTGCGCCCCGTCTCCTGCACCCCCGACAGCACGTAGCCGCGGGTGCCCGCCCGCTGCCCGCCCAGCCCCTCCGGCGCCAGCACCAGCGGCGCCCGGTGGAGCGCCGCCGTGTCCCCGGTCACCAAAAAGGTGGCCCCGTACTGATCCATGGCCTTCTCCTCCTGCTCCTCGTACAGCTCCGGCCGGGAGGTCACTACCCGTACGTCCGCCGTATAAGGCAGCAGGGCGGGGGCCAGCTGCGGCATCCGCCCCCGCGGATCGTAAATCGCCGCCATGGTGCGCCGCGGCGCGGCCGTCCCGACGCGCAGCAGGTGCACGGCGGTGATCGCCATCATCTCCTGCCCCAGCAGCTCCCCGCAAAAGGGCTTTATCCCCGCTTCGTCCGGCACCTCGAGCCCGCCCGGCAGCAGCATCCGCCCCGCGCCCCGGCCCGCCAGCCGGCGGATCTCCTCCCAAGGCAGCCGGCCCCGCTTGTCCGGCCGGGCGGTAATCAGATAATACATCCCGTCCCCGACCCGGATTTTCTCCATCTGCGCCGACGCCTTCCGCCGGCGGAACCATCGGCGGGGTGCCGGCCCCGCGACCTGCAGCGCGACGACCATCGTTTACCTCCGTTTTCCCCGCGCCGCGCCGTTATCGCCGCGGCCGGCCCATCGGGTGCCCCGGCAGCGGCAGCACCGGTATTTCGTCGTCGATGAGGTATTCCACCGTCACTCCGTACAACCGCGCCAGCCCCAGCAGCGACCGGTAGGACGGGTTGGAACGCCCCAGCTCATAATAGGTATAACAGGAACGCTCCAGATGCAGCTGAACCGCTACTTCCTTCTGGGTCAGCCCTTCTCTCTGGCGCAGAGACAGCAGCTTTTCTCCGCATAAGCCCATCGGTTTCCCTCCTCTTCTCCTTTGGTTTTCTCCATATTGTTTGCATATTCCCATGAAACTTGCTGTTTAAAACGCATTTGTGTATTCTAATTTTTGGGTGTATTTTCATTTTGTGGAAAACATGTTATGCTATATTATCTGGCTGTCATAAAAAATGTCATCATGTAAATTTCAAAATTATACAATAGAAAAAGCCGCCTGGCAAAGGGGATGAGGGGGACTGCTTTTCAGAAAGGAGGAAACCTTTTGGATGTTGGAGAGAAAATCCGATATCTGCGTCTGAAGAAGCGATGGACGCAAAAGCATCTGGCCGGACTGCTGGGTGTGGACAAATCCACCATCAGCCAGTACGAGACCTATATGCGCACCCCGTCGTACAAAATTCTGGTCAAACTGTGTTACATCTTTCAGGTATCCGCCGACTTCTTTCTCGACGTGCATGTGGGAGCCGAATCGCCCTTTTCTCTGGATGGACTGACCGAGTCCCAAATGTTCAGCATCGTCGGCGTCGTCAGCGAATTCCGCAAAGCCAACTCCGGCGACTGAAAAGCCGGCACTTCCGCAGGGCGCGTTGCAAAATACAAGATTTTGCAACGCGCCCCGCTCCCATTACAGCGTCCCCTTGCGGCCGAACAGCCGCATGACCAGCTTGCGGATCATGTCCGCCGGCACCACCAGGAAGGCGAGCGCCATCACCCGCCGTAGCTCCCACAGCTGCAGCCCCGCCGTGCGGAACAGGCTGCCGCCGAAATAAATGAGCAGCAGCTGCACCAGCGCCACCGCCGTCATGATTCCCACGAAGGACAAATTTCCGAACAGGTGGGAGCACAAATTGATTCGATGGGTGCGGGCGTTGAAGCTGTTGAAAATCCCCGAGAAGATAAACAGGGCGAAAAACGCGGTCATCAGGTAAATCGGATCCCCCGCGTACCGGAACCAGGTCTTGAAAATCGGCGCCTTGAGGAATACCACGCACAGCCCGATGGTAAACAGTCCCATGCAGACGATTTGGCTGAGCATATAGCGGTTGAGCACCGGTTCGTCCCGTTTTTTTGGCGGCTCGGCCATATATTCCTCCAACGGCGGCTCGCCGGCGAAGGCCAGCCCCGCCAGGGTGTCCATGATGATGTTGATCCACAGCATCTGAATCACCGTCACCGGCGTGTCGATGCCGATGAAGGGCCCGATGATGGATACCCCCACCGCGCACAGGTTCATGGTCAGCTGGAAAATGATAAATTTCCGGATGCTCTTGAAAATCGTCCGGCCGTAAAGGATGGCCCGGGCGATGGAGGCGATGTTGTCGTCCAGGATGACGATGTCCCCCGCTTCCTTGGCCACCTCGGTGCCGCTTCCCATGGCAAAGCCCACGTCCGCCCGCTTGAGGGCCGGCGCGTCGTTGATGCCGTCCCCGGTCATCCCCGCCACCAGTCCCATCTCCTGGGCAATGCGCACCAGCCGGCTCTTGTCGGTGGGCAGCGCCCGGGCGATGACCCGCAGCGCCGGCAGCCGCTTGCGCACCTGGAAATCGCTCAGGCCGGCCAGTTCCCCGCCGGTGAGCACCGCGTCCTCACCGTCCGCGGCGTCCAGCAGCCCCGCCTCCCGTGCGATGGCGGAAGCGGTCTCCTTGTTGTCGCCGGTGATCATGACCACCTGCACACCGGCCCCCCGCACCTGCTCGACGGAAGCGCGGGCCTCCGGCCGGATTTCATCCCGGATGCCCACCAGCCCCACCAGAATCAGCCGGCTGAACTCCCCCTGCTCGGTCACCGCGGTTTCGGAAATCGCCAGCGCCAGCACCCGCATGGCCTGTTTGGTCATCTCCTGCCATTTGGCCCGCAGCAGATGGGTGCTTCCCAGGGGCCGGAACGCCCCCGTGTCGTCCACATACCGGTTGCAGGCGTCCAGCAGCTTCTCCGGCGCCCCCTTGACCAGGGTCAGCCGCCTGCCCGGCAGCTCCAGGGCGGAAAACTTCCGCGCGCTGTCAAAGGGCACGTGCCGGCCCTTGGCCTCCTCCCTTCCCGGGGCCAGCGGCAGAACATAGTCCAGCAGCGCCCGATCGGTAGCGTTGCCCCCCAGGGCCTTGCCCGCCGCCGTCAGGCTTTCCGAATTGAGGGAGCAGGAGCGCTCCACCCAGTCCCACAGCCCCTTTTTCCGCTTGAGATCCGCCGCCTTCCGATAGGCCTCCCCACTGCCGGTCAGGAAATTGCCCACCTCCAGGCGCCCCTTGGTCAGGGTGCCGGTCTTGTCGGTGAACAGGATGTTCAGACTGCCGGAGGTCTCGATACCCACCAGCTTGCGCACCAGCACATGATCCTTAAGCATCCGCCGCATGTTGGAGGACAGCACCACCGTGATCATCATGGGCAGCCCCTCCGGCACCGCCACCACCACCACCGTGATGGCCAGGGTCAGGGCGTGAAGCACATGGCCGAACACCGCCGCCGGCGAGGCGAACACCTGGGCCATCCGGGCCCAGTTCATGCCGCTGTCGATGTAAAAGGCGTGGAATAAATCCGCCACGGCCACCACCGCCGCCGCCGCGTAGCCCAGCTTGCTGATGGTTTTGGCCAGGCCCGCCAGGCGCACCTTCAGCGGGCTCTCCCGGGTCTCCTCCTGGATCTCCTGCGCCAGCCCGCCGTAGAAGGTGCTGTCCCCTACCTTCTGGACCAGCAGCACCCCTTCGCCCGAACAGACCACGCTCCCCCGGAACAGCCGGTTGCCCGCCAGCAGATCCCGGGGATCCGTGCCGTCGCCGCCGGGGAGCTTCTCCGCTTCCTTGGTTTCCCCGTTGAGGGCCGCCTGATCCACGAACACCCGGCCGGACAGCAAGATGCCGTCCGCCGGCACCCGTTCCCCCGCCTGGAGCAGCACGATGTCCCCCACCACCACATCCGCCACCGGCAGCGCCTGCAGCCCCTCGCGGCGGCGCACCCGGCAGGTCAGCCTGGCCGCGTCCTCTTGCAGCTTGCTGAACGCCGATTCGCTGCCGTATTCCGACAGCGTGGACACAAAGGTGGCCAAAAAAATGGCGATGGCGATGCCCGCCGATTCGTACCAGTCGAAATGGTGGAACAAGAAAATCAGGTTGACCGCCAGGGCTACCAGCAGCACCTTGATGATGGGATCCCCAAAATTGCTTAAAAATTGACGAAGAAAGCTGTTGCGCTTCTTATGGGTCAGTTGGTTGGACCCATGCTCTTCCCGCGACCGCACCACCTCGGCGGGCGTCAGTCCTTTCTGCTCGAAATCCGCTCCGTTCACGTATGACACACTCCTTCGTCCCCCGCGCACGCAGGAGACAGGCTATGGAACATGTATACGGGAACCAGTCCGCGTTTATGCCTTCGCTTGCCGGAACCGGACGAGCCCGCGGCGCATACGCTGGAAAGAAATCCATCGTAACTCTGCCAGGCACGAAAGGAGATTGCGCCCATGACGGAAGACGCCGCCCGTTTGCAGGACGAACTCGAGCTGTACCAGGACTATGGCAATTTCGCCGTCGACAACCTGTTCTGGTCTCTGACCTTTCTGAACGCCGTCCTGTTCCAGACCCCCAACGCGAGCGAGGTCAAAGAAAAGCTGCTGGCCCAGAAGCGGCCCTACGAAGGGCTGATCACCGCCTACTATCCCGGCCCGGAAGGCCAGCGGCAGGTCAGCCTGCTGGACGAAAACAACCGGCTGTTCATCATCTACGCTCAGCGCTGCCGCCACCGGGATCCCGCCGCCGTCGAATCCGCCCGGCGCAAATGGGCGGAGAACGGCGCCCAGATGGCCCGCCACCTGTCCCAAATGAACCCCCACTGGAAACAGCTGGAATGGAGCGCCATGATTTCCCACCAGACCCAGCTGATCACCTCCATCGCCCGGGCCACCTGCCAGGGCCAGTACGACGCCTTTGTAAACACCGCGCCCCTGTGCAAAAATGTGGCGATTGACATGGCGGCCTATATGGCGTCGGGCATCGCCAAACGTTTTCTGGTGTGAAATAGTACCACACGGTACTACCATAATTAGTGTAATATTTTCACATGCTAATGTCAATACCAGGAAGTGATTCCAGCAAGGGGTGACGGAACCGACCGAATCGATTTCCCGGGCAGACGCGCCGGCTCTATTTTCTCTTGCTTCAGGGCGACGGAGGTGTGTGTCATGTACTTTCCCAGGCTGAAGGACTTGCGCAACGACATGGATCTGCGTCAGGTGGAGGTGGCTGAACTGCTGCATATCCGCCAGACGGTCTACTCCCGGTATGAAAGGGGCGATAGAACCATACCGGTGGAACACCTGTTGATCCTGGCCGACTTTTACAAAACATCCACCGACTACATACTCGGCCGGACCAATCGCAACGAACCGCCCCGAAAATAGGTGCGGGCGCCCATAAGCGGGAGAAATCGCCCGGATTTCTCCCGCTTCTCTCCATTTTACCCGTAAAAAGGCTGATCACCAACAATCGTTAGTATCTTCTCTATTGTAAACGCCTAAACTGATTGTGTTAAGAACGATTGTAGGTGTTTTGAATGAGAGATATTCTAGCAAAACGCTTGAAAGCGTGCAGGAAGGACAAAGGCTGCACGCAGAATCAAGTGGCAATTTACTGCGATATAACGGAAAAGGCCTATCAAAACTATGAATTGACGACGCGGGAACCCAAGCTGGAAATCCTGCTGAAAATTGCCGATTACTTCGACGTTTCGCTGGATTATCTGGTGGGAAGAACCGATAACAAGCCGGTGAACAAATAGAAAAAGCCGCCGCTGTCTGCTCGGATTGCAGATGGCGGCAGCTTTTTGTTTGTAGGGGCGGCCAATGGCCGCCCGCCCTTCATGCCCTCACCCGGCCGGGTGGTGGTAATAAAACACCGCCAGCTGGGTACGATCCCGCAGCTCCAGCTTGTCGAGGATCCCGCTGAGATAGTTGCGCACCGTCCCCTCGCTGAGGAACAGCGCGTCGGCAATCTCCTTGTTGCTGCACCCCTTGGCCACCAGCTCGATGACGTCCCGCTCCCTCTCGCTCAGACCCCGGGCCGCGTAGTCGAAGCCGCCCCCGCTCTGCATCAGCCCCGGAAGCCGCCCCATCACCTCGCCGCCGAACACGCTCTGTCCCGCGTGTACCGCCCGCAGCGCGGGCAGAATGCTCTCGAAATCCTGCTTGATGAGGTAGCCCTTGGCCCCCATGCGCAGCGCCCGGACGATATACTCGTCATCCGAAAAGGTGGTCAGGAACAGGATGCGCGCGTCGGGGAATTCCCTTAGCAGGCTTTCCCCTGCCTCCAGCCCCGTCATCCCGGCCATGCGGATGTCCATGAGCAGCACGTCCGGCCGGTGCGCCCGGTAGAGCGCCACCGCCTCGGCCCCGCTGCTCCCCGTGGCGGCCACCCGCACCTCGCCGCCAGCCTCCAGGATGGTTTTCAGCGACGCGCACACCAGCGCGTCGTCGTCCACCAGGACGATGTTCATGGGCGCACCCCCTCCTTCGGTATGGAAATAAACAGCTTGAAGCCCGCGTCCCTATCGATGCGGAAGGTGCCGCGGTAGGCCTCCACCCGTTCGGCCATGTTGCTCAGCCCGATCCCGCGCCCGTCGCTTTCGGGCCGCCTGGTGCCGTTGTCCCGGATGATCAGCTGGTACAGCGCCGGATGCTCCCGCACCGTGACGGATGCCATCGTGGCGTCGGAATGGCGCATCACATTGGACAGGGCCTCCCGCACGATGGCCAGGAAGGCGAGCTTCAGCCCCCGGTCCATCTCCCCCGAGTCGTAGTCCAGCTTCACCGGGCAGAATGTGAAATCGCGCAGCATCGCCTCCAGCTGCATATGCAGATCCACCGACTCGTCGTGGAGATCGTGGACGCTGCGCCGAATGCTGTCCATGGCCCCCGACAGCGTGTCCCTCATGGTGTCCAGCCCCTGCCGCACCGTTTCGTCCCGGTTGACCACCTGCAGCGCCCCCACCTGCAGCAGGGAGCGGGAGAGCAGATGCCCTACGTTGTCGTGGATCTCCCGGGCGATCCGGTTGCGCTCGTTGAGGGTGGCCAGCCGCACCTCGTAATCCTGCTTGTCCAGCAGCTCCCGGTTCTGCCGCTCCAGATGGAGGGACAGTTCCCGGGCGCCGTCCTGCGCCTCCTGGTACTGGCTACGGTACCGCAGCAGCCCCTGGGTGCGCAACCCGAGCAGCAGCGCCGCCCCGGTGAAAACCAGCACCGACACGGTCAGGGCCGGCGGGACGGTTCCCAGCCGGAGCAGCACCGGCGCCAGCCACAGCCCATACAGCAGCCGGCGCCGGCCGCTGAAGCCGTCGTAGGTCAGCGCCGGCAGGAAGGGCAGGAACGCCCCGTTCAGGCAGCACAGCGCGGGGTATAGGATCCCCGCCGCCAGCCGGAACCTCTCCCCGCAGTAAGAGCCCAGCGCGCACAGCGTCACCGCGGTCAGCAGCGCCGCCACATCTATCGCCCCCACCTGCGGGCGGTAAAACAGCAGCGTCAGTCCGCAGGCCAGCAGTATGCCCTTGTCCGCCAACCGTCGCACGACATCCCCCTCTTTCGCTATAGAACCGCTGTCTTTACTCTAGCATATCCCGCCCGCCTTGTACAGAACGGCGCGCCAACTGGTGACATTTGTCACGTCCGGTTGTGATCCTTTTCACTGGCCCTTACCCCGGCACCCTGGTATACTGGAAGATAGAAACGGAGGGCTGCTCTATGGTCATTCAAGTGGAAAATCTGGTCAAACGATACGGCGACCTGGTGGCGCTGGATCATTTCGGCCTGCAAATCGCCGAAGGGGAGATCTTCGGCCTTCTCGGCCCCAACGGCTCGGGCAAGACCACCGCCATCAACTGCATCCTGTCCCTGCTGAAATACGACAAGGGCCGGGTGGAAATCTTCGGCAAGCCCATGTCCCCCGACGCCTACGACATCAAGAGGGACATCGGCATTGTCATGCAGAACGTGGCGGTCTTCAACGAGCTGACCGTGCAGGAAAACATCGACTATTTCTGCAGCCTGTATGTGCCGGATAAACGAAAGCGCGCCCCTCTGGTCGAGGAGGCCGTCGCCTTCACCGGCCTGGGCGATTACCGCCGCTTCCTGCCCAAAAAGCTCAGCGGCGGCCTGCTCAGGCGGCTGAACATCGCCTGCGGCGTCGCCCACAAGCCCCGCCTCATCATCCTGGACGAACCCACCGTGGCGGTGGATCCCCAAAGCCGCAACGCCATTCTTGAAGGCATCGAGCGGCTCAACCGGGAGGGCGCAACCATCGTCTATACCAGCCACTACATGGAAGAGGTGGAGCAGCTGTGCAGCCGGATCATGATCATGGATAAGGGCAAGGCCATCGCCACCGGCACCAAGGAGGAGCTCAAGGCCATGATCCGCACCGGGGAGACCATCACCGTGGAGATCTACGCCCTCGGGCCGGATACCCTGGAGACGGTGCGGGCCCTGCCCGGCGTCACCGGCGCCGACTATGCGGACGCCCGGCTGACCGTCCGGTGCCAAAGCGGCGGCCATAACCTCATCACCCTGCTGGACTGCCTGAACAAACAGGACCTGTCCTTCGGCCGGGTGTATTCCGAGCCCCCCACCCTCAACGACGTTTTCCTGGAAATCACCGGCAAGGAACTGCGGGACTGAGAAAGGCGGAAATGACATGTTCTGGAACCAATATATCTACCGCCTGCGGGTTTCGGTGCGCACCTGGGACACCCTGTTCTGGACCTGGGTGTTCCCCCTCCTGCTGGCCACCCTGTTCTTCTTCGCCTTTTCCCGTCTGGACAGCGCCGATGCCTTCGCCCCCATCCCCGCCGCCGTGGTGGCCGACGAGGCTTATCAGGCGGATCCCGCCTTTTCCGGCACTCTGGACGCCGTTTCCGCCGAGGGGGAGGGCCGCCTGCTTCTCCTCACCCGGGCCGCCTCTGTGCAGGAGGCCGACGCCCTGCTGGATAAGGGGGCCGTCACCGGCTACTTTCGCCTGGACGCGCAGGGCGTCCCCTGCCTGATCGTCAAGGAGGACGGCCTGAACCAGACCATCCTGAAAAGCTTTCTGGACGAGTACCGGCAGACCGCCGCCTCCCTGTCCCGCGTCGCCCGGGAAAACCCCGACGCCCTGCCTGCCGCCATCGCCGCCATTAGCCGCGGCGCCGATTACATCCGGGAATTCTCTCTCTCGGCCGCCAGGCCCTCCGCCACCGTTAACTACTATTACGCCCTGCTGGCCATGGTCTGCCTGTACGGCAGCTTCACCGGCATGGACATCATCACCTATCTGCAGGCCAACCTCTCCCCCCTGGGCGCGCGCCGCAGCCTGGCCCCGGTGAAAAAGATGAAGATGGTGCTGGCCGACCTGCTCAGCGGCTTCACCATCCACAGCGCTTGCCTGCTGACCACCCTGGCCTACATCGCCCTGGTGCTGCGGGTGGATTTCGGCCCGCATTTCGGCCTCGTGCTGCTGACCTGCCTGGCGGGCAGCCTGGTGGGCGTCTCCCTGGGCGCCCTCCTCTCGGCCGCCACCCGCCTGAGCCCCATAACCAAAACCGGCCTGCTCGTCAGCCTGTCCATGGTCTGCTGCTTCCTGGCCGGCCTGATGATGGAGGGCATCAGCTACCAGGTGGCCCAGAACGCCCCCGCCGTCGCCTGGCTCAACCCGGCCGCCCGCATCGCGGACGCCTTCTATTGCCTGTATTATTTCGACACCTACCACCGCTTCTTCCTCGACATCGGCGTCCTGCTGGCCATGGCCGCGGCGCTGTTCGGCGGCGCGGTGCTCTTCCTTCGGAGGCGGAAATATGAAAGTATTTAATGCCTGCGCCCTGGTCATCCGGCGGCGGTACGCGGCGTTTCTCATCTATCTGGTGATTTTCACCGCCCTGTCGGTGGTGATGACCTCCATGTCTGTGCAGCAGAACGACCAGACCTTCAACCGCACCAAAACCGCCGTCGCCGTCGTGGATCGGGACGGCGGCTCCCCCCTCTCCCAGGGCCTCATCGCCTATCTCGCCCAGAACGCCGATCTCAAAGAGCTGCCGGACGACAAGGAGGCCCTGCAGGACGCCCTGTTTTTCCGCCAGGTCTCTTACATCCTGGTCATCCCCGCCGGCTTCTCCGCCGACTTTGCGGCGGGCGGATCCATGCGGGTGGAGCAGACCGCCGTCCCCGGTTCCGCCTCCGGCACCTATATGAACCGCCTGGTGGAGCAGTATTTGTCCGCCGCCCGCCTGTATCAAACCGCCCTGCCCGGCCTGTCCGAAGCCCAGCGCCTGGCCGCCGTCTCGGAGGATTTGAAGGTACAGGCGCCGGTGGAAAAAAAGCGGTTCGGCGGCAGCTCCCCGGTGGACGAAACCTTCGCGATATACTACCGGATGATGGGGTATATCCTGATGGTGCTGCTGGTGCTCACCGTCAGCAACGTCATGATGGTGTTCAACCGTCCGGATCTGCGCATGCGTAACCTGTGCGCCCCCATCCGCCCCCGGACGATGAACCTGCAGCTGAGCCTGTGCACCGGCCTGGTGGGGGCGGCCTTCTGGTGCCTGACGGTGATCATCGGCTTCCTTATCTACGGCGGCCGGCTGGGCGGGGCGGATCCCCGCACCGTCCTGCTGATGATCGGCAACTCCTTCGTCTACCTGATCGTGGCCCTCAGCCTGAGCTTTCTCGTCTCCCTGTTCATCAGGGGGGGCAATGTTCAAAATGCGGTGGCCAACTTTCTGGCCCTGGCTCTCAGCTTCCTGGGCGGCGCCTTCGTGCCGCTGGAGCTGCTCGGCGACGGCATCCTCACCGTCTCCCGCTTCACCCCTACCTTCTGGTATACCTCGGCGCTGGAGAAAATTACCGCGCTGACCCGATACGACTGGGCCGTCCTCGCCCCTGTCGTGGGCGACATACTGGTGCAGCTGGGCTTCGCCGCCGCCTTTTTCTCGGTGGCCCTGGTGCTCGGCCGCCTGCGGCGGCAGAGCAGCAGCGGCTTCGCCCCCACCGCCACCGAAATGAACGGATAATACAAAAAACCGCCGCGGAAGAGTTGCTTCCGCGGCGGTTTTTTGCGTCCTTACGCATGGGACAGGGCCGGGAACCGCAGCCGCCCCTCCCGCAGCGGGTTCTCCTTCCCCCGCAGCACGAACAGCGCGTCGTCCCCGCCCAGCGGACGGACGGCGGCCCCCGTCCCGTCCGGCGGCGCGAACCCTAGGGTCACGTCCTCCTTCCCGCGTGCCAGGCGGGCCAGCACCGCGGCCAGGGGAACCTGCCCGCCGCCGAACACGTCCAGGCAGATCAGCCGCCCCTCGTTCCGCGCCGCCACCGCGGCCATATCCCAATCCTCCATATAATACACCGCTTCTTTATATACGGAGCCGGCGTAAAACATCAGCAGCCCGAAATTGTTCCGCGCCGGTAGCGCGGCGTAGGGGCTTCCCCGATCGTACACCCGGCGCAGCCGCTCCCTGTCGGCGGCGCTGTCCATGTCCAGCCGCCGGCAGGGCCCCGCCTCTTGTCGGACGGGCAGCGTCCACTCGTACTCCGCCGCTCGCTCGAAGCCGAACCGTGGATAGAACTCCAGCACCGTCTCGTTGGCGAATAAATAGATGCCGTCGCAGGCGTCCTCCCAGTCGGCCAGCACCGCCTCCATCAGCCGGCGGCTCAGCCCCTGCCCGCGGCAGGCTGGATCGGTCATGACGGTGCCCAGCTGGATATACCTCCGATCCTTCCCCCGCCAGGCGGTGTCCATGACGTTAACCGCTATGCAGGCCAGCACCCGGTCTCCGTGCGCCAGCACGTAGGGCCGGTATCGCTCCGACCACCAGCCCCCCGCATACCACTCCCGGAAGGACAGCCCGAAAACCCGCTCGGCCAAAGCCATAAAGCTCTCCCGGCGAGCGGCGTTGTCCCGGATATGTTTGTCCAGCTCCATGTCCCGTCCCCTACTTTTTCTTGTGATGGGGCTCGTGCACCGGCACCACCCGGCTGAACACGGCGATATGCTGTTTGCTCATGGTTTTATCCATGTGCAGGCAGCCGAAAAACCACCGCTTGAAGCGCACCCTTTCCTCCACCTGGTTGAGGTAGACGTTCACCCCGTTGATGCGCGCCCCCCTGGCCAGATACCCGCTCGACCGGGCGGAGGGCTCATGGGTCAGGACGTAGTCCACCTGGTTGCCATGGGCCTCCAGGTTCTCGAGCCCATGGGTCATCTCCCCGGCAGTGGGCATCTCCGCCTCCCACCAGGTCTTGCTGTCGGCCCGCAGGTCGTGATCGTCGCTTTCCCCGCCGCCGAACACGAAATAGCTCTCGTCCTCGATGTCGTAGATTTCTCCCCGCATCAGGTGCACGAGGTTTCCCTCGATCACCTGCGCGCGCCCGCCATGCCATTCGCTTTCCTCATACGCGGCCAGCAAATCGTAGTTCTCGTGCCGACCATCCAGGAACAGCAGCGTGTAGGGCAGCGCCCCCAGCCGCTTGAGGATTTTTTTCTCGCGGCGGTCCCCATTCCAGATGAAGCCGAAATCGCCGCAGACAATCAGGGTATCCCCTTTTTTCACCTGCCGCATATCGGGCGCGGACAGGCGGGCCAGATCCCCATGCAGGTCGCCGGTGATGTAAACCATCGATAACTCCTCCACACTTTCTGAAAAACAATCGCAAAAACTCAAAATTCCCGCTGAAAATTGGAAATGATTGTGGTATACTAAAGAACAACCGGTAGCTGCCGGCCCGTCAGGGCTCGTACAGCCGCCGCCTTTTATCCGAATGAACCGGGGGTCACCCCGTACAATAGTATACCAGAGAACATTGGGGAATGTCTATGAAGAAAATCATACATCGTTGGAAATCTGCTCTGGCCCTCCTGACGGCCGTCTGCCTGCTGGGCGCGGGGCTCGCCCTGCCCGCAGCGGCGGATTCGCCCTATAAGCTGCCCGATGACCTGACCGTCGCCTCTCCCGCCGCCCTGGTGGTCTATCTCGGCCTGACGCCGGAGCAGGACACCGTGCTGTTTGAGAAAAACGCCGACGAGGTGCGCGCCCCCGCCGCCCTGGTGCGCCTGATGGTGGGGGCCTACGCCCTCAAACTCATCGAGGAAAACAATATTGACGTGGCAACCGCCACCGGCACCTATGAGGTGTGGATGTTCAACAGCTTCGTCGCCGGCACCGGCATCTCCACCGCCAACATGGATTTCGGCGAGACCTGGACGATTAAGGATCTGCTGGCCGCCTCCCTGCTGCAGACCGCCGGGGACGCGGCGGTCACCCTGGCCGCCACCCTCAGCCCCACCGGCAAGGTGGGGGACTTCGTCAAGGGGATGAACGCCTACGCCAAAGAGCTCGGCTGCACCCACACCTCCTTCGCCAACGTCACCGGCCTGGACGCCCTGACCCAGTACACCACCCCCCGGGACATCTACCGCATCATGCGCACGGTCATGGATTATCCCCTGTTCAACACCCTGACGAAAAAGGTCTGGTCCTACGACATCAACCCCACCGCCAAGGGTAAGCCCTGGACGCTGACGACCGGCAACAGCATGATGAAGCCCTCCTCCCCCTACTACTATGAGCCTATGCAGTTCGGGCGCACCGGATTCACCGATTTGGCCGGCTGGTGCCTGGCTTCGGTGGCCAGCGCCGAGGGCTACGACTACATGGTGATCGTCATGGGCTGCCCGGAAAAGGCCGCCGACGGCACCCTCAACCCGTTTTATCTGGATACCAAGGCCCTGTATAAATGGGCCTTCAATTCCTTCACCTATAAGCCGGTGCTGACCAAGAACGAAATCCTGGCCCATGTGGGCGTGAACCTGGCCTGGAGCAAGGACAAGGTGCCCCTTGTGCCCAAGGAGGAGTTCGCCACCGTGGTGTACAACGCCCTGAAAAGCGAGGACATCCTGCCCAAAATCACCCTGTATAAGCAGACGGTGGACGCGCCGGTGGAAAAGGGGACGGTGTACGGCAAGGTGGAGCTGTACGTCAACCTGGATCAAAAAATCGGCGAGGTGGAGCTGGTGGCCGGGGAATCGGTGGAGCAAAGCCAGATTCTCGCCGTGTGGGAAAAGGTGCGCGGCTTCCTGTCCTCCCCCTGGTTCTACGCGGGCATCGGCCTGCTGGTCGGCCTGCTCGTGCTGTATATTATTCTCAATATCGTCCACAACCGCAACCGCCGGAAAAACAATATGCAGAAGGTCAAAAAATACAAATAGCCGCCCGGCCGCATAAAAAAGGCGGGCCACTGTCCATGGCCCGCAAGCGGTTTTCCGGCGGCTGCCTCAGTAGCCCCGTTCCCCCTGGAGGGATCCGTCGTTTTCGATCCAGTCCTGCACATAAATGGCCGTGAAAGAGTCGGGCGTGTTCCGGATGATTACCCGGGAAATCCCCGCGTTGATGATCATCCTCTTGCACATGGAGCAGGGGCTCGCGTCGGGCACCAGCTCCTCCGTCTGGGCGTCCACGCCCACCAGATACAGGGTGGCGCCCGTCATTTCGCTGCGGGAGGCGTGGATGATGGCGTTGGCCTCCGCGTGCACCGATCGGCACAGCTCGTACCGCTCCCCCCGGGGGACCCCCAGCTTTTCCCGCAGGCAGACGCCCAGATCGCTGCAGTTCTGCCGCCCCCGCGGCGCGCCCGCATACCCGGTGGACAGAATCTGATCGTTCTTGACAATGATGGCGCCGAAATTCCGGCGCAGACAGGTGCCCCGGCCCAGCACCGCCTGGGCGATGTCCAGATAATAGTTTTCCCGGTCCCTTCGCTGCATACGCAAACTCCTTTCCCGTCCCGCATTGCCTGCATCCTACCTCTCCATGATACCGGATTTTCCGCCCGGATGCAAGACCATCCGGCGAAGAGGGACGCCTCGCCTCCCTTCGCCCCCTCAGAAAGGATGACCTTTATGGCTGTGAATTCCGCCCTGCTCGTCGCCTACGCCCGGGCCGCCCGGGTGCACGCCTACTGTCCCTATTCCGGCTTCCCCGTGGGGGCGGCCCTGCTGGCTTCCTCCGGGGAGGTCTACTGCGGCGTCAACTGCGAAAGCGCCTCCTACGGGGCCACCATCTGCGCCGAACGGGCGGCCCTGACCGCCGCTGTCACCGCCGGGGAGACCGCCTTTGTCGCCCTGGCCGTCGCGGCGGGGGAGGAGCCTGTTCCCCCCTGCGGCGTCTGTCGGCAGCTGCTGGCCGAATTTGGGGATATGGCGGTGATCTGCGCCGCCGGCGAGCCGGGAGCCCAGGGGGATCCCCTGCGGGAAACCACCCTGTCCGCCCTCCTGCCGGACGCCTTTACCCGCCGGGATCTCGCGTGACCGGTATCCAAAAATTCAAACATAAGGACTTTTATATGACCAGATTAACCGATATCGGCACCATCAAAGACATCTTATCCCGCCACGGCTTCCAGTTTTCCAAAAAGCTGGGGCAGAATTTTCTCATCAACCCCTCGGTCTGCCCCCGCATGGCGGAGGCCTGCGGCGCGTCCCCCCAGGGGGGCGTGCTGGAGATCGGGCCGGGCATCGGGGTGCTGACCCACGAGCTGGCGCAGCGGGCCGCCAAGGTGGTGGCCATCGAGCTGGACGAGCGCCTCCTGCCGGTCCTCGGGGAAACCCTGGCGGAGCATGACAACGTGGAGATCGTCTCCGGCGACGTGCTGAAGCTGGACCTTGCCGCCCTCATCCGGGAGCGGTTCGAAGGCCGGGAGGTGGCTGTGTGCGCCAACCTGCCCTACTACATCACCTCCCCCATCCTGATGCGGCTGCTGGAAAGCCGCCTGCCGGTGACCGGCATCACGGTCATGGTGCAAAAAGAGGCCGCGATACGTCTGTGCGCCCGGCCCGGCACCCGGGAATGCGGTGCGGTGAGCCTGGCGGTGCAATATTACGCTGAGGCCGAAACCCTGTTTTCCGTCTCCCGCGGCAGCTTTCTGCCCGCTCCTAACGTGGACAGCGCGGTCATCCGCCTGACCGTCCGGAAAACGCCGCCCTGCGCGGTGCGGGACGAGGCGCTGCTGTTCCGCCTGATCCGGTCGGCCTTCGGCCAGCGGCGCAAGACCCTGCCCAACGCCCTGGTGACCGCCGGCTGCTCCAAAGCGGCCGTCCAGGCCGCCATGCGGGCCGTCTCCATCTCGGAAACCGCCCGGGCGGAGGAGCTGACTCTGCCGCAGTTCGCCTCCCTGGCCGACGCGCTGGACGGGCCCGCCGCATAATCGGCCGATCCCGGCCGATACTACTGTCAGGTTCCGGGGCCTTGCCCCGCCTGAATATCTTCATCTCCCAACAGAAAGGAAGAGCATTATGAAAAAATACGTATGCACCGTCTGCGGCTATGTCTACGACCCGGAAGAGGGCGCGCCGGACGCCGGCATCGCCCCCGGCACCGCCTTCGAGGCTCTGCCGGACGATTTCGTCTGCCCCCTGTGCGGCGTGGGCAAGGACATGTTCGAAGCCGAATAAGCCGGACAGAGGAAATTCGTGCATAAAAGCAGCGCTCTCCACAGCGAACGAAGCCGTTGGAGAGCGCTGCTTTTTCATTGGCAGTGGGGTGCCCCCCTCTGCCCGAATGGGCGGAGGGGGGCACGTGCTATCCGGCGTCCCCATCCAGTAGCTTGTCGACAAGCTGCAAAATCGGCCGGCCCTTAGCGGGGCCGGCCGATTTTTATCCTTACCGTTCGTCCTTCCCGTCCTTCCGGCAATCCTTGCAGTAGCCGTAGAGCTGGATGACGTGGTCGGTGACGGTGAACCCGGCCGCACCGGCTATCTCCTCCTCCAGCGCGTGCAGGGGGCAGGCGGGCAGATCCACCATGGCGTTGCAGCCCTTGCAGATCATGTAATGCTTGTGCTCATGGGGCCGGACGGCCTCGTACAGGCTTTCCCCGTTTTCCAGCAGCCCGTGGGACACCTCTCCACGCTCGCGCAAAGCCTCCAGGTTGCGGTACACGGTGGATTTCGCCAACGTGGGCTGCTGCCTGCAGGCCCTTTCGTAAATCTCCCCGGCGGTCAGCGGCACCGCCGACTCCTTCAGGATGGCCATAATCAGCTGTTTCTGCTTGGTCACCCTCGGCTTTCCCGCCATCGTGCCGCCTCCTTCCTCCGGTTTTCCTCTCCCTCAGTATAGTCAAAACCCCTCCGGATGTCAATGAATCGGCCCTGGACGACAAAAAGCGCTTGACATTCCCCCTTACCGGTGTATACTGTTTATTGCAAACCAGTTGCAATAAAGGAGATCTCCTATGACCCGATCCACTCGAATTTACGGCAAGGTCGCCCTGCTGATGGCGGGGATCCTGGCGGCCTCCGTCCTGCTGACCCTGGCGGTCGGCGTGGACAGGCGTCCCGCTGGGAAAACCCGGATTGTGGCCTCTTTCTATCCCGTGTATATCGCGGCCCTCAACCTGGCCGACGGGGTGGAGGGGGTGGAGGTGGTCAGCCTGACCGGCCCCACCACCGGCTGCCTGCACGATTATCAGCTCTCCCCCGACAACCGGATCACCCTTTCCGGCGCGTCCCTGCTGGCCGTCAACGGCGCGGGGGCGGAATCCTTCCTGGACGGCGTCCTGGCCCAGTCTCCCGATCTCCCCGTGGTGGATACCTCCGCGGGCGTCCCCCTGATCGAAAGCGGGGAGCACCACGAGCACGAGGGTCATGACCATTCGGAGCAGGAAGAGGTTTTCTATAACGAGCATATCTGGACGAGCCCCGATCGGTACCGCCGGCAGGTGGAAAACCTGCGGGACGGCCTGTGCCGCCATGACCCGGCCCACGCCAAGCAGTACGAGGAAAATGCCGCCGCCTACATCCGGCAGATCGAGGCCATCGGCGGCCGCCTGAAGGCCGCCGCCGCATCCCTGCCCTTCAAAACCTGCGTCACCTTCCACGACTCCTTGTCCTACATGGCCGCCGACTGGGGGCTGACGGTGGCCGCCTCCCTGTCCATAGGGGAGGAGTCGGGGGTGTCCGCCGCCGACCTGGCCCAGGCGGAACAGCAAGCCAAAGCCGCCGGCCAAATCCTGCTGCTGTATGACTCCCAATACCCGGTGGAATACGCCTACGTGGGCGCCTCCGCCCGGGAAAGCCGGGTGCTGGCCCTGCGCACCGGCGTGTCGGGCGACCCGGTCCCGTCCGCCTGGCTGGACGCCATGACCTATAACCTGTCCCTGCTGGAGGGGCTCTCCGGCGCGAAAGGAGGAGACGGCGCATGAGCGGCTGCGGCCTGCACTGCCTGAAGATTCAGCATATCACTGTCAAAGCCGGCGACACCCTGTTGGTGGACGATGTCAGCCTCCACGCCCACTGCGGGGAGCTGACCGCCGTCATTGGCCGCAACGGCGCGGGGAAATCCACCCTGTTCAAAGCCATCCTCGGCGAAATCCGCCACACCGGCACGGTGGAATTCAGCGGCCACGACGGCCGCCGTCCCACGGGCACCCCCCGCATCGGCTACGTGCCCCAGACCCTGAACGTGGACAAGGGCTCCCCCGCCACCGTGCTGGATATGGCCCTGTCCTTCACCTCCCGGTATCCGGCCTTTCTCCCCCGCCGCAAAAAGGCCGTGACCGCCCTGGAATCCCATTTTTCCCGCTTCGCCGCCGCCGGCCTTCTGGACAAGCCGGTGGGCCGCCTGTCAGGGGGCGAGCTGCAGCGGGTGCTGCTGGCCGTCGCCACCCTCCCTCAGCCCGACCTTCTGATACTGGACGAGCCGGTTTCCGGCGTGGACAACGCCGGCCTCCAGCTTTTTTATGAGCAAATCGACCGGCTGCGGGCCACCGCCGACCTGGTCATCCTTCTCATCTCTCACGATCTCGACTACGTCCGGCGCAGCGCCGACCGGGTGCTGCTGCTGGATACCTCGGTGAAAGCCGCCGGCACCCCCGCCGAGGTCTTCGCCTCCCCCGCCTTCCGAGACGCCTTCCCCGGGCACAAATAAAAACCGCCGCCCGGCCGGGCGGCAGACGAATCAACGAATCGAGGAACGATATGGACGCGCTTTTCAGCTGGTGGCAATACGATTTTATGCGCAGCGCCCTGTTCGCGGTGCTGCTCATCATGCCCCTGTTCGCCCTTCTGGGCACCATGGTGGTCAATAACGGCATGGCCTTCTTTTCCGACGCCCTGGGCCACTCCGCCCTCACCGGCGTGGGCATCGGCGTGCTGCTGGGCATGACCCGGTACAGCGCCGTCATGGTGGTCTTCGCCATCGTTTTCGCCCTGCTGATGAACCGCATCCGCCACTCCCGCTTGTCCTCCACCGATACCGTCATCGGCGTGTTCTCCTCCTGCGGGGTGGCCCTCGGCCTGGTGCTGCTCTCCCGGGGCGGCGGCTTCGCCAAATACCAGAGCCTGCTCATCGGCGACATTCTGAGCATCTCCGCGCCCGAGCTCATCGCCCTGGCGGTCACCCTGGCGGTGGTGGCCGTGGTCTGGCTCCTGTGCTTCAACCAGCTCCACGCTGTGAGCATCAGCCCCGCCCTCGCCCGCAGCAAGGGCATCCCCGTGGGCTGGCTGGATAACCTGTTCGTGGTGATCATCGCCGTGGTGGTGATGCTGGCCATCCAGTGGGTGGGCCTGCTCATCATCAACGCCATGCTGATTCTCCCCGCCGCCGCCGCCCGCAACGTGGCCGGCAGCATGCGCAGCTATCATCTTCTGGCCCTGATTTTCGGCCTCTTCTCCGGCGTCCTCGGCCTTTTTCTCTCCTACTTCAACGCCGTGGCCGCCGGCCCCACCATCGTGCTGGTGGCCGCCGCCCTCTTCTTCGGTACCTTCCTGCTGCGGGATAAAAGCCGCGGCTGAGCGCCTACTTCCACAGCTGCGCCCGCACGAACCCCACCGCCAGCAGCCCGATCCACACCGCGCACACCGCCATATACAGCCATTTCGTGCGCGCCTTCTCGAGCCGGCGCAGGTTGACCACCGCGAACACCAGCGCCCCCGCCGCCAGCAGCAGCGCCGTCAGCCGGGTGAAATCGTTGGCGCAGAACACCGGCGCCCTCAGATTCCCCGCCGCGTCCATCACCGGGCACCCGCACCCCAGCCAGGGCAGAATCACCCATTGGTTGAGGGGCCGATACGCCAGAAAGCCCAGCGGCAGGATCAGCAGCGGCGCCGCCAGCCGCAGCCCCCGTTTCCAGTTGCCCATCTTCCCTTCCTCCCTTTTTCATGCCTGATATTGTTTGAGTGGCGGTTCGCCCGCCATTTGTTGCACCCCCCCGGAAAATTTTCCCTTGTCGGAAACCGTCGGACGGATTTGCAGGCCTGTCCGGCGGTTTGTCTTGCATTGGCCCCGAAAAAATGGTATAAATAAGGCGAGGGGGAGCGAACAACCTCCGATTTTTGGGAGAGCGAGCGCCCACAGCGGCGTTGGCCTCTCTTGCCATGCGACAGCATGGCGCGATCGGCCGCCTTGCTGTGAACCCCCGCTCAGCCCCAAAAATTCTTTGACCTCAGCCTGCGTATTTTGTCATTCGGCAAGGCAGAGGACGACGGTGGGCTGGCGCCCACCTAGGACGATAACGCGGCAGAATGGCAAAATACACCGGCTGAGGCGGGGTGGGTTCGCTTCCCCTCACCTTAAGGAAGAATCTGCCAACCAAACCGACCGTACCGTAGAAAGGATGCATGCCTCATGATGACCAAGGAAGTTCAGGACAGCTACGCCCTGTGGCGCGCCCGCGCCGTGGAGGATCCGGATCTCGTCCGGGAACTCGGCGACGTGGAAGGCCGGGACGAGGAGATATACGACCGGTTTTACCGGGAGCTGGAATTCGGCACCGGCGGCCTGCGCGGCGTCATCGGCGCCGGCAGCAACCGGATGAACATGTACACCGTGCGCAAGGCCACCCAGGGCCTGGCCAACTACCTCAAGGCTCATTACCCCTCCGCCTCGGTGGCCGTCTCCTTCGACTCCCGCATCAAATCCGACCTGTTCGCCCGGGAAGCCGCCCGCACCCTGGCCGGCAACGGCATTACCGTGCACCTCTTCCCCGAGCTGGAGCCCACCCCCGTCCTGTCCTACGCCGTGCGGGAGCTGCACTGCCAGGCCGGCATCATGGTCACCGCCAGCCATAACCCCAGCAAATACAACGGCTATAAATGCTACGGCCCCGACGGCTGCCAGATGACCGATAAGGACGCCGGCGAGGTCACCGGCTTCATCCGCCAGATCGACGTGTTCGACGGGGTGACCGCCGCCGACTACGACGCCGCCGTCGCCGCCGGCCGCATCACCCTCATCGGGCCCTCCCTGCTGGAGGACTTCCTCAGCCAAGTCGCCTCGCAGCAGGTCAATCCCGGCGTCTGCGCCCGGGTGCCCCTGAAGGTGGTCTACACCCCCCTCAACGGCACAGGCAATAAGCCCGTACGGGAAATTCTGCGCCGCATCGGCGTCTCCGAAGTGGCCGTCGTGCCCGAGCAGGAGCTGCCCGACGGCCGTTTCCCCACCGCCCCCTATCCCAATCCCGAAATCCGCCAGGCCTTCGAGTGCGCCCTGAAGCTGGCCAAAACGGTGCGCCCGGATCTCCTCCTGGCCACCGATCCCGACTGCGATCGGGTGGGCATCGCCGTCAAGGACGGGGACGACTATACCCTCATGACCGGCAACGAGGTGGGCTGCCTGCTGCTCGATTATATTCTCTCCTGCCGCGCCGCCGCCGGCACCCTTCCCGCCGATCCGGTGGTGGTCAAAACCATCGTCACCTCCGACCTGGCCGCCCGCATCGCCGAGAAATACGGCTGCCAGCTGGTGGAGGTGCTCACCGGCTTCAAGTATATCGGCGAGCAGATTGGCCTGCTGGAGAAGGAAGGCCATCCCGAGCGGTACGTCTTCGGCTTCGAGGAAAGCTACGGCTACCTGTCCGGCAGCTACGTGCGGGACAAGGACGGCGTGGTGGCCTCCATGCTGGTGTGCGAAATGGCCGCCTATTATAAGGAAAAAGGTCTCTCCCTCCTGGATGTGCTGAACGGCCTGTACCGGGAGCACGGCGTCTATCGCCATTCCCTGGTCAACGCGGAGTTCGAGGGTGCCCAGGGCATGATCGCCATGCAGAACCTGATGGATTCCCTGCGGAACAACCACCCCGCCGCCATCGCCGGCCTCAAGGTGGTCAAGGTGTCCGATTACCTGCTGTCCGTGAAGAAGGATCTAGCCACCGGCCGGGAGGAAGCCATCGACCTGCCCAAATCCAACGTCCTGGCCTTCGCCCTGGAGGGGAACGCGGGCCTGGTGGTCCGTCCCTCCGGCACCGAGCCCAAGGTTAAAGCCTACGTCACCGCCACCGGCACCGACGCCGCGGCGGCCGCCGCCATGGCCGACCGCCTGACCGCCGCCGCCAAGGAGCTGCTGAAATAAAAACAGAAGGGCCGCCCATTCGGACGGCCCTTCTCAGTCTGTCGAAAAAGGGGAATCCGCCATTCGTGAAACGAAAAAGGCGGAGGCGGGTTACCGATCGGTGTTTGCGAGGACATGTGCCTCGCAAACACTCCTTATAGGCGAAAAATAGCGGAAACACGTGTGTTTCCGCTATTTTTCAAGAGCAGGGGTGGTACTGGCGGGGATAGAGGGAGCAAGGCGAGTATAACGAGCCGCCGCGATCCGGCATCCCCGTCCAGCAGCGTGTCGACTTTGTCGACACGCTGAGAAGGGCCGCCCATTCGGACGGCCCTTCTTCATTTATTCCGGGTATACCAGCTCGGTCCGTTCGCAGACCTCCCCGATTTTCTCCCGCAGCTTCAGAAAATCCTCGAACGCGTCCGGCTTCTGGCTGGGGGTGCGCAGCAGGGCCGCCGGATGCAGCGTCCCCATCAGCAGCATCCCCTTTTTCTCGAAAAATTCCCCGTGCTGCCTCGTCACCTTGAAATCCGGCGCAATCAGGCGGCAGGCCGCCACCCGCCCGAGACACACGAGTATCTTCGGCCGCAGCAGCGCCGTCTGCGCCTTCAGCCAATGCAGGCAGGCGTCCTGCTCCTCCGGGAGCGGATCCCGGTTCTGGGGCGGCCGGCACTTGACCATGTTGGCGATGTAAATATTGTGCTGGCGCGACAGCCCCACCGCCGCGAGCATCTTGTCCAGCAGCTGCCCGGCCCGGCCCACAAAGGGCTCCCCCTGCTCGTCCTCGTTGGCCCCCGGCCCCTCGCCCACGAACAGCACCTCGGCCGCGGGATTGCCCACGCCGAACACCACGTTTTTGCGGGTCGCCGCCAGCGGGCAGGCGGTGCAGCCCCGGCACGTCTCCTCCAGCGTTTTCCAGTCCATTTCCGGCGTCATGGCGTCGTCCCCTTCTTTTTCAGTCTTCTCTCCAGTTTAGCATAAACCCGCCGCCCTGCCAAGGCGCAAAATGCAAAGCCCCGCGCAAACCGCCTGTTTATCATGCAATTTCCCCTTGAAAAAACAGGGGGTTGGGGGTACAATAAACAACAGGCCTGTATGTTTACAGAATTTTTCAAGTATAGGATGTGTCAGATTACCATGGAGAACCTCGTTTTGGTGGAAACCTCCGCCCGCCACGTGCACGTCACCCAGGAAGACCTGGAAACCCTGTTCGGCAAGGGCTACGCCCTGACCCATAAAAAGGATTTGTCTCAGCCCGGACAGTTCGCCTGCGAGGAGCGGGTGGACGTTGTCGGCCCCAAGAAAACCCTCACGGGCGTGTCCATTCTGGGCCCCGTCCGCTCCGCCACCCAAATCGAGCTGTCCCTCACCGACGCCCGGTCCATCGGCGTCAGCGCCCCCATCCGGGAATCCGGCGACGTGGCCGGCTCCGCCCCCTGCAAGCTGGTGGGCCCCAAAGGCGAGGTCACGCTGTCCGAGGGCGTCATCGCCGCCAAACGGCACATCCACATGACCACCGCCGACGCGGCGGCCATGGGCCTGCGAGATAAGGACGTCGTGAGTGTGCGCGTCCCCTCCGCCAACGGTCGGGCCCTGACCTTCGGCGACGTGGTGGTGCGGGTCAGCGATAAGTTCGCCCTGGCCATGCACATCGACACCGACGAGTCCAACGCTGCGGGCGTGGCCCCCGGCACCATGGGCGAAATCCTGAAATAACCGGCAGAACAAGCCAGCGGCCGCCCGGAATAAACCGGGCGGCCGCTCTTTTTATTTTTTATAGGATCGCCCTCAGCCGCCGTTCGTGAATTTTTTGGAAGCGCTATCCAGCCCATCCTGGTATTTCCCGAAAAATACCGCCGCATCCGCTGATAAATCCGCCCGGCGCGGGCATTCTAATAGCAGCTAAATACAGCTTTGCCCGATCGGGCCGACGCCGGATCGCGTAAAACGGTATTTAGTTATGGATAGAGGCCCGTCCGCCGGGAATCGCGGGAAACCGCCTCTGGCGGGCGGGCCATGAATATTCCCCAAGCTGGAAAGGAGCTGCCAATCATGGACAAATGCCAAGCGAACCACTGCATCAAATGCACCGTGCAGCAGTGCGCCAACCACTGCCAGACGCAGAACTACTGCGCGCTGGATTGCATCACCGTGGGTACCCACGAGACCAATCCGACCATGGATCAGTGCACCGACTGCAAATCCTTCGAGCTGAAGAAGTAAATTCCACCGCGCCCGCGCCGGAGGCCGTCAGGCCTCCGGCGCGGCCTATTCCACCCCTATCAGGTATTCAAGGGTAACATGATATATCTTGGCCAGCTTAACGAGATTTTCCAACGAAGGCCGAATCTGTGTGGTTTCGTAGTAGGAATAGGTAGAGCGATCCATGGATATGACGGACGCGACCTCTGCCTGTGTCCACTTCTGTTGCTTGCGGAGCTTTCGCATTTGTTCAGCCAAGTGAATGGTTACAGGCTCGCTCAATGGTAAAGATGGTTTCTTTTTTTCCAAAATAGTACCTCCCCTTCATGCAAACACGGCGCATATAGACAATATTGCCTATAACACTTCTATCCCATTATAGACAATAATGGAATCATAGTAAAGGGGAGGGGAGTGAAAATCTTCATATGATTTCGTATGCCCCCTTATGGGAAACCATGAAGATAAAGCACGCCACTACCTACACGCTGCAGGTGAAAGGGGAAATCAGCAGCTCTACCATCCGGCGGCTCAAGGCCAATGAATCGGTGTCCACCAACACGCTGGACGCCCTGTGCAGGATTTTGGACTGCTCGCTGACTGAAATTGTGGAGTATATCCCAGATAACCAGGAATAACCGCGCTGGAAGCCGTCAGGGTTTCCGGCGCTTTCTTTATTTTACTTTCGGTTTACATTAAGGAACGCCCACCTATTCGCCATGTAAAAACATATATTTCTCACATATTATAAAATCATAGTCCTGAATTTTCAGAAAAATATTGACATTTTTTATAAATATGTTATAGTGAGAGCAATTGAAACCATAAAAAGGAGTTCCTATGAAGAAGCAAGGTGTGATTCTAAGCGTATGTGCCATTCTTGTTTTTCTTGTTGCCGGCTGCGCCGCGCCGGACTCTCCAGCCTTCTATTTTGAAACAAAAGCTGTAGTCAATGAAAGAGAAGACGGTTGGTATTATTTTTCGTCCTACTCTTATACGGATACAACCGGATACAACAGCTTTGCCTATAACGCGTACAACCTGAAATACAAGCATATTGATGGCTATGACATTCCGATTGTGGATAAGGACACCGGCGAGGTCGTCGACTATGCCAAGACTTCTCTGCCCAATCTTTCTCTGAATCCGGAAGTCACTCAGGACGTTACGAATATCAATACGTATTTCGAAGAAAAAAGACTGGGAACCTCCATTGACATGTCCGATTTGGACGGCCTGGAGCTCACCTATTTTAATAAACAGGACTTCTTGGAAATCGTCAACGATACCCTGGCGCAGGAACCCCAGCCCGATGGCAAATACGGGGCGCTGCCGGAAGCGGATATTTTTCAAGAAGATACCCCCATCGACGGCTACCGGTGGCAGATCGGCTATTTCTGCAGCCACGGCAACATTCTGGCCGCGCGCATCGAGCTGCTGTATGAAGGGGATTCCTATTTATCCGATTTGGTGGCCGACGGCAAAGCCACGCCGGAGCAGCGCCAGATTTATGAGGCGTCCAAGCAGCTGGAAACGTTTATATTGGAAAAACAGTCCTTTCTGTTGGAGGCCTCTCCCGCACAACTGCATGGCGTAAGCTTCAAACGGCTTGCCCACCTCGCCGGACAAATTGAGGAAACCGGCTCACGGGAACGTTGAGGGACTATTATGATTGCGTGCAGAAATCTGTCGAAAAATTACGGGGAAACACGGGTGCTTGAGAACTTCAGCTATACCTTTCCCGCCGCCGGCTTTGTCCTGCTGTATGGAGAAAGCGGCTGCGGGAAAACCACCCTGCTGAATATTTTGGCGGGCCTCATCCCGTTTGATAACGGCGCTGTTTGGGTCGGCGGCAAACGCTACGAAAAACAGGTGTCTAAAGAAGAGGTGCGCCCTTTTGTCGGCTATATCACGCAGGATCCCCACTTTGTCGATTATCTCACCGTAGAGGACAATTTACGGCTGTGCTCGGTGGACGACGAGGCCGTTTCCCTCCTCCTGCAGCGCTTCGAAATGGAGCGGGTGAGGGATCATTTTCCCGGCACGCTGAGCGGCGGCGAAAAGCAGCGCCTGGCCATTATGCAGGCCCTGCTCGCCGGAAAAGACGTGCTGATTCTGGACGAGCCGACTTCCGCGCTGGATAAAGAGAATAAGGAAAACCTGTTCCGAATCCTGGAAAAGCTGAAATCCGCCAAGCTGATTATTTGCAGCTCCCATGACGAGGAAGCCAGAAAGTACGCGGACGATGTTCTCGATTTTCACGCCCTCCGGCCGCCGGCCGAGGCCCTGCCGGATTTGCCGCCGCCCTGCGCCGCCGTTCCGGCGGTAGAACCGCCCAAAAGAAAGCTGTGGCCCTTTTTCAACCGGTGGTACACGTCCGGCCAGCGGGAGCGGCGTTCCAAATGGCAGCTGATCTTGGTTGTCGTGCTGGCCGTGTTCTGCGTCTGCCTGTGCGATACGCCGGAAAACAAGCTGCATTCCAATTTGGAATATACATACGGGCTCAACCAGCTCTCCATCGTCACCTCCGGCATTCAGGAGGCCACGCTGGCGCGCCTGCGCGCGGATCCGTCCGTCAAGGAGGTTGTGCTGCAATATAACCGGTCGGTTCCCTATGAGGCGGTGGAAGACGGCGGAACCGTGACGACCCCCTATGATTTGACGGTCGATACGCTGCCCATAAACCGGGACGCCTTCGCCCTCGCGGATCGAATCCAGTACGGTTCCTATTTCACCGGGCCCGACGAGGTGCTCCTTTCCGCGGAAAAAGCCGCGCAGCTCGGCGAGCCGGCGGATCTCATCGGCAGTGAACTCCAGCTGGATTTGTACGACAAAAGCTATCGGATGAAAATTCGGGGGATTTTCAAGCCCTTTACCAAAACGGAAAAGCAGTATCTGCGGGCCAGCGGCATCGGGAACGACGATTTCGGGAATGTCTTTATTAGCGGAGGGTTCACCGAAAGATATATAGCCGACACGGAATTTTTCACGCCTCACGGCGAACGGGTCTATGTGGTATACTACAGCTCCTTCTCGGCCATGCAGGAGGGCTGCGATTTCCTGCGCGCCTCCCTGCCGGATGCCATTGTCTCGTATACCGACATCGATCCCGACCTGCGTTCCCTGTTTGATAATCTGTTCGTGATCCTGTTTCCCATGGCCCTCGTGATTATCGCGCTGGCCGTCCTGTTCTACTTTCAAATGCAGAAAATCGAATTTCAGTATAACCGGCACATTTTTTCCGTTTACGATTATCTGGGCTATTCGTTCAAGGAGATCCGCCGCTGTCTGCTGCTTGGGAATCTGAAGGAAATGCTTATAATCCAGGCGGTTTCCCTGTTGATCGCCTTTCCCGTCATGCTCCTCGTCAATGCGGCGAATTCTCACTGGGTGGTTATCCCGTTTCAGCTGTTTACCTTCAACCTGGCGCTGCTGGCCGTCCTGATCGGCTTTATTCTGCTGCTCTGCGTGCTCTTGTCGGTTCGCACCATCCGCTCCATTCGCTCCGTCGGCTGGTATGCGGTTCTATTGGAACAGAGGGATTTGCTGTGATTCAACTTCAAGCCGTTACCAAATCGTACGGGGAAACCCCCGTGCTCAAAGGCATAAGCCATACCTTCTACCCTGGGAAAATATATGTGATAAAAGGCGTCAGCGGCTGCGGAAAATCCACCCTGTTGAATATTCTGGGGGGCCTGGACACCGCGTATCAAGGCGCGTATATCAGCAACGGGGTTTCCGTAAACTCCCTGGACCCTGATGAGATCAGCCGCTATCGCCGCTCCATAGGCTACCTGTTTCAAAACAGCCTGCTGCTGTCCCATATGACTATATGGGAAAATTTGCTGTTTATTGAAAATTGTCCGGAGCGCATCCGCCGCTGTGCGCGGGAACTGGGGGTGGAGGATCTGCTGACCAAGTTCCCCGATCAGCTGTCCGGCGGGGAGCGGCAGCGGATGGCCATGATACGGGCCCTCCTGCATAACCCCACCCTGATCCTGGCGGATGAGCCGACCGCCTCCCTGGATCGTGCCAATTCCCGCGCGCTGGCTCAAATGATGAATCGTCTGCGCTCAACGGGCGCCGTGGTCATCATTGCCACCCACGAGTCCTGTTTTGACGATATCGCGGATGAAATTCTCACGTTAGATTATGGGGCGATCGCCTCGGTGGTCACCCGCCCGTCCCCTCCTCCCCTTCCGGAGCCGGAGCCGCCCGCGCGGGACGACGGGCCGCACAAGGCCTATTCCCTCTTAAAATACGTGTATAAAAGAAGCCGGGAGAAGCTGCGGCCGCATAAGCTGCTTCCTCCCCTTCTCATTCTTTTGATCCTGCTGGCCGGTCTGTCTCTGCAAAGCAATTTTCAGCGGGAATTTATCCGTGGGATGACGGCCCGCTATCCCGTGACCGTTTTTCCGCTGACCCATAACCAATACGGCGAATTGGATGGCCGGTATGCCTTTGAGACCTATCAAAACTTCCGCGTCCAGGCCGAAGACTGCGTAGGCCTGCCGCTGCTGGAAAAGGCGCACAGCGGTCTGGCCTATGGCGGCGTTATTGCTTTCGGCCGCTTTCCGGAAGCTGGAAACGAGGTCTTGATTAATCAGCCCTATGCCAATCAGCTTCTGCATACCACCGATTATGCCAGCTGCGTGGGTAAAACCATTGTGCTTGGCGGCGCTTCCTACACCGTTTCCGGCGTTCTTTCCGCCCTGGAAACCCAGGAGCAGCAGGATCTGGTGTATGACAATCCCTATTACCGGGTGGAAACCGCAGCCAACGTATTTATTCCCTATGAAACGATCCGTCAAAGGGGGACGGAAGCGGCCTGTAACGAAATCCTGGTGCGGCTGGATACCGTTTACGAACAGAATTTGTATAAGCAGCTGCGTGCGGATTTGGGGAACCGCCCCATTTCCATTTGGGACGCCAAGGTCATGAACCTGCAATCGCTGATAGACAGCATTTCCCTGCTTGTCCTGGCCCTGGTTCTCCTGGTTGCCTTTGTCGCGCTGCTGTTTCTGTACAGCGAAATCCAGCTGGAGCTGTTCTACCGCCGCAGGGAAATCGGCTATTTGCAGGTGTTTAATATTCCCAGAAGCCGGGTGCAGGCCGGTATTATCCTGGAACGCTTGCTGCGCACGGCCGCGGCCATGGCCGGCGCGTTGATTCTCTTTCATCTCTTGGCCTTGGGCCTGCTTCTCCTGTTTGACGTGCATGCGTTTTTGCCCCTGCCCGCCCTTCTGGCGTTTGCCGCCGCCGTGCTGGGCTACAGCGCGTTGACCGCCGCCCTGCCCTGCCGGAAATTTCTTAAGCAGGATATCATCCGGCTGATCACCTGAATCCATCCGCCCCCTCAAGCCCTAAACGGCCCCTCCTGGCGTTTCCGCCGGGAGAGGCCGTTTATTCGTTCATTGCCCAGTGATTTGACCCGCGCCGTCTATTTTTCAAGGGCCTTTGTCCGCCCCTGCTTCATCCCTGCCGCTTGTGCAGCCAGACGGCCATTTCGCTGACCCCCCGGTTGGCAAAAGCAAAATATGGGATCAGCCGAATCTCGCAGGGCGTCCTGACCGGCTGCCGCGCCGGCTGATACAGAGCGTCCCCCTCCGGCTGCCTGCGCCAGCCCCTGACCACCAGCCGGTTCAGCCCCAGCTCTTGCGCGTACTCCAGCCGCGCCGCCGAAACGTCCTCGTCCAGCTCCAGCGCCCATAGGCCCTCGCCGTTGTCCACCGCCTCGGCGCAATAGATCACCGGCCCCCGCTGCACACAGCATTTTCCCGTGTCCGCCCGCACCAGCGGCGAGGCCTCTACCAATCGGGCCGTCATCTCCATGTCCAGCTCCAGCACGCACGCATCCTGTTCCACCGTCAGAACGGCATACCCGCCCTGAAGGGTATACGCGGCCTCCCGGCCGTCCAGGGTAAGCGCCGCCTTATCGCACCATCCGGGAAGGCGAAGCGCCAGCCGCCCTCCCCGCAGCCCGGAAACCTCCAGGCGGACATGGCCCTCCCAGGGATACGCCGTCTCCTGGCGGATGACGACCTCTCTTTCTCCCATGGGCAGCGTGGCCAGGCCGCTCATATACTGATGGACATACACGGTGCTGTCGTCCAATGTATAAAGCAAATCCCCCACCGACGCCATCAGCCGGGTGATGTTGGGCGGGCAGCAGGAGCAGCTAAACACCTCGACGCGCTGCACCGCGTCTTCCCGCTGCGGCTGGCCGGGATTCAGCAGCTGGGGAATGAGCTCCAGCGGATTGACATAGAAAAACTTTCGTCCGTCCAGGGAAACGCCGGACAGGAAGCCGTTATACAGCACCCGCTCCATCGTGTCCGCGTATAGGGAGTCCGCCTCCAGGCACAGCATGCGCCGGGCGAAGAAAATCAGTGCGATGGAGGCGCAGCTTTCCGCATACGCCGTCTGGTTGGGCAGGTCGTAATCGACGGTGAACGCCTCGCCATAGGCGGTGGAACCCACGCCGCCGGTGACGTACATGCGCCGGCGCACGATGTTGAGAAAAATCCGGCGGCAGGCCTCGAGCATCTCCTCGTCTTGATATTCATACGCCAAATCCGCCATGGCGCTGTACAGATACAGCGCCCGGACGCAGTGGCCCTCCGCCGTTTCCATCCGGCGCACCGGCAGATGATCCTGGGCATGTTTGGATGGGAACATCTCATACAGCCCTTCCTCATGCCGCCCCCGCTCCTCCACAAACCACCGGCTCAGCTCCAGATATCGCTTTTCACCGGTGTGGCGATACAGCTTTACCAGCGCCAGCTCGATCTCCTCATGCCCGGGGGTGACAAAAGCGGCGGACTTTTCGTCCTTGAATACACGCTCGATATAATCGGCGTACCGGCGCATCAGCCCAAGGAATTTTTCTTTGCCGGTGGCGCGGGCATAAGCCACGGCCGCCTCGAACAAGTGCCCGGCGCAGTACAGCTCGTGATCCGTCCGGCGGGTAAAGCGCGCCTCCGGCTCGCAGACGGTGAAATAGGTGTTGAAGTACCCGTCCGCCCCCTGATTGTCCGCGATGCGATCCACCAATTCGTCCACCGCCGCCTCCAGCTGGGGGTCCGGCTTCCTTTCCAGGATGAAAGCGGCGGCTTCCATCCATTTGGCCACGTCGGAATCCCAGTAAACGTGGGGCTTATTGGGCATTCCCTCTCGCCAATCGCAGCTCAAAGCGTCAAACCTCCCGGTTTCCTGAAACCGCTTATACACGTTCCAAATGGTAACGTCGCTGTTGATACGCTGCCGATCCTGCCAAAATCCTTGATCCAAATCCACCTGCTGAAAGGGAACCGCTTGGTATCTTTTCACCCTCATGCTCCTCTCTTTCGCTGAAAACAGGGATTTTCCTTGCGTTTGACATAGGCCTATAGTACTATTATAAACAGGCCTCTCGCACAGTACAAGAGAGAAAAAACGAGATGATAGGAGAAAATCCGGTATGATCGCTTTGGGTTCTCCCCCGATTTCCCTTTCCTATGTATCCTCCGGCCTGTTCGTGGCCCACGACGAATGGATTCACGCCGACCGGGTCATAGACTCCTGGGAACTGATCTATATGCTGAACGGCGCCGTTCACATGCGGCAGGCGGACGCCTCCTATACGCTGGAAAAGGGCGATTTGCTTCTGCTGCGTCCAGGCGTTCCCCACGGCGGCGTTCAAAGCAGCCCGGCGGGCGTCTCGTTCTATTGGGTGCATTTCCTCGTGTCCGACGCGACGGTTATGGCCCGGTTCCCCACCCACATGGCCTTTGCCGACGGCTACCGGTTCACTCCCCTGTTCAAGCAGCTGCTGCATATCGCGGGCGCCCCGTCGCCCTATCCGTTTCACGCCGCCGATCTGGCGGTGGGGCTGATTTTGGCGCAGGCCGCCGCCTCCAGCGCCGACGACATGCCCCAGGCGGCTCTGCTCAAGGACTGCGCCGAATGGATCCGTATCAACAGCGACCGGCGCATCACCGTGGCCATGGCCGCCGAGCGGTTCGGTTATCATCCGGATCACCTCAGCGCTCTGTTTCAAAAATGGCGGGGCACCCCCCTGAAACAATACATAGATGAGCAGCGTCTGCAGTATATCCGGAATCTGCTGCTCACCTCCAATTACAGCATCAAGCAGCTCGCCGCCTACCTGGGCTGGGAAAACGAAAACCAATTCACCCACTACTTTAAGTACCATGAGAAGATGAGCCCCACCCAATACCGCAGCCTGTACGTCAACACCCACCTGAATAAACGCTGACAGATAAAATCCCCCATACGGGCCGCGCTTCACGGCCTGTATGGGGATTCTCTCACGTGTCTTCAAGCGCCGTTTCCTACCACCCGCAGGGTGCTGCCCTGCGGGGTCTTGCTCACCACAATTTTCTGGTCGATGCGTTCCCGCAGCTCGTCCACGTGGGAGATGATGCCCACCAGCCGGTCATCCTCCGCCAGGCTGAGCAGGGTGTTCACCGCCGCGTCCAGGCTTTCCGCGTCCAGCGTGCCGAACCCCTCGTCCACGAACATGGCCTCGATGGAAATGCCTCCCGCCCGCCGCTGCACCACGTCGGACAAGCCCAGCGCCAGGGCCAGGGAGGCTTTGAAGCTCTCCCCGCCCGACAGGGAGCGCACCGATCGCGGCTTGCCGGTGTACTGATCCCGCACCCCCAGCTCCAGCCCACGGCTGGACAGATCCGTGTCCAACTCGTAGCGGATGAGCTGGTAGCGCCCCTGCGTCATCCGGGTCAGCCGTTTGTTGGCCTGCCGCAGGATCTGGTCGAAGAAGGCCGCCATCACATAGGCTTCGAAACGCACCTTGCGCACCCCCTTGGCACTGCCCGCCGCCACCCGGGCCAGCTCCTGCACCGTCCTGTGCCGGGGCAGGCGTTCGGCCAGCCGGGCGAGAATGTCCCGCAGCTCCCGGAGAATCCGCTGGTTGCTGTCTAGGCGGCTTCGGCCGCGGCCCGCCTGGGCGCGCAGCTCCTCGCTGGAGGCCGTGACCTCCAGCAGGGCCGTCTCCAGAGGGGCGGGATCCGCCGGCTGATCCCGGGTCTCCTCCTCCAGGCGGCACGCCTCCTGCCGCGTGTGACGCAGAAGGATCTCCTCCTCCTCCAGCCGCCCGCGCAGCGCGTCCCGCTCTTCGGGCGCCATCCGGGCGGCTTCGGCCTGTTCGTCGTCGGCAAAGCCCGCCGCCTCCCGCCCGGTCGTCCAGGCGGCTGCGGCCCGGGCCAGGGCTTCCTCCGCTCCCGTCAGGCGGCTTCGCAGCTCCTCGCCCCGGCCCTCCAGGGCCCGCAGGGATGCCGCGGCCTCCTCCCGGCCCTGCCGGGCGGCGGCCAGCCGGTTCTCCAGGGCCTCCCGCTCCCGGACGGCGGTCTCGAGGGCGGCTTCCACGTCCCGGCGGGCCGGGTAGGCCGCCGGGATGCTCCGTCCCGCCTCCTCCCGGGCCGCCCGGGCGGCGGCCAGGGCTTCCCGGGCGGTGGCCAGCCGTTCCTCCGCCTCGCCCCGCCGTGCTTCCGCCTCGTCCAGCGCCCGGCGGGCTTCCTCCAGCCGGGCGGGCAGCGCCGCCAGCCGTTCGGCCTTCCGCTGTCCAGCCGCCTCCCGGGCGGTCAGCGCCGCCAGCCGCTCCTCCTCTTGCCGCAGAGCGGGGGCCGTCTCCTCCCCGGCGGCGAGGCCCGCCGCCTCCCGCCGTTCCTCCAGGGCCTCCCGGTGGCTTTCGCACAGGGTGCGGGCCTGGGCCTCCTCCCGGTCGGCCAGGGCCGCTGCCTCCCCCGCCCGCTCGCTCTCCCGCCGGGCGGTTTCCACCGCCGCCTCGTCAGGTGCCTCCCCCGGCAGGGGGGCGGGTGACGGATGGTGGGGGCTGCCGCACACCGGGCAGGGCGTCCCCTCCTGCAAATCCCGGGCCAGCCACCCGGCCTGGGCCTGTAACTGGGCGATTTGGAGCTGAATCAGGCGGTATTGTGCGCGCGCCGCCTCTTCCCGGGCCGCTTCGGCGCGCTTTTGCGCGCTTTTGTGCGATAAAATCAGCCGTCTTTCCGTGGTTTCCCGCTCTAGGCAGTCGGCCAGCAGGGCCCGCCGGGCCTCGCTCTCCCGCCGGGCCTCCCGCGCCTCCGCCAAGGCCGCCCGTTCCCCCTCCAGGGCCTCCCGTTCGGCCTGTAATCCCGCATAAATGCTGGCTTTTTCGCTCATCGCGGCCCGCAGTTCCGCCGCTTCCTCCTCCCGCTTTACCGCCAGAAGGGAGGCGTCCTGCTCCGCTTTTTCCCGCTCGAGCAGCGCCTCATACCGGGGCAGCAGCGCCCGCAGCCCCGCCTCCGTCTCTCCAGCTTTCCGTCGTACCGGCTCCTCCTCGATTGCGGCCTGGAAAGCGGCCTCAGCCCGCATAAACGCTTGCTTTTCCTCCTCCAGGCGCCCGGCATTTTCCGCGTGATCCCGCTGCAAATCCGCCCGCAGATCCCGGGCGGCCCGCAGCCGCGCCGCCTCCCCCTCCAGCCGCGCCGCCCTCTCCGCCAGCTCCAAGGCCCGCCGCTCCTCCTCGAGCGCCGGCCCGCGCGCCTCCAGGGCAGCCAGTTTTTCACGGCAGGCCGCCAATTGGCGGCATTTTTCCGCCGTCTGCCGCGCCTGGGAGATGGCGGCGGCCAGCTCCTGCTGGCGGCGATCCGCCTCGGCCAGCCGCTGGCCCAGCGCCTCCAGCGCGGCCTCCTCCCGCCCGTTCTGCGCGGCGAGCAGGGCGCAGAGGCCCGTGTCCTCCGCCACCGGGCCGATAGCCTCCCCTGCCGCCTCCGCCTTTTCGCAGGCGGCATCCAGAGGGGTGCCTTCGTCCCGCTGGATCCAGCGGCAGCGGTCGGCGGCCTGCCGGTTGTCCTCTTCGACGGCCTGCCACAGCGCCTTCTCCTGCCGGGCCAGATCCTCCTGGACATCCAGGTACAGCTGGGTGCCGAACAGCCGCCGCAGGATGTCCTCCCGCTGCTTCTGCTCGGCGAGCAGCAGCCTCAGAAACTCCCCTTGGGCGAGCATGCACAGCTGCTTGAACTGGGGATAGGTCAGCCGCAGGATGTCCTCAATGCGCCGAGTGACCTCCTGGGTTTTGTACACCGGCGGCGCGTCGGGAAGCAGCAGCTCGGCCTCCGCGGGCCGGCGGGTGAAGCCCTCCCCCCGCCGCTTGGGAAGCAGCTGCTCGGGCTTGCGGGAGACGGTGTAGCTGAGGCCCCGGTGGGTGAACTCCAGGGTCACGGCCGTTTCAGCCCGGGGATCGGCGAAATCGCTGCGCAGGCTGCCGGTTTGCCGGTTCTCCCCGCTGCACTCCCCAAACAGGGCGTAGGCGATGGCGTCAAACAGGGTGGTCTTGCCCGCGCCGGTGTCCCCGGTGATGAGAAACACGCCGTGCAGGCGGGAAAAATCCACCTCCGTGCGCCCCGCGTAAGGGCCGAAAGCGGTCAGGACAAGCCTCACGGGCCTCATGGCTCCACCTCCAGGTTTTTCAGGGTCTGCGCCACAACCGCCCGCTGCTCCCCGGTCAGGGGGCGTCCGGTCATCTCCGCGTAAAACGCGGCGAACAGCTCCCCGACGGATTGCGGGGCGGCCTCGGCCTCGCCGGTCTCCTCGGCGCAGACGGCGGGCTGCGCCGTCTCCACATGCAGAAGATGGGGATACACCGCCCGCAGGCGTTCCGCCGGGTTGAGAGCATCCTCCTCCAGCACGGCCCAGATGTAGTCCTCCCGCCCGTCGGGATCCTCCAGGCCGGCCTGCATGAGGGCCGTCAGCTCCCCTTGGATCCGCCTGAGCTGCCGTCGAGGCACGATGGGCACCAGCTCGATGTCCACCCGCCCCTTTTCTCCCAGCGTCACCACCGGGAAGCTCTTGACGTGAGCGGCCTCGGACAGGGAATACCGCAAGGGGGACCCGGCGTAGCGCACCGTCTCTCTCCCCATTTTTTGCGCCCGGTGGAGATGCCCCAGGGCCACATAGTCGAAGGCGTCGAAGGCGGACGCGTCCACCGGCTCGCTCCCCCCGACGCAGGGGGTCTCGGAATCGCAGACGGCCGGCGTCAGCCCGCCGGCACAGACGAACTGATGGGCCACCAGGATGTTGCGGCAGGCGGGATCGGGCGGGGAAACCGCCAGGGCGGCCCGCACCGCCTCGTCGGTAGTGGCAACGTCTTCCCCCAAGGCGGCGCGCACCATCACCGGCTTCAAAAAGGGAAGCAGGTATACCCGCACCGGCCCATAGGCATCCCGCAGCTCCACGACCGGCAGGGTGCCGTCATAGGGGCCGGCCATGTGAATCCCCTCGGAGGCGAACAGACGGCTGCCGAAGGCCAGCCGCTCGGGCGAATCGTGATTGCCCGGCACGGCCAGCACGGGGATGCCGGCCCGGTGCAGGGCGCACCAGAACTCATCCAGAACCTGCACCGCCTCGGCCGGCGGCACCGACCGGTCGTATATGTCTCCGGCCAGGAGCACCGCATCCACGGCGTTGGCCGCGGCGTAATCCGCCAGATAGCGAAGGAATGCCCGCTGCTCCTCCAGCATGGACACCTCCAGCACAAATTTGCCCAAATGCAGATCGCCCAGATGAATCAGCCGCATGGGCTCCGCCCCCCTTTCCGTTCCTACAAATATATCTCCACAAAGACCCGCCACACGGCCGGGGCGTCCAGCTCCCGGCAGGCTTTCAGGAGCCGCCGGAGCGCCGACGGCTCCTCCTCCGCTTTTACCCGTTCGGGAAAGGCGGCCCGCCCTAGCTCCATCAGGGTGCGGGCGCAGCGCTCGGGCGCTTTTTCCAGCCCGCCGAGCGTGATGGTCACCGCTGTTTTCAACGCCGCCTGCTTGAGCCTAACCTCCAGAGTCATCCCCTCATCCCCTTGCCACTTAGTCGAACCGCCATCCCGCCGGCGATCCTTCTTCATGATAACGCCGACACGGCCAGACAGGCTATAGACAAAACGCCCGGGCTGTCGCAAAGCGCGGCAATCCGGGCGGGAAATTCAGGGTTTCTGCCGTTTTTCTTCCTGGGCATCCGATTCCTTGACGATATACAGCGGCCGCTTTTTGGTTTCCAGATAGGTCTTGGACACATACTGTCCAAGCACGCCGACACAGAACAGCTGGACACCCCCGATGAAAAAGATGATACAGACCAGGGACGGGTACCCGGCCACCGGATCCCCCCATATCAGGGTTTTCAAAATGAACACACAGATCATAATGAAGGAGACGATACAGAACAGGATGCCCAGGAAGGAGGAGATGGCCAAGGGCACGGCGGAAAAGGCCGTGATCCCCTCCAGAGAATATTTAAACAGCTTCCAAAAACTCCATTTTGTCTGCCCGGCCGCCCGCTCGACGTTCTCGTATTCTAGCCATTTGGTATCGAAGCCAACCCAGCTGAATATGCCTTTGGAAAAGCGGTTATACTCGCTCAGCTGAAGGATCGCATCGGTCATTTGCCGGGTCATCATCCGGAAATCTCGGGCGCCGTCTACAATTTCGGTATTGGAAATTCGATTGATCAGCCGGTAAAACATTCGGGCGAAGAAGGACCGGATGGGGGGCTCTCCCTTACGCGAGACGCGCCGGGTGGCCACGCAGTCCACCGGTTCCTCCATCAGCGTCCGCACCATCTCTTCGAGCATGGCTGGGGGATCCTGCAAATCCGCGTCCATCAGGGCCACGTAGTCGCCGCCGGCCCGGCGCAAGCCGGCGTATATGGCGGCCTCCTTGCCGAAGTTGCGGGAAAAGGAGAGGTAATGCACCCGCCCGTCCTTCTCACTCAGCCCCCGCAGGAGACCGAGCGTTCCGTCCCGGGAGCCGTCATTGACAAAGACAAACTCACACAGCAACTCATAACGGCTTTGCAGAGACTGGGCCACCGCACATAGTTCTTTATACAGAAGGGGCAAAGATTCCTGTTCGTTGTAGCAGGGAATCACGACCGAGAGCTTGCGCATGCATGGTTCCTTTCCGGCCGCTCACAGCATGACGCTCATGGCAGGCCGCCGTATTTGGAATGCGGACACGATTCCATTATAGGGGCGCACCGTCCCCCGATCGGTATTTTATTATATCGCCTTTGAAGAAAAATGTCCATCCTCTCCTGCCGCGTCCGGCGGAAATCCGGACAAATGCGGCCAGTTGTCTAGTTACATTCTCCGGGTTTTGTGGTATAATAACCTCCGTAACCGGCGCGGTGGTACGCGCCGAACCGCGCGGCTGTGCGGTTGCCGGAAAGCGACGCTTTCCGGTACGGAGAACATTGAACCACTCCGGAACGGTCGGAGCCGTTCCGGACTAAGGTAGGCAGCACGCTGCACGTGCCGCTTTGTGGTATAGTAAACTTGCCGGGCGGGCACTGCCCCGCGCCGCATCATTATGAAGGCAAAGGAGCCGATGAACATGACGACACTCAGCGAAGGCTTGAAAACCATCTTTTTAGCGGGCGTGGGCGCCGTGGCGGTCACTGCCGAAAAATCCAAGGAAATCATTGACGATCTGGTCAAAAAGGGCGAGCTGACCATGGAGCAGGGCAAGGTGCTCAACGAGGAGCTCAAACGGGACATCAAGGAAAAGGTAAAGGAAACAGTCACCGTTCAGGTGGTGAAGGAAGCCCCGGAGGGGGACATTCTCAGCCAGGTGGACAGCATGAGCCGGGAAGACAGGCAGGCCCTGAAGGAAAAGCTGGCCGCCATGGAGGACGCCGATGAAGCAGCCGAGGGAGACGCCGCCGACGGCGAATGACGCCGCCCCGGCCGGACGGCCGGAGGAAACCCAAAACCGCCTGAAGGAAATCCTGCAGGTGCTGGCCCGTCATGACATCGTCAAGGGGATGACCCCCGAAAAGCTGCGGAACATCGTGGAGGATCTGGGACCCACCTTTGTCAAGCTGGGGCAGATCATGTCCATGCGGCAGGATATGCTCCCGGCGGCCTACTGCCGGGAGCTGTCCAAGCTGCGCACCGAGGTCAGCCCCATGCCCTTCGACGAGGTGCGGCAGGTCATCGAGGAGGAGTATGACACCCGGCTGGAACGGGTTTTCGCCTCCTTCGACAGGCAGCCGCTGGGCGCCGCCTCCATCGCGCAGGCCCACGCCGCCGTCCTGCGGGACGGCTCGCCGGTGGTGGTAAAGGTGCAGCGGCAGGGCATCCGGGACGTAATGGCCCGGGACATCCAGCTGCTGCGCAAGGCGGCCCGCATACTCAAGGCGACGTCGAGCGCGGGAAACGCCCTGGATTTCGGCGTTATCCTCAACGAAATGTGGGCGGTGGCCCAGCAGGAAATGGATTTCCTTATCGAGGCCCGCAATGCCGGCGAATTCTACAAGCTCAACCAGGACGTGGCCTATGTGACCTGCCCGCAAATCCACAGTCAGGTCACCACCTCCCGGGTGCTGGTGATGGAATACATCGAGGGCTTCGATCTGGATCGGCCGGACATTCTGACGGACAACGGCTACGACCTGGAGGAAATCGGCCTCAAGCTAGCGGACAATTATGTCAAACAAATCATCGACGACGGCTTCTTCCACGCGGATCCCCATCCGGGGAACCTCCGCATCCGGGAGGGGCAGATCGTCTTTCTCGACCTGGGAATGATGGGCCGGCTGAGCCAGCGGGACAAAAACCTGTTCCGCCAGGCGGTGCGGGCCATCGCGGAGCACAACGTGAACGCCCTCAAGGACGTCCTGCTCACCCTAGGGGTGCACAACGGGCGCATCAACCACACCCGTCTGTACGGGGATATCGAGGATCTTTTGACCCAGTACGGCAGCATGGGGCTGGCGGACATGGATCTGGGCCGGATGCTGGAGGAATTCCTGGGGCTGGCCAACGGCCACGGTATCTCCATGCCGGAGGGGGTGACCATGCTCACCCGAGGCATGCTGACCATCCAGGGGGTGCTGGCCTCTCTGGCACCGGAGCTGAATCTCGTGCAGATTATGGCCAACCGGATGCTGGGAGAGGCGGCGCGGGATTTCGACCTGCTGGCGGAGCTGAAGGACGGAGGAAAGACTCTGGCCGCGTCGGGACGCAAGGCGGTGGCCCTGCCTGCCCAGCTGTCCGATCTGCTGGGTATGACCATCAAGGGGCAAACCAAGGTCAACCTGGAGCTGACCGGATCGGACGAGCCGCTGGCCCAGGTGGATCGGATGGTCAACAAGCTGGTGCTGGCCCTGTTGTCCGCCGCGCTGCTGGTGGGTTCGAGCCTCATCTGCACCACCGATATGAAGCCGAAGCTGCTGGGCATCCCCATGCTGGGCGCTTTCGGATTTTTCATCGCCCTCATCCTGATGGGCTACCTGCTGGTGGACACCTTCCGGAAAAAGCGCCGAAAAAAATAAGCAAAAAAAGCCCGCCGCACGCTCGCAGGGAGCGCGGCGGGCTTTTTGCCGGCCGGCGGGTGCGCTCTTACCGCCAGGAATCCGCCTTCTTCGACAAGTCTCTTTACAAATTTTTTACAAAATACTTGACACGAGGCGCGGATGCGATATACAATATATGCTAAGGGATTTTATTGTTTCCCCAGGGAAACGGATCCTGCACTATCCCAGCCGCCGGACAGGAACTCCTGGCCGGCTGGAATCTCCCCGCAAGGGTTTTCATCCGCCGCCTGTTGGTTTTGGCGGATTTTGGTATACGGAAGCTGTGTTCCTATATTACGAGCGGCCGCCGCGTCTCCGCGAGCGGCTGATAGTGGTGGAATATACAACCTAGCCATGTGAAAAAGCTGAAAACCTACATATTGCACACAGGGAGATTCTGCGCCCATCTGCAAGGCTTTATCCCGCGCGGTTCCGTTTCGGGACGGTGGGAGAGGGCTTTTGTCGGCTTTCGGCCGACGGCGAAGGGGCGGCAGAATTTTTTGTTTTCCGGAGATTGCCGGGAACAAAGCGCCGCCTCGATTCCTTAGAGAATAGAAATTAGAAAACGTAGGAGGTGCATGAATTCCGTATGGAGGTACAGTTGATTGTCGCGATCCTGCTGTGCGTGGCGGGGCTGATCGTCGGCGGCGTAGTCGCCGGGTTGGTCGCTTTCAAGGCGGGGATCGCTCACCGGAAAAAAGAGGCCGAGGTGGCCATCGGTTCGGCGGAGGCCGAAGCGGAGCGGATCCGCAAGGATGCGGAGCTGCAGGCGGATTCCAAAAAGAAAGAGGCCCTGCTGGAGGCGAAGGACGAAATCCACCGGCTGCGTTCCGAAGCGGAACGGGAGCTGAAGGATCGGCGCAGCGATGTGCAGCGGCAGGAGCGCCGCGTGCAGCAAAAGGAAGAAACCCTGGACCGCAAGATTGAAAACTACGAGAAAAAAGAGGAAGCCATCGGGCAGAAGCAGAAGGACATCGAGGCCCGTCTCGAGGACGTCGAAAACCTCAAAAAGGGCCAGTTTGAAATGCTCGAGCGCATTTCCGGCTTCACCAAGGAGCAGGCGAAGGAGTATCTGCTCAGCAACCTGACGGACGAGCTGATGCATGACAAGGCGGTCAAGATCGCGGAGATTGAGGCCCAGCTCAAGGACGAAGCGGACATGCGGGCCCGCACCCTCATCTCCCACGCCATCCAGCGGGTGGCTGCGGACCAGGTGACGGAAACCACCGTTTCGGTGGTGCCGCTGCCCAACGACGAGATGAAGGGCCGCATCATCGGCCGGGAAGGGCGGAACATCCGCGCCATCGAAACCTTGACGGGCGTGGATCTGATCATCGACGACACCCCGGAGGCCATCACGCTCTCCGGTTTCGATCCGGTGCGGCGGGAAATCGCCCGTATCGCGCTGGAACGGCTGATTTCCGACGGGCGCATCCATCCGGCGCGCATCGAGGAAATGGTGGAAAAGGCCCGCCGCGAGGTGGAGGCCACCATCAAATCCGAGGGCGAGCGCGCGGTGCTCGAGACCGGGCTGCACGGTATCCATCCGGAGGTCATGCGGCTGCTCGGCCGGCTGCGTTACCGCACGAGTTACGGGCAGAACGTGCTCAACCACTCCATGGAGGTGGCGTTCCTGTCCGGCATGATGGCCAGCGAGTTGGGCATCGACCCAGTCATCGCCCGCCGCGCCGGTCTCCTGCATGACATCGGCAAGGCGGTGGACCACGAGGTGGAGGGCTCCCACGTGGAAATCGGCGTGGATATCGCCCGCAAGTACAAGGAGAGCGAAGCTGTCGTACACGCCATTCAAGCCCACCACGGCGACGTGGAAGCCGCCACAGTGGTGGCGTGCCTGGTGCAGGCAGCGGATGCGATTTCCGCGGCCCGGCCCGGCGCCCGCCGCGAGAATCTGGAAAACTACATCAAACGGCTGGAGAAGCTGGAAGAGCTGGCCAACGAGTTTGACGGCGTGGAGCGGTCCTTCGCCATCCAGGCGGGGCGCGAGGTGCGCATTATCGTGCGGCCCGATCTGGTCAACGACGACCAAATGACCCTGCTCGCCCGCGATATTGCCAAAAAGATCGAGGCCAACCTCGATTATCCCGGCCAAATCAAGGTGCATCTCATCCGCGAGAACCGCGCCGTAGAATTTGCCAAATAGTTTGGAAAACGGCGCCCGGCAGGGCGCCGTTCAGTCTGTCGAAAAAGGGGAATCCGCCGTTCGGAAAACGAAAAAAGCGGGGGCGGGTTACCGATCGGTGTTTGCGAGGACATGTGCCTCGCAAACACACCTTATAGGCGAAAACCGGCGGAAACACACGTGTTTCCGCCGGTTTTCAAGAGCAGGGGTGGCACTGGCGGGGACAGAGGGAACAAGGCGAACGTCAGTGAGCCGTCGTGATCCGGCGTCCCCGTCCAGCAGCTTGTCGACTTTGTCGACAAGCTGAGCGGCGCCCGGCAGGGCGCCGTTTTTACGTCAGAGGCCCGGCCTAAGCCGGTTTGGGAAAGGGGAAACCACATGATCATCTTATGTGTCGGCGACGTGGTCGGCGGTGCGGGCTGTCAGCATTTGCGCCGGGTGCTGCCGGTGGTGAAGCGGCAGTACGGCGTGGACATCTGCATCGTCAACGGCGAAAACGCGGCCGACGGCAACGGCATCACGCCGGCGGCGGCCGCCCACATCTTGGACAGCGGGGCGGACGTGATTACCGGCGGCAACCACACCTTCCGACGGCGGGAATTCTACGAAGTGCTGGACGAGACGCCCTATATACTGCGGCCGGCCAATTATCCCGCGAGCGCGCCGGGCCGGGGGCTGTATGTAGTGGATAAGGGCCGGTACCAGCTGGCGGTTATCAATCTTATCGGGCTGGTATACATGGAGCCGCTGGCGTGCCCGTTCGAGACGCTGGATCGGCTGTTGGAGGAAGCGGGACGTCCCAAGTTTTGTGTGGTGGATTTTCACGCGGAAGCCACGGCGGAGAAAAAAGCCCTGGCCTACTACGCGGACGGGCGGATTTCGGCGCTGTTCGGCACCCATACCCACACCCAGACGGCGGACGAACAGACTTTGCCGGGCGGGACGGGATTTCTCACCGACGTGGGAATGACCGGGCCGAAGCGCTCCGTACTCGGGGTGCGGCCGGATCAGTCCATCGCCAAGATGAAGGACAAGCTGCCGGTGCGGTTCGCCACGGCGGACGGCCCTTGCCGGATGGACGCGGTGCTGCTGGAGCTGGACGACAAGACGGGGCGTACGGCGCATATCTCCCGGCTGCAAATCGAATAAATCAAAAAGCAGGCGGGGAAAAGCCCCGTCTGCTTTTTGATCCGCTTATTGCTGCGCGGCAAACTTCTGCTTTACCTGCTGAATCTTCTGCTGCTCCGCCTGCTCAGTGGGATACCAGCCTTTGGCGGTCATTTTCTTATAGATATCGTCCTGCATGCACAGGCTGTCGCCCAGGGCCTTGTTGAAAGCCGAGCGGACATTGGCCGTGCCGGATTCGATGGTGCCGTGCATGTACAGATCGCACACGCCTTTTTCCACCAGGAGCAGGTTCTCCATCAAACATTTATCATCCATGTTGCAGCCTCCTTCTCTTACACCAGCTGATAAAACTGGTTGAACAAATCCTGATGTTTGGTCGCCATCTGCTGCACGCAGTTCTTAAGCTCCGCGTCCTGCAGCTGCTGCGCGGTTTCCTGGCATTTGGTCTGCATAAATTTCGCATGGCCGAGGGCATCCTCGATATAGAGCAGTTCTTTCGGGCTCATGTTCGGTTCTCCTTTCCGCATGGGACAGATTGTTGTGACGAATCGCATCGTCCCCATTATTGTGCGCCGCGCCGGCGTCGGTATCCGCATAACAAAATGGAAGCGGGTTTTCAAAAATTTCTTTTGCAACGATCCGGGCCGATGGGCTTGATTTTTTTGAAAGCGTATGCTATAATAACGCCCAGACAAACGAGATAGGCGGGAGTAGTTCAGTGGTAGAGCGTCAGCTTCCCAAGCTGAATGTCGCGGGTTCGAATCCCGTTTCCCGCTCCACGTCGGAATGGACTGCGTTCCATTCAAAATCCCCAGCCGAATGGCTGGGGATTTCTCATACCGCTCCGTCATTCCTCCTCTCCGCAAAAGTCACGCTCGGCTCGCCTGTTCGGTTGCAGTGGCTTGTAAAGCCACCTCGCCCATCACGACGGCTCGCTGTCGCTACCAACTTTTTGCGGATTTGTGCCTTGCGGCGCTGGAGATTCATTTTGTCTCACCCTTACAACAAGAAGAGTATCGTGCACGTCAGCGTGCGATGCTCTTTTTTTATCCCCTCTGCCAGGGAACTCGAATCCTTCCGGTTCAGAATGCCGACCGGCGGACCAACAAAGGGAAGGGGACTGTTGCACAATGTATGAACATACACAGAGACTGAGAAAAAGCGTGGTTTCGCGTCTGAAAGACGCGAAATGCGGGCCACAATTCATGTGCTCACCGGCATAACGCGAGCATTATGCCCGCGGTTTTTCAGGGGCGCGTCGCAAAATCTTGCATTTTGCAACGCACCCTTTTTCCCTTTTTATGATTCCCGTCATCTTTGAGCCTTATCCAGCGGAAAACAGCAATTTTCAGGGCTTGGAGGGCCCCTGTTTTTCCACAACGTCCATCGGTTCCGGACAGGACAACCCCTCCGGTTGTAGCATCTATTCTACAACCGGAGGGGGTATACTCAATCCATTCGTGTTCTCTTTACCATTACGATTTCCGATTTGCCTTCCTTTTTCCGGTGCCAAAGAAGAGTGCCGCTGCCGAAATACCGGCCAGGCCCAGAGCGATCCGCCCCGTTTGGTTCTCACCGGTCTGCGGAATTTGGGGCTCCTCCTTGCCATCCCCATCCGTGTCGCCGCCCGACAGTTTCACCAGGCCGTTGAGCGCTTCATTCAGAGCCTCGGCGGCCTTGTCGACCGTCGCCTGGTCGTTTACGCTCAGGGCGGCATTGGCGTAGATGGTTTTGGCTGTGGACAGAGCTGTTTTCAGCACCGCCGCGCTTTCCGCCGTATACCCGGACAAATCCAGTCCCTCCGCCTTCTCGATCAGGTTTTCAAGAATGGCCTTGTCCGCCTTGTACAACTGCAGATGAATAGCATCCAGCAGTTCCTTAGACGCTGTGGCTACGTCCTCCGCCATAGCGTCACCATTATTCATGACGGTTTTCGCCGCTGCTAGGGCATCCAACAGCTTCTGCCAGTTAGTCGCGACATATTTATCCTGTTCCGCAACCAGGCTCTCCGCCTTTTCAATCAGCAGACCCAGGTTGGTCTTATCCGCCTGATACAGCCCAAGCCCCCAGATGCCTTCCAGCAGGGTATCCCACGCAGCGGTAAGTTCATCCTGGGTGGCGGCCGGATTATCCAGCGCCGCCTTCGCCTTGGCCTTGGCCTTCTCAAAAAACGCCTTAGCGCTGTCGGTCACGCCGTCGGTACGCAGGTTCAGGGCAAACGAGTAGGTTTCCTGCAGCAGGCCACGGATGTCCTCGACATTTCCGGCAGCCACGACCTGGATGAACGCCTCGGCCTTGATGGCGGTTCCAGCTACCGTGCCTTCTACTTTAAAGACGCCGGGATTGGCGACCATTTCCCCGGTGATTTCCGCCCAGTCGACCGCCACGGTCTTGACGGAGCCATCGTCGTAGGTGGCCTCCACCGTTTCCGGCATCTGCGGCAGTTTGCCTTCCTCGGTCTTCACAAAAGTGGTGGCGAAAGAAACGATTTCCGCCGTGGATTCACCCGGATCGCCCTTGGTCAGGAACACGGTTTCCACAGCCTTTGTGCCGTCCTCCGCTGTCACCGTGATTTTTACGGCCGCCGCCGTATCCAGCTCGCCATCCACCGCGTCGATAACTTCGGTGCTGACGGTGGCGCCTTTGGATACTTTCACGTTCAGCTTATCGACCGAGAAGGTGTCTGCTGCCGCAATCACCATGGTATTGCCGACGGTTTCGATGACTTGCCCGCCGTCGTAGGTGATTTCTTTAATATCGGCGGCGTTGGATTTTGCGCCGCTGCCGATCCAGATGGGGTTCGAGAAGGCAAAGCCGAGTCCCTGGCCTTCGCCCTTACCGCCGTTGCCAGTGGTGCCCTGCTCGCTGGTTACCTCGATGCGGTAGAACTCGCCCGCCTTAACATCCAGAGACAGGGTGGTCTTGAACTCTTTCAGCCCCTGGCCCTCCAGGTCTTTGTTGAAGATGATTTCCGCTTCGCCTTCGTCCGCGCTGCCGGTAATGACGTTTTTGATGAGTTTGACGTTCACCAGATCGTAGTTCGGATCAAAGGCCGTGATGTTGAAGTCCGCTTTTCCGCTTTCCTTAATGGTCAGGGTTTCACCCATACCCACGCCCTCGATGTTGTAGCGGATTTCCGGACCGTTGGAGCCATAGTAGCTGCCGTTGGCCAGGATCTCGTGGACGTTTTCGTAGGTGAGGTTATCCATTTCGGTTTTGATGTACGGGTCGCCCATCTTAGCGGAGTTGTGGCCGTCCGAGTTAGCGATGCCGAAGTACTTCTGCTCGCCGCGGCGGTTGACGTTGTCCCAGTAATCAAAGGCGAAAGTATTGACATTTTTATCCGGATCGATGGCGTGATAGAAGCCATTCCACACCTCGATACCGACATAATCCCGGATGCCATAGGGATCGGAGAATACCAGGCCCGGATAGTTGGGATGGGCCACATAAAAGACGCCGCCGTTGTCGTTGACCTGATCGATGGTATCCTGCCACGTCCAGATTTTACCATCAATTTCCTTGCCAATGCGATATTCCGGGACAAAGGTGCCCACACCGTAGGCCAGGGCGTGGCCTTTACCGGAAGAGGTGATTTCGGTGCCGGTGATGCTGATGAAATTACCGGCAAGGCGATTGGTTTCCTCGACTGTATCGGGGCCCTGGCTGATTTTGTTGTGGTCGGTGCTGTACAACCAGTTAAGCAGCTTATCTTCATAGGCGGAGTCCACATTCTCACGGATGGTCCCTTTGCCGTCGCTGTGGATGGAGTGCGTGTGGTTGTCGCCGGCATAATAGCCCTGGCCGGAGATGGACAGTCCCTCGGAGAAAGATAGGGCTACATCGTCGGCCGTCCTGACATCCGCTTGGATCATGCCGCGGCCGCCCTCCAATGCAAGCACCTGGAACTCCACGGTTTCGCTACCCTCTGCCGGGACTTCCGGAATGATGACTTCCGATTCGCCAACGCAGTACATCTGATAGGGGAGATCCAGGGATACCTGCACGTTCCGGATCGGTTCCCCGGCGGAATTCTCCACCGTGACCTTGACCGGGAAAACGTCACCCTTCTGCACTTTGCCGTCATACGCATCCATGCGGGCTTCCATGCCGTATTTATAAGCGTTGTAGTAGGCGACCATGGCCTCTGGCTGCTGGGTATAGCCTTCGGTATCCAGCACGATGAGCTGCCGGCTGTAGGTAAAGGTTTCGTCCGCCGCCAGCGTCACCGGCGCGTAGCCCATCATCCAGTTAGAACTGCCAAACACCCGAAAATCAAAGCCGTCTTCATACAAGAACGAATAGGCTGCCGGCTCGCTGGTTGCATACTGGGTAAACCACGGCTGAGCAGGCTTTTCATCAACCGGCGAATTATAGGCCGTGGTTATATCGCCAAGCCCCGGCACATAGGTCTTTTGCGTGCTGCCGTCCACATCCATGACGTCGCCGACATACACCTGCAACTCCTGCCCGCTGGTGTTGCGGACGGTGGTTTCGATCTCGGCATAGGGCTTGCCGCTCTCCAGGGTAAGGATTTGCTCTATCACACCCTCCTCGGCATCGGGGGCGTTGGCCAGATCGTGATGGTAGACGCCGGTGGCTTTCAGCACAATTTTGCTGGTGGACTGGGACACCACTTCCAGACTGTCAAACCGGGTATCCAGCTGCGCCCAGGAATCGCCCGGAAGCGTACCGCCCTGGCTGGTTTCCTGATGAGGCTTAACGTCTGTAACCCAGCTGGTGAAGATCCAGTCCATGACATCCGACTTGCCATTGGCGGCGATGTCCAGAATACGGCCCGCGGAGGAATCCTTCAGCTGGCTGTCCTTGGTTAACCCGGCAATCGACATGGTCAGCGTTTCGTTTTCCAGGGTGTAATCGCCAGGCTTGCATTCCACCAGGCCGCCGAAAGACTGCATACTGGTGGTGGTAAGGATGCGGGTGCCAGTCATGGAGTCCAAGATGATGTCCGCACGGGGATCCGCCTGGGTGTTCAGATCCACCGACTGGGAGCTTTGCGCATAGCCGGGGATGGAGGCGGTCAGGGTATAGACGTCTTTTTCCACACGGAGGGAATAGTTGCCGTCCGCATCCGTGATAGCTGTTCCCGCGCTTTCTCCCGCGTGCTCCCCTGTCGCATACTGGCAGGTGATGTCCACATTTTTAATCGGATTGCCGTCCATATCGGTGACGGTGCCGTTGATTACACCGTAATCATCGATATCCACTTCTCCGCGGACAACCTTAGCCCAGAAAGCGGCTTCGGCATACGGCTCGCCGACGCCGCCCGGCTGGTGCGGCAGATGGTAGAAGGTCAGGGTTTTGCTTTCACCAACTTCCAGGGAAGCATCGTACCAGATACCAAAAATGTAACCATCGTTTACCAGCCCGCTGGGAACCGCATCCGCCTCGTCCCACAGGATCGCATGGGCGGTGTTGCCGGTATACTTGCTGGCGTAGCCTTCAAACATATAGTTTTCCGTCCACTCGTGGTTTGTCAGAACGGTGTTAATGGTAGAGGTGGTCCAGCCCACGCCCGGAACATAGGTGTCGTCCTCGTTGGATTCATCCGGATCGACCAAATACTCAAAATAGCCGGTATAGTCCTCTGCACCGGTGTTGGTCAGTTTCACCTGCATCTGAATGAGAGGCGTGTTCTCCAGGATGGAGTAGGTAACCTCCCCCTGGATGGAGGGCGCGGCTTCGGAAGCGCCCTTTCCGACAACGGTGTTTCCTTTCACTTCCAGTTCGTTAAGATCAAACGCTTTTTTGCCCGTCTGCCAGGTCCCGTTCATTTTGGATGAGAGAACAAACTGCGTCCAGTCCAGGTTTTCCCGCTTGGCTTCCTGGGTCACCGCATCCATAATTGCGCCGTTGGACATCGGGCCTTGTTTGTCGTTAGGCGCTTTCGTTGTGCCAATCAGGGTCTTGATATACTGGTTTTCCAGGTAGTAGTAATCCTGCCCGGCGATATAGTCGACAGCTTTGCTGCCGTACACGAAGCCAGGATCCACATTACTTTTCCCCGCAACGGCTTTGTCAGGCACCGTCGCTCCCCCGGCCGCGCTCACAGGCGCGGCAAGCGTCAGCAGCTGAAGGGCTGCCAAGCAGGCGGCCAGCACTTTGCCGCCTGTTTTATTGGGCGTCATTTTCACTTGTTCATCCTCCTTTATGTGTTTGCATCTACCATAGTAATGGAAGGGCCAAGGAGCAACAAGGCAGTTTGCGTTAAGCTTACTTTAAACTTTGGTAAATTACCTTCCGATGCTCGAGGAAATGTGCTATTCTCAATCATGGTAAAAATAAGAGGTGCTGGAAGGATGAAACAACTATGAAACACAGCTATAAAAGGTTTTTGGCCATGGCTTTTTCTACCGTTGTATGGAGCGCGGCACTCTGCGGCTGCCACAGCAAAGCGCCCGTATTGGATAGCTCCGCAGCCTCTTCGCAGACGGTAGAACAAGGATGCATCGGTATCTATTCCTCCTTCCCCACCCTGCCGGTGCGGGAGTATCCGGAGTATATGAGCGCCGGCTATTCCTGCAAGATACAGGAATTTTCGCAGTATGCGCAGCCCCTTGAGGCGCTGACAGCCGGGAAGGTGGATGTCTGCGTGGCGGCGCTTCCTTCCGTGCTGCAGGCGCAGCTGGATGGACACACCGTGAAAATCCTGTGCAATTTTTATCAAAAGGGCTCCGCCGTTGTGACGGCGGCAACGAAGGGAATAGACTCGATTGAAAAGCTGGCCGGAAAAACCGTCGGGTATACGGACGGAACCATGGAATATGCGCAGCTGCGGGCGGACCTATATAACCGGCAGATGGACGCAAACGCCATCACCTGGAAGGAGATGGCGCCGTTACAGCTCAACGCCGCCCTGAAGGCGGGAACAATCGACGCGTACTGCGGCGATGCGGCGCTGGCCGGCACGGCCTTCATGCAAGGTTATGGGAAAATTCTGGCCTATCCCTATGCCGATGATCTGGGTTACGGCAATCTGGTTCTCGTGACCACCGAAGCTAAAATTCAGGAAAAGCGGGACTGGCTTCAAGAAATGGTCAATACCAACTATCAGGTTATGGAGATGGCAGCGCCGTTGGAGGATTTCGGCCTGTCCGCGGCGGCGGAGTTTGGCCTCGATTCACAGGGAATACTCCAGGAGCGGGACAATTATCAGTGGGTCTGGGATATGGAGGAAGAGTATGTCATGTTTACCCGGAATCTCTGCAATTACCTTGTCCAAATGGGGATTTTCCGATCTATTCCAGATATGAATACGCTGTTTGACTTTACATTTCTGGAAAATCGCAGCCAGGAATTTGTCCGGTGATGGCGGCCGGCGGATTGGTATAACAGGAAAAGTGCCGCCCGAATATTCGGGCGGCACCGGCCTGTGATCATCCTCTATGCTATCCCGATGCGATTCCGAACCGAAGGGGCGGGGATTCGAATCCTGTCGGCGGAACTAATCTATAGACAAAAACCCTCACGCTCCATGAACAGCGTGAGGGTTTTCTTATGGTATACCTATCCGGCGCCGATTATATGGGGAATAGATTGTCGTAATGCTTACGAAACTGCAGAGGGGATACATGCATATGCTGCTTAAAAAGATAAATGAAGCTCGACATATCATCAAACCCCACACGCAAAGCAATTTCATTGACAGACAGATTGGTCGAAATCAATAGATCCTTGGCCTTGTCGATCCGATACTGGCTCAGGTATTTATAGGGGGATTGGCCGGTGCTTTCTTTAAAGAGGCGGGAAAAATGATATTTGCTGATACAGGCCACCTTTGCCATATCGTCGATGGTAATTTTTTTGTCAAAATTCTGCCGGATAAATTCTTCCGTCTTATTCATCCGGTTGTCGTGAGTCTCTTCTTCAAAGACCAGACTGAACATATTGTTGATAATCGACGCCATTTTCATGTCGATAAACAGGGAATTCGTTTCGGCCAGCATAAACAAATTTTCCCACAGGTTGACAAAATGCTTCACATCCTGCTGAACCAGAACATCCCGCTTAAAGCTCTTGAAAAGGGGCGCCGAAACATCGCCGATGGCATGAAACCAATAAAATTCCCAAAGGCCCTGATCCGCCCAATAGGAATGGGGATTGGAACAATCGATGCAGAACAGCGAGCCGCTTTTCAGCGGGTACTTCACGCTTTTGTACTGCAGCATCCCGGCGCCGTCGGTGGTATATCCAAAAAGAATGCTTTTTTGCGGCGTGCCGATAATACGATAGGAGGCGTCCGCTTCCACATACCCCAGCTCATTGGTGCACAGCAGGGTATGAACGGCCGTGTCTGTCGGGATATGATTGCGGAACCGCTTGTCAAAAATACCTTTTGACATGGGATCGCTCCTTTCGGGTAAACGGTCTGATGATAACACGTCATTGCTGTCTATTGTACCATACTGACAAAATGAAATCAAATGCCGCAATTTCCCAAAAAGAGGCATGCCCTATGCCGGCTACCGCCACACAGAATACACGCTGAGCTGATCGATCCGGGCGTTTCCATTACTGTCTCCTTTGGTACACGCCACCCGTATGTACCGGGCCGTTATCGGCGGGAAACGATATGTGTTCTTCCGCTCGGTGTTCCCGGTCTTTTCCCCGACGGTTTTCCAGGCTTCCTTTTGCAGAACCTGAATGGAATAATCCCGGAGAGAAGCGGCCAGGGAGGTGGTATATAGATCGATCTGGCAGAAGACTTTCTCCTGACGCAGGTCGATATACAGATACACAGGGGCCTCCTCGCTGCACAGGGCGGCCGAGCACCAGCCGGAATAATTGTCCGTGATCCCGTTGACCGCCCGCCAGGGATAACAGCGCTTGTCATACCCTTCATAATAATCCGAGCTGGTCACCTGCGCATCGACGGCCAAAGACGGCTGGCCCAGACCGCTTATATGCAGGACAGCCGTGCCTGTTATCTCGGGAAATGCCACGGAACGGGCCGTGAGCAAAATGTCCCCGTCCGACACGGCGGTTATGGCGCCCGTCGGCTCCAACACCGCTTTGGTGGTTTGGGAACCGTCCGGCTCCGTGATCTGCCAGCATACGCGCTGGTTATGGCAATCGGCAGGGGAAAAATAGGCCATGGCCTGGAGGGTGGGCTCCTCTTTGGTCAGCGAGCAGCGTCCCCCGTCTCCCAGGACGGTAATCGTCTGCGGCTTCGGCAGGGGCTCGTTCTGCTCCTGCCGAAGCAGGATGACGGATTTTGAGGCAACCCGTCCGCGCACGTCTCGGGCATATACGGTCACCAGGCCATTCCGGCCATTTGGCTGCAAGACGCCGTCTTGGATCGACGCGATGGCGGGGGTGAGCCACCATTGCCGCACCGGGAAATTCGCCTGCAGGCGCAAGGCCTTCCCCGGCTCCGCGATGGTCGTACGGTCGTCGTCGCTGTTCAGAATCAGGGGCCGCTCCGCATACCAGCCGCGATCGGTGGTGAGCAGGAGAATCCAATCGCCGCTTGTGGGCTTCTGCGGGGAGGAATAGACGCCGTCCACCGGGCTGCACGGGCCGAAGGGCAGGTAGGTCCCGGTGAGGATATCGTACCAATACCCCTCATATATGCTGTCCTTCATCCCCCGCAGAGTGAGGCCGGCCGTGGTTTGGTCGAACAAAAACGCCGCATAAACATCCTGGCCGATGGTTGCCAGCGCTTTGGGCTCGTCCGTGCGTATGTCGCTCCACGCCGGATCGTCAAACCGCGGCTCCAAGCGCCACCAGTCCAGCGCTTCGAAAAAATGCCGGAAATGGACAAGCCGCTTTCCTCCCTCGAATTGGAGCGCGTCAAACCAGCGGTAATAGCCCCCATATCTCATCCAGTCGTCCGGCGAATAATCATCGTTCCACACGCCCTGTGCGCCGTAGCCGTAACCGAACAGCCCGCCCAGAAAGGATTTATATCCGGCGCCGAGCGCCTGCCGCGCATCGCTCCAAAGCTCTTCGTACCCGGTCTCATAGCACAGAGCCGGCTTGAGAATGCGGTGAAAACCCCTCAGATACGCGGTGTTGTTCAGCGTGTTTTCCTGCGGCTGCAGGCCGAACCAGCTATGATAGGGCTTGTCGTCCCAGGCGGAGTTATGGGCGGTGAGGAGGCAGTTGTTGGCTCCGTGAGCGGTTAAGGGGTGATGATACGCATCCCATTCCGAAACGGTCTGCGCGACAATAAACCAGCGTTCCGGCGGCACCGTGCCATAACAGTGCGGATCAATTTCCTGCGCGGTTGTCCAGAGAACCGGATACGCCCCGTACCGCGCAACCCAGAAACGGGCCAGTGCCCGCAGATACGCGGGGGTATAGCGCGGGTGCTGGATTTCGTCTGTGAAAAACAATTGAGAGTGGGCATGGACGAGACCGCGATCGGCGATGTATTGAAATTTGCGATCCAGCTGCTGAAAGCCGGCGATATCCCTCTCGTCCAGGCCGTCCGTCAAGTCGTAAATCACGGGCATGTTGGGCTTCCCCAGCGGTTCGGACTGATACACGGTAAAGCCCTGGGCCGCGCGGTGATCCACCGTATACCGGAACTGGCTTTCGATGCCGGAAACATTCGCTTCCTCCCATTTTTCATGGCACAAAAACCAATGCGTATCGCCCAGATAAAAGAACGGCGTGCCGTCCCGGTAGGAAAAATAGCGTTGACCCGGCTCCACTGTCAGAAAGCCTTTTTGGTAAATCGCATGCTCTCCCTGATACGGGACACAGCGGAGCGTACCGGTTTGTCCGTGAAGCCCGGCGTTGCCCGTATCGGAGCAAACCGTTTGGTAGGTCCAGTCTCCGGGCTCCGTCAGGGCGACCCTGACGCCAAACGCATCCCCCCCATTCCAAAAAGCGGGACGCCGGATCCGCGTTCCGGACGCCGATAGAAAGTCGACGGTTGTCTCCGCTTCCAGCAGCGGATCGGCGTATGGCCGTTCTGAGTGAAAAATCAACTCGGCGGTTCTCCACATTTCGGTCGTCATGGGCTTTCCTCTTTTCTTACTATCATGCAAAAAGAATGGCACAAGCCTTGGGAAGGAGAGCCGCACGACGTATGCCGCACCGCTCCCCTTCCCTTTTCTCTTGTGTCATTCTTGGAGAGAAATCCAGTCAGCCGCTATTTCCCCGAGGAGATGGCCGGGAGCTCCATCTCTCCGGTCACATAGGGATAGCTGCCGTTCTCATAGGACGAGGCGATCACCTTGGCGTTTTCCATGGTCGGGCGGACGCGATCGGTGATGACCAGAACCCAATCCTGACCGCCGCTGGGAGGCACGGGAAGCTTCCAGCTGCCCTTGCCGTCCGGCTTAAAGCCGGACGCGGCGGTGGTCGTTTTGCCGTTGAGAGGGTTCGTCCACACCGCGTCGTAGGTATGCCCGGGGTTCAGCCGGGATACCGTGCCAGTATACTCATAGCCGGCGCCCTTGTCCGGAACCGGGTAATAAATCAGGAGGCTGGTGCGGTCGGTGTTCGCCTTGACCATGGGGTTGCTCGCGGATCCGGACAGCCGATTCCAGGTAACCAATGTGTTGTACGGCTTCAATTCCCACCAGGGGGTGGAGGTAAACACCTGTTTGAGGACCTGCATCTGCGCGCCCTCCTCCCCCTTGATGGCGGTATACCACGGGATAGGCGTCCCGCTCCACAGCTGGAAATCGTCGTTTTCATCCCATGTGGCGTTCCAAATGCCCTCCGCGCCGTAGCTGTAGCCGAAGCTGCCGCACATGATGGAGGTATAGGCCATTTTCCTGGTCAAGCCCTTGGGAACGGCGCTGATCCCCTCGTAACAGGCCTCGGCCTCCAGGAAGGGGATGACCGCCGTCCGATTGTATTTATCCTTCCAGCTGTTCAGTATGGCGGAGGACAGGCTGCTCTTGTGGCCGGTCTGCAGCATCGCGAAGTCATACCAATCCTCGCCGCGGTATTCGTCGCTTTTATAGCCCCAGTCCTGTGTTTCCACCCCGGAATGCAGCGTGGTCGGGTGCTGATACGGATCAATTTTATCGACGTATCGGGCGATTTCAGCCCAATAGGGGGAGTTCATCCGCGACTCGCCGCAGGTGATCCAAACGACCGGATAGGCGGCATAGCGGGCGACAATGTATCGCGCGGCCGTCTGAAAGCTCTGGACAGTCTTGTCGTCATAGGCATAGGGGCCCCAGTCAAATCCCAGCGCGGAAACCAGTCCACGGCCCGCGAGATATTGGATGCGTTCGTCGCAGTTGGAGAAAAAGCCGGTGTTTGGCAAGACCCATTTTTTGTCCTTCTGCCAAACGCGCCCGCCCTCGTTCCAGGTGGCATATTCGCCGTCCAGCTTGCCATTGTCGCCGGATTCGGACAGGAAGAAATTCATTTGATAGGCGGTGTAGCCCTGCTTGGCCCGCACATCGACCATGCCCTTGAACATGGAGGAAAATTCCTTGCTGTTGGAGTTATTCAGAGGCTCCCGGTGGCTAAGGCCCATCCAGTGCGTGTCCGCCAGCCAGAAGAAGGGCGTGCCGTCCCGGTATGTCATGCCGCGCTTATCGTTGCTGACGCGGAGGAAGCCGTGCTTATAAACATCCAGGTTGCCAGTGTATTTCGTACAGTACAAATCGCCGGACACCTGGTGCAGACCGGCATCGGCCGTGTCGGCGGCCTTAACCTGGTACGACCATTTTCCAACCACCGGAGGCGCAAAACGGATAACCCATTTTTTCCCTCCGTCCCAAAACCCGGGAATGGTCATTTTCTGCCCCTGCGGGCCTTTGAATTCGCAGTGAATCGCTTGATCGAGATACGGGTTGGCGTACTCCTTGCCCGCTGTCAGCACAATATCGGTGGCGACCCACTTTTGCGTGGATTTCGCCCCCGCAGGTACGACGACATTGGGATCGTCCACCGGCCGGTAATTGGTGCTGGTCACTTTGTTTCCGCCCCCGTTTGTCCCGGAGCCGGTGCCGGAGGAGCCGGCGTCCGGATGGTAGGGGGAAGAATCCGCCGCTTCAGACTCGGCGGAGGATGAAGCCCCGTCCTGCGAGGAATCGGTATCGGAGGATACGTCGTCAGCCGGGCTTTCCGAGGAACTGATGGAAGAATCCCCTTTGGAGGACGTCCCGGAGGTGCTGGAGGCCGGTTGGCTGGCGCAGCCGGTTATGAGCAGCATACAAGCGAGCAGCATAGATAAAACGGAAATGGGTTTTCGTTTCATAGCAGTCTCCTATCCCCGTCCGCTTTGCCTCGCCTATGGGCGAGCAACCTCGGCGGACGGTGGTTTGTAGTAGAATCAAACGGGACGGAAAATTGCAGGAGGAGATTGCAATATTTCTGTTCCAACCTTCGACATAGTCAAACGTAACACTTTTCAGCAAGGTCGTCAACTCAAAATTAAGCAAAGAGCAACTATTCAAAAATTAGAGCACGATTTTGTCTGGATGTTTTGAGGGGAATGCTGTAATCTATGCCATAGGGAGATTGCAAAATTCGTTCCTCATTTAACATACAGGTAACGCGATCTGAAGCATACAGCGGAGGTGTATGAATTGAAAATAAGATATCTATATAGCAGCTTATCCATGGGCTTCAAGCGGCTGGTTGTCGTCACGGCATCCGCCGCTATTATGCTGCCTCTCCTCGCGGGCGCGTTTGTTTCCGCCGCATCGGGAGACGAACCGACCGAACTGGCCCACGGCAAGCCGGCGGATTCCTATACCGCCTCGTCGGGGCAGGCCGGCCAGGAGGCGCCCAATGCGTTTGACGCCGACGCCGACAGCGTATGGCAGGCGCAAAGCAACCGGCAGCCGACGGAGCCGCAATGGCTGATGGTGGACTTCGGCAAAACCGAGACGGTGGCGCGCGTCGATTTTACCCAATATAATAACCGCGCGAAATTGTTCAAATTTCAGGTATCCGCTGATGCGCAGACCTGGTCGGATGCTTTCTATGGAAGCGTGGAAAGCGCAGCGGACAGCGGCGGCGTGGTCTCGTACACCGTGGTTTTCCCGGAAAAATCCGGCCGCTATTTCCGGTTGTGGTTTGAAGAAACAGCTGTCAACGGCGTGCAAACCCAGCCGGCTATTTTTGACATGAAGGTCTACGATAAAGCCGGGGACGCGGAAACCTCATCCGCGATCACGGATATAACGGCCGCTATCAAAGAGCTGGCCCATGGCAGACCGGCGGACTCCTACACCGCCTCGTCGGGGCAGGCCGGGCAGGAGGCGCCCAATGCGTTTGACGCCAGTGCCGACAGCGTGTGGCAGGCCCAAGGCGGCCTGCAGACGACGGAGCCGCAATGGCTGATGGTGGACTTCGGCAAAACCGAGACGGTGGCGCGCGTCGATTTTACCCAATATAATAACCGCGCGAAATTGTTCAAATTTCAGGTATCCGCTGATGCGCAGACCTGGTCGGACGCTTTCTATGGAAGCGTGGAGAGCGCGGCGGACAGCGGCGGCGTGGTCTCGTACACCGTGGCCTTTCCGGAGGCCTCCGGCCGCTATTTCCGGCTGTGGTTTGAAGAAACGGCCGCCGACTCTACAGGCCAGCAGGTTCAGCCCGCTATCTTCGACATGAAGGTCTATGACAAGCCCGGGGATGCGGAAACCTCGCCAGCGATCACGGATATAACGGCCGCTATCAAAGAGTTGGCCCATGGCAAACCGGCGGACTCCTACACCGCCTCGTCGGGACAGGCCGGCCAGGAAGCCCCTAATGCGTTTGACGCCAGTGCCGACAGCGTGTGGCAGGCCCAAGGCGGCCTGCAGACGACGGAGCCGCAATGGCTGATGGTGGACTTCGGCAAAACCGAGACGGTGGCGCGCGTCGATTTTACCCAATATAATAACCGCGCGAAATTGTTCAAATTTCAGGTATCCGCTGATGCGCAGACCTGGTCGGACGCTTTCTATGGAAGCGTGGAGAGCGCAGCGGACAGCGGCGGCGTGGTCTCGTACACCGTGGTCTTTCCGGAGGCCTCCGGCCGCTATTTCCGGCTGTGGTTTGAAGAAACGGCCGCCGACTCTACAGGCCAGCAGGTTCAGCCCGCTATCTTCGACATGAAGGTCTATAACAAGCCCGGAGACGCGGAAACCTCGCCGGCGATCACGGATGCGAACAGCTCGTCCATCAAGGAACTGGCCCACGGCAAGCCGGCGGACTCCTATACCGCCTCATCGGCGAACGAGGCGAGCCAGGGCGCGGCAAACGCGTTCGACGCCGACGCCGACAGCGTATGGCAGGCAGGAAGTCAGGCGCAGAACATCTCTCCCCAATGGCTGATGGTAGACTTCGGCCAAACGGAAACGGTGGCGCGCGTCGATTTTTCCCAGTATTGCAACCGCATCCGTCAATTCAAATTCCAAGTCTCCCATGACGGCAAAGCATGGACCAGCGTGTACTTTGGCAGCATCCCCAGTGCGGTCGACAACGGAGGGACAATCTCGTACACGGTCGTGTTCCCGGAGGCCTCCGGTCGCTATTTCCGCACGGTATTTATCGAAACGGCGGGAAAAACGGGCGCCGAAGACATACAGAGCATGCCGGCAATTTTTGATATGAAAATTTACAACGGGACGGACGGCGCCGCCACCTCCCCGGCCGTCGAGGAGGGCCTGATCGGGCCGGATAAGGATCCGGTGGATCCCACGACAAAGCCCAAGAACCTGGCCTTAAACAAGGGGGAGTCCGCCTATACGTCTTCGTCCAACATGGATGGACAGACGCCGCAGAACGCGTTCGACGGCAATCCGGGCACAAACTGGCAAAACTCCGGGAACAGCTTCCCCGCGTGGCTTCAGGTCGATTTGGGAAGCAAGACGGACGTCAACGGGCTTTGGGTCAGCCAATGGAGCAACCGGATCAAGTTCTTCAAAATCCATGTTTCGGATGACGGCCAAAACTGGTCGACCGCATTTTACGGCCGGGTGACCGACGCGGCGGAACTGGGGAAGGCAACGGAGCTTTCCATTGCTTTCCCGACTGTCCAAGCGCGCTTTGTGCGCCTCACCATCATCGACGGGGTATATGACGAGCCGAATAAGCAGCTGTTCACCATCCCGATTTATGAGGTGGAGGTATACCATTCCGAGGACTGGGAAAGCAGCGAAACGGTCGTGGATGTGGAAACGGAGCTGCCGACCGCGGAGACGCTGGCAAAGCTGAAAGACGTTTTGAAACGGGTGGAAGCCCTGGATGAGGCCTCCTATACCGGCGCTTCGTATGAGACGCTGCGGCAAGCGATCGAAAAGGCGAAGCCTTACGAGAGCGGCACGCTTGGGAACAACACGCTGGTGCTGGAGCTCATAGCCGAGCTGGAAAACGCGGAAAAGGCCTTGATTCCCCTGAGCACCTATACCGCCCTGCGGGAGCGCTTGAAGCAGGTGCTGCAGATGAACGAGGCCGACTACCACCCGGACGACTGGAATGCGCTGATGCAGCTCGTCGAGTACGCCAATGTTCTGGTGGCGCAGGAAACGGCGGATCCGGCCGATGTCGGGTTCTATGTCAAATCCATCGATATCCTGCTGGCTTCCATGCGGATGGCCGATGAAGAGGAACTGGATTATACCTATGAGATAAATCCGATCCGAGAAGACGACTACATTGCCGAAACAGTGGTTATCGACGCCGGTGACGGCGGCTCGGTCAACACGGGGGTGACGGCGGTCAGCACGGCTGTCCTGTTAGCGGTGCCGGTCAGCCTCGCCGTCATGCTGCGGCTGCGCAAGCGCACACAAAAGTAAGTCGATTTTATCCGTTTGCCCCTGGTGAAAAGGCCCGGTTTCCTTCGAGGAGCCGGGCCCTTTTTCTGCGCGGAATTTATTCTAAAGCAACAATCCTATATTATTAGCAAGAGATATTATGGACTTGTTAGCCAACGAAAGATATAATAAAAGCAACCATCCAGGTTATAGCTCCATGTGATGAAAGGAAGGCTATTTCTATGTTTCAGAAAGGCAAAAGGGCCATCGCATTCTTTCTTGCTTGTTTCTTATGCGTGCAGATGAGCGGCTGCGGCGGAACGCCGGCCTCCTCCGGGGATGCGGCCAATTCCTCGACGGTGTCGGGCTCCACGGAATCCGCGGATTCTGCCCAATCTGACAGTTCCAGCGCGGCGTCGGATCCCCAAGCGGACGCGTCCGAGACATCCGGCTCGAGCACCGTTTCCAAAGGCAGCGCGACAGCCTCAAAAGCCTCGTCGGCCAATCCCACCCTGCCGGGCGGTACGGGCAACGGGAAAATTGATATGAAAGGGCGCGTCATCCGTCTGCATATCGGTCAGGTGGAAGCGTCCAGCACCTCGGAGGTCGGCGTAAAGTTTGCCCAGAAGGTAAAAGAGATCAACAAGCGGTACCACTGCGATATCCAGTATTATGTTTCCTACGATTTTGACGCGATCAACGCCTCTATCGCCTCCGGGAAGCCGGCGGTGGATATTCGTTGGTTCAACGGGTATGAGCAGTTTCTGAACGGCTATGTGGCCGGATTCATACAGCCGCTCGAGCCGCTCGGAAATATCGATTTCAAGGACCGGACCCGTTTCGCTGAAATCACGGATATCTGCGAAATTGACGGAAAGCATTATGGCGTGTCCCCCATGTATTACTGCTATGGGGAAATGCGCATTTGGTTCTCCTATCTGATGCTTTACAACAAGGATATGCTGAAAAAAGCGGGAATCACCGAGGATTTGTACGAGGTGCAAAAGAGCGGAAAATGGACCTTGGCTAAATTCGAGGAATACGCGAAAAAGCTCAAAAACGCGGGCATGACCCCGCTGGTGGACGCGGACGGCCATTTCTATAAAACCATGCTCTACGCCCACAACACCGACTGGATACTCAACCAGGGCAACTCGGCCAAGTTCAACGGCGACTCCGCCGCGGCGAAGCAGGTGATGACGGATTACACCCGGCTGACAAGCAATAAGCTGATCGAAGTTCCGCAGCTTAAGCCAGAGGGGCCGTGGGCCAATGATTCCTTCGGATTCAAGGACTATTACATCAAGGGGAAAAGCGCCTTTGCCGCCATCAACGGCCCCTGGCTGCTGAAATGGATTACGACCGGATGGGATAAGACCACCAAGGAAAACACCGGCATTCTGATGATTCCCAAAAAGGACGAGGCATCTCCGTATTACACCAGGGCCTCGGCCGACTATGCGTTCTGGGGCATCCCGTACGGCGTGAAGAATCCGGCTGAGGTGGCGCTGGTTATCAACGCCTTGAACGAGCCGCTGTTCAAGGAAAGCGAAAACCTGAGGATGCTCACGACGAACATGACGCCGCTGGTCAACGATCAAGGCTCTTTGGATACGCTCAAGGCGATTTATAAGCTGGGCGAACCGGTGCTGTCCTACGATTATCTGGCGATTGGACCGAAGGTTTACGAAGGGCCGAACGGCTGGATGATGCATATGCAGAAAATTGCGAACGGCCAGGAATCTCAGGACGCCGTTCTGAAATCGGTGGTCGGCTCTTACAACAATCTCCTGAAGGACGTTTACAAAAAGCGGTAACAGCCGATAGGCATCCAGTACAGACAGAGCGCCCGTCGATTATCGGTCGGGCGCTCTGTCAATAACACCAGGCGGGAGGGCGTTACAATTTGAAACACTTTAGAGGGACGGCATGGCTTACAGTGCTCCTGCTGCTGTTCACAACGCCGGCGATGGCCTATACGCCGTATCAGAATTATACATACGACTATAACGAGAAATCCAGCATCGAGCCGCAGGCGTATATTCCCGTCCGGACCATCGGCCCAAAGGAGCTGGGGACCTCTCTGAATGAGCCGCAGGATTTGTTTATAAAAGGCGACCGCCTGTATATAGCCGATACCGGACACAATCGGATCCTCATCACGGATTTGGCATTTCAGAAAACGGAAATCCTCGAGAGCTTTCAGCACGAGGGAAAAACCGATACGTTTAAAAAGCCCGCCGGCGTGTTCGTCACGCCGGGCAACCGGCTGTACGTGGCGGATACCGAAAACGCACGTCTGGTCGAATTTGACGAGCAACTGCGTTTTGTAAGGGTGATAGGCAGGCCGCAAACGCCCTTGCTGACAGACAGCGCCACCTACCGCCCGCGGCGCGTGTCGGTGGATAACGCGGGCCGGATGTTCGTTGTGTCGGAAAACATGAGCAGCGGCATGATCGAGCTGGATCATGAAGGGAATTTCGTCGGCTTTTTCGGCGCGGTCAAAACGCAGCCGGATCTGTGGAAGATACTATGGCGCTTTTTCGCGACCGAAGAGCAGAAAAAACGGACGCCCTTGGTTATCCCGACCGAATATTCCAGCAACGACATTGACGATAAAGGCTTTGTTTACGGCACGGTCGGCATTATCGATCCGAAGGATTTCAGCGATACGATGTTTATCCATCGGCTGAACCCTATTGGTGACGATATCCTGCGCCGTTACGGCTCCGTGGCCCCGATGGGGGACGCAGAATACACGATTGATAAAGAAACCAATCTGTTTTTGCCATCCATGCTGATGGACATATGTGTGCAGGATTCCGGAATCTATACGGTTCTGGATCGCCGTCTCGGCCGCGTGTTTACTTACGACTTCAACGGACAGCTGCTGTATGTTTTCGGCGCGCTGGGACACAGCCTCGGGCAGTTCAAGCTGCCAACAGCCATCGATTCCTTCGACGACAGCTTTGCCGTTCTGGACAGTGAGCTTGCCCAAATCGTTGTTTTCCAGCCGACAGAGTACGGCCGACTTATCACAAGCGCGGTCAAATCCGCCTACGCCAGGGAGTACGACGCCGCCTGTGAGGATTGGCTGCAAACCTTAAAGTACACCTCAAAATCCGAGCTGTCGTATTGCGGCGTCGGAGACGCCATGTTCAACAAGGGCGATTATGCGCAGGCGATGCGGTACTATAGGCTGGGAAACAGCCGGAAATACTACTCGGCGGCCTTTGAGCAGTATCGCATCTGGTTTATGGATCGCTACTTTATGCTTCTTATCGGCGGCGCCGCCGTCATACTGGCCCTGCTGGTCGGGGTTCACATCTATCGAAAAAAACGCCGCAGTGCGCGGAAAGAGGGATGAAGGATGGGAGAAATCATGAGCCGAATGCTGCATGGATTGCGGTATTCTCTATATGTCGTTTTTCATCCCTTTAAAGGCTTTTGGGACCTGAAGCACGAAAAGAAGGGGAACGTCTTTTCCGCCTGGGTTCTGGTCGCTTCTCTGATACTGCTTTATATTCTGCGCCGGCAGATGACCGGTTTTATTTTGAATTTCAATATCCTCAACGAGATGAACATCTTCGTCGAGATTCTTTCGGTTTTGGTTCCTCTCGGCTTGTGGTGCCTGTCGAACTGGTGTATCACCACCCTGGTAGACGGCGAGGGCAGCTTTCGGGATATTTTTGTTACGACCGCCTATGCGCTCGTGCCGCTGATACTGCTCAATATCCCGATGCTGCTGCTCAGCAACATCATTATTGAAGAGGAAGTTTCGTTTTATGTGGCGCTGGATGTGCTGTCCATCCTATGGACGGCCTTGCTGCTGCTAATCGGTATTATGACGGTTCATCAGTTTTCCATGTCGAAAACCATTTTCACCGTTCTGATCGCGATCGTCGGCATGGTCATTATGCTGTTTCTATTTTTATTGTTCGTTTCGATCGTCCAGCAGCTCAAAAGCTTCATCGATCTGCTGTGGACGGAACTATCCATGAGGATGTAGCCGTAGACCGTATCCGGAAAGGAATGTGGATTACCATGAACAAGCTGTTGGGTCATCTGCGCAGAGGGGCGCTGGCAGGACTATGCGCGGCGCTCCTGCTGGGAAGCGTGGGCTGCGGCACGGAATCGGAGGAAAGCGCGGCCTCCCGGAAAGACCCTGTCTCTTCTCAAATCGTGGATGAAGCCTATGATTCCAGAATAAAAGCCGCGCAGGACGCCTTCCTCGTGGCCGGCTCCGGGGATATGGAATTGTATATCCAAGGGGATACGGCGGAGATTCTGCTGAAAAACAAGCGGACAGGCGCTGTTTGGACATCGAACCCCGCCGGCCGGTTCGACGACGCCCTGGCGCAGGGGGTGAACCTGGAACAGCTGAGCTCACAGATCCTGATGACATATGAGGTCTCCGGCAAGGCCACGGAGGTCAACTCCTTCGCGCAAAGCGTTTCTTTGCAGCAGTATAGCTTCTATCCGCTGGAAAATGGCGTCGGCGTCAATTATCTGCTCGGGGAGAAGCCCAAAACCTTCATTGTCCCCAAAGCCTTGTCCGAGAGCCGTTATCAAGAGCTTGAAGGCAAAATTACCGACGAGGACGCCCTGGCTACCTTCCACTCGTATTACAAAAGAGTGGCGCTCAACGACCTGCCCACCGATGCGGACAAAGCGCTGTTTTTAGAAATCTTTCCGGTCTTGAAGGAACGCCCGATTTACTATTTTGTGACGCCGGGAACGCTGCAATTTGATTCTCCAGGAGAACAGGTTGCGTCGGATTTCATGATGGAAATCGTTCAGAAGGTGTTCACGGATATCGGCTATACCCTGGAGGATATGCACCGGGATGAACAGGACAATCAGGTGAATATCGCAAAAAAAGCGGATTATTCGGTGTCGCTGCGGCTGGAATACCGCCTGGACGGCAACGACCTGGTGGTGAAAATCCCAGAGGGAAGCGTCCAGTACGATACAGAGGTCATGCAGGTGACGGACTTCTGGCTGCTGCCCTACTTCGGCGCCGCCGGCGCCGGCGAACAGGGATACATGCTGGTTCCCGGCGGTTCTGGCGCGCTGATCGAGCTGAATAACGGCAAAACGAACCTGGAGCCCTACGAGACTGAACTGCTGTATGGAGAGGATCTGCTGTTCGAGGAAGCGCCCAAGGAGCAGAAAACGGATGTCCGCGCCATGCTGCCGGTTTTCGGGTTGAAGAGGGGCGACACGGCCTTCCTGGGGATTGTGGAGGATGGCGACGGCTCCATGTTTATCGACGCGGATGTCAGCGGAAGAATCCATTCCTACAATCACGTAGGGCCGCGCTTCCGGGTATACCGGCCCTATCACCAGACCACCTCTGTTATCAATGTGGCCGATATTGATATTTTTCCCAAGGAGCCTCTCTCCGGCGACATGCAGGTCCGGTACGTCGCCCTGGAGGATGCCAATGCGAATTACAGCGGCATGGCGTCCGCTTACCGCAGCTATCTGCTGAAACAGAACAAAATCAAGCAAGCGGAATTTGGTCCGGAACTGCCGTTCCATCTGCGGGTGATCGGCGCGGTGACGGATAAGCAATCCATTCTGGGCATACCGGTGGATCGCCCGAAAGCGCTGACAACCTATCAGGAAACCGTCTCTATTTTATCGGAACTGAAGCAGGCGGGGGTCGCCTCCCCCATTCTGGAACTCAGCGATTGGGCCAACGGCGGGCGGGAGAACGCGTTCTTTAATAAAATCGATCTCATGAAGGCGCTGGGCGGACAGAAAGGCTTCAGCGCGCTGCTGGACTATGTGCAGAAAAATCAAATAAATTTCTATCCGGCCGCTGAATTCCAGGTGGTTAAGGACGACTCCTGGCTGGACGGCTTCCAGCCAAAGCAGATGGGCGCCCGCATGCTGAACAAGCGGATCGCCTACCTCTACGAATACAAGCTGACTACCTTTGAGCGGATCAAAGGGTCTTCCGCTGTCGTGGTGTCTCCTCGTGAATATGCGTCCATGATAGCCGGCGTGGCGTCCGATTTGAGAGCCCGCGGCGTGAACGGGTTAAGCGTTGGGACGCTGGGAGCCCGGCTGACGAGTGATTACAACGATAGGGAGATTATCGACAGGCAGCGGAGCCTGCGGCTGGTTCAGGAACAGATCGAGAAGCTGGGCAAAGAGTGCAAGGTCTCGGTGCAGGCGCCCAATGCGTACGCGCTGGCGGGTGTGAGCATGATTACGGATCTCCCCTTGACCTCGGAGCAGCATTACATGTGCGACCGCTCGATCCCCTTTTATCAGATGGTTCTGCATGGGGTTGTCCCCATGGCGGCGGAGCCCATGAACTATACCGGCGATTTCGCTTCCGACAGGCTGGCCCTGATCGAATCCGGCTCTATCCCCAGCTTCGAATTCATCTATCGGGACAACTACGAGCTGAAGGACACCCGGTACAATATGTACGGCGTGAATTATAAGCTGTGGCTGCAACAGGCCGCGGCGCTGTACCAGGAAATGAACACGGCCCTGAAAGACTGCCAGGCGGCAAAGATTGTCGGCCACGAACAGGTGGCGAAGGGCGTCAACCGCACGGCTTTTGATAACGGTGTCGTGCTGTACGTCAATTATAACGAGGCGCCCGTCTCTGTCGGGGATATCCGCATAGAGGCGAAGGGCTTTACGCGTGTGGAGGAGGGAAAAACCGGTGAGTGAAGCGGCCAAATCGAGAAAACGAAAATCCATTTCTCTGGAGAAAAAACGCACCCGGTGGGGCTACGCCTTTGCGCTCCCCTTTGCGATCGGCTTTGTCCTTTTTTTCCTTTCCCCGCTGATTTTATACTTCATTCTGGGCTTCAGCAAGCTGTCGCTGACCGGCGAGGGGATGCAGCTGCTCCCCGTGGGGCTCGATAATTTCCGCCAGGTTTTATTTGTACAGGTCGGTTACTTCGACAGCGTTCTGAAAAGCCTGGGCGAGCTTTTGCTGACCTCTCCGGCGATTGTCCTATACAGCTTTTTCGTAGCCACGCTGCTGAACCAGAAATTCAGGGGCCGCGGACTGGCCCGGGCGATTTTCTTCCTGCCGGTCATCATGGCCTCCGGGATTGCCGCCGTGTCCAACAACGACTCGCTGATGAAATACGCCATCCATGCGGTGTCTGGCGAGGTTTCCCTGAGCGGTAATGAGGACAAAACCAGCATGGTTAAGGGCCTGATGGAGCTGCTGGGCACGACGTTTTCGCCGCAGCTGTTCTCGTTCGTATCGGAGCTGGTGGGGAAAATCTATACGATCACCATGTCGTCGGGCGTCCAAATCCTCATATTCTTGGCCGGCCTGCAGGGCATCTCGCCCTCCTTGTATGAAGCCTCCTCCATCGAAGGCGCGACGGGCTGGGAAAACTTTTGGAAAATCACTTTGCCGATGATCAGTCCAGTCGTGCTGGTCAACAGCGTATACACCGTGGTGGATCAGCTGGGCGGCTCGACCAACACCGTGATTATGGATATGTATCAAACCGCTTTGAGCCAAAATCAATTCGGCTATAGCTCGGCGAAAGGGTTGATTTATTTCTCCTTGATTTTCGCAGTCGTCGGACTGGTCATCTTTGTCCTGTCCAAATTTGTCTACTATGAGGACCGCTGAGAGGAGAAGCAACATGACGAATAGCCTGAAAAGGAAAGCCGGCTCGGTGTTCCAAAAAAAGCGCTGGAGCCGCAGAGCGGTCCGCCAGAAAGCCCTGTCGTTCTGCTGGTCCGTCCTGCGGGCCGTACTGATTATCGGCTTATCCTTTATGATTCTTTATCCGCTGATTGTTAAGTTTTCCACGTCGATCAAAAGCGCACAGGACGTCGTGGACGCAACGGTGGTGTTTGTTCCCAAGCATCCGACGCTGCGGAATTACCGGCTGGTGCTGGATTCCGTAAAGTATCCGATCACTCTGCTGCGCACCATAGCGTTCTGCACGGTACAGAGCCTGCTGCAGCTGGCTTCCTGTGCCCTGGTCGCTTATGGCATTGCTCGGTTCAAATTCAGGGGTCACAAGCTGCTGTTCGGGATGGCTGTGTTGACCCTGGTGATACCGCCGCAGCTCATTTTGCTGCCTTTGTACATACGGTTTCACTTTTTCGGCATACTGAATATTTTTCAGTTTTCGGGCGTTTTTTCCGGGATCGACCTGATAAACACATATTGGCCGTTCCTGCTGCTGTCCACAACGGCCCTGGGCTTTAAAAACGGCTTATATATCTACCTGCTTCGCCAGCATTTCAAAAACATGCCCCTGGTTCTGGAGGAAGCGGCGTATATAGACGGCTGCGGACCGTTTAAAACGTTCGTCCGAATCATGCTTCCGAGTTCCATCCCCATGCTTGTCACGGTTTTCCTGTTTTCCTTCGTGTGGCAATGGAACGATACGACCTATTCCAGCATCTTTTACCCGCAGATACCCACCCTGGCCAATCAGCTTTACGGCATGGTGTTTACCTCCATGGGCTCCGGGGCTACCCTGGCCTCCGCCATACTGGAGAGCCCAAAATTTTTCCTGTTAATCACCCCGGTTGTGATCCTGTATTTGATCACCCAAAAATTCTTTGTCCAAAGTATTGCCCGAAGCGGTATTGTGGGCTGATGTTAAAATCCGATAGATTTTTGCGAGGTAATGATAATGACTATGGAACAGGCGGCCCCTTATCTGTTAACGCCGAAGGATAGGGTGTGCAGAGCGCAGAGCGTGAAGTATACGGAAGGCACCGTCCGGATCGAGCCGGAGAGAGCCTATACGCTGCAATATAAAGAAGGCGGAGACAAACCGTACCTCATCCTGGATCTCGGACGCTCCAGCCCCGGCGGATACCCGGTCATATCCGTAAAAGCGCAGAAGGGCGAACCGGTATTGAGACTTGCCTATTCGGATTGGTATCCCTATCTGCTGGATAGGGATCATCGTGAAACCGGCGATTTCCTGCGGGGCTGCTGCAAGTATCTGGGGGTAGAGCTGCCGGTTCTGCCCGCCAACCCCAACCGGTACGAGCTGTATACCCTCCACCGCACGGGAAAATACCGGTTCCCGCTGATCCAGGGCCAGCAGCGCTTTGTGCTTTTCACACTCGATACCCCGGGCGACGTGGAAATCGACGATTTTTATATCTATTACACTGCCGATATGAGCGATCATGACGGTCATTTTCTCTGCTCGCGGGCCGACTTGAATCAGCTTTGGTATTCCAGTACATACACGGTGCAGATTTCCTCCATAGAAAGCGCGCAGTCGTGGGATGTGCTGGAAAACACCCTGCTGGTGCGCGCGCTGACGAAAGGCAACCCGGCGGGAATCTATCGGAAGGGCGGTGATTGGGAAAACTACCGGTTCACCTTTGAGGGCCAGATTTCCGTCAATCCGGACTGCCATTCGGGCATCGGCTGGATGGTCCGTGCCGCCGATCCGGACAATGGCTATGTGTTTCAGGCGGGTCTGGACGGCTGGCTGCGGTGGTATTATCGCAAAAACGGCGTCAATTATCCGGCCGGAGAAAAGAAGCTCGAAAAGCCGCTGTACGACAACTATACGTATGCATTTTGCACGGTGCTGCAGGGCGCCTGTATGGAGGTTTTCATAGACGGAGAGAGTATCCTGCAATGGCAGGACGACACCTATCGGCGCGGAACCATCGGCTTTTATCAAACCACCGAAAAGTGGGCGATGGTCAGCCGGTTGGAAGTGACAAGCGGCGAGCGGCTCCTGCTGCGCGAGGATTTTTCCGCCGACCCCAGCGCTCGTTATCAGTATACCTATTCCCGGCCATTTCTTGCCGACGGGGCTAAACGGGATCGCCTGCCGTGGAGCGGCGACCTCGATTGGGCCGGACGCAATGTGTATTACGCCTTCAGCGATACGCGATATATGCTGGAAAGCCTGCGGATGTTCGCCCGGCATCAAACGCCGGAGGGGTATATTTGGGGCGTATGCTATCCGGAAAACACGGAGCCTGTCAAAAGCGGTGAATACGGCTATTACGAATCGGATATTTTTTCCGCCTGGTTTGTGCCGACTCTTTGGGACTATCTATTATTCACCGGCGATACCGAACAGGTATCCGGCCTGTATTTGACGGCCGTGCGCGATCTGGATTATCTATGGTCGTTCGTAGAGGGAGACGGCTTGTTTTTTCAGCGGTATGCCACCTCGAAGGGCCTGTGGGATCACGAACTGAATGACGTGGGAAAATTTTCGTATAACAACATCATGATGTACGATGCGTTTTACAAAGGCGCCCTGCTCGCCGAAGCGCTGAATGACTTTGAGCGGTTCCGCCAGTTCAAAAAGCGGGCGGAAACCATGAAAGAGGGCATTATGCGGGCCCTTTGGCGCGAGGATGCCGGATGCTTCATGAAGGGGTACGCGTCGGAGGAATACTGCCATATGGCCAACTGCCTGGCTTTGGCTGTCGGGATCCTGACCCAGGAACAGGCGGCATCGGCAGTGAAGAGTCTGCGGAAATGGTTTGCTTCCCATCTGGTGATGGGAAAAATCGTGTCGCTGTTTATCCGCGGCTGTTTTCGCTATGGTTTCGATCAAGAGGCCTATCAGGCCCTGACCGGAAAAACCGGCCTGTCCTACGCCGGCGGTGAGCCGGTTCATGTGAACTGGCTGGACAGCATCGCGGACGAAAACGGCCCGGCCACCACGACCGAATGTATGCTGTATCCGCCCAGTCCGCTCACGGACGGAAAGGGCTGGGGGGATCGCTCTCATCCGGACACGGCGGTCGCGCATCTGTTAACCGGCTTCCTGCTTGGCGTCGAACCGCTTACCCCGGGATTCGGCCAGTTCAAGGTGGAGCCGCACGCCTGTACGCTGACGCGGGCGGAAGGGATCATCCCGACGCCTTATGGAAAGATTACCGCCGCTTGGCGCATCGAGGATGACGCGTTCACTCTCGAGGTCACGCATCCGAAAGAAATCACCCCGGTCATTTCCACCCGATTTGTTTCCTGCCCAACCACATGCCTTGTGGTAAATGGGTGTCGGCTGACGGAAAGGAATGAGTCATTATCATGTCTATGCGGATGAGACGAAAATTCCCGAACAGAATATTGGCCGCTTGTTTGTGCACGCTGCTTCTGGGAAATGCATTGGCTGGCAATGGCCGGGCCGCCGAACAGGCGTACTCCAGTTATGTATCGCTGCCGCCGGTCGAAATGGAGCTGAAAGAGTCGTATGCCGATTACATTCAAAAATATTCGTCGGCGGCGCGGCCGGAGCAGCCCATATCGATTCCGGTACAGAATTATACGCAGTCCGACTATACGCCCATGGTGGGAGAAACGGCCGGGAAGCAGGCGCTTCTCACCAAAGAGGAGGGGTATGTCGAATGGGAATTCGATGTTCCCCAGGACGGCCTGTATACCATACAGGTGGACTATTTCCCAACCAGCGGAAAATCCTCTTCCATTATCCGCACCGTTTATATAGATGGCGAGCTGCCCTTTGAACAAATGCGCTCCGTGGTGTTTGACCGCGTTTGGGTAGACAAAAAGGACGCCGACGGCAACACGATCCGCGTCGCCCCCAACGGCAATGAAATCCGTCCGGAGCAAATAGAGGCCGCGCGGTGGCAAACGACCTATCTGAAAGATTCGATCGGCTATTACCCGGAACCGTTCCAATTTTATTTTACACAGGGAAAGCATACCCTTCGCTTTGAAGCGGTCCGGGAACCGATGGAAATCGGGAGCATCGTACTATGTCAGATGAAACAGCCGCCGGCTTATCAGCAGGCCAAGCAGGATTTTGACCAACGACAGCTTAAACCAGCCCAGGCCGAACCGGTGAAGCTGCAGGGCGAGCGGGCGGATACCAAATCGGACCCGATGCTTGTGCCTATCTACGATCGCTCGAACGCCGGCATGGAGCCCAGCGATCCGGTTCATTTAAAACTGAACTGCATCGGCTCCACACAATGGCAGATAAACGGGCAATCGATCACCTGGAATTTCAAAGTCCCGGCCGATGGGTTATATCAAATCAGCTTCCGCGGCATCCAGAACATCAAAAACGGCTCGGTTTCCTCCAGAAAAATCTACATAAACGGAGAAGTGCCTTATCAGGAGCTGAACGATTACGCCGTCGCCTACAGCACGCAGTGGAACATGTATACGCTCGGACAGGGCGGCGAGGATTATGCGTTTTATTTTGAAAAGGACAAGGAATACAGCCTGACCTTTGAAGTCACTTTGGGGAAACTGGCGGACATCATCCGGGAAGTCAACGACATCGTCAATGAGCTGAACAAAATATACCGCGAGATTTTGGTGGTGACCGGCCCCACGCCGGATCCGTACCGGGACTATCAGTTTAAGGAAACCATGCCGGACATGCTGAACCAGCTGCGCGTGCAAAACGAGCGCTTGCAGAAAGCGGCCGATCAGATTGTGCAACAATCCGGCATGCAGGGAGAAAGCGTCCAGATCTTCAAGCGCATGCTGATGCAGACGAAGGAAATGATCGAAAAACCGGAGGATATTGCCAAACGTTTTAATGCCTTTCAGCAGAATATCAGCTCTCTCGGCACCTGGGTATCCTCCGAAAGCATGCAGCCGCTGGCCATCGATTACTTGCTGCTAAGCCCCGCCGGGCAGCCACTTCCGAAAGCCGGCGCAGGATTTCTTTCGGAGTGCGGCTATCAGGTGAACAGCTTTGTCGCCTCTTTCTTTAACGATTACAACAATTTGTCCTATGGCGACGAGAAGGACGCGGTATCCGTCTGGGTCGGAAATGGGATGACGGGCGGGCGCGATCAGGCGCAGATCCTTAAAAACATGGCGGATAACGATTTTTCAAGCACCTCCCATATCAACGCGAATATCCAGCTGATATCCATGGGGGCGCTGCTGCCGGCCACCCTGGCCGGCAAAGGGCCGGATATTGCCTTGACCCTGTCCGCCAGCGATGTCTGCAATTATGCTTTCCGGGGAGCCGTATTGGATTTGGCGTCCTTCCCCGATTACCAATCGGTTGCGGATCGTTTCCATAAAAGCGCGGTAGAACCGCTCTCCTTTGAGCAAGGCGTTTACGGCCTGCCGGAAACGCAGACCTTCCCGGTGCTGTTCTACCGGAAAGATATTCTATCCGCTCTTCGTCTCGCGATTCCGCGGACGTGGGACGATGTTATCGTGATGCTGCCAATGCTGCAGAAAAGCAAAATGAGTTTCGGCCTCCCCTCGGCGATAGCCACGCCGACGGGCGGCATGAACTATAAAAATCTGCTGCTGCTCCTATTCCAGAACGGCGGCGAGCTGTACACCAAGGACGCCAAGGCTACGCTGCTCGACAGCCCGACGGCGGTGGATGCGTTTTCTTTTATGACCAGCCTGTATACCGACTACGGTTTATACAAAGAGTACAACTTCCTAAACCAATTCCGCGCGGGTTCGGTTCCCATCGGCATCAGCGATTACAGCTTGTACAATCAACTGTCGGTTTTTGCTCCCGAGCTGGAAGGGATCTGGGATTTCACATCCGTTCCCGGAACTGTTCGAGAGGATGGTACAATCGATCGGACGGTCCCGGGCGAGGTCAACGCCTGTATGATTCTGTCCAAATCCAAGCAGCCGGAAAAAGCTTGGGAATTTGTCAAGTGGTGGACGAGCGCCGAAACGCAGGCGAAATTCGGCAAGGAATTGGAAAGCACGATGGGAACGGCGGCCCGTTATCCGACGGCCAATCTGGAGGCTTTGTATTCCATTCCCTGGTCAAAAGCGGATTTTGAAAAAATCAAGGCGCAGATGGAATGGCTGAAGGGCGTTCCCGAGGTTCCGGGGGGCTATTATACGCAGCGATATATGGACTTTGCGTTTAAAGATGTCGTGAATGCAGGAGAGGACCCGGCCAAGATGCTCACGGAAGCGGCCCGCAATATCAACAATGAGATTTCCATGAAGCGCGAGGAGTTCGGCTTGGAGAAGTAACCGCGCTAGGCTGCAGGGAGGAATGATCTTTTCTATGAAACATCCAATCGGCTTGAAAGAGCGGGGACAATACACATGGAGACAAATGAAAAAATATAAGGTCTCCTATGGCTTTATTGCGCCGTTTATGATCATTTTTGTTCTTTTTACGGTTGCTCCCGTTATCATCGCCATGTTTTTCAGCCTGACGAATTTTAATGTGCTGCAGCCCGCAAGATTTGTCGGACTGGAAAATTACAAAAATCTGTTTATAAAAGATCCGCTGTTTTTGATTGCACTGAAAAACACCATTTTGTTTGCGGCGATTACAGGGCCGCTGAGTTATCTGCTGTGTTTATGGCTGGCCTGGTTCATCAACGACCTGCGGCCCCGGGCCAGAGCCGTGTTGACGCTGCTGTTTTATGCGCCGACGCTTGCCAACGTCTATATGGTCTGGCAATTGATTTTCAGCGGCGACGCCAACGGCTTTCTGAACGCCTGGCTGATTAAAATCGGCGCCTTGGTGGAACCGATCGGCTGGCTGACGAACAAGCAGTATATGGTGCCGATCCTGATGTTCATCATCTTGTGGGGCAGCTTGGGGACAACCTTCCTGACGTTCATCGCCGGTTTTCAGACGGTTAACGTCTCGTTGTATGAGGCGGCCGCCGTGGACGGGATCCGCAACCGCTGGCAGGAGCTGTGGTACGTCACGCTGCCGGTCATGCGGCCGCAGCTGTTATTCGGCGCTGTCATGAGCATCACCAACTCCTTTGGTATCGGCGGCGTCATCACGGCGCTGTGCGGCTTTCCGAGCACGGACTATGCGGCGCATACGATCATGCATCATTTGGAGGATTACGGGACAATCCGGTTTCAAATGGGCTACGCCTGCGCCATTGCCACGGTCTTGTTTGTGATGATGGTCGGCGTCAACCTGCTTGTCCAAAAATTGATCGCAAAGGTAGGTGAATAGACTTGGAAGCGGCTGAAATCAGACCGAAAAAACTCCGAGCGAAGCGTCACAAACGCGTTAATCGCTCTTTGGCGGGCGATATCGCGGTTTTTACCACGATAACGCTGTTGGGCATATTCATTGCGCTGCCCCTTGTCTATGCCATCGGAAACGCGTTCAAGCCATTGGATGAGCTGTGGATTTTCCCCCCTCCCCTATTCCCGCGCAATCCGACCTTTAAGAACTTTATCGATCTGTTTGTCCTTTTGCAGAATTCCTGGGTGCCGCTGTCCCGTTACTTTTTCAACACCTTGTTTATTACGGCCGTCGGCACGTTTGGCCAGCTGGTATTGGCGTCCATGTGCGCCTATCCCCTGGCAAAGCATCCGTTTCCCGGTGCCAAATGGATTTTCCAGCTGATAATTTTGTCCCTGATGTTCAATGCGACGGTAACGGCGATTCCCAACTTTCTGATCATGAGCGGCCTGGGATGGGTGGACACCTATAAGGCCATCATCGTCCCGGCCATGGGCAGCACGCTCGGCTTGTTTTTGATCAAACAGTTTATGGAACAGCTGCCGGACGAGCTGCTGGAAGCGGCCAAAATCGACGGCGCCGGAGAAATGCGGATTTTCTGGACAATCGTCATGCCAAACATCAAGCCGGCCTGGCTGACCCTAATGGTGTTTTCCGTGCAGCAGCTATGGAATATGGGATCGAGTGTCTTTATCTACAGCGAGCAGCTGAAAACCCTGTCATATGCAATCAATCAAATTGTCGCCGGAGGGATTGCGCGCGCGGGCGTGGGCTCCGCGGTGATCGTTGTGATGATGATCGTGCCGATTGTCGTGTTTATCTTTACGCAGAGCAATATCATCGAGACCATGGCCAGCTCGGGCCTGAAAGACTGAGACCGCACGGGAGGAACACGGACATGAAAATAAAAGCCGTCTTTTTCGGCTTCGGCGCACGCTCCCAATGCTACGCCAATTACCTGTTTTTAAACGAAAACAATTTCGAGGTGGCAGCCGTAGCGGAGCCCAAGGAGCATCTGCGCCGGCTCGCGGAAGAAAAATACCATTGCAGCCGGGAGCGGCTCTATCCCGGGTGGCGGGAAATGCTCGACGACGGTGTACAGGGCGATTTGCTTTTCATCTGCACCCAGGACAATGAACATGTGGAGCCGGCGATCGCCGCGATACAAGCGGGATACCGGCAGATCATGGTGGAAAAGCCGATTGATAAGGATATCGAGAAGTGCCGGCAGCTTGCCTCGGCGGCGCGGGAATACGGCGCGGTGGTCCAGGTGTGCCACAGCCTGCGGTATAACAACTTTTACCGGAAGGTGAAAGAAATCCTCGACAGCGGAAAGATCGGCCAGATAGCCAGTATCAACCATATGGAACCGGTTGGGACCTTCCATTATGCGCACAGTTTTGTCCGCGGGGACTGGAACAAGACGGCGGGCAGCCCGATGATTCTGGCAAAATGCTGCCACGATACCGATTTGCTTCTCTGGCTGACAGGACGAGATTGCCTGAGCCTGTCCTCCTACGGCTCGCTGGAGTTTTTCAAGCGTGAAAACGCGCCGGAGGGCTGTGCGGACAGGTGCATTGACGGCTGCAAATATAGCGGCAGCTGTCCTTACAGCGCGACAAAGTACCTCGGGAAATACAAGGATCACCTGTTTCGGGAATACGCCGTGGAAAAAGAGGGCTATACCGATACGGTAGAAGCGCTGAAAAAGGGCCGGTACGGCCGGTGCGTCTTTCAATGTGACAACGATGTCGTGGATCATCAAACGGTCAACCTGCTGTTTGAAGACGGGATCACCGCCACTCTGACGATGTGTGCGTTTTCCAATTTTGAGCGGGAAACGCATATCATGGGGACCATGGGAGAGATCCGCGCCTATATGAAGGATGACCTGGTGGAGGTCTATAATTTCCGCAGCGGCGATCGGGAGATCTATCACGTCGGCCATCCGGATGCGCTTCATGGGGGCGCGGATACCGTATTGGTGGAGGATTTTATTGCCAGCGCGCTGGGAGACAAGCCGCCCGCGACATCGATAGAAAAGTCTATCCAAAGCCATATTCTCTGTATCGCGGCGGAAAGGTCGCGTATAGAAAAGCGGACCATTGACCTAAAGGAATGGATTTGACACGTGAGGAAAACAGGGGGCGCTTATCCCCTTACACGGAGGACTATGAGCCGACCGTAAAACTGCTAAAGGTAGCATCGATTGACAAGGGAAAACGCGGTTTTTCGGCGTGAAAAGGGGTGCTGGCGGCGTTGTCCTCGTTGCCGGGCGCCAGCCCGGCGGCCTCGTCCGCCTTGCCATCTTCTCTTTTTCACTGCCGAAAAACTCCGAAGGACCTACCGTCGGAGCAAAAAGGCGGCCAGCAAAGACCACTGAACGCCGCAGGCCACCTTTTTGGCCGACGGCAGGCGTGTTCGTCCTTGTCAATCGATGCTATATATGTAAGATAGCGATGGGCTTCCGCAAGTCAAAACTTCTAAGACTTTCTGAAATAATTGTTTTCAGTCAGGGAGCGGAACTTAGCCATGACTATGTAAAACAAGGCCGCCAAACGAGTCCTATGACTGTTTGGCGGCCTTGCTTAATTTTTTTAGCTTTTCATTGTACATCGAAGGTATGCAGCGTGTGATAGCCGTCGATCACCCGGACACCGTTGGCCAAACGGGCCGCACTCCCCTGTCCGTTTTTGAGATAGAACGTCAGCTTATACCGTCCGGGGGTGGCCGGCAGGGTCATGGTGGCCCCCACCCGATGCCGCAGGATGGTCGCGTCGCTGTACTGCCCGGGAGAACGGCTGTGCCACGCGGCAGGCGTTCCCGCGTCTATCTGGGACACCACCCGGTTGTCTTCGTCCAGAATGGCGAACCCGCTCTGGAGGTTGAAGGCCGCCGAAAAGCCATAATTTTTCAGCGACAGCGAGACATGGGCGGTGCTTCCCGGCGCACCGCTGCTATGAATCGTCACGTCCTGCGCCTCCAGGCGATAGCCGAGGTGCGCCTCGACGAATGCAAACGCATTGCGGGCGATCGGCTGCCGGTTGCGATCGGTAAACCATGCCGGGGATCCCACGATCCCGTTCGAAGCCAGCCAGGCGGGGGTTACCGCGAGATTTTTCCACCGTCCCATCGCCGTCTGGGCCGTCCCTCCCGCGTCCCAATAACCATGGTAGTGGCTGAAGGTGGTGAAGCGATGCTCAGAAAACTGCCGGATCGCCTCGTAGCCGTCGCAGTAGACGTTGTTGGTCTGGTTCCACGTGCTGTAATAGAGCTCCCCGTCCTGCGGCGCGTACGGGGCCTGGGTGACCAGCTGGTTCCACTGGGCGCTGCCGGCGTCCAGACCGCCGGTGCCGTAGCCCCTGTTGGGGATTTTCCCAAAAACCGCGTCGTTGTGAATGCCGATGCGGGAATAGGCGGGGTGGGAGGAAGGCAGGAGATTCTTATAATCCGGCAGGCGCATTTGCAGGTAGGTGCCCGGCGGCAGCAGGGTGCCCACGATCTTGTTTAGCACGGCGGTCTTGTCGATGGCGTAGGATTCGCCGTGCCATTCGCCCCAGGCCCCCACGATTCCCGCCTGCAGAGCATGGATGGTGTCCTTCCACCGGCTGACCACCGGGGCCAGCTGATCCATATGGCGCAGCATGATGGCCTGGGGCGCGTCGGTGGCCGCGTCACCGATGTCCTTCGCGTAGGCAAACCGCAGCAGGGCTTTTTTATTTCTGCTCTTTAACGCGTCCAAAAAGGCTTCGACGGCGTCCAGGCCCGCCTGCGGAATATCCCCGCTGTTGTATCCGCTCAGATACAGATAGACCTGCATCACCGTGGTGGGCCCCTGCCCCGCCAGTTGGTTTTCTATGGCCTGGCCCGCGGCCGCTTTCATCCGGTCGTAGCTGCCGTTTGCCGCCAGCACCTTGACGTCCTGCATTACCTCCGAGCGAAACCCCCTGTCCGGATTAAGCTCCAGAACCTTGTCGTTTTCCGCCGGAAGGGACGGCAGCGTCTTCTGGACGGCGGCCGGTATGATCCGGGTATCGCGGAACAGTGGAGCAGCGGTATTCCGGTTATCAGCCACCAGGCGATCGCCCGTCATCAGGGTGTTAGTCGCCAGCAGAAACGAGCCCACTGTTCCCGCACCCAGGCCCCCGCCGAAATCCCGAAAGCGGAACGTGATTCCCGTGAGCACCGCGTCGGCCATCGGCTGATTGAAGGAGGAGAGCGGAATACGCACCCACCCCTCAAACCCGCCGGGCAGGGTGACAGTCTGATATGCGCCGGTCTGCTGCTGCCAGCTTTCCGTCCCCTTGGCCAGTGTGTAAAATGGCTTGCCAGCTGAGAGGCTGGAGGTGACGGTCGCCCCGCCGCGCGTGATGGGAAGGCTGAAGATAAACGAGGAAGTCCCGGCGGGCGCCGCGGGCATTTTCAAATACAGCATCAGCGCGTCCGCGCCGCTCAAATCCACCTGCCAGTAGGCGCGGTAGGTGACGGCCAGCTTGCTGGACGCGGCGGTGTTGTCCAGCACCGGCTGGGCGGCGGATACCGTGCCGATTTCCAGCATGGGGAAATCGGACAGGTCGTTGAGAGCGTCCACCGGCCGGATAGACAAATCGCCGCGACTCGTACCGCTTCCCGTCTGCATATCGAAAGCGCGATCCGCCGCCAGCTGTCCGCCCAGCTTGTAGCCGCTCAGGAAGGGGAGCTGCAACGCGGTGGATACGCCCCGGATACCGGGAGCGGCCCCGTTGAATATGTCGACGGCCGGCGCGCCGTCCAGCCGCACGGCGTAAGGGACGTCAGCGGTCAATGGGCTGCTGGTGGTCACCATGTACGAGGCGTTCAGGAAGGCTCCCAGTGCCCCGCCGAAATCCCGCACCTGCATTTGGATCTGATACAGCTTGTCGGCTGCTCCCGGTGTATAGGGGGCGGATGTGCTGTCCGACAAACTGGAAAAGGGGATGTACACATAGCCCTGGAACCCGTTTTCGGGCAGCGTGATACAGCCGCTCGTGCTGACCGCCAGCGCCTGCGGCGTCGGGTCTCCCCGCTCTGAAAGGGCGTATACACGCCTGTCCGCGTTTTTCACATGATACCAGGTGTACCCGGAGGCCTTCTGGATGATAAACCAGGGCACGATCTGATTATGCGACGAGGTATCCGGCGCGTCGTCCGGCATTCGCACATAGAACAGGAAGCCCTCGCCGCCCGCAAGCGGCACCGGATTGGCCGTATGATTGAAATAGTAGTTGAAGGATTTGTTGTTGTTGGCCGCGGGCGCGGTCTGCACGGTGTCCGCACCCAGGGCGTACGCCTTGGCGGAAATCAGCCCGGTCGGATTGACCGCCGCTTTTATATGCACCGGCGATTGGTCGGTTCGCAGCAGGCCGTTGTAGGTGACCAGCTGCCAGCCGCTGCCGTCGCCCGCCGTCTGAGAGCTGCGGCCGTCGTGATAGGTGATTCCCGCCGTCTCCACACCTGTGTTTTTCGAAAGGATAACGGCGCCTGCGGCCGCTTTATCGTTGTGCAGCGGCACCGGCATCGAGCGGGCCGTGAAGCCCTGGACGGCATCGGGCGGCGCCGGCGGCTGGCCGGTGAATAGTTCCCGCGCACTCTCCCCCTCAAAGAGGACAAGGGTCGGGCGAGGCGCGTACAGCGGGCTGCCGGTCGTAATCATACAAGAGCCCTGCCGCAGAGGGCCGGAAGCGCCGCCGAAATCCCTCACCTGCATTTGGATTTGGTACAGCTTGTCTCCCGCCTCTGGCGTGTAGAGCGCGCCGCCGGCGTTCGTCAGGCTGGCAAAGGGAATGTACACATAGCCCCGGAAACGGTTGGACGGCATGGTCAAGCAGCGGTTGCCGTCGGGGGCCAGATCGTACAGATTCCCCGCGGCGTCCAGCGCGTAGGAGCGGCGGCGGCTGTCTCCCAGACCGTACCAGGACGCGCTGGATCCTCTCTGCACGACAAACCAGAGAGACAGCTGGTTATGCACCGTCTTGCCGGCGGCGTCGGCGGGCATATCGACATAAAACATGATCCCTTCTCCGCCCGCGAGCGGCACGGCGTTCTGCGTGTGGTTGAAATAATAGCTGAAGGAGGTGGCGCGGTTGGCGTTCTCCGCCGTCTGCTCCGTCGTGGCGTCCAGCGCATACAGGTTGCTCGTCAGCCCCGTCGGGTTGGACGTCACCAGCATGCGCACCGGCGAATTCGCGGTGTGCAGGGCGCGGTTATACGTAACCAGCTGCCAGCCGCTGCCGTCGCCCGCCGTCTGGGAGCTGCGTCCGTCGTGATAGGTGAGATTGCCCTGCTCCACCCCGGCGCTGTTTGACAGAATCACCGTTCCCGCCGCCGCTTTGTCGTTGTTCAGGGGAAGCGGCATCCGCCGCGCCGTGAAGCCGCCGGAATCCTCCGTGTCTGCGGAAATGGCCAGAGGGCCGCAGAAGATGCTCAGGATCAACCAGACTGCCAGACTTACGGAAAGCCATCGTTTCATCTACAAGCTTCCTTTCCCAATGGGGTACATTCAGAACAGCTCGCCGCATATGCGATCGAGCGCGTATTTGCTGACCGGCCCCGGCCGGCGATGGATCCATTCCCCGCCGGTAAAATCGGGGAAGGCGACCGGCGCGCCGCCCAGGGCGACCGATTGCTCGGACAGAACGGTAATCGCCATCCAGGTGGCGGCATCGTATACGTCGATGGGCGGGGCAATCCCCTCTTGAATGCTCTCCACCAGCGCGCACATGCACAGATAATCCATGCCGTCGTGTCCCGCCTCGTGCACCCCCTGCCGCTGGTATTCCACCCATAAGGGATGATCGAACTCGGCCAGATACTGATCGGCGGGTATCCACTCGTCGGCCTCGCCCCGACCGTCCAGATGCAGGCGGCGCCCCTCCTCCATCCAGATCCCCTTGGTGCCCTGCACCAGTCCCCCGCGGGAATACGGACGGGGCAGGCAGGTGTTCAGCGTGCAAAGCACCGTCTCGCCGTTGGCGCACTGTATCATGGTGGTTACCACATCGGCCTGGTTGAACGTTCGCTCCTGCAGGGGGTGATCGGCAGGCAGATGGGCGGCCGCCCAGTTGCGCAGCCCCCGAGATTTGCTCGCCACCGAGGAAAGAGACAAAAACCGGTTCCCGCGGTTGATCCCCAGGTACTGGGCAATAGGGCCGATGCCGTGCGTGGGATAGTTGTCTCCGTTGCGATGCAGGTAGTTGTCGAGGCGATAATGCCGGTTTTCCCGCCCGAGGCAGATCTCCTCCCGCAGGTCATGCAGATAGCCGCAGGCGCAGTGGATAATCTCCCCGAGAACCCCCAGCTTAATCATATGGAGAACCGCCATTTCCTCCCGCCCGTAACAGCAGTTTTCTAACAGCATGCAGGGAACGCCGGTTTCCTCCGACAGGCGAACCAGCTCGAAACATTCAAACAGGCTGGTGGCGCCGCCCACCTCCAGGCCGACGGGAACCCCCGCCTTCAGAGCGGCCCGCGTCACCGGCATATGGGCGGTCCAGTCGCAGGCGACCACTACGCCGTCCAGGCCGCCCGCCGCCAGCATTTCCCGGTAATCGGTATAGACGGCCGGGCGGGCCTGCCCGGCGGCCGCTGCCCGATCGGCTCCCGCCCGCATCCGATCCTCATAGATATCGCAGACAGCCGCTATCCGCACGGCCGGTATGGTCAGCAGCTCCTCCAGCAGCATCATGCCCCGGACCCCCAGTCCGGTGATCGCCATATTGACGGTGTCCTTCCTCATCTCTTCCCACCTCTTTTATTCCAATATCCGCCACTCACCGGGCGGCAAAGAGACCCCCTCGAACACAGTGGGCTGTCCGCTGCGGTTGATAACCAGCCGCACGTTCCCGCTGTACGCCGCCTGGACGACGCCGTTTTCCCGACGATGGCTAAGCATCCGCCGGCCGTCCAGGCGCGCCGCCGTTTCCTCGTACCGTTCAAGCAGGAATATGGCCCGCTCCGCCACCTCGTCGGCGGCGGTATTATACAGAAAGGACAGCGAGGTCTCCCGCAGGGCACGGTTGGAACAGCCGGTCAATTGCCACGCCGGCGCTACGCCGTACTCCAGGCAGTCGAGCAGCGCCTCGTCCCAGTCGTCCACCGTGTTGAGCGGTGTGCCGCACAGGCTGGCGTATCCGTAAAACACCATGCCGTAAAAGGGCACAGACGCGGACATACAGTCGAATCCGGAGGCCCCCGCAGGCAAATCCGTTATCAGATCGGCGCGCAGCGCGGCGTACAGATTGCCTCCCGCCACCGCCACGGGCCGCTTGCCAAAGGCGTCCAGCGCGGCCGCCATATCGGCGGAGGCCTGCTCCCGTTCCATCGGCCGCGCGTCACTGTAATCGCTGTACAGCTCTGCCCCGGCCAGCCCCAAATCGACCCCGAGGCCGTCGCTCAAGCTGTTTTCCAGCGTCCCGGCCCGGCGAAGGACGGTGTCCGCGCGGCTGTACTGCCACCGCCTGCCGTTCTCCTCCATCGCGCCGGTGGAAAGCAGATAGCGCCCGCCCTTGACCGTCACATGGCTGAGGCTTTGTATCGCGTTCCGGCTGCTGCCGAACAGCCGCACCAAATCCTGGCTCCAAAAGACCTGGCCGCCGTCTGGCAAACTGCCGATCAGAACCTCCAGGCCCTTGCGACCGCCCAGGGAGCCGGCCGGTTTCATTTTGTCGGAGGAGGACCGCTCGTATCCCTCGTCGCCGAAGCCGATCAGCTGAACACCCAGCTGGGTCAGGCCCCGTTCCGCAAACCGATCAACCGAAGCGCGCACCTGCGCAAAGGTGGTGGCCGTCACATTTTTCTTGACGGGAAATCCCAAAAATGTGGCTTTCTTCCAGCCGTGACCATAGAATTCCAGCGTCCCGTGCAGAAAAGAGGAAGCGGGTGCGCGGTGCGCCGTTTCATCGAGCAAGTCCCGGTAGCGGCCGGCCAAAGCGCTGTAATCGGCGTTTTCGGGCACCGGATAAAACGCGAGTACACAGTCGTTGGCGCTGCGATTCGGATTCACCACGGGGTATTCGTTGTAGGTCCAGTCCTTGTTGGCGATGACCGCCCGATCCATCTGACGCAGGACAAAGGTAACGCCCGCGTTGGCGCAGTCGGCGTAAACGCCCGTGGGCACCGCGCTCAGGACGGCGGCCGCCGCGTTGCCCTCGATCACCGCCAGCAGCCCCGCGCCCTCTTTCACCATCCCCAGCACCGGGAGAGAGGCGGTTAAAGGCTTTCCCTCCTCATATTGCAGGGAGACGGCGGTATCCCGGCCGTAAACCGTCTGCCGGTAGGGGGCAGCGTCCGGCTTATAGTCGGCGAAGGTCATCAGGGCCCCTGCCCCGTCCGGCAGAAAAAGATAGCCTTCCTCGTCCCGATTGCCGGACAGGAAGTGCGGCAGCACGTCCACCTCGCTGATGCGCGCGCTCCCCCGCTCCTCGATCCCCCCTGCGGGCAGCGCGACCTGCAGGCGATCGCCGGTCAGCGTGTATTGCAGGGTGAGGGAAAAATTCTCCTCGGGCCCGGTAAAATCGTAAACCACCTGGAACCCGTCGGGAATATGGCTGATCTGCACCGTGTCGTTCTCCAGGCACTGGACGGTGTTGACGGTTTTCACCACCTTGTCCTCGTCGTAATACCGCACCACCAATTGCGCCCGCATTTCCTCGATGGCGGCGTCGGTGGTAAACACGTCCAGCTTGGGGGCGATCGGATTGGTCCACCAAGTGTTTCCTGTTTTTTCATCCGCAAGGCAGACCGCCGCGTTCAGGGCGTTCATCCACAGGGAGTACCGGCCCGCACCGGTTTCGGCCTGCACCATGTTTTCGTCCGGCTCGAACGCCCGGGTGGCCGTCTGCCCGTCAGAATCGGGCTGGGCGGGACCCGCCGCGATATGCAGGGCGGTGGCAAAAAGCAGGACAACGACCGCTGTACACGCGCGCCATTTCATGGCCGACACTCCTTTCTTTACCCCCGCGCCGGTTATCCCCGACGGGTTAGTTCCGCGAACACGGTGGACACAAAGCCGGCCATCTGCTGAAAAATGGTGAAGAAAAGCAGCAGCAGAAACACCACTCCCAGCATCAGGAGGATGGTCAGCAGCACACAGACGATGGTGCGGGACACCGTGAATTGTTGTGTAATCATGGTGCCGCAGAACAGCAGCACCAGCATCCACCCCTGGGCGATGGCCAGACCGGTGTTCAGGAATACCGCCTCCGACAGCGTGAACACGCCCGACAGCCCGGTCAGCGGCAGGACGATGACCAGATAGGGAAGGGTAGCGTAGCAGGAGGCTATCCACAGTTCCCGGATGGACCCCTCCCCCTCCAGCAGGGCACTGGTCGTCCAGTTGCACACCGTCCATAGGACGAGCAGGCCGACGGTGGACGCGAGCGTTGTCAGCAGGTTGAAATTCTCCGGCTCGTTGCCGTTGAACAGATAGCCGGTTCCAAAGTAGCGCGCCACCTGGCACGCCAGATACAAAAGGGCCAGACAATTGGCCAGCGGCAGAGAGCCCCGCCCCTCGAATTTCATAGCGCCATAGGTCTGGAGGGGATGCAAAAACTGACGGAACGGCACGAGAAAGCGAGATTTATCAAAGGCTCTGCCGTGGGGTTCGACCAGCTCCCGATACCGGACGCGGTTATAGCTCAGCTGCAGGAATTTGCGCAGGTTGGACATGGGATCCCCTCCTTTCATGCGACATCAGGATTGCAGCCATCGTTTCAAGCGGCGCCAGCCCACAACCAGCCCCGCCAGGACGGCGAGCATGGCGGGCAGCAGCCAGAGTAGGTTGTTCCGGATGAAATCCCGGCGGTATTCCTGCAGGGCGAGCGAATAATAATACCGGTCGTCGCCCTCCCGCAGGTATTCCATCGCCGCCCGGCAGTCGCCATCGGCCAGCAGGGCGCGGCCGATGCTGCGATAGGCGACGGTAAAGTGCGGGTTGGAGGCAAGCACCTCGTTCCACAGCTCCTCCGAGCGGGCATATTCTCCTTGCCGGTAGCCGGCCAGCGCCTCCCGCACCGTGCGGATATATCCGGTGGGCACCATGCGGGTAATGGTGTTTTTATCCCCATCGGCAATAAGATAGGCCTCCCCCTGCTTCTCAAGGGCCGCCGCGCCGCGGAAAAAGCCGCGCTGGTCGCCGGTGCCGCCGAATACCCCGATGGGATTCAGCTCGCTGTCGAACTGCAGCACTTTGCCCCGACGGCTGTCGAGCACGGTCAGGATCCCCTCCGCGTCGACATGCAGGTCGGTCAGCTGGCTGACAATTTTATAGCCCTTGGAGTAGTCGAACTCCTGATCTCCGAAGTTGTTGCGGTTGTATCCGGAGGTAAAAAGAGAGGCGTCGTCGTAGCCGGGATATTTGAGGATGTTCTCTCCCGCCGCATTAAGGCGGCTGACCTGTTTTTCGTTGACCGTGGACGTCACCGTAAACACAAAATCCTCGCTGTCGATAAACAGGTTGGCGTATTCCGTGGAGATTTCCCGCTTGAGGGATTCCCGCTGGGCGTCGGTGAACAGGCTTTTCCACATGGCGGCCAGCACCACGTCGGGCGTCACCTCCACCTTGGCGGCGCCGAAAAAGTTGGCGAATACATCGTCGGTCCCGTATTGCAGCAGACCCAAATAGATACCGGAGGCGGCGACGAACACCGCCCCTGACGCGTTAACAGCCACCTTGGAGGGCTTGAAAACCGCCTCCTCCGACAGGCTGGCGGATTCCGGCTTCCCCAGACGGCGCACCACGCGGTTGTCCGCGTCCACGGCCAGCACCTCGCCGCCGCCCGTGTTGCAGATATACAGCAGGCCGTTGTGATAAAACACGCCCTCGGGCGCGTTCAGCGGCACCGGGCCTTCATCGGTTTCCACCGTTTCCACCACCCGCCGCACGGTGTCGTCCGCAGACAGAACGACCACCCGATCGTTGCCCGTGTCCGCGATGTACAGGGCCTCCTCGCCGTCGACATACAGATCCCCGATCGCATCGAACGAGCCGATCCCCAGCGCGTTCCCGTCGAGAAGGCCGCCGGCCACATAGGTGTCGGGCGCGGCGACCGAGCGGCCCCGCCTGTCGTAATAATATCCCGCCGACGCCTTGAGGCCGGTCATGAAAAACACGGCGGCCGCCAGCAGGCAAACGATACGCTTATACACCGTCTTTCCCCCTTCTCCGGCGAGTAGCCCTAGGTAAGCGATGATGAAATCCAGCGGTTGGATTGGTGCAGGGGATTTCTCCGCCAAGTCGCCGCTGAGCCGTCAGGCGTGATTGGTTCATCGCTTACCTAGGATTTAAGGCCCGAATGGGCCATGGTTTCGATAACGGAACGCTGACAAAAGAGGAACATCACCACCGGCGGCACCATGAGCAGCACGCTGACCGCTGCCGAAACGCCTGCGCGCGACAATCCCGCGCCCCCGATTTGGGCGAGCATGGCGGGCAGCATCTTGAGCTCCTCGCTGTAAATGAACTGCGTGCCGGTCGTACTCCATACGCTGGTGAAGGTGAATATCCCGAGGGTCAGCCAGGCCGGCCGCACCATGGGCAGCACCATGCGGAAAAACAGCGGGATTTCCTTGGCTCCGTCGATGCGGGCCGATTCGAGGATTTCCTCCGGAATGCCCTCGGCGAACTGCGTCATGAGGAACACCCCGAAGGAGGTCGCCAACGCGGGGAGAATCAGGGCGGCGTAGGTATCGATGAGGCGGGTTTTCACCATAAGGATATACTGCGGCACCGCCGTGACCTCGGTGCGAAACAGGATGGCGAACACCACCAGCTGCAAAATCACCTTTTTCCCCGGAAACCTATGCTTCGCCAGCGGATAGGCCGCCATGGAGGCGGCCAGCATGAAGCCGCCGGTGGCCGCCACGGTCACGAACAGGCTGTTGAATGCGTAGCGTTCAAAGGGAACCGGCGCCTGCCCCTGGATGCGGATAAGACCGCGGAAATTATCCAGGGTGGGGCTTGTCACATACAGCCGGGGCGGAAACAGAAACAGCTCGTGAATGGGCTTGAGGGAATTGACCACCGTATAGTAGATGGGCAGCAGCATGAACGCGCCCAGCAGCAACAGGAAAAGAGCCACCAGAAAATTGCCTCCCGCCGAGCGGGAAATGCGCCGTCGGTGCCGCAGCAGTGTTCTCACGGTTATCAACTCCTCTCTGGGGATGCCGTCAATCGTTGGACAGGCTGCGCAGTCCCCGGTTTATCAGGGTCCAAGTGGCGATCATGATGACGAAAAGCACCACCGCCACCGTGCAGGCGTAACCCATTTCCAGGCGTGTATAGCCATAATCCGACATGTGCAGCACGACGGTATGGGTGGAATAGTCGGTGGAGGGATTGCCGGTCAGCACGGAGTTCTGATAGCCCACGGCAAACGAGGTGGAAATGGTCAGCACCGCGCCGATGAGTAGCTGGGGCACCATCTGCGGCAGCGTGATGTACCACAGCTCCTGCCACCGGTTGTGCAGGCCGTCCATCGCCGCCGCCTCATAGAGACTGGTATTAAGCTGCTTGAAGCCCGCCACAAACGAGAGGAAGCCGGCCCCCATGCTCATCCACAGGATGACCGTAATCACCACGATGGAATTGTACTGCGGATCGTTCTGCCACTGGATGGCCTCGGCAATGAAGCCGAAGCGCATGAGAAGACTGTTGAGAATGCCGTAAGCGTCGCCGCTGAAAATATACTGCCACGCCATAAAGACGTTGCCGGCGAGGGCGGGCGCGTAAAATATGAGGGTGAGCGCCGCGCGCATGTTGCGGCCCGTCTCATTGATAAGCCACGCCACGATGAAGCTCAGAAGGTACCCGGCCGGGCCGGTCAGGAGGGCGTAAAACAGCGTGTTGCCCAGCGCCTTGATAAAAATATCGTCGTCGAGCAGCAGGCGGATGTAGTTGTCGACGCCCACCGGCTTCAAAGCGTTGACCATATCGAAGTCGGTAAAGCTGAGCAGTACCGAGGCGACGATAGGAATCACGGTAAAAAAGAGGAAAAGAACGAGCCAGAAGGACAGGAGAAAATAGCTGGCTCCGTATTTCTTGAAAAACCGTTTCAGCCCGGTCATTTCTTCCCCTCCCTCGTCTTAGCCCAGCTGCTTGCGCTTGCGCACAAGCTCCCGATCGATTTCCCGCGCATACCGCCCAATCACGTCCCGCGGCGTTTCGTAATTGTAGACCACCCGGCGGAACGCGTTTAGAATGTTGCGATTGTAATAATAGGACGCGGGCGTCTGCTCGATATCCCACAGTGCCTGCCTCGCGGCGGAAAGGGTCGCCTGCTCGCGATCGGTCCAGCCCAGCTCGGCGGCGGCCGCCACATTGGCCGTGTTGTACCGGGCCGAGGCCCCCAGAAGAATTTCGCTGTCCAGCCCGAAACGCCCCTGCGTTTCGTCACTCGTCCACCAGTCCGCAAAGGCGAACGCCTTGTCGCGCAGGGCGCTGCTCTGCACCACGACGCAGCCGTTGACCACGCAGGATTGGGCACGGTTTAACTCCCCGTTCACCTCGACGCCGGGCACCGGCGCCATTTCCCACAAGCCGCGGATTTCGGGAGCGGCCACCTGCAGCTGGTTATACAGGGTATAGTTGACGATGCCGATGGGCATTTCGCCGGTACGGAACCGGTTGTAAAAGTCGTAGGCGACCGGCGTGGAATGCTTGACAAAGAAATCGGTCCAAGCGGCAAACGCCCCGACAGACACGTCGCTCTCCATGTCGGTGGCCGTCAAATCCGTATTGAACACCCGGCCGCCGCGCTGCAGCAGCAGCATTTCGTACACCCGCTGGTCCTCGGGCACGCCCACGAGCATGTTCCGTTGGCGCAGCACCTGGAGGACGTGATACAGTTCGTCCCAGGTGTCCGGAATATCGAGGCCCAGCTCGTTTAGAATATCCGTCCGGCAGAAGAGCATGAACCACGTCTGCGTTTCCGGCAGAGCGTACAGCCCGCCGTTCCAGCCCGCCGCCACCAAGGCGGAAGGATGAAAGCGCTCCTTTACCGTTTCGATGCCGTCCATCGTCTGAAAATCGGCCAGCGCGCCGCGAACGGCCAGATTGATCACCGTCTGCTCGGGTACGAACAGGGCGACGTCGGGCCCCTTCCCCGACACGATGGCCTGGGTGATGACATCGTTCGTATTCACCAGAGCCAGCTCCACCGGATAAGGAAACTCCTCGGCGCACAGCCGCTGCAGCACCTGCATCTGCTCCCGCCCGGCGGCCGACCCGGTGGTCAGCAGCTCCGAAACGCTGATCCACACCTTCAGCGGGGGGCCGGATGCCTGCACAGCGGTGGACGAGCTGTAGTCCTTGAGGAAGGACTGGAAGAACACCGCGGCGCGATACCCTATCCGCTCGAGGAGGCTGTGTGTCCGGCGGTGGGACGCCTCCTCCACAGGCAGCAGCTCCAGCGTATCCAGCTCCAGAGGCTGGCTGCTCAGATAGGCGCTCTGGTTGGCCACCGCATCAATTTGCGCTTTGTACAGGCTCAGCCTCTGGGCAATGAGATAGGGCTTTTCCAGCAGGCCGTCGAGGGTGCGGACCGCTTCGTCGATGGGGCTCGTCTCGCTTCCTCTCCGGCCTCCCGTCAAGGCTTCGATGCAGCGCGCGCCGGCGCGCAAGGTATCCCGGCACCAGGCGAGATCGTCCAGCAGGGTGGGGATTTCCTTTTCCAGATAGTAGTCGCGATAGGGATCGGGGGTCGTCCCGGTGATGACCAGAATATCGCGGTAGGCCTTGTTCATGCGATCGATCGCCTGATCCAGCGCCGCCAGCGGTTCCACCAGCTGCCCACGCGTCGCCGTCAGGCGCAGGGTGTGCTTTCCCTTGTCCAGATAAATCTGGTAAGGCGACTCCCCACCCGGCGTCAGGGCGGCGAACGACTCGGTATAAGGAAAAACCAGTTCGTCCAGCTCGTCGAACAGGGGTTTGCCGTCTAGGGTGACGCCGCGGCGCACCCCGAGCCCCCGCATGCTGTTCTGCCGGTAGCCGATGGTCAGCTTATAAAAGCCCGGCTGTGCGGCCTCGAATTCCCATTCCAGCCACTGGCCCTCCCGTGAACCGGCTGAAATCAAGCCGAGCAGCGTGCGATCGGCGGCGCTGGGGCTGATATCGGGGGAGCTGTTGTCGAAGGTGGCCGTAAGGCCCGCGGAGGACTTGCGGGACGGCAGCTCCGCTTCCAGATAGATGGGAACCGTCTCCCCCGCCGGCTTATCGGCCTGCTCCTCGGTATAGGCGGCATAGCTGCGGCCGACGGCGGGCACCAGGCGCGCACCGTACAGCTCGATGGATTTGGCCGTCATCGTCAGGGTCAGCGTGTACCGGCCCGCCTCCAGCTTCACCGGCTGTCCGCCTCCGACGAGGGACAGAACAACCGTCTGGCGCTCGAAAAGCTCCTCCTGTCGGGGAACCAGCTCGTTGCCCTTCTCATCCACGGCAAACCGATCTCCCTGCCGCAAATCCTTCCATAGGCGGGGAAGGGTGACCGAGGTGCGGTAGGCCTCCCCGAGAGAGAGAGTCGCCTGCGGATTGACCGTTTTGCCCGTCAGCGCCATGAACTCCAGCTCCAGCCGGTATTCGCCCGTCTGCGGGGCCTCCAGCGTCAGGGTGACAGACTGGCCCTCCGTCAGGGTGAGAGGCGATTCGGCGCTCTCCGCCGCGCGGGCCAGCCCGCCCGGAAGGCTTATGGAAAGCGCAAGCAGGCAGGCCGCCAGCCGTGTTCCGCGTGAAAAGCGCATATCTGCTCACGTTCCTTTCCGTACTCAGCCGACCAGGCCGGTGGTTTCCACGCTGCGCGCAAACGTCTTCTGCACGATGAGAAAGAGCAGGAGCAGCGGCAGGACGCTGGCGATGCAGGCGGCCTGCTCAATCGTGATGATTTTATAGGGATCGAGGGCGTCCTGCGCCAGAATGTGTTGCAGCGAGCTGCGCATGTCGCCCAGCACGCTGGAAACGATCCGCACATCGGGCAGGTAGGTGGAAAGCGTGTAGTAATCGCTCCAGTACCATACCAGCGAGAACAGCGTACAAATACGGATGGGCCCGCCCGCGTTCGGCAGCATGATGCGGAAGTAGGTCGCCGTATAGCCGCAGCCGTCGATCACCGCCGCCTGTTCCAGCTCGTTCGGGACGCCCTTGTAATACTGGCGGAAAATGAAGATGAACAGGCCCGCCCGCAGCCCCTGCCCCAGCGCGGCCATCAGCATCATCACACCCATATTGTTGAGCAGATTGAGATTCGTTGCGTGCCCCGTAATCGCCCGGAACAAGCCGAAAAAGTCGAAGGAGCTGAACAACACATAATTGGGAAGACCCGTCAGCTGAGGAGGAATCAAAATTGTCAGGATGACCACAAGGAACAGCAGCCGGTTTTCGCGGAACTGAAAGCGCGCGAAGCCGTAGCCGGCCAGCGAGCACACGAAGACCGACAGCACGGTGCAGGTGACCGCGAGGATTCCGCTGTTTTTCATCACTTCGGCGAAATTCAGCGGACCGAAAACTGTCTTAAAGTTGTCGAGCGTGTAGTGCTTGGGTATCCACACGACCGACATATCGTACACGTCCCGTCCCTCGCGGATCGACAGACTCAGCATGTAAACCAGCGGATAGAGAATGATAAACGCCATACACAGCAAAAACAAGAAGCGCACGGCGCTCCACGCCGCACCGCCCAGATAGGGCAGGGGCGAGGCGGTGGACGGGAGGCCGGAGTGTCCTTCCGCGGTGCGTTTCATCCTCTCGCCCCCTTCCGACGCGCGCGGGTGAACAGGGTGACAAGCCCCAAAATCACCGCGATGCTGCCCATGATGATAAGAAAGTACGACAGGGCCATGGCGGCCGCGTACGATTTCTGAATGCCCAGCGTCAGGTCGGAAATCCAGCGCATGACGGCGTTGTCATAGCTGACGAAGATATCGATCATGGTGTACACGAAGTTCACTAGTATGTAAGGGACGACGGTGGGAAACACCACCTTGCAGAAGGTGTCCCACCCGGTGGCGCCCTCCACCCGGGCCACGTCGTAATGCGACTCTGGAATAGCCAAAATGCCCGTGAGAAAAATCAGAATCTGCACCCCGCTTTTCCAGACAAGATCCGACACGTTGGACACCATGCCGCCCACGGTGCTGACCAGGCCGTCGGGCATGCCCGAACGCACAAGCGTATCCATCAGCACCGTCGCGTTGAAAATCCCGGCGGAATCCCCCGCGCCGAGCGTGACACCGGCCATGCTGGTGCGGATAACCGTGGCTATCACCCCGGAGGTCACGATGACCGGCAGGAAAAAGATGGCGCGCATGACGCCGCGCCCCCGGAACTTCTGCCCCAGAACAATGGCCACGAACAGGCTGAACAGCAGGATAACCGGAATCTGGTAGAGCATGGAGGTCAGGGAATCCACCAGCCGCCGGGGAAAATTGGTGTCCTCGAGGAACGCGAAACGGAAGTTGTCGAACAGGCCGTCTAACGGCTCGAGCACCATGCCCACGTCCGGCGAAAACTGCAGGTTAGTAAAGGCATACTGCACCACCTGCACCAGCGGCTGAACGAAAAACAGGAGCGCGCCAATCAGCCACGGCAGGACGAACAGGCGGCCGGCCCGCGCCCGCCGGCGGGCGTTGGTAACGGGGCGTTTGCATTTTTGACCCACGGGGATCACCGTCCTTCCTGCTCCGTTCAATATCCGCCGGCTGTCTCTGTCAGCCGCCAACCGTCAGCTTCAGATGGGTCTTGATGATGTTTTCCATGCCGGCAATGGCTTCTTCGGCCGGTTTCGAGTTGCTCGGGGATTCGGTGAGGATTTCGCCCCAAAACTGCCCGCGCAGCTCGTCGCTCCAGCCGGTGAGGCCTTCCAGCTTGGTGGTGATCTTGACGGCGGACTTGAAGTAGTCGTCAAAAATTTTCTTATGTTCGTCCGATACGCTGCGGCGGCGCTGTTCCAGCACGGAGGCGTTGCCGTTGGCCTCGCCGTCGATGGCGCGGCGGTGGTTGTAATAAATCCATGCCACGCCGGCCAGCGGGTTGCGGGCCTTGTTGGGCACAAAATTGGCTGTCATCAGCGCGGGCGCGTAAGCCTTCGAATTCTTGTCCATTTTCGGGAACGGCACCACGCCGATGTTGTCCTTCATGGAGGCGTAGTAGTCGTGGTCGCCGATAAGGTTCTGGGGCCGCTCCGCCACCATGGCCGCCTTGCCGTTACCGAATTCGGTGAAACCCCGCACCCGGTAATCAAACGAACCATCCATATACAGATCGCGCAGGAAGTTCATACCCCGGGCGGTAGCCGGATTCTGCAAATCCGACACATAGGTGCGGTTCTGCTCCTTGAGGATGTTTCCTCCGCTGGCCAGCACAAAAACCGGGAAATACCAGGTCGCAAAGCCCTGCGTCTTGACCGTGCCGCCCTCCACAATGGTCATGGCCTTGGCCACCTTGCGGAAGGTTTCGAAGGTCCAGTTGCCTTTGAGATAATACTCGGTATAGGGATCGGGCTGCTTCTGTGCTTTGAAAAGGGCCTTGTTGTAGTAGATCATAAACCCGTTGTATTCGTACAGCGGGATGCCGTAATAGTTAGTTCCGATCTTGAACTGGCTCATGTCGTCCAGATTCCAGGTGGGAGATTTCAGATCGAGGTATTTGTTGAGCGGCTGCGCCAGATTGCCGTAGCACCAGTTGAGGGAGGTCGCATCGGTCATGCTGGCCACGTCGGGGGGATTCCCCGCCTGCACCATGCTGGCAAGCTGCGACTGGAAACTGGCCCAGCCCATGACCTTCTGCTCCACCTTCACGCCGTATTTTGCTTCATATTCGGCGATGATCTGGGGCTCGTATGGGTTGGACTGGCTGGTCACGATGTTCAGGGTGCCCTTGAGATTCTTGAACTTGGCGTTCTGCACGTCCTCCTTGATTTCGATCGGCTTCGGAGGCGCCGTGGTACCGGCCTTTTTTGTCGTCTGCCCCTTGGTAGTGCCGGCCGGCCGGATGATCCCCGGCTTCGAGGTGGTGCTTGTGTCCGCGCCGCCGGTGGCCTCCCCGCTCGCATCGGTGTCGGCGCTCGCATCGGTGCCGCTGCCGGCCGTGGCGGCGGTGGTGGCGCCGCTGCTACCCTCCGGCTTCTGCGGTTCCTTGTGACAGCCCGCCGGCCCGATCAGCAGCAGACCACTGAGCAGCAGCGCCGCCAAACGCTTTGCTTTTGACATGTCCCTCATCCTTTCCGTACAGCAATTAGGCCACGGATACCGATTCTAATACGTGATAGCCGTTGATGGTTTTCATCTGGTTGCCAAAGTGAACGAAACGCCCGTTGGTGCTCTTGGCATAAAAAGCGATATGATAGTTCCCGGCCTTTTTCGGCAGGGTCAGCTGGGCGCCGACCTCGTGGGTCAGGCGGGTTTTGTCGGAAAAACCGAGGAAACCGCCGCTGTTGCGCTCGGCCGCGGCGCCCGGCGCGCGGGAATGCCAGGAGGCGGGGGTCCCCGCCTTGACCGACGTCAGCACCTTCCCCGTGTCGTCGATGACGGCAAAGCCGCTTTCGATATTAAACGCCGCCGAAAAGCCATAATTGGTCAGATGCACGGACAGGCTGACCTTGCCGTTCGTTTTCAGCTCGCCGGCAGCCGAGAATTTCTGCAGCTCCAGCTTGTAGCCGAGATAATCCCGCATATATTCGAAGGCGCTGCGGGAAACAGCCTTGCCGTCCTTTTCAAACCAGCCCGGCGCATAGAAGAGGCCCATCCCGTCCAGCTCAGTCTTGGTGACCGGGCGCTGCTTCCATTTTTCCATGGAATACGCGTACGGCCCGTTGCCGGAACCATGATCGGTCTCCCGATAGGAATGCCTCAGGCTGAAGGAGGTCATGCGCTGCTCCGCCATCAGCCCGATGACGTTCCAACGCTTGATCTCATCCTTCGTGCCGCTTTCAAAGGCGTTGACCGGGGTGCCGCCGCTGCTGATCTGTCCGCCCCAGAACATCTCCCCGTCCACCGGCGCGTTCGCGGCCTCCCGGGTGATCTGCTTATACTGCTCCTTGCCCGGACTGAGCTCCTTGTTCCAGGGATGGTACACGCCGAACACCGCGTCATCATGAAAGCTGATGCGCTTATACAGCGGGTCGGCGGCGGGAATGAGGTTCTTGTACTGCGGCAGGCGGATTTGGGCGAACACCCCCGCCGGGACGGTTTGCAGCACCTTGCGCACCAAGGCCGCCTCGTCGATGGCGTAGTCGCCGCTGTCGCTGTAGCTGTGCCACTCGCCCCACGCCCCGATCATGCCGACCTGCACCACGTGCAGAATGTCCTTGTTCTTCTCAAGCAGGGGCTTCAGCTGGTCGAGGTGGCTGTTCATCACCGATTGCCGCGCTTCTCCCTTGGCGCCGGGGCGGACCGTACCGCCGTTCTGCTGGTCGTACTGATAGGCAAACCGCAGCAGCAGCTTGATGTTCCACTTGCGGGCCTGATCGAAGAATTCCTGCATGCGGGTGATCGCGGAGGCGGGCAGCGTGGGTGTGTCGGCATACCCGCTCAGATAAAAGTACGCCTGGGCCAGCTGGGGGGAGTCCTCCAGGTAAAAGTCGCGCTGGTCGCGCAAATCGTCAATGGCGTTGGGCTGACTGTTAGGCGTGGCGCCGTCAACCGACAGACGGGTTTCCAGCCTCAAGCCGCGATCGGGATTTTCCAGCAGCCTTTGGTCGATTCCAGCGTCGCCGGCCTTCAGCGTCCGCTGCTTGATGTCCAGCCTGCCCGGCACATAAGCGGAGGGGCGGGTGGGGCCGCCGACTCCGGCCGTTGTGCTGCCGGAGCCTGTCGCGGCGCTTCCCCCCACCGACTTGCCGGTTGTCTGACCCGGCTCCCCAGAGCTGTCCGCGCCGCCCGGGCCGGAATTCGTCGATTCCATCGTGAATCCTCCTCCCGTACTGGCGGTTTCCCCCGACACGACACCGGGCTGCGACACCAGGCCGCTGGTCGCGGGCTTCGGCGAGCAACCAACCAGCCCGACGAACAGCGAACACAAACAAAGGGCGGCCAAGCTTCGTTTCATATCCATGTTCCTTTCCGTACCCTTCCGGTAGCAGCGGCGCTTAAGATCTCCGGCGCCGGCGGCTGACGAGTATCAGCCCGAGCGAGCCGGACAGCATGGCGACAGGCAGCAGAACCCTGGCGGCGACGCCGGTGCCGGGGTTCGGATTCGGCTCGGGCCGGTCGGGATTATGCGGGTTATCCGGGTTGTTCGGATCGTCCGGGTTATCCGGATTGTCCTCGACATCCGCCGTCTGGAAAAACAGGTTCGGATACGTGCCGGTGATGCCGCCTTCCTCGTCCAGCACGTGCACAACCGCAAAATACCAAGTCAGCGGATCCAGCCCGCCCATGGTGGCGGATGTCCCGTCCAACGTCTTGTCGCTGATGAGTTTGTATTTGATTCCGGCGCTCGTGCCGACCGACTGGTAAATCTCTACCCGGTACGCCGCCGCGTCCTCGTGGGCATCCCACGACATGGTGATGCTGTGAGCGGTGATGTCCTCGTAGGCCGGTTCGTGGATGAATTTGTCGAGGATGGTGGCGGCGGGCAGCTCATCGAGCAGCTTATCCTCTTCGAATCCGCCGCCGCCCTCCAGATCCGCAATGGTCGCCTCGCGGTTTTCGCTCAGATACCAGGTATCGGCCCCGTTGTAGGAGAACAGCCTATTGTTCTCTCCCATGTCGATGACCGACCAGATGTTGTCGATGACCACCGGCCCGGTTTCGCCGCCGAGACCCGAGAAAATAAAGGTGGTGTCGAGCAGACGGCGGTTGGCCATATCCTTGACGATGGGATTCGTCTTGAACTGATCGAGCGGCGCAAGCACATACCCCTCGGTGTTGACCGGCAGCCGGACATGGCCGGCGTCAGTCTCCAGCGTCTGCCATTCGCCGGAGCCTTTTTCCAGGAAGTACACCCGATTCCAGTCGCCCGTGTTCGTCCACAGCTCGACCCCTGCGGCGTTCACCGTGTGCAGATTGAAAAACACCTTGGTCGTGAACGGATCGTCCGGTTCGGCGGGGTGCGCGTCAGGCGTCTGAATATAGAACATAAAGGCCTGCATGTTGTCGATGTAGGTGTTCGCCGGATAATAGGTTTCATAATACACGTTTTCGAGAATACCGCCCGGCGTCTCCCAGAAACCGCGAACCTGTGGTGCATCAATCTGGAGGGCGGGGCCGCCCGTCAGGCCGGAGGGACTGTCCACGAAGGTGGCGGTGATGTTGTCGGGATCCACGACGTTATACAGCTTCTGCAGGCCGCGGGCGCGGGCGTCCTCACCCTTTTCAAAGCCCTTGAAGCCGAGGAGCGTTTCGCCCTTCATGGCGGCGGCGAACAGCTTTTGCTGATCCTCGTCCGGCTTCCGGCCGTTCACGAGGAACCGGGCGTCCTTGCCGTCTATCCGGGCCGTCAGGCCGCCGGTCTCCTGCACGATGCCGTAGACCGCGCCGAGCCGCAACGAACCGAACGCATCGCCGCCCACATTGCCGCAGCGGAACTCCAGCGCTTGAAGCGCGCCCGACGCGGCGATATCGCCGCGCTTGCCCGCCGGCAGATCGCTGAACAGCAGCTTGACATACCCTTCGAATCCGGCGGGCAGACCGGCCAGTCCGTTGGAAGGCACCGTCAGCGGCACCCAGTTCTGGGTTTCGCTGTCGAGATAAGAGAGAACCGCGCCGGCCCAGTCGATGGTTTTGCCGGTATCCAGACGGAGCGAAATACTGACCCGGCTCTCCCGCTCGCCATCTTTATGCTTCGGGGTCTTGAGGTAGAGAAGCAGGCCCTGCTGCTGGGAAATATCCCTGCCGGCAGGCATGGAAACGCTATAGCTCTTGTCGCTGCCCTTGGCGGTTTCCGCTCCAAGAACCAGCGTGTTTTTTCCATCCAGCGCCCGGCTTCCGGACGCCAGGGTCGCCGTCATGTCGCCGTCGGTGGCGGTGACGGCCGGGAGGCTGCCGAAATCCTGCAGCATGGTCAAATCCATGGCCGGCTTGTTCGCAGCCAAATCCACCGGGACCACCTCAAGGCCGTCTACGGCCGACTGCAGCGCTTTGCGGGCATCGTTCACCTGCGCCTGCGTGGCCGCACGGTCGTTCAGCACCCGATGGGCTTCGCCGAACGCCGCCTCGTAAACCGCCCAGGTCTCGTCGGAATACCGCCCCTGTCCCATGGTCATATACTTCTGGTATAAGGCGCGCAGGTCGTCCTTGTCTACTGTGCCGGCTACGGTCATGTCGATGATGCGTTCGTATTCGGGCAGCCATTGGCCGGAGGCGAAATCCCGGACGCGCAGGCGGATAAAGCCGTCGTACACGCTGACATAGTGCGCCAGGGTGAGGCTGGGATTGCCCCGGCCGTTGTGCTCCATGCTCGGCAGGTCGATGAACACGCCCTTGCCGTCGTTGATTATGTCGGAGAAGCCGACGCCGTTGTGCGTATGGCCTGAGAAGTATACCACCTGCGGGTATTTGGCGATAATGGCCTTCAGCGCATCGCTGGCCGCCCCGACCGTGTTGGTCTCCACGTCGGTCAACGGATGCGTGCCCTTCAGCGCCTGATGCATCTGGACAAAAATGGGCTGGCCAGGCTTGGCCGCAGCAATGGCCTTGAGCTGATTTTCAAACCAGATAAGCTGCTTCTGGGACACGGTGGCCATATCCTTGTCGGCGTTTTCGGTGTTGAGCGTGATGAAATCATAGCCGCCGATTTCCCGATGGTAATACACGTCGGTATACGACGTGCCCAGATAGGTGTTGAGCCCGTCGAGATACCATTTTTTAGCGTTGGCCCACCGCTGCTCCATGCTGGCCGTGCTCGACAGAGGCCCACGCGCGTCGTGGTTGCCGAGCGCGGAGAGCACCAGGGTCCCCTCGGGCGTGTTTTTCTTCAGCGCGTTCCAATAGGCGTCGAACTCCGCCTGGCTGCCGTTTTCCGTCATATCCCCGGATACCAGCACCGCTTTCGCGTCGGGCAGGGCCGTTTTGACATCCCCGAGGAACTGGTTGAACCGGTCGAGATTCGCCCCGGTTTCGCGCAGATGCGGATCACTGCCCGCCGCGAAGGAGAAGAGCGGACGCGGTCCCTCCATAAAGGTGTTGTACCGGCTGTCGAACGCGTTCAGCAGGGCCTGCTTTTCCGCGATGGTTTTGCCGTCCATCTCTTCCTCAAGGGTATCGAGCGCCTGGATTATCGCATCCAAGTCGGCCTGCTTATAAAAATAGTTGTCGACGGTGATTTTGGCCAGATTCTCCCGATAGCTCCGAATCTTCAGCCGAATCTGCACATCGGATTGCAGCGCGGCGATCTCCTCCGCCGACAGAGCGCGGCGGTATACCTGCACCTCGTCGACGTTGGCGTCATCCAGTCCGTATTTGCCCGACACATTGTCCCGGCCGATAGTGAAGGTGCCTCCGGGCAGGTCGCCCGCCAGCGTGGAAACATCGGTGGAGAAGATGGCGCGGCCGTCGAGATAGAGAACCGCCTCGCCCTGCCTGTCAACCGTAAACGCCACATGGTGCCAGGCCCGGTCGAGTATGCCGGTGCCGCCGCCGTTCGCCGGCACGTAGCGGGTGGTGCCCCCGGCGCAGATATTGGCGATGAGTCCGCGGGTGGTGTCCACCTGTACGGTGAACCCGTTGCCGGACGCGTCCTTATTGGTAAAGAGGACGCCCTGCACCGGCGTGGCCTGATTGGCCTTGTACCATCCGCTCACCGTGAAGCTGCCGCCGCCGAGATTCAGCTCGCTGCCGGTGAAATCCACCCAGTTGACCGCGGGCTTGCCCCACAGATGCCCGGCAGATGTGCGGTTATGCAGGAACAGGCCCTGGCCGCTGATGCCTTCGATGTATTCCACGCCGTCGCCACCGGCCCTGCCGTCGTACCCGTTGCCGCTGTCGTCGTTCAAATTACCGTCGAAGCCCACCGACAGGACCGGCGCCTTATACTGCTGATAGTCCATAATGGCTTTGTATTCGGCCGTGACCTCCGTGGCCGACAGCGCCTTGCGCCACACCTTGATTTCGTCCACGTCGCCCTTGTCAAGTCCGCCCTTGCCTTTGGTATCGCGGCCAAGCTGGAAAAGGCCGTTGTCAAGAGCTCCCTCCAGAGCGCTGGCGGCTTTCGTGCTGACCGGCTGTCCATCCAGATACAGCACGGCGTTGCCCTCTCGGCTGACGCTGAGCACCACCTGGTGCCAATTCGCGTCGTTCAGTGAGGCGATGCCCTGCCCCTGTCCGGGCAGATCGAGCCGGGTTTTGCCGTCCGCGATATTGGCGTTCAGGCCGCTGTCCCGGGCAACCAGTGAAAAGCCTTTGGATATGCCGCTGTCAAACCAGTCCTTGTTGGAGATCAGGACGCCCGACGCGGGCTTGGTCTTTCCGGCTCTATACCACAGGGAGACAGAAAAATCCTCTTCTCCGAACCGCAGATTATCCGGCGTGCCGAAATTGACGTACTGCGCGGCCTGCCCGCCCCAGGAAACGCCCGTGTTGTCAATATGGACGGCCTTGCCCTTGATGCCCTCTACATAGGTGACTCCATCGGAGGCGGCGCCGTGATTGCCGAAGCCGCTCTTATCCTGCGCGGTGGCATCGTCGAAATCGAGATGCAAAACCGGATCGTAGATGGTGGACGAGGAGGGATTGAGCGAGCCGTGCTCCGCGGTGTGCACCCCGGCGACTGTGGCCGCGTCGGTGTTCAGGAATCCGGCGTAAATCACAAGATACGTCGCGCCGAGAACCGCGCTTCCGTTCGCCCCGCCGACATCCTGCAGGCCGTACTGAACGCGCGAAATGGTATCCATGGCTAACTCTTTATAATTGTTGGATCCATCGGCGTTTTCCATCTTACGGAACGGCAGGTAGACATAGCCCTCGAATCCCGACGGCATACAGAGGTAACTGCCGTCGTTCATGGCCAGACCGATCCACTTTTTCTGCCGGATATCGTACGCCTTATAGGAGGTGTCCCAGGAAAACATCCGGGCGATGACGTCCTGGCCCCCGGCCGTACCGTGAACCCGCACATGAAGATTAACCGCCTCGCCGCCCGCCTTGTTCACCTCGCGGATGTAGACCATCAGGCCGCTCGCCGCCTGTTTGGCCGCGGCGGTCACGTTGACCGGCACGTCGACATAGGGGATCCCGCTCGCGGTTTCGCCGCTGCCCGCCTTGAGAGCGTTGCCCGAAGCGATATCGCCCAACCCCCGCACCACCTCGAGCGAGCCCGTCGGCGCGCCGTCCACGGTCATCTGGCCGTAATCGGCGCCGGGCTGCTCGTCGGCGTAATCCTCCAGCACGGCGAGATGCAGAACGGCCTGTGGATTATACAGCGTTGTCGGATTGGCTTCGTCGCCGGCCAGCGTCACGGCGTTACTGGCGAAATCCCCCGGCTGGCGCACCAGATAGAGATTATCGATGGTGACCGGACCCTTCGCCGGCCCGACATTGTGCGCGCCGATTTCTATGGAGGTAATATCGTCCAGCGTATAGGCGGTTTTAGCCGGGCCGCCGTCCTTCTGCAGCTGGCTGAACGGCAGATACACGTACCCCTCGAATTCATCGGGCAGCTGCACCAGCGGGTTATTGTTGGTGGTCGAACCCGAGTCCTGCCAGGCGTTTTGCTGGGTGTTGTACAGCTTGAAGGCCGTCCCCGGGAAGGGTACGGCTGTCGCCGTCGCGCCGTCCTTGGTGCCCTTTACACGGACATACATATTGATGCGACTGCCGTGCTGAATGTTGCGGATATACACCATCAGACCGGTGCTTTCAGCCTGAGCGTCCTCCGATACGCCGATCGGTATGCTGACATATGGATAGGGCCAGCCGGTCTGTTCCGGCGAGCTGATGCGCAGGGCGTTGCCCCCGCCGACCGAGCCGATGCCGGGCACAATCGAACCCGTGGCCTTGCCCGCGTCGGACACCGACCAAGAGGATCCGATTGCTTTGGATTGGAAGTTTTCCAGCACCTCTAGATAGAGGCCCTCTACATCGGCCTTAATTAAGGAAACGGACTCGGTCGCGCCGTCCAGCGTGACATTCGTGCTCGTACTGGACGCATTGGCGGTCACCGCCCAAATTCCGCCCAGCAGGAAAGTGCCGTTAGCGCCGCCGATATCCTGAATATTGAGCTTCAGGCTGGTCAGGCTCTCGATGCCCGACCCGTTGGTCAGCTTGGCCAGCGGCAGGCGGATATATCCATGGAAATTCCCCGGAACGCGCAGCGACTGCGCGTCGTCGGTTTCCGGCAGGCTGCCCCAGGTGCCGCTGTCCAGGCTGAGGCAATCGTATTTTGTCCAGCCTTTGGGGGTGACCGTGACTGTCTGACCGCCGGCCTTCGTCCCGGTGAGGGCAAACCTCACCTTTTTAACGGCGTCCACCGTCAGTCCCTTGACATACAGCAGCAGCGCATCGGCCCCAGCCAACGTCGTTCCCGGCGCGAAATTCATCGTATAACCGGCCCAGCCCTCGGTGCCGGTCCAGCCGACGACGGCGTCGCTGCGCATGACCAGAGCGTTGCCGCCCAGGGCGCCTGGGCTCTCGGCGGCCGCGACTGTCCCTTTGTTTACGCCGTCCACCGTCAGGCTGCCGACCTCGCCGCCGGGGACAAGCCCGGTGAAATCCTCCAAAACGCGCAGCGTCATAGCGGCATTGTCCGCCGCTGCCTGAAGGATAAGGGGCACGCTGTTCAGCAACAGGGCCAGCGTCGCCAGCAAGGCGAGAAACCGCGGATACCTTTTCATCTTGGTCATCTTAACACCCTCCTTAATCGGTCAAGGTTGTATGAACTTCCATCGGCTTGCTTCTGAACTGTAAAGGGAGCCGCCGCTGTCGGAAACATGGAATTATTTCGAGGCGCTGCCGCTCTATCCTACCGAGTCATATCGCTTCCTTATAAACAAGCGAATCGTGCCAATAATAATGCAGATCTATTATCAATGCCTCATATCTATAATTTTTCTTTTCTTCACTTTGGTTTTTGTGCAATAGGTTTGCTTTTATTATAATGAACAAGTATAATGGAAGTAAATAGAAAAAAACCTGTTTCTTTCTCAAAAATATGGAAATATGTCAGGGAGGGTAATCACATGGATAAGTTTCAGCCGGATTTTCTCTACATCACCCCACAGAATCACCACGATATCGAAATTATACAATGCGGCACCCATGAGTGCGCGCCCGGCAATACATATGGACCGGCCGTGCGGGATATTTACCTCATCCATTACATCGTCACCGGCAAGGGCTATTTCAACGACAGCACGACCATCCACCCCCTGTCCACGGGCGATATGTTTCTGATAACGCCGGATAACGTGACCGTGTACTACGCGGACATGATCGAACCTTATACATATATCTGGGTGGGCTTCACAGGCGAACGGGCGGACGCGCTGGTGAAATCCGCCGGCCTTAGTCTGGAAAACCCCGTGGTGCACGATCCTGGCTGTCTGGAATTTTTCCGCGGCATGTTGGGCGAGCTGGACGATATCGAAAGCAAAATCGACGGGCAGGCCAACGCCCTGCGCATACAAGGCGAGCTGCTGCGATGCATCGGCTACCTGACGCGCCAGGAACACAAGAGGCGGCTGACGACCTGGACGTTTTCCGATCGCGTGGCCGATTTTATTCACAATAACATCAGCAATCCCATTTCCATCACCCGCATGGCGGCGGATTTCGGATTTTCCCGCACCTATTTCAGCGATTTGTTTAAAAAGGAAAAGGGCGTTTCGCCCCAGCAGTATCTGATCAATTACCGCGTGGAGACCGCCGCGCGCCTTCTGGAGGAAACCGACCTGAGAATCGGCCATATCGCCCGCAGCGTCGGCTACGACGACGCCCTGTTGTTTTCCCGTCAATTCAAAGCCAAAACCGGCTTCAGCCCCAGCCAAGCTAGGAAACGCCAGAAATCATGATGACCGGACTTTCATTTCCCGGAATAACTCCAAAACACCCGAGGCCCGCAATCATGCGGGCCTCGGGTGTTTTGCGCGGGTGCGCTTCTCCTCGCGTGTAAACGCTACGATCACTTATTCTGATGGCAGCTGCCGCTCATGGGGCAATTCTGACAGCCGCAGCCGCAGGAGAGCTTTCCCTTCCTCCTGTTTCTCACCATATGCACGATGATCAGAGCAACCACGGTGACCAGCACCACCAGGACGAGTATGGTCGACAGATTCTCGGCGAACCAGGACAACATAACGAGCTCCTCCTTTTATGGGAACTGGGGATTATTTCAGTTTGACTTTCTGTGTCAGCTTGCTCGGCTCTTCATAAGGCCGGAACAGCATATACAGGATAAACGCGACCAGCGCGAAGGCCACAATGGACCACAGGACGCTGCCGTTTCCGGTGAACAGCCTGCCCAGCTGATACACAATCAAAGACATCGCATACGCGAACACGCATTGATAACCGATGGCGAAAAACGTCCATTTGGCGGAATTCATCTCCCGCTTGATGGCGCCCATAGCCGCGAAGCAGGGGGCGCACAGCAGATTGAATACCAGGAAGGAATAGGCGGACAGTGGCGTGAATACGTCCCGCATGTTCGCCCAAATCTGCCAGCCATTTTCCGCGACCTCGTCGAAGCCGCCGAACAGCACGCCGAACGTGCCGACCACGTTTTCTTTAGCGATCAGGCCGGTGATGGTCGCCACCGCGCTCTGCCAATTGCCCCAGCCAAGCGGGGTAAAGAGCCAGGCGATGCCGCTGCCGATAACGGCCAGAATGGAATGGTTGAGATCCTCCACCATGCCGAAGCGGCCGTTTTCCACGCCGAAGCCCTGCAGGAACCAGAGGACGATGGCGGACAGGAGAATCACCGTTCCGGCCTTCTTGATGAACGACCAGGCCCGCTCCCACATGGAGCGCAGAACGTTGCCCACAGTCGGCAGGTGATAGGCCGGCAGTTCCATGACAAAAGGCGCTGGCTCCCCGGAAAACATCCGCGTTTTCTTCAGCATGATGCCGGAGATGATGATGGCCGCGATACCGACAAAATACGCGCTGGGCGCCACCCACCAGGCGCCGCCGAACAGTGCGCCCGCAATCAAGGCGATAATCGGCAGCTTGGCGCCGCAGGGAATGAAGGTGGTGGTCATGATGGTCATGCGGCGATCCCGCTCGTTTTCAATCGTACGGGACGCCATGATGCCGGGAATGCCGCAGCCGGTGCCGATGAGCATCGGGATAAACGACTTACCGGACAGGCCGAACTTGCGGAAAATACGATCCATGACAAACGCGATGCGCGCCATGTAGCCGCAGCTCTCCAGAAACGCGAGGAACAGGAAGAGCACCAGCATCTGGGGCACAAAGCCCAGCACTGCGCCCACGCCGCCGATAATGCCGTCCAAAATCAGCCCCTGCAGCCAATCGGCGCAGTGGATGGCCGTCAGACCGTCTTTGACCAGCACGGGTACACCCGGGACCCACACGCCGTAGGCAGCCGGATCCGGCTCCTCCTTGGCCGCCGCTTCCTCATACGCGGCAAAATCCACCGGAATCTGCTCCTCCACGTTGCCCTCGTCGTCATACAGATAGGCAGTGGTGGTCAAATCGGCCGCCGCCCCCGGCTGAAGCCCCTCTTCTTCCGCAGCCGTTTCGAAGGCCTCGACAATCGCGCCGGGAACCTCGTACTCTTCCGCCGCCTTCTCATACGAAGAGGAGCCGATGCCCAGCAGGTGGAAGCCGTCTCCAAACACGCCGTCGTTGGCCCAATCGGTCGCCCAGGTGCCCACCGTGGTCACCGACACGAAATAGACGATGAACATCACCACCGCAAAGATCGGCAGGGCAGCGAAACGGTTGGTCACCACTCGGTCGATTTTGTCCGAGGTCGACAGCCGGCCGGCGCTTTTTTTCCTGTAACAGCCTTTCATCACAGAGGCGATATAGACGTAGCGCTCATTGGTAATGATGCTTTCGGCATCATCATCCAGTTCCTTCTCGGCCGCCTGGATGTCCCCCTCGATATGCTCCATCAGCTCCGGATTCAGATTCATTTGGTCCAGAACCTTTTCGTCCCGCTCGAAAATCTTGATGGCGTACCAACGCTGCTGCTCGGGAGGCATGGTATGTACGGCCGCCTCCTCGATGTGGGCGAGAGCGTGCTCTACCACCCCGGAGAAGGTATGCATCGGTACGGTTTTCGTAGTCCGGCCCGCCTCGACGGCCGCCTCAGCCGCCTCCATGACACCCGTTCCCTTCAGGGCGGAAATCTCCACGATGGAACAGCCCAGCTCTCTGGACAGTTCTGCAATATTGATTTTGTCCCCGTTCTTCTTCACCACGTCCATCATGTTGATGGCAATGACCACCGGGATGCCCAGTTCGGTCAGCTGCGTCGTCAGATACAGATTCCGCTCCAGGTTGGTGCCGTCCACAATGTTCAAAATGGCGTCCGGGCGCTCGCTGATCAGATAATTCCTCGCCACCACTTCCTCTAAGGTGTAGGGCGACAGGGAGTAAATGCCGGGAAGATCGACGATAGTTACGCCGTCGTGCTTTTTCAGCTTGCCTTCCTTCTTCTCCACCGTAACGCCGGGCCAATTGCCCACAAACTGATTAGAACCGGTAAGCGCGTTGAACAGCGTGGTTTTGCCGCTGTTTGGGTTACCTGCCAGGGCGATTTTCAAACTCATTGTTCCTGTCCCTCTCTTTCATGCGAATGCCAATGGTAAGTTTAGACTAACTCTTGGTTGAAGCAAAACCTATTCGACCTCAATCCTATCCGCATCCGCCTTACGGATGGACAGTTCGTATCCCCGGACGGTAATCTCCACCGGATCGCCGAGAGGCGCCACCTTGCGGATATGAACCTGGACGCCCTTGGTGATACCCATGTCCATGATCCGCCGCTTCACGGCGCCCTCTCCATGGAGCTTTACCACCTTGACCGTATCGCCGATTTTTGCCTGCCTGAGTGTGTTCATGCCGGTTATCCTCCTTCTCTTTTGCGGGAATCCGCCCCGTCAGCCGCGCCGCCGTGCGGCTTTAGACCATAATTTTCTGCGCCATTTCCTCGCTGATGGCCACCCGTGCCTCTTTGACGTTCACAATAACGCTGCCGCCCATGGTGGTAATGACCGTGACATTTCCCCCTGCGACAAACCCGAGGTTTTCCAGATGCTTCTTCACCTCCGGCTTTCCGCCGATCTTCCGGATGATGTTCTCTTCCCCGATATTGGCAAGTGTAAGCGGCATCATGCTTCATCCTTCCTCTTTCCTTAGCGCACAGGCAGTCCACATGTTAGCATCAACTAACCTCCGCTCTAAAATAACGGTTAGCATAAGCTAACCTTGTCACTTTTTATTCTAATCATTTTCCTGCCGACTGTCAATATTTTTTCCAGAAAATGCTGGTTATACAGCTATTTTCGGCGTTTTATTGAAAATTTTCACGGAAAGCAATAGGATTGTGCCTCTTAATTAACGAGATGAGCGGCCAGCTTTTTGCCTGCCCGGAATGGCATTCCACGGTTTTACAAGGCAACCGTTGAAATCGTCAACCGGCTTCCATATTACCAAGATATAGTGGTCTCCACCCCTTTCGTTGAATATTTTCTTTCCATGCTACGGCGTGCGTCCCACCACCCGGCGCGAATCCGATCACCGCTGACAGCGGCAGATACGAAAAAAGCCCGGGACGGCGACGATACAATCGCAGTCCCGGGCTTTTGCTGTTTATATTTCCGGCACGATGGCCCCTTGCGCCCGCAGCAGAGAACGGATTTCCTCCACCGGAACCTCCCGCAGTTCCCGCCCCGCCGCCAGGGCCGCCGCCGCGCCCGCCGCTTGGCCCATGGCCATGCAGGAGGCCTTCACCCGGAAGGCGGACTGGGCCAGGCGATCGCCAGAGGCGCACCGCCCTGCGGCCAGCAGGTTGTCCATCCCCTTGACCAGCATGGCGCTCAAGGGGATTTGGGGCACCCTGTCCTTAGTCACGGCGATATTATGGAGAGTCTGTTCCCCGTCGGCGTGGAGATCCACCGGGTAGTAGGAGTAGCACACGCCGTCCGGATACGCGGCCGCCCCGACATACTCCGCCGCCGTGATAACATGATCCCCCATAATCCGGCGCGACTCCCGAACAGCTACCTCCCCACCGCAGGCCACGGGCTGAATCCGCTGCGCCCCTTTGACCCGTTTGCGGGCCCAGGCGGCCAGCCGGGCCACCGAACGGCGGCCCTCCACCTCCGCCTGAGACCGGCTCAGGCTATCGGCCCCGTTGAGCGAAATGTGGTTGATGTTGTTGCCGTCGGCATGGAAGATCGTGTAGGGCGACCCCTCCAGCGACCAGTAGTCGGCGCGGCGGATTTCACCCGCCTCCAACCCCTGCCGGAAGCTCTCCTCCACCTGCCGCCTGTCGATATCCTCCAGGTGGAAATCCTTCCAGTAAAACCGCAGGGTTCCCGGCTGGAGAACCGGCGGCTCCCCTTCCCCCAGCTGGAACGCCGCCCCCGCCAGAGCGGACAGGTCGCCGTCCCCGGTGGCGTCGATAAAGCGGCCGCCCCGTATGGCCTGCAGGCCACCCTTGGCGGCGACCAAAATTTCGGTCACCCGGGCGTCCCGCGTCAGGGCGTCGCAGAGCGTGTGATGGTACAGCAGGGTCACCCCCGCCTCCTGGCACATGGCGTCCATAGCGGCGGCGGCCATCGGCCCGTTGACCACCACGTTCTGCTGGCTGTGATCGTATTCTTCACTGAACGGCGGAATGGCCGCCCAACCGTCCGCCTCCAGCCGCTTCACCAGCTCCCAGCCGATACCCGCGATGATTGGCCGGCTTCCCCGGTAAAACAGGCCGATTTCATTGTTGCCGCCGACGGTCAGCACGCCGCCGGGCATCCCATACCGCTCCACCAGAGCGGTTTTCGCTCCGGCACGGGCCGCCTGCACCGCTGCGCAGAACCCGGCTACGCCGGCCCCGCAGACCACCACGTCGAAGTCGCCGAGCACCGGCACATCTTTTTCATATCGCATAACCAGTCTCCTTTAACAAGCAAGCGGATATACCCTTCCAGTATATCCGCTCCGCTTATAAAAGTCTAGAATTCCACCCGCAGGGTGACAATTTTGAAGGGAGGAAGGTCAACATCCGCCGTCTGTCCGTTCAGGCGCAGCGGCTGGGAATCCTCTTCCTTCATATCGGTCAGGGCCGCTTGCCGAATCGGACGACCGAAGGCGACGGTTTCCCGTATCGCTTCCCCTGTGGGATTGAACAGACGCAGGATGAGGGCGTCCCCCTCCTCGCTGCGCTTGACAGCGCTGACTCCGGTGCGGGCGTCCCGCAGCGTGAACAGGCTCTCTGTTTCCGGTCGGTCGCCCTGCCGTCCGGCGCCCACCTGGGCCGCCAAGAGATCGGTCTGATACCTACGGCACTCCGAGAATACCTCGCCCGGCGCCGCCTTAGCGTGGAAATACAGCGCATATTCGAAGCACTGAGGCCCAATGCACTGGCTGGTCTCCTCCTCAAAGCCGATGAGGAGATCGTTATGAATGGGGAAGGTGTTGGACGTGGCGCGGAACAGGGTCAGGTTGATGATAGCCTGCCCGTCGCTGACGGTGCCCGCTTCCCGGATCCCCTTGGTAAAGAGGGCGACGCCCCCCGTCTCGTCCTGCACGTCGATGAAGCCCTGCAAAGCCTGCCGCTCCAGCTCGGGGCCTTTTTTCAGCCGGTCATTGGTGAAGGGATCCACCTCGCGGGTCCGGATTTCGAACGGGGCCTCCCAATCGGCGGTGGCGGCCTGTATCCCGGTGGGGAAGGAAACTGTCAGCAGATGATCCCGGCAGCGGTTGTCCAGGGTGGTTTTGCACACCAGCCGCTTACTGCCCTTTTTCAGGGTGATGTCGGTGATAATGGCCGTCTCCACGGTTTCCGCCAGCCGCGCGGTGCGCGCCTCGTTGAGCCCGGCGGGGATCGGCATCCAGCAGGTCATCCGGCAGGTGGCGGACAGGCTGGAGTTTTCCACCAGCTCCACCTGAGTGCGGCCGCCCCGGGAGGTGAGATGGCTGTTGGCATAGGGTTCCCGGTGCACCCAGAAGTCGCCGCTGGATCCGGTGTCGGTGAAGGCGCAGAGTCCCTGCGTCGTCCGGCCTGTTTCGTAATCGTACACCGTCACCTCCCCGCTGCCCACGGTCACCCGCAGGCGGCCGTTATCCAGCACATGGCCCGCCCGGCCGATGGGGGCGAAGGGAAATACCCCTTCGGGGAAGGGATTGGTGGAGGTGGCGTCGCTTCCCTTTTTCCGCCGCAGGGTCAGGGTGGTGTAGCCCATGGCGGGGATGTCCCGGACGTCGGCCAGCACTACCCGCCGGTCGGCATACACCGACTTGGGGCGGTTGGTCCGATGGATGGAGGCCAGGTTGAACCGCTCCCGGCTCAGGGGATAGTAATCCACCGGCCGGCCCGCCCGGTCGGTCAGGAAGAAATCCTCTACCCGCTCGCTCTCCGGCAGATCCAGCGTCAGGCGGAGTACCTCATCCCGGGGATACGGCGTGGGGTTCATCACCACGATATGGATATCGTCTTCCTCGCCGGTAAAAGCGATCTGCCGGCAGAGATTATCCGCCGCCCGGCGGGTCAGGCTCTCAGCCAAGCACTGCGCCTGGGCGATGCGGTTTAAGTTGTCGGTCTTGATTTTCGGATCGCCGGAACCATGGATGGAATCGTGGGCGTGGGTGGCCAGCAGGTATTTCCACAGCAAATCCACCGCGTCCTTGTCGTAGCCGCCGCCGCCCGCCAGCACCAGGCTCATCAGCGGCTCCAGCACTTGGATAACGGTGTTTTCCACCTTCCATATGCCCTGCTTGATGTCGGTGTTGGTGCCCATGGTTTCGCTGTGTACATGGTTGACGGGGCCGAAGCGCATCTCTCCCTCGTACTGTACCAGAGTGCTGGGGTCGATGTCCGCCTTCACCGCCTCAAAATAGGCGGCGGGGGTGCTGTGAACCAGCTCCAGCTCCCCCTCCATCCGCTGGTTGATAAGCCGGATTACCTCCGGAATCTGGGGCAGAGGCGAGGTGAAATCGGTGCCGTCGAAGGCGGCCAGCACATGGGCGGAAGCCGTCTCGTCCAGCGCATCCAGCACGGTGCGGATGGCGCCGTCGATTTTCTCCTCCCGGATGCGGATATCGGGGCACAGCTCGGTGGCGTATTGGTTCCGGTTTTCCTCATCAATCAGATGGCAAAGCTTCACCGGATCGGTGAACCGGCTCTGCCAGCCCGGCCTTTTGGCGTCTCCGCCCAAGAGTACCGGGATATCGAAATCAAAAAAGAAATTCCATCGTTTTTCCCTGCCCAGGCGGGTGGCGAAGGCTTCTGTCCCGTCGGGGGCGCGCCAGATGAATTCGCTCTGGGGAAACGCCTTGGCGCTGGCCCCCTTGTAAAACACGATATCATGGATGCCGAAGCCCGCGTACACCTGGGGCAGCTGAGCCATCTGTCCGAAGGAGAAGATGGAATACCCCACCGGCATAGGCTCGCCGAATTCCCGGCAAACCCGGCGGCCCACCACCAGGTTGCGGATGATGCTCTCCGGGTTCACCGCGTAGCAATCCACCAGGCTGTACCAGGGGCCGATTTGGATTCGTCCCGCCCGGATCAGCGCCTGAAGCCGCGGCCGCATATGGGGCCGCATCTCCAAATAATCGTCCAGGACGATGGCCTGCCCGTCCAGGGTAAAATACCGGTAAGAATCGTCCGCCTCCATAATGCGGATCACGTCGTCCAGCATCTCCACCATCATCAGACGGGTTTCCTGGAACTCGTGGCGGTGCTCCCGATCCAGATGGGAGTTGGAAAGGATATGCATGGTTTTCATAGTGCCGCTACCTCTGCTCGTAATGTGATGTCGATGTTGCCCTCGGTGACGAAGCCGTCGATGCCACCGTCCCCTCCAAGGAACCCGGCGCCCGCCGGGTTTTCATACCGGCAGCCGGTTATGCGGCCGGTGGGCCGGTTGTCCCGCTGCCAGTCCTGCACCAGGATTTGGGCGGGATTGGCGTACAGGCAGGCCCAATTGTTGCGTAAGAACGTGCATTCCTCAAGGATAATATCCCGGCTGGAAGCCTGATCCGACACGTCATAGTTGGCCAAAAATTCCACCGCCGGCCCCGCGTTGTTCTCGAAAACACAGCGGCGGATGATGCAGTCCTCCACGTCGGTCTCGAAGTCGATGCCGCATTCGTCGCTGACGTCGGTGTGCGGCATGTTCCGGATGGTGACGTTTTCCACCAGTACATCCCGTGCCAGCTGGAGATGGATGGCCGCCGTCCCCCAAGGGGCGCCGCCCGCCCCTTTGTCGATAACGGAATCCCGCAGCACTGCACCGGTCACGCACTGAAGAAACAAGCTGGTCAGGGATACGTCAGGGATGTCGTTATCGTGCAGATACAGCCTCTCCCAAAGCACGTCCCCAAACTTGTTTTTCCCCGCGATGGCACCGTCGCAGCACACGTGATCGCACCAATCCAGGCCGATGCCTCCCCCCGTCCGATAAACCTCGCAGTCGGAAATCCGGAAATCGGAGAGCACCCGCTCGCCGTTCATGGGGGTGGAATCGTTTCCCGTCACGCAAATGCCCAGGGAAAAGCCCACCCGATCCGGCGAGCGGTAGGCCTTCCATTCCTCGTTGCAGCTGCTTTCTCCGCTCGCGCGGTAGATACCGCCGAAATCGTGCGCCGTAATGTCGTGAAGGTACACCGACCGGTTATGATAGCTGTGGTCGTAGAACAGCACGATGCCCGCGCCGCCATTGCAGACCTCCAGGTTGCCCAGACGCAAATACGACGGGTTGTTCAGCCGCACGCATCGATCGCCGATGTGGCCGTTGCGGCGGATAACAGGCCGGTCTCCCGTGCCGTAGCTGGAAATCTCGATAAAAGCATCCGGCGCGCCCTGGCCGGCAATCGTCAGTTCCTCATTCCAAACGCCGCCGCATTTCAGCAACACCCGATCGCCGGGCCGCAGGACGATCTCTCGTATTTTTTGAAAGGTGCGCAGTGGCGTGTCCGGGCTGAAGCCGTCGTTGGCGTCGCTACCTTCCGGATCGATATAATACCAGGTCCCTCGTGTTTTCATAATCGCTTCAAGCCCTCCGCCGCATTTTCCCCGCCCCGCGGGTTTATTTTACAATCAGCTGGTTGCCGGCATCCGCCCCATAGGTGCCGCCGGTGAAGGTGCAGCCGTCCAGCACAATGTTTTTGCACTTGTAGGCAGGCATACCGGTCTGGCCGGTGGCCTTCTGGGTGCCCACGTGGAAAATTTCCGGGTTGGATGCATAGGGGGTGGTAAAGGTGCAGTTCTTAAAGGTGATGTCCTTGGGCACTGGCCCCTCCACATACGTCTCGTTTTCCACCCGCACCCAGAATACGTTGAATTTGCAGTTCTGGAAGGTGCCGGAGGAGCGTACCCGCACCGTACCCTCGATATAGCTGTCCTTGACCAGGAAATCCTTGTTGAACCGATACAGGGCGATTTGGCAGCCCTTGCCCAGCCCCGGCAGATCTCGATCCAGCCGGATGTTCATCGCGCCGCTGCTTTGCAGAACGGCGGCGATTTTCGCTTCTCCGATGGCAGCGCCGGTATTCATGTTATAGGCCACCAGCTCGTCGCCGGCCTTCAGCCCTTCACGGGTCGCGCCGCCTTCGGCCGGGGTCATGCTGACCGTCTTGGTGGATGCGTTGTAGAAATCCACGTTGCATATCACGGAGGACAGGTTGAACGCGTCGTCCCCCAGGGGGCCGATGTAGCAGTTGTCCCAGGTCAGCTTGGACAGGTTATCCTTGACATGGAACGCATCCCGCCAGGATGCCAGATAGACCTTAGAGCCGGGCGCCGGCTCGATACGCACATTGGTGAACTTGGTGGTGCCGGTATTGGAACGCACGTCGAAGCCAAAGTCCGGCATGGCGTAGATGGTGACGTTCTTCATCTCGAAATTGTTGACGTTCGACAGGGAGAACAGCCCGCCCACATTGTGAGAGGAACCGTAAACCGGTAGAATGAAGGATTCCCCAACGGACGCCATGGACACCCGGCCGCTGTCGGCCATGTAAAACCGGTACGATTTGTCTCCCGTCTTGGTCATCTTGTTGATGGTGTAATGCAACCGCTCGTCCTTCCGGTTGCGGAAGGCGAAATAGGGCTGCGGCGGCTCCACCGTACCGGTAAAGCCCAAATCGTCGTCGGAGGTGAAATCGATATAGGAGCGATCCGCCGCGATGGCCGTCACCTTGGCGGCGGAAAAGGGCTTCGGCGAATAGTCAATGATGAAGCCGGAAAACTCGATGTTGCTGCTGTCCGCAAAATACGCCACCCGATAAGGGGCTTTCATCAGCAGCTTGGTTTTATCCCCCCGGATTTTTACGTTGTCCGCATAAATCACGTTGAGCACCCGCTTGAAGCTGTTGCTGGCGGGGGCAGAGGCCAGCCGGTAGGTGGCGCCCGCCTTGAACTGGACGATTTTTTCCTTGCTGCCGTCCTTGGCGGCCGCCAGCACCGCGTTGGCCACCGCCATCCCATCGTCGGTTTTTCCGTCGCCCTTGGCGCCGTAATCCTCCACCTTGAAGACCTTGGTGGCCTGGCTGGTGGTGGGCCGCTTCGTGGCGCCGCCGCCTTTGGTGGTCGTGGAGGTATCTGGCTTTTCGCTGCCGCCCGGCTTCTTGGTGCTGCCGGTGGCGCTGGCGTCACCACCGCCGCTGCTGTCACTCTGGCTAACATCCGAAGATATTTCAGTGGCGGTCGTGGTGTCGCCGGTAGCGCCCGAAGAACTTCCAGTCACTCCAGAGCTTTCCGGGCCCGGCTTGGGCTCCCGGTTACAGGCGGCCAGTGATGCCAGCAGCGCCATGGTTATCAGCAAGACGCCGCATTTTCTCAACGATTTCATGTTCCATCGCGTCCTTTCCAGTCGGTATCTCATCGAATAATCAGCTCGTTGCCATCCTCCACATCAATGGTACCCTTTTCAAACGTGCAGTTTTCCAGTACAATATTTTTACATTTGTACGCGCAATTGTGCAGTCCGTTTTTCCCCAGGGTGCCCACATGGAAAATTTTTGCATCGGCGTCATACGGGGTGGTAAATGTGCAGTTACGGAAAGTGATGTCCCTGGGGATCGGCCCCTCCACAAAAAACTCATTTTCCACATGCACCCAGAACACGTCGAACCGGCAGTTCTCGAACACGCCGCTGGAGCGCACCCGTACCGTCCCCTCGATGGTACTGTTCCGAACCACAAACCCGGGATTGGCGAATTTGTAGAACGCCACCTGCATCCCCGGCCGGAAGCCGGGCAGGGGCCGATCGGCCTCGAAGCGGACATCCTCGCTGCTGGGGAATACCCGGGCAACCCGGGCCTCGCCGAAGGCGCGGCCCGTCTCCAGGTCATAGGCGACGAATTCGTCCCCCGGTGCGATATCTCGGGTTTTCCCCTTCTCCGCCGGCAGGCATCGGATACCCCGTTCGTCCGCCGACACCTCCGTCACGTCCAGATGGACACAGGACAGGTTAAACGCGTCATCGCCAATAGGCCCGATATCGCAACTGTCCCAGACGATGGGATCCCGGTTATCCTTGATGTGGAAGCCATCCCGCCAGGAAACCAGCTGCTCCCTGGCCCCCTCCTTCTGGCGAAGCGCCACGTGGTCGAACCGCATCTCCCCCCGGCAGTCCCGGACGTCAAAGCCAAACTCCGGATGGCTGTAAAACCGCAGGTTAGACAGCGTGAAACCGTCGGTGTCGTAAATCGTGCAGGCGGCCCCGGCCAGATGGCTGCCGCCAATGGTGGGGAGCAGGAATTCGTCTCCTGGCTTGACCTGTCCCATCCGCTCGATAAAATCGGAACGGATAACCAGCCGGTAGCGCTTGTCGCCCAACCGCCGGATTTCCCTAATAAAATAATGGTACCGAATATCCGCCCGGTTGGGGAACATAAAGCAAGGCGGTGGCGGCAGATAGGTCACCCCCTGCAGCCCGATGTCCTCCTCCGCCGCCATATCCATATACCCTTGCTCCATATCCAGAGCTTCCGCCTTGGCCAGGATGAAAGGCTTGGGCTGATAATCCACCGTCAGTCCGTCCAGGGCAAAACGGCGTCCTCCCTCCAGGGAAAGCAGCCGGTTAGCCCCTTTGAACAGCAGGATGGCCCCATTGCCCTCAATATGCAAATCCGTCGTCCCCTCGAAGGAAAAGAGGCAGTGGCGTCTGTTTTCAGCCGGCAGGTCAAGGATGCGGTAGGTTTTCGGCTCAAACACCACCGCTTTTTCCCCTGCCGCCGCGGCGGCTGCAGCCGCCGCCCGGCTGATGGCCGGGCCGTCGTCGGTCACGCCGTCGCCCACGGCACCGTAATCCGCCACGCGGAACTTGAGCTTCTCCATGGTTTTGTCCTCCCTGGGCATGCGCCCATTTGGTTTGTTTACCCCACGATTCCCACCCGCTCAATGCTCTCCACAAAGAAGCGCTGGCAGAAGGCGAACAGGATCAGCAGCGGCAGCAGGATCAGCAGCACGCCGGCGCTTTTGACCAGGGGCACGTACATGGTCACAGTCATATCGTACTGGGACACCCCCAGCAGATCGTACACCTCGTTGGTGAACCGATCGAGATTGTTGTACACGCCGGAAAACACCGGCCGGTTCTGCAGGAACGAGGTGGTGTAATTCATATCGTTGTACTGCCACAAAAAGCCGAACAAGGACACGGTGGTGATAGCCGTGGTGGCGTTGGGCAGCATCACGCGGGTGAAGGTCCCGAAGGAATTGGCCCCGTCGATGTAGGCGGCCTCTTCAAATTCCTTGGGCATGTTTTTGAAAAACTGGAAAAAAATCAGGATAAACAGGCCGTTTTTGGCGCCCACGGCGGTGGCCGCCAGCAGACCGAAGGGCCAATAGGTGTCAATAAGATTCATCGAACCCCCGCAGACGGCGGACACGAGGCCGAAGGGATCGAATTGGCGGAACTGGACGTACATGGGGGTCAGAATCAGCTGGGGCGGCACGACGATGGTGAATACCACCAGCGCCATGAAAAGCCCCCGCAGTTTGAACTCAAAACGGGCGAGTCCGTAAGCGACGATTAGGCAGGACACCGTCTCCAGAACTGTCACCAAGACCGCGAGCAGCAGGGTATTGCCCAGGGTTTCCCAGTAATTGGTCAGCCGCATGGCGATATCGAAATTCTGAAGCGTGAAGTTGCGTGGGATAAGAATGACCGTGTTGTCGAAAATATCCCCCCGCTCCATGAACGCCTTGGAAACCATCATCAGAATGGGATAGAGAATCACAAAGCAGAAGCCGAGGAGAAACACAGCTTTGACGATCCCCTGTATACCCTTTCCCGCCAGCTTCCGGGTCCGTGCGGCCGCCCGGGGGCTGACGGCAATTTTGTCTGTTAAGGCGAAGTTCTTCATGCGCTTGACCATTCCTTTCGCAGGATTCGGGCGTCAGGTTTGATAAAAAATCTTTTTGCGGAAGAGGAGGTAAATCACGGCGATAATCAGTGCGATACATAGGAAATAAATCCAGGACAGCGCTGAGGAATAGCCGAATTCGAATTGGCTGAAGGAAATGGAATTGATGTAGTTGACCACCGGGTTGAGAAAGGAGCCGAAGGAATCCACAATGGTGTAAATGCAGTTGACCAGGATGATAGGACCGGTCATGGGAAATGTGATGGTCCAGAAGCTCTCCCAGGCGGTGGAACCCTCCATGTTGGCCGCCTCGTACATGGATTCCGGTATGGAGTGCAGGGCCGCCAGGAAAATGAAAATCTGCACGCCGGAGCGGATCATGATGAAGAAAATGTTGCTGATGGCGTCGTTGATGTAGTTCATCCAGGCAGGATCAATCCCCAGGCTGGTGAAATACCGACTGATATCCATGGCCTGCAGCGCGCTGAAAATCTGCTGACTCTCCTCCATAGAGGCGTTCATCTGGGCGTTGTTAACCGCCCCCACCGAATCCTGCATCCGCAAAAACAGGTCGGAGGACAGGATAACGGTAAGGAAAAAGATGGTCTTGACCGCCCCGATGCCCCGGAATTTCTTGCGCAGCAGCAGCGCAACGAAATAGGAGAAAATCAGTATCAGCGGCACATCGGTCATCTTCACCAGAGAAGCTACCAACTCCTGGGGGAACCGTCCGTCCCCCGTGAAGGCGTGGCGGAAATTGGCCAGGCCCACAAAGGTGGCGTCCAGCGTGACCTTGTCGAAGGTATTGAAGCTGTAAATGGCGGTTTTCACCACGGGCGTGAGGAAGAACAGCAGGAACCCGAGGATCCACGGGGCGCAATAGGCGTATCCCATCAGCCCCCGCTTGCGCATTAAGGACAGGTTGCGTTTTTTCATGGCCAGTTCCTTTCTGTGGCGTCACGCCGCCGATTTCTGCTGCAGGCTGTAGCCCCTGGCCGGCACGGTTACGCCGTCCGCCTGGGCCGGTTCGCTCCCATAGTTGACGTAAACCGACCAGCCGCCCTCGTAGTCGGTGCGGTATAGGTTCTCCGCCAGCTTCCGGTGCCCGGTCATGGCTGCGCTCTGCACCGGGGCCAGGGCCTCGTTGACCGTTTGGTAGGCCTGCACCAGCCTATCCTTCCAGATGCCGTAGCTGCTCGAACAGAACATGCTGTACGACGTGTTCTTCACCGCCGAGCCATCCGCCGCCATCAGCTGGAAATACGGCGTGCCGCCATATTCGATGAGCCGGAGCAAATCGGTTTCGAAATCGTAGGAAAGGTTCAGCGGCGCGCCGGCGTAGGCTGCGTAGCCGTGGAAAACCAGCTGATAGAACGGCACCGTTTCATCGGTCATGTCGAAGCCGCTGTCGGTAAAGGGGGCGTTCAGCACCACGTCGGCATACGGCATCATATAGGCGAAGCCGCCGGTGATCATCAGCGAATCGTATCCGGCAAATTGATCCTTCAGCAGCCGGCGGATAATATTGGAAGCGGTTTCCCGGTCGATGGGGGCCCCCTTGGTATAGTCGGCGTAGAGGTTCTCTCCCATGTCGTTCAGGCACAGGCCGGAGATGCCGAGAGCCCCGTAGGCCTTGTTGAAGGATTGCGCCACGCCGCCCAGGGCGGCCGGGGACAGGATGCTGTCGTAATCCTCCCCCGTGCGGGTCACCATATCGTAGGTATAAGCCTTGGCGTCCTTCTGATCGATTTGCATGGCTGCCATACGGAAGACATTAAACCCTTTCGCCTGGGTCGGCGTGGTCAGGAAATTTACGGCCGGATACAGGCCCACGTTCGACCGGCGGGTATAATCCCGCAGGGCGGTCAGTCCCTTTTTGCCTCCCACGGCGCTTTCCACCTTCAGGGAGGCGGGTAGGTCCTGCCGCAGCCCGCCGTTCATCCAGCCGCTGTATTTCAGCTGAATATTGGTAATCCCCCGTCCCTGCAGCTCCTCCAGGATTTGTATCGCCTGCTCTGTCGTGGTCAGGCTCTCCATCCCCTGGTACTTGATGCCGAAGGTGGATTTCAGCTTATCCACCGCCCCTAAAAGCTCCAGGTTGAACGGGAGGCTCTCCCCCGCCTTCAGCGGCTGCAGCCCGTCTTTTTCAGTCAGATACTGCCGGTAATAACCGGCCATTCCCACATAATCGGCCTGCGCGCTGTCCAGAAAAGCGTACCGCAGCCGCAAATCCCCCTGATAGGCGATATCCTGGATGCCGATAAGCTTGCTGGCGTTTTCCATGGCGCCGATGGATACGTTTTGATACGCATGGGTGGCAAAGGACGCGTACACCTCGTTGAAAGAGCTGTAGGGGCCCGCCCGGTTGGCATGGATGGAAGCCAGGGCCGCCCCGTCCTCGAGAATAGCCAGGAAGCCGTCGTCCCCGTCCTTCACGCCAAACACCGGCAAGCGCACCTGCTGGACTTTGGGGCTCGCGCTCTTGACCTCCAGGGACTTGTCGAAGCCGTAGACGCTGCCTACATAGCTGGTGGTGGAATATTTGCCGCTGCCGAACTCGATGAGGGCCCCGCTGCCGTCCGGCACCAGCAGATACCCGCCCTCCGTGGCGGAACTGCCGCCGAAATGGGGCAGCACCGCGATTTTCAGGGGGAGAATACCCGCCGGACAGGCCACCTCGGCCATGGGCACCCGGACAATCAGGGATTCATCCTCCAGCGCGTAGCGCAGGGTGATGGTGAACAGCTCGGCCTTCTGGCCATCGGTGTCCGCGGTCTTGTTGTCCATTAAATGGTAGGTTACCGTCAGGCCGTCCTTATCCGCCTGCATATCGAAAGTCCCCTGGGCGACGGAGGCGTTGTAGCTGTCGATCTGTTTGAAGTTCTGGCCGTCCAGATATTCCACCAGCAGCTGGGCGTAAAACAGGTTGCGGGCGTCCTCGTCGATTTCCGTGTCTTCGTCGATAGTCGGCGTGTTGGAGAACCAAACCCGCCCCGTGCGGCGGTCGCTCACCGCCACCGCCGCGCGGGCCTTATCTGCGTAAAGGGTCAGGAACCGGCTTTCGCAAACGGCCTCGTATCCGTCCAGCAAGGCGGCGTATTCCTCCTGCGGCTGCGCGGCGTACACGGTTTCCCCGGGGTAATTGGTGAAGGAGAATCCGTCCGCCTGCGTCCGATAGGCAGCCAAATCCAGCGTTTCCTTCCCCGCGCCGCACCCGGCCAGAGAAGCCGCCATCGCCGCCGCGGCCAGCACCGCGCCCAGTTTTCTTGTTATCCTCATAGGGTTGCCCCCGCCTTTCTATCCAGGTAGACGTTACGTGCGCAGTGCCAGCTCCTTGTACAGGGAGTATACAAAACCGACAAGCTGGCTGAACAGATTAAAAAACAGCAGGCAGATGAACACCAGCGCCAGCATGGCCACGATGGTCACCAGCACCGTACCCAGCATCTTGCCGATGGTGTACTGGTGGATGGTCATCACGCCCGCGAGCAGCAGGCCGAAGAACCACAGGTACGCGACGGTCAGCGCCGCGTTCATATATACCTGCTCCGAATAAGCCGCCAGATTGGACAAAATGGCCACCGGCAGGGGGATAATCACCAGCGGCAGGCAGGCGTATCCGGTCATCATCACGATGTCCTTGAATGTCCCCTCCCCCTGCATCAGGGTGGTCACCGACCAGTTGGACACGCAGAACAGGAGAAACACCAGCAGGATTTTGTTCACCTCGAACACCACGTCCATCGGCGCGAATTTATCGGGGTTGAACAGGAACGCCGTAAACTGCTTGGATAGGATATCGGTCACCACCACCAGGGCGAGAATGACCAGGGACACCCGGATATCGCCTTTCTTTTCCCTTTTCATATCCCAGAAGCCGTCAAAGGGGTGCGCCAGGATGTGGAAAGCGAATTTTACTTTTTCCTTCACGCCTTCTCCCCCCTGTTCGTTCCCTTCTTTTTCCGCCGCCAGAAGCGCCAGCCCCACCAGCCCGCGGCCAGCGCCACAACAGTGATAACCGCCGGGCCCAGCCATTTTGCCGCCGTTTCCCTGCGGAATTCGGAAAACGCCTTGTTATAGCCGGTGGTGTTGGTAATTTTGTCTCCCCGGAAATTGCCCAGTTCGAAATAGTCCATGGCCTGCTTGTACTGGCCCCGGCGCAGGTAAACCTTTCCTATCTGGGTGTAGGCCAGCTCGAAATTGGAATTCTGCTTAATGACCTCGTTCCAAATGTCCACGCTTTCGTCGTACCGGCCGGTATTGTAGGCCTCGTCGGCCTCAGAAATCATCTGGGCGTAGGCCGTCCGGCGAAATACGGTGATGCGGGGATTCCCCTGATCCGCCACCAGCACGTCGGTGCCGTTTACCTCGATGGCCGAGGGGGTGGCGAAGGTACCCAGCTGGGTGCCGATGCCACCGAACACATAAAACAGAAAGCCCTCGTTGTTGTAGACGAAAATCCGGCCCCGGTTGGCATCCAGCGCGTAGATGAGCCCGCTCGCGTCGCTGGCGATGTCCACAAAGAGGGAGCCCGTCGTTTTCTCGTCCGTCCCGGCGGGGAGTACGTCCCCGATAACGTCGGTGTACCCGTTGCGGATGAGCACGTCCTTTCCGGACAGGTTCAGCCGCTTGATGGGGTCGCTGTTGTCCGCCTTGGAAACGGTGTAAATCAGCCCCTCCCCATCCTGGGACAGGTTGGTGTATTCCACCGGCAGGAACTGCTCCAGCTGCGCCCGCTGTTCCTTACTCATGATTTTCTTCCACAGCTTGGTCACCGGGTCGTAGGTCACCTTGTTGCCGCCCACAAAGGAGATGAAGCGCCCGTCGCTGTCGATCTGCATGATGCCCTGGTATTCGTTCTGTACCAGCACATACATGTTCCCGGATGCGTCCACCACGATGCGGGTGGGCAGGAACATGTAGTCCTCCTGGTTCTCGCCCAGCGGCCGGATGCCTTCGTACTTGCGCACCAGCTTGTAGCTCTGATCCAGCACCAGAATCCGCTTTTGCTTGGTGTCGCACAGATAGATGCTGCCGTCGTCCGTTACGAAAATCCCTTCCGGTCCGCCGAGGAATTCGAAGTTGCCCTCCTCATCCTCCAGGGTGTCGATGCTGGCCTTGAGCCTATACTCCTTGTCCAGCACCAGCAGCCGGTTGGCAGAGCTGTCGGTGATATAGAGGTTGCCTTCCTTGTCGAAGCACATGCAGGTGGGAGTCACCAGCGGGACACCGATGGTGGCCTTGTCGATGGTGAAGGCCGGATAATAGGGCGTCGGGCAGAATTGTGCCACCGCCTCACCCGTCTGGGTGGAATAGGTATAGCTGTCGTAGGGCACGAACGCCAGGCAGGAAAAGCTCCCGACGCCGCCCAGCAGCAGGGACAGGAAAACCGCAAGCAATTTCTTCATACGCCATGTTCCTTTACAGTAATCGGACGGGTTATTCCTTCATGCCGGAGGTGGACATGGTCTCGATAATCCGGCTCTGCGTGAAGATGAACAGCAGCAGCGGCACCATCAGGATGATGACACTGACCGCCGCCCCCGCCCCCGCGCGGATAATGCCGCCTCCCACGATTTGGTTGAGAGCATAGGGCAGGCTTTTAAGCTCCTCCCGGTAAATATAGGTGGTGTTGGCGTTGTTCCACAGCCCCTGGAAGGAGAAGATGGCCAGCGTCAGCCAAGCAGGCTTGACATTGGGCATCACGATTTTCCAGAAAACCGTAAAGGTACTCGCCCCGTCGATATGGGCGGACTCAATCAGCGCATCGGGAATCTGGGACATAAACTGCTTCATGATATACAGCCCCAGACTGGTTCCCAGCGCCGGCAGGATGATCGCCAGATAATTGTCCAGCATCCCCAGGGTGGAGATGGTCTGGTAATTGATGATGTCCGACACCGTGGGGGCGAACATCAGGGAGGTGACAATGATGGTGAAAATCACGTTGCCGCCCTTCAGGTTCATCTTGGCCAGCGGGTAGGCGCACATGGAGGCCACCACGATATGCCCCACCGTGCCCGTCACTGAAACAAAAACGCTGTTGAATATGTACCGGATAAAGGGCACCCAGGTGGAAGACATCAGCGAGGACAGCTGCCGGAAGTTGTCGAAGGTGGGGTTCATCACGAAAAACCGAGGCGGGTAGATGAACAGCTCGTTGAGCGGCTTGACCGATTGGAGAAAAATGAGCAGGATGGGCAGGGCGCTGTACACGGCAAAGCCCGCCAGGAAGAGGAACATCAGCACATTGCCCGCCCGACTCCGGTTGAGCAGCTTCGCCCGGCGGGGGTTTTTAGGGAATTTCATAGGGGACTGTCATCCTTTCCCGTCCAGCGCGGGGAGGGTATCCCCGCTCAAAATTCCTGTGGAATTTTATGCCCCTATTCAAGTGGGGGCCTTGACTTTTTTTATTTGCCGATCCGGCCGATGAATTTCTGCGCCAGCTTGTTGGCGAAGAGCGAGAACAGGAACAGCACGGTGGCAATGGCCGAGGCGTACCCCCGTTCATACCGGATGGTGCTGTAATCCTGCAGGTGATGCATGATGGTATGGGTGGCATAGTTGACCGAGGGGAACCCGGTCATGACGGTGGCCACGTTGGCGGTGGTGAAGGTGGCGGTGATGGCCAACACGGCGCTGAGCATCAGGTGCGGCGCCATCATGGGCAGGGTGATGTACCACAGCTCCTGAAACCGGTTTTTGATGCCGTCCAGGCTCCCCGCCTCGTAATACTGGCGATCTACGGTGTTGAAACCGGCCCGCAGGGTGAGGAAGGAGGTGCCCAAGCTGACCCACAGCTGTACGATGATGACCACCATCATCATATACTTGGGATCCCGGGTCCACTGGATGGGATCGCTTATCAGCCCCATTTTCAGCAGGATGCTGTTGAGATACCCGTAAATGTCCCCGTCAAAGACGATGAGCCAGATGGTAAACACCGCATTGGACAGGGTGGGCGCGTAAAACACCACCGTCAGGATGGTGCGCCAGGGGTTCCGGAACTCGTTGACCATCCACGCGAGGAACAGACTCAGCAGATAGCTCAGCGGCCCCACGATGATGGACAGCAGGAAGGTGTTTTGCATGGCGGTCAAAAAGACCGAATCGTTGAAAAACAGCTTGACGTAGTTCTCAAAGCCCAAAAAACGCGGGGCCTCAAAGACGTTATAGGTCGTGAAGCTCAGCCCCATGGACATGACCACCGGCCATACCGTGAAGGTGAAAAACACCAGCAGGAAGGGGAGCATCAGCAAGTATCCCTGGTAATTCTTTTTCAAATAGGTGAGATGAGGTTTCGCCACCGCTTGCCATCCCCTTTCCTCAGTCCAGCCCGAACTTCTTGCGCATGGACTGCACTTCGTCGTTGATCATTTTGTTGTAATCCATGATGGTCTCCCGGGGCACCAGCCCGTTGTTGATGACAATCATGGCGCTGCTGACAATATACCGGCTGGTCATATAGCCGCCCGGCGCCTCCGGCATGGCCTGGGTGTGCTGGCATTGGCTGAGGATGGCCTGCAGCTCGGCATTGGACCAGGGCAGCATCCGCAGCGCCTCCAGATTGGCGGTGGGATACCGGCCGGAGGGGCCCTGGATGCTCTCGATTTCCGTGCCGAAATCCACCTGGGCCTCGGTGTCGGTCCACCACTTGAGGAATTCCCAGGCCGCCTGCTTGTGCGCGCTGTTGCTGAAGATGACGCAGCCGGTGGAGGTACCGGACACGGTGGCGTCCACGCTGCCGTCCTCCTTCACGGTGCCGGGCACCTGGGCGAAGCTCCACTGCCCCTTGATTTCCGGGGCCGCGGCCTGCAGATTGGCGTAGAAGGTATACGGCATGAAAACGATGGGTGTCTCGCCGGTGCGGAAATAGGTCAGATGGTTCAGCTTCTTGCTGACCTTGTACTTGGTGTAAAAATCGGTGAACTGCTTGAAGGCCTTCAGCGCCGGATCGCTGTCCAGCACGCTCTTGGTCAGCTCTTCGTCGTAGACCGTGCCGCCCTGCTGATACAGCAGCGTGGTGAACATGTCGATGTTGTTTTCCTCGATGTTCGGCAGCCCGATGCCCATATGCTTGTTCTGCAGCTTGGGCAGCAGCTCATACACATCGTCCCAGGTCTTGGGTACCTCGATGCCCATTTCCCCTAAAATGTCCTGCCGGTAGAACATCATGTAAAAGGTGTATTTGTCCGGCAGAGCGTAATACTTGCCCTGGTATTGAAACTCGGTGAGGGCCTGGGGATGGAAGCGGCTGATGACCTCCTGGAAGCCGGGAAAGTCGTTCAGCTCCTGCACCGCGCCACGGTAGGCGTAGTTCATGGGCAGCGAGCGATCCAGCGTAATGGCGATATCCGGTCCCCGGCCGGCCGCCACGGCGGGCAGCAGCACGCCGAGATCCACCAGCCGGATATTGACGCCGATTTTCTTCTGCGGGGTGAAGCCGTTGTTGATGATGGCCTTGATGGCCTGCGCCTGATCCCGCCCGGTGCCGAGCCAGAGGGTGATGGCCTCGGTATTGCCGCCCTCGGTGCCCTCGCTGATGGCGTTATAATCCACGAAGAAGGAGATGAAGAAAGATTTTAGATCATACCAGAGCTTGCCGAAGAATCCGGCCTCCGCCCGGCCGGTGTCCCCGTCCGCCGGAATCAAATCGATGGTATCGATGAGCAGGGGCTGATCGGTGGAGGACAGCAGCCAGGAGGACAGGTTGCTGATGTTGATGCGGAAAGCGTCCAGCCGGGCGGGCAGGGTTTCGATGTCCTTGATGAAGCTGCGCAGCTGCACCTGGATCTTCTCCATGTCGCCGTAGCCGTCGCCCTTGGTGCCCACCATGTCCAGATAATCCTGCTTGATGGTCTCCAAATCCTTGTCCATGGCGGCAATTTGCTCCGCCGCCTGGGGCAGCGCCAGCCCGATGTTGTAATCCCGATCGGCGTCTGGATAGGACCCGGTCAGCATGAACACATCCTTGTACAGGCCGTTGAGCCGGCCCACCACCTGGTTAAGGCGTTCCAGAATATCGCCGATGGGCCCCACGTTGTTTTCCAGCCGCAGGGTATGATCTCCCGCTGTCAGTTCAAACTGAAACACCGTGTCCCCATCCCCGAGAACATAATTCTGAAAGCCCAGGGCATAGGGGAATTCCAGCCGATTGGCCTCATAGAATGGCACCTCGCCGTCGATGGTCAGGCGGCGGCTGCTGATCTGCCCGGGATTGTAGTCCTGTTTGCCCCGGATCACGATGCTGTACAGCCCATCCTCCGGCACATGGAATGCCCATTCGATGTACTGCCTGGGGGAGCGCCAGTTGATCCCCCCCATCATGTTCATCCGAATCTGGCTGCCGGATACCGGAGAATTCAGAGGGCTGGAATTGTCGCTGGTGGCATAGAGGGTTTTGTCGGACGTAAAGGCGGCGTCTTCCCCCTCGATATGAATGGTTTCGGCCGCCTTGCCGGCGGTGTATCCCTTGCTGACCTGCGCATAGGACGCCTCGTCCTTTTTCTGATAAAAGCGGATGCTGTCCAGGGCCATGGGCTCCCGCACCGCCTCCAGGCGCAGCGTATTCTTCCCTTCCTTCAGGTAGACAGCCAGCGGCTCCGACACATTGAACAACGAGCCGGACAGCGTGACGGTTTCGAACCGGGGCGCCTCGATCTGCACCGGGCGCAGCTCGTTGCCCATCTCGTCCCGCTGCCGTTCCTTCTCAGCGGCGGTGTATACCCGGTTGAGAGAAACGGCATACAGGTCGTCATAGGGAACCTCTCCGTTGACAAGGATGTTCCTCTCGATGGCATTGCCCTTGCCCTCCAGTGGGCAATACCGCAGGGCGATATGATAAAGTCCGGCCTGCCGGACGTCAAATTCCCATTCAACAAACCCTTCGCTTCCCGTGGCCAGGACGTCCTTGACGCCCTCCAGCTCGGGCAGCACCTTCAGGGCCTTATCATTCGTATCGGTGTAATCGCTGCCCCTCACCACGATTTCTTCGTCAGGCCGGGCCGCGTCCTTGTAGGTCTGCTTATATTCGTAGTAGGTGGAGGGATCGGCGCTGCCCGCCGGCTCCGCAGCCACTGTGGAGCCGAACAGCAGCAGAGCCGCCATAGCCGCGCAGCCGAACCGTATCGCTGGTTTTTTCATCATCGATCCATGTCCTTTCCGCATAATACAACGGATATGAAAAAGGAGCGCCGGCCGCCGCGCAGCTCCGCAGCGGATCGCGTACCCGGCGGAATTCCCGCCGGGTACGCATGGATGGCTGCCGCGCAGGCCCATTATTTTACAATGGTGCCGTTGTACTTTTTCGTTAGTTCGGTCTGCATTTTGGACTTAACGCTGTCCACGGCGCTCTTGACCGATTTGCCGTTCAGAATAGCGGGCCAAAGCTCGTTCTGCAGGGTTTCGCTCAGGTTGTAGTTGTTGGCCAGGGTGTAGACCGGATGCTTGGCCTGGTATTCCAGCACCTTCTTGGCGTTGGCGTCCAGGCTGGATTTCAGGGCCTGATACAGCTCTTCCGTCTTACCGTACATATCCACCCGCACCTTGCGGCTGGTATCCCAATAGGCGGCCACATCTTGAATCGCCGCCACCACTTCTTTGGGATTGGAAATATCCCGCGGCACCACAAACATATCGGGCATAGAGCCGCTCGCGGTGACATAGCTCTTGGCCGCCGGCCCCTTGGGCATGTAAACCCAGCCGATGTCCGCCGCCGGAATGCCCATGCTCTCCATCACCGCGCCGTAGCGGGCGTGATACGGATACATGGCCACCTTGCCGGTAAACAGGGCATTGAAAGGCTTGTCGGTGATGGCGCCCAGCTCTTTGCCGTCCGGCACCGTATTGTCGATCATGTGCAGGTCGGCAATAAATTGAATGGCGTCCAGAGCGTTCTTGGAATCCAGGGAAATTTTGGGCGTGCCGTTGACGCCGGAGGAGATCAGGGAGCCGTTGTTGGAATATACGAATTCCAGCCACGGATCGCTGGAGGTGAAGCCCCAGTAATCGGGCTTGCCGTCGCCGTTGGTGTCCTGGGTCAGCTTTTTGCAGACGGCGCGGAAGGTCTGCCAGTTCCAGGTGTCCTTCTCCACATAGGTCCACAGGTCGGGCACGTTGAATTTGCGCAGCAGCGCCCGGTTGTACCAGATGCCGTTGCCCACCTCGTTGGGCGAATAGGGGATGCCGTACCGTTTGCCCTTGAATACGCCCAAGTCCTTCACGGAGCTTTCCTGCCAGGTGGGATCGCCCGCGAAATCGTAATAGGAGCTGACGTCCAGTATGGTTCCGGAATTGGCCGCGTTGGGAAAGATTTCGTATCCCCGCAGGTTCACCACGTCGTAATTGGATTTGCCTGCCGCGTGACCGTTGATCAAATCCTGATACAAGGACACGTATTCCTTTTTGATGAACTTGAAGGTGCAATGGTATTTTTCCTGGGTCAGCTTAATGCTCTCGTTATAGATATTGGTTTTGCTCATGTCCGGCACGCTTTCGCTGCCGATAACGATGACCCGGCCCTTCAAATCATAAACCGGCTCCTTGAAGCTGCTGCCCCCGCCGCCTTTTGTGGTGGTGGCGGTATGCCCCTGGTTGTTGCCGCCGGGCTTGCTGGCGTTGCCGCCGGGATTGGTGCTGTCTCCGTTCCCGCTCGCCGTGTCGCTGGGTGTGGAGGCGTCCTGCCCCGTCGGATCGGTGGCATCGCTGCTGTCGGATTCTACGGGCGCGCCCGACTCCGCGTCGGACGCCCCCTGGGAAACAGGGCTCGTGCTGCCGCCGGGTTCGTTGATTTTCCCGCCGCAGCCGGCGGCCGCAGTGAGGAACAGCGCGAGCACGGCCGCCAATATGGTCGCTTTTCTGCCGTATGCTTTCATAGCAATTCTCCTATCTTCCGTGATTCAGGCCTTCTTGCGGGAGAAAACGAAGCAGCCCGCCGCCCCCAGCAGCAGCAACGCCGCCGCCGCGGTTTTTCCGGCCTCTCCGGTACCGGGACTCGGGGTGTTGCCGTCGGAGCTCTCGCCGCCGTCGCTGACGGTATTGTCGCCGCCGTCCTTCTCAGGGACAAAGGCGCCGGTCTCCACCGCCGTCAACTCCGGACCCAGCTCGCCGATGGTGAAATCCATAGTCAAGCCGTCGGCGTCGTGGGCGATACGGACATTGGTGTCAGTGAAATGGGTGGTGGCGCCGGTGAGCACCTCCACAGTCACATAGCTGTAGTCAGTGCCGTCCGCGCCGACAATTGCCAGCTCAAGCAGGCCCGTCTGCAGGCCGTCGAACCGGTACTGTCCCTTGCTGTTGGTCTTGTAAACGGTCTCTCCGTTCAAGGTCACGGTGGCACCGGCCAGCGGCTTGCCGTCTGGGCCGGTAATGGTGCCGCTGAGATCAAAATGGGTTACCACATCGTCGTATTCGTCGTCCTTGCCGGGCGCCACGCCATCCTCATAATCGGGAGCCTTGTCGCCGTCGTAGGTCACCAGGCCAAAGTCGTCGAAATACGCTTTAGAGCCGCTGGCGACTCCCTTCACCAGGGAGAACATGGCGATCCGGCTGATATTGGACAGCTCGTCGGACAGGGTGCAGTTGGTGAAATTCTCGTTGGTCAGTGGGATGCGGACGTACCCTTTGAAGCCGGCGGGGATACGCACGGTGGGCACCTTGGTCTGGGTGCCGGCCAGCACGTGATCCGAATTGCCGACCACCGGCAGGTCGCTCCATTTTTCGGTGGCCAAATCGTACAGCTTCAAACCGGTGGCATCGCCGCTGAGCATTTTGTTGCCGTTATTGAGTTGGATGTAGAACAGCTGCATCGAATCCGTCCCCGCCGGGCAGGCGTTCTCCACATAGAACTGGAGGTATTTCGCACGGCTCCAGTTGCTGGTTTTCACGTTGGAGGTGTTGATGGCAAAATTCCGGAACCCGCCGGCGGTACCATCCACAAACTTGACCATCAGGGACTTCTCGCCGTTGTTCTTAGCCTCGCCGCTGACCTCCACATTGCCGGGGTCGTTCTGGGCAAGACCAGCCTTGTCGCCATCCTCAAAACCCGTAAGGGGTTTGTAGGTCTCTCCCGTGTTCAGCTTGACATCGTCCGTCTTGATATAGTCGTCCACCGAGACAAGCTCGGTATCCTTACCAGCCACCAGGCCGAAATCATCCAGATACAGCACCGAGTTCTTGAGGCAGCCGGGCATCTGGAGGAACAGCTCCATCTTGGTAACGGCCGTCCGATCCGCCTCGCCGAAATTCTCAAAATTGTCTGCGTTCAACGGGATGCGCAGGAAGCCTTTGGTTTTGCCGGGAATCACCACGCCGAAATACGCAGGGTTCCCGCCGTCAACGATGGGCAGCTGGCTCCAGGCGTTTTCCGACATGTCGGCGAAATATACCGTCGCCTCTCTTTTCAGCTTGTAGGGGGTATCGCCAACCTTGAACTTGATGTCCTCGACAATCGCATTGGTGTCCGCCGTATTATCGATATAAATCTGTACGGCCTTGGCCTCCGACCAGTCGGTGTTGGCCTGCGCCTCGGGCAAAAAATTGGGGAAGGCGATGGCGTTGGCGCCCCCATTGTTAAAGGTCAGCTTGTAGCTCTTGGAGCCGTTCTTAGCGCCCTCGCCGGAGAAAGCTCCCACAGCCGCGTTCTCCGAGCAGCCGAAGGTCACGCCCTGCTCCTTTTCAAAGCTGTTGAGCTCCTTGTAGGTCTGCTCATCCTGCAGGGCCACGTTCTTGCCCGGATTCTCCACAAAGGGGAAGTCGGTGGGTTCCCCCTCGTCGGAAGGGAACACATTGTCCGCCCCGGCCACCAGGGCCAGATTCTTAAAGGTAGCCGTGGATCCGGCCGTCGCATGCGGGGTGTTGGCGTAGATTTCCAGAGTGCTGGTATCCAGATTCAGCACATAGTTGTCGTTGTCCACATTGCCGCCGGTCAGGATGCTCAGCGGGATCCGCAGAATGCCCTTCGAGCCTGCGGGCACGGACAAACCGGGGGCTTCGTAAAGCTGCGCTTTCTCCACTGTAAGACTCGACCATTTTTTTGTACCGTAATCGTAAAAGGCCGAACCCGAATCGCCAAGAGTCAGCACACGATCATACCCGGTACCCGGCGCCGTAATCTTGATATAGAACAAATCCAGCGGCGCATCGGAGGTGTTTTCCACCTCGAACTGGATGTACTTGGCCGTGCTGCGCTCCTGCGCGCCCTTATCCCCGGCAAACTGTACGGTAAAGCTCTTGTGGGTGTTGGCCACGCTGAAATCCCCCGAGAACTCCAGGGTCTGGGCGCCGAAGCCCTGAATCAGCCGGGCGGTCTGCCCTTCCAGCAAAGCCGCTTCGAAGTCCGGATCCGCCGTGTAGTCCGGGAGGGCGGGCTCCTTCTCATCCTCCGCTATCAAACCAAGATCATCGATGAAAACGGTAAAATTTTCGGCTGACACAGGCGGAGCCTGTACATACAGAATGAAACGGCTGACATTGGTCATGCCCGAGGCCTGGTATCCCGCGTATGTATCGCTGTTCAGCGGAATCCTCAGCATTCCTTCCGCGCCGCCAGGCAGCTCGACGCATGTGTTCGTGGCATCCGGCGATGCAGACTGCGTCACCGTGATTTCCGACCACGCTTTATCCTTCAAATCGTAGAATTTGACTTTCGCTCCCAATTTCATAGAAACTTTGGTTCCATCCGCAGAAGCCAAACGATAATCCATGCTGTTCAGCTGCACCGGCGTGGCATTCGGATTGCGGACATACATTTGCAGGTAGGCCGCTTGGGACCAATCCTTTCCCACATCCGGATTATCAAACTGCATGCAGAATATTTTGATAATATTTCTGTTCTCTCCGGAAGAACCTTTGGTGTGGACGACTTTTGCCAGCTTGGAGCCGTTGTTCGGTGACAACGTGCTGTAAAGGAGTTCACCATCGGATTTCCTGTCAATATCCGCCTGACGAATTCCCGTCCCTTCAAAGCCCGTGAGCTCCTTATAGTACTGGCCCTCTTCCAAAAGGATATTTTTCTGCGTCGGATTTGCCGTATAGCCCTCCGGCGTTCCCTCGGCCGCTGCGGGAGTAAAGGTCATGACGGCCACGGAGCCTAGCAGCAGGCTCAGGGACGCCAACAGGGAAATTTGTCTTTTCGCCATGTCTTCTCATACACCTTTCTCTTGATAATCGGTAAACCGCCATACGATGCCTTTCCGTACAAATGCCGTCGAGTCCCTCCTTTGCCGCCCAATTGACTTGTCAACTTTCCAAAGCCGAGAGCAATCAGCGGAAACCGCTATACTGGTTTTGCAAATAATACCTAGATCCCATATACCTTAACATCATCTTCCATAAATTACGTCAAGGCATTTGCCTGTTTCTAGTATAGCTTCTTTTTTTCGCGTTTTCAATAGCCTTATCAAATTTATTATGTGGAAAATTTGAGGTTCATATGATTTATCATATTTATTTTATCGTTTTAGTTATTTTGACTAACATATGACGTTTTTAAAGATTCCATTTCACTATGTTGTCAAATTTCCGCTTTGCTTACCAAATAAACTTCGCCCATATGCAAATTTTTTTAAAAGTAATTGACAATTCACAGAAAAAGGATTATGATAATACTAAGGAATTCGATAAGTCAATTTCGTTAAAGTGAGGGGTTGTCATGGAGACCATTCCCAAATATCGCGAGATCATGGATTACATACAGGAACAAATTCAAAATCATGTTTACCAGCAGAATGCCAAGCTTCCCACGGAACAGGAGCTGTCTGAACAGTTTGACGTCAGCCGCCCCACGGTTGTAAAGGCGCTCGATAGACTGCGTGATATGGGGATCGTCTACCGGGTGCAGGGCAGCGGCACCTTTGTCAACGAAGGCTATACAGCCGCCACCCAACAGGGCTCCAACATCATTTCCGTCGTCCTCCCCTTTGCCCAATACCGGGATACGGCGCGTCTAGACGAAATGAACATCTTAAAAGGAATTGAAAAGCGGCTGAGCCAGCACGGCTTTTTCACCATGATCCACTACTGCAAGGATAACGGCGAGGATTTTATCGAAACCATCAAGGCCGTAAAATCTTCCTTAAGCGCGGGGATCATTGCGTATGTGGCTAAGGACGTCATGGACTGCGGCGAGGGCGAAATTTACGAGCTGTTCATGGGCGATTACCCCTTTGTCCTGGTGGATCAGCCCATTATTGGTATCAACTTGCCCTGCGTGCGTACAGATAACGTCAAGGGCGCCGTCATGGCGACGAAGCATCTGGTGGACTGCGGCTATGACACGATTTACTTCCTGTCGGATGTCAACCTCAACTACAACGAATCGATCCGGGAACGGTATATCGGGTATTGTCAGGTCGTGCAGAACTATAAAGGCCTAGTGAATTTTAATCACATTCTTATTACCTATCCCGAACAGGATGTCGCCCATATCACCGATATTATCCAACAGCTTCTGGATAAGCATAAAGGTCAGCGCATTGGCCTGTTCTGCACCGGTGACTATTTCGCCAGCCGTATTTACAAAATATTGCTTTCGCTAGGCTGCCGCACTCCGTCCCAGGTGGGCATCGTCGGGTTCGACGGCTTGGGTATTCAGCTTCCGGACAATAAGCAACTGACCACGATAGCCCAGAACTTTTACGGGATTGGCAAACTGGCCTCCGAAACCATGCTCCGCCGCCTCAGCGATCCCACCATGCCGCCGGATACCATTAAAGCGGAGGCGCGGCTCATCGAAGGCGAAACAACAGCTGGCCGGGAATAGACACACCATAAAACGGCGCGGAGGCTCAAAAGCCTCCGCGCCATATTATAAATAAGGAGTAATAGATATGCGAATGGAAGATGTGCTGGGTAACGATTACCGCCGGGAGCTCATAGAGGCAAGCGAGGCGGCCGACGGCCGGTTTTGCGCCGGAAAAAATGGCGTGGAGGCGATTTACACTCCGGCGGATCAAAAGGTGGACTTTATTGTGTACGCAAATCATGTCGACTGCCACGTCCGCTCCTCCCTCGGCTACCCTGCGGTGTACCCGTTGCGGCGGCCTTGCTGCCATCTTCCCGCCCGGGCGGTGTTAATGGACTTGGACGGCACCTCCGTGCATTCCGAGAGTTTCTGGATTTGGATTATTCAGCAGAGTGTCGCCCTCCTCCTCGACAATCCCCGTTTTTCCCTGGAAGATGCCGATCTGCCCTTTGTTTCCGGTCACTCGGTATCGGAGCATTTGCAGTACTGCCTAGATAAATATTGTCCGGATAAGACCGTGGAAGAGGCGCGCCAGGCGTATTTCAGTATCACCCGCCGGGAAATGGACGAAATTATGCACGGCCGTGGCCGGGAAGGCGCCTTCACCCCCGCCCCTCATCTAAAGGAGTTTCTTACCACTCTCAAACAAGCGGACGTTAAAATCGGTCTGGTTACCAGTGGTCTGACCGAAAAAGCTCTGCCGGAGATTGTCTCCGCTTTCCGTACCCTGGGGATGGGGGATCCGCTGAACTTCTACGACGCCATCATCTCCGCCGGCACAGCCCTGGGTCCCGGACAGGTTGGAACCCTTGGGGAGCTGGAGCCAAAACCCCATCCATGGCTCTACGCGGAAACCGCCCGCGTCGGCCTGGGGCTGGGCTGGGACAGCCAAAGTGTCTTTGCCATGGAAGATTCCTCCGCAGGCGTGGTGTCGGCCCGGTTGGCCGGCTTCCCCTGTATCGGCATGGAGGGCGGCAATATCCGCCAAAGTGGCGTGACCTGCCTGTGTCATACCATGTGCGGTGATTTGCTGGAGGCGCTACCCGTCATCCTGGGATAACCCAAACAAAAAACCGCGCGACGTGTCGTTTAGCATGCACGGTCTAAGCTGTAACCGATCGCGCTCAAAAAGTGCAAAATTCAACTCCAGCAAAAGCCAGAAAATCAACAGCTTAATAATGCGGCATACGGAAATATAGGCCTTCCTGCGCCTCTGCTCCCTTAAGGCTGCCGATAAATGGGTACATCCCATACTACCGCCGACTACCTATTCCGGCGCCGCTTCCCGTCAATTTCTTCAGCCTGTGTTTCCATCCTCAGAAGAAAATAGGCTTCCAGAGCTGCAAAAGAGCCCGCTGCACATCCACAGCGGGCTCTTTTGTGTATTTCCCCGGATCAGCATCTTCTACGCAATGTTCCGCTCACGGTTCTTCTACTGTCGTGTTTGGGATGGAAACAGGTGTACTCGCGAAACTCTACCAGTCATGACCACCCGTAAAACGGGTGGCATGAAGGAGTCCTAGAAGGGCATAGGAAGGCCAGCGCCTAAAAGACGCTGGCTTTCACTATGTTCAAGCCGTAGTGGACTGACTACCGGCTACCCTTGAAAGGGTCGTCGTATTCTTTGGTAGTCAATTTGTCTTCGAGCATATCCTGCTTTTCCTGCTCTCGGATATATTTCTTGATGGTTGCCTCATTCAGTCCAACGGTACTCACGTAATACCCGGTTGCCCAGAAGTGCCTGTTGCCGAACTTGTACTTCAGATTCCCGTGTTTTTCAAAGATCATCATTGCCGATTTCCCTTTCAAGTACCCCATAAAGCTGGAGACGCAATATTTCGGCGGTATCGACAACAGCAGATGCACATGGTCGGGCATCATATGCCCCTCCAATATCTCCACACCCTTCCATTTGCACAAATCCCGAATATACTGCTGTATATCCACTCGTAATTGGTTGTAGATGATCTTTCTTCGATACTTCGGACTGAACACGATGTGGTACTTGCATACCCATTTTGAATGTGCTAAACTTTGTGCCATAGAGCAACACCTTTCCTTCTTTTTTGACGGCTTGAACATCGTCATTATACCAGGAAAGGTGTTGCTCTTGCTTAAGCCCACAATCCCACCCGCCTAGCGGGCGGCTTTTTGTAGGGGCCACCGCTTCGCGCTGTCCCCTACATGCTTAAGCATAGTAAAAAGCCCGCCGAATCACTTCGACGGGCTTTTAGTGTTGGCATCTGTCTATTTTCCCAGGCCGCTTCCAGCCAAGTATTTTCGACGCTATGTGGGCTTAACTGCCGTGTTCGGGATGGGAACGGGTGTACCCCCACCGCCATCGACACCAACTAAAGTATTCTTCTGGAGACCAGTCCAATGACTCCAGCGTCTCGCTGCGCGAGCCGCAGCAGCCTATAGGTTTTTTACAACCATGCTTTCAACTCGCAGACGATATTATATCACTCCGATTCTCAAATTGCAAGTCTTTTTTGTGATTTTATTATTTTTGCTGAATCGGAAGACCGAATGTGAGCTTATCAACGTCAGCTTCTCCGCACATCATTTTTATGCAGCGTGTCAGTATCTCGGCAAGGAGATGGAGCAGCAGTTTCTCTCTCCGCTTTATCCGCCGAAGATCAACATCCGTCCCTTTGCCGACTGCACCCTGGACACGGATCACAGCTTTTTGAATTTCTACGTCGGCAATAACGCCGAGCTGTATATCCGTCTGCGTATGCTGCTGGTAGAAACACTGGTCACCTGCATCCGGTACGCGCAGTTCAAGCAGGGAACGCACTATAACGAATGGCTGCACCGTATCCTAGAGCAGATGACCGCCCAGGAAAACCTGGAGGCGGGCGTGCCAGCGCTGCTGCGTCTGTCCGGCTTCAGCCACGGCCATCTGTGCCGAATCATGAAGCAGCAGGTAGGTGCCCCAATCAATACATTACCAAGCTACGCATGGTTTACGCCGCCAACCTGCTGCGCAATTCCGACAACGACATCCTAACCATCTCCCTAAAATCCGGCTACACCAGCATGAGCCATTTTGTCGCCACCTTCAAAAAATACTACGGCCTGTCCCCCTCCCGCTTTCGGCAGCAGCACTCCAACATGGCGGACTGGAAATAACCAAGGCCCCTGCCGCAGTCATGGCGGCAGGGGCCTTGGTTTCAATTTCTATTGGTTTTCCGGGGCCATCCGGACGTCCAGGCCAGCCTCTTCCAAGGCCGATTTTTGTTCCGGACGGAGCTTCGCGTCTGTTATCAAAACATCCACGCTTTCCAGCCCTTCCACCACGGCAAAGCTGTCCTTTCCGATTTTTTCGCTGTCACACAGCAAAATCACCTGCTGCCCCATGCGCAGCAAATGCCGTTTGACCTCCGCGTGACCGATATCCGGCGTGGTCATACCGCTGTGGACGGTCAGGCCATTGGTGGCCATAAAACAGCGATCCACCCGCAGTTCCGCCATCCCCTGCATCGCCAGCGGGCCGATGGTGCAGTGGAAGCCACGGCGCACACAGCCGCCGATGAGGATAATCGTCGCGTCGGACTGCTCTTCCAGAAGCGCGGCGATTTTCAAGTCGTTGGTTACCACCGTCAGGCCGGTGCGCGCCAGCAGGCATCGCGCCAGTTCCAGGGTGGTGGTGCCGGTATCGATGGCGATGGTCTCGCCGTTTTCCACCATTGCCGCCGCACAAGCGGCGATGGCCTGCTTTTCCGCCATACGGCGTACGGTCTTCTGCGCCGTCGTCAGCTCCAGTCCGGTCCGGCTCAGCGGGATCGCTCCGCCGTGAGTGCGGCGGAGCAACCCCCGGGCCTCCAGATCGTTTAAGTCGTTGCGGATGGTGGCGGGGGACACGGAAAACTGCCGGCACAGCTGGGGCACCAGCACTTTCTGCTCGGCTTCCAACAATGCGAGAATCTCCTTTTGTCTCTCCTGCGCAAACAGCGGTTCCTTTTCCATGCGGATCCCCTTCCCTTCGCTTTCGTTATGTGTTTACCGTATCCGCGTTCCAGGCGGAAACCCGCAGGCCCTCCGTGTGGCTGACTGCAAGCGTCCGGTTCTCCCCCGGCTCCAGCCAGAAGAGGCTGTCCTCCGCGGTGAAGACGGTATCGTGCTCCGGGCATTCCACCGTCACACCGACGGCAGGCAGCGTCCCGTCGTTCCTAACAGTGAGCGCCCCCTCCTTCACAGCGACGCGCAGCGCCGTGCGGGGCCGATCGAACAGGCAGCCGGACTGATCCTTGTAATTGAACCAGTAGAAGGTGCGATCCCGCAGTGCCCCCTCCTGCCGTACCTCCGCCGTGATAAACAGGGGGCCTTCGCCCGCGTCCGGCGCGAAATCGCCCAGCCGGATCACCGCCGCTGCGCCGTCCGTCTCAAAGCTCTTGCGCAGAACCGGCCGCAGCGCCGCGTCATAGGCCGCGATGGTCACACAGTAGTCGCCCCGCTCGGCCGTATCGTTGAGCAGGAAAACCGGCAGCGCCCCGCCCGGCGTCAGCGTCGTCGATTCCGTGGTCACACAGGCGTGCAAGGGCGCGTAGCTGTCCGCCAGGACATAGTAGGAGCGCTTGGGCACGCCATAATAATCCACCGTCGACCAAGAGCAGGCGGGATACACGTCGGTCAGCTTATAGTAGCAGATACCGGTCGATTCCGGCCAGCGGGCGCGGAAGCTCTCCAGCGTGTGGCGGATGCAGGTGGCCTGCGCCAGCTGGGTGGCGATGATGAAATGCGCCATGGTGTCCGCGTCGTAGAATTCCGGCACCCTCTTGAGCAGATGGTTCATATCGGGATCGCCCGGCCATTCGTTGAAGCGCGGCGTGTGATAGTTGAAGCTATTTTTCGCCGTCACATCCCACTCGTCCCATTCCTCCCGGGGCAGATACCGCCGCACGCTTTCCAGGTTCGGGGCGGAGGCCATGCCGAATTCCCCCATGAAAGGCGCTTTCAGCTGCAGGGTGGCGTCGATGTCCTGCATGGCCCAGTAGGTGTTGTAGTTATGGATCGAGCCGCCCCAGGGCGAGGTGCGGTGGAACGCCCGGCTGCCGTCCAGCTCGTAGCAGAGGCGGGCCATGGCTTCCATGGTCTCCCCGTCCGCCTGGGGGGATTCGTTGCCGCCCGCCCATTGGATGAGGGACGGATGGCTGCGCAGGCGGGGGATGTTCCACCGAATGGTCTCCAGCAGCTCCTCCCGGGGCTGCTGCTTGTCGCTGTCCCAGCAGGTAGGCCATTCCTGCATGACCATCAGCCCCAGCCGGTCGCACAGGTCGTAGAAATCGTCGCTCTCAGGGATCCCGCCGCCCCAGGCGCGCAGCAGCTGCACGTGCTGCTCCTTGGCCAGGGTGAGGAACCGCTCCGTCCGCTCCCGCGGGCAGCGGAGCAGCGCGTCGGTGGTGCACCAGTTGACCCCTTTGACAAACAAGGGCTTGCCGTTGACGACGAAGGTCCAGTTGTGCCGGTCTTCGCGGGGCCCCTCCGGCAGCGGGGCCATCTCGATGGTGCGCAGGCCAAAGGTGACCCGCCGGCTCTGCCTCGCGCCCCCCGCCTCCATCAGCACCTGAAGCTCATACAGGCAGGGATCACCGTGGCCGTTCGGCCACCAGAGATGGGGATCGGGGATGGACACCTGCGTGTGCAGAAGCCCTCCGGCCCCCTCCACGCGGAAGGCGCAACTCTCCCCCTCGAAATTCACGGGCCGGATGACGCCGGTGAACACCGCGTCCCCCTCGCCTGTCACGGGCAGGCAGATGTCCGCCAGCCCCGCCTGCGGATTCCGGGCCGCCACAAACGGCCGCTCCAGGCAGAGAGCCGGCCTGCCCTCCAGCCGCACGGAATCCCAGATGCCCCGGGTGGGGATGCAGGCGTAATGCCAGCCGTAGACGCAGTTGATGACCACGCCGTTTTTCCAGCCCTCGTCGTGATCCGCGTATTCTGAATAGGCCATGGGGTCGGCCGGCGCGTTCTCAATGCGGACGACCAGCGTGTTTTCTTCACGCAGCAGATGCCCCACCGGATATGTCGGCCCGCCGAACATGCCGCTGTGCTCCCCGAGATACGTGCCGTTAAGCCAGAACCGGGCGCGATAGCATACCCCTTCGAAAATCAGCGTCGGCTCCCCCTCCAGGGAGGCGGCGGAAAACCGCCGCTTCATCCACCACACGCGGTAGCTGTTCTCTCTGGCCAGCTTGTCGTTCCTGCCCACCATCGGATCGGGAATATCGCCGTGTTCCAGCAGGGCGGTGTGCACCGTGCCCGGCACCCGCGCCGGGATGGCGTCCGCCCAGTCTCCAGCCACCCGATCCTTTGTATATCCGTCGGGGGCCAGCTCCCATTCCCCGTCCAGGGACAGCGCCGTCAGCGGCGCGTCTTCACACGCGGGGATGGCCGGCAGCATTGTGCAGGGCGTCAGGGGCGCGTCCAGCGGGGAGGGGCCGGGATTCCAATACGCCTTTTCCACCTCGTCAAGAGAGCGGCGGACTTGCGGATTCTCCTGAGCCATAACGGTTTCCTCCTTCTTATCAGGCGTCAGCCCTTTTCAAAGCGCGTCTTGAATTCTTCCACAATCGGGACGCCGGCGCTGGTGCCGATCCGCTCGGCTCCCGCTTCGATCATCGCCAGCGCATCGTCCAGGGTGCGCACACCACCGGCCGCCTTGACCTTGATTTCACCGCCCACCATGGCCTTCATCAGCTTCACGTCGGCCACCGTCGCGCCCACGGCCACGCCGGGGGCCGGGGTGCCAAAGCCGGTGGAGGTCTTGATGAAATCCGGCTTCACCTTCAAGGCGATTTCGCACAGGATTTTTTTCTCCTCATCCGTCAGATAGCAATTCTCGAAGATCACCTTGCTGGTCTTGCCCGCGGCGCGGCAGACCTCCACGATCTCCCGCATCTCCCGTTCCACATAAGCGAGATTGCCGCTTTTGAGCTCCACGATGTTGTGGACATAGTCGATCTCGTCCGCCCCGTCCGCGATGGCCTGCTTGGTCTCGAACACCTTGTCGGCGATGGTGGTCTGTCCCAGCGGGAACCCGATGGCCGCGCCCACCAGCACGTCGCTGTCCTTCAGGTAAGCCTTGCATTTGGCCACCGGCGCGGAATTGATGGCGATCATCTTGAAATGATACCGGGCGCTCTCTTCGCAGAAGGCCTTGAAATCCGCGTCGCTGACATAAGGCTTCAGCAAGGTCTGATCAAAATATTTGGCAAGGCTGGCGGCGGTCAGTTCTGTTTTCATACGATGGATTCCTCCTATTTTATCACGCAAATACGTCCACGTCCATATCCAGCAGACGGGCCACGGTTTTCAGCTCCTCCACGCAGTCGCCATATACGCCGTGGATATGGTTGCAGGGGAAACGGCTCAGGAATTCGTCGGCGGAAACCTCCAGCCGGGCAAAGGCGCAGGGCCAGGCCGGCGTGGTCGTCGCGCCGAGGGCCAGGGCCTTCTCCCGCGGAAAATCCACGAATTCCGCCGGCACGATGGTCATCCGGTATTTCCCGTCCTTGCGGGCGAGACGGGCCAGGGTCACCTGCCCGCCCTTGGCGAAGTGATGGACGCTGGCCCCGCCGGCGGGGTAATAATGGGTCTCGGGGTAGAAGGTCACGTGCTTCAGATTCTCCTCCGGATCGAGGCTGCCGCCCGCGAAATAGGTGGCGTGCGTGCCGGAATTGGAGAAGAACCACACATTATTTTCCTTGTCGTAGTGCCGTACGTCCGCGAACAGCACCGGAGAGCCGGTCAGCAGCTTGAAAATCTGCATGGTCAGCGCGCCGTCCATGTCTGACTCGGTGGCGGCCACGATAGGCTCGTGAGGGCCGTCCCAATCATAGGGGTCGTTGAGGAAGGCCTCCGCCACGTCCATGGTGATGTACCGATCGGTGAGATCCCCGTGGGCCTTAATGCCGATAAAGTCCAGCCCCCGCCGCTCAATAATCCGCCTGAGGCCGTAATAGGAACGGATTTGCAGCTTCAGCTTGTCGGGCGTCAGCCCCTCGCCGTCGTAGGCGATTTCTCCCACATGGGCTTCCAGCCACCGGAAGGCGGCTTCCACCCGCTCGGCGGGCTCCTCCTCGCCGGTCCGGATGATGTCGTCCTGCTCCACGTTTTCCACGTCGATGCCGAACTCGCGCTGCCACTGCTCCAGATTGGCCACCGCCGTGTACATGCCCAGAGGCCGGCCGCCGAAATTGCCGAAGGTCAGCCCCCGCAGCCTGCGGACGGCCGCAGCCGCCCGCAGGAACGCCGTCATCCGCTGGAATACCGCCGGATCGCTCACCGTCCCCCACAGCCGGGTGTATTTCACCCCCAGCTGGTCGAGGGTGCCGGCCGCCGCCAACATGCCCACCATGCCGCATTCCGACGGATGCAGATTGGAAAACAGCAGATACGGGCCGGGGGCGAAATTCTGCGCCACCGCCGTGAACTGGGGATAGCACCAGATGGCGAAGTTGAAAATGGTCGCCTCGACGTTGGCATCCCGCAGCCGCTGGCCTTCGGCGCGTGCTTCCGCATTGGTATGGATAGCGCACTGTCCCTGCACCACCTCAAAATCACCGGTGGCCTCCAGCGCGGCGGCAATGTCCCGCTGGTAGCGCAGGTTCATCTCCTCGTATTCCTCGTGCAGGTATTCCCGCCCGTCGGACATGGTGAGAATCCCGATTTTTATCCATTTCACGTGAATGCCCTCCGATTCTTTTCTCGTATAAACTCCAGCGCTTCCTTCGCCATGGCGTCCATCTCCGCCTCGTCCGCGCCGCCGCTGAGATCCCGGAACACCTTGATATCCTGGCCCACCTGGCCGCCGGGCTTGACGAAGGGCTCCATCACGATGCCGCCGTCATACCCGATGTCCGCCAGCGCCCGCATCATCTCGTCCCAGGGCATGTGTCCCCGACCGGGCACCTTACGGTTGCATTCCCCCATATGGAAATGACCGAGGTACCCCTTGGAGGCCCGGATGGCGGCCCCGATGTGATCCTCCTCGATGTTCATGTGGAAGCTGTCCAGCAGGAGCTTGACCGCCGGATGCCCCACCTCGTCCACAAAGGCGCGCCCCTCCTCGGCGGTGTTCAGCAGGCACTGCTCGAACCGGTTGACGATTTCCAAGCAATAGGTCACTCCCCGGTCCTCCGCCCGCTTGGCCAGCTCCCGTACGGATAGAAGGGCCTTTCCCCGCATGACGGCCTTGCGGTCAATGGACATTTCCGCCGCCGGCCAGCAGGCGTAGACGATGCCGCCCAGGGTGCCGCCCCCCATCTCCCCGATGCAATCAAGGAGGGTGCTCACATACCGGACGCCTGCCAGCCGGACGCTCTCATCCGGGCTGGACACGTCATACTGGGGCGGCAAGCCGATGCAGTAGGTCAGGCGGACGCCCTCCTCCCGGGCGGCGTCGGCCACGGCCCGCCGCTCGGCCGCTGTCATGTCCGGCAGCGCCCCGGCCCCCAGCTCCAGGATGTCGAAGCCCAGCCGCTTCACTTTACGCACATAGGCCAGATAATCGCCCTGCCACTCCCGCTCCCAAAAAGCAAAATAAATACCAATCGGATTCATGGCGCGTCTCCTTCCCCATTCTTCAGACTCCGGTATAACACGGCCGCTCCCTCCAGCGCGCGCCGATAAGCGGCCGTCCTCTCGCCGTACAAGGCCTCGTATGCCGTTTCCGGAAGCCGGGCGGGTCCGGGGCTTCGGATGGCGGCGGCCGCTTCCTGCGGGGAAGCGTAAGCTCCCGCGGCGCAGCCCGCGAGGATGGCGGCGCCCCTGGTGGCGGTGTCGCCTCCCGTCAGCGGCCGGTAAGGCAGCCCCAGCACGTCGGCCTTGATTTGATTGAACACAGCGCTGTGGGAGCCGCCGCCCGCGCCGGTCACCGTATCCGGGCGCAGCGCCGGATTCGATTCCCGCAGGATATCGAGATACAGCCGGTATTCGTAAGCGACGCTCTCCAGGATGCTGCGGAACAGCGTCCCTGTCCCGTGCTCCCAGCCAAGGCCCAGCCAAGTTCCCCGCACCTCTGGAACGCTCGGGCAGGTGCGCCCCGCGAAGTGGGGCAGGAACAGCAGGCCGCCGCATCCTGGCGCGGCCCCCGCTGCCGCCTCGTCCAGTTCCTTGTAAGTCAGGGCGCTGAGCTTTCGGTACCAGTGCAGGCACATCCCGCCCCCGCTGATATACGCCAGGGCGTTCCACAGCCCATCCGCCGCCGAACGGGTAAAGAGCAGGGTTTTATGCCGCAAATCGGGGGCGTATCGATCGGTCACGCAGGAAAAGATAGAGGCGGTACCCGCCACGTCGTACACCTCGCCCGGCCGAAGCACCCCGGCCCCCAGCGCGGAGGCTGCCGAATCCCCGCAGCCCGCCGCCACCGGTATCCCCGCCGGCAGGCCGCAGGCCGCGGCCATCTCCTTGGTCAGCATCCCGATTCGTTCGGCAGGCCGGCGGATGGCCGGCATTTTCTCCGCCGCCACCCCGAAGGCCCCGAGAAGCCCCTCGTCCCACCGGCGGTTCGGATTGTCGGCAAAGCCGGTGAAATGCAGATGGGTGTCGTCGATGTACGCGTCCCGGGCCGTCAGGCCGCACAGCCGCATCCCCACATAGGCGGAAGGCGGCACAAACCGGGCGATCCGGGCGTAGGCCTCCGGCCGCTCGCCCTTCCACCAGAGGATTTTCGGCCCGTGGTTCACCGTCACCTGCCCGCCGGTCAGGCGGATCACCGCCTCCTCCGCCGCCTCTTTCATGGTGCTGACATAAGGTGCGCAGCGGGTATCCAGCCAGGAGTCGTACGGCGTAACCGCTATCCCGTCTCCGCCGACACCAAGAATCCCCGCCATCTGGGCGTCCACCCCCACCGCGGCGATTTGCCCGGGGGCTATTCCGCTCTTTTCCAGGGCGGCGCGAATGGTGCGGCAGACGCTGCCCAGCATCTCCTCCGGATCCTGCGTGACGGCGCCGGGCTCCGGATGGAGCAGGACGGACGCCTCGAAGCTGTCGGCCAGCAAGGCCCCGTCCGCCGCGTATATGGCCGTTTTAGTGCCCTGGGTGCCAATGTCGCAACCGATGAAACAGGGTCGCATACGCCCGCCTCCTAAAAAAGAATCACGTTTTTCAGGCCGTCCGCCGCCGCCGCATAGTCCAGCGCCTGGCCGATGGCGGTCAGGGGGAGGGTGCGGGTAATGAGCGGCTTCACGTTCAGCACGCCGCTGGAAATAAAGCGCAGGGTCTTGCGGAATTGGGTAAGGCTGGCCCGCGTGGTGCCCGATACCTTTAGCTGCTTATAGTGGATGAGATTGGTGTCCAGCGGCACCGGCTGCCGGTCGGCAGGCACGCCGCCGAAGAAATTTATCCGCGCGTTGTTCCCGCAGACCCGCAGCGCCGTCGCCTGCGCCGCCGGGGAGGGGCAGGCGGTGATACACACCTGCACCCCCTCGCCCCGGGTGTCCCGGGCGATGACCTCCTCGATGTCCCCCTCCACTGTGAGAAAGGCGGGGTCGATGGCCTTGCAGGTGGCCAGGCGCTCGGCGGACAGGTCGTTTATGTACACCCGTCCCGCGCCCGCCATGCGGGCCAGCATCCCGTGCATAATCCCGATGGGCCCCGCGCCGATAATCAGCACGTCGTCCCCCGGCCGGATGTCGCAGCGTTCAAAGCCGTTGCATACGCAGGACAGCGCCTCGTTGATAGCGGCCTCCTCGAAGGATACGCCATCCTCCAGCAGCGTCACGTTCCCCTGTGCCACCGCCTTGGCGGGAATGGCCATGTATTCGGCAAACCCGCCGTCCAGGTTGATGCCCAGCGCTTCGTAGGTGCGGCACAGATGGGTGTTGCCCGCCACGCAGTCGGCGCAGACCCCGCAGCCCATGTTGGGGGCCACCGCCACTCGCTGCCCGGGCCGGTAAGCCGTCACGCGGCTCCCCACCCGCTCGATGATGCCGCTGAGCTCATGGCCCAGGATGCGGGGAGTTTCGGGCGAGATGCCCTTATAGCCGTTGTTCACCATCCGCACGTCGGTGCCGCAGATGGCCGCCGCCTTGACCCGCAGAAGGATTTCGTCCTCCCCGATGACCGGCGTCGGCACCTCCTCCACCCGGATGTCTTTCTTATTATACATTCTCGCGGCTAACATGCGCAATCTCCTTTCTGCGGGAGGAGCCCCCTCCGCCGCCCTTTCCTTAGAGCTTTTCTTTCAGCAGGCGTCCAGTGTGACGATTCTCTTTTCCCGGATAGACTGATTGCCGGCGTTCACCACCTGGACGGCCATCTTGCCGTCGTGGCCGGTGACCAGGGGCGGCGTATCCTCCAGCAGACAGCGAACAAACGCCGTGTCCTCTTCAAGATAAGCGTCCTTGAACAGGAACTTCCAGCTGTTGGTGAACTCCTCGGCCGCCTTCATGTCCGCCGTGCAGACCGTCACCGCCGTCTCCCTGGTTTTGCCCAGGAACACGCAGCCCTTGGTGCCCAGGATCTCCACCCGCGCGTCATAGCCGTACAGCACCCCCTGCGCCCCGTCGATGCAGCCCTGCATCCCGTTGGCAAAGCTGGCGGTCAGCACCACGTTGTCATAGAAATCCGGAAAATCCGCCGCCGCGTCCGGGCAGCGGTAATTGCCGCCGATGGCGTACAGGCTGGCAAACTCGCTTCCCGTAAACCACCGCAGGGTGTCGATGTCATGGCTGTTCACCTCGGCCAGCGGACCGTTGCTCTTGGAAATATCGTACATCCACGGCTTGGGAATGCTGGGGCCCCTGGTGTTGGAGCGCACCATCACCACATCGCCCACGGCCCCGCTGTCCACCACCCGTTTGGCCTGCATGAAGCTCTGGTCGAACCGGCGCATGAACGCCATCTGCAGCTTGACGCCGCATCGGGCCGTCTCGGCCTCCATGGCCGCGCATTCCTCCACCGTCATGGCCATGGGCTTTTCGCACAGGATATGTTTGCCTGCCCGGGCCGCCTCCAGTACGATTTCGCAGTGGTACTTGGTGGGCGTCACCACCACCACCGCGTCTACCGTTTCATCCGCCAAAATCCGGCGGTAATCGGTTTCAAAGCGCTCCAGCTCCAGCTCCTCGCAGGCGGCCCGCGCCGCCGCCTCCACCGGATCGGCCACCGCGGTCAGCGCCGCGTGGGGCACCGAAGCCCGCAGGTTGCGCGCGTGTATCATCCCGGCCCGGCCCGCGCCGATGAGGCCGATAGACAGCTTTCCGTTTTTCATTGCGACATCTCTCCTTTATTCTCCAGCACCGCAAACATCTGCAGATCGAACAGGTTCCAGGTGAGGCCCCCCCCGCGTCCTCGGGGGCGACGCGCACCGTTACCGCCTCTTTCCCCCGCACATACCGGGCGGGGATCACAAACTCGTCCTCCAGCCAGCGCTTGCAGGGGTTGTGGTCAGCGACATACCAGGGGTATTCCGTCACCCGCTCCCCGTCGACGAACACCGCCGCCTTCTGCCGGCCCTTTTCCTGGTCGCTCACCCGGCGGAGGAGCATATAGGCCGCTCCCGGGGGTACGTCCATCCGGAAGGCGCAGCCCGTTCGCGGATAGCGGCCGGTCAGCGTCACCGGCGTCTCGTCGTCGTCCCCCTCGAAATAGCTGGTCAGCGTTACCGGCGTTCCGTCCGCGCAGGTAAAGCCATTTTCCCGCTCCGAGGCATCGTCCCCGACGCGCAGCGCCGCCGTGCGCCGCCGCCGCGCCTCGTCCTGGCCGTAATAGAGCACCGCGCCGCTGTGCTCCAGGTAATTGGTGCGGTTGTCCTCTCCCGATTCGAACCCAAACCGCACCCCGTCCAAAAACGGGTAGCAATCACCGGTCATAAACCGAACCATGGACCAGTCGGTGGAGGCTGGCGAGCGGCCGTCATATCCGCTGGAGGGATTGTACTCCGGCGGGGAGGTAAAGCCCCAGCCATAACAGACATAGCTCTCCGACCCGTCGCTCTCGATCTGCGGCGTGCGCACGCCGTCGATATGTACCCGCACGTCTCCCTCGCAGATGGCATATCCCTCCGGCCCCCCACCGAAGCCGGTAATCACCGCGCCCACAATATGGCCGCTGCCGTGAATATCGGCTATCACGCTGTCCGCCCCCTCCGTATGCCGGCGGGCGTAATATGGGGCGGCCCGGAAATACCCGGCCGGATGCTCCCGATAAAAGTCGGCGTACTCTGTCGTATGCCGGACGGTGAAGCGTTCAAAAACAACGTCCCGCGTTCCGCGATTGGTCACCGTCAGCTCCGCCGACGCGGTATACGGCATGGGCATCTCGTTATAATACGACCCTTCCGCCGACATACCGGCCAGCAGGCAGCGCCCCCATGGTATCCTAGCTCGTTGCCGAACAGGCAGCCGAAGGGCAGCTCCAAATCCGCCTGACCGTGCCCGTCCCAGACGGCCCGCAGCCATAGCTCGGCTGCGTCCTCCCGCCGGAAGCCCCTGGTTCGGCAGCGGATGCCGGATACCAGCCCGGCGACGGAGGCGGCAAACACCTGGCGGGATTTCCCAGGCCGCAGGGAGAACACGCCGCTCTCCTCCCGCTCCTCCCGCTCGAAGGGGATCACGCTGCCCCCGCTCCTTTTCCAGAACGCGGCCAGCGCGGTGTAGCCCTCCTCGTCCGTGCGGAAGGTCTCCACCTCCCGGCCGTCGGTATAGACGTGATAAATCACGTGGCCCCAGCCGCCTTCGCCGCACTCCCGCCGGCAGCCCTCCAGCTTGATGTCGCTGGTGATTTTGCAGCTTTTGGCATAGGGCATGGGTACGAAGCTGCGCGCCACCCGGATGGGCCCCCGTCTATCGGGCCGATATACCGCCCCGCCAGCGGCTCGATGAACGGGTAGACCTCTCCGAACTGGGAATGCCGAATGACAAAGCGCGGCTCCTCCTCCCCGTCGAAATAAAACCGGAAGGTCGGCTCCGGACTGTCTGGATACCGATGCTGCACAAAATTGTATACGCAGCCAGCGCCCTGATGGTCGAACAGCACCCATTCGCCCCGCTCATCCCGATACAGTGACCAGTCCCAGTCCGCGTTGCCGCCGGCCTTGTCGATACTGCCCTCGTAGCGGGCGGTAACCCCATCCCGCAGCAGGGGCAGACACCGGAGATCCCGCATGAATGTCAGTTCCCGCACAGCTCTCATTCCTTATTGTTTATTGTCATTTATTAGTATAAAACGTCACTAAACAAAAGTCAACAATAATATTCGATAATATATATCTGAAAATTGTTCCCATAATTTCAGTCATAACCACCCGTAAAAGGGTGGGCCGAAGGTAGTGTCAAGAGAATTTCGCAAAAAGGAAAAGAGCTCTGAAAAAAAAGTCAGCCGACAGCGGAAGAATCGGTAAACGACGCATCCAAATGCTTCATATATTTCTTGCTGCTCCATGTCGCCGGTTCTCAGTGGGGCAGCAAGAAGTATATGAACATGAAGCATTTAGAGGTGGCATGTGACGATGCCTCTTTTGCTGGTTAACCTCATTCTGCTTTTGACTGCAAACTAATTTGCGCATAAAGCTTGACACTACCTTTTTCCCTTTTTCAATTTGCGCAACTTATTCTACCTTATCCTTTATCACTATTAGTGCTCCCGAAACAAAAAGCGAATAGCCTAAATCAAGTGATATATGAAATTGGGGCGATGATACAAAATTATCATCGCCCCAATTGCTGTAAGTTACTTTATAAATATTATCTGGCAGAGTAATACCGAAATTGCATAAATTGTGAAAGCGCATTCTGCCCATTAGCAAACGGGTAGGATGCGCTTCTTTGACATGAAAGAAAATTTACACAAAATATGAGATGAAAAAACTGACATACTTTTTCATGCAAATGTATGTCAGATCTTTATTTTCGATTGTCTGTTTCGATCTTGTACTTATTCACGTCTAAAGTTTCAAAAAACCGGGCAAAAAGTGGGTCCAGCCCATATTTTTTCTTATCAAGAACCAACGATTTCGTCTGCAAACAACAGAAAGGATTTTTTCTGAAAAAAGACCTCAAAAACGGTTGGAAAATGCTTTTGACATACTCTTTTCAAGATGATGTATGTCAGTTTTTTTAAAAAGAAAAAAGCTCCAAAAACCCAGGGCTTTCGGAGCTTTTTCTATGGCTCCCCCTGTTGGACTCGAACCAACGACCCTGCGGTTAACAGCCGCATGCTCTACCAACTGAGCTAAGGAGGAATATGAAGCAGCATCCGGTTATACCGGATGCTGCTTGTGTCGGCACCTGCTTATTTTCCCGGGCCGCTTCCAGCCAAGTATTTTCAGCGCAAGTGGGCTTAACTGCCGTGTTCGGGATGGGAACGGGTGTACCCCCACCGCCATCGGCACCGACTATTGACGATCGGATAAATCCGACCTATTTGAAAAACCCTTGCGGGATTTTTCCAAACTAACTGCGGATTCACCGCAGACTTGTTGGTAAGTGGTGCGCCATCAGGGACTCGAACCCGGGACACCCTGATTAAGAGTCAGGTGCTCTACCAACTGAGCTAATGGCGCGTGTCCATACGACTCCAAAACGCTTGACAAGGTGTATACCCTGAGAACTGAATAAAGAGAGGAGCAAGAAAGGGAGAGGAGGGGCATCAACCACAACCGCTCCAAGAAACCCAAGAACAATTCCGCTCTTGGTGCATAGGTCAAGCCCTCGGTCTATTAGTACTGCCAAGCTAAAAACATCACTGCTCTTACACATGCAGCCTATCTACCAGGTAGTCTTCCTGGGACCTTACCTGATTACTCAGTGGGATATCTTATCTTAGGGTCGGCTTCACGCTTAGATGCTTTCAGCGTTTATCCGCACCGTACTTAGCTGCCCAGCTGTGCCACTGGCGTGACAACTGGTGCACCAGAGGTACGTCCATCCCGGTCCTCTCGTACTAAGGACAGAGCCCTTCAAATATCCTGCGCCCGCGACAGATAGGGACCGAACTGTCTCACGACGTTCTGAACCCAGCTCGCGTACCACTTTAATCGGCGAACAGCCGAACCCTTGGGACCTACTACAGCCCCAGGATGTGATGAGCCGACATCGAGGTGCCAAACCTCCCCGTCGATGTGGACTCTTGGGGGAGATCAGCCTGTTATCCCCAGGGTAGCTTTTATCCGTTGAGCGACGGCAATTCCACTCTCATACCGCCGGATCACTAACTCCAACTTTCGTTACTGCTCGACCCGTCGGTCTCGCAGTTAGGCTCGCTTATGCGTTTACACTCTAAGGCACGGTTTCCGTCCGTGCTGAGCGAACCTTTGAGCGCCTCCGTTACTCTTTTGGAGGCGACCGCCCCAGTCAAACTGCCCGCCTAACAATGTCCCCCGGCCAGATTCATGGCCGCAGGTTAGAATTCCAATACTTTAAGAGCGGTATCCCAAGGTTGACTCCACAAAGGCTGGCGCCTCTGCTTCCTAGTCTCCCGCCTATCCTGTACATAAAATATCGAAACCCAATATTAAGCTGCAGTGAAGCTCCATGGGGTCTTTCCGTCTTGTCGCGGGTAACCGGCATCTTCACCGGTACTACAATTTCGCCGGGCGGGTAGTTGAGACAGTGCCCAGATCATTACACCATTCGTGCGGGTCGGAACTTACCCGACAAGGAATTTCGCTACCTTAGGACCGTTATAGTTACGGCCGCCGTTCACTGGGGCTTCGATTCGGAGCTTGCACCCCTCCTCTTAACCTTCCAGCACTGGGCAGGTGTCAGCCCCTATACTTCATCTTTCGATTTTGCAGAGACCTGTGTTTTTGCTAAACAGTTGCCTGGGCCTATTCACTGCGGCTCTGTTTCCAGAGCACCCCTTTTCCCGAAGTTACGGGGTCAATTTGCCGAGTTCCTTAACTACCCTTCTCCCGTTGGCCTTAGAATCCTCTTCCTGTCTACCTGTGTCGGTTTGCGGTACGGGCATCCTTGATATACACAAGGCTTTTCTCGCCTTCGTCCACGCATGCTTCCCTACTTGAATTTCAGTCCCTTTCGCCCGGGGCTACCATCGCCCGGGTCATGCGCTTTCAAAGTGTCCCCTTGCTTAAATCTTCGGACGGCTACGGAATATCAACCGTATGTGCATCGACTACGCCTTTCGGCCTCGCCTTAGCTCCCGGCTATCTTGAAGCGGACGAACCTTCCTTCAAAAACCTTAGACTTTCGGCCATTATGATTCTCACATAATTCTCGCTACTCATTCCGGCATTCTCACTTCCATACAGTCCACCAGCGCTTCCGCTCTGACTTCGCCCCGTATGGAACGCTCTCCTACCATTGCATACAAGTATGCAATCCCAAGCTTCGGTACATGGTTTAGCCCCGTTAAATTTTCGGCGCAGGGTCACTCGACCAGTGAGCTATTACGCACTCTTTTAATGAGTGGCTGCTTCTAAGCCAACATCCTGGTTGTCTGTGCAACCCCACATCCTTTTCCACTTAACCATGTTTAGGGACCTTAGCTGTGGGTCTGGGCTCTTTCCCTTTCGACAATGAGACTTATCTCACACTGTCTGACTCCCGGTTATGATTATCTGGCATTCTGAGTTTGATAGGGTTCAGTAACCTCTCGGCCCCTAGCCCATTCAGTGCTTTACCTCCAGTAATCTCAAACCGAGGCTAGCCCTAAAGCTATTTCGGAGAGAACCAGCTATCTCCGAGTTCGATTGGAATTTCTCCGCTACCCACATCTCATCCGCTACCATTTCAACGGGAGTCGGTTCGGTCCTCCATGGCGTTTTACCGCCACTTCAACCTGGACATGGGTAGGTCACACGGTTTCGGGTCGAATACAACTGACTTCATACGCCCTATTCAGACTTGCTTTCGCTGCGGCTCCGGGCCTTAAGCCCTTAACCTTGCCAGTTACATTCACTCGCCGGACCATTCTACAATAGGTACCCGATCACCCCTTGACGGGCTCTCGGTGCTTGTAAGCACAAGGTTTCAGGTTCTATTTCACTCCCCTCCCGGGGTTCTTTTCACCTTTCCCTCACGGTACTCTTCGCTATCGGTCACTGGGTAGTATTTAGGCTTGGAGGGTGGTCCCCCCATCTTCCCACCGGGTTTCACGTGTCCGGCGGTACTCTGGATTCAGCTAGCGGATTTCGCTTTTCGCCTACGAGACTCTCACTCCCTATGGTGCGTCTTCCCATACGCTTCGGCTAAACTACATCCTGCATATCGCTGTCCGAACCCCGGAGGTATTGCTACCTCCGGTTTGGCCTCTTCCCCTTTCGCTCGCCACTACTCAGGGAATCTCTGTTGATGTCTTTTCCTCGCCCTACTTAGATGTTTCAGTTCAGGCGGTTCCCCCCATACACCTATGAATTCAGTGTATGGTGACCGGGCTTATCCGGCCGGGTTTCCCCATTCGGGCATCCACGGGTCAGGCGCCTGCTTTCGGCTAACCGTGGCTTTTCGTAGATCGCTACGCCCTTCATCGGCTCCCAGTGCCAAGGCATCCCCCTTGCGCTCTTTCTAGCTTGACCGAACGAACCTACGCTTCGCGGAGGTTCGTTCCGGAAATATGCTGCGCATATTTCTAGATTAACCTCTACGGGCGTCGTCCGCATTGCTCCAATCATGCTCGAATCATTCTTGGGTTCTTCTTGGCAAAATCATAGTCTGCCATTCGCTCTCGCAAACAGCTTACCCATAATTCTACTTCACTTTGCTTTCTTGCTTTTCTTTATTCAGTTCTCAAGGTACACCGGACAAATTGGGCTTCGCACAATTTGTCCTGGAAATACGCTCCGCGTATTTCTCGGCTAGTTTGTGCTTCGCTCAATCGCGTCCTTTTTGGTTTTTCAGCTTTCTCCGTTCCGCGAGGTATTGACTTTTCAGTCCCTTCCCTCTTGGTTCGCGAATTGCCGCGGCGCCAGCCGCTGGTGGGCTCAAATGGACTCGAACCATCGACCTCACGCTTATCAGGCGTGCGCTCTAACCACCTGAGCTATGAGCCCATATCCGTGGCCGTTTCAAGTTGCCATTCCCGGCCTACCTGTTGCTGCGCGGTCCTCTTCGCTTCGCGAGTGCCAACTTGCCGTTCGTACTCTCTTCAGCGCGTCTTGCCTCCAGCGCAGCTGGTGGTGGAGATGAACAGAATCGAACTGTCGACCCCCTGCTTGCAAGGCAGGTGCTCTCCCAGCTGAGCTACACCCCCATATCCTACAGGTTTGCCTCTCTCGGTTGAGCCTTCCAGCTTCCACCTTCTGAAGATTCCTGGACAGAACAAAACGGCCTAAGCCGTTCCGCCCCATCTTGGAGACCCTCAAAATTAAACAACGTATTCGGTCTGTCCCTATCCTACCCTTGCGGTTTCCGCTTGCGCTTCTTCCGCCTGACCTTGGATTCCGAAGAAGTCTTGCTTCTTCTTCTCTCCATAGAAAGGAGGTGATCCAGCCGCACCTTCCGATACGGCTACCTTGTTACGACTTCACCCCAGTCGCCAATCCTACCTTCGGCAGCGCCCTCCTTGCGGTTGGACTACTGACTTCGGGTATTACCGGCTCCCATGGTGTGACGGGCGGTGTGTACAAGGCCCGGGAACGTATTCACCGCGGCATGCTGATCCGCGATTACTAGCAATTCCGACTTCATATAGGCGAGTTGCAGCCTACAATCTGAACTGGGACCATTTTTGGGGTTTTGCTCCACCTCGCGGTCTTGCTTCCCTCTGTTAATGGCCATTGTAGTACGTGTGTAGCCCAGGTCATAAGGGGCATGATGATTTGACGTCGTCCCCACCTTCCTCCGTTTTGTCAACGGCAGTCTCATTAGAGTGCTCTCGCGTAGCAACTAATGACAAGGGTTGCGCTCGTTGCGGGACTTAACCCAACATCTCACGACACGAGCTGACGACAACCATGCACCACCTGTCTCAACTTTCCCCGAAGGGCACCTAACGCATCTCTGCCTCGTTAGTTGGATGTCAAGACCTGGTAAGGTTCTTCGCGTTGCTTCGAATTAAACCACATACTCCACTGCTTGTGCGGGCCCCCGTCAATTCCTTTGAGTTTCAGCCTTGCGGCCGTACTCCCCAGGTGGATTGCTTATTGTGTTTACTCCGGCACGGAAGGGGTCAGTCCCCCCACACCTAGCAATCATCGTTTACGGCATGGACTACCAGGGTATCTAATCCTGTTTGCTCCCCATGCTTTCGTGCCTCAGCGTCAGTTAAAGCCCAGCAGGCCGCCTTCGCCACTGGTGTTCCTCCTAATATCTACGCATTTCACCGCTACACTAGGAATTCCGCCTGCCTCTACTTCACTCAAGAACGACAGTTTCAAATGCAGCCCCGGGGTTAAGCCCCGGTATTTCACATCTGACTTGCCATCCCGCCTACGCACCCTTTACACCCAGTAAATCCGGACAACGCTCGCTCCCTACGTATTACCGCGGCTGCTGGCACGTAGTTAGCCGGAGCTTACTCTCCAGGTACCGTCATTATCGTCCCTGGCTACTTAGGTTTACAATCCGAAGACCTTCTTCCCTCACGCGGCATTGCTGCATCAGGGTTTCCCCCATTGTGCAATATCCCCCACTGCTGCCTCCCGTAGGAGTCTGGGCCGTGTCTCAGTCCCAATGCGGCCGATCAACCTCTCAGTTCGGCTACCGATCGTCGCCATGGTGAGCCTTTACCCCACCATCTAGCTAATCGGACGCGAGCCCATCCTTCAGCGAATAAATCCTTTGACAACAAAGTCATGCGGCTCCGTTGTGTTATGCGGTATTAGCGTCCGTTTCCAGACGTTATTCCCCACTGAAGGGCAGGTTGCTCACGCGTTACTCGCCCGTCCGCCACTAAGATACAAAAGCAAGCTCTCGTATCCCCGTTCGACTTGCATGTGTTAGGCATGCCGCCAGCGTTCGTCCTGAGCCAGGATCAAACTCTCTAAATATGGTATATATCCGCCGAAGCGGTCTATATCGTCTTTAGAGCTTCTAGCTCATCGCAGCCTCTCTGCTGCCCGCACCGGTTTAGGCCCGGTGTGCCTTTAATTAACGGGTAGTTTTGGTTCTTTCCGTTTACGTTGTTTAATTTTCAAGGTCCCCACTCTACGGCCTTGGAACTCTCCTGCATGTCCGCGGTTTCATTGTTGCCAATGTTTCCCTGCTTTATGCATTTCATTCCCAGCCCATTCCCATCAGAGCCTCTCAGCCCTTGATTTTCCTGGGTTTTTGGCCTCCCGCGGGTTCCCCCGCTCGAGAGCGCTTGACTATAATACCATCCCTCCTCCCCTTTGTCAACTACTTTTTTAATCTTTTTTTGCCTTTTTTCGAAAAAGTTGATTTTCCTCAGCGATTTCCCTTGTTTTCGCCGTTTTCCTACAGGGATTCCGCCCAGCGGCTGATGCCTTGGCGGCCGACTGCCTCCAGCTGCGCGGAAAAGTCCATCCCCAGCGCACACCCCTCCGGGAACACATCAGCCAGCGGCACCAGTACAAAAGCCCTTTCCCCCATGCGAGGATGTGGGAGAGTCAGTTCTTCCCCCTGCAGTGTCTGCCCCTCATAGAGCAGCAAATCCAAATCCAAAGTGCGCGGTCCGTTGAGCGCCGTCCGCACCCGGCCCATGGCCGCCTCGATCCCCAGGCAGGCGCCGAGCAGCGCCCGGGGAGACAGATCGGTCTCCAGCAACACCGCCGCATTGAGAAAAGCCGGCTGATCGACATACCCCACCGGATCGGTCTCATACACGTCGGACGTCTTGAGCACCCGCGTGCGGGGCAAAGCGGCTAAAGCGGCCAGCGCCCGCCGGAGATTGTCCATCCGATCGCCCAGGTTGGCCCCCAGCGCCACCACCACCCGGCTCACGCCCGATTCTCCCGGCGGCGGGTAATCTCCACCGCTACATAGTCAAAATCGGCCGCAATGGGCGCCCGGGGCTTTTTCAGCAGCACCGTCACCGCCTCCACGGGGAAATCAGCCAGCATCGCCTCGGCCACCCGTTGGGCGGCCCGCTCGATGAGATCGTTCTTCTCCGCCTGCATCACCGCCAGCACCCGCTTGGTTACCTTGGAGTAGTTGACGGTGTCGTTCAGGTCATCCGTCGCACCGGGCCGGCGCAGATCCGCCTCCAGCGTGATATCCAGCTCAAACGGCTGTCCCTTTTCCTTTTCGGTCTCCTTAACGCCATGATAGGCATACACCCGCAGCCCGCGGATATAAATCTTATCCATGTTTTTCCTCCATCAATTCCCGCAGCATTTTCTCCGGATTCTCCAGAAAGCTTCGGGTAATCCGGTAGCTGTCGGTCTCCCGATAGGCGCACGGCCGGATCCCCTCGTCCGAAAACGCATAAATCCGCGCCCCCGGATAGGCGGTCAGAATCGGCGAGTGGGTAGCGATCAGCACCTGGGAGCCGCCCTGCACCAACTCGTGCAGCCTATATAATAGGGATAATTGCCTAGCCGCCGACAGGGCCGCCTCCGGCTCGTCCAGGATATACAGCCCCCGTCCGCGGAACCGGCTGAGCGCCAGCGATAAAAAGCTTTCGCCATGGGACTGGGCGTGCAGGGGTTTGCCGCCGTACCCCTCCAGGTTCAGCTCCAGTTTCTCCACCTGGGAGGCCACATTGTAGAAGCTCTCGGCCCGCAGAAAATACCCGTCCTCAGGCAAAAGCGCCGATTTCTCCAGAACGATCCCTTTATAAAAGTCCGCATGAGTCTCGGCAGTGGAAAAATTGAAATCCACCGAGCCGCCTTCTGCGTTAAATCCCCAGTTCACCGCAATGGCTTCCAGCAAAGTGGACTTGCCGCTGCCGTTTTCTCCGACGAAAAATGTCACGGCTTCGGAGAGCTCCACCTCGCGGGTGTTCCGGATGGCAGGCAGCTCCCACACATACCGATCCCGCAGCGGTATCTCCCGCCGGAACCGGACCCGGCGGATAAACCGCCGGTCGATCATCTCTCGCGGCGGCACGCGTCCGCCACACGGGCCGCCTGCACGGCCGGCGCCACATCGTGCACCCGCAGAATATGCGCACCGTTCCATTGGGCCAGCGTATGGATGGCCAGCGTACCTGGCAGCCGCTCCTCAAAAGGCGGATTGCCGCACCACATGCCGACCACCCTTTTGCGGGACGCACCCACCAGCACAGCGGTTTCCGGCAGACCGGCCAGCACCTGCGGCAACCGGGCGATGAGCTGCACGTCTCCCAGCCGCGGCTTGCCGAAGCCGATGCCCGGATCCAGGCACACCGCCTCCCGAGCCAGCCCCGCCTGTTCCGCCGCTTCCAGCGCCTCCAGGAAATAGGCGCGCACCGCCCCTGCCGCGTCCGCGCCGCCCTCGTCGTCCGCGCCGCCGCCTGCATGCATCATCACCAGTCCCGCCCCGTACCGGGCTGCGACGCCGGGCATACCGTTTTGCAGGGAGCCGGACACATCGTTGATAATGTGCGCCCCGGCCTCCAGCGCTCTGGCCGCTACCTCAGGATAATATGTGTCGATGGAAACCGGGATCGTCACCCGCCCACTGAGCACCTCCAGCACCGGCCGCAGCCGGCCCCATTCCTCCTCAGCCGTCACCGGGATATGCCCGGGCCGGGTGGACTGGGCGCCAATGTCCAGCACATCCGCCCCTTCCGCTTGGATGGCCAGGGCCCGCTCCACAGCGGCCTCCACCGTGTCGTACCGTCCCCCGTCAGAAAAGCTGTCCGGCGTAATGTTGAGAATCCCCATAATATGGGTGTGCTGCGTCAAATCCAACTCCCCGCCGCGATAGTGAAATCTAGGCATATGCCGTCCCCTTTCCAATAAAAAACCGCCCCCGCAAAACGGGGGCGGGAATACCCTTTCAGTCAGAGCCGACTCATCGGGCGGCGTCCCTTTATTTCGCCCGCCGCTTTTCCGCAGCAGCCGCCACCAGACCCTTAAACAGGGGATGCGGGCGGTTGGGCCGGGACTTGAATTCCGGATGGAACTGACAGGCCACAAACCAGGGATGATCGGGAATTTCCACCATTTCCACAATGTGCTTGTCCGGCGAAATCCCCGCAAGCATCATGCCGGCGTTCTGCATCTGCTCCCGGTAGTCGTTGTTGAATTCATAACGGTGCCGATGCCGCTCATAAATCAATTCCTCGCCGTACTGGGCATAGGACTTAGAACGGATATCCAACACGCAGGGATACTGCCCCAGGCGCATGGTGCCGCCCCGCTGATCCACATCCCGCTGGTCGGGCATGAGATCAATAACATTGTGAGGAGAGGCGGGATCGATCTCCGCCGTGTTGGCGTCGGCGTATCCCAGCACATTGCGGGCGAATTCCACTACCGCGACCTGCATGCCCAGGCAGATGCCCAGGAAGGGGATCTGGTTTTCGCGGGCATAGCGGACGGCGGCGATTTTTCCCTCCACCCCGCGGGAGCCGAAGCCACCAGGCACCAGGATGCCATCCGCGTTGCACAGCACCAGAGAGGCCGTCTCGTCGGTGACGGTCTCGGAATCGATCCACAGAATATTCACCGCGGCGCCTACCGGGATGCCGCCGTGCTTGAGAGCCTCGGCGACGCTGAGATACGCGTCGTGAAGCTCCACATATTTGCCCACCAGGGCAATGTTGACGGTGACAGTGGGGTTGCGCAGGCAGTCCACCATATGGGTCCACTCGGCCAAATCCGGCTCCAGGTCGCCCAGGCCGAATTCCTTGCACACGATGGAGGCGAGCCCCTCCTCCTCCAGCACCAGCGGCGCCTCGTACAACAGACTCACATCGCAGTTTTCAATGACGCATTCCCGCTTGACGTTGCAGAACAATGCGATCTTGTCCCGCAGGTCGGAGGGAAGATGCTGCTCGCTCCGGCAGACGATGATATCGGGCTGAATGCCCAGGGACAGTAACTCCTTAACCGAGTGCTGGGTGGGCTTGGTCTTCAGTTCCTGGGACGCGGCGATATACGGCACCAGCGTCACATGGAGGAACAGGCAGTCGCGGCGGCGCTGGCTGGCGAACTGACGGATAGCCTCCAGAAAGGGCAACCCCTCGATGTCGCCCACGGTGCCGCCAATTTCGATAATATGCACGTCGTATTTGTCCGCGTCCAGCTCGATGCGGCGCTTAATTTCATTGGTGATATGCGGGATCACCTGCACGGTGCCCCCGTCATAATCCCCCTGCCGCTCCTTCTGCAGCACGTTCCAGTACACCTTGCCGGAAGTGACCGAGCTGTTTTGCGACAGGCTGACGTCGATGAACCGCTCGTAATGCCCCAGATCCAGGTCGGTTTCCGCGCCGTCGTCGGTGACGAACACTTCGCCATGCTGAATAGGATTCATCGTGCCGGGATCGATGTTCAGATACGGATCCAGCTTCTTGACCGAAACCGTCAACCCCCGGCTTTTGAGCAGTCTTCCCAAAGAAGCCGCTGTAATCCCTTTTCCCAGCCCGGAAACCACGCCGCCTGTGACAAATACGTATTTTGCTGCCATGTCGCATCCTCCAAAAATATCCTCTTGTATTTAACTTCTTCCCATCAGCCCTGTACCGGGCGTATCGGCACGCCGTGCGCCGCCAGATACGCCTTGAGATCCGGAATACCGATTTCGTGGTAATGAAACAGGGAGGCCGCCAACACGGCATCCGCCTTCCCCTTTTGAAACGCGTCCAGAAAATGCTCCATAGCGCCCGCGCCCCCGGAAGCAATGACGGGAATCCCCGCCCGCCCCGATACGGCGGCGGTCAGCTCCAAATCGTAGCCGGCCTTGGTGCCGTCGGCGTCCATGCTGGTCAACAGGATTTCCCCCGCCCCCAGCGCCTCGACCCGGGCGGCCCATTCCAGGGCATCCAGTCCCGTGTTCTGCCTCCCGCCGGTCTTGTACACGTCCCAGCCGGAACCGTCCGGTCTCCTGCGGGCGTCGATAGCCACCACCACGCACTGACTGCCGAACCGCTGCGCGGCCTCCCGGATAAGCTCCGGCCGGTCGATCGCTGCGGAATTGACGGAAATTTTGTCCGCCCCCTGCAGCAGGACGGATCGAAAATCCTCCGCCGTGCGGATACCGCCCCCCACCGTGAAAGGAATGGTCAGCTTTTCCGCCACCCGGGCGGCCAGCTCCGCCGCCGTGGCCCTCCCCTCATGGGAAGCGGTGATGTCCAAGAACACCACCTCGTCGGCCCCCGCCTGCGAATAGGCGGCGGCCACCTCCACCGGATCCCCCGCGTCCCGGAGATCCACGAAATTCACGCCCTTGACCACCCGGCCGTCCTTCACGTCCAGGCAGGGGATGATGCGCTTAGCAAACATCAGCCGCCCCCCTTTCGGTCCAGCGGATGAAGTTCATCAGCATCCGTTCCCCCACCGGCCCCGATTTCTCCGGGTGGAACTGCATGCCCGCCACGTTCCCCCGCTGCACGGCCGCGTGAAAGTCGATCCCGTACCGGGCGCAGGCCAGTACGTCCTCCGGCTTGTCCGCCGCGCAGGCGTAGGAATGGACGAAATACACATATGGATCCGCCGGCAACCCGTCGAGCAGAGGGCTTTCCTTGGCCAGCGTCAGGCTGTTCCACCCCATATGGGGGATTTTCAGCCCGCAGTCGGGCAGCCGGCGCACCTGGCCGGGTATCAGCCCCAGCCCCCGGATGCCCGGGCCCTCCTCGCTGCCGTCGAACAGGGCCTGCATTCCCAGGCAAATCCCCAGGAACGGGCGGCCGCTCTCCGCGAACGCGTACAGGGCGGGCACCACGCCGCTGTTCTCCAGCGCCGCCATCGCGTCGGCAAACGCGCCCACGCCCGGCAGAATCAGCCCGTCGGCCCCGGCCATCACGTCCGGGTCGCGGGTAATGACCGCCTCGGCTCCCAACCGCGCCAGCGCCAGGTCGACGCTGCGCAGATTGCCCGCGCCGTAATCCACCACCGCAATCAATCACCCCGCCCCCCTTTCGCGCTTTCATAAAACATACTTATTTATTTTACCATCAGCGCCCTGTCCGGTCAAGACGAAAAAGCGATTTCTCTTTTACTCAATTGTAGGATTACAATAGATATTGGACAATAAGAAATAAAAAAAGAAAGATGAGCGCACAAGAGGTAGAATGGAGTTACCAGACAACATTCACCGAAAGGAAGTGCCTCATCTTTCATGGCCAGTATAACACAAGATATGAAGTGGCGACAATCCCTCATGAAATATGCCGAGAAATATAGAGTAAGCCGTGCTAGTCGAAAGTACAATAAAAGCCGGTCGTATATCTACCTCTGGAAAGTCCGGTGGGACGGCACAGCGGAATCGCTCTGCTGCCAGAGCAGACGCCCGCACAGCCATCCCAACCAGCATACGGAGGAGGAATTGAAGCTCATCCGGGACATGCGCCGGAGAAATCCCACACTGGGTCTGCCGGAACTGTGGTGTCTGTTATGCAAGCGAGGCTACACCCGGCGTCCCGAATCCCTTTTCCGCGTTATGAGACGCATGGAACTGCTGCCGATGCCCAAACCGAAAAAGGCGTATATCCCCAAGCCTTATGAGCAGATGACCTACCCCCGTCAGCGGGTCCAAGTGGATGTGAAAGTCGTTCCACGTTCCTGTATCGCCGACCCAGAGCTGCGTCTTTTCCAGTACACCGCCATTGATGAGTTCAGCCGTTTGCGTTTCCTTGGCGCATATGAAGAGCAGAGCACCTATTCCTCCGCCGACTTCCTTGAAAAGATGACCGCCTGGTTCCGAAGGCGCGGCGTCACTGTTGAGTGCGTTCAAACCGACAATGGTTTTGAATTTACCAATCGCTTTTCCAACTCCAAAAAGGATATTCCCACCCGTTTCGAAAAGACAGCTGCTCGTTTGGGCATCCGTCACAAACTCATTCCTCCCTATACACCCCGCCATAACGGCAAGGTTGAACGCAGCCACCGCGAGGATCAAAAACGTCTTTACGACTCCCACCGCTTCTTCTCACTCGCCGATTTTGCTCATCAGCTCTCTGTTCACAACGCTCGCTCCAATCTTAGACCGATGCGCCCTCTTTACTGGCTCTCTCCCATTGACGCTCCTCATTCCTACACTGTCCAACTTGTTTGACAATCTTACAAAAAAGTGATTTCTCTTTTACTCAATATAAACAGACGACAAAATTTCACCTTCTAATTTGCAACAACAATTGGTAGATTATTTATAAATATTCTCATATCAATATTGAAATACTTAAAAAAGAGTGGTATAGTCATAATGCTTTGGTAGTTGTATAGAGGTCTTTACTTTTAAAATGAATCGGATGTGAAATATTTGTGCAAATTAAAAACGCGGAAACCCGTTGATTATGGGGGAATAATACTTGTCTCCTGTATCCTATTAAGTTGTTGTTTGCTTTATAAAAATTTTTTGTTTGGAAATGATCTTTTTATTTATAAAGATATCGGTTCGGATACTAAAAATAGCTATTTCATGTATTACAATTTATATGTTAATAAGGCTAAGGAACATTTTTTCAATCTTTATGATTTTCGAAACGGTCTCGGGGCCAACCTAATGACCGGCCAAATGTATGCCTTCGATCCATTTTACGTTATTCTGCTTCTTGTTGGTCTCTTCCATTCGCCAGCCGCTATGGGGGGAGCTCTCATTTATGTTAACATAATAAAAATTTGTTGCAGTGGCTTGTTCTGTTATTTATTTTTAAGTTCTTTTCATTTTTCCCGTTTTTCTAAAATAACGGCATCGTATATATACGCGTTCAATGGATTCATAATGGTGTGGGGACAACATTACTTTTTCGCTACATTTTGTGTATTGCTGCCATTGCTTCTGTTAGGAGTAGAACGCAGTCTGCATGACAAGCGATTTTTTCCCTTTTTATGCCTTATCGTTGCAATCTCCTTGTGCTTTGGCATCTATTTTTCGTATATGAGCATGCTTATTCTCGTCCCATATGCGATTTTGCGTTATGTGCAGTCAGAGCAACCAAAAAACGGTAAAACAATTGGTCGGATTTTCAGGGATTTCGCTTTATGGATCTTGTTGGGGGTAGGTCTCTCCGCTGTTATTCTTCTCCCTTCCGCTTATCAAATGTTTATGGTTTCCGGTAGGTTGAATAATGAACAGTCGGTAGTCTCCAGAATATGGGACACATTTACTTCCTTTTATAATCCGGATACCTATCGCTCCACGTTTTTTCGCTTCTTTTCGAATAATTTTCAAGGAATCGGCACCGAATTTTTCGGTGATGTGAATTATTATGAAACCATAAATATTAGTTTTTCCCTCCTGTTTTTATTGGTTGTTCCACAGTTTATATACAATATATTTCATATACAAAGACCCATACGGTACCGTATATCTTCCATCATCGGCTGCCTGTTGATTGCCGGAGGACTTCTAATGCCGGTTTTCAGTCTGATGTTCAATGGATTTGCATACCCTTTTCAGCGTCACAGCTTTGTATTTATGCCGTTATTTGCCCTTATTCTAGCCAGAACCCTTGATGATATGATTATTCGGAAACAGATGTCCAGGCTTCTGTTATGCCTGACGGCTCTGTTCTGCGCCGCTGTCATTATCGATAGACTCCGCAAATTAAGCAATTGGCCGGTATCGGATGGACAAAAGGCTATGTTGACTCTTACATTTTCCGTTATGCTAGCTTGCCTTGCCATCCTGTTCTGTTGTCTGTTTACCTCGTCTTACGAAGTGCCAAAAGGTTTACGCAATAGTCTTTGCATTGCATTGGTTTTGGCAGTAGGCGTCAGTTTATTCGCAGATAACTATCGAACCGTTTCAAATAGGGAAACAATTAAAAAGGATTCCCTGGAAATGGAAGAATTGTTCGGAGAGGATATCCAGCAGGCCTTGTCCTATATTCAAGAGCAAGACGCAAGTTTCTATCGGGTGGATAAAAATTTTTATAGCATCAGTTTCTATTTGGAGGCTCTTTCACAGAATTATAATGGTGTGTGTGCTTACAATTCCATGCTAAATGGAAATCTTATGGAATTCAAAAGTAAGGCGCTGAATGGTAGTGTCAAGAGTTATGCGCAAATTAGTTTGCAGTCAAAAACAGAAAGAAGTCAACCGGCAAAAGAGGCATCGTCACACGCCCCGTCTAAATGCTTCATGTTCATATACTTCTTGCTGCCCCACTGAGTGCCGGCCACATGACGCAGCCGGGCACAGACAAGCATGAGGGCAGAATTACCGTCTGGGAAAGCCCCCACCACGCGAGTGCGACGGCGGATCTCCCGGTTAAGACGTTCAATCACATTGTTGGTGCGGATGCGCGTCCAGTGCTCATAGGGGAAAGCAGTGTAAGCAAGTGTTTCCTCCAGCCCATCCTCTACCTTTTTCGCCGCCTCGGGCAGTTTCATTTCACGCAGAGCGGTCACTACGTCCCGCGCCTTCGCCTGGGCGGCGGCTCTGCTCTCTTGGGCATGGATTGCTTTGAGCATCTTGGCCACCAGCTTCCCCTTGGTGCGTGGGACGCAGGAAAACACGTTGCGGTAGAAGTGTACCACACACCGCTGGTATTTCGCGTCCGGGTACACCTCTCCCACAGCTTCCAGCATACCGAGGCATTTGTCTCCCACGATGAGCTGGACGCCCTCCAGACCCCGCCCTTTGAGCCACTGAAAGAAGCTGACCCAGCTAGCCTTGTCCTCTTTCATACCCTCGGCAGCGCCCAGCACCTCGCGGTAGCCGTCTTCGTTAACCGCAATGGCAACCAGTACGGCCACATTCTCATACTCTCCGCCCCAGTTGCGGCGCAGGTAGATGCCGTCTACATACACATACGGGTACTTACCGCCCTGTAAGGGGCGGTTGCGCCAGTCTTCAATGTGGACATAGGCTTTCTTGTTCAGTTCGCTGATGGTAGAGGGGGACACCTTGCTGCCCCACAGTGCCTCGGTGATGTCCTCCACGCGGCGCACAGATACTCCAGCCAGATACATTTCAATCAGCGCTTCCTCCACGCTGCTCTCCCGGCGGCGATACCGCTCGATGATGGCGGTTTCAAAGGTTGCTCCCTTTAAACGAGGGACGTTCAAGGTCACGTCGCCGGAGCTGGTGGTCAAGTTACGCTGGTAGTGACCGCTGCGGTAGGCCTGCCGCTCCTCGCTGCGCTCGTAGCGCGCCGCCTGGGTCAGTTTCTGCGCCTCCGCCTCCAACAGGCCGTTGAGGGTCTCCTCCACGCTCCCACGCACCAGTTCCCTGATTTCACCCTTGATTACTTCCTCATTTAGTTGTACAATTTTCTCGGACATAGTTTATTGTCTCCTTTCAGAATGGTGTGTCGTGACTTCATTCTACCAAAGACTGCAAACTATGTCTCTTTTTTTATCCCTTTTTCAATTTGCGCAACTTATTCTACCTTATCCGCTGAATCCTGCCGGATTTAAATCTGTCCTCCATTCTTACAATTACTACGATACTTCCCTTGATTTAACTAATATGAAATATTTACTCTCTGACAAGGAGTTGGAGAAGAAAAACTATAAATTCTTAAAACAGTTCGGAAACATTTATGTTTACCGAAACTTAAACACCGAGCAAATCGGGAAATTTTACACAACTGCCATTTCCACAAAAGAGGCTGATAAAATTACCAATCCGAAAGTTCTGTCAACTATTATGAAATACACCGTCATTTTGGATGAACCGCCTCCCCAATATTTAAGTGCTATCCAAAATATTAAAAAAACGGATCAGAACGAAGCATCCATTTTTATATCCACCTCTAAGGATCATGGCGGGAAAATCAACGGGCAGGTGTTTACAAACGAAAACGGTCTTCTTTTTCTGTCTATACCGTATGAAGGTGGTTGGACAGCCAAACTTAACGGTCAATCCGTGCCGATAAAGCGTGCGGATTACGGCTTCATGTGCTTGGAGGTCCCTGCGGGTGATAATACACTGGAACTGTGTTATTCTACGCCGCTTCTATTGCCGGGCGCTATTATAAGCATCTTAAGTGTGGGACTTTTAATCGTCCTGCTGATAGTAAAGAATAGAAAGAGGAAAAAAGCTAATGCTGAAGTTTAATGTGCCTCCTTATATCGGTACAGAACTGGAATTCATCACCAGCGCCATCCAAAACCACAAAATCTGTGGTGACGGTCCATTTACCCAAAAGTGCAATCAATGGCTGAAGGAAAGTACCGGTGTTGAGAAAGTGCTGCTGACAACCTCCTGCACACATGCTTTGGAGATGAGTGCCGTGCTGTCCGAGATAGAGGAAGGTGACGAAATTATCATGCCTTCCTATACCTTTGTCTCCACTGCAAACGCCTTTGTCATGAGAGGGGCTAAGATTGTTTTTGTGGATATTCGTCCCGACACCATGAATATAGATGAAAAACTCATTGAAGGAGCGATAACTGCCAAAACAAAAGCCATTGTCCCTGTCCATTATGCCGGAATTAGCTGTGAAATGGATACCATCATGGACATCGCGCGCCGACATCATATTATCGTTGTCGAAGATGCCGCTCAAGGAATTATGTCCACCTATAAAGGCCGGGCATTGGGTTCCATAGGCGACTTTGGATGCTATTCATTCCATGAAACCAAAAATTACTCCTGCGGCGAAGGCGGAGCTCTTCTTATTAATGATAAGGAGTTCACAGAACGAGCTGAAATTATCCGCGAAAAGGGCACTAACAGAAGCAAATTTTTCAGGGGACAGGTGGACAAATATACCTGGGTCGATTTGGGCTCTTCCTATCTGCCCAGCGAACTTAACGCCGCTTACCTGTACGCGCAGTTAACCAACGCTGACAAGATTAACCAAAATCGTCTTGATTCCTGGAATATGTATTACCATGGTTTGTTCCCTTTACAGGAAAGTGGTAAAATAGAGCTCCCTATTATTCCAAGCGGTTGCAAGGGAAATGCCCATATGTTCTACATAAAGGTTAAGGATTTAGGCGAAAGAACCGCGCTGATTTCCTATCTGAGAGAGCATGACATCATGAGCGTTTTTCATTATATTCCTCTGCATTCTTCGCCGGCCGGACAGCAATATGGTCGATTTTATGGGGAAGATATCTACACCACAAGAGAAAGCGAGCGTCTGCTGCGGCTTCCTTTGTATTATGGCATTCGAAAAGAGGATGTCCTGCGGGTAATAGAAAGGATAAACGATTTTTATGGAGTCAAAAACCACTGTTGAGATTCGTCCTATCACGAAGGCAGATACATCTGCAATACTTCGCTGGCGAAACAGCGAACGAGTCGTTAAAAATTTCATATATCAGGCTCCACTCACTGAACAGGAGCATCTCACCTGGATTAAAAGCCAAGTGGAAACAGGAAAATGTCATCAGTTTATCATGCAGGAATCTGCTACGGGTTTTGCATTCGGAACGATCTATTTGCGAGACGTGGATTATCAACACAAAAAGGCGGAATATGGCATTTATATCGGTGAGGATTCCGCCTTGGGCAAGGGCTATGCCATAGAAGCCAGCCGGCAAATCCTGCACTATGCATTTCATACGCTTCATCTGAATAAAGTCTTTTTACGCGTCCTAGCCGGAAATGAAAAGGCGATGAGAACCTATCGGGCCTGCGGTTTTGTTCCCGAAGGCCGGTTTCGTCAGGATGTCTTTGTTAACGGGCATTTCGAGGACGTAATCTTTATGTCGGTGCTGGAGTGTGAATGGACATGAAAATGCTGAGCTTTGTTATCCCCTGCTATAACTCCGCAAAAACCATTTTAACCGTCGTGAACGAAGTGCGGCAAACGATGGAAGGCAGAAAAGAGTTCACATTTGAAATCATTCTGGTAAACGACAATTCAACAGACGAAACTTTTTCCGTCATCAAACAAGCGGCCTTGAAGGACGGCCGCCTTACCGCCATCGATTTGGCGAAAAACTTTGGGCAGCATAGCGCCTTAATGGCCGGATACAGCCAAGCGACTGGGGATTACATCGTTTCCCTGGATGATGATGGCCAAACACCTGCGAACGAGGTCTTTCGTTTAATAGACAAGCTGGAGAACGGTTTCGATGTCGTCTTTGCATCTTATCCGCAAAAGAAGCACAGCTTTTTCCGTAATTTTGGCAGCCGGATTAACGATATGATGGCTCACCATCTTATTGGCAAACCCAAAGGTTTATACCTCTCCAGCTATTTCGTCGCTAGACGATTCGTCATTGAGGAATTGAAAAGATATACCAACGCGTATCCATATGTATCCGGCCTTCTGCTCCGCTCAACAAACAGGCTGGCCAACGTAAGCGTGAACCATCGGGATAGGGAAATCGGCACTTCCGGATACACCCTAAAAAAACTGCTAGCCTTATGGATGAATGGTTTCACGGCATTTTCGGTAAAACCTCTACGAATTGCCTCCTTATTGGGTGTTATCTTCGCCGGTATTGGCTTTCTCTATGGAATATGGATAATAATTAGTAAGCTATTTATTCGGACGGCTCCTATCGGTTACAGTTCCCTTATGGCCGTTCTGCTCTTTATCGGTGGGACACTGATGCTCATTTTAGGTATGCTGGGCGAATACGTCGGACGTATGTATATTTCCATTAACCGTGCGCCGCAATATGTGATAAGGGAATTGTGTCATGAACCACGTGAAGATCAAAGAGACATTTAAATCCTACGGGCTGCTCCATGGCTTGCTTATTCTATACTCGCTGAGTTCTGTCTGTTCTAAGCTGGCCGCAAAAGAATCGTTTTTATCTTTCCGCTTCTGTTTATTTTATGGGGCGGTCATTATCATTCTTCTTATTTACGCCGTATTCTGGCAACAAATTCTAACGCGCATGTCCCTTTCTGCAGCATTTGCTAACAAAGGTGTTTTACTGATATGGGGCATGGTCTGGGGTACCGTGCTTTTTCAGGAAACCATTACTCCTAAGATGCTTATCGGATGCGCTATTGTTCTGCTTGGCATTTTTCTGGTAGTAGGGGAAGAAAAAAATGGGTAGCTATATACTTTTGTTTTTAGGTTCCGTTTTCTTATCCTCGGTATCTCAAGTAATATTAAAAAAAAGCGCTATGGAACCCCATGAGAACAAACTCAAGGAATATCTGAATATTAAGGTCATCCTTGCCTATGCTTTGTTTTTCATGTGTACCCTTTTTACGGTAATCGCCTATCGAAAAGTACCTTTGTCTCTGGGCCCGATACTGGAGGCCACATCTTATGTCTATATCATGCTGTTCGGCTTTTTCCTTTTCAAAGAAAAAATGACTCTTAGGAAAATTGTAGGCAACATCTGTATCATTCTCGGTATTGTGATTTTCAGTATATAAAGCGGCCCGTATATCCAAGCCTTGGATATACGGGCCGCTTTTCAGCATTACCTTCATGTTTTTCTTCAGACAAGCCGTCACCATTGTCCTGCCCGCGCATACAGTGGAATAGCGAGCCTTCTATTCAGGGGGAAATCTGCGTACCCACACCGTCCCCGCCAGCGACTTTTTTTCGCACGGGGGCCTTATCAGAAAGGAACCATATTATGAGCACTGCGCTATTTATTGTCATCGGCGCGGCTGCGGCACTTTTCCTGGGCTTCCTTATCGTTGTCGTCGTCTGGCAAATCCGCACCCGCCGCTTCCGCCCCAATCCCGACAAAAACGCTCAACAGGAACAGCTTAACCAGGATTTGGAGCCTGTGGGCTTCGCCTACGACCGCCGAACCGATACCTTCTATTCCCTCATGGACTGCTGGCAGCGAAAAATGGGTTACTGCCGGCTGTACGACGAAGCCGCGCCCGGCTTCAATATGATTATGCACTGCGAACCCGTTCCCTTTTTCTACGGGGGAAAACGCTGGCTCGTCGAACTGTGGAAAGGCCAATACGGCATTACTACCGGCGGCGAAATCGGTGTGTACAATACCACGCTCGAAGACGTTCACTCGGAAAAATTCATCGGTACCTTTTACGAGAGCATCTCCGACGACGAACGCCTGCCCATGGCCTTCGTGCTGCGAAAGAACGGCAAGCCCATCATGCGCCGCAAAGGGCTGCACTGGTGGCTGACCGGCTTCAAGCTCGGGGAGTTCTCTCCCACCCATACGCTGACCATGGACGCGCGCATCACCTTCCCGGACAAGGCCATGTGCCGCGCCTTTGCCGACAGTCTGCGGGGCATCGGCTACCAGCCGCATGAATTCTCGGTGCGGGGCCGCACCGCCGTCGTGCATTACACCACGCCGCACACGCCCCAGTCCCTGAATGTCGTACAGGAAGCCGTCATCCAGCAGGCCAACGAGAACAACTGCGGCCTGTACCGGATGGCCACCGCCAAATATTCCGACACGCTGGATAAGCTGGAATACGTCAAGGCAGCCATGCCCGAGCTGTATGAATTCTTCCTGCACTCCCTGTATGCCCGCGGCCTGTTCGAGGCTTTCGAATGGCTGATTGACCTGGTGCACCCGCCGCATCCTCAGCCCTGTCCGCCCGAACCCTGTCCGCCGGATCCGGAACCTCCCTGTCCGCCTCGGCCCCGGCCCTGCCCGGTGGAGTGTCTGCTGATCCGCCCGGTTCCCGGCGAACCGGGCAGCCTGCTGGCCTGCCCCGTGCCCTGCCCACCGGAACCAGAGTCCCCCTGTCCGCCGCCGTGGCCGCTGCCTTGTCCGCCCCAGCCCTGCCCCCCCTCTCCCCCCTGCCCGCCGGAGCCGAAACCGCCCTGTCCCTGCTGCGGTTCCCGTCACTGCCGGCGGCGCGGAAGCTGCGGCAGAAGCGGCGGTCATCGGCCAGAGGGCTGAGGCCATGTTCTCCGTCAAGCAGCGGCTACTCGAGGCCTACCAGGCGGCAAAGGTCATCCCCTTCGACACCTCCTCCAAGTTCATTATTCTCAGCGACTGCCATCGCGGCCAGGGCAACAGCGCCGATAATTTTCTGCCCAACCAGGAGGTCTACTGCGGCGCGCTCGAGTACTATCTGGCCAACGGCTACACCTATATCGAACTGGGAGATGGAGACGAGCTGTGGGAAAATCGAAATCAGCAAACCATCATTCAGACCCACACCAACGCCTTTCAGCTGTTGTCCAAATTCTATCAGGCCGGCCGGCTGCACATGATTTACGGCAACCACGACATTGTCAAGCGGCGAAAAACCTACCCCTGCCAATGCGCGAGCTACTATTGCGACTGCGACCGCTGCGATAAGCCGCTGTTCCCCGGCCTGGAAATCCCCGAAAGCCTGGTGCTGGAAAACCGGCAGACCGGCCAGCGCCTGCTGCTGGTTCACGGCCATCAGGGCAGCCTGCTCAACGACGCCTTGTGGCCCCTGGCTCGCTTCCTTGTGCGGTATCTCTGGGGCCCGCTGGAGCTGGTGGGCTTCCTGGCGCCGGTAGGGGGCGGCCGCCCCCGCCAGAAAACGGAAAAGATTGAAAAAGAGCTGTGCGCCTTCGCGGCCAGCGAAAATCAAATTGTCATCGCCGGGCACACCCATCGCCCGATTTTCCCCCAGCCTGGCGAATGCCCCTATTTCAACGATGGGAGCTGCGTTCATCCCCGGTGTATCACCGGCATCGAAATCGCCGGCGGCAGCATCTCCCTGGTCAAGTGGGCGGTGGGCACCCGAGAGGATCGCACCTTGTTTATTGAAAGGGAGATCCTGGAGGGTCCCATCCCCCTGTCTGCCTATCAAGACTAGCAAAAACCGGCGGGTCCCTCATAAAGGGGCCCGCCGGTTTTTATATCAGCGGTTTTCTTTCCTTTTTTTCGTCAGGTTGGTCGCGCCCAGCACCGCGCAGAGAATCGCCAGCGCCCCGGCCACACCAATTGTCACCAACACCCAGACCGGCTGCTTAGGGGCGGGAATATCGTCCCGGATCACGCTGGGGGTCGCCTGCACATCCCAGTCCACCACGCAGGGAACCGGCTCGCCGGTATAGGCGAAATCGCAGTACAGCGCCACCCGGTATTCCTTTTGGGAACCTCTGGCCAGGGCGTTCTGCCGCAGCCGGATCCCCCCTTCGTCCGCCGCCCGGGTGTAAGGCCCGTCGTACAAGACCGTCTCCCCGTCGGTGATCCGCAGGCGAAGCGCGCTCAGATAGGCCAGCGCCTCCTCGTCGTCATAAGGCAGCTCCACCGCCCGGATCCAGACGTCCACCGCCGCCTTGTCCTCGTTGACAAAACGGAGGATGCCGTCCTCCCGAGCCTCCCCAGCCCGCAGCACAGGGGACTCCCAGAAGGTGCTCTCCTGTGGCTCCTTGAAAATCTGCCCGCTGTTGCCCTGGCTGACTACGGTGTAAATCCGCTGCGCCTGCGCCGTCTCGGCCGAGACAGCAAAACTCGCGGGGAGCAGCAGCGCCATCAGCGCCGCAGCGAGGCGGACGCCCTTGGAAATGTGCCTCATGCCCGTCCGCCCCCTTTCGGCCCGCCGTTATTTTTGGAAGCCCGCACGCTCAGCAGGATGGACAGGCCCGCGAACACGACCACCACCCCGCCCATGATCACCAGCCCCGCCACCGGGAAGCCGAATACGGTGGCCGGCCGATCATCCTCATCGCCCGTCCCGCTCACCTCGGAGGAGACCGGCGCCGGCGCGGTGGGAATATACGGCGCGGTGGACGGCGGCATGGACGCCCCGTCCGCAAAGGGATCCACGCCCCCCGCCATCATGCCGATCTGATCCGCCGTCAGCGCGACCTCATACAGGGCCGTGTCGTCCAGCTCGGCATGCAGGCAGCGGCCGCCGTCGTATGCCGCCCCTATCTTCATGGTCAGCGCCTGCAGTTCCACCATGCTCATCAGCAGCGGATCATCAAACCACAAGGTCCCGTCAATGTACACCTTCATGCTGTGCTCGTCGGAAACCACCGCCACATGGTGCCAGGAGCCTTCGGGCAGCCCGTAGGACACCCCGTCCGCCGCAGGGTTGAACTGCTCGAAATGCATTCCCTCCTGGGTCTTGGTCTTGTTGAAGCCCAGATCGAGATAAATGCCGTTCAGGCTCCCGCCCTCCTTCTGCTTGGAGGCGTCCCGGGCAAAGGGGCTGAAAGCCAGCCATCGCTCTTCCCGCCGGGAATAGGTGAACAGCCGCTGATTGTATCGGGCGTCCTCCTCCGCCCCGTCCGGGGCCCCCAGCCATTTGATCCAGGTAGAAAAGCTGAACCGGTTGGTCTTCAGCTGCGCGTAGCCCAGCTGAAGATATTCCGTCTTGCCGTCCAGCAGCAGCGCCTTGCCGTCGCGCCCATCCACCCAGGTCATCGCGGACGCCCCCTGCTCCTTGCCGTCCTTGTAAAAGCTCACCTTGTCGGAGACCGCCCCCGGCTCGGTGATGATGGAAAGCCGTCCCTTGGAAAAGCCGTCCAGCGCCGCCGCCGGCAGACCGGGCAGCATCCCCGCCAGCAGCAGCGCGCCGCACACCGCCAGCGCCGCACACCGTCTTCCTCGTTTTGCTGTATGCATGGCTCTAAGCCCTCATTTCCTGCTTATTGGTATCCTCTCTATTCTCTTATTTTTTCCCCCTCTTGTCAATCCTATTAAATAAAAAAGAGACGCCGATCGCATTCCCTATCCATTTTTCAGTGTATTCTGCAATCGGCTGCCGATGCGCTCCACACCTCTCGCCGCATGGTGATGCCACGGTCATGAAAATCCGGCGGCCGGCTATGGCAAAAAAATTCCCGCCGGCCTATCGCCCGCGGGAATTTTTTTAAAACCGACAGAGCCCCTTCTGCTCAAGCAACTTGATGAACAGGCCTCCCTGCACCGTCCGGTTCTGAAAGCCGATCTGCTGCGAGGTGACGGTGGAATACCAATCGGTCATGGGCACCCGGGAAGGAGACACATGGTAAGCCAGCCACAGCGGATGGATGAACGCCATGAACTGCTCCTTATCGGGCGCCAATGTCGCCGTCCAGACCAGCCAGTCCGATTTGGTGTAATCCGCCCGGTTGTCCAGCGGCATCCCGTAGGGGTTCAGCCGGGCGGCGTAAGAGGCGAATTCCCGCTCCATGGCCGCCGCCGGGAACAGCCCGGTGCCGAACAGCTTATCCCACACCGCATTGTACTTCATGCTGAAGGTACCCGGCTGATCGAAGGCCAGGCGGAAGCTGCCGTCTCCCTCGGCGGCGCGATCCAACCAAGAGGCAGCCATTTCCCGGGCGGCGGCGTCGAACCGGGCCGCCTCTTGCCGGTCTCCCCACATCCCGCACAACCGGGCGTAGCCCGCCAGCCCCATAATCGCCTTGAGGGACAGGTTACAGTTGTGGGCCAGATGCCCCGCGAAATCGTCGGTACACAGCTGATTTTCCGGATCCACCCCGTGACGCAGCAGATACCCGGCCCATTTGGCCAGCAGCTCTCGGTGCTCCCCGGCAAAATCCGCATCCCCGTCGGCCGCCGACACCGCCGCGGCCATCACCAGCATGTTGCCGCATTCCTCCACCGGCATCTGCCAGCGGGGATCCGTCCCCCCGCCGTATACCTGCCCGTTAAGGATAGGATAGGTTCCCACATCGTGGGGCGCAAAATCAAAGGGCCACCGCTCCTGCGCCGCATAGCGGAAAATCGGCCGCATCATTCCCTTGACCAGCTCGGTGTTGTACAGCAAAAACAGCGGAATAGACGGATAGCTCACGTCCACCGTGGCGGCGCACCCGTTGCTGAAGCACTCCTTGGAGACAAACAGCAGCTTACCTTCCGGATCCACCGCCGCCTTGTGGGCCGCGATGCTCTGCCGCAGGGCGAGAAGCAGCAGCTCGGCGTATTCCTCGCCCCCCGCCTGGGCGGCCTCCCTGGTCAGCGTCTCTCCGAACGCCCGGCAACGTTCCGCCACATCCACGTACTCCGCGTACGCCCGCGCGATTGCCGCGCCGATCGTCGTCCCGTCCTGGTTCCACACCGACTTGAGCGGCTTCCCGAAATAGGTCAGGGAATACACATCGTCGTAGGCGAAGGTGAACAGCGCCTGCGCCTCCCCCGCCGTATCCAGCCCAGCCGTTACATAGACATACCGCATGTTCCCGCCGGCCGGATCGGCCATCTGCCCGGCCTCCCGCTCCCCGTTCACCGACAGATAGAAATAGCCCCAGTCGATCCGCCGGTCGTCCCCGGCCTTGCCCAGCACCGCCTGCTCCTGGCCGTACAGCCGCATGGTGGTGACACCCGGCGCAGCGTCCGCCCGCTCGGCGAAGACCGGGCACTGCCCCGGCTCGTTGAGGCAGAAGGCCTCCGACGCCCGAACGGTGACCGCCACCCGGTGCGCCCCGCCGTCCGTCGTCCGCACCGCTGTGCGCAGATAAGACACCGGCCGGCTCAGCAGCTGCAAATCATCAGGCAGAACGGGGGACAGAAACTCCGCCGTCAGCTCCACCCCGCCGGCCTCGAAGCGGTACCGGGTGGCGAAGGCCTCCACCTCCACGCTCGTCTGCTCCATGCCCGGCAGCCCCAGCCGCCCGGCGTCCCCCATGAACACATAGGTCTCTCCGTCGATGTCCGCCAGCCCGTCCAGCGGCATGTCCCGCCCTGTCCAATGCCGGACGGTCCCGGCGTTCAGCCGGTCTCCCATGGACCAAACACTCATATAGGGGTCGATGGTGATCAGCGGATACGCGGGCGCTCGCAGCTTCATACTCGTCATCCTTTCCGTTGGGATTGCTTTTCCCCTTTAGTTGTAATATACTATTTTTATCCCCCGCTTACCAGGGGAAAAACCGGTGCAAAGGTGTGAAAAACAAGTGAGAGAGGATATTCACTACTTTCTCCCCTCCTCCCCTCTGCCCTTTGTGGTGGAGATGTGCGGCATTTCCTACTGCGATGGCACCTACCGCCAGGAACGGGTGAATTCCCCCATCTGCGTGCTGGAATACGTGGCCGAGGGCACCGGTACCGTCATCGTGGAGGGAGTGGCCCACACCGCCTCGGCCGGCGACGTCTATCTGCTGCCCATGGGCAGCTCGCACCGCTACTTCAGCGACGGGGAGCACCCCTGGACCAAGCTGTTCATCAACGCCTGGGGCCCGGTTATCCCCCCGCTGCTGACCGCCTATGGGCTGGACGGACAGGTGGTCTTCCCCTCCTGCCCGTTGGAAGGGCTGTTCCGGGATCTGTTCGCCCTGTCGGGCGGGGCGGGGCCGGGCGGCCTGCCGCAGGAGACGGTGATGGAGCGGTGCGCCCTGAAATTTCACGAAATCCTCATGGGCCTGTCCGCCTGTCTCAAGGGCCGGGCCGCGCCCCCCGACGAGGCCGCCCGCCTGAAAAACCTCATCGACAGCCGTCTCAATCAGACGGTCACCATCCGGGAGCTGGCGGAGGAAATCTACCGTTCGGAGGACTATACCATCAAGCTCTTCAAACGCCATTTCGGCCGCACGCCCCACGCCTATGCCGCCGAGCGGAAAGCCGCCTTGGCCGTCAAGCTGCTGACCGAAACCCGCCTGCCGGTGGCTCAAATCGCCGCCGGCCTGGGGTACGAGGATCCGCAGTATTTCTCCCACGCCTTCCGGCGGCAGACCGGCCTGTCCCCCTCCGCCTGCCGCAAGAACGCCGCCGCCCCGAAAGGAGAGCCTCCCCATGACTGAACTGCAAGCCCGCCTGCGGGCCCTGGCCGAGCCGGATTACCAGGCCTTCGCCTCCCGCCTGCTCCCCGGGGTGGATAACCTCCTAGGGGTACGCATCCCCCATCTGCGCAAGCTCGCCCGGCAGCTCGCCCGGGAGGACTGGCGCGCCGCCCTGACCGCCATGGGGGACGGCAGCTTTGAGGAAGTCCTGCTGCAGGGCCTCCTCATCGGCTGTGCCAAGGGCACCCCGGCGGAAATCCTCCCCCACGTGGCCGCCTTTGTGCCCAAAATCGATAACTGGTCGATCTGTGACAGCTTTTGCAGCAGCCTGAAGCTGGCCGCTGCCTATCCGGAGCCGGTCTGGGACTTTCTCCTGCCCTATCTGGGCAGCGGCCGCGAGTTCTCCGTGCGCTTCGCCGTGGTGATGCTGCTGTTCTACTACCTGGACGATGCCCATATCGACCGGGTGCTGTCCCTGCTGGACGGCGTCAGGCAGCCGGACTACTACGCCCGCATGGCCGTGGCCTGGGCGGTGTCCATCGCCTATGTCCGGTTTCCGGAAAAAACGTTGGCCTATCTGAAGACCTGCTCTCTGGACGATTTTACCTATAACAAGGCCCTGCAAAAGGCCGTGGAATCCCGCTGCGTCGGGGAACCCGCCCGCTCCCTCCTGCGCGCCATGAAGCGCTGATACGGTTGCGCCCACGCCCCCGTTTATGCTATACTTACCCGGAATCCAACCGAAAGGAGGCGGCCGCTTGCAGTCGCTGTCAACACCGCGTATCCCTCCCCGCGCCCGGGAAGCCGGCCGCTATGCCGCCGCTTTTTTGCTGCCCGCGGCGGTCATGCTGGCCGTCTACGCCCTTATCGGCGTCGCCCCCTTTGGTGAGAAAAGCCTGCTGGTCACCGATATGGACGGCCAATACGTCAGCTTTTTTTCCTATTTAAAGGATATGGCCCGCAACGGTAACGACTTTTTCTATACCTTCAGCAAGAATCTGGGCGGCGATATGGCCGGCTTCGCCGCCTATTACCTGCTCAGCCCCTTCAATCTCGTGCTGCTCCCCTTTTCCACCGTCCATCTGCCCGCCGGCATCCTTCTGCTCACCCTCCTCAAGGTGGGCAGCGCCGGGCTGACCTGTGCGCTGTTTCTCTCGCGGGCAGAGCGGGCCGGTTCCGGCACCCTGCTCTTTTCCTGCTCCTACGCCCTGATGGGCTTCGTCTTCGTCTATCAGCAGAATATTCTTTGGCTGGACGGCATCATTTTCCTGCCTCTGGTGCTCTGGGGCGTCCAGCGGCTGATGAGCCGCCGTCGTCCCCTCCTGTTTATCCTCAGCCTGGCCGCCTGCCTGATCACCAATTATTACATAACGTATATGATATGCATCTTCTCCGTTTTGTATTTTCTCTTCCAATTGGCGGTGATCCATCCACAATCCCCCCGGCTGCGCGTGCGGGCCGTGCTTATCTCCTGCGGGCGGCTGCTGGGCGCGTATCTGGCCGCGGCGGGCCTGGCCGCCTTCGTCCTGGTGCCCACCGCCTTTTCCCTGATGGGCGGGGACAAGAATCTAGGGCTCCTCTCCCGCCTCGGCCTGGGGGTCCGGTTCGAGGCCGGGGATCTGTTTTCCAAGCTGTTCACCGGCTCCTTTGAAAGCCGGGATATGTGGACAAGTCCCCTGCCCGTGATGTTCTGCGGCCTGCTGATAACCCTGCTGCTCTTTCTCTACTTTTTCAACCGGCGCATCCGCTTTCGGGAAAAAGTGGCCGCCGGGATTTGGCTGGCCGTGATGTTCTGCGGCTTTCAGGTGGAGGCTCTTTATCTCGTCTGGCATGCCTTTAATTTTCCCATCGGCTTCCCCTCCCGGCAGGCGTTCCTGTTCAGCTTCACCATGATTTACCTGGCCTGCCGGGGCTTTGTCCGCCTGCGGTGCGGCGTGAAGCGGCGGCACCTGGCCATAGCCCTCACGCTGTTCATGCTGATAGCCGCGATGGTCGCCCGGCAACAGTATGGGTACCTGACCCTGGCCGGGATCGGCTTCGACGTCCTGGTGGCCGCCGTCCTCACCGTGCTGCTCGGCGCGCGGGCGCGGGTGTCCCGCGCCGGCCGCCGGCGGTTCGGCTCCCTGGTTCTGGCCGCTCTTCTGCTGGTCAACAGCGGCAATCTGCTGCTGTACGGCCGGCATGTGCTGTCCCAGATGAATTACATCCCCGTGAAGACCTACGCCCGTTATGTCAGCGACGTGCAGCCGGTGGTGGAGCGGGTCAAGCATGAGGACAAAGGCTTTTACCGGATGGAACAGACCTTCCACCGGGGCCGCAACGATCCCATGCTGTTCTCCTACCGGGGCCTGTCCCACTTCAGTTCCACCGAAAAGACCGCCACCAAGGATTTTATGGGCCGGATGGGCTTCCGCAACGCTGGCCTGTGGGCCAACTACTGGGAAGGATCCACTGTTTTCGCTGACTGCCTGCTAGGCGTGAAATACCGGCTGTCCCGCAGCGAGGCGGATCCCGTGTATCCCCGGCTGTACACCATGGGCAGCGTCTCCGTCTTCCGCAACACCGCCGCCCTGCCCATCGGCTTCGCCGCCGCCGACGATGTTCTCCGCGCCGATATGGGCTGGGACGATCCCTTCCTGCGTCAGAACCGGATGGCCAGCGCCCTCACCGGCCGGGAGGAATGCCTCTTCTACCGGGTGGACGGGGCGGAGGAGTCCCTGACCGGTCTGTCCGCCGGCTTGTCCGATACGGCGACCGTCTATGTTCGGGAAGAGGACGCGGAACAAGCGGAAATCGTCTATACCTTCTCCGCGCCTACCGCCGATCCTCTCTACGCCTACTTCCCCGGCGCCGCTCTGAAGGGGGCGGATATCTCGGTCAACGGCGTCAGCCTGGGCCAAACCTTCACCTCGTATCGGTACGGCGTTATCCCCCTAGGCCGGTTCCAGCCTGGAGAACTCGTCTCCTTCCGGATGACGCCCCACGGAGACTCCTTGGAGTATAAAGAAGCGCTTTTTTACTATGAGGATTTGTCAGCCACCCGCACCCTGTCCAAAACCCTCGCCGCCCATCCCTATGCGCTCGAATCCTTCACCAGCTCCCGCCTAAACGGAGTCATCGACGTGCCGGAGGATCGCACCCGCCTGCTGCTGACCATCCCGGCGGACGAGGGCTGGACGATTCTGGTGGACGGGAAGAAAACCGCGCCCGACGCCGCCTTCGGCGCGCTGCTGTCGGTGTCCCTGACTCCCGGTCAGCATCGGATCGCCCTGCGGTACGTCCCGCCCGGCTTCGCGGCGGGGACAGCCGTCACCGCGGGGACTATCCTGCTGCTGACCGCTCTCTTCCTGGGGAGATGGAGCCGCCGCCGGCGCAAAAACCGACAGAATTCGCCGCCTCTCCCCGCGCCGGCGTGCTATACTGAACCACTGTGTCCGGGCGATACGGACACACAGCGTTAGAAAGGAAGGGGAACTCCCATGGTATACAGCTGCGGCAAATGTAGATTTGCTTTTGAACGGGTGTCGGAGCCGGAGCGGTGCCCCGACTGCGGCTCCCTGGCCATCCATCCGGCCGACGAGGCGGAGCGCCGGGACTACGAGGCCGTCCGCCGCTCCCTCGAAGCGGAAGCCGCTGGCCGGGAAACGGCCTGATCGCCGCCGAAGCCGCGCCCAAATAAAAGCAGCCGCCGGAGGAACAGACAGTCTGTTCCTCCGGCGGCTGCTTTTATTTGCCGATCCCCATATTCATTTAAAACGCCGCCTTGATGGGCGCGCGGCGGATGAACAGCCAGGCGAACACACCGAACGCCGCTGCCACCGTCAGCAGCCCCGCGCCCAGATGGAGGGGTGAGAGCAGCAGGAAATCCGCGACGGCCGTTATCGCGCCGAAAATCCCCTTTTGGGCCGCCGCCGGGAGCAGCATCACCAGGATGGGCAGGACGACGAACAGGAAGGCCGGCACCCCGATGGACACCCCCAGGCGCAGGTACTTGCCCATGCGGTAATACGCGCCCCCAATGAAATACCCGATCATGCCGAAGGCCAGATGCGCCGCCAGCAGGCAGCCCATCAAGGACAGCCGGGTGGTGAGCTGGAGGCTGTGCTCGTGGCCGAACAGCAACAGCAACACATCGGTGCTGTTATCCGTGAACAGCGAAACCAGAAGCTGCAGCAGCACATCCCCCACCGTCATGCACACCGAAAAGATGCCAAAAAACGCTAAAAAACTGAGGAACACCGTCCGGCGGGACACCCCGTTGCCCAGGCCGAAGCGCAGGCTTTGGGAGAACAGCACGATCCCGTACACCAGCATCATCACCACCGAGCCGGTGGACATGCCGTTGACGTTGACCGTCTCCCCGCCCGCCGAAACGTTGACGGCAAAGGCGAACAGGTACAGCAGGATAAACACCCCATACAGCACGATAAGCCCCATATAGCTGTTCTGCCAGTTCCATTTGATCATTTGCTTGATTTTCATGGCCAGTTCTCCTCTTTCAAACGTTGGTCAGCCGGATGAACAGCTTTTGCATGTCCAGGCCGGACACGTCCAGCCCCGGGGCCTCCTCCGCCTTGCCCAAAATGCAGGCGGTTTTCAGCCCGCCCAGCGTGTCGACACTCAGCACGTCCCTCCCGGTGCAGTAGGCGTCCACCGCCTCCGCCCTGCCAGATACGGTATACCCCATCCGCTTGACCTCCTCGGCCGGCCGATCCAGCAGGATTTTCCCCGCTTTGATGATGACCACCTGCTCGATGATGTCCGCCACCTCCTCGATGAGGTGGGTGGAAATGAGAATGGTCCGGGGCTGCCGGCTGTAGCTCTCGATCAGCTGCCGGTAAAACACCTCCCGGTGGTTGGCATCCAGCCCCAGCACCGGCTCGTCGAACAGGGTGTAGGGTGCATTGCTGGCCAGCGCGGCGATGAGCTTGGCGATGGTCAGGTAGCCGGTGGACAGGTTTTTCAGCTTCTTCTTCTCCGGCAGCCCGAAGGTATCCGCCAGCTGTCCGGCATACTCGCCATCGAACCCGGGATAAAAATCCCCTGTCCAGCGGAACAGCTGGGCCACCGTGGCGGTGTCGGGCAGCAGGGTCTTCTCCCCCATATAATACACCCGGCCCAGCACCCGGTCGTTCTCCCGTGCCGGCTCCCCGTCGATGAACACCTCTCCCGCCGTGGGCAGCAGCCGGTTGGTCACCACGCTCAGCAGGGTGGATTTGCCCGCCCCGTTGCGCCCGAGCAGCCCATAGATTTTATTGTCTCCAAAGCACACGTCCACCCCGTCCAGGGCCGTGTTGTTCCCAAACCGCATGGTCAGGCCTTTACCTTCGATCATGGCTCAATCCCGTCCTTCCGTCCGCTGCGAATCATCTGCAGAATCTCCTCTTGGCTGATGTCCAGCTTCTCCGCTTCGTTGATAAGCTTGACAATATACGTCTCGTAAAATTGCCGGCGCCTTTTCTGCCGGATCTGTCCGGCGGCGCCTGGGCTGACAAACATCCCGACCCCCCGCTTCTTGTACAGAACCCCTTCCTCGGTCAACAGGGTCATCCCCTTGAGCACCGTGGCGGGGTTGATTTTGTAGGTGACCGAAATCTCCGTGGTGGACGGCACCTGGGTGTCCTCCGGGAACGCCCCGCACAGGATGGCGTCCTGTATTTCCTCCGCAACCTGGAGATAAATCGGCACCTCGCTGTCAAAGTCGAATGTCACCCGCTCACCGTCCCTTTCAAGTCAATTGGTTAATTACTTGTGTAACTAACCATACAACATTTTAAGCCCTATGTCAAGAGCAAAATGGTAATTTTCAAGCGGCTTCTCAAAAAGAGGACGGTTCGACTTTCCCAGCCGGTTATGCTACAATGGATTCAGAAAACACCGACAGGAGGGGATTCGGATGATCGACCTGCACATCCATCTGGACGGCTCGCTAACGGCGGAGGAACTGCTGGTTCTGGCCCGGACGGAAGAGATCCGTCTGCCGGCGGAGACGCCGGAAGGACTGCGGCCCTTCCTGACCGTGCCGTCCGGCTGCGGAAGCCTGAACGACTATCTGCGGTGCTTTGAGACGCCCCTCGCCGTGCTGCAAAGCCCCGAGGCCGTGGAATACGCCGCCGCCTCGCTGGCGGGACGTCTGCGGGAACAGGGGCTGCTGTACGCGGAAATCCGCTTCGCTCCCCAACTCCACCAGAAAAACGGTCACAGCCAGGAGGCCATTGTGGAGGCCGCGATACGGGGGCTTCGCCGCTCCGGGCTGCCCGGACAGCTCATTCTCTGCTGCATGCGGGGAGCGGACGAAGCGGCCAATATGGACACCCTGCGGGCGTCGCGCGCCTTTCTGGGTCAAGGAGTGGCGGCGCTGGATCTGGCGGGGGCGGAGGGGCTGTACCCCACCCGGGACTATCTCCCCCTGTTCTCCCGCGCGCGGCAGGAGGGCCTCCCCTTCACCATCCACGCGGGAGAAGCGGCGGGGCCGGACAGCGTCTGGGCCGCCCTGGAGGCCGGGGCGGCACGCATCGGCCACGGGGTGCGAGCGGCGGAGGATCCCGCCCTGACGGCGGCGCTGGCCCGGCGGGGGATCCCGCTGGAGATGTGCCCCACCAGCAATTTCCAGACCGGGGCGGCGGCGCCCGGCAGCTATCCGCTGAAGGCCTATCTCGATCAGGGGATCCCTGTCACCCTGAACACCGACAACACCACCGTCTCCGGCACCACCCTGGCCGGGGAATACGCCCTGGCCAGGGAACGGCTGGGGATGACAGAGGCGGACGAGAGGACGCTGCTGGAAAACGCGGCGCGGGCGGCGTTCCTCCCGGAAGCCGAAAAGGCGGCGCTGCTGGCCCGGATGCGGGACAAACGGACGTCTTTTTCATAATGCCTGATAAATAATCCCCAGTTCAGTGTGGAAGAGGGCGGGAGGTACGTCAGAAAAGCCGGCAGGCACTTTCGTGTCTGCCGGCTTTTCTCCATATATTTTGCGTTACCCGGGGACGACCTCCACTTCACAGAAGGCGGAGCCGCTGGCCTGATTATAATACGAATATTTCAGCGTGGTTTTCCCCGGACGCAGCGCTTTTACCACTATGTTCCTTCCATCCGCCGCTTTCCCGTATTCGCCGCTATCCACCGACTTGATATCCGTGATATCCGGCGTCTCCACGGTCCATTGGGATTCCACATAACCCGGATATTCTAACCCATCGAGGCAGACTATGTTGAAGCGGCCACTCTGAATCAAGCTGTCTACAGCCTTTATCTCGTTAAAATATTCGGCTTTTTTAAGATATAAGTACCAGGTGTTTTTTCCGCTTTCATAGCTGTCTCCTTTTTCAACCCGCTCCAATTCCAAATCGGGAAAATCCGCCGTGGTAAAGGTCTTGGTCTCTTCTGTCATCAGAGCAATCGGAGAACTGCGGTTGGGCGCATACAGATGCCCGCCCAGGATGCCGAGTTCCATCGTTTCCCCCACGCGCAACTGGATTTTTGTGTAGGTGGGAACCAGGACGGATTCGAACGGGACCTCCCGGTTGGGCTGGACGGTCTCGACGCCGGCGTTTTCCTTCAGCCGGTTGGCCGCGGCTTCCAGCGTATCGCCGTCGGCGAGACGGACGACCAGGAGCAGCTCCAGGCTTTCCCCCTTCATATAAGAGGTGTAGAGGATCTGCGTTACCTCCGCCTCCGGGAAGTCGGCCGGCGACCAGGAGCGCTTATCGGCAACGGGCTTCTTCATCGTAACGACAAGACTGTTCTCATTGGTCCACCCGCCGGTTTCCAAATAGCGTTTGGGCGGCACCACGCCGGGGGTACAGGGCAGGCGCGGAAGGGTGGGGGCGGTCGTGGAAGCCGTGGTGGCGGCGCTCACTTTGGAGGTGGTGGTGCGTGCGGCGGTGGTACTCCCACCCGGCTTCGTACCAGTTGTGCTCTGCCCCGATGTGGCGGCAGAGGAGGACTCTTGCGTGGAGGAGGCCGTCTCTGTGCTCGTCGGCGGCGCGGCGCTGCTGTCTATGGGCAGAGGCGGCAGGGTGCTGCGGGTGAATGTGGTCAGCAGAACGGCGATCGTCAGCATTACTGCGGCGGCGGCGCACGCGGCTATGTACGCTTTGTGCCGATACCCAAGCGGCTTCACAGGTGATTTTTTCTCCTGATAAGGCTGGGTCAGCAAAGGGGACGTCCGCAGGGAGCTTCCCAGCTTTTCGCGGAATTCCTCGGTCAGATGCACGTCGCTCAGGGCCCGCGTATATTTGTTTTTCATATCGCATCCTCCTCCAGAATCGTTTTAAGCCGTTTTCTCGCGCGGGCCAGCCGTGTGCCAATCGTCCGTTTATTGACGTGCAGGATGTCCGCGATCTCCGCGATTTGGTAGCCCTCGAAATAATACAGATACAGTACGTCCCGATGATCCGGCGACAGCCGCTTCAGTTCTTCGAGAACCCACCGGCTTTCATCGGGAATTCCGGGCAGATCCTGCGTCAGCGGCTCGGTCAGCCGGCGCCAGGCGCTTTTCTGATGATCCCGGCATAGATTAATCGTCACCCGAATCAGCCACGCCTTCTCATAGGCCGCATCGTCAAAGGACGGGTGCTGAATAAACCGCAGCAGAGCCTCCTGCACCACGTCCTCCGCCTCTTCCCTTTGCCCCAGATGCTGCCAGGCCACCCGAAACAACATATCCGCATAGGTATCGACGGTTTGCTGAACCGTATCCATAGGTTCCCCCTCCCTCCTACTGATAAAACGAATCGGCCGCCCAGAATTTTCCCATCGGGACAAATTTTTTCGGATTTCCGGCGTCCGGATAGGAAAAACGCCCGGCGGGGGCTGCCGCCGAGCGTTTTGCGTTTACTGCTCCGCTTCCACACCGCCCAGCTCGTGGAACAGGCGGTGATACCAGGCGGGGAAGACGCTGTTTTTCCGCCAGAGGAAGGTGAAATCGTGGCGGTAGCGGAAATCCTCCAGCTCGATTTCCTGCAGGCGGCCGTCGGCCAGCTCGCACCGCACCGCGGCCTGATACAGGAAGGTCACGCCGCAGCCCTCCATGGCTAGGGATTTGAGGGCCTCCAGGCTGGAGATTTCCATCACCTGCCGGAAATCCCCCAGCGTCAGATTCTGCAGCTCCAGATGCTTTTCCAGAATCGTGCGCGTGCCCGATCCCGGCTCCCGGGTGATCAGCCGCTCCCCCAGCAAATCGGCCAGGCGCTTCGCCTCCGGGGGCAGGGGGTAGCCGGGGGCACACACCGCCACGAACGGCTCCGACGCATAGCGCAGATGGTCATAGGACGTCTTGTCAAAGAAGCCCTCCACCACGGCAAAATCCAGCTTTCCGGCGTCCAGGCGACCCAGCAGCTCCCTGGTGTTGGCCACCTCCATCTGCACCCTCGCGTCGGGATGCCGCCTGAGATACGCCCCCACGGCGGCCGGCATGACATACGCGCCCACGGTGAGCGTCGCGCCAAAGTGCAGCCGCCGGTGCCCGTCCTCCAGGCGGGCCAACTGTTCCCGCAGGAAGGCGTCGTCGTGCTTGACCGTCTGCGCGGCCTCCAGCAGCAGGCGGCCCGCCTCGGTCAGCACCGCCTTTTTCCCCTCGTAGGCAAACAACCGGACGCCGTATGCTTCCTCAAGCTGATGGATATGGCGGGAGACGCCGGGCTGGGTGATGTGCAGCTCCTCCGCCGCCCGGGTGAAATTCATATGGCGGCACACCGCGAGAAAGGTATGGATACGAAAATCCAGCATAGACGCGGCCCCCTTTCCTCTTAATGATAACACACCATCATGGAAAGATAAAGAATCATCATTTTACATAATCTTCCTTCCGCGCTATACTGGAGGACGCATCATGCAGAAAGGCGTGGAAAACATGAATGTTGTCAAGCAAAACGTGCGGGGGATCCTGCTGTGCCTCCTCCTGGCGGTGCCGGCGTGGCTGCTGGGAAAATGGATTCCCGTGGTGGGCGGGCCGGTATTCGCCATCCTGGCGGGCATGCTGCTGACCCTGTTTCTCAAGGACAAAACCCGCTGGCAGCCGGGCGTCAACTTCACCTCCAAAAAGCTGCTGCAGGCGGCTGTGGTGCTGCTCGGCTTCGGCCTCAACCTCAAGGTGGTGCTGGAAACTGGGCGGAAATCGCTGCCCATCATCTTGTCCACCATTACCACCTCGCTGGTCATCGCCTTTCTGCTCAAAAAGCTGCTGAAGGTGCCGAGCAAAAGCGCCACCCTCATCGGGGTGGGCTCCTCCATCTGCGGCGGCTCCGCCATCGCGGCCACCGCACCGGTCATCGACGCGGACGACGAGGAAATCGCCCAGTCCATATCGGTCATTTTCCTGTTCAACATCGCCGCCGCCCTGATTTTCCCGTCGCTCGGCGGGCTGCTGGGGCTGTCCGACGCGGGGTTCGGCCTGTTTGCGGGCACCGCCGTCAACGACACCTCCTCGGTCACTGCCGCCGCGGCCGCCTGGGACGGCATCCACCACAGCAACACCCTGGAGGCGGCCACCATCGTCAAGCTCACCCGGACGCTTGCCATCATCCCCATCACACTGGTGCTGGCCTTCGTGCGCGCCCGGAAGGAAAAGAACACAGCGGGGGCCGGTAAAGTGAGCCTGAAGAAGATTTTCCCGTTTTTTGTGCTGTTTTTTGTGCTGGCGTCGGTGGTCACCACCCTGTTCCAGCTCCCGGCCGCAGTGACCGCGCCGCTTAAGGAGCTGAGCAAATTCTTCATCATCATGGCCATGGCGGCCATCGGCCTGAACACCAACATCGTGCATCTGGTGCGCACGGGCGGCAAGCCCATCCTGCTGGGCTTCTGCTGCTGGGTGGGTATCGCTTGCGTCAGCCTGGGCGCGCAGAAGCTGCTCGGGCTCTGGTGAACCAAGCCCTTCGAAATAAAAACCGGGAGCACAGCGGCTCCCGGTTTTTATTTCGAAAGAATTTCGTGGCGTCTTTCATTGCATCCGGGGGGCAGACGGGCTATAATGAAGGCGTTCGAACAAACCCGCACAAAAGGAGAAGACCATGACGCTGAAAAAACTGGCAGAGCTGGCCCATGTGTCCCCCTCGACCGCCTCCAAGGCCTTGGCCAACAGCCGGGAGGTCAGCGAGGAAACCGTCCGGCATGTCCGGCAGGTGGCCAGGGAATCCGGCTATCTGCGGCAATGCAAGGAGAGACGGCTTTCCTACCGCAAGCCGTCCGCCCCCACCATCGCCGTGGTCTGCCCCGAAATCGTCAGCGTGTATTATTCCGCCATCGCCACCTGCCTGAGCCGTCTGGCCGAGAGCCACGGGGGCACCAGCGCCGTGTATCTGTCCGGCTTCGAGCCGGAACGGCAGAGCGCGCTGCTCGAGGATTTGGCGGTCAAGCCGGGGGTGGACGCGGCGGTGCTGATTCCGGGCGCGGCGGGGGCGCTTATGCGGGAGGATTTCTGTATCCCGGTGGTGCAGCTGGGCGGGACGAGCTACTCCCCCGCCTTCGACTGCATCGATTTCGATTTAGAGGCCGGGCTGCTGGAGGCCGTCCGCCACCTGCAGGGGCTGGGCCATCGGCGCATTGGCTATCTGGGCGAACGGCTGGCCTCCCCCAAGGAGGCCCGTGTCCGCGCGGCCATGGCGCGGGCCGGGCTGACGGCGCGGGAGGAGGATTTCTTCATCGCGGCCGGCCGCTTCGAGCAGGCCGGCTACGCCGCGGCCAAGGAGGCCCTCGGCCGCGGGGATCGCCCCACCGCCTTCATCGCCGCTTATGACGAGGTGGCGTTCGGCGCCATCCGGGCCTTTGCGGAAAGTGGCCTGCGGGTGCCGGAGGATCTCTCCATCATAGGCATCAACGACGTGCCCACCGCGTCCTTCGCCCCAGCGGCGCTGACCACCATCCACGCCTATGTTGAGGAAGCCTGCGGGCAGGCGGTGGACATCCTGCTGCGGAAAACGGCGGATCCCGACTACCGGATGGTGCAGCGTATTCTCGTCCAGTGCCGGCTGATCCCGCGGGAAACCACGGGGCCGGCCAGGACGCTATAAGGAGGTTTCATGGGAACCCTATTCATCGGGATCCTGCTGCTGATGAAAGCGGCGCAGGGATATTTCAACAAGAAAGCCAGCATCCTGCTGGGATCCCGTCATCAATTTTTGAGCTTCTCTCTGTTCAATTACGCTGCCTGCGCGGCCCTCAGCCTTTTGTACCTGCTGGCGGCGCCGGCCGGGCAGGCGCCCGGAGCGGGGGCGCTGGCGGTCTCGGCCCTGGGAGGGCTGTCCATGGCGGTTTGTTCCATCAGCGGCCTGGCGGCCCTGCGCAGCGGCACGGTGGCGCTGGGAAGCCTGGCGGCGGCGGCCGGCCTGCTCATCCCCTGCGCGGCCGGCCCGCTGCTGTTTGGGGAGCACCTGTCCCCATGGCAGGGGGGCGGCGTTCTGATGCTGTTGGGGGCGGCCTGGCTGTTGGGCGGGTGTTCCAAGAAGCAATACGGCCATCTGTCGGCAAAAACCGTGGGGATACTTCTCGTCAGCCTGCTGTCCAACGGCACCACCATGCTGGCGCAGAAGCTGTTCAGCTTTTACTACCCGCAGACGAGCACCGGTGTCTTTTCCCTGACGGCCTTTCTGTTTGCCAGCGCAGCGCTGCTCCTCTGCGTCCTGCCGCAGGGCCGCAAAGCAGGAATGGGCAGTCTGCGCCTTGATCGGCCTTTATGGATATACGGGCTGATTCTCGCCGGCGCGCTGTTCGTGGTCAACCTGCTGTCCACCATCGCCTCCGCCCTGGTGCCCTCGGTCGTCCTGTTCACCCTGGTCAACGGGGGCGGCATGCTGCTGGCGGCGGGCATCGGCGCCGTCTTCTTCCGGGAAAGGCTGACGGCGAAAAGCCTGGCCGGCGTGGCGCTGGGCGCCATGGCGCTGATTATCATCAATACGCTATAGAAAGGAGCGGGCCGTATGACGCGCATTTCGGGCGATTTTCGCCGCACGGACGGCATGGTCAAGCCCATGCACGGGGTGGGCAACGCGCCGCTGCTGGGCACTGACGACAAGCTGTTTCACTTCCTCGGGGAGGCGGGCATCCCGTTTTCCCGCCTGCACGATACCGGCGGCCGGTACGGCGGGGGCTGCTTCGTGGACATTCCCAACGTGTTCCGGAACTGGGACGCGGATCCGGACCGGGAGGACTCTTACGATTTCGCCTTCACCGACTGGCTGCTGACCGCCCTGCACCGGCAGGGGGTCGAACCCTTCTACCGGCTGGGCGTGACCATTGAAAACAGCTGGTCCATCAAGGCCTACCACATCTTTCCCCCGGCGGATCCGCTGAAATGGGCGCGCGTGTGCGCGGGCGTCATCCGGCACTACAACGAGGGGTGGGCGAACGGCTATCATTTCGGCATCCGCTACTGGGAAATTTGGAACGAGCCGGACAACGAGCCGGATCCCGCCCGCAACCCCATGTGGCAGGGGACGAAGGAGGACTATTTCCGTCTGTACGAGACGACGTCCAACTATCTGAAAAGCCGGTTTCCCTCCCTGCGCATCGGCGGGTACGCCGGGTGCGGCTTCTACGCCCTGTCGGAGGCGGACTATGCCGCCATGGCCAAGTCCAGCACCCGGACGGGTTATTTTGTGGAATTCTTTCACGAGTTTCTGCGGTATATCTCCTCCCCTGCCCACAAGAGCCCTCTAGACTTCTTCTCCTGGCACAGCTATGCCGGGGTGCCGGAAACCGCGGCCTATGCCCGCTACGCCCGGGACACCCTGGATAGCTACGGCTTCACCCATACGGAGAACATTCTCAACGAGTGGAACCGGGGGCTGGGACTGCGGGGCACCGCGCGGGACGCGGCCGAAATCGCCGCCATGTTCTGCGCCATGCAGGCGGGGCCGGTCGATCTCTGCGTCTACTACGACGGGCAGGTGAACACCGCCTACGGAGGGCTTTTCAATCCGCTGACCGAGGATGTGTTCCCGGCATATTACGCTTTCCGCGCGTTCAACGAACTGTATAAACGGCGCGAATATGTACGACTCGTATCCGAGGACGGAGTGTATGCCGCCGGGGCAACCGACGGACGCACGGCGGCGGCGCTGCTGGCCAACAGCGGCGACACGCCGGCGGAGGTATCCCTAGAATGGCGCGGCCTGCCGGGAGGGCACGCCCGGTGGCGCGCGGTGGACGAGAGATATGAGCAGCCGGGGGAGGCGTTCCCCCTGCAGGCGGGCGGGCTGTCCCGCGCCGTCACCCTGCCGCCGGGCGCTGCGGTGCTGCTGGAAACCTTATGAGAAGAAACCCGGCTCAGCCTGTCGACAGGCTGAGCCGGGTTTCTTTTCAGCGGACGGTTACTTGGTCGCCGGCGCCGATTTCCATGTTAGTCTTACTGACGCCGCAGTTCTGGAACACCACATTTTTGATGTGGTAGGCGGAGGCGGCGGTGTTGTTGTTATAGCTGCTGATATGAAAATACTTGCCGGTGGGAGAATCCAGCGAGATGGGGGAATCCTTGAACAGGATGTTCTGGGGCACCGGGCCTTCGGTGCTGCCGAACACATCGATCCACATCCGGCGGTTGTAAATCTTGGTTTTGGTCACGGTCAGCGGGCCGCGGAATCGGAAGGTGCCGTCGAGATCGCAGTTCTTAATCTCCGAACCGGGGGCCACCATGGAGTCGAAGAACACCAGAATGTTCTCCCCCGCCTTCAGGCCGGGCAGCTTGTCGGTCAGCTTCACCCGGTTGTCGGATCCGCTCTGCTTCATCACCCGGCTGACGGTGGTGGTGCCGATCAGCTGGCCGGTGGAGGTGTCGATGATGGTCAGCTTGTCGCCCTTTTTCAGAGGGGAATAGGTGCCCTTGGTTTCCGGCCAAAACATATTGATTTCATCTTGACCTTTGGCCTCCTTGACGTACATGGTGGAGGCGGATATGTTGAACACGTCGTCGTACAGGCCCTCCATTTTGCAGCCGTCCCAGATGATCTTCGCGCGGTTTTCCTTGCAGTGGAAGCCGTCCCGCCAGCCGACGAAGTTCAGGTTTTTATCCAGGGAGTTGGGCGCGCGGGTGAGGTTGACGTTGGTAAAGCGGATGGTGCCCTCCGAGTTGAAAACGGCGAAGCCGAACCGGGCCATGGCGTAGACGTTGCAGTTTTTCATGGTGAAATCGGTGTTGCCGCTCAGCGAAAAGGCCCGCTCGATGATGTGGCCGACGTAGGGCATGGGGGCGGTGAGGGCCACACTGTTCAGCTGGGACAGCCAGCCCTTGGTGTTGGCGTTGGAGGTATCGAAGGTCACCTTGAATTTCCGGGCGGCCTTGTCGATCATGGTGTATTTCTTGATGTACATGTGATACCGGCCCGCAGGCTTATCCAGCACGCCGAACCAGCCGCCGCCCGCGTTGACAGTGGGGATATACTCCTCACCGTTTTCCAGGCCGATGTCCCGGTCGGCGGTCATGACCGCCTCGCCGGCGGCAGCGTTCAGGCTTACCAGGGTGGCGCGGAAGGCGGGCTTGGTTTTATAGTCGAAATTGAAGCCCTCCAGGGTGACGCCGGTGGTGTCCTGGAAATCCACATAGTATTTCGGCGCGTCGATGAGCAGGGTGGTGTTGCTGCCCTTGATGGTCACGTTTTTCGCCCCGCTGAGGGTGAAAATGGACTTTAGGGAGGTACCGTTGTTTTTGGCATAGTAGGTCTTGCCGCTCTCGAACACCAGGGTGCTGCCGCCGCCCGCGTCCTGCAGGGCGCCAAGGGCGGTGAAAATGGCCGATGCGTCGTCGGTTTTGCCGTCTCCCTTGGCCCCGAAGTCCTTGACATACAGGGTTTTGGAGGCGGGGACATTCTGCTTGGTGGTGGCGGCCGTGGTGGTTTTTTTGGTGGCGCCGCCGCTGTTCGTCTTGGGGGAGGTGGCGTTTCCGGAGGCGGCGGAGGCCGTCGCGTCGGTGGCGCCGGTGGCGGCGGACTCCTCCGTGCCGGTGGTCTGGACGGAGGAGGAAGCGGGCTGCGAGGAGGGGGACGAGGCCGGCGGCTCCGTGTTCCGGCAGGAGGTCAGCAGCGCCGTGGTCAACAGCGCCGCGGCGGCCATCGCCGCCCATTTTGTACCCTGTTTCATCCGATTTCTTCCTTTCTGTTCGCGGTTTGGAGCCGGGGATAGTTCCCCGTGCATCCGGCCTTCGTTCATTATACCGGCACCACCGGCATTTGCCAATGGATCGGTTTTTCCATCGGGGGACGTGCGCGGGATTCCAGCCGCTTGGTGCGCTCTACCAGGGGTTCGCCCTTGAGCCCGTCGGGCAGGCGGATGACCAGCTCCACGTCCTCGGGGGCGGAAATCCGCAGATCAATTTTATCCCCCTCAACGGTAAAGGATACCTCGATGACTCCGCCCGCCGGGTGGGGTACGGCGCCCCGGGCCCAGGCAAGACCGCAGGGAACGGGGGCGATTTCCACCGACGTCCAGAAGGGGGCCAGCGGCTTGACGCCCAGGACGCTGCGGGACAGGAAATAGGCCGGGGCCGCGCTCCAGGCGTGGCAGTGGCTGCGGCTGAGCATCCCCTCCACCGCCTTGTTGAGGGGGGATTCAGGGTACTGCTCCCAACAGGTGGTGGCGCCGCAGCGCACCATTTCGCCGTAATGGATCCGCATATCCTCCAGCATGGCGGCCACGTCCCCCGCCTTTTCCAGCACCTCGTACTGAAAAAAGGCCATGAAGGGGCTGCACACCTGGACAAAGTCGGCCGGGGGCCGCAGAACCAGCCGGTGGACGGCGGCGGCGCGCTCCCGCTCCCGGGGGATATCGCAGAGCAGGGCGACGATTTGGGTCTGGATGCTGGTAATCGTGGAAGAACGGCCGTCGGCGTGGATGCAGTCCAGGTAGGCCTGGCGGCCGCCGTCCCACAAATGGACGTTGATGGCGGCGCGCAGGGCGTCGGCCCGGGCCGTCCAGGGGCTCGGATCCTCTCCGGCGGCCTGGGACAGGCGGGCCAGCTCCCGCAGGGCCTTGACCATGAACATATTCTGGTGGGTGACCACCCCGGCGTTGGGCTGATCGGAGGGGGCCCAGTCCAGCAGGTTCCAGGCCTCGATGTTCAGCAGGCCCCGCCCGTCCAGATGCCCGAGATATGCCTCCATGGCGGCCCGGACGGCGGGCAGGATGCCCTTAACAAAGGAAACGTCGCCGGTATAGGTATACTGCTCGCCGCAGGCGATCATCCAGGCGAAGGTCCAGTTGGGGATTACACTGTCCCACATGCTGGGCACCTGATCGCACAGCAGCGGGGTCTGAGGGGCCGACTGGGGGACCAGCTCCAAGCAGCGGCGGATGTTGGCGGTGTTTCCGTAGACGTACCGGCTGACCAGGGCCTCGTTGCGGCTGTCCCCCACCCAGAACACCTGCTCATAGGCGGGACAGTCGACGAAGGTGTCCTCCGAGCACATCCGCACGGTATGGGCGCTCAGCTCCCAGATGTCGGTCAGCAGCCGGTCGGCGCAGGAGAAGTTCCCTACCTGGGCCAGCGGATAGGTGGACTGGATGGCCGAAACCGACCGGAATTTCACCGGCCGGGATGCGCCCCGCACCGCCACCGCGCAGTAGCGGAAGCCCCGGCGCAAGAAAGAGGTGAAGCGCTGCCGCCCCTCCCGGCAGACGACCCGCCAGACCGGATCCATCCCCCAAGTATGCTGAATCACCCGGCCGTCGGTGTACTCGTAGGGGTAAAAATCGAGAATGGTGCCCGCCGGTGCGTCGGCCTCGAAGGCGAGATAGCCCACCGTTTCCCGGCCGAAATCCACGGTGAATTCCGTATCCCGCTCCGGCTGGAGCGGCAGAACCGCCCAGCCGCCTCCGGGCAGGACGATTTCCTGCAGCGCCTGGGGTACGGCATAGTCGGCCGCGCAGGCGGAATCCGCCTCGCGGGCGTTGGCAAACAGGAGGAAGGGATCGCAAGGCGCCACCAGGTCGGGCGGCACCGGGCGGGCATAATGCTCCAGCCCCTGCAGGCCGTCGGGATACGCCATGCGATCCACCGCCCGGCGATAGTCCGGATGGAGGGGATCCACCCCGATGCCCGGCACGTCGTCCACGTTGTACAGTGTCGGTGAAAAGGGGCCCAGCAGCAGGAAGGGCGAAGCCGCGGGCCCGGCCTCCTCCGGCGGGCGCAGACGGAAGGGCGCCTCGCTGTGCAGGGCGAAATGCACGCCCATCCAGTGTTCCCGGGCGGTGATGTCGAAGGCCAGCCGGTTGTCCCCGGCCCCAAGACGGGCGGCGATATGCAGATGGGGGCTGGCGGCGGCCTTGAGCTCCTCGGGCGTATGCCACCGGCCGCCGAAAAAGACCGGATAACACCGGGAAATATCCAGATAGAGGACGACATCCCCCGGCTGCTCCATATGGATCACAGTCACCACCAGGCCCTGCATGGTGGCGGGATTGCAATTCTTATACCCTTCGGCGTCCAGCATCATGGAGCGGGTATCCACCACGAAGCTGACCTCCGGCGGACTGACCAAGCGCAGGCGGGACACCCGGGCGGGCAGCAGCGGCTCCTCCGTCAGAGGCGGGATATCCCGGGCAAACAGCACGGCCGTGTCCCGGGGGGTGGGGACGGCGGGCGTCCAGCGGACGGGATCGGGGCGGTAGCCGGGGGCGGAGAAATCCTCCCAGCGGGACATGTCCAGGTGCTCGGTAAAAGCCTGCTGCACGCAGATGCGGGGGGAACGGCTGTCCAGCGCCGCACAGGGGGCTGTGAGGAATTCCGGGCCGGTGCCGATTTCCAGGCGGCGCTCCCCGCCCTGCACGATAGCCTGAAGCCACAAGCCCGGCTCCCCGAACTGATGCTGCATGGTGCCCACGCCCCAGTAATGTACCAGCACGCCGATGACGTTTTTGCCACATCGCAGGCAGGGGGCGATGTCGTAGGTGTCGTAGGGGATATGGGCCTGGAAATACTTCATCGGCCCGCTGCCCAGGCGGACACCATTGACAAACAGGGTGTAGCGGGTATCGGCGGTGATATGCAAAGACGCCGTTTCCGGCGGAAAATCCAGCGTGAATTCCCGGCGGAACATCTGCCAGACATTGCGCCGGGCAAAGGGAGGGGCCGCCCAGATGAAGGGGGCCGGCTGTGTGATACGCATACCGTTCTAGTCCTTTCTTGCAGAGGCGACGTCCCTCGCACGGGCGGCCGCCGGCTATATTCCCATCTTACAAGAAAGCCGAAGGCATCTCAACAGGCTATCTTGCCATTCGCAGTGCACTTTTTGCAGTGTTTGGATATGTCCTCCGTATTTATTAAATATAACTCGGCATTTTTTGAACAATACCACCACGATCTTGCCAAGTGGCAGAAAATGCATTGAGTTTGATAAGAACGGTCTGCTATACTGAGAGCATGACGGGAGGGATCCGATCGGCCGGGACGCCGGGCGGCGGATTTCTTTCTCCAAAAAATCGATCCGGCATATTTTGTTCTGAGAACCGACGTTCTCGACAGAGAAAGGAAGGATTGCAATGACAAGGCTCAAAAAGGCACTGTCGGTCGTGGCCGCGGCCTCCCTGATGGCCAGCGCCCTGCTGATAGCGCCGCCCTTCGGCTCGGCGGCGGACATCACCGGCGAGGACGGCTACACCTGGAAGGTGGAAGCGGATAACCCGGAGGGCCGGGTGACCGGCTCGGCCGCCGACGGATACACCGTCACGCTGGACAAGGAAAAACAATCGGCTCAGCTGCAGGTTGTGTTCCCGAATCTGCTGGAACAGGCGTTTTCGCTGAACACGAAAATATCCTATTTTGGTGGACAGCTATGGACAGGGATTGAATTCACTTCCGCAGACGGAACGCTCACGAAAAAGCTGGAACTGGTTTCCGAGCCCGGAGCCGGGCAGCCCAATCAGGTCATCTTTTATGCGGAAGGTACGGAAGTGCAGGAGCGGGTAAATTATGCCCACATTTTCCAGACGGATGACACCCCCCGCCCTGTGGGGTTGTCCTTTGTCCAGAAAAATGGCCACTGGTATTTGAAGCTTACCTGCGCGTCGGGTATGGAGATCGTGCTGGACGGTGCGGGCGGAAAATTCAACTTTGACGACTTTGTCGGCAAAGGCGCCCGGATCACCCTGTTGGGGCGGGCCAACGCCACCGTGGTTTATACCTTTACCAGCCAATTTCTGCAAAACCTGAATAAGACCGGCGAATGGAAGGTCACCGCGCCGGGCAAGGCCCCGGAGGTCACGGGCAGCGCGGCGGAGGGGTACCGCTTCACCCTATCCTCCAACGCTTCCATGGCGCAATTCAATTACGGCTTTACGGACATCACCAAGGAAGAGCTGGTTTATGCGCCGGTTCTCAGTAAGGAATTTATGGAAGCGCGCACCTCCAACTTTACTTCGGTGCTGTCCTTCTCCACCAACCCGGACGCGGCGATGAATCCTGCCGGACAGGACGACGTGATTCAAATCCGGCCCACATACGTAGCCGGCTCGAAAAATGTCCACCGCGTAGCCAACATGCCCAGCGGTCCCTCCCCCACGCTGGATGCCTGGGGCTGCGGATATTTCGGTATCGATGATAACTTCAATCCGATTTACGATCCCAAAAAAGGCGGCAACGTCATCAGCTTTGTCAACGAACCCGGTATCGACGGGCAGAATCACTGGTATTTAAAAATTTTTGTTCCCCGCGTGGGAGGCTGGACGGCGAAAATCAAGGCCAGCGGCACCCCCACCGCCGAACAGCTGGCGCAGGACGCGCATCTGCAGTTTGACCGCTTTGTCGGCAAACCGGTTTACGTCTCCTTCGGCGCCGATTCCTCCGCCACCTCCATTTCCTACTGGGTGAAAAGCGAGACGGCGGCCAAGGCGGCAGCCGACAACGCGGCGGCTATCGGCGAAGCCGGTACAGCCATCGATAGCCTGCCCGAGACGGACGCCCTCGCCCTGACGGATAAGGCGGCGCTGACGGCCGCCGCCGGCAAAGTCGACGCCCTAGGAGCCAGCCGGGTGTTCCTGAAAAACGCGCAGCTGGTCAAGCTCGCGGCGCTGGAAAGCCGGATGGCGGAACTGGAAATCCAGAAGCAGGTCGACGATGTGCAAGCCCTCATTGACGCCATTCCCGTCACCGCCGACGAATTGACCGCCGAGAACTACGCCACGTATAAGCAGGTCATTGTCGACGCCCAGACGGCCTACAGCGCGCTTGGCGATCTGGCCGCCCGGGTGGATGAGGCCAAAGCCGCCAAGCTGGCGGCTCTGTCCCAGAAGCTGAGCGATTTGGACGCGGCCTATCAGGCCAACAAGCAGGCGGCCGAGGCCTTTGACGCCACAGTGACCGCCTTGGGTAAGCCAGAGGATATTACCGTAGCCAATTACACCGCCAAGAAGGCCGCCGCCGAGGCCGCCCGCGCCGCTTACAGCGCGCTGACCCCCGAGGTGTCCGCGCTGGTGAATCCTCTGAGCCTGACCGCTTTGAAGGCCGTGGAGGACCGGCTGCCCGCCGTCAAAAAGGCAGTGGACGCCGACGCGGCCATCAAGGCGCTGCCCGCCGCTGACGCCGTCACCCTGCAGAACGAGGAAGCCATCCAGGCCGCCCGCGCCGCTTACGACGCCTTGGAGGCGGACAAGAGCCTGATCGCCGCCGAGACCCTTCAGCGCCTCACAGACGCTGAAGCGCGGATTCCGCAGCTGAAGGCCGACGCGGCCGCGGCGCTGATTGGCGCGCTGCCGGCCCCCGGCGCCATCACCCTGCAGGACGAAGCGGCGGTCAAGGCCGCCCGCGCCGCCTATAACGCGCTGCCGGATAAAGCCTTGGTGGCCGCCGAGACCCTGAAAAAGCTGACCGACGCCGAGGCGAAAATTGCCGAGCTGAAGCTGGACGCGGCGGGCGACTGGTATGTCAACGACGACGACAAGGTCAAATACACCGGCAGCGAGGCCGAGGGCTGGCAGTTCGAGGACTGCCGCGGAAAAGGCTCGCTCTGGGCCACCACCACCAAGGACTACGACATGACCAAGGACGTCATCACCTGGGCGGGGGCCACCGCCGGAGACAGCGGATGGTTCACCCTGTCCCTAACCACCGATCCGAACACCGGCCTATATCCGGCGCCGGGCGCGAAGAACGGCCTGTTCTTTATCTTAACGCCCCAGGCGGGCAACACCCTAATCGTCCAGTGCTGGACGCAGGTGGGCGACAAGATGGAGGCGGTGACCATCGCCAGCGACGACCCCGCCAGCCTGGAAAACGGCAAGCTGACCAATTTCAACCTGGACGGCACCCACACCTATTCCTTTGTCAAGCAGGACGGCCATTGGTATCTGAAAATCGACAGCCATCTGTTCACCGGCCGCGCCTTCGACAACTTCGACGCGTATATGGAGGCCAACGCCGCGAAAACCAAGGTGCGCATCGGCGGCAACAACGGCTTCCGCACCAATGGCATCCAGATCGCCAACATGGAGCAGAGCGGCGACTGGTGGTTCTCGGTGCTTATGGGCTCCGCCACCGAGGGCAGCGCGGAGGACGGCTACAAGCTGAGTGTGCCGGCCGGCGCGTATGCGCAGTACAACCTGCCCATCAAGAACCTGGAAAACAATCCGGTCTACATCAACTTCAACGCCAATCTGGAGGGCAAAACCAACTGGGCGCCGGAATTCGCCTTTGTCACCGGGCCCAACGTCGATCGCAAGCCGACACCCGGCCAGGGCGTGGCCATCCGGCTGGTGGATAAGCCCGAAGCCGATCCCGGCAACACCCACATTCTGGCCTGGGCCGGAACGGAATGGAAAACGCTGACGGCGGTGCCCGCCTGCGGCGGCAAGGATCTGACCATCTCGGTCATCGAAGACGGGGTACAGGGCCACTGGTATCTCCAGGTGGCGGGCAAGATCCTTTCCTCCTCCGACCCCGAAATCGACAAATACCTGCAGATGGACAACATGGTGAAGGGCAAGGACGCCTACTTCCGGGTGGCCTCCGCCTCCGAGAACGGCATCAACCCCACCGTCGCTTTCGTTGAGAAAAAGGCTGAAGAGCCTGAGGAAACCGCCACCGATAAGTTCCTGGCGCTGCTCAACGAGCATTACGACGCCGCTTCGGCGGGCGACAAGGACGCCCTGACCCTGTTGGCCAAGGCCTGGAACGCGCTGGACTACTTCACCCAGATGGATGTGGAGGCCCGGCTGCTGGACACCGATGAGGGCGCTTACGAACTGCTGCAAATCATCAAGGCCTACACGGTGGACGACGAGACCAGTTCCGGCGGGAACGACGACGAAAACAGTATTCCCGACACCGGTTCGGCCCTGCCTGCGGCGGTGCTGCTGCTCACGGCCCTGTCGGCTGGGACGCTGCTTCTGCTGCGGAAACGGAAATAACCAAAAAATCACCCGGCCCCGGAGGACGTCCTCCGGGGCCGGGTGATATTTCTATGCGTAAAAAAGAGCCGCCGTTTTGAAGGAACGGCGGCCCCTACGAGAGGTTTAGGCTTCCTCCGCGCTGCCGAAGAACTGGGCGCGGAACTGGTTGGGCGAGATACCCGTGTGCTTTTTGAAGATGCGGGAGAAGTTATTGGCGTTGCCGAAGCCGCATTCCTGGGCAATCTCCTTGACCGCCCGCCCCTGGGCGAGCATGTTCTTGGACTTATTCAGCCGGTATTTCACCAGGTAATCATACGGAGAGGTGCCGTAATAATCCTTAAACAGCCGGGTGAAGTAGAACACCGATACAAACTCGTTTTTCGCCAGGTCGTTGATATTGATTTTCTCCATATAATGGCCGCGCATATATTTGGCGGCTTTTTCGATAAGCTCCATATGGGGCCGGATAATGGCCGCCTGGGAGCGGAGTTGGATCATTTCGGTCAGCATGTTGGACACGTGATTGGACAAAATGTAGGGGGAATTGGCGCTGAAATGCCGCATCTCCCAGAAAATCTCGTCAATGCGCCGCTCGATATCGCTTTCGGGGAAGGCGATGAAGCCCAGGGCCTTGTCCGCTACCCGGCGGGATTTCTCGTCCACCTCGAAATGGATATGCTTATAGTCCCAGCATTCCCCTTTGGGCACCCGGTAGACGTGGGGCGCCCGGCAGTCCATCAGCAGCACGGTACCCTTGGTGCAGTCATACCGGTGGCTGCCGGTCTCCACCTGGCAGTGGCCCGAGCAGGTCAGGATCAGCTGGTAGCTGTCCAGCTGGCTGCGGCGGGTAAAATACTTATCCCCCACCTCATAATGGGCGCCGCCGGTGACGGAGAAGGGCATCGCCATTTCTTCCTCGCCCGGCGTATGGAACAGCACCGGGTTTTCGCCGCCGGTCCCCTGCAGCTGGCGCACCTGCTCCATAATGTTATAGGTATCCCCGTCGTCGCAGAACAGAAAATCGATCCGCTTGTAATCCATGCAGAATGCAGTCGTTACCGTCTCTGGCATCAGGTTCACCCCTCGGCGTTGTTCCATGGTCTACCCCCATTATACGCCATACGGCACATTTTGCAAGTGCAAAACCGGCCGGTTTGGTTTATATTCCCGTAAAAGGCCCGTTAAATTCTGGATATTTGCTCTCATTCAAAATACACATAGGGCCGATCTTGCTCGGCAATTTGGAAATTAGCCGGGCAGAGACGGCAGTTGTTGAACCGGATATCTTCCAGATGATAGGGCCGGGCGCCGCCGTCCCCCTGCCGTTGGCTTTCCAGATGGAAGTACAGCGCCTCCTCGTCGTCGCAGACAAAGCGGCAGCCGGTGAAATGCACCCCCTGCGGCACCGGGCCCTCATAGGGGGAAAACAGGTCGATCCACATCCGGGCCACGTAGAAATAGCTGTTCCGGATTTCGATGGGACCCCGAAAGCGGAAGGTGCCCCGGAAGTCGCAGCCCTCGATGACCGAGCCGGGCGCCACCATGGAATCGAAGCAGGCCTTCACGTGCTCGCCCGCCCGCACGCCGGGCAGCGGCTCGGTTAGCAGGATCCGGTTATGCTCCCCCTCCTGCCGGATGACCCGGCGCACGGCGGTGGAGCCGATGAGCGCGCCGGTATCCTCGTTGATAACGGTCAGGGTATCGCCGGGCTTCAGTGGGACGTAGGGGCCGTGGGTCTCCCCCCACAGAAGGTCGATGTCGTCGTCGGCATACACATCCTGCACGTTCAGCATGGAGGCGGAGATGTTGAAAATATCATCAAACAGGCCGCTGGCCCGGCAGTCTTCCCAGATATACCGGCCTCGGTTTTCCTTGACGTGGAACCCGTCCCGCCAGCCCACGATAGGCAGATCCGAGCCCGGCCGCGGCTCTATATGCACCCGCTGGAAGCGGATCTCCCCCTCGTTACGGAACAGGGCGAACATAAAGCGGGCGGCGCTCCAGATCCGGCAGTCCCGCATCTGAAAATCGGTGTTGCCCACAATGGAGAAGGCCCGTTCGATCCGGTGACCGATGCCCGGCATGGGCAGGATGATCCGCGTGGATTCCAGCAAATCCAGACGCGACATGGTGGCCGCGTCCTCTTTTTTGAACCGCACCCGGTACCGGTTGGCGGCCGCGTCCAGCGTGTCGTAGCCGTCCAGGAACATGTGCCACCGGCCGTCGGGCCGATCCAGTACCCCGAATAGGCCGAAGGGCCGCCCGTCGTGGGAGCCCTCGATGCCGAGGCTCCGGTCGGTCACCACCTCCGCGCAGCCCGCTTCCCGGTCGACAGCCAGGGTGCGCGCGCCGGCGAAAGGCTGGACGCGGTAGTCGAAATTCAGCCCCTCCAGCGTCACCCGCTCGGTATTGTTGATGTTGCAGTAAAACAGGGGCGCCTCCAGCAGCAGGGTCGTGTTATTTCCCCGGATGGTCAGGCCCCGAACCCCGTCCAGGGCGATGGCCGCCGTCTTATCCTCTCCGGCCGCGCTGGCCATGGCGCCGGAGGCACCGCAGTCCGTCGCGGCGGCAGTCCCCCGCCGCGCGAGATAATACACGCCGTCCTTCTTCAGCTCCAGGATGCTGTCCGGCACGGCGGCAGCCGCATCCAGGGCCTGCCAGAAGGCCGCCGCATCGTTGGTGCTCCCGTCGGCCAGCGCGCCGAACGCCTCCGGCCGGAAAATCTGTCTGTCCATACCTCTCCCCGTCTCTTTCTCCCCATGCGCATAAACGCTCCCGCCCCTGCCCGTTCAGGGGTTCAGGGACGGGAGCGTTTTGTCCCGCATGGTTATTTCCCGTTATTCTTCATCCACACGCGATAGCGGTTGTAGGCCTGATTCTCCACCTCGAGCAGCTTATCGACGCCCAGCTTCTTGATGTTGGCGACGTAGCTGGACCAGGCGGAATCGATGTTCTCGCCGCTGATGAACTTGAAGCGCATCTCCGCCGCGTAGGAGGCGTAGCCGCCCAAATCCGCCGCGGTCGCCGCTTCCTGCGCCGTATAGGACAGCTTGGGCAGGACGAGTTTTGGCTTCATGTTCTTGAACATGGCGGTGCCGGCGGCGGTATACTGGGTGTTCGCCTTCTCCTCCGCGGTGGGGTTGCTGCTGGTGTAGGTGGTAAACTTATAGAAATCCTTGCTGTTGTAGTGGGGGATCGGATACCCCGGCGTCATGGTATACGCCCATTCACCGAAGCTTTTGCCCGCGGGCATTTTGGAATAGTTGGGGACATATTTCCCGTTCTTATCATAATTCCAGCAGTTATTGGTACCGGGAGGGCCGTAAAGCGCCACAGTGGTGCCTTCGGTGGAATAGAAGTAATCGGCCAGACGCACGGCGATTTCGGGATATTGGCAGTTCTTGGTGACCACGAACCACTCGGGCCAGATTTTCTCGGTGTCCACATAGGACCAGGTGCTGTCCGCCCCGGCCGGCCCCTTGAGAGGCGGCATGACGGTGTAATGGGCCAGGTAGTTTTCGGCGCTGACGCCCTCGGACCAGCCGGTGGCCGCGAACACGCCCACGGTGGGGATCTTAGCGCTGGTCAGTTGCTTGACGTCCTTGAACTGCTTGCCCCGGAAGTTGTTGTCGAGCAGCTTCTCCTTATACAGATCGGCAAAGTATTTGAGACCGTTTTTATACCCATCGGTAATGGGGGCGTACTCAATCTTGTTGGTTTTCTGGTTGATGTTCAGCCAGTTGAGATAGGTAGACACGCCGAAGGGGCCAAACAGGGAGGGCGGGATGTCGCCGTACGGCACGCCGCAACCGCCGAAGGTCAGGGGGATTTCGTCGTTCTTGTCCCCGTTCTTGTTAGCGTCCTGATCCCGGAAGGCGATCAGCACGTCCCGCAGCTGATCGGTGGTGGTGGGCATGCTTTTGCCCACGTTGGTCAGCCAGGTTTTGTTGATGAACAGCTTGAAGGAGTAATTACTGGGCGAACTCTCGTCGGGATCGTTCACCATGGGGAACATGTAGGTCTTGCCGTCGTCGAAGGTGGTCAGATATTTGGCGGCCGGCACGTCCTCGAACATTTTCTTGACATTGGGGGCGAATTTGTCGACGTACTGCCCGATTTCGATTACCTTCCCCTGCTTGATGAAGGGGCTGTGCAGGGTGGAGGCGGGTGCCATGCCCCAGAACATGTCGGGCATGTTGTTGCTGGCATAGGCGGTGGTCATCTTCTGCCCCACCATATCGGTGGGAGGCACCGACTCAAAGCTCAGCGTGATGTTCATCTTGTCCTTGATGTACTTCACCAGGGGCGAATCGTTGTATTTCGCCAGTCCATTGGCGTGGTCGCGGATCATGATCTTGAAGGTGACCGGATCCTTGGCAATGGGATAGCCGGTGGTGTAACAGTTGTTCACCACCTGGCGGGGACCGGCGGACTGGGAGCTGGTGCCTGGCTTTTTGGTGGCGTTGCCGCCGTTGCTGGGGGTGCCGGAATTCGAGGGGGTGGTGCCGTCGGCGGACACGTCGCTGCCCGGTTCCCCCGAGACGGTATCGTCGCCGCTGGTGGCGGCATCCGCGTCGCTGGACACGGCGGCGGAGGCGTCGGCGCCCGAGCCTTCCGGCGTGGATCCGGCCGGTTCCCGGCTGCAGGCGGCCAGGGACAGGAGCATGGCCGCACAAAGCAGCATGGTCGTGATTCTCTTCATGTCTTCCTCCTTATTTTGCTCTGACGGCGGCGGCGGACAAAACCGGCTCGACGCCCCCGCGGCGGGAATACGTTGGATAAATCCTCCAACTTCGCGCGGTTACCCGATGATTTCCTTATCATTTTAACACAGAATCGCCAGAATAGGAATCGCCTAACTTGCTCAGCACCTGCACAATCTTGCAGGAAGGATTATTCGCCGGTGATGCCGCTGCGCTCCACGCCCTGGATAAACTGCTTTTGCAGGAACATGTAGGCAAGAAAGACCGGCAGCACCACCAGAACGGTGGCCGCCATGCCCACGGCCTCGGTATACACGTCCCCGAGGCCCCCGGCGCCGGACATGTCCAGGCTGCCGCCGCCGTTCATAATGGTGTAAATGCCGGGCAGCATCATGGGCAGGAGCTTCTTATCCGGATGGATGAACAGAGTGGGCTCGAAATAGTCGTTCCAATGCCAGACCAGGCTGAGCACCAGACAGACCATGACGGAGGAGCGGGAGGCCGGCAGGGCGATGCGGAAATAGGTGCTGAAAAAGCCGCAGCCGTCGATGTTGGCCGCCTCCTCCAGGGAGCGGGGCAGGGAGAGATAAAACTGCCGGAACAGGAAGATGAACAGCCCGCCCTTGAGCCCCAAGCCCAGCCAGGTGGGCAGGATGAGGGGCAGCATGGTGTTGGTGATGCCGATACCGGCGTATATCATGTATAGCGGGGTGACGATGGTCTGGGGCGGGACGATGATGGCCAGCAGCAGGAAAATGAACAGCACCCCTTTGCCCCGGAACTCGAACCGGGCGAACCCGTAGCCCACCAGCGAGCAGGCAATCAGATGCCCCAAGGTGCAGACCACCACCAGGAACACGGTGCGCAGCAGGGTGACCGGATATTGCAGGGCCTCCCAGGACAGGGCGTAGTTGTGCACATACACCTGGTTGACCAGCCAGTTCACTGTCACGTCCATCACGTCCTCCGGGGACTTGATGGACGTGATGAGCATGTACAGAAAGGGATAGAGGAAGACGAACATCAAATCCAGCAAAAAGACATACATGACCAACCGCACGACGCGCTTGGCGGTGAACACCCGCCGCAGGGTGCGGACAGCCGCGGTTTTATCCGACATAGCCGCTTCCTCCTATCCTCTCTTATTGTCGGCCGCCCGGTTCACAAAGGGCCGGAAGACCAGGAACACCGCCAGCACCAGCAGCAGGATGAACGCGAAGTAAATCCAGCCCAGGGCCGCCGAATACTCGAACTGAATGGGGGTGCTGTTGAACGCCTTGGCCACGATATAGTCGACGATGCCTCCGCTGTCGGTCATAGACACCACGATGGTGTACACCGTATTGAGCAGCAGGATGGGGGACATCATGGGCAGGGTGATTTTCCAGAACATTTCCCACTCGGTGGCGCCGTCCACCCGGCCGGATTCGTACAGGGAGGCCGAAATGCCCTGCAGCCCCGCGAGGGCGATGATAATCTGCACACCGGATTTCCACATAACCATGGTGATCCGGTTGAAAAACTCCAGGATATAGCCGGTGACGTCGGGGCCGAGATACCCCTGCACCTGCGGCGGCAGCAGAATACCCCGCGCCACCTCCATGGCCTGCTGATCCACGTTCTGCCCGAGGATCTGCTCCATGACGAAGCCGGTGCCCAGCAGAACAGGCAGGAAAAATATGGTGCGGAAAAAGCCGCGGGCCTTGATGTCCCGGCTGAGCATGATGGCAATCAGCAGGGACACAATGAGGATCATGGGGGTATTGATGAGGGTATCCTTGACCACGGCCAGAAATTTGGGCACAAACTCAATGTCCGAGACAAAGGCCTTTTGGTAATGGGCCCAGCCGGCGAAGGAGGCCCCCTGCCAGCCGTTGTTTTTCAGGCGGATGAAGCTGAGCACCAGAGAATATCCCAGGGGGAACACCAGAAGCACCAGGCCGCCCAGCACCCAGGGGGAGACAAAGCACCACCCGGCCAGGCTCCGGCGCTGTTTCATGTTCAGTTTCATGGCGTCCCTCCTGCCCCGATCACGACGTAGTCCATAGCCGGGATGGTCTGCCCGTCCGCCTGGGCGGCGCTGTCGCCGTAGTTGATGTACGTGCGGCTGCCGTCGCCGTAGGTCAGGCGCACCACATCGGCGCTCAGCCGGTCGTGCCGCTCGATGGTCTGGTTCCACACGCCGGACAGCCGCTGGTTAAACTCCTGATAAACGGCGGTCATGGCCTCCTTCCAGGCAGTGTACTGGGAGGAGAAAATCCGGTTGTAGCTGGTTTCCTTCAGCCGGATGGGGTTTTCATGGGTGATGAGGAAATGGGGGATGCTCCCCGTTTCCACCCAGCGCAGCTTCTGGTAGGCGTCGTTGTAGGACAGGTTGCCCGCCAGCGAGCTGTAGTCCACACAGCCGTGCACCACCATCTGATAGAAAGGCACGGCGGCGCTGTTCTGATAATAGCCGGAATCCTTATCCGGGATATCGTACAGGCGGGTGGCGTAGGGCAGAACATAGGCATTGCCGCCCCCTACCGCCAGATTCTTCCGCTTGCCGGCCAGAACCGCCAGGTTCTCGCGGTAGGCCTCCACCGCCGCCTTGCGGTCGGTGTAGGCGTTCCGCTGCACGTCGGGCACGGCCACGCTCCCCACCGAGAGAAGATGGAGGGAAATCCGGCTGTCCAGCCCGTCCAGTGCCTTATCCAGACTGCCGCGCAGGGTGCGGGCTGGGTTGAGCAGGTACAGCTCTTCCTCCTTGTCGGTAATCAGCTTGCCCAGCCGGTCGCGGATGGTGTCTTTTTTGGCGTTGAATTTTCCCACCCCGTCGCGGGCGTAGAGGAAATCCATGTTGGCGAACAGGTTCACCCCGCCCTCGGCGCAGGCGACGGCCAGCGAGCTCAGGCCGCTGCTGCCGCCCAGCTTGCCCTCCGCCTTCGGCCGGGTGGGCAGCATATCGTAGCCGCCCTGGCACCAGCCGGACAGGGACACCTCCAGACGGTTCACCCCCGCCTGCCGCAAATCCCCGAGAATCGACTCCGCCTGGGAGAAGGAGGTCAGCGTCTCCATCTTCTTGGTGAAAAAGCCGTTGGAGGGGATGCCCATGAAAAATTCCACCGACAGGGGCACGCCGTCCCCGGCCGCCCTCTTTTTGAGCACGCCGGTCTCCATGAGGTAGCCCCGGTAGGCCGCCGCCATGTCGGAATAGGTGTTGGCCGTCCCGCCGAGCAGGAAATATTTGACGGTGCGATCGCCGGCCGTCCGGTCGGGAATCAGCTCGCTGAGGGTTTTGGTGTCGAACACATTGCCCGTGAAATTGTATTCCACCGTCGCATATTTCCGATAATCGAACTGAAAATACGCCCGGTAAACCTTATCCATGGCCATGTGGAGAGTGGCGGTCTCCTCCCCTGCCGTCACCGCGGCCAGGAACCCGCCGCTGGTGTGTTTGATACCGAACACCGGCAGCATCAGGTTTTGAATATCCTGCTCGCGGTTCTGCTCGAGCAGGTCGAGATCCGCGTCCGCCGGGCCGTACAGGGGGTAGGAATAGGCCTCGGAGGTGGGCAGCGGATAGGGCTTGATATCGATGAGGGCGCCGCTGCCGTCGGGGTAGAAGATGTAGCCGTCCTCCTGCCCGCCGGCCGCGCCGAAGGCGGGCAGAGGCGTGACATACACAAGCCGGCCCTCCCCGGTTTCCCGCACCGCGTCGTCCGGCAGGGAGCAGTTGAAGCCCTCCTTGTCGATCCACATGTCCAGCGCGAAGGACACCCCTGTGTCCTTCACCTCCACGGTCAGCGTCACCCGGCCATCTCCATAAGCGGGAGACAGGGTAAAGCCCTCCGTGGCGGCGGAGGTCAGCGTCAGGGTGGTAATGACCCCCTCCTTATCCGCCACGCCCACCTCCAGCAGGGCGGTTTTCACTGCCGGGGTCATGCCGGTGGTGTCCATAGTATCGGGATGGACCGCGGTGCTCCACAGCTTGCCCTCCCGCTTGTCGAGGATGTAGGCGTCGGCTCCCTCCTCGTGATAGTAAAACGCGAAGTTCTCGTTCTCCCCCGCCAGATGCATCTGCTCCAGGGGCGGCACCGGCACCTCGGTCTCGCTGCCGCCGGAGATGAGGCTGTTGAAATAGTCCTCCCAGGTGGCGAACCCGTCGGGGGGCGGATTGTCGTCGTTTTCCGCCCTAGTAAAGCCCGCGGCCCCCGCCGCTAGCAGGGCGGCGGTCAGCAGCACGGAAAGCCATCGTTTCAGTCGTCGCATGTCCCCGCCCTCCTTATGTGAAAAATTTCAGTTGGATTTCCCCGCCGATGCCGGTGAAAAAGGTGACGAACTGCACCGTCAGGGAGAACAGCAGCAGGCAGACCGCCCACAGGACGATGACCGCCGCCGCCGACAAAACGGCCACCCCCACGGTTTTCTTCAGGCTGTAGTCGTTGAGCCGCTGCAGCGCCAGCAGCAGCAGCAGGAGCACCCACAGCAGAACGATAACCCGCAGCGCCCGGTATACCCCTGCTTCCCCGCTTCCGAGCAGGTTGGAGGAAAGGGCCATCAGGGGGGTGAGCACAATATAGGGCACCAGCGCATAGGCGGAGGCGACCAGGCTTTCGAGAAAGGTGCTTTCCCCGCTGGTGATGGCGGTCATCAGGTAACTGCCCACCACCCAGCTGAACAGAGGCACGATCACCATCGCCGCCTCCAGCAGGAGACTTGCGTCGGCAGGATTTTTGGATTCCAGCGGAAAATGCACCAGAAAAATGTACGCGTAGTTCACCAGGAAGGCCAGCAGGTACAGCACCGGCACCACCCAGAGGCGGGCCTGCTTTTTCTCCCGCTTGATGATATCCATGCAGTCCAGCGGATGAAACACAATGAGGAGCATTTTACCCGCCACGCTGTTTTCTCCCAGTCTCAGCAGCCTGCCTCTCATGAGCGATCACCTCCGCTGAAATACCGGCGCACATACCGATCCGCGCCGGCTTTGAGCCGCCATACCAGCAGGATAATCCCCACCGCCAACACGGCCGCCGCCAGCACGACCCAGCCAAAATACGCCCGGAATTTCTGATACCGGTACTCGGCGAACGCCTCGCCGTAGCCGTCCTTGCTGTCCGCCAGCTCGTAATAGGCCATGGCCTCCTCCATCTTCCCGTCCTTGTACAGGGCCTGGGCGATGCCCCGGTTGGCCACCGGATAGTTGACGTCGATGCGCAGCACCTGGTTCCATTTATCATAAGCGCCGGTGTAATCGCCGCTCTCATAGGCGGCCACCGCGCCCGCCACGTTGTCCATAAAGTCGGTGCGGGCGAACCGGTGGATATAGCCGGTGGCCCCGTCCAGCACGAACACATCCCCCGCGCTGTTCACATCCAGCGCCTTGGGCGCCTGGAACCGGCCCTTCACCTTGCCCTCCCCGCCGAACACCGCTAGCAGGTTGCCTTCCGGGTCGTAGGCGTATACCTGGGAGGAATACCCCTCCAGTACATACACCAGCCCGCCGGCCCCCACCGCCACGTCGATGAAGCGGGGATTGTTGTAGACGTTGGTATGCTCGTTAAAATAGGTTTCGCCATAGGCCTTCTCCGGGAAAATGTTTTTGCCCACGGCGTTGATTTTCCGGATTTGGCCGCTGGTCTTCCCCTCCACCGTGGTGGCGTAAACCATGCCGTCGTCCCCGATGTCGAAGGAATTGTAGGCCGGAGGCTCCTCCTTGAGCAGCTTGCTCTGCTGCTCCCGCGAGGCGAACATCCGTATCAGGATCCGGGTCAGGCTGAAGCCCAGCTCGTTGGCGCCCACATAGCCCTTGAACGCGTTTTCCGCGTCGATGGTCATGAAATGCTGGCCCTTGATGAGATAAATATATCCCTGGGGGCTGATGCCCAGCCGCCCCACCTGGAAATCCATGCTTTCCTCCAGCATGTCGGACTGGGGCTTGACGAATTCCTCGATAAAGCCGTCGACCGGATCGAGATGAACGATCCGCTCGTTCTGGGTGTCCCCGACGTACACGTCCCCGTCCTCGTCCACATACACCCCTTCCGGCGCGTTCAGCCGGCCCGCGTCGGTATAGCTGCGTACGAACCGCCCGTCCTTATCCAGCTGGACCACGCGGTTGTTGCCGGTGTCGGCGATATACACGTTGTCCTGGCTGTCAATATAGAGATCCGACGGCTTGTTCAGGCTGCCGCCCTGAGGCCCCAGATACCCGACCACGGTCTCAATTTGATGGGTCACAGGGGTGGGGATCCGGGTTTTGCCGTCGGTATCCAGCACGTAATCCATGGTGCCCAGCGCCTGCGCGCCGCCTCCAAGCAGGAGAGTGAGAGCCGAAGCCGCGGCCGCCGCCCGCCATGTTCTTCTCAAGAGTACCAGTCCTTTCCAGCCGCCTGTCCGTGGGGCGGCTACGCCTTGATGCCGGAATGGGCCATGGTGGACAGCACGCGGCCCTGCATCACGGTATACACGATAATGGTGGGCAGGGTCATTACCAGGGTGGAGGCCGCCATGGCCCCCGCCGTGGCCAGCGCCGCCGCCCCCGGGCCGCCCGCGATGGTCTGCACCGCCAGGGGCAGGGTTTTCAGCGAGGTTTTCGTGATGAACACCAACGGGCTGAAATAGTCGTTCCAGTTGCTCACGAAGGAGAAAACCACCAGGGTGGCCCAGGCGGGCTTGATGTACGGCATGACGATTTTCCAGAACAGGGCCCATTCGCTGGCCCCGTCCAGCCGCGCCGCCTCCAGGTACGCGTCCGGCATCTGCTCCAGGAACTGCTTGACCAGGAAGATGTTGAACGCCACCGCGATCTTCGGCACGATGAGCGCCCAATAGGTATCGATAAGCCCCAGGGTTTTCACCACCATGTAGTTGGGGATCTGAGTGACATGAGGGGAAAACATGAGGGCCACCAGGATGAGGTTGAAGATGAAATCCCCGCCCCGGGGCCGGTGCTTGACCAGCCCGTAAGCCGCCATGCAGGACACCAGCACCGTGAGGATCACCGTCACCGTCGCGGTGAAGAGACTGTTGAATATGTAGCGGGAGAAGGGCACCGCCGAGCTGTCCAGGGCGCTGAACAGGCTGGCCATATTGTTCAGCGTCGGCTTACTGGTAAAGAAGCGCGGCGGGAACAGATACAGCTCATCGATAGGCTTGAAGGCAGTGGACACCACATAGACCAGGGGCAGCGCCGTGAAGCAGACCAGCAGCCCCAGGAAAAGAAACAGCACCAGCTTGGGAACGTTGACAAAAAACAGGTGACGTCCGCGGAAACGGACGCTGAAGCCTTTGACGGCTGCCATAGTAAACCGCCTTCCTTTCAGGCACAGATAGAATGGGAAGAACCGTCTTCCGCCATGCGGGGCGGCCGCCGAACGGTTCTGTTCCATCCCGCTTGGGATTTTTCATGCCACAGCACGCCGGCCTCACTGATCCTTGGAGGAGAAGACCTTCATGAACACCCGGCCCAGCACAAAGGTCATCAGGAACAGGATGACCGCCACCGCCGAGGCGTAACCCATGTCGAAGCGGATGAAGGCGTAATCGTACAAATGGGCCACGATGGTGTGAGCCGCGTAGTTGGGGCTGGGCATCCCCGCTACCGACACGGCAATATCGAACACCCCGAAGGCCGCCACCGTGCCGTTGATGGCCCCAAACAGCAGCTGGGGCTTCATCTGCGGCAGGGTGAGATAGAACAGCTCCTGCACGGAATTGCGGATGCCGTCGATCATTCCCGCCTCATAAATTTCCTCGTTGAGCCCCTGCAGGCCGGCCAGAAAGGTAAGGAACCCGGTGCCCATGCCCATCCAAATGGAGATAAACACCACCACGCCCAATATGTACTGGGGATCCAGCGTCCATTTGATAGGCTCGGAAATCAGCCCCATGCGGATGAGCACGTTGTTGATAAGTCCGTAAGAGTCGGAGGAGAAAAAATAGAGCCAGACGGTGCTCATGGCCACCCCGCTCGTGATGGAGGGGGCGTAGAAGGCCAGGGAGAACACATTGCGCAGCTTTTTCAGGTTGCTGATGAGCCACGCCATGATGAAGGAGGCAAAAAAGGAGATCGGGCCGGAAATCACCGCGAACAGCAGGGTGTTTTTCAGGGCGATGAGAAACTCCTTGTCGTCCAAAATCAGCAGCTTGAAATTGGTGATGCCGATGATGTCGGGCGTTTCCATCATATTGTAGTTGGTCAGGCTCAGCGCCAAGGATATCAGCACCGGCACGATGGTGAACAGCGCGAACAGCACCAGGAAGGGGGACATGAACAGATACCCCATTTTGGTGTTGCCATATCGCCTCACCGCTTTCTCTTTTTGGAACGCCACAATACCACATCCCATTTCAAAGTGAAGGCTATCTAGGTGAGCAATGATTTCATCCCGCGCACACGCCGTTAAATCATCCCTTACCTGGCGGAGGAGCTCTCCCGGCGCCGCTTGAGTTCCCGGTTGATGTCCTTAACCGACTCCTCCAGGGAATCCCGGGCGTTTTGGCCCGAGATGACCACCCGGTTGAACGCGTTGTTGATATGACGGCCGGCGAAATACCCGCCGAGCACCACCGGGATCTGCGTCACCTGCTCGAAGGTGCGTTCGATCTGCTTCAAATCGTCCCGGGGCCACGCCATGTCGCCGAAGGCTTCCAGATTGGCGGTGTTCCAGCGGGCGGCCCGGCCGTTCAAGGCCTCGATTTCGCTGCCGAACTGGCGCTGCACGCTGGTGCTCATCCACCATTTGAGGAACTGCCACGCCTCGTCGGGGTGCGCCGACTGGCTGAGAATCATGCCGCTTTCGGCCAGAATCCCGTTGTGAGTCCGGTCAATCGTTCCGTCCTCGCGCCGATGGCCGGGGATAGGGGCCACCCCCCATTTGCCGCCAAGCTCCGGCGCGGCGGCAAGCAGCTGCATATAGGCGGTGAAATCGGTGATGCCAATGGGGATTTCCCCGGTGCGGAAGCGGTTGAAAAAGCTGGCGGACACCGGCACGCCGTAAAGGGTGAACAGCTCGGTGAACTCCCGGAAGGCCTGATAGGCCTCGGGCTGATCGAAGGCGGAGTTCATCAGGTCGTCGCTGTAATACCGGCCGCCCAGCTGGCAGAGGAACATGCCGAAGCTGCTTTCCACCTCGGCCTGATTGGCCGCGGGGATGTAAAACTGCATGTTGTTCTGATAGAGGACGGGGATGATCTTGTCATACAAATCCTCCCACGTCTCGGGCAGACTGAGCCCCAGCTCGGACAGGATATCCTTGCGGTAGAGCAGGGCAGTGAATTTCATGGTTTCCGGCAGGCCGTATATTCCGTCCTGATAGGTCATGGGGATGAACAGCTCAGGCAGGAACCGCTCCCGCACCTCCGCGAATCCCTCCAGCCCGCTGAGATCCACCACGGCGTTGCGCAGGGCGAATTCCCCAATGGAATTGGTGGAGGTGGCCAGCCCCACGTCGGGGGCCCGGCCGGAGGAGATGGCCAGCAGCATGGCGTTGACGCTGCCCGCACCCAGCTGGCCGGCGGGCAGGATGTTCAGGCGGATGCCGATGCCGGTCTTGGGGGTGAAATCCTCATCAGCCATCTGCTTGAGGAGCATTCCCCAGTCCTTGCCCCGGCCGATCCACACGTCGATGGTGGTGTGCACCTCATAGTCGCCGGCGCTTACACCTAGCACGCTGTCGTAATCCTTAAAGAAGGAATTGAAGAAATTGACGGTGGACACCCACAGCCGCTGGAAAACATTGGAGCGGGGGCTGGCCACCTCTCCGTCCCCCGGCACCAGCTCCACCGTGTCCAGCAGCAGCGGATGCTGCTGGAACTGGGTGACCCATTCGCCATAGGTGGTCAGGATGTTGTTGAGATCGTCCAGGCGGCGGGGAATGGTGAAGGGATCCCCGCGCAGCGCCGCGAGCTGGGCGATCATGCTTTCCATCTGGTAGTATTTCGAGGGCCGGTTGCCGGACACCTGCTCCATAATGGTCATGCAGGAACGCATGTTGGCCGCAATTTCGTCCAGGGCGTCCAGCAGGCCGGGGATTTTCTTATCTAGCTCGTAATCGTAATTCACGTCCGGCGTCTGGCCGGTGATCATGGTGATATTCAGCAGCAGCTCGGACAGCCGGAGGGAATCGGCCGTCAGGATCTGGGTGATGGTGTTCAGTTCCCCCTGCTTGACGGTCATGGTCAGGGTATGGGGCCGCCCGGCCTCCAAATAAATATAATAGGGCGTCCCGTTTTCGTCAGCGAGCACCTCGGTGCGCCAGTTCTTGTCGTAGGCGAAGCGGTAGGACTCCCACTCCTTAAAGGGCACCTGGCCGTCCACCTCGATACGCCGGTAGGAGGGCAGGCCCTCGCGGTAGTCCTGCTTAAGCCTCAGGGCCAGCCGGTACAGGCCGCTTTGAGGCACCTCCACCTGCCAGGTGACGGCGCTGTTGCCGCTCTGCCAGGCCGTGCCGCCCAGGACGTTCATCACCACGCTTCCCGTCTTCTGGGGGCTGGTCTTGGGGTCGCCGTCGCTGGTCATGCGCAGGGTGCTGTTGTTTTTGAAGAGGATCCGCTCCCCTTCCGCCTCGAAGGTAATCCCTTTTCCGGCGGGGGTGTAGCCCTTGGCGTCATAGTCCGCCTTGACAGCGGCATAGGCCGGCGGCTCCTCGGGGGCGTACAGCTCGAGATATTCCAGCAGCAGCGGCTCGTCGACCACTGACAAGCGCAGGGTATGGGCTCCCTTTTCCAGGTAGAAGCGGAGCGCGCCGTCATACATGCCCCCCGCGTCGTACAGCGGGGAGACCGTCCATTCCATGGCCTGGACAACGCCAGGCCGCACCTCGTCGCCAATGCTGTTGACCACCGGCTTGCCGTTGTCCTTCCAGCGGCGGTACAGCGGGATATTGGCGCACTCGTCGAAGGGCACCGCCCCGTCGATAGACAGGGCCCGCACCATGTCCGCGCCGTTGTCATCCGCCGCCTTATAGCTCAGGCGCAGGCAATACAGTCCGGAGGCCGGCACTTCCACCGTCCATTCGAGATAGTCGTTATCCTCTTCCCAGAGGACGGCCTGTCGGCCGTCCTCCGTATGCGCCGCGGGCGTCTTGTCCGCCTTGGTGAAGTTGCCGGCCGGCACGCGCACGGGTACCGCCTCGGCCGGGGCGTACCCTTTCTCGGCGTATTCCTTCAGCCGGGCCTGGTAATTGTCCTGCACCTGATAATCGAAGGAGACGCCGTATTCCGCATCGGGCCGCAGCTTATCCGCCAGCGTCTTCGCCCCGGCTCCCCAGCCGGAGGCGGGGATCAGCAGACAGGCGGCGCTGACGACCGCCAGCAGACGGATCCCGCCGGGAGTTCTCTGGCACGTGATCGGCTTTGTCGGCATAATCGTCGCTCCATTTCCGCATAGTAAACCCATCCGGGGTTGTCGAAAAAGCGGGGATTCTCCCCCGTCCCATACCGAGTATAACACATCGGTTTTAAGAGGAACAACCAGCGGAGGGGTTATTACCAAGTTATACACTTTTTTGAGCAAGATCGTGCCTGCGGTTATCAATTCCGCTTTATTCGCTTAAACCGCGGCCTTCACCTGCGAAAAGGAATTTGCTGGATTTCGACTTGTTTTTCAGCCTGTGTACTTGTATTTTAAGGGGTTTCCAACAACTTTTCACAAGTCGTATCAAGGGGTACCCATCCAATCTTGCAGGGGTGTCTATGCAAAATTGGATGGATCCCGGGCAAATATAGACACATAAAAGAAGCCGGAACAGAAGCTGTTCCGGCTTAGATCAGGTGTCCGCCGCCTTATGAAAAGGCCGCCAGCAGCTCGGCGGGAGAGAGGGCGGGTGCCTCCACGTCCCGCAGCAGCCACAGCAGGGTATAAATCGTCTTGGTATACCGGGCGTAGTCCACGGCCTGGCGGATCCACTCCTCGCCGTAGGCCGCGAGGAATTCCCCGCGCCCGTATCCCATGGACGCGAGGATGGCCGCCACGTCGCGGGCGGCAGGCGCTTCCCGGAGAACGGCGCGGATGTCATCCCATTTTTCCGTCACCAGGGGGCGCAGATCCCACTCCTCCAGCCCGCCGGCCTGCAGGCGGCGGATTTCCGGCGCGCCGGCGCCGAACACCCGTCCGACAGCCGCCTCCCAGGCGGCGGCGTCCCGAACCAGGGGGGCGGTGATGGGCCGGCCCCGCAGCGCCTGCTCCCGCATTCGGCAGGTCATCACGGTGGCATAGCCCACGTCGATGCCGTGCAGGAGATAGGGGCGGCGGCGCTCGATACCCGTCAGCTCGAAGAAATGGGACAGATGGTGCTCGCTGCCCGAGGCAGGGCGGGAATTGCCCGCATAGCTCATGGCGACGCCCACCGTAATCAGAGCGGCCATCAGGGCCTCCACGCTTTCCTCCCGGCGTGCGGCCAATCCATCGGCCAGCCCGACGACCTCGTTCACCGCCTCCATCACCAGATCGGCCACCCCCTGGCAGAAGGGCTCCCCGGTCAGCAGGCTGCCCAGCTTCCAGTCGTTCAGGGCGGAGAACTTGCCCACCGTGTCTCCAAAGCCGGCCCGCAGCATGTCGAAGGGCGCTTCCCGAAGCACCGCCGTGTCCGCGAGAATGGCGGCCGGGGGCCGGGCGGGAACCGTCACCTTCATGCCGTCCAGCAACAGGGCGGCGCCGGACGAGGCGTATCCGTCCATGGAGGGGGCGGTGGCCACGATGACATAGGGCAGCCCGCGCCGCCAGCTGCCGTGCTTGCACAGATCGTTGATCACCCCGGAGCCTACCCCCAGCACCAGCTCCGTGTCGGCCCCGATCCGTTCCTCCAGCAGGGCGACAGCGGCGTTGTCCGGCAGCAGCGGATCCGCTTCCTTGTACACAAGGGTGGAGACAGCTTTTCCGGCGGCGGTCAGCTGCTTTTGAACCTGTTGGCCGCATACCCGGTAGGTGTTGGCGTCCGCCACCAGCAGAATCGTTTTATAGTGGGCGGCCAACTCCCCCACGGCGGCCAGCGCGCCTCTGCCCAGTACCACTCGCTCGATGCCGCACATGTGAGTCCCCCCGCAGGCGCACGGATAGGGATGCCCAAGCAATGTATCCCAGGATTTCATCAGTGATTTTCCTCCTCGGGGCTATTTTCCCGCCGGCTGCAGCCGGCTGTCAGGGACAGCATACCACACGAGGGACCGCCGGGTAAACGGGATAAGTTGCCCTCCGTCAGGGTCATCTTGCCGAAATAGAAAGAGCTTCCCGCGCTGGCTTCTTTGGCAGACTGAAAAGGCCCGGAACCCGCCAAGTGACGGGTTCCGGGCCTTTTTGACTAGGCGAGAGGCAGGCTGTAGCTCAGGCGGCCGGGGGGCAGCACGCTGCCCGATGTGTAATAGCTCAGAATATCCCGGGGGTTTTCCACCTCCGAGGCAGCCTTTAGGTAAATCGCCGGCTCCCCGGCGGCGTCCAGGGCCTCCAGGGGCAGGGACAGGCGGATTTCGGCCTCCCGCGTTTCCAGGGGGAACTTGGCGATCGCAGTGCCCGTCCCGTCGCTTTCAAGCGTCTCCAGGCAGGCGGCGGATTCCTCCGGCCGGCAGCGCAGGCGGAAGGCATAGCCCTGCCAGCCGCCGTGGGGAACCGATCCCGTCCCCAGCAGGACGTCGGGTGCCGTGCCGCAGGCCCGGACATCCTGCGCGAACGCCAGGGTCAGCTGCAGGGAAGAACCGACGCGCGCGGCCTCGACGCTGCGCAAGGGGTTGACGGGTGCGGGCACCGTGTACCGGATCGTCTCGCTGACCCCCCGGTGATCGCGGGGGATGGGGGGCAGGGCGGTGGCCTCCAGCCGCAGGGGACCGGCCGGCTTTTCGGAGCCTTCCAGCCCCTTATACCGGCGGATGTTGCGAATCAGCTGGATATAAAAGGCGTCCTCATACCCGCCGCACATGGGTTCGATGTCCCGGGAAAACTCCCGATCGACCGCGTCACACAGCATGTATTCCCCTTCCCACAGCTGTTTATAGGCGATCCATTCGTTCCAGCCGCCCACAAACACGAGAGCCGGATCGTTCTCAATGGCCCAGTCCCACTGCTTTTGGAAAAAAGCGCCGGTATCCACGTCCTCCGGCCGGTTGACCCGGGCTTGCGGATCCCAGCCTCTCCCCCAGTTCTCCAGGCCGCGGGTGAGGGTGAAGGAGAAGGGTACGTTGGGATGGCTGGCGACCGTCACATTCATGACGTCGCCGTGCAGGGGCTGGGGATACGTCCACTCGATCCAGGGAAAGCCGTCGGGATAGAAGGGATCGAAGGGCCACTGGGGGCGCTTGAAGGTGAAGAAATCCAGAATTTCAGGGGACAGTTCCGCCGGGGAATACGCCGTATCCCCCCGGGTGGCGGCCTCCGCCAAATCGGGCGCGGAGGCGGTATAGGCGATGATCAACGGCTTGCCGTCCAACTGGTACCAGGCGGAGGCGAATTTACCCGGCCGATACAGCTCCTCATACAGAACCCGCACGGTATCCAGAGAATGAGAGTGGGTATAAAAGGCGGCGCGGGGAGGGTTCCAGCCGGCCTGCTGATAGGCCTGGATGACGGCGAGCACCTGCTCGTAGACCTGCGGATAGGTGCGTGCGTTGGTGGTATCGAACACGATAAAATCCACCCCGGCCAGCATCAGCAGCTCGATTTGGCGGCGGATCACCCACTCGTCGGCGGAATCATAGTAACCCCACAGGGGCTTGCCCCAGAAGTGCTGCTGTCCGTCGGGGCTTTCGGGGACATCCTGATGAAAGAGGATGTCCCGGCCGTTCTCCTGCTCCAGAAGAGCGCCGGCGTCATAGGCGCCAGTAGCGGCGGGCTGGCCGATCCACAGCCAGAAAAAAAGGCCCACCTGCCGATCCGGCCGGACGCCGGCCTGGGGCGCGAAGGCGCGGCCGTACTTATCCAGGCCCACCAGGTGGTTGAGCTGCGAGCACTTATCCATACGCGTTCCTCCTTAAAAGAGAACAGTAGTCCGCCAAAACGAAAGCCGTTTAGTCTTGGCGGACTACTAGCCGGAAGCGTCGTTCCTCCGGCTGATTCCTTTGGATTACTGCGGGGCGCCGTCGGCCTTCTTCTTTTTCACCACGTAGACGATCACCACGGCGGCGACCGCCAGCACGAGGATGATGGCGATGATGAGGATTGGCACCGCCGGGCTGATGCCGCCGGGCTCTTCCGTATTCGCCGCGGTCGGGCCGACCACCGGCTGGGCGGTGGTGGTGGTTTCCTCGGCAAGGGTGGTTTCCCCGGTGGGGAGGGTGGTTTCCTCCGCGGGCAGGGTGGTCTCCTCGCCGGAGGCGACGGAATCCTGCGTGGGGGCGGTGGGGGCGGTGGTACCACTGCCCGCCGGCGTCTTGGTGGGGGCCTTGGTGGCGGGGGAGGTCGGCGCTTTCGTTTGGGTGGGCTTGGTGGTGGCGGCGCCGGACATCGAGATGGTGCCGGGCGCGTGCTTGATGGATTTCCCATACAGGAAGAAGTGATCAAAATTCAGGGTGTAGCGGACGTTGACCATGCCGTCGTTCAGCCTCAGGCCGATGCGCTCGAGCGAGGTTTTGGACACATCCAGCTTCTTGTTATCGTGCCAGCCGTCCACAAAATCGGAAAAGCTGAAAAGGACGTACCCTTCCTTGCCCGCGTCCAGAGACACCAGGCTGTCCTTGCCAGAGAGGGTGGAGGCGTTGCCCTGCATGTCGATAAAGGTGGCGGCGCTCTTCTGGAAGAAGAACATTGCTTCGCCGTTGTCCTTCTTGTCCTTGTCCCCGGCGCCGTAAAACGCCAGCCGGACCGGGCTTTTGGTATTGTTTTTCACGTAGAAACCGACGCCCTCCGCCTGCGACAGCAGGGAGGAGGAAATGGCGCCGCTGGCCCGTTTGAAAAAGAAGCTTTCCGTGCCGCCGTTGTTGATCACCAGCTGCCCGTTCTTAATCAGGCCGCTGGTGGGCGCATAGCCGATCTCCTGGTTATAAGACCAGAAACCGGACCACTGGTTCACGTCGCCGGACGGATACCCGCTCTCGAAGCTCTCGATCTCCATGATATGGATTGACGAATCCTTCCAGGGATTGGGCTCCCCGGCGGCGGAGGCCGCGGGCAGCAGTCCCACCGTCAATATGGCGCTTACCAAAAGCGCCGCTAGTTTTTTCATTCTGCCATCATCCTTTCAAGGGTTAGGGTTCTTATCCTAGGTAAGTGATGATTAAATCCAGCGGATGGATTGGTGAAGGGAATTTTCCCCACAACAAGGAAAAAACCGCAGGAACCTTCCGGTTTCCGAGGATTTTTGACGCAGTCATGAGGGAAATTCCCCGCCAAGACACCGCTGAGCCGTCAGGCGTGATTTATTCAGTGCTAACCTAGATTCGGCACCAGGCACTGGGCAATGGTCTGGGCGTAGACGCGAGCTAGGAAATCGTTGGGATGGTTGACACCGTTGCCGTCCATGTCTTCGTACCTCTTCTTGCTCAGCAGATAGGTATGCATATCCGTCATGGGCGCCAGGGCGACGCCGGCCGTATCCTTGGCGATGTTTTCCAGTCCGGCTTTGTATTTGGGCTGCCAGTTGGTCCAGCCGTTGCAGTCGGGATTGGGCAGGGTGGTGGACACCAGGATAAACTCGGCGTTCGGGTTTTTGCTGCGGACGTTCTGAATGATGGCGCGGATGTTGGCCTCGTAGCGGGCCACGTCCACCGGCTGGCTGTTGCCGTTCACTTCCACGGTCAGGCCGGAGTCGTTCATACCGAAGCCGATGACCACCAGATCCGGATTGTACTTGGTCACCAGATTCGACGCCTCCTCCCGGCCCCATTCGCTGTGCTTACCGCCGACGGAGGTGTTGATCTCCTTGATATTGGAGGTGCCGTAGGTCTTCTTCAGCTGATCGGTGACCATGGTGGTGAAAATAGGCATATAGGGCTCGTATTTATTCAGGCCGCTGGCCTCGCAGCCCACCATGATGCTGTCGCCGTAATACACCACCGTCACCGGCTGCTTAGCCTTCAGCTTGGCGATGGTTTTGGGCAGCTGGCTACCCGCGTACTGGGGCACAGTGCCCGTCCATTTACCGGAATGGGTGTAGGTGACGGCCAGCTGGGTATCGGCATAGGTGGCGCCGTTGGTATAGAATACATACCGGCCCGGAGCCTGCACGCTGCCGATCGGCACGCTCGCCGGGGACTTTAGATAAAAATCGTCGTAATCCCAGGACCAGATGCTAGTGTTCTCCGTCAGCTTGATGCAGCCGTTTTCCACCACATAGTCCACGCCCTCCTTATATTCCGTCTTCAGATCGGAGGAACGCACTGACAGAATTTTATCCGGCTTGTACAGCAGGGGAGCGGGATCGAGCTTGCCGGTTTTGGCGTTGGGGAAAAACATGACGGATTCGTTATACACTACGCCGCCCTTCCAGACAGGGGTCATGTAGGCGTCGAGATTGTATTTGGTATAGGTTTTGTAGGTGTCCGTCTTTTTGGTGGTAGTGGACGTCGCCTTGGTGCCGGCGGTGGCCGGCGTCTGCGTGTTGTCCGGTTTGCCGGCGGTGCTGGTGGCCGAGGCGGTGCTGCCGTTGAGGCTCATCGTGCTGTCTCCTTCCTGCGAGGTGGAATCGGCGGACTGGGTGGACTCCCCGGAGGCGTTGGTGGAGCCGCGGCTTTCCTCCGTCTGGGAGGAGGACGGGGCCACCACCGCCTTATCCTTGGGGGTCAGCGCCACGACAAGGCCGATGCACAGCCCCACCAGCAGGACGCCGAGTGCCGACAGAACGACGATAAAGATGGTTTTCTGAGAAATAGGCTTTCCTTTGATTGTTATCATAGCTCGTTCCTCTTTTGTTCAACCGCGTCAGCCGGCCCGCCCCCAGCAGGAAGGCGGGCCGGCGCGGTCATTTCACCGCGTACTGATAGCTGACACGGCCCAGGGGCAGAGATTTGCCGCTGTTGTAGTAGCTCATCATATCGGTGGGCTTTTCCACGTTGTCGGCCACCTTGATATACAGGCCCTTTTTGGCGTTTCCGCCCAGCACGCTCAGGGGAATTTTCACCTGCATGACGTTGCCGTCGACGGTATACTCCGCGGTACCCGCGGAGGAGGCCTTGCCGCTGGCGTCCAGCTTCTCCACCGAGGTTTTGCCGGTATTCTTCGGGCTGCGGTTGACGATGTACTCATAGCCCTCCCAGCCCTTGGAGCCGACGCTGCCGGTACCGATGAGGATATTCATCCAGTTGGAGGATTTTCCGTCGTAGGCGGTGATGGCCTTTTCGCTGCGAATATACAGATAGACGTTTTCGCCGTCGTTGGCCATCTTGACCTCCTGCAGGTTATTGCGGGGGGCGGCCTGCTTATAGGTGATGACGTCGGAGGCGCCGTAGCTGTCCCGGGCAAGGCCGGTGGTGCCGATGCTGCGGTAGATGGTTGCGACATCCTTCCACTGATTGGCGCTCGCCCGGATGTCGATGGTTTTCTTGGTGCCGGATCCGCCGCCGCTGTTGCCTTTGAATTTGCGGATATTTTGGATGGTCTGCATATAGAAGTTGTCCTCGAAGCCGCCGATCATCGGTTCAATGTCCCGGGAATACTCGGCGTTGAACTCATCGGCGAACATGTACTCCCCATCCCACATCTGCTTCATGGAGCACCATTCGTTCCACTCGCCGATGAACACCGTGTTCACCTTGTCCTGATTCTTGAAAACCGTATCCCAGGTGTCCTGGTAAAAGGATCCTTTATCCACATTGGCGCTCACGTTTTTCTTGGTGCGGGGATCCCAGCCACGACCCCAGTTGATCCAGCCGGGGCGGGTCACGGAGAAGGACATGGGTACGCCGGGATGGGCGGCGGTGGTGACGTTGATGACCCCGTTGTGTATCGGGGCGGGCCAGCTCCATTCCATCCAGGGGAAGCCGTTGTCCCGGAAGGTTTCCTGGGGCCACTGGGCTTCCCGCCAGGAGAAGAAATTCATGATTTCGGAAGACAGGGCGGTGGGCTTGTAGGAGGTGTCTCCCCGGCTGTCCGCCTCTTCGATTTCATCCTTCAGGTTGGTATACCCCACGATGAAGGGTTTGCCGTTCACCATATACCAGGCGTTTTTGTACAGGCCCTTTTTATACAGCTTATTGTAGAGCATGCGCACCACGTCGCTGGAACGGGAGTGGGTGTAAAAGGCGATTTTCGGTACCTTCCAGCCCTCGGCGGTCAGTTCTTCCACGGTTTTCATAATCTGCGCGTAGGAGTTGTTGTTCGGATCCTCGAAATTCTGCTGCTTCTCGTTGACGCCGTTGGAGACGTCATAGACGATAAAGTCGATGTTGGCGATTGCCATCATTTCCAGCTGCCGGCGGATGACCCATTTATCCCGGCCGCGGTAATAGCCCCAGACCGGTTCGGCCCAGAAATGGGGCTGCCACACGGGACTGATGTCGCTGTTGTAGGATTTTGGATCGGTCAGCAGCTTGAGACCGTTGGGCATGGCCAGGATCTTGGAATTGTCGTAGATGCCCATGGCCAGCTCCGGTTCCCCGTTGCCTTCGGCCGCCGCGGCGAATATGCCCACCTGCTTGCCGCTTTTCTCCGACGACAGGGTGGAGAAGGTGCGGCCCAGGTTATCCACGCCCACGATATTATAGGTGTTATACCCGTTCTTGGAGGTGTCGGCAGAATAAATGGTATGGCCGATGATCGCCTGGTTGGCGCTGTTGCCGGTGGCTTTGGTGGTGGATTTCGTCCGGGTTGCGCCGCCGGACGAGTCGGCGCCGGTCGTGCCGCCGGTGGTGCTGCCCTCCCCGGAGGGATCGGCGGCGCCGCTCTCCTCGGGCGAGGAGGACACGGCGTCGGATCCGGATTCCTGAGAGGAGAGCACGGAATTGTTGTCCACCGGGAGCCCGGACGGCTGCCCAGCCAACACGCCGAACACCACCGCGACCACGACGCACAGCGCCAGCGCCACGCCGCCGATGCCGACATACAGCTTATTTTTCACAACGAAATCGCGAAACCTGGTGAGCATAGTCAAACCTCACTTTTTAGATACAGTCGGGCAGCGTCCGGAGAGCGGGCGGTCAATCAGGAACGCTTCCGGCGGGCTGTCAGGACGATAGCGCCGCACGCGGCAGCCAGAACCGCCACAGCCGCGACGGGGGCCGCCACGCCGGTGACGGGAATCTCGTCCGTGCTGCTGTCGCCGCCGCTCTCTTCAGGAGTGGAGGCAGGGTCGCTGCTGGAGGAATCGCTGCTGGTATCGTCGCCCGTATAGGGGTCGATCACCGTCCAGGCGCCGGTATCCTTGGCATATTCGAAGGCCACGTCCCGTTCCAGGGTTTTCTTGCTGGTGATGGGGAAGTCCTTGGAGACGATGACGAAGTTGTCGCGATCCACCAGCAGGGCGCCGGCATTGGCCATGGTGACATCGGAATACACGATAAGGGCGGTGCGATCGGCGCTGATGCCGAAGGAAATAGCGTGCTGCACGCCGGTGCCGCCCGCGTTGTTGAGCTGATAGGCCTTATCCGCCGTGCCGGTGTTGATGGTGACGTATTTGCCGAATTGCGCCATCAGGGCGTCGGGAGAGATATCCTCCACGGTCAGGGGCGCGCTGAACACGATACGGGCGACCGAGGTCCAGCTCTCACCCGACTTGGCGTCGGTGATGCCGGGGCCGCCGTCCGCGTCGGTCATGTTGACAGTCACCTTCACGCCGTCCAGATCCGGTTCGGCGTTGGGATCCACGATGGTCCACTTTTCCTTGTCCCAAACCGCGCGGTAATCAGCGTCCAGCTTCTCTTCCCCGGTCAGGCCGTAGGCCAAGCCCTTGCGGAAGGTCAGCTCTATTTCATCGGTGGTCACGGCGCCCTTATCGTCCACATAATAGTAGAAGCCGCCGTCGCTGCCGCCAATCGTATCCCAGCGGGCATAGATGACCAGGGTGCGCTTATCGGCGCTCAGGTCAAACATAAGGGTTTTTCCCGGAATGCCCTGAGCGTCGGAATCCTTGTACAGACTGGTGAGGGTATGGCCCTTGGTGAGAATGCGTTCGCCCACGGCCTCCAGGATTTCCTCCTGCGAGGTGCCGCAGTACAGTGGCCGGGAGAACTGGATTTTCACCGCGCCGTACGGAACCTGGACAGCCGCAGGAAGGACGGGGTACTCCTTGCCGTCCACCTCGAAGGTGCCCATGGAAATTTCCAGAGGCTTGCCCTCGTTGGGATCGGTGACGACGTCCTGGGAACCGGGATCGTCCACCACCCACTTGTTTTCAGTGGCTTTGGAGCTGGTGATGGTGATGGTGCGATCTAGGGGACCGTCCTTGAGGGGGAAGCCCTTCAGGATTTTCACCTCATTGACCTTAGAGTCGTCGGACTGGGGGCGAGGGGAGATGGTCAGGCCGGTATTGCCGCCCTCGATGTAGTGATCCGCCCATTCGTTGCGGTTGGTGTCCAGGCGCAGGGTTTTGGCGTTCATTTTGGGATCGTTATCCGCGCTGAGGAAATCCACCGTGTAGGGACTGATAGCCCGGCCGAAACCGCCCATGCCGGTGAATCCGTTTTTCAAGGTAGCTCCGTTAACAGTGATAAACTCGCCCATGGCGGCGACGCAGTCGTCCGCGGAGGCGTAGGAGTTAAGCTCCTTCTCGAAAACCAGATACATGCTTTTCCAGGGGGTACCGGCGCCGTCGGTCAAGGTATCTTTGTCCAGAACCGTCGTGCCACCGTCCTCTTCCACCAGCTGGACCAGAGGGGTTTGCGCTTCTGCGGCGCCGGCTGTCATAGCGGTTCCCACGCCAACGCTCATGAGCATAGCCATACCGGCAACCAGGGATACCACCGATTTGAGTTTCGTACTCATTTTTCGTTCTTCCTTTCTTTCTATGGTGTTTACGCCATGTGTGGCGTCAGACCCATCGGGTAAGACCCCCGGCTTTCTTCCGGGAGTGCGGACTGGATACTTTGCCCAACTTCCTCTTTATTATACAATTCCTTTTTATCTATAAAAATGGACGGTGCTAAGACGATATAATACAAATCTAACTTTCCGCCGTGCTAGGTAAGCACTGATTAAATCACGCCTAGCGGCTCAGCGGCGGCTTAGTGGGGAAATCCATCCACTGGATTTCATCATCGCTTACCTAGGGCTTCAAACCGGCAGAATATGGCAGCGATAGTGGCCGGCCGACAGGGGGATTGTCCGGTAGCCGTCCTCCCCCGCCGCCGTTTCCACTGTCTGCCCGTTGCAGACGATTGGGCGGTTTCCGGATGGGAGCTTCAGGGCGACGCGGGTGTTGAAGGGCACGGTTACATCCACCACCGTACCGCCCTCCTCCCGCCAGAACAGCACGGCCAGCCGCCCGCCGGGCGCTGCCACCGAAGCGTTCACCCAGTCGATGGGCAGTTCGACGGCGGGGGTGACGGTGTAGCAGCCCTCTCCATCGGGGCGGATGCCGGCCAACGATTTGTAATACCAGACGGTACAGGCCCCGTTCATGGGGTGGTTATGGGAGTTCATGCCGCTGCCGTCCAGGTTTTCCCATCGCTCCCACAGGGTGGTAGCCCCGTTTGCCAGCATAAAGCCGAGGCTGGGATAGGTGGTGTCACTGGCCATCTGCAGGGCCACGTCATTGCGGCCGAAGGCGTCCAGCACCTCGAACCAGTATTTCGTCATCTGGTTGCCGGTGGTGATATGGCCGCCGTGGGCCTGCCGATCCGCCAGCAGGTGGCGGAACACCCGCTGCGGCGCGGGAGCGATGCCGAGAAAGAGGGGGAAAATATCGCAGGCCTGCGCCCCGCCGTAATGCCCTTCCTCCGGCTGATAATAGGCAGCGTTCAGGCTGTCGGCCGTCTCCCGGAACAGCGAGCGGAAGGCGGTCGCGTCCTCCGCGCGGCCGGTCCGCTCGGCCATGGCGGCCAGTAGCCGGCAGTCGTAGGCGAGATAACCGGTGGCGATGAGGCCGGTGGGGATATGCACCGGTTCGGCGCTCCAGGGGCTGTCGGGATTGCATTCGGCGGCGGGCGGCGCCCACTCCCCGAAATACGGGGGGCCGATGAGGCCGTCCGTCCCTCGCTGGGAGGCCAGAAAGCGGACGTACCGCTTCATGGGTTCATATAACGTATGCATCATGGTATCGTCGCCATACAGCTGGTACATCAGCCAGGGGATGAGGACAAAGCAGCTGGAGACATGGAAAGCGGGGTTCCCGCAATAGACGTGGGGGGCGGTATCAGGAATCGAACCCTCCGGAGTCTGCGCGTCAGCGATGTCCAGCAGCCATTTTTCATAAAAGAGGCGCACGTCGAAGTTGAACATGGCCTCCTCGCACCGGACGGTCATGTCATTGAGCCATGCCATCCGCTCGTCCCGCTGGGGGCAGTCGGTGGGGACGCTGTGCATGTTGCTCCGCTCGGTATGGATCATGGCGGCGAAGCAGCCTTCCAGCACCGGATCGCTGCAGGAGAAGCGGCCGGTCTGCTCCACACCGGTCGCCACCTCCTGCCCCTCGGCCGCCAGCAGCTCCACCCCGGCGGGCAGCTCGAATTCCGCGTAGCGGAAGCCGTGATAGGTAAAACGGGGGTGCCAGGTTTCCCGGTCCTCCCCTTTGAGAATGTAGCGATCCCGGCTTTTGGCTCCGCGCAGATTCTCCTGGTTGACCCGGCCGTCCGGCCGCAGGGTCTCCCCCGTGCGGACGGTGACGGCCGCACCGGCGGGGCCCCGCACCGTCATGGTCACCCAGCCGGCGAAGTTCCGGCCGAAATCCGCCACCAGGCGGCCATCGGCCACCCGCAACAGGCAGCGGGGCGTCAGCGTATCCAACCGGCGGATGGGAGGCATCAGCTGCGCGGTCAACACGCCGCCGGGAGGCTCCGCCGCCTCGACGGGCTTCCACGCCGCGCCGACGGGGCCGGGGCACGCCCAGCCGGGCTGTTCCCGCCGGGCGTCATACACCTCCCCGTCATAGACGCCATTTTCCACCACGGCGCCGGGATGGGTGGAAAACCCGCCCGCGGGGCCGGACAAGAGCCGCACCCTGCCGCCGTCGGCCAGGCGGATATCCGCCTCCAGCAGCAGCCGCGGGGTGCCCTGGAACGCGGGCTGGCCGCCCATGAACCTGTCGAAGCTCTCGTGGCGGTGGCCGTACCAGCCCTCCGCCAGCTCCACCCCCAGGACGTTCTCCCCCTCGCGCAGATACGGGGTGATGTCATAAACGCTGTACAATACCCGACGGCGGTAATCGGTCCAGCCGGGATCCAGCAGCCGATCCCCTATTTTTTCCCCGTTCAGGAACGCTTCGCAGTATCCGATACCGCTGATGTACAGGCGGGCCGACACCGGCGGGGCAGCCAGACGGAAGGGGCGGCGGAACCAGTCGGTGACCCCATAGGTATGAGCCGGGGCCGCCATCCAGTCCGCCTGCCACTCGCCAGGCGAGAGAATGCCGGTTTCAAACCAGGCAGGGGCGCTTTCCAGCGGTTCGTCCTCCCCTGCGAGGGAGAGGGTCAGCCGCCACCAGTACCGCCGCCGGCTTTCCAGCGTGACCCCTTCATAGGGGATCGCGGTGCAGCGCCCGGAGGCCACCGGCCCGCTGTCCCACAGCAGGGGCCCGCCGCGCAGGTCCTCTTCGCTGGCGGCCACGCGGATGCGCCAGCCGGCCTGCATCCCCTTCGGCTCGTCGCTGTACCAGGAAAAGCGGGGACGAGCGGTCTGGATGCCCAGGGGATTGTGCAAGAATTCGCAGGTCAGCCGTATGGTTCCGTCCATGGCGTCGGCCCTCCTTCGGCCCGGCCGTCCTCAGCCGAAAAGAATTTCTCGGACATAGCGCGTGGAGGCCACGGCGTCGTTTTTGGCGAGGATGGCGTCCATTTTCGCGGGATCGAGGCGATCGGCGGCCTTTTCCAGCGCGGTCATCCACTGGATGCTCTCGTTGACCGCGTCCCGGCTGTTTTCCCGGTAGGGATACTGATCCACCGAAACATAGCCGTCGTAGCCCATTTTCCTGAGCCAATAGAAAATTTCCAGATATTCAATGGTGTGGATGGAGCCGGTGATCATATCGTCGTCCCACAGGCGGTAGTTGTCGTTGATGTGCATGTGGAACAGCAGGCCCCGGGAAGCGGCGGCGCAGATAGCCTCCGCCACATTCTCATAGGCCTCCAGCGAGTGCCCCACGTCGATGGTCACGCCCACGTTGGGCAGCGCGCATTCCCGGGCGTAGGTGATGGCCGACCACACATTGGAAATAAAGCTGTGGTTGCGGGGCTCCTTGGGCTTGTATTCCAGGCTGAAGCGGATGTCGGGAGCCGCCAGCGCGCATTCCCGCAGCCCTTCCACCAGCCACTTGGAGGCGTCGGCGTAATTGGCCTGGAGGGGATAATCATAGCCGTCCTGGCCGTTCCAGATGCTGATGGTATCGCAGCCGATAAACCGGGCGGCCTCCACCATGTCCATGGTTTCCTTCACCGCCGCTTGGCGCACGTCCGGATCGGGATGGGTAAAGGCGCCCAGCCCCCAGATGGGCCTGCCGAAATGATCCGGAATGATGGACACGGGGGTGAGCTTATATTTTTCCAGCTGTTCCTTCACCATCTGCCGATTGTCCAGCGTCAGCTGCCAGCCCCCGACGAATTCCACCGCGTGGACGTTATCAATGGTGGACAGCCGCTCGAACAGCTGCTCAACGGTGAACGGTTCGGAATAGCCGCCGGTCATATACCGGTCGGAGCAGGAACCCACGTTCCCGAGAATCACGGCGTACTTCATGGCAATTTCTCCTTTTTATTTATTATTCCGTCAGGGTCCAAAGCCCTTCCAGAGTATCGGTGTACTGGCTCTTGACTTCCTGAATGGCCTGGGCGGAGGTCTTTTCCCCCTTGAGGATTTTGCCGACCTGCTCTTTCCACTGTGCGTCCACCGGAGAGGCGAAGCCCATGGGAGAGATGACGGAGTTGGCTTTCACCAGCGGGAACACATCCATGGACCCCTCGTCCCGCACCCAGGACATATACGTGGAGTTCTGGGTCTTCTGCATCTCTTCCCGATCGGGATAGAGAGGCTCGGTCAGGGCGTTGAGCACCAGCGCCACCTTCTCCGGCTCCTTGACGCCGGTGAGGATGGCCCAGCCGCTGAACCAGTCGTTGATGGAGATGTAGGAGGAGGCGCCTTCCGGCTTCGGGAACATCACCAGGCCGAAATCGTCCTGCATGCCGCCGTAGCCGTCCTTATGCTGCAGCCGCTCCAGGTATTCGGGAATGAAGCCGGCCTTGCCCTCCAGGAACATCTTGTAGTCGTTGAAGGAATCCTCCTGCGGGATGACGTTGTTCCCCCGCAGCTTGAGCAGGAAGTCCATGGCCGCCATGCATTTGGGATCGTCCGCGCTGAAATGCACACCCTGCTGATCCTTGGTAATCCAGTTCAGGCCATTGGAAACGCAGAGGCTGTTGTACAGCTGGCTCGCGTTGTTGACACAGCCCCAGACGGTGTCGCCGCCGGAAGACAGGGCCGCCACCTTGGACGCCATTTCCTCGAACTTGCTCCATGTCCAGGTGCCGTCCTTCTGCATGGTATATAAATCGTCCGGGTTATAGCCGGCCTGCTTGAGCAGCCGTTTGTTGAAATACATGACCAGGTTGCCCGTCAGGCTGTTGACCCCTTCGCTCTCGGCGGCGCAGGCGAACTGCTTGCCGGAGAGCTGGTACAGGCCGTTGGTCTGATCGCTCCATTTGTCGGCGCTGAAATCCAGCGCGTCCTTGAACTGGTTCAAATCCTGAAAAATGCCGTTGGTGGCCGGTTGGGCGAACAAATGAGGGGCGGCCACGCTCATGATGTCGAAGCTGGGCTGTCCCGCCATGGTGGCGTTCCAGACGGCGGTGTAGTCATCGTCCTCGGGCAGCTCGATGACGCAGTTGAAGGCTTTTTCAATTTCCGCCACCCGGTTCATCAGCCGGCGGCCGTCCTCGGTATCCGTGATGCTGGCTTTCCGGAAGCCATACTGGTAGATACGGATTTTGCGCTGCTTCAGATCCACGGTTTTGACCGACAAGCCGGCGCTCTGTGAGCTGCCGGAGGATACCGCCGGTTTGTCGCCGCAGCCCGCGGCCAGCCCCGCCGTGAGAACAGCGGCCAGAAGCACCGCCGCACCCCGCCTGAATTTTCCGCCATGGAACATGTCAACCACTCCTTCTATATCAATTAATGGACACGCGTTGCCGAAAGCGTCAGCCTACCAGGCCGCTGCGTTCGATGCTTTGCACAAAGCCCTTCTGGGTGAACAGATAGAGGACAATCAAGGGAATGATGAACAGGATAAAGGCGGCGCTGTCGTAGAGCATGTTCTGCATATTGCCGATCACCTGCCCGTCGCCCCGGGCGATGTTGTGCCCGACGCCCGAGATGACGGTGGTGAATATCTTCATACCCGGGGTCAGGGTCGTGGTGTAGAAATAGTCGTTCCACTGCCAGACGAAGGAGAACAGCAGAATGGAGGACAGCATGGGCTTCGCCCCGGGCAGGATGACCCGGAAAAAGGTCTGAAAAGCGCCGCAGCCGTCGATGCTGGCCGCCTCCTCCAATTCCTTGGGCACATTTTTGAAATGCTGGCGCAGCATAAAGATATACAGGCCGTTCTTAAAGCCCACCGCCGTGGCGGACAGGATGAGCAGAGGCCAGGGGGTGCCGATGAGATTGGCCCCTTGCAGGGACATACCCAGGGAGAAAATGGACAGGGGGCTGAAATACTGAAACTGGAAATACAGGGACAGCAGCACCGTCTGCGGCGGGATCACTAGGGTGAAAATCACCATGCCCAGAATCAAGTTCCGGCCCCGGAAGCGGAACCGGGAGATGCCGTAGGCCACCAAGGTGCAGCTCATCAGCTGAAGCAGGGAGCAGGCCAGGGAATACAGCAGGGAATTGACAAACCGGACGGGATAGTCCAGGTATTCCCACACCCGCCGGTAGTTGTTCACCGTCGGGGATTTGGCCACCAGATAAACCGACCCGTCGTACAGGTCGCTGATGCTTTTGAAGGAGGTGGACAGTTGCATAATCACCGGTTCCAGAATGATAAAGCCGAGGCCGATGAGCAGCACCGCCCGAAACAGGCTCCAGACCCATTTCTGGGTGCGGTAGAGCGTGGCGTGCCTGCGGATATGGCCATTTGCCATGGTGGTTCCTCCTTTCACCGTGCGTCCTCGTAATACACCTTGCGGGAGGCGATGGCGATAAACACCAGCAGCACCGCCGAGATAATCAGAAAATAAAGCCAGCTCATAGCCGCCGCCGGGCCGTGCCGCCCGTAAACGACCGATTCATAGTAAATTTTATCGATAATGGGGTTATTCAGGCCCGCCATGGAATCAATGATGGTATACACGGCGTTGACCAGGATGATGGGACTGATCATGGGGAAGGTTACCTTCCAGAAATTCTCCCAGCCGGTGGCGCCTTCCATGGTGGAGGCCTCGTACAGGGAGGGAGATATGGTCTGCAGGCCGGCGAGGAAGATGAGAATCTGCACGCCGGAGGCCATGGTAATGTCCTGCACCCGATCCACCGCTGTCTGCACGAAATCCAGCAGGCCGCCGCTCAGGTTCAGCGTTCCCAGCAGGCCGGCCACCATCTGGTTGATTTGCAGGATGCCGGTCCCCTCGCCCGCCGCCTCCGCGGTGATATTGCTCATGGTCACGTCCTGGATTTGATTGCTCTGCATCATAGCCAGCACGCCGCTGTAGATGACCACCGGCAGGAAGAACACCGCCCGGGCCACCGTCCGCCCGTGAAACCGCTGGTTGAGGATGGTGGCGATGAAAAAGCTGAACAGCAGGATGCAGGGGAAATCGATAAGCAAATTAAGCAGGCTCTCCTTGAGCTTGGGGATATATTCGGCATTGGTAAAAAACAGATCGTAATAGTGCTGCCAGCCCACGAATTTCATGGTGGGGCCGGCGGTGATGGTGTGAAAGCTGAGGATGCCGGAGTGGATGACCGGCACCAGGAAAAACAGGAAAAATCCGATGAGGAAGGGGATACTGAACACCCAGCCGGTCAACGCTTTTCTTCCGCTGATGGACAGGCGTTTTTTGGTTCTCATGGATGCGCTCCCTCCTTCACCGCCGCGTAATCCTTGGCGGCCACCGTCACGCCGCCCACTGTGATCGGGGCGCTGCCATAATTGGTATAAATGGCCGTGCCGTCCTCGTAGCCAGTGCGGTAGACGTCCGGCGCCGCCTCGGCATGGGAGACGATCCGCTGACCGGCTACGCCGGACAGGGCGCCCGCCACCTTCTTGTACAAGCTCACAGCCTCGTCCAGCCACTCCCTGTAGGAAACGGCCACATACGTGGAATCCACGTCGTGCAGCACATAATTGGGCTGGTACATCCATTCAAAGCCGGGCATGGCGCCGGTTTCAATCAGCTTAAGCGCCGCCTCGGCGGTGTTATTCGCGTAATTCACCGGCTCCCCGGCGTAGGGCAGGCAGCCGTGGAGCACCATCTGATAAAACGGGATTTCCTCATCCAGCAGATAGTGGCCGTTGCTGTCCGCGGGGAGATTCACAACCTCCTCGAGGCCGGCCAGCGCGTACGCCGAGGGCCGGTTGCCCAACACCCTGCCCGCGTCGCTGAAGCGGCGGAACACCTCCGAGGCGTTGCGCGCGGCCTGCTGCCGGTTCACAAAGGCGCTTTCGGAGAAATCCGCATACAGGGTGCTGCCCAAGCCGCTGAGCGACACGCCGCGGCCCGGCAGCTTGGAAAGGCTTTGCAGCGACCTCTCGGCAAAGGCCAGATATTTGCCGGGGGACAGCAGGTTGACCGTCCCGGTTTTCCGGCCGGTCACCAGATGAAACACGTCGGCTCCGGCGGTTTTTCCCATAATGGACTTGGGCGCGTCGCTCATGGCCTTATACCCGTCAAACAGCCCGTTGCGGTGGACGTACTGCAGATCGATGTCCCAGTATACCCGGTCGCCGTTTTGCTGCATATACTCCTCAAATGCGGCCATCCCTTTGCTGCCGCCCAGCTGCTTTTGCACCTTCAGGCTGTCCATGGCGCTGTGCCGCAGGCCGCCGTTGGCCCAGCCCTCATAGAGGACAGCCACGCTGTCCACGCCCTGCTCCCGCAGCTGTTCGACGATGCCGCGGGCCTGATCAAAGGTGGTCAGCGCCACGGTCTTTTGCACCGGAATGCCGACAATGTCGTCCTCGTAATCGATGGCGCCAAGCAGGCTCAGATAGAGGGCGGGCTTCGCCTCGGGACGCAGGCGCAGGGTGCCGGCGTCCAGCAGGTACTGCTGATACCGGCGGGCCATGCCGGAATAGGTGCTGTCTTCCCCGTTCAGGAAGCAATACCGCACCTGCAAATCCTCTCGCGTCATGGTTTTTTGATAAAAATACATGCTGGTGGCCATATAATAGGGCACATCCGCCGCCTCGGCCTGGTTGAGGGTGAAGCTTGGATACACATAGTTGAAACGATTGGCGCCGCCGCTGACGGCGGCGTTCACCGCGGCCAGCGCGTCGCCGCTTTCGATAATCGCCAGAAAGCCGGCGGTCTGCCGCCGCATGCCATAGACCGGCAGGGGAACCGCCTGCTTCTCGGTGAGCACGTCGGAGCGGCCGGCGGTCAGGTTGTCGCCATACAGGCCCGCCTGGTACAGCCCTTGGGAGGCCTTTCCGTTGTTCAGGCGAATGAGGGCGCCACTGCCGTCCGGCACCAGCATATAGCCCTCCTCCTTCTTCCCCGCCGCGCCGAAATAGGGCAGCAGGGACAGGGTGAGCAGGTGGGCGGAGGAGGGACACTGGATATCCTCCGTCACCACCCGGGCCACAAAGCCGTCCTTGTCCAGGGTGTACTCCACCGGCACCCGGAAGGTGATGGAGGCCTCCGGAGCGGCCACCTGATTCTCGGCGTTGTCCTTCTCCAACTCCTCCTGGGTATAGCCGCCGGAAACGATAACCGCCTCCAGGCGGGCGGCGGCAAAATCCGCCAGGCCGTCCATCAGGACATAGACGTCGTCGTCCTGAATGCGGGGATACTTGGAGATAAGCTCCTCCCTAACCACCTGGGAGGAGGCGGAGGACAAGGAGTAGGCGGTATAAAAGCCGCGCACCGTGGTTTTATCCGTCTCGGACAGGCCGGCCAACAGCACCTGCTCGAAGCGCGTTTTGGTGATAACCGTGGGCATGGTATACACCTTTTTCCGCTTGCCGATGTCATATACCACCCGCACGCCGCCCTCGCAGGCCTCCCAGACGAATTGCCCGAGCTCCACCGCGTCGGCGTAGCTGTTCATCGTGCTTATCTGGCTTTTGCTGTTGGCGTAACGCAGCTCGATCTGCGCAAGGAGCGCCTGACGACCCTCCCCCTCTTGAGGGGTAGAATACCAGCGGCGATCGCCGGCCTTTTCCCGCACGCACAATTCGGCGGTTTTTCCGTTGATAAACAGTTCCAGCGCGTCCGTCTGCGCCACGCGCGTGAAGCCATCCTGTGCCTTCAGCCCCGTACTGTAGGACGTGTCGGCAAGCGCCTGCTCCGTCGAGGTCGAGGGCGCCGCCGTCTGATCGGTCCCGCATCCGGCAAGACCCGCCGTCACCAGCAGCGCGCTGAACAAGCAGCATAAGCGTCTTCTCACCGTTTCATCCATCCTTTCGTTCAGGGGTTGCCGTAAACCCGCCCCAACGGCTCCGCAGGCGCCCCGTCATACCCGCAGGGTCATCTCTTTATAGAAAATGTACAGGAAGTTCATCAGCTGCTGGATCAGGGCGAAAAACAGCAGAAACAGGAACAGGATAGCGGCCATGCCCACAATGGCGATGAGGACGGTCAGCAGCGTTTTCCCCACTGTATACTGGTGGATGGTCATCAGCCCGGAAAACAGCAGGAACGCCACCCATACCAGCATCAGCAACCCCAGCGCCTGGTAAATTCGCGCCTCCTCCAGGACAATGACCTGGCTGAGAAGAATCATGGGGATCTGCACCAGGATGATGGGGGTCAGCGCGTAGGCCGTGGCGATATAAATATCGCGGAAGCTCCCTTCGCCGTCCAGCAGGGTGGTGATGCTCCAATTGGCCACACACCAGAGAACGACCGGCACCACGATACCGAGAATTTCGGCCAGCAGATTCGAGGATTTTCCGCTGTTCTCGTTGAAAATGAACCCGGTCAGATGATTGGATAGCACGGACACCAGGGTCACCAGCGCGATTAGGATCGTCGCGGCGCGTACGTCGCCCCGGCGCTCCCTCTGGGCGCACCAGAAGCCGTCGAAGGGGTGGGTGATGACATGGAACGCGTACAGCAGGCTGTCTTTTATCGCTTTCATCTGTCCACCCCTCCTCGTCCGGCTTTCCGTCCTTTGCGGCGGCGCACGCACACAAGAACGACGATTCCAGCCGCCAACACCGACAGGCAGGTCATCACCGTGCTGAAGGAATCGTTGAGCACCTGCCGCCGATATTCCTTATAGGCCTTGGAATACTGGGTGCGGTCGCCCGACAGCTTAAAGTATTTCATGGCGGCGGTATACTCCTCCTGCCGGTAATAGGCCTTGCCGATTTCATTGAAGGCCAGCTCCGACTTGGCGGTGTATTTGAGCACCTCCATCCAGCTGGCTTCCGCGCTGGCGTAGTCCCGGTTGTACTGATAGCCGACCGCCGCGTTGATTTTCTGCGCGTACTCGGTCGGGTAAAAGCGGAGGATTTGGTTCAGCCCGCTGTCCGCCACGAGAAACGTGCCGTCGGGAAGCACATCCACAGCAGAAGGCTGGACAAAGCAGCCGTTGCGGTTGCCCAGCGCGCCGAAAACATACAGCAGATTGCCGTCGTTGTCATAGGTGAACACCCGGCCCTGCCGGGTATCCAGGACGCTGTAAACGCCCCCGCGGCCGACACAGATATCCGTCAGGACGGAGCGGACGGGCTTTTCGTCGGCGTCGGGCAGCTCGATATCGCCATTGGGGTCGACGCTGCCCATGCGGCGCAGCACGTCGCTGCCCATGGGGTTCATTTTCTTGATGAACTGGTCGGCGCTCTGGGTGCTGATGGTGCCGTAGATAAAGCCATCGCCGTCCACGGCGTTGCTGCTGTACTCGGTGGGGATGTTTTGCAGCATCTTTTCCCGCTGGGCTTTGGTGGCGATTCGCCGCCAGAGCAGGTCGCTGAGAGAGGAGGTTACCTGGATGGCCCCGTAAAAGCTGCTGAAGTTTCCATCCTTATCTAGCTCCACCATGCCGTAGTTGACGTTTTTGGAGACCACGAACACCCGGCCCGCGCCGTCCACCGCCACCCGGACAGGGGCGTAGATAAAGCTTTCGTCCAGTTGGAAGTCCGGCTCGCCCATGATCTTCCACAGCCGGCCATCCGCCTCCAGCACCACCAGGCGCTTATGATCGGTATCGGCCACATAGAGCCGGCCCTCCCCGGTGACAAAGACGCCGGAGGGAGAGGCGAAGCCGTCGGCCTTCCCGTTGTTATCGAAGGAATCGATAACCGCTTCCAGCTCGAGTGCGGCGCTCAGGCGCAGGATCCGATTGTTGCCGGTGTCAGCGATATAGACCCGCCCGTCCGGCGCGACGAAAACATCCTGCGGCTTATGGAAATCCGCCGTTCCCAGGGTGCCGCCCCGCAGGATGTCGGCGGCGTAATAGGCCTGAGGCTCCACCCAGGCGTTTTCCTCGCTGTCATAGGTATAGTTCCGATAGGGTTCCAGCGCCGCGGCAGACAGGGAAAACAGGAGGGTCAGGGACAGCGCGCCAGCGATCCCTCTGCCCCAGCGGGCAAATTTCGGGGTTTTCAAGCGGCTCTCCCTCCTATTCCTTGATGCCGGAACTGGCCATGGTTTCCACAATGTTGTTCTGGGCAAATAAAAAGATGACGATGGGCACCACCATCATGACCAGGGTGGCGGCCGCCGCCGCGCCCTGGCGGGCCAGGCCGCCGTTGACGATCTGGTTCATAGCGTAGGGCAGCGCCTTGAGCTTTTCGCTGTAGATGTAATTGCTACCGCTGGTGCCGTTCCACAGGGCCTGCACCGCGAAAATCGTGACGGTCAGCCAGGCCGGCTTGACCTGCGGCATGACGATGCGCCAGAAGATGATCCACTCGTTGGCCCCGTCGATTTTGGCCGCTTCCAGCATGCTGTCAGGGATGCCGGTCATGAACTGGCGCATCAGGTATAGCCCGAGGGAGCTTCCCACCGCCGGGACGATCAGCGCGGCATAGGTATCCACCCAGCCGAGGCCGGACATCACCAGATAGCTGGGGATGGCCGTCACGGCGGGGGTGAACATCAGGGACAGCACGATGACCTGAAAGAACAGGCCGGAACCGGGAAACCGCTTTTTGGCCAGCGGATACGCCGCCATGGAGGCGAAAATCACATTGCCGAAGGTGCCGACGCCCGTGATGAAAAAGGAGTTGAATATGTAACGGGAAAAGGGCACCCAGGAGTTGGACATAACCGCCACCATGTCGGAGAAGTTTTTCAAGGTTGGATGGTTGACGATGAGGATGTTGGGCGGATATTTCCACAATTCGTCCAAGGGCTTGAAGGCTGTGCTGATGGCATAGATCATGGGCATAGCCGTGAAGGCGCCGCAGAGAAACAGAAAGAGAAACATCAGCGCATTACCCGCCCGGGAGCGGCTGACCCGCGGCTGGTGGAACAGACGCAGGCGCGTTCTGTGTCTTTTGACCGTGACCGTTTCATGCGCCATATCAGTTGCCCACCTTCCTGAGGAATTTCTGGATCAGCGTGTTGCAGACCACCATCAGCAGAAACAGCACCGTGGCGATGGCGCAGGCGTAACCCATTTCAAACCGGGTGGATCCGTAATCCTGCAGATGGTGCATGATGGTATGCGCCGCGTAATTAGGGCTGGGGAAGCCGACGAGCATGGTGATTTGATCCCCGATGGTAAACGAGGAGGTGATGCTCATGATGGCGCTGAACATCAGCTGCGGCTTGATGCAAGGCAGAGTGATGTACCACAACTCCTGCCAGCGAGTGCGGATGCCGTCCACGGCGGCGGCCTCATACAGCGAGGCGTCAATGGTCTGGAAGCCGGCGATGAAGGCCAGAAAGCTGGTGCTCAGGCTGGCCCACAGAAGGATGAGGATAATGACCCCCACCATGGTGGATTTGCTTTGCAGCCAGAGCACGGGCGAGGTGATGAAGCCCAGGCGGGTCAGCCAGGCGTTGACAAAGCCATAGGCGTCGGAGCTGAAAATCACCTTCCAGATGACGTAGATATTGGCCAGGGACGGCGCGTAAAAGAGCAGGGTCATAAAGGAGCGCATTTTCGGCCCCAGCTCGTTGATAAACCAGGCGAAGGCCAGACTCAGGATATACCCCGCCGGGCCGAGGATCACCGCAAAGGTCAAGGTATTGGTCAGGGTGGTGATGAACAGATCGTCGTTGAAAAACAGCTGCTGAAAGTTGCCCCAGCCGTTGAAGGTGGGCGGCTCCAGCACGTTGAAGTGGGTGAAGCTTAGGCAGATGGCGATGACGACGGGAATAACGGTGAACAGGAGGAAAACAATGCCGAAGGGCAGCAGAAACAGGTAGTTGGTGCGGTTGCGCGCGATGTTCTTCAAAAGGCCGCCGCCCGCTTTTGGTTGTTGGCGCATGTGGGTTCCTCCTATTCTTCCGCCAGGCCGAATTCCTTGCGGCGCAGTTTGATTTCCGCGTTCATCTGCTTGACGGCGTCCCGCAGGGCTTCATCGGGATCGACGCCACTGCTCACCGCGTCACGGAAGGCAAAGTCCACAAATCGGGAGGTCATATAGCTGCCCGGCACCTCCCGGATCCCCTTGACCTCGCTCCACTGCGCTTGAATCGTCTTCAGGTTTTCCTGGGACCAGGGAATCCGCTCCAGCGCCTCCCGGTTGGCGGGGCAATACCGGCCCGCAGCGCCGAGAATATTTTCCAGCTCCACCCCGAAGTCACCCTGGACATCCGCGCTGGTCCACCACTTGAGAAACGCCCAGGCGGCATCTTTATCCTTCACCGTATTCAGGATGGAGCAGCCGGTGGTGGTGCCGCAGGACGACCGATCCAGCGTACCGTCCTCCCGCGGGGTGCCGGGTATGGCGGCAAAGCCCCATTTCCCTTTGATTTCCGGTGCAAACACCTGCAACGTGTTGTAATTCGAGTATTCCTCTATCCCGATGGGTACCGCGCCCGAACGGAAGCGGTTGAGAAAATCGTACTGGGTGGGCAGGCCATAGCTGGTGTAAAACTTCGTCCATTCGAAGAAGGCGTTGACCGCCTCCTTGCTGTCGAGCAGGGTTTTGGAGCCGTTGGCGGTGTAGAGGCTGCCGCCGTTCTGGAACAGAAACGTCGCATACACAGGCAGCCCCAGGCCCACGGCGCCGTCCACCAGCACCTTGGGGAAGCCGAAGTTCAGATTCTTTTTCTGCAGGACGGGCAGAATATGGATAACATCCTCCCAGGTGTTGGGAACCTCCAGCCCCAGCTCTGCCAGAATGTCCTTGCGGTAAAACAGCATGTAAAAGGTCTGGGTTTCCGGCAGGGCGTAAACGCCGCCGTCAAAGGAGAAGGGCTCCAGAGCGCTGGGCATAAAACGCTCAGCCACCTGGACATAATCGGAAAAGGCCGCCAAATTGATAACCCCATGGCGCACCGCGTAGTTGATGGGATCGGAGGCGTTCAGGGTCAGGGCCACGTCGGGGCCTTTGCCCGACAGGGTGGCGGGAAGCAGAGCGCCCGTCGAAATCAGCTGGATTTGCACGGCGATGCCGGTATCTTTTGTGAAGGAGGCGCTGGCCATGCGCTGCAGCACCTGCACTTGATCCCGACCGCCGGTGGCACCGTTGCCCACCCAGACGCGCACGTTCCGCCCCGTGCCGTCAATCGCCCCCACCACGTCATAATCGTGCAGGAAGGAGGCCACCAGCTGCTTGACGCCAAACCAGAAGCGACTGAAAAAGCCCGCCCCTTTTTTCACAAGGGATTGATCGGGAGAGGCCACGGTCAGATAATCGATTTCCAGTGGCTGCTGGGCGGCGTTGCTCAGCCAGGTACCCAGCTCCGTAATGTTGGAGGAAAAGGCGGAAAACCGCTGGGCGATCCCGTCCGGGTCGTCGGTCATCTCCCGGGCCTGCAGGTACGCCTTTTTGAGGGTCTGGGCTTCCTGGCCGTTCTGGCCGGTAATGGCCACATAGCGGCTGTATAGATCCTCCAGGGCGTCGGCCTGCTCTTTGAGATTCCGTAACACGTCGGGGATCTGTTTATCAAACTGATAATCCCGCAGCTGATCCGGCGTGGGGCCGGTGATCATAAGAATTTTCATGTAAATGGAATTGAGGGCGGCGATACAGTCGTCCACTTCCATCAGCAGGCTGGACAAACTGCCGAGTGTAGCCTCCAGCTTGATTTCATTGATACCCTTTTTCAGCGGAATCCGGTAGGCGGTTTCCCCGTCGCCGAACACCTGGGTCTGAAAGCTGTTGTCGTAATGAAATCGGATTTCCTCCGCCTCTTTATAGGGGATTTCGCCGTTGACATACAGCCGGCGGTTGGAGTAGGCTCCGTTGACCACGTTCTGCCGCCCCTTGATGCCCAGGGTGTACAGTCCGTCGGCGGGAACCTCCACCTCCCAAATCAGCCACTGGCCCGCCACCTGCCACTTGCTGCCGCCGATGGTATTCAGGCGGATTTGAGAGGCGCTGGTGGGCACCGTATCAGGCGAGGTGCGATCGTAAATGGGATAAATGGACGAGGCGGATTTATAATCGGCCTGCTCCCCTTGGTAATCCCGGCAGAATTCCCGCGCGTCGGCCAAACCCTGCCGCCGGTAGATTTCTAGGGCCTCGGCATACGGCGCCGGCTGCGGAGCGCTGTATATCCGCACGCCGCCTACAGCCATGGGCTCTCTTTCCGAAAAAATAGTCAGCGTATGCTCTCCAGCGGACAGGTATACCTGCAGGGGCTCGTTGTAATAGCCCGTGGAATCGTGCAGATCGGTATACAGCCAGCGGGGGGCTTCCTCCTGGGCCGGCCGCGTGTCGTTGCCGTTGGAATCCTGGCCGATGGGCTCCTTGTCTCTCCAGATACGCGGAAAGTCGATTTCCCGCAGCTCCGCGAAGGGAACGCTTCCATCCACCTCGAAGGTACGGATCATGGACGATCCCTTGCCTTCCAGAGGATAGTAGTGCAGCCCGATGTTGTACAGACCGGCGCTGGCCACGGCGAATCGGTAGGTCACATACCCCTCCTCGCCTGTCAGCAAGCTTGCGCCAGGGCGGCCGCCGAGGTTCTCCTGCATGGTCACATTCTCCGAATGAGCGGACAGGGCGTCGGCCCCCAAGAGCAAGTCATCGGCGCCCCGGGCATCGCCGCTGTGGTTTTTCAGATAGGCGCGGTAGGAATCGGCAGCGGTGTAGTCCAGGGAGGCGCCGCGACCTTCCGGGACACCGGACCCCTCCGCCCTCACGCCGCCGGGCAGGATGGCCAGGGACAGCAGAATGGCCATCGCGCAGCCAATCCCTTTATGTACGCACGGTTTCATGTTCTTGACCAACCCTTTCCTACTTCGGTTGCGGTATGTCAGTAGATCCAGAACCGGTAATTCCCGCCCCGGCCGGCAAAGTGAAGATAGCCCGACTCCCCGCCGATAAACCGAAGGGCGTCATCCGGAACCGCGCCGGTATCCCGCCGCCAGAGCGGCACGCCGTCCCGGTCGACGCCCGCGGCGTCCGGCCGGATCGGCAGATAAAGATCCGCCGTGACATCCCCGGGGATTTCCACCAGCAGTTCCACGCCGTCGGTCTCCCGACTCCAGGAGGAGCCGATCCGACCGGCACACGTTTCCAGGCTGCAGCGCACAAAGGGAAGCTCCTCAGGCAGGTACGGCTGGATTTTAACGGCGGCAAAGCCCGGAGCCTCGGCGGAAATACCCGCCAGATATTTATAAAACCAGGCGCTGATGCTGCCGTACATGGGATGGTTGTGGGAGTTCATCCCGTAGCCGGTCTCATATTCCCACCGCTCCCAGATGGTGGTGGCATCCTTGGACAGCATATAGCCCCAGCTGGGATAGGTGGTCTGCACCACTAGGCGATAGGCCGTCTCCAGATAGCCGTACGCCGTGAGCACCTCCAGCAAATATTTAGTCATCAGATTGCCGGTGGTGAGATGATAACCGCGCCGCCGCACATCCTCATCCACCCGAGCCGCCACCCGAGCCGTATCCTGCGCGGGTACGAGCCCCAGATACAGGGCGAAGACGTTGGAGCCCTGACTGCCGCCGGCGTAATCCCCGGTTTCCTCATCCCGGAAGACCCGGTTTATCGCGGCGGCCACCGATTCCCGGCGGGCCGCAAAGGCGGCGGCCTCCTCCCGCCGTCCCAACAGGGTGGCGAACCTCTCCATCAGCCCCAAATTATAATAGTAATAGCCGGAGGACACAAAGTCACCAGGTGTAATATTGGAAATCGGCGAATATATCCCGTTGTGGCAGCAGTGCTCGATCGGGGAGGCCCAATCGCCGTACAGGCTGAAGGAGACGATGCCGTCCCGGGAATTCCGCCCGAGAAAATCCGTCCACATCCGCAGCCCCTCATATTGCTCCTCCATAGGACGGCGATTGCCGTAGTGCGTATACAGCAGGTCGGGCAGAATGAGATAGGAGCTGGATACCGGATCGGCCGGCATATTGCCGCGCCGGAAGGGGGCGGTGTCGGCGATGGCGCCCGAAACCGGATCTTGGGTGTCGCGGATATCCCGCAGAAACTTCTCGTAAAAGAGATTCAGGTCGAAATTATAGACGGAGGCCTCCGCCCGGGCCGTCAGGTCGTTGAGCCAGCCCTGCCGTTCGGAACGCTGGCAGCAGTCGGTAGGAATACTGTACAAATTGGATCGCTCTGTCCACAATATATTATCTTGGATCCGGTTAATCAGTACATTTCCGCAGACGAACTGCCCGGTTTGCCGCACAGCGGTATACATGGCCACCCCGACGACATCCTCCTCGCGGAGGTCGCGGACGCCGCCCTCCACGCTGACGTACCGAAAGCCGTGATAGGTGAAGCGGGGCTGATACACCTCTTCCCCATCCCCCTTGAGAACATAGGTATCGCACTGCATGGGCAGCGGATAGCTGGGGTCGGAAACCCGCAGATACTCCATGTTCAGGGTGTTATCCTTGTTGAGGATCTCGGAATACTGAATTTTGACCTCTGTATAGGGTTCGCCCCGCAGGCGGATCCGGATAACGCCCGCGAAATTCTGTCCGAAATCAAACACATATTTCCCATCCGGCAGCCGGGTCATGCTCACCGGCTTGAACTGCCGCATTTCGCGGATAGGCTCCATCATCTGCGAGCAGAGCACGCCGCCCGGCGCGGGCAGCTCCATCACGTCGAAGCACGCCCGGCCGAACTCGGCGAACTGCTCGGGATTATCCTCCGGCCGGCGGGGGAGGCTGTCACAGAACAGCGTCCACCGGCGTTTGGGTACATTCTTCTCGAAAGCGCAGCCCGGCAGGTTCCATTCCGGGCACTCGTAGTTGGCGTTGTACACCTCGCCGGAATAAATGGTGGCCGAGAGAACCGGGGAAATGGAAAACACCCAGTCCGAAAACCGGGAACAAAACCGCACGCATTCGCCGTTTTCCAGCCACGCCAAGCCCTGAAGCAGAAAGCGGGCGTGGGGCGACCAGCCGCGGCCCAACATCACGCCGACGGCGTTATCGCCCGCTGTCAGCAGCGGCGTAACGTCATAGGTGTTGTAGTAAACCCTCTTGGCGTGATCGGCATTGGCCGGCTCCAGCAGGTTCTCGCCAGCCTTTTTGCCGTTTATCCACAGCTCCGCGTAGCCGTCGCTTGCCAGGTACACCCGCGCCCGCACCACGCGGGCCGCAAGCGGCTCATGGTGGCGGAAGAGCGCCACCGCGCGGCTGTCGTTCGGCATGCCGATAAAAACCCCGTCCCAGTCTTTCCGCGACAGCAGGCCGGTCTCGAACAGGGCGGGCGGTGCGTACGCTGTCCAGACGCCGCCGCACAGAGCCTTCACCGTCCATACATACGCGGTGCAGGACGCGAGGGGAGGGCCGTCATAGGTACAGGCGCAGGTATCGGAGAGGATCGCACCGCTGTCCCAATACGCCCGCTCCTCCGATAGGTCCGCCTCATCCGCCGCCACCAATAGGCGGTAACCCTCGGGCCTCGCGCCGTCTGTTCCCCGCACGCGCCATGTAAGCAGCGGGCGGCGTTCGACGCCCATGGGCCGTATTCTGTATTCGCAGAGCATATCGAACGGATTCACCAATAATCATTCCTTCACGAGCGACTTATTATAGCTAAATTATAGAAGGAATTCCGGCGGTTTAAAATGGACGGCGCTAACCGTATATAGTACAATTCTAACTTCTCCTTATAAAACCCGATTTTTACTATCTGAAAATCGTACAGGCTGTTTTTCGGTTGTCCCTTGACATGTGCGGATATAATCGATATAATACTCTTAAAATACTTACTTTTTTGTGCGTTTTATCAATTTTTTGACCTTAATAAAAAGTTAGAATTGTATTGCCGGACATTATAATAGTATTATATTAACCTGATAGAACACGTACGGGCGCGACAGAAAGGAACACGTGATAGCCATATGGAGGATCGTCTGACCATGAGCCGGTATTTTGAGGATGCCAACGTGGAATTTATGACCGGCGCGTACACGCAGTGCTGGCAGTCCTGGCGGTATGACAACGTCACACCGGCTTACAACAAGCTGTATTACGTCGTGGACGGAGAGTTCTATTTAAAAATCAACGACGCCGAGTATCAAGCGCAAGCGGGCCAGATGTTTTTGCTTCCCTATAACTCCACCCAGACATATTACCATTTCTCCAGCCATTTGGCCACCAAGTACTGGGTGCATTTCACGGCACCCTGTAAGGATCGGGATTTGCTTGAGCTCATTTCCCTGCCTCATTTCATCAACGTGGAGGATCCGCAAATCGTCACCAATCGGTTCACCGAAATGCTGGAGCTGAACAAAAGCCCGCATCTAGGGGCCAGGCTGCAGCAGAAAGCCATGCTGTTCCAGCTGCTGGCGTATTATATCGAGCATTCCAATCTGCCCGACGCCAAGGACATGTTCAAGGACGAAAAGCTGGCAGGGCTGATGCTGTACATTGAAGAGCATCTGCCGGATACGCTGACCATTAACGAGCTGTGCGGCATTATGCATTTCCATCCCAACTATTTCATCCGGTATTTCAAAGAAGCGACCGGCCTATCCCCTATGGAATATATCAGCAATCTGCGCATTGAGCATGCCAAACGGATGCTCCAGACGGAGGAGATGGCCATCCAGGACATCGCCAAGGCGGTGGGCTTCAAATCCTCGTATTACTTTGCTCGGATTTTCAAACGAAAAACCGGCTTCACGCCCACCGACTATCGGCTGGTATCCTCCTCGAAGCCCATATATCCCGATCAGGAAACGGACAGCAGCGAGCCGCGGAAGTCCTGAACTTCCGCGGCTCGCTTGCTACTGCTAATTTTTGTTTTCGGGGCGCAGGGCAGGGAAGCAGGTAAAGGGCTCCCCCCCCACCGTCCAGTAGGGAACCAGGCGGTAGGCCGGCGCACCCTCGATGGCAAAGGCCAGTGCCTCCTCGCCGGGCCGCAGGGATTGCAATAGCTCCGGCACCGTTTTGTCCAGGCGAATCGTGGGTTCGCCCTCCGCCTGATAGACGCCTTCGCTCATCGGCCCCTGTACCGCCATGAGCAGCGGGCCGTACAGCACGGCGGCGCGCACGCAGCCCGGAACACGGTTTTCTCCGGTATAGGCCTCCGTCCTAAAGGCCATGGGCAGGGCCAGGGAAACGGTGTCCCCCTGCGTCCATTCCCTGTCCAGCAGGACATAGCTGCCCGGCTGGCCCTCGGCGGCATCTCGGCCGTTGACCCGGATCACCGCGTTTGCTTGCAGCCAGGAGGGAATCCGAATCCGCAGCGCCATGCGTCCCCCCTGGGGAGCCGATACCTTCATCGTCACCGTTTCCTCGTAGGGGAACGCCGTCTCCATTTGCAGCGCATAGGGCCGCTCCTCCACGCAGAAATCCACACTGGAGGCCGCAAACAGGTTGACCGTCACCCCGTCCTGCCGCAGCATGTAGATATACTGGGGCAGCTGGCCGAATAGCATAGTCGCCTGGATTTCGCAGCAGGTATTGTATCGTCCCGGCCTGTCTTTGCCCTGATTCATATGATTGAAATACCGGATGCAGCCGTCGGGGCCCTGGCTGGCGAACACGATATTGTACAAGCTCTTTTCCATCTCCGCCGCATAGAGCTCCTTATCCGGCCACAGCTGCAGGAATCGGTGATTGAGATCGACCCAGAATACGCTGCCGCAGGTCTCATAAATGTTGTTGGGAAGGTTGGTCAGCTTATGGGACCAGGGCTTGCACTCGAAATGCTCGCAGATACTGATGCCACCGCCGGGAATCTGGAAATAATCGTGATAAATGCGCCAGGCGCCCAGACAGGCGTTTATGTATTTTTCGTCCCCCGTGGCCGTGTACTCCTCGAACAAAGCGCAGACGCTCGTCAGCAGATAGTTATGGGGGCGGTTAAGCGGGAAGCGGTACACCGCCTCCGGATAGCCCGCCGCCAGATATTCCAGCCACCAATCCAGGTCGTAATATTTCTGGTTGGTTTGGATGTCGTCCGGAACTCCTACGGGGGAATGGTAGACCAAGGGCCCGGCGATGCTGCCCTGAATGGCCATGCTGCCCAGCAGCATGATAGGCAGGTACTCCTCCGCGCCGTTGAACCAGTCGTAAAAATGGCGGAGCATATCGTATGCCTCGCCGAAGCCGGCCGCGCCGGCGGCCAGCATCCCCTTGGTAAACATGGCCCGGTCGTAGTTTTTTTCTTCATCTCGCATAATCGCGGGCCAGGTATCGGTCGACAGCCGGTAGTTGCGGCTTTCATAAGGCATCAGGTAGCCATTCCAGTTGGCGAATTGGCGCCTTTCCACGGCGTCCAAAATGCCGGCGATGGCTTCCCGGAAGGCCGGTTCCTCCGCGTAGCGCAGGGTGTTGCCCATGCCGCCCAGCATGCGCCCCTCGTTGGAGGCCACCAGCATATCCACCCAGATCCTGTCGGGATCCTTGGCGTCCACCCATTGGGGCTTCTTCAGGGAATCCTTCAGATACTGGATATTCCGCTGGAAAATCTGCCGGAACACCCCGCTGGTCAGCCGGACGTTCTTCAGCGGGATTTTCCCGGGAAGGGTCACCGGTTTCCAGTCCGCCGGATCGGTGGCGGTTGTCTCATACCGCGCCATACGGCCGGTTTCCTCATCCGTCCGCCGGTTGATAACCGTCATCAGACAGCGGTTGTCCCAGATCTCGCAGCCGTCGATCGCTACACAGCCGCCCAGCGTCTCCGCCTCCAGCATGTGAAAGCCCGCTCCGGATAGGCCATCCGCTGAAAACAGCAACGCTGACGCCGTTTCCTTCTCCGCCCGGCAGTCTACTTCCCGGATAAACGTGCCGTCCAGCGTCACGCTGAAGCAGCCGCCATCCGGTCCCTTTCGTCCATACAAGCGCAGCTGCGGGCCGGCAAATCCGATAAAGAACCGTTCGCCGCGGCCGGCGGCCGCCGTCAGCCAGCCGCTTTTCGCCGGCGGGCACGTCTCCCCGGCAAAGCCGGGGGAGACATGCATATACGCCCCGTTGCGGCTGCTGATGAACAGCGGATAGGCCGGCTCCCCCAGCGCCTCCAGCCGATCGATCTCCACCGGCTGGGCGCTCCGGGCCACCAGGCGCAGGGTGTGCGGGCCCTTTTTCAGCGGGCCGGTGGTGAACGCAGGGACATCCGGTTTCTCCTGGCTGGCGCGTACCGTCGCGAGGAAGACACCGTCCACATACACATCGGCCTCGCCTGCCTCCTGGGGCTGCATGCGCGCCTGACGGCCGGCGGCATACCAGGCGATGCCCTCGCAGCTGGAAAATGCGTAGGAGGCTTCGGCGCCCGCCTCCCGGGAGCTGGAACAGGTGTTGTTGCTGTAACCGAAGGCCCGCGGCAGAATCCGCAGCGACTCCCATCGGCCCGCATAGGTCAGCTCGGTATCGTTGATCACCTGGGTGCCGGAGGAAACTCGCGGCATCGGCGCGTCCGCCTCGGCTTTTGCCTCCGGGGCGACGGCCAGTATCACGCCGGCATAGCTCCGGCCGGCTTCCTGTGTTTCAGCCATATGTATCGCATCCTTTCCGCTTGATGCTTCTACTATAAACAGTTTGCTGCGGAAAAAGCTAGGACGCCCGTTGCCGGTTTTTGTACCGGTGTTTCAAAGGAGAGATACCGTCATGATCCCCGATAAGCTTCCCGACGCGCCTATCCGGCATTGGTACAGCCGTTACTTTTTCTCCGACCCGCCGGAAATTCTGGCCAGGGCCTTTTACGAGACGGATTACCGGGCCGGTATGCACATCCACGATTTTTATGAGATCAATGTGATTGTAAAGGGCAAGGGCTATCACTTCATCAATGATCAGCGGTTCCCTGTCCAGCAAAACGATTTGTTCCTGCTGCCGCCCGGCTACCTGCACGGCTACTATCCGGAGGAACCGTTGGCTCTTTACCACATCCTGCTGCATCCGGCGTTTTTCACCCGGTACGCGGCGGATATGCAGCGGCTGCCCGCCTACCCCATCGTGATGACGGCAAGCCCCCCCACCAGGTGCGACGATCCGTTTCGCAGCTGCCTGCGCCTGACCGACAGGGAAATGGACGTTCTGTGCCGGCAGCTGAGCACCTTCGCCGATTTGTTCGGCGAAACCGGACGGGAGGAAACCGCCGTGCTCCAGCACGCGCTCGGTCTGTATACGGTCGGGACCATCTGCCGGATTTATCGGGATTGCTATATGGCCGGCGGCGACTCCCGCGTGGATGGCACCGCCGCCGGCATCCTGCACAGTATCCACTACCTCCAGGAGCATTGCGGCGAGTCGCTGACCATCGACGATCTGCAGCAGCAGGCCGCCGTGTCCAGAACCACCCTGTACCGGTATTACCTCCGATTTACCGGTCTCTCCCCCATGCAGTATTTGCAGCAATACCGTCTGATTCGCGCCAGAGAGCTGCTGCAGCAGGATCAGCTGTCCGTTACCGCCGTTGCGGCGGAATGCGGCTTTTACGACGGCGCTCATTTGGACCGTGTGTTCCGCAGGGCCTACGGGCTGTCTCCCCGGCACTATCGCCGCCAATGCCGACCGTAAAATCAACAGGCCGGAAGCCTTTGTGGGCTTCCGGCCTGTTGCCGCATCTTAGAAAAAGAGCTTGACGGTGACGATTTCGAAGGGCTTGACCACCCGCTCCACCACGCCGTCCCGCAGCGGCAGCTCGGCGATTTCATCCTCGAGCATGTTGGTCTCCGCAACCCGGCGCACGGGCAGACGAAGGCGCAGCTTCGCCCGCGATGTGGTGCACTCGCTGTCGTAGAAGCGAACGACGCAGCCATCCCCATCCTCGGCGGGCTTAATGCTCTCGACAATCAGGTTGGAAGGCTCCAGCGTGATGGGAGGCTCCTCCGGCTCCTCCAGCGCCGCCGGGACGCACAGGGGCTTCATGTTCAGCTCATAGGCCGGCCGCACCACCGACGGGGCGCTGAAGCCGCTGTCGTGGGGCAGTAGGGCGTAGGTGAAATCGTGCACGCCGATATCGCCGCCGGGATCGGGCCGACAGCCACCCTTGTGCAGGGTCAGGCGCATATCCGACCCCTGCACCGAAATGCCGTATTTGCAGTCGTTGAGCAGCGCCACCCCATAGCGGGTATCGAACAGATCGGTGTATTTGTGGTTGCAGACCTCGAATTTGGCCCGTTCCACAGATGTATTGGCGTTGTTGGGCCGGTCAACATAGCCATACTGGATCTCATGCCGAGAAAAGCTGGTTTTCATATCCACCAGGAACTGGGCCTTGAGCAGATGGTGCTTATCCTGCCAGTCCACCGTCGTTTCAAAGTCCACCCGCGGGGAGTCGGCGTAGACCACCATGTCTTGGGTGAGGGTGGAGTGTCCGCCCAGGGCGTACACCGTCCGGAAGCGCAGCTGCAGGCAGCCGTCCGCCGCGCAACAGCGGGAGAGAACCTGGTGCTGGGGCTGCATTTTCATCTCCTGGGTTCTGTCGATATCCCAGTTGTCCCACAGATACGGGATATCCTCTCCCATCAGCAGGGTGTTCAGCGGGGTGTGCGGATCCTTGACCAATTGGCGGCCGCAGCGGCGGTCGACGAAGGACGTTATGGCGCCGATTTCATCCAGCGTGATTTCCGCGAAGGGAGTGACCAGCCGATCGCCCTCCAGCTGGAAGGGAGAGGGCGGCATGGGCCGTTTTTCCTCGGTCATGGCTATGGTGAGAGTCGAGAGCGGCGGAATATCGAGGCCGCCAATGACCAACTGCTCGGCGCCCTTGCGATCCGTAAAGCGCTGATATGGCAAAGCCGCCGGCACGAGGCCTTCATAGGGTACCGTCACCTGCCGGGTATAGGACCACGACAGGGTGTTAAACAAGGTGAGGCTCTGCCCCGGCGTCCCCCGGGCCATCAGGAGGTCGCCCGCCAGCCGGCCGGCGTCCCGCGCCACCTGGTAATTCTCCTGAATGGCCAGCTCGTGCACCTCTTTCAAGGAGGTGCCGGGCAGGATGTCATGGAACTGATTGAGCAGAAGCGTTTCGTACAGGGCGGTGGTTTCCTCCCGAGGAATGGTGGCGGCGTACCGCAGGCCGTAGAGCACCTCCGCCATTTCCAGGGTACGCAGGGCAATTTCGGCCAGGCGGTTGGACCGCTTGATGTCGTGCATCTGGGTCAAGGTGCCCCGGTGCAGTTCCAGGTACAGCTCGCCGTCGTATACCGGCAGGTCGTGGGCGGTCGCCTCCAGCCGGCGCATAAACTGGCTGACAGTGGTGTGCTCCGACCGGGGGATACCGGGCAGATCCTTGGCCAGGCGGGCGGCCTCCACCATGTCGTAGCTGGGGCCGCCGCCGCCGTCACCAAAGCCATAGGCGATGAGCTTACAGTCCGTGACGTCCCGCTGGCGGATATTTTCCCGAACATTTTTACAGATGGCGTCGATATCCGGCCAGCAGTGGGTAATGTTGAAATGGGTCAGCACCTCGGTGCCGTCGATCCCTTTCCAGGTAAAGGTGTCGTAGGGGAACGCATTGGCCTCGTTCCAGGACAGCTTGGTGGTCAGGAAATACCGCAGGCCGCAGCCCTTCATGATTTGAGGGATAGCGGCCGAATAGCCGAAGGTGTCCGGCTGCCAGAAGGCGTCCGCTTGATAATGCAGATTGTCCCTAAGATACCGCTGGCCTTTGACAAACTGGCGGATCAGGCATTCGCCGCCGGTCATGTTGCCGTCGCATTCGATCCAGGAGCCGCCGTTTGGCTCCCAGCGGCCCTCAGCCGTCTGCCGGCGGATCCCCTCGTAGATGGCGGGGTAATAGCGGCGCATCCAGTCGATATAGGCCACCGAGCTTTGAACAAAGACATATTCAGGATAGGCGTTCATCACCCGCAGGGCGTTGGAAAAGGTGCGGGCCGCTTTGTGAATGGTCTCCCGCACTGGCCATTGCCAGGCGGCGTCCAGGTGGGAATGGCCGACCAGGCCGGCGTAGCCCAGCGGGTTCTCCGGTTCCTCCCGCCGGCAATCCAGCGCCTTGTCCAGCACGGCGCACGCGTCCTTCAGGGCGGTTCGCCACGCCTCCGGCGGGCACTCCTCCGGCATCTGGGGCACCAGGCGGAACAGCTCCTCAAAATCGTGGGTGAGGGCCCACTTCTTAGAAGCGGTTTCCTCAAGATTCGCGTAATACTGGCACACGGTACGCAGACGGGTCAAAAAATGCTCGACTAGCGGATCGATTTCCACGACGGTCATGCCCTTAAAATGCCGATCCCACCGATTGGGATAGAAATTGTCGCAGTGGCCGAAATCCTCGAACGGCATGGTGCCCAGCACCTTATGCCCCGCATAGGCCTCCAGCGCCACATGGATGGTTTCGCCGGCCGCGGCCCGGAAGGTCAGAGGCTGGATGCGGTGGGGCCGGGTCAGCGGCTGGGACACTTCCTCCGTGTAATCGAACAGCCCCGCCGGCTCTCCGTTGAGAAACAGCAGGCATTCCGTGGCATCGGCCCCGGACAGGAGCCAGAGCGCCTTCCCCTCCCAGGAGGCTGGCACCGTGAGATCGCCTCGAAACCAGGCGTACCCGTACTCTTTCCCCCAGGGGTCGCCGATATGAACCGGGCGCCAGGCGGCCTCGTTTCCCGGCTCACTGCGCCGGGTATGGTCGTCGGTCTCCCACATATCGCAGGCGATTTCGTCCAGAGGGATCAGACGATATTTTTCATAGGTGACGGCCATGTTCTCCACCTTGGCCATCAGCTTTTCCTTATGGATATCCATCATAGGTACGCACCGTATCTTTCCTGATCAAATTCCTCCCATGCAGAGGGCTATAGGCATTCGCCAGACGAATGCCCATAGCCCCCGGCAGGGGCCGGGCGGTAAAGCCCGGTTCCTGTCGAGAACGCGGTGATGGCGGTTATTTCGCGGATCCCTTCTTCTTGCGGGAGAGGAGAACCGCCGCAGCGGAGCCGCCGGTGGCCACCGCCAGGGCGGCGGGAAGCACCGGAGCGGCCACGCCGGTGTCCGGGCTGCTGTTGTCGTCCTTATCTCCGGACGAAGCGCCGGAAACGCGGATATTGTCCAGCTTGACCATGACCAGCTCGCCCTCTTCAAAGGAGGCTTCCTCCGCCAGCATGTAGAAGGCTTCCACGCTGCTTAGCTGGAAGTCGCCGCTCGTCTTCGCGTCATCCAGCTTCAGGGTCACGGAATTCCAGCCCTCCTTCAGGGTGCCGAAATCCGCGAGCGTCCACTGGATGTAATCGTCGGTGCCGCGGGAGCTGCTGCTCAGGCGAACCGCCCAGGAGGTACGCCGGGCCAGCAGGGCGGGATCGCTGACGTACATATCGAAGCGCAGCTCCTTACCGCCGGTCAGATCCAGCGGAGAGACGGGCACGAAGCGGAAGCTGTTCTCCCGCAGGGCCTGCTCGGCGCTGAGATTGTTGGTGACGGAGGCTTTCCCTTCGGATTTGCTCTTGGTATCAAGCTTAACGGTGCTGGGATACCAGCTGCCAGCCTCCGGATCATCCAGGGTTTCGCAATCGGAAATATACACCGCGCCGGTATCGGGGCGGGCGGGCTGATCGGGATTTTCCGGAACGATCGGGCCCTCACCCTCCTTAGCCTTAACGGCGTAGATGTTTTTATAGGACAGCTTCAAATCGCAGGAGGATTCCGCCGTGGCGTTGTCCTCGATGAAAATACGCAGAGCGTACAGCTTTTCAATGGCCACGTTTTTCAGGCTAGCCTGGACGTGGTTCCAGCCGCTCTGGAAGTTCGCGGTGTCCATGGGGATAGTGATGGCGCTGTCGTCGCCGAGGCCCTCGGTGGGATAGAAGCGGATTTTCAGCCCGGTAAAGCCCTCGCTGGCCTTCATGGCTTCCCAGTCGCTGACATAGACGTTGAGATCGAGGGTGCCCATGCCGGTGAAATCAAGACCCTCGGGGATGTTGAACTGGGCGACGGGATAGATGTCCGTCTTGCCTCCCTTAACCCACAGGAGACTTTTGCCGTCGGTTACCTTTACGCTGTTCTCGGGTGCCTTGTAGCTGTCCACAATGGTCTTATCCGGGTCGATAGTGGCGCGCACGTTGTCCAGACGGAGGGTCAGGGGAGCAGAATAGTGATTCCAGCCATGATCCACGCTCAGGGGATCCGCCTCCGGGTTGGTGGTGTTGAGCCCCACGTTGTAAATCTTGGTCAAATCCAAATCCAGCTTGGTGCGGTCAGAAATGTCGATGGTGATGGTGTTCCAGCCCTTTTTCAGCTCTTTGGGAAGCACAAAGGATTCGGGGACCTGCCCCTTATCCAGGGTGCCATAATTGTTGTTGATGGTGAAATACATGGTTGGCTGGAATTCTGCGGCATACAGGGCGGGATCGCTGACGTACAAATCGAACTTGATGACGTTGCAGGACGAGATGTCCACCGGCTGGTTAAGGTCAATGCGCAGATTGTTCTTCCAGCCGGGGACCGCGTCTTCATAGCTCTTGAACAGCGCGCGGATGGACGCAAAGCCCTGGGTGTATTCGGTGGTATCCACCCAATTGGACACACTGCCGCCGGGTGCAACATTGGAGACGTTTTCGCAATCGGCAATCATTTTTTCGTTGGGATCGACCTCCACTTCCTGGAAGTTCCCAACCGCAATATTGGCGGCGCCCACCTGGCAATCCCGTGCCGGCTGCAGGATACCTGCGCTGGAATTCTCAATAAACACCTTGATCTTGGTAATCGCCTTCATGTCGGGGTCGCCGATGGCGTCGGAGAAGGTTTGCAACGGCAGAATGACGCGGTTTTTACCAGTGGTCAGGATGCTGCGGGTCAGCGGATACTGGAAGAACCGGTCTCCCTCGTTGCACAGGCGCAGATTCACGCCGGCAAATTTATCGGAATCCATAATCGCCGCCAGATCGCTTAACACATAATCCAGCGCGATATAATCATAGCCGGACAGATCCTTGGCTTCCGGGAAGGTGTACTCCTGTAGGATCCAATCCCGGTTCATGTCGGTATAGAATTCGTTGACAGAGCCCTTGAACAGTAGGGTTTCGTCCGCCGCGGCCGTCTTTTCCCGGGTGACGGTGAAATTCTGGAACTTGATAGTGTGTCCAGTGGAAGAAGCGGCGTTGGAGGGCGTCTCCATTGCAATGCGAATCCAAGCCAGTTCGTTGAGTTTATCGGTGGTGGCGTGAGGCGCGTCCTCCTGACGGCCGCCCCGCAGCGGCACGGTGATGTGGTTCCAGCCGTCTTTGGTAATCTGGTTGTAAATGCGGTAGATATTGCGGTAATCCCAGGAATCCATAGCGCCGTTGTCAGCCTTGGCCAGCAGCGTCAGCTTGGCTATGTTAAAGCCCTGTTCGGCGCGGAAGGTTTCCAGGTTATCGATGTACAGATCGAATTCCATGTTGTCATAGGCGGAGACATCCACAGCCTCCGGCAGGAAAATCTTCTGCTCCAAGAAGCCGCCGTTGTTGGGATGACCGCCCTGCCCGATGGAGGCATCCGCACCGTTGGCGGAAATCAGCAGCGTCTCGGTCATGGGGTTGTCGGAGGCTTTTGTGGCATACAAGTTGGAAAGAGCCAGGGCATAATCGCGGGAAGCGTGCATGCCGGTATAGTCCTCCATGAAGAACTGCAGCCAGGTGGCCGTGGACAGGTCGGGCTCACCTTCGCCGGCGCCGCCGCTCAGCGGCACCTTGATATGGTTCCAGCCGTTTTGATAGACCTGATCGGTCACATCCCAGGTCAGTTTGTTGTTCCAACCGCCTTCGTCGTCCTTATAGGCGGTGGTGAACAGCCGCAGCTTCAGGCCGCCGAACTTTTCTTCCTGCTTGAGGGCGGCAATATCATCCACATAAAGGTCGGCCTCCAGATATGTGCAGTCAGAGATATCCAGGCCTTTGGTCAGACTGCCCTCCGGAGCGGCAAAGGTGAAGAACTGAGCAACCGCTTCGGGGATTTTACCGCTTTCCCAGGCAAAGGGATCGGTATTGCCGTGGGACAGATGTATGGCTTTCGCGCCGGAATTGGCGGAATTCTTGGTGGCAAAGACATTTTTCAGCGAATAGGAATAGTCCCGGCTGGCTTGGATGGTTCCATAGTTCTCCATATAAAACCGCACGCCGTTAACCTTTTCACGGTTGAGAACGCCGCCGTCCGTTTGTATGAGAGAGCTCAGGCTCAGCTTGATGTGGTTTTTACCGTTGCGGATCACCTGATCGGTGAAGGTCGCACTCATAAAATTACGGCTAGCCCCTTCGGAGGGCGCCTCGGAAAACAGACGGATGAACAACTCCCCAAAATCCTTTTCCTGCTTCAGGGCCGCCACGTTGTCGATGTAAAAATCAAACTCCAAGAAGTCCATGCTGGAAATATCCTGCGAATTGAAATTGAAATCCACGCCGGCCGCCGCGCCATTGCCGTCCTTCGGCCAGACGTGGTCGCCACCATAGGTCAACTGTACGGATTCGGTTTTCCCCACCGCTTTGATGGGTTCCGCACTGGTAAACAGATACGTGCAGCACAGCGTGACCAGCATAGCCACGGCAAGAACCAGGGATAATGCCTTGGACCCTTTTGCTTTTAACATCGGGAAACCTCCTTAAATTCTATAATTTAAGCGGCCGTTGCTCTTTCCGCTTAAATGACGCGATTATTCGACCAACCCGCTGCGTTCAATGCCAGCGATAATCTGCCGCTGAAACAAGACATACAAAATCAGAAGCGGCAGAACGGCCAGCAGCAGGGCGGTATTGGCCTGCACCAGATTGTAGTAGTAGTCATGGGACGCGCTGATATTGCTGTTGGCCAGGGACAGCACCACATTGGGCAGCAGCTTGGTACCTCCCATAAGCGTGTTGGTATAGAAGGTATCGGTCCACTGCCAGGCAAAGGCCAGAATGAACACCACCACCAGCATGGAACGGGCCATGGGCAGGATGATGCGGCCGAAAGTCCGCAGATGCCCGGCACCGTCCACATACGCCGCCTCCACCAGCTCGGTGGGGATATTTTTGTAATACTGGCGCATCAGGATGATGAAAATACCGCCGCGGAAACTGAGCCCCGTGATACCGAGCAGAACCAGGGGCCAGACGGAATTGGTGATGCCCGGCTGGCCGTTCACCGCCTGCAGCAGGCCGAAGATGTCAAAAAACTTGAAGTAGGAAAACAGAGGAATGGAAATGGTCTGGCTGGGAATCAGCAGGGTGCACACCACCAGCACAAACAGCAGACGGCTGCCCCGGAACCGGTACCGCGCCAGCCCATAGCCCACCACGGCCGCGCAGAAAGTGGCGCAGACCGCCAGCACCAGCGCGAAATAGAAGGTGGTCCACAGGGCGGGGAAAAACTCGCCGGAAGCGAGGATGTCTTTGTAATTGTCCAAGCCGGGATGGCGTGGGATGAGGGCCACCGTCGGATCATATAAATCCGCCTTGGGCATCAGGGAAGCGGAGAATTTCGCCAGGAAGGGATACAGGATCACGTAGGCAAACCCCAGCAGGAGAACAAAAAGCACCACCTTGCTGAGCAGGCCGCCGAGGCGAGCGGCGGTTATCCGGCGGCGGCCGGAGGGGATGGAGGCCGATGGGCTGGCAGCCAAGTTTTTCATATGCAGTCCACTCCTCCCCTACTGTTCCCGCTGATAGGTAAACTGGAACTTATTAAGAATCGCCACCAGCACAGCCAGGATAACGGCCACCACCAGGAAATAGAGCCAGGCCATGGCCGCGCCGTATCCATAGTGTCCCTGATCAAAAGAGATGTCGTTGATGTAGTTCATCAACGTATTGTTGTCCCGGGTCAGATAGTCAATGATGGTGTAAAACACGTTGACCAGCAGCATGGGGCTGACCATGGGCAGCGTGATTTTCCAGAACATTTCCCAGGCGGTCGCCCCTTCCACGCTTGCCGATTCATAAATTGAAGGGGAAATCGACTGGATTCCCGCCAGGAAAATCAGAATTTGAACGCCGGACAGGTTGACGATATTGACCACACCCGACGCGGCGTCGGAAACGAACTGAATGAGGCCGGGGCTGAAATTCATCCCCTGCAGCAGCAGGGTGATGTCGCCGATGGCGCTTCCCATCGTTTCGGCGCCGGTTTCAATGGAGGCGCTGTTCATGGCGCTCATGACGGCGTTGTTCATATCCATCCGGCTGATGAGGCCGGTGGCCACGATGACCGGCAGGAAGAACACCGCCCGAAAAAATGTGCGGCCGGGCAGCTGACGGTTGAGCACCACCGCCACAAACAGCGAAAAGATGAGCACCACCGGGATGGTGGTCAGCATATTTTTCAGCGCGTCCAGCAGAATGCGCACATAATTGGGATCGCCCCGCAGAGCGTACCGGAAATTTTCCAGCCATACGAAGCTTAGCTCAAACCCGTTTTGCCCAAGGCTCATGTCCGAGACGCTGAAGCGGATGGCCGTGATGAAAATATAGAGGAAAATGAACACAAATCCCAGGATAAAGGGCAGCGTGAACAGGAGACCGAAAAGCTGATTGTCCCGTTTGTCCCGGGGACGGCGGATGGCAGATGGCGCGGCTTTCAAACGGCTTCCTCCTTTCAGCGCTGCACGGCGTAGCCGCCGGCGGGAACGGTCAAACCGTCCGCCGTATAGGCCGCCTGATTGTAGTTGACATAGATTTTTGTACCGCCGGAATAGACGGTGCGGGAGACGCCGGGAGCCAGCACGGCGTGATCCGTCATGACCTGACCCTCTACCGCCTCCAAGGCCTCCTGCACATAACGGTACTGCTCGAGCACCGTTTCTTTCAGCACAGGGTAGCTAACAGCATAATACGCGGTGTGCTCGGTGGTCTTCAACCGCTGGACATGGTCGGCTGCCAGCACAAAGCTGGGAGACGTCCGGCTTTCGATACAGCCGAGAAGAGCGGTCTGTATATCCTCGTCCAGGTTCAGGGAAGCGGACTGGCAGGTCATGGCGCCGGCCACCGCCAGTTGCAGGAACGGCACAGCGCTGGTTTCCCCGGTGTACCCGGAATGCCGAATGGGAACCCGGTTCAAATTCGACGCGTAGGGCAGGACATAGGCGTTGCCGCCGTCAAAGCTGAGGCTGTACGTTCCCGAAAGGGTATCCAGCTGTTTTTGAAGCAGGGCCAGCGTATCGCCGCGGTTATAGGCGTGGGAGGAATCGAAATTGGAGTTGAGAGAGGTTCCCACCGTGCCAAGGGAGACGGCGGAAAGCCCCAGCTTTTGATACCCCTTGAAAAAGCTCGCCCAATACGACGCGTATTTGTGCGGGGAGACGGCGAAGGCGGTTTTTCCGAATTGGGAAATATCCGGCCGGTAGATGCTGTTGCCCGCGTATTTCTTATTGAGCTTCCGGCCGCTGTCAAAGGACTTGGAGAACCCGTCGAAAAGCGTATCGCGGGCCACAAAGAGCAGATCCACGTCAGGCAGCAGCGCCACGTTGGAGCCTTTCGCCCAGTCCCGCAGGCTGGCCAGGCCCTTTTTCCCGCCGAGGGATCCGGCCAGGCGCACCTTGTTGGCCACCCCCGCGTCCAGTCCATTTTTCTGCCAGCCCGTTAGGGTCAGCGACAGGCGGGACGCGCCGTTCTCCAGAAAGTAGCGGGCCATTTCCTCGCTCTGGGCATAGGTAGTGTAATCGGCGCTGGCCTGGTATTCGATACCGAGAAAGGAGGTAGCGTACAGGGAGGTGCCCAGGGTTTCCAGCCCCAGACGCACGGTGTTGCTTTCGGGTCGTTCCCGCATGCCATGGGCCAGCAGATAGTCCCGGTATACTCTGGCCATACCGCTGTAGGTGGCCTCCCCGCCGGTGAGCAGGGTGTACCGCACGCGCAAATCCTGTTTGTAAGCGTTGGCATCGTACACATACACCTGTTGGGCGGAGCCGATAGAGGCAACCTTGGCATCCAGAGTGACCCGTTCGCTGGTGGTCAGATAGAAGGTGTTGAACACCTCGTAATAATCGCTGTTGGGCTTGCCCAGCTTGGCGGAAATGGTGCTTACCTCCGCGCCGCTGTCGATGATGGCGAACAGAGCGCTCTGGTTGTTCCGGCGGATGCCGTACACCGGCAGATGGAAAATCTGGCCCGAGCGTTCATCCACCTTCTGCGTCGTGGCGGCGTCCCGCCCGTACACATTACCGGAGATAACCGGGCGGCGGTTTTCATCCGGATTGTTCATGGACAACAACGCGCCAGAGCCATCGGGCAAAAACACATAGCCGTCGCTGGCATCCCCCGGCTTATCCGCGCCAAAGTATTCCAGCAATTGAATAGAGATAAGGGTAAAATGTTTTTTATCGTACTGGATAGACGCACTCGGGATAGTGACCTCCAGCCCCTCGTCCGTCAAGGTATACTCCAGTGTCAGCTTGAAGTTGGGGGAATAGGTGGTTTCCTCCTCCTCGCGAATATTCAGCTTTTCGCTGTCCGCCTGATAATCGGCCGCGGAATATCCGGCTTCCTCCAGGTAGCCGGAAAGCTCTTCTTTTTCCCGCTCGCTGAGATCGATACAGACGTATAAATCCTCATTCGCCAGCGGCGGATAGGTATCGATCATTTTCTTGCGTTCCGTCTCATCGGTAATGTCCGCAAGGGAATAGCGGGTATAGAAGACGTTCATCTTCCGCTTGGCGCGGCCGCTCATTCGGCCGGTAAGTTCTTCAAACCGCTCTACCGTGAAAGCGGCGGGGATTTGGAAATCCACCGCTTCCTTGCCGATGGAGAGCTGAAAACGGACGCCGGCAGCGGTTTCTTCCGCACGGAACTGGCCGAGCTCGGCACAGTCGGCGGATGACCACAGACGGCTCTGCTCGTTTTTATCATCCACGTAGGTGAGCACCAGCTGGGATTCAAGATTTTTCTCAGTGTCGCCATTAAAGGAGGAGTCCCGGGCGGCATCGTAAGGATTGGAAAACGCCGCTTTGCCGGTCGTCTTGTCCAGCAGAGCCACCGCCATGGAGGAGGCCTGCACATACAGGGCATAGCGGCTGTTTTGCGCCGCCAGCGTCATGTCCGCCAGCATGGCCTCTTCCGAAGGATAATCAAACGAGATGGAAACGGGTTCGCCGGTTACGGCGATATCACCCGCCGCCTCGCCGGCCGCTTCCTCGCCCCGGACAGCCGGTCCGGCGGCGGCCCCCGCCAACAACACCGCCGCCGTCAGCAGGGAAAGCCATCGTTTTGTTTTCACTGTTGGGCACCTGCCTTTCACATGCGGAAGGTGATTTCGTTGACGATGTTGGTGATTAAGTCCACCATCCGGCCCGTCAGGCTGAAGAATATCATGACCAGGAACAGGATGATGGCGATGCCGACCACCGTTAGCAGGGACACCACGATGTTTTTCCCAAAGGAATATTCGTGGGTCACCATCATGCCGAAGAAGATAAGCAGGCCCATCCAAAAGGAGCCCACAGCCATCACGAAGCTGAGAATAGACATTTCCTCTGTGATAAGGAAATTGCTGAAGATGGTACAGGGCAGATTGAAGAGGGTCAACGGTATCAGCGCATAGGAGGCGGCAATGTAAATATCCCGGAAGCTGCCTTTGCCGTCCATCAGCGAGGTCAGGCACCAGTTGGCCACGATCCACAGCAGGAAGGGGGCCAGCAGATTCACCAGCGCCTCCAGCACGTCTCCCTTTTCGCCCAAGAGATAGCCCTTGCCCAGCACACTGTACAGCTGGACCAGCAGGGTAACGCCCAGCCAGAAGGTGGCGCCCCGCATACCGCCCCGCCTTTCATGCTTCAAATCCCAGAAGCCGTCGAAGGGGTGGAATATTACATGGAACCCGTATACGATTTCCTCCCGGAAACCGCGGGGAGCGCCGGAAGGCTTCAGACGGCCGTTATAGGCCTTAGCAAAAGCGAAGAATTTCACCAGCAGCACGATCAGCACCACCGCCCCCGCCACCAGAAGCAGGCCGATCTTGTCGAGAATGGTCTGCCGGTACAGCTTATAGGCCCTGGAATAATAAGAGCGGTTGTTGATCAAGCGGAAATTTTCCATGGCTGCCTGATAATCGCCCTGTTCCAGTAAGGTTTTGCCGATCCCTAGATAGGCCAGATCGAAATTGTTATTAAGCCCAGCCAATTCCCGCCATCCGGCCATCGCCTTATCGTATTCTCGGTTTTCCTGATAGCCGATGACCTCGTCCACCTTCCTGCCGTAAGCGGTTTTGCGGAACAGGGTGATGGAGCCGTCCAGGCTGTCCAGCGCCAGCAGCCTGTCACCGTCACAGGCCACGGAGGCCAGCTGACCGAACAGGCCCAGCGCTTCCCCCTCGCCGCCGAAGGCGTAGAGCAGGTTGCCGTAGGAATCGTAGGTGAACAGCTTGCTGTATTCCTTGTCGACCAGCGTGTACATGCCGTTGCCCATCAGGGTGACCTCGCTGATGGAGGAGGGATCCACCGGCTCCTTGGCACCGGTATACGCGTCGAAGTTGATGTCTCCCACCGGCGGAAAAAAGCCGGTACGGCTGAGCACATCGGTGCCGGAAGGGTTGATCTTTTTGATAGGCGCATAGGAACTGTCGGCAGAACGGGTCCAGATGGTGTTGTACAGGGTATACCGATCGATGGAGGAGGCCGTCACATAAACGAACCCCTTATCGTCAATCGTCAGATTGCTGTATTCCACCGGCACAAAGCTGGTGGTCATGGCTTTTTGCTCCTCCGTCATGAAGGTGCGCCAGAACAGCTCCGCCAGATTGGGCTTGACCCGCTGAGCGCCAATAAAGGCCTCAAAGCCGCCGTTTTTGTCCAGAGCGATGACGCCCATATTGGTGTTCATGGACACCACATAAATGCGCCCCGCCTTGTCCACCGCCACCGCCTTGGGGTTATATTTGAAATTTTCCGGCAGAATGTCGGCGCTGGGCGGGTCGATGGTGGTCACGTAGGCGTAGTCCTTATCGAACACCACCAGGCGGCCGTTATCGGTATCCGCCACATAGAGCCGGCCGCTCGGGGCGGAAAACACCCCCTGCGGTTTGTTGAAGGTGTCCGGCTGCCCGTTCTTGCCGGTAAACCCGTCCAGGATCTTAACAGCATGCAGGGTCTGGGGATCGAGGACGACGATCCGGTTATTCTCCTTGTCCGCCACCACAAAATTGCCGCGACCGTCCCGGATAATGTCGGCGGGGGCGTTGAGCGTGCCGGCCTCGCCGAAAGTGGACACCTTTTTATCCGGCGTATAGGCGCTGGGAGAAATTTGCACGTCCCCTTCGTAGGAATAGGTATACGTTTCATACGGGGGTTCGGCCAGGACGGGAAACGCCCCCGCCGCCAGCGTCAGCAGCAGCGCTGCCGCCGCGATTTTTTTCGTCAGCTTCAAACCGTCACCCCGCTTAATCTTTCATGCCGGAAGTGGCCATGGTTTCCACGATATTGCTCTGCGAAATCACAAAGATAACGACCGGGACGCTCATCATGACGATGGTGGCCGCCGCCGCCGTGCCGGAACGCGCGATGCCGCCGGCCACGATTTGGGTCAGAGCGTAGTTGAGGGTCTTCAAATCCTCGCTCTGGATGAGCACGTTGGTGCCCGTATTCCAAAGCCCCTGGAAGGAGAAAATAATCAGGGTCAGCCATGCCGGCTTGACCAGAGGCATGACAATGCGCCAAAAGGTGCGCCATTCGCCGGAGCCGTCAATACGGGCGGATTCCAACAGCGCGTCGGGAATACTGGTCTCCATGAACTGCTTCATCAAATACAGCCCGAGGGAGGAGGCGAAAGCCGGAAGAATCAAGGCGGAAAAGGTGTTGATCATATGCAGCTTGGTCATGATGAGAAAGCTGGGCACCTGGGTGACGGCTGTGCTGAACATCAAGGAAAGCACGATAATCCGGAAAATCAGATTCTGCCCGGGGAAATGATGCTTGGCCAGCGCATACGCGCACAGGGAGGCGACGATCACATGCCCCGCCGTGCCCACCACCGCCACAAACAAGGTGTTGAACAGGTAGCGGGAGAAGGGCACCCAGCTGTCGCTCATCATCTCGAACAAGTCCGAAAAATTTTTCACCGTGGGATTTTCCACGAAAAACCGCGGCGGATACATCCACAGCTCATCCAGCGGCTTGAGGGCGCTGCAGATGGAGTACACCAGAGGTAGGGCCATGAACAACCCCACCAGCGTCATCATCACCACAATCGCCAGATTGCCTCCCAGCGAACGGTTGAGATATAATTTTTTTTGCCGGCGCCGGCGCGCCGGTCGCTGCACCGCCGTTTTATCCATTAGCAGCCACGCCTTTCCGTTCAGGTTGCGGGTAAACCCGCCGATTATCCGATCGCCGCGCTATTCGCCCACCTTGGCGATAAGCCTCTGGGCCAGAAGGTTGGCCCCCACCATCATGAGGAACAGCAATGTAGCGATCGCCGAGGCGTACCCCATCTCAAAGCGGATGGTGCCGTAATCGGTCAGGTGGTTCATAATCGTGTGCGCGGCATAGTCCACCGTGGGATAGCCGCACAACGCGGTGATCAGGGTGCCGACATTGAAGGCCGAGGTGATGCTCATCACCGCGCTGAACATCATTTGAGGCTTAATCATGGGCAGCGTGATATACCACAGCTCCTGCCACCGGTTGCGCACCCCATCGATGGCCCCCGCCTCGTAGTAGGTTTTGTCCACCCCCTGGAAGCCGGCGATAAAGGACAGGAAGCTGGTGCCGAGGCTGACCCACAGGGAAACCACAATCACAATCGGCAGAATATACTCGGTGTTCTGCAGGAACTGAATGGGCTTCTGGATAAGGTTCATCTTGGTCAGCAGGCTGTTGACATAGCCATACTCGTCGCCGCTGAACATCACCTGCCAGATGAGGTAAATGTTGCCCGAAATCGACGGCGCATAAAATATCAGGGTGACAAACGCGCGCATCTTCGGCTTCAATTCGTTGATAAACCAGGCGAACAGCATGCAAAGCAGGTAGCTGCCCGGCCCCAGCACGACCGAAAGGATGATAGTGTTCTGCACGCCCTTGAGAAACACACTGTCGTTGAACAGCAGGCGGGTGTAATTAGCCAGCCCGGTGAAACGCGGCGGCTCCAGCACGTTGAAGGAGGTGAAGCTGAGCACCAGGGACACCGCCACCGGCAGCACCACGAAGATGAAAAACAACGCGACATAAGGCAGGATAAACAAATAGGAGATGCGGCTTTTCTTCATTTCCTGCCAAAGCCCGCCTGGCGCCCGCAGGGTCTTTGATCGTCTCATTCGTATGACCAATCCTTTCGCATACGAGGGTGGGGGCAAGGGATCCGGGATTTATTTCACGCCGAACTCCTCGCGCTTGCGCCTGAGCTCGTCGTTCAGCTCCGGCACGTATTCGGACAGAACCTCCACCGGATTTTCCGCCATGTTCTGGGTGCCGGAACCGTTATACACCCGGTTGAGGGCGAAGGTGATGACACGGGTGAGATAATACCCGCCGGGCACCTCCGGCACGGCGCGGACATGCTCGAGCTGCTGCTGCAGGCTTCGGGATTCCGCGCTGCTCCAGGTCATCTTCGTCAGCGCCTCCATGTTGGCGGTGGGCTGCTTGGCCGCCGGTCCGAGAATGGTCTCCATCTCCTTGGCGAACGCGCTCTGCACGTCGGCAGACATCCACCATTTCAGAAATTCCCAGGAAAGATCGGGGTTCCGGCTGCCGGCCAGGATCATATCCCCCATACCGGTGCCCACCGAAATGTTTTCCGTCGTCCCGTCAGCCTTCTTCTTGCCGGGTACTGGAATGAATTTCCATAACCCTTTGATTTCCGGCGCGAAAACGGTCAGCTGATTATACATGGTGTAGTCCTGGATGCCGCAGGGCATTTCCCCCGAGCGGAACCGGTTGGGAAAGTCGTAGGTAATCGGCAGATCGTACAAGGTGAACATTTCGGTGAATTCCACGAAGGAGTTGAGCGCTTCGTTGGATTTCAGGTTGGTTTTTTCGCCCTCGTTTATATATAGATCGCCGCCGTTCTGATACAGCAGCAGGGCATAGCCGTTGATATCCTTCGGAAAGGCCATGGACAAGTTTTTCTTCTGCAGGTCGGGGATCATCTCGATGATGTCGTCCCAGCTTTCCGGCTCTTTCAGTCCCAGCTCCTCGAAAATATCGGTACGGTAAAAGAACATGGGGAAGGTAAAGGTTTCGGGAAGAGCGTAGGTTTTTCCCTTGTATGTATATGGTTCGACGGCGGCGGGATGAAACCAGGAGGCCACCTCGGCGTAATCCTTAAACTGCGTAAGATCCAGCACCGCGTTGCGAACGGCGTAGTTGATAGGCTCCGACACCGGATTGTTCAGCACCACGTCCGGGCCGAGCCCCGCCAGCACCGACTGCAGCAGAGTTCCCTGCGCCACCAGCTCCAAATTCACCGACGCTTTCTGCTGACCGGAAAAGCCGGTGTCGATCAGCCGTCGCAGAATTTCCGCCTGATCCCGTCCGGTCTGAATCCAGACCTTCAGGGACTGATCGTACGAGGCGTCACCCGTCTGGCCCACGGCGCTGTAGTCGGTGAAGAAGCTGGAAATAAAGCACTGCACACCGAAACCCAGGCGCGAGAAAAAGCCGGCATCGGCGGCGGGCAGAGCCGCCCCTTCGGGCGCGATATAAATCCGATCGATCTGCAGCGGCTGCTCGTTGGCGCTGAGCAGCCAGGTACCGAGGGAGCCGATGTTGGATTTAAACTGCTCCAGGTACTTGGCAATAGATTCGGGGTTGTCGTACATCCGCCCCAGCTGGAACACAATTTTTTTAATGATAGACGTATAGCTGCCGCCGGTGCCTGTCTGCGCGTCGATGGTATCCACAACGTTTTGCAGCAGGGCTTTCTGCCGGCCGAATTCCGCTATCTCCTCGGGAATCAGCGCTTTAAAGTTATAGTCCCGATAGACGTCGGGGGAAGTGCCGGCGATCATGATGATTTTGCGGTACACCTCGTTGAGCGTGGTCAGGGAGGCCTGAACCTGGCCGATCACCTCCGCCACATCGCCCATCACCACCTGCAGCGTCAGCTGGTGGGTGCCCTTTTCCAGATAAAACAGATACGGTTCCGCCCCGCCTAAGGCCTCCAGCTGCCAGTTGGCGTCGTATCCGAACCGCAGGCTTTCCGCCTCCTTGAAGGGGACCTCGCCGTCGATCAGCAGCCTGCGGCTGGTAAAAATACCGTCCAGGATATTCTGGCGGAACCGGGGAGCGATTTGATACAGGCCGGATTCCTTCACTTGGATGGTCCAGGTGACGGACTCCCCCACCCGCTTCCAGCTCGAACCGCCCAAAGTGTTCAGCTTGACGGCCGATGCCGACTGCGGATAGGTGGTCGGCGAGCTGCGATCAGAGGCCGGCAGGATGGACAAGTCGCTTTTAAGGGTCGGTTTTTCCCCTTCCACAAAGGCGAGAGGCACCTGCGGCGTGCCGCGGCCCGCCGCCTTCTGCTGCGCGAGATACGCAGCGTAGGGCATCGGTTCCACCGGCGCGGCTATCCGAATGCTATGTACCGCCAGGCTTCCCCGCACGCCGGTCAGCCGCAGCGTGTGGCTTCCCGCCGCAAGCGCTATCCGGAACGGCGCCGCCACATAACCCGACGCGTCCTGCAGGCCCGTCTCGGACCAGCGGACGATTTCCACGGCGTCGGGCTTGATATCATTCCCCGCTACATTGGTCTTGATTTCACCCCGCTGCTCATAGGTTCGCTTGAATGCCAGAGCGCTCAGCTCCCGAAACGGAGTCTTCCCATCGATTGCGGCACTGGCCTCAATATCGCCGCTGGAAGCACTTCCCGCAGCATAGGTAATATAAATTTGATATAATCCTTCTTTAGGGACAGAAAACGTCCATTCCACAAATCCTGTGTCGGTTAGAATCGCGCAGCTTTTGCCCGTATCCTTAAAGTTGTCCGTCGTCTGTGTGTCCGCGGACTGGGCAGAGGGAACCGTTACCTGGGCGGCGTCCCCTTCGGCATCGGAAACGGTTTGGGCTTTTATATAAGACGTATACGTTTGCAGGCCGACGGCCGAGGCGTTATTGTCGGAGGGCAGCGTCTCCCCCTCCGCTTTCGCAGGTCCGGCGGCCGGCAGCGCCGCCAGAAGAAGCAGCAGCGCAGACGCGGCGGCGGCCAGCCTGGGTGATGTCTTCTTTCTGTTCACTATACGCATCCCAAGCCCTCCAGCGTTTCTATCACTCTATTTGATATATTGAATATAGCATTATTCGCATGATAAGTCAAGTGGTTTTTCCTATTTGCTCTAATAAAATGGCAGGTATCGCAAAATTGTTGTCTAATTTAAGCGCGAATATTTTTAAATAATTTTGTCATAATGGGTAAGCGAGGGATATAAATTTATTTTTGACTTATATTTTTTTGAAAACTGTTGACACATAAATATCCATTTGATATAATGCTGTTAGAAAATTAGACGCAAAATACATGCTTGAACAAATAAAAATTGGAGGAAATACGATGAACGCAAAAAAGCAGCTACTCACATCCGTCCTGTGCGCGTCTCTTATTCTGGCCAGTTTTGCCGGATGCTCCGGCAAAGAGAACCCTGGCAGCGCCCCTGACAGTTCGGCTGGCGTGAGCGTCTCGTCCGACATGGGTACTGCCTCGCAAGGCGGCGAAGAAAACCCCGACGCCAGCGGCGAAGCGACGACCACCCCGGCGACGGATACCAACGGCAGCCAGGTCACGCAGGCCACCACCAGCAAGAACAATGTCTCCGGCGGCAAAACCACCGCAAAGCCGGGCGGAAGCAAGGGCAATCCCCTGGAAGGGGTCGATCTCAAAGGTGCGACCATCGTCATTGGCACCAGCAGCAAGGATATGTTTAACACCAAGAAAGGCAGCAGCAAGCGCCTGAACGCCATCGCGGATCGTTTCAACCAACTGCAGAGCAAGCTGCACTGCACCATTAAGGTGGAATACAAAGAGGATTCCGACGCGCTGTACCAGGCGGCCTTCAACGCGAGCATGTCCGGCAAAAAATACGCCGACATTCTCATTCCCCACGCCTATAAGACCTGTGCGTATTTGTCCTCCAATATGCTTGTGCCGCTGAACAATATACCGAATATCGATCTCAGCCAGGCCTATTGGAAGTCGGCGGTGGACACCATTTCCACCTTTGGCAAGAATACATACTTTGCCGCCACGCCGGGCAACGAGCATCTGACCGGCTCCCTGGTGCTTTTCTTCAACAAAAAAATAGCCAAGAGCCTGAACTGGGATCCCTACGCACAGGTTAAAAATAACCAGTGGACTGTCAGTGAGCTGCGCCGTGTGACCAAGGCCGCCACCCGGGATTTGGACGGTAAGTCCGGTATGACCGCAGCCGATCAGTGGGGTATGGCCCAGATCGATCCCGGCACCGCCGGCATGATGGCCCTGCTCACCGGCTCCAACCTGGAAATGATTAAAGGCAGCAACGGTAAATTCACCTACAATATGGATAACAAAGATATCATCAACACCATCAACATCGGCAAAGCCCTGTTCAAGGACGACAAGGTCAACTACGCCGGCAAAGCGGACGCCGACGACATCAAGCTGTTCACTTCCGGCCACGCGCTGCTCCTGTCCGGCGGCTTGTCCAACGTGGAGCAAATCACCAACATGGACGACGATTTCGGCCTGATCCCCTTCCCTCATAGCGACAGCCAGAAGCAGTACCGTTCCAATGTGGACTGGAACTACACGGTCATGATGGTTCCGAAAAACCCGAAGAATCAGAAAGCTACCGACGTGGAAGCTCAGAACACCGGCAAATTTCTGGAGGCTTTCGCCTATCTGTCTCAGGACACGATGAAAGCCATCAAGCAGGAGTACGCCGATCGCCATTTCCGTGACGATGAATCCAGCGATATGCTGTCCATTATTGAAAAGGGGTTGAAAATGGACGCTGCACAGATTTTTGGCGGCCAGAGCCTCTGGCCGATTCACGACGGCACCTTCCGCGTCATGTATGAAACCATCGGTGACAATAAAGACCCTCAGACCCTGGTGGATGAACGGAAAAAGGCCGCTATCACCGAACTGGAGAAACAGCTGGCTAAAATCAAGTGATTTCACGCTATCATTTCGGTTACGGAAAGGAAAAGAATGATGCCTGCGAACAGCTTAACGTTTATCGGAAGGCAAGATTTTATCTGGGGTATATCCGGCCATCACAAGGGCTACGCCGCGTATCCGGAGGAATATCTGGAAGAGCAGATTCAAAAGGCGGCCGGGCTGGGCGTCGATGTCTACCGCCTGAATTACAGCCCAGAAACGTCCGAAGATTTCGCCTATCTCGATCGAGTTTTGGATCTCTGCGACGCCAACGGCCTGCGCCTGTTTCTTATCCTGTTTGATCGCAAATTTACAAAGGACGGCCTGACACCCGACCAGCTTTACGACAAAACCCGTGCCGTCTCCGAACGATACAAAGGGCGGATCCCGCTGTATCAAATATCCAATGAGCAGGATCTAGCCTGTCTGGATCTGGTGAATTTTGAAGGCCCCGACGGGGATCGACCGGAGCATTTTGTCCGGGAAGACTACCTTCTCGCCCGGGAGGCCATGCGCGCTATTATGAAAGGCGTGCGGGATGGGGATCCGGAGGCTAAAACGGTCGTCAACTTCTCCTGGAAGCACTGCGGCATCTTGGAAATGCTCTCCGCCGACGGCCTGGAATGGGATATCAACGCCATCGACTGGTATTCAGACATGGACAAAGCCGCCGATGTCAACACGATTTTAGACCGGCTGTTTGCCCTTCCCCAGCAGGAAGTCATTGTGGCGGAAGCGAATCAATGGGGCGGCGATTATTGGGAAGACGAGCGCGCCCAGGCCGACTACCTGCTGGACGCCATGAGCCGTTTTTACCACCATCCCAACCCGAAGGTGAAAGGCTACATGATATACGAACTGCTGGACGAACCCGCTTTGGAAAAGGGCGAGGCGCATTTCGGGCTGTTTCTGAACGATAAAGACGGCCATATCGGCCGTCCCAAAACCGCTTACGGCGAAATTGCCCGCGTCCTGAACAAGAACGGCGCCCGCTGAGACCGGGACCCGGACGAAAGGTTGGATAATCCATGAGAAAAGGACTTTGGAAATCCCTTCTTTGCGGCGGACTCTGCGCCGCCCTTCTGGGCGCGGCCGCCCTGCCGGCAGCGGCTGCCGGTACGGAGCTGACCCAACGCAGCGACTTTATCTGGGGGGGTCAACGGCCACAACAAGGGATATGCCGCCTATCCGGAGAGCCAGGTGGAAAAGCAGATCAAGGTGGCGGCCGAGCTTGGGGTGGGCATTTACCGGTTTAACTACAATCCCGCCACCCTGGATGAAATCGAATATCTCGATTACGTTGTCAAGCTCTGCAAGGCATACGGCCTCAAAATGATGCTGGTGATGGACAATTCCGGCCCAGCGCCTAACAGCGACGGATACCAGTCCTCCAAAGAGGCCTCTTACATCTCCGCCCTGGCCGATCGCGGCCGGATGATCGCCGCCCGGTATGCGGGCAAAATCGATTACATCCAGATATTCAACGAAGTGGATATCCCCTGCCTGGTCAACGGACAGGGCGGCGACGGCAGCAACGTCAATCAGTTCAACCAGACCTGGCTCGCCATCTACGCCAAGCGCTTCAAGGCGGTCAACGACGCCATCAAAGCGGAGAACAAATCGGTGAAAACCGTCGTCAATATCAGCTACAAGCATACAGGCCTGTTCGACTACCTGGCGGATTACCAGGGAGGCGTCAATTTCGATGTCATCGGCCTCGACTGGTACTCCAACATGGGCAGCATGACGGATATGCTCACCTACCTCACCCGCTACAAGCAAAAAGAGATCATCGTCTGTGAAACCAATATTTGGGACGGTACCGAGGGCAAGTATGAAGCCGAGCGCACCGCTTACTTGACCAAGGTCATGAAAGAAGCGTATTACCATCCCTCTAAAAGAGTCAAAGGCCTGATTTTCTATGAGCTCCTGGACGAGCGCAATTTGGTTGAACACGAAAACGAGGCGTGGTTCGGCCTGGTCAACTGTGACATCAACGGCAACATCGGCGCGGTGAAGCCGGCGTACAAGGAAATTCAAAAGCTGCTGGGCGGCAAGGCCATGGATACCATTCACGTGGATCGGGATTCCCCCTGGGATGACATCGACTCCCCCACCGATCCGACTGTTAAACCCACGACCAAACCGCCGGCCGTTAAAACGACGACAAAAGCCACGGGAAAACCCACCAGCCAACCCAATACCACGACCGTAACCGACGCCGTGTCCAGCGGCAGCGGCGAAACCACCGGCACCGACACGGCAGAAGATAGCACCACCACCGGCACCGCCTCTGCCGCAACGACGGCAGCGACGTCCACAGAACCGAAGGGCGGGGTTCCCGTCTGGCCCTTTGTCGTCGGCGGCATCGTCCTGGTGCTGGGCGGCGGCGGATTTGCCGCCTGGTGGTTCCTGTTGCGTGGTAAAAAGGCCTCGTAGCCGGTTTCCAAACCTCCAAAGATTTCGGGTGGTGGTGTGCGCTGTTGCCTCGGTGCTTTGCGGCAGACCGAAAATCTCCGGACATGCGTGGTATTTTATAAAGCACAAATAGGGAGGGCAAAAATTGAAAGTCAAAAAAAGGCTTTGGCGGCTATATCCAGCCTTTTGCTGGCGGCGTCCGCTTGCGTTCCGCTGTCTGCCTCTGCGGACAGCGCTCTCTTGAGCACGGACAAGGCGGCCTATACCGAGGGCGAGGCCATTATGATAACAGCGGCCGGGACGGGCAATGACTGGGTAGGCATATATAAAAACGGCGAGATGCCCGGCGCGGCGATACAATCCATCCGGTGGTACTACGTGGCCAAGGACGGCAACACGTCCGGGAAAGCCAAAAATATTTTTGAATCCGAATATATCGTCCGTCAGGATTTGAAGAATCTGCCCGCCGGGGAATACACCATTTTTTTATGTGAAAACGACGGGTATACGGTGTTGGCGCAGACGGGCATCACCATTAACGAGAAGAACACGGCTCTTGTGGCGCCAGCCTCCGCCGTCTATGAGCGGAACAACCGCTTCACCGGTTCGGCCGACGGCAAGCTGACCATCACGGCCAGCAAGGACGCGATCCCGGATTCCTATGCGGCTTTCTGGGGGAATGCGCAGGGGAAGCTGGCGGACTATACCTCGTTTCCCCTGATTAAGGCCGCCGGAGAGGTCACCACGTATACGATGGTGGCCAACACCCTGATCCCCAACGGCGCCGATCGGATTCTGGTGTACGCCGCGCGGGGCAAACGGCTCTCGGAAACCTATGCCACCGCCATGCTGCCGAAAGGCTGCAACGAGTATGATTTCGGCAAACCGCTATATGAGTTTCAGGTATTCAGCGACATCCATCTGAGCGATAACCCCGCCACGGCGGCTATCCACAACGAGCATTTCACCAGTGCGCTCAAACAGGTTAAGCAGCTGTCCCCGAACAGCAAAGGTATCATGATCAACGGGGATATCGCGGACAACGGTACGGTAAGGCAATACGAGCTTTATCAGGATCTGGTCGAAAAGGCCGGCTTTGATCTATCGCAGGTGCGCTGCGCCATCGGCAACCATGATTTTTATGGGCCGGGCAATGATAAGCAGAAGCTGTTAACCTTCCTGGAATACACCAATCCAGATTCCAAAACGATTTATTTTGACGAGTGGATCGACGGCGCCCACTTCATTTTCCTGGGCAGCGAGATGGGCGGAAACGGCTTGTATGCCTATCTGTCGGATGAGCAGCTGAACTGGTTCCGGGAAAAGCTGGCGGAAAAGCGGGATGAAAATCGGCCGATCTATGTGTTCCTGCACCAGGGACTTATCGATACAGTGGCGGGCACCTACGAATATCAGGGATGGCACGGTATTGACCGGGCGGAGGAATTTGCCGCGATCCTCAAGGACTATCCCGAGGTCATCCTGTTTAGCGGCCACAGCCATTGGGAAATGAATTCCGCTTCCAACATGAAAGAGCGGGATGATAAGCTGCCGACGATTTTCAATACGGCCTCCGTGGCCTATCTGTGGAGCGACGCGCAGGCCACCATCGAGGGTGCGCAGGGATATTTTGTCAAGGTGTACAAGGATAAGGTGCTGGTTCTTGGCCGGGACTTCGACAACGAGCAGTGGCTGGCCTCGGCGCAGTACCTGGTGCAATATGGCTCGGAGTCCCCTGTGGAGCCGGAAAAGCCGGATTCCAGCGTCTCTCCGGAACCCCAGCCCACGACGCCAACCACCGAACAGACGAATACCGCTTCCGATGCCGCCTCTCCCACCACCGGCGATTCGGGCCTCCTGTATGTAATGGCTATCGTGGCAGCCGGGCTTGCGAGTGCAGGGCTCTATTTCCTTCGCAAAACCAATAAGACATCCGTCACGTCTGAATAAGCCATATCTGTGAGGATAGGGTTCCTTTCCAGACACCTAAACCCATTGCCTAATGATTATCGTCTGCTATGCTTCAACCCGGTAGGGCAGGCAGCAAAAAAGCCCAGAGGTATAAAGACCTCTGGGCTTTGGTTTTCTTAGGATGTTACTGGCCGGCGCTAACCGTGAAACACCTATTCGTCATTGTGCTTCGGATATCTCTGTAAAATTCTATTTGCTATATCAAATAGGCTGTGGTATACTGTATATAGCAAATAGTACCGGAGGGATTACCATGGAGACATCCTACGAGCCTCTATATCAAAAAATTTATAACGATATCCGGGAAAAAATTAAAAGCGGCGCATTGCCTTTGGGCACGAAAGTCCCCACGGAATTCGAATTGATGGAGCAGTATTCCGTGAGCCGTATCACCACGGCCCGCGCCTTGAAAGAGCTGGCTAACGACGGGTACATACAACGCACGAGAAAAAACGGCTCTACCGTAATCGCCACCGACGGGGAATCGCCGGCTCCTCCGGAAGAGCGCCCCCGGGAGGCAGTGGCCCCCTCGGCGGTCTATGAACACATTCCGCTTTTGATGCCTTTTTCCGCCTCGCAATTTGACATACTCAGCAGTATTCAGCGGGAAGCGCAGAACAGCCATTACCTCATCACTCTGTTCAATTCGGAAAAGCGGCTGGACAGGGAAAGAGAAATTCTCGATCAAATTTCCCGCATGAACATCGGCGGGCTTATCTGCCTGCCCATTGAGAGTTACCAGAACCTGTCGCTGTACACCAAGCTGCAGGCACAGAAGATCCCCATTGTGTTTATGGACCGGCAGCTGCCCTATATTGATATCCCCTATGTCAGCACAAACAACTACGACGCCATGTACAATCTGACTCAGTGGCTGATCAATCAAGGGCATAAGCGTATCGCCTTTTACTGCCACGATCTCAACACGCACAACGAGTTGTTACGTTTCAAAGGCTATATCGCCGCTCTGACGGACAATGGGATTCAGCTCAACAGCCAGTATGTCGCGGAACTGAAGAAAAACGACGTGGAGGATATCATGCTGCGGGAAAATAACCCGGACGCCGCCCACCGCGTCAATCAATATCTGAAAGATATCATGGCCCTGGAAGCGCCGCCCACCGCGCTTATCTGCGCGTTCGACCTGTTGGCTTCCTATGTGGAGCAGCAGGCCAATCTGCTGAAGATTTCCATTCCCGACGATTTATCGCTGACCGGCTTTGATAACAGCTCCTTGTGCAGCCATCTGGAGATCCCTCTGACCAGTGTGGCCCAGAACTATGAAGCCATTGGCAAAAAAGTCATCGAACTGATGAACGCCCTGCGCAGCGGACAGCCGGTCCAATCGGAATACCTGATGAGTTCCTCTATTGTAGAGCGGGCCTCCGTACGAAAATTGTCCCAATAAAGTCAAGATCACTCGTAAAACGGGTGTCCAGCCCGTCTCTTAATCTAGTGTTGTATGAGGCCGCGGCTGGATCGGTACGCTTACATCCACGCTTAACATCCGATTTTATACACTCATCCTGTAAGCATTCGTACAGCTAGTCTGGAAGCGCAGGCTCCAGTACGCACGAAACATTGTGCCCCATTATTCAAAATTCTCCCTGCGTGATAAGCTTTCTTTGTCTATCTGGGCATGACCTCCTTTGGTTTCTGGTGCGGTGGCGTTACCCGCTTCCATTTTACCAAAGGAGGTCTTTCTTTTTCTAATCGATGCTTTCGCTTTTTCTTACCCCACCGGCCATGCCGGTGGTTGTCGCTCTAAGTCAAGACCACCCGTAAAACGGGGGGGCATGAAGGAGCCCTAAAAGGGCATAGGAAGGCCAGCGCCTAAAAGACGCTGGCCTTCACTGCGTTCAAGCCGTAGTGGATTGACTACCCGGTGGCTTTTAGCCACCTGCACCCTTGAAAGGGTCGTCGTACTCTTTGGTAGTCAATTTGTCTTCGAGCATATCCTGCTTTTCCTGCTCTCGAATATATTTCTTGATGGTTGCCTCGTTCAGTCCAACGGTACTCACTTAATACCCCGTTGCCCAAAAGTGCCTGTTCCAGAACTTGTACTTCAGATTCCCGTGTTTCTCAAAAATCATCATCGCTGTTTTTCCTTTGAGATACCCCATGAAGCTGGAGACGCAATATTTTGACGGTATCGACAACAGCAAGTGTACATGGTCGGGCATCATATGCCCTTCCAGTATCTCTACGCCTTTCCATTTGCACAAGTCCCGGATATACTGCTGTATATCCGCACGTAATTGGTTGTAGATGACTTTCCTCCGATACTTTGGACTGAAGTGGTGCGGTTGTCCTTCACCCCCACATAGGTGTACCGGATCGGCTTGTTCGCCCCGCCCATGGACATCATGGTTTGGGTCTTTCGTCCCAGCCCGTCGTAGGTGTAGGTCTTGTGCAGCCCGCCGTTCTGGCGGACCTCATACACCGCGTCGGTCATCTGGCTGCCGTTCTTGTTCCCGTAGGTAAAGCTGGTTTTCACCTTGCTCGTGCCGCTTCCCAGCAGCAGCTCCAGGGTATAGGCGCTCAGTCGGTTGGTGTTGTTCTCGTAGGTGTAGGCAAGCTCCGCCAGGAACGCGCCATTGTCCTCCAGCACCCCCACGTTGCGCCGCACCCGCACCAGCCGCTGGGCCAGATCGTAGGTGTACCGCGTCCGCTGGGTGTTCACCACGTCCTTGTGCAGCCCCACCAGCCCGTTGGCGTTGTACACCGTGTGGTATCCCGCGTTGTTGGGGTTATCGTTATTATAGTACTTGATGACCGGCCTGTCCAGACTGTCGTATTTGTAGTTCACCCGCTGCCCGTTCCCGTACAGCGCCGACGTCAACCGTAAAAACCAGGAGCTGTTATAAAAACAACTCCTGGTTTAAAACAAAATGCTTTCTGTGATAAGAAGTAAACAAAAATATTTATGCGTCTATTTTTCCGCCGTTGATAATGTTAATTCCTGTGGTCCATTTGCCATCCCCCTTGTAAGCAAACGCCAAATCGGAATCTTCTGCCTTAATGATATACAGTGAAGAGACACCAACGTTTTCCGGATTTGCCGTGTCAAGGACAAAAGTTTCAATTGCAAAGCGAAACTTTTGTTTGCTTGTTTCAAGATCATAGGACGATCGTAGTTTTTTCCAGTTGCGGCCTGAACCGTCATCGTTTTTTCCTGCGTAAGTACCGGGTCCACCCCAATCATCATATGAAAGAACTTCACCTTGAAAAAAGTTAAACAATCCAACAATACTTTCGTCTATGTCAGGCGTTTCGCTAATAGCTTTTTTGGAAAACAAAGCTTTTAAAGCGTTTCTATCTTGAGTCTCACAAGCATTTACTATTTGTTCAAATTGCGTGTTAGCTATACTCCTGTCATTGTCTGACGGTAGATTTTTTGATAAGTTTTCATTTTCAGGAAATTTACTCATTATTTGTCCTCCTGTCGAGCATGCTGTCAAAAATAATAACATAAAAACAAGAGTCAGTACAAATAATTTTTTCATACTTTAATCCTTTCTGCCATCTAAAAAGTATAGCTGGCGATACCAAATCCTTGCAACATACCAAATTTCCATCCTGGCTCGCCATTCCACCTACCGCGAAATGCAGTAAACATTCCCGGATCGGTAAACCGTATGGAAAAAGTTGCTGTCAAGTCACCAGCATTTACATTTTTATATGCCGGATTAAAGCCTGTACACCACCATTGGCTACCCCCGTTGGTATAAGTTATTATGTTTTCGCCTTTGTAACTTAACCACATTGCCATAGGCTGTGCTAAATTTTTGTCCACAAGCCAATGCGGCTCACCACCATAGTATATACCCATTTCCGCACCAGCGCCCAAATTGATATAGTCACCTTTCCATGCCCAAAAGATATAGTCTTGCCCATTATAAGAAAATGGAAATTTCGCAGCAACGCAGCTTGTACCTAAATCAAAGAAGAAATCGTACAAATCATTGTATCCCGCTATTTGTTGCCAACAATCAAAACTCGCATGATAAACGCCACTACTATCCTTCGACATGTTTAAAAAGGCAGCGCCTATAGCAGCAGTGTCAATGCCAATTGACACTGCAAAATTATTACTCGCATGTATCACCCCGCTAATTACTTCTTTCCAGAACATTCCTCCGACATCATACCGATTGACGGGATTATTTCCGCAATAGACAAACAAATTGTATGTCGCCATATCACCATTGACACCCATTGCACTATCTGCATTGACAAACCGCCCAATAACCGGATCATAATAACGGGTGCCCACATAATACAACCCAGATTCTTTGTCGTAATAATACCCTCTGTAGCGGAAGGGGTTGACATTGGCGATATGGCTGGCGTTGCCGGATACGTCGTTGCCCGCGCCGTCGGTGATGGTCAGCGGCTTGCCCCACGCGTCGTAGGTGTACCGGGCCAGCATGTTGCCATAACCGTCGGTGATCCCGATAACATCCCCCTGCCCGTTGAACACATAGTAATAGGTGCTCCCGTTGTACAGGAAGGAATACCGCGTCCCCGCCTCGTCGAACATGTACAGCAGGCGGTGGCTGCCCGTGTACTCCCCGTACAGCCGCCCGTCGATGACGTGGTAGTTGGTCACCACGCCGCCCACCGTTTTCTTGGTGCGCAGTCCGCTTTCGTCGTACAGGTACGAGGCCGTCACCCCGTTTTTCGTCAGGCTCGCCAGCTCCCGCCCGTTCCGCCACGTCATGGACAGGCCGTCCCGGTAGCTCAGCGGGTTGCCGATCCCGTCGTAGGTGATGGTCTGCCCGGCGTAGCTTGTCAGCAGATCCTTCCACGTCCCGTCCGTGTACCCGTAATTCACCGTTTTGACGGCTGTTCCAAGCGCTCCGGTGGTGTAGGCGTACTCCTTCACCGACAGGATATTCCCGCCCGCGTCGTAGGCATAGACGAAGCTCTTGTTCTGTGCCGCGCTGTCCGCCCGCACCAGCTGGTTCAGCACGTCGTAGTGGTAGGTCTCCTGCAGCACCCCGTTCTTCCGGATGGTTTCGATGTTCCCGTTGTCGTCGTAGGTGTAGGACAGCTTCTCCCCGAAATTGTCCAGGCTCTCCAGCATCGTGGTGGTGCGGTTGTCCTTCACCCCCACATAAGTGTACCGGATCGGCTTGTTCGCCCCGCCCATGGACATCATGGTTTGGGTTTTCCGTCCCAGCCCGTCGTAGGTGTAGGTCTTGTGCAGCCCGCCGTTCTGGCGGACCTCATACACCGCGTCGGTCATCTGGCTGCCGTTCTTGTTCCCGTAGGTGAAGCTGGTTTTCACCTTGCTCGTGCCGCTTCCCAGCAGCAGCTCCAGGGTATAGGCGCTCAGTCGGTTGGTGTTGTTCTCATAGGTGTAGGCAAGCTCCGCCAGGAACGCACCGTTGTCCTCCAGCACCCCCACGTTGCGCCGCACCCGCACCAGCCGCTGGGCCAGATCGTAGGTGTACCGTGTCCGCTGGGTGTTCACCACGTCCTTGTGCAGCCCCACCAGCCCGTTGGCGTTGTACACCGTGTGATACCCGGTCGAGTTGGCGTCGTCATTATTATAGTACTTGATGACCGGCCTGTCCAGACTGTCGTATTTGTAGTTCACCCGCTGCCCGTTCCCGTACAGCGCCGACGTCAACCGGTTCCGGTTGTCGTAGCTGTTGCTCGTCAGCGTCTTCGACGCGCTCCCGTTCCCCACCGTCACGCTGGTCTGGTTCCCGATCCCGTCGTACCCGAACCCATACTTTACCTGCCGGTTGTTGTGCCAGATGGCGCTCAGCCGGTCCTGCGCGTACTCGTACTCGTTGGACGCGACGCCGCTGGCCACCTTCTTCACCCGATCCGCGTTGTCATAGGTGTAGTCGGTTGTGTTGCCCTTGGGATCCTTCGCTTGCGTCAGCAGCTTGGACGTGTCGCCGTACGTATAGCTGGTGGTTTTCCCCCGCTCGTCCGTTACTGACTCCAGCTTGTTCCCGCTGTCCGTATACTTCGCGTTGGTCTGGATATACGGCTTTTGAGAGAGGATGGTATTCACCTCGATGAAATACCATTTCTGTCCTTCGCTGGTGTCATTGGCATACTGCTGCATCGGGCTGCCGTTTTCCGTATTGGTGGAATTTCCCGGCTGTCCATCCAGCGATTTAGCGTAGCCGGTCACCTTGGTCCGTATGTAGAAGGTGCCGTCCGAATTCCGCAGGATTTTAAACTTCTGCGCATTACTCCCGTTGGCGGTATGCAGCTGTACAACCGCGTTGTTCGCCGTAGAGGCATCTTTTATGTCCAACCGCACCCCCGTATTGACCGTCGGGCATAGTTCGTACACATCGCTTTCGCTGGTGGCAATCAGCTTCCACATCTGGTTGGAATTGCCTGGTGTCCATCTCCAGTTCTTGACCAAGCCCCCCTTTTCGTGGGTAGAGTTATCCATGGAGTTGCCCGAGTAGGCGTTCCGGATATAGTAGGCTTTCCCCGCCGATACGCTGTTGACGAATTTGTCCGAACCCAGGATGCTCTGTCTGGGATTCCCGTACTCGTCGTACAAGAATTCGTATCGCTGGCCATCGGTCGTTTGCGCGTATTCCAGATTTCTCGTGTTAATATTGGTTGTATACAGGAACTTGCTGCCCGTCGGATTGGCCAGCTTTGACAGCTGTTGATTGTTATAGGTAAAGCTGGCCTGCGTATTGGCCAAATCCACGCTGCTCTGCAGGTTGCCGTCCTTGTCGTAGTCGTAGGTCTGGCCGAATTCCTCCTTGTACACATACGGCGCGGTCATGTAGACATCACCCGCGTTATTGTCGTAGCTGATGAAAAATTGAATATAACTATACGGCTTGGAAGCCTTGGCGGTGCCGCTTACAAACTGCCAGTCGTTGATCGCGGGGTTGAACTTCGCCGTCGCATGATTCAACCGGTTTTTATTGCTGTCCAGGAAAAACAAATAGAATTGGTAGACGGGGTTTCGCGTGGCCGATCCGCTGGATTTGCCGTTGCCATCCGTCGCAATGGAAGCGGCTTTAGACCAGCCGCCGAACGTGTACACATCACCCGTTTTGCCGTCTACAGGTATGATGGTGTTAGAGCTGACATTTTGAAACGGGATGCCTGTCATTTTTATGGCGTTCCCGCCCTGTGGTACGCCCGCGCCGCTCCACACACCCCCGGAACTGCTCCAATTGGTACTCCCGTTCTTAAAATTGGTGTTTTCCAGCAGGTTGAAGCTATTGGCGTTCTCCGTTTTTTCGAACTGGAGATCGTCAAACCAGACGGTGCCGATACAGGATTTATCGATGAAGCCGATGAGAATGCGGGCGGTGTATCCCTCTGGAATGAGCGCGGTGACCCGAATGCGCTTCCATTCGTCAACGCCTGTGGAGGTGACGCTCTCCGAGCAGGTCCATCCGGCGTTGGCCCCTGTGCTGGTTTTGGGCTCGATATCCACCACGACGCCCCGGCCGCTGACACTGGTGCCTCCCGTGTTCACATAGGCGGAGAAGGTGTAGAAGCCGGCGGACAGGTTTTTGATGTCCTGTCCCAGCCAAATCTGCCCCGGATTGGAGGCCGTTTGGGTGAACTTGGCGGACTTCTTGCCAATGTGGCCCTTGTTGCTGTCAATGGTTACGGAATTGCTGTTGGCCGCCGCTTTGTAGGTGGTAAAATTCGCGGTATCCCGGTTAAAGGATGGGTTGATGGCCAGATTGGTCACGCTCTGCTGCGTCTTCGACACTGTCAGCAGCTTATTGTCCCTGCCGTTGAAGTTGCCGGGCGCGCCATATTGGTACGCCTGCCCCTGCCCGGTCACGTTGTTCACCACGCCCACCGTCTGCCCGGCGTTGTTGAACTGATAGGTCACGTTGTCCCCGGTGTTGCTGGTGATGGTGGTCGCGTTGTGCTTGTAGGTGAAGGAATACTTGGTGTTGACCGTCGTGCCCGGGCCATAGGAGATGGAAGCCACCCGCTTAGGGTTGCTGCCTGTGTAGGTGATGGTGGTGACCGTGTTATCCGCCTTATTGGTGATTTTCGTCAGCAGCGCGCCGCTGTAGGCCATCTCCACCACCGCGCCGTCGGGATAGGTGATTTTAATGAGGTTGTTCCCGTCGCAGTTATAAGTGGTCTGCCGGTTGCGGCTATCTTTGATATGGGACAGCCGGGGGCCGTTGTAAAAAAAGGAGTAATTCCGTCCCGCGCCGTCGTAGACGGTGTTGATACGATCCTCCGCGTTATAGGTCACGCGTATGAAGTTCCCGTTTGTGTCGTGGATCGTCGCCAGCTTGCCGCTGGCCCAAAACTGCATCTTTCCGCCGTCCTTGTCGGTGATGACGTATTTGGCGTCGCCGGTGCCGGTGTCCGTCAGGGTGTAACCCAGCCCGTTCTCATCCTTGCCGGAGGCGGTTGCGTTGCCGTTGGCGTCCTTGAAGTAGAAATAATGCTCGGTTCCGTCGGCGTCGAGGAGATAGTATTTGTAACCCCTCGCAAGCACCTCGCCCGTTGTCTTTTCGATAGACATGTTAAAATTGGTGCGCCAATTGGTTCCGCAATAGCCGATGTTGGAGCCGCTGGCATTGTATATGTGGGAAATGGTCACCGGCATGCGGGCGCCGTCGTTGCCGATGTCGTCCTCGGTCGCGATCAGATTGCCGTTAAAATTGTTCACCGCCACCGTGCCCCGCCCCGCCGGCAGGGACGTGTACGTCCAATAATCTTCCACGCCCTTGGTGTCGCGGTAGGCGATGAACGCATAAGGGCGGGCAGGCTGATATTGTGTGCTGACATTGGCGGAATAATACTCGGCACAGTTTGGTTTGGTGTTGTCCAGCGTGTTGGCTCTGATTACCACGCCGTTATCGTTCCCGTTTTGATACCAATCCTGTGCCAGCGCGGTTATGTCGAAGGTGTCGTACCGCGCATTGCCGGACAGCTTCGATTTGTCTGCCACCACATAATCGATAACACGGCTCCAATCGCAAGCGGGCTGTGTGCCCCAGGTGATTTTCGTTTGATCCCATGGCGCCGTGACCCTGTACAAGTTGAGAACATTGTTGGAAACGGTTCTGGCGGCGTCCGACTCCTGATAATAAATCAGGTTCATTTTCGCTTCGATAATTCGACTGGAAGAGGCGATGCCTTCAGCCTTGGGAAGCTTGATATACGCTCGGAACTCTTCTGTGGTGGTTTTGCCGTTTGCCGTTACCCTTACGGAACCGGCATTCAGTATATGCGCTTGGGAATAGTTTACAGTAGGGTACCGGGAATATACGCGGGCATCCTGTATCTTTGATACTTCCTGCGGTGTCTGTATCGTCGGATCTACGGTCACCGGCCAAACCCGCGCGCTGTCCTCCAGCCAGGCCCTGTCCGGCGTGAGGGTGTAGCGGTAGTGGTTGCCCGTTTTCTTGACCTCGACGGCCACCGCGCTGCTGTACTCCCCGGCCGCGTCGAACATGTAGGGGGAGGCGATGATAAAGGCCGGCTCCTCCGTCCCCTCCGCGTAAAAATGGACGGAGCTGTCCGCCTGTACCTCGGCGCGCAGCCCCTCCGCTTCGATTTTGAAGGAGTAGCTTTTGCGCCCGGTCAGCTTTTTCAGAATAAGGCTTTCCTTGAGCGAGCTGCCCTTCACGTCATAGGTCAGGCTCGCGCTGTCCAGGGATTCCGGGTAGGTCACGGCCGCGTGCTGCTTTTTCGCCTGCAGCTTCCGCTCGTTTTTCTCCCGCTGCTTGTCCGCCTTGGACGCGGAGGCGCTCAGGCGTGAGATAGACTCACCGGAATCCGCCTGCTGCAGGGCGGCGGAAGCGGTCTGCTGTCCCTCCATGAAAAACCGCAGGGTCTTTCCCTGGTGCTCCACCGTTATGGGCCGGGAGGTGGATGCCTGCTTCGGCAGATGCACCATCAGACTGTTGGCCGTGTTGGTGTAGTAGCCGTCCTTCTCCACCAACGTGTTGTCGATGTCCAGCAGCTTGCCGTCCTTTTCATAATGCACCGGCTCGCTGTAAATCGCCGCCACATAGGAGCCGTCCGACCGGCGGAAATGCTTGACGCCGGGCTCCCGCTTGGTTTCGTCCTCCGCAAGAATGTCCGGCTCCGGCGCGTCCTCCCCCGTCGGATATTCCAAGGAAGCTGCCGTTTCCCCGGAGATGGCGGACGCCTCCGGCTCCGTCCCCACCGCTAGGGACGTGACGGGCGCCGCTTGGATGGCTAACGCCGCTGTCAGCAATACCGCCAGGCTTCTTTTCCAGATACAACCATGCATAGATACCTCTCCTCGCTCTTGAAATAGATTACAATATTACCAAAAATATGTAATATATAGACAGTATACCATTTATGCCGCAAATTTCAACCTATTTGGCAAATATCCTGTCGAAAAACGAGGAATACCCACTATACCTCACAGCATATCCCAAGTCAGGACCACCCGCCTAACGGGGGATTTTTGCTAGAATACACTGCTTCACGCTGTATCTTGCTTGTTTAAGCATAAGAAAAAGCACTGAAAACATAGTGTTTCCAATGCTTTACCCGTGGTCGGAGTGATGTGACTTGAACACACGGCCTCTTGGTCCCGAAATGCTGTGGAGGAAGAAAAGGCGTGATTTCGCGTCCGCTGGGTGATGTTTGGGCCGAGTTTCAGCAGGTTTGATTGATGCGTAGTCCACCCAATCCACTCGCTGATTTCCGGTTATGGGTCAGCGTATGGGTCAGAAACAGTGGCAAACCAAAAAAGGCCGGATTTTCTTGATTAAGGCAAGCAATCGTGGTAAAATGGCCGCAAGAGGTGATCACGATGAATTCATCTATGTCCACCAGCCGAGCCATCGCCAATGCAGCCGCCTCCATTGAGATGGAAGGCTTCCACTTGACCGTCCAGCATAAGGAACTGTGCCGAAAGCTGCTCAATAAAGAAATTACCAAAGCCGAATACATCCGTCAGGTTACGGAAACGGCGAAAAGACAGTAACATGCCCTACGATATCGAAGCCTCCACGGACAACTGCTATGAAGGCACCACGTGCCTGATCAATAAGCTGGATATCCGGGACGAGGAACAAACTCGCATCTGTCGAGGCAGCCCTGACGCTGGCGAATATCGGCCTTCTGGAGCAGGAGCCTCTGGAGGGCCATTTTGACTTTGCCCATTACCGAGCAATTCATAAATTCCTGTTCGGGGAACTTTATGAATGGGCCGGTGAAATCCGTACCGTCAACCTGTCAAAGAAGGGGACACAGTTTGTTCCGGCTGATGAAATTGAGCAGGTAGGCAACGCTAATTTTGACCGGCTGGCCGAAATGAATTTCTTCCGCAATGAGGGATTCGATGCGTTCGTCGAGCATATCACCGAATTCTATTGCGATACCAATCGTCTTCATCCATTCAGGGAAGGCAACGGACGGACACAGCGGGTGTTTTTGACCCAACTGATCCGCCAAGCAGGATATGACATTGAATTCGGCAACATGGATATGGAGGAATTAATGATCGCCACGATCCACGCAGCCAACGGTGTCACGGATTATCTCGAGAAAATCTTCAGAGATACCATAAAATTAAAGTAACGTTTTTTATTGACAGACAAGCCAACTGTGCTTGTCTGTTTTCTATTTATATAAAAATGTAAGTATACTGATTAACAAAGCAATAGCTGCAAATACAGTACTACATAACACTAAACGGTTATTCTTTTTACTCTGTTTAATAGCTTCATCATCCATACGTAAAGATTCTGTTAATTGATGAAAACTTATTTGCTCTAAAAAAGCACCGACCGTATTTCCAGCCAATACGTTAAGAGCAGTTTCTATTGTTCTATTGTACCGATCAACATTCTGTATGGCTGGCTTAATAATTTTTTCGATTAAATAACTTATTTCCCGTGTTATTTTGTCGCCACATAATCTTTTTATCATATCATTGTCTTTTGCAGACAATACCAAATGCTGCTCCTTTAAAATTGTTGTCATTTCTGAACCGGCAGCTGAAAGCAACCTCTTTACCTCCGAACAAAAGTCGCCCGCATATATAAGAACATTATCAGGTTTTTCTTTTATTTTTCTTTCGGTAAGCAATGCAGATACGCTTAGAGTATTGAAGCAATTGTTAAGTTTCATCTCAAAATATTCATGTATAGCTTTTTTACGTGTTTTTGTCAACAGGCTCACCCTTTCTTTGAAATACCGTTATGCCAAGCGTCGCCTTTTAATTTACCAGCCAAACAATAAAAATATTTATCCCGAAATTACATGGTCTTTTTCTGCAATAAGACATTGGGTGAGAAAGATGTATCTTCCCGTTCCCTCCCTCTAAAACATCACCGATATCTTTCCAAGATGGCACGGCATCACAACACACTTAGCCAAACCGAAAGTCCCAAACCACGACCCAAAAGTTTATCTTCATTCACCGTATGGGTCACGGCAGTCAGCGCTGCGAAATGCCAGATTTAACACAAAAAGAAAATGCCCGGAAACCGCATGTTCACACGGTTTCCGGGTATTGTTCTGGTCGGAGTGATGTGACTTGAACACACGGCCTCTTGGTCCCGAAATGCTGTGGGAGGAAAAAAGTCGTGATTTCGGGTCCGTTAAGTGATGCTTGGGATGGGTTTTGGCGGGTTTAGTTGATGCGTACCACCCAGTCCACCCGCTGATTTCCGATTATGGGTCAGCGTATGGGTCATCAGGGTCTCTCCATCTAAGGTAGAAAGCAAAAAAAGGATCTGTTATAGTCAAAACCGCGTCGTCTTTATCCCAATCCACAACGGGAGTGGAAGCTCCATCGTTATAAGATATCTCTGCTATTTTTTCGAGCACTCGTGAAACTTCGCCGAACTGGGGCAAATCAGATGAAATAACATCCCTTATATAACCACGAAATTTATCATATGCAATAGATTCTATACCCGGCTTCATTTTTAAGAGGGCTTCCATAATTACACCGTAAATATCTGTAATCTCTCCGCTTTTAAGTGTGCGTTCTATTCTATCGGATCGCGGCCTAGGCCCACGTGCTAATTTTTCAAATAATGAACGACCACTGTTGATGGCAATATTAGAGAATAATGCAGGTAGATCAATATTTTCTGATACTATAATAGTAGTTTTTGCAGATTTATCTATTCTATTTTTTTGACATATTGCTTTACAAAATTCTTGCATAAGGTGAGGACTTCCCATTGCTTCTCTAACCATGGAGTCTTGAACTTTTTCCGGTAGTCTGACATTAAGGCTTTTAAACCCAACTTCTGCTATTTGTTTGAGTTCATCGTCGCGCCAAACTGGAATATCAAAAATTTCTATTCTGCCTGTCATTTCCCTTTCTACCTTAATTACATCAAATTTTCTATTTGGTATTGCTATGAAAATAACAGGTAATCCGTGCATTATAGGAGACTTCAGTGCTCTAACGATGGCAGTTTGTATGCTTCTATCAATATAATGAAAATCATCAACGACAATTGGCACTTTATTTTTAGATATATATTGAATGGCAGCAGTTTTGGTACTAATAGTTCTACCTTCACTCATACTTTTTATCTTAGTTCGGCTAAAGCCTAATTTCCCAGAAGGGGTTGCATTTGCAAAAACAAAATTGATCTGACCCTCCAAACCTATTTCAAACATTGCTCCCACATCTAAAGTTTCACTTTGGTTTATGTCTGTAGTTACATCCAGTTGATCTGCTATTATTTCCCAGAAGCTTTCCTCGCTTGATACTGAACCGCCATCAATCCATACAGCCTGTGTACGGTCATACATTTTCTCGACAAGTACAGTTTTACCAATTTTAGTTTGACCTGTGACAATCATCAATTTACATATATTTTCTCGTGCCGCCATTACTTTGCTTTCAAGATTATATGTACTTCTTGGGTTATAGGGGTAGTGTCAAGAGTTATGCGCAAATTAGTTTGCAGTCAAAAACAGAAAGAAGTCAACCGGCAAAAGAGGCATCGTCACACGCCCCGTCTAAATGCTTCATGTTCATATACTTCTTGCTGCCCCACTGAGTGCCGGCCACATGACGCAGCCGGGCACAGACAAGCATGAGGGCAGAATTACCGTCTGGGAAAGCCCCCACCACGCGAGTGCGACGGCGGATCTCCCGGTTAAGACGTTCAATCACATTGTTGGTGCGGATGCGCGTCCAGTGCTCATAGGGGAAAGCAGTGTAAGCAAGTGTTTCCTCCAGCCCATCCTCTACCTTTTTCGCCGCCTCGGGCAGTTTCATTTCACGCAGAGCGGTCACTACGTCCCGCGCCTTCGCCTGGGCGGCGGCTCTGCTCTCTTGGGCATGGATTGCTTTGAGCATCTTGGCCACCAGCTTCCCCTTGGTGCGTGGGACGCAGGAAAACACGTTGCGGTAGAAGTGTACCACACACCGCTGGTATTTCGCGTCCGGGTACACCTCTCCCACAGCTTCCAGCATACCGAGGCATTTGTCTCCCACGATGAGCTGGACGCCCTCCAGACCCCGCCCTTTGAGCCACTGAAAGAAGCTGACCCAGCTAGCCTTGTCCTCTTTCATACCCTCGGCAGCGCCCAGCACCTCGCGGTAGCCGTCTTCGTTAACCGCAATGGCAACCAGTACGGCCACATTCTCATACTCTCCGCCCCAGTTGCGGCGCAGGTAGATGCCGTCTACATACACATACGGGTACTTACCGCCCTGTAAGGGGCGGTTGCGCCAGTCTTCAATGTGGACATAGGCTTTCTTGTTCAGTTCGCTGATGGTAGAGGGGGACACCTTGCTGCCCCACAGTGCCTCGGTGATGTCCTCCACGCGGCGCATAGATACTCCAGCCAGATACATTTCAATCAGCGCTTCCTCCACGCTGCTCTCCCGGCGGCGATACCGCTCGATGATGGCGGTTTCAAAGGTTGCTCCCTTTAAACGAGGGACGTTCAAGGTCACGTCGCCGGAGCTGGTGGTCAAGTTACGCTGGTAGTGACCGCTGCGGTAGGCCTGCCGCTCCTCGCTGCGCTCGTAGCGCGCCGCCTGGGTCAGTTTCTGCGCCTCCGCCTCCAACAGGCCGTTGAGGGTCTCCTCCACGCTCCCACGCACCAGTTCCCTGATTTCACCCTTGATTACTTCCTCATTTAGTTGTACAATTTTCTCGGACATAGTTTATTGTCTCCTTTCAGAATGGTGTGTCGTGACTTCATTCTACCAAAGACTGCAAACTATGTCTCTTTTTTTATCCCTTTTTCAATTTGCGCAACTTATTCTACCTTATCGTTATAGGTTAACGTAGGAATACCACCGGGAACAAAAACGTCATAATAGTTTATTGGTTTCAATACGTCACACCCTTATTTCCCTTAATTTTACATATTTTATATTATCATATACGGTTACTTTGTTCAAGTAACTATACTGCATATTGATTAAGAGTTACTATTTCCGAGCACCCAGTTCCCGCCGAAGCCGTTCAGCCAAGCTGAGAAACTCCTCCCATACGACACAGAACACCGCCGCTTCTCCCTGCCCGACGAATGCGTCCCTGCTTCTAAAGACATTCACAATATCCCGACCTTTCAAAAGAGGTCGGGAATTCCCCGTATAGAAAAACGCGCACAAAGGCTGGACGGCCTGAGCCGTCCGTTTACCCTTGCACGCGCTGAAAGGCATATTTGTTTCTCCGCGACAAATACGCTATACTAGCATTGTCGCGGTGCTGTTTTTACAGTTGTGCAGGGTGGTCAGATCACCATTGCGCAGGGCGGGGATGTTGGCGCATCCTCGCCTGCCGCGGCGTTTATTTTATGCCGGGGAAATCCCCGCCGTGTCGCATTTTAACTCTAGCGGAGAGAAAAAGCAAGTCCTTTTTCGGGCAGGAAAGCACCGACGGTTTCCGTCAAACGCAGCCACGAAACACCGGGGGGGTGGAGGAATAACCCGCCGAAAACCACAGAACGCCTAAATAAGCCCTTTGTGCGCCCGTGTCGAGCCTATTCTCGGTCTTGCCCGATACCCAGATATTCATCCAGCCGCCGTTCTTCAAGTGCCGCGATCATGTCAGCAAACGGCTCCAGATTGCCCTCGACCGCATAGGTTTCCAGCGCTTCAAAATATTCCAGCCGGTTTTCCTTGGCTATCGATACAGGCAGAAAGCCACCCGCCATCAGCTGATAGTTCATGATCATACGGCTGGTTCTGCCGTTTCCACCCTCGAATAGATGGATTCTCACAAATTCCGCATGCGTCCACGCGGTCAGCTCTATACCCTTCAAGTCTTTGCTTGGCAAGTCGGCGAAAAACGCTTTGACTTGCCTGTACATGTCGCTTGGCAGTGGCGGCTTATGCCCTGCCCCGGATATCCGCACCTCAACCTGACGATAGACCCTCCAAGCAGTATATTTTCTATAAGCAGAGCGTGGATATCTTTCGTGATGCTTTCGTCCATAGGCTTATTGTCGGCTATACAATCCCGGACATAGGCAAAGGCTTTCTAATGATTGATAACCTCGTAGATTTCCCGAAGCTGCTTGCCGCCGACGGAAATCCCGTCCTCCAGCAGCGCTTTGGTTTGAATCAACGTCAGTGTATTCCCCTCAATGGCGGTGAAGTTGTGAGCGTATTCCACATCGAAGCTGCGCTCGAAGCTTTCAAGCGCAGCTTTAGGGAGCCGGTCATAAATCCCAGCCAGCTGCTCTTTTTTCTGGACAAGACGGGAATACTTCATGACCGCGCACCTCTTTCCTCACAACACCAATATTTTGGACAGCGAATACGCCGACTAATCCCCGTATGGGTCACGGCATGGGTCAGCGCCAAAAATCAACCAAACCCGTAGAAAGCAAAAAGACCGAGAAGCCGTGTAACAATGCGGCTTCTCGGCTTTTATCTGGTCGGAGTGATGTGACTTGAACACACGGCCTCTTGGTCCCGAACCAAGCGCTCTACCAAACTGAGCTACACCCCGAAATAATTGATTTAAATTCTGGTTTTTTGAACCCGAAGTGCTTGGTTAAACTCCTTTTAAAGCACTTGGTTCATCCGTTTTGATAGTATAGCATACCCGGCAATAAAATGCAAGCAAAAACGTCGTAAATATGGTGTATGGAATCATCGAAATTTACGCTATTATATTCATTTCTGATTTTTGTGTAAAATTAATAAACTTGCTAAAGGGCCCCGGGCGGGGCCCTTTAGCAAGTTTGTGTTTATGCAATAGGCGGTGACTCTGGCGGATTGTTGGAGGGGGGCTCTGCCGGCGGTTGTTCTTCCCTTTGCTGGGGATCCAGCGGAACATGCGCTTCTAAAGCAGGATCCTCCACCGAGATCTGGGACGTCGTTCCCTGAACGCTCTCCTCCATGATCGGCTCCTCCGGAAGGGCCGGCACTGTCAAGCGCTCTTTTCTTCTCGTATACAACACCAGAAAAACAAGCAGGGCCAGGGAGATGAGGGAGATGAGGGCGCCGGGGATGAGGCCGCGGGGGAAGAAGGACAACACAATATCGTGTTCACCCTGCGCCACGTCGAAGGCCAGCATGGCCCCCGCGCGCTCGTCCTCCACATCCGTTTCTCCCACGCCGTAGGTGTCCACCTTCACACCGTCCACCGTGACTGTCCAGCCGGCATCATAGGGAATGGAGGTGAAGACCGCGCCGTCCTCCGGCGCCGTCAGTTTTCCGTCGATACGACTGTCGCTGAAGCTGGACACCTGCATGCCGCCGGCGGACAGAGTCTGCATATCCTGCTGCAGCACCGCATCGTCCATAATGGCCACGTAAATATTGCCGGTGGCCGCCGATTCGGCGCCCACGGTAACGCACACCTCATAATCCGTCCCCAAAGTGCCGGCGTCGATGATATACGGCTCGTGAGGGGTAACGGTCCAGCTGTCCCGAGTTTCGCCCGTGTCCTTGTTCCGCACCGAGACGCTGATGTCCTTGGCCGCGCGGCAGTCCACATAGATAAAGCCCTGGCCCTTTTTGGTGACCGGCGCGGTGAAATCGGCCGAAGCGGTATCGCCCACGGGGTTGACTGAAAAATTGTAAATCCCGCCCACGCTGGCCATATCCACGCTGCCTTCGTCCACCTCGATCGCCTGGAACTCATACAGGTCGGCATAATTGCCGGTCATGGCGGAGAGCAGCCCGGACTGGGAGGTGAAGGGGTTCCAGGCGTCGGCCGACCAATCCCGGATACCGGCCTTGACAAAGTAGCCCACCGGCAGCGCCATGGTGTTTTCATAGATATAGAAGCTGCTCGATCCTATCTGCACGCTGTCGATTTTTTTAAGCTGCGGATGGCTGCTGAGATTGACGTTCAGCGCCAGATACTTGATGCCGAACAGGGAATCGACCGGCGCCACAAAGCTGTGGTACAAATAGCTGTTGACTCCGTTGATGGCATAGCCTAGGCTCCCCATAAACTTGGTGGTCTTATAGGAATTGCTGGAGGCAAACACGCTCAGACCCCGGTAATGATACAAGGCGGGATCCACCGTGGTGCGGCGGGGGAGCTTTTCCATACGGTAAAACGCGCCGTCCGACTGGGCGTCCCCGTACCGCTTCATCTTGTCCACCGCCGCACGGCCCGCGGCGGTGATGTCGTTATCCACATAATCGATGTGATCGGTGTAATACTCGTTGCCGTTCAATGTCTTGAAGGTATCGCCAGCCTGGAAGGTCATTTCCGCCGTCACCACCACAAGCAGCAGCGCCACGGCCGTTTTTACACGCAGATGGCGGCGGGAGACGAAGGCGAGGATCCCGACGTACACCGCCACCAGCAGCAGGCTGACATAAATGGAGGTGAAGCCATACGCCTCGTCGCCAAACCGATCCTCGATCATCAGGTAAGCCAGCAGCCCCACAAAGGTGCCGCCGACCTGCTTCAAGGAGATATCCTTCAGGCGGGTCAAGGTTTCAAAGGCGATAAGCAGGAGCACAAAACAATACAGGAAGGAGAAGCGGTAGGGCAGGTCGTTGGGGGCGTGGAGGCCATGCCAAATCAAATCCATCTGGTTGACCACCAGGCTCAGCGCCATGACCGCCAGCAGCCCCAGATAGGCCGCCCGGCGGCGCAAGGGAATCGACCGGGTGGTAGCAAAAACCGGCAGCAGGACAACGGACAGCAGGCCGCAGTACAGATTGGGCAGGTTGCCCGACCGGATGGTGGGAGATGTTTCGTACAGATGCCGGCCCAACAGATTGAAGATATCGAAATTGGCCTTGATATCCGGCAGGGTGCCGCCGGCGGCCGAGGTCTGCCCCAGGGCCATGGCCACCGGGATCAGCAGGAACATGGCCAGGCCGCCGCCCAAAGCGGAGCCGACCACAAAACGAAGGAAGGATTTGGCCTGCCGGCCGGCTTCCCGGCGCTTGCGCAGGAAATAAACCGCGTAGTACAGCACCATGAACAGGCAAATCATGAATCCGATATAATAGTTGGCGTACAGGGCGTACGCCAGGGACAGCACGTAGGTCAGGAATTTCCCCGTGCGCATCATCCGCTCAAATCCCAGGACCACCAGCGGCAGAATCATCACGCAATCCAGCCACATGATGTTCCAGGAATAGGCCAGCAGGTACATCATCATGGAGTACATGATCGCCACGATGCACACGCTCATATCCCGGCGGCGGTAAACATATTGGAGACAGGCGGCGAACAGCGCTGCCGTCAGGGCGTTTTTCAGCAGGGTGATGACCAGCAGAGCCTCGGGCAGCAAATGCTCGGGGAACAGCACCAAAAGCAGGTTGAAGGGGCTGGCCAGATAGTAGGCAAACAGGGGCAGATAGCTGCTTCCCAGGCCCACATGGAAGGAATACAGCGGGCTGCCGCCGTGCAGAAGCATATCCCGCAAATCTGCCAGAAGGGGGGCGTATTGATGGTGCATGTCCACAATCAGGCCGGTTTCCACCCCGACCGGCCACATGCCGAGATACGCGTAGGCCAGGGACATGCAGACAAGGCCGAGCAGGCCGGCCATCAGCGGATAGAACCACGCTTTGCGGGCGGCCTCCGGCTTGTTGGGATCCTGCGTGGCAATCCCCAGGAACAGAGTGATCAGGGCGGCCAACAGCCCGGCCATGCCAATGGGATACACCCACTGCTGCGCGGTAGTGCTCAGCCCCGTATCCTCCCGCAGCAGCATGAAGGCGGCCAAGGCGGCGATCAAAAAGATGATGGCAAGCACGCATCCTTTGACCAGCTGGAACGTCGAAATGGAGGAAAGACTCGTCTTTTTCATAGCGGCATCCTTTTTCATCGTAGTATGGCGGCCCGTTCATCCCGCCGGAATTCATACAGGCACAATTATACCATACATTACCGGTGCAAACAACCACTAAACGGCGGGCAGACAAGCAAAAGTGTAGAGGTACAATACATCTTGGACAGTTGAATAAAAAAGGATGAAGGATAGGGCCACATCGGTTATAGTTGAGTTGCGACACAAAACTTACCGAGAAAGGAGCCATATCCTTCATGAGCAAAAGTATAACACAGGACATGGCATATCGGCAATCCCTGATGAAGTACGCGGAAAAATACGGCGTCAGCCGTGCCAGCCGGAAGTATAACAAAAGCCGGTCGTACATCTACTTCTGGAAAGCACGCTGGGATGGGACCGTTGGCTCTTTGGACTGTCAGTCCAGACGCCCCTACAGCCATCCAAATCAGCATACTGAAGCAGAACTCAAACTGATCCGGGATATGCGCCGCCGGAATCCTACCCTAGGTATGGTGGAACTGTGGCATAGGTTGCACCAGCGGGGTTATACACGCCGTCCGGAGAGTTTGTTCCGGGTCATGCGAAAGCTGGGGATGTTCCCTGCTTCTAAGAAGAAGAAACCATACAAGCCCAAACCCTATGAGCAGATGACCTATCCCGGACAGCGGATCCAGGTGGATGTGAAAGTAGTTCCCCGCCATTGTATTACCGATCCGGAACTGCGTCTGTACCAGTATACTGCCATTGACGAGTTCACTCGCCTGCGATTCCTCGCCGCCTACCCAGAGCAGTCCACCTATTCCTCCGCTGACTTCCTCAAAAGGCTGGTCAAGTGGTATTCCCGCCGGGGTATTCAGGTGGAATGCATCCAGACCGACAACGGCTTTGAGTTTACCAACCGCTTTTCCAACAGCAAACGGGATATCCAAACCCTTTTTGAGAATACTGCCGCTGAGTTGGGCATCCAGCATAAACTAATCCGCCCTTATACTCCCAGACATAATGGCAAGGTAGAGCGCAGCCACAGAGAAGACCAGAAACGCTTTTATTCTCTCCACTCTTTCTTCTCCCTGGCTGATTTTGAAAAACAACTTGCTGCTCATAATCGCCGCTCCAACGATTTACCGATGAGACCTCTCGCCTGGCTTTCTCCTATCGAATTCCTTGTCCAACATGTTTGACAATCCTACATAAACGGCGGGCAGACAAGCAAAAGACCCGCCGTTCTCCAAGGAGAACGGCGGGCCCGGCGCAGTGAGAAATTATTCGATCGTCACAACGTTGCTGATCTTATCGACGCGCTGTTTGCTGAAGATGTTCTTTTCCGCATAGAAGGTAACACACAGACGATAATCGGCATGCATGAGAACACGGAGGTCCTCTTTAGTGAAGGAGAAGCGGTTGGTGTTGGTGGCAAAATAGTCGTCGAACTGAATATAGTCTTCCCAAACGTGGTTGTCCGTATTGAACTTCTGCAGCTTGAAATCCACGATGCCGATTTTTTTCACGACCTCCAAGGATTCCGAGGAAAGGGTAAAGGACAGGGAGCCGCCCGTAAATTGATTGTCATGATAAAAATCAATCCCATAGTAGGAAAGCAGGGCCGCGCGGGGTGCCGCCTCGCCGGCAGCCACCTCACTGAGGACATACCCGCCGTTGGGAGCGGGGACGTAGACAAAAGGATTGTCGGCAGTCTCCGCGCTCACCTGAGGAATCGCCACAACGGCGAACAGGCAGGCCATGGCCAGGGTCAGACTCAGCAGTCTTTTGATTTTGGATGATCTTTTCATTGTTTTACCCCCATTTTCTTTTCTAACCATTGGTCGGATTCCTCAGATTACATCAGAATCTGCCAACGCATACAATTTTACGTCATTTTTAGATAAATTTCCATATATTCCCTTGATTCTTACATTATTCCAGGTTATAACCAGTTTTTGGTACATGTCACCTGCTTGACATTTGTTAAATTTAGTAATTATTGGAATAATTAGCATATGAATCCCTGGTATATTCCTCCTGTTTAAATAAATTCAGGATTTTAAGGGGGTTATGTGTAAGAAAAGTGAAGAAAAACGCAATATTGTGTTGTTTCACGCAGTTTTTATGCAAAAATCCGGAAATAATCGGCGGTTTTTTCGCAAAAAAGCGATTTTTAACGCATGATAACGGTCAATTTCGCACGAAATCACACGGATAGCTCCACATCGGGAGGAATACCCGGCGAAAAAACAGACAGGCGAGGGGAAAAGCCGGGCGTGGAGGGAGCCGCACCCAAGGTAAGTGATGATTAAATCCAGTGGATGGATTGGTGAAGGGAATTTTCCCCACTGCAAGGAAAAACCGCAGGAATACTATCGTATTCCGAGGGCTTTTGACGCAGAAGTGGGGGAGATTTCCCCGCCGAGCCGCCGCCGAGCCGCCAGGCGCGATTTATTCAGCGCTTAAGGTGAGGGGGAGGCGAAACGGACAGCGAAAACGGCGGAATAGACCGCGCCCCCGGTGCGGCGCCAAGCGCTGAACCGGGGGCGATAGGGGGAACGTACGAAAGGCCATCCCCGAAGGAGGCCCAATACACAGCAAAAGGCCCCGCCTTGACGGCGGGGCCTTTTGCTGTGTGGGAAAAAAGTATGGCCTTGTGGGAGGCTCGATACTAGCGGGTTTTGGGGAGACTGGCAGCCGCCACCGACTGGCCGACACGGCGGATCTTCTCATCGGGGAGATGCAGCTCCATGGAGGCCGCGGCGGGATATTCCTCATCCAGCACCCGGCGGGCCTCGGCAATCACGATGTCGCCGCCTTCGCCGGACATGACGCGGCCGAGCAGCAGCACGTGGGAAATATCATAGAAGTTGGCGTAATAGGCCAGGGTGTGGCCCAGATAGACGCCGATGGAGCGATAGATGTCCCGGGCGGTCTCGCTGCCCTTGTTCATCTCGCCCTGCACCACCTTGAGCTTCTCTGCCGGAGACAGAGAGGCGTCGAGCTGGATGCCGGCGCGGGGGGCCAGCTTAATCACGCTGTCCTGCGAGAAATACTTCACGCCGCAGCCGATGTCGCCCGACCACTCGTCCTCCATGGCGTCCTCCTGGAGATCCACGGGGGCGAAGGCCAGTTCGTTGAGCCAGCCGGTGATGTTGCCGTCGCCGTCGACGTAGCCGGCGGCCTCGGAGGTGCCCATGGCGATGCCGAGGATGCGGTTTTCCTCCAGGGACATGGCCCCGGCCAGGGCGGTGACGTCGCCGTCATTGGCCACTTCCAGGGGCACGTCGCCCAGTTCCTTGGCGGCGCGGATATAGATGTCTTTCACCTGTTTATCAAACTCGTCCCGGGGCACCTGCAGGAACAGGGAGGCCACCATGGCGCGGTTATCGACATAGATGCCAGCGGAGGACACGCCGATGGCGTCCACCCGGGGCATTTTGGAAGCGGCGGATTTGAAAGCGGAAAGGATCCCTTCATAATGATAGGCGGGGTCGCTGTTGGTCTTGGGATACCAGACCACCTCTTCGGAATAGACGGGCACGCCGTCCACCACCGCGGAGACCTTGCGGTCGCTTCCACCGGCGTCGAAGCCGATGCGGCAGCCGTCCAAATTCCGGCCCACCGGCGCGGAGGCGGAATAGGCCTCCGGCGTTTCGGACAGGGGGCGGATTTCCACGGTGAAGTCCCGCTCATACACGCGGCCCATGAAGTCCGCGTCGAACGCGCGGGCGCCGCCGGGGGCGTAGGCTTCGGCGATATAACGGCCCAGGGCCTCGTCGCCGCAGACCACCACTTTCCAGCCGCCGTAAGCCCACAGCAGCATTTTCACGGTGCGTTCCACATACACCTTGTCCGCCTTATCCATGGCGGGGGTGCCGTGAATCTTCAGACGGCGCACAGCCACCTGGCCCTGGTTGCGCTCCACGGCCACGGCGATGTCTTTGCCGTTTTTGGCGGAGGCCTCAAAGGCGGAGGTGAAGGCGGCCATGGGGATAAACCCCTTGTCCAACACAGGGGTATTTTTTATCGCGACCTCAATGCCGTAAACATTCATCGGGGATCCTCCTCAATATGGAATGCAGGCGCGCGGCCTAGCGCGGAGCCTGTCGGGCGGGGCTCTCCCCTGCCGCGACTCTGTACCTCCACTATAGCAAAACCGGCCGGAAAAACAAGAGAACCGGGCCGGGTATGCCGGCGAAGTCAAAATTTCCGTCCGAATGTACAAATGTACATTCGGACAGCGAATCGTGCAAATGCACGTTCGGGCGGTGAATCATGCAAATGCGCCTGCCGGCGCGGCCCCTCCTTAGTCTGCGCCGCCCGGGAGGAAAATACCCGCCGCGCCATGAAAAATTTTCCACGGGAAAGCGATTCCATGGCATGGCGGGGGACAGGGCCGCATATATAAGGGATGTACGCCCTTGGGAGCGACGGCTGGGGGCAAAGAGAGGGAATCCGCGGCAGCCGGGCGAAGGGGCCCGCAAAGAAATGGAGGTTAAAAATGAACCGATTTTTACCGGAGGGGGCGCTTTTGGACACCCCCCACAATCAACTGACCATTCGGTCGGCCACCAACCTGGCGGAGGCCGCCATGGAGGGGCGGGTGGTGGAGGCGCGGGCCGTCCTGTGCGACGCGGATCACAATCTGCATGTGGAAATGCCCTGCATGGAGGGCATCATCCCCTATTATGAGGGGGCCGTGGGCATCGCGGAGGGAACGACGCGGGACATCGCCCTGATTTCCCGGGTGAGCAAGCCGGTTTGCTTTACGGTTTCGGGCTTCGAGCATCTGCCGGACGGACGGCGGCGGGCGGTGCTGTCCCGCCGGGACGCCCAGGAACGGTGCCGGTACGAATACATACAAAACATGCGGTGCGGAGACATTGTGCCCGCGCGGATCACCCGGCTGGAGACTTTCGGGGCTTTCTGCGACATCGGGTGCGGGCTGCCGGCGCTGCTGCCCATCGCGGGGATTTCGGTCAGCCGGATCTCACATCCCTCCGATCGGTTTGTGCCGGGGATGGACATTTTCGGCGTGGTGTCCTCCCTGGAAAACAACCGGATTTGCCTGTCCCAGCGGGAGCTGCTGGGCACGTGGGAGGAAAACGCGGCGCTGTTCTCCCAGGGGGAGACGGTGGCGGGAGTCGTCCGCTCGGTGGAAAGCTACGGCATATTTGTGGAGCTGACCCCCAATCTGGCGGGGCTGGCGGAGCCCCGGGAAGGAGTCCGGGTGGGGCAGCACGCGGGCGTGTACATCAAGAGCATCCTGCCCGACAAGATGAAGATGAAGCTGATCATCATCGACGCGCAGGATTCCGACAAGTCCCTGGCGCCGCCCCGGTATTTTCTCACCGGGGGACACATGGACCGGTGGGTCTATTCCCCGCCGGACTGCCCGAAAATCATCGAGACACGGTTCTCGGCGGAAGAGGCGGCCTGCGCCGCGACATAAAATAGAGATTAGGGGCTGTTGCAAAAGGGATTTTTACCCCTTTCGCAACAGCCCCAATTTGTTCAGGCAGTCAAAAAAGTCGATAAGCGGCCGGACGGGGACGATGGATCGCGGCGGCCTTGTAGGGGCGCGCATCGGGGCCAGGCTGGCGCTGGCTCTTTGGAACGAGGAGTGAAGCGGCAAAAGGGGGATCTATCCGCGGTGTAGATAGGCGGGGTGGGATCACCTCGAGAGGAAGGCTATGCCCACCGCTGTGCTTTACCTATCCTATGCAGCGGAAGGGCGCTTGTTTTTATTTGGTTTTGATTGACGTTCATTTAACAAGGGACTATACTGAGGTTTGAACGCGCCGCTTTTGACTATACTATATTCATATAAGGAGTGGAAACGCATGGGAATCTTTGATGGAAAAGTCGCCATTATCACCGGCGGCGGGAAAGCCAAATCCATTGGTTACGGCATCGCCGTCGCCTACGCCAAGGAGGGCGCGGATCTGGTGCTGACCGGACGCAACGAGCAGAAGCTTCTGGACGCCAAGGAGGAGCTGGAACGGCTCTACGGCATCCGGGTGCTGGCCCTGCAGGCGGACGTCACCCCCGACGACGAGTCGGAGGACCGGGTCAAGGAGGTGGTGCGAAAGACCATCGAGGTCTTCGGGCGCATCGACGTGCTGATCAACAACGCCCAGGCGTCCGCATCTGGCATCCCGCTGGCCATCCAGACCAAGGATCATTTCGATCTCGGCATGTATTCCGGCCTGTACGCCACCTTCTACTACATGCGGGAATGCTACCCATACCTGAAGGAAACGCAGGGGTCGGTCATCAACTTCGCCTCGGGCGCCGGCCTGTTCGGCAACGCGGGGCAATGCTCCTACGCCGCCGCGAAGGAGGGCATCCGGGGCCTGTCCCGGGTGGCGGCCACCGAATGGGGCAAGGACAACATCAACGTCAACGTGGTCTGCCCCCTGGCCATGACCTCCCAGCTGGAGAATTTTCAGGTCTCCTACCCCGAGGCGTACGAGAAGAACCTGCGGGCGGTGCCTATGGGCCGGTTCGGCGACCCGGAGCAGGACATCGGCCGGGTGTGCGTGCACCTGGGCTCCCCCGACTTCAAATACATGTCGGGCGAGACCATCACCCTGGAGGGCGGCATGGGACTGCGGCCCTAAAACAGAGACGCAAGGGGCCGCGGCAGGGATGCCGCGGCCCCTTTATTTTCTGGTTGCAAATCCCGCCCTGTGTGCTATACTGAGCATCGGAAAATCGGTGAGAACAGAGGGACGGGCATGAAACGGACGAACGATTTGGGCAACGACAGCATCCCCCGGCTGGTGCTGCGGCTGGCGATTCCGGCCATGGTGGCGCAGCTGGTCAACGTGCTGTACGGCATTGTGGATCGCATGTATATCGGGAACATCCCGGGCATCGGAGAAACGGCGCTGGCGGGGGCGGGCATCTGCGGCCCCATCGTGACGCTGCTGTCCTCCTTCGGCACGTTGGTGGGGCTGGGCGGCGCGCCGCTGCTCACCATCCGGATGGGCGAAAAGAACCTCAAAGGGGCGCGGCAGATCCTGGCCAACTGTTTTTTGCTGCTGCTGGTGCTGGCCGGCGTGCTGACGGGGCTGTTCCTGCTCATCAAGCGGCCGCTGCTGCTTTGGTTCGGGGCGAGCGCCGCCACCCTGCCCTATGCCGACACGTATCTGACCATCTACACGGCGGGGACATTTTTTGCCCTGCTGGCGGCGGGGCTTAACTATTTCATCATCTGCCAGGGGTATTCCACCACCGGCATGGCCACGGTGCTGCTGGGGGCGGTGCTGAACATCCTGCTGGATCCCCTATTCATCTTCACGCTGCGCATGGGGGTGGCGGGGGCGGCGCTGGCCACGGTGCTGTCCCAGGTGGCGAGCTGCGCGTTCGTGCTGCTGTTCCTGTTCCACCGGAACACGCCGGTGCGCATCACCTTCGGCGGGTATTCGGCGCGGATTATCCGGCGGGTGCTGGCCTTCGGCCTCTCCCCCTTCATCATCCTGGCCACCGACAGCCTGCTGCTCATCGTGCTCAACGCGGTGCTGCAGCGGTACGGCGGGCCGGGCGAGGGCGACCGGCTGATCACCGGGGCGACTATTGTGCAGAGCTACATGATGATCATCACCATGCCCATGGCGGGGATCACGGGCGGGACGCAGCCCATCCTCAGCTACAACTACGGCGCCCGGCAGACGGCGCGGATCCGGCAGGGAATCCGCTGGATTCTGCTGCTGTGCCTGGTTTTCACCGGGGGGATGTTCGCGGTTTCCCAGCTGGCGCCACGGGTGTTCGTGCGGATATTCACCGCCGATCCGGCGCTTATCGACCTATCCAGCTGGGGGATCCGGACGTTCACCCTGGCGATTATACCGCTGGGGTTCCAGTACACCTTTGTGGACGCGATGACGGCGCTGGGAATCACCCGGGTGTCGGTATCGCTCAGCCTGTTCCGCAAGATCTCCTATATGGCGGGGACGCTGGCGTTCGCGGCGCTTTGGGGCGCGCGGGCGGCCTTCTACGCCGAGCCGGCGGCGGATCTTCTGGGGGCGGCGGTGTCCACGCTGGTGTTCAGCCGGCTGTTCGGGCGGCTGATGCGCCGGCGGGACGCCATGCCGGAAGGACAGGCGCTGTACACATGAGGCCTAGGGCCGGCAGGCATACAGCCGCTCGAGGGCGGCATGGGCCCGCTCGAGAAAGGCGGAGACGGACATAGCCCGCTCGTACCGGCCGAAGGCCTGCACCTCCAGGGTGAGAGCCCCGTCGTAGCCAGTCGCGGCCAGCCGGGCCATGAGAGCGGGCCAGTCCACGGCGCCGTCAAAGGGCAGGAGGTGCTGATCCCGCGTGCCGTCGTTATCGTGGAGATGGAGAGCGGCGAGGCGGGAGCCATACCGTTCCAGATAGGGCTCCCCCTTTCCCCAGCCGAAATGATGGCCGCTGTCGTAGCAGAAGCGGGTGAAGGGGCCGGTCAGCGCGGACAGGGCGGCGTGCAGATGGGCGGCGTGGCGCAGGTTTTCCAGCGCGAGGACAACGCCGCGGCGTTCGGCGGCGGCCTCCACCCGCCGGAGGCGGTCGATCCCCAGGGGAGACGGCGGCGGCGGGGCGGGGCCGTCCGTCAGATGGGCCACCAGGACGGGGACGCCGGAGGCGGCGCAGCCCTCCAGGGCCTCGACAAGGGAGGCGGCGTAGCGGTCGCCGTCGTCGCCGGGCGTCCACAGGGCATTGACCCCGTCAAAGGGAGCGTGGGCATTCTCAACCCGCAGGCCGGCGCGGCGGGCCAGCTCCGGCTGACGATGCAGGGGCGGGCCGCCGTCGAACGCGCCCCAGAAGAGGGACACGGTATCGAAGCCGGCGGCGGCGAGGCGGCGCAGGGATTCCTCCAGGGGCAGATCGTACCCGAAATAGGCGAAGATACCGAAGCCTGTCATGCGGCTCCCCCTTTCCACCCGATGGGGCGGCACAACTCACCCGGATGGCGGCTCGTCCACGCGGGGAGAAGGGGCCGCCGCTCCGATTGGATAAGAAAACGGACCTATTTTATCAGGAATTTAAGAAAAATGCAATTGGACATACAGGGACGCACTTGGTATAATAAAAGGGTTCATAGGAACGGTACGAAAGGGGGCGAAGGCTGTTGCACGGAAAATGGGGCAGATCCCTGCTGGCTGTCCTGCTGGCGGGCGCAGCCCTGCTGGGGCTGGCGGGATGCCATAGGGACACGCCGCTGGGCAAGAGCTTTCGCTTCCCGCTGAGCGCGGAGCCGCGGCAGCTGGATCCCCAGGTCTCCACCGACGCGGCGTCGGTGACGCTGGTGGCGGCGCTGTTCGAGGGACTGGCCCGGCTGAACGAGAACGGCGAGGCGGTGCCGGCGGCGGCGGACTGGACGGTTTCCGACGACGGGCGGGTGTACACCTTCCGGCTGAAGGAATCCTACTGGAGCACCCTGCCCAAGGCGAAGAAAGGGGAAACCCCCACGGTCTGGGAGCAGCCGGTGAAGGTGACGGCCGCGGATTTCGTGTTCGGGATGCAGCGGGCGGTGATGCCTGAAACCGGGTCGGCCCTGGCGGCCCAGCTGTTCGGGATCCAGAACGCGCAGGCCGTTAGCGAAGGGAAAAAGGCGGCGGAGGAGCTGGGGGTCAAGGCGGTGGACGAGGACACCCTGACCATCACGCTGACCGAAGCGGACGCGGGATTTCCCGTTAAGCTGGCGGGGACGCCCTTCATGCCCTGCAACCGGGAATTCTTCGAGTACACCGCCGGACGGTACGGGCTGGAAAAGGCCTATGTGCTGACCAACGGGCCGTTCAGCTTGGGGGCGTGGAACCACGGCCAGTCCCTGCTGCTGAACAAGAACGAGCAGTACCACGAGGCGGAGGACGTGTATCCGGCGACGGTGCGGTACGTCATCCAGCCGGAGGCGGAGACGGGCGAGGCGCTGCTGGCCGGGACGCTGGACGCGGCGGCGCTGCGGCCGGATCAGCTGGAGGCGGCCCGGGAGCAGGCGTTCCATCTGGAGGTCATGGACGACACCATCGAGTATGTCTGGCTGAACAACAGCGTGACCGCTTTGTCGAACGCCTCCATCCGCCGGGCGCTGCGGGACGCGCTGGCCTACGATCGGATCGCGGAGCAGCTGGACAAGACCATCTGCACCCTGGCCCAAGGGTATATCGCCCCCGACGCCATCCTGAAGGGGACGGAGCCCTACCGGAACGCGGACAATTCCCGGGCGGTGACCACCGACCGGGACAAGGCGCGCCGCGAGCTGAGCGAGGGGATGGCGGCCCTCTCGCTGACCGCCATGCCGGCGCTCAAGGTGCTGTGCGCCGACGACGCTTACAGCATCAACCTCGCGCGGTACGTCATCCAGTCCTGGCAGAGCCATCTGACGCTGTATTTCACCCTGGATCCGGTTCCCGCCGACCAGCTGCGCGCCCGCCTCCAGGTGGGAAATTATCAGATAGCCATCGGCGCCCAGACGGGGGGCTCCCTGTACGCCATGGGCGGGCTGGCGGCCTTCCTGTCCGACGCGCCGGCAGGAAACCTGGCCAAGTACAGCAGCGCACGGTTCGACGAGCAGTACAAAAAGCTGTCGGTGGGAGACGTGAGCCGGGCGGACGTGGACGCGCTGGAAAAGCTGCTGGTGGAGGAATGCCCCTCCATCCCGCTGGATTTTCAGAAACGGACCATCGGCATCCCCGCGAAAAACAGCGGCATCATCCTGCGCCCCTTCAACGGCGGAGCCTACGGCGCGGCCGTCGATTTCCGCCACGCGGGGAAGCTGGACTAACAAAGAAAGGAACGGATATATGGAAGACAAGCATTCCGCCAAGGATTGCCGGTTGGCCGTCCTCATCGACGCGGACAACGTGTCAGACAAATACATCAAGTATATTCTCGACGAATTATCCAATGACGGCACCACCACCTACAAGCGGATTTACGGGGATTTCACCAAATCGGCCCTGGGGTCGTGGAAAAACGTGCTGCTGGACAATTCCATCACGCCGGTTCAGCAGTATGGGTACACCACGGGGAAAAACGCCACCGACTCGGCCATGATCATCGACGCGATGGACATTCTCTATTCCGGGAACGTGGAGGGCTTCTGCCTGGTGTCGAGCGACAGCGATTTCACCCGGCTGGCGGTGCGGCTGCGGGAGTCGGGGATGTACGTCATCGGGATGGGCGAGAAAAAGACGCCCAACGCTTTCATCGCGGCCTGCAACAAGTTCAAGTACCTGGAGGTGCTCGAGCAGGCCAACCGGCCCAAGCCGGAGCCCAAGGCCGCCCCGGCACCGGTGGAGCCGGTGGAATCGGAAATGACGCCCCTGTCCACCATCAAACGGGCCATCCTCACCATCGTGGACGAGGTGTCCGACGAGGACGAGTGGGTACCCATTGCGGAAATCGGCAACCGGCTGCCTAAGCGGTTTCCGGAGTTTGACGTGCGCAACTACGGGTTCAAAAAGCTGACCCCGTTTGTCAAGTCGCTGGGGATCCTGGACGTGCAGTCCAGCCCCTCCAGCGCGGGAAACAGCCGGCTGGTATTCGTCCGGCTGAAGAACAACTGAGAAACCATAGCATCGGTTGACAAAGGGGCCGCACGGTTTGCCCTTGTCAATGAATGCTACCATAGAAGGAGAGGACGCGTATGAAGAAAATTGCCATGACGACGCCGCTGGTGGAGATGGACGGGGACGAAATGACCCGCATTCTCTGGCAGGGAATCAAAGACAAGCTGCTGACCCCGTTTGTGGATCTGCAATGCGAATACTACGACCTGGGGCTGCGGCATCGGGACGACACCGACGACCAGGTGACGGTAGACGCGGCCAACGCCATCAAGAAATACGGCGTGGGCGTCAAATGCGCCACCATCACCCCCAACGCCCAGCGGGTAGAGGAGTACGGCCTTAAACAAATGTGGAAGAGCCCCAACGGCACCATCCGGGCCATGCTCGATGGCACAGTGTTCCGCGCGCCGGTCATCGTCAAGGGAATCACGCCCAGCGTGTCCACTTGGAAGAAGCCCATCACCATCGCCCGTCACGCCTATGGTGACATCTACAAGAACACCGAAATCCGGGTGGAGAACGCGGCCAAGGCGGAGCTGGTGGTCACCGGCAAGGACGGACGGGAGACCCGCCGGCTGATCCACGATTTCGCGGGCGGCGGCGTGGTCATGGGGATGCACAACACCGACGCGTCCATCAGCAGCTTCGCCCGCTCCTGCTTCAGCTATGCCCTGTCGATTAAGCAGGACCTGTGGTTCTCCACCAAGGACACCATTTCGAAGATTTACGATCACCGGTTTAAGGACATCTTTGCCGAGATCTTCGAGGCGGAGTACAAGGAGGCTTTTGAGAAGGCGGGAATCACCTATTTCTACACCCTCATCGACGACGCGGTGGCCCGGGTTATCCGGTCGGAGGGCGGGTTCATCTGGGCCTGCAAGAACTACGACGGGGACGTGATGAGCGACATGGTGGCCACGGCCTTCGGCTCTCTGGCCATGATGACCAGCGTGCTGGTTTCCCCGGACGGGAAATACGAATATGAGGCGGCGCACGGCACCGTCACCCGGCACTATTACCGCCATCTGAAGGGGGAGGCCACCTCCACCAACTCGGTGGCCACCATTTTCGCCTGGTCGGGCGCACTGCGCAAGCGGGCGCAGCTGGACGGGCTGGCCGACCTGGAAGCCTTCGCCGACCGACTGGAGGCCGCGACCCTAGGCACCATCGAGGACGGCGTGATGACCAAGGATTTGGCGCTGCTGTCCACCCTGCCGAACAAGACGGCAGTGGGCTCCATGGAGTTCCTGGACGCGGTGGCCGCGCGGCTGGCGGAATAAAAAACAGACAGGGCCCGTGCCGGAAGGCAGTAGCCCATAAGGAAACATTGCAAAACTTATGACGAATGTCAGGTAAACGGAAAAAGAACAACTGCTATGCAAAAGGTTTATCCGATGCATAGCAGTTTTCTTTTGTTCTTCTATTTGGTTATATTTTTTCAGCGTTCCAACGGAACGCGCAGCCATTGCCAGCGGCAATGATCTCAGAGGTTTGGGGATATGTCACCAACAAGCATGAAAAAATAGAGAAGGTGGCTTTGCAGATCACAAACGGTGTTTATCCCCAAGAGGACGTTACGCTGGTTTCGCATATCATTGGGCTGTTGGGGCAAAGACTTTGGTTTTACCGAAAGACAAATGGATATTCCAATAAACTAAAGATCAACAATACCCTTTTTATTTTCAGTATGGATTGTAATGAGATTGTAAGAAGTGGCCGCTATACTAAAATCATAAAAAGAACTTGGAGGTTTTAGTTATGGCAATCCTTGAAACAAAAGATTTACGCAAGATATATGGCAGTGGAGAAAGCGAAGTCCACGCTTTGGACGGGGTGTCTATCTCTGTAGAAGAAGGCGAGTTTGTTGCTATCATCGGTACATCGGGCAGCGGTAAATCCACCCTCTTAAATATGATCGGCGGGTTAGACCTCCCCACTTCCGGCAGCGTCACGATTCGGGGCAAAGAGCTTTTGAAAATGAAGGACGAGGAATTGACAATTTTCCGCCGCAGGAATATCGGCTTTGTCTTTCAGAACTACAATCTGCTCCCGGTCCTCAATGTATATGAGAACATCGTGTACCCCATTGAAATCGACGGCGGCAAGACCGATACAGGTTTTGTGCAAGAGATTATCCACACCCTCGGTTTGGAGCGAAAACTCAAAAATATGCCGAACAATCTCTCCGGCGGTCAGCAGCAGAGAGTGGCGATTGCCCGTGCCCTTGCAACAAAACCCGCTATTATCCTTGCGGATGAGCCGACCGGCAATCTGGACTCCAAAACAAGCATGGATGTTATTCTGCTGATGCAGGCTATCAGCCGTCAGTTCCACCAGACCACCATTATGATTACTCACAATGAGGAAATCGCTCAAATGGCAGACCGCACGATCCGCATTGAGGACGGCAAGGTTGTTTCGGGAGGTGTCAGGTATGCACGCTAACCGGAATAAAAGCGCAGTTAAGCGAGTGGAAAAGGGAATGATGAAAGCAAACCGCACCCGTAACCTGTTTGCGGTGTTTGCAATCGTCCTCACCACGTTTATGATTACCACCGTGTTCAGTTTGGGCATTAACTATATGGAAAATATGAAGTTAATGCAGGTACGAACAGCCGGTACAACCGCGAATGTATCCCTTGCGATGCCGACAGCAGAGCAGGAGCAGCAGATCCGGAACTTGGATTATGTCAAAACCGTCGGTATGCAGTATATGGTCGGCTCGGTTGCCGAGGAGAACGGCGAGGGGCGTGAGCTTTCCATTGCGCTCCAGTATTACGACACCACTGAATGGGAAAAACACTATCAGGAAGCCATTAAGGATTTGGAGGGCAAATACCCCGCAAGCGAAAATGAAATCATGCTGTCGGAGGATGCCCTTTCACAGCTCGGCATTACAGAACCGAAACTGAATATGGAAATTCCTCTGTCCTACTATGATAAAAACGGTCAGCAGGAAAAAACTTTCACATTAAGCGGCTGGTTTCATTCCTATACAGGCACGGGAATGGGCTTTGTTTCCGAGGCGTATTGTAAAAACGCAGGCTACACAATGGCACAGGACGGCATTCTCTCTTTATCGCTGAAAAAAATGCCCGATGATTTTCACCGTATTCAACGAGATGTGGAGTTAAACGAAAACCAATCTTTCAGCGGTTCGGTTTCGATGAAAACATCAAACGGCTCGGTTATCGCCATGGTGATCCTTTTGGTGTTCTTCATTATCGGCAGCGGTTATCTGCTTATTTACAATGTCCTGTATATCTCCATTTCAAAAGACACCCGGTTTTACGGTTTGATGAAAACGCTGGGTACAACACAGGCGCAGATCAAATCGCTGGTTAAAAATCAGGCAGTCAAGTTTGCCTGTATCGGTATCCCGATTGGCATTTTGTTAGCTACTGCCGTTTCTTTTGGCATTGTTCCCCTTGTCTTGAATGAGGGCTTTGAACAGGGCAAGTCGATGATGGAGGCCGAGGTGTTCTTCCATCCGTCGATCTATATTCTGTCTATCCTCTTTTCGGCGGTAACGGTTTGGATTGCCTGCAACGCACCGGCAAAAGCGGCGGCGAAAATTTCGCCTGTGGAAGCGCTGAAATTCCAGAACTTCGCGCCGAAGAAAACGAAAAGCAGAAATTCCATCAATGGCGGCAAGCTGCACGCGATGGCGTTCCACAATGTATTCCGTGACAAAAAGCGCGCTATTCTTGTGTTTATGTCCCTGTTTATGGGTATCACCATGATCTTAGGCGTGAACGGAGTCATCGGAAGTATGAATGCCGAAAACTTTATTAAAGCATATATGGACTATCACTTTGAATACAACGATATCCAGTTTGAACAGCCTGAGCAGCCCAACAAGGAAGTACCGCAGTTTGACGAACACTTTATAGAGCAGATTGAGCAAATCGACGGCATTGAAAATGTAGATATTCAAAAAACCGTCTGGGCAGGCATTAAGTTTGATGAAGCCGCTTTAGAAGGCTTTATGAAAATCAAATATGAGGACAGCAAATATAAGTCCAAAGGGCAGTCCTATGAACAGATGATAGAGGCGCTTAAAGGGTATGCTGACGCCGGTGAGTACGGCTGCTATATTACAACTCTCGACGATGATAAGGCGCTGGAAGAATACAACGCCAAGCATCCGGATACGCCCATTGACATTGCGGCATTTAAGCGCGGCGAAACAGCGACTGCAGGAAAAGATACAGAACATCTTGCTCCCAATACCGCTTTGGTGGGTAAAACACTGACGCTGACCGCTGACAGTACAGACGGCAAAGCAACCGATTTCAAAATCGACGGAGCTTTTTACTATGACGATTATGGGAATAATCTTTCCGATAGTATTGGCAGACGCAAGGACATTTATATGGTGCCCAATATCATCTTTGTCAGCGAAGCGGGTATGGAACGCCTGACGAAAGAATCGATCATTTCCGCAATCGGCGTGGATATTAAGAATTTCAATGACTTGGAACAGATTGACAGCGAATTGCAGGCAATCAACAGTACCTTGACCACATCGGAGTGGCAGATGAAATCTGCCGTGAATCAGAAAGAACTATTTAATCAGACGTTCTATTCTATCAACCTGTTAGGGAATGGCGCGGCGATTCTGCTCATTGTCATCGGCTTGATTAACTTTGTCAATGTGATGCTGACCGGCGTAGTGGCAAGAAAAAATGAATTTGCCATGATGGAAAGTATCGGCACAACGAAAAAGCAGATCAGAAAGATACTGACCTTGGAAGGCGGCATTTATGCCCTCATCTCTACGCTGCTGATTATGACCTTCGGCAATGCGTTTCTGCTGCTGGTGGCGGACGCCGTTCCCCACATAGCAAACTATGCGGTGTTTGAGTACCCTGTTGCACTTGTCATCGGTTTGATTGCGGCAATCTTTGTGATCTGCCTGAGCGTTCCCGCCATTGTTTACAAGGCGACTTCTGATGAAACGGTCATTGAACGGCTGCACAATTTTGATAACTAAGTGAGTTTGCGGAACAGACGCAGCGCTGCTGCGTCTGCTCCTGCAATTCTATCTATGAGGAAAGGCGGTGAGTTTTGCAGCTATGGCAAATATTTTTCTCCTTGAAGATGACAAAATTTTGAGCAAGGGCATTTCTATCGCCTTAAAAAAGGACGAGCATACGGTTACAGCAGTCTATGGCTATCTGGAAGCCTTGCAGCAATACCAAAAACAAAAATATGATTTGTTCCTGCTCGATATTAACCTGCCCGACGGCAGCGGTCTTGCGCTTTGCGAAAAAATCCGTGAAACTTCCGAAACGCCTGTGCTGTTCCTGACCGCCAATGACACCGAGGAAGATATGCTTTCCGGCTTTTCGGCGGGCTGTGACGACTATATTTCCAAACCCTTTCCCATTAAGGTTTTGCGGAAAAAGGTACTGGCAGTCTTAAAACGGACGGGTGGCGGAGCTGCCCGTATTCGATATCGGGATTTAGAAGTGGATAAAGAAAAATGCCTTGTTTTGATGAAGGGCCAGGAAATACACCTGACATCAACGGAATACAAACTGCTCCTTTATCTAATGGAAAACAGGGGCAGGGTTGTTACAAAGGCCATGCTTTTAGACCAGCTTTGGGATATAGACGGGAACTTTGTGGACGACAATACGGTGCGTGTGAATATTAAGCGGCTGCGGCAGAAACTGAATGATGAAAAGCAGGAATACATTGTGACGGTTTTTGGTATGGGCTATACCCTTGGAGAATGACGATGAAGCATTTTGGAATTTACAGAAAACTGATTTTGATTGCAGGTACTGCCACGGCGGCGGTATCTGTTGGCGCGTTCTTTTTTATGGAGGACAGCTTTTCCCGTATGCTTTTTGTCGTTTCTGGCTTTGTGCTTTTATGCGGTCTGCTTTTTCTGCTGGACTTTCTGCACAACCGCTATAACGATAATCTGTTGGAGGAGATCACACTGCTCATTGAGGCTTTGGTGGAGCAGCAGGAACGGACGGTCTTTTCAGAAGCCGAGGACACCCTGACCGCACGGTTGCAGCACCAGCTTCTAAAACTCCGCAATATTTTAAGAGCGCAGAATCAAATGCTGGCGCAGGAAAAAGAGCATATCAAGACCTTGATTTCCGATATATCCCACCAAATCAAAACGCCGGTAGCGGCGGCAAATACCTTTGCGCAGCTGCTCGGTGATAAAGCGTTATCCGATGAGGAGCGAAACGAATATGTTGCCACCCTGCAAACATCCCTTGAAAAGCTGACCTTTTTGACAAACAGCCTGATTAAAATGTCCCGTCTGGAAAGCGGCATTATCAGTCTGAAACCTGAAAGAAACAGCCTGAATGATATTGTTCTGCAAGCAGTAAAAACTGTCTACGCAAAAGCAAAAGAGAAAAACATAACGATCACCTTTGACTGTGAACAGATCTTTGAGGCGGTGCTTGATTTTAACTGGACGGCGGAGGCCATTACCAATGTGCTTGACAATGCTGTGAAATACACGCCTAACGGCGGCGTTGTGGGTTTAAAAATCACCGAATACCCATCCTATCTGCGGCTGGATATATCTGATAATGGGATTGGTATTCCCGAAGAAGAACAGGCAAAGATCTTCGGCAGGTTTTACCGTGGAAAGCAGTCGGCAGGGGTTGACGGTGTAGGAATCGGCTTATATCTTACCCGTGATATTGTGAATAAGCAGAACGGGTACATCAAGGTGGCATCCGATGAAAACGGCAGCACCTTTTCCCTGTTCCTGAAGAAATAATATGAAGAGAACCATGCAATATAAAGAAGGTGGTCATATGGGACATTATCTGTTTTTGACATAGAAGAATTCGGCAAACAGATTGGAGAAAAACTATTTATGCTTCTTGACGAGGAACAAAAGAATGCTCTGGCACAATATGTTTTGGGGAAAGCGGTCGCAAATATCCAACAAACCTCTTACAAATTTTGAAAGTTTCTCCGTATAAATTTTCTTTGGGTGCAGACAATAACCTTGCTATGAAAAAGCAACGGCGGCGGCCGGCCTTAGAAAACGACAGACGGAGGATAAGCGATGAAAGCAACAGGAATTGTCAGAAGAATCGACGACTTAGGTCGTGTGGTCATACCGAAAGAAATCCGGCGCACCATGCGGATCCGCGAAGGGGACCCGCTCGAAATTTTCACCGATAACGACGGCGAGGTCGTCTTTAAGAAATATTCCCCAGTGGGCGAAATGTCTCCCTTTGCGGCCCAGTACGCGGACGTGATGTCCCGGGCCTGCGGGCTGACGGTGCTCATCTGCGATCGGGATCACGTGGTGGCCGCGGCGGGCGGCGCCAAGAAGGATTTCCTGGAGCGGCGGATTTCCGGCCAGCTCGAGGAGGTCATGGACCAGCGGCAGACCCACGTGGCCAAGGCGGGTGACGCGAGACGGCTGCAGCCGGTGGAATCGGTGGATCGGTACGCGGCGGTGGTGGCCCCCATCGTGGCGGCGGGCGACGTGACCGGCGCGGTATGCATGATGCTGCCCGAGAGCGGCGCCATCCCGGGCGAGAGCGACGTGAAGCTCTGCCAGGTGGCGGCGGCGTTCCTCGGCAAGCAGATGGAGGAATAAACGCAAAAGCCGGGAGCTGCTTGGTCTCCCGGCTTTTGTTTTAACTCCCGCAGACATAAAAGGCCGCCGCGGCAGAGGGCGCCCCTCTTCCGCGGCGGTCTCTTGGCATTACCGGCCCAGAATCCCCTCGTCCAGGAATTCGTCGGGATTGTCCCGGATGTATTCCACGCACTTTTCCAGGGGCTGCTCGACCTCGGCCTGCTCCAGGAAATCGGCGTGGAGTTCCGCCCGCTCCTCCTCGGAGGAGGCGGTGAGGACGCTCCGCACCGCGGCGGCGCAGCCCGGCGCGCCCACGGCGTCAAAACCGTCGGCCGCCAGCTCCAGGAACACAGCGGAGGGGCCCTCGAGCACCTCCTCAAAGCTGCCCGCGTCCAGCTCCTTGCAGATGAGCCACACGCAGTACACCGCGTTGCGGCCGTGGGACAGCTGAGACACCGTTTTATAGGCATCAGGACGGCGCTTGTCCACCTTGGCCATGATGTTGGCCACCACAGCCTCCACCAGCTCCTCGTCCGGCACCTCGGCCAGCTTATCCGCGTCCATCAAGCCGTACCGGCGCTGAAGCATTTCGGCCCGGCTGTCCTTGCCCTTATAATGGCTGCCCCAGATGTACAGCACCACCACGCCGACCACCATCACGCCGAGCATGATGTAATTGCCCACCCCCAGCTGGGAAAAGAATCCGTCCAAAAGCATTGCCGTCATATCTTGTCCTTCCTCTCCGCGGGCGCTCCCGGCGCCGCTATTCCATCAACAGGCGGTAGATATCGCCCTTTTTCAGCCCGGTCTCGGCCGCCGCGCGCTTGGCGGCCTCGGAGGGAGACAGCCCCTCGCGCACGTACGCTCCGGCCAGGGCCGCCCCGTCCTCCGGAGAGGCGGGCGGGGCCTGTGGCGGGGCAGCGCCCTCGACCACCACCACGAATTCCCCCCGGGGCGCTTCCTCCCGGTACCGGGCGGCGGCCTCGGCCAAGGTGGTGCGCACCACTTCCTCGTGGATCTTGGTCAGCTCCCGCACCAGAGCGATACGCCGATCGCCCAGGGCCTCCAGGAGATCCGCCAGGGTATAGGGCAGCTTGTGGGGCGCCTCGTAGAACACCATGGTGCGGGGCTCGGCTTTCAGCAACGCCAGATGCTCCCGCCGGCTGCGCTTGTTCATACTGAGAAACCCCTCGAAGGTGAAACGGCCGGTGGGCAGGCCGGCGATGGCCAGGGCGGTGACCACCGCGCTGGGACCGGGCACCACCCCCACCGGAATGCCCTTTTCATGGCAGAGGGCCACCAGATCCTCCCCGGGATCGGAGATAGCAGGCATCCCCGCGTCGCTGACCAGCACCCCGTTCTCCCCCGCGAGCAGGCGGGCGCACAGCGCCTCTCCCCTCGTCCGCTTATTGTGCTCATAATAGCTGACCAGGGGCTTTTTGACGCCGAAATGGTTCAGCAGGCGGAGGGTGACGCGGGTATCCTCCGCGGCGATAAAATCGCAGGCCTCCAGGGCCTCCACCGCCCGGGGCGACATATCCGACAGGTTGCCGATGGGCGTGCCCACCAAAGTCAAACGGCCGCTCATAGCCGATTTCACCTCAACAGTCCGTATAGTATTCACGATATATTCCTACCGTATATCTCCTGCCTATGCGCCGGCTGGTCCTGCAGCCAGGGCGGTTCCCATCGCAAGCCGGGTTTGCCGCCCTTTTTGGCCTCCAGGAGCAGCAGCCAGGGGGCGGACGCAGCGGCGCCCTGCACGGTGCGCAGCCGCTTGGGCTCCAGCCCGCGGCGGCGCAGGGCGGCCACGACATCCGCCAGCCGCTCCGGCCGGTGACAGAGGCAGAACCGGCCGCCGAAGCGTAGCAGACGGGACGCGGCGGCAACCACCTCGTCCAGGGTGCCCGGCTGCTCATGCCGGGCCAGGCGGGCGGCGGGCGACGCGCTTTCCCGCCCGGATCCGGGCGGGAAATAGGGCGGGTTGCACACCACCAGGTGAAACCCTTCCCGGGGCAGGAGACCATCCAAATCCGTCCAGGAGGCACAGAGGACGGCGGCCCGGCCGTCCAGGCCGCTGCGCGCCACCGATCGGCGGGCGAGCGCGGCGGCGGCGGGCTGAATTTCCACGCCGGTCACATGGGCGGCGGCGGAATCCCGCAGGAGGAGAACCGGCAGAATGCCGCAGCCGGTGCCGAGATCCACCACCCGCTCGCCGGGCCGCGGCGAGGCGAAGCGGGCCAGGAACAGGGCGTCGGCGCCGAAGCCGCAGAAGTCGTCCACCGCCACGGCCATCCCGCCGTCCAGAGGTTCATACCGGATGGCCATGGCCGCCCCTCCTTCCTGTGAAAATACCGGGCGCGCGGCCCGCCGGAAAACGACAATTGCCGGGCGTCCCCGCTGGGGCCGCCCGGCAACGCGTTACGAAATCACTTATTCGCCCTGAGGAGCGCCAACGGGGCAAACATCCGCGCAGCTGCCGCACTCGGTGCAAAGCTCGGGGTTGATTTCATATTTGCCATCCCCTTCGGAGATAGCGGACACGGGGCATTCCGCCTCGCACGCACCGCAAGAAATGCAGTCGTCGGAAATCTTATATGCCATTGAAAAGCACCTCCTATATTATGTTCTTTTTTATAATACCATACCGCGGCGAAATTGCAACCGGTTTTGTGTTAAAATTTCTGCCAGGCGGGCATTATTCTTCCAGGTTCGACAAATTGGCCCGCTCCTCCTTGCCCACCTTGAGCTTGCCGTCCCGGATGACCTTGACATCCTTGCGATCCATCACCACGGGCGGGGAATCGGGGGATTTGTCCAGCCGCACCTTGACCACGCCGGTGAGAATATTGGCGTCGCAGACCACGCCCTTGCCCTCCTTGGTGGTAACCAAAGCACCCACCTTGGGGGTCATGCGCAGCAGGGACTCATACGCGTCCTGCTCATATTTCAGGCAGCACATTAGGCGGCCGCAGGAACCGGAAATCTTGGTGGGGTTCAGGGACAGGCCCTGCTCCTTGGCCATCTTGATGGACACGGGCTGAAAATCGCTGAGAAACTGGGAGCAGCAGAAGGGACGGCCGCAGATGCCAAGGCCCCCCAGCATCTTGGCCTCGTCCCGCACGCCGATTTGCCGCAGCTCGATGCGGGTGCGAAAAACGGAGGCGAGATCCTTGACCAAATCCCGGAAATCGACCCGGCCGTCGGCGGTAAAGTAAAACAGGATCTTGGAATTGTCAAAGGTGTATTCCACGTCCACCAGCTTCATATCCAGCTTATGGGCCGCGATTTTCTCCTGGCAGACCCGCATGGCCCGCTGTTCCTTTTCCGCGTTCTCCTTGGCCCGCCGCTTATCCTCCGGCGTGGCGGGGCGCAGCACCGGCTTCAGGGGCTTGACGATGGTGGAATCGGCCACCTCCTTATTGGGGATGACCACCTCGCCGCATTCGATGCCGCGGGCGGTTTCCACCACCACCAGACTGCCCTTTTCCAGCTGGTTTTGGCCGGGATCGAAATAATAGACCTTGCCGGTATTCTTAAAACGGACGCCGATAATCACAGCCATTCGCTTGTCTCCTATCGTTTATAGAAAAGTTCACCGCCCGGCCGCGGCCCGCAGGCGGGCGCAGAACAGGGTGACAAACAGGGTGGCGTTCATGTTGCGCAGGCGGGCCTGCTCCAGCCCCTCCACCGTTTCCAGCAGGGCCATGAGCTGCGCCCGGGTGAGGGCGCGGGCCAGCTTGTCCGCCGTTTCAGGCGAGGTGGACAGACGGGAAGCGGCCCCGCAGCGAGCGGCCAGCGCGTCGCGGAAGATCCACCGCAGCGCCCCGAGCACCCCATCCAGAGCCTCCTTGTCCTTATCCAGGCCAGCGGTCAGGCGGAGCAGCTCGATTTCGTCCGGGGCGGCGACGGCGGCCGCCAGGGCGGGGGCCAACTCCAGCACCCGACGGAACGTGCCCTCCTCCATCCCGTGGAGAACCTGGCCAATCACGCCGCCGAACACGATGAGGGCCCGCTTCAGCTCCTCCTCGCCGGCATCGGGCAGCCGCTGCCGCAGCAGGGGCAGGGCTTCCTCCTCCGGCACGCCGCCCAGGGGGATGCACACCGACCGGGACTGAACGGTGGGCAGCAGCTGGGCGCGGTTGTCGCAGGTCAGGAGAAACACCACGTGGGACGGGGGTTCCTCCAAAATTTTCAGCAGGGCGTTCTGCGCCTGCTCGGTCATATTGTGGGCCCCGATGAGCAGAATGGCGCGGCGGGGCGCCTCATTGGGCAGGACATAGGCGTCCTCCCGCACGGCCCGCACGGCGTCGATATGAAAGGACCGGGCCGACCCGTCCCCGCCCACCTCGATGATATCCGGGTGGCCGCCGGCCGCGGCCTTGACGCAGCCGGGGCAGACGCCGCAAGGCTTGTCCCCCGCCCCCTGGCAGACGGCCGCTTTGGCCAGCAGGCGGGCCAGGGTGCGCCGGCCGCTCCCCTGCGGGCCCTCCAGCACGAGGGCGTGGGGAAACCGCCCGGCGTCGATATCGGCGGCCAGCTGCCGCTTGGCCGCCTCGTTGCCCGCAAAGCCTTCAAATCGCATCCTTACAGCTTCTCGTACCGCTCAATGTCGGTGACGAAGACAGTGGCGCCGCCCACCGTGACCTCCACGGGGAAGGAGGCGTAGGTGGAGGTGCCGTAGGTGGAGCTGGGCACCATCTGGGTGCGCTTTTTGGAGTGCTTCTCGATGATGGAGATGATCTCATCCACCCGGCTGTCATCGGTCCCTACCAGGAAGGTGGTGTTGCCGGCCATCAGGAAGCCGCCGGTGGTGGCCAGCTTGGTCACCGAGAACCCGGCGCGGGTCAGCGCGGACGACACCGATCCGCTGTCGTCCTTATTCACAATGGCGAAGATCAGTTTCATAGAACAAATCCTCCGTTTCATTTAGAGAACGCGTCGCGCGGCAGGTTGCCGCTTTTATATTATACTGTATTTTATGCGCCGTTACAAGGTTTTTAATACAACAATCTGGGAAAATCCGGCGATTTCCAGCATCCGCGCCAGAGCCGGCGACAGCCGTTCCCCCGGGACAGCGGCGGCGATTCCGGGCGGGCAGGGACACACGCTGCGCGCGGCGATCCGGCCGGCCGCCTCCCCTACCGGCACGGTTTCGGCGGGGCGGAGGAGGGCATCCCGGGGGGACAGCACCGCCTCGGGCCGTTCGTCCGCCAAAAAAGGGGTGAAGCCGGCGGCGGCGCCTACGGACAGGCGGGCGGCGGGCAGCTCCCGCAGGGCCCGCTCTAGGCGGGCGAACTCCTCCTCGGTGTTGAAGGGGGTGGGGATGAGGATTGCATACCGGCTGTCGGTGTGCTCCGGTTCGCAGCCCCGGGCGCGCAGATAGGCCCCCAGGGCCTCCCCGCTGACGCCGCCGGGCGCGCCGTCCAGCACCAGGCGGACGGGATCCCGCAGGGCGGCGGGCCGCTCGGAAAAGGCGGCGCGTACGACGCCGGATGCGTCCGCCGCCCGGCGCAGGGCTTCCACCCGCTCCGCCAGGGCGCGGAAGGCGGCGGGCCCGCTCTCCTCCCACCACCGGCGGGCCAAATCCAGGGAGGCCAGCACCGGAAAGGCGGGCGAGGTGGATCCGAACAGAGCCATGGCGGCCTTGGCCTCCACCCGGCTGACGGGAGCTCCGGGCCGGATATGAAGCCAAGCGCCGCCGGTGAGCACCGGGAGGGTTTTGTGCGCCGAATCGGCGGTCATCGCCGCCCCCAGGGCCAGGGGATGCCGCTCGAAGGCCCCCAAGTGACTGCCGTGGGCGTTATCCACCAGCAGGGGGACGCCGGCCCGCCGGCAGACCACGGCCATGCCGGCGATGTCGCACAGATTGCCGGCATAGTCGGGACTGGTGACATATACGGCGCGTATACGCCTGTCCGCCTTCAGCGAACTTTCCACACTTTCCACAGAGGGCTGTTGAAAACCGTTGATTTCCGTCATATCCGGCCACAGCCAGGTCACGTCAAGACCGAGGAGGGCGGCGGCGTGAAGGGCGCTGCGGTGGGCGTTCCGGGCCATCAGCACCCGGCCGCCGGCCCCCGCGCCCAGGAGCAGCATGGCCTGGATACACAGGGTGCAGCCGCCGCCGCTGAAAAACGTCTGGGAGGCGCCGAAGGCGCGCGCCGCCTGGATTTCCGCGGCCTCGATGGCGTCGCCGCCGTCGTACAAACTGCCGGTATCGGGCAACTCGGTGAGGTCGGCGGACAGGGTGGACAGACTTTTCAACACAGGGGCCCGGCCCTTGTGGCCAGGGGTGTGGAAAGATGCCGTTTTTCGATAAAGATGAGCGCCGATGGCGTTCGCGAGTGGCGTATCGGCGTTATACATCGGGGAAAGTTCCACGGGCAGCGTCTCCTTTATATGTTAAGGGCTCCAGAGGCTTCCAGGGCGTTATGTATCGATAAACGATAATTTTTTGTTGACAAATAGATTCCTGTATGCTATTGTGGCTCTTGGAAATGCAAATTTCAAGTAGTGGAAAGCAAGGAGGAACCTGCTATGGACTATGGGATAGACAGGCCGGCCGAGCCGGCGGTAGAGGCGACGGCCCCGCCGGCAGCCAAAAATTATACCCTGGGGGACGGACTATTCACGCTGTTCTGCCTGGCGGCCGGCTATATGGGGGTGCGATGGTATTTTTTCGGGAGCTACGGCATCGGCACCACCCTGCTGTTTTTTACGCTGGGGGTGGGAATCAGCGTGTATCTGCGGGGCAAGGGCTGCGCCCTCGGCCGCGCCTACTGGGCGGGGATACTCCTGCTGCTGGGGTTCGGTACGGTGTTTTCCCTGTTCCGGCCCAGCTTCGTCACCTTCTGCACGGCGGTGTTTTTGCTGCTGCTGCTCACCCTCTGGGCGTACCGCACCGCCATGGACGATGGCAAGGGGCTGATCCGCCGCCACTGGCCGGCGGATCAGGCGCGGGCCTTCCTGGTGATGCCGTTTGCCTCTTTCGGGGCGGCGGCCGGCTCCTTCGGCGGGCTGTTCCGCCGGGTGCCCGCCGGGAAACAGACGAAGCGGGTGGCGCTGGGACTTCTCATCGCGATACCGGTGACGGCGGCGACGGGCGTGCTGCTGTTTCAGGCGGATGCGGCCTTCGCGGGGCTGCTGACCACGGTATGGGACACGCTGTTCGGCGGCTTTGAGCTCAACATCTTCCGCAGCGTAATGCGGGCGGCGCTGGCGGTGCCAGGAGCGTTCCTGCTGTTCAGCGCGGTGTATTCCGGGCGGAGCCGCTGCTGCCCCACGGCCTTCACCGACGAGGGGATGGACGAGACCCGGCGGCAGCTGCGGGTGATGCCCCGCACGGTGGCGGTGGCAGCCATGACGCCGGTGTGCCTGCTGTATCTCGTGTATTTCGCGTCCCAGTCGGCGTATTTTTTGTCGGCGTTTCAAAACCTGCTGCCGGCGGGGTACACTTACGCCGATTACGCGCGGCGGGGGTTTTTCGAGCTGTGCGGGGTGGCGGTGCTCAACCTGACGCTCATCGCGCTGCTGCAGCTGTTCAGCCGGCGGGACGCGGACACCGGCAAAAAGCCGGCAGCGGTGCGGGTGTACACGGTAATCCTGGCGGTGTTCACCCTGGCGCTTATTGTCACGGCGCTGCGCAAGATGCTGCTGTACATCGATGGGTATGGGCTGACGGCGCTGCGGGTGTACACCTCCTGGTTCATGGTGCTGCTGGGAATGGTGTTCCTGTTGGTCATCGCCAGCCAGTTGGCGACCCGGCTGCATTTGGCGCGCGGCATCGGGGCGGCGTTCATCCTGCTGTTCGCGCTGCTGAATTTCGCGGACGTGGATGCCCGGATGGCGGCCTACAATGTGGAGCATTACCGCAGCGGGGACTTGGAGACGATCGACGTGGCCCATCTGCGGGGGCTGTCGGAGGCGGCGGTGCCGGCGGCCTATCCCCTGCTGCGGGATCAGGACGCCGAAGTGGCGCGGCAGGTGCGGCAGTGGTATCGGGAGTTGGAGACAGAGCTGGAGAACCGGCCGCCCATGGAGTGGTCGCTGGCGTCCTACCGGGCGGAGAAGGCGATCCGGCTGGCCAGGCGGGATCATCTGTTAGCCGACGGGACGGAGATCCTCCCCCCGGCGGCGGGAGACCGCCCGGTGGATGAAGTAGATATATGGCAGGCCGAGGTTGGTTTCCAGCAGGGAGTTGACGATAAGCGGGCCTAGCCCCTGGGCGCGGATACCGGTCACCAGCAGCACGGCCTCCCAGGCGAACTGGACCAGGATGCCAATGGCGAGAATCCAGGGGATGGGGATTTTGCGGGAGGGGTCCTGAGCGCGCAGGTTGTGCAGGCACAGGATGGCATAGCCCACGAACAGGAGGAGGGCCATGACCCCATGATAGCTGTCGCTGCCCCGGGAAATGGCGATTTCACCGAAGCCGGCGCCGAAATTCCGGCTGAGCAGCGCGGTGGCAAACCAGCCGGAGACGATGAGCAGCGACCATTCGAGCGTGTGGCCGTCCCGGTCGAGCCAGAGCCAGATCCACACGAAGTTGGTAAAGCCGTAACTCATACTCAGCCAGAGCAGAAACCAGAAGGGAGCGGCCCCGGTGACGGTGCGGGTACCAAGGAGCTGATAGAAGATTCCGTAGTCCACGGCGAAGTAGAGCAGGCCGCCCAGAAAGCCGAAAATCGCGGCGGCGTACCGCTTCAGCACGAGAAGCGTCACGGCCAGGAAAAGGAGAAAGCCGATGTCGAGGTAGATATACAGAGTGTTGAGCACACGGGAGGCTACGATTTCGCCCATAAGATCGACTCCTTTGCGTTTGTGTTGGAGATCGTGCAGAATCCTGGTTGTTAGTATACCACAAAAGCAAGCAAACGACGTTTGTGGGGGGCATGACAGTGCCCCGCCCTGCCGCAGCAGGGCCTTTTGATGGTACAATGTTCTCCGTAACGGAAAGCGCCGCTTTCCGTTAGCCGCGCAGCCGCGCGGTTCGGCGCGTACCACCGCGCCGGTCACGGAGGTTATTATACCACAAGGCGGTGCGGAGCGCCGCCCTCCTTAGTACGGAACGGCTCTGCCCGTTCCGGAGTGGTTCAATGTTCTCCCAGCCGTCGGAAATCTCTGATTTCCGTTTACGGCGTGAGGTTATTATACCATAACAGAGTAAAAAATGCGCGCAGCCGGTTTCGGCTGCGCGCGTCTTTTGTAGGGAGCTTATTTGACCAGCTCGATAATCGCCATTTCGGCGGCGTCGCCGCGGCGGGCACAGGTCTTGATGATGCGGGTATAGCCGCCGTTGCGCTCCATATATTTGGGCGCAATTTCATCAAACAGCTTCTTGGAAACGCTCTCCTTGGTCACGAAGGCGTAAACCAGGCGCTTGTTCGCCAGGGTGGGGTTCTTGGCAATGGTGATCATTTTTTCCGTCATGCTCCGCACCTCTTTGGCACGGGTCACGGTGGTTTCGATCCGGCCCTTCTCAAGCAGGAAGGTGACCATCGCGCGCAGCATCGCCATACGGGAAGCCGTGGGTCTGCCGAGCTTTCTGGTTCCAGGCATTGGGATTCACTCCTTTTCCGAATTCTTGGAAGACATTCCGGGGATCCCTAGGGTTCCCGGCGGGTTTATTCTTCCTCGTCGTACAGGCCGAAGCCCAACGACGCCAATTTATTGATAACTTCCTCCAGCGATTTGCGGCCGAGGTTGCGGACCTTCATCATATCGTCTTCGCTCTTGTTGATGAGGTCTTCCACGGTGTTAATGCCCGCACGCTTGAGGCAATTGAAGGATCGGACGGACAAATCCAGTTCCTCGATGGTCATCTCCAGAACCTTTTCCTTGCCCTTGTCGTCCTTTTCGACCATGATGGAGTCGCCGGAATAGGTCTCTCCCGACAAATCCACAAACAGGTTCAGGTGCTCGGTGAGCACCTTAGCGCCCAGAGACACGGCCTCCTTGGCGCTGATGGTGCCGTTGGTCCACACTTCCATGGTCAGCTTATCGTAGTCGGTGATCTGACCGACACGGGTGTTCTCCACCGTGTAGTTGACCTTGAGAACCGGGGTGTAGATGGAATCCACCGGGATAACGCCGATGACCGGAGCCATCTGCTGCTTGTTCCGCTCGGCCGGGACATAGCCGCGGCCCTTATCCAGGGTGATTTCCATATACAGCTTGGCACCCTCGCCCAACGTGGCGATGTGCATGTCGGGCTCGAGAATCTCCACCTCGCTGTCGCATTTGATGGAGCCGGCCGTGACTTCGCCGGGGCCTTCCGCTTCAATATATACAACCTTGGGGCCGTCGCCGTTGATCTTGACGATCAGACCCTTGATGTTCAATATAATTTCGGTAACGTCCTCTTTCACACCCTCGATGGTGGAAAATTCGTGGAGGATGCCGTCGATTTTCACGGAGGTCACCGCCACGCCGGGCAGGGAGGACAGCAGCACGCGGCGCAGGCTGTTTCCCAAAGTGGTGCCATAGCCCCGCTCAAGGGGTTCCACGACAAACTTCCCGTACGTGCCGTTGGGCGCAAGGTCCACGGCTTCAATTCTGGGCTTCTCAATCTCAATCATTCAAAACCCTCCTTATAAAAAACGGATTGGGGGAACGGACACAAGGCTTCTCCCCCACGTCCGCGGTTGGATGTCGGTCAGAACCGGCCCGCCGGGACGGCGGAAACCCGCCGCCGGTCGGTGGTTCTTACTTCGAGTACAACTCGACGATGAGGGTTTCTTCGATGGGGAGATCGATGTCCTCGCGGTTAGGCACCGCGACGATTTTCGCTTCCAGAGTCTCACGGTTGAGCTCCAGCCACTTCGGGATGGGCCGGCCCGCGTTGGCCTCGACAATCGCCTTCATCTTATCCAGGGAACGGCTGCCGTCCTTCATGGCGACAACCTGGCCGGGACGGGTCAGGAAGGAAGGGATATTGACCTTGCGGCCGTTGACGGTGAAGTGGCCGTGATCCACCAGCTGGCGCGCCTCGGCGCGGGAGCTGGCCATACCCAGACGGTACACCACGTTGTCCAGGCGGGATTCGAGCAGACGCAGCAGGTTTTCGCCGGTCACGCCCTGCATTTTCTCAGCCATTTCGAAATAGTGGCGGAACTGGCCTTCCAGAACGCCGTAGTAGCGCTTGGCATACTGCTTGGTGCGCAGCTGGCGGCCATATTCGGACGCCTTCTTGTTGCGGGCCTGGCCATGCTGGCCAGGGGCGTAAGCACGGCGGGCCACGGAGCATTTAGCCGTATAGCACCGCTCGCCTTTCAAAAAGAGTTTCTGTCCTTCACGGCGGCAGAGTCTGCACACCGCACCGGTATATCTAGCCATATTGGTTGCACCTCCTGAATTGGATGATCAGACGCGTCTTCTTTTGGGAGGACGGCATCCGTTGTGGGGAACCGGGGTCACGTCTTTGATCATGTTGACCTCAAGTCCGGCGGCCTGCAGGGCGCGGATAGCGGCTTCACGGCCGGCGCCCGGTCCCTTGACGAACACTTCGACGGTTTTCAGGCCGTGCTCCATCGCGGCTTTCGCGGCGGTCTCGGCAGCCGTCTGAGCGGCGAAGGGGGTGGATTTCCGCGAACCGCGGAAGCCCAGCTCACCAGCGCTGGCCCAGGAAAGGGCGTTGCCCTGGGTATCGGTGATGGTCACGATGGTATTGTTGAACGTGGACTGGATATGGGCGGCGCCACGCTCGATATTCTTGCGTTCTTTGCGGCGGCGGGTGGTTGCACCCTTGCGCGCTGTGGTTTTTGCAGCAGCCATTCTTATCCCTCCTGCTTACTTTTTCTTGTTGGCGATGGTCTTCTTCGGGCCCTTGCGGGTGCGGGCGTTGGTCTTGGACCGCTGGCCGCGCACAGGGAGCCCCTTGCGATGGCGAAGACCGCGATAGCTGCCGATTTCAATCAGACGCTTGATATCAAAAGCCACGTCGCGGCGGAGGTCGCCCTCCACGGTATAGTTCTTATCGATATAATCCCGCAGCTTGGACACGTCGTCCTCGCTCAGGTCACGGACACGGGTGTCGGGGTTGACCCCGGTGGCGGCCAGGATGTCTGTCGCCGACTTGCGGCCCAGACCGAAAATGTAGGTCAGGCCGATCTCAATGCGTTTATCTCTGGGCAGGTCTACACCAGCAATACGCGCCATAAATGTTTCCTTCCTTTCGGTTGCGCCCCCGGAGAGGCGCAAAGACTGTCAGAGTCGCAGCCGGTGCTCAGCCCTGCCGCTGCTTGTGCTTCGGGTTCTCGCAAATGACCATGATGCGGCCCTTGCGCTTGATAATCTTGCATTTCTCGCAGATTTTCTTTACAGAAGGTCTGACTTTCATAGCGTACCCTCCTATCGAGTAGTCAGTGGTTGCGTATTTGCCCGGAAAATCACTTGGTTCTCCAGGTGATCCGGCCCTTGGTCAGGTCGTAGGGAGACATCTCCACCGTCACCTTGTCGCCGGGCAGGATGCGGATAAAGTTCATCCGCAGCTTGCCGGAGATGTGGGCCAGTATTTTGTGGCCGTTGGCCAGCTCTACCTGAAACGTCGCGTTGGGCAGAGCTTCGATCACGGTACCTTCCAGTTCGATAACATCCGATTTGGACATCGATTAACCTCCCTCAAGTGATGGCGCGTGCGCCGGGGTCTGCCGTCAGGGCGGCGAGAGCGCGGCGCAGCTCACGATTGGTCGCCATTGCGGCTTCGCTCACCGTACAGCCGGCGAGCGCGGCATGGCGCGGATTTTTCCGCTTGGGGGCCTCCACCCGCCGCCGACGTCCGTCGGCCAGCCAAAGGCCGTCCGGCCCGGTGCGGAGAACCGCCATCAGCCGTCCCTTGTCCCGGCCGGAAAGCGAAATCACCACGCAGCCCCTCTCAACCATGTCGGTCACCGCCTTCAAGGATTCGTCAGGATGACGGGTCCGTCGGGGGTGATGGCGATGGTATGCTCAAAATGGGCCGAAAGACTGCCGTCTTTCGTCACCGTGGTCCAGCCGTCGCCCAGGATTTTCACCTCATAGGCGCCGGCGTTGATCATAGGCTCAATGGCTAAGGTCATGCCCGGAAGCAGCCGGGGGCCGCGGCCGGGCGTACCGAAATTAGGTACGCTGGGATCCTCGTGCAGGTTCGTGCCTACTCCGTGGCCGACGAACTGCCGTACCACCGAGTAACCACGCACCTCGACATACCGCTGTACCGCCGCGCCGATATCGCCGATCCGATTGCCGGCCATCGCCGCCCGAATGCCCTCGTACAGGCTTTCCCTGGTGGCGTCAAGCAGCGCCTTCGCCTCGGGAGAAATATCCCCGCAGGGGAAGGTGGCGGCGTTATCGCCGTGGTAACCGTTAAAAAACGCGCCCACGTCCACGCTGACGACGTCGCCGGCGTGTATCACGCGTTTGCCCGGTATGCCGTGGATGACCTCGTTATTGACAGAAATACAGGCGCTGGCCGGAAAGCCGCCATACCCGAGGAAAGAGGGCTTCGCCCCCGTCGACTCGATGTACTTGCGGATGCGGCGGTCGATTTCCCCGGTGGTGACACCGGGCTCCACCGCCTCACCGGCCAGTTTCAACGCTCTGGCCGAGATGACGCACGCTTCCCGCATGGCTTTCAAATCCCGGCCGCTTTTTATCGCTATCATGCTCAGGCCTCAATAGCCGCGAGGGTCAGGCGGGTGGTATCCGCGACTTCCTCCTGGCCTTCCACAATCACCAGCTTGCCGCAGGCGGCATAGTAGTTCTTGAGGGGTTCGGTCTGCTCATGGTAGACATTCAAACGCTCCTGCACGGTGTCTGGCTGATCATCCTTGCGCTGAACAAGGGTGTCCGAGCAGCGGTCGCAGACCCCTTCCACCGCCGGCTTTTTATAGTCGACATGGTAGGTGGCCCCGCAGCCGGGGCAGACACGGCGACCCGATACACGCCGGGCGATGGTCTCGTCCGCGACTTCAATGTCGACGACGCGGTCGATGTCGATGCCCATGCGGTCAAGTGCCTCGGCCTGGGGAATGGTGCGGGGGAACCCATCCAGAATGAACCCCTTGGCGCAGTCGGGCTGCGCCAGCCGCTCCTGGATGATGCCGATGACGACATCGTCGGGAACCAGCTTGCCGGAATCCATAAAGCTTTTGGCTTTCCGCCCCATCTCCGAGCCGCTTTTCAGCGCTTCACGGATAATGTTACCCGTGGAAATCGTGGGAATACCCAGATGCTGGCTGATGACTTCCGCCTGGGTGCCCTTGCCGGCACCCGGCGCGCCTAATAGAATCAGCTTCATTAGAATACGCCTCCTTTTGGCAGTTGCTCTGTGAAAATCGGCCGCAGCAGACGCCGGGCAGGGGGCGGGGAATCCGGCCAAACCGGATACCGCCGGCCCTTACCCTATCGGCGCGTCCCGCATCCGATCGGTTTATTCCAAGAAGCCCTTGTAATGCCGCATCATCATCTGGCTTTCAATCTGCTGCGTGGTTTCCAGCGCGACGCCCACCACGATCATGATGGACGTGCCGCCCAGGGTCAGGCCGTAGAAGCCGCTGAACTTACCGAACAGGGCCGGGAACAGCGCGATGACACCCAGGAACAAGGCGCCGATCAGAGTCACCTTGGACAGAACCCTCTTGATGTAATCCGTGGTGGGCTTGCCCGGCCGGTAGCCGGGGATGGCGCCCGAATTCTTACGGAGATTATTGGACATCTCCAGCGGATTATACTGAATGGTCACATAGAAGAAGGCGAACCCGATGATCAGGACAAAGTAGAGGATGATGTACACCCAGCTGTCCTGCTTGAAGCAGTTGAGGAAGTGGAACCAGAAGCCCTTGGTGGGGGCAGTGAAGAAGCTGGCGATGATGGAGGGCAGGGACACGATCGACGAAGCCAGGATAATCGGCATGACGCCGGACATATTGACTTTAATCGGGATAAAGGTGTTCTGCCCGCCGTACATCTTGCGGCCCACCACCCGCTTGGCGTACTGAACCGGGATACGGCGCTCGGCATCGTTCATGAAAACGATGAAGGCGATCATACCCAAAAACAGCACCAGCACGATGGGCACCAGGATGACGTTTTTGACAGCCGCGCTGCCAGAGGTGTTCAGCATCTTGATACCGCCGTCATAGAACCAGGTCCACAGCGCTTTCGCGCCGGTGGGGATGCGGGAGATAATGCCCGCGAACAGCAGGATGGAGATGCCGTTGCCGATGCCTTTTTCGTTAATCTGCTCGCCCAGCCACATCATCAGCGCCGAACCGGCGGTGAAGCACAGGACGATGACGATAGCGCCGAACCAGAGGCCGAAGCCGCTTTTCGCGTCGGCGGACAGGGCGTTGTACTTATTCTTCACCATGAAGTAGTACGCGACGCCCAGCATCAAGCCGAGAATAACAGTGGTGTACCGGGTGATCTGACCCAGCTTTTTGCGGCCCGCCTCGCCGTCCTTGGCCATCCGCTCCAGGGGAGGAATAGCCACCGTCAGCAGCTGAATGATGATGCTGGCGTTGATGTAGGGGGTGATGGACAGGGCAAAAATACTGCCGTTGGAGAAACCGCCGCCGGACATCAGGGTCAGGAACTCAAAACCGGTGTTGCTGCTGTTCACCGCATTGGCGATGGCCGCCGCGTCGATGAACGGAATGGTGATGGCGGAGCCGATGCGGAAAATCAGGATGATAAACAGGGTATAGAGAATCTTCTTACGAAGATCGGTGATCTTCCAAGCGTTTCTCAGAACCTGAAACATCAGACCACCTCTGCCTTTCCACCCGCCGCCTCGATCTTCGATTTGGCCGACTCGGAAAAAGCCGCCGCTTTGACGGTCAGATTCTTCTCCAGGGCTCCGTTGCCCAGGATTTTCACGCCGTCGTAAGAATTTTTCACCAGACCGGCCGCTTTCAGCGCCTCGGTGTCCACCACCGCGCCGTTCTCAAACTTGTTGAGAGCCGCCAGGTTGACAATGGCGTACCGGGTGGCAAAAATGTTATTGAATCCTCTTTTGGGAACACGCCGCTGCAGGGGCATCTGGCCGCCTTCGAACCCGGGACGCATGCCGCGGCCCGCGCGCGCTTTCTGGCCTTTATGGCCCTTGCCGGCGGTTTTGCCCTGGCCGGAACCATGTCCGCGGCCGATCCGCTTGACCTCCCGGACGGAACCGGGAGCCGGGGAAAGCTCATGAAGCTTCATGTTGTTTCGCACCTCCTTGCTCGAATTGCTTACGCTTCGGTTACCTCGATGAGGTGGATAATCTTGGCCACCTTACCCTGCGTGGCCGCGTTGTCGGGCTGCGTCGTGCAATCGCCGATTTTGCGGAGCCCCAGGGAATTGGCGGTGGCGATCTGATCCTTCTTGCTCCCGATGAGGCTGCGGACCAGTTTCACCTGCAAGGTGCCGGCTTTTGCTTTCTTCGCCATGGTATACTGTCATCCTTTCTCAGACACTGAAATTTGGTCGGTTTCGGCTTTGCCGAAATTCCGGCCACGGTGTCTGGCCGGAAAGAACAAATTTCCGCACGAAACCCTGTTTCGTGCCGCTCCCCTTAACCTAAGATTTCCTTGGCGGTTTTGCCGCGGGTAGCCGCCGCTTGTTCCGCCGTGCGCAGACGGGCCAGCCCTTCCATAGTGGCGCTGACCACGTTGCAGGGGTTGTTGGAGCGGAGAGCCTTGGTCCGGATGTCCTTAATGCCGGCCGCTTCCACCACGGCGCGCACAGCGCCGCCGGCGATAACGCCGGTACCGGGGGCAGCGGGTTTGAGCAGGACACGGCCCGCGCCAAACGCTCCCACCACTTCGTGGGGGATGGTGCTCCCTTTGAGGGAGATCTTAATCAGGTTCTTCTTGGCGTCCTCGATGCCTTTGCGGATAGCGTCCGGCACCTCGCCCGCTTTGCCCAGGCCGAAGCCCACTGTGCCGTTGCCGTCGCCGACAACCACCAGGGCGGCGAACTTGAAGATACGTCCGCCTTTTACGGTCTTGCTCACGCGGTTAATCGCCACGATGCGCTCTTTGAATTCGGTGTCTTTCTCTTTTGCGTCAAATCTGGCCAAAGTATTTCCTCCCTTTCCTTAGAACTTGAGGCCGCCCTCGCGGGCGCCTTCGGCCAGCTCTTTGACGCGGCCGTGATAGACGTAGCCGCCGCGGTCGAACACGACCTCGGTAATGCCCTTTTCGGCGGCGCGTTTGGCGATCAGCTCGCCAACCTTCTTAGCGGCTTCCTTGTTCCCGCCGGCCATGCCGAAATCCTTTTCGACACTCGAAGCGGCCACAAGGGTAACTCCCTTAACATCATCAATGATTTGGGCATAGATGTGGTTCAGGGAGCGATACACGTTGAGACGGGGACGCTGGACGGTGCCAGTGATCTTGCCGCGCACACGGGTGTGGCGGCGCAGACGCGCCTGGTTGCTGTCTTTTTTGCTCACCATGGGTCTTCACTCCTCCTTACTTCTTGCCCTTGCCGCCGGCCTTGCCTTCCTTGCGGCGGACGACCTCGTCGACATATTTGATGCCCTTGCCCTTATAGGGTTCCGGAGGCCGCTTCTCACGGACTTCGGCGGCAAACTGGCCGACCAGCTGCTTGTCGGGGCCGGTGATGACGATTTTATTCGGAGACGGCACCTCGATGGTGATGCCGGGGATTTCACTGACGACAACCTGATGGCTGTAGCCCAGGTTCATCACCAGGTCTTTGCCCTGCTTGAGCACACGGTAGCCCACGCCGTTGACGTCCAGCTCCTTTTTGAAGCCTTCGGTCACGCCGATGACCATGTTGCTCACCAGCGAACGGGTCAGGCCGTGCAGCGCACGGTTTTCCTTCGCGTCGTCCGGGCGGATTACGGTCAAAACGCCGTCTTCCAGGGAAAAGCTCATGTTGGGGTGCACCTTCTGGGTCAGGGTGCCCTTCGGGCCCTTCACCGTCACGACGCTGTCCTCCACTTTGAACTCCACGCCGGCAGGGATAGAAATCGGTTTACGTCCAATTCTCGACATACTCTTCTCTCCCCCTTACCAAACAAAGGCCAGGACTTCGCCGCCCACGTGCTCTTTACGGGCTTTCTTGTCAGTCATGACGCCCTGAGACGTGGAAACAATGGCGGTGCCGATGCCCTTGAGAACCTTCGGCATATCCTCGCTGCTGGAATAGATGCGCAGACCGGGCTTGGACACCCGGCGCAGCCCCAGAAGAACCGGGGTCTTGGACGGGCCCTGGTATTTCAGGGTGATGCGGATGACGCCCTGTTTGCCATCTTCGATGACTTGATAATTCTTTACGTATCCCTCGTCAACAAGAATCTGGGCAATAGCCTTCTTCATGTTGGAAGCGGGGATATCCACCGTATCGTGCTTGGCCGAGTTTGCGTTCCGGATTCTCGTCAGCATGTCGGCAATGGTATCGGTGATTTGCATTCCGTCAACCTCCTTTAGCTATTGCTTACCAACTGGCCTTCTTTACGCCGGGAATCTCACCTTTATAGGCAAGCTCCCGGAAGCAAATACGGCAGATGCCATACCGACGCAGGTACGCGTGGGGACGGCCGCAGATTTTGCAGCGGTTGTAGCCCCGCGTGGAGAACTTCGGCGTTCTCTGCTGCTTGAGCTTCATCGATGTTTTCGCCACAGGTTTCTCCTCCTTACTTCGCGAACGGAGCGCCCATCAGGCTGAGCAGCTCGCGCGCTTCTTCGTCGGTTTTGGCGGTGGTGACAAAGCACAGGTCCATGCCGCGCACCTTGTCAATCTTGTCGTAGTCGATTTCCGGGAAAATCAGCTGCTCCTTGAGGCCCATGTTGTAATTGCCGCGGCCGTCAAACGAGTTGGGGTTGATTCCGCGGAAATCGCGGACGCGGGGCAGCGCCACGTTGAACAGGCGATCCAAGAACTCGTACATCCGGTCGCCCCGCAGGGTAACCTTCGCGCCGATATTCATGCCTTCGCGCAGCTTGAAGTTGGCGACGGATTTACGGGCCTTGCAGACGATCGGGCGCTGGCCGGTGATGGCCGCCAGGTCGATGAGAATCGCGTCGATAACCTTCGCGTTGTCACGGGCTTCACCGCAGCCGACATTGATGACAATCTTGTCCAGCTTGGGGATTTGCATCACGCTCTTGTAGCCGAACTTTTTCATCAGAGCCGGAGCGACGTCGTCTTTATAGAAGTCCTTCATTCTGGCCATGAACTATTTTCCCTCCTTACAGCGTTTCGCCGCAGCGTTTGCAGATACGCTGTTTGGAACCGTCGGCGAGTTTTTTGTGGCCGACGCGGGTCGGCTTTTTGCAAGCGGGGCAAATGACCTGGACTTTGGACACGTACATGGCGCCCTCGGCCTCGATGATGCCGCCGGGATCGCCCATCTTGCGGGGTTTCACATGCTTCTTGACCTTGTTGCGGCCTTCGACAATCACCTTGCCCTCCTTGGGGCTGACCTCGATGACCTTGCCGGTGTTGCCGCGCTCGTCGCCGCTGATGATGAGGACGGTATCGTCCTTTTTCACATGCAGTTTGCTACTCAATTTCGACACCTCCACTTACAGCACTTCGGGGGCCAAGCTCAGGATTTTCAGATAATCCTTTTCTCTGAGCTCACGGGCCACCGGTCCAAAAATACGGGTTCCCCTCGGGTTCTTGTCGTCGCGGATGATGACAGCCGCGTTTTCGTCGAACCGGATGTAGGTGCCGTCCTCACGGCGCAGCCCCTTGACCGAACGCACGACGACCGCTTTGACCACGTCACCTTTTTTCACAACGCCGCCGGGTGCTGCTTTCTTGACAGAAGCCACCACAACGTCGCCAATATTGGCATACCTCCTGCCGGAACCACCGAGGACGCGGATGCACATAAGCTCCTTTGCGCCGGTGTTGTCGGCCACTTTGAGGTAAGTCTGCTGTTGTACCACAGGTTGTTCCTCCTTTCGAGCGCCGCGCTACAGGATACGCAGCGCCTGACGACCAACATTATTTTGCTTTCTCGATGATTTCGACCAGACGCCAGTGCTTGTCTTTGGACAGCGGGCGGGTCTCCATAATGGACACGCGATCGCCCACGCGGCACTCGTTCTTCTCGTCGTGCGCCTTCAGCTTCACGGTGCGTTTGATGATCTTCTTGTACAGCGGATGGCGGACGTTGTCTTCGATGGCCACGACAATGGTTTTATCCATCTTGTCGCTGACGACCAGGCCGGTCCGCGTCTTTCTCAGATTTCTATCGCTCACAATAACTCCTCCTTCCGTTACGCCTCGGCGCCGTTTTTGATTTCATTCTCGCGCATAATCGTTTTGACAATGGCGATTTCCTTCTTGACGGCCTTCAGACGCATCGGATTGTCGAGCTGATTGATCGCATGCTGAAAGCGGAGGTTGAACAGCTCTTCTTTCAGTTCCTTCAGCCGCTTCTGCAACTCGGCGTCATTCATGTCGCGGATTTTTGCAATCTCACTGGCCTTCATTACTGCTCACCATCCGTTTCTTCCGGCGCAGCGGCATCCATGGCCGCCTTGCTGACAAATTTGCATTTGATGGGCAGCTTGTTCGCTGCAAGCCGCATAGCTTCCCGGGCGATGTCTTCGGACACGCCGGCAATTTCAAACATGACGCGGCCGGGCTTCACCACGGCCACCCAGTACTCGGGCGAGCCTTTACCGGAACCCATGCGGGTCTCGGCCGGCTTCTCGGTCACGGGCTTATCGGGGAAAATCTTGATCCACACCTGACCGCCACGCTTGATGTAACGGGTCATGGCGATACGGGCCGCCTCAATCTGGCGGGAGGTGATCCAGGCGGGCTCCAGAGCCTGCAGACCGAAATCACCGTAGGTCACCTTGTTGCCGCGCATGGCCTTACCGGTCAAGCGGCCACGGTGAACGCGGCGGTATTTCACTCTCTTGGGCAACAGCATTACTTGCGGCCTCCTTCCCGGCGGGGCTTGGCAGCGCCGGCGAGAACCTCACCACGGTAGATCCAGACCTTCACGCCGATCCGGCCGTAGGTGGTGTTCGCCTCAGCGAAGCCATAATCGATGTCCGCGCGCAGGGTCTGCAGCGGAATCGTCCCTTCATGATACTGTTCGGTACGCGCGATTTCCGCGCCGCCTAGACGGCCGGAGACCTGCGTTTTGATGCCCTTCGCGCCCAGTTTCATGGCGCGGCCGATGGCCTGCTTCATGGCGCGGCGGAAGGAAATACGCTTCTCAAGCTGCTGGGCGATGTTCTCGGCCACCAGCTGCGCGTTGACGTCGGGGCTGCGCACCTCGACAATGTTCAGGGACGTGGGCTTGCCCAGCATTTTCTCACATTTGATGCGCAGCTTCTCGATCTCCGTGCCGCCCTTGCCGATAACCAGGCCGGGCTTCGCGCAGTGAATATGCACGCGCACGCGGGAGGCGTCCCGTTCGATTTCGATTTTCGGCACGCCGGCGGCGTACAGGGTCTTCTTCAGAAATTTACGCAGATTGTAATCGGACACGATGGTATCGCCAAACTCGCTGTCCTTGACGAACCAGCGGGAGTCCCAATCTTTGATAACGCCGACCCGAAGGCCGTGGGGATTGACTTTCTGGCCCATAAATTAACCTCCTCCTCGCTTATTCCTTTTCCTTGAGCACCAAGGTGATGTGTGACGTTCTCTTTTCGATGCGGAATGCACGACCCTGGGCTCTCGGACGGACACGCTTGAGAATGGGGCCGGGACATACGAAGCACTCGGCGACATACAGGTTGTTCCTGTCCATGTTGTGGTTGTTCTCCGCATTGGCGGCCGCGGACTTGATGAGCTTCTCAACAGGCTCGCAGGCGGCCTTGGGGGTGTGCTGCGTAATCGCCAGGGCGACATCAACCGGCTTGTTGCGGATGAGGTCGAGAACTACTTTGACTTTGCGAGGGGACATACGGACGTGTGTAACTTGCGCCCTTGCTTCCATGGCATTTCTCTCCTTTCAGCCGCTTACTTCGTGCTTTTGGAACCGGTGTGGCCCCGGAAGGTGCGGGTGGGGGCGAATTCGCCCAGCTTGTGCCCAACCATGTCCTCGGTGATGTACACCGGCACATGCTTGCGGCCGTCGTGAACAGCGATGGTGTGTCCGACGAAATCCGGGAAGATCGTGGAGGCGCGGCTCCAGGTCTTGAGGATGCGTTTCTCGCCGGCTTTATTCATTTCCTGAATCCTTTTGAGCAGCACGGGCTGTACGAAAGGACCCTTCTTTACGCTTCTACCCATAAATCTGAATCTCCTTTCGCTTACTTGCCGTTGCGGCGCTTGACGATGAACTTATCCGAGCGGTTATGCGTCTTGCGGGTCTTGTAACCCAGAGCAGGCTTGCCCCACGGGGTGACAGGGCCGGAACGGCCGATGGGGGACTTGCCTTCACCGCCGCCATGGGGGTGATCGCAGGGGTTCATAACCGAGCCGCGCACCGTCGGACGCCAGCCCATGTGGCGTTTCCGGCCGGCCTTGCCGATCTTCACGTTTTCGTGTTCCACGTTGCCCACCTGGCCGATGGTGGCCATGCAGGACAGCGGCACGTACCGCATTTCGCCGGAGGGCAGGCGGATCATCGCCAGGTTGTTTTCCTTGCCCATCAGCTGCGCCATGGTGCCCGCGCTGCGCGCGAGCTGGGCGCCCTTGCCGGGATACAGCTCCACATTGTGGATGAAGGTACCGGTGGGGATGTTGGCCAGGGGCAGGGCGTTGCCGGGCTTAATATCGGCGGAGGTGCCGGAGGTGACGACGTCGCCCACGGACAGGCCCTGGGGCGCTACGATGTAGCGTTTCTCGCCGTCTTCATACTGCAGCAGGGCGATGTGCGCGCTGCGGTTGGGATCGTACTCGATGGACACCACCGTGCCGGGCACATCGAACTTGTTGCGCTTGAAGTCGATGATGCGGTACTTCCGGCGGTTGCCGCCGCCGCGATGACGGACGGTGATGCGGCCGTAGCTGTTGCGGCCGGCCTTTTTGTTCAGAGGAGCCAGCAGGCTCTTTTCCGGTTCTACTTTAGACAGTACGCTGTAGTCGATGACGGACATACCGCGACGGCCGGGAGTAGTCGGTTTATACAGTTTCATTGCCATTCCGATTCACTCTCCTAATCATTGGCTTTGCGGGGCTTTTGTCGCTGGGAGCCGGACGAGCCGGATTCCCGCATAAGGAGCCCCATACGTTACCAGGCGGGTACGGCCCGCTTTTAGAACATGCCGTCGAAGAACTCGATGGTCTTGGAATCCGCGGTCAGGGTCACAACGGCCTTTTTCCAGGAGGGGGTATAGCCTTCGTTGCGGCCCATGCGGCGCAGGCGGCCCTTCATGCTGATGGTGTTGACCTTCTGCACCTTCACCTTGAAAATCTCTTCTACCGCTTTGGCAATTTCAATCTTATTGGCGCCCTTGGCGACGCGGAAGGTGTACTTTTTCTCGGGCAGGGCGACGACGGACTTTTCCGTGATGACCGGCGCGATAATGATGTCGCGAGCTTCCATTATTTGTACACCTCCTCGAGTTTGGCAACCGCATCCTTCACAACGATGAATTTGTCGGCGTTCAGGATGTCGTAGGCGTTCAGGGTGTTGACCAGAGCGGTCTTGACGCCGGGGATGTTGCGGGCGGACTTAATGACCGTCTCGTCCTTCTCCGGCAGAACCAGCAGCACCTTGCGGTCGGCTTCCAGAGCCTTGAGCAGGGTCGCCACGGTCTTGGTCTTGATTTCCTCCATGGACAGGGAATCGAGCACCAGCATATCGCCGGAAGCCACCTTGGAGGAGAACGCGGACTTCATGGCCAAGCGGCGCACCTTCTTGTTCAGAACGAACCGGTAGCTGCGGGGCTTCGGGCCGAGGGCGATGCCGCCGTGGGTCCACTGGGGCGCGCGGGTCGAGCCCTGGCGGGCGTGGCCGGTGCCCTTCTGCTTCCACGGCTTTTTACCGCCGCCGCGAACCTCGGAACGAGTGAGGGTGGACTGGGTGCCCTGGCGTTGATTCGCCAGATAATTCACAACCGCGCTGTGCAGGACGGCGGCGTTGGGCTCGATGCCGAACACCTCGGCGCTCAGCTCCATGGTGCCGCTCTGTTTGCCGGTCATGTCAAAAGTCGATACTGTAGGCATTTAGATTTCCTCCTTCCCTTAGGCCTTCTTGACGGAATCCGAGAGCATCACCACGCCGCCGCGGGGGCCGGGAACGGCGCCCTTCACAGCGATGAGATTGTTCTCCGCGTCAATCTTCACAACGGTCAGATTCTGCACGGTCACGCGCTCCGCGCCCAGATGCCCGGCGCCCTTCATGCCCTTGTAGACACGGGAGGGAGAGGAGCAGGCGCCCAGAGAACCGGCGTGGCGGGCCACAGGGCCGGTACCGTGGGATTCCTTAAGCCGCTGGAAGTTCCAGCGCTTGATAGCGCCGGCATAGCCCTTACCTTTGCTGGTGCCGACCACGTCCACGCGGTCGCCGCTGGCGAAGGTGTCGGCCTTGATGATGTCGCCGACATTCAGAGCGCTGCAGTCGTCCAGACGAAATTCGCGCAGCGTACGCTTGGGAGCCACGTCGGATTTCTCAAAGTGGCCCTTCAGGGGCTTGGTCACGTTTTTGATGGAGATGTCGCCGAAGCCGATTTGAACCGCGGCGTAGCCGTCGTTCTCCACGGTCTTCTTCTGGACAACCACGCAGGGCCCCGCTTCGATGACGGTGACCGGGACGACGTTGCCCTTCTCGTCGAAGATCTGCGTCATGCCGACCTTCTTGCCGATGATAGCTTTTTGCATGTCTATACCTCCTTGGTTATTGGTTGGCCGCCCGACAGGAGGCCAACTTGACCTCGCCGGGAAATCTGACAAGCCGTTGCTTCCTTGCGGAGTTTACAGCTTGATTTCGATTTCCACGCCGGCGGGGAGCTCAAGGCCCATCAGGGCCTCAACGGTCTTGTTCGACGGCCTGAGGATGTCAATCAGGCGCTTGTGGGTGCGGGTTTCGAACTGCTCGCGGGAATCCTTGTACTTGTGCACGGCGCGCAGGATGGTGACGATCTCCTTCTCGGTGGGCAGCGGCACGGGACCGGAAACGCGGGCGCCGGTGCGGCGGGCGGTTTCGACGATCTTCTCGGCCGACTGGTCGACGAGCTGATGATCATACCCTTTGATTCTGATGCGGATTTTTTCTTTGACTGCCACTGAAAAACGCCTCCTTAATAAATTGAGTTGGCGGGCTGTGCAAAACCATACACACCGCCGGGTGTTCCTTTCCCGGCCGTTAAAAAAACCGGAAACTTGCCTGGTACAAGCGTCCGGGTCAGGTTCTGCATCCTGCTGGCCGCGACCGGCAAAGCGCTCCCGAAGGACCGCCGCAACTCAAAACCGCTTCCCGCCCCGAAGGGCCGAAGGCGGCCTTGCCGGCCACTGCACACAGGGTTCCTTTTCGCCCGGTTTGAAATCGGACATACTCAGCGGAAAAACCGGCCGGAACTGGCCGCAACCTCCCGCGTCATCGCATATCGTGCAGTCTCGAACCACGATTTCCGGAAAAATCCACCCGTAAAAACGCGCAAATCACCCGTCTGTCGCAGTCACGCCTGATTATATTACACCATCTGTCTCGGAAATGCAAGTGTTTTTTCAAAAAAAGCGAAACTTTTTTCAATAAAAAAATCCCCGGAAAACCCAGCCGCCATGCGGGGTTCCGGGGATCGAAGGGACGCGGCGTTTTTCAAAAAGCAGCCGCGTTTCGTCGTTTTTTCATGCAAATTCCATATAAGGTGGACAAACGGGAAATTTCCCCATATATATGGTAGTAATAAGGCCGCTTTCACACGTAACCGTCGGCCCCCCGCACGGAGGCTTCCCCCGCCGTGACCGGTATGACCTCTCCCCCGCTCTCCACGAGCAGGCCGCCGTCCTCGCCGACGCCGACGGCCGTCCCCTCCAGACGAATGGCGCCGGCCGGCGACAGCACCCGCACGGATCGGCCAAGATTGATACAGCGGCGGGCGTACCTCTCCCGCAGAACGGCAAAGCCTTCCTGCCCGCACAAATCCCAAAGCGGCTCCAGCTGGTTGAGGATGGCGGCGGCGGTCTCCTCCAGCGAAAGCGTCCGGCCGGTGAGCTCCAAAACCGAGCCCGCGTGGGGCAGACCGGCCTGGGCGAACCAAGCGGCGGTCTGCCGCAGATTGACCCCCATGCCCGCCACCACGGCCAGCCCGCCCTGCCCGTCCGGCCGACTCTCACATAAAATGCCACACACCTTGCGGCCGCTGCATACAATGTCATTGGGCCACTTTATACGAAAGGCCGCCCCCGTCAAAGCCTCCAGCGCCCCGGATACCGCCAGACCGCAGAGAAGCGGGAGCCGCTCGACGTCCCCGCCGGTGCGGAACAGCACTGACAGGGCCAGCGTCTGCCCGTCCGGCACGTCCCAAGAGCGGCCAAGCCGCCCCCGGCCCGCCCGCTGGCAGCCGGTCAGGCAGGCCGTGCCGTGCGGCAGCTCCCCGGCCCGCTCCTTCAGATAGCGGTTGGTGGAATCCACCTCGTCCAGCGAAATGACCGTCCGGCCCAGCACCCGGGTAGTCAGCCCGGGAAGCCCCGCCCCGCTCATCTTCGATTCTCCACGACGTTCAGGAGCACGCCGGTGGGCGTGACGTCCAGAAGGCCGTAGGTGCCCCGGCCGCGCAGACTGCCGGGGTTGAGGATATACAGGCCGTCGTCGTAATCGGTCAGGGGCTGGTGGGTATGACCGAACAGAAGAATGTCCGCCTGCCGCTCACGGGCTGCGCAGCATACCCGGTAAAGCCCCGTCTTGACCCCATAGAGATGGCCGTGGGTGAAAAACAGCCGTTTACCGCCCAGGGTTTCCTCCCGGGCATAGAGCAGGTCGGCGGAACCCAGAGCGAAATCGCCGTTGCCCCGTACCTGCCAGAACATCCGATCGGGAAAGCGGGCCGCCACAGCCTCCGCCTCCCGCGCCCCGTCCCCCAGATGTATCACCGTCCGGGCGGAGGGCTGCGCCTGCACGGCGCGCTGCAGCGCCCCCTCGTCCCCATGGGTATCCGAAACCACCAGTATCCGCACAGCCGGACGCCTCCCTCGCTCAAATTTCCTCCGACGACTTATCTCTTTCTCATATCCCATAGGCAAGTATCATAAGTATAGCATAGACGCGGCGGGGTTGGAAGCCCCCGCAGAAAGGTGGAATCCACAGCCATGAGCGACAAAAACATCACCCCGGATCAGATGCAGGCCCTGTTGAAATTCGCAAGCAAAAAGCTGGGCACCACGCCGGAAAAACTGGCCGAGACGGTGCAGAGCGGCGGGCTGGACGGCCTGAGCAAACTGTCCCCCGACCTGCCGGCCAAGGAAGCCGGAAAAATCGACGAAGTCCTTCACGACAAGGCCAAGGCGCAGGCGCTTCTGCAGACGCCCGAGGCCCAGAGACTCATCGAGCAGATCCTCGGCAAGAAATAATCCGCCGGTCACCGGCAGACAGGAGGTTGTCATGGACGACTTGGCACAAAAGCTTAACGACCTGCTCAGTTCCCCGGACAGCATGGAAAAGATCCAGTCGGCCATGGCGGCCATGGGTCTGGATGGGGATGGCGGAGGAGACGACGGCGGCGCCAGCCCGGACGAAGGCATGGCCGACACCATCCAGTCCCTGCTGGCCGGCCTATCGGGGGGCGGGAAGGAAAAGCCCGCCCATGCCGACAGCGGCGGCCTGCCCGACCTGTCCGCCATCGCCAAAATGGCGCCCCTGATGGCCGGCCTAAACAAGGAGGATGAAAACACCGCCTTGCTCAAGGCCCTGCGGCCCTATCTGCACGGGGATCGGGAAAAGCGGCTGGACGACGCCATCCAAATGATGAAAATGATGAAGCTGCTGCCGCTGCTGCAAGGCAAGGTAAGCGATGAGTAAATCCAGTGGATGGATTGGTGAAGGGAATTTCCCCCACCAAGCCGCCGCTGAGCTGTCAGGCGTGATTTATTCATTGCTTACCTAGGGCCTGCTCGGCGGCAAATAACCCGCCGCGTCATGGCGCACGGGAATTCCCGGCAGAGAGGGAGTGGAAAATGGTAAACGATGTTATCCGAATGCAGCAGGAGGCCGAGCAGCGGGTTCAGCAGATGCGGGAACGTTCCCGCCTGCTGGTCAGCGGCGGGCTGCCGGAGGGGGGGCGCACGGCGGAAACCATGGCCGCCGGGCGGCCGCGGCCCCGTACCTTCCCCATCCATACGCAGCCACCACCCGGCCCTCCGCCCGAACCGCCCCCCAGGGAACCGGAAAGCTGTCTGGAGAAGAAGGAAAAGGCCGGGGGACTGGGCGGCCTGTTTCAGGATCAGGAGCAGCTGTTCCTGCTGATGCTGGCCGTGCTGCTGATCAAAAACGGCGCGCAGATGGAAATCGTCCTCGCCCTGCTGTATATCGCCATGTAAAAAGCACCCGGAATCCGCCTTGAAGGCGAATTCCGGGTGCTTTTCTTATTGAATATCCCGGCGGCAGAAGCTGTCCCGGCCGATCCACAAGAAGCAGATCAGATAGACCAGCAGCACCGACACGGTGAAGCCCAGGCTCATGGTCGGCTCAAAGGTGGCCAGGCTGGTGTTCATGCCGAACATCTTCTCCATCAGGGAGGAAACGCCGGGGAAATAGACCGACAGATCCTCGTTGGCGAAGAGCAGGAATTTCAGCCCGGGCAGCGGCGCGCCCAGCATCGCCACCGAACCGAGAACCACCATCAGCATACCCGCCTTGCTGCCGAACATCAGCAGCAGAGACACGGCGATGGACACGGCGCTTTTGCGGGTCACTGCCGAGAGCATCAGCGCCAGGCCGCCGTATGCCAGCACCGGCAGCATATACAGCAGATATTTCAGCACGATGATCAGCAGGAAGGGCAGCCGCACGACGTTGCCGAAAACGCTGACGACCACCATATCCCCGATGCCGCCGAAGCCGTTAAAGGCGGCGGAGGTCAGGAAGGACAGTACGAACATGCCCGCCAGAATCAGGCCGGTGATTTCCAGCAGAAGCACGGCCTTGGCCCAGAAAATTTTCTGCCGCTTGTGGGGCGTAATCAGCAGCAGCTTGACTGTGCCGGAACCGAATTCCCCGGCGATGATGCCGCCGGCCAGCACCACCAGCAGCACGCCGATCAGGTTCAGATTGCCGGTGGTGGAATCCAGCATTCCCAGGAAGCCATCCTCGTCGACAGGCGGCGTGTTGGTCTGCAGCTCCTTGAGGATGATTTTGTTCTCTTTTTCCAGCTTGGCTTTGGCCGAGGAGGTCAGGGGCTGCGGCTCCCCGACCATATCGTTGATCACCTCGCCCCGCAGAAGGGACAGCTCGTTTTTCTGCAGGGTGCTCAGCTTGTTGACCTTCCACTGGTTGGGAGAGGTTTTCGTCAGCCAGCTGTACGTCGTGGGCACCGGTTCGATGTCCATATCGATCTGCATTTGCAGGACGCGGATAAACACTTCTTGCTCCTGGGGCGTTTGAGGGACATCCATGATGCTGGAATCCGTGTATCCGCTTTTGATAAACTCGATGCGCAGGCGGAGGAAATCCTTCCAGTTGCCATTATCGAGCACCTTTTTATAGCCTTCCACCTGGGCGGTGTAGGCGGCAATGTGCTCTTTCATCTGATCCTCGGGATAGGACGGCTCGCCGCTTTCCATCATGGCGGTCTCGCTTTTCAGGTTGCCCAGCGCTTCGTAATAGGCGGCCACCGCATCGGTGCGCCAGTCGCTGGGCGGAATCTCATTATCCAGCAGATACTTGTACTTGGCGATTTCCATCTGCACCTGGATATTATCCGGCTCGTTTTCCAACTGCCATTCATTGCTCTGCAGGTTGCTTTGATAGACATCCTTCCAGGCATCCGCCTGGCTGTAGTAGTAGTTATTATTGGCTGAAATGATGTTGATCACTTTCAGGAGCACCACGGTGCTGAGCATCAGCAGGATCACCACGCCGGACAGCACCCAGGTAGACGGCTTTTTATAGAGCTTCGTCCGCTCATTCTGCAGCAGCTTAGCCAATGATGTTCCCTCCCCCCGTGATTTCGATGAAGGTCTCCTCCAGGGTGGTGCCCACCGGGCTCAGCCCGTAAATATCCACCTGGTTTTCCATCAGGCGGCGGTTGAACCCGGGGATTTCGTCTTCGGCAATGCGGATATCCATGTGATCCGCCGCCGCGGCCACAATCCGATCCGCCGCGTTCGCCTCCAGCAGCTGCCGGAAGGTCTCCATGGGCCGAGCGGTATAGCGGTAAACGCCGCCCTGGCCGGCGTGGGTCAGCTCCTCCATGGTGGCCACCTGCTTGAGGCAGCCCTTGCTGATAATCCCCACCCGATCGCACATCAGCTGCATCTCCTGCAGGATATGGCTGGACACCAGCACCGCGAGCCCCTGTGAATGGGCCAGACCCCGCAGCAGATCGCGGAACTCCTTAATGCCCGCTGGATCGAGGCCGTTGGTAGGCTCGTCGAGAATCATCACCTTGGGGTTGTGCAGCAGCGCCTGTGCCACGCCGAGCCGCTGCTTCATGCCCAGAGAGTAGCTTTTGAACTTTTCCCGGATGCGCATCTGCATCCCTACCAGCTCCGCCACCTCCTGCACCCGGCTTTCCGCCACGCCGCAGGCCCGGGCGTGAATCAGCAGATTGTCGTAGCCGGAAAGGTAACCGTACATATCCGGATTTTCCACAATGCCGCTGATATACCGCATGGCCTGTTCGAAATCCGTTTCGACATTGTGGCCGTCCACCAGAATGGAGCCGCTGTCGATGGACAGCAAGCCGAGAATCATTTTGATGGTGGTGGTTTTCCCCGCGCCGTTGGGGCCGAGGAACCCAAAGATTTCCCCCTCCTTAACGGAAAAGGACACGTCCTGCACCACCGGACGGGCGCCGAAGCTCTTGCACACGTGCTCCAGCACCAGGATATCGCCTGTGCTCATCGGAACCCATCTCCTCTCGTATCCGTGTTGCTGCTGATACCGCTGATGCGGTAGATCTTCCATTCGCCCTTGACCTTCTGGCAGATCAGGGACAGGCTCAGCGTCTGCCGGATATTCTCCATATCCTTCAGGTCGCCCTCGCCGTTGTAGTAGTCATAATACCGTCCGCTGACCCGGTTGGCGTAATAATAGGTGGCCTGGGCCGTGTCCTCGATGATGTTGCATTTGTCTGGATCCACATCCAGGTACACGCGGGTCTTGGTGCGCTGCTGGCCGCTGTATTCCTGCTGCACCAGGGCCATCAGGGAATCGCAGGCGCTGTCCAGGTAACTGGAGCCCTCCACAAACAGCGGGGACAGCCCCTGGCGGATACGCGCCTTCACCGCATCCTGTTTCTCCTTCGAGGTGTTCAAGGCAGCCGCCTGTTCGTCGGTCATCAGCGTGGTTTCTTCCCAAATTTTATTGACGGCGTCGCTCAGTTCCTGAATCTCCTTGCGCTGGGGAATCAGCATCAGCTGCGTCGCCGCAATATACAGAACAACCGCCAGCAGCAGCACCATCGAGACCCAGAAGCCCCGGTTGGTTCGCTGCCAAAAGGATTTCTTCTTCACCGCTCCCTCTCCTTTTCCGCCGGCATTTCCGGCTGTTTTGGAAAAGCATACCACACTCCCCCAGGTTTGAAAACACGATTTCCGCTATCTTCAGAAAGTATTAAGCAGTATCGACGGTTTTCCTTTCGATTTGATAAAAACAGGAGGGGCGGCCTTAAGAATCCGCACCCTCCCGGTTCCTATCGATATGCAGCAGCCGCAGGTTGCGCAGGGGCACCGCCTTGCCCCGCCACCCGTAAGCTTTCCCCGTCAAATCCTCCGCGTCCTCCTCGGTCATCCGCGGCCGATACCAGGTAAAGCAGGGATGGGGCGCGATTACGGCGGCCCGGTTGAGCGGACAGGCCTCCTGGCAGGCGTCACAACCCCAGGCCAGCCCGCCCCGCCGGAGCGTCTCCTCCTCCGCCGGCGTCAGCGCGCCCTTCTTCTGGCTCAGGGCCGACAGGCAGTTGTCCCGCTCTCCGCCCGGCAGACACCCGCCGGGACAGGCGGCGGCGCAGGCCCCGCAGTGGGGGCAGGCGGCCACGGCGCCGCCGGTCGGCGGCAGAGGCGCGTCGGTGACAATAGTGCCGATGAACACGTAGGAGCCGTAGCGGGGATGGATGAGCAGGCCGTTGTCCCCCACGACGCCCAGGCCGCACAGGGCGGCGGCGTACACCTCCGGCAGAGGGGAATTGTCCAGAAAAGGCTCGAACGCCCGGCCCGGCCAGAGGATAGCCAAATCCTCCGCCAGCGCGCGCAGCACCCGCCCGCCCGCCTGGTGGTAATCCTCGACGCAGGCGTAGCGGGAAAGATTGCGGCTGGGATCGTCGTCGGGAAAGCGGTAGGGAAACAGCAGCGCCAGCACCCGGCGGGCCCCGGCGGGCAGGCGGGCCGCCGCGCGGCAGGGCAGCAGCCGCTCGCTGACGGCGGCGAAGTCGCAGACGCCATAGGCGTCGAACCCGTGACGGCGCACGCATTCTTCCCAATCCGGACAGGGCATAGGCGTATCTCCCCTTTCTGTGTTTATGGTTCCGCGGCCCATGTAATCGAACCTAAATATTGGGGCGCGGTAGAACGGATCGTCGACTTAAGCTGTTGCATGGACGCCGAGCGGCTCCACCGGCAGGCGGCGGACATCATCGAGGCGACCGACGCCTGTTCCGTCCTGCACGCCCGCTGCCGCAAATTCATGAGCGCGGCCGCGTCCCTGCTGGGGGACAGCACCCGTATCGCCCAGGACTGCACCGACGTGCCCAAGGTCATCCGGACGGCGGAGCGAATCGCGGATCGGGAATTCGCGGGGCTCCATCCCGGGCGCGGGAAAGAAAAGCGCCGGTTCCTGTCCGCCATCACGCCGGAGGGGCCGGTGATTTTCCACCAAACCCTGCAGACCCTGTGCTCCCGCATTTACGCCATCGAGGACGAGTATGGCGCGGCCTCCCGCCTGCTGCTGGCCGAGCTGCGCGGACGGGCGCTGGCCGCCGGCCTGGAGATCATCACCTGCGCCTGTCCCCTGTCCCCCTACGATAAGCTGGAGCACCTGCTTATTCCCTCTTTGGGGCTCGGGTTCACCACCTCCGGCGGGTGCCACAAGGTGGACTTCCCCGTCTACCGCCGGATCCACGCCGCTCGCTTTACCGACGCCGAACGGCTGCGCCAGAAGCGGCAGATTCTGTCCTTCAACCGGCGGGCGGCCCGGGAGCTGCTGGCCGAAGCGGTCTCCATCGCCGGCGACGCCAAGCATGTCCACGATCGGATGGAGGCCTTCAACGTCCGGGCCATGGACTGGGAAAAGGCGGACGGAATCATTCACCGGACGGTGGCCGATTTTCTTCTGCTTGCAGAAGCTGCCGCACCGTCTGCTCCGGCCGGTTCAGAAACGCGCGGGTGATCCGGACGGCCTCGGCCTCCTCGTACGCGATCGGCCGGATCCCTGTCCCGTCCAGCTGGTAAATGCGGCTGTCCGGATACGCCAGCAGGATGGGGGAATGGGTGGACAGGATGAGCTGGCTGCCGGCCTCAACCAGCCGGCGCATTTCCGCCAGCATGGCCAGCTGCCGGGCGGGCGACAGGGCGGCCTCCGGCTCGTCGAACAGATACAGCCCATTTCCGCCCAGCCGGTTGTGCAGCAGGGCGAAAAAACTCTCCCCATGAGAGCAGGCGTGCGGGCTTCCGCCATAGGCGTCCCGAATAAACGGCGCGGGGGCCGGGACGCGATCCAGCTCGTCGATGGCGGTGGCCACGTTGTAAAAGCTCTCCGCCCGCAGGAAGTACCCGTCCCGCGGGGATAAGGGCCCCCGCAGAGGAAGCAGATACCGCCACAAAGGTGAGTGAGTGGCCCGGGTTTCCACCTGAAAATTGCGGCCGCCGCCCTCAGGGCAGAACCCGCAGGCCACGGCGATCGCCTCCAGCAAAGTGGATTTCCCCGTGCCGTTTTCCCCTACGAAAAAGGTGACCGCTTCATGAAAGGCCAATTCCTCGAGGGCGCGAACAGCGGGGATGCAGAAAGGATACTCTTCGAAATCCGGCACCCACTCCCTGTCCAGCCGGATCCCCCGGAGAAAGGGACGCACCTGCATACGCGCACTCTCCTCTTTAAAAACCGGGGCGGCATTCGCCGCCCCGGTTTTATTTCTCTTTGCGGCTGTCGTCCGCGGACGGTTCCTCGCCTGTGTCCCCAGGGGCCGATGTCGCTTTCGCGGCGGACGGTTCCACCTTCAGGCTGTTGCGGTAGGCGATAAAGTCCTGCAGGAGCATCAGTGCCACCGCCATAAAGGGGACGCCCAGGACGATGCCCCAGAAGCCGAACAGCCCGCCGCCGATGGTGATGGCCAGCAGCACATAGATGGGCTTGATGCCGACGCCCCCGCCCACGATCCGGGGCTGGATCACATTGCCGTCAATCTGCTGCATGGCCAGGATATACACTCCTACCCCAATGGCGGTATAGATGTTACCCGACAGCAGGGCAATGACGACACAGCCCACGCCGCCCGCCAGGGCGCCGAAATAAGGAATCATGTTGAGGAAGCCCACGATCATGCCCAGCAGTACGGCGTTGGGCACCCCGAAAATCAGCAGGCCGATGGACACGATGACCCCCATGACGCAGCAGTCGATCAAAATGCTGTACAGGTATTTATAAAAGATTTCCCCCGCCTTATGACCATACCGGCTGATGTTGTCCATCCACTTGTCCTTCATGAACAGGCCGCACACGGCGCGCAGGGCGCGGAACAGCGCCTCCCGGCTGGCCAGCATATAAACCGAGATGATGAAGGCCATAAACACGTTGAGCAGCGAGGAAGTGAGGTTGGCGACCCCTTGAAGAGAGGCGGTGATGGTGTCCATGTTGATTTTGGACAGCACATTATCGTACAGCTCCTGCAGCTTGCCGGGCACGTCGAAATTTTCCAAAACGCCGCCAGGGCGGGTGTATTGTTCCACCCAGTCCATCGCGGTTTTGTAATAGTCGGGCAGGGTTTTCAAAAAGCCGATAAGGGCGCGGGCCAGGGCGGGCAGAGCAAAAATCAAAATCACCGCGACGATCAGCAGCAGGGCCAGATACACCACCGCGATGGCGATGGGCCGGGCGCCCTTGCGGAGGAAACGGTTGTGCGCGCCCGCGAGTTTATTTTCGAGAAAGCGGCTGGGGGCGAACAGCAGAAAGGCCAGACCGAACCCGGTGACAAAGGGACTGAGAATGTCGAGAATAGTGCCGACAAAGGCCCAGATGCTGTCGAAGTTATCAAAGGTCTTGTACACCGCGATGACGGCCACCGCGAACAGGAACGCCGATAGCCAGGATATAACCCCTTTCAGACCCTTCACCCTTGTCACCGCCCCTTTCTCTGGTTACGGTTAGTATACCAAGTTTGGCGGGGAAACTCAAGGCATTATTTCCACACGCGGATTTTTTGCACGTCATAGCGCTGATAGGCCTTGGTGCATGCGGTAAAGACCAGGAAATTGCAGAGCATGCCCACCATGGTGCCGTCCACGCCCCAGGGCTTGCCCAGGACATAGTTCCACAGGAGGGTGGACGTCAGCCCCGCCAGCAGCGCATAGCGGAACGCCCGGCCGTTGGACTTGACCCCTAGGAAAGCGGCGGCCAGGGGTACCAGGATTAGGGGGCACCAGAAGGAATACGCCAACACCAGGATGGAGAACACATCGGGCAGGACAAATGCGGCCAAAACCGCCGCCGCCCCCGTGGCGAAGTTCACCCCCCGCAGCCAGCGCAGCTGGCTTTTATCCGACATATGGGGCCGCAGCGGCAGAATCATGTCGTTGACCAGCCCCACCGCCGCCCCGTTGAGAAAGCCGTCGGCCGCCGACATGATGATGGACACCATGGCGGCCATCACCACCCCACGGATCCCCAGGGGCAGCACCGCCTGTACCAAATCGGGCATGGCCGACGAGGCGTCCTTGGCCACTCCGAGGGCATACGCGGTGAATCCGATCATGCCGGTGACGATGAAAAAAGGGATGGAAAACAGACCGCTCAGGACGGTGCCCCGGGCGGTGCCCTTGGGGTTGCGGCCGATCAGCAGCCGCTGGGTATAGGGCGGGGCCAGCGCCTCGCCGAACATCATGGTGAAAAACATGGAGAGAAACCCGGCAAAGGTGGTGCCGTTGAAGGGGTTGAAATATTCCCGAGGCAGGGTGTCCAGCACCGCCTGGGCGCCGCCCGCCCGGTGAAGCCCCATGATCAGCAGCAGGGGCATGCCGCCGGCCAGCAGGATGAACTGAATGATGTCGGCTACAATCACCGACTGCATACCCCCGAAGGTGGTGTAAATCAGCACAATCCCGCAGCCGATAAGGATACCGGCCCATTCGGGCACCCCCAGCAGCACGTGGAACACCATGCCCATGGACTCCATCTGGGCGCCCACCACCCCGGCGCAGCAGATGAAGGAGAACAGGCCCGCCAGAATCCGGGCCGACCGGCCGTAGCTTACCCCAATGATGCCGCCGACGGTGGAAACGCCGGTAAAGCGGCCCACGCCCGGCACCAGGTATTTCCCGATGAGGATCATGGACAGGCTGAACCCGAACAGGGTCAGGGTGGTGCCGATGCCGCTGGTATACGCCTGGGCGGCGTTGCCGGAGGAGTATCCCCCGCCCACGTAGGAGGCGGACAGGGTGGCGAAAATCACCAGCGTGCCGTACCGGCCGCCGGAAGCGGTGAAATCCCCGGCGTTTTTGACGTTGCGGCCTCCCCGCAGCCCCATGATCACCAACAGCAATATATACGCAATGACAATTCCCGTATCCAGCCACATAAGGCGTTTCTCCCTCCGACAGACAGCAGTTTGGCCTATATTACCTTATGTGCCTGCCTCAGGGATTATGTGCGGCGGCCCGGGCGGCCGCTTATCGGATTTCCTGCTCCAAATCGTCAAATTCCTTCGTGCTGAAAAATTCGCCCAACGTAATTCCAAGTGCATCACAAATCTTTTTTAACGTAACAATTCCGGGGTTTTTACTTCTAGTATACAAAATGCTATAAATGGTCATGGGGGGCATGCCCGCTTCGTTGGCTAATGCGTTAATTTTTAAATCTCTGTCTTTACAAAGCTCCCGAATCCTATTCGCCACGGCTTCCCTTGTGTCCAACTTAGTCACCCCATACAAGATTTATCTTATATCAGGGTATCTATATCTAAAATATATTGTGTAAGATATATTTTATATTGTCCCAAGGCGTGATATAATATACGATATATTTTATAAGGAGGGTTATAATGAAAGCGTTTACCTGCTGTTTTACCGGCCACCGGAACCTGCCGGCGGAACATCTGCCGGCTATCCCTTCCTTGCTCGACGACACCGTTGCCGAGCTGATCGGTCGCGGTATTGTCGATTTCGCCTGCGGCGGCGCGCGGGGCTTTGACACGCTCGCCGCGCAGTCCGTTCTGCGGGCCCGCGCGGCCTGTCCTTTCCTGCGGCTGCTCCTGATCCTGCCCTGCCGCGATCAAACGCGGGGCTGGCCGCCGGAGGACGCGGCGGTTTATGTGGATATTCTCGCCCAGGCCGACGCGGTTTCTTACGTCGCGGACCGCTACCGCCCCGGCTGTATGCAGGAGCGCAACCGCCGTCTGGTCGATGAAAGCTCCTGGTGCGTCAGCTGGCTGACCCGGCAAGCCGGCGGCACCGCCTACACGGTGAGCTACGCCCACCGGCAGGGCCTGGCGATACGCAATCTCCCGGATCGGCTATAAAAAAGGGGCTGTTGCTAAACTCATTTTGAAAAAGCAGCGCTTGCCATAGCGGATGAAGCTATGGTAAGCGCTGCTTTTTGCCCCCCGCCCATTCGGACAGAGGTTGTAGGGGCGAGCAGTGCTCGCCCGCGAAACGGCCCCGCCGTCCTGGGAAACGGGCGAGCGATGCTCGCCCCTACAAGGCCGCCGCGATCCAGCGTCCCCGTCCAGCCGCTTGTCGACTTTTTTGACCGTCTGAACAAATTGGGGCTGTTGCGAAAGGGGTGAAAATCCCTTTTGCAACAGCCCTTATCCCTTACATCAGGGGGGAGAACAGATTGAAGACGGGCGCCAGCACCTTCTGCCACCAGGGACGGCTCTGAATATCGTCCATCGTGATCCGGTGGGAAACCTCCATCGTCTTTTCGATATCCCGGCGGATGTCGGCCACCACCGGCGCGTCGCAGATGAGCACCCCGTTTTCATAGTGGAGAAACAGGCTGCGGAAATCCAGGTTGACCGAACCGACCGTCGCACAGCGATCGTCCCACAGCATCAGCTTGCCATGAATGAAACCGGGGGTATATTCGTAAATCTGCACCCCGTTTTTCACCAAATGCCGATAATTGTGCCGGTTGACCAGCCCGACATACCAGTGATCGCAGATGGCAGGGGTGCAGATGCGCACATCCACGCCACCCCGCGCCGCCAGGCAGAGGGTGGAGCTGAGCTCCTGATCGATAACCAAATACGGGGTGGTCAGCCACAGATACTGCCGCGCGCCTCCCGCCGCCTGCCGGATGAGATCCAACGCGGGATTCTTTGGATTGTTATACGGGCCGTCGGCATAAGGCTGAAAATATCCCTTGGCTTCTACCGGTTTTTCAATAAGATAATCGCTGTAATCGCCCTCTTGATTTCGTGTGGCAATATTCCACATTTGGAAAAAAATCACCGACAGGCTGCGCACCGCGCTGCCCTCCAGGCGGATACCCACATCCTTCCAGTGCCCCAGCTTGGAGTCGATATTGACATATTCGTCCGCCAGATTGACGCCGCCGGCATACCCCACCTGTCCATCGATCACCACGATTTTTTCATGGTTGCGGTAGTTCAGATAAAAGCTGGAAACAAAGCGGTGGGCGGGGCTGAACACCGCCACCTTGAAGCCCTCGGCCTCCAGCTTCTTATCGAACTTGTCCGGAATTTTGAAAAAGCAGCCCACATCGTCATAGAGAAGGCGCACCTCTACCCCCTGTCGGATTTTCCGCAGCAGAAGCTCGTGCACCCGGTTCCACAATTGACCGGTAGCGACGATGAAATATTCGATAAATATAAACCGTTCCGCCCGTTCCATGTCTCCGATGAGCCGTTCGAAATACTCCTCACCGATGGGGAAATACTGCGCGGCTGTGTCGGTATACAGCGGATACTGGGCTTTGGCGAGAGAATGGACATAGGGGGCGTCGTTGGGATACCGGGCGGTAAACTGATTGAGCTGCGGCTTATTGGCCGGCAGCTTCATGAAGCCGTTCTCAAACGCCGTGTTCAGCGCGCCCTTTTCCTTTTTATTAAAGTCCACCCGGCCCCACAGCCAGTAAAGCGCCATGCCGACGATCGGCGTCATCAGCACCACCACGATCCAGGCCAGCCGGTAGGCGGAGCTGTCGTGTCGGTTAATCAGGCTGAACACCGTCACCATGGCCAAAATATCGAGCGCCACATAGAGGGGCGCCGCGTTGGCCCGCAGGAAATAGGTGGTAAACATCATGATGCCCAGCTGCAGCAAAATGGCCAGGGCGATGATGCCGATGCGGATGTAAGTGGTCAGCGCGCTGTTGCGATCGTGGGTGGTGTTTTGCTTTTCCTTTTTTTTACTCATCGGCGGACGGGTCCTTTCTCTTGGCGGCGACCAGCTTTTTCATCAGCAGCGTTGCCACCAGAATGATCACAAGGGCAGCCAAAGGAATCAAAAAGCCGGGAGACAGCGGGTCGGTGGCCGCGCTGCCCATGAGGGTCACCGTGACCGCCTGGGGCATACAGCCCACCATGGAGCCCAAAAAGAAGCGGCCGAAATGCAGCCCCTTCGCCCCGGCTAGCAGACTGACGGAATCGGTGGATATGCCGGGCATCAGCCGCAGCAGGGCGATGGAACTGAACCGATCGAGATAGCGATCATCCAAAACCTTGTCCAAAAATTTATTCTTGCCCTTAATCCAGCGAAATAATTTATCTATAAGGCGTTTTCCGAACCGTTTGCCCACCGCATAGTCGGCCGTGAACTCCAGCGAAAGAAACACGATGGTTAGCAGGAAGGCGATAAGCGGGGAAAACATCAGCCCGGTCAGCAGATAGACAAGCGGCTGGGGCACGATCACCACGGTGCAGGCCTTGAGAAGATAGGCCCCCAACAGGATGGGGATCACTTCCCAAGTGTCCCGGTAAGTGTCGGCCAGAACGGTCAAATCGGTATTGAGAAATTGAACCGCCAGGATCAGCGCGGCGAAGGCCGCTATGACCAGCACGGTCAATGTCCATCTGGTCTTGTGTCCGCCGCCCTTGCTCAACCCGTTTCCCCCTCTTATTGCCTATACAATCTCAGTATGACAGGATCCCGGTCATTTGTCAACGCCGGCCCGTCCCCTTATCCGCGGATAATGCTGACACAGCGCTTTCTTTAGCCCTCTACCCCCGCCATCCAGGCTAAGGTATATGAGAAACCCCCCGCCGCGAAAAGCGGCGGGGGGTTCTGGATATACCCTGAGAACTGAATAAAGAGGGGAGCGAGAAAGCAGGAGAGGGAGGACATCAAACAACCACTCTCCAAGAAACCCAAGAACAATTCCGCCCTTGGTGCATAGGTCAAGCCCTCGGTCTATTAGTACTGCCAAGCTAAAAACATCACTGCTCTTACACATGCAGCCTATCTACCAGGTAGTCTTCCTGGGACCTTACCTGATTACTCAGTGGGATATCTTATCTTAGGGTCGGCTTCACGCTTAGATGCTTTCAGCGTTTATCCGCACCGTACTTAGCTGCCCAGCTGTGCCACTGGCGTGACAACTGGTGCACCAGAGGTACGTCCATCCCGGTCCTCTCGTACTAAGGACAGAGCCCTTCAAATATCCTGCGCCCGCGACAGATAGGGACCGAACTGTCTCACGACGTTCTGAACCCAGCTCGCGTACCACTTTAATCGGCGAACAGCCGAACCCTTGGGACCTACTACAGCCCCAGGATGTGATGAGCCGACATCGAGGTGCCAAACCTCCCCGTCGATGTGGACTCTTGGGGGAGATCAGCCTGTTATCCCCAGGGTAGCTTTTATCCGTTGAGCGACGGCAATTCCACTCTCATACCGCCGGATCACTAACTCCAACTTTCGTTACTGCTCGACCCGTCGGTCTCGCAGTTAGGCTCGCTTATGCGTTTACACTCTAAGGCACGGTTTCCGTCCGTGCTGAGCGAACCTTTGAGCGCCTCCGTTACTCTTTTGGAGGCGACCGCCCCAGTCAAACTGCCCGCCTAACAATGTCCCCCGGCCAGATTCATGGCCGCAGGTTAGAATTCCAATACTTTAAGAGCGGTATCCCAAGGTTGACTCCACAAAGGCTGGCGCCTCTGCTTCCTAGTCTCCCGCCTATCCTGTACATAAAATATCGAAACCCAATATTAAGCTGCAGTGAAGCTCCATGGGGTCTTTCCGTCTTGTCGCGGGTAACCGGCATCTTCACCGGTACTACAATTTCGCCGGGCGGGTAGTTGAGACAGTGCCCAGATCATTACACCATTCGTGCGGGTCGGAACTTACCCGACAAGGAATTTCGCTACCTTAGGACCGTTATAGTTACGGCCGCCGTTCACTGGGGCTTCGATTCGGAGCTTGCACCCCTCCTCTTAACCTTCCAGCACTGGGCAGGTGTCAGCCCCTATACTTCATCTTTCGATTTTGCAGAGACCTGTGTTTTTGCTAAACAGTTGCCTGGGCCTATTCACTGCGGCTCTGTTTCCAGAGCACCCCTTTTCCCGAAGTTACGGGGTCAATTTGCCGAGTTCCTTAACTACCCTTCTCCCGTTGGCCTTAGAATCCTCTTCCTGTCTACCTGTGTCGGTTTGCGGTACGGGCATCCTCGATATACACAAGGCTTTTCTCGCCTTCGTCCACGCATGCTTCCCTACTTGAATTTCAGTCCCTTTCGCCCGGGGCTACCATCGCCCGGGTCATGCGCTTTCAAAGTGTCCCCTTGCTTAAATCTTCGGACGGCTACGGAATATCAACCGTATGTGCATCGACTACGCCTTTCGGCCTCGCCTTAGCTCCCGGCTATCTTGAAGCGGACGAACCTTCCTTCAAAAACCTTAGACTTTCGGCCATTATGATTCTCACATAATTCTCGCTACTCATTCCGGCATTCTCACTCGTATGAAGTCCACCAGCGCTTCCGCTCTGACTTCACCCCTCATACGACGCTCTCCTACCATTCCGTATGCTGAACAACCACACACACGCTTTAGCTGAACGAATTTCGCGCCGGCTTCGCCGTCGCTATATTTCCTTCCGCTTTACCTGTATGCATTGTTCAGCATACGGAATCCCAAGCTTCGGTACATGGTTTAGCCCCGTTAAATTTTCGGCGCAGGGTCACTCGACCAGTGAGCTATTACGCACTCTTTTAATGAGTGGCTGCTTCTAAGCCAACATCCTGGTTGTCTGTGCAACCCCACATCCTTTTCCACTTAACCATGTTTAGGGACCTTAGCTGTGGGTCTGGGCTCTTTCCCTTTCGACAATGAGACTTATCTCACACTGTCTGACTCCCAGTTATGATTATCTGGCATTCTGAGTTTGATAGGGTTCAGTAACCTCTCGGCCCCTAGCCCATTCAGTGCTTTACCTCCAGTAATCTCAAACCGAGGCTAGCCCTAAAGCTATTTCGGAGAGAACCAGCTATCTCCGAGTTCGATTGGAATTTCTCCGCTACCCACATCTCATCCGCTACCATTTCAACGGGAGTCGGTTCGGTCCTCCATGGCGTTTTACCGCCACTTCAACCTGGACATGGGTAGGTCACACGGTTTCGGGTCGAATACAACTGACTTCATGCGCCCTATTCAGACTTGCTTTCGCTGCGGCTCCGGGCTTGAAGCCCTTAACCTTGCCAGTTACATTCACTCGCCGGACCATTCTACAATAGGTACCCGATCACCCCTTGACGGGCTCTCGGTGCTTGTAAGCACAAGGTTTCAGGTTCTATTTCACTCCCCTCCCGGGGTTCTTTTCACCTTTCCCTCACGGTACTCTTCGCTATCGGTCACTGGGTAGTATTTAGGCTTGGAGGGTGGTCCCCCCATCTTCCCACCGGGTTTCACGTGTCCGGCGGTACTCTGGATTCAGCTAGCGGATTTCGCTTTTCGCCTACGAGACTCTCACTCCCTATGGTGCGTCTTCCCATACGCTTCGGCTAAACTACATCCTACATATCGCTGTCCGAACCCCGGAGGTATTGCTACCTCCGGTTTGGCCTCTTCCCCTTTCGCTCGCCACTACTCAGGGAATCTCTGTTGATGTCTTTTCCTCGCCCTACTTAGATGTTTCAGTTCAGGCGGTTCCCCCCATACACCTATGAATTCAGTGTATGGTGACCGGGCTTATCCGGCCGGGTTTCCCCATTCGGGCATCCACGGGTCAGGCGCCTGCTTTCGGCTAACCGTGGCTTTTCGTAGATCGCTACGCCCTTCATCGGCTCCCAGTGCCAAGGCATCCCCCTTGCGCTCTTTCTAGCTTGACCGAACGAACCTACGCTTCGCGGAGGTTCGTTCCGGAAATATGCTGCGCATATTTCTAGATTAACCTCTACGGGCGTCGTCCGCATTGCTCCAATCATGCTCGAATCATTCTTGGGTTCTTCTTGGCAAAATCATAGTCTGCCATTTGCTCTCGCAAACAGCTTACCCATAATTCTACTTCACTTTGCTTTCTTGCTTTTCTTTATTCAGTTCTCAAGGTACACCGGACAAATTGGGCTTCGCACAATTTGTCCTGGAAATACGCTCCGCGTATTTCTCGGCTAGTTTGTGCTTCGCTCAATCGCGTCCTTTTTGGTTTTTCAGCTTTCTCCGTTCCGCGAGGTATTGACTTTTCAGTCCCTTCCCTCTTGGTTCGCGAATTGCCGCGGCGCCAGCCGCTGGTGGGCTCAAGATGGCCATGTCCATTTGAGCCTCTCAGCTCTCCTGTCCTTTGCCGCTCTTGCGCTTCCCTTTCTTTGTGCCACTTTCGTGGCGTGGTGGGCTCAAATGGACTCGAACCATCGACCTCACGCTTATCAGGCGTGCGCTCTAACCACCTGAGCTATGAGCCCATATCCGTGGCCGTTTCAAGTTGCCATTCCCGGCCTACCTGTTGCTGCGCGGTCCTCTTCGCTTCGCGAGTGCCAACTTGCCGTTCGTACTCTCTTCAGCGCGTCTTGCCTCCAGCGCAGCTGGTGGTGGAGATGAACAGAATCGAACTGTCGACCCCCTGCTTGCAAGGCAGGTGCTCTCCCAGCTGAGCTACACCCCCATATCCTACAGGTTTGCCTCTCTCGGTTGAGCCTTCCAGCTTCCACCTTCTGAAGATTCCTGGACAGAACAAAACGGCCTAAGCCGTTCCGCCCCATCTTGGAGACCCTCAAAATTAAACAACGTATTCGGTCCGTTCCTATCCTACCCTTGCGGTTTCCGCTTGCGCTTCTTCCGCCTGACCTTGGATTCCGAAGAAGTCTTGCTTCTTCTTCTCTCCATAGAAAGGAGGTGATCCAGCCGCACCTTCCGATACGGCTACCTTGTTACGACTTCACCCCAGTCGCCAATCCTACCTTCGGCAGCGCCCTCCTTGCGGTTGGACTACTGACTTCGGGTATTACCGGCTCCCATGGTGTGACGGGCGGTGTGTACAAGGCCCGGGAACGTATTCACCGCGGCATGCTGATCCGCGATTACTAGCAATTCCGACTTCATATAGGCGAGTTGCAGCCTACAATCTGAACTGGGACCATTTTTGGGGTTTTGCTCCACCTCGCGGTCTTGCTTCCCTCTGTTAATGGCCATTGTAGTACGTGTGTAGCCCAGGTCATAAGGGGCATGATGATTTGACGTCGTCCCCACCTTCCTCCGTTTTGTCAACGGCAGTCTCATTAGAGTGCTCTCGCGTAGCAACTAATGACAAGGGTTGCGCTCGTTGCGGGACTTAACCCAACATCTCACGACACGAGCTGACGACAACCATGCACCACCTGTCTCAACTTTCCCCGAAGGGCACCTAACGCATCTCTGCCTCGTTAGTTGGATGTCAAGACCTGGTAAGGTTCTTCGCGTTGCTTCGAATTAAACCACATACTCCACTGCTTGTGCGGGCCCCCGTCAATTCCTTTGAGTTTCAGCCTTGCGGCCGTACTCCCCAGGTGGATTGCTTATTGTGTTTACTCCGGCACGGAAGGGGTCAGTCCCCCCACACCTAGCAATCATCGTTTACGGCATGGACTACCAGGGTATCTAATCCTGTTTGCTCCCCATGCTTTCGTGCCTCAGCGTCAGTTAAAGCCCAGCAGGCCGCCTTCGCCACTGGTGTTCCTCCTAATATCTACGCATTTCACCGCTACACTAGGAATTCCGCCTGCCTCTACTTCACTCAAGAACGACAGTTTCAAATGCAGCCCCGGGGTTAAGCCCCGGTATTTCACATCTGACTTGCCATCCCGCCTACGCACCCTTTACACCCAGTAAATCCGGACAACGCTCGCTCCCTACGTATTACCGCGGCTGCTGGCACGTAGTTAGCCGGAGCTTACTCTCCAGGTACCGTCATTATCGTCCCTGGCTACTTAGGTTTACAATCCGAAGACCTTCTTCCCTCACGCGGCATTGCTGCATCAGGGTTTCCCCCATTGTGCAATATCCCCCACTGCTGCCTCCCGTAGGAGTCTGGGCCGTGTCTCAGTCCCAATGCGGCCGATCAACCTCTCAGTTCGGCTACCGATCGTCGCCATGGTGAGCCTTTACCCCACCATCTAGCTAATCGGACGCGAGCCCATCCTTCAGCGAATAAATCCTTTGACAACAAAGTCATGCGGCTCCGTTGTGTTATGCGGTATTAGCGTCCGTTTCCAGACGTTATTCCCCACTGAAGGGCAGGTTGCTCACGCGTTACTCGCCCGTCCGCCACTAAGATACAAAAGCAAGCTCTCGTATCCCCGTTCGACTTGCATGTGTTAGGCATGCCGCCAGCGTTCGTCCTGAGCCAGGATCAAACTCTCTAAATATGGTATATATCCGCCGAAGCGGTCTATATCGTCTTTAGAGCTTCTAGCTCATTCGCAGCCTCTCTGCTGCTCGCACCGGTTTAGGCCCGGTGTGCCTTTAATTAACGGGTAGTTTTGGTTCTTTCCGTTTACGTTGTTTAATTTTCAAGGTCCCCACTCTACGGCCTTGGAACTCTCCTGCATATCCGCGGTTTCATTGTTGCCAATGTTTCCCTGCTTTATGCATTTCATTCCCAGCCCATTCCCATCAGAGCCTCTCAACCCTTGATTTTCCTGGGTTTTTGGCCTCCCGCGGGTTCCCCCGCTCGAGAGCGCTTGACTATAATACCATCCCTCTCCTCCTTTGTCAACTACTTTTTTAATCTTTTTTTGCCTTTTTTCGAAAAGTGCGGATTTTCCCAAAAAGACGACACTTTTCGACTGTTTTTACTGGAAATTTCCTCCAGGCGTTTCCAGGCGGCATATTGCGCGTCAATTCTGCCAGACTATGGGTAGATTTCCAAGTTGGGGAGGACATGCAGTATGGATCGGATTCATATGGCCCGCATCACAGGGATGCGCACGACCCTGTGGCGGCTGGCCGCTTTGCTTATCACGGCTTTTTTCTGCCTCGGCCTTTTGTCGTCCGGGCAGACAGTGGACGTATTATCCAAGGAAGGCTCCCGCGGCGAAGAGGTGCGCCAAATACAAACCAAGCTGAACAACTGGGGATATAATCCCGGCAAGGTGGACGGTATTTACGGCAAGCAAACCAAGGAAGCGGTTATCCGCTTCCAAAAAAAGAACGGTCTGACGCCGGACGGCATTGCCGGGCCGGCCACTCTGAAAGCCATGGGTATTTTCAGCTCGGGCGGCAGCGGCGGTTCTTCTGGCGGCGGAGGCGGCGGCTATACCCAAAGCGACTACAACCTGCTGGCCCGCCTAATCTCCGCAGAATCCCGCGGTGAGAGCTACACCGGCCAGGTGGCGGTGGGCGCCGTGGTGCTCAACCGGGTGCAGCACCCCTCGTTTCCCGACACCATTTCGGGCGTGATTTATCAAAAGGGCGCCTTCTCCTGCCTGTATGACGGCCAGTTCGATCAGCCGGTGGCAGAAAGCAGCTACCGCGCGGCGCAGGACGCCCTCAACGGTTGGGATCCCTCCGGTGGCGCCATCTACTACTACAACCCCAAAACAGCCACCAACAAATGGATCCGATCCCGTCCTGTCATCGCCACTATCGGCAAGCACGTTTTCTGCAGCTGAAATATCATACCGCTAAACTTAGAAAAACCACTTACGGGCCACGCCTCATGCCCCGTAAGTGGTTTTTAGCTTATAAAGGAATTGGTTGACGCCGTCAGGAAATGCCAATCTCACTCATTCCCGCTCGGTATCCCGTATGCAGATAGCGCAGTCCTCCGACGGCAGATGCAGCGTGTCCTCCGCGATCCAGCCGCCGCCCAGGTTCACCGTCCGGCCCCGCCATTCCTCGGGCAGCGCCACCGTCCTCTCCGCCCCCGCGCGGTTGACCGCGCAAAGCAGGGAACTGCCGCCGTCCTGCCGCAGGAAAGCGACCACCTCATCCCCGGCTGGAAGGGGATGGAACCGCCCCTCCCGCAGCGCCGGACAGATTTTGCGCAGCTGCCCCAGCTTTCGATACCAGTTAAGCAGGCCCGTATCCTCCTGGCCCCAGGGATAACAGCCCCGATTGAAGGGATCCTTGTACCCCTCCATCCCCGCTTCATCCCCATAATACACACAGGGCACGCCGGGCAGACAATACTGCAGCGCGGCGGCCAGCCGCATCCGGCGCAGTCCCGTTTTCCGCTGCTCCACCGACAGGCTGCGGGAGGCCTGCCACTCCCGGCCCCAGCCGTTCACCGGCTCTCCCGCCAGAACGGTCAGCGCCCGTTCGGTGTCGTGGGTGCCGATGATGTTCATCAGCAGCCGCAGCACCTGCGGCGGATAGTTTTCCACCACATCCAGGATTTTGTTGAAAAAATCCGTCGCCCGGCAGCCGGTCAAAAAGCCCAGCACCGCGTCCCGGAAAGGATAATTCATCACGCTGTCCAGCTGCCGCCCCAGAAGATACCGACGGCGGTGGCCGTAGCTCTGCTTGTTGCTGGCGTCCTCCCAGACTTCGCCCAGCACCAGCGCGTCGGGCTTCTCGGCCTTGGCCGCCCGGCGCAGCGCGTCGAGAAATTCGTCCGGCAGCTCATCGGCCACATCCAGCCGCCAGCCGGCCGCCCCCTCGGCCAGCCACCGGCGGACAATCCCGTCCGCCCCGTTGATGTAGCTGAAGAAGGCTGGCGCCATCTCGTCCACCTCGGGCAGCGTAGGGAATCCCCACCACCCGCCGTACTCATGGGGCCAGTTCTTGAACCGATACCAGCTCGCATAGGGGGAGGACAGGGAATTGAACGCCCCTTCCTCCGGGTACCGGCGCTCTTTGTTGAAATACCGGCTGTCTGCGCCGGTGTGGCTGAACACACCGTCCAGCAGCACCCGAATACCGAGACGGGCGGCCGTTTTGGTCAGCGCCTCAAAGTCCTCGGCCGTGCCCAGCAGGGGATCCACCGCCGTGTAGTCGGCGGTATCGTACCGATGATTGGAATGCGCCTCAAAAATCGGGTTGAGATACAGGCAGGTAACGCCCAGCTCCGCCAGCCGGTCGAGCCGCTGCTCGATGCCTTTCAAATCCCCGCCGAAATAGTCATTGTTGCGGATCGTGCCTGTGGCGTCGGGCCGCCATTCCGGCTGTCCGCCCCAATCGCCGCGCAGCACCCTGTCGGTCGGCACGCCGGCCTTCGGCTCCTCTGACCTGGCGAACCGATCGGGGAAAATCTGATACATCACCCCACCCGCCAGCCAATCGGGGGTGGAAAATCCCGCTTCATAGCAGGTCAGCTGCCAACGCGCGCCGCCGGGCGTCCGCACCATGTCGGCGCTGCCGTCGGGCCGCCGGACGAGATATGCCGCCCCGTCGGCCAGCGTCATTTCAAAGCCGTACCAGTACAGGCCGGGCACGGCGGGCGTGTAGTGGCAGTCCCACCATTCCTGATCATCTCCGTCCATGCCGGCCCAGAACATGTCCGCCCGCCGGTCGAGACCCCCGTCCAGGGCGGTGACCAGCCGGCACCCCGAGCACTGCCACGCCCGAGGCAGCCTGACCCGCAGATATATGGCCGTCCCCTCCGGAACGGCCCCAAAAGGCGAGCGGTACCGCTCGTCCCGTGATTGAAAATACATGCCAACCATCCTTTATCGTAACCTGTGCTTATTATGACAGGTTACGTCCCGGATAACAAGGGGAAAAATGCCTCATTCGTCCAGAGGATTTTTGGAAAACCTCTCGTTCCGGTTTGCGCGCTCCCTTTATCCAGAAAAAAGCGTCCGCTGCTGCCAGCGGACGCTTTTTATCGGAACTTATTTCAGGCGGGCGGCCAGGCCGTCCAGCTCTTCCCGCAGCTTGGCGGGGAGCTTGTCGCCGAACTGGGCGTAGAACTCCTTGATGCCGTCCAGCTCGCTGGTCCACAGGCTGGGATCCACCTGCAGGATGCCCTTGAGGGTCTCCAGGTCGAAATCCAGGCCTTCCAGATTGATGTCCTCGGCCTTGGGCACGAAACCGATGGGGGTTTCCTCCGCGTCGGCCTTGCCCTCGCAGCGCTTGATGATCCACTCCAGCACGCGCAGGTTATCGCCGAAGCCCGGCCAGATGAAGTTGCCCTCGTCGTCGGTGCGGAACCAGTTGACATTGAAGATTTTCGGCGCTTTGTCGCCCAGCTTCTCGCCCATCTCGAACCAGTGCTCCCAGTAATCGGCCATGTTGTAGCCGCAGAAGGGCAGCATCGCCATGGGATCGCGGCGGACAACGCCCACGGCGCCGGTGGCGGCCGCGGTGGTCTCGGAGGCCATGATGGAGCCTACGAACACGCCGTTATCCCAGTCGCGGGACTGGTACACCAGGGGAGCGGTCTTGGCGCGGCGGCCGCCGAACACGATGGCGGAAATCGGCACGCCGGTGGTGGAGTTGAATTCCGAAGAGATGCAGGGGCAGTTCTCCGCCGGGGCGGTGAAACGGGAGTTGGGATGCGCTCCCTTGGAACCGTCGGTGCAGTCCCACTTCTCGCCCTTCCAGTTCAGCGCGTTCGTGGGCGGGTTCTTATCCAGGCCTTCCCACCACACGGTGTTGTCGTCCAGGTTGTGCACCACGTTGGTGAAGATGGTACCCTGCCGGGTGGAAGCCAGCGCGTTGGGGTTGGATTTCGCATTGGTGCCGGGCGCCACGCCGAAGAAGCCGTTCTCCGGGTTGATGGCCCACAGGCGGCCATCGGGGCCCTGACGCATCCAGGCGATATCGTCGCCCACACACCACACCTTGTAACCCTTCTCCTGATACGCCTTGGGCGGAATCAGCATGGCCAGGTTGGTCTTGCCGCAGGCGGACGGGAACGCCGCCGCGATGTACTTGACCTCGCCCTGTGGGTTCTCCAGGCCCAGGATCAGCATGTGCTCAGCCATCCAGCCCTCGTTGCGGCCCTGGTTGGACGCGATGCGCAGCGCAAAGCATTTTTTGCCCAGCAGCACATTCCCGCCGTAGCCGGAGTTGACGGAGATGATGGTGTTATCCTGCGGGAAGTGGCAGATGTACCGCTTCTCCTCGTCGATATCGCATTTGCAGTGCAGGCCGCGCACCCAGTCGTTGCTGTCGCCCAGCACGTCCAGGACCTTCTGGCCCACGCGCGCCATGATGGCCATGTTCAGCACCACGTAGATGGAGTCGGTCAGCTCGATGCCCACCTTGGCCAGAGGGGAGCCGATGGGGCCCATGGAATACGGAATCACGTACATGGTACGGCCCTTGTAGCTGTCCCGGGCGATGTCGTACAGCATCTCATACGCCTTGTCCGGGGCCATCCAATGGTTGGTGGGGCCGGCGTCCTCTTCCTTGTCGCAGCAGATGAAGGTGCGGTGCTCCACGCGGGCCACGTCGTTGACGGCGGTGCGGTGCAGGTAGCAGCCGGGCAGCTTCTCCTCGTTAAGCTTAATCATTTCGCCAGAGGCGCAGGCCTCGGCGCGCAGGGCCTCCAGCTGCTCCTCGGAGCCGTCGATCCAAACGACTTTATCCGGTTTTACCAGCTGGACCATTTTCTCGATCCAATCGAGAACAGTCTTGTTGTTGGTCATGTGCCAATCCCCTTTCAATCCATATCGGTGAATTTCTGTTAACGCCTCCTATTATAGCCTATGCCGATGGAGAAGCGCAATAGATGAATTGTGAATAAATTGATAATATTTTAACGTTCGGTCAGTAAGTTTGCATATTTGGTCGGCGTATCCTGCAAAACCTACCCCTGCATACGGACAGTATCCCCTTCGATGGGCATCGTGGCGCAAGCATTCAAATCCATTCCTGCCAAATGCCCGGACTGATATTCGTAATAACCCTGGGCCCCCACCATGGCGGCGTTGTCCCCGCACAGCGGCAGCGGCGGCGCGTACAGCCGGTATCCCAGCCGGGCGCAGTCGGCCTCCATCCGGCGGCGCAGTCCCGAGTTGGCGGATACTCCTCCGGCCAGCACAATGGTGTGCGCCCTGGTGTCGGCGGCGGCCCGCAGCAGGTTCCCGGCCAACAGCTCCACCACCGTTTTCTGGAAAGAGGCCGCCAAATCCACCCGGTTTACCTCTTCCCCCTTCTGCCGCGCGTTGTGCAGCAGGTTGAGCACCGCCGTTTTCAACCCCGAAAAGCTGAAGTCGTAGGCGCTTCCCTCTACCCGCGGATGGGGCAGCGCATAGGCGTCGGGGTTTCCCGAGGGGGCCAGCTTGTCCAGATGGATACCGCCGGGATACGGCATCCCCATGGCCCGGGCCGCCTTGTCGAAGCACTCCCCCGCCGCGTCGTCCCGGGTACGCCCCAGCACGGAAAAGCGGGTGTAGTCCTCCACCTGCACGATATGGCTGTGCCCCCCCGACACCACCAGGCACAGGAAGGGCGGATGCAAGTCCGGATGGGCCAGATAGTTGGCCGCGATGTGAGAACGGAGATGATGCACCGGCACCAGGGGCTTGTGTGCCGACAAGGCCAGCCCCTTGGCGAAATTCACCCCGACCAGCAGCGCGCCGATGAGTCCCGGCGCGTGGGTGACCGCCACGGCGTCGATATCCGCGAGAGCCGTTCCCGCCTCGTCCAGCGCCTGGCGAACCACCCCGCTGATGGCCTCCGCGTGGCGGCGGCTGGCGATTTCCGGCACCACCCCGCCATACAGCTTATGTTCCTCCACCTGGGAGGCGACGACGTTGGACAGCACCGTCCGTCCGTCCACCACCACCGCCGCCGCCGTTTCGTCGCAGGAGGATTCGATTCCTAATACTCGCATGAGGCCGTGTCTCCTTCTAGATAAGCGATGATGAAAGCCAGTGCTGGGGTGGCGCGGCCCCCCGCCAACTAGGCTACAGATACAGGGAATAGATAAGCGCATCCTCTTTAGGAGAGTCGTAAAATCCGGGACGCACCCCTTCCTTTTCGTACCCCATTTGCTCATACAGAGCGATGGCCTTTTGGTTGGAGGCCCGCACCTCCAGCGTGATCCTGGTCAGATCGTGGGCCTTGCCATACGCCTCCAGCTCGGCCAACAGGGCCGTGGCGATCCCCTGGCGGCGGTAAGCCGGATGCACCACCACGTTGGTGATGAAGCCCTCGTCCAGGATGTGGTGCATGCCCACATAGCCCACCGCGCTCTCGGCGTCCACATCCTCCGCCACGTAAAACACGGCCAGCGGGTTCTGCAGCTCCTCCGCCAGCGCGTCATAGGACCAGGGGATGGAAAACGCCAGGCTTTCCAAATCCGCCAGGCTGTCCAGGTGATCCGCGTGCATGGGGGTGATCATCATCCCCGCCGGAGGCTTTGATCGGTGCTCGTCCATAGCTCTTCCTTTCCTTGCGGGGGCAACTCCCCCCGTCCCAAAAACTCCTCAGGTCTTTTTTCTTGTCAGAAAACCGGCTGTATTGCCGCCACCGCCCGCTCCAGCGCGTCGCGGCATTGCCGGTAGTCGGCGGCATCCCCGCCGTAGGGATCGGGAATCCCACCGGATTCCTCCCCCAACACCACAATCTTTTGCGGATCCACCCCCATGGCCGTCAGGGCCAGCCGGTGCCGCAAAGACATCACCGCCACCAAATCCGCCGCCTCGCACAGCATGGCGGTTACCGGCCGGGAGCGGTGTCCCCTCAAATCGATGTCCCATTCCCGCATGACTGTCACGGCCAGCTGGGACGCCGGCTCGCAGCTGGCCGCCAGTCCGGCACTCTCCGCCTTACCGGGAATGCCCTCCCGCTCCATCCGCCGCTTCATCAGCGCGGCGGCCATGGGGCTGCGGCAGGTGTTGCCGGTGCATACAAACAGGATGTTCATCTCGTTTTTTCACTCCGTCCGGGCCGAAAACACCCGGTTATATTACCTATTATTAATAGAACCACGCGGCGGCAGGTCGACCACCGCCGAGCCCGTATTTTTCAGTATACCGCATTCTCGCCGGTTATTCAAGCGCGAGCCGGGGCGAAAACCGGCGGAGGACGGCCTCCCGCTCCCGGCAATCGGGAAGCAGCGCCGCCATCCGGGCATGAAAGGCCGGCGAATGATCGGGGTGGAGAAAATGCACCAGCTCATGCAGCATCACATAATCCACGCAGGACGGCGGGACGCAGACAAGCGCCTTATTGATGGAAATCCGCCCCTCCCGATGCGCGCAGCTTCCCCAGCGGGCCACCGCCCATCGGGTGGTCATCTTTGGAAAGGGAACCCCCAGCGGCTCCACCAGCCGGTGCATCCGGCAAAGCGACGCGGGAAGCACCTCCCGCCCCTCCTGCTCCAGAAAGGCCTTGACCAGCGCGAGCCGCCTCTCCTCCTGGTCGTCGCCTGGCCGCAGGGTCAGGATTAGCATCCCGTCCCCAGCTGCAAACCCGTCCCGCTCGCCCGGAACCGCCGTCAGCCGTAGCCTTTCCCCCAGCAGCCAGACGCCCTGGCTGTCGGCCGCGGTGCGGCGGGTTTCCTGCCTGCGGCGGGCCTGCTCCACCCAGTCCGCCTTCTGTCTCACCAGCGCGTCCACCTGTTCGGGCAAAACGCGGCGGGGGGCGGAAACCGCCAGCTCCCCGCCCGGCAGCAGCCGGAAATTCAGATTTTTCACCGCCTTGCGGGTCAGTTCGTAGGACAGCGGCCCTCCCGGTGTCTCAATTGTCCGCCGCATCCGGCCCCCTCCTTGCAGCATTCTGGAAATTTCCCGCCACTATCCCCACCATCGACATTGTCCAATCCGCCTTCACCGCCTGAGAAAAAAGCCGCGCCGGGCAGACGGATGCCCCGGACGCGGCTTCTTATTTCGGATACAGACAACCGGATACTACATATTCTCCTCGATATAGGTGACCAAATCGCCCACGGTACGGATTTTCTCGATCTCGTCGTCGGGGATTTCTACGTCGAATTCATCCTCGAGCGACATCAGCATATCCACCACGTCCAGGGAGTCGGCGCCCAGATCGTCCGCGATATTGGTTTCGGGCGTGATGCTGTCCTCCTCCACGTCAAACTGGTTGCTGAGAATCATTTTCACTTTTTCCAGTACCATACCGTTCATCCTTCCAAAAATCGATAATGTCGGCCGCTGTCCTTCGTCTTCCCCTCGTCGTTCGGGAAGGCATTGCGCGCGGGAGGGGCTTTGTGCTATAGTAGAAGGCACAGACAGCAGGCCATCGCCTCGTCTCGGCACAAAACCACTACACCCAAAATATTATGCGTTATCCTTGGATTTGTCAATCACCTTTTTCCATTTCTTTTGAATTCTTTTAAATTTATCGGCGGGGCGCTCCGCCCGCCCGAAAGGTTGGTTTCGCAATGGCTCATATCCCGTCATATTTTGTCATCGGCCATCCCCTGGGCCACAGCATGTCCCCCTTTATCCACAGCCGCCTGTTCGCCCTCTCCGGCCGGCCGGCCGCCTATGAAGCCCGGGACATCCCTCCCGAGCAGCTGTCCGCCGCCCTGCGGGAGATGCTTCCCCAGGTGCAGGGCCTCAACGTGACCATCCCGCACAAGCAGGCGGTCATCCCCCTGCTGGATCGGCTGGAGGGCCGGGCGAAGCTGTACCGGTCGGTGAACACCATCGCCGTGACCGAAAGTGGCGCCGTGGGCTACAACACCGACGCTGACGGGTTCCTCTGCGCGCTGAAGGCCGGGGGGGTGTCCCTCGCCGGCCGGGTGGCGCTGCTTGGCTGCGGCGGCGTAGGGCGCACCTTCGCCTGCGAAGCCGCCCTGGCCGGCTGCCGGCTGATCAACGCCGTGCGCCCGGAGGACTTTGAGGCCTCCCGCGCGCTGAAGGATTACGTGCTGTCCCTCGTGCCCGGCGCGGCGTTCGAGACGGTGGAGCTGTCCCGTCTGTCCGGGGATTTTGACCTGCTGATAAACGCCACCCCCGTGGGGATGTATCCCCGCTGCGACGCGTCGCCGGTGGATCCCGGCGTCCTGGCCCGCTGCGCCGCCGTGTTCGACGCGGTATACAATCCCGAGGAAACCCGCCTGCTCTCCGCCGCCCGCGCGGCGGGGGCCCGCACCGTGGGGGGCATGCCCATGCTGGTCTGGCAGGCCGCCGTCGCCCATACCTGCTGGTACGGAGCGGACTTCCAAGCGGAGGCCGTCGCCTCCATCATCGCCGACGCCAACGTCTATATGAACCAACATTTTCGTCAGTAAAGGATGGATACCCATGCGTAACGTGGTGCTCTGCGGCTTCATGGGCTGCGGCAAAACCACCGTGGGCCGGCAGCTGGCCGCCCTGTCCGGCCGCCGTTTCGTGGATATGGACGAGTATATCGAGCAGCAAGCCGGCATGGCCGTGTCGGAGATTTTCCGGCAATACGGCGAGGACGACTTCCGCCGCCGGGAACGGGAGACCTGCCGCGCCCTGGCCGGGCAGACCGGCCTGGTGATCGCCGCGGGCGGCGGCGCGCTGACCTTTGCCGCCAACGTGGAGGCCCTGCGCCCCTCCTGCGTCATCGTGCTGCTGGAGGTGAAGCCGGAGACGGTGCTGACCCGCCTGAAGGGGGATACCTCCCGGCCGCTGCTCGCCCGGGAGGATAAGGAAACCGCCGTGCGGGAGCTGTTCGCCGCCCGCCTGCCGCTGTACCGGGCGGCGGCGCAGTATACTGTAGACGGGGAACAGCCCCCTCTCGCGGTGGCCAAAACGATCCAGGCCTTGCTGTAAATAAATTCTGGGGGGCATGATATTTCATGCCCCCGCATTTCTTTTACGCCTGTGCCGTGCTCCATCATTCATACCGTACCCGCATCTTCCGGCGCTCCTCCTCGACCACCTCGGGCGGAATATTCACCAATATGCAGCTAAAGCACCGACCCAGCTCATCCACCTCAATTTCATCCAACCAACAAGTCCCCGCTTCCCAATACACACAAAAGAAATTTTCACATTTCATATTTTCCACCTCTAAACCATTTCTATAGCTATATACATATTACAACTGCTGATTTTAATAATCAATAGTAATATGTAAAATACTATAGTGTTAGGAGGTGGTCATATGAGCGAATCGCTGGATTTGGCTGCGGAAATCGGTTTACGTGTGCGCAACAACAGGACTCTTCTAAAGCTATCCCGTGAAAAATTGGCCGAAGAAGCGGATATTTCTTTGTCCTTTCTCGCTGACATAGAACACGGGCGTAAAAATATGACTACTGTTACGCTATATGGATTATGCAAAGCCCTGCATGTTTCCGCCGATTACCTCCTGTTCGGCAGGGAAGCCGTTACCGCCGACAATATTTCCAGGGCGATTTTGGAGGCGAAACCCGAAGACCGGAAATATCTGGAGAGCCTGCTGGTTGCCACGGCGGAAATCCTCACAGAGAAAAAACCGTAAAATTTTTCCCACTGCCTTGACAAACCCGCCGGGAGCGGCTATCATAAAATTAACGTCACATCTTGGAGGAACCCATGAACCGAACCGCCGCCCACAATCGATTTAACACCGGCTATCGCTTCAGCTTTTTTGGCTGGGGCTATTTTTGCTGGGAAAAATCGAATACGGGCACTCCGTGAGCCGGCGGCTTTTGCCGTCAAAATTCTCCCGTGCAGTTGGATATTCAGGTGGAGCTCATGGAAATGGGCTCCACCTTTTTTATATCAAATTTTATAGAAAGCAGGCAATTCTTATGATCATCGTCTTAAAACCCGGCGTCACCCGCGACCAGGTGGAGGATTTCTCCAACCACCTGGCCAAAACCAACAGCGTCACCGTCAACGCCTGGTACGGCGAGCATTCCACCGTCCTGGGCCTGCTGGGCGACACCGCCGCGGTGGATATGGACTCCATCGCCGCCCAGGATATTGTTCAGAGCGTCCGCCGCGTCCAGGAGCCCTATAAAAAGGCCAACCGCAAGTTCCACCCGGACGACACCGTCATCGATCTCGGGGGCGGATCGGTTATCGGCGGCGGCAAGCTGGGTCTCATTGCCGGCCCCTGCTCCGTGGAATGCGAGGAGCAGATAAGCGAGGTGGCCGCCCGCGTCAAGGCGGCGGGTGCGGCCTTCCTGCGGGGCGGCGCGTTCAAGCCGCGCACTTCCCCCTACGCCTTCCAGGGCCTGCGGGCCGAGGGCCTTGAGCTGCTGCGCCATGCCCGCCGGGAAACCGGCCTGCCCATCGTCACCGAAATCATGTCCGCCGCCCATATGGTGCTGTTTGAGGATGTGGACATCATCCAGGTCGGCGCCCGCAATATGCAGAACTTCGAGCTGCTCAAGGAGCTGGGCAAATGCGACAAGCCCATCCTGCTCAAGCGGGGCCTGGCCAACACCATCGAAGAGCTGCTCATGAGCGCCGAATACATCATGGCCGCGGGCAACGAGAAGGTCATCCTCTGCGAGCGCGGCATCCGCACCTTCGAAACCATGACCCGCAACACCCTGGACATTTCCGCCATCCCCCTGCTCAAAAAGCTGTCCCACCTGCCGGTGGTGGTGGATCCCTCCCACGCCGCAGGGGTCAGCTCCCTGGTGGAACCCTTGGCACTGGCCGCCGTGGCCGCCGGCGCCGACGGCCTGATCATCGAGGTGCACAACGACCCGCCCCACGCCCTGTCGGACGGCGCCCAGTCCCTGACCCCCGATCAGTTCGACAAGCTGGCCGCCCGTCTGGGCGAGGTGGCCGCCGTGTTCGGCAAAACCCTGTCCACCCGCGTTTGAACCGTACCGTTAAAGGGAGCCGCGTATGAATAAAAAAACCATCGCCATCGTCGGCCTGGGCCTCATCGGAGGCAGCATGGCCCTCGCCCTGCGGCGCAGCAGCCGCTATATCCTCTACGGCCTGGACAGCGATCCCGTCACCCTCATGAACGCCCTCAAGCGCAGCGCCGTGGACAAGGCCGGCGGCGCCGAGCTGCTGGCCCACGCGGATCTCGTCATCCTGGCCCTCCCGCCCGAGGCCGCCTTGGCCTTTCTGCGGGACAATGCCGCCGCCATCAAGCCGGGGGCCGTGGTCACCGACGTCTGCGGCGTCAAGCAGGCCATTGTAGAACCCGCCGCCGCCCTATGCGAGGCGGCGGGCCTGACCTTCATCGGCGGCCACCCCATGGCGGGCAAGGAAAAAGGCGGGTTCGACAACGCCGACGCCGCCCTGTTCGAGGGGGCCTGCTACATCCTCACCCCCACCCCGTCCACCCCCGCCGCCGTGGTGGACGGGATGAAGGAGCTGGCCGCCCAGCTGGGCTGCGCCCGCATGACCGTCACCACCCCGGCCCATCACGACCGGATGATCGCTTTCACCAGCCAGCTGCCCCATGTGCTGGCCGGCGCGTATGTCAAATCCCCCTGCTGCCTCTACCACGCCGGCTTTTCGGCGGGTAGCTACCGGGATGTTTCCCGCGTCGCCTCCGTGGATGAAACGCTGTGGGCCCAGCTTTTCCTTCTCAACCAGGCGGATCTCTGCGCCGAAATCGACGGGCTGATGGAGCGCCTGCAAGCCTGCCGCGACGCCGTGGCCGCCGGGGATCGGCAGGCGCTGACCGCCCTGCTGCGGGCAGGCCGGGAACGCAAGGAAGAGGCCGACGGCGCCCTGCCGCCCCTTCCGGAGCATAGAAAGGATCGAACGCCATGACCACCCTGTCCGTCCATACCCGCAGCCGTGCCTATGACATTTTCGTGGGCGACGGCCTGCTCCAGCAGGCCGGCCCCCTCTGCCGCGAGGTCAATCCCCGGGGTGTTCGCGCCCTCATCGTTACCGATTCCAACGTCTATCCCCTGTACGCCGGGCAGGTCGCCCGCTCCCTGGAAAGCGCGGGCTATACCGTGTCGGCGTTCACCTTCCCCGCCGGGGAGGAGCAGAAACGCCTGGATACCATCGCCCGGATTTACGCCAAGCTGGCGGAGGAGAACCTCACCCGCAGCGACCTGCTGGTGGCCCTGGGCGGGGGCGTAACGGGGGATATGACCGGCTTCGCCGCCGCCACCTGGCTGCGGGGCGTCGATTTCGTCCAGATCCCCACCTCCCTGCTGGCCCAGGTGGACTCCTCGGTGGGCGGGAAAACCGGCGTGGATATCCCCCAGGGAAAGAACCTGGTGGGCGCCTTTCGGCAGCCCGCCCGGGTGCTGGCCGATCTCTCCGTCCTGGACAGCCTGCCTCCCTCCTTTCTCACCGACGGCATGGCCGAAATCATCAAGGCCGGCTGCATCCTGGATAAGGAGCTGTTCGCCGCCCTGGAAGCCGGGGACGCCCTGTCCCCCGCCCGGCGAGAGGCCACCGTCGTGCGGGCCATCGCCATCAAGCAGGGGGTGGTCGAACGGGACGAGACCGAAACCGGGGAGCGCAAGCTGCTCAATTTCGGCCATACCCTGGGTCACGCGCTGGAAACCTATTACCACTACACCGGCCTGACCCACGGCCGGGCCGTCGCCCTGGGCATGGCCGCCATCACCGCCGCCTCCGAACGGACGGGCCTCACCGCCCCCGGCACCCTGGATCGCCTGCTGCCTGTGCTGGAGGCCTACGGCCTGCCGGTAAGCGACCCGGCGGCCCCAGCCGATTATCTTCCCGCTGTGGCCATGGATAAGAAGCGCACCGGCGCGGCCATCGACCTGGTGCTGCTTCGCTCCATCGGGGACGCGTTTATTCACCGTCTCCCCCTGTCGGAGCTGCCCGCCTTCCTGGGCGGCTGACACAATGAAAGGAGTCCCGCCATGTTCCTCGCCGTCATCTCTCCCTCCGTCATCCGGGGAACCCTGACGCCCCCGCCCTCCAAATCCGCCGCCCACCGGCTGCTGATCGCCGCGGCCCTGGCCGGTGAAGGCCGGGTGCGAGGCCTCAGCCTTTCCGCCGACATGGAGGCCACCCTCCGGGCCGTGCGGGGCCTCGGCGTGTCCGTGCGTCTGGACGGGGACGCCGCCTGTTTCGCCCCCGCTCCCCCGTCCTCTTCGCCCTCCCCCCTGCCGGTGGACTGCGGCGAGAGCGGATCCACCCTGCGCTTTCTCATTCCCCTGTACGCCGCCCGGGGTATTCCCGCCGTCTTCACCGGCCACGGCCGGCTGCCGGAGCGCCCTCTGGGGGTGTACGCCGACTGTCTGCCCCCCCACGGGGTGACCCTCTCGGCCGCCTCCGGCCTGCCCCTAACCGTTACCGGCCGGCTGACCGGCGGGGACTTCGCCCTGCCCGGCGACGTGTCCAGCCAGTTCATCACCGGCCTGCTCTTCGCCCTCCCCCTCTGCCGGGAGGACAGCCGCATCCGCCTGACCACCCCGCTGGAATCGGCGGGCTATGTGGATATGACCCTCCAGGTGCTGCGGCAGGCCGGTATCCGGGTGGAACCCCTGGAGGACGGCTGGTTCATCCCCGGCTCCCAGACCTATCGGCCCCTGGACACGGCGGTGGAAAGCGACTGGTCGCAGGCCGCCTTTTTGCTGGCCGCCGGGGCCCTGGGCGGGGAGGTCACCCTCACCGGGCTGAACCCCGCCTCCGCCCAGGGGGATCGGGAAGCCCTTTCGCTGTTCCGCCGCTTCGGCGCCGCCGTCGAGGAGGCGCCCGGCCGCATCGTCTGCCGGAAGGCCCCTCTGCACGGCATCGACATCGACGCGGCCCAGATTCCGGATCTGGTGCCCGTCCTGGCCGTCACCGCCGCCCTGGCCGACGGGGTCACCCACATCACCGGCGCGGCGCGCCTGCGTTTGAAAGAAAGCGACCGCCTGGCCGCCGTGGCCGACGGCATCCGCCGCCTGGGCGGCCGGGTGGAGGAGGGCCCCGATTCCCTGACCATTACCGGCGTTTCCCGACTGGCCGGCGGCCGGGCGGAAGGATACAACGATCACCGCATCGTCATGGCCCTGTCCATGGCGGCACTGGGCTGCGAAGCCCCCGTCACCGTCACCGACGCCCAAAGCGTGGCCAAAAGCTGGCCCGCCTTTTTTGAAGACTATCGAGCGATAGGAGGAACCGCGCATGTCATCGACCATCGGTAACCGGGTGCGCCTCTCCATTTTCGGGGAGAGCCACGGCGAAGCCATCGGCTGCGTTCTGGACGGCCTGCCCGCCGGGGAGGCCCTGGACATGGAGGAAATCCACGTCCAGATGGCCCGCCGCGCCCCCGGCCGGGACAAAACCGCCACCACTCGCCTGGAGAGCGATATCCCCGCTATCTTGTCCGGCACCCTGAACGGCCGCACCACCGGCGCCCCCCTGGCCATGGTCATCCGCAACGAGAACCAGCGTTCGGGGGACTATCAGAATCTCGAGATCCTCCCCCGCCCCGGCCACGCCGATTTCACCGGCCACGTCCGGTACAGCGGGTATAACGACGTGCGGGGCGGCGGCCATTTCAGTGGCCGACTCACCGCCCCCCTGGTGTTCGCCGGGGCCGTCTGCCGCCAAATCCTGCGCCGGCGGGGGGTAAGCGTCGGCGGCCATATTCTGCGCATCGCCGACGCCGCCGACGAGGCTTTCGATCCCGTGAACCTCTCCTCCCAGCTGCTGGAGGAGCTGGCCGCCCGCCCCTTCTCCCTCCTGCGCGCCAAGGCGGAGCCCGCCATGCGAAACGCCGTGGAGGCCGCCCGGATGGCAGCGGACAGCGTGGGCGGCGTGGTGGAAATAGCCGCCGTCGGCCTGCCCGCCGGCCTCGGCTCCCCCATGTTCGATGGGGTGGAGAACCGGCTGGCTCCCCTGTTCTTCGGTATTCCGGCGATCAAGGGGGTAGAGTTCGGGGACGGCTTCGCCCTCGCCGGTATGCGGGGCAGCCAGGCCAACGACCCTTATGCCTACGACGCGTCCGGCCGGGTGGTGACCACCAGCAACCACAACGGCGGCATTCTCGGCGGCATCACCAGCGGCATGCCTCTCATTGTCCGTCTGGCCGTCAAGCCCACCGCCTCCATCGGCCAGCCGCAGAGGACCGTGGATCTGGTCGCGGGCCGGGAGGCGGAGCTGGTTGTCAAGGGGCGGCACGATCCCTGCATCGTCCCCCGCGCCCTCCCGGTGGCGGAAGCCGCCCTGGCCCTGGGCCTGCTGGATATTCTGGAGACCGAGGCCATTCCGGATCACTGCGCCGATTGATTGAAAGGGGATTATCCGCCCATGGAACTCGCCGATATCCGTGCCGAAATCGACCGTCTGGACGACGAGCTGGTCGCCCTGCTCTGCCGCCGGATGGATTGTTCCCTGCAGGTGGCTGCCTATAAGGCGGCGCATCACCTCCCCGTGCTCAATGAGGAGAGGGAAAAGCAGGTGCTGGACGGGGTGCGCCGCGCTGCTGCCCGGTATGACCAACGGGGCGCCGGTTTCCCCGGGGCGGCGGCGGTGGTGTTCTCCACCATGATGGACACCTCCCGCGCCCTCCAGCATCGGAAGCTGTCCGCCGGCAAAGCCCTGCGCGCCGCCATCGGGCAGGCCCCCCGCCGTCCGGTGACCGACATCCCCGCCCGGGTGGCCTGCGCCGGCTGCGCCGGTGCCTATGCCGACGAGGCGGCCGGCATTCTTTTCCCCTTCACCAAGGACGCGGACAGCCGCCCCCTCTTCGTCCCCTCCTTCGCCGACGTGGTGGAGGCTGTGCGGGAGGGCCGGGCCGATTACGGCATTCTGCCGGTGGAGAATTCCTCCACCGGATCCGTGCATGAAAACTATGACCTGCTCATGCAGCATCGCCTCTCCATCGTGGGGGCGGCGGAGCTGCCTGTTCATCATTGCCTGCTCACCCTGCCCGGCGCGGATCCCCGCCGCCTGAAGGCCGTCTATTCCCACCACCAGGGCTTGTCCCAGTGCGCGGATTTCATCGCCGCCCGGGGCCTGGAGCCCCGGCAGTACAGCAACACCGCCGCCGCCGCCCGTATGGTGGCCGAAAGCGGCGATCCCACCGCCTGCGCCATCTCCTCCCGACAGGCGGCAGAGATTTACGGATTGGAAATTGCCGCAGAGAATATACAGTCGGTATCCAACAATATCACCCGCTTCATCGCCCTGTCCTCTCAGCTGCTGCTGCCGCCCGCGGCGGATAAAATCAGCCTGATCTTCACCCTGCCCAACGTCACCGGCTCCCTGTATAAAACCCTGGCCCGCTTCGCCATGGAAGGGCTGAACCTGACCAAGCTGGAAAGCCGCCCCCTGCGCAACGGGGATTTTGACTACGTATTTTACCTGGATTTCGAGGGCAGCCTGGACAACAGCGGCACGGTGGATCTGCTCTGCGCCCTGTCGGAGGAACTGCCGGTTTTCCACTTCCTGGGCAACTACCGGGAAATTCGCGCCTGATCCCTGGAAAATCCTGCGGCTCCGGCGCGGGAATTATCCGGCCGATTTTTCCACAAATGCCACCGTATCGGTGGAAAAACTGTCAACCTCCGAGAATTCGACGGTTTTCGGTTGCGTTCTGTTTTTGGGGACGATATACTAATAGGAGACATCCTCTTTGTATACATAACCGGCTCCGTGCCCCGGCGAACATGGAGCCCTCCTTCCCCGTTTCGCCGGAGAAAAGGAGATACCGATGCAGAAAACCGTTCGGAAAAAGGTCTACGATACCGATACTGCCGCCCTGCTGGGCACCGTTACCTCCGGCCTGTTCGGCGATCCCGCCGGCTATGAGGAACGGCTTTACCAGACCCCCGAGGGATTCTACTTCCTCTATGGCCTGGGTGGGGACGCCTCCCCCTATCCCAAAGAAACCATCAAGCCCGCCTCCGCCGCCACGGCGGAAAAATGGCAGGCCGAACACGCTCAGTAAATGCATAATCCCGCCAGAGAAAGCGAACTTTCTCCGGCGGGATTTTTTCTATTTTGTATATTTCTCGTTTTTTATACGAGTTGTGAAGTCGAGAGGCGAACGCCCCTCCTCTTTTTCCGGCATTCCCTGCTCCCGCAGCGCTGCGTTTATCTGCTCCATGGCCGCGTCGTCCATGCCCTCAAGGGCGCGGATCTCCCGTCCGCTGAAGCGGCTCAGCCAGTTGAGCGCCGGCAGCTTAAGCGTCTCGATCGCCCGCCGGGCGGGAGGCGCCAGCCGTTTCAGGAGCGTGTCGATAGGCGCCATGTCCGCCGGCGCCTTGGGCGGGAAAGTGTTGTCGAAGGCCTTCGCCGCAGCCTCGTCCATCTCGAAATCCGGCGATTCCCGGTAAACACCGGCGATCCCGTCCAGCGCCCCCGGATACAGCGGCAGCGCCATAAAAGCGTCATAGGCATCCCCCTGCCCCGTAACAATGCCGAACTCACCGGCAGGCCGGAACCCTACCCGGCAATAGTAATCGGGATGGCCAAAAATCACAATCCCTCGGTAGCCCAGCTCTCGGGCCCGATCGATGGTGGCCCGCATCAGCGCCGTGCCGATCCCCCGTTTCCAATAGGCGGGCAGGACGCTCAGCGGCCCGAAGGTCAGCACCTCGTTCTCTCGGCCCGCCGCGTCGGTCACCCGGGCCTTGGTGTACAGGATATGCCCCACGATCCGGCCGTCGCTCTCGGCCACCATGTCCAGCGCGGGCACAAAGTCCCGGCTGTTTCGCAGCTTGTGCACCAGGTAATGCTCGTCGCAGGTGGGATGAAACACGCCCCAGAACGCCTCCCGGGTCAGCGCCTCCACCTCCCGGTAGTCCTCCGGCCTCTCCAGCCGTATGGTCAGCTTCATTCCTTGACTCTCCCTTCCTTCTCCATCTGCCGGATGGTTTTGGATATACCCTTGTGCCATTGCTGTTTCTGCCGCAGATATCCCGCCTTGTCGTCGGCGTACCGAGCCTCCTGCTTCAGCTTTTGATAGCTCTCCCAGCGTTCGGGGGACAGCACGCCGGTTTCCAGCGCCTCCCGCACCGCGCAACCCGGCTCCTGTTGATGGCGGCAGTCAGAAAACCGGCACCGCCCCAGAAGGGCCTGTACATCGGTGAACGCCTCGGATAATCCCTCCGACACGTCCCACATACCCAGTTCCCGCATTCCCGGCGTGTCGATGACCATCGCCCCGCTGTCCAGCCGGAACAGCTGCCGGTGGGTGGTGGTGTGGCGGCCTCGGCTGTCGTCCTCCCGGATGCCGCCCGTCTCCATTAGCTCCTCGCCCGCCAGCGCGTTCAACAGGCTGGACTTGCCCACGCCGGAGGAGCCGAGAAACACGACGGTTTTTCCCGGCCGCAGATAGCCGTCCAGCGCGGCCAGCCCCTCCCCAGTTTTGGCGCTGACCGTGAACACCCCGACCCCGGCGGCCAGGCGTTCCGCCCGCCTGCGCGCCTCGGCGGAATCCTGCGTGAGATCCGTCTTGGTCAGCACCACCGCCGGCACCGCTCCCGACTGCCACGCCAGGGTCACGTACCGCTCCAGCCGCCGCTCGTTGAAATCATGATTCAGGGACTGGAGGATAAACACGGTATCGAAGTTGGCGGCCACCGCCTGTTCACCCCGCCCCGGCGTGGGATCCCGCCGGGAAAAGAAGGTGCTTCGGGGCAGCGTGCGGAGGATCAGGCTGTCCCCCTGGGGATTGTACTGAATTTCCACGAAATCCCCCGTGGTGGGGAACGCCTCCCCGCCTCCGTTGAAATACACGCCGGCTTTCAGCCGCCCGTATCCCTCGCCTTGATCACACACCAGTTCATACCGTTCCTTGTGCACCGCGGTCACCCGAGCCGGCATCCCGCCGGACAATCCCGCCGCCATCGCGGGGGACCAGCCATAATCGCTTAGTTGCAATTCTCTCTTCCTTTCTTCCGTTTTGCCATGTCGTTATGTGTCCTGTCGTCACGCACCCTCATCTTATAAAAACGAAAAAAGCCGCAGAAAGCAGCCTTTCCCGTCGGCTGCACTCTGCGGCGCCCGCATAGGGGCATAAAAATAGCACACCCTGTCGAGTGTGCTATCGCGCAAGCGTATAGTTCACGAAAGGTTCTCTATCAGCGTGCGGAAAAGCTTCCTCACGCCCCTATGCGGTTTTATGCAGAGGTCACCTCAACCAATACCGACATACCTACAACTCCTTTTGTGTTCCCCATGGAACGATTTGTCTTTATCATACGCGATTTTCCGCGGGATGTCAATGCTTTTGTTCGATGCGCTTAAAACCTTCGCCCAGCACCTCCTCCGTGGACACCACGATGAGAAAGGCATCGGGATCGCAGTCCTGCACCAGGGTGCGCAGCTGGTACATCTCCGAGCGGCGCACGGCGCAGAGCAGCACCCGCTTGTCCTCCCCGGTATAGGCCCCGGTGGCGTTAAGCAAGGTCACCCCCCGCCCCATCTCTTCCAAGATTTTCCGACAGAGCAGCTCCTCCTTGCGGGACATGACCAGCAGCATCCGGCCCGTGTCTCCGCCGTAGACGATGGCGTCCATAATGCTGGTGGAAACGAAAATCAGCACCATGGCGTACAGCGCGCTTTCCAGCTGCTTGTACACCAGCGCCGACGCCGCCACCACCACCGCGTCCACCAGCAGGATCAGCCGGCCAATGGGGATATGGCGCAGGCGGCGCTCCAGCAGGCGGGCCACCACCTCGCTGCCCCCCGTGGTCGCGCCCCGCAGATAGATGAGGCCTAAGCCCGCCCCGGCCAGCACCCCGCCGAACAGGGCCACCAGGATTTTATCTCCCCGGAAGGGGGGCAGAAACCGGGCGGTGCCGTCGATGATGGCCGAGGACAGCACGGTGACGATCAGGGTGCGCACCGTGAACGCCGCCCCGCACTTGTACCAGGCGGCAATCAGCAGCGGCAGGTTGATGACCAGAATCATGGTGCCGATGGGCAGGTGAAAGGCATAATTCAGCAGGGTCGCCACGCCGGTGACCCCACCGGGGGCGATTTGGTTGGGCGCGGTGAAGATGTTCACCGACAGGGCGTACAGAACGCTGCCCAGCAGGTAAAATCCGCCGTCCAGTACCGCCCTCCCCGCCTTGCTATGCGAAGGATTTCCCCGTTTGCTTTTGCTCATCCCACAGCCCGCCTTTCTGCAGGCTTAGCATGTCCCTTCCGGCCCCGTTCTATCCCTAAACCGGTGGATTCTCCTGTTCCCCGGCGCAAAACGCCGCCTCGAACAGCTCCCGGATCCGGTCGGTCTCCCCACGGAGGTACAGATAGCCGAACAGCGCCTCCAGGCCGGTGGCCCGGTGATAATCGCCGCCGCTGCGGGCGGTGTGAGCGTTGCGCCCCCGGCGGAAAACCGCTGCCTCCTCCTCGGTCAGCCGGGGGAGAATGGCGTCCATGGCCGCGGCCTGGGCCTCGGCGCGCACCATGGCCACCGCCTGCTTATGCAGCTCATTGACCGGGCGGTTGGCCTGGCAGACCAGCCGCTCCCGCACCATCAGCTCATACACGCCGTCCCCCACGAACGCCAGGGCCAGCGGGCTCAGGTTCCGGGGCTCCACATCCTCCGGCAGCAGCCGTCCCATAACCCGTCCTCCTTTTAAAACACAAAATCAAATTCAAAATCGTACAGGCTGACGGTATCCCCCTCGGCCACTCCCGTCTTCACCAGCGCGTCGATGACGCCGGCGGACTGGAGCACCCGCTGGAAATACTGCAGGCTCTCATAATCGTCGAAATTGATGCCCTGCATCAGGCGGAGCAGCCACTCCCCTTCCACAAAGAACACGCCGTCATGGCAGGTGACCGTCACCTCCCGGCCGGACAGGGCCTCCGCGTCGGGCAGGGGCTCGGGCTCCGGCTCATAGGCCCGGATGGGCGGCAGCTCGGCCAGCATCCGGGCGCAGCAGTCCACCACCTCTTTGGTGCCGTGGGCGATGGCCGCCATCATGGGGAAATAGGCGCAGCCTCTCTCTTCCATGGCCTTGGCAAAGGCCTCCAGCTGCTCGTCGGTGGCCAAATCGCACTTGTTGCCCGCCACGATCATGGGCCGGGCGGCCAGCTCGGGGTTGAAGGCCTGCAGCTCTCGGTTGATGATGTCGAAATCCTCCAGGGGATCCCGGCCCTCGCTTCCCGCCACGTCTACCACGTGGATCAGCATCCGGCACCGTTCCACGTGCCGCAGGAACTCGTGGCCCAGGCCCACGCCCTCGCTGGCCCCCTCGATCACGCCGGGGATATCGGCCATGACGAAGGAGATCCCTTCCTCCACGCGAACCACACCCAGCACCGGGGTGATGGTGGTGAAGGGGTAGTTGGCGATTTCCGGCTTGGCCTCGCTGACGACGGAAATCAGGGTGGATTTTCCCACGTTGGGGAAGCCCACCAGCCCCACGTCGGCCAGCAGCTTTAGCTCCAGGCGGACGGTCCTCTCCTCCCCCGGCACGCCGGGCTTGGCGAAGCGGGGCACCTGGCGGGTGGCGGTGGCAAAATGGCTGTTGCCCCAGCCGCCCCGGCCGCCCTTGGCCGCCACAAAGGGCTCGTCCCCCGACATGTCGGCCATCAATCGACCGGTTTCGTCGTCATAAATCAGGGTGCCCCGGGGCACCGGGATGACGCAGTCGGCCCCCGATTTTCCAAAGCAGCGCTTGGCCCCGCCCGGCTGGCCCGCCTCGGCGGCGAACTTCCGTTTATACCGGAAGTCCACCAGCGTGCCGGTTCCGTCCTGGGGGACGAAGACCACGCTGCCGCCGCGGCCGCCGTCGCCGCCGTCGGGGCCGCCGGCCGCCACGTATTTCTCCCGGTGGAAGGAAACCGCTCCGTTCCCCCCGTTTCCCGCCTTGATGCGTATGGTCGCTTTATCCACGAACATGGATTTTCCCGCCTTTCAGCGCCGATTTTTTCACATTTCTCCGCATTTTAGTGAACAAAACCGCCCGGATTCCCGCACGGGACCGCACAATTTCGCTCTTCTTAGCGTTTCTTAAAACCATAAAAAAATCCCCGCCGGATGCGGCAGGGATTTTCCAGTTCTTATTCTTCGGCCGCGTAGACGCTCACGCGCTTGCGATCCTTGCCGACCCGCTCGAACCGCACCACGCCGTCCGACAGGGCGAACAGGGTATCGTCCGAACCGATGCCCACGTTGTTGCCGGGATGGATGTGGGTGCCGCGCTGCCGCACCAGGATGTTGCCGGCCAGAACAAACTGCCCGTCCGCCCGCTTGACGCCGAGACGCTTGGACTCGGAATCGCGGCCATTTTTGGTGGAGCCGACGCCCTTTTTGTGAGCGAACAGCTGAATGTTTATCTTCAACATGATAATGCCCTTCCTTTCCTGATGAAGCGCCTAGCGCGCTTCTATCGTTTCAACCACTAACTGCCGGGGATATTGCTGCTGCAATTGCCCGAGGTGCAGCCTCAGCCCCAGGAGAATATCCTGACAGCCGACCGGTTCCTCCACCGACACCCTGAGAAACCCGTCCCGCGCCTCGGTATCGGCCGGGCAGCGGCAGATTTCGGTGATGGTGTTGGCCGCCAGATAGGCGGCGGAGGAAATCGCCGCGCAGACCACGTCGGTCCCCGACACGCCCGCGCCGGCGTGGCCCCGCAGGGTAAAGCCGCACAGAAGGCCGTCCTTTCGGACGAAGGTGGCCCGCGTCATTATTCCGCGGCAGCTTCCGGTTCCGCTTTGGGGGCCTTGGGAGCTTTGGCGTTGATGACCTCAACCTGCACCTTGGTGTAGGGCTGGCGATGGCCCAGCGCGCGCTTGCAGCCCTTCTTGGGCTTATAGGTGAAGACGGCGATTTTCTTGCCCTTGCCGTTCTTGACGACCCGCGCTTCCACGGAGGCGCCCTTGACGTACGGCGCGCCGACTTTCAGTTCTTTGTCGTTATGCAGGGCGACGACCTTATCAAAGGTCACGGAGGATTCCTCGGCAGCATCCAGCTTTTCCACGAACAGAACGTCGCCGTTCTGCACTTTGTACTGCTTGCCGCCGGTTTCGATGATGGCGTACATGATGGGAGACCTGCTTTCCTTCAGTCTCGCTGTCCTCAGGCGGATCCCATTTGGGATCGCTTATAAAAGCCCGGCACATGCGGCAACGCTCATTGTATCATATTTGGAAGAGGTTGTCAACGTCTCTTTTTGTTTCTTTTCTCGTATAAATTGCAGTTGATTTTATGGCAAATCTGGCGTATAGTTAGACTAAGCGTTGGATAAAGAAAGAAATCTGCGGTTTTTTATCCCGACGCATCAGAACCGGACAGAGGCCGGATTTGAAAGGAAGGGTAACACAGATGAACAGGAAAAAGGCAGCGGCTGGTTTTCTCGCGGCGCTGCTGGCGGTTTCGCTGACCGCTTGCAACAAGCCGGCCACGCCGCCGGCGTCCTCCGCGGCGGCCACAACGGAAGCGACAGCGCCGTCCACCACCATGGCGACCACGGAAAGCACCACGACCACCACCGAGACAGCGGCCGCCACGACCACCAAAAAGAAAACCACCACCAAGAAGCCCAAGCCGAAAACCACCGCCCCCAGAAAAACCGCCGCCCCCACCAAGGTGACGCTGCCCACCAACGCGCCCACCGGCAGCCCCACGCCACCGCCCACCACCACGCCCACAGAAAACCGATTCGTGCTGTCCGCCCAGGGAAAGGCAGCCCTCGCTCGGTATCAGAAGGGCCAGGAGAAGTTTTTCGCGCTGGACAGCTACCACTACACCGGCCACATACAAATGGAAATGAACGTGGACGGACACGCCTTCATGATGGTGACTTCCTCTAATGAAATGTATAAAAACGGGTCTACTCATCAGTTATATGCCACGGATTTCAGCAGCGGGGCAGGCGACCAGTCTCAGCACAGCATTTACATCGACGGGACGTCCGTCTTTGAAAACACCGACGGGACTATCAAGACCTTCGCTTTTGATCCGGACGCCTTTGATTCCGCTTTTGACTACGCCAGCTTCTCGCCCTTGGAGGAAAGTAATATCCTCGGCTATTCTACAGAAGGCGGCGCGGACGTTTTCACATTTCAGCTTTCCGAAAAGGATACCCAGTATTTTGAAGAGCAATTCGGCTTAATTCGCAATCTGATCGTCACCATGAAGGTAAGCTATACGCCGGAAGGTTACGTGTCCACAGAAATCGACACGTTCTCGGCGGACATCGGCGTTGTCAACGACGCGACCAATACCACCGGCTGGTACACCCTACGGCTCGTCAGCAAAACATCCTTTGACAATCCGGGTAAGCCGGTGACGGTGCCTAGGCCGGACTGGGTGCCTGCCGACGCAGACAACACCTGAAAAAAGCCTGGGCGTTTCCTCTAGGGGGAAACGCCCGGGCTTCTTGTTTCGCCTCTCGCTTATTCCCCGGCGGGGCGGCGGGCGGCGGCTTTTTCCTCGAAGCGGGCAGTCTTGACGGTGCAGCGCTGGTGCGTACCCTCCCCCACGGGGCCGGCCTCGTCCCGGGCGGTGACGTGAAAGGTAAACCGGCGGCCGTCGGTTTCCAGAAGGACAGCCTCCACCGTCACGGTCATCCCCAAGGGGGTGGCGGCGGTGTGGACAATATCCAGGGCGGTACCCACGGTACCGATCCCCTCCTCGAGGCAGGGCTGCACGAGATGCATACAGACCGCCTCCATCAGCGCGGCCAGGCAGGGGGTGGCGAACACGCGGGCGGTGCCGCTGCCCACCCGGCAAGCCAGCTGATCCTCCGTGACCGTGCGGCTTTCCTCACGGGTCATGCCCACCAGGGCTTTTTCTTCCATATAGAAGGACTCCTCTCGGTTTTGTTGGCGTTTTTTGAAAATCGTGGTATACTAATGACCATCTCGAATGTGCGGGGGGGATGCCAGTTGACCGAAACAAATAGCCGGACGGGCCGGATATATTTCATGGACGAGGTGCGGGGCTTCGATCTGTTGCTGATGGTGGCTTTTCACGGGTTTTACACCGCGGGATACCTTTTCGGCTTCCGACCCGCGGCCTGGCTGTTTAACTTTTTTAACCCGGTGGAGCCGTTTTTCGCCGGGCTGTTCATCCTGATCTGCGGCATCTCCTGCCGCTTGTCCCACAGCAATTGGAAGCGGGGCGGGCTGCTGCTGGCGGTGGCCGCCGTGATGTCCGCGTTCCTCTTTGTGTTCATGCGGAAAGAAATGATTTGGTTCGGCATCCTGCACTTCCTGGCGGTGTCCATCCTGCTGTTCGCTCTGTGCCGGCCGCTGCTGGATAAAATTCCGCCGGCTTGGGGGGTGGCGGCCTGCGCCGTGCTGACCCTGATCACCTGGTGGGTTCCCGGCTACCGGGGGAGCCAGTTCGGCATTCCGGGGCTGCTGTCCTTCCCCATACCGGAGAGCGTGCGGGCCTGCGGGTGGCTGTATCCCCTGGGTTTGGGCCTGGGCGAGGGGGCCGATTATTTCCCGCTGCTGCCCTGGCTGTTCGTGTTCCTGGCGGGCAGCTTCCTGGGGCGGTGGGCCAAGGAGGGACGGTTCCCCCAGTTCATGTATGTCAGCCGGGCGCGGTGGCTCGCCTGGCTGGGGCGGCACACGCTGATTATTTACGTTGCGCACCAGCCGGTGTTGTTCGGCCTGTGCTGGGTGATTGCGGCGATGGTGTAAAATCGTTTCCTTATGCCCTTTTTTGTTGAAAACAGCGCCGAAAGTCTTCGGCGCTGTTTTTATACACTTTTTCCTTAAAATCCGGGTTTTAAATACGGGCGCGGCGGCCGAAGAGATGGGCGGCGGCGCCGGAACGCTCCAGCGCGGCGTGGAGCAGCAGGCCGCAGACGGTGCAGGCCAGTAGCTGCCCGATCCCGACGGACAGCATATTGATCGCCAGCACCTGGGGCGTGAAAACCGGGGACACCAGAGTCAGCTCCAAGCCCACCACCACGGCGTTGATCACCACCGGAGGCAGGGACGCGAGCACCGGGACGCCTTTTACCCGGAGGTTCCGCAGCCGCCAGGTCAGCAGGGCGGCGGCCAGGGTGGCCAGGGGGCCGAACAACAAATCCCACGCGCCGGCGGGATTGGCCCCCATGCCCAGGCCCACCAGATTGGAGACCAGGCAGCCCACGGCCAGGCCGGGGATGGCCGACGGGGTGAAGACGGCCAGAATGGTCAGCATTTCGGAAATGCGGCATTGGACAATGCCGAAGGACGGGGCGGGCAGCAGCAGGGTCAGCGCCGCGTACATGGCGGCGATCAGCCCCGCCTGCGCCAGGGTGCGCACAGGGGATTGGGTTTTCATGATACGACCTACTTTCCATAGTTTTGATTGGAGCCGAAGCTCCGGTCAGGATGGTTTCGAACTGACCTGCGGGGATAAAAAATCCGCGCCATAGTCAAATATACTATGGCGCGGTTGAAAAGTCAAGAAAGCGGCTATAGGGTAAATTTACGGGGCTTTTTGATAAAGAAAGGCGTTGCCTTTCTTGCCTGTGCGTTGTATAACATCCAGATTATACAATATGTTAATCAGCGTACCGGTTCCCTTCTGGCTCAGGCGGGAGGCGCGTTTGACATCGGCGGTGGTGAACGGTTCCGGGAGATCGGGGGGCAGCAGGCTGGCGTAATCCGCCTTCTCGCGCAGGACGGCCACGGGGCCCAGGGCGGTGGGCATCCGCTCGGCCCGGTGGGATCCCTTCTTGCCGTCGGCGCTCCAGCCGTCGGTCAGCCGGTATTCCTCCATATCGAGGAGAGGCAGCACCACCGTCAGGCGGGGGTGGCCCAGGAGGGCGCGGATATAAACAAGTTCTCGAGCGGCGTCCCAGAAGTGGCCGGTCTTGGGGGATCGGCGGGGCTTGGAGGTTTCACCGCTGGCGGGATCAACCCAGACGAGGGTTTTGTGCCAGGTCAAGGGGTGCACCACCGTCACCGGATAGGTTTCGAGCAGGCGTTCCAGCTTGGGGCGCAGGGCGGAAAAGCCCCGGGTTTGGATTTCCGTCACCTGCCGGCCGTCGAAGATGTCGGCCACACAGCGCTCCAGGCGGATCTCGTGATGGCTGTCATCGGGATCCAGCCAGTATTTCATTACAGCGTGGAGGCTGCGTTCCCCAAGGGTGCCGATGCCCTGGCGCTGCCGCAGACCGGCCAGGCCGTTCAGCCGGGCCTCGTCGAACGCGTCGGGATCGAGATAGGGGGCGGTCATGGCTCCGGCACGAAGGACAGACGGGCGTCGAAGCAGACGCCCCGGTCATGGGCGCCGGTGACGAAGGCCTCCCCTTCCCGCTGCGCCGCCGTCATATGCAGGGTCTCCCCTTCCACCGCCTCCTTGACAAAGGCGATGGAGAAGCCGGTTATGCGTTTGCCTTTCATGCCGCCGGGGAGATAATCGCAGAGGTAATTGGCATAGATGGTGTTATTCAAATGGCCGTTCCAGTCCACCTCCGACCAGCGCACCACGTGGTCGCCGACGGGCGCCATATCGACGGGCGGCTTCCATTTGGCGGGATCGGGACAGGCGTTGCGACGTTCCGGCTGGGTGATCAGGCCGTAGGGCTCGAAGGCGTCGGGGCGCAGCAGGCGGTGATCCCGCACATCCACCAGGGCGAAGGCGGTGACGCTTTCGATAAGCTTCTCCCCCGCCTTGTCCAGGAATTCATAGCAGCGGTAAAACTGGGCGCCGCGGGTGCCCCGGTGCCAGGTGCGCAGGGCCACCTCCTCGTTGAGGGCGGGCGCGCGATGGACAACACTGTTGGTGCGGGTGAGCAGAAAGGCCATGCCCGCGTCGCAGAGCACTTGATACCCGAGGCCGCCCGTGCGCATATGCAGCTCTCCGATCTCCTGCTGAAGCCGCAGCTGCCCGGCGGGGGTCAGACGTTGATCCTGCCCCGCGTCGAAGGTGCTGATTTTCACCGGCCAGGTGTAATCCCTGGCGATCGTCGCCTCTTCCATGAGGATTCTCCTTTATACTTTTAGTATATTTCCTGTTGCGTATACATAAAGACAAAAATGCGGGCCACGTTTCATGGCCCGCAAGGGTTTAGCGGATGACGTCGACGCCCATATAGGGGCGCAGCGCCTCAGGGACGGTGACCGACCCGTCGGCGTTCTGGTAGTTCTCCAGAATAGCGGCCACGGTGCGGCCAACGGCCACGCCGGATCCGTTGAGGGTATGCACCAGCTGGGCTTTATCGGCCTTGTCCCGCTTGAAGCGGATGGCGGCGCGGCGGGCCTGGTAGTCCTCGAAGTTGGAGCAGCTGGAAATTTCGACATACCGGCCGTAGGAGGGCATCCACACCTCGATGTCAAAGGTTTTGGCACTGGAGAAGCCCAGGTCGCCGGTGGACAGGGCCACCACCCGGTAGGGCAGGCCCAGCAGCTGCAGCACCCGTTCGGCGTCGTGGGTCAGCTTATCGAGTTCCTCATAGCTGGTGGCGGGATCGGCAAACTTGACGAGCTCCACCTTATTGAACTGGTGCTGACGAATAAGGCCGCGGGTATCCCGGCCGGCGCTGCCCGCCTCGGCGCGGAAGCAGGCGGAATACGCGCAGTATTTAATGGGCAGGCTGGCGCCGTCGAGAATTTCATCCCGATGCATATTGGTGACCGGCACCTCGGCGGTGGGAATGAGGAAATAGTCGGGATCGGTCAGCTTGAAGGCGTCCTCCTCGAACTTGGGAAGCTGGCCGGTGCCGGTCATGGAAGCCCGGTTGACCATAAAGGGCGGCAGAATTTCGGTATAGCCGTTTTCGGTATGGGTGTTGAGGAAGAAGTTGATGATGGAGCGTTCCAGCCGGGCACCCAGGCCCTTATAGACATGGAAACGCTTGCCGGTGATTTTGGCCGCGACCTCCGGGTCGAAGAGCTCCAGGCGTTTGCCGATGTCCCAGTGGGCTTCCGGCTCAAAATCAAAGGCGCGGGGCTCACCCCAGCGGCGCTGTTCCACGTTTTCGGTATCGTCCTTCCCCACCGGCACGCTGGCATGGGGGATATTGGGGATGGACAGCAGGATATTCCGCTGCTCGGTTTCCAGATCCGCGGCGCGGGCGGACAGCTCCTTGCCCTCCTCGGCCAGGCGTTTCATCTCGTCCATGATGGCGGATGCGTCGCCGCCTTCTTTTTTCAGGCGGGCGATGTCCTTGCTCGCGGCGTTCTGCCGGGCCTTGACCCCGTCGGCCTTAGCGGACAGCTCCCGCCGCTCGGCGTCGATGGCGATGACCCGATCCACCTGCGCGTCCATATCCTTATTGCGGGTTTTCATGGCCTGTTTGACCAGGTCGGGGTTGGCGCGTACCATTTTGATGTCCAGCATGTGAATTTCTTGTCCTTTCCGAGCCCCGTGCCGTCCGCCGGCGCGGAACCTTTTTACTTTTCTTGCCTGTTAGGATTCGGGGGCGAGGCGAGCGGCCAGATCCTGCAGATCGCCCGGATCGAAGAATTCGATGGTCAGGGTGCCGCCGGATTTATCGCCGGCTTTCAGGGGCGTGACCTTCACGCGGCGGCCCATGTGTTCGGTGAGGGAGAGCTCGACCTCCTCAAAGAAGGGCGGGCGGGAAAACAGGGCCGGGGCTTCCTTTTCCTTGCGGGGGGCGCGGGAGGCCTTGGCCATTCGTTCGAGATCCCGCACCGACAGGCTTTTATCCACGGCGGCGGCGGCGGCGTCCAGCTGCTCCTCCTCGGTGGCGAAGGCGAGCAGGGCGCGGGCGTGACCGGCGGAAAGCTCGCCCCCCGCCACCATCTGCGCGATGGTGTCCGGCAGGTGGAGGAGCCGCAGGGCGTTGGCCACGGCGGGGCGGGATTTGTTCACCGATTTGGCGGTTTCCTCTTGCGTGAGGCCGTAGGTTTCCATCAGGGTGCGGTAGCCCATGGCTTCTTCCATGGGGTTAAGATCCTCCCGCTGGAGGTTCTCGATCAGGGCCAGCTCGGCCGCTTCTTTATCGCTCATTTCCCGGATGACCACCGGCACCTCGGTCAGGCCGGCCATGCGGGAAGCCCGCCAGCGGCGTTCGCCCGCCACCAGCTGATAGCTGCCGCCGGCCACCGGGCGGACCAGCAGGGGCTGAAGCACGCCGTGCTGGGAAATGGAGGCGGAGAGCTCGGCGAGCGCTTCGTCGTCAAACTGCTTGCGGGGCTGGGCCCGGTTGGGCTCGATTTCGGAAATGGGAAGGGAAACGGTTTTCCCCTCCTCCTCAATGGAGTTTTCGGCGAACAGGACCTCCAGGCCCTTGCCGAGGCCCCCTTTTTTCGCTGCCATTCAGACAGCCCCCTTTCTTGGAAGACGGGCGGACAGGATGCGCGCCGCCCGGGTTATCGTTTGCCGCACAGCTCCTTGGCCAGGGCATCATACGCCGCCGCGCCGCGGGAGCCGCCGTCGTAATAATTGATGGGTTTGCCGAAGCTGGGCGCTTCGGACAGGCGGACGCTGCGGGGGATGGCGGTGGCGAACACCTTACGGGGGAAGAATTTTTTAACCTCCGTCACTACCTGCTGCGTCAGGTTCAGCCGACCGTCATACATGGTCAGTAAAACCCCTTCCAGCTCCAGCGTGCTGTTATACAGCCGTTTGACCTGCCGGACGGTGGCCATCAGCTGGGACAGACCTTCCAGGGCGTAATACTCGCACTGGATGGGTACGAGCAGGGTATCGGCCGCGCACAGGGCGTTGAGGGTCAGCAAACCGAGGGAGGGCGGACAGTCGATATAAATATAGTCGTACGCATCCCTCAGGGCAGCGAGGGCCGCTTTCAGCCGGCTTTCCCGCCGGTTGAGCTCCACCATTTCGATTTCAGCACCGGCGAGCTGCATGCTGGAGGGCAGGACATCCACGTTCTTAAACGCGGTGTGGACAACGACCTCCGCCGGCTGAGCGGTGCCGATGAGCAGTTCATAGGTGGAGGCTTTGACCTGCCGCTTGTCGATCCCCAAGCCGCTGGTGGCGTTGCCTTGGGGATCAATATCCACCAGGAGGCATTTCTTCCTGCGGGCGCCCATGGCGGAGGTAAGATTCACCGTGGTGGTGGTTTTCCCCACACCGCCTTTTTGATTGACCACCGCCGTCACTTTCGCCATGTCGACACGACCGCCTTTCTCTCGCTGGAATACATGCGTCTGCATGATAGTATAGCACAGATTCCTTGGAAGGAAAAGGGGCTGGAATATTTTTATGCCGGAATGTTTCATGTGAAACATTCCGGCATGGCTGTCAACTTAAAAACCGCCGCAAGCAATCCAGTTGCTTGCGGCGGCGTGGTACTCCCGGCGGGAATCGAACCCACAACGGCCCCTTAGGAGGGGGCTGTTATATCCATTTAACTACGGAAGCATATCCAAGCGGCGTGTATTAGTGTACACCATTTCGGCCTGGGTTGTCAATCCCTTCCGGGGAATTGCCAAGCGGGCGGGATGGGTGTATACTAAGTAGGCAAAGGAGGAGTCTGGTATGCTGTTGGATATTCTGCGCGATGAAATTGTGCGCATCGCCGCGCCCAGCCGCATCGTTCTGTTCAGCCAGAAAACCCATCCGGACGGGTCTCCGTCTTCCGTCAAGCTGTGCGTGGTGATCCCCGGGGGAAATCCGGAGGAGGTGGAGCACCGGCTGTATATGGAAATCGACGCGGGGCTGTCCTTCGACGCGCTGGTGTATACCGAGGAACAGTGGGATCGGCTCTGCCGGACGCCGTTCAGCCTGGCGGCCAGGGCTGTGGAACACGGGAGGCTGCTGTATGAGGCGAAGTAAGCACAGCGACGACAGCCGGTTATTTTTCGACTGGCTGGAGATAGCCGCCCGGGATCTGCTGGCGGCCCGCCTGCTGATGGAGAGGCAGCAATGCCTGGAAATTGCGGGGTTTCATTGCCAGCAGGCCGTGGAAAAGGGCTTGAAGGCGTATATCATCCATGCGTCGGGGCAGCTGGTGGACGGGCACAACGTCACGTGGCTCTGCCGCCAGGCCGTCCGGTACAATCCGGATTTCGGCGACTGGATGGAAGACTGCGCCAAGATGAACCGGCTTTATATAGAAACGCGGTACCCTTCCGACGAGGATTTGCATCTGTCGGGAGAGACCGTGGAACGGTATCACGCCGCAGCCCAGTCGCTGTATGATTTTATCTGCGAGCTGGTATACGAAAACGGCGATATCGAGGACGATTAACAGAAAGGATCTTTGGCCCATGAACAAGCGAATTCTTACGATACTGACCGCTCTTTGTCTGACGGGGGCGCTGGCCGGCTGCGGAACGGGAAATCCCGGTTCTGTTCCGGCCTCGTCCCAGCCGGCGCCGGAAACCACTGTGGGCACCACCGCGCCGCCCACCACCTCTCCGCCGACACAGCCTAAGGGGGATTTCAACATATTCACCGGGGAGGATTCCCTAGCGGCGGGGGCGGACACCCGGCCGGTGGCGGTTATGATCGGCAACAACGACAAGTCGCGGCCGCAGTACGGGCTGGATCAGGCGGACATGTATGTGGAGGCGGAGACGGAGGGCGGCATCACCCGGATCATGGCGGTTTTCGCCAATGCCGCGCGGGTTCCGGCGCAGCTTGGACCGGTGCGAAGCGCCCGGTCGCCCTTCGCGCTGCTGGCCCAGTCTCTGGACGCGGTCTACTGTCACGCCGGTGGCAGCACGGCGGGGCTGGCCACCGTGAAAAAACTGGGGATCCATCACATTGACGGGCTGGTATACGACGGCTCCACCTTCTGGCGAGACGCGAATCTGAAAAGGACAAAGGGGCTGGAGTATTCCATGATGACCAGCGGGGACAAGCTGGGGGCTCGGATGAAATCCGCCAATATCCGCCGGAACGGCAAGCTTACATCCCTGTTCACCTTCGGGGAAGGGGCCGGCAGCGGGGCGGGTAAGACGGTGCAGGTGTTTTTCTCCGGCGCTCAGACCATCAGCTTCCAGTATGACGCAGGCACCGGCCTGTATACCAAGTACAACGGGGTCGTCGGCAAGGGTTCACCCCATAAAACAGCCGGCGGAAAAGCGCTGACCGCCTCCAATGTGCTGGTGCTGTACGACACCAAATATGCCGAGAATGCCTATACCATCGGCTTCAACCTGAAAAGCGGCGGCGGGCTGTTGGTCAGCGGCGGCACCAGCCGGCCGGTTTCCTGGTCGCGTTCCAGCAGCAAGCTGAGTATTACCGAAAAGGACGGTTCTCCCGCCAAGATGGCCACGGGCAAGACCTACATCTGCCTGGTAAGCAAGGGCAACGAGGGAAACACCAAGGTCGGATAAGCATCCGTTAAAAAGACTCCGCGGCATGGCCGCGGAGTCTTTTTGTATTCAGGCGGTATGGACGATGACGGGGCGGGCGGAGGGCTTGGGGATCCGCACCACGTATTCAATGTAGTCTTCCGTTTCGTTTTTCTCCGACCGGGCCTCGATACCCGAGCGGCGCATGGTTTCCACCGCGTGGTTGACCGTGTTGAAGAACAGCCGCACGTCCCGCACCACCGGCAGCGGGCGTTTGCGCTTGATTTTACCTTTCAAAAAGTCGTCCACCAGCTTATCGGACTGGGCGGCGGTCAGGCGGCCCTCGATAATCCGGCCCAGAGCCACCCGGCGGAGCTCCTCGTCCTCGATACGCAGGAGAGCCCGGGCGTGCCGCTCGGTCAAGCCGGCGCCGATAATGGCGCTGCGTTCCTCGGGCGGCAGACGAAGCAGCCGCAGCTTGTTGGCAATGGTGGGCTGGGAGCAGCCCAGACGATTGGCGGCTTCCTCTTGGGTCAGCCCGTATGTATCGATCAACCGGTGCATGCCTTCGGCGGTTTCAAAGCAGTTCATATCCTGGCGCTGCAGGTTCTCAACCAGCGTGAGCAGCGCCCTCTGCACGCCCTCGGCCTCCAGCTCGATACAGGGAATTTCCCGAATTCCCGCGATTTTAGCGGCTCGCAGACGCCTCTCCCCTGCCACCAATACCGGAACGCCATCCCGGAAGGTCACAGTAACGGGATGCAGCAGCCCATTCTCCCCGATGCTCTGCGCCAGCTCCAGCAGCTTTTCATAGCTGAAATCCCGGCGCGGCTGTTCGGGGTTGGGTTGAATTTCCGCGGTGGGAATCATCCACACATTTCCGCTGCTTTGGTATTTCGGCTTCTTATTTTCCTTGCCCCACATCTTTCGCACGTCCTTCCCATTCCGATGGCTGTCGCCCGGCATGTTTCACGTGAAACGCACGGGCTTGTCCGCTTTCCTGCTGTCAGCATACCATGAATTTTGCCGGATGCCTGTCGGAATGGGCATGTCGCGGAAATGAAGTTAAAGGGGCTGTTTGGCGATTTTCGCAGAAGGACGTGGATATTTTGGCGGCGTGGGCGCTATTTTGTCGATCACTAGGATCCGGCGTTCTCCCCCCGGCTCCCCGTCAGGCAAAGCGGGCAGGGTCAGCGCCTTCACCCGGCGCACCTTGCCGCCCAGCATGCGCACGGCGTTGGCCGCCGCCGTCTGTTCGGTTTCCCCTTCCGGCCCCTTCATCGCGAGAAAAATTCCGCCAGGCCGCACAAAGGGCAGGCAGTATTCGCACAGGGTAGGCAAAGCCGCCACCGCACGGGCGGAAGCTACATCGTACCGCTCCCGCAACTCCGGCCGGCGGCCTCCCTCCTCGGCCCTGGCGTGCACCAGCTTTACCGGCAAGTCCAGCTCCCGGCAGAGAGCCTCCAAAAACACCAGCCGCTTATTCAGGCTGTCCAACAGAGTGAGCTGAATGTCCCGGCGATAAAGGGCCAAAGGAACACCAGGGAAACCTGCCCCCGTCCCCACGTCGATGAGGCGCAGAGGCCCCGCCGGAAGCAGAGGAGCCGCCGCCAAGCTGTCCACGAAATGCTTGACTACCATGGCTCCTGGCTCGGTAATCGCGGTTAAGTTCATCTTTTCGTTCCACTCCACCAACAGGCGGGCGTAGGTGTCCAGCCGTTCTGCCAAATCAGTGTCCACCGGTACTCCTACCGCCTCGCCGCCAGCTTTCAGACAGTCGCGATCGATCATGATGCTCTCCCCCTTCCTATTGATTTTGACTGAGCCAGATAATCAGCACCGACACATCGGCAGGGCTGACCCCGCTGATGCGGGAAGCCTGGCCCACGCTGCGGGGCCGCACCCGGCCGAGCTTCTCCTGCGCTTCCTTGCGCAAGCCGGTGATGGCCGTATAATCCATAGGATCCGGGAGCAATCGATTTTCCAGCCGCCTCATTTCATCAATAGCAGCCTGCTGCCGGCGGATATACCCCTCGTATTTCAGTCCCACTTCCACCTGTTCCATCACCAGCGGTTCCAACTCCGGTCTGGCGGTATCCAGAGGGGCAAGGGCCTCGTATCCCAGTTGGGGACGTTTCATCAGCTCGGACAGCCGGGCGCCGGAGCTCAGCGGGGTTGTTTCACGTGAAACAAGCAGCGCGTTGACCTCCTCGCTTGGCGGAAGCACCGTTTCTTCCAGCCGCCGCCGTTCCGCCTGCTTAGCCTCCTGCCGGGCGCAAAACCGCGCCCATCGCCCATCGTCCACCAAGCCGGCCTTCCGGCCGAGCGGCGTCAGTCTTTCGTCGGCGTTGTCCTGGCGCAGCACCAGGCGGTATTCCGACCGGGAGGTCATCATCCGATAAGGGTCGGTGCAGCCCTTGGTGACCAAATCGTCGATAAGGGTGCCGATATAGCTGGAGGCCCGATCCAAGAGAAGCGGCTCCTTCCCCAATATCTTGTTAGCCGCGTTCACACCGGCCACCAGTCCTTGGGCCGCCGCCTCCTCATACCCGGAGCTGCCGTTAAACTGGCCCGCGCCGTAAAGGCCGGGGATATCCAAAAATTCCAGCGTGGCGTCCAGCTGGAGAGGATCGCAGCAATCGTATTCGATGGCATACGCCGGGCGCATCACCTGGACATGCTCCAGCCCGGGAATGGTGCGCAGAAGACGCAGCTGCACATCCACCGGCAAGGAAGAGGACAGGCCCTGGAGATACATCTCCTCCGTTTGCAGGCCGCAGGGCTCGATAAACACCTGATGGCGCTCCTTATCGGCAAAACGGACGATTTTATCCTCGATGCTGGGACAATAACGGGGGCCCACCCCTTCGATTTTTCCCCCATACAAGGGCGAGCGGTGCAGGTTCTCCAGAATCACCCGTTTGGTTTCCGGGCTGGTCCAGGTGATATGGCAGGGCAGGCGGTTTTCCAGCGGCTCGAAGGTTTCAAAGGAGAAAGGCACCACCGGGTCTTCCCCGTCCTGCTGTTCCAGACCCGAGAAGTCAATGCTCGAGCGCAGCACGCGGGCGGGGGTGCCGGTTTTAAACCGGCGAAGACGCATCCCCAGCTCCAGCAGGGAGGCCGTCAGCTCGGTGGCGGCGAACATGCCGTCCGGCCCGCCCTCATAAGAGACATCCCCCACAAAGATTTTTCCCTTGAGGAAGGTGCCGGTGGCCAGGATCACCGCCTTCGCGGTATACTGCACCTCCAGTCGGGTGGTCAGCAGCCACTCGCCGGAGGCCAACCGTTCCAGGCGGACGATTTCCCCCTGCCGGATATCCAGGCCGGGGGTGGTTTCCAGCCGGTGCTTCATATAGGCGGAATAGTTCCGGCGATCGATCTGCGCGCGCAGGGAATGGACGGCCGGCCCCTTCCCCCGGTTGAGCATCCGGGATTGCAGAAAGGTGGCGTCGGCGGCCTTGCCCATTTCCCCGCCTAGGGCGTCCAGTTCTCTGACCAGATGGCCCTTGGCGGTGCCGCCAATGGAGGGATTGCAGGGCATATTCCCCACCCAGTCGAGATTGATGGTGAAAATCGCCGTGCGGCAGCCCAGGCGGGCGGCGGCCAGGGCCGCCTCGATGCCCGCGTGGCCGGCGCCGATCACCGCCACGTCAACATGTTCGTCAATAAACTTCATAGGTCAGCATCCGTTCTGTTGGTGTCCGTTTATTCGGGATTTTGCTTCGACAGGAACCACCAGTATTATACCTCTCCCGCTAGTGCAGAACAAGGTTTCTTTGTTAAAAAACAAACTTTCCACTCTTTCCACAGGGTTTTCCACATTTCCACGGGGCTTTTTCACCGGCCTGTGAAAGCTTTTCCAATTTTTCTGTCCGTCCACCTTGTCCCCCTCTCATACCCGTTCAGCACCTTGCATATAAGTAAACAGGTGTTTACCGGAGCGAAGCTGGGCCCGTCATTGCCCGGACAGGGGGAACCACATGCGGAAAAAGACCATCAACCTGACATTCTGCGCCGTTTTCACGGCGATCCTTCTCTTTCTGCTGCTGCTGTCCCGCTGCCACGGCGGCAGCACAGCAGCGGAGACCGCCGGCACGGAGAAACCCTCGGTACCGGTGCTGATGTACCATCATCTGCTGAAGCGGGCGGAAAATACCCGCTATCAGGGCAACGACATCGTCACCTATGTGGAGGATTTCGAGCAGCAGCTGGCGTGGCTGAAAAGCAACGGCTTTGTCAGTATCTCCACCGCTCAGCTGGAAGCGTATCTATACGACAATGGCCCGCTGCCCGCCAAGCCGGTGATGATCACCTTTGATGACGGGTATCTGAGCAATTATATTTATGGGTATCCCCTGTTATCTCAGTATGGCTTCACGGCGGTGATCTTTTCCGTCACTGGGAAAATCGGGGAAACGCCCGAAACCTTTAAGCCGGCGCAGATCAATATGCTGGACCGGGAGACCATGGAAAAGTGCGCGCCGGTGTTCGAGTTTGCCAGCCACACCCACAACCTGCACCGCGCCACCGGAACCGGACATTCGGCCCTGACCGACGCGGATCCCGCCACGCTGGAAAAGGATCTGTCCGCCAGCCTCGACACCCTGCGCCCCTTCGCGGGCAGCACTCTGACGGTCTTTTCCTATCCCTACGGATTTTACAACGACAGGGTGGTGGACGCACTCAAAGCGCGGGGGATCCGCATCGCCTTCCGCGCCACCGGCGGGCATCTCAACCGGAACAGCGACCCGTATTCCCTCCCCCGCTGGGCGGTATCCTATAAGGTCAGCCTGGAAAAATTCCAGTCCTTTTTCTCCGACTATGTCACCAGCGTATAAAAAGCGGCCGCACAGATGCATGTGCGGCCGCTTTTTTGGCTTTACTTAGAAAATTCCATCCGCTGTTCTTACGAAGGTGTGTTTTCATCCCCGGCGGTTTCCTCGGCAGGCGCGGTCTCAGCGGCCGTTGCTTCCGGCTCGCCGCCTTCCTCGCCGGCCTCGGCTTCCTCCTCCGGCTCCTCGTGAGGCGCCCGGGCCAGGGAGACGATACGCGAGCCCTCTTCCACCCGCATGACCCGCACGCCCTTAGAGGGACGGCGGCACAATCGGATTTCGCTGACCTGCATCCGGATGATGATCCCATCGGAAGCGATGAGAATGACATCGTCGTCCAAATCGACCACCTTGATACCAGCCACGTTACCAAAGGTCTCGGTATGATAGTTGGTCAGACCCTTGCCGCCGCGAGACTGAATCCGGTAATCCGACAGCTCGCTGAGCCGGCCGTAGCCGGTCTCCGTCACCGTCAGCAGAAGGCCGCCCTCCCGGCAGACGGACATGCCTACGACTTCGTCCCCGTCGCCCAGGGTCAGGGCTTTCACGCCCCGGGCCGTCCGGCCCACGACACGGGCGTCGTTTTCATCGAAGCTGATGGCCATGCCCAGGCGGGTGGCCACAATCAGGCGCTGATAGCCGTCGGTCAGCCGCACCCAGGCCAGTTCATCCCCTTCGTCCAGGTCGATGGCAATCAGGCCGTTCTTTCTGGCATGGGAATAGGCGTCCAGACGGGTGCGCTTGATGATGCCCTTGCGGGTGACCATGCAGAGATAGTGATCCCCCTCGAATTCCGACACGCGGATCATGGCGGTCACCTTCTCCTCCGGCGCCAGGGGCAGGAGATTGACGATATTCATGCCCTTAGAAGTGCGGCTTCCTTCCGGCACCTCGTAGCACTTCAACCGATACACCCGCCCGGCGGAGGTAAAGAACATCACATAATCGTGGCTGGAGCAGAGGAACATGGTCTCGGTCACGTCCTCGTCCCGGGTGGCCATGCCCATGATGCCGCGCCCGCCGCGCCGCTGGGTCTTATAGCTGTCGGCCGCCTGGCGCTTGATATAGCCCAGGTTGGTCATGGTGAGCACACATTCCTCCACCGGGATCAAATCCTCAATGTCCACCTCGCCGGAAACGGCGGAAATGGCGGTGCGGCGCTCGTCGCCGTATTTGTCCCGCATCTTCAGGCACTCATCCTTGACGATGGCCTTGATTTTCCCCTCGTCGGCCAGGATACCCTCCAGTTCAGCGATCCGGGTATGCAGGGCGTTCAACTCGTCCTCGATCTTCTGCCGTTCCAGACCGGACAGTTGGCCGATACGCATCTGGACGATGGCGGTGGCCTGCACGTCGTCGAAGGCGAAGCGTTCCATCAGCCGCTGCTTGGAGGTGGGGATATCGGGAGAAGACCGGATGATATTGATAACCTCATCGATGAAATCCACGGCGGTTTTCAGCGCTTCCCAGATATGGGCCCGTTCCTTGGCCTTGCGCAGTTCAAACAGGGTGCGGCGGGTGATGACCTCCACCTGGAATTTGATGTACTCCTCCAGCATCTGCTTGAGGGTCAGGATGCGGGGAATACCATTCACCAGGGAAAGCATGATCACGCCGAAGGTGGTCTGCATCTGGGTGTAGGCGAACAGCTGATTGAGCACCACCTGAGGATTGGCGTCCTTTTTCAGGTCGATGACCACCCGCATGCCTTCCCGGCTGGAGTGATCGACCACGTCATGGATACCTTCGACCCGCTTTTCGTCCGCCAGCTCGATGATGGATTTAACCAGGTTGAGCTTATTAACCTGGTAGGGAATCTCCGAAATGACAATGCGGAACCGGTTATTATGCTCCTCGATCTCGGTTTTGGCGCGCACGATGACCCGGCCCCGGCCGGTGGCGTAGGCGGCGCGGATCCCCGCGTGGCCCATGATAATGCCGCCGGTGGGAAAATCCGGCCCCTTGATGTGATCCATGATGTCGATAAGCTCCGCCTCGGGGTTATCGATCAGCAGACAGATGGCATCCACCACTTCACAGAGATTATGGGGCGGGATGTTGGTGGCCATGCCCACCGCGATGCCGGTGGATCCATTGACCAGCAGGTTAGGAAACCGGGAAGGCAGCACCACGGGTTCCTGCAGGCGGTCGTCGTAGTTGGTGGTGAAATCCACCGTTTCCTTTTCGATGTCCGCCAGCATGTCCAGGGACATTTTGCTCATCCGGGCCTCGGTATACCGATAGGCGGCGGCGGGATGGCCGTCGACGGAACCGAAGTTACCGTGCCCGTCCACCAGCGGATACCGCAGAGAGAAATCCTGCGCCATACGCACCATGGCGTCATACACAGAGGCGTCGCCATGGGGATGATACCGCCCGAGCACCGCGCCGACCGTATCGGCGCACTTGCGGTACGCCTTATCGGGAGTCAGGTTATTCTCGTGCATGGTGTAGAGGATGCGGCGATGAACCGGCTTGAGTCCGTCACGGACATCCGGCAGGGCGCGGGCCACAATGACCGACATGGAATATTCCAGGAAACTCTTTTTCATTTCCTTTTCCAGGTCGACCGGTTTTGTTTTCATCAATTGTGTCGTCTGTTCTTCCATTTCAGCTCCATGTCCTTTCCGGGCTTATGTTCCTCCCATCGCTTCGCCAGCGGACAGAATGGGAACAAAACCGATGCGTGTTACCAGAGTCCATCCGTCGCTAGGCAAGCGCTGAATACATCACGCTTGGCGGCTCAGCGGCGGATTGGTGGGGAAAATTTCCTTCACCAATCCATCCACTGGATTTCATCATCGCTTCCCTATAGAGACAGGATGGATTTGAGAGTGGCCGGCGAATCCACACAATGCCAGGGGATTTCCAGGCGGCCGAAGGGCGTTTGCAGCCGCACGCCCTTCTGGACTTCCCGTACCCGGATATGCCGGCGATCGATGAAGGAGACGGTTTCTCCCCGGCGCAGGGCCAACCCCGATGGGGTGAAGGCTAGCTGTACCGTCTGGGCGCCCGCGGCCCCCATCGTATGCAGCAAGCCGCAGATGAGCAGGCTGAGGCCCGCCGCTCCCGCCAGCACAATCCCCGTATATATCGCCCAATCCAGCAGGATGGACGGGGTGAGGAAAAACACCATGGCCAGCTGACCGGCCAGCAGCAGCAGCACCGGCAAAACATACGGAAACCGGCCGGCCATGGTTTGGCGGTACAGGCCGCCGAAGCTTTGCAGTTCTTCCTCGTCCACCGAGACGGTCATCCAGACCTCTTCCCCGCCGGAAAACACCGGCACGGGAAGGGGCTGCCGCAGCCAGGGCGTAAACATGCCGTCCCGCCGAAAATACGCGGGACGCACCATATAGGTCAAACAGGCGAGCACCAGCTGGGCGCCGGCGGGATCCATGTCCTCCGCCCGCCAGGCGATTACCTGCCCCTGCCCGCCCAGCACAATCAAATCCGCCGATTCCAGCAAAAAGTCGGCCAGCCGGTAATCGATGACGGTTTTTCCCCTGGCGGAAATCTGGACCGCCCTGTCCCCATACAGCTCGATGACGCTTTCCTCCGGCTCGCTGTCCATATAAGCGGCGAACTGCTTGGCCCTCCATACGGTTCTTCGATGAAGGAGAAAGGGAATCATCCCCACCGCCGCGCACAAGCAGAGAAATTCCAGCCCGATAAACAGGAGGGTCTGCCAATCCCGAGTGTACAGCTGAAAGGGAACCGCCGCGTTATAGCCAAACAACAGCAGTGCGACAGCCGCCGCAATGGCCAACCCCACCGGCAAAGCCCTTTTTTCCGTCCGCCGGTGAACCCGATCATATTGAGAGGCGTTCAGCCGGTGGCAGACCGTGGCGGTCATGGGGCAGGAATTGTCCGCCGGTGGAACAAAGGGGCGATACGCCGGCTGAGGCGGGCCGTAGACCGGAGGCGGCGCCGGGCGCTGATAAGGGGCATAAGCCGGCGGCCGGCCCGCACCGGGCGAGACATAAGGCCCGTTCATTGGCGGCTGCCAGCGGGGATCGTTCTCCATAGGGGTTCCCACCTTTCCCGGTTAACCCGTTTTCTTGGGCATGTGGGTATCCACAATGCGCCGCAGCTCGTCCATATCGGGGATGCAGCGTTTCGGCACCCGGATAAACAGACGGTTGTTGTAAAATTCCACGCAGTCTTCCTTATCCACCGCATGCTGGAGAGACACCCAGGCGATGCGGGTCTCCTCCCCCGGCCGGACGCTGGAACCCACCAGTCCCCTTTCAGTCAAAGACAGCCGGATGGTCATGGCATCCTGCTGCATAGTCTCCAGCGACCGCTTGGCGCGGGAACGTGGCAGCACCACGTTGAGAAGAAAGAGCACCCCCAGAATCAGCAGGAAAGCGCCCACGCCTACCCCGATGCCGGACAGCAGGCCGAACATCACACCAGAGAACAGGGACAGCGCGCTGAACACCGGCAGCATCCGCAGAAAGGATCGGGTGGTGGTGTCCCCCACCAGCTTGAGAAATTCCTCCGGCGTATAGGTGACGGAAAACGCCATTAACTCCTCGTCCAGGTGGCTCTCCCCCTCGGCGGGGGGCGGGGCCATCCGCTGGGAGGCCTGCGGCACCATCTTGCTTAACAGGCGCTGGCGCATGGGCGGAATGCGGGGGAGCACCGTCCGGCGCACCAGCTCGGCATCCTCCCTGGTCATGCACCGGGCGGGCAGCACGATGGCCCGGCTGGAGGAGGCGAGCAGCACCATCATGTCCCCGGTCTCTATATAGGCGGCGTTTTCTCCGTAATAGACCCGATTCACTGTCCCGCCGCTGACCTTTTCCAGCCGATCCTCGTAGACGTAGACCATGCCGTAATACTCGTGGCCGCCCAACACGCTTTGATCATAGGCCCGGCCCGCATTGCGCCGCAGATAGGCGGGCATGCCGAACAGCAGGAACCCACCGGTCAGCGCGATGAAGGCCACCACCAGGATCATCACCACGTCCAAGCTTTGAAACATGAAAAATTCCACCGCCAGCATCACCAGGCTGAAGGCCATCATCAGGCCGAAAATGACCAGCTGCCCCTTGCGGAAACGGAGCATGCCGCCGTTTTTCGCCAGCAGCATATTGAATGCGATATATTCCTCCCGGCTGAGATCCACCGGGAAGCCGATCGCCTCGGTATCCGGGGCGGCCTGCGGTTGAAATTCGTCCATGGTACATCCTTTCTGCCGGCGCGGCGTTACGCGTGCCCGCTGACCGGCGCGGCGGCCAGCCATTCCTGTATGGCGCTCCACTGCCCCTCGTCGAGCAGGCGGCTGGGTACCAGCACATGGCATTCCCGCCCGAAGGAGATGCTCAGCCCCCCGGCGGTCTTGGCCCAGCTGGTCACCAGGGATAAGGGAAGCTTCCCTTCCATGCGGCTGTTCCGGATTTTGATGAAGCCGGGGCCGAACTCGTACACGTTGGCGGTGCGCAGCTCTTCCTTCTCCTCAAATTCCCGGGCGGCCGCCCCCTTGTCGAGAATGGGGGCAATAACCCCCTCATAAATCATCAAAAACACGCCGAACACCAGCAGACATCCCGCTGTAAAAGGGGACAGCGAAATATAATGGCCAAAGAAGATACCGGCCAGGGACAAGATCCCCAGAATACCGCCCGCCAGGGTGAAAAAGGACGGGCCTCCCGACCGCAGCCGGTGAATCTGAACGGTGAGCTGCATATACTCCTCGCGGGTCATCAGCACGCTCAGGGCGATAGGTTTCGGTTCCATAGCAGCCTTCCTCCTTGCAAAGAAACCCGGTTCCAGGGGCTTCTATCAGAAATACCAGCGGCGCATCACCTTGCGCTTGCGAATAAAGACGAGGCGGAGAAACTCCAGCGCGTCGTCCTTTTGCTCAGCGGGCAGGCAGCGCTTCGGAAGGATCAGCAGCCGATCCCTGTCCTTAAGAAAAACCAGCAGCTCCGGCGTTTCCACACACAGGGCCAGCAAAGCATATTGGTCCGTTAGGCGGACAAGGGCCGTGTCGGTGCGCACATCGTCGGCGTACAACCGCACCACGCTGTCCTTCATCAACTCTTTGTAGGTCTGATAATCCCGGTGGGCCCGCTTGCGGATGTTGGCCGGCTCCATGGTGAAAAAAGCAATGGCCAGCAGCAGACCCAGCACGCACAGCATAATCGGCAGCAACGGCGAGGCAAACCAGGAGAAGGCCAGCAGCCCCACGGCGCACAGTGCTGCCGCGGCCGCGACAATCACCGGCGTCGGCCGCAGGGATCCGATCCGCCGCGCCGCGATGAGAGACGCCTCGATGTATTCCTTTTCCGTCACGTCGACGGGAAATTCCAAACGGGGCGGGATTTCCTGCGGCATAGAGGTCACTCCTTTTCTCGTGGGCTTTCCATTTTCTCCGCCACCGGGGAAAGGCGGTCGGTAAACAGCTGCCAATCCTCCGGCGACATGACGCGCTTGGGTACGGCCATCACGGCGCCGCCCTCGAACCGAAGCACCGCCATGTCGGTGTACAGCCGGGGCCGGCAGGCGGAAAAGGGCAGGAGTTCGTCCGGCGTGCCGAAGGCCAACCCCTCGTCGTACAGAAACACGTGCAGCTGCCGGTTCAGCTCTGCCTCCCGGGCCGCGTCGTGGCGAAACCGCTTTTCCGGGACCAGCAGCAGGATACCGGCAAGAATGACCGCGATCACCGCGACGCCGAAGGCCCGCCAGTCGGTCATGCCGTCGGCGAAAAAGCCGATGAGGCAGTAAATGGTCAGCAGCAGGAGGATACCGGTCTGCACCCCCACCCGCACCGGGCCGGCCTTGCGCTGCCCGCTGCGTTTGAGACAGAGGTAAATTTCTTCTTCCGTGCAGGTATAGGAAAACTCCCGTATCCAGGTTTCATCCATTGGTCCGCCGCCCTTTCGTCAGATATCCAGGTTGGAGACATACTGGGCGTTTTTCTCGATGAATTCCCGGCGGGGCTCCACCTTGTCGCCCATGAGAACGGTGAAGACCTCGTCTGCCGCCGCCGCGTCCTCCAGCTCCACCCGGAGCATGGTACGGAAGGCAGGATCCATGGTGGTCTCCCACAGCTGCTCGGGATCCATTTCACCGAGGCCCTTGTACCGCTGGACGTCGGCGTTGCCACCCAGCTCCGCAATAAACTGATCCCGTTCTGGCTCGGAGAAGGCGTAGCGCACCTGCTTGCCTTTGGAAACCTTGAACAGCGGGGGCTGCGCGATATACACATGGCCCTCGTCCACCAGTGGCCGCATGTAGCGGAAGAAAAAGGTCAGCAGCAGGGTGCGGATATGCGAGCCGTCGACGTCGGCATCGGCCATGATGATAACCTTGCCGTACCGCAGCTTGGACAAATCGAAGTCGTCCCCGATGCCGCAGCCCAGGGCGATGACGATGGGCACCAGCTTCTCGTTGCCGTACACCTTGTCGAGCCGGGCCTTTTCCACGTTGAGCATTTTGCCCCACAGCGGCAGAATGGCCTGGAAGTTCCGATCCCGCCCCTGAATGGCGGAACCGCCGGCGGAATCACCCTCGACGATGTACAGTTCGGTGCGTTCCATGTCGCTCCAAATGCAATCGGCCAGCTTTTCGGGCATGCGGGTGGAGGACAGGCCGCTCTTTTTCCGGGCCAGCTCCCGGGCCTTCTGCGCCGCTTCCCGCACCCGGGCGGCGTTGATGGATTTCTCCAAAATCGCCTTGGCCACCGCGGGATTTTCCTCGAGATAGGGCGCGAGCTTATCGTTGAGCAGGGTATTGACCAGGGTGCCGATGGCGGTGTTGCCCAGCTTTGCCTTGGTCTGTCCCTCGAACTGGGCGTCCTTCAGCTTGACGCTGATAACCGCCGTCAGCCCTTCCCGCACGTCGTCGCCCTTCAGGGAGGTGTCGTTGTCCTTAAGCAGCCCGTGCTTGCGGGCGTAATCGTTAAAAATCCGGGTGATGGCGGTTTTAAAAGCGGTTTCATGGACGCCGCCGTCCACCGTGTGGATATTGTTGGCGAAAGAGACAATGTTTTCGTTATAGCTGTCGTTATACTGCAGGGCCACCTCCGCGATGGAATCCCCGTCGGACACCGACATGTGGATGACATCGGGATGCAGCACCTGGTAGCCTCTGGTTTTGATCATGAAATCCACGAAGGAGGAGATACCGCCCTCATAGCAGTAGGTCTCGCTCTGCACCAGTTCCGGATCCCTGGTGTCGGTCAGCCGGATGGACAGGCCCGCGTTGAGGAAGGCCTGTTCCCGCAGGCGCTTTTGCAACACCTCGAACTCGTATTCGGTGGTTTCGGTGAAAATTTCGGGATCCGCCTGGAAACGGATGAGGGTGCCGTCGTGATCCGACGCGCCGATCACGGTCAGCTCGCTGACCGCAACGCCCCGTTCGAAGCGCTGGGCATACACCTTGCCGTCCCGGGAGATCTCCACCTCCAGCCAGGTGGACAAGGCGTTGACCACCGAGGAGCCCACGCCGTGCAGGCCGCCGGACACTTTGTAGCCGCTGCCCCCGAACTTGCCGCCGGCGTGCAGCACGGTGAGCACCACCGTCACGGTGGGGATCCCCAGCTTTTCGTTCATGCCCACCGGGATGCCCCGGCCATTGTCCCGCACCGACACGATGTTCCCCGGCAGCACATCCACCTCGATATGGGTGCAGTAACCCGCCAGAGCCTCGTCGATGGAGTTATCCACGATCTCATATACCAGATGATGCAGCCCCCGCGGCCCGGTGGATCCGATATACATGCCCGGGCGCTTGCGGACGGCTTCCAGCCCCTCCAGCACCTGGATTTGGCTTTCATCATACGGGGTGTTTTCAGGGCGCACCATGCTGTTTTCCAGTTCCAAATCCATGTCCATCTCTGTACTCATTCTGGGTCATTGCCTCCGTTTTCCGTTAATTTGCGTCAGATGTTGGCGATATCCTCGATGAACCCGGTGCGTTTGAGCAGGGTGGAGGAGGAAATCTGCGATATATAAACAGTTTCGCCGTGTTTTTTGTCCATGCAGACCACAAAAGACTTGGGCAGCTCCATCGACACGTTGAATATCCGCCCGCCCTTCTGGGCATCCGATAAAAACCGGCGGGTGTGCTTGGAAATGGTGGCGTTCTCCATGTCGAAAATGCCCACGATCTCGTCCAGACGGACCACCGTGTCCTGTCCCAGATGCAGATACATGCTTGTTGCCTCCTCCCCAGAGCCGGTATTGGCTAAAACGGCACTACCCGTCCGGCGTCAGGATTCCGTCCTGCATCCGGAAGGCCCGGCCTCCGTCCAGCCGCCGCACCGCGCCCGGATCGCAGCAGGTGATGAACACCTGCCAGCCGTGAATGTGGTTGAGTATATAGTCCTGCCGGGACAAATCCAGTTCGCTCATCACGTCGTCGAGCAGGGCGACGGGCTGTTCCCCCGTCACCTCCCGCAGCACCGACGCCTCAGCAAGCTTGAGGGCCAGCACAGCGGAGCGCTGCTGACCCTGGGAACCATAGGACCGGGCGGACAAGCCCCGAATCTGCACCAGAAGATCCGCGCGATGAGGTCCCGCGGTGGTGAACCCAGCGGCCAAATCCGCATATCGGGTCTCCCGAAGCCGCTCCAGCAGCCGGGCGGCCGCCTGGCCGCTGTCCATCCCGTCCTCACCCCCATCGTCGTGCATCGCGATGGAAAAGCTCTCCCGGCCGGCCGACAGCCCGTCATAAATGGCGGCGGCCACCGGCTGGATTTTCCGCACATAGGCCCGCCTGGCCAGCAGAAGCCGAGCGCCGATGCGGGCCAGCCTGTCATCCCAGACATCCAGCAGCTCCCCCGGCCGGGCGCCGGTCTGCCGCGCGTTCTTGAGCAGGGCGTTGCGCTGGGCCAGGGTCCGGGAATACTCGGACAGGGACGCGATATATCCCGGGCGCAGCTGGCAATAGGCCGCGTCCAGAAACCGCCGCCGTTCCTCCGGCCCGTCCTTGATGAGGGACAAATGGGCCGGCGAAAACACCACGGCGCAGAACTGGCCGGCCAGCCGGGAGGGGCTGGGCTGCGGGATGCCGCCAATGGAGGCGGCCCGCCGCTTCTGGATAGTAATCGCCGCCTCCTGCGCTCGATCTTCAGCGGTAAACTCCAGGCGCAGCGCGGCCTTGTCCGCCGCAAAGCCCTTCATTTCCCCGTCCCGCGCCCCCCGGAAGCTCCGCCCGCCGGTGAACAGCCAAAGGGCCTCCAGCAGATTGGTTTTTCCCTGGCCATTATCGCCGTAAACAATATTGACGCCCTCTGAGGGCCGGAATTCCCCGGCCTTCAGATTGCGGAAGCCCTCGTATTCCAGTCGGTCGGCTTTCATGCGGACACTTCGATCTCCTGTCCGGTCTCGGGCAGGGCCGCCACGTCGCCCGGCCGCATCTTTTTCCCCCGCAGCAGGCAGGGCTCGCCGTTTACCTGCACGCGGCCGCTTTGAATGATCACCTTGGCCTGCCCGCCGGTGGGTACGGCCCCGGCCAGCTTGAGCAATGCGTCCAACCGGATAAACTCCGTATCGATGGCGATGACTTCCCGGCTCATTTCTTCAGCCTCACGGGCAGCACCAGGAAGAGAAAGGATTCGCCGGTGACCGGCAGCACCTTCATGGGGGACAGCGGCCCTCCCAGTTCGATGCGTACCTCGTCGGTTTCGCAGTTTTTCAGGGCGTCCAACAGGAATCGGCTGTTAAAGCCCATTTCCTCTCCATTGCCCTGCAAATCAGCGGCGATCCGGTCGCTGGCGCTTCCCAGCGGGGTGGTGCAGGAGACCAGGATATGGCCGTCCTTGAACTCACAGATAAGGGGGGATTTCAGCCGGTCGTTAATCACCAGGGAGGTGCGTTCCACCGCGTCCATCAGCGCCCGGGTCTTGACCCGGATGGTGGTGTTCACCTGCTGGGGAATGGCCTTTTGATAGGCGAGGAATTCCCCGTCCAGCAGCCGGGAAATCACGTTGTAGCCGCTGATTTCCAGCACGATATGCCGACGGCCGACCGACAGGGCCATGGGTTTGTCCTCATCGGCCAGCAGCTTGAGTATTTCCTGCAGGGTTTTGCCGGGCACCACGAAGCTGGCGGTCTCCGGGCTTTTGATTTCTTCGCAGCGCATGGCCAGACGGGAGCCATCCACCGAAACCAGCCGGAGGCTGTCGGGTTCGATTTCGAACTTGGTGCCGGTGTGTATCGGCCGGGGATCATTGGGGGCCGCCACGGCGAAAATAGTCTGGCGGATCATGCTTTTCAGCGTGTTCTGCGGCAGGGTAAAGGAGGCCCCGTCGTCCACCGAGGGGATCTCCGGGTATTCGCTGGCCGAAATCCCCATAATGGTGAATTCGGTGACGTCGCTTTGAATGGTGGTGTTAAACCGCTCGTCGGAGGTGAGCGTCACTCTATCCCCCGGCAGCTTGCGCACGATTTCACCGAACAGCTTGGCGGTGAGCACAATTTCTCCCGGCTGGCGGACATCGGCGTCGATGGTGGTGGTGATCCCGAGATCGAGATCGAAGCCAGCCAGGAACAGGCTGCTTCCGGCGGCCCGCAGCAGGATGCCCTCGAGGGCGGGCAGGGTGGATTTGCCGGAGACGGCGCGTTGCACGTTGCCGACGGCGTCGATGAGTGCTTGCTTGTCACAGATGATGTTCATATACGCGAGTCCTTTCCGTTGGATGATTCGTACGCGCTAATCATAAAAAATCAATCTTTATGAAAATAGTCGTAGTAGTAGGGGCTGTGGAATTGGTGGAAAACCCCCGCCGCGCCGCGACACGGGCCGGTTTTTTCTTTATCCGCCGGTGAAGAAGCCGGGGGACGTTTTGGTGGACAAGTGGAAACGGGTTTTTCCTCTTCACCATCTGGTGGAAGCCGGGTGGTGGAATGTGGAAAACTCTGTGGGAAAGGTGGAGAAGTCCGAGGCGCTTCCTTTCCCCGTTGATCACCGTGGACGGTGGAAAAGAGGAGAACTTCCCGTGATCAGCCGGTGGGAACCGGGTGGGATCTCGGTGGAAACTGGCCGAAAAACGACCGCCGGCCGCTGATGTGGAAAGCTTTTTTCATTTTCCGTCCATATAATAAGGATTATATAAAGAAGGCGGACGCCTTACTTTTCGCTGATGTTTTTGATGATATCGCCCACCATGCCCTTGAAGGAGGAATCCTTGGCCATCCGGCTCTCCACCTTTTGGATGGCGTAGACGATGGTGGAGTGATCCCGGGTGCCGAACTCCTCCCCAATGGCCTTCATGGGCAGGCCGGTGATGCTGCGCACCACATAGGCGGCCACCTGCCGGGCCTGGGAAATAGGGGCCGACCGTTTAGTGGATCGAATATCCTCCGGCGTCACCGTCATGGTGCGGGCCACCTCGTTGATGATCCGCTCCACGGTGATGGGAACAGGTTGGCTGTCGTTGCGGATGTCGCGTATGGCGTTTTGTGCGGTGACCAGCGTGGGCTGTTCGCCCGCGAGCAGATACTGGGCCCGCATGCATTTGACCGCGCCCTCCAGCTGCCGGACGTTACTTTTGAGCTGGCCCGCAATGTACTCCGCGATGTCGTCGGTGATGGGAATATCCAGCAGCTGGGCCTTGCGGCGGATGATGGCGATGCGGGTTTCCAAATCCGGCGGCTGAATATCGGCGAGCAGGCCCATTTCGAACCGGGTGCGCAGCCGTTCCTCCAGGGTGGCGATTTCCCGCGGCGGCCGGTCGGAGGTCAGGACGATCTGCTTGTTGGCCTGATGGAGGGCGTCGAAGGTGTGGAAGAATTCCTCCTGGGTGCTGACCTTGCCGGAAATGAACTGGATGTCGTCGATCAGCAGCACGTCGACCTGCCGGTATTTGGCCCGGAACTCCATGGTCTGGCCTTTTTGGATGGCCTCGATCAGCTCATTGGCCATGTATTCGCCCTTGGTAAACAGGATGTTGGCCGCCGGCGAGTTTTTCCGGATCTCGTTGCAGATGGCGTAAAGCAGGTGGGTTTTCCCCAGGCCGGAGCCGCCGTAGATAAACAGCGGGTTGTAATAGCCGGCCGGCTTGCTGGCCACCGCCTGGGAGGCGGCGTGGGCGAATTTGTTGGAGGAGCCCACCACGAAGTTTTCAAAGGAGTAGTCCTGATCGGTGCTGCCGTCGAACAGGTTGCCGGAGGCTGGGGGCGGCGCGGCGGCCGTGGTTTTTTCCAAATCTTCCCCCGAGACGATTTTCAGCCCGAGCGGAATGCCCAGCACGTTTTCAAACGCGTCCTTCAGCTTGTCCGCGTAATGCTCGCTGACGATTTTCTTCTGGAAGTTGGTGTGAACGAACACCACCACCTCGCCGTCTTCGATGGTGCGCGGCTCGATGCAGGTAATCCACACATTGTAGGCCACCTCGCTGATATCGTCCAAGTTGTGCAGATAGTCGAGGATGCCCGACCAGACTTCCTTGATGGTTTCCATTCTCTCCAAAACTCCTTATCGCAGTCCGCACTCAGCGGTAAAATCGTCCGCGCGCCCGACCCGTCGGAGGGACGGATCGCCTGTCAGCCGGTTCCACACAGGGTTACATTTAATTGTAGCATAAACGGCCGCGATTTTCAACGATTTCGGGACGAGTATTTCGAAAAAAGCATTTTTGCCAAAAGCGCGAAAATACCCCCTTTAAAGCCACGGGAGGGGCATTGTACGCCGCGTGCGGCGGGGCGATAACCACTAGATGTAGGGGCTGCCTGTCCGGCGGACACAACGCGGCAAAAAAATCGGCAAAAAGGCAGGTTCCCACGCATTTTCGCCTTGACTTTTGCCTGGCATTGGGTATATAATATATCCTCGCAAGGCTATTGCGGGGGGTTCCCCCTGCCGGAAACACGGCGCCGGGTATTTCGGCGCGGCTGTTTGCCGGCCTCTATCTTCAGAATAGCCCGTCCTCCGCCCACCCCGCGGGGACGTGCTCATGATACCCAGCCCGAAAGGAGGAGGACACATGCTTCGTACGTATCAGCCCAAGAAGCGGCATCGTAAAATGGAACATGGTTTCCGCAAGAGAATGGCAACCGCCAACGGCCGTAAGGTTCTGGCCCGCAGAAGACAAAAGGGAAGAAAACGCCTGAGCTACTAAAAGAGGCCACCTCGTGTGGCTTTTTTTTGTAGGCGCAGGCCGCGGCGGGACAGGCATCGTCCCGCTTTCTCACGCTGCAAAAGTGGAATGGTGGCCATGACGAAATTTGCCGTACTGCATACCAACAAGGATTTCCGCACGCTCTACTACCGCGGGAAATCCCAGGTTCATCCCGGACTGGTGACCTATGTGCGCCGCAACCGTCTGGGGATCCCCCGGGCTGGCATCACCGCCAGCAAAAAGCTGGGCAACGCCGTGCAGCGCAACCGCTGCCGCCGGGTCATCCGGGAGGCCTATCGCGGGCTGGTCCCCGCGGTGCAGGGGGGCTGGGATTTGGTGTTCGTCGCCCGCAGCCGGACGCTGCATATGAAAAGCACCGAGGTGCGCCGGGTGATGGAAGCGCACCTGAAAAAGGCGGGCGTCCTTCTCTGAACGCCCGTTCACGGGATTTAACCGCTATGAAAAAGCTGCTTATCGCGCTGATTCGGTTTTATCAGCGCCACATTTCTGCGAACACCCCGCCGGTCTGCCGCTTTACGCCCACCTGCTCGGCATACGCCATAGAAGCGCTGGAGCGCTTTGGCGTTCTGAAAGGCACCGGTCTCGCAGTGTGGCGCATTCTGCGCTGCAATCCCTGGGGAGGCCACGGCTATGATCCGGTGCCGGAGAAGAAAGGCCGGAAGAGCCCGCCGTCTCCCCCGGATTCCGACGACCAAGACTGAAAGGACATGGAGCTTGTATGAACGCCATTTTCAATATCATTGGTATACCCCTGGGGTATGTGCTCTGGTTTATCTACCGGTTTGTGGGCAACTATTTCGTGTCCATTTTCCTGTTTACCCTGATCGTGCGCGCCGCCACCTTCCCCCTGTCCCTGAAGTCTCAGAAGAGCCAGGCGGACAGGGCCAGGCTGGCGCCCCGCCTGGAACGGATTCAGAAAAAGTACGCCCAGGACAAGCAGAAGCTCCAGCAAAAGCAGATGGAGCTCTATGAAAAAGAGGGCGTGAGCATGACCGGCGGCTGCCTGCCCATGGTGGTGCAGATGGTCATCCTGATGGGCATCATCTCGGTCATCTACTCCCCGCTGACCCACCTGGCCCGTATTCCCGAGCCGGTTATCAGCGCGAGCGTCACAGCCGTCACCCAGCCCACCGTCAAGAACGACAAGGGCGAGGACGTGCTGGATTCCCAGCCCAACAAGGTCAACCCCAAGGACTTGACCGGGTATTACCGGGAGCTGAAAATGCTCATGGTGGCCGACAAGAACGAGGGCGACATCAAATCCGCCATCAACGGCCTGAGCGACGCCGATCGAAAAAACAAAACGGCGGACGAGTATTATGAGCAGATGCTGCATATCCGTAACGACTTCTCCTTCTTCGGCGGCACCCTGCTCGAAAATCCGTGGCAGCCCGGCGGTTTCAAGAGCATCAATATCCTGTGGCTGATCCCGCTTATCTCCGCGCTGACCGCTGTGGCCTCCAGCATCATTTCCATGCGCTATACCAAACAGCTGACCCCTCAGGGTGAGAAGGTGCCCGGCCAGGGCTGCAGCAACTTCATGATGCTCGGCCTCATGCCCATGTTCTCTCTGTATATTGCCTTTATCGTCCCGGGTGGCGTCGGTATTTACTGGATATGCTCCAATATTATCGCCGTGGTGCAGACTATCATTCTCAACAACATCTACAACCCGGCGAAGATCCGCGCCCAGGCCGAGGCCGAGTATGAGGAACGCCGGAAGAGGAAGGCGGAGGATAAGAAACGCCTGAAGGAGGCCCGTCTGCGGGAGGAGGAGGAAGCACGCCGCCAGGCCAAGGAAGAGGCCGAGGAGAAGGAACGGGCCCGGCTGGAAGCGGCGGCCGCCGCGAAGAAGCCGGTAGAGCCCTCCAAGAACCCCAACAAGATTAAAAAGCGGGAGGCCGCCGCCTCCAAGACGGAGGAAACGCCCAAGAAGGAAGACGAAGCGCCGGAGGAGAAGCCGGACGACGGCCACCTGCCCAAGGATTTTGAAGATCTGAAAGAGAAGAGCGATCCGGATCGCGAATGAGGGAAAGGACGGAACTGGCATGCTGAAAGAAGCCATTAAGGAAGCGACCACGTTGGAAGAAGCCAAGCGGGCGGCGGCGGCCGAGCTGGGGCTTGAAGAAGACCAACTGCAATTCGAAATCCTGCAGATGCCGCAGAAAAAGACGCTGGGTCTCTTCGGCGGCTGCCCCGCCAAGGTGCGCGCGTATATCGAAATTACCCCCGCCTCCACCGCGGCGGCCTATCTGGACAGCATTCTGAAGGGCATGGGGGTCAGCGGCACCACCATCGCCATCAAGGAAGAGGAAAATGCCTGCACCCTCAGTCTGGAGGGCGAGGACCTGGGCTTTATCATCGGCCGCCGGGGGGATACCCTGGACGCGCTGCAATATCTCACCGGCCTGGTCGCCAACCGGGTGGACAACGCCTATTACCGGGTCACCATCGACATCGGCAATTACCGCGAAAAGCGGGAGCAGGCCCTTATCGGCCTGGCCAAGAAGGTGGCCGGCCAAGCGGCCCGCACCGGACGGCGCACCTCCCTGGAACCCATGAACCCGTATGAGCGCCGGATTATCCACACCGCTGTGCAGGAGGTGGAAGGCGTCACCTCCTGGAGCGTGGGCAGCGAGCCCAACCGCCATGTGGTTATCGGCCCGTCCGACGACAATCCCGCCAAAGCCAAGGCGCCCCGTTCCGGATCCTCCCGATCGGGCCGCGGCGGCCGCGGTCCCCGGCCCGCCGGCGGCGACGCTCCTCGCGGCGAGCGACCCGCCCGTCCGGAACGCCCGGCCCGGCCCGCCTCCGACATGCCCGAGATTGCGCCCGAGCGGCCGGTGCGCCAGTTCGTGCCCCGCAGCAATCCGCTGCCCACCGCCGACGGCGCTACCCCCCCCTCCCGCACCCAGTCGGAGAAAGAGGCTTCCGCCACCCTGTACGGACGCATCGACCTATAATACCAAAGCTCCCGGCCGTATCGGCCGGGAGCTTTTTTCCACACGCCAATCGATATCGGTGGAAATTAACCTGTCTATTTTCTAAAGCCACTTATTTTCCACCAATTCGGCGTATCCGGTGGAATTTTTTTCTTGCCATTAAAGGCTCGCCGTGCTAAAGTAAATCCTGTGTGGAAAAAAATATGGACCAAAGGAGAAATGCACATGAATCCATTGGAAACCCGCGCGCTGTACGATTTGTCCCATACCCTGGCGGCCCCCCTGCTGGAAAAAGTCCGGTATCCGTGGGAGGCCCTGTCCGGTATCGGCGCCTTTATCGCCGCCCTAGGTCCCACCCTTTCCCAGGAGGAGTACGCGTCTCCCCGCCCCGGCGTCTGGATCCATAAGACAGCCGTGCTGGCGCCCACCGCCTTCGTGGGGGAAACCGTCATTATCGGCCCCGGGGCCGAGGTACGCCACGGCGCGTTTATCCGGGGGAACGCCCTGGTGGGGGAAGGGGCCGTGGTAGGCAATTCCACCGAGCTGAAAAACGTCATCCTGTTTGACAGGGTGCAGGTGCCCCATTACAATTACGTGGGGGATTCCATCCTGGGCTACAAAGCGCATATGGGGGCGGGATCCATCACCTCCAACGTCAAGAGCGACAAAACCCTGGTGACCATCAAAGGGGCGGGCGATCCGGTGGAAACCGGGCTGAAGAAATGCGGCGCCATGCTGGGCGATTTGGTGGAAATCGGCTGCGGAAGCGTGCTGAACCCCGGCACTGTGGTGGGCCGGGAGGCCTCCGTCTATCCCCTGTCCATGGTGCGGGGCTATATACCCGCCCGCAGCATTTATAAAAAGCAAGGCGAAGTCGTCGATAAGCGGTAAACCCACAGCCGGCCCGGCGGTCCTGCCGGGCCGGCTGTTTCCTATGAAAAGCAGAAATGATCCGCGAGATACAGAGCAAATACATGCAAAATCGAGAGAAAACGAGAGATTGCGAGGTGTAAATTAAAAAATACGGTATTTTGCTATTGACAGCGGAATTCGAATGTGGTATTATCATGCGTGCCCGTGAAAAAATGGGCCGTATAGCGGGTTAAAGCCCGGTCACAAAGGCTTGCGTCCGGGCTTTAGTCCGCTATCGATGAAAAAACAACAGGAGGTATCGCGATGTCCACCTATATGGAAAAAGCGGGTCAGGTCGAGCGCAAATGGTACGTCATCGACGCCGCCGGCAAGACCCTGGGCCGTGTCGCGGCGCAGGCCGCCATTCTGCTGCGCGGCAAGCATAAGCCCACCTTCACCCCCCACGTGGATTGCGGGGATCACGTCATCATCATCAACTGCGCCAAAGCCGTGCTGACCGGCAAGAAGCTGGAGCAGAAGAAATGGCAGCGGCACACTGGCTGGATCGGTCATCTCAAGGAGACCAACTACGCCACTCTGATGGCGCAGCGTCCCGAAAAGGCCATGGAGTTGGCCGTGGGCGGCATGATCCCGTCCAACACCATCGGACGCGCCGCGCAGACCCGTCTGCGCTGCTATGCCGGCAGCAACCACGAGCACGCCGCGCAGAAGCCCGAAGCGTTCGAATTTTAAGGAAGGAGGCAACCACGATGGATTACAATAAGAGACCGTATTTTTACGGCACCGGCAGAAGAAAGAAATCCGTTGCCCGCGTCCGCCTGTACCAGGGGACCGGCAGCGTGAAGATCAACGGCCGCGATATCGACGATTATTTCGGCCTGGACACCCTCAAGCTGATTGTCCGTCAGCCTCTGAACCTGACCGGCACCGCGGATAAGTTCGACATCGAATGCCGCGTCGCCGGCGGCGGCGTCACCGGCCAGGCCGGCGCCATCCGCCACGGCATCGCCCGCGCCCTGCTGCAGTTTAACAGCGAGGAGCTGCGTCCCCAGCTGAAGAAGGCCGGGTTCCTGACCCGCGACCCCAGAATGAAGGAACGCAAGAAGTACGGTCTCAAAGCAGCTCGTCGCGCTCCGCAGTTCAGCAAGCGATAATCGACTGCTCAGACTATATCAAAATGCTTCAAAAAGCCCGGAAAATCAAGGTTTTCCGGGCTTTTGCTATATCTAAACGGGCTGATATGGTTTGACCAAATTTGGCAAAACGAGAGCCGATTTCATCCAATTTTTAGTGGTCCGCAAGTGGTTAACTGGCTAAAAAGAGGGCAAAAAGAGGGGGAAGTGGTTCCCAAAGTGGTTAACCGAGAGCCGATTTTTGGGGTGCTTTTCAGCCCTCCTTCCCCTCGTTTTTTGGCTGTGGCAGTTTGGCATAGTTTGAGCTAATTTGAATAATTGAATATGAATTTGATGTAGCACACAGTATAAATGCTGGGTGCTTTTTTCATTTCAGGAACTCGTATTCCGGCGATAGAAAGAGCCGTCACTTCACTGTTAATTTTGAAGTGGCGGCTTTTTCTATTTCCAGAAACAACAGCAACAATCAGAAATGAGGTGAAGTCATGAACACACAAATCATCGCCATCGCCAACCAGAAAGGCGGCGTTGGCAAAACAACAACCTGTGCGAACTTGGGAATAGGTCTGGCACAGGCCGGAAAGAAAGTGCTTCTGATCGACGGGGACCCGCAAGGAAGCCTGACAATCAGCTTGGGAAATCCGCAACCAGACAAGCTGCCATTTACACTGTCGGATGCAATGGGCAAAATTCTGATGGATCAGCCTATACGCCCCGGAGAAGGTATTCTGCATCATGCAGAAGGCGTTGACCTGATGCCTGCGGATATTCAGCTTTCCGGTATGGAGGTTTCTTTGGTAAACGCCATGAGCCGTGAAACGATTTTACGGCAATATCTGGACACACTGAAGGGACAATATTCCCATATCCTGATTGACTGTCAGCCCTCGTTGGGGATGCTTACGGTCAATGCGCTGGCGGCTGCTAACAGGATCATAATTCCCGTTCAGGCAGAGTATCTGCCCGCCAAAGGACTGGAACAGCTTCTATCTACGGTCAGTAAGGTGAAACGGCAGATCAATCCAAAGCTCCAGATTGACGGTATCCTGCTGACGATGGTGGATAACCGCACCAACTTTGCAAAAGAGATTGCTGCTTTGCTGCGGGACACCTATGGAAGTAAAATCAAAATCTTTGGAACGGAGATTCCACACTCTGTCCGTGCAAAGGAAATCAGCGCAGAGGGAAAAAGTATTTTCGCCCATGACCCTGGCGGCAAGGTGGCAGAGGGGTATCGAAATCTGACGAAGGAGGTGTTGAAACTTGAAAAGCAGCGCGAAAAAAATAGAGCTGGCCTCGGTAGATGATCTGTTCTCCACCGAAGAAGGCCGTCAGGATGCAAAGCTGGAAAAGATTCAGGAGATTCCGCTGTCTGAACTGCATCCCTTTAAGAACCACCCATTCAAAGTCAAGGATGACGAAGCCATGATGGAGACCGCTGACAGTATCAAGCAGTATGGCGTTCTGGTTCCGGCGATTGCTCGACCGGACCCGGAGGGCGGTTATGAGCTGGTAGCCGGACACCGGCGGCACAGAGCCAGTGAGCTGGCAGAAAAGGAGACCATGCCGGTCATTGTTCGGGATTTGGATGATGATGCCGCCACGATCATTATGGTTGACAGCAACCTGCAACGAGAAAGCCTGCTTCCCAGTGAAAGGGCCTTTGCCTATAAGATGAAACTGGATGCCATTAAGCACCAAGGAGCCAGGACGGATTTAACCTCGGCCCAAGTTGGGCCGAAGTTGACTGCGGCAGAAAAAATCGCGGAGAACAGTCCAGATAGCAAATCACAGATTAAAAGATTTATCCGTCTGACCGAGCTGATTCCCGAACTGCTGGACATGGTGGATGAAAAGAAAATTGCCTTAAATCCTGCTTATGAGCTGTCCTTCCTCAAAAAAGAGGAACAGAGGGATTTGCTGGATGCAATGGACAGCGAACAGGCTACCCCTTCTCTTTCTCAAGCCCAGCGGCTCAAGAAATACAGTCAGGAGGGGCATCTGACCCTTGATATGATGCGTGTCATCATGGGTGAGGAAAAGAAAAGCGATCTGGACCGAGTGACATTTACCTCTGACACCTTGCGGAAGTATTTTCCTAAAAGCTATACGCCCCAGCGGATGCAGGAAACCATCATCAAGCTGCTGGAGGCATGGCAGAAAAAGCGTCAGAGAGACCAGGAACGATGAAAGGAGCCGCCTATGAGGGATATTTCAGCCCGTGAGCTGAAAGGACACAACATTCTCGCCGTAGAGAGGTTTTGGGATAACACCCGCTGGATGATTGAGTTTTTCGTCCTGCGTCCCAGCACAGCTTACGGCAGCCCCGGAGAGGAAATGCGGCTGTTTTTGACCGAGGACGGGTATCAGGCTGCCCTGCAAAGCCAGCAGCGTCGGGAGATCAAGATCAAGCGTTACGCTCGTGTGATTGAGGGACATATCCTCGATTTCAAACCGGGAAAACGCCGCCGCTCATAAACCCATACAACGAAAGGAAAGGAATGACTATGTGTACGGTAAAGGAAATTCAAGAAGCAATCCGGGAAGATTGCAAATCTCAGTATGACATGGAATCAACGGATATTGACCGAGTGATGCAAACACTTCCTTTTGCCCAGGAGGAGCCATTTACAGAGGCGCGTCCTCGAAAGCCGCTGTTTTGGTTCTATGCAAGAAAATTTAAAAAGTGTTGAACACCGCAATTCTTTGGAATGAGGATTGCGGTTTTTTTGTACCCAAAATTCGGAAGGAGTGAGGTCGATGGCCGTTTTTCGCATTGAACGGACCCGTGATTATACTGTGATGAGCAATCATCATTTACGAAATGCAAACCTGTCGTTAAAAGCCAAGGGGCTGCTTTCCATGATGCTGTCTTTGCCAGAGGACTGGAATTACACCACCCGTGGTCTTGCAAAGATCTGTAAGGAGGGCGTGGATGCCATAGGCGCTGCGTTGCGGGAATTGGAGGCCGCCGGTTATATTGTACGGCACAAGTTGCGTGACCGGCAGGGACGCATCAGCGATACAGAGTATGTCATATACGAGCAGCCACAGCTTAGAAAACCGGATACGGATTCACCAGATACGGAAAACCCGTATATGGATAAACCGGATACGGAAAAGCCCGCAGAATTAAATATAGAGAAATCTAATACTCAAAAACAAAATATTTATGGATCAAGTACCGATTCCATTCCCTTCCGGGATTGCGCGGCAGATTGTCTGCCGGAACGGAAAGGAAGGGATGCGATGTCACTCACAGAGATAGAGAGTTATCGGGAATTGATTCAGGAGAATATCGGGTATGAATACCTGTGTCAGCAGTATGAAACTTATCGGGAGGATTTGGATGAGATTGTGGAGCTAATCGTGGAAACGGTCTGTGCAAAGCGAAAGACCACCCGTATTGCAGGAAGTGATTTTCCGCATGAAATCGTTCGTTCCAGGTTCTTGAAGCTGGATAACTCGCACATTGAGTTTGTCATGGACTGTTTACAGAAGAACACCACGGAAATTCGCAACATGAAGCAGTATCTTCTGACCGTTCTGTTCAATGCACCGACCACGATAAGCAATCATTACACCTCACAAGTAAATCACGATCTGTATGGCGGCTGGTAAATGGTCGCTTTTTTATTGCCCGGAACTGCCGGGAGAAAGGAGCAAGCATGATGTCTGAGGGAAAGACCATAGGGCAGCTGATGGAAGAAATGCGGGCAAAGGCAGGAGCGCAGAATTATCACGGTCATGGATATATGGATCTCCAGCGTTTTGCGGATGACACCCGGCACATGATTATTTTTGATGTGCTGACGAACGATTCCCCTGTTGGCTGGAAAGGCGAACGAACCCGCCTGTTCCTGTCGGATACCGGTTATGAAAAAGCACTGGATAGTCAGGAAAAGGGGCAGATTAAGATTTTGAGCCACGCAAAGGTACGTCAGGGCAATCTGCACTATGACCGTTCTGACCAGTTACGCTAAGGAGGGTGGTATGAAGCGTTATCTTCTGCGGCGGCTGGTGGTTCCGCCTTAGCAAAAAAAGAGATTCCCTGCAAACTTCGTGGAAAGGAGGCGAGAAAATGCAGGAAGAAGTGGAAAACAGAACTTTGACGCTGGTTGTCAGTGGAACAAAGTTTACCGGCAGAATGTTTAAGGCTGCCATAAGCAAGTACATGGCACATCGAAAGGAAAAGAAGCTGGAAAAACAGAGAAGCCGTGATGCGCCGGTTGTTCCGCATGGAAAACAGACTGTGAAGCAGCTTGTCGGGCAGAATCAGGGAATATCCAACATTGAGATCACAGACCCCTCTATCAAGGAGTTTGAGAAAATCGCCCGGAAATATGGTGTGGATTATGCGGTGAAAAAGGACCGCAGCAGTTCTCCGCCAAAGTACCTGATTTTTTTCAAAGGCCGTGATGCAGATGCTCTGACAGCAGCTTTTACAGAGTACACCAACAAAAAGGTCAAAAAGGCAACGAAAACAGAGCGCCCGTCCGTACTGGCAAAACTTAACCAGTTCAAAGAGATGGTTAAAAATGCTGTGGTGGATCGCACCAAGCGAAAGGAGCTGGAACGATGAAAAAGACATTGGACATCAAAAAGCTCGTTTTGCTGAATATGCCGTATATCCTGCTGGGGCTGTTTGCTACCAATTTTGGAGAGGCATGGCGAATGGCACAAGGGGCGGATGCTTCAGAAAAGTTTCTTTCGCTGGTTGCGGTTCTGCCTGGGGCGCTGCAAAGTTTCTGGCCAAGCCTGCATCCGTTGGACTTGTTGGTAGGACTGTGTTGTGGAGGCAGTCTGAGGCTGGCGGTGTATCTTAAAAGCAAGAACGCCAAGAAATATCGACATGGTTTGGAATATGGTTCGGCCCGCTGGGGAACCCGTGAGGATATTGCACCTTACGTTGATCCTGTATTTCAGAACAATGTGATTCTGACGAAAACGGAGAGCCTGACCATGAACAGCCGCCCCAAGGACCCCAAGACTGCCAGAAACAAAAATGTACTGGTGATTGGCGGCTCCGGTTCCGGTAAGACCCGCTTCTGGCTCAAACCCAGTGCGCCCGTAAGGGCGGTATAAATCCTACCTTGAGCAAGTAGTAGGTAAAAGTATCAAGCGGCATTGTGCCGCAACCTATCATTCCCCGTCTTACCCCAAAAGGGAAACCGGAGGGCGACCATAGCATGACGGAGGACACGGGGCGCTGAAGCCTCAGAAGCGCCGGCGTGACGGAATGAAAATCCACGTATGAGGATGGAAGCTAGACTGCTTGAATGACAGCCTGAAATCGGGACCAAGAGCGTACCCCTGACGTAGAGAGGTTGTACTCGTCAGTGTTCCTGACAGTCGCATTGTTTGGCTATGCGGCTGCTGATACTCGGAGCAGGTTCAGCCACGGGAAAGTGGAAAAAGGCGAACGTCACATACCGACAACGTGGAACGCTTGTTTATACCGTACTAAACGGGGATTGCCTAAAGTGAAATGCCGAAAGGCTATGAAAACGCTGAAATGCGGGGTTCTGAATATTCACCATGGCAACAGAGTTCCCATAGTAGTCTGCGGACGGGAAAGCCGTCTACATGGCAAAGGGGAACAGTGAATCATTTTCAAAACAGAAAGGATGGTGTGTGAGACACTATGAGAAATCCGATTCATGTCTTGAAAAGCCTTGAAGAAAAGGCAAGTGTAAGTAACTACAAATATGAAAGATTATATCGCAACCTATACAATCCAGAGTTCTATCTCCTTGCATATGCGAACATTGCGAAATCGCAGGGGAGCATGACGCAGGGGGTAGACGGGCAGACGCTGGACAACATGAGCCTGCCGAGAATTAACCGGATTATTGAATCCATACGCAACAGGACATATCAGCCAAAGCCTGCAAAAAGAAAGTACATTCCTAAAAAGAACGGGAAACTTCGCCCGTTGGGAATCACTTCTACTGATGATAAGTTAGTGCAGGAAGTGGTCAGAATGATTCTTGAAGCAATCTATGAGCCGACATTCAGCAACAATTCACACGGTTTCAGACCAAAAAGAAGCTGTCACACGGCACTTACGCAAGTGAAGAAAAACTTCACAGGTGTTACATGGATTGTCGAGGGAGACATTAAGGCGTGCTTTGATAACTTCGACCATCATGTGTTGGTTGAATTACTGCGGAAAAGGATTTCAGACGAGGCTTTTATCGGTCTAATCTGGAAGTTCCTGAAAGCCGGATATATGGAACAATGGCAGTACAACTGCACCTACTCCGGTGTTCCGCAGGGCAGCGGTATCAGTCCGATATGTGCAAACATCTACCTCAGCGAACTGGACAACTATATGCAGGAATACAAAGAAAAGTATGATTGCGAGCCAGAACGCAGAAGGACGACCAGAGAATACGAGCGGGCGTCCCGGAGATACAGAAAGGCACGTAAAGCGTTAATGGGCGCAGAAAAATCAACTCCTGAACTGGTAAAAGAATTTAAGGATTCCAGAAGGAAGAAGATGAATCAGCACTATTACAATCCGTTTGAGGAAGGCTTCAAGAAAATCCAGTACAACCGTTACGCCGATGATTTTGTAATCGGCGTTATCGGCTCCAAAAAGGACGCAGAAAAAATCAAGGAAGATGTAAAAATCTTTCTCCAAGAAAAACTGCATTTGGAAATGTCCGAGGAAAAGACGAAAGTCACCCATTCCAGTAAGCCGGTACGCTATCTGGGGTACGATTTCAAAGTAATCCATTCCAAGAACATGAAGCGTTGTAAAAACGGCGACATGAAACGGGTGTGGTATGGAAAAGTATTCCTGTATATGCCGAAAGAAAAATGGATTAAAAAAGCGATGGAACGGGGAGCGATACAGGTGAAACGCAACAATGACACAGGCAAAGAAATGTGGCGGCCTATGCCAAGGAAAGACCTGATGAACCGCAGCGACGCAGAGATTGTGTCTACTTTCAATTCCGAAATTCGAGGGTTATATAACTTCTATCGGATAGCAGAAAACGTAGGCGCATTGCACAAGTATTACTACATGGTGCGGTACAGCATGTTAAAAACTCTGGCAGGAAAGCACAGAACGAATGTCAGTGTTATTAAGAAGCGGCACATGGTAAACGGAGTACTGAGAATCCCATACGATACAACTAAGGGACGTAAATACTGCGAATTTTACCATGATGGATTCAGAAAGCACAGCGACGGCTATGACAATGTGGCAGACGTTATGCCGAGTTATAGGAAATATGACAGCAGGCACACGATAGTAAACCGCATAAAAGCCGGAGTATGCGAGATTTGCGGGGAACATGCAGACTATTTATGTATGCACCACGTAAGAACGCTGAAATCGCTGAAAGGCAGGGATATATTTGAGCAGAAAATGCTGAAAATGAGAAGAAAATCTCTGGCTCTCTGCCCTGACTGCTTTGAACTCTTACACGAAACCAAAGAATCAAGGTGATTCATGGAAAGCCGGATACGCTGAGAGGTGTACGTCCGGTTTGGGAGGCGGCTCCCTGAAACCTACTGATGAAAGTCAGCAAGGCGCAGGGTGCCTACCTCATACCTGATGCAGATGCACAGCTCCTATGTTGTGACGGACCCGAAGGGAACAATTCTGGTGGAATGCGGAAAAATGCTCCAAAGGGGTGCGCCCAAGCTGGAGAAGGACGGAAAGCCCATGAAGGATAAGCACGGCAAGGTCATTTATGAGCCGTACCGAATCAAGGTCCTAAATACCATCAACTTCAAGAAGTCCATGCACTATAACCCTTTCGCCTATATCCATAGCGAAAAGGACATCTTGAAGCTGGTAACAACGCTGATCGCCAACACCAAAGGCGAAGGCAAGGCCGGAGACGATTTCTGGGTAAAAGCAGAAACCTTGTTATACTGCGCGCTTATTGGCTATATCCATTATGAGGCTCCGGTGGAGGAACAAAACTTCTCCACCCTCATTGAGTTCATCAACGCCATGGAGGTCCGGGAGGATGACGAGGAGTTCAAAAACCCCGTGGATCTGATGTTTGATGCACTGGAAACCGAGAAGCCAAACCACTTTGCGGTGCGCCAGTATAAGAAATATAAGCTGGCCGCCGGAAAAACAGCCAAGTCGATTTTGATTTCCTGCGGCGCTCGCCTTGCCGTGTTCGACATTGCAGAGTTGCGTGAGGTCACGGCTTATGATGAGCTGGAGCTGGACACTCTGGGAGACAGGAAAACTGCCCTGTTCCTCATCATGAGTGATACGGACGATAGCTTTAACTTCCTAATCTCTATGTGCTACACCCAGCTGTTTAATCTGCTCTGCGAAAAGGCGGACGATGTGTATGGCGGCAGGCTTCCAGTCCATGTGCGCTGTCTCATTGATGAAGCCGCCAATATCGGGCAGATTCCTCGTCTGGAAAAGCTGGTGGCCACCATCCGAAGCCGTGAGATCTCCGCCTGTCTGGTGTTGCAGGCGCAGAGTCAGCTCAAGGCGATTTATAAGGACAACGCCGATACCATTATCGGAAACATGGATACTTCCATCTTCCTGGGCGGTAAAGAGCCGACTACCCTCAAAGAGCTGGCTGCCGTGCTGGGCAAGGAAACCATCGACACCTACAACACCGGAGAGAGCCGTGGCCGGGAAACTTCCCACTCTCTCAACTATCAAAAATTGGGGAAAGAGCTGATGAGCCAGGATGAGCTTGCTGTTATGGATGGCGGCAAGTGCATCTTGCAGCTGCGCGGTGTGCGCCCTTTTCTTTCGGATAAGTACGACATCACCAAGCACCCTAATTTCAAATACACAGCTGATGCAGACAAGCGAAATACCTTTGATATTGAAGCATTTTTGTCTGCCAGACTAAAACTCAAGCCTGATGAGGTCTGCGATGTATATGAAGTAGACACGGAGGGCGTGTAATACGGTTCCGCTGAGAAAGGAGTGATCGTATCTATTTGCCGCAACTGCCCTCTATGGGCCATTGGCGTACAAAGCGGACAATCGCAAGAAAAAATAATGAAAAAGGAGGACAGCCGGAATCATGCCCTCGGAAACCGGGCGGCAGATTGTTCCGGCTTTTGTATGCCTATGAAACATGACAAACCTATTTTTTAGTCAGATTCCGGCTAACAAACTATATGGCATTTTTTGAACAGGCAATCACCGTTCTTCAGACCCTCGTTATCGCGCTCGGTGCCGGTCTCGGTATCTGGGGCGTTATCAACCTGCTGGAAGGTTACGGCAACGACAACCCCGGCGCCAAGAGCCAGGGCATGAAGCAGCTCATGGCCGGTGCTGGTGTAGCCGTGGTAGGCATGGTCCTTGTACCTCTGCTCTCCGGGCTTTTCTCTGTCTAAGCGTCTCCGTATGAAATCCTTGCCGCTCCCGCAGCTTTGCGGGGGCGGCGGAAAGGAGGTTGACACCGTATGGATTTCTTACTTGAAGCCCTGACAAATTGGCTGAAAGAAATGCTGGTGGGCGGTATTATGAGCAACCTTTCGGGGATGTTTGACAGCGTAAACCAACAGGTGGTGGATATATCCGTACAGGTAGGCCAGACCCCACAGGGATGGAATGGCAGTATTTTCAGCATGATTGAGAATCTGTCAAACTCCATCATGGTGCCGATTGCAGGTGTGATTCTGGCTATCGTGATGACCGTAGACCTGATCCAGATGATTGCAGACAAGAACAACCTGCATGATGTGGATACCTGGATGATTTTCAAGTGGGTGTTCAAATCAGCTACCGCCATCCTCATTGTCACAAACACATGGAATATCGTGATGGGCGTCTTTGATATGGCGCAGAGCGTGGTGGCGCAGGCGGCAGGGATTATCAATTCGGATGCGTCCATTGACATTTCCTCAGTTATGACCGATCTGGAACCGAGGCTGATGGAAATGGATTTGGGACCGCTGTTCGGACTGTGGTTCCAATCCCTCTTTATTGGCATTACCATGTGGGCGTTGTATATCTGTATCTTTATCGTTATTTATGGCCGTATGATAGAGATCTACCTTGTAACTTCGGTGGCTCCCGTTCCAATGGCTGCAATGATGGGCAAAGAATGGGGCGGTATGGGACAGAATTACCTCCGATCCCTGCTGGCACTGGGCTTTCAGGCGTTTCTCATTATCGTCTGCGTGGCAATTTATGCTGTGCTGGTGCAGAACATCGCTCTGGAAGATGACATCATCATGGCAATCTGGAGCTGCGTGGGCTACACCGTACTGCTATGTTTTACGCTGTTCAAAACCGGCAGTCTCGCCAAATCAGTCTTTCAGGCGCACTAAAACGGAAGGAGGTTTCCACATTGGCTTATGTACCCGTACCCAAGGACTTAACAAAAGTCAAAACAAAGGTCATGTTCAATCTGACCAAGCGGCAGCTTATCTGCTTCACGGGCGGAGCGCTTATTGGCGTACCGCTTTTCTTTTTGCTCAGAAAACCTACCGGAAACAGTGTAGCGGCTATGTGTATGATGCTGGTTATGCTGCCCTTCTTTATGCTGGCTATGTACGAAAAGCATGGACAGCCCCTGGAAAAGATCGTGGGCAACATTCTCAAAGTAGCTGTGATCCGTCCCAAGCAGCGTCCCTACCAGACCAATAACTTTTATGCCGTATTAAAGCGGCAGGAAATGCTCGATAAGGAGGTGTATGACATTGTTCACCGCAATAAAAAAATGGCTGCATCGGATGTTCGGGAAAACCGAGGAAAAAACTGTGCAGCCGGTAAAGACAAAGAAAAAGCTGTCCCGCGCCGATAAGAAGCAGATCGACGCGGCCATTGTCCGCGCCAACCGCACGGACAAAAAAGGAAAATCTGCGCAGGACAGTATCCCTTATGAACGGATGTGGCCGGACGGAATCTGCCGCATATCGGACAGCCACTACACAAAGACCATTCAGTTTCAGGACATCAACTATCAGCTCTCCCAAAACGAAGATAAGACGGCAATCTTTGAGGGTTGGTGTGATTTCCTCAATTATTTTGACAGCTCGATTCATTTCCAGCTGTCTTTTTTGAACCTTGCGGCATCGGAGGAGACCTTTGCTAACTCCATTTCCATCCCGCCCCAGAGGGATGCCTTTGACAGTATCCGCGAGGAATATACCACAATGCTGCAAAATCAGCTGGCCAGAGGTAACAACGGCCTCATCAAGACCAAATACCTGACCTTTGGTATCGACGCAGACAGCATCAAAGCCGCCAAGCCCCGTCTGGAGCGTATTGAGACCGATATACTCAACAACTTCAAGCGTCTTGGTGTAGCTGCCAGAACGCTGGACGGTAAAGAAAGGCTTTCTCAGCTTCATGCGGTATTCCACATGGATGAACAGCTCCCGTTTCAGTTTGAATGGGACTGGCTGGCTCCTTCCGGTCTGTCCACAAAGGATTTTATTGCACCAAGCTCCTTTGAGTTCCGCACCGGCAAGCAGTTCCGTATGGGCAAGAAATACGGGGCTGTTTCTTTTTTGCAGATTCTCGCACCGGAGCTGAATGACCGTCTATTGGCTGATTTTCTGGATATGGAAAGCTCGCTCATTGTGAGTATGCACATTCAGTCGGTGGATCAGGTGAAAGCCATCAAAACGGTAAAGCGCAAGATTACCGACCTTGACCGCAGTAAGATCGAGGAACAGAAAAAAGCAGTTCGTGCCGGATACGACATGGACATCATTCCATCTGACCTTGCTACTTACGGCAGTGAAGCGAAAAAACTCTTGCAGGATTTGCAGAGCCGCAACGAGAGAATGTTCCTTTTGACCTTTCTGGTGCTGAACACAGCGGACAATCCCCGTCAGCTTGGCAACAACATTTTCCAGGCAGGCTCCATTGCCCAGAAGTATAACTGTCAGCTGACCAGGTTGGACTTCCAGCAAGAAGAAGGGCTGATGAGCTGTCTGCCCCTGGGACTCAATCAGATTGAGATCCAGCGAGGACTGACCACCAGTTCTACGGCTATCTTTGTACCGTTCACCACACAGGAATTATTCCAGAACGGCAAAGAGGCTCTGTACTACGGCATCAACGCCCTGTCCAACAACCTCATCATGGTGGATCGAAAGCTGCTGAAAAACCCCAACGGCTTGATTTTGGGTACGCCGGGTTCCGGTAAGTCCTTCAGCGCAAAACGAGAAATCGCCAACTGCTTTTTGCTTACCAGTGATGATGTCATTATCTGTGACCCGGAAGCGGAGTACGCACCTCTTGTTGAGCGTCTGCATGGGCAGGTCATCAAGATTTCGCCTACCTCTGCCAACTACATCAATCCGATGGACCTGAACCTGGACTACTCGGATGATGAAAGCCCACTGTCCCTCAAATCTGATTTTATCCTCAGCTTGTGTGAGCTGATCGTGGGCGGTAAGGAGGGCTTACAGCCGGTGCAGAAAACCATCATTGACCGCTGTGTGCGTCTGGTCTATCAGACCTATCTCAATGACCCGCGCCCGGAGAATATGCCCATACTGGAGGATCTGTATAACCTGCTTCGGGAACAGGAGGAAAAGGAAGCTCAGTACATTGCAACGGCATTGGAAATCTATGTAACGGGTTCTTTGAATGTGTTCAATCATCAGAGCAATGTGGACATTGATAACCGGATTGTCTGCTATGACATCAAGGAACTGGGCAAGCAGCTTAAAAAAATCGGTATGCTGGTGGTTCAGGATCAGGTATGGAACCGCGTTACCATCAACCGTGCCGCCCACAAGTCCACCCGTTACTACATCGACGAGATGCACCTGCTTTTGAAGGAGGAGCAGACCGCCGCCTATACGGTGGAAATCTGGAAGCGATTCAGAAAATGGGGCGGTATTCCGACAGGTATCACCCAGAATGTCAAAGACCTTTTGAGCAGCCGCGAGGTAGAGAACATCTTTGAAAACTCGGACTTCGTGTATATGCTTAACCAGGCAGGCGGAGACCGTCAGATTTTGGCGAAGCAACTGGGGATTTCCACGCACCAGCTTAGCTATGTGACCCACTCCGGTGAGGGCGAGGGCCTGCTGTTCTATGGCTCCACGATCCTGCCGTTTGTAGACCACTTCCCGAAGAACACCGAACTTTACCGCATTATGACCACCAAACCTCAAGAATTGAAAAAGGAGGATGAATGATTATGAACCCCAACATTTTGAATAAAAACCCGCTGATGTTTTTTGACAGGGCGGTAAATGCCCAGCGCAGCCAGCTGCTTACGGTAATGGCCGATGCGGTAAGTGAGTGCCGCACGGCGGCAGATCAGGCAGCCGAACTGAATGAGACCGGTCAGGTGGGGCTTCTCCGTCTGGCAGAGGTCTGGAGCGCCATTCGTGCTAAAGAAGGTATGGGCGGCCTGATTCTGGAAGGAACAGAGGCGAAGATCCTGTCCGATGTGGTGGCACAGTTTTATGCCTACCTGTCCGGCTGTATGTTCAACGATCCTGTGGGAATGGCCATTTATGCAGAGCTGCACTACATGATGTCCTCCCTCATGCTGGGAGAATGGTTTGAATAAAGAGCCGCGCCTGCGCTTTACTGATGAGGAACGGTCTGATCCTGCACTGGAAAAGCCGATCCGTAAAGCGGAGAAAGCTGCGGCCAGAGCAGATAAGGCGCAGGCCAATATCCCAAAGAAAAAGGTCAGGCAGACGGTCATTGACCCGGATACCGGAAAAAAGACCTCGAAGCTGACCTTTGAGGACAAGAAAAAGCCACCTTCCAAAGTTTCTCAAGGAGTCAGGGAAGCTCCCGTCCATCTGGTCGCAGGCAAGCTCCACAAAGAGATCCGGGAAACAGAGCAGGACAATGTGGGCGTGGAAAGCGCCCACAAGTCCGAGGAAGCGGTGGAGACCGGCGCTTATCTGGTGCGGGAGGGCTATTGCAGCCACAAGCTGAAGCCGTACCGCAAAGCAGCCCAGGCAGAGCGTCAACTGGAAAAGGCAAATGTAAATGTTCTGTACCAGAAATCTTTGCAGAAAAATCCCCAGTTTGCCAGCAACCCTCTTTCCCGCTGGCAGCAAAAGCAGGCCATCAAAAAGCAGTATGCCGCCGCCAAACACGCCGGTCAGACTGCCGGAAATACCGCCCAGGCTACATCCAAAACCGGAAAAGTCGCAAGGACGGTAAAAGAAAAGGTACAGCAGGCAGGGGCATTCGTCATGCGCCACAAGAAGGGTTTCCTGATGGCAGGGGTTTTGTTCCTCATTACCTGTATGCTGATGAATACCATGTCCTCCTGCTCCATGATGGCGCAGAGCATCGGTTCCGTCCTCTCCGGCACCACCTATCCGTCGGATGACCCGGAAATGCTGGCGGTGGAGGCAGATTATGCAGCCAGAGAAGCCCAGTTGCAGGAGGAAATCGACAACATAGAAAGCAGCCACCCAGGGTATGACGAGTATCGCTATGACCTTGGTATGATCGGTCATGACCCTCATGAGTTGGCAGCATTTCTGTCTGCCGTTTTGCAAGGCTACACCCGGCAGAGCGCTCAGGCAGAGCTGGCGCGTGTGTTTGCAGCACAGTATCAGCTGACGCTTACTGAAGAAGTGGAGATTCGCTACCGCACGGAGACCTCCACCGACCCGGAGACCGGCGAGACCACCTCAGAAGAAGTCCCCTATGAGTATTACATTTTGAATGTGAAACTCACCAGCAAGCCCATTTCCGCTGTGGCGTCGGAGTTACTGACCCCGGAGCAGATGGAAATGTATCAGGTTTACCGGCAGACCATGGGCAATAAGCCGCTGTTGTTTGGCGGTGGTTCCCCTGACATGAGTAATTCCGAGGACTTGACCGGTGTACAGTTTGTAAATGGAACCCGTCCCGGAAATCCGCAGTTGGTGGAGCTGGCCAAGCGTCAGGTCGGCAATGTGGGCGGCTATCCTTATTGGAGCTGGTATGGCTTTGACAGCCGCGTGGAGTGGTGCGCTTGCTTTGTATCCTGGTGTTATAACCAGGCTGGAAAAAGTGAACCGCGCTTTGCAGGCTGTGAGTGGCAGGGCGTTCCGTGGTTCCAGTCTCATGGACAATGGGGTGCAAGAGGCTATAACAATCTGGCTCCCGGAGATGCAATTTTCTTTGATTGGGATTTAGATGGGACAGCAGACCATGTGGGTATCGTGATCGGTACGGATGGCAGCCGTGTTTATACGGTGGAGGGAAATTCCGGCGATGCCTGCAAGATCAAAAGTTATGACCTGAATTATCAAAGTATTAAGGGCTACGGCCTGATGAACTGGTAACAGACTTTGTGGAAAGGAGTGAACGGTTATGGCAAAAAATAAAATTGAACGTATCGACCAGGAAATTGAGAAAACCCGTGAGAAGATTGCGGAATATCAGGAAAAGCTCAAGACCCTGGAAGCACAGAAAACGGAGGCAGAGAATCTGGAAATCGTTCAGATGGTTCGTGCGCTACGCATGACTCCAGCACAGCTGAACGCTATGCTTTCCGGTGGAATGAACCACGGCAGAGATACAGCACTGTCGGAATCAAATAATCAGGAGGTTACCGCTTATGAAGAATAAAAGAATTTGCAAAACACTTTCCGCCCTTTGCCTGACAATGGTTGTGGCATTTGGCTTTACGATCCCTGCTTTCGCACAGGGGTCAGAACAGGCACCGGCGGCACCGGCAGAGGATTCTACCAATGACAGCAATGTGATTGTGGAAGAAACAGAACCGGCACCGGCACTTACACCGGAGGGGAATGCGGCATTGGTGGATGATTTTGGAGGCAATAAGCAGCTTATTACTGTTACGACCAAAGCTGGAAATTACTTTTACATCCTGATTGATAGGGCGAATGAGGACAAGGAGACTGCTGTTCACTTTCTGAATCAGGTGGACGATGCAGACCTTGCGGCGCTGATGGAAGATGGAAAACCCAAAGAGGAGATGCCTGCGGTATGCAGCTGTTCAACAAAATGTGAAGCAGGGGCAGTCAATACGGCCTGCCCGGTCTGCGCAACTGATAAGAGTAAATGTACGGGCAAAGCACCGGAACCTCCGGCAGAAACATCGGAGCCGGAAAAGGAGAAGCCTGCCGGATTGAACCCGGCTGCGCTGGTCCTTTTGCTGGCTCTGCTTGGTGGCGGTGGCGTATTTGCCTACTTGAAGCTCGTTAAGAACAAGCCTAAGACCAAGGGTAATGACAGTCTGGACGATTATGATTATGGAGAGGAAGATTCCGAGGAATGGGAAACCGAGGATGAGGAGTCGGAAGAACCGGATGCTGACGGGGGCAGCACAGAAGAAGATGATGAGGACAGTGTGAAATGACCCGTTTCACAGACAGTCCCTATGAACGCATGATGACACGCAGGCCGGAGGGCGGGAAGGAAACTTCCCGTCCTTCTTCTTTGCCCCACAGCCACCCCTGCTATGGTTGCGGGAATTATGGAAGACCCTGCGTAGGTATCTGTCACCGGGAAATGTCCCGATGGCTCAAAGAGAGGAGGAACCATCATGGCTCAACATAAATTGGTAATTGCCGAAAAACCATCAGTTGCCCAGAATTTGGCGGCGGTGATCGGCGCAACCGTCCGTAAGGACGGGTATCTGGAGGGCAACGGCTGGCGTGTCAGCTGGTGCGTGGGCCACCTGGCCGGTCTTGCGGATGCAGACAGCTATGACCCCAAGTATGCCAAGTGGCGATATGATGACCTGCCTATTCTGCCGGAGTATTGGCAGATGGTGGTGGGAAAGGATAAGAAAAAGCAGTTTGATATTCTCAAAAAGCTGATGAATGCCCCGGATGTTTCGGAGGTGGTAAATGCCTGCGATGCCGGACGCGAGGGCGAGTTGATCTTCCGTAGCGTCTATGAGCTGGCAGGTTGCAAGAAGCCGATGAAAAGGCTCTGGATTTCTTCGATGGAGGACTCTGCCATAAGGGAAGGCTTTGCAAACCTGCGCCCCGGTGCGGATTATGACGGACTTCGGGATGCTGCCCTCTGCCGTGCCAAGGCCGACTGGCTGGTGGGGATCAATGCGACAAGGCTTTTTTCCGTGCTGTATCACCGAACCCTCAACATCGGGCGCGTGATGTCCCCGACGCTGGCGCTTATTGTTCAGCGAGAAGCTGAGATCGACACCTTTCAGCCGATTCCCTTTTATACCGTGGCGCTGGAGCTGCCCGGTCTTACCGTATCTGGGGAGCGCATGGCGGATAAGGCCGCTGCTAAGCAGCTGAAAGAAACCTGTCGGGGTGCAAATGTCATAATCAAAAAGGTGGAGTGCAAGGAAAAGTCTGAAAAGCCGCCTGCCCTCTATGACCTGACTACTCTGCAAAGAGATGCCAACCGCCTGCTTGGATTTACAGCCCAGCAGACCCTGGACTATCTGCAAAGTCTGTATGAAAAGAAGCTCTGCACCTATCCCCGTACTGACAGCCGCTATCTGACTGGTGATATGGCAGACAGCCTGCCGGTGCTGGTGAATCTGGTTGCCAGTGCTATGCCGTTTCGCAAAGGGATCGCCATTACCTGTGATCCGCATACGGTCATCAACGATAAGAAAGTAACCGACCATCACGCAGTAATCCCTACCAGAAATCTCAAGGATGCAGACCTTTCTGCCCTTCCTGCGGGAGAAAAAGCGGTGCTGGAGCTGGTGGCCCTGCGTCTGATGTGCGCCGTAGCCAAACCCCATATCTATTCGGAAACCGTTGTGATTGCAGCGTGTGCCGGTGGGGAGTTTACCACAAAAGGAAAAACGGTGAAGCATCCCGGATGGAAAGCATTGGAGGACGCTTACCGTACCAAAATGAAGGATGCAGAGCCGAAAAAAGAGGGCGCAGAGAAAGCTCTGCCGGAGCTGACCGAAGGCCAGACCCTTTCGGTTGCTGCGGCAATCGTCAAAGAAGGTAAAAGCAGTCCACCTCAGCACTTTACGGAGGATACCTTGTTGTCCGCAATGGAGACTGCCGGAAAAGAGAATATGCCGGAGGATGCTGAGCGAAAAGGTCTGGGGACACCGGCCACCCGTGCCGGTATTTTGGAAAAGCTGGTATCTGCTGGTTTTCTGGAACGAAAAAAGAGCAGGAAAACGGTGCAGCTTCTCCCTTCCCACGATGCAGTTTCCCTTATCACAGTGCTGCCGGAACAACTGCAATCGCCGCTTCTGACTGCCGAGTGGGAGTACCGCCTGGGAGAGATCGAGCGCGGGCAGCTTGCCTCAGAGGAGTTTCTGGCCGGGATCAGCACCATGCTGAAAGATCTGGTGGGGACTTATCAGGTCATCAAGGGAACTGAGTACCTGTTCACTCCGCCCCACGAGGTGGTGGGCAAATGCCCTCGCTGCGGCGGTGAAGTTGCAGAACTGCAAAAAGGCTTCTTCTGTCAGAATGATTCTTGCAGATTTGCAATCTGGAAAAACAACAAATGGTGGGCTGCCAAGAAAAAACAGCCGACCAAGGCTGTGGTGTCTGCGCTGCTGAACGATGGCCGTGTCCGTGTGACGGGGTTATATTCGGAGAAAACCGGCAAGACCTACGATGCCACTGTGGTTTTGGAGGACGATGGACAGTATGCCAACTTCAAGCTGGAATTTGACCAGCGGAAAGGAGGCAGCCGATGAAGCTCTCTTTAGTGGAACGGGAAACCATTCTCCTCTATAACCAGGCAGAACCAATGGCTGAGGTCTACACCCACGATCCCCATCTGATGGAGAAGCTGGAACTGCTGGCAAAAAAGCACCCCGACCAGATCATCCGAAAGGACGCCCATAACTTTACCGTCCCCAAGCGGTGTGTATCAGTCCGGGAGCCATACAGCGCCGAGCGTCGCAAAGCTGCCAGTGAGCGTGCGAAAGCCGCCGGATACCAGCCCCCTGTGAAAAAGTCCGGCAGTTAAAGGCACATGGCAGAGAATGTATTTGAAGCGGTCAAGCAGTCGGTCAGCACCAGAGAAGCGGCAGCGTTTTATGGGATCGAGGTCAAACGAAATGGTATGGCCTGCTGTCCCTTTCACGATGATAAGAACCCCAGCATGAAGGTAGACCAGCGGTTCCACTGCTTTGGTTGCGGTGCAGATGGGGATGTGATCGACTTTACCGCAAAGCTCTTTAACCTCTCCCCAAAAGAAGCGGCGGAGAAACTGGCACAGGACTTTGGCCTGATCTATGACAGTCAGGCCCCGCCCCGCAGGAGATATGTCCGGCAAAAAACCGAGGCACAGAAGTTTCGGGAGGATCGACAGCGCTGTTATCGCGTACTGTCCGATTACTACTATCTGCTGAAAAAATGGGAAGCCGACCGTTCTCCCAGGACACCGGAGGAAGAACCGCACCCCCGTTTTGTGGAAGCAATCCAGAAGAAAGCCTATGTAGAGTACCTGCTGGACCTTTTTCTTTATGAAAGTGAAGAAGAACAAAAGGCATGGATTGCAGAACACACAGCAGAAATCACACACTTGGAAAGGAGATTGAAAATCATGGCAGAGAACAAACCCACCAACCGAGAACGGCTAAGGGAAATCACAGATGGCATCGAGCAGGGCATCAAAGAACTGTTTGAGAGTGAAAAGTATATGCGCTATCTGTCCGTCATGTCCCGATTTCACCGCTATTCGGTAAACAACACCATGCTCATCTATATGCAGAAGCCGGATGCCACTTTGGTAGCCGGATACAATAAGTGGAAAGACCAGTTTGAGCGTCATGTAAAAAAGGGCGAGCATGGCATTACCATCATTGCCCCGACACCGTATAAGAAGAAAATCGAGGAGCAGAAGCTGGACCCGGATACCAAGGCTCCGATTTTGGATAAAGACGGAAAGATCGTTACAGAGGAAAAAGAAATCGAGATCCCCATGTTTCGTCCGGTCAAGGTCTTTGATGTGAGCCAGACCGACGGGAAACCTTTGCCTGAGCTTGCATCATCCCTTTCCGGCAATGTGCCAAATTATGAGGCATTCATGGAGGCCCTGCGCCGCAGCGCACCGGTGCCGATTACTTTTGAAGCAATGGCCGCAGATACGGACGGCTATTTTTCTGCTGATCATCAGAAAATTGCCATTCGTCAGGGCATGAGTGAGGTTCAGACGGTTTCAGCCACAGTACACGAGATTGCCCACAGCAAGCTCCATGACCCTAAAAAATATGAAATGCTACCGTTATGGAAGGTTGTGCAGGAGAGTGAAGGTGGAACCAAGCATGATTTCAAGTTGGATTTTGCCACAGAAAAAGAAGCCGAACAGTTTGCTTCTGATATGGATTGGCGTTATGTGGACGAAAATCAGTTTGAATGGCGTCTTGCAGTTGAGGAAGATGTAACCGCAGAAAAACAGGCAATCAAAAACCGTCACACGGAAGAAGTGGAGGCTGAAAGCATCTCCTATGCAGTCTGCAAATATTTTGGAATTGAGACAGGAGAAAACAGCTTTGGCTATATTGCAAGCTGGAGCCAGGGCAAAGAGCTGAAAGAGCTGAGAGCCAGTTTGGAGACCATCAACAAAACCTCCGGCACTTTGATCTCCGACATTGAGCGCCACTATAAGGAAATCTGCAAAGAGCGTGGAATCGACCCTCATGCAAAGGTAGAGCCGGAAACCGCCCCGATAGAGCAGCCAGCAGATGCCATTAAGGTATCTGATAGGCTGCCGACCGGCGATCTGACCTACTATGTAGCAGAGTGCATGGAATTTCCAAACCTCGGAGAATACCACGATAACCTGTCTTTGGAGGAAGCTGTCCGCATTTATCAGGAGATTCCAGCAGAGCGAATGAACGGGATCAAGGGCATTGGTTTTGAGCTGAAAGACGGAAGCGACTATGAAGGACCTTTTCCGATTTTGACCGGCCAGACCATTGACCTGGACACCATCCAGGCAATCGACTATTACCGTGATAATCCTCTGGTGCAAAAAGCGGTAAAGGAACTGGCTGCGGCAATGCCGGAAATGGAAGTGCTGGGGGCGGATGCCAACCAGCAGGAGGCTTTGTTTCTGATTGACGATGCCACCTATCTTCATATCCAGTCCTGTGACAGCGGCTGGGACTATACCCTTTACGATGCCGCGTCCATGAAAGAGTTGGATGGTGGTCAGCTGGATATGCCGGAGATTTCCCGCATGAAGGCAGTTCTCCAGATTTGTGATGACAACGATTTGGGCAGAGACTCGGTAAAATACGCACCGTTGTCCATGATTGAGACCTTGCAGGAAGCTGCCTACCAGCAGATGCAGGCAGAGGCCAGTCAGATGGCTGCTTCTTCTCAGCTGCCGGAAGCACAAGAGCAGGCGCTGGATGAATACCCTATGCCTGATGAGCAGGTATCCACACCGGATATGCAGGAATACGGCTACTTCTATGATGGGATGCTCCCTGTCACCAGAGAACGGGCGCTGGAACTGGATGCCGCTGGTTTGACCGTCTATGTGCTGCATGAGGACAATACGGAGAGCATGGTGTTTGACCCGCAGGAAATCATGGATCATGGCGGTCTTTTTGGCGTGGACCGTGAGGAATGGGAGAAAAGCCCTCAGTTCCACGAAAAGGTCATGGAGCGTCAGGAACATCAGCAGGAACGCGAACAGGCATTTCTATCCCAGAACAGAGATTGCTTTGCTATCTATCAGGTGAGCCGTGACGATCCGCAGAATGTGCGCTTTATGAATCTGGACTGGCTAAAGTCCCATGATATATCCATAGAGCGCAGCAATTATAATCTCATTTACACTGCTCCGCTGAGGGAGTCTGGCACGGTACCGGAGCAGCTGGAAAAACTATATGAGCAGTTTAATCTGCAAAAACCGGCGGATTTTCACAGTCCTTCTATGAGTGTCAGTGACATCGTTGCGATCAAGCAGGATGGTAAGGTATCCTGTCATTACTGTGACAGTGTTGGTTTTACCCAGATCCCCGGATTCCTGCCAGAAAATCCGCTGAAAAATGCGGAGATGGCCGTGGAGGATGATTACGGCATGATCGACGGTATCATCAACAATGGCGCAAAAGAGCCTACGGTGGCAGAGCTGGAACAGCAGGCCCGCAGCGGTCAGCCCATTTCCCTGATGGATCTGGCTGCCGCTGCCCATCGGGAGGAACGGGAAAAGAAAAAGTCCGTCATGGAGCAGCTGAAAAGCCAGCCCAAGGCAGAACACAAAAAGATAGCGCCAAAAAAGAGTGCGGAAAGGGAGATTTGATATGGGAAACTTTACTTTTGAGGAAATGAACCTGATGTGCATTTACAATACCGGCAGCCGCACCGGACTGATCGACAGCCTGCGTGAGATGCGCGGCGAGCTGGCCCCGGAGGAAACCGAGCTGCGGGAGTTGACAGACAGCGCACTGGGCAAGCTCCAGGCCATGAGTGATGCCGAGTTTGCCGAGCTGGAGTTGTACCCGGATTTTGAGCAGTAAACACCATAGTCGCAGGGATGGGGTGGCAATATGCTACCCCACTTTTTACCCCAAAACTGAAAGGAGGACAGAACACTATGCCAACCAAAGCTGAACTATATGCACAGATGGCGGAGAAAGTGGCAACGCAACTCACTGGAAGCTGGCAGGAATGGGCAGGGTTCCTTACTACGGCAGCCCGACTTTACAAGTACCCGTTCTATGAGCAGCTGATGATCTACGCCCAGCGCCCGGACGCTACCGCCTGTGCAGAGTACGATTTGTGGAATGAAAAGATGGGCCGGTATGTAAGGCGCGGCTCCAAGGGAATCGCTCTGGTGGACGATTCCGGGGACAGACCTCGCCTGCGCTATGTTTTTGATATTTCCGACACCGGAACCCGTGAACATTCCCGCACTCCCTGGCTGTGGCAGCTGGAGGAGCGCCATTTGGATTCGGTGCAGGCCATGCTTGAGCGCACCTATGATGTTTCCGGTGATGACCTTGCCGGACAGCTCACCGAGGTAGCCGGAAAACTGGCTGAGGAATACTGGACGGAGCATCAGCAGGACTTCTTCTATATCGTTGACGGTTCCTTTTTGGAGGAATATGATGAGTTTAACATCGGAGTACAGTTCAAGGCAGCAGCCACCGTCAGCATCACTTACGCTTTGATGTCCCGCTGCGGACTGGAGCCGGAACGCTACTTCGACCACGAAGATTTCATGGCAATCTTTGATTTCAATACCCCGTCCACCATCGGGGCGCTGGGAACAGCGGTCAGCCAGATCAACCAGCAGGTGCTGCGGCAGATCGGCGTTACCGTCCGAAATGCAGAGCGCGAAGCCAACCAAGAAAGGAGCAAACAAGATGAACAATCCCATGACCTATATCCAGAACGGAGACTATCTGATTCCCGACCTGAAGCTGAGCCAGCAGCCGGAGAAACCCCTGGGCAAGTACGGCAGGATGAGGAAAACCTACCTGAAGGAACATCGTCCCATCCTCTACAACCAGATGTTGCTGAGCGAGAAGCTGTACCCGCACCTTCTGGAGATCGACGAGACCGCCCAGAGCAGACTGGATCAGATGATGCCCCAGCTGGCGAAGGAAGCGGGAGCCACCGAGGAACTGAAAGCCAGCGATCCCATGAAGTGGGTGGGGCTGATGAACACCTGCAAAGCTCAGGCCGAGGAAATCCTGATGGCGGAGCTTATCAACAGCTGACCCTAAACCTGTTCCTCTCCGAAGCGGAACAGATCCAATCCATAGATGAAGCAGAGAATGTAGCGCATACATCCTCTGCTTTTTCTTTTGCCCAAAATGATATTGACCATGTGCTGCGTTTGGGCGGCAATACAGACCGTCAAAGGGAGCGTGTGGTTGCAGCCTTTGAAAAGCAGAAAACCACCGCTGAGATTGCCGAGATACTGAAAACGCTGTACCACGGCGGCAATGGCCTTGGCAGTGTGAGCGCATGGTATGCCGAGGATGGTATCCATCTTTCCCATGGGAAGTCTGTCCGTTATGACAGGTCTGCTCAGGTCATTTCCTGGGAGAGCGCCGCAGAGCGTATCGGGGAGCTTTTGGAAAGCGGCCAGTTTGCCTCCAATGTGGAGCTTGCAGAAGCGGCAGGCTATGAACGCTCCCTCCTCTCGAAAAAGCTCTGGCATCTGTATCACGATCTCAGTGAGGACGCCAGAGAAGCCGGATATTTGTCCTGCCTGTCAGAGATCAAAGGCAATGGTTTCCCAGAGGAGACCCGCCGCCTGACGGAGCAGCTGAGTGACCCGGCTTTCCGCCAGACCCTCAAGGAAGAATACGCTGCCTTCTGGACTGCCTATCAGCAGGACCGTGACCTGTTGCGTTTTCACTATCATAGACCGAGGGAGATCTGGGAGAACCTGAAGGACCTTGACCTGCCCCGCAGGACCTTTTCTTCAGAGCTTTCCAAAGTGCCAACCGTCCAGCACTTTATTACCGAGGATGAGATCGACGCCGCCATGACCGGCGGAAGCAGTTTCGCCGGAGGAAAAGGCCGTATCTATGCGTTCTTCATGGAAAACCATACGGATAAGGAGAAAGTAAGATTCCTCAAAGACGAGTATGGCATTGGCGGACGCTCTCATGCCTTGTCCGGTGCAACACACAGCGGCGAAGATCACGATGGGAAAGGACTGCACTATAAAAAGCAGGACTGCCCGGATGTTCACTTGAACTGGGAAAAGGTTGCCAAGCGCATTACCTCACTTGTCCAGAAAGACCGCTATCTTACCGAACAGGAACAGGCGCAGTATGACAAAATCCAGGCTGAAAAGGAACTGGCAGAAGAAGATGCCATTCAAACACAGCAGCCGGAGGTGGATGAAGAAACACCAAAGCCTACCCTTGGGGAGCAGTTTGAGCAGTATAAGCCTGTGGTGACTGCCGCCATTTCCGAGGATACCGCATATCGCAATGCCTGCGGTCATTCTGACCGTGAAAATGCTGTCATCGAGGGCAATGCCGCTGTGCGCCGTGCGGTTCTTGGTTCTAAGGATATGGAGCTGATCCGACTCTATTCGGATGTGCCGGAGTTCCGTCAGCGTTTACACCGGGAAGTGATCGACGAGACCTATCCAAAGCTCCATGAGCTTCTGCGCCCTCTTTCTCAGGAAGATATTGATACTGCCCTTTGTGCATGGAACGGCAATATCGAGAGTAAACACGCTGTTGTCCGCTATATGAAAGACCATGCAAGAGAAAAAGATACCGCCGCATGGCTGGCTCAGGAATACGGCGGCAGTAACAGCAACAGCCTGTTCGTTGTCCGTGCCGGCAGCCCGGAGGAAACGCAGCTGCCCTGGCCGAAGGTACAGCGTAGGCTTGCCCAGCTCATTCAGGAGGACCGGTTCTATACCGAAGAAGAACAGGACCGTTTTGACGACATCGACCCAATCGCCATCCGGGAAGCTCTGGAGGAAAGAGGGATCGTCAACGGCCAGGTGGCAGACCCGGAAAAACTGGACAATGATCCGTTTATCCAACAGGTGATGTCAGATGCCGAGCAGACTTCCAAAGTTTCCATTTCCGATGAGGAATATGACGCAGTTCGCCGCCCAATTCCGCAAAGAACCTCCTATGACCCAGCCGCCCCGGTCTATGCCGTGGGCGATACCGTGTATATCGAGGATGACGCCTATCAGATCACAGAGCTGCAGGAGGACACCGTACAGCTTCTGCCCACCGGGATGGTATATCCCATCTACCGGGCAGAGCGCAAAGAACAGTTCGAGCAGCTGCTTCGGGCAGACCGCCGCAATGCTTACTATACCGAGTTTCTTCCTACTGACCCGGACAAGGCAGATCAGGACTTGCGGGATGTATTGGCTCATGGATTGATGGATGAAGCGGATAAAAAGCAGATTTCCACGCTGCTGCAATCCGGCAGGAGCAACAGCGAGATCGCCTACTGGCTGAGCAGAGCCTATTCCGGTGAGATCGAGACACTGAATCTGGAGACTGGCGATATTGCCGATTACCGTACCACGGCACAGGGCATAGAGCTGGAAATCATGGATGCAGAGGAAAAGCGTCTGGCTATGCTGTATTTCCGCTGGGATGAGGTTGCGCCTTTGCTGCGCGGGATGTATGCCCGTCAGCAGGACGGTTTTGGACAGGAACAGCCCCAACCGGCTACCGAATCCCCGACCTTCCATTCCGAGACCATGGCCGTCTATCCGGGCGATAAGAACAATCTGCCTTATGATGTGGTGGTGGAACGACTGCATATCGAGGAGCCGGAGCCGCCAGCCCCTGTGACTGAGCCGGAGAAAACCTTTGAGGAAGTGCTGGACGAACACCCGGTTTCCATTCAGGTCAATGGCCAGTGGCAGACCTTTCCCAATGCCAAAGCTGCCGAGGAAGCATCTTATGAGGAATACAAGGCTAACCTGCGCCGCAATGCAAAAAACTTCCGCATTACAGATGAGCATTTGGGTGAGGGCGGTCCGAAAGCCAAGTTCCAGGCAAATGTCAATGCGATTCGTTTGCTGAAAGAGCTGGAAGCTGCCGGACAGCAGGCAAGCCCCGAACAGCAGGAGGTTCTTTCTCGATATGTGGGCTGGGGCGGTCTCTCTGATGCGTTTGACCCGGAGAAACCGGCATGGGCTTTAGAGTATGCCCAGCTAAAAGAACTGCTGACCCCGGAGGAATATGCCGCCGCCAGAAGCTCTACCCTCAACGCCCATTACACCAGCCCTACGGTCATTCAGGCCATCTATGAAGCGGTGGACCGTATGGGATTTGAGACCGGAAATATTCTGGAGCCATCTATGGGTGTGGGCAATTTCTTTGGTATGTTGCCGGAGAAAATGCGAAACAGCCGTCTGTACGGCGTGGAGCTGGACCCTGTTTCCGGGCGCATCGCAAAGCAGCTCTATCCCAAGGCGGACATCACAGTAGGCGGCTTTGAGACCACCGATAGGCGTGACTTCTTTGACCTTGCCATCGGCAATGTACCTTTCGGTCAGTATCAGGTCAACGACAAAGCCTACAACAAGCTGAATTTCAGTATTCATAACTATTTTTTTGCCAAAGCACTGGATCAGGTGCGTCTCGGCGGTGTGGTAGCTTTTGTGACCTCTCGATATACCATGGACGCCAAGGATTCCACCGTGCGCCGCTATCTTGCCCAGCGTGCCGAGCTGCTGGGAGCTATCCGTCTGCCTAATGACGCGTTCAAAAAGAATGCCGGTGCCGAGGTGGTATCGGACATCATCTTCCTCCAAAAGCGGGACCGCCCGTTGGACATTGTGCCGGAATGGACCCAGACCGGACAGACGGAGGACGGGTTTGCCATCAACCGGTATTTTATCGACCACCCAGAAATGGTGCTGGGCAGACAGGAGCCGGTAAGCACTGCTCATGGTATGGACTACACCGTGAACCCTATCGAGGGACTGGAGCTTTCCGACCAGCTGCATGATGCTGTGAAGTACATTCATGGCACTTATCAGGAGGCAGAGCTGCCGGAGCTGGGCGAAGGCGAAGCTATTGACACCTCCATTCCTGCCGACCCCAATGTGAAGAACTATTCCTATGCCATTGTAGACGGGCAGGTGTACTACCGGGAAAACAGCCGTATGGTGCGCCCTGACCTCAACGCCACCGCCGAAGCCCGTGTAAAAGGTCTTGTGGGACTGCGTGATTGTGTGCAGGAACTGATCGACCTTCAGATGGATGCAGCGGTTCCGGACAGCACCATTCGGGAGAAGCAGGCGGAACTGAACAGTCTCTATGACAGCTTTTCTTCCAAATACGGTCTCATCAATGACCGTGCAAACCGTCTGGCCTATGCAGACGATTCTTCCTATTACCTGCTCTGTGCGCTGGAAGTCATCGACGAGGACGGAAAGCTGGAACGCAAGGCAGATATGTTCACCAAGCGGACCATCAAGCCCCATCAGGCGGTGGCTGTGGTGGATACGGCAAGTGAAGCACTGGCGGTGTCCATCTCGGAAAAAGCCTGCGTGGATATGGACTATATGAGCCAGCTTACCGGAAAAACAAAAGAAGAACTGGCCGGAGAGCTGCAAGGCGTAATCTTCCGTGTACCGGGACAGCTGGAGAAAGACGGCACACCCCATTATGTGACTGCTGATGAATACCTCTCCGGCAATGTACGCCGCAAACTGCGTCAGGCGCAACGGGCCGCACAGCAGGACCCGATTTATGCAGTCAATGTGGAAGCTCTTACCGCCGCCCAGCCCAAAGACCTGGATGCGTCGGAGATTGAGGTGCGTCTGGGCGCTACCTGGATTGACAAGGAATATATCCAGCAATTTATGTATGAGACCTTTAATACCCCGTTTTATCTCCAGCGTAGTATCGAGGTCAACTATTCGTCCTTTACCGCTGAATGGCAGATCAAGGGGAAATCTTCTGTATCCTACAACGATGTGGCAGCTTATACCACCTATGGGACCAGCCGCGCCAACGCCTACAAGATTCTGGAGGATTCCTTAAACCTGCGGGATGTCCGTATCTATGACACCATAGAGGACGCAGACGGAAAAGAGCGCCGCGTGCTGAACGCCAAGGAGACCACCCTGGCTGCCCAAAAACAGCAGGCGATCCGGGAAGCCTTTAGGGACTGGATCTGGAGAGACCCGGAGCGTCGCCAGACTTTGGTGTGCCAGTACAACGAGGAAATGAACTCTACCCGTCCCCGTGAATATGATGGCAGCCATATCACTTTTGGCGGCATGAATCCAGCCATTACCCTTCGGGAACACCAGAAAAGCGCTATCGCCCATGTGCTGTATGGAGGAAATACCCTGTTGGCACACGAAGTAGGCGCAGGTAAAACCTTTGAGATGGTGGCCGCTGCGATGGAAGCCAAACGCCTGGGACTGTGCCAGAAATCTCTCTTTGTGGTTCCAAACCATCTGACCGAGCAGTGGGCGTCGGAGTTTCTGCGTCTCTATCCTTCCGCCAATATCTTAGTTACCACAAAAAAGGACTTTGAGACCCATAACCGAAAGAAGTTCTGCGCTCGTATTGCGACGGGTGATTATGATGCCATTATCATGGGGCACAGTCAGTTTGAGCGTATCCCCATCAGCCGGGAGCGTCAGGAACGGCTTCTTTATGAACAGATCGACGAGATCACTGAGGGGATTGCAGAGGTACAGGCCAGTGGCGGCGAGCGTTTTACCGTCAAGCAGCTGGAGCGTACCAGAAAGTCTCTGGAAGCCAGACTGGAAAAGCTGCAAGCCGAAGGGCGAAAAGACGATGTGGTAACCTTCGAGCAGCTGGGTGTGGACCGTTTGTTTGTGGACGAGGCCCACAACTATAAAAATCTGTTTCTATACACAAAAATGCGGAATGTGGCTGGTCTTTCCACATCGGACGCGCAGAAATCCTCCGATATGTTTGCCAAGTGCCGCTATATGGATGAGATCACCGGAAACCGTGGCGTGATTTTTGCCACCGGCACCCCGGTCAGCAACTCCATGACCGAGCTTTACACCATGCAGCGTTATCTTCAGTATGAACGCCTGCAAGAACTGAACATGACCCACTTCGACTGCTGGGCTTCCCGATTTGGAGAGACCGTCACAGCATTGGAGCTGGCACCGGAAGGCACCGGCTACCGGGCAAGAACGAGATTCAGCAAGTTCTTTAATCTGCCGGAGCTGATGAACCTGTTCAAAGAAGTGGCGGACATCAAGACCGCCGACCAACTGAACCTGCCCACCCCGGAGGTGGAATACCACAACATCGTGGCGCAGCCTACCGAACATCAGCAGGAAATGGTCAAGACCCTTTCGGAGCGCGCATCGCTGGTACACAGCGGAACCGTTGACCCGTCTCAGGACAATATGCTCAAGATTACCTCGGATGGCCGCAAGCTGGGGCTGGACCAGAGGATCGTCAACCAGATGCTGCCGGATGAACCCGGCACAAAGGTTAATCAGTGCGTGGAAAACATCATGCAGATCTGGCGGGATGGAGAAGCTGACAAGCTGACCCAGCTGGTATTCTGCGACATTTCTACCCCGCAGGCAAAAGCCCCTGCAAGTAAGGCGGCGAAAACGCTGGATAATCCACTGCTTCATGCATTGGAAAGCGCTGTACCCCTGCCGGAGCAGGAACCGGTCTTTACGGTATATGACGATATTCGTCAGAAACTCATTGCCCAGGGGATGCCTGCCGACCAGATCGCTTTTATCCATGAAGCCAATACCGAGGTGCGTAAAAAGGAGCTGTTCTCCAAAGTCCGTACCGGTCAGGTGCGTGTACTTATGGGCAGCACCGCCAAGATGGGCGCAGGCACCAATGTACAGGACCGTCTGGTGGCACTTCATGATCTGGACTGTCCGTGGAGACCGGGAGACCTTGCCCAGCGCAAGGGCCGTATCGAGCGACAGGGCAACCAGAATCCCCTTGTCCATGTGTACCGCTATGTGACCGAAGGAACCTTTGACGCATACCTCTGGCAGACGGTGGAGAATAAGCAAAAATTCATCAGCCAGATCATGACTTCTAAATCGCCGGTGCGCTCCTGCGATGATGTGGATGAAACCGCCCTCAGTTTTGCAGAGATCAAGGCTTTGTGTGCCGGAGACCCCCGTATCAAGGAGCGTATGGATTTGGATGTGGAGGTATCCCGCCTAAAGCTGATGAAAGCCGACCACCAGAGCAAGCAGTATCGTCTGGAGGACCAGCTGCTCAAATACTTCCCGGAGGAGATTGAAAAGCACAAAGGCTTTATCAAGGGCTTTGAATCCGATCTGGAGGTTTTGGCAGCTCACCCGCACCCAGAGGACGGCTTTGCCGGTATGGAGATTCGTGGAGACCTGCTGACCGATAAGGAGAACGCTGGTGCAGCTCTTTTGGATGCCTGCAAGGAGGTCAAAACCTCCGATCCGGTGCAGATCGGCAGCTACTGGGGTTATGCCATGTCCGTGGAATTTTCCGCCTGGAAACAGGAATATACGCTCCTGCTGAAAGGACAGATGACCCACCGGGCAACCCTTGGTACAGACCCTCGCGGAAATCTTACCCGTATCGACAATGCCCTCGCCCAGATGCCCCAGCGTCTGGAGGCGGCAAAGGCCCAGCTGGATAACCTCTATCAGCAGCAGGCTGCCGCAAAGGAGGAAGTCGGAAAGCCATTCCTTTATGAAGAAGAACTGAGAAGCAAAAACGCCCGTCTGGTGGAGTTGGATACTTTGCTGAACATCGACGGAAAGGGGCAGGCACACACCGAGTCTGTTGTTGCCAAAAGCACACGGCCTTCGGTGCTGGATACCCTAAAACGCCCGGTGCAACCCCGTAGTACAGACAAGAAACCAAAACAGCATGAGGAGGTGCGATAACATGAATACTAACGATCTGAATACAGCCCTTTATGAAAAGATGGCTGCCGAACAGGACAAGTTCCGGGACTGGCTGAAAAGCCAGCCCCCGGAAGAAGTCTTAAACCATGCCTATGAGTACACCATCCGCGAGGACATCGTGATGGCAATGGAGGAACTGGAGTTGACCGACACCCAGGCTCAGGCACTTTTGGAATCTCCCTCTCCGCTGGCGGATGTGTACCGCTATTTTGAAAAGCTGGAGACCGGCTATATGGATGTGATCCGGGACAGCATTGAAAGCCGTGCCGACGATGTGTGCAGAGCCAAAGAGGAACTGCGAACAACACCGATCTATCCCCATTCAGCTGCCTATGCGAGAGAACATGGGGAGCTGGAGCAGTACCGAGCTTCCAACAATGTAAATCGCCAATGCAAGGAGTCTATTGAAGCGGCGGTGCGGGAGCACTTCGACGGAATGTATCTCAGCCACGATGCGGCAAAGGGTGTGATCGAGACCTATGGCATGGAGCGTGTGTCTATGGTTCTGTCTAACACGGTCCAGCTTCAGGACTGGGATGGGCGTTACTCCCGACGCAACAAAGAATGGGCCAAGACCATTCCCAACGATAATCCCGAAACCGTCCGTTGTGGTTATGCCTTAAACAGCCACCCTGCTGTGCTGGATGGTTTTATTGATCTGGTGCGTGAAGAACAGCAGCGCAGCCGTACCCAGAGAGAAAAACTGGAACCGTCCCGTCCCTCAGTACGGGATAAGCTCAAACAGGAGTTGCCCGCCCATAAGTCTGCCGCCCCGAAAAAACGGGAGCCGGAGCGATAACCATGGCAAAGCGCAAGCGGGATGTACCGGTTTTGTTTTGGGTGTCCGCAGAAGAACTGGAACTGATCCATCAAAAGATGCAGCAATACGGGACAGAGAATTTGAGCGCTTATCTGCGGAAAATGGCGCTGGATGGTTATGTGGTCAAGCTGGAACTGCCGGAGCTGAAGGAGTTGGTCTCTCTGATGCGTCGAAGCAGCAACAACTTGAATCAGCTGACCCGCAAAGTGCATGAGACCGGGCGGGTTTATAATGCTGACTTGGAGGATATATCCCAGCGGCAGGAACAACTGTGGGAGGGTGTGAAGGAAATCCTTACCCAACTCTCCAAACTTTCATAACAGGGATAGATACTCCATTTGCGGAGGGAGGAACGGCGTTTCTTCGCCGCACCTTCCTCCGCTTTTTCTTTTTGGCGGTATCCTTGTCTTTTGCCTGTCCGTACCGGATAATATGAGTAGAATAAGAAGCGTAGCAAAGGAGTGAAAACAGATGCTGACCTTTGAAAAGGTACTGGAGATTTTTGCGGATTACCTGACCGCAGACGAGACCATAGAAGTTTATATCAGCCGCCATGGATGTGTAAGAGTTGAATTTGACCAAGATTTTCACTATTGCTCTGGCGAGGTATGCCATACTCCCAAGGAACTGTTCGACCTCTTAGCCGATGATTACCGGACTTATCTGGAGATTGAACTGACCAAAGGAAAACGGGAAGTGACGGAAGATGATGAGAGAGAAGCGGATGCCCTGTGCAAACGGCATCTGGAGCGTTGGAGGGAGGAACTGGAATGAAGATTTTGAAATGCTTGCTGATGATTGTAACTGCACCGGTCGTTTTGGTGTTGACGCTTTTTGTCTGGCTCTGCATGGGGCTGATCTACATATCTGGTCTGGTGCTTGGTCTGCTCAGCACGGTAATTGCTCTACTTGGCGTGGCTGTGCTTATTACCTATTCCCCGCAGAATGGTGCAATTTTGCTGATTATGGCATTTTTGATTAGCCCGATGGGGCTGCCGCTGGCTGCGATCTGGCTGCTGGGAAAGGTGCAGAGTTTGAAATTTGCGATACAGGATTGGGTGTATGGGTAAATGATGTGAATATAATTTGGAATGAAAAAGAAGCAGGACAATGGGAGATGAGACCCAATGCCCTGCTTCTTGGTTATTTGGAATGAACGGTAGTATATTTCTGGTTTTTGCTTTTGGGTTTGTCTGGAAACATCATTTCAAGTTTACCAGAAGATAATAAAGGCTTGAGGTAATATTTGCTGAAGTGAGAACGGCTGGAAACATCAATATATGCTTGCATTTCATCTCGACTTTTAGGGTCTGCACAAAATTCCAATAGCAAGTTTTGTTTGCTGATCACAGATGTATCATGTGCGGCATCATGTGCTGTATCATGTGCGGAAGCACCGCACATGATGTAGTTTACATTTTTCAAGATGACTCTGAAATCTGTCGCTGTTGAGGAAAATTCGGGCTTATATGCCTCTGTGTATCCAGGCAGCTTTTCGGTTTCACTGACGATTTTGCGTAGGCCACTTCCACGGCGTTCCATGTACTTCATGCGGTGGAACAGGTCAGCAATCACAGGGTTTCGTCGCATGGAACGGATACTGTAAATATCGTATTCCTGAATTGAGCCGCCGCCAAACATACCGCCCGGAGATGTGATTTCCACCCGATCATCAAACATATCAATATGGATTTCGCTGCCAAGCACAATATAATCACGATGGATAAGCGCATTGACAAGAGCCTCTGTCACAGCTCGTTCAGCATAATCCGGCTTGTCTACACGATACTGTGCCTTTTTGACAAAACGGACTTTGGAATTATTGCGAATAAATTCACTGCCGCTGTTCAGTAAATAAATCAAATTTCCCTCGTATTCTTTATCGTCCAGCGCATCATCAAAGATAGAGCCTTTTTCCAAGCCATTCCACCGGGTACAGAACATACGGGAGTTATAAACCGTGTGCTGATCGGTCATGAGTTTTCCGGCATTGGTCAGGAGTCCATTTTTATCAGTCAAACCAAAGGAAACATAATCGGATGGCTCAAAGCGGAGACCGGTCCGTTCCAGATAGGTTGCTTCCAGAAGTGTAAAGCTGTAATCCTTTTTTACCGCGTCTGTTGTTAGGGTATCAAAGGACTGATTGGTTCCCTTTAAGATCAGTTCATTCACAATGTAATCAGGGGCAATTACGCTTTCATTTCCAACACGGATATATGCTTCCATTACGCCGTCTGCCTTGTAATAATATGGGGTGCTGCGGCCGGGAGAAACCTCCAGAGCTAATAGATTTTTACCATCTTCCTGCAATGGCTTTAAGATAAACTGCGGTAATGGTGTGATACGTTCTTTGATTAAGCGGCTGATCGCTTCAGCATCCTTTTGAACATCAGACAAGCCGATAGGCTTCCGGTCATCAGAGACCCCGAAAAACAGAGTGCCGCCGATTCCATTGGAAAAGGCACTGACACTTTTTAACCAGCTTTTGGGTTTCTTTATTTCAAGTGCAACTTTGAAATCACATTCGGTTGCTTCAGCAATGAGCTGTTCTATCATAAAATCCCTCCTTTGAGGTATTGGTAGTTTCTTTATATTATACCCATAAGGAGAGTTTATTTCAACGATAGGCACAAAGAGTTCAGAGAAAATATTTTGAGAGGAGGGCTTTTTATGGCAACTACAAGAATCATGCCGCTTCATGTCGGCAAAGGCCGCACAGAGAGTCGGGCGATCAGTGACATCATCGACTATGTAGCAAATCCACAGAAAACAGATGACGGCAAGCTCATTACCAGCTATGCGTGTGACAGCCGGACTGCGGATGCAGAGTTTCTTCTGGCAAAGCGGCAGTACATTGCCGCTACCGGACGAGTGCGTGGCGCGGATGATGTGATTGCCTATCATGTGCGCCAGTCCTTCCGCCCCGGTGAGATTACCCAAGAAGAAGCAAACCGGCTGGGCGTAGAATTTGCAAGGCGTTTTACCAAAGGCAATCATGCTTTTGTGGTATGCACGCACATAGACAAGTCGCACATTCATAATCACATTATCTGGTCATCGGTCAGCTTAGAATATGACCGGAAGTTCCGAAACTTTTGGGGCAGCACCAAGGCGGTTCGTCGGCTAAGTGACACCATCTGTATTGAGAATGGACTGTCCATTGTAGAGAATCCGAAACTTCACGGAAAGAGCTATAACAAATGGCTGGGCGATCAGGCAAAGCCATCTCACCGAGAGCTGCTTCGTGTGGCGATTGACAACGCATTATCACAAAGTCCTGCTGACTTTGAAGAACTGCTGAAGCTGTTGCGAGAATATGGTTGTGAAGTCTCAAAGCGCGGAAAATCGTATCGACTGAAACTCTCTGGTTGGGAGAAAGCCGCCCGCATGGACAGTCTGGGCGAAGGATATGGATTGGAAGATTTGCGGGCAGTTCTCTTAGGGAAGAAAGCACATACCCCGCGAAAGAAAACAGTCACACAGGCAGAGCCGCCGAAGATCAATCTGCTGGTGGACATTCAGGCAAAATTGCAGGCTGGAAAAGGTGCTGGCTATGCTCGATGGGCTAAAGTTTTTAATCTGAAACATATGGCGCAGACCATGAATTACCTGTCAGAGAACAATCTGCTGGAGTATGCGGTTTTGGAAGAAAAGGCTGCGGCTGCCACGGCACATCACAATGATCTTTCGGCGCAGATCAAAGCGGCTGAAAAGCGCATGGCAGAGATTGCTGTTCTGCGTACTCACATCGTAAATTATGCCAAGACCCGTGAGGTCTATGTGGCATACCGCAAGGCGGGTTACTCTAAGAAATTCCGGGAGGAACATGAGGAAGAAATTCTGCTCCACCAGGCTGCTAAGAATGCCTTTGATGAGATGGGAGTCAAGAAGCTTCCCAAGGTCAAAGAGTTGCAGACGGAGTACGCGAAATTGCTGGAAGAAAAGAAAAAGACCTATGCCGAGTACCGGCGTTCCCGTGAGGAAATGCGGGAGCTTTTAACGGCAAAGGCAAATGTAGATCGAGTGCTGAAAATGGAGGTAGAACAGGATGTTGAAAAAGAAAAAGACCACGGCCAGCGGTAAGCTGGTCCTGGTCAAAAGCGTTCGCAGAACGCGCAGCCACAGAATGAAATTCTGTGTTCAAAGGGGCTTGGGGGCGCTGCCCTCAACAAGCAAGCGGAGAGGAAAATCACAAAGGGATTTTCTTCTCTGCGGGCCTGTGTGTATTAACACAGGCATTGCTTGCCTCTTTTCTCCGAAAATGAAAAGAACCAGTGAGAGAATCGTTAAATTTCACTCACTGGCTCAATTCGTTTCAAATTTCTCGGACAACTTTGTCAGTTCCTTCACCGTTTCTTGGGTGTGATGCAGCAGGGTGTCACGCATTTCTGGCGGACAGCTGGAATAAAGCATTTTCATCTGATTGACACCCTCATCCTCCAGAGAAACATCTGGATTTATAAGTGTATCTAAAGAGATATGCAGGACCTTGGCCAATGCTCTCAAAATCAAATAAGAAGGATTCATTTTCCCCTTTTCGATATTGGCGATTTGCTTTACAGAAACATGGCTCAGATCCGCAAGCTCCTGCTGTGTCAGGTCTTTTTTCTTTCGGGCTTCCCGCATTTTTTGCCCCAAAGCAGTCAAATCATCAATCGGCATAATCGTTCACCTCAATAATATTGTATCGTTCCGGTTTATGTGATGGAATGACCTTATTATGCCGGTTAATGGGCTTGATTATACCGATTATAAAACTGAGGATACAAATTCCATTAAAGAGTAATGAAGGATGCAAACTTACCTGTATCTGTGACAGCATTCGGCGCGGTCTGAAGCAACTGGCAAAGTATTTTTAGGATAGAATAACAAAGGGCGCAAGGTCTCAAAATGTTTCCAGCACAGGGGCTTGAGCTTTATCTATATTTGTCCATTTAATAGGTTTGATTATGCAGATTAAAATTTAATATCTTTATGAAATCTTCAAATTTCCCTTGTATCCTCTTGTTGAAACCAAAAGAAAGGACAGTACAAAATATGAGTATAATCTTGAAAACAACAAATCTCTGCAAATCGTTCAACGGGCAGACAGCCGTAAATAACATATCGCTGAACATTGAAAGAAATTCCGTCTATGGATTGTTAGGACCAAATGGAGCCGGAAAATCTACAACACTCAAAATGATAACAGGTATTTTGAGGCCCACATCTGGGAGTATTGAGTTTGACGGCCACGCATGGAAACGCAGCGACTTAAACCATATTGGAGCGTTAATTGAAATGCCGCCGCTTTATGAAAATTTGACCGCCTATGAAAATCTGAAAGTAAGGACTACTATTTTAGGGCTGACAGATAAGCGGATTGACGAAGTGCTGCAAATCGTCCGGCTGACGGAAACAGGCAAGAAAAGAGCCGGACAGTTTTCTCTTGGTATGAAACAGCGTCTTGGAATTGCAGTTGCATTACTAAACAACCCGAAGCTGCTCATACTTGATGAACCAACCAACGGGCTTGACCCGATTGGGATTGAAGAACTTAGAGAGCTTATCCGTTCCTTTCCTGCAAAGGGTATTACCGTTATTTTATCAAGTCATATTCTCTCCGAGGTACAACAGACCGCTGACCACATCGGCATTATTGCGGGCGGCGTCTTAGGATATGAGGGGAAACTTAATGCAAACGAAAATTTGGAACAGCTTTTTATGGACGTTGTAAAAAGCAATCACAGGGAGGGTTAAGGCATGGACTATCTAAAATCAGAACATTTGAAATTCAAGAGGACAATATCGAACAAACTGATTTTCATTGTTCCGCTAATTACGGCTATTTTTGCATGGCTTATGGGTGGATATATGGGGTATCAGTACATGACGCTTTACTGGTGGTATGCGTTCCTGCTTCCGGGAGCAATCGCAATTTTGTGTTCTTTGTCACACAGAAAAGAAGAAAACGCCGGGAAATACTATTCGGTATTTTCTATGCCTGTAAATCTTTCGAGATTTGAATTTGCCAAGGGCATTATCTTAGTCGAAAAACTGCTTGTTTCAGCGATATTTTTAGCATTGCTTATTTCTATCAGTAATATCATTGCTCCGGCAACGGCAGTATATTCTCTTTTACACAGCATTACAGGAAGTATTGGAATTATCCTTGCGTCTGTCTGGCAAATCCCTTTGTGTCTGTACTTAGCACGCAAAACGGGAATGTTTGTGCCGATTGTGTTAAATACAATACTTGGGATTGTCCTATCTACTGCTACCGCATTAGGAAATACAATAGCATGGTGGTTTGTACCGTATTGTTGGGCAGCAAAACTGGCAGAGCCACTTATGGGAATTGAAATAAACGGAACTTATACGGGGAATTGTGGATTTTCTATAGCCATTATGATTTCCATTTCGTTGTCAATACTCTTGTTTCTTATTTTATCCTATGCCGACGCAAAGGATTTTTCCAAAGGGAGGTAGACAGAAATGGGTTTTATTTATGCGCTTCGTTCTGAACAGGAAAAAACGAAGCATACATCGTTTTGGGCTATTCATTTTTGTGTACCCGTTATGGGGGCATTGTTATTTCTTGCTTACTATTCCCAGTATGCCAGCACCGCAGACAGTAAAAAGCTCAAAATGATATTGGAAATTACGACAACGTTTTTTCCGGTGTTGATAAGCGTTATTGTTGGTCTGAACGTTGCACTGGAAGAAAAGGCTTCACACTTCCAAACGCTGCTTGCTGTACCAAACAGACACAAAAATATGCTTGCAAAATTAACTTATCTTTATGGTTCGGGGGTATTTGCATTGTTCTTTCTGTTCCTGTTATTTGTGATTGGCATACATCTTTTGGGAATGGCTGATACAGTGCAGCTCGGAATGCTCATTGGAGCCGCCGCCGGGATGGCCTTTTGTAATTTTATAATATACATCTTGCACCTGTTCCTTAGCTTCAAATTTGGATTAGGGTTATCCCTGTTTTGGGGCGTGTTTGAAAGTCTGCAATGTATCTTATATAGCAATATTGAGCTGAAAGGTGTAGCCCGGTATATTCCCTTTGCATGGTCTATGAATTGGGTACAGGATATTTTGAGCCGACAAATTTTCAACTATGGAACAGAAAAAATATGGATTGCAGCATTAACGACAGGCGGCTTATTGCTGACCTTATTATGGTTTTCTCATTGGGAGGGAAGAAAAAATTATGAATAAAAGCAAAAAAATAATGCTACTTCTGCTGTTTACCTTTATCGTTTGTGTGGCTCTTGCTGGCTGTACTTTACAGGACAGAATCGAAGAATATTCCAGTGACAAGGAACAATGCTATTTGAATACGGAAAATGTAACACGTTTTTCCTATAAAGGTAACGATTACACCATTTTGGCAGATACCGTATCAAATGGCGGGCTTGGAGAATGGATTGGATATATCCGGCAGCTTGCCGCCATAGACGAGAACGGAAAAATATTGCTGCAAGAAAATGTTGAACCGGCAACTTTTCAATCCTTAGCGGATTTGGCGGAGAAAGCACCAGAAGCCGCTTACATTATTCCTTTTCTCAATGTATATGCGGCTCCTAACGCAGACGATTATCTTATTGTAGATGTAAACGGAGGGTATCATAAAGCTGTTATCAGCGAAAATGTCAAAGATAGCGATACTGTTTTTGATTTTAAGAAAACAGAAGAATCTATAAATGACAGCTTTGAAGTCAATCCAGAAAATGCGACACAACTTCTTTGGGGCGGGACGGTTTATCAAGTAACGTCTGATATGGTATCAGATGATGAATTAGGCAGCTACATTGATATTCTCGCTGAAAGTGTTACATTCGATACAGAAACGAAAATCCCTTTGTCAAAAGAAGATTTAAGCAAGATTGACTGGTACGGGGAAAATGCCGGACAGGGGCGAGAGTCTTGGTTTTACACAGATGTCTATGAGATTTACGGAACCGATAAAACGGAAGCGGTTGCGGTCAATGTAAATGACAATTACTATATTGCAAAGCGACAATGACAGCTTTCCTACCTTCCTACCCTTGGAGTTTGTGCTATACTAAAAAGGACAACGAAAGGAGGCAACAATATGGCGGCGATCCTTATGATTGATGATGAACGGGCTATTTTAGAGCTTGTCAAAAACGGGCTGCGAAAGGATGGGCATTTCGTGACCACTTATACCTCTGCCGCACAGGTACCGCTTGATAAGCTGAACAGATATGACTTGATTATACTGGATATTATGATGCCAGATGTAGACGGCTTTTCCTATTGTGATAAAATTCGTTCCCTTGTAGACTGTCCTATTCTTTTTCTGACAGCAAAGACAATGGAGCATGACATCACATTTGGGCTTGGTCTGGGAGCAGACGACTATCTGACAAAACCATTTCGTATTGCAGAATTGCGGGCGAGAGTAAACGCCCACCTACGGCGTGAACGTAGGGAACGACATACCGCACTTACCTTTGACCGCATAAAAATTGATTTATCTGAAAAAGAATTACGGGTAGATAACACGCCTGTTGCCTTAACGAAAAGCGAATATCTGATTTGTGAATATCTTGCAAGGAATAAAGGACAGGTATTTTCAAAAGAACAGATTTACGAAGCTGTTTTCAGCTTAGAGGGCGACAGTGATAATTCTACGATTTCTACTCATATCAAGAATATCCGGTCAAAATTGAACAAACTGGATATTCAGCCGATAGCGACAGTCTGGGGGATTGGATATAAATGGGAATGAAAAAAACAACATCACTGAAAGCGTCTTTTTGGAAATTCTTATGTATGCTGTTGATTGGACTAATAGGTGCGGTGGCAATACCATTTAGTCTTATTTTAGCTGGAACCAGTACAGGGCTTATTACCTATGCGGATTATTCAGAACGCTGCACAAAAGATCTTGCTCCTGTTATTGCTGCAACGCCGGATTTGGCAGATGTGCAGCTTCCTATGGGCTGTGAATATTTGGTGCTGGATAAAAATTATCAAGTGACGGAAACGACCTTAGAGGGCGACGATTTGGACCGGGCTATGGAATACGCAATATCCGGGCAGATAAATACAAACCTCAACAAACAGTATTTGCTTGTGACCCGCAAAAATGAATATGTAGTGCTGCAATATTACATAGGTTCACAGTTTACAAATGAATGGCTTTATGAGCATTTTCCCTCACCGGAAATTCTGCTTTATATTTTTATAGCAATCAACTGTATTGCAGTATGCGTGATATTGACAACGAAGTTTGCAAAAAATATGCGGACGCAGCTCTCTCCGCTTTTTGAAGCGACAAGGCAGGTAGCAGAACAAAATCTTGATTTTGAAGTGGGACATTCAAAAATCAAAGAATTTGAGGACGTACTTTGTTCTTTTGCAAATATGAAAGATAATCTGAAAATATCTTTAGAGAAGCAATGGAACGCGGAACAGTTACAGAGAGAACAGATTGCAGCACTCGCTCACGATTTGAAAACACCTTTGACCGTCATTCAAGGAAATATTGATTTGATAAATGAAACGGAGCTTGACGACGAACAACGTCTATATGCGGGTTACATCACTGAAAGCTCCGAACAGATAGGCATTTATATTAAAGCGTTAATTGACATTTCCCGGACAATCGCCGGGTATCAGCTTCATTTGGAGAAATTTGATATAGCTGATTACATGGGCCAGATTAAAGCGCAGGCAAGCTCTTTATGCCTTACCAAAGGAATTTGTCTGCAACTGGAAACGGGGGCTAACCTGGGCACACTCAAGGCGGATAAGCTGCTGTTGGAACGGGCAATTATGAACGTGATAAGCAATGCGTTAGACTATTCTCCACCACAGGGGACAATTTATGTAACGGTGCAAAAAACGGACTGCTTTTTACATATATCTATAACGGACGAGGGAGGCGGCTTCACACCGGAGGCCCTACATCATGCACAGGAACAGTTTTTCATGGGCGACAAAAGCCGTACTTCTAATATGCACTTTGGTATGGGACTTTATATCACAAGCAGCATTATCAAGCAACATGGCGGGCAGCTTGTTTTAAGCAATTCTAAAAAGACTGGCGGCGCACAGGTTATTATCAAAATTCCATATTAAAAGTAGTGGGCGGTACTGTGGTATCGCTCATTATTTTTTCAAATCTTTATGAAATCTACAAACTTTCCATATAGCATATAGGTAAAGAATAAAACTACAATCTGCCGGACGACGGCAAAAGAAAAAAAGCCGTCGTAGAGCAGACAATTTGACACGCCCATTTGAAACGGCGGCTTTGATTTTCAGAGCCGCCGTTTCTTTGCGTTTACACAAACCTATGACGACTTGCAGGGACACGGTAGCCGATTGGAGGTTATTTTGCTGTGTCTCGTTTGCTTTTTCAAAGCTCACATGATCTACATCAGTTAAAAAAAGCATTGCTCCTCCTCCGGGCAAGTATAACATTGCATCGGCATTATCGTTCCATGTAATTCAGTATAATAATGGCTGTTCTTGGCGCGCCAGTTTTCCCTCACGGAAATCTGGCGTTTTTTGTTGCCATTTTTTCGGAGATGACCCGGTTGTCTGCCGGTGTCGGTCTCCGCCTCCATTCGATTCGCCCGTCAATCACCCGTGAATCGAAATGGAGGTACATAATGAAGAAAATTAACCTTCGGGAACTTTATCCTGATGTTTATACAACAGACTTTTTTGTAGATGTGACAGAGGAAGTAATGGAGACTATTCGAGCAGCTGAACGTGCGGAGACTGCGTATGAGCGAAAGATGTATCGTTATAAAGCACAGTATTCTCTGGATTGCGAGAATGGCATTGAAAATGCGGTGCTATTGAAGCCGCAAACACCGGAGATGCTTCTGGAGGAAAAACAGTTTCAGGAGCAGGTCTATGCTACTGTGATGAAGCTGCCGAAGAAACAGGCAAAGCGAATTTATGCCCGATACTATCTGGGAATGACGGTAAATGAAATTGCCGAAGTAGAAGGTGTAGACCAAAGCCGTGTCCGAGATAGTATCCGCCGTGGATTAAAGCAACTTGTAAAATATTTTTGATAAAAATTCATTTGATTCGCCTGTTTTTTGTCAGTGTTAATAAGAAGGTTATACCGATTTGAAGTGCGCTTATTAAGAAAACGCCAGATCCAGGGGCGTATCACCTCTGCATCTGGCGTTTTCTTATAGATTTGTACTTGCCTGTTTATCCAATATTCTTTTTTAATGAAGCAATCCATGCTTGGATTGCTTCCACCAGTACATACTGCTGACGCAAAACAGCCATACCTGTTGCGGGAATACTGGGTTCATTTTCTTTTTTCTGTATATTATGTTCCAGATAGGATTTTAAAGTACTAATATTTTCCTCAATTTCTGCTATGCACGATTTTTGTTTTTCAGGTGGCAAGGAATCCAAATTCACAATAACAGCGTTGAAGTCCAGAAAAATGTTAATAGGTTTTCCAGAAATCTCAAACATGAGCCGTTCAAATTCTGCTTCTCCGGCTTCCGTCAGGGAATAAATCGCTTTTTCTGGCATCTTCCCTTCCTTTACGATTTCGCCTCGGATTAGCCCCTTTTCTTCTAACTGAATGGCTTTTTTATAAATGGATGGAGTGCTGATTTTTACCCATTTGGATATGTTTCTATATTCTACTAACTTTTGAATATCGTAGGCGCTCATTGGCTCCTTTTTCAATATTCCCAACACGATTAAATCTATGGTTGCCATGTGGAATCACACCCTTTCACTATGCTTTCTGCATGAAAGAATACTGTCAAATTTACTATAAATTATAGTATTAGATTTTATACTCTTTGTCAAGATAAAACGCCTGACTTCTCTTGACACATACTATAAATTATAGTACTATGATTTATACGGTAGTATACTATAATCTATACTACTATAAATTATACTTAAAGAAGCGAAAGGAGTATTAACAATGAATGAACGCAACAACAAACTTGAGCTTTTGGGTAGTGCGCCTATCCCAAAAGCGCTGATGGCTCTCGGCATACCGATTATGATTGGGATGTTGATCAATGCACTCTATAATCTGGTGGATGCCTATTTTGTGAGTGGCTTGGGCAAAAGTCAAATGGGTGCTATTTCTGTCGTATTTCCGTTGGGACAAGTCGTGGTTGGTTTAGGCCTTATGTTCGGTAACGGAGCCGCATCTTATCTGTCAAGACTATTGGGACGCGGAGATAAAGATACCGCCGATAAAGTGGCAAGCACCGCATTGTATAGCAGTATTCTGATTGGTGCTATTATCATCCTACTTTCTGCGATTTTCCTTAAACCAATTTTGGTAATGTTGGGCGCGACGGAAACAATTATGCCGTATGCTTTGACATACGCAAGAATTTATGTGCTGTCCTGTATTTTCAATGTATTTAATGTAACAATGAACAATATTGTAAGTAGCGAGGGTGCAGCAAAAACGACCATGTGTGCCTTGCTATTGGGAGCCGTATTGAACATCGGATTAGACCCTCTTTTCATTTATACTTTGGACATGGGAGTAGAAGGTGCAGCAATCGCCACAGCAATTTCGCAAATGGTATCCACGCTTGTTTATCTTACCTATGTTCTGCGCAAAAAAAGCGTATTTTCGTTCAGCATAAAAGAGTTTTCTCCTACGAGGCAAATGATAACGGAAATTTTGAAAATTGGAGTTCCCACTTTGGTGTTCCAACTGCTAACAAGTCTTTCGATTGCGCTAATTAACCGCGCATCCAGCAATTATGGCGATTCGGTCATTGCAGGCATGGGGGCGGTTACGCGAGTTACTTCTATGGGAACTCTTGTTGTCTTTGGATTTCTGAAAGGGTTCCAGCCTATTGCTGGATTCAGCTATGGGGCAAAGAAGTTTGATCGCCTGCGCGAAGCAATCAAAACCTCAATCATTTGGTCTACAAGTTTCTGCTTAGTCGTAGGCTTGGTGATGGCCATTTTTTCTACGCAGATTATCTCTCAATTTACTGAGGGAGATAATCAAATGATTTTAGTGGGTCAAAAATCACTGTTTGCAAATGGGATCACATTCATTCTTTTTGGTTTCTACACGGTTTACTCCTCTTTGTTCCTTGCCTTGGGTAAAGGTGCGGCAGGTTTCTTTTTGGGAGCATGTAGACAAGGTGTCTGCTTTGTTCCTGTCATTTTGCTGCTGCCTATGGTATGGGGAATGAACGGAATCCTATATGCCCAACCCATCGCAGATGTAATTTCCGTAGTAATCACTGTATTTATGGCGGTACACCTTCATCGGGAATTGTCTATGGCTGAAAAACAGGCTATGTCCAATTCGGAAATATAAGGTACTTCTCCTTGACTTTTACTATCAACAATAGTACTATTGATAATAGTAAAAGTTGGAGGTGTAGTTATGTCGTCAATCGATTTAGTCATACTTGGTATTGTATTGGAAAAACCGCAAAGCGCCTATGACATTCAAAAGGATGTGGAGTACCACCATTTTTCCCGCTGGACAAAAATAAGCGTACCTTCTATTTATCGCAAGGTTCTCCAGTTGAGCGAAAAGGGTTATCTGCAAAGCGATATTGTCAAGGGCGATAAGTTTGCGGATAAAGCCATTTATTCTATTACCGATCAGGGCAGAGCGTATTTCAAGGAGCTGATGGCCTCTTATGTCGCTGGCCCAGTACCCTTGCTATTCGATTTCAATGTGGTCATTACCAATTTGAACAAGATGGACAAGGTCGAAGCGTTGGAGTTGGTTTCGGCTTTGCGCCAGAGCATACAGTCCTCGGCTGAATCCAACGAGGGCTATGCGCGGGAATTTACAGACATTCCTTTGGTTGGGAGAACGATTTTTGAGCAGCAGCAGCTTCTCTATCGCGCCCTTTTGGAATGGCTGGATCACTTTGAAGGGCAGTTCTTAAAAGAATGAGCACAGTCCTCCAAAGCAGTTTGACCATCCTGTTTGAAGCTCCATTTTGGATCGGCCTATATGAAAGAACTGATAGCGGTAAGTACGAGGTATGTAAAATCACTTTTGGTTCAGAGCCCAAAGACTATGAGGTCTATGATTTTCTGCTGAAGAATTGGCATAAATTGAAATTCAGTCCCCCGATCCAGACCGAAGTAGCCATAGAGCGAAAAATCAATCCCAAACGAATGCAGCGCGAAATTCAAAGTCAACTGCAAGATAAAGGCATTGGCACAAAGGCACAGCAGGCGTTGAAACTCCAGCATGAGCAATGTAAGCTGGAACGGAAAACCAAGAGCCGTGAGCAGAAAGAGGCTGAGAAAGACCGTCAGTTTGCCATACGGCAGGAAAAGAAGAAAGCCAAGCACAGAGGAAGATAACATGAAGATAGAATGGATTTTATGCCCCTTTTGCGGCAGCAAAACGCGATTGAAAATCCGCGGTGATACAGTACTGGAAAACTTTCCGTTATATTGTCCTAAATGCAAACATGAAACCCTGATTACGGTAAGAAAACTAAATTTATCCATCGTTCAAGAGCCAGACGCACAGACGCAGAGCCGATAATACACAAGGTAAATTCACTTGTGGTTATCGGTCCTTTTTTATTTCAATATACGACGAGAGCCTGCCCCGCCCAATGGGGAAAGAAAAAAACCGTAGCTGGGCAGGTTGATTTTGTGCGCTTACTCTACTTACTTTGGCGGCGGTTTTGAGAAATCAGAGCCGCCGTTTCTTTGCGTTTACACAAACCTATAACGACTTGCAGGGACACGGTAGCCGATTGGAGGTTATTTTGCCGTGTCTCGTTTGCTTTTTCAAAGCTCACATGATCTACATCAGTTAAAAAAAGCATTGCTCCTCCTCCGGGCAAGTATAACATTGCATCGGCATTATCGTTCCATGTAATTCAGTATAATAATGGCTGTTCTTGGCGCGCCAGTTTTCCCTCACGGAAATCTGGCGTTTTTTGTTGCCATTTTTTCGGAGATGACCCGGTTGTCTGCCGGTGTCGGTCTCCGCCTCCATTCGATTCACCCGTCAATCACCCGTGAATCGAAATGGAGGTACATAATGAAGAAAATTAACCTTCGGGAACTTTATCCTAATGTTTATACAACAGACTTTTTTGTAGATGTGACAGAGGAAGTAATGGAGACTATTCGAGCAGCTGAACGTGCGGAAGCTGCTTATGACCGGAGGATGTATCGCTATAAGGCGTACTACTCCCTGGACTGCGACAACGGCATTGAAAATGCGATTCTGATGAAGCCCCAGACACCGGAGATGCTTCTGGAGGAAAAACAGTTTCAGGAGCAGGTCTATGCCGCTGTGATGAAGCTGCCGGAGAAACAGGCAAAGCGAATTTATGCCCGATACTATCTGAGAATGACGGTAAATGAAATTGCCGAAGTAGAAGGTGTAGACCCAAGCCGTGTCCGAGACAGTATCCGCCGTGGATTAAAGCAGCTTGTAAAATATTTTTGATAAAATTTCATTTGATGCGCCTGTTTTTTGCCTTTTTTGTCAGTGTTAATAAGAAGGACAAGTTTTCCTCCTTCATCAGTACATTGACAATCGAATAGACAGCACAACAGGTACATAACCCATGTACGAGCGAATATGAAACGCCGCGAAGATGGAGCAGTCAGGGAGGTGATGAAAGAACTGCTTCGGAGCGATCTACGATTTCATAAAACGGATTGTGGCAGATTCGGCGCGATGACTGCATGGGGGCTTAAAGATACTTCCTCACGGCCCGCCAAAGACTTGGGGGGAACCCTGCGGCACACGATACGAACGGTGCTGCGGAGTTATGACAGCCGCGCCAGCGGAGACTTGTTGTGTTCCCATCGTCAGGGGGCGTGGCAAATGTGATGAAAGCTGAGTTATATAAATAGGAAGCGTTTGCAGCTTCCTGTTCAAAATCAGATACCATGCGCTGGCAGTTTCGGCTGCCAGCGTATTCATGTGGCTTTGAACAAACACGATGACAAACTTGACAGATTGGAGGAAATATGCTTTATGGAAAAACTTATTACACGAAAAGAAGCAGCAGAAATTTTAGGTATCAGCATTGCAACGCTGGACGCGGCCCGTAACAATGGTCTTATTTCTTATGTGCAATATGTGCAGAATGGCTGTGTGTACTTTACTTCAGCGGGCCTTCAGGAGTATATCGCAAAATGCACCCACAGAGCAAAGCCAACAGAAAAGAACGCAACTTATCGTAAACCTCGCAGAGCTGGAGTGTGAGCCGGTCCGTATCCTTGTCGAAATCATAATGGTCTGATAAAACATAGATACAGCGCTGGAGTCTATTCTTAGGAGGTGACGGAATTGGCCAAACGGCAAACAATAATTCCTCAATATGGCACAGTTATGAAAAGAGGTGTCCTATATTATAGGACCAGAATCAAAGACGCGAATGGTAAGCTCGTAGCTATCTACGCAAAAACACCTGAAGAACTATACAACAAAGAAACGCTTGCGTTGGAACAGATTGAGAATGCCACTTTTCATCGGAAAACGCCCACAGTTGCAGAGTATTGTGAAAAGTGGCTGCTGATGCAGTCGGTTCATGTACGAGCTACTACTTTGACGGATTACACCTCAAAGGTCAGGCGGCATATTATAGCGGAATTGGGAGATAAACGGATGGGTGAGGTTAGCCTGGATGATATTCAGCTTGCCCTTGTTCCGGTTTCCAAAAAATCTGCATCGGTTTATAAATCTGTGGTAATCCTTTACAAATCTATCTTTCGCGCAGCGATGGAAAGCAGGATTATTGACCACAACCCAACGATTTATCTGACAACAAAAGGTGGCGGTGTTCCACAAGAGGATCGTCAGGCTTTGACAGATGAACAGGTGGAGCGCCTTTTGGATGCTATCCGAGATTTGCCGCCTTATGTCTTTGTCATGATTGGTTTATATGCAGGGCTACGCCGGGAAGAAATTCTTGCTCTGCAATGGGATTCAGTATATCTGGATACAGATACTCCATATCTGACGGTAAGACGGGCATGGCACACCGAACATAACAGACCGGTGATTTCGGATGAATTGAAAACCAAGGCTGCGGAGAGAAATATCCCCCTTCCTGTTTGCTTGGCTGAGTGTTTGAAAGCAGCAAAGGAAACTTCGACTTCGGAGTATGTGGTTTCAAACCGGGATGGCGAACCGCTGTCCTACACGCAGTTTAAGCGACTTTGGCAGTATATTGTTACGAGGACGGTCAAGGAGCGGAGCTATTATCGGTATGAAGATGGAAAAAGAGTAAAGCATACTGTCACACCTGTCTTGGGAGAAAAGGCCGCTCATAACGGAAAAGTGGTTTACAGCCTGGACTTTGAGGTAACACCCCATCAGTTGCGGCATACTTATATCACTAACCTCATTCATGCGTCGGTAGATCCAAAAACGGTTCAATACCTGGCAGGCCATGAAAGTAGCAAGATTACTATGGACATCTATGCAAAGGTTAAGTATAACAGGCCGGATGAGCTGGTCAGATCAATGAGCTGCGCGTTTGCAAGCTGGGATGCAGCACAGTAATAACAAATAGGAAATGAAGCAGGAGCGAGGCAAGGATGTCTCGCTCTTTGTTTTACATCAGCCGTATCTTTGATTAAATCGAGGCTTTCTGATAAAAAGAGAGTGTAGATACGGAGACTACACATTATCAAGAAAGGAAGATCGAAGATGGCTAAAAAGAAAACGGAGGTTCCGAAGTATGGGACTATTACATTGAAAGGAATCCAGTATTACAGAACCCGGATTACGGATGCGGATGGCAAAGAGTTGAGTTTGTATGCCGCAACTTGTGAAGAATTGTATGAGAAGCAGTTAGAGGCCCGGAAGCAGGTGGAAGAAATTATCTTTCACCGGCAACACCCGACAGTAGCCGAGTATGGAGAGAAGTGGCTGCTGATGCAGTCGGCAAAGGTGTCTGCGTCTACACTCAGAGGTTATACGAGGGATATGACAAACTATATCATAAAACATCTGGGAGAGATGTATATGGAAGAAGTGACCGCTGACGATATTCGGCTGGCGCTTGTTCCATTGTCAAAGAAATCGGAAGGCTTATACAATAAGGTCAATATGCTACTCAAGTGCATTTTTTATGCGGCAGAGAGAAACCAAATTCTTGAACACAATCCCTGTGCGGGAATATCCGGTAAAGGCGGAAAACCGACAAAAAAGAAGGAGGCATTGACAGATCAGCAGGTAGCCGTGCTTCTGGATACAGTCAAGGGACTTCCTCCATATTTGTTTATTATGCTCGGTTTGTATTCCGGTCTGCGTCGGGAAGAAATTCTTGCACTGCAATGGGATTGTGTATTTCTGGACGAGGATACACCTTATATATCGGTGAGGCGGGCATGGCGTACAGAGCATAACAGACCCGTGATTTCTACGGTTCTAAAGACTCCGGCGGCAAAAAGGGATATTCCGATACCGAAGTGTTTGGTGGATTGTCTGAGAGAAACGAAAGAAAATTCCATATCAGATTATGTGATTGCTGACAGCAAAGGGGAGCCGCTGGCTGCTTCGCAGTTTCAAAGAGTGTGGCAGTATGTCGTTGTCCGCTCCACTAAGCCCCGGAACTATTATAAGTATGTGAATGGGCAGAGCATCAAATACACGGTTACCCCAACGTTGGGCATGACCCAGAAAAATCAACCCAAAATCAGATATACGCTGGACTTTGATGTAACCCCGCATCAGCTGCGGCACACTTACATTACCAATCTTCTCTATGCTGGTGTTGATCCAAAGACTGTCCAATACCTTGCCGGACACGAAAACAGCAAAACAACTATGGACATCTATGCAAAAGTGAAGTACAATAAACCAGAGGAGCTGTTTGGGGTAGTAAATGGTGCGTTTCATCAGGCTATTGCTGAATGAAAAAAGGACGTTTTTTATGGTCCGCACACCGGATAACTGAGAGGCAGAAAGCCGGAAAAGCCCGGAGTATCAAGGGAAAACAGCTCAAAAACTCGCGCAGGCTGGCCTGAAGGCCGCCCGCCGCGCTCCCCAGTTCTCCAAGCGCTGATTGGCCTTTTTCCGAACCCGCCGCATTTTCGCGGCGGGTTCTTTTCTTTCGGCGGCTGGATTGCCGCGCGGCAGGCCGCCTGCTTGACGTCGGAGAAAGGAGTGGAATTTCCCATGAAAAACGGACAAAACCGCAGCGACGTGACGATCGGCGCCCGGGTGAGCATTGTGCTCAAGGCGGATCAGGCCACCGGCCGGCGGACCGAAGGCGTGGTCCTGCGCTTGCTGACCAACAGCCGCTTCCATCCCCACGGCATCAAGGTCATGCTCGAGGACGGCCAGGTCGGCCGGGTGCAGGAGATTCTCGAATGAGCGTCGACTCCCGTTGACAACTTTCGCCCCGCTGTGTACAATGAAACCAACGCAACCAAGCCGCCCGGCCGCTTGCCGGGCGGCTTTATTTTTTATGAAAGGAGGCGCCTTCCATGGCCCTGTCCTGGCGCGCTCCCGCCCTCGCGGCGCTGACCGCCGCCCTGTTGCTGGCCGGCGCCGCTCCCGCCGCCCCCGCAAGCCTCCCCGTGCAGACGCCGCCGTCCGTCTCCTCCCCTGTTTCGCTGGACGAGTCCTCCTCTCCCCCTGCCCCCGTTACCCTTGAGGGCACCCTGCTGAGCACCGGAGATCTGCTGATGCACGATCCCATCCTGGAGGCCGCCTATTCCAAGACGGATAACACCTACGACTTCTCGCGGATATTCACACATATCGCCCCGTATGTGGAAAAAGCCGATCTGGCCGTGGCCAATCTGGAGGTGACCCTGGCCGGGGATACCAAGTACCCCTACCGGGGCTATCCCCGGTTCAATTGCCCCGACGCCATCGTGACCGCCGCCAAGGCCGCCGGGTTCGACCTGCTTCTCACCGCCAACAACCACACCAACGACTCCGGCCTGTTTGGCATCCGCCGCACCATGGAGGCCCTGGAGCGCATGGATATGTCCTATACCGGCACCCGGAAAAGCGACCGGGATAAGCGGTATCGGGTGGCGGACGTGGGCGGCATCCCGGTGGGCCTTATCAACTATACCTACCAGGCCGCCCGGGCCGACGGTAAGCCGTCCCTGAACCTCCTGCTCGAGGACGCGGCCGTTCCCCTGGTCAACTCCTTCGATTACCGCCGGCTGGACGACTTTTATAACGAGCTGGCCGGCGAGCTGGCCGCCATGCGGCGGGACGGCGCCCTGGCCACCGTGGTCTATATCCACTGGGGCAACGAGTACCGGACCACGCCCAACAAGCAGCAGAGGGCCATCGCCCAGAAACTCTGCGACCTGGGGGTGGATGTCATCATCGGCGGCCATCCCCACGTGGTGCAGCCCCTGGAAATCCTCACCGCCCCCGACGGCGGGCGCACCGTCTGCCTTTACTCCATGGGCAACGCCGTGTCCAACCAGCGGATTTACCGCGCCAGCATCAAAACCGGCCACACCGAGGACGGCGTGCTGTTCAGCGTCACCTTCCGCCGTACCGGCGACGGCCCGGTTCAGATAAGCGGCGTGGATGTGCTGCCCACCTGGGTCAATCTTTACCGGGACGGCGATCGCGACGTGTTCCAAATCGTCCCCCTGGATACCGCCAAAGACTGGCGCACCGCCTTCGATTTGGATCGCCCCGCCGCCGGCCCCGCCGATACCGGGAACGACGGCCCCGCCAACGCGGAAAACTCTTACGAGCGGACCATGGCCCTGGTGCGGGACGGCCTGGAGGCCTTTCGGTCTGCTTTCCCGGCGGCCGCTTGAGACAGGATACAAGAAGGATACATTTGTGGGGTACACTGTTGTGGGGGGCGATGGGTATGATTAAAATTCTGATTGTGGAAGACGATGATTCCATCGCAGGCCTCATGCGGATGACCCTGTGCAAAAACGGCTATCACGTGGAAACCGCGCCCGACGGCCTGGCCGCCGCCCGGGCGGTGGAATCCGCGGCCTATGACCTTCTCCTCCTCGACGTGATGCTGCCCGGGCTGGACGGCTTCGAGCTGATGGACTATCTCCAGGAATACCAGATCCCGGTGATCTTTATCACCGCCCGCGCCGCCGTGGCCGATCGGGTGAAGGGCCTGCGGATGGGGGCGGACGATTATATTGTCAAACCCTTCGATCTTTCCGAGTTTCTTGCCCGGGTGGAGGCCGTGCTCCGCCGGTATCATAAAAAGGACCGGTTCCTGTGTGCCGGAAGCGTTGTGATCGATACCGAGTCCCGCACCGTGACCCGGGACGGCGCAGAGGTATCCCTGACCCTGAAGGAATATGAGATGCTGCTGCTGTTTGTCCGCAACCCGGGCGTCGCCCTGTACCGGGAAACCATCTACGAACGGGTCTGGGACGAGCCGTACTACGGCGATACCCGGACGGTGGATTTGCATGTGCAGCGGCTGCGGAAAAAGCTGAACCTGTCGGATGAAATCCAGTCGGTGTATAAGATCGGCTATCGATTTAAGGCGGATGACCTATGAAACTTGCCTGGAAAATATTCTGCGCGGCCTACTGCATCGTCATGGTGACTGTGGGCGCGGGCGGCTTTGCGCTGGTTCAAGCGGCATCTGATTCCATGGCCGACAGCCGGCGGGACGCGGTGCTGACCTCCAATGAATACGCGGGAAAGATGTTTTACGCGCTGGCGGAAAACGGCCCGTCTATTCAGCCCCGGACAAAACAAATTCAGGATCAAATCGCAAAAATGGTGGGGACGGATCAAACGGAGCGGCTGACAATTGGCAATGCGCAGGAGACCGCGTCCTATCATTCCGATTCCTTTGTCGACCGGCTGGCTTCCTCCCAACAGGGCTGGACCTTTGTGGACATGGACGGCAAGCCCACCCTGCAGGCCGTTACCCGGGTGGATTTTTCCGGAGAGCCGTATTATATCGAAACCCTGTCCGACTTCTCCGGCGTGTACGCCCAGAGAGAGCAGTTGATGCGGGTCTACCGTACCACCGTCGTCGCCGCCGCGCTGCTGAGCGGCGCCGCCCTGTTGGGGCTTTCCCTCGCGGTTACGTATCCGCTGCGCCGTCTGTCCCAGGCGGCCAATCAGGTGGCGGCCGGGGACTATGAACGCAGGGTTCCGGTCAGGCGGAGCAGTGAGGAAATTCGAAAACTTTCTGAGGATTTCAACACCATGGCCGCCGCGGTGGAAAACAACGTCAGCGAACTCAAGCAGGAAATTGAAAAGCGGGAAATCTTTGTGGCCGATTTCACCCACGAACTGAAGACCCCCATGACCTCCATTATCGGCTATGCCGATATGCTGCGATCCTACGATTTGGACGAGGAAGAGCGCCGCGAGGCATCGGACGCCATTTTTCGGGAGGGGAAACGGCTGGAGCGGCTGTCCATGCAGCTGCTTCAGCTGTTGGTGCTGACCAATGTCCCCCCCACCCTCGTTCCGGTGTCCGCCGCCCCTTTGTTTGACGATCTGAAAAAATCGCTCCGGTTCCTGTCCGAAAAATACAGCGTGACGGTTGCCGTCCAGGCGGAACCCGCCCTCGTCCGGGCGGAGCCGTCTCTGCTGCTGTCTTTGGTGTATAACCTGGCCGACAACGCCTGTAAGGCCTCTCCCGCCGGGGAAACCGTGACGATTTCCGGCCGCTGGGAGGCGGACGGCTATCGGATCGCCGTCGTCGATCATGGCCGCGGCATTCCCGCGGAGCATCTGGATAAAATCACCGAGCCCTTTTATATGGAGGATAAATCCCGCGCCCGGCGGCAGGGCGGCGCCGGGCTTGGGCTGGCCCTGTGCAAACGGATTGCCGACCTGCACGGCACCCGTCTGACGTTTGACAGCCAGGCGGGCCGGGGCACAACGGTGACGTTATGCCTGTCCGTCGTCGGGGAGGCCGAAGAGAAAGGGGGCGGCGCTGTATGAAAACTCTCAAATACGGCTTGTCCGGTCTGGTGATGGCGGCTCTGACTCTGTTGTTTCTGTGCATCCCTACCCTCTATTACCGCCTGACCGATAGGGAAAACGCCAACGTCTCTACCCGCGAAATTTATCTTGAGCAAACGGCGGATCCGCTGACCCCCAGCCAGACCATCCGGCTTCTGCACGACAACGCCTCAACCGGTCTCTTTTCACGGGTGCAGAATAACCGGAGCACCGATGAATACCTGGCCAAGGCGCCAACGCTTATTCAGGCGGTTTGCGGGCCGGCGAGCTATTTGACCAAGCTGCTGATCGGCCGCCTGCCGGGGCCCGCCGCCGTCACGGTGGAAACGTATCGGTTCCTGACCATGTCCGGCTATGACGTTCTCACAAGAACGGTGGTGATGGCCTACTTTGGTGATCTGTATATCTGTTACGAGGAGGAAACCGAGGTGGTTCTGGCCATCGCCGTGTTGGGCGAAGGAGGGAACGCCTATTCCACCAATGAATTTTCTGCTGCCGTGGATGAAAATGACTATCCCGACCGCTATTACCAGGGTCTTGGACTGGAATCCGGCAAGGACTTTCAGCGATACGCCTTTGACGGCCTTTCCAAATACCGGTTGTATATCGGCATCTATGACTATACCGTCGAAAAGGAAGGCCAATTCGATCAAATGATACAACCATGATACAGCTGTGATGCAGCTGCAAAACACACCTTCTGTAGTATGTAGGAAGTATACTGCGGAAGGTGTGTTTTATGTCAAAAAAGAATGCGGAAAAGAAAAAAAGAACGCGCGGCCTGTGGACGGGGCTGTTTCTGCTGGCCGTGTCCGCGGGTTTCGTTGTCTGGTGCGGCCTGTGGGGGCTGGCCCGGTTCCTGCCGCCCGCCCGGGTGCCGTCGTCCTCTCTCCGCGCAGATTTGCCTCAGAGCGCCGTACCGTATAGCCGGCAGGAACCGGAAGCCCTGTCGCCGTCCGTGCCTGTCTATCTGCAGAATCCGGAGCTTCCCGCTGGGTGCGAGGCCACCTCTGCCGCCATGCTGCTGGCTGCGTACGGCTATGATACCGATAAGCTCTCTTTCGCCGCCGCCCTGCCAAAATGCCCGCTGGAGCTGCATGACGGCCTTCTCTACGGCCCCCATCCCAGCGAGGCGTTCATCGGCAGCCCCGACTCTTCCTATGGCTTCGGTGTGTTCGCCGCCCCCGTCGTGACAACCATGCAGGCGATTATCGACGAGGCCTCCGGGCGGCACCGGGCGATCGATCTCACCGGCGTCGGGGAAGACGCCCTGCTGTCTTATCTGGATCGGGGCATCCCGGTCTGCGCCTGGACCACCATGGATCTGCTTCCCCTGGCCAATAAAGGCGGCTGGTATCTCAAGGACGGCGCCGCCTATACCGAGGAATACTATACCTGGCCGGGGAACGAGCACTGCGTGGTGCTGGTCGCCTATGATCGGAACACCGTCACCGTGCACGATCCCCTCCAGGGCGTCGTTACCTGGGAGCGCGCCCTCTTTTTCCAAAGACACGCCGAGGTGGGCACGTTCGCCATCGTTTTAGAACCGGTCTGATCCCGGCTTGCAACCGCCCGCCGAAGCTGGTACAATGAGGGCAGCCCCCGCCGTTGACGGCGGATGGAAGGAGAGGGTGCGCCCATGAATTTCTCACTTGCGGACAGCCTGGCGGACTGCCCTATTATCGCGGCGGCCAAAAATGACGAAGGGCTGGAGCAGGCCCTGTCCTCCGACAGCCCCGTGGTCTTCCTCCTCTATGGCTCCGTCTGCTCGGTGGCCGGGCAGACCCGCCGGGTGGCCGCCGCCGGCAAGGTGCCCTTTGTCCACGCGGATCTCATCGACGGCCTGTCCGCCCGGGAGGTGGCGGTGGACTTTATCGCCGCTCAAACCGCCGCCGCCGGCATCATCTCCACCAAGCCCGCCCTCATTCGCCGGGCGCGGGAGCTGGGGCTCTGCGCCGTTCAGCGGTTTTTCGTCCTCGACTCCATCGCGCTGGAGAATCTGAAGCGCCAGCTGGAAAACACCCGGCCGGACAGCATCGAAATCCTGCCCGGCGTCATGCCCAAGGTGATCCGCCGCATCACCGGTTTCGCCCGGGTGCCGGTCATCGCCGGCGGCCTTATCAGCGATAAGGAGGACATCATCGCCGCCCTGGACGCCGGTGCCGCCGCCATTTCCTCCACCAACCCCGCCATCTGGTTTCTGTAAGGAGGTTCGGCTATGAAATCCTATATTCTCGCCCTGGATCAGGGCACCACCAGCTCCCGTGCCATCCTGTTCGATGGCGCCCGCCCCGTGGCCGCCGCCCAGAAGGAGTTCACCCAGATCTATCCCAAGGCCGGCTGGGTCGAGCATGACGCCGAGGAGATCTATAACTCCCAGGTGGAGGTGATGAACCGGGTGCTGCGGGAAAACAACATCCCCGCCTCCGCCATCGCCGCCATCGGCATCACCAACCAGCGGGAAACCACCATCGTCTGGGACAGGAAAACCGGCCGCCCGATTTATAACGCCATCGTCTGGCAGTGCCGGCGCACCGCCCCCCAGTGCGAAAAAATGCTGGCCGACGGCTGCGAGGAATATGTTCGGCAGAACACCGGTCTGCGTATCGACGCCTACTTTTCCGCCACCAAGGTCAAATGGCTGCTCGACCATATTCCCGGCGCCCGGCAGCGGGCCCGGAACGGGGAGCTACTCTTCGGCACGGTGGATACCTGGCTGATCTGGCGGCTGACCGGGGGCCGGGTGCACGCCACCGACTTCACCAACGCCTCCCGTACCATGCTGTTCAATATCCGCACCTTGGATTGGGACGAGAATGTTCTTTACGAACTGGATATTCCGCGGTGTATGTTACCAGAAGTATACCCATCCTCCCATCTGTACGGCACCACCCGGCTGGAAGGGGTGGATATCCCCCTGGCCGCCGCCGCGGGGGATCAGCAGGCCGCTCTGTTCGGCCAGGCCTGCTTTGCCCCGGGGGATTGCAAGAACACCTACGGCACCGGCTGCTTTCTGCTGATGAACCTGGGCAGAGAACTGCGCATCAGCAAGCACGGCCTGCTGACCACCCTGGCGGCGGGGACCGGCCGGGAGGTGGACTATGTCATGGAGGGCAGCGTCTTCGTCGGCGGCGCGGTGATCCAGTGGCTCCGGGACGAGATGGGTCTGCTGGCAAACGCCGCCGACAGCGAGTACCTCGCCGCCCAGGTGCCGGACAGCGGCGGGGTGACGGTGGTGCCCGCTTTCACCGGCCTGGGCGCCCCCTATTGGGATATGTACGCCAGAGGGGCTATCTTCGGCCTGACCCGCGGCGCGGGCCGCGCCCACATCGTGCGGGCCGCCCTGGAATCCATCGCCTACCAGTGCCGGGATCTCACCGACGCCCTGGCCGCTGATACCGGCCTGGCCTTGGGGGCCCTGCGGGTGGACGGCGGGGCCTCGGCCAACAATTTTCTCATGCAGTTTCAGGCCGATATGCTGGGCTGCGACGTGCTGCGCCCCGCCGTGCGGGAAACCACCGCCCTGGGGGCCGCCTTCCTGGCGGGCCTGACCGTCGGCGCCTGGAGCAGCCCGGAGGCCATCCAGAAAAGCTGGGCCCTGGAAACCCGCTTTACCCCTCAAATGGATGACGCCTCCCGCGCCTTCCACCTGTCCCGCTGGCACGAAGCCGTCACCCGCGCCCGCGGCTGGGAAAAGGAATAACGCCGTTGAATACGGTAGCACGGTATCGACAGGAAACACAGCGGGCCGCGACCGGAATTTGCCCGGTCGCGGCCCGCTTGGTTTTTATATGGAGCAGGGGAAACGAAAAATATTCCGTATACAAGGGCGGCCGGCGGTCACTCTTTCAGCTTGTATTTTCCGAGCCGGTGCGTCCCGAACAGCAAGGCGTAAACCGCCGCCAGGAACAGGAACAGGGGAACAACCCCATCCACATGCAAAACCATCCCGATCGGCGAGAAAGCCGGATAGAACGACAGGCCCGGGAAAATCACTAAGAAGGTTCTCCATACGGAGGGATCGCTCAATAGATAAGACAGGCCCGTGGACAAAGCTATCACACCGAAATAGATGGAAATAAGAATCAGATAGCCCCGGCTGTTTCCAAACAAAAAAGCCTGCAGCAGCCAGACTAAGAAAAAGGCGATGGACAGCGTCAGCTTCAGGCCGAACTGCTCACGAGTGGTTTCGGGAATGTTCCCCCTAAGGCACAGGACGTACAGCACGGCGGCCAGCGCCAGGGTGAGAATCCGGAAAATCGTATACTTGGATGGCATAGACGTCCTCCTTAAAATAATAAAAGGTATCGTTCAGCTCATAATCCTCGCGCCGCTTGATATACGCGGCGGCAGATCGGTTTCTTTACATTTGGACAAGCCGAGCTGCCCTTCCCCTCGCCTATAGTATAGCGTACGTCTTTATCAAAAACGACGGGTTTTCGGAAAAATTAATAAAAATTTCTATAGAAATGCGTACCACACGGATGAAAAGCGGCTTTTTGCGAAAGTTTTCGCGGCAGGCGGATTTGGTCGGATTTTGTGATATACTACCCTATGTATCCAGGAAGGAGGAACGGACATGAGAAAACGCGTGGCGGAGATCCTGATGACCATAGCGAAAATCCTGCCTTTTGTCGTCATGCTGGCGCTGGTGGCGCTGTATCTGCCGAATAAGGATGCTGTCAGCGTGGACAGTATCCTCCGGTATACGCCGGACAACCTGTGGCTGGCCGCCCTGGCGGTGCTGGCGGCCTACGCCGTCAAATCCCTGTCCGTCTTTTTCCCCCTGCTGGTGCTGTACGCGGCGGCGGGGCTGCTGTTCCCCCTGCCCGCTGCCCTTTTGGTCAATCTGTCCGGCCTGCTGGTGTGTGTCACCATCCCCTACGGCATCGGCCGCTTTGCGGGCAAGGATCTGGTGGACAGCCTGCAGAAAAAATATAAAAAAATCGCCCGCATCAACGAGATTAAGCGGGGCAGCGAGTTTTTCTTCGCCTTTTTTCTGCGCATCATTGAGTTTTTGCCCGGGGATGTGGTGAGCATGGTGCTGGGTGCCTCCGGCATGACCTATTGGAAGTTCGCCGTGGGATCCCTGTTAGGGCTGCTGCCGGTCATGGTGGCGACCACCGTCGCCGGCTCCTCCCTGTCCGATCCCACCTCCCCGGTGTTCATCGTCACCGCGGTGCTGGTGGTGCTTCTGTCGGTGGGATCTTTCGTCCTCTGGCGGGTGGTCAGCCGGAAAAACGCGGGTTCCCGTCCGGAAACCCGATCCTGAGCGATAACGCGCCGTTTTGGTTGGAAAATGTGCGAATCCATGCCGCAATTGTTTGCCCTCCGTTTGATTTTGTGCGCATAAATGCGCGAATATGCGGAAAAAATAGAGCCGTTAGGGTGGTAAGAGGAGCATAACGGCGACCCCACCCGGAAAGGCTGGGTAAAACAATGGATTGGCTGATGCTGATAAAAACCTTTGCGGTGGGCGGCATTATCTGCGTATTGGGGCAGCTGCTGATCGACTACACCTCCATGACCCCGGCGCGCATCCTGGTGCTGTTCGTCACCATGGGTGTCGTCCTGACCGCCGTCGGCCTCTACGAGCCGCTGGTCAAGTTTGCCGGCTCAGGCGCGACGGTTCCGCTGACCGGCTTCGGCTACACGCTGGCCAAGGGCGCGGAGGAAATGGTCAAGGAAAAAGGGCTGCTCGGCGCGCTGATGGGCGGGCTGTCGGGCACGGCGGGCGGCATTTCCGCCGCTATTCTGTTCGGCTTCGTCTGCGCCCTGGTGTCCAAGTCGGGCGACAAATCGTAAAGGTATAAACAACCGGCGGTTCCCGCATCATCAAGCGGGAACCGCCGGTTTGTTTATTCGTCCAGAAAGGCCTCGACGACATAGCGGGGACGGCCCTTGACCTCGCTGTAGATCTTGCCGATATATTCCCCGAGCACCCCGATGCACAGCAGCTGAATGCCGCCCAGCAGCCAGATGGAGCAGACAATGGCCGTCCAGCCGGCCACTGTGGCCCCCATGAAGTGGGAAATCAAGGCGTACAGCAGACCGGCAATGCTGGCCAGGGAGATGAAAATCCCGAAATTGGAGATGATTTTCAGCGGCCGCACGCTGAAGGAGGTGATGCCGTCCACCGCGAAATGCAGCATCTTTTTCAGCGGGTATTTGGACTCTCCCGCGAAGCGCTCGTGCCGGTCATAGGTTACGACGCCGCTTTTAAAACCGATTTCCGGCACGATACCCCGCAGAAAGAGGTTGACCTCCTTATACTGGGCCAGGGCGTCCAGGGCCCGTTTGCCCATCAGACGGTAATCGGCGTGGTTATACACAATATCCACGCCCAGCATTTTCATGAACTTATAAAAGCCTTGGGCGGTGGAGCGTTTGAAGAGGGTGTCGGTATCCCGTTTGTTCCGCACCCCATAGACCACCTCGCAGCCCTCATGATACTTGTCCAAAAAGGCGTCCAGCACGTCGATATCGTCCTGGAGATCGGCGTCCAGGGAGATGGCACAGTCCGCCCGTTCCCGGGCGGTCATCAGACCGGCCAGCAGGGCGTTCTGATGACCCCGGTTGTGGGCCAGCTTGAGGCCGGAAACCAGGCGGTTTTCCTGGTGGAACCCGGCGATCAGCTCCCAGGTGCGATCCTTGCTGCCGTCGTCCACCAGCAGGATGCGGCTGTCCTCCCCCGCCCGGCCGGAGGCGATTAGGCCGCGCAGCTTCTCCGTCAGCCGCTTCACCGTTTCGGGGAGCACCGCTTCTTCGTTGTAGCAGGGAACCACCAGATACGCCGTCGTCATCGTCCAGTCATCCTTTCGAAGAAAAGGTTTATTCCATATTGCCGCTCAGATGCATCAGAAGGGTCAGGGCCGCCAGAGGGGCCGTTTCACACCGCAGGATCCGGGGGCCCAGGGTGGCGACGCCGCCGCCTTGGCGGCGGATCGCGTCGATCTCCTCCGGGTCGAAGCCGCCCTCCGGGCCGACGAACACCGACAGCCGCCGGGTGGAAGGGGTCACCAGCTCGCGCAGGGGCCGGCCGCCTCCCTCGTAAAACACCAGGGCGGGTTCCCCGGAAAGGCGGGAAAGGGCCTGGTTCCAAGATAGGGGCCGCTCCACGGCGGGCAGAATCCCCCGGCCGCACTGGCCCGCCGCCTCGGCGGCGATCCGCTGCCAGCGCTCCTGCTTTTTGTCGGCCTTTCCCTCCAGGCGGGCGACACTGCGCCGGGTGGCGACCGGCACCACCGCCGTCACCCCCAGCTCCACCGCCTTCTGGACGATCCAGTCCATCTTGTCCCCCTTAGGCAGGCCCTGGTACAGGGTGACGGCCAGAGTAGGCTCTGCCTGAGAGGGGCGACTAACGGTGATTCGCACCGTCACCTGCCGATCGGTCACCGTTTCCAGCACCCCTTCGAAATCGGTGCCCTTTCCGTCGCAGAGGGTCAGGGCCTCCCCCGGCCGCATCCGCAGGGCTTTGGCGATGTGGAGCGCGTCGGCGCCGGCGATATAAGCCCGGCCATCCGCCGTCCCGTCGATAAAAAAGCGGGGCATGGCTATCCGTCCTTTCCGTCCTCGATCCCGGCCAGCCGCCGGAGAATATAGCCCGCCAGCACCAGTCCGGCCGCCCCCGGCACGAAGGACAGGCTGCCGGGCAGGGCGTGCTTGCCCTCCCGCCGTTCGTCGCCGTCTGGGTACTCGCCGGGCCGGCGGGGCGGCTCGTCCGAAAAAACCACCGGCAGATGGGGGATTCCGCGTTTCTTCAGCTCCCGCCGCATGACCCGACAAAGGGGACAGACGCGGGTATCCGCGATGTCTGCCGTGCGGAAGCGGCTGGGATCCAGCTTGTTGCCGCAGCCCATGGCGCTGACCAGGGGAATACCCTTATCCCGGCACTCTTCGGCGAGGGCCAGCTTGGCGGCCACGGTATCCACGGCGTCGGCCACAAAATCGCAGCCGTCTATGAGGCCCTGGCCCTCCCCGGGCAGATAAAACACGGTGTGAGCCTCCGCCCGGCAGGCGGGGTTGATATCCCGCACCCGGCGGGCCATCACCTCGGCCTTGGGCTGCCCCACCGTGGAGCAGAGGGCGATGAGCTGGCGGTTGCGGTTGGAATCCGACACGGTATCGCCGTCCACCAAAATCAGGCGGCCCACTCCGGCCCGGGCCAGGGCTTCGGCGGTGTAGGATCCCACGCCGCCCAGGCCGAACACCGCCACCGTCGCCTGCTCCAGCCGTTCCACCGCTTCCCGCCCCAGGAGCATGGCGGTGCGGGACATCCAGTTTTCCACGTGGGCTCCGTCCTTTCCTCAGCCGGTATAGCGCAGGGTCAGGCACAGCCAGCCGCCGTGCTCCCGCCGGGTTTCGACCGCAAAGCCGCAGGCGGCCAGGGCGGAGAGAACCTCCGCCTCCCGCGTGTCGATGATGCCCGAGGCGATATAGACGCCGCCTGGCTTCAGGAACCGGGGAATGGACGGGGACAGGGCGATGATGGCATCGGCCACGATGTTGGCGGCCACCACGTCGTACCGGCCCTCCACCTTGTCCACCAAATCGCCGTGCAGGATGGTGAGGACGGGGGGCGTAAAGCCGTTGAGCTCCCCGTTCTCCCTGGCGGTTTTCACGGCCAGGGGATCGATGTCCACCCCCACGGCCTTTTCCGCGCCCAGCAGCAAGGCCGCGATAGATAATATCCCGCTGCCGCAGCCCACGTCCAGCAGTTGCGCGCCGGGGCTTACCGCGTCCTCCAGGGCTTCCAGCACCAGACGGGTAGTGTCGTGGCCGCCGGTGCCAAAGGCCATGCCGGGATCAATGGACAGCACCGCCCGGCCCCCGGCGTCCTCCACCGTCTCCCAGGTGGGACGGATGAGCAGCCGGCGACCCACGGGAAGGGGCTTGAAGTAGGCCTTCCAATTGTTGGCCCAGTCCTGCTCGCTGACCTCGCTGGCCAGCACTTCGTGGCCGATACCCGCGGTATGCAGCCGTTCTCTAAGGAAGGCCACCGCCTCCGCCGGATTTTCCTCCGGCGAGACATAGAGGTGAATGATCGACCGGGTGCGATCCCGGGCCAACAGCTCTTCGTCGATCAGATCGATGTGGGCGATTTCCCGCGCCCCTTGGATGAGATCGCTGTAATCCTCAATATAAATGCCATAAGGCACCACCATGTTGGCGATAGCCGACGCGCGGTCGGTATCGGCGGCGTCCACGGTGATTTTCACTTCCGTCCAGTCCATAGGGTTGACCCATCCTTTCGCGGAGACCCGGACCCGGCGCCGGGTTCATCCGTTCATTTCAGATACTCAGGAGAGATACGCGTCCAGCTGGCTTTTGTCCAGCCCGCCCTCGGCGGACATAAAGTCCGTCAGGGCCGACGCGATGGCGCGGCAGCCGCCGGGCGCGGCGCTTTCGATATTCAGGGGCATCACCGGATCGTGAACGCTCAGGCGCAGCAGCAGCCAGCCGTCCCCCACCGTGGTGCGCACGCCCTCCCGGCTGTCCTCCGCCACCGGCCAGCCCTGGCGGCGGGCGTAGGCTTCCAGCCTCTCCAGCACCTGCAGGCCGTAGGCCTTGAAGTCGCTTTCCAGAATATTGAAGCGGAGTTCCACGCTTTCGGCGGGTTCCTCCAGGGCGGCAATGAGGTCCTCCAGGGTGCGGCCCTCCCGGCGCAGCTGCGCGGCCTTGATGATAATCCGAGTGACCAGATAGGCGCCGTCATCCAGAAAATAATTGTCCTTCAGGGCGGCGTGGCCGGAGGTCTCGATGGCCAGCGGGGCGTTCACGCCGGAGGCACAGAGCCTTTGCGCCTCGTTGATGACGTTTTTATAGCCCCGCTTGAACCGGCAGTGGACGCCGCCCAACGTCTGCTCCAGAAAGGTCTTCAGACCGCTGGAGGTGACGGAGTCGGTGACGATGGTGCCGCCGGGCGCGTCCTCCAGCACAATGGCGGCGGCCAGGGCGATCAGGCGATTGCGGTTAATTTCCCGCCCGTCGGCGCCCACGCAGCCCGCCCGATCCACATCGGTGTCGAAAATGACGCCCAGATCCGCGCCCGCCTTCAGGGTGGCCGCGCAGACGGAGGCCATGGCCTCGGGGTTCTCGGGGTTAGGAATATGGTTGGGAAAGCGGCCGTCCGGCTCGAGAAATTGGCTGCCGGAAACGTCGGCGCCCAGGGGCTCCAGCACGTCCCGGGCGTAGAAGCCGCCCGCGCCGTTGCCCGCGTCCACCACGATGCGGAAGCCGGCCAGTGGGCGGTTGTAGTCCTTCGCCTGCACGCCCTCGCAGATAAGGCGGCGCAGCCGGGCCGCATACTGCGTCATATAGGCGATCTCCCGCACCGTGCCGGCGGCGGGAGGCGGAAAATCCTCCGCCTGGGCCAGCTCGAGCAGGGCGGTGATATCCGCCCCTTCCAGGCCGCCGGAGGGAAGGAAGAATTTCAGGCCGTTGCGGTGATAGGGGTGATGGCTCGCGGTCAGCTGCACCGCGCCGTCGCAGCCAAGATCCACCGTGGTCATGAACATGGCGGGGGTGGAGGCCAAACCGCAGTCGAGGACCGTCACGCCCCGGGCGGTCAGCGATCGCACAACCGCGTCCCGCAGCCGGGGGCCGGACAGCCGGCTGTCCCGGCCCAGGGAAACGGTCAGCGCGGCGGCGGGCTTGCCGGTTTTACCGGACAGCCAGCGGGCGAAGGCGGCGGCCAGCTTTTCCACCACCTCGTCGGTCAAATCGAGGGGCTGGTCCTCCACACCGTCCAGCGCCACGCCGCGAATGTCGGTGCCGCTTTTAAAATGCTGCCAATAGGAAGTAAGCATGTGCAGATCCCGTCCTTTTTATAAGATTAAGATGAAGTTCAAAACAAAAACGCCGAGGGAAACCCATGCGCCGGACAGCACGAAGACCAGGCCGCCCAGCAGCAGGGCCTTTTGATGGTACAATGTTCTCCGTAACGGAAAGCGACGCTTTCCGTTAACCGCGCAGCCGCGCCGGTCACGGAGGTTATTATACCACAAGGCGGCGCGGAGCGCCGCCCTCCTTAGTCCGGAACGGCTCTGCCCGTTCCGGAGTGGTTCAATGTTCTCCCAGCCGTCGGAAATCTTGGATTTCCGTTTACGGCGTGAGGTTATTATACCATAGCCGTGGGCAGAAAAGAAGGGCCGCGAATGGAAAAAGACGGTTGAATGTCCCGGTGGTTTACGCTATACTAAGGAATACAGCCATTATACGGTGCAAAACAATGCGGAAACGAGGGTTTGTTATGGGATTGCTGTCCGTCATCGTGCCTTCCTACAACGAGGAGGACAATATCGCCCTGGCCGCCCGCACCGTCGCGCAAATTCTGCACGACGCGGAGATTCCGTATGAAATTCTGTTCGTGGACGACGGTTCCCGGGACAAGACCTACGCGCGCATCTGCGAGGAGAGTCGGGAGAACCCGAAGGTGCGGGGGCTGAGCTTCAGCCGCAATTTCGGCAAGGAGGCGTCGATTTTCGCCGGGCTGCGGGAGGCCCGGGGGGACTGCTGCGTCATTTTGGACTGCGATTTGCAGTTCCCGCCCAAGGTGATTCCCGACATGTACCGGCTGTGGGAGCAGGGATACGAGGTGGTGGAAGGCATCAAGGCCAGCCGCGGTAAGGAGAGCCTGCTGCATAAATGTTCCGCCGGCGCTTTTTACAAGCTGATCAGCCGCTGCACCCATGTGGACATGCAGTCCTCCTCGGATTTTAAGCTCCTCGATCGCAAAGTGGTGGACGTGCTGGTCGCGCTGCCGGAAAAGGATACCTTTTTTAGGGCGCTGTCCTTCTGGGTCGGGTTTAAAACCGCGTCGGTGGAATTCGAGGTGGAGCAGCGCCGGTTCGGCCAGTCCAAATGGTCGTTCAAGGGGCTGGTAAACTATGCGGTGCAGAATATCACCTCCTTCACCACCGTACCCCTGCAGGCCGTAACGTTTATCGGAACGGTGCTGCTGATCAGTTCGGTGGTGCTGGGAATCCAGACCCTGGTGAAATTCCTGATGGGCCGGGCGGTGGAAGGCTTTACCACTGTCATTCTGCTGCTGCTGATTATCGGGGGCGCCATCATGATAAGTTTGGGAATTATCGGGCATTATATCGCCAGGATATACGACGAGGTCAAACGACGGCCCAAATATATCGTGGCCCGCCGCACGGATGAGGGCGTGGAGGAAAAGCCGCGCTGAGCTTGCATCCCCTTGGCGGTTTATGGTAGAATACACGGAGACAAACGAACGGCAATTGAGGTGTTGAATTTGGCGGTATCCCGCGAGCTGACCCGGAACTTTTGCATTATCGCCCATATCGATCACGGCAAGTCTACCCTGGCCGACCGCATTCTGGAGAAAACCCAGGCGGTGGCTCTGCGGGACATGGAGGATCAGCTGCTGGACAGCATGGATCTGGAACGGGAGCGGGGGATCACCATCAAGGCCCACGCCGTCACCCTTTCCTATACCGCGCAGGACGGGCAGACCTATGTGTTCAATCTCATCGACACCCCCGGCCACGTGGATTTCAACTACGAGGTGTCCCGTTCCCTGGCGGCCTGCGAGGGCGCGCTGCTGGTGGTGGACGCTTCCCAGGGTATCGAGGCGCAGACACTGGCCAACACCTATCTGGCCGCGGAGCACGGACTGGAAATCGTGCCGGTGGTCAACAAGATCGATCTCCCCGCCGCCGACCCCGAGCGGGTGCGCAAGGAAATCGAGGACGTCATCGGCATCGAGGCGGAAAACGCCCCGCTGATATCCGCCAAATCGGGGCTGAACGTCGAGCAGGTGCTGGAGGCGGTGGTGCGGCAGATTCCGCCTCCCAAGGGGGATGACGGCGCGCCGCTGCAGGCGCTGATATTTGACAGCTACTACGACAGCTATCGCGGGGTCATCGTGTACATCCGTGTCATGGACGGCGAGGTGCGGGCGGGCGACACCATCCGGATGATGGCCACCGGCGCGCAGTTCGACGTGGTGGAGGTGGGGCTGATGCGCCCCGGGCGACTGGAGCCCTGCGGCGTACTGCAGGCGGGCCAGGTGGGCTATATCGCCGCTTCCATCAAAACGGTCAGCGAGGCCCGGGTGGGCGACACCGTCACCCGCGCGGACAGGCCGGCCGCCCAGCCGCTGCCGGGCTACCGCAAGGCCAATCCCATGGTATTCTGCGGCATTTATCCGGCGGACGGCGCCCATTATCAGGACTTGCGGGAGGCCCTGGCCCGCCTGCAGCTCAACGACGCGTCCCTGACCTTCGAGCCGGAGACCTCCGCGGCCCTGGGATTTGGGTTCCGGTGCGGCTTTCTGGGGCTGCTGCATATGGAAATCGTCCAGGAACGGCTGGAGCGGGAATACGATTTGGATCTCATCACCACCGCGCCCAGCGTCATTTACCGCATCACCCTGACCGACGGCACCGAGATGCTCATCGACAACCCCACCAACTACCCGGAGCCCGGCGCCGTGGCCATGGCGGAGGAACCCATTGCCGACGCGCACATCCTAGCCCCCACCGACTATGTGGGCAACATCATGGAGTTGTGCCAGGAGCGGCGGGGCGTGTTCCGGGACATGAAGTATTTGGATCCCACCCGGGTGGACATTCATTATGAGCTGCCCCTTAATGAAATCGTCTACGATTTCTTCGACGCGCTGAAATCCCGAACCAAGGGATACGCCAGCTTCGATTACGAGCTGAAGGGGTATGCCCAATCCGAGCTGGTCAAGCTGGATATTCTGCTTAACGGCGAGATTGTGGACGCGCTGTCCTTTATCGTGTTTGCGGAAAGCGCCTACGCCCGGGGCCGCAAGCTTTGCGAGCGGCTTAAGGACAACATCCCCCGCCAGCTGTTCGAGGTGCCGATTCAGGCGGCCATCGGCGGCAAGATCATCGCCCGGGAAACGGTGCGCGCCATGCGCAAGGATGTGCTGGCCAAATGCTACGGCGGCGATATCACCCGGAAAAAGAAGCTGCTGGAAAAGCAGAAGGAAGGCAAGAAGCGGATGCGGCAGCTGGGCAGCGTGGAGGTGCCGCAGGAGGCCTTCATGGCGGTGCTCAAGCTGGACGACGATTAAATAGGATACAAAGGGCCGGAGAGCGTGTGCTCTCCGGCTTTTTTGTTTAAAAAGTGTCGAAAAGGGTTGACTTTTTGAAAAGAATGGGTTATTATGGAAATAAATCAGGAATTGTTATCATTCTTAAGTCTGAATGGAAGTTGGCTATGAACTATTCCAGACAACGGCAGCTCATCTGGGACGCGGTGACACAGGGCGGCGGGCATCCCACGGCGGAAGAGCTGTATCAGCGGCTTAAGCCGGACAACCCCGCGCTCAGCCTGGCCACAGTGTACCGCAATCTGCGGCAGCTGGAGACCTGCGGCCGACTGCGGCGGGTGGCGGTTCCCGATGGCTCCGATCGGTACGACGGGCGGCTGGATCCCCATGAGCATATGATCTGCGAAACCTGCGGCCGGGCGGTGGATTTATGCCTCGGCCTGGAGCCGGGGCTTCTCGATCAGATCCGGCAGAAGACGGGGGCGGCAGTGTCGGGCTGCCGGCTGGTCATCTGGGGACAGTGCGAGGCTTGCCGCCGGGCGGACAAATCCGCAAGCGGTTCCATTTAATTTTACATAGAAAGAGGTTATGCACATGGAAAATCTGAAGGGCACCAAGACCGAGGCCAATCTCGCGGCGGCGTTTGCCGGGGAATCCCAGGCCCGCAACAAGTACACCTATTACGCCTCCAAGGCCAAGAAGGACGGGTACGAGCAGATTGCCGCCCTGTTCCTGGAGACCGCCAACAACGAGAAGGAGCACGCGAAAATCTGGTTCAAGCTGCTGCACGACGGTATCGGTGACACGGCGGCCAACCTGGAGGACGCGGCGGCGGGCGAGAATTACGAGTGGACCGACATGTACGCCACCTTTGCGAAGGAGGCCCGGGAAGAGGGCTTTGATCACATCGCCTTCCTGTTTGAGGAGGTCGGCAAGATCGAAAAGGAGCACGAGGAGCGGTACCGCAAGCTGCTCAAGAACATCGAAGAGGGCCGCGTCTTTGAAAAGGACGGCAAGGTGTACTGGCAGTGCGCCAACTGCGGCCATATCCATGAGGGGCTCGAAGCGCCGGAGGTTTGCCCGGTGTGTTCCCATCCCCGCGCCTATTTCCAGATGGTCGCGAAGAATTATTGAGTCCGTAAAGAAGACCGGCCTCCGTAGCAGGAGGCCGGTCTTTCAGTCTGTCAAAAAAGGGGAATCCGCCATTTGGAAAACGAAAAAAGCGGGGGCGGGTTACCGATCCGTGTTTGCGAGGACATGTGCCTCGCAAACACACCTTATAGGCGAAAACCGGCGGAAACACACGTGTTTCCGCCGGTTTTCAAGAGCAGGGGTGGCACTGGCGGGGACAGAGGGAACAAGGCGAACGTTAGTGAGCCGCCGTGATCCGGCGTCCCCGTCCAGCAGCTTGTCGACTTTATCGACAAGCTGGAAGACCGGCCTCCACAGCAGGAGGCCGGTCTTTATTATGGGAACATGGCGGTCAGAAGGCCGACCAGCCAATCCCAAAGCTGAGGATAAGCGGAACGGATTAGGCGGTGCACCTGTTCGGCGGTCAGGGTGCGGCGGCTGGAGAAGGCGGGATCCGCCAGGGTGAAGGCGCCGCGGACATCCCGGCCGACAGCCACATGGCCCCTGGCCACGTCCCCGATCGCGACATGGGAGGCCACGGCGCAGCCGCCGACGGCGAACAGGCCGATCGCCACCGCGCCAACGGACGCTACCCCCAGCGCGAGGGCGCCGACCGCCAGCAGGCCAACGGCCAGGGGGCCGATGCTGAGAACGCCCAGACTCAGGATGCCGAGGGAGAGGCCGCCGCGTGCGACAAATCCAACGGACACCAAACCGGTAGCCACATTGCCGATGGCCAGAACACCGCGGGCCCGCCGTTTTCCCGGGCCGAGATTGATATGCACCAGGGGCAGGCCGCGCAGAGTCCGCGCGCTTTTGTATTCGATGACGGGGCCATGATACCACCAGCCCAGGGACGGCGAGGCCGGCGGATCCGGCTGCGGTTCCGGGCCGCCCGGGCGCACCAGGGAGTCCATCGTGACGCTGAAGATGTCGCTGAGCGCCAGCAGCTTGTCCAGTTCCGGCCGGGACTGGCCGGCCTCCCACTTGGACAAGGCCTGGCGGGAAGCGCCCACCATCGCCGCCAATTCCTCCTGTGACAGACCCTTTTCGCGCCGCAGGGTGCGCAGCTTTTCTCCGAAATTCCATGGGTTGCCCTCCGTTTCGTGGTTGTCGTTGCCTGTATTGTCTCACAAGCGGGCCGGTTTGGCAACCAACAGAGGCGGGCATTTCGGCAACCGGTGGTTGCGCGGCGGGCTTTTACCCACGGAAGAGCGCTTTACGGCACTCAGCGGCGATAATCCTTGGCCCAGTCTTTTTGCAGATCCAGCACCCACTGAATCAGCAGGGGCGAGGCGGCCTGCTCCGACTCGGTAAACCAGGCGGCGGCGCGCACCCGGGCGGGCAGCAGCGTCCAGGCCCGGCCGGCCCAGTCCTCCGCCCAGCCGGGCAGGGCGTAATCCGTTTCGGCGGAGGGGGTGCGGATCGTCACCTTGCCGTCCTGTATCCGATAGTCCATCTGTATACGGGCGTCGCCAAAGGCGGTGCGCCGGGTGTTGTATTCCGCCACCAGGCAGCCGGCGCCGAGGATCAACAGGCACAGGGTCAGCATAAAGGCGGAACCGAAGGCGCGCCAGCGGCGCCGGGAGGCTTTTTTACTCATGGGAGGTCGCTCCTATAGCCGGCGGGGCCGGATTACTTCAGGGTTTGCAGGACTTCTCCCAATGTTTTGCCCAGCATCTGGCCGGAATATACCGCCTCGTCCAGGGTGTTTCCCTCGCTGCCCATTTCCACCAGCAGGTAGCCGCGGGCCAGGTGCTGGTTATACCGGCTGGCAACCACCGAAACGGGGCGCATCAGGCCCTCGTACTTGGCCACGGCTGCCTTTTGCAGCTGGAGCGCAAAATGAAAATTGTCCTGCCAATTGGGGTGCGGCAGGGCGGACGTGCTCACGGTGCCCACGATGATCATGGTTTGGGCGGCCTTTTTTCCGTTGATGGTGACGGTGGGCTTGGCTTTGGTGGTGTTGTCGATCATGATGCCGTCCCGGTGGACGTCCAGCACCACCTGAATACTGGGGTATTGCTTCAGGTTTTTTTTAACCGTTTCCTCGGAACGGGTATAGGCGCCGGTGTATTTGGGGTTGTCGTGAATGGTGGTGTCGTGAATGACGCCGATGCCCGCGGCGCGCAGCTCGGCGGCGATGGCCTCGCCCACGGCGCAGACGTTTTTGCTTTCATCCTTGGAGCGGCCGCCGTCCCCCTCGTTATAATAGCCGGCGTAATAGGACATATACGCCTCGGTGGTGTGCGTGTGCACAATCAGGACCTGCGGCTCCGCGGAGTTCTTGATTTTAAAATTGGGCTTTATTTGAATTTCCTTGGCGATGTCGAAGGTTTTGCCGCTGGAGTTCTTGATAGCCACGCCCTGGACAAAATCGGATCCCAGCCCCATTTTCAGCTCCTTCACCACGCCGCCGCCCTCCTTTTTGGGAGGAATGGTGCCGGTTGTAGGGGGTGTCGTCGTGGAGGTGGTGGGCTGCGAGGTGCCGGATCCGGCGGTAGTGGCGGCGGTGGTGTTGGTGGAGGTGGGCGCGGTGGTGGCGGCGGCCCCCTTGTCCGGCGTGCGATCCAGGCGCTCACTGAGGGCCTCCGCGCCGCCGGCCGGCTGCATCAGGCCCACCGACAGCATGGCGGCCGTCCGGCCCCAGGAGGTCAAATCGTCGAGGGAGATATGTCCCACGGCCAGGCCCACGCAGCAGGCGGCGGTCAATATCCCCGCCAGGCGTTTCCCTGCCTTCTTATAAGCGTCTTTCATTTGCATGTCCCTGCCTTTCCGCCCGCCGGACGGCGGGATGTCCCGAGGGTGTGTACCCGTACCAATATCCATGTGTATGCGGGTGGCGGCGGGAATATGCGAAAACCGCCCGAACGATTGTCGTTCGGGCGGTTTTTCAGGGGTTGAGGAGCCGCACATGCCGGCGCAGAAAGGCCTTGGCGCTTTTCAAATCGGCCTGTGTGGGGATCCAGTCGGGACGGGCGGCGTTTTCGCGGCCGAGCTGCCGCCCCTTGGAGGCGCCGTAGGTGTGATACGGCAGCAGTTCGACCCCCTCGGCGTGCCGGAGGGAGGCGTATAGGCCGGCGATGGCCTCCAGGTGCTCCCGCGTCAGGTTCACCGACCGGATGAGGATGCAGCGCAGCCGGATGGAGGCCCCCTGTTCATCCGCCGCGCGCAGGTTTTTCAAAATCGGCTGCAGGGAAACGCCGGTGTTGGCCAGGTGCCGACCCTCGTCGCTGTCTTTGAAGTCCCACAGGAACAAATCCGTGACCGGCACCGCCTCGCTCAGCCAGGCTTCCTCGAAAAAGCCGCAGGTTTCCACGGCGGTATGCAGGCCGGCGGTTTTCGCCTCCCGGAGGAGGCGGCACACCGGGCCGGCGTGAAGCAGGGGCTCCCCGCCGGAAAGGGTGAGGCCGCCGGACTGGCCGAAAAACGCGCGATCGCGCAGGACGGCGTTCAGGATGTCCCCGATGGATGGTTCGGCCGCGCAGGCCTCCAGCGCCCCGGAGGGACAGGCGCGGGCGCAGGCCATGCACCCCACGCACGCGTCCCGGTCGATCCGGTGTTCCCCCGAAGAGAGGGCGTGCGCGCCCGCGGGACAGACGCTTTGGCAGGCGCCGCAGCCGATGCACAGGGCTTCATTATAGAAAAACTCGGGCAGGGCGGACTGGGTTTCCGGGTTATGGCACCACACGCAGCGCAGGGGGCAGCCCTTCAGAAAAACCGTCGTGCGCAGACCGGGGCCGTCGTGGGTGCAAAACCGCTGGATTTGGGTCACGGGAAGGCGGTTTTCTCTCATGGACGGCACCCCCTCACAGGCCCTGCGCCGTGCGCTCGATGATCATGGACTGCCACTCCTTTTCCAGGGTGATGAAGCGGGCGTTCCAGCCGGAGACGCGCACCGACAGGGTTTTATAGGTCTCCGGATCCCGCTGCGCTTCCCGCAGGGTCTGCGCGTCGACGGTGTCGAGCTGCATAAAGCAGCCGTTCAGCTGGACGAACCCGCGCAGCAGGGCCTTTAGGGCGGCGATACCATTTTCCCCCCGCAGGGTGTCGGGGAAAATCCGGATATCCAGCGCGGCGCCGCAGGATTGTTTTTCCAGATCCGCCTTGCAGTAGGATCGGATGATGGCTGTGGCCCCCGCGCTGTCGGTGCCGGGGGTGGGGGAATCGTTCCCCGCCAGGATATCGCCGCGCCGGCAGCCGAAGGCGGTGGCGCTTCGATTGGGCAGCCAGGCGATCTGGCGGCCGAAGGTGCTGACCCCGGGGATAAATTTCACGGGGCAGCCCTCTCCCCCGCCGCACCGCCCGACGATGGCGGCAAAGTCGTCAAGCAGACGGGTATGCCAAGCGTCCGCCTCGTCGGAATCGTTGCCGTAATATACATAGTGGGTTTTCATATACAGCCGCAGGGCCTCCGCCCCCTCCCAGTTGCCGCGCAGGAGGGTCACCATATCGCGCAGGGACAGCCTTTTTTCCTCAAAGACCGCCTTTTGCAGCGCGTACAGGGAGTTGGCGACGTCGGGCGCGCCGCCGATGTGGGGGGAGCGGACGGTATAAACGGGGCCAAGGGCGAAGTAGGGCGCCGTGTTCTCGATGCAGCCATCCTCGAACAGGCTGACGACCGAGGACGGCGAGGCGGCCTCCCGGCGGCGCCAGCGTCCGTTCGTGCAGCAGAAAACGTCGCGGACATGAGACTGATAGAGCTGCTCCACCGTTTGCTTCAGCTCTTCCAGAAAGGCCTGATAGAGGGACTCCGCGCTGGGATAGGCGGGGACGGGGCCGTCGGAATCGACGCCGAGGACGCGGTTGAACACCTGCAGGGCATCGAAGGGCATATAGGCAAAGTCGGTTTTGCCGGGAATCTGGATTTCCCAGCAGCCGTCGTTGGCGAAGCTTCTCGCCTCGCTTTCCGGATAACCTTCGTTTTTCAGCGCCCGCAGAATCAGATCCTCGTTATACACCGCGACGATGCCGCCGCCGTGCCGCATCACCTGGGCGGTTTTGCGCAGCAGCCGTTCGGGGGAACGGCTGTTCAGCCGCACGGTGATGGGGAAATCGGCAATGGCCAGCTCCTCCACGATATCCAGCACCAGGTAAGTGACGTCGTTGGTCACCTCCCGGCCGGCGGCGTCGATCCCGGCCAGAACAATGTTCTGATAATGCTGGGCGTCCCCCGAACCCGGCCGGGGCTGGGATTGGATCCACTCGCAGCCTTTGATGAAAAAGGAGGCGAGAATTTCCCGGGCTTCGGGTTTGGTCAGGACGCCGGCGGCCAAATCCTTTTGCAGGTAGTCGCCCAGCAGCCAGTCGATCCGTCCGATGCCCGGCCAGTTGCCGCACAGGCGGACAAAGGCGAAAATGAACCAGAGCGCCTGCACCGCTTCGAGAAAATTCCGCGCCGGGGCAAACGGCACCCGCTGCAGCACCCGATAGACCGCCGGCTTTTCCTCCCGGACCGCGTCCAGATAGCGGGCGTGCCAGACGCGGAGGGCTTCGACGACGTTGTCCAGGCTGCGCAGAAAGGCGGTCTCCTGCCCGTCGGCGGCCAGGGCGAGACGCGCGGTGATATCCCGCTTATACGCTTCCAGGCCCTCTTTCAACACCCGGTCGTAACGGATGGTTAAATGGTTGACGCCGGGAAACAGGCAGGCTCCCCGATAGGCGGCGGGGACGGCGTAGTCGATGGCGGCTCCAAGGGTGGCGGCGCCGCTGATCCGCTCCTCCGGGCAAATCCGGATCGGCGCCTGCCGGGCGATTTGCCGGATGGCGGCGTCGTATTGGGCCAAGGGCGGCATGGAGGAAAACCCGTCGATTTCGTCCAGAGAAACGCAGGGAGTGCGCGCGGCGTCGTCCCCATAGAGCCCGTGCAGGGAGTTCCAGGCCCATTGCCTTGTGGCCGGGGCAAGCCGTACCGGACGCGGGGTGGCGCTGGCCGTTTGAAATCGCATAACATCCACGCTCCTTCCTTGTAGCATTTTATCGCATAGATTGCATTTTGCGTATAAATATAGTATCATAGTTTTGTAATATACTATCAAACAAGGAGTTGTGGTATGAGCGTCGATATGCAATCGGTGGAAATCAGCCAGCTGTTTTCCGCGGGCTTCGCCTGCGACCTGGAAGGTGTGGAGCATCGCAAGACCCTGCCCTGCCTGTCCGTTGTGCAGGCCCTGCATGGGTATTACGAAATCGGCCTCGATCACAAGGCGCTGGTATCCACCGGACAGGGCGGCGCGTTTATCGCTCCGGCCAATTGCTTTCAGCGGATTATCCACCACAATGGAAGCGAGCACGTCATGCGCGCGCATTGGGTGTCGATGCACGTGCGGGTGAACACCTTCTACCGGTTGGAGGATCTCTATGAGTTCCCCCGGCTGTTTCCGCCGGAGGAAAACGAGGCTCTGGCGGCGCACATCGCCGCCATTCGGTACGCGGACAATATCTGCGCGGGATACGCCGCCGCCTACCAGATCCTCGAGCGGCTGCTGCGCGTATCCAAAAGGCGGGCGGATCCCGACAGGACGATGATCCGGATCCAGGAATACGTCGCGGCGCATTTCCGGGAGCCGATCCGCGCCGACGATTTGGCCGGATATCTGTGCTGCTCTCCCGCGCAGGTTTACCGCCTGTTCCGGCGCTACTTCTCCCTGTCCCCCGCCAACTATATCAACCGCGTCCGCCTGCAAAACGCGGCCATGCTGCTGGAAACCAGCGCGGAATCCGTCACAGCCATCGCCGTTGCGTCTGGCTATGACGACATCGCGTATTTTTCCAAGTGCTTCAAGGACGTCTTTTCGGTTTCGCCAAGCGTGTACCGGCGGCAGAACGCCCATGCCCGTTCAAAATAAACACGAAACGCCTCCGGCCGTTAGACGACCGGAGGCGTTTTAGAAGCGCGGCGGATTAGGCGCCGGTAAAGGTGAGCGTTATGCTGGAGTTGGAGGTGGTGGCGTTGAGCTGCCCCGGGGCCTGCTTGTTGATGACCGAGGAGGGGGACGCGGAGCCGTTGGTGGTGTTGGTCACGATGGAATAATCCTGCTGGCTGCCGGCGATGGTGCCTTTGATGGAACCGTTGGTGCTGGACAGCCGGATATCCGGGGAGGCGAGCTGTTCCACCCGGATGCCGGCGTTGGTGGTGCGCACCGACACGCGCGCGGCAAAGCGGGAATTCTCCAGGCGGACGCTGCCGCTCTGGGTGGTGAAATCCGCTTCCGGGGCTTCCACCGCGTCGGTTTTGAGAGAGGCGTTGGTGGTGCCGGCGGACACCGTGCCGCTAAAGCTGCCGTTGCGCAGCGCCAGGGAGCCGTTGGTGGTGTTGAACTGGCCGGCGGCCGCCTCCACCCGGTCGGCCTGGAGGCTGGCGTTGGTGGTGCGGGCGGTCAGCTCGCCGGTCATGGCCAAATCGGCCAGGTGGATGCTGCCGTTGGTGGAGGTGACAAAGAGGGCCGCGCCCTGCAGGCGATCCAGATGCACGCCGGCGTTGGTGGTGGAGAGAATGAAGGTGTCGGCGGTGATATCCGAGACCCGCAGGGTGCCGTTGGTGGTGGCCAGGCGGCATTCGGTCAGCTTCGGCAGGCTGTCGGCGGTGAGGGAGGCGTTGGTGGTGCGGGCGTTCAGGAGGCCGGCGTACTGGGGCGGCACCTCCACGGTGATGGACTGGCTCGCCCGGGCGATGCCGCCGAACATGCCCTGCACCAGGCTCTGGTACCATTTCTGATCGCAGCGGTGGGTCACGTTCAGGGAGGCGCCCTGCTGCTCGAAGGTATAGGTATCGCTGGCAAACTCGCGGTAGCGGATGACGATGTCGGAGCCGGCGGCGGGCTGGAAGACGACCCGCTGGTTCTGGATGTCCAGGTTCAGTGCGGTCAGGGTGTCAGCCGAGAGGGTATACACCTTGTCCTCGTATTTCTCCACAGATATCACCTTCATAAAATCAAATTGGCCAATGGCGAGAATGATGGCACAGAATATGGTGCCAAAGGCACACAGGGCGCCGCCGATGACCAGGAAGGTTTTACTTTTAAGACGCATAGCGCACCCCTTTCCGGGCAAAAGCCCTGGAGATGGAGGCGGACAGCCTGCGGCTGAACACCCAATAGAGCCGGAACAGATGGAAGACGCCCACGCTTGACAGGATACCCAGCCCGATGATCAGCACGCCGGCGCCGAACTGGAACAGGGCGGCCTGGGGTGCCTGACCGAGGATGGCCAGCATCATGGCGCAGGAGGCGACCCCGCCGAGGAGCAGGGACACGGCCGTGATGGCCAGGGACAGCAGCACAATCCAGCCGCACAGATAGAGCACGCCGGCCGCCAGGACCAGGGGAAGCCCGATGATGCCGCCGAAAAACCAGGCGACGCCGATGAGGATGCGCATCCCGCTGCTCCGGGTTTTGATCGGCGGAGCGGCGTAGTCCTCCCAGATTTTACAGGCGGCATCCTCCACGCTGCCGAAACCGGCGACGATGGCCTCCTCGTCCCGGCCGCTTTCCACGCCATCCAGGACAAGTTCGTTGTAGTAATCCAGGATCCGCTGCTGCTCGGTGGCGGGAAGGCCCGTGATCCGGGGCAGCAGCTGCTGAAGGAATTCATTTTTTGTCATGAGGATTCCAAGTCCTTTCCGGTTGATTTGGAAGGGGCGGGCGTTTGAGGGGGGCCGGTTCCCGGCAGGGGCTGCGGGGCCACGCCACCGTTTTGAATAAAGGCGTAGACGCTGCGCAGTTCGTCCCACTCCTCGAGAAACGCGGTGATACGCCGCCGGCCCTCGTCGGTGATGGCGTAGTATTTCCGCAGGCGGCCGTTGTGCTCCTGGGTAAAGGTGATGAGGCAGCCGGCGGTTTCCAGCCGTTTGAGAATGGGGTACAGGGTAGATTCGGAAATATCGATGCAGGGGGTGATGTCGCCGATGATTTTGTATCCATAGGAGGGTTCCCTCTGCAAAACCGCCAGGACACAGATTTCCAGCAGACCTTTTTTCCGCTGTGTATCCAAACAGGCACCTCCTTTGCAGTCGGATACTATGCTTTGTATAGTATGCAATACATAGTATATCTACATGCACAGCATTTGTCAACCGGTGGAGATCGAAAGAATTTCTTAAGACAGTGGGGGCGGCCACTGGACAAGGACGGGCCGGGCGGGTATACTGGCTTTATATTGTATATAAAGGAGCCGCGATTCATGAGCCAGACCATTGCCGCCATTTCCACCCCGCCCGCCCCCGCCGGGCTGGGCGTTATCCGTCTGTCGGGGGACGAGGCCGTCGCGGTGGCGTCCCGGGTGTTCCGGCCCGGCCGAGCGGGACGGGATCTGGCGGGGCTGAAGGGATACACCGCCGCCTATGGGCATGTGTTCGACGAGGAGGGGGACATCGACGACTGCGTGGCCCTGGTGTTTCGCGCGCCGCACAGCTATACCGGGGAGGACGTGGTGGAGCTGTCCTGCCACGGGGGGCTGTATTTGCTCCGGCGGGTGCTGCGGGCGGTGCTGGCCGCGGGGGCGCGGCCAGCGGGCGCGGGCGAATTCACCCGGCGAGCTTTCCTGAACGGCAAGCTGGATCTGACCCGGGCGGAGGCGGTGATGGAACTGATCGCGGCCGACGGGCGGCTGTCGGCCCGGACGGCCCTGGCGGCCCGGGAGGGAAACCTGTACCGACGGATGGAAACGGTCAAAAACGAGCTGGTGGGGCTGTCGGCCCATTTCTCCGCCTATGTGGATTATCCGGACGAGGATATCCCCGCGCTGGATGAAGCCGCGTTGGACGGCGTGCTGGCCCGGGCGGAGGAGAGCCTCTCTTCCCTGTTGGCCACCTATGACGCGGGGCGGGTGCTGCGGGAAGGAGTGGACACCGTCATTGTGGGAAGCCCCAACGTGGGGAAATCCACCCTGATGAACTGGCTGGCCGGGTGCGAGAGAAGTATCGTCACCCCGGTGGCGGGCACGACCCGGGACGTGGTGGAGGAAACCGTCCGCCTGGGGGACGTGGTGCTCCGGCTGTCGGACACGGCGGGCATCCGGGAAACGAACGATGCGGTGGAAAGCATCGGCGTGCAGCGGGCCAGGCAGCGGATGGAGCAGGCGGCCCTGGTGCTGGCGGTGTTCGACGGCTCCCGTCCGTTGAGCGAGGACGACCGGGCGCTGGCGGAGGCGGCGCGGGGGGCTGCGGCCATTGCCGTCGTCAGCAAGGCGGACGAGGAGACGCTGGTGGACAGGGACTTCCTGGCCGAGCGGTTTCCCCGGCTGGTCACCCTGTCGGCCCGGGAGGGCACGGGGCTGGAGGATTTGAGCCGCGAGGTGGCGGCCGTCACCGGGGTGGAACGTCTGGACGGGGCGGAGCCCCTGCTGGCCACCGAACGGCAGCGGCAATGCGCGCAGCGCTGCCTGGAAGGCGTGCGGGAGGCGCGGGCCGCCCTGGCGGGAGGGATGACCCTGGACGCCGTGTCGGTGAGCGTGGACGAAGCGATTGCAGCGGTGCTCGAGCTGACGGGGGAGCGGGCTACCGAGGCAGTGGTGGACGAGGTGTTCGCCCGTTTCTGCGTGGGAAAGTGACGCAGAAACGCATACGTGCCTTATACATAAACAAAAGCGGCGGGAACACAACTGTGTTTCCGCCGCTTCCTGTCTGATATGGCGTCAATAGCCGACGGTCAGGGTCAGCTCGAAGGTGTCCCCGTCCGCAAAGGGGGTGGTGCTGATGCCGGTCATGACGGCTTGTCCGCCTTTGGTGATGCACCACCATTCTTCCTTACTTTTGTCGGCGGTTTCATTGTCCACCGTGTCTATGTAGAGGCCGTAGTCGCCTGTGGTGCCCTTGACGAGCCCCTCGGCCACCAGGGCGTCGCCCAGGTACTCCGCCGCGGAGAGAATCTGAAACTCCTTTTGGGTTTTGTCCTTATGTATCACCTCGATGGTCACGGTTTTCTGCTCCGGCGCGGAGGAACCGGGGGCAGCTTTTTTGGGGGAACAGCCGGTCAGGCCGATCAGCAGAGCCAGCAGGCAGGCCGCCGCTGTCAGCCAGAGAGTTTTGCGCTTCATATCGGTCATCCTTCCTCAAAATCGGTACATCCACTATAGCACAACGGGCAAGCGGATACAAGTAGGGCCACAGTAGTCATACGGCGGCTGTTTTGAAAACTGCCGGAGGGGGCGGACCGGAGAGGCATAAAAAGCGGCGGCCCGTCACGGGCCGCCGGCCGGGTTATCCCTTCGCCACGGCGATGAGCTCCAGGGGGTTATAATCGGGCTGCAGCGCGCCGTTGATGGCCATGGCCACCAGACGGGCCGCCCGGTGGATCATCACATCCACCTCCCGGGGGGTGACCATCATCTGAGCGCCGCGGGGGGTGAGGTCGGGCGCCTCCTCTCCCCGGTCGCTGAATTCCCGGGCAATGGTGGCGGCGTCCACCACCGTGGGCACCCCCATGCCGATGACCGGCACGCCCAGGGTTTCGGCATTCAGGGGCTGGCGGTTATTGCCCACACCGGAGCCGGGGGCAATGCCGGTGTCGCACAGCTGGACGGTGCAGCCCAGGCGGGCCACGCTGCGCGCGGCCAGGGCGTCCACCACCACCACGGCCACGGGATGCACCACCGTGCAGACGCCCCGGACGATTTCCCCGCTTTCGGTGCCGGTCTGTCCCAGGACGCCGGGGGTGAGCACGGCGGTGGGGCGCAGGTCGTCCAGCCCCACGCTGCGGGCGAACTCGCCGCCGATGTGGCGGGTGGCCAGCACCATGTCGGCGGACTCGGGGCCCAGGGCGTCGGGGGTGATGGCCCGGTTGCCCAGCCCCACCACAAGCACGGAGCCCTCGGCGGGCAGCAGGGCGGTCAGCTCATTGGCCACAAGGCCGGCGGCTTTTCCCAGGGTTTCCTCGTTGTCTGTCAGAGGAGGCACCTCGACGGTGATATAAGCGCCCTGGGGCTTGCCCAGCGCCCGGGCGGCCCGATCGGTGCGGATGTGCAGGCGGGTGACGCAGGTGTCCCCTTCGCGAAACGTGTCTTTTCCCACGTCCTCGTCGGTGAGATGCTGCGCTTCGTCGGCCACCTCAATGGCCAGGTCGGTGCGGAATTGCATGGTGGTGTCCCCCTTGTTTTCGGATAAATCGATTTGTTTCAGTATTTGCGAAAACCGCGGGGCTATACACCTTTGGAAATTTTCCGAAAAAAACAGTTGCTTTTTCGAATTGGACGTGGTATTATAATCCGTGCGTGATTTAGAAGTATAATCTTTTTTGCAGAGGAGGTGTGACCATGCCCAACATTAAATCCGCCAAGAAGCGTGTGAAGGTCATCGCTGTGAAGACCGCCCGCAACAAGGCCAACCGTTCCGCCCTGAGAACCGAAGTGAAGAAGGCGAACGCGGCTCTTGAGACCGGCGTCGAGAACAAAGAGGAGATCCTCCGGATCGCCATGAAGAAGATTGACCAGGCCGCCGCGAAGGGACTCCTGCACAAGAATACCGCTGCACGGAGAAAGTCCGCCCTCGCGAAAAAAGCCAATGCATAAATGGTTTTCCAAAGCAAGCCCTCATCCCTAGGGATGAGGGCTTTTTGGCAGGAGACGGAAACCGGCCGGCAACAGTTGATTTTTTGCGGCGATTGGTGTATACTCTTAGAGCGAAATGTAAAGACCGCATGCTTTGGGGCATACGGATGGGCGGGTCCTGTGCGACGGTGCGCCGTGAACCATGTCAGGCGGGGAACCGAGCAGCATTAAGCGGTAGCTTCCGGGCGCCGCAGGTAACCTGTCCGTCCGTATGACCCGAGAGCATGCGGTTTTATTTGATCGAAGGGAGGCGGCTTTATGTATCAGGTGCTGTACCGCAAATGGCGGCCCCAGGCGTTCGCCGACGTGTATGGGCAGAACCACATCACGGCGGCCCTCAAAAACGAACTGCAGACCGGCCGTCTGGCCCACGCGTATCTGTTCACCGGGTCCCGCGGGACGGGCAAGACCACCTGCGCCAAGATTATGGCCAAGGCGGTCAACTGCCTCCATCCCGTGGACGGCGACCCCTGCAACGAGTGCGACATCTGCAAGGGCATCGACAGCGGCGCCATCATGGATGTGGTGGAAATCGACGCCGCGTCCAACAACGGGGTGGACAACATCCGGGATCTGCGCGAGGAGGTCAACTTCACCCCTGCGGTGGCCAAATACCGGGTGTATATCATCGACGAAGTACACATGCTGTCCACCGGGGCCTTCAACGCCCTGCTTAAGACGCTGGAGGAGCCTCCGCCCCATGTCGTGTTTATCCTGGCCACCACCGAGGTGCATAAGCTGCCGGCCACCATTCTGTCCCGCTGCCAGCGGTTCGATTTCCATCGCATTCAGCCGGCCGACATCGCGGCGCGCATCCAGTATGTGGCGGGTCAGGAGCAGTTCACCGTCACCGATGAGGCGGCCACCCTGCTGGCCCGCCTGGCCGACGGGGCGCTGCGGGATGCGCTGTCCCTGCTGGATCAATGCGTTTCCCGTTCCCGGGAAATTACTGCCGACGTGGTGGCCGAGACCACCGGGCTGGCGGGCCGGGAGTATTTGTTCGAGCTGTCGGCGGCCGTGCGGGCCGGAGACAGCGGCGCGGCCCTGGCCCTCATCGACCGGCTGTACAACGCGTCCAAGGACATGGAGCGGCTGTGCGCCGAGTGGACGGAGTATTTCCGCAACCTGATGATTCTCAAAAGCGTCAAAGACGCCGCTGACCTCATTGTCGCACCGCCCGCCGAGCTGCATCGGATGGCGGCGGAGGCGGAGCAGTTCGAACTGCCCGCCATCCTGCACTGCATGAACGTGCTGCAGCAGGCGCTGGAGCGGCTGCGGGGCGGGGTGTCCCGCCGGGTGGAGATGGAGATGGCGGTGCTCCGCCTATGCTCCCCCGATTTGGACGCCAGCGCGGACAGCCTGCTGCGTCGGGTCAAGATGCTGGAGGATACGATCAAATCGGGTATGACGCTGGCGCCGCAGGCGCCGGCGGCTCCGTCTCGTCCGGCGGCCCGGGCGGAAGGCGGCGAGCCCGAGGCCCCGCCGCTCCCCAGTAACGAAGGGCCGGCGGCCGGCGATAGCCTGGGTACTGATCAGGAGGTGCCCTTCGAGAGATGGAACGACGTACTGGACACGCTGTCCGGCACCTGCCCGCCGCTGTACGGCGTGCTGGTGGATTCCACCGCCCTGCTGCGGGGGGATTACGTGCTGATCTGCACCGATAACGATATGTTCAAGGCGCTGGTCACCCGGGACGGGAACAAGAACGTCCTGCTGGGGGCCATCCGGTCGGTGACCGGCCGGAACCACCGCATCGGCGTCAAGCGGAGCAGCGGCGCGCCGGCGGCGGGATCCTCCGCCGGGCAGGCGCCGCCGCCGGAGGATCCGCTGGCGGCTTTTCTGCAAAACAGCCGGGCCCAGGGCCTGGACGTGGAATTTAAGGATTAAAGAAAAGGCAGGTTATGACAATGAAAGCGAGACTTCCCAAGGGCGTGGGCGGCGGCCCCGGCAACATGCAAAGCATGATTAAGCAGGCCCAGCAGATGCAGGAGGAAATGGGCAAGCTGCAGGAAGAGCTGGACGTAAGGGAGTACACCGCCACCGCCGGAGGCGGCGCGGTGACCGCCGTGGTGGACGGCAAGCACATCGTCAAGAAGCTGGAGATCAAACCGGAGGTCGTGGATCCCGAGGATGTGGACATGCTCGCGGATTTGGTGATGGCCGCGGTCAACGAGGCCATCCGCCAGGCGGTGGATACCTCCGAGGCGGAAATGTCGAAAATCACCGGCGGTATCAACATGCCGGGATTGTTTTAAACCGGGCGGCCAGAAGGAAGGGGGGAGCCGATGTCCTACAGCGTGGCGCCGCTGGAGCGGCTGATCGAACAGCTTGAGCGTCTGCCGGGCATCGGGCACAAGTCGGCCCAGCGGCTGGCTTTTTTCCTGCTGAACCAGCCGGAGAAGAACGCGGCGGATTTTGTCTCCGCCATCACCGAGGCGCGGGAAAAGATCCACGAATGCGCGGTCTGCCGGAACCTGACGGATCAGGATTTATGCCCCATCTGCCGGGCGGGCAACCGAGATGCCTCTGTCATCTGCGTGGTGGAGGATCCCCGGGATGTCATGGCCTTTGAGCGCACGCGGGAATACGCGGGCCTGTATCACGTGCTGCACGGCACCATCTCCCCTATGGACGGCGTGGGCCCGGATCAAATCCGGGTCAAGGAACTACTGGTCCGGGTGGCAGACGAAGAGGTACAGGAGGTGATCATGGCCACCAATCCCACGGTGGAGGGAGAAGCGACGGCCATGTATATCTCCAAGCTGCTCAAGCCTTTCCAGGTCAAGGTGACCCGGCTGGCCTACGGCATTCCGGTGGGCGGCGATCTGGAGTACGCCGACGAGGTCACCCTGCGCCGGTCGCTGGAGGGACGCAACGAGCTGTAGGCTGCGGGGGGATTTCCGCCGTGTGGAAACGGCCTTTGAGCAGGCAAGAGCTCGCGCGAGATGGGAAACCCATCCGTCAAGCGATGTAAGGAGGTGAACGGCCTTGCCAAACGTCAGCACCAAAACGATAACCACGAATAAAAAAGCCTTTCACGACTACTTCGTAGAGGAATCCATGGAGGCGGGCATTGAGCTGGCCGGAACGGAGGTCAAGGCTCTGCGGGCCGGCACCGTCAACCTCAAGGACGCCTGGTGCTCCATAGTGGAGGGCGAGATTTTTGTTAACGGCATGCATATCAGCCCCTACGAAAAGGGAAATATCTTTAACCGGGATCCCATGCGGGTGCGCCGGCTGCTGCTGCACAAGAAGGAAATCCTCCGTCTGTACGGCGTGATGAAGCAGCAGGGCTATACCCTCATCCCCTTGTCCCTGTATTTTAAAGGCTCTCGGGTAAAGGTGCAGATAGGCCTTTGCCGGGGCAAAAAGCTGTACGACAAGAGGGAGGACGCCGCCCGGCGGGATATGAAACGGGAGGCCGATCGCGCCCTCAAAGAACGAAACGCCTGAGTGGAAATAGTGAAGCAGTAAAAAGGCGCCGGACGAACAGTCCGGCGCCTTTGTTATGCCTTTTTCTTGGCGCGCAGCACGAGGATGACCAGCGTGGCGGTGGCGCCTGCTGTCAGGCAGATCACCGCAATAAGAACGGTTTTGGAGGCGGACGGCTCCTCCCCGGGGACGGAGGAATCCGGCGGAGCGGCGGTAATCGTCGTGCCGGTTGTCGGCGCGGTCACCGCTTCCGTGGCGGAGGGCGGTTCCGACGCGGTGGTCGAAGTGGGGACGGTGAAGGTGGTGGAGGCTTGTGTGGTCGGGGCCGTCGTGGCGGGTGGTGTGCCCATCGACGTTGTGGGAACAGAGGCGGCGCCTTTTTGCTTTTCCGAAAGAGGCAGGCCGTCCCAGGGGATCACCGGCGCCAGGTTCTCGAAAAAGTCGTTTTTCTTGACATCGGGGCCCACCGACGAATAATACAGGCCGAACCAGCGGTTGTCATTCTTGCCCGCCTCGTCCACGTGGTACCGGCCTCGTTTGGCTTGGGAGATATGACAGGCGAACCCGGCGCGCGCCATGTCCAGCCCGGTTTTGCCGCCGAAACGGGATAGGGGCACGTTCCAGTTCATCAGCAAATCGTCCTTGTCGTATTTATGCAGGTACAGCTTTTTGATTTGCCAGGTGCCGTACTTCCCGGCGCTGTCCGGATACTGCTGGGGATCGCCGCTCAGGGTGATGGCTTTGACAAGGGTGTTGCTGTTCATCCGGTGAGCCCCGTGGCCGTATTCGCCGTTGAGATCCTGGGTCAGCACCACATCGGGCTTGACCCGGCGGATCAGGGCCACCTGCCAGGCCATGATATCGTTTTTATTATACAGTTGATACGCCTGCTTAAGGGTGGAGCAGTATTTGTCCCCGAAATCTGACAGGATGGGATAGTTGGTAATCCCCACCGTCCACAAGCCGTCGAGCAGCTCGTGCGTGCGGCCGTAGCCGTGACGGATGAGATAAGACACCTGCACCTTTTTCCCAAACTGGCCGGCATACACCGGCATGGCGCCGCCGAACCAGAGAAGCTCGTCGTCCGCGTGGGTGGAGGCGAGAAGCATATCCGCTTTTTCCAGCGGCGGGTTCCACTGCTGCACCCAGGAAGGGGTCTCCCCCGCCCCGAGGACATACAGCTCGCCGAGCACGGCCTGGCCGCTGAAGGTCAGGCGATAGGTGCCGCTGCCCGCGTCCAGCTTTTTGAACTCGTGGAGGAACGAATCTGCCCCGCCCTCCGCCAACGGCTCAGTGCCGCCGTCCGTCACCCGGGACAGCACCCAGGGGACGGGCTTGCTGTTCCACAGAAGATAAACGCCGCCGATCGGCTGTTTGCTGTGCAGCTGGATATACGCCTCTTTTCCGCCCTTCCAGGAGGTGCCGGCGGATCCATCCGTCAGAAACCGTACGATGGATCCATTCTGGGAGGCCGAGAAGGAACAGGAGTTGGAAATATCGCCAGGCTGCAGCTCCGAGGCGTCCGCCGCTGGGAGCGAGCCGATGGAGGTGATACAAATAACGGCTGTGGCCGCCGCGGCCCACATTTTCAGTTTCATTGACGCTCACCGTCCTCTGTGTGGTGTTGGGAAATTTATTCAGATCGGCTAATGCCCATCGCAATCGATCGATTCACGGGAGCGAACCCCTTTACTACCACTATATTTTATCAAATCGGTTAGGCAAAGTAAACCGCGTTTAACAATCTTAATAGGATCGTAAGGAGTTTTGCCGATGAATTTTCCGTTTCTTCTATATTTTTCAGGCCAGGCGGCGCTAGGCAAAAAAACGTGGTATGTTTGAGGTGCCTACCACATATATTTCCCCATATGGACAAGCCGGCAGCCGGCTCGCGCCGATTCGCGAAAAAGCGTCAGAAAGCGCGTAAAAGGCCAAAAAAAAGCGTTTTTTATCTAGCTTTTTGCGGAGAACTCTGTTATACTGAGGGGTAGTCGATGCTGCACAAAAGATTGATATTTTCTTCACAATATTTGTCGAGGTGCAGATCTGAATAGAACCTATGATTGGCAAGGAGGAAACGGCAACATGCAAAAAAAGATCAGCAAACTCCCGTTTAAAGGGACGGCTGAGCAGGCGGCCCAACTGAAGGAAGTTATCGACGCCAACAAGCAGGATCCCAGTCGCCTGATGTTCGTCATGCAGGAAGCCCAGGGGATTTATGGGTATCTCCCCATGGAGGTGCAGCAGATGATCGCGGACGGGATGAATGTCCCGCTCGAAAAGGTGTACGGGGTGGCGACCTTCTACGCCCAGTTCGCCCTGTCCCCCAAGGGTGTCTACAATGTATCCGTCTGCCTGGGCACGGCCTGCTATGTCAAGGGCGCGGGCGATTTGTTCAATAAGCTCAGCGAAAAGCTGGGTATCGGCGCGGACGAATGCACCGAGGACGGCCAGTTCTCCCTGACCGCCTGCCGCTGCATCGGCGCCTGCGGCCTGGCCCCCGTCCTGACGGTGAACGAGGATGTGTACGGCCGTCTGACCGTGGACGACATTGACGGTATACTGGCCAAGTATACCGCTTGAGTTATGCGGGAATTGTCGTTAAACGTCTTGGACATCGCGCAGAACTCCATCGCCGCCGGCGCGTCCGTCATCACCATGACGGTGGAAGAGGACGCCGGGGCGGACCGGCTGACGCTGTCGGTGGAGGATAACGGCTGCGGCATGACGTCCGAGCAGCTGGAGCGGGTGCGGGATCCGTTTTACACCACCCGCACCACCCGCCCGGTGGGCATGGGGATCCCCCTGTTCCGCATGGCGGCGGAGGCCACCGGCGGCTCGCTTTCCATCACGTCTAAGCCGGGGGCCGGCACCACCGTGACGGCGGTGTTCGGGCTGTCCCATATCGACCGGCTGCCGCTGGGCGACATGGACGGGACGGTGTCCACCCTGGTGCGGATGAATCCGGGACTGGATTTTCGCTATATCCACCGGGTGGACGGACGGGAGTTCGTGTTCGACACCCGGGAAATCCGCGATATCCTGGGGGACGTGCCCCTGGACGATCCGGACGTGGCCTTGTGGCTGAACGAGTACCTCCGGGAGCAGGACGGGGCCGTCGGCGGCACCGCTTGACAATCTGAACCGTTTGACATCCAGCGCGAGGGAAGCTTTTCGCGCCGAATTTACGTCTGCCGGGCCGCCCGCCCGGCAAGAAATGGAGGATCATATGAAAACCCTGGCAGAATTGCAGGCCATCCGTGATAAAGCCCGCGAAAAAATGGCGGTGCGGGACAACCAGCAGGACGCCACGCGTGTCATCGTGGGCATGGCCACCTGCGGCATCGCCGCCGGCGCCCGCCCGGTTTTGAACGCGTTTGTGGACGAGGTGGCCAAACGGCACCTCCAGAACATAACGGTCACCCAGACCGGCTGCATCGGCATGTGCCAGCTCGAGCCCATCGTGGAGGTTCTGGCGCCCGGCAAAGAAAAGGTCACCTACTGCAAGGTCACCCCGGAAAAGGTGGCGCGCATCGTCGCGGATCACCTGGTTAACGGGAACCCCGTCGCCGAGTACACCGTCGGCGCGCAGATGAAATAAAGAGGAGGAAGAAAAGCCATGTATCGTTCCCATGTACTGGTTTGCGGCGGCACAGGATGCACCTCCTCCGGCAGTCAGCAGATCATCGAGACGCTCGAAAAGGAGATTGCCGTCCAGGGCCTGACCGATGAAGTCAAGGTCGTGCGTACCGGCTGCTTCGGCCTGTGCGCTCTTGGCCCGATTATGATCGTGTATCCCGAGGGTTGCTTCTATTCCCGCGTCAACGTGGAGGATATTCCGGAAATCGTCAGCGAGCATCTGCTCAAGGGCCGTATCGTCACCCGCCTGCTCTACGATGAGACAGTGGAGAAGGACGAGGTCAAGTCTCTGAACGAGACCGATTTCTATAAGAAACAAGTGCGGGTGGCGCTGCGCAACTGCGGCGTTATCAACCCCGAATCCATTGACGAATACATTGCCTTCGACGGCTACCAGGCGCTGGCCAAGTGCCTGACCGAGTACACCCCGGATCAGGTCATTCAGGTGATTACCGATTCCGGCCTGCGGGGCCGCGGCGGCGGCGGGTTCCCCACCGGCCGCAAGTGGGCGCTCTGCGCCCCCAACAAGGCGCCCCAGAAGTACGTGGTTTGCAACGCCGACGAGGGCGATCCCGGCGCGTTCATGGACCGTTCGGTGCTGGAGGGCGATCCCCACTGCATCGTCGAGGCCATGGCCATCGCCGGCTATGCCATCGGGGCGACGAAGGGCTTCGTTTATGTCCGCGCAGAGTACCCCATTGCGGTGCGCCGCCTGCAGATTGCCATCGATCAGGCCCGGGAGGCCGGTCTGCTGGGCAAGGATATTTTCGGTTCCGGTTTTGATTTTGACATGGAAATCCGGCTGGGTGCCGGCGCCTTCGTCTGCGGCGAGGAAACCGCGCTGATGACCTCCATCGAGGGCAACCGCGGAGAGCCTCGTCCCCGTCCCCCCTATCCGGCCGTCAAGGGCCTGTTCGGCTGCCCGACGGTGGAGAACAACGTGGAAACCTTCGCCAACGTGCCGCAGATCATCCTGCGGGGCGCGGACTGGTTCGCTTCCATGGGCACGGAGAAATCCAAGGGCACCAAGGTGTTCGCCCTGGGCGGCAAAATCAAGCACACCGGCCTGGTGGAAATCCCCATGGGCACCACCCTCAGGGAAATCGTGGAGGAAATCGGCGGCGGCGTGCCGAACGGCAAGAAGTTCAAGGCGGCCCAGACCGGCGGCCCCTCCGGCGGCTGCATCCCGGCTTCCCTCATCGATACCGAAATCGACTACGACAACCTCATTGCCATGGGTTGCATGATGGGCTCCGGCGGTCTTATCGTCATGGACGAGGACAACTGCATGGTGGACATCGCGAAGTTCTTCCTGGAGTTTACGGTGGACGAGTCCTGCGGCAAGTGCACCCCCTGCCGCGTGGGCACCAAGCGCCTGCTGGAAATGCTGGATAAGATCACCAAGGGCAACGGCACCCTGGAGGATCTGGACGAGATGGAGGCGCTCTGTCACTACATCAAGGAGAACTCCCTGTGCGGACTGGGCCAGACGGCGCCCAACCCGGTGCTGTCCACCCTGAAGTTCTTCCGCGACGAGTATGTGGCGCACGTGGTGGACAAAAAGTGCCCGGCGGGGGTCTGCAAATCCCTGCTGCATTATGAAATTGTGGCGGACAAGTGCAAGGGCTGCACCGCCTGCGCCCGCGTCTGCCCGGTCGGCGCCATCTCCGGCACCGTGAAAAACCCGCACGTCATCGACGTGAACGCGTGCATCAAGTGCGGTGCCTGTATCGAGAAGTGCCGGTTCGGCGCGGTCGTGAAGGTTTGAGGAAGGAGTGTTTGCTGCAATGGATATGGTGAATGTAAAAGTGAACGGGATTGCCGTCAGCGTACCGAAAGGCTCCACCATTCTGGAAGCCGCCCGGTATGCCGGCGTGGAAATCCCCACCCTCTGCTTTTTGAAGGATATCAATGAAATCGGCGCCTGCCGCATCTGCGTGGTGGAGGCCACCGGCGCCCGCGGACTGGTGACCGCCTGCGTCTACCCCGTTTCGGAGGGGATGGAAATCCAGACCAACACCGAAAAGGTACAGAAGGCGCGGAAAACCACCCTGGAGCTGATTCTTTCCACCCATGAGAAGAAGTGCCTGTCCTGCGTGCGTTCCGGCGATTGCGAGCTGCAGAAAATGTGCCGCGACTACGGCGTGGAGGACGCGGACAAGTACGCGGGCTTCCGGCCCCAGTACGAGCTGGACACCTCCGCCGCCCACCTGGTGCGGGACAACAACAAGTGCATTCTCTGCCGCCGCTGCGTCGCGGCCTGCAAGCAGCAGTTCGTTTCGGTCATCGGGGCCAACGATCGCGGCATCGACACCCACATCGCCTGCGCGTTTGAGAAGCCTCTCAACGACGTGCCCTGCGTGTCCTGCGGCCAGTGCATCGTGGTTTGCCCCACCGGCGCGCTGACCGAAAAGGACGACACCGACAAGGTGTGGGCGGCCCTGGCCGATCCCACCAAGCACGTGGTGGTGCAGACCGCCCCGTCCATCCGGGCCACCTTGGGCGAGGCCTTCGGTATGCCCATCGGCACCAACGTGGAAGGCAAAATGGTGGCGGCTCTCCGCCGCCTGGGCTTTGACAAGGTGTTCGACACCAACTTCGGCGCCGATGTGACCATTGTCGAAGAGGCCAACGAGCTGGTCGAGCGGGTGAAAAACGGCGGCGTGCTGCCCATGATCACCTCCTGCTCCCCCGGCTGGGTCAAGTTTGCCGAGTATTATTATCCGGATCTGCTCCCGCATCTGTCCTCCTGCAAATCCCCGCAGCAGATGTTCGGCGGCATTCTGAAAACCTACTATGCTGAGAAAAACGGCATCGATCCTAAAGACATCGTGTCCGTTTCCATCATGCCCTGCACCGCCAAGAAGTTCGAAATCGGCCGGGACGATCAGGACGCGGCCGGTCTCGCGGACGTGGACATCGCTCTCACCACCCGGGAACTGGCCCGGATGATCGATCGGGCGGGCATCAAGTTCCCCTATCTGCCCGATGAGGAATTCGACAGCCCCATGGGCGAGGACACAGGCGCGGCGGTCATTTTCGGCGCCACCGGCGGCGTCATGGAGGCGGCGCTCCGCACCGCCAACGACTGGCTCACCGGCAAGGATAACGGGGCCGTGGAATTCAAGGAGGTGCGCGGCACCGCCGGCCTGAAGGAAGCCACCTACAACATTGGCGGCCTGGAGGTCAAGGTGGCGGTGGTCAGCGGCATCGCGGGCGCCAACTATGTCATGAGCTGTATCCAGGACGGCACCGCCCCCTGGACCTTCGTGGAGGTCATGTGCTGCCCCGGCGGCTGCGTCAACGGCGGCGGCCAGCCCATTCAGCCCGCCTCGGTGCGCAATGTGTTCGACCTCAAGGCCATGCGCGCCAAAGCGCTGTATGACCAGGACGCCGGCATGACGCTGCGCAAATCCCACGACAACCCGATGGTCAAGGCGATTTACGAGGAATTCTTCGGTAGCTACGGCAGCCACAAGGCCCACGAAGTGCTGCACACCAGTTACGTCGGGCGGAAAAAGTTCCGGTAAGAGCCGGAAATAACCCCCTGCAGAATCATTAAAAGACGCTCTCTTTTCGGTTTTGTCGGCCATATATGGTGGTTGACGGCGGAAGAGAGCGTCTTTTTGGCTATATACGGTGCCGCGGGGACGTTCCGCGGCTTTCGACGTGAAAAATCGGCGGGAAAAGGGCTTGACCTGCCCATGGGTTTGTGCTATGATAGATAATACCTCAAAAGGGGTTTATTTTTTTGTGCCCATTTTTAGGCGCAGTCTCCCCTTGTCGAGGGAGGTTCACAAATTTCCGAAAATCGGGAGGTGCCGTTATGAGAGTCAAAATCACCCTGGCCTGCACGGAGTGCAAACAGCGCAACTACAACACCATGAAGAACAAGAAGAACGATCCGGACCGGCTGGAAATGAGCAAGTACTGCCGCTTCTGCCGCAAACACACCACGCATCGGGAAACCAAATAAGAAATGCGGCTGACAAAGCTCGTTTCAAACGGGAGGGTTTGCAATGGCTGACGAAAAAGACCTGTCCAAGGACACGGAGGAAGTTACACAAGAGTCGGAAACCGTGACCCCGGAAAAGGGCGCCAAGACCGCCAAGTCGGACAAGGACGCCAAGGCCGATGCCGCCAAGAAAAAGGGCCCCGGCCTGGGCAAGCGGATCGCCAAGTACTTCCGGGATGTGAAAGGCGAGTTCAAAAAAATCATCTGGCCGACGCTGCCCACGGTGGTGCGCAACACGGGCGTGACCCTGGCGATGTGCGCCGTTTTGGGCCTGGTCATCTGCGTCATCGACTTTGGACTGGGCGCTCTGGTCAATCTCTTGGTGAACGCCGGCTAATCCCTATGCGGCTGTTGGATAAAATGCGTATGGAGGATTGGCGATGAGCGATCTGGCGAGATGGTATGTGGTGCATACCTATTCCGGCTATGAGAATAAGGTAGCCACCAACCTGGAAAAAATCGTGGAGAACCGGAAGCTGCACGACTGGATTCATGAAATCCGCGTCCCCACCGAAACCGTTGTCGAAATCAAAGACAACAAAAAGCGCGAAGTCGAGCGGAAAATTTTCCCCGGCTACGTGCTGGTCAAGATGGTGATGACGGACGATTCCTGGTATGTCGTGCGCAACACCCGGGGCTGCACCGGCTTTGTCGGGCCTAATGGCAAGCCCATCCCCCTCACGGAGGAGGAAGTGGCGGCGCTGGGCGTCGAGAAGCGGGAGATCGAGATCACCTATGCCGTGGGCGATACCGTGCGTATCATCGACGGCCCGCTGGAGAATTTCTCCGGCATTGTGGACGAAATCGATCTCGAGAAAAACAAAGTCCGCGTGACCATTTCCATGTTCGGGCGGGAAACCCCCGTGGAATTGGAATTGGATCAAGCGGAACCCATGGACTGATGACGGCTGGGAACCCCCTGGCTGTCGGTTAGGCGTTTTTCCTGTGCGCCGGACGGTTTTGTCCGGCTGTGGGAGGGGCGGCCCGGCGTGCCTGCGGCGCACCGCGGCTATTGCTCCGCCGTTTACCACAAATTTTGGAGGTGCAAGAAAAAATGGCTCAGAAAGTAACCGGTTATATCAAATTGCAGATTCCGGCCGGAAAGGCAACCCCGGCGCCCCCTGTTGGGCCGGCCCTCGGCCAGCACGGCGTCAACATTATGGCGTTCACCAAGGAATTCAACGAACGCACGAAAAACGACGTAGGTCTTGTGATCCCCGTCGTCATCACGGTGTATGCCGACCGTTCGTTTACCTTTATTACCAAGACCCCCCCTGCGGCGGTTCTGATCAAGAAAGCCTGCGGTCTCGATAAGGCCTCCGGCGTGCCGAACAAGAACAAGGTGGCCAAGATCACCAAGGAACAGGTGCGCAAGATCGCCGAGACCAAAATGCCCGACCTGAATGCCGCCAACGTGGAAAGTGCCATGAGCATGATCGCCGGCACCGCCCGCAGCATGGGCATTGAGGTTGTGGACTAACTGCGTTTCCGCTGAACGGATGGAAACTCCATATCCGTTCCGGGTGGGAGGAACAACTTAGGCATTCCGATTTGACCACTCATACCGGCCGCCGCTTTTTGAGAGGGCGGTATTTTCCGGTATCAACAGGGAGGAAAAACCAATGAAACACGGTAAGAAGTATGTCGACAGCGCCAAGCTGATCGACCGCAATAACCTCTACGATGTTGCCGAGGCCCTTGACCTGACTGTCAAGACCGGCAAAGCCAAATTCGATGAAACCGTCGAAGTACACGTCAAGCTGGGCGTGGACAGCCGTCACGCCGACCAGCAAGTCCGTGGCGCGGTCGTGCTGCCGCACGGTACCGGCAAATCGGTGCGGGTGCTGGTGTTCGCCAAGGCGGACAAAGCGCAGGCCGCCACCGATGCCGGCGCTGAGTTTGTCGGCGCCGAAGAGCTGGTCGCCAAGATCCAGGGCGGCTGGATGGATTTCGACGTGGTCATCGCCAGCCCCGACATGATGGGCGTGGTGGGCCGCCTCGGTAAGGTGCTCGGCCCCCGCGGCCTGATGCCCAACCCCAAGGCCGGTACCGTGACCCCCGACGTGGCCAAGGCTGTCACCGACGCTAAGGCCGGTAAGATCGAGTACCGCCTGGATAAAACCAACATCATCCACTGCCCCATCGGCAAGGTGTCCTTCGGCGTGGAGAAGCTGCAGGAGAACTTCGAGACCCTGCTGAGCGCCATCGTCCGCGCCAAGCCGGCGGCGGCTAAGGGGCAGTATATCCGCTCCTGCGTGGTGGCCTCCACCATGGGCCCTGGCGTGAAAATCAACCCGGTGAAGGTTGGCTAATCCCTCTTTTTGCCGAAAATGCAAAAAAGCACTTGCAAAGCGGAACGCTTTGTGCTAGTATAATTCATGCTGTTCTTCCACAGACAGCAGGTGCGGGCAACCGCCTAACGGATGGAATCATCCGCCTGCCGAGGCAGAGAGCTTTAACCATCAGACGGCTGCGGCCGTGTTGAACGTGTTATCGCGCCCTTCCCGTGGATGAAGCGGGAAGGGCTTTTTATTTGCCTTCAAAGAACGGCGGCAAGCCCCGCAAGGGCATCGGAAAATGGAGGTGAATGGAATTTGGCAAGCGAGAAGATTCTGCAACAGAAACAGGCATACGTCGAACAGCTGGCGGAGAAGCTGAACAGCTCGGTGGCCGGTGTGGTGGTAAGCTACAAAGGCATTTCCGTGGCGGACGACACCATGCTGCGCCGCAAGATGCGGGAAGCCGGCGTGGAATATTCCGTCGTGAAGAACACCATGCTGCGCCGCGCCGCGGAAAAGGTCGGCCTCAACGAGCTGGACAGCGTGCTGGAAGGCTCCACCGCCCTGGCGGTCAGCGCCGGCGATCATGTGGCCGCTGCGAAAATCTTGTGCGAGTATGCTGAAAAGAACAAGAGCTTCGAAATCAAGGCCGGTTTTGTTGAGGGCAAAGTCATCAACAAGGCGGAGGTTGAGGAGCTGGCGAAAATGCCTCCCAAAGAGGTGTTGGTTGCCAAGGTGCTGGGCGGCTTGAACGCGCCCATTACCGGTTTTGTCGGCGTTCTTCATGCCAACCTGCGCGGTCTGGTGTGCGCCCTGAACGCTATCGCCGAGAAGCAGAGCGCCTAAACAAGGGGTCTGCGACCCAATCATCAAGAAAAAATAAAGTAAATGGAGGATTTACACATGTCTGATAAAGTTTTGAAATTGATCGAAGACGTCAAAGCCCTGACCGTTCTGGAGCTGTCCGAACTGGTGAAAGCCCTGGAAGAGGAATTCGGCGTGTCCGCCGCCGCCCCCGTGGCCGTGGCCGCTGCCGCTGCCGCTCCCGCTGCTGCCGCTGCGGAAGAGAAGACCGAGTTCGACGTGATCCTGGCGGAAGCCGGCGCTGAGAAGATCAAGGTCATCAAGGTTGTCCGCGAGATCACCGGCCTGGGCCTGAAGGAAGCCAAGGATCTGGTTGACGGCGCTCCGAAGCCCATCAAGGAAGGCGTGTCCAAGGACGATGCCGATTCCATCAAAGCGAAGCTGGAAGAAGTCGGCGCGAAAGTCGAAGTCAAATAAGGTTTGCGCAAATAGAAAAGGGTGGTATCGGGAAATCGATACCACCCTTTTTGTATATGCCGGCCGCGCCGGTGTCATACGACGGCGTTTTCCAGGATAGAAAACGTCCGGCTTTCGCAGTCGATTTGTGCCAGGGCCCCGTAAGGGATGACGCACTTCGGCTCGCAGTGCCCAAAGCTGAGATTGGTCAGTACCGGCAAGTCTTCCCGGCCATATTCTTTCAGTACGGTTCGGATTTCCACGGCGTATTCCTCTCTGTAGGCCTCCTCATAGGGCTTGCCCCAGACCATGCCGTGAATTCGATCAAGGAGGCCCATCGCCCCCAAGGAGCGAAGCATATAACGCACGGCCTTCGGCACCGGCTTTTCCTCGCTGGTCTCCAAGAACAGGATGGCGCCGTTGAAATCCTCCGGATCTGGAAACAGCGGTGTTCCCCGCAGCCAGTCGAAAACCTCCAGACAGCCGCCCAGCAGCCGTCCTGTGACCGTTCCGCTTCCCTGCAGCAGCCGGTAGCCGCCGTTGGGCTGAAACCGCCGGGCTGTTTTCTGGTTCTCGATATCCCAGCGAAGGAATTCCGCAGTCCACTCTCCAGCCGGTTCCACCTGGCCGAGGGGTTCCGGGGAAAACAAGGCCTTTTTCACCCACTTTTCCGTATAAGCGGGCAGTCGGAGGTTTTCAGCGAAATCCGAGAGAACTGCTGGGCCGTAGAAGCTGGAAAGACCGGCCTTCCAGCACATCAAATGGTTGACGGTGGTGTCGGAATACCCCATAAAAATTTTGGGATGGCGGCGGATGACAGCGAAGTCGATATACGGCAGCAGCCGGATGGTCTCCTCCCCGCCGATGCAGCAGAAAATCGCCTGGATACACGGATCGGTGAAGGCCTGCATCAGATCGGCTGCCCGCTCCTGCGGGTGCTCGTAGGCATAGGCGGTTCCGGCGAGGGTGTGCGGCATTTCCACTACACGGAGGCCGAACCGTGTTTCCAGCCGGGCCTTCCCCTGCTGGTAACGCCACAGGATATTTTCGTCCCCCGCCCCGCCCCAAGACAGGCTGACCGTGGCGACAATGTCCCCCGGTCGAAGCCGCGGAGGTTTGATAAGAGATGGCAAGGCGCCTCACCGCCCTTTCTTTATGGACGCGCAGTCTTTTGATAAATCAGCAGGGTAATCCCGGCCGTCAGGGTGACAACGCCCACCAACAGGAACACCAGCGGCCAGATCCGTTCAAAGGCCGAACGGCTCTCCGCTTCTGCGACAGACGGATCCGCGGCCGCGCTGGGGGAGGTGCCGACTGTGGGATCTGTGGCCCGTGTGCCTGTCGGCGGTGTTTCCTGCGTCGTGGTGGTCGGCTTTTTTGTCTGCCGTGTGGGGGGCTTTGCGGCGCTTGATGTGGTGGCCGGCTTTGTCGCTTTCGTGGTGGGCTTTTCCGTCTTTTTGGCAGTCGTCCTCTTGGTGGTGGCGCCGGAGGGCGGCGCTGTGACAGAGAAAACGCCCTCTACCGGCAGGGATATGGAGGCGGTTTTGCTGAACGTGAAAACACCATAATAATAATCGATGCGCAAGGTATCCGTGGGGGTTTCAAAACCAACCCGCAGTGCGAGGGTGACGGTATCCCCCTCCCGGCTGACCTCGATTTCGCTGTCTTCCGGGGCCTCCCGGCCGCTCTCCCCCGCCGCGCTATAGAAATGGAAGCGATTGAAGGACGGTTCGGTAGCATCCTTATGGAGCTCGTAGGTAAACGTGATAGCGACCTCTTGGCGGATGGTGATCGGCTTCGTTTTGGCCTCCCCGTCGGAATTCACGCCGTCATCCAGCTCCCAAATCTGCTCTTCATCGGAGTACACGGCGGCGCCCACCGGCGTTAAGGACAGCAGGAGGTCGCCGGTATCCATCTCGTATACGTGGATGGTTTCGCCCGCCTCGTAAATTTTATCCCGCGGATAATCGGTTTGCACAGAGGGTTCACAGCCGGCCAGAAGCAGGCAGCAAAGGGCCGCCATTATAAAGAGAATACCGGTTCGTTTCATAATCTTCCCCCTTGCCGTGTGGGCTCTCGCACGTCCTGACCACCACAGTATAGGCGCGGGCGGGGTCGATTACAAGGATTCCTACAAAACTGTTACCGGGAAAGACAACATTGTAAAACATACGTGGTGGAATTTCACAGTAGGAACCGGTCTAGTCCAGGATATCCAACAGCAGTTCGGGCGTCAGGAGGGCTGGCTGGCCGGTCTCCTCCCGGATGACCGATTCCGCCAGTTCCCGCTTGTTTTCCTGCAGCAGCAGGATTTTTTCCTCCAGGGTATCCTTGGCGATCAGGCGGTACACCTGCACCGGATTGACTTGGCCGATGCGATAGGCGCGATCGGTGGCCTGGTTCTGGGCGGCTACGTTCCACCAGGGGTCGTAATGGATAACGATGTCCGCGCCTGTCAGGTTCAGCCCCGTCCCTCCCGCTTTCAGGGAGATAAGGAAGACCTGGGTGCCGTCCCGGTTGAAGCTGTCCACCATGGCGGCGCGCTTTTCCTTGGAGGTGGAGCCCTGCAGCAGGAAATACGACAGCCCCTCCCTGTCCAGAGCGTCGGCCAGGATGGCCAGCATGGAGGTGAACTGAGAGAACAGCAGCACCTTGTGGCCGGTTTCCGCCGCCTCCCGCAGCAGTTCCATGCAGGTGTCCAGCTTGCAGCTTCCGCCAGTATAGTCGTCGTAGCAGAGGGCGGGATGGCAGCATAACTGCCGCAGGCGGGTCAGCATGGCCAGGATGGTCATCCGGCTGGCCTGAAAGCCGCCCTCCTCCATCTGCCGGGCCAAATCCCGCTTGATCTGCGCGGCGTTGGCCAGATAGAGCTGCCGCTGCTCGGGCTCCATGGTGGTGGCCAGAACGCTTTCCGTCTTGGGTGGCAGCTCCTTGAGAACGTCCCGCTTGAGCCGCCGCAGGATGAAGGGGCCGGTCATTTTGGACAGCCTATCCAGCGCCTGGCGGGAGCCGTTTTTCACAATGGGGCTTTCCAGCCGCTCGCGAAACCGGCTGTAGGGATAGAGAAAGCCGGGCATGAGAAAATCGAATATGCTCCACAGCTCGCTCAGGCGGTTTTCGATGGGGGTGCCGGTCAGGGCGAACCGCTGCCGGCTGCGTATCGCCTTAACCGCCTTGGCGTTCTGGGTGTTGTGGTTTTTGATGACCTGCGCCTCGTCGAGAATGTGATAACGGAATTCTTTGGCGCCGTACCGTTCAATATCCCGCTTGAGCAAATCGTAGGAGGTGACGACCACGTCGTATCCGGCCGTCCGGCGCAGGGAGGCCGCCCGCTGTTCCGCATCCCCGAGAATGGGCAGAACGGTCAGCTGAGGGGCGAAGCGGCGGATTTCGCTTTCCCAGTTGAGCACCAGGGAAGCGGGGCATACCACCAAAGAGGGCAGATCGTTGCCCTCCTCCCGGGCGTTCAGCAGCAGGGCGATGACCTGCAGGGTCTTGCCCAGTCCCATGTCGTCGGCCAATATCCCGCCGAATCCCGCGGTTTCCATGGTTTTCAGCCAGCGGTAGCCGGTTTTCTGATAGTTCCGCAGAACGGGGGACAGCGCGGCCGGCACGGGGTAATCGCTGTCCGCCACCGCTTTCATGTTTTTGATAAGGCTCTTAAAGCCGGAGTCCCGCTGGTAATGGATGGTCTCCTGCTCCCGGAGCACCTTGTCCAGATACATGGCCCGGTATTTGGGCACCCGGATCCGCCCGGTGCGCAGCTCCGCGTCGGTCAGGGCGAGCCCATCGGCCATTTCCGCCAGCCCCGCCAGCGCGTTGTCGTCCAGCTGGATGAAGGAGCCGGTGCGCAGCCGGTGGTATTTCTTGTTCTGCCGGTAGCTGTCCAGCACCCGGCTGAGCTCGTCGATATCCAGGCCGCTCACGTCAAAATCCAGCAGCAGATCGCTGTCCAGGCTCACGCCGACCGAGACCTTGGGAGGCGGCACGAGGCCGATTTTTTTAAATCCATCGGTGGCGTACACCACCGCAATCCGCTCGATATCCTCCACGCCCCCGGCCACAAAGCGGTAAATCTGCTCCTCGTCCCCGTGAAAGAGCAGACGCCCGTCCTCCGGCCGGAAGGAGGTGAAATATTTTTGCAGGATCAGCCGAGCCTTCAGCTCGCCCAGCCGATCCCGAAAAGGGGCCGTCGGCCCTTCCGCATACGGATTGAACACATCGTCGCCGTACCGGCATTCCAGCCGGGCGGTGATGGTTTCCGCGTCCGGCGCGTCCAGATAAACGGCGCATTCCAGCGCACGGGGCTGGTAGGGCTCCAGACCGTCGGTGTCACCCTCCAGACGGATATAGGGGCGGATGACCGGCAGCACCGATGCGCAGAAGGCGGGCAAATCGTCCCCAGCGATAAACAGGCCGTTCTGCGCGGTCTGGATGGTGGAAATCCACTCGGTCATGTGGCTGGCGTAATCCTCCGCGCAGCGGTAGAGCCGGGTGCCGTGCAGGACGTAGAAGTGGGCCGCGCCCTGGATGCTGCCCGCGTCCTCGGTGCGCAGCAGCAGCCCGCCGCCCTCCTCCGGCGCGTGCACCTGGATGGTCAGCGGCGGGTTTTCATCCATCAGCCGGATGGAGCGCACCCGGCCGTTTTCCCGGAAATCCACACAGGATCCAGCGTACAGCTCGAAAAAGCGGTCAAACCCGCCCGGCGACAAAGGCAGCTCCTTGCCCAGGCGGGTGTTCCCATAGACCTTGAGGATCTCCTGCTGGGCCTGCAAATCTTCGAACTCCCGCAGCAGAAACCGCAGCAGGGGGCGGGATTCCTCCGTGAAGCTGGAGGGATGGTGCACGAACCGGAGCAGCTTGCCGTATTCCGCCGTGGCGCCGGAGGCCATATCCGAGCAGAAGCGGGCGATGTCCTTGAGGACGTAGGGCCGCCGGGTTCCCAGGGAAAAGCTCAGCCGCGGCCGCCGGTACAGCAGCTCGAGCACCGGGGTCAGCGCTACCTTGTCCGCGTCATCGGAGGTCTGCGCCACCAGCTCAGCGGCCTCCCGGGCCAGATAGGTCTCCACCATCCGGCGGGCCGCGTCGTCCGAGCGGGCTGGCCCCTTGCCGGCCGGGGCGGCGGAATAGGTCCGCCCGCCCATATCCTCGTAATATTTATGCACCAGCAGGGCCACAATGTGCCGGCAGGCCCCGCTGTCCGGGCGAAAACCCGGGCAGTCGCAGGTCATATACGCCATGGTTCCCTCGGCGGATAATCCCACCTCCACGTGGCAGCGCCTGCCGGCGTTTTCCTCCACATTGGCGCTCAGATACTCGTCAAACAGCGGGTTTGCCAACCGGGCAATGTCCAATACCTTCCCGCTGCTGTTCAGGGATGTCCCCTTCAAGTAGGCCTGCCGGCCGTCCGCCAGCTCGCCGATTTTTTTCAGTGAAAACAGAGGCATAACCCTCACCGCCTCCCCGCGATGCCGTATCTTTTCAGTATACCCCAAAACCCGGTCGCCGTAAAGGGCGAAAACGCAAACAAAGAAAAGCCTGCGGCGTCTGCCGCAGGCTTTTGCGCTATTTCAGGTGGTTCCAGCCGCCGTCCCGGATGATCTTGGCATAGTCCTTCAGTCCGATGTTGCGGTCTATGTTCCCGGCGATGCCAGCAACGGCGCCTTTGCTGGTATACTGCCATATCGTATACGGTACCGGATAGGTGACAGTGGTGTTATACTGCGCCAGCCAGATGTCGTATTTCTCCTTCAGCCGCGCGGGTTCCATGTTGCTGGTGGCCCAGCTGGCCCCCGTATACACCATGGGATAATATCCCGCCGCCTTGATGGCGTCGCAGAACGCGATGGCGATATCGGTGCACAGTGTCTTCTTACCTACCAGCGCCTGGGTGCGCGCCTCCTTGTCGGGCGGGTTTTCCATGTCGATGACCACCGGATAAGTGACAGCGTATCCCTTGATCCGGTCGAGGACATATTGGGCTTCTTCCTTAGCTTCCGCCACGTTGATTGCCTGGGAAAAGAAATACACGCCGCGATCCACGCCGGCGGCGATAGAACCCTTCATGTTGGCTTCATATTTGGCGTCGGTGAACATGGTGCCGGCCGTTCCCCAGCCCCGGGCGCCCAGGCGGATAAAGGCAAAATCCACGCCGTCCGCCTTCACCTGGTTCCAGTTGATGTCCCCCTGATACGTGGACACGTCGATGCCGACCTTCGACGATAGGGCCCCGTCCTTGTCAAAGTAATACTTGGCTTTGCCGATGTCCTGATAGCCGGTCAACTTTTTACCGTTCAGATAATAATATGTCTGGCCGCCCGCCGTATGCCAGCCGGTGCTGGGGGGCGGCGACGTGGTGGGCGGGGCCGTGGACGCTGTGGTGCCGGCGGAGCCGGTCACCGTCGTGACGGTTCCCTTGGTGGTGGTTGTGGTGGTGCCGGCGGTGGTGGAGGGCGGCAGCGTGACGTCCGGCAGGGTGGAAACCGGCGTTTCCGGCTCTTCCTCTTTTTCCTCCTCCTTAGGCCGCTGCGGGTCATCCGGCGGCGCGACGGCTTTGGTGGTGCGGGTGGTCCGCGTCGTGCTTTTCTTGGAGCCTGTGGTCTCACCCACGGTGGTGGAATCCGACGTACCGGTCTCGGGGCCGGTGGTGTCGGTCGCTGTGGTGGAATCGCCGCTGTCCGGCGCGGTCGCCACACCGGAGCTTTCCGCGCTTTCCGGCGGGCCCAGATGCCACTCGTCCGTGGGGCGCGCCGCGGCGCCGCAGCCGGTCATGCCGGCCAGCAGGCAGACCGCCAGCCCTAAGGACAAGCTCTTGCGGAACGTATATCTCATGCAGGCCAAATCCTTCCTTGTGTCAAAATTGAATGGATATTCATTATACCACAAGGCGGCGCGGAGCGCCGCCCTCCTTAGTTCGGAACGGCCTTGTCCGTTCCGGGGTGGTTCCATGTTCTCCCAGCCGTCGGAAATCTTGGATTTCCGCTTACGGCGTGAGGTTATTACACCACAAAGCGCTGCGCCTTGCGCATCGCCTACCTTAGTCCGAAACGGCTTTGACCGTTTCGGAGTGGTTCAATGTTCTCCCAGGCGTCCAAAGGCTTGCGCTGCAAGGCTTTGGAGAACGCCGTGAGGTTATTATACCATATCGAAAGCTGTCGCCGCAAGTCGCCATTTGACGGAACCGGGAGGAAAACCCTGTCAAAAAAGCCCCTTCCTGCCTAAAGCAGGAAGGGGCTCCGCGCCGCCGGTTATTTGACTGTCAGCCGTCCGTTTTCCACGTCCACCGTCAGGGTGGCGCCGGGAAGTACGTCGTCGGCGATGATTTTCCGCCCTATGAGGGTTTCCACCTGGCTTTGCAGGAACCGGCGCAGCGGCCGGGCGCCGAACTGGGGATCGTACCCGTTGTCCACCACAAAGGCCTTGGCCGCCGGGGTGAGCATACAGGTCAACTCCTTGTCGGCCAGCCGTTTGTTCAGGCCGGCCACCAGCAGATCGATAATGGAGGTGATATCCGCCTTGGTCAGCGGCTTGTAGAAGACGATTTCGTCCAGCCGGTTGAGGAATTCCGGCCGGAAGGAACGCCGCAGCAGCGCCTCCACCTCTTGCTTGGCCTCCTCGGCGATGGTGCCGTCCTCCCGCATACCGTCCAGCAGACTGGCCGACCCCAGGTTGGAGGTCAGGATGATGATGGTATTCTTAAAGTCTACCGTCCGTCCCTGGGAATCGGTAATCCGGCCGTCGTCCAGCACCTGGAGCAGCACGTTGAACACGTCGGGATGGGCCTTTTCCACCTCGTCGAACAGCACCACCGCGTAAGGCTTACGGCGCACCGCCTCGGTCAACTGGCCCCCCTCCTCGTAGCCCACGTAGCCGGGAGGCGCCCCGATGAGCCGGGAAACGGAGTATTTCTCCATGTATTCCGACATGTCGATGCGCACCAGATTGCGCTCGTCGTCGAACAGGCATTCCGCCAGGGTCTTGGCCAGCTCGGTCTTGCCCACGCCGGTGGGGCCTAGGAAGAGGAAGGAACCGATGGGCCGGTTGGGATCCTGAATGCCGGCGCGGGAGCGGATGATGGCTTCCGTCACCCGGGTGACCGCCTCGTCCTGGCCGATGACCCGCTTGTGGAGAATATCCTCCAGATGCAGCAGCTTATCCCTCTCCCCTTCCATCAGCTTGGATACCGGGATGCCGGTCCAGCGCTCGATGATCCGGGCGATTTCCTCATCCGTCACCTTGTCCCGCAGCAGGCTGTCGGAACGGGAGGCGGTCTCCGCCAGCCGTTCCTCTTCCTCCAGCTCTTTCTGCAAGGCGGGCAGCCGGCCGTATTTCAGCTCGGCCGCTTTGTTCAGGTCGTAGCTTTCCTCCGCCCGTTCGATGTCGGCGTTCAGGGCCTCGATTTGCTCGCGAAGCTTCTGCACCTTGCCGATGGCGGCCTTCTCGTTGTCCCATTTGGCCTTCATGGCGTTAAACTGCTCCCGCATCTCGGCCAGCTCCCGCTGGATTTCGGCCAGATGCTCCTGGGACAGGCGGTCGCTCTCCTTTCTCAGGGCGGCCTCCTCGATTTCATGCTGGATGATTTTGCGCTGGATCACGTCCAGCTCGGTGGGCATGGAATCGATTTCGGTGCGGATCATGGCGCAGGCCTCGTCGATGAGGTCGATGGCCTTGTCCGGCAGGAACCGATCGGTGATATACCGGTGGGACAGGGTGGCGGCGGCGATGATGGCCGGATCGGTGATTTTCACGCCGTGATAGACCTCGTACCGCTCCTTCAGGCCGCGGAGGATGGCGATGGTGTCCTCCACCGTCGGCTCGCCCACCGTCACCGGCTGGAACCGACGTTCCAGGGCCGGATCCTTTTCGATATACTGGCGGTATTCGTCCAGGGTGGTGGCCCCGATGCAGTGCAGCTCGCCTCTGGCCAGCATGGGCTTGAGCAGGTTGCCCGCGTCCATGGCGCCGTCGGTTTTGCCCGCGCCCACGATGGTGTGCAGCTCGTCGATGAACAGGATGATCCGGCCCTCGCTCTTGCTTACCTCGCTGAGCACGGCCTTGAGCCGTTCCTCAAACTCGCCCCGGTACTTGGCACCCGCCACCAGGGAGCCCATGTCCAGGGAAAAGATGGTCTTGTCCCGGAGGTTCAGGGGCACGTCCCCCTTGACAATCCGCTGGGCCAGCCCTTCCGCGATGGCGGTTTTGCCCACGCCGGGCTCGCCGATGAGGACGGGGTTGTTTTTGGTTTTGCGGGACAGAATCCGGATGACGTTGCGGATTTCATCGTCCCGTCCGATAATGGGATCCAGCTTTTTGCTCCGGGCCTGCTCCACCAGATCGGCGCCGTATTTTTTCAGCGCGTCGTAGGTGGATTCCGGGCTGTCCCCCGTGACCCGGGTGTTGCCCCGCACGGTGGCCAGGGTTTTCAAAAAGGCGTTTTTCTCGATGTGGAATTCCTTGAAAATATCCCGCACCGTGCCGTCGGGATGCTCAAGCATAGACAAAAACAGGTGCTCCACCGAGACGAATTCGTCCTTCATGTGCTCGGCGGTCTTTTCCGCTTCGGTAAGCATCACGTCCATGGGGGCGGAAATGTAGATTTTGCCCGCCTCCCGGCCGGGGCCGGAGACCTTGGACAGGCTGCCCAGCACCCGGCGGGCGCGGGCGGTAATATCCTCCACGGGCAGCTCCATTTTCAGCAGCAGCTGGGGGATCAGGCCCTGATCCTGTTCCAGGAGGGCAGTCAGCAGATGAACCTCCTCCATCTGCATGTTCTGGTTCTCTATCGTGAGATCCTGCGCCGCCTGGATGGCTTCCAGGGATTTTTGGGTGAATTTTTGGGCATTCATAAAACAGCCCTCCTCATTCAGATACATAGGATTCGGCAGGCCACGGGGCACTTGCCTAAACCTTACTATATCCGATAGATGTGTGCAAGGTTTTGCGAAATTGTGACTGAAATGTGAATTTTAGCACTCGTTTTATTAGAGTGCTAAAGCTGTATATGCTCTATTGGAGCTTAGCGAAGGGATGCGGGGTAGTACCCCGTACTCCTATTGTGCCTGTGAGCCGCCCGCACCCCGTCTTTCTTTTTCGTGCGTGAAAAAGAAAGACGGGGGAGAAAGAAAAAGCCTTAGGGGAACCATCCGGCGTGGGGAGACTCACTCTCTGCCTCGCGGCAACCCCTGTGTCGCTGCGGGCTTCGATCTCCCACAAGGGAAATACAAACTTTTAGCGCTCGTGTCGCCGCTGGTGCGCCCGCTAATGCCCACGCGGCAGCAGCGTTCTGCTTTCTACCGGCCCCGCCTCGCGCCTGCGTCACCACACGCACCGAAAAGTCGGGCGACCAACTCCCCAGGGGCTCCGCTGCATGGGGAGAAGAAGGAGACAAGGGTGGACGCTCTGCCCTTGCCGGTCTCGCCGGCTTAGGCCGCCGAGCCCATACGGAGATCCGTAAACTAGCGGCTACCTTGTAGGGGCGAGCATCGCTCGCCCGCAGTGCGGCGATGACGCTCGATTGATAGGGCTCGCCGTCCTAAGACAGGGAGACCACACTTGATTGTACAACTTGGGTGATCGCTCAAGTATACTACGCGCGTCAGCGCGCTCGTAGCGCGGGAAAAGGACACGCTTCCCGGCAGATAGGCGCTGTTGCGAACTATAGCGCCGAATATTTTTCAGAATGTATTTCCTACATGGGGGGTGAAGAACGGGGCGCAGCCTCGTTCTTCCAGTGGGGGTCTCCCCCACGGCGCGATCGCAATCTCAAGCAGATAGGACGGAAAAGATTCGACGTGTTCTTTTCCTGCGCGTCTGTTGGATAAGGCTTTTTCTTTCTTCCCCCTCTTTCTTTTTCACGCACGAAAAAGAAAGAGGGGGTGCGGGAGCGGCACAGGCACAATAGGAGTACAAATTCCTACCCCGCATACCCACACAAAACCCGATAGAGCCATATATCCACATAGAAAAAAGAGCGCCCCGTAAGGCGCTCTATTTCTTCTCGTGTTTGGGAAAGCGATCCATCAGCTCCTGGAACAGCCGCCGGTCTTCCGGCTGCAGCTTTCGAAAGCCCTGAACAAAGCGGCGTTCCTCCGGGTGAATGAGATGGGTGTCTTCTCCTGGATAAGGATCGGGGTTATCGGTAAAGCCTATGAGATAGTCCACGGAAACTTGAAAATAGGAGGCAAAAGTCTTAAGAGTCTCCAGATTTGGCAAACGCTTCCCGTTTTCATAACCGCTTAAAGTGGAAATAGAAATAGATAACTCCCTGGCAAAGCGTTGTCTGGATATATTTTTTTCACAGCGTAATTCCCGCAAACGCAGCATGCAATCACCTATTCAAAACGTGTTATATTCACACTAACATAACGCATATTGAATTATTTTCAGAAACGAGCTATTATATTCGTTAATGGGTTCAAAATGAAACGATTGTTAGGAGGCTTATAAATGATGACCTATCAAGAAATCCTGGATTACGCCGCGTCTCACGGCTTTGATATACCGGCGGATTGCCGCCGCCTCATCCGCCAACTGTCCGCCCTTTTTCTGGTGGACGAGGGTGAGCGCCTGCGCCTGTATGGGGCCAAGCGGGAGGGCGCGTCCACCTGGGGGTCGCAATATGGCTTTACTTTTTATCGAGATAACCCCCCGGCGTGCTGGTCGGACCTCCTGCCCGCCGCCGATACGGTTTGCCCGCCCGCCGTTTGCATCTTTTGCGGAAAGGCGGCCGATGGCGTGCTGCATCGCGGCAAATGGATATGCCTGGAGTGTCAAAAAGCCATTTCCGAAGAGATTTTATAGACTATGCTGCCAAAATGCGCTATACTGTGCCTATAACGGCCGGTATGGCGCGTTTTTTCTGGAGGTGATCCGGGTGGAGCCCATCGGCCTGTATATCCATGTGCCCTTCTGCCTGTCCAAGTGCCCCTACTGCGATTTTTATTCCTACGCGGCCTCCGACGAGGCCATGGACGCCTATACGGCGGCGGTGGAGCGGGCCCTGGCGGATTGGGCCGCCCGGATCGGCGTCCCGGCGGACACCCTGTATATCGGCGGCGGCACCCCCTCCCTGCTGGGCGGCGCCCGGCTGGCCCGCCTGATGGAGGCCGCTCGCCGGGGCTTCGGCTTGCGGGACGCGGAGATCACCTTGGAGGCCAACCCCGCTGACGATTTGGACGAAACTCTGCGGGCCTTTGCCGCCGCCGGCGGCAGCCGCCTTTCCCTGGGGATGCAGTCCGCCGAGCCGGACGAGCTGCGGGTCCTTGGCCGGCGGCACACTCCCGCCGACGTGGAGCGCGCCGTCCGGGACGCCGTGCGGGCCGGGCTCGATAATCTGTCCCTCGACATGATGCTGGGCCTGCCCGGCCAGCGGCCGGAAACCGTCGAGCGTTCGGCCGCCGTCTGCCGGGAGCTGGGGGCGTCCCACGTCTCGGCCTATCTGCTGAAGATCGAGCCGGGCACCCCCTTTGCCGCCCGGGAGCTGTGTCTGCCGGACGAGGACGGCGCGGCCGATTTGTATCTGGCCGCCGCCGGGGCGCTGGAAGCCCGGGGCTACGCCCAGTATGAGATCTCCAATTTTTCCCGCCCCGGCCGGGAGAGCCGGCACAATTTGAAATACTGGGATTTGCAGCCCTATCTGGGAATAGGCCCGGCCGCCCATTCGCTGCTATCTGGCCGCCGCTTTGCCTATCCCCGGGATACGGCCGCCTTTCTCCGGGGGGAGGCCCCGGTTTCCGAGCAGCCGGCGGGCCGGGAAGCCGCCATCAGGGAGAACAGCCCGGAGGAATACCTGATGCTGCGCCTGCGGCTGACCGCCGGCCTGCGGGCGGACGGCTTTGCCGCCCGTTTCGGGTTCCCCCTTCCCGCCCGCTGGCGTCAGCGGGCGGCCCGCCTGCCCGCCGCGCTGGTGACGGCGGACGCGGAGGGCATCCGCCTGACCCGGGAGGGCTTCCTGGTTTCCAACGCCGTCATCGCTCGACTGCTGGACGACGAATAACGCAAAAGGAGGCGGGCGGCTTCTCCCGGGCCGAAATCGCGGAGGGGCTGGCGGATGTCCGCCGCCTCTATGACGCCTGGCGCGCAAACACAAAAGCCTAAAAAATTTTTTAAAGACTGTTCATACAAATTTGCCAAGAACTTGGTACACTGTAATTCATAGGGAAACCAAAGGAGGATACCATCATGGCCGGTGGACTGAAAATCATGGTCGTCGACGACGACAGCAACATCTGTGAGCTGCTCAGGCTGTATCTCGAAAAGGAAGGCTTCGAGGCGATCATCGCCCCCAACGGCGCCAAGGCGCTGGAGATGTTTGACACGGAAAAGCCGGATCTCATGCTCCTGGACGTGATGATGCCCCAGCTGGACGGCTGGCAGGTGTGCCGCGAGATCCGCAAAAAGTCCGCCTGCCCCATCATTATGCTCACCGCCAAGGGCGAGGTGTTCGACAAGGTGCTGGGCCTGGAGCTGGGGGCTGATGACTATGTGGTCAAGCCCTTCGAGACCAAGGAGGTCATCGCCCGCATCAAGGCCGTCCTGCGCCGCAGCGGCGCGGCGGATCAGAAAAAGACCAAGGAAGTCAGTTACGACGGGCTGTACATCAACATGGAAAATTACGAGCTGCGGGTGCGCGGCAAGCAAATCGATACCCCGCCCAAGGAGATGGAGCTCATCTATCATCTCGCCAGCAATCCCAACCGGGTCTACACCCGGGATCAGCTGCTTGATGAGGTGTGGGGCTTCGAATACTATGGCGACAGCCGGACGGTGGACGTCCACGTCAAGCGGCTGCGCGAGAAGCTGGACGGCGTGTCCGATCAGTGGACGCTGAAAACCGTCTGGGGCGTGGGATATAAGTTCGAGGTCAAGGACGGCGCCGCAGGCTGACCGATTCTTCCAGGCCGGCTGGAGTAAGAAAGGACATGATTCGGAGCATGTTCAAAAGCATTTTTTCCAAATATTTTACCGTCATGTCCCTGGTGATTGTCGTCAGCTTCCTGGCCATGGGCGGCATGCAGCTGTTGTTTTCCACCCAGTATTGGATGGACGAAAAGCGCACCCTGCTCATCGACAACGCCGACGACATCGCCAAGCACACGGCGGTCAACACCTTTCAGGTGAGCACCGACGCCAACGGGAAAAAGCAGTACGCCATCCAGGACGACACCCTGGCCCCGGTGCTCAATCTGCTGTCCACCGCTATCCAGTCCCAGGTGCTGATTACGGATAACGGCGGCAAGGTGCTCATCTGCTCGGAGGGCAGCTCCTGCTCCCATGTCAGCGGCACGGTGCCCCTGGCGGATGTGCAGGGCAAGACGGACGATCAGGGCCATTTCTTCACCGTCGGGACGCTGGGCGACCTGTACGGCGCGCAGATGTATACCGCCGGCGCCCCCATCCGGGCCACCGACACCGGCGTGGTCATCGGCTACGTGTTTGCCTCCACGCCCGCCGACGGCATGGGCGCGTATATTCTCAACAACCTGCAGGTGTTTCTCCTCTCCGCCCTGGGCGTGCTGACCTTAACCTTCATCGTGCTGTACGCCATGACCTACCGGATGGTGCGCCCTCTGCGCCAGATGGCGGCCGCCACCCGCAGCTTCGGTAACGGGGATTTCAGCTATCGCATTCCGGTGCGCGGCAAGGACGAGGTGGCCGAGCTGGCTACCGCCTTGAACGCCATGGCGGTGTCCCTCTCCTCGGTGGAGGGGATGCGCCGCAGCTTCGTGGCCAACGTGTCCCATGAGCTGAAAACCCCCATGACCACCATCGCCGGGTTCATCGACGGCATTCTGGACGGCACCATTCCGGATGAAAAACGGAATTATTATCTGAAAATCGTGTCCAACGAGGTCAAGCGGCTGTCCCGCCTGGTGCGATCGATGCTGGATTTGTCCCGCATCGACAGCGGGGAGCTGAAAATCAACCCTGTGCGCTTCGATATGACCGAGGTGGTATGCACCGCTCTGCTCTCCTTCGAGCGGCGCATCGACGAAAAACGCATCGATATCGTCGGCCTGGAGGACTGCCCCCGCATGGAGGTGCAGGGCGATTTCGACCTGCTGGGCCAGGTGCTGTACAACCTGCTGGACAACGCCGTGAAGTTCACCAACGAGGGCGGCACCATCGCCATCCATCTGGAAAAAAAGGACGGCCGCGTCTACTGCGCCGTGCGCAACAGCGGCGCGGGCGTGCCCTCTCACGAGATGCCCCGCCTGTTCGAACGGTTTTATAAAAGCGATAAATCCCGCAGCCTGGATAAAAACGGCGTGGGCTTGGGATTATATATCGTGAAGACCGTCATCAATCTCCACCAGGGAGAGATTATGGTGCGGTCGGTGGAAGGGGAATACACGGAATTTGCCTTCTGGCTCCCCGATCCCGACGGGGCGGAACCGCCCAAAAAGCCAGCCGATAACGCGAAAAAGGGCGGCGCCGGCGGAAGTTTATAATTTGCGTACGCTTTCTTCAACAAATCGACACAATCTCCCGGTACAATAGACCCGTACAAAACGGCCCACCATCCTGAAAGGTATGTGATGCATATGTCCAACTGGTTCGACGACGATAAAAAACAGGAGCAGCAGCCCCTGATCACGCCGCCTCCCGCGGGCTTTGCGCCCGACGAGACTGCCGCGCCCGCCGACGTCTCCTCGCCGGAGGAACCCGCCGCCCCGGCGGAGCCGGCCCCGCAGGAGCCCGCCGGCGAAACCCCGGCCGACGGCTGGCAGCGCGGCGATTCCGCCGCCTATACCGGTGCGCCCGTTACTCCGCCCGCTCAGCCGGCGGCCCCCACGTATTCCTGGGGCGCCTCCTACACCCCTCCGGCGCAGAGCGAGCCGAACAACGGCCCGATCCCGCCCGCGGGCAATTCCACTCCCGGCTATCAGCCGCAGAGCGGTTATAACCCCTACGGCTGGAACGCGGCGCAGACCCCGCCTCCGGGCAAACCGCCCAAGAAAAAGCGGAACAAATCCAACATCGTCATCGCGGCCTTGGCCGTGATTTGCGGGGCGACCATCATCACCCTGTCGGTGCTGCTCGCGCTGTCCATGGACAAGAAAGGCGGCCTGCCCACCACATCGGGCGGCGGAGGCGGCACCACCTCCACCACGGAGAATCCCAACGCCCCCACTCTCAACTTCTCTGACGCCGACGTCAAGGACGGCGGCCTGACCAGCAAGGAAATCATCGATAAGAACCTGAATTCCACCGTGGTCATCAGCATGTATGAGAACGTGACCTCCGGCGGCTTCTACGGCGGCACCACCAGCGAACAGCAGGCGGGCGGCGCCACCGGCATCATCATGACCAGCGACGGGTATATCATCACCAACTGGCACTGCGTCATCAACGAAAAAACCAACCGCCAGTTCGCCCGCATCCAGGTCACCACCTACGACGGCACCAAATATGACCAGGCCACGGTGATCGGCGCCGATAAAGATACCGACCTGGCCGTCATCAAAATCAACGCCGCCAATCTGAAAGCCGCCGAATTCGGCGACTCCTCCCAGCTGTCCATGGGCGACCGGGTGGTCGCGCTGGGCAACGCCGGCGGCTTGGAATGGTCCGCGAGCCAGGGCATCGTCTCCGGTACCGCTCGGGACGTGTATGACGACACCGGCTATTCCATCAAATGCCTGCAGACCGACGCCGCCATCAACCCCGGCAACTCCGGCGGCCCCCTGCTCAACAACCAGGGCCAGGTCATCGGCGTCAACTCCGCCAAAATCGTGGCCGAAGGCTACGAGGGTCTCGGCTTCTCCATCCCGATTAAGGAAGCCAAGGTCATCATCGACGATTTGCTCAAATACGGCTACGTCAAGGGCCGCGTCATGCTGGGTATCATGGGCAACGAGGTTGCCACTCCCGGCTACGAAGGCTTCATGATCAACTCCATCAACGAGGGATCCGTCCTCCAGGGCACTAAGGCCCAGGCGGGGGACATCATCACCCACGTCAACAAGGTGCGGGTCACCACCTACGCCGCCATGCGCACCGAGTTGACCAAGTACAACGTGGGCGACACCATCACCCTGACCCTCCTGCGGGTGGATAACCGCACCGGCAAAACCGTCTCCTTCGACGTGCAATGCGTCTTGGGCGAGAGCACCGGGGAATAATAGCTACAAACCAAAACGAGCAGCCGTCCGGAGGGCGGCTGCTCGTTTTTTGATTTCTGTATTTATTCCACGCCCCGCTTGTACAGGCCCCGCGTGATGCCGTCCATGACCGCGCCGCCCCGGTGGTAAGTCCGCGTCAGGTTTTCCACTTCCTCTGGGCTTTCGGTGGAAAAGTGCAGCAGCCAGAAGTCCAGCCGCGGCACCTCCTCCAGCCTGTCCGCCCAGTACAGCGGGACGGAATTGAGCAGCTCGGCGCAGCCTCCCGCGCAGGCCAGCGGGAACGTCACACCCCGGCGGTCTGTCAGGCCGCAGGCGGCGTTCGGCGCACCCTCGCAGTGCTGGCCGGCCGAGCGGCGGGGGCAGTTGCGGGTCAGCATCAGCGGCTGCCGTCCGTACACCAGCAGCCCGGCGGGCAGGGGCCTGTCCGCCGCGAAGGCCGTCTGGCGGAAGGTCAGCTCCATGGACAGGGTGGCCGCCGCCAGCCCCCGATCGGCGAAAAAGGCCAGCGCCTCCCCGTTGGTGATATTCAGCCCGAAGCCGCCCACGGGCAGCAGCCCCGCCTCCCGGGCCAAATCGATGGCCCCCACGTTGCCGCACAGGGCGTACCGCGCCCCGGCCTGTGCCGCCCGCGCCAGCGCCCGCCGCGCCGCCTCCTCGGCCCCGAACAGCCCCCGGGGGATCTCCACCCCCAGCCTGCCGTCCTCCGCGTGCCGACGCAGCAGATCCTCCGGCGTGGACAGCGGCAGGAACACCCGATCCGCCTCCCCCGCGCCGGCCAGTTGATCCGGACGGGCCAGCCGGGCGATAAGCAGCGGCCGCGCCGGCTTGTCCGCCAGCGCCGGCCGTCTTTCCGGCGCCGCCTCCCGGTTGAAGGGGACCGGCCGCGGCCGCCCTCGTTCCTCTAGCAGCTGTTCCAGCGCCTGCCGCCGCATGGCGTTGAGCTGGGACAGCGGCAGGCTCAGCCCCTCGTCCATCCGGCAGTGCACGGCGGCGCGAAAGGGGGTGCCCCCCGTCTTGCCCAGCTGGGCGGCCGCCCGTTCCGCGTCCAGCGGGTGGTTCACCGCTGGCTGGGGCGGATCGCCCGCCACCGTGACGGTTCGTCCCTCGCCGTCCGCCGCCGTCAGCGTGGCTTCGTCGGCTGTCATGGCGAACGTCAGCGTCACCGGCACCCGGCCCGTCTCCTTGTCGTACAGCCGTTCCAGCCTGGACAGCACCGGGGCAGCAGCCTGCACGTCCTCCCGCCTCCGGGTGCCGAACATCCCGCCGCCGCGCTGATCAGCGTAATACCCATCAGTAAAACCGGAGCGGGAAAATACTGCCTGTAAATCTTCTGAAAGCCCCGGGGCCGGCGCTTCCCCCCGCACCGCCGCTCGGTATACCGAGACTGCCGCCGCCACGTATTCCGGCCGCTTGAGCCGCCCCTCGATTTTCAGCGAGTCCACACCCAGCGCCGCCAGATCCGCGCCGTATGCCTGCAGGGACAGATCCCTTAGGCTGAGGGCCGCCTCTCCCTCCCGGGCGCGTCGCCCGCTGTCCGCCGGGACGAAGGGCAGCCGACAGGGCTGGGCGCAGAGTCCCCGGTTGCCGCTCCGCCCGCCCAGCATGGCGGACAGATAGCATTGCCCCGACACACACATGCACAGCGCCCCGTGGACGAACACCTCCAGCTCGCAGCCCTGCCCCGCACAGGCGGCGATTTCGTCCCGGGACATCTCCCGCGCCAGCACCACCCGGGAGAATCCGCTGTCCCGCAGAAACCGCACCCCAGAAGGGGTGTGACAGGACAGCTGGGTGGACGCATGCAGCGCCATGCCCGGCGCCGCCGCCCGGATTCGCCGGGCCAGCCCCACGTCCTGGACGATCAGCGCGTCCACTCCCAGCACACAGGCCTCCTCCGCCACCTTCAGGGCGGCGTGCAGCTCATCCTGCCGCACCAGGGTGTTGAGAGTCAGATGCACCGCCACCCCCCGGGCATGACAATAAGACACCGCCTCCCGTAAGGCGGCGGTGTCAAAGTTGTGAGCGCCCTGCCGGGCATTGAAGGCCGATGCGCCGAGATAGACCGCGTCCGCGCCGCAGCGCACCGCCGCCCGCAGCGCCTCGGGCGAGCCGGCCGGCGCCAGGATTTCTGGCAGCCGGTTCACTGGCCGCCTCCGACGGCCAGCTTCTTCTGCAGCTCCTGTATCTCCCGGCGCAGCCGCTCAATCTCCCGGTGAGAGCTGTCGGCCGCCTGGCGGTACCGGGCGTTGTCGTCCAGATAGTCCTTCATCTGCGCCCGCAGGTTGTCGGCGGTCTCCTCCGCTTTATTGGCCGCGTCCGCCTTGACCAGCGCGGTCATCACCGCCGCCATCACCAGGGTGATGCGGTCGTCGCTGTTCATCAGATTGCGCATTTCGGCGTCCAGCTGCGCGCCCAGCTCTTGTATGTAGCCCTCCGGCTCGTCGGTGGTAAAGGTATACTCCGACCCACAGATATTCAGCCGTACTTTATTGGTCATTCCCATTAAACTTGTCCTGCCTTTCCCGCGCGCCATGCGTCGTTTTTTTCATTATACCACAAGGCGGCGCGGAGCGTCGCCCTCCTTAGTCCGAAACGGCTTTGACCGTTTCGGAGTGGTTCAATGTTCTCTCAGGCGTCCAAAGGCTTGCGCTGCAAGGCTTTGGAGAACGCCGTGAGGTTATTATACCACAAAGCGGTGCGCAAGGCGCAGCGCCTTCCTTGGTCCGAAACGGCTTTGACCGTTTCGGAGTGGTTCAATGTTCTCTCAGGCGTCCAAAGGCTTGCGCTGCAAGGCTTTGGAGAACGCCGTGAGGTTATTATACCACAAAGCGGTGCGCAAGGCGCAGCGCCTTCCTTGGTCCGAAACGGCTTTGACCGTTTCGGAGTGGTTCAATGTTCTCTCAGGCGTCCAAAGGCTTGCGCTGCAAGGCTTTGGAGAACGCCGTGAGGTTATTATACCGCATTCGGCCGCGAGAAGGAAGGGCGCCGCGCCATTTTTTCGCTATTTTTTGTCCGGCGCCACCAGGATGGCCTGCCGCCCCTGCTCCCGCCAGCGGGCGAAAAACACCGCGCGGCCATAGGTTTTCCTTCCCGCCAGCGGATCGTTGACCGTCACGGTGTCCGCACCGTATCCCGTCAGCACCAGGCAGTGCTCGTTGCCCAGCCATTCGATTTTTTCGTCGGTGTACGCCCCGTCCTCCAGCAGGTACCAGGAGGAACTGCCTTTCTGCGTGGGCGCCATGTTCATGGTCGCCCAGATGCACACGGGGTATCCCGCGTCGACGGCGGCCAGTACCGCTCCCTCGTCCTCAGCCTCCAGCAGATAAACGGACGCGCCGCCGCCCAGCCGGTCGATCTCCCGCTGCATTGCCGCGGCCACCGGGTCGGCGTATACCCCGTACCCCTCCGCCGAAAAGGGATCCCCCGCGTACATGTCGCGGGGATCGGGGCCGTATACCCGTCCGTCCCGCTTTTCGAAAGGGGCCCGGGGGATGGCCCGTGCCATCTCCTCCTTGGAAACGGCGTAGCCGTAGGCGCCGAGCAGCATGGCCGCCGCTGTGGCCTCGCACCCGGCGGGAAGCTCCGGCTTCTGAAGTAGTACGGGCACCGCCGGCATGTCCCGCCGATCCAAACCGGCGGGGTCGTCGAGAATCCCCGGCCCCGGGGAAAACAGCCGCCCTAAAGCGGGCAGACTGTCCCTGTTCAGCGTCAGCATCGCCAGCGCCGCGGCCGCCAGCACCGCCAGCAGCCCCAGCCCAATCGTCCGTCCCTTTTTCGGCATGGCCTTCTCCCCCGTCTGTTGGAATACCGTCAGTATACCACAGCCGCCGGCGGATTTCCGCCCTTTTTGTCGGACTACTCGTGTCTATGGGCCGTTCTAACCAGGCGATCGGCCGCCAGCACGGCCAATACGTTGAGAAGCAAGGTCAGAAATATTTTTCCGGCAAACGGTATGTATTTCATAAAAATCTCCATATCCTTTATGTATGAGCATAGGGTCTCTGTCCTCACCATACCGGATTTTTCGGGCGAAGTCCATGGGAGATTGCTGGAAACCCCATGGTGACAAAATTGTTATGGAGAATTTTGCCGCAGCCGTTGCAAATTCTGTAAAAAACCGGTACTATATTGAACAGAGAACGTGTAAGGAAAAGGAGCGAACAGCATGGCCGACTGCATGGAAAAGGACTGGTCGTTCACCGGGTCGGACGGCGTCCATACCCTCTACGCCACCATCTGGGAGCCATCGGAGGGCGAGCCCCGGGCGGTGATCCAGATCTGCCACGGCATGATGGAGCACATCCGCCGGTACGACCGGTTTGCCAGGGCCCTGTGCGATCGCGGCTTCGTGGTGTGCGGGGACGATCACCTGGGCCACGGCCGCACCGCGGAGCAGCCGGAGGATCTGGGCTATTTCGGCGAAACCGACGGCTGGAAGCATATGGCCGAGGACGAGCTGCTTCTCCGGCGGGAGATGCAGCGCCGGTATCCGGACAAGCCCTATTTTCTGCTGGGGCACAGCATGGGCTCCTTCATCACCCGCCGGGTCGTCGCCCTGGACGGCGAGGGGCTGGCGGGCTATATCTGCTGCGGCACCGCGGGACGCAACCCGTTGACCAAGCTGGGCATCGGCCTGGCCGGTATCGTCACGGCCCTGCGGGGCCCCAAGCGCACCGGCCGGTTTCTCAACGCCATGGCGTTTCAGAATTATAACCGCCGCTTCCCCGAGGACGACAACGAGCTGGCCTGGCTCTCCCGGGATAAGGACGGATACCCCGACGCGTCGGAGGATCCCAAGTGTCATTTCGTGTTTACCAACGCGGGCTTCCGGGATCTCTTCCGCCTGCTCGACAGCGTCACCGGCCCCAAGTGGAGCGACCGGGTGCCCAAGGATCTGCCCATCGTCCTGTTTTCCGGAGAGATGGATCCGGTGGGCAGCTACGGCAAGGGCCCGCGGCAGGTGTACGGCTGGCTGAAAGCCTCCGGCGTGCGGGATCTCTCCCTCAAGCTCTACCCTGACGCCCGGCACGAGCTGCATAACGAGCTGAACCGGGACGAGTTCCTGGAGGATGTGGTCGCCTGGTGCGATCGGCATATGGAAGGCGGCAGGCAACCGCTGCCGCGGAAAGGATAAGACCTATGACGGTATATATTCAAAAGTTGGATCCCCGCGCCCAGGCGCCCGAGCGGGCCACCGCCGGCAGCGCCGGGGCGGATTTGCACGCCCTGCTGGACGAAGCGCTGACAATTCCGCCCGGCGGCCGTGCCGCCGTGCCCACCGGCATCGCCATCGGCCTGCCCTCCCCCGAGACGGTGGGCCTGGTCTTTGCCCGCAGCGGCCTGGCTGTCAAGCACGGCCTCGCCCTGTCCAACGGCGTGGGCGTCATCGACAGCGACTATACCGGGGAAATCCGGGTGGGCCTGGTCAACCTGTCGGACGAAGCCTATACCATCCAGCCCGGCGAGCGGATTGCCCAGCTGGTGATTATGCCCGTCTGCCTGCCGCACATGGAGCTTGCCGACTCCCTGAAGGAAACCGAGCGGGGCGGCGGCGGGTTCGGCTCCACCGGCCGGCAATAAGGAGAGGGGCCCTCCCCTTAAGACGGCCACCCCCATCAACAAGGCCCGGCGGCGCGATAGCGCCGTCCCTGGCCCGGAAAGGATAGGAAGGTTCCATTGAAAGCGAAAAACAGCCTGATTCTGATATTTCTCGTCCTGGCCGCCCTGGTCATCGCCGCCCTGGTCGGCCAGCTGACCGCCGGGGTCAGCTTCCTCAAATGGCTCACCTGGGGCGAATCCGTCGGCTTCGATACGGTGAACCTGAATCTGATTATCGTGCAGATAAGCTTTGCCTTTAAAATGCAGGTCAACGTGCTGCAGGTAATCCTGGTAAGCGCTGCCCTGCTGCTGTATAAGAAGGTGAGATAAGGCGTATGGCTATGCCTCTGCTGCTGGCGTCGGCCTCCCCCCGGCGCAAGGAAATTCTCACCCTGCTGGATATCCCCTTCGAGGTGTGCCCCGCTGTGCGGGAAAGCGCCCCTGCCGGCCTGCCTCCCGCCGAACGGGTGCAGGCCCTGGCCCGGTGCAAGGCCGAGGAGGTGGCCGCCGCCCATCCCAATCGCCTGGTGGTGGGGGCCGACACCATGGTCGTCCTGGACGGCCGCGCCCTGGGTAAGCCCCGGGATGAGGCCGAGGCCGTGGAGATGCTGCTGTCCCTGCAGGGGAAAACCCATGTGGTGATGACCGGGGTGTGGGTCTGCTCGCCGGGTAAATGCGGCGGATTTGTGGACGCCGCCGAGGTGACGTTCTATCCCATGACCCGGGAGGAGGCGGCCGCCTACGCCGCCACCGGGGAGCCGCTGGACAAGGCCGGCGCCTACGCCATCCAAGGCCGGGGCATGCGGTTCATCCGGGGCATCCGCGGGGATTTCTATACCGTGATGGGCCTGCCCGGCGCCCGTCTCGCCCGCTTCCTGGCCGGTAAGGAGTAGCCGGCTTTTCCCCCCGCGGACAGGCCTGCAGGGACCGAACGGCCCCTATCCTCTTTCCATTGTCAATAAAAACCAAAGTTTTTGTAAAAAATTTGGTTTACCCAGTTGAGAAATTTTTTTCAGCAGTATATAATATATGGGTTAATAGCCAAATATATAAAATAGCGGTACGAGCCGGGAACCCTTTCACATACAGTAGTCCGGTCGGGACTTCGCCCTGCCGCGGCCCATCGGGGAACGCGCGGCGGCAGGTTGGTTGGAGACGGGGAACGCGCCCCGCCGGGGTTGGACCCGCAAGGAAAGGAAGAGGAAAAGATGTTTTTCAGTCGGGATATCGGTATCGATTTGGGCACAGCCAATACGCTTGTGTATATGCGGGGCAAGGGGATCGTCATGCGCGAGCCCTCCGTGGTCGCTGTGGATGTGAAGAAGGAGGAGGTCATGGCCGTCGGCAGCGAGGCCAAGGAGATGATCGGGCGCACGCCCGGATCCATTTCCGCTGTTCGTCCTCTGAAGGACGGCGTCATCGCCGATTTTGAGGTCACCTCCGCCATGCTGCGGCACTTTATCAAGGCCGCCCTGCACAGCACCCTGTTCAACCGTCCCCGCCTCATTGTCTGCATCCCCTCCGGCGTCACCGAGGTGGAGCGCCGCGCCGTGGACGAGGCCGCCCGTCAGGCGGGCGCCAAGGACGTGGAGCTGATCGCCGAGCCCATGGCCGCCGCTATCGGCGCCGGCCTCCAGGTGGAGGAAGCCGCCGGCTGCATGGTGGTGGATATCGGCGGCGGTACCTCCGAGGTGGCCGTCATTTCCCTAGGAGATATCGTCACCTCCTGCTCGGTGCGTACCGCCGGCGACGATTTCGACGAGGCCATTATTTCCTACATCAAGAAAAAGTATAACCTCCTCATCGGCGAACGCACGGCCGAGGACATCAAGATCCGCCTGGGCTCCGCCTTCCCCTATGACGAGGAGGAGAGCATGGACGTCAAGGGCCGCAACCTGGTGGACGGCCTGCCCAAGAATATCACCGTCACCTCCGAGGAGATCCGTGAGTCCCTGGCCGATCCGGTCAGCGCCATCGTGGACGCCATCCGCTCCACCCTGGAGCGGACGCCGCCGGAGCTTTCCGCCGACATCATCAACAACGGCATCATGCTCACCGGCGGCGGCGCGCTGCTGCGCGGTCTGGACGTGCTGATCAACCGGGAAACCGGCATGCCGGTGCACGTGGCCGAGGATCCGCTGGACTGTGTGGTTATGGGGACCGGCAAATGCCTGGATCTCGGTATGGTCAGCAACTTCCGTTCCAACCGCAGCAAATAAGGAACCGGAGCCTTCCGTAAAGCGGAGGCTGAAACGGATACCAGGCCTCCGAAACCAACGTTTTCGGAGGCTGGTTTGTTAAGGTGAGGGGGAGCGAACAACCTCCGATTTTTGGGAATGAGCGAGCGCCCACAGCGGCGTTGGCCTCACTTGCCATGTGACAGCATGGCGCGCTCGGCCGCCTTGCTGTGAACCCCCGCTCCGTCCCAAAAATTCTTTGACCTCAGCCGGCTGAGGCGGGGTGGGTTCGCTCCCCTCACCTTAAGAGGGGATGAGTTTGCTCCCCCTCGCCTTATGGCGGGAAACCGCCGGGATTATCCAAACACAGGGAGGCTGCCGTGAAGGATTTTCTGAAAAGCTTCGCCTTTAAGGTGCTGGGCGTTATCGCCCTGATACTGGTGGGCGTGATGATTTACGGAGCGTCGACCGGGGGGCTGGCCACCATACCAGCCACCATCGCCGGCGCCATCATCACCCCGCTCCAGTCCGCCGTGACCAGCGTTTCGGACGGGATCAGCGGCTTTTTCGGCCAGTTTGGCAGCTCCAAAGAAACCCGGGAGGAGCTGGAACAAGCCCAAAAGGAGCTGCGGGAGCTGCGCGAGCAGGTGGTGGACTACGACAAAATGAAGGAAGAAAACGAGTGGTACGCCAAGATTCTCGGCCTGCATGAGCAGCATTCCGACTATACCTTTGCCTCCGGCAAGGTCATCGCGGTGGATCCCCTCAGCCCCTTCGGTAACTTCACCATCAACGCCGGCACCAAAAGCGGCATCGCCGTGGGCGATCCGGTCATTACCGCCGAGGGCCTGGTGGGCCTGGTCAGCGAGGTCAGCTTTACCTCCTGCAAGGTGCGCACCATCCTCGATGTCAACACCAAGGCCAGCGCCATGATCAGCCGCAACGGCAACACCGCCATCACCGGCGGGGCTCCGCCTCTGGCGGAAAAGGGTCTCTTACGGCTGAACACGCTGGAGAAATCGTCCGGCGCCGCCATCGGGGACATCGTGGTGACCTCTGGGCGGGGCGGCGTTTTCCCCGAGGGGCTGCTCATCGGGAAAATCACCGAGGTGAACCCGGAGTCGGACGGCTTGTCCCTGTATGCGATCATCGAGCCGTATGTCGATGTCCGCTCCCTGAAAAACGTCATGGTCATCACCTCCTTCGACGGACAGGGCGAGGGGGGCTGAACCATGGACAATCAACCCAAGCTGAATGAAAAGAACCCCCTGCACCGGCTGAGCGGCCGGTATCTGAAATGGACGGCCTACGGGCTGCTGATCCTGGGCGCCGGGCTTTTGCAGATGGCGCCCCGCGTTTTTCCCGCCGTGTTCGGGGCCCGGCCCCTGCTGCTGATTCCCATCGTGGTGAGCATCGCCATGTTCGAGGGGCCGGTGGGCGGGGCAGCGGCCGGCATCGCCGGCGGCCTGCTGTGGGATTTGTACGCCGACCGCCTTTTTGGCTTCAGCGCCCTGTTCCTGATGGCTATCTGCTGCGCCTGCGGCCTGCTGGTGCGGCTGCTGATCCGCAACAACCTGCTCTCCGCCATGCTGCTGTTCAGCGGCGCCTTGCTGACGCAGGGGCTGATGGACTGGTTCTTCAATTACGTCCTGTGGATGAAGGAGGACCCGCTGTACATGCTCGGGCGGATGCTGCTGCCGGATATGGCCTATACCCTGGTGGTGTCGCCCCTGCTGTACGGGCTGACCCTCTTAATCGCCAAAACCCTGCGCAAGCGGGACTGACGCCGGCCCTTTGGCCGGAGAAAGGAGCCACCCTCTATGATGGCGGACAACAAGGGCAACCGCATGAGCAAACGCCGTTCGTTCTTTATAGCCCTGCTGGTCATGACGGTCTTCGGCATCTACGCGCTGCGTCTTTTTCAAATTCAGATCGTGGAGGGAGAAGCCTACAACGAGCTGGCCACCCGCAAAATGGAGACAAAAATCAGCATCGCCGCCTCCCGGGGCGAAATCCTGGATCGGTATCTGCGGCCCATCGCGGTCAATGCCACCAGCAACGCGGTGCTGTTCGATTACAACTATTTTCCCCGGGGCACCGACGACGGGCAGCAGAAGCTGCAGAACGACATCATTCTGCGCCTCGTCACCCTGCTGGGGGAGGCGGAGGAGACCTGGAACGACACCCTGCCCATCACCCGGAAGGCGCCCTATGCCTTTGAGGAGGAGCGGGATGCCAGCATCGCCGCCCTGAAGAAAAACCTGAACATGGCCGACTACGCCACGGCGGAACACTGTATGAAGGCCCTGGTGGAGGCCTACCACCTCGCCGGTTACACCGCCGAGGAGCAGCGGGCTATCGCGGGCGTGCGGTATGAGATGAGTATCCGGGACTTCACCGCCCAGAACGCCTATGTTTTCTCCTCCGGCGTCTCCCGGGAGACCATGTATAAAATCATGGAAAACAACACGGAATATCCCGGTGTGGACGTGCAGGCCACGCCGGTGCGCAAATACGTGCAGGGGGACGTGGCCGCCCATCTGATCGGCCAGGTCGGCCCCATTTACGCCGAGGAATACGAGGAACTCAAGGAAAAGGGCTACGCCCTTAACGACAAGGTCGGCAAGGGCGGCATCGAGGCCGCCATGGAGGACAGCCTGCGGGGCACCACCGGCACCCGCACCCTGGTCAAGGACGCCAAGGGCAACGTCCTGGAGGAAAAGGAAACCAAGGCGCCCGTCCCCGGCAAATCGGTGGTGCTCACCATCGATACCGACCTGCAGGCCAAGGTGCAGCAGATTCTCAAGGCCAAGTTCGAGGAGCTGCGGGCCAAGCCCGCCACCAAGGGCGGGAAGTTTGCCGACAACGGCCACGATGTCAAGAGCGGCTCGGTGGTCATGCTGGACGTGTCCGACGGCGGCGTCCTGGTCTGCGCCAGCTGGCCCAGCTTCGACCTGGCCACCTATGGCGAGAACTACGCCGATCTGGTCAAGGATCCCGACAAGCCCCTGTTCAACCGGGCCCTGAACGGCGCGTTCCCCTTCGGCTCCACCGCCAAGCCCGCCGTGGCCCTGGCGGCTTTCTCCAAAAATGAGTTGACCCCCTCTACCCACATTACCTGCGATCGCCGGTACCGGTACTATGAGGATTATCAGCCTACCTGTATGGGAAGGCATGGATCCATAGACGTGGCCACGGCGCTTTCCAAATCCTGCAATGTTTTTTTCTATGATACCGGCCGACGCACCGGTATTGACACGATTAACAAGTTTTTCAACCTGTTTGGCCTGTGCCAAAAGACCGGTGTGGAAATTGGGGAGTCTCCGGGCTATCTGGACAGCCCGGAGGCCAAAAAGAACCGAGGTGACATCTGGACCGGCGGCGATACCCTCCGGGCCGCCATCGGCCAGACCAGTAACGTGACGCCCATCCAGCTGGCTACCTACGCCATGACCCTGGCCAACGACGGCGTGCGGTATAAGACCCACCTGGTGCACAGCGTGCGCAGCTACGACGGCCTGACCGACACCGTGGTGCAGCCCGAGGTGGTGTCCCGGGCCGACTTGTCTAAGGAAGCCATCGACACCGTGCGCAAGGGCATGGTGGAGGTGGTCAAGTCGGGCACCGCTTCCCGGTTCTTCAACAAGGGCAATCTCCCGTATACCCTGGCAGCCAAAACCGGCACCGCCCAGATTGTGGAGGGGAAAACGGATAACGGCATCTTCATCGCCTACGGCCCGGTGGAAAAGCCAGAGGTGGCCGTGGCCGTGGTGATGGAGCAGGGCACCTCCGCCGCCTCCAGCGAGGTGGCCCGCCAGGTGCTGGACGCCTATTTTGCCGGCAAGACGGCCGGCCTGGCGCCCACCCCGTCCGCCCAGCTCCTGCCCTGAGCGCCCGGCCTGTAACTTTGCACAAGAAGCCCTGCCGGAATTTTTTCGTTCCGGCGGGGCCAAAATGGTTTACTTGACGGTAAAACTGTGCTATACTGGCTACAAGAGCGGCTAATTTTTACACGGTTTTGGCTGTATGGTTATGCAGTTATATCAAGCGCCGAACGGGCTTGTGAACAGGTGCGTCCACGGGCCGCCCGGAAAGGATTCGGTTGACCTATGGGGCTGGTAAGCGTTGTCACATCGGGAAAAGGCGGCGCTGGCAAGTCCACCGTGACGGCTGGGCTGGGTTGCGCCCTGGCCAAGCTGGGCCATCGGGTGCTGGTGGTGGACACCGACGCGGGCCTGCGCAGCCTGGATTTGATGCTGGGCGTGGGCGGCAGCACGGTGTACGACATGGCGGATATTTTTGCGGGAAACTGCGAACCTATACGGGCCATTTATCCCTCCCCCGTCTGCCCCAACGTTTTCGTGGTGCCCGCGCCGGTCAGCTTTGAAAAGCTGTGTACGCCGCAGGATATGAAGCGTCTGTGCCGCGGCTTCGCCCGGTACTACGACCATGTGATCATCGACTGCCCCGCCGGCCTGGGCCGGGGGTTTGAAACCGCCGTCGCGGCGGCGGAGCGGGCCCTGGTGGTCACCACGCCGGATATGGTCTGCGCCCGGGACGCCCAGGTGGTGGGCCATCTGCTCTTTGCCCGGGATCTGCCCGCCCGGCTGATCATCAACCGGCTGCGGCCCTCCCTGGTGATGCGGGGGGCCATGCCCGACGTGGACGAAATCATCGACACCGCGGGACTGCAGCTGATGGGCGTTCTGCCGGAGGACGAGCAGGTGGCGGTGGCCAACGCCAACGGCCGGCCCCTGCCCGATGCCTGTAACGCCTCCTCCTGCTTTTCCAACATCGCCCGCCGCTATCTGGGCGAGGACGTGCCCCTGGCGCGGCTGGAAAAGATGTAGAGGCTGTTCGGAAAAGCAAACGGGGCGCATCCCGCCCCTCTGCCATATGAAAGAAGGAGTGACTGTATGAATATCGCGTTGATTGCACACGACGCCAAAAAGGAACTGATGGTCCAGTTTTGCATTGCGTACTGCGGCATTCTCAGCCGACATAATATCTGCGCTACCGGCACCACCGGCAAGATGGTGGCGGAGGCGACCGGCCTCAATATTGTGCGGTATTTGAGCGGCTCTCAGGGCGGCGATCAGCAGATTTCTGCCCGCATCGCCTGCGATGAAATCGACCTGCTGCTGTTTTTCCGCGATCCCATGACGGTGAAATCCCATGAGCCGAACGAGAACGACATGTTCCGTCTGTGCGACATGCGGAATATCCCGGTGGCGACCAACATCGCCACGGCGGAGGTGCTGATTCACGGCCTGGAGCGCGGGGATTTGGATTGGCGGAACATTGTCAATCCGGCCAACCGGTAATTTGTACCGGGGGAACGGGGCGGCTCCCTGAAAAAGACGCACGAAAGTGCGTCTTTTTTCGATACAAAGAGCATTTTACCGCACGCCCCCTCGCACAAATCCGCATAGTAGTGCCCATTTTCAAACCAAAAGAAACGGAGTTTTCATTATGGAACTGATCACCAGAGCCATCCGCGGCACCCAGGACGTGCTGCCGGCGGACAGCTACAAGTGGCAGCACGTCGAACAGACCGCCCTGTCCATCGCCCGGGATTTCGGTTTCCGGGAAATCCGCACCCCGGTGTTCGAGCACACCGAGCTGTTCCAGCGGTCGGTGGGAGAGACCACCGACGTGGTGCAGAAGGAGATGTATACTTTCTCTGACAAGGGGGGGCGTTCCATCTCCCTGCGGCCGGAGGGGACGGCGGGCGCGGCACGCGCCCTGCTGGAAAACGGACTGCACAACGGAGCCCTGCCGGTCAAGGTGAGCTATCTGACCTCCTGCTACCGGTACGAGAACCCGCAGGCGGGGCGGCTGCGGGAATTCCACCAGTTCGGCGTGGAATGTTTCGGCGCGGCGGCGCCCCAGGCGGACGCCGAGGTGATTTCCCTGGCGCATATGGTGCTGTCCACCCTGGGGGTGCCGGGAGTCAAGCTGTATCTCAATTCCATCGGCTGCCCGACCTGCCGGGCCAAGTATCACGCGGCGCTGAAGGCCTATTTTGAGAGCCGGAAGGGCGAGCTGTGTGAGACCTGCCTCGGGCGGCTGGAAAAGAACCCCATGCGGATTCTCGACTGCAAGTCGCCGGTCTGCTCCGCCGTGGCGGCGGGGGCGCCGGTGATCCTCGACTATCTGTGTGAGGAGTGCGCGGAGCATTTCGAAGGGGTGAAGGCCTGCCTGGACGCGGCGGAGATCGCCTACGACATCAACCCCCGCATTGTGCGGGGGCTGGATTACTACACCCGCACGGTGTTTGAATTCGAGTCCGACGCGCTGGGCGCGCAGGCGGTGGTCTGCGGCGGCGGGCGGTACGACGGGCTGGTGGAGGAGCTGGGCGGGCCGCACCTGCCGTCCCTGGGCTTCGGCATGGGGCTGGAGCGGCTGCTGCTCATCATGAAGGCCAAGGAGTGCGCCTTCCCTCAGCCGCCGGTGTGCGAGCTGTATCTCGCCCCCATGGGCGCGGAGGCGGCCAGACGCTGCTTCGCCATCGCCACCCGCCTGCGGGAAGGGGGCGTGTCGGTGGAATGCGACATTGCCGGCCGGGGGCTCAAAGCCCAGATGAAATACGCCGACAAGCTGGGCGCCCGGTACTCCATGGTGGTGGGCGACAACGAGCTTGCCGCCGGAAAGGCCCGGCTCAAGGACATGAAAACCGGGGAGCAGACCGAGGTGGCGCTGGACGACAGCCTGTACACCACCCTGTACAACCGGTCGCTCGACCGCCAGCTGGCGGACATGACGGACTTGTTCTCCGAACTGGCGGAAACCGGCGAATAACGGGACGGGCGGCGCTCCGGCCCTGGAAAAAAGGAATGGTCAACCATGGCAGAAAGCATCAAGGGACTCAAACGCACCGCGTACTGCGGGGACTTCCGGGCGGAACACGAGGGCCGGGAGGTCACGGTGTTCGGCTGGGTACAGCGGCAGCGGGATTTGGGACAGCTGATATTCATCGATCTGCGGGATCGCACCGGCATCATCCAGCTGGCCTTTGACGAGGGCACCCCCCGGGAGGCGTTTGACAAGGCCTTCGCCGCGCGCAGCGAGTACGTGCTGGCGGCGAGGGGCGTGGTGCGCATTCGCACCGCGAAGAACCCGGACATCCCCACCGGCGACGTGGAAATCGCCGTGAGCGAGCTGCGGGTGCTGGGCAAGGCGGAAACGCCCCCCTTCGAAATCGTGGAGAACTGCGCCACCGCCGAGGCCACCCGGCTGAAATACCGGTACCTCGACCTGCGGCGGCCGGATTTGCAGCGCAACCTGCTGCTGCGCCACCGGATCGCCAAGGCGGCCCGGGATTATTTCGACGCGCAGGGGTTCATCGAGCTGGAGACCCCCATGCTCATCCGCTCCACCCCCGAAGGGGCGAGGGACTTCCTGGTGCCCAGCCGTCTGCATCCCGGCACCTTCTACGCCCTGCCCCAGTCGCCTCAGCTGTACAAGCAGCTGTCCATGGTGGCGGGCTTCGATCGCTACATGCAGCTGGCCCGGTGCTTCCGGGACGAGGATCTGCGGGCCGACCGGCAGCCGGAATTCACCCAGATTGACCTGGAAATGTCCTTCGTGGACGTTCAGGACGTGCTGGACATCGGCGAGGGCTTCATGAAATATGTATATGACACGGTGCTGCATGTGGACGTGCCTCTGCCTCTCCCCCGCCTGACCTACAACGAGGCCATGGAGCGGTACGGCTCCGATAAGCCGGACATCCGGTACGGTATGGAGATTGTGGATTTGTCCGAGGCGGTAAGAGGCTGCGGCTTCGGGGTGTTCGCCTCCGCCCTCGAGGGGGGCGGCACGGTGCGGGCCCTGACGGCCAAGAACGCCGTGAGCGTGCTGACCCGCAAGGAAGTGGATAAGCTCACCGAATTTGTCCGCGGCATCGGGGCCAAGGGGTTGGCCTGGGTGCGCTGGACCGAGGAGAATATCGCCTCCTCCTTCGGCAAATTCCTCACCGAGGAGGAAATGACCCGGCTGCTGACCGCCGCGGGGGCGGAAAAGGGCGACGTGGTGCTCATCGTGGCGGACACGGTGAAGAAACACGTGCTCACCACCCTGGGCGCGCTGCGGGTGGAGCTGGCCAACAAGCTGTCCATCGAGAAAAAGGGGCTGGGCCTGCTATGGATCACGGCCTTCCCCTTCTTCGAGTGGGACGAGGAGACGCAGCAGTATGTCGCCATGCACCATCCCTTCACCGCGCCGCTGGACGAGTGCATCCCCTATCTCGACAGCGAGCCGGACAAGGTATACGCCAAGGCCTACGATTTGGTGCTGGCGGGGGTCGAGCTGGCCTCCGGCTCCATCCGGATTACCGATCCGGAGCTGCAGGGGCACATGTTCCGGGCGCTGGGCCTGTCCGACGAGGAGGCTCACGAGAAATTCGGGTTCCTGACCGACGCGTTCCAGTACGGTGCGCCGCCCCACGGCGGCATGGGCATCGGGCTGGACCGGCTGGTGATGCAGATGCTGGGGGCCGCGACCCTGCGGGACGTGGTGGCCTTCCCCAAGGTGCAGAACATGACCGAGCCCATGACGGCCTGCCCCTCCCCGGTGGACGCGGAGCAGCTGACGGAGCTGGGGCTTCAGGCTTGCGCCAAAGAGGAATAAAGGCGGGGTGATGCGGCGCGGGCGCAGCATCACCCCTTGGTGTATCGGCGGGGAATTTTCCGGCCATGAGAGTGTGGCTTTTGTAGGATGGGATAAGGTTTGCGGGGGTTGGACAGGCGCGCGGGGTGTACGCGGATGGGAGCTTGTTGGAGGCCACCTCATCCGACGTCCGGCAGAGCCGGAGGCCCCCTTTTGCCGCTGCGCGACATTTCCCCCGCCAGGCGGGGAAATCACCTCAAGGGGAAGGCTTGTGCTCGCCGCTGGTAGTCGGGGCGGGCGAGATGGTGCGCTGTTTCGCGGGCGAGCGATGCTCGCCCCTACAAGGCGGCCACTGGGTTTCGGCGTATCGATGAATACGAAAGGAATGGTTGTATGCAGGTTCGGTTTGTACCGGCGGCGACGCCGGAGCGGATTGCCGCTGCCGCGGCGCTGGCCGATAAGGTGTGGAACGAGCATTACGCGGGGCTGCTGGCCCCCGCGCAGATAGCCTATATGGTGGACAAGTTCCAGTCGGCGGGGGCCATCGCCCGCCAGATCGCGCAGGAGGGCTACCGGTATTTCCTGCTGGAGCTGGACGGCCGGGCGGCGGGCTATACCGCCGTGCAAACAACGGGCAAAAGGCTGTTCCTCAGCAAGCTCTACATAGAAAAGGACGCCAGGGGACAGGGCGCGGCCTCTCAGGCGCTGGCGTTCCTCGAGGGGCTCTGCCGCCGGGAGAGGCTGCACGCCATCTGGCTGACGGTCAACAAGGGCAACGCCTCGTCCATCGCGGTGTACAAGCACTGGGGCTTTGAGACGGTGGACACCCAAGTGGCCGACATCGGCGGCGGCTTCGTCATGGACGATTACATCATGGAAAGGCCGGTGGTGGGCGTAGACAAGGACGCCGCCCGGCTGCCGCTGCGGCCCTTTGGACGCACGGGGGCCATGGTGTCTCCGCTGGGCTTCGGCGCCATGCGGATGCCGACGACGGCGGACGGGGCCATTGACGAGCCGGCGGCCATCGGGCTTATCCGGCAGGCCATCGACGGGGGCGTCAATTATGTGGACACCGCCTACTTTTACCACGACGGCAAGAGCGAGGGGCTGGTGGGCAAGGCGTTGCGGGACGGATACCGCGAAAAAACCTATGTGGCCACCAAATCGCCGGTGAGCCTTCTGCATCAGGCGGAGGATTTTGATCGGATTCTGGACGAGCAGCTGGAGAGGCTCGGCCTCCCCTATGTGGATTTTTACATGTTTCACGCCATCAACCGGCAGGAGTGGCGGGAAAAGGTGCTGGGGTTCGGGCTGATCCCCCGGATAGAGGCGGCCCGGGCGGCGGGAAAAATCCGGTACATCGGTTTTTCCTTCCACGACGATAACGACGCGTTCCACGAAATCGTGGACGGGTACGCTTGGGACTTCTGCCAGATCCAGTACAACTATGTGGACGTGAACAATCAGGCCGGCACCGAGGGGCTGGAATACGCCGCGGGCAAGGGGCTGGCCGTCATCGTGATGGAGCCGCTGCTGGGCGGCAAGCTGGCGCTGCCGCCCGAAGGGGTGCGCCGGGTGTTGCCGGCAGAGAAAACGCCGGTGGAATGGGCGCTGGATTTCATCTGGGATCGGCCCGAGGTCAGCCTGCTGCTCAGCGGCATGGGAAGCGCGCAGCAGGTGCGGGACAACCTCGTTTACGCCTCCCGCAGCGGGAAGGGAATGCTGACCGGGGAAGAGCGGGCGCTGTTCGCGGGAGCCAAGGAAGCCTACGACACCATGGCCAAGGTGCCCTGCACCAAATGCGCCTACTGTATGCCCTGCCCCTTCGGGGTGGATATTCCCGGGGTGTTCGACGCCTACAACCGGTCCGCCTTTTCGCAGGAGGAGGGGGAAACGCGGTACGCGGCCCTCGAGGGAAAGGCGGAGCTGTGCCGGGCCTGCCGGAAATGTGAAAAGGTCTGTCCGCAGCATATTGTCATCAGCGAGCGGCTGCTCGAGGCGCGACAGGCTCTAGATAGGGTTGATAACCACCAGTGAGATTGGAAAGAACCGCTCGCCGGCCACAAGGGGACGTTTCTTTTCGGTCGCTGGGACAGTGCGCCGGGTGATTTTTAGATAATGCGAAAGAACGGGGTTGACATGACGAAACGGGATCGGTTTCCCATGGCGGAAACCAAAAAAATGGCGGTGGGCGGTCTGCTGATCGCGGTGGGCATTCTGCTGCCCCAGGTGTTCCATCTGGCGGGAGGCAGCGCCATGGGCACCCTGTTCCTGCCCATGCACCTGCCGGTGCTGCTGGGCGGGTTTCTGCTCGGGCCGCTGTTCGGCGGGACGGTGGGGCTTCTGACGCCCCTTGTCAGCTGCCTGCTGACCGGCATGCCCGCGGCGGCGGTGCTGCCTTATATGGCGGTGGAGCTGCTGGTATACGGTCTGGCGGGCGGGGCATTTTATAAGCAATGCCGGCTGCCGGCGCTGGTCAGCCTGGTGTTGGCCCAGGCGGCGGGCCGGCTGGTCAAGGCGCTGCTGCTGTTCGTGATGGCGGGGGTGTTCGGCGTGAAAGCGCCGCCGGCATTGTCGGTGTTCACCGCCGCCTTGGAGGGGCTGCCGGGGCTGGCCGTTCAGTGGGCGGTCATTCCCCTGTTGCTGACGGCGCTGCGCAAATCCCACCTGCTGGAAAGCCCGGCGAAGCGAAAAAGGGAGGCGGCCATGAGCGATTGGGAGTTGGCCAGAAGCCGGTGGGAGGCGGAAAACGCCACCTGCGCGGTCTGCCGAAACGGGCAGGTGCGGGTATCCCATCTGACCGGGATACGGCCGCTGCTCGTCTGGCTGGGCGAGGATGGGGACGCCCTGCGGGACGGGGCGGCAGCGGATAAAATCGTGGGAAGGGCGGCGGCGCTGCTGTTCTTGTACGGCGGCGTGCGGGCGGTATACGCGGCCGTCATCAGCGAGGGCGCCCTGGCCCTGCTGGAGGAAAACGGCGTGCAGGTGGCGTACGGCCGCTGCGTGCCGTACATCATCAACCGGGAGAACACCGGCCTGTGCCCCATGGAGCAGCGGGTGCGGGACATCCGGGATCCCGCGGACGCCTACGAGGCTTTAGCGGCCCAGGCGGGCGGGCAAACCGCCCCATGAGACTGACGACACAGACAACCGAAGGAAAGACAGGAGATTTATGACGTTTCAGGATTTGCAATTGATCGCGCCGCTGCTTAAGGCGGTGGCGGAGGAGGGCTATACCACGCCCTCCCCCATCCAGCAAAAGGCGATTCCGCCCGTGCTGGCCGGCCGGGATCTGGTGGGCTGCGCCCAGACGGGGACGGGAAAGACGGCGGCCTTCGCCCTGCCGATACTGCAGCGGCTCTGCGCCCAGCCGCTGGGACTGGGCAAGCGGCCCATCCGGGCGCTGGTGCTCACCCCCACACGGGAGCTGGCCATTCAGATCCTGGAGAGCTTCCAGGCGTACGGCCGGCACACCCGGCTGCGCTGCAGCGTGCTGTTCGGCGGTGTGTCCCAGAACCCGCAGGTGGAGGCGCTGGCCCGCGGGGTGGACATCCTCATCGCCACGCCGGGGCGGCTCAACGATTTGATCGGCCAGGGCTATGTCCACCTGGACGATGTGCAGACCTTTGTGCTGGACGAGGCCGACCGGATGCTGGACATGGGGTTTGTCCACGACGTCAAGCGGGTGATCACCAAGCTACCGATCAAAAAGCAGACCCTGCTCTTTTCCGCCACCATGCCGCCGGAAATCCGGCAGCTGGTGGATTCCCTGCTGGTGGATCCGGTGAAGGTGGCGGTGACGCCGGTGTCTTCCACCGTGGACGCCATCCGGCAGTCGGTGTATTTTGTGGACAAGGCCAACAAACGGCGGCTGCTGACATATCTGCTGCGGGACGGGGGGATCTCCTCCGCCCTGGTGTTCACCCGCACCAAGCACGGGGCGGATCGGGTGGTCAAGGATTTGGAGCGGGACGGCATTCACGCCATGGCCATCCATGGCAACAAGTCCCAGAACGCCCGGCAGGCGGCGCTGCGCGGCCTGAAGGACGGGAGCCTGAAAATCCTGGTGGCCACCGACATCGCGGCGCGGGGGATCGACGTGGACGAGCTGTCCCACGTGATCAATTACGATTTGCCCAACATACCGGAGACCTATGTGCACCGTATCGGGCGCACGGGGCGGGCGGGCGCGTCGGGCGACGCCATATCCTTCTGCGATTTCGATGAAAAAGCCTATTTAAAGGACATTGAGAAGCTGACCAGAAAGGCCATACCGGTGGTGGAGGATCATCCCTTCCCCATGCAGGTATTCGAGCCGGCGCCCAAGCCCCAGCCGCGACTGCCCCGCCGAGACAAGGCGGTCACGCCGGAAAGGGACGGGCAGCGGGGCGGCGTCCATCCCGCCCGCCGCGGGCCGGGCAAGCCGCCGGTTTCCCGCCGGGGCTAACCCAAAAACGACGGATGGGAAAAAGACACGTTTTTAACACAAATTACCGTTCATATTTATGGCGTCCGGGACGATACTAGGATTGCAAACGCAAATATCATCAACGCGGCCTTACCGCCGCCATTATTTGAGGAGTGTAAAAAACGATGTCTAACAACAAATCTCTCGTTCCCGAAGCTCGCGAAGGTCTCGACCGGTTCAAGATGGAAGCTGCCAGCGAGGTTGGCGTGACCCTGAAGCAGGGCTACAATGGCGACCTGACCAGCAAACAGGCTGGTTCCGTGGGCGGCCAGATGGTCAAAAAGATGATCCAGGCTTACGAGCAGAACAACCTGAAGTAAGAACTGCCGAACAAGGCACAGCCGCCCGGAAGGCAATCGCCTTCCGGGCGGTTTCTTGCCCGGCGATACGGGTAGTATGCCCGATGGTGAAGAAAAAATCGGCGGCGACGCGAATAAACCCGCCCGGCGCGGGGTAAACTCCTTCCGGAGCGGAAAAACGCAGGCGATTTTTATAAGAAAAACGCTTGTACCTCTTGACAAACGGGAAAAATCCGGTATAATAAATAACGCTCTAAGATATTGCGGAATTGTGTAATGGTAGCACGGCAGTCTCTGACTCTGCTTGTCTGGGTTCAAATCCTAGTTCCGCAGCCATGAAAAAGACACGTACGGCGTTCAGCCGTGCGTGTTCTTTTTATAACCGGCCAGTCTGGGATTTGAACCCTGTTTGGTGTCGATGCACCCCGCAGGCATCCGCATAGCTTCTTATTTTATGGAATACGGTTCCGGAAGTTCGGGGTTGCTGGAGAATAAAAACGGCGGTTACAACAAGATCATAGGTAGACAGGACGACATAAGGTGAGGGGGAGCGAACCTACCCCGCCTCAGCCGGTGTATTTAGCCATTCTGCCGCGTTATCGTCCTAGGTGGGCGCCAGCCCACCGTCGTCCTCTGCCTTGCCGAATGACAAAATACGCAGGCTGAGGTCAAAGAATTTTTGGGATGGAGCGGGGGTTCACAGCAAGGCGGCCGAGCGCGCCATGCTGTCGCATGGCAAGTGAGGCCAACGCCGCTGTGGGCGCTCGCTCATTCCCAAAAATCGGAGGTTGTTCGCTCCCCCTCACCTTAAGCAAAGGGCGGCCCCGCCGGCTACGGCAGGGCCGTCCTTTATCGATTCTCTGCGGCTTCGCGGGCGGACAAGAAAAAATCGCGGGTTACGCATCCTGTGCCAGTTCCACGATGCGGGCCCAGGTCAGGGGGCCGACCGCGCCGTTGGCTTCCAGGCCGGCCTGCTGCTGCACGGCCCGCACGGCGTTTTCGGTGGCGTCGTCAAAATCGCCGGTGACGGTCACGGCGGGGATAAAATCGTGAAGGGCGGCGGCCTGGGCGAGCAGGCGCTGCAGATCTTCCACATCGTCCCCGGTCATGCCCAGGGTCAGGAAGCGACCGGGATACACGAATGCGGAATCGGGGACCACATCCGGCGGGATGTTGGCGATAGTGTCGGCGTAAGCAGTGTTCATCCGGTTCCAGGTGTCCCGGTCGACGATGCCGGTGGCCGGGAGACCGTACTGGCGCTGGAAAGCCAGCACCGCGTCCTTGGTGTTCTGATCGAATACACCGTCTATGATAGGAACGGGGATTTGATTGTCGAAGTAGGCGATAACGGCCAGAATGTACTGCACGACCCGTACGCCCATGCCGGTGTCTCCCTCTTCAAGCTGCCGGGAGTACAGCCGCTCCACCTCTTCGGGGGACAGCCCTTCGGAATACAGCTCGTTGAGGCCCTTGATGCCGTTGTAGATGGATTTGATTTTGTACCAGGTGGCCTTGCCCACGATGCCGTCCACCGTCAGGTTGAAAATCCGCTGAAATTCCCGCACGGCAGCCTCGGTTTCCACACCAAAAAAACCGTCGATGACCGACAGACGGGGGATGGCCGGGTAGTTATCGGCGATGCGGTTGAGCTGCCGCTGGATAATGCGCACATCCTCCCCCGCGCTGCCCAGGCGAAGAGGCGCGCCGGGATAGGAGCGTTCGATGCCCGCCACCGGGGCGTTGAAGACGATGTTGATATCGTCGCCGTAATACCGCTGCAGGATTTCATAGGGTACCAGGCCCTCCTCGGCCAGGGCGACGGTGCCCCACTGAGACAGGCCCTCGCAGGTGGTGGTGGTGCCGCTGCAGTATTGGGTGAAATAGGGCTGCACGCTCCCCTGCCGGACGACGTAATCGTTGAAAATATCGTCCACGATTTGGGAGATGTTTTCGAAAATGTCCCGGTTGGGAATGAATTTCTGATCGTACTGGGTGGAACTGGTGATATCGAAATCATAGCCGCGGCTGGGGTAGTATTCGGTGTAAATCCGGTTGAGGGCGTAGCTGATCTGTGCCAGGATATTGGCACGGATGGCGGATTCCGGCCAGGTGGGATAAATTTCGCTGGAGGCCACGTTTTTGATGTAGTCCGCGAAAGAGACGCGGATGTTCTCCGCCGGCTGGTCGGGCCGGCCCAGGTGGACGGTAATAAACTCGGGGATGACCGGCAGGTCTAATATCGGCTGCATGAAACGCCCTCCTTTCAGGATACCGATCGATCGGGCAGGAAGCGGACCGGCTGAATGGATTTGATCCCGTCGAAAATGGGCACCTGCTGATAAACCTCCGTCCGATAACCGGGATGGGTGACGCGGATATCATAGGTGGCGTAGGGGGCCTCGCCGGTGGGCGCTTCAGCTAGCGCTTTATCCGGCGCGGGCAGCACGATGTTGTCAAATATTCCGTTTTCGTCGGTGACGCCGGAGGCAAATTCTTTCGTGCCGTCGGAGAAGGTACGGCTGACGGTTACCTGGGCGCCGGGGACGGGCACCGCCTGACGGCCGGCGTAGGCCTGGACGCGCAGGATGCCGGTCTTGGTATTCTCCCGCAGGAAGTTCTCATAGGTGTCCGCCTCGGGGGCGATGGGCTGCAGGGGATCGTCCTGCGGATTCGCCTCGGGCGGATTGATTTCCGGTTCGTCCGGCGGCAGGGGCGGGGGAGGAACGGCCGGCGCGGCGGGCTGGGGGGACGGAGCAGAGGCGGGAGGCGGTTCGGGCCGCGGCGGGGCGGGCGTGGGGACAGGGGCCGGCTCCGGCGGCGCCGGTTGGACGGATTCCTGCGGGGGAAGGGCGCTGCGGGAGGCGGCTTTCATCATTTCCGCCTTATACCGCTCGATCATGGCTTGTAGATTCTCCATGGGTTTGTCCTCCAATCCTTGTAGGCTGCGGTTCCTTATCAGTATAGCGGTGCGCAGGGAAAGGGTGACAAAAAAGATGAAAAGGGCCCTGTCCAGAAGCAAAATTCTTCCGGACAGGGCCTTTTTATGTGAAACCGGAGGCGTGCAGGAGGCGGGCCAATTGCTCCGCCCCGCCGATGAGTAACCGGCGGGAGGCGGCCATGGACTCCCGCAGGGTCATGGGCGCGTCGGGGATGGGAAACACGGCGTCGATGCCGCAGGCATACAGAGCGTGGGCACCGGGGCCCAGACCGCCGGTCAGGGCGGCGACAGGCAGATTGGCCGCAGCCTTGGCCCGGCGGGCAATCCCGGCGGGGACCTTGCCGCGGGCGGTCTGGCCGTCCATCCGGCCCTCCCCTGTGATCACCAAGCGGCAGCCCGCCAGCCTGTCCTCGAAGCCGGCGGCGTCCAGCAGGGCGTCGATGCCGGGGGTCATGCTCGCGTTCCCCGCCAGCCGCAGGGCGGCACCCAGGCCGCCGGCCGCTCCGCCGCCTCGCCAGGGCAGCATGTCGACACCCAGCTGCTCTCGGACCACCCGGGCAAAATGTTCCAGGGCCTTGTCCAAACGGGAGGCGGTTTCGGGGGAGGCGCCTTTTTGAGGGCCGAAGGTGAGGGAGGCGCCGTCAGGGCCGCATAAAGGAGAGTCCACGTCGCAGAGAAGCCGGAACCGGCAGGCGGACAGACGCGGATCCAGTCCGGAAAAATCCAGGCGGTGCAGCCGGAGCAGTTCCCCACCGCCGGGGCCCAGCTCGCGCCCTTCCTCATCCAGAAAGCGGGCGCCCAGGGCGGCCAGCATACCCATGCCCCCGTCGTTGGTGGCGGTGCCGCCCAGCCCCACCAGGATATCGACGCACCCCTCGTCCAACAGACGGCGCAGCAGCTGGCCGGATCCATAGGAGGAGGCGCGCCAGGGGTCCCTCTCCTCCGTGGTTAAGAGCGGCAGACCGGAAGCGGCGGCGGTTTCCAGCACGCCGGCCCCGGAGGACAGAACGGCGGCCTTGGCCTGTATCGGCCGGCCAAATGGATCGGAAACCGCCGCCTCCACTGTCCTCCCGCCGCAGGCAGCCAGGAAGGCGGCCACCGTGCCCTCTCCCCCGTCGGCCACCGGCAGGCAGCGGGTTTCGGCGCCGGGCCAGCCCCGGCGGAAGCCCTCGGCGGCCCAGGCGCAGGCCTCAGCGGAGGTGCAGCTGCCTTTAAAGGAATCAATAGCGAACAGCACGGTCATCCAATCGCCTCTTTCCGCAGGTTCGATAAGGCCAGTATACGGCGGGGCAGGGGCGCTGTCAAGGCGGGCCTTTCGCATTCCCACAGGAAAAATTAAGCCGCTCTTAAGGGATATTTGTCCAGGGCTGTGCTATAATCTATAACAGTATGATAGGAAAGGCCGGTTCGAGCATGACAGAACAAAATCCCACGCGCCTGCGCCCCGATCCGGACGTGGGGCTGACCGCCCAGCAGGTCAGGGAGCAGGAAGCGCGGGGGCTTAGTAACATACAGCCCAGCCACAACACCAAGACCGTGGGGCAGATTGTACGGGACAATACCCTGACCCTGTTCAACCTGTTCAACTTCGCATTGGCCGCCTGCATCGCGCTGGTGGGCGCTTATGAAAACCTGCTGTTTTTGATCATTATTTTTGTCAACAGCGGGGTCGGCATCGTGCAGGAGATCCGCTCTAAGCGGATGGTGGAGAAGCTGTCCCTCATTTCCATGCCCAAGGCGGTGGCGCTGCGGGATGGACGGGAGCAGGCGGTGCCGGTGGAGGAGCTGGTGCTGGACGACATCCTGGTGCTGCGCATGGGCGGGCAGATTTGCGCTGACGCCATCGTGGCGGCGGGCGAGGTGGAGGTCAACGAGGCCCTGCTCACCGGGGAGGCGGAGCCCATTCGAAAAAGCCGGGGGGACATGCTGCTGTCGGGCAGCTTTGTGGTCAGCGGCACCTGCCGCGCCCGGGTGGAACATATCGGCAGCGAAAATTACGCCACTAAAATCGCCCTGGATGCCAAGAAATATAAAAAAGTGCATTCCGACCTGATGAACGCCCTGAATAAAATCGTGAAGTTCACCAGCTTCTTTATTCTGCCGTTGGGCGCGCTGCTGTTTCTGCACGCCCGGTTCGTGCTGGATCATTCCCTGGAGGGAGCGGTGGTGTCCACCGCCGCCGCCTTGATCGGCATGATGCCTAAGGGGCTGGTGCTGCTGACGAGCGTGTCCCTGGCGGTGGGGGTCATCAAGCTGGCCCGGAAAAAGACCCTGGTGCAGGAGCTGTTCTGCATTGAAAACCTGTCGCGGGTGGACATGCTCTGCCTGGATAAGACGGGCACCATCACCCAGGGGAAAATGACCGTTTCCGACATCCTGCCCCTGACCGCCCAGCCGCCCTTTGACCTGGAAGAGGCGGTGGGCAGCTTCATCGGCGCGCTGGACGACAACAACGCCACTTTCCTGGCCCTGGGGGAGCGGTTTCCCGCCCGGGGGCGGTGGCGGGCCGTCTGCCGCACCCCCTTTTCCTCCGCCCGCAAATGGAGCTCTGTCACCTTCGAGGGGCAGGGCACCGTGCTGGTGGGCGCGCCGGAAATCCTGCTGCGGGGACGCAGCGGGCTGCTGCCGCCGGCGGTGGCCGAGCGGGAGGCCGCAGGCTGCCGGGTGGTGCTGGTGGCCCACAGCGAGGAGCGGGTGGAGGGTGTGCTGCCCGGCACGGTGCGGCCGGTGGCCGCTCTGGTGCTGGAAGATCCCATCCGGCCCGACGCCCGGGAGACCCTGGCCTTTTTCACCAGGGAGGATGTACAGCTGAAAATCATTTCGGGGGACAACCCGGTGACGGTGTCCAGCATCGCCCGGCAGGCGGGGCTGCCCCATTCCGATTCGTACATCGACGCCTCCACTCTGGCCGACGAGGAGGCCCTGCGGCAGGCGGCGGAGCGGTATACCATATTTGGACGGGTTTCGCCCCAGCAGAAACGGCAGCTGGTTCACGCCCTGCAGGATGAGGGGCACACGGTGGCCATGACCGGGGACGGGGTCAACGACGTACTGGCCCTCAAGGATGCCGATTGCAGTATCGCCATGGCTTCGGGCAGCGACGCGGCGCGGCAGATTTCCCAGCTGGTGCTGCTGGACTCCAACTTCTCCTCCCTGCCCAGTGTTGTCATGGAGGGGCGGCGGGTCATCAACAACATCACCCGCACGGCGGTACTGTTCCTGGTCAAGACCATTTTCTCCTTTCTGCTGTCCTTCATGGCCCTGGCCTTTTCCATGCCCTATCCCTTCATTCCGATACAGCTCAGCCTCATCAGCATGGTGGTGGAGGGAATCCCCTCCTTCTTCCTGACCTTCGAGCCCAACCGGGATCGTATCAAGGGCCGGTTTTTATCCACCGTTCTGCGGCAGGCCTTTCCCTGCGCGTTCATCATTGTGCTAAACATCATTTTGGTGGATCAAATCGGGCCGCTGCTGGGGTTGGCCGCGCTGGATTTGGCCACGCTGAATGTCTATCTGACGGCGTTTATCTGGCTGTATCTGCTGCTGCGGGTCTGCATGCCCCTCAACAAGCTGCGGGCGGCGCTGTTCGGCACCATGGTGGCGCTGTTCGGCGTGGCGGCGTATCTGTTCCGCGATCTGCTGCAAATCGGCACGCTGACGCTTCATTCCCTGCCGCTGTTCCTCATTCTGGCGGCGGCCAGCCTGGTGCTGTACAGTTTGGTCGCGTGGGCCATCGGCCGGGCGGCGGCCGTGGTGCGGGCCTGGAAGGCCGGCAGACAAAAAAATGCGCCGAACAGCCGGCGAAGAGGGCATGGGGCCTGATGGAATCGGCAAGGCTGCGGCACAGGCCGCCGGCCATTTTCAACGTGCTTCCCGTCGGGCGCTGAAGGCAAACGGGTTCCGCGTGACACGTGTTCTGTGCTTTGACGACCTGCCGTCGGCGTTGCTGGTTTACGAGCAGGGGACGGCGGTGGAATAGACACGGCGACAGGAAGAAAGAAGGGGTTTTGTGCAAATTTTCCGCGTGGCGCTGCTGCAGATGACGGCGGGATCCTCTCAGGAGGAAAACCGGCGCAAAGGGCTGGACTGGTGCCGGCGTGCCAAAGCTATGGGAGCGGACCTCGCGCTGTTCCCCGAGATGTGGAACACCGGGTACGCGATGACGGAGGACGAGCAGGCACTGCGGCAGAGTGCGATCGGCAGGGACAGCGGCTTTGTCCGCGCGTTCCAGGAGGCGGCAAAGGAGCTGAACATGGCGGTGGCGATCACCTATCTCGAGCGGTACGATCCGCTGCCCCGCAACACGGTGACGCTGTTCGATCGGTTCGGCAAGCCGGTGCTGATCTATGCCAAGGTGCACACCTGCGATTTTGATGTGGAGCGGCACCTGACGCCGGGGGACGAATTCCCGGTGGCGGAGCTGGATACCGCCGCAGGCCCGGTCAAGGTCGGGGCCATGATCTGCTACGACAGGGAGTTCCCCGAGAGCGCCCGGATTCTGATGCTGCAGGGGGCGGAAATCCTTCTGGTGCCCAACGCCTGCCCGATGGAGGGGAACCGTCTGTCCCAGCTGCGGGCCCGGGCGTTCGAAAACATGGTGGGAATCGCCACGTGTAACTATGCCTATGGCCAGCCTGACTGCAACGGGCATTCGTCGGCCTTCGACGGTGTGGCGTATGGGGAGATCCGACCTGGCGTGGTGGAGGCGCGGGATACCCTCGTGGTGGAGGCCGGTGAGCTGGAGGGGATTTACCCGGCGGCTTTTCCCATGGATACCATCCGGGCCTACCGCGAGCAGGAGATTCACGGCAACGCCTATCGGCATCCGGCCAAGTACCGGGCGCTGACGGAGGAGCGGATCGTCCCGCCCTTTATCCGGGCGGATTACCGAAAATAAGGGGAGATTCTGGAACCACCATCAAAAGGTGCGCGGTTACAAGGATGGCGCTGTTATAGACCGTTTTCAGCGAATAAAAAAGAGCCGCTCTGGGCGGCTCTTTTTTATTCGCCTTTGTCTAGAATATAATCCACCGCGGCGCTGGCGCTGCGGCGTTCGGCCACGAACGGCTTGACAACGCCGGTGTGATAGGGATCGCGCTGATAGGCCTCCAGCGCCTCGGGAGAATCCACCAGCAGCTCCAGCACCACGTCGTAAGAGCGATCACTGTGAAGATAGTCCACACCCACCTGGATATCCCGGATAGCCTCCACCTGTCCTTTCATGGACAGGAACAGGTCCTTGAGCTCCCGGCAGCTCTCCGGGGAATTGTCCTTCAGCTTGACGAACAGCACGTGTTTTACCAAGAGAATCCCTCCTTAATGGTATAAGTATACCATAACGGCCCCATCTTTGTCAGGGAGTGCCGCGGAGATTCGCCGGGATTCGGCAGGCTTCTGCAAAAATTACAGCGGGTAAACCACAAGATATTGTGTTTGAGTTTTGACAATCCGATGGATTGTGGAATATTTGGTTGAAAGTGTGGAAAGATACGCAATACAAAACGTATAAGCAAAACTGGATAAAAATTGGACGGCATCCATTTCCACGTATGCGGCGGCCTTCTTTTCTCAGACTAGAGGTAGCGGCATGACACAGGCTTGGCGGACGGCGCAGGCCGAAGGCGAAGCATAGGCCATGCCGCAGAAAGGCGGGACCGACCATGTATGAGAACAGCTTTTACGCCACAGTGCCCATCGATACCGATGCCTATCTGAACCGGGGACAGTACCACGAGGACGCCTTCTATCTGCTTCCTGAAGAGGTTCAGGAACAGGTTAACCAGAGGGCCATGGAGCGTTCGTTTCATTCGGAAGACGAGCTGCGCGACTATGTGCGCACGCTGATGCTCAAATCCTGAGGTGCGCCATGTTGGAAGGTAGTTATCAGCTGGGGCTGAGCGATTTGCTGGATCAGAATCTGAGCTGCTACGAATATTTCCACAGCCTGCCGGAAAACGTGCAGAGGCGGATCGTCCAGCGGGACGTCGCCTCCTTTGAGGAGATGCAGCAGCTGGTGGAAGATATGGGGCGGCCGATGTCTTGACGAACGGGGACGCTGCGGCATGCGGCGTCCCCGTTTCGGTTTTTCTCCAGGGGTTCCATGTCAGGATGTCCAAAAAAAGTTTATCCAATTCCGGGAAATAGTTGCAGAAAGGCGGGAGAATTTCCGGTATACTACAAACATACGATGGGTTCCGATTGAAAAGGAGAGATACGACTATGAAAAAGCTGCGCATTGGCATCATCGGCAACGGCGGCATCGCCAAATGGGCCCATATCCCCGCCTACAAGAATATGGACAACGTGGAGATTATCGCGGTCTGCGACATCATCGAGGAGCGGGCCAAGGAGGCGTCGGAGATGCTGGGCGGCAAGCCCGCGGTTTTCACCGACTATAAGGAGCTGCTGAAGGCCGAGGGGCTGGACGCGGTGGATATCTGCACGCCCAATTACCTGCATTCCATTATCGCGGTGGACGCGCTGCACGCGGGGCTGCATGTTTTCTGCGAGAAGCCGGACGCGGTCAGCGTGGAGGAAGCGCTGAAAATGGGGCAGGCGGCCAAGGAGACGGGCAAGACTCTGATGGTCATGCGCAACAACCGCTTTCATACCGCGTCCCAGTACCTGAAAAAGTACATAGCGGACGGCAAGGCGGGCGAGATTTACGCCGGCCGCTGCGGCTGGCAGCGCCGCCGTGGGATTCCGGGCAAGGGCGGCTGGTTCACCACCAAGGCCCAGTCGGGCGGCGGTCCTCTGATCGATTTGGGCGTGCATATGATCGACCTGTCCATCTGGCTGATGGGCAATCCCCGGCCGGTGGCGGTGTCGGGCAGCACCTACTGCAAGTTCGCGAACGACGACGCGGGAGCCGATTCGGACAACAGCAAGTTTGGCGACGCCAAGGCCGATGGAGTGTTCGACGTGGAAGACTTGGCCATGGGCTTCATCAAGTTCGACAATGGCGCCTGCCTGCAGATTGAGTTCAGCTGGGCCTCCAACGTGGAACGGGAACGGAACTTCGTGGAGCTGCGGGGTACCAAGGCCGGGTTTACCTGGGACGGCGGCGAGGTGAAAATTTTCACCGAGGAGGGCGGCGAGCTGGCCGACCTGATCCCCCACTGCTCCGGCTCCGCCAACGGGCATGAGATGAACCTGCGGCATTTTGCCGACGTGCTGCTGGACGGCGCGGATCCCTGCTTTGTGCCGGAACAGGGGCTGAACATGATTAAAATCCTGACCGCCATCTACGAATCGGCCCGTACCGGCCGCGAAGTGGCGCTGTAAACCACCTATCAACACCTGCCGGATGGGCCGACCGCCCAGCCGGCAGGTGTTTTTGCAAATGGGACAAGAACGTTCCGAAAACAAGGAGATGAGGAGCGAAAATGTTTGCGTTTATCCGGTTGAACTATCAGGCGGAATGTCGTATACTATACCTATCACCAAGCAGAAAGGCATCGATACTCCCATGATCAAGAAGTTTGCCCGGTATTACCGGCCCTATTGGAAGCTGTTCGCTCTGGATATGTTCTGCGCCCTGATGATTGCCGCGGTGGATCTTCTCTTCCCCATGGTTTCCCGCTGGACGATGCAGGAACTGCTGCCGAAAAACGCCTACGCCGTGTTTTTCGCCGTCATCGGCGCCCTGGTGGCCGCCTATCTGATCCGGGCGGGGTTTCAGTATTTTGTGAACTACTGGGGGCACGTGCTGGGGGCGTACATGGAAGCGGACATGCGCCGCGACCTGTTCCGCCATCTGCAGAAGCTGCCCTTCCGGTTCTACGATAAAAACCGCACGGGGCAGCTGATGTCCCGGGTGGTCAACGACCTGTTCGAGGTGGTGGAGCTGGCCCACCACGGGCCGGAGGATCTGTTCATCTCCCTGGTGACGCTGGTGGGGGCGTTCATCATCCTGCTGACCATCCAGTGGAAGCTGGCGCTGGTGGTGTTCGCGCTGGTGCCGCTGATCGTGTGGTTCACCGCCTGGCGGCGACGGAAAATGTCGGCCGCGTCCCGGCAGGTCAAGGAGCAGACGGCGGGGATCAACGCGGACATCGAGTCCAGCATTTCCGGTGTGCGGGTGGCCAAGGCGTTCAACAACGAAACCTACGAATATGAAAAATTCGAAAAGGGCAACGCCCGGTACCGGAACGCCAAAAAGGGCTTTTACCGGCAGATGGGGATTTTCCAGTCGGGGATGGATTTCCTGACCAGTATCATGAATGTGGCGGTCATCGCTTTCGGCGGCGCGCTCATCATGAGCAGCCAGCTGGACTATATCGATCTGCTGACCTTTACGCTGTATGTAGGCACCTTTCTGCAGCCCATCCGGCGGCTGTCCAGCTTTGTGGAGCAATACACGGTGGGGATGGCGGGCTTCGGCCGGTTCCAGGATCTGCTGGCTGTGGAACCGGATATTTCCGACGCGCCCGGCGCCGCGCCGCTGAAGGACGTGCGGGGGGATATCCGGTTCGAGGACGTCACCTTTTCTTACGACGAGGGGGTCAACGTGCTGGCGGGGGTGAACCTGTCCATCCGGGCGGGGCAGACCGTGGCGCTGGTGGGCCCCTCCGGCGGCGGAAAAAGCACGTTGTGCCATCTTATTCCCCGGTTCTATGAGCCGACGGCGGGGCGGATCACCATCGACGGGCGGGACATCCGCGGCGTGACTCTCCAGTCCCTGCGGGACAGCGTGGGCATTGTGCAGCAGGATGTCATGCTGTTCGCCGGCACCATTTTGGACAATATCCGCTACGGCCGGCTGGACGCCACCGACGAAGAGGTGATGGAGGCGGCCCGGCAGGCGGAAATCCACGAGGATATCCTGGCCATGCCCGACGGTTATCAGACCTATGTGGGGGAGCGGGGGATCATGCTGTCCGGTGGGCAGAAGCAGCGGGTAAGCATCGCCCGGATCTTTTTAAAGAATCCGCCGGTTTTGATTCTGGACGAGGCGACATCGGCGCTGGATACCGTGACCGAAGCCCATATCCAGGCCGCGTTCGATAAGCTGGCCAAGGGGCGCACCACGCTGATTATCGCCCACCGGCTGTCCACCGTCCGGCATGCGGACGAAATCGCCTACATCGACAGCGTGGGGGTGCGGGAAACCGGCACCCATGAAGAGCTGATGGCGGCGGAGGGCCTATACGCCCGGCTGTACGCGGCCACGGCGGATATCCCCAACGTATAAGGTGAGGGGGAGCGAACAACCTCCGATTTTTGGGAGAGCGAGCGCCCACAGCGGCGTTGGCCCCACTTGCCATGCGACAGCATGGCGCGCTCGGCCGCCTTGCTGTGAACCCTCGTTCGGTCCCAAAAATTCTTTGACCTCAGCCGGCTGAGGCGGGGTGGGTTCGCTCCCCCTCACCTTAAGGCGGCGCGACTTGCCGCTGCACGGCAAAATCAAAAAGGGAGGCACCGACATGGATAAGCAACTGGATACCCTGAACACCCTGCTGGTGGATACCTTCAATGAAATTCTCAAGGTGGAGGAGCAGTCCCTGCGTGCCGCCACCCAGAGTTCCGTCACCGTTACCGAGATGCACACCCTGGACGCCATCGGCACCGGGGATCCGCGCACGGTTTCCGAGCTGGCCACCGCCACCAAGGTGACGGTCAGCACCATGACCATCGCCATCAACCGGCTGGCCTCCAAAAGCCTGGTGGAGCGGGTGCGGGACGCCTCCGACAAACGGGTAGTGCGGGTACGGCTGACCGAAAAGGGGCGGAACATCGCCGCCGCCCACCAGCGATTCCACGAACGGATGGTGGAGGCGGTGGTGGAGCATCTGGACGAGGAGCAGCTAGCCGCCCTGACGGTGGCCCTAGAGGATTTACGGGGTTTTTTCAACCGGGAGAGCAGCCGGGAGGCCTATACCCAGGAGTTTGAGAAAATCCCGGGGATTCTGCGCCGATTTCTGCCCCAGGGCACCTGAATCACGAGACAATGCGGCCGTCGCGGATGCGTACCAGGCGCTGGGCCTGGGCGGCGATTTGCCGGTCGTGTGTGATGAGGATGATAGTATGCCCTTCCCGGTTCAGCTCATGAAGGGTGGCCATAATATCCTCCCCCGAGCGGGAATCCAGGTTGCCGGTGGGCTCGTCGGCCAGGATAAGGGGCGGCCGGGCGGCAATGGCTCGGGCGATGGCCACCCGCTGCTGCTGGCCGCCGGACATTTCCGCCGGGCGGTGGCGCAGCCGCTCTCCCAGGCCGACGCGTTCGAGGCTTTCGGCGGCCAGACGGCGGCGTTTGTCCCGGCCCATGCCCTGGTACATCAGGGGAAGTTCCACATTCTCCAGGGCGCTCAGCCCGGGGATGAGGTGGAAGCCCTGAAAGATGAAGCCGATAAACCGGTTGCGGATATCCGACAGCCGCCGATCGGGCAGGATGGATACGTCCTGTCCCTCCAGCCGGTACAGGCCGGAGGTGGGGGCGTCCAGGCAGCCCAGCATGTTCATCAAGGTGGATTTCCCGGAGCCCGAATGCCCCACAATGGCGAGAAAATCCCCCTTATCCACCGAGAGGGACACCCCGTCCAGTGCGCGGACCTCGTTGTCCCCAGGGTTGTAAATTTTATACATGTCTTGAATCTCAATAATACGTTCCATACGTTTCCCGCCCTTCTGGCGTTAGTATACGCGGGCGGCGGGCAAATATAAAGCTTCTAAAGAATTTCGCGGGGAAATTCCGCCATAAAACAAGGACCGCATCGATGCAAACCGATGCGGTCCTTGTTTTATGGCGTTTTTTCTTCTCTATCGACGAGGGCGGCATCCGTTTCCTTGAAAATGAACCATTTGCTGAAGAAATAATTCATGATCATGACGATGACGTTCATGCCGATTTTAGACAGGCCGCTGTTGACATGCAGCAGGTTGACCAGCAAAAGCATGCCCGCCATATCCACGACATAGGAGAGCAAGCGGGCGCCCACAAATTTGCCAGCCTCCCACAGCAGCTCTTTGAAGCCGGTGGTTTTGCTCTGGAACACGAACAGCTTGTTGACCACATAGGCGAAAACGACGGCGAGAATCCAGGCAATGGTATTGCTCACCGTGTTGCGCAGCACGGGCGTCATGGGGAAGGTATTGAAGCAGACCTGAAAGGCGACGATATTCACCACCGTGGTCAGAACACCGAACACCACATAGCTGACGGTTTCCCGATTGACCAGATGGGGAAAACGGAACCACAGGAACTGGAACACCCAGATGCCGGCCAGCAGCACGAACGCCCCCGCCATATCCAGAGACCAGTCGGTGAGGCGGGGGATCCGGCCGGGGACAAACATCTGGCTGAGTTCATTCAGGACAGAGACCAGGCAGGTGACCGCCAGGGCCAGCGCCAGAGAGGAGTTCCGGCCCAGATGGAGCCGCAGACCGTTCCACGCCAGCAGGGCCAGCAGCATGTAACCCAGCACCTGGAGCAGCCAGGGAAGGTACTGGCGGACAAGCTCTCCGGCTTCGGCGGTATAATTGCCCGCCACGGCCCCGTACAGGGCTTGGAACAGACGGACGGCCCATTCCAAGGCCTCGGCGGCCGGGGCGGCCCGCAGCAGCGAGCAGACGCCCAGAAAGGCCGCCCAGAGGCCGAAAAGAACCCAGCTGAGAGTTCGTTTGGTGTTGATGGTGAGTTTCATAGCGGTATCCTGGCTTTCCGCGCCGGCAAAGCGGCGCCGATAATCATGACGGTCAGCCCCCCAGCAGCTCCCGCAGGGCGATGGCCACGCCGCCGCGGTCGGCGGAGGCGGTTATTCGATCGGCGTGGGCTTTCACTCCGTCCGGGGCGTTGCCCATGGCCACCCCCACCCCGGCGGCGGCCAGCATATCCACGTCGTTATAGCTATCCCCGAAGGCCCAACTGTCCGCCGGCCCGAGCCCCAGCGCCTTGAGCATCATCCCCATGCCGGCGGCCTTGCCGCAGCCCTTGGGGAGGATTTCGGCGTAGGTGGGGTGGCGGATAATGGTGTAGCTGGCGGAGAGCAGCGCGTCGGTGGCGGCGCTCATTGGGCCGTGGAGAGTCAACTTACTGACAATATGGCCGGGAAATCGGCTGGCGAATTCTTCGGGGGAAGCGAGGGGCGTCCAGCTTGCGGGGAACCGGCCGGCCGTGTCATTGAGAACGTACATCTGCGTTTCCCCTTCGAGCACACAGGTCTGCCCGTCGGCCAAAAAATGGGCGATCAGGGCGGGAATTTGCTCCGGGGGCAGATACCGGCGGAACAGCTGTTTCTCCCCCAGCCGTACAAAGGCCCCGGCGGCGGCCACCAGACCGTCGAAGCCGATGGCCTTGGCCGTGTCGGGGATTAGTCCGGTGGCCCGGCCGGTACAAAGAATGGCGGCGTTCCCCCCCTGCTGCAGGGCGTGGATGGCGTCGACGGTGTCACTGGCCACAGTTTGCCCGTCGGCGGACAGGGTGCCGTCCCAGTCGAAAAATGCGGCGATTGGCATGAGCAGAACACAGAACCTTTCTATCGTAAAAAATCAGGCGATTCCCAGCTCCCGCGCAGCGTTGCCGCCCAGAATGGCGGCCGTCTCCTCCCGGCTGAAGCCCGAAGCGGTCAGAAACCGGCGGGTGGCGTCCAGGGAGGCGGCTTGATCCTCCCAGGGGGAATCGGTGCCGAAAAACACGCGGGATACGCCGGCGGCGCGGATGATGGCAGCAAACAGCTCCCACCGTTCCGGATGGCCAGCGATGCAGAAGCTGGTATCGATGGCCGCGCCCATGGCCGGCATGGCGGCGAGCACCTCTTCCCATACGCGGTACCCGCCCAGGTGGGCCAGGAGGATTTTCGCGTCGGGCGCGTCCTGGCGTAGCCGAATGACCCTCTCCGGCGTACAATGGATAGGGGGCGGCATGCCAATGTCAGCCCCCGCGTGGAAAACCACCCACAGGCCGAGCGCAGACGCCTTGCGCACCACGGCCGCGCAAGCGGGGTCGTCTACAAAAAAGCCCTGGTATTCGGGATGCAGCTTGATGCCCCGCAGGCCGAGCGCCGCCGCCCGTTCCAGCTCCTCCTCCCAGTCGGGATTGCCGGGATGCACGCTGCCGAAGGAGCGAAGCCCCGGATGCTTATCCGCCTGGGCGGCGAAATCGTTGATGGTGCGGGAGGGCTTGGGCGAGGTGGCGATGGGCAGAACCAGGCTGAAATCGATGCCGGCGCGCCGCGCGGAAGCGGTCAGGCCGTCCAGGGTGGCGTCGGTATGGGGATGGGCTTCTCCGTACAGGTGGGCGTAGGCCCGGGCGTTCTCCGTCAAGTGGGCGAGAGCCCCGGGGGCCAGCTTGTCCGGGAAAGCATGCGTATGGAAGTCGATGATCATGGAAAAAGCTCCTTGCTCCGGTTACATAGGCGTCAGGAAAGGGCGGCGAAATCGTAGACGCCGCCGGGATTGTACAGCAGATAGGACGCGTCTTTACCCAGTACCTCGGTCACGGCGCGGATTTGTTCCTTTATCGCGTCCGCGGAACAGTCGTATCCCTGCAGCCAAGGGGTGAGGGCCGGCCGCTTGGCTTGATCGATCACCTGCAGGCGTAGCTGGATCTGGGCCAGGGCGGCTTTCACTGCCTCATAAGGGTGGGACGCGGGGGCTTCCACCTGCGCGTCCCCGGCGGTCAGGGACGATCCCAGGGTGGCGGGCATGAGAACCGGGGCCACGCCGCCCGCGCCAAAGGTGACGGGGTTTCCCCCATACACCGTGGTGTCGGTGCCCAACGCGGCCAGACCGGGAGCGGACAATATCACCCGGCCCCCGTCCATGGCTGTGTTGGCGCTGGCGATGAAGGTGGCCAGCACCTCCGCCTTGGACTGCGAGGCGTATTCCGTGTTGCCGAAGCTGGCTCCGCTGGTCCGTTTGGGGAACTGGACGCCATCCAGCAGGACGGTGGAGGCGCCAAGGGCTTTCAACTCTTTTATCATGTCGGTTATATACCGATGGGCCACCGGTGAATAGGGGTTCAGCCACGGCCTGCCGCCATTTTTCGGATCGCCGTCGTACCACGTCCAGGTGGGTTGGTTGGGCAGGGTGATCTTAGCGGCCGACAGCTGCCGGGGCGCCACGTGATCCTGGAAGGCGTACAGCCGCGGAACGGGGGCCATCCCCTGCGCGCCGATTTGATCGAAAGCCGCCTTCAGGGCGTCCAGAGTTAAGGCGCCGCTGCCGGCGGACTGGGCCTGTTGGGCCAGTTCGGTGGCCGAAGCGTAGAGCAGGTTTCCTTCGCTGTCCTTGAGATCGAAGACCACGGCGTTCAATCCGGCGGCTTTGGCGGCGGAAAGGGCGGCGGAGAGCTTGGCGCTATCGGCCAGCTGGGCGGTCGGCAGATAAAAGGCTTTCAGCGCGCCGCCTGCGGCGGGCGTGTTCGGCTCCGACGGGTCAGCCGGCTGCGACGAGTCCTGCGAGGAGGCGTCGGCAGGCCGGGACACGGGAGGCACGCTGACATCCGGCTGAGAGGCGGGCCGGTTCTCCAGCATATATTTCGCGCCGAAAAAGCTGCCGGGGATGATCACCGCCGCCGCCAGGAGCCAAGCCACGGCTTTGACAGGGAATTTTCTTTTATGGAAGACCCGGGTGCGTCCGCGATGCAGCTTACGGGACATGGGCACCTCTCCTCTTTATCAAATTGATGTTATACGAAGGAAAACGATGAGGTAAAGCCCAGCAGGGCCAGGGCCAGAATGCCCAGATAAACCAGGGTGGCGGGCATGCCGCGGAAAGACTGGGGCATATCGGGGTTGTCCATGCGTTCCATCCCCTCGGCGGTCAGCCAGGTCAGCAATACAAAACCGAGGCAGGCCCCCAGCGACAGGCCGATGGCCCCCGCCAGCCCCAGGGCGAACTGGTGGTTGATGATTAGGGCAATGCCGATAACCAGATTGTTGAAGGCCGCCAGGGGCAGCAGACGACTCACCCGTCGGTAGACGGAGGGCAGGGCCCTGTGCAGCCAGAAGGAGGCCAGGGCGTACAGCACCGCGGCGATGGCCACCATCATCAGGGGTCGCAGCAGCTTGGCGGCCTGCCCGGTGCCGATAAGGCTATCCAGCGGATAGGCGATGAGTACCGTCAGCACCGAAAAGGCGGTCATAAAGCCGCCGAACAGCCAGATGTCCCCGGGCCGGCGGACGATGCGCAGCATGATGGAGGAACCGAACCCGGTGGTCAGCACCAGGTTCTGGATAAACGCGGTGGCCAGCAGAAAAACGAGAAATTGATGAAGGCCCGTCATCGGCTTTCCTCCTCCTTCCTCTGGAAGAAGTGGCTGACCCCCGCTTTAATCCACTGCAGGAAGGCGGCCATAAAGCCCAGCAGGATAAAGGCGGCGAAAGGCTGGGCGGCCTCCGGCAGCCGGAGATCGAAGCCCATGGGCTTGTCCCATAGGGTGCCGGAAATGGCCAGCTCCCGCAGGGCGGAAACGGCGCAGATGACCAGGCCGAAGCCGCAGACCGAGCCCAAAGCGTCCACCAGGGCGGCAGCGGGCCGGTTGCTCACCGAAAAGCCGCCCGCCCGGTAAGTGAAGATGGTGTTGACCGCCATCAGGGGCAGAAACAGGTACAGCGAGGCGTACAGCTCGGTGGAAATGAAGCGGTCTACCAGAAAGGCCACCCCAACCAGCAGGGCCGACGCCCCCAGGGTATACACCGGGGGCCGGGCGGCGGCGGGCAGCTTATCGCCATACAGGGACATGAACAGGCTGGTGGGCAGCAGCACGGCGGCGGTGCACAGGGTGAGAGCCACGCCGTATTTGAGGTTGGTGCCCACGGCGATGATGGGGCAGATACCGATCGCTTGGATCAGCACGATGTTGTTAACGATGAAGGTTTCGATAAAAATCCCCGTCAGCTTCCAGAACTGATGGGTGGAGCGTTTTTTATCCATCAGCAGCCACCTTCTTCCGCGGGCCGCAGGCCCTTCGTCAGAGTATGTACCAGCCGCCAGGACCAGCGATCCAGTATCGGTGCAAAGGCATTGACCAGCAGGACGGCGAAACAGGCCGCGTCCTCAAACCGCCCGAAATACCGCAGGGCCATGACCAGTATCCCGGCAAACGCGCCGTACAGCAGGCGGCCCAGCCAATGGCGGGGGGCGGTGACGGGATCGTTGAGCAGGAAGATCCCCGCAAACAGCAGATAGCCGGAGCACAGCTCCATCATCACGCTCTGCTGCCAGGCGGCGTCCTTCAGCCGGGGAAACAGGATGGCCGACAAGGCGCAGACAGCCAGAAAAGACAGGGTGATGAGAGGGGAGGCGGTGCGTCGAGTGAACAGATACAGCGCGCAGGCGGCCAGCACCGCGATGCAGGTGGCGCCGATAGGGCCGGGGAACCGGCCGATGGCCAGCTCCGCCCAGCTGTAGGTCGGGGAGCCGCCGCCGGCCAGCTGGGCCGCCGGGGACATCTCGGTCAGGGCCTTTCCCAAATCGCCGCTCAGGGCGAGAGGCGCGTTTAGAGAGGGATCCGGATAGAGGAACAGCCGGGTGGAAAAGCAGTGGGTGACCACCGCCATGCCGGCGGCGGCGGGGTTGAAGACATTGCGGCCGGTGCCGCCGAAGGGCATCTTGACCACCACGATGGCGAAGGCGGCCCCCAGCGCCGGCACCCAGTACGGGGTCAGCGGGGACATCATGGCCCCGATAAGCCCGCCGGTCACGGCGGCGGTGCCGTCCAGGAGGGTGGGGCGGCGGCGCAGGAACGCACAGCAAAGCAGTTCGCAGGCCATCGCCGTTATCATACCTGTCAGCACCAGCAAAACCGGTCGAAACCCGTAATATACCGAAGAAAAAATACACAAGGGGATCAGGGTGATGAGCACGTCCAGGCTCATGTACGAAGCCCGTTCCGTCCGCCGCAGGTGAGGGGCGAACCCTTTGTTAAGCGTCATCGTCGTCCCCCCAGTTCAGGAAAATTGTCCCGCGGGTCTGCCGGGCCTCCAGCACCTTGGCCGTCACGTCCCGCCCGGCTGGGCAGACATGAGAGCAGGCGCCGCAGCCGTCGCAGGCTTCCGGTTCAAGAGACACCAGCCGTTCGTAATGCATGTTTTCCAGCCGCCGGACGATTTCGTAGGGCAGCAGGTCGGCGTGGCAGACACGGGCGCACCGGCCGCAGCCCATGCAGGGCTGCGGGGCGAGAACCGTCCGGCTGACCAGGGCCAGCAGACAGGTGGTGCCGGGCAGAATGGGCGTGTCCACGCTGTCGGCCGTCACGCCGGTCATGGCATCGCCGAAAATGAGGTACTGCGGATCGCTTGACAACCCGCAGGCGCGCAGCACCTCCCCCGCCGGCGTTCCAAAGGGGACGCGGACGTTCTGCGGGTTGGCCACGGCGTCACCGGCCACGGTGAGAACGCAGGACGTCTGCGGCTCTCCCAGGGCGGCGGCACGGCAGAGGGCCAGCGCCGCCTGTACCCCGATGCGGCAGACGGCGGAACGCCCCGCGCCGCCCGTCAGGCGATCCGCCGGGTATTTGGAGCGCACCTGATAGACCGCCTCCTCCCCCAGCCTCTGGGCCAGGGGCCGCCGCCGCTTGGTTGGCAGAAGGACGGCCACGTGATACCGGGGAATGCCGGCCGCGCGGGCGGCCAGGGCCAAACCGCGCCACACATCCTCGGCCGATTCGGTGAGAACAGCCCAGGCGGAGGACGCGTAGGGCTCCGCCTCGGTTCCGTCAGCGACGAGCACATCGAAGGCCTTGTCCTTCCAGTCGGCTAATTTCAAGTGGAGAGGAATCCCATCGAGCTCGTCGATGATACCCGCCCGCCGGGCCGCGCCCAGAATGGCGTCGGTCTCTAGGGCGTCCGCGGCTTCGGCCTCCTGCGCAGTCAGAAGCGCCGGTTGGGGTGGGGGAGGATTTTCTTCCGGCCGGGGACGCAGCACCGCGCAGGAAACTTGGCCCACCACCGGGTGACTGATGGTCCGGATATCCTCGAAGGTTCCGGTTACCGTGGCGAAGGAAGGAGTATCGCCGCCGGGGTCGCTCAGCACCTCCCCACGGCCGATCTGGGCGCCGGCTGCGGCCGCGGGCAGGGCCTCCGACGTGTCGCCGTAGCATAAGGGAACGAGCACCGGCCCGGCGGGGGAAAACGGCAGAATGCCGCGGGAGGCGGCCGGCTCTTTATCGTGAGGAATGCGGATGCCGCGATTCCAGAAAATCATAGGCTAAATTCTGTCCTTTCCGAGCTTTGTCGCCGGTCCCCCCTTGGGAAAAGACCAGGCACAAGCCTTAATGAAACCACGCGGAACAAAACGCCGCCGTCCGGCGCCGCCGATCAACCGGAGGCAAGCGGGACTGACAATTTTTGTGCCTTGTAAAGGGGAAATGCGTGTATTATCATGAAGATATCCGGAGAAAATCCGTCGGCGGACGGTGGGGGATCAGCAGTCCCCCGAACGATAAGGGGGGCTTGCCTTGAAAATGGAACTGCTGGAGAGCGGATGCTTAAAAATTGTGCTGTCCAATGAGGATTTGGAGGAAATGGGGCTGACCTTCGATCGGCTGGATTACCGCAACGCGGAAACCCAGCGGGCGATTCAGCGGCTGCTGCTGCTTGCCCGGCAGGAAACCGGGTTTCATCATAACGGCGATTTGACCGTGGAGGCCATTCCGCTGGAAGATGGCTGCTTGCTACTGCTCACCCCGGCTTACGCCCGGCGGCGGGTGCGGATGAAAAAGGCCGTGGGCCCTTACATATACCGGGTGCCCGATATCGACGGGCTTTTCCGGCTGGCGGAGAACTGGAACCGGCTGCAGGCGCAGCGGGGAGACGCCCCGGAAAGAACCTTGACGGCAGGCAGCTCGCTGTATCAGCTCGGCGGCGCGTATGGGCTGGTGCTGTATCCCGCCATGCCGCTGACCAAGGAAGCCAGCGCCCTGCTGCAGGAGTTCGCTCAGCCGGCCGGCGAAGGGGATGCCGCCGCCGCGTTCGCGGCGGAGCATGGACAGCCCCTGGCCATCGGCGACGCTCTTCCCCGCCTGTGGCAGGCGATGGAAGGCAACCGCCATCATTAAAGAAGCCTACAGGGCCTGCATCTGTCTGACCAGAGCCGGCGCATCCGACGACGTGAACAGGGCGTTGCCCACCACGGCGACGGTTGCGCCGGCTTTTGCCGCCTGCTGCGCTGTCGCGGCGTTGATTCCGCCGTCCACCTGAATATCCACGCACAGGCCCCGGCGCTCAATTTCTGCCCGCAGGGCGGCGATTTTCGGCAGCATGTCGGCCATAAAGGCTTGTCCTCCAAAGCCGGGCTCCACCGTCATCACCAGTACCATGTCCAGCTGCTCCAGATAGGGGAACGCCGCCTCGGCCGGGGTGGCCGGCTTGAGGGTCAAAGCCGCCCGCTTCCCTAAAGACCGGATCTGCGAAAGGGTCTCTTTAAGCGGGGAGGCACATTCCGCATGGATGTTAATAAGATCCGCTCCGGCCTCGGCAAAGGCGTCCAGCAACCGCTGCGGATACGCCATCATCAGATGAACGTCGAAGGGCAGGCTGGTCAGCGGGCGCAGACGCCGGATGACCGGCGGGCCGAAGCTGAGATTGGGCACAAAGACACCGTCCATCACGTCCAGATGCAGCATGTCGGCCCCGCTGCTTTCCACAAAGGCCAACTCCTCGGCCAGATGGGCGAAATCACAGGTCAAAATAGAGGGAGACACTTTCACAGCGAATGACCGTCCTCTCGCGTATGGTATCGAAATTCTTGACTGAAGGCCAATGGGTTCACATTCACCCATTCTATTATTGTACCGCATGGCGGGCCAAAGGTCAATGGGCGGCGCGGATTCTGTAGAAGGGGATTCTGTAGAGGTACAATACATCTTGGACAGTTGAATAAAAAAGGATGAAGGATAGGGCCACATCGGTTATAGTTGAGTTGCGACACAAAACTTACCGAGAAAGGAGCCATATCCTTCATGAGCAAAAGTATAACACAGGACATGGCATATCGGCAATCCCTGATGAAGTACGCGGAAAAATACGGCGTCAGCCGTGCCAGCCGGAAGTATAACAAAAGCCGGTCGTACATCTACTTCTGGAAAGCACGCTGGGATGGGACCGTTGGCTCTTTGGACTGTCAGTCCAGACGCCCCTACAGCCATCCAAATCAGCATACTGAAGCAGAACTCAAACTGATCCGGGATATGCGCCGCCGGAATCCTACCCTAGGTATGGTGGAACTGTGGCATAGGTTGCACCAGCGGGGTTATACACGCCGTCCGGAGAGTTTGTTCCGGGTCATGCGAAAGCTGGGGATGTTCCCTGCTTCTAAGAAGAAGAAACCATACAAGCCCAAACCCTATGAGCAGATGACCTATCCCGGACAGCGGATCCAGGTGGATGTGAAAGTAGTTCCCCGCCATTGTATTACCGATCCGGAACTGCGTCTGTACCAGTATACTGCCATTGACGAGTTCACTCGCCTGCGATTCCTCGCCGCCTACCCAGAGCAGTCCACCTATTCCTCCGCTGACTTCCTCAAAAGGCTGGTCAAGTGGTATTCCCGCCGGGGTATTCAGGTGGAATGCATCCAGACCGACAACGGCTTTGAGTTTACCAACCGCTTTTCCAACAGCAAACGGGATATCCAAACCCTTTTTGAGAATACTGCCGCTGAGTTGGGCATCCAGCATAAACTAATCCGCCCTTATACTCCCAGACATAATGGCAAGGTAGAGCGCAGCCACAGAGAAGACCAGAAACGCTTTTATTCTCTCCACTCTTTCTTCTCCCTGGCTGATTTTGAAAAACAACTTGCTGCTCATAATCGCCGCTCCAACGATTTACCGATGAGACCTCTCGCCTGGCTTTCTCCTATCGAATTCCTTGTCCAACATGTTTGACAATCCTACACGGCGCGGATTCTGTAGAAGGGGATTCCCTGAAGCGGGAACCCGTCGATCCCCGGCGAAAAAGCGGGGTTCGACGGACGCAAAAATCCGCTCCCGCCTATGGCGGGAGCGGAAAAGGGCGCAATTATTCCAGAATATACACATTCATGGTTCGGCGGCCGAACTGAATGCATTCCTCATAGGTGTCCATAAACAGGTCGGCCACCAGCGCGTTTTTGCGCACGCCGCCGCCCGTATCCCCTGCGATGGCATACCCGTAGACATACGACCCATCGGGAGAGGTGATATACAGCTTGCTGCCGTAGGGGATCCGCTTGGGATTGACCGCCACCACGCCCACCTGGGCCCTCATGCCGGTGGAGCAGATCGTGCCGGAGTCCCCCCGATCGGAGGTGTAGGCCGTGGCCTTGCCGGAAATCATGGATTTGTATTTCAGCGGCTGCCCGGCGGAATCCAGCTCGATGTCAAACGGCGCTTTGGACATGGGCGTGCCTACAACCGTGCCCTTGAGCACGATTTTTTCCACCGCTTTTTTGGTCACGGCTTCGCCCACCAACTCGGTTTCCACCACCTGGCCGTCCACGATGCGATCCCGGTAGGTCAGGGTTTTCACCCCGTTCTGCCCCGCCTGCTTAATCTGGGTTTTCCCCTTGGGCAGGACATTGGTATAACGGGTGGAGGTGGTGTAGGCGATGGCTTCGGTTTTGGTATGCTCCCGGTACTGCACCCGTTCGATCGTGAGGTTCATCCCCTCTGTCGCCGGAGCGGCCGGATCCGCATTTAGGGTGTCGTGCTCGCCCACGGTAATCTGGGCTTTTTCCAGCGCGTCCGCCACGGTGCCTCCGGTCATGGCGACCAGGGTGCTCACGCCGTCGGCGTTGATCTGCACGTTGAAAGCGCGGGTGATTTCAATGGAGGCAGTGCGCTGGCCGTTCTCCGCAGTTTGCACCACGTCGTCCTTACCCAATGTCACGCCGGCGGTTTTCAGCACATAGTAGGGATCCTCGTTGAGGGTGAGGACCACCTTGCTGGTATCGCCGTCCACTACCGTGACGGCGTGAGTGTTCACTGTGACCACAGCCACCATGGCGGCGGTCATCACAGCGAGAGCGGCGGCGGCAAACAGGCGGCTGCGCAAGGCGCGCACCAGTGCCGTGGCCATGCGGTATACGGTTTCCATCGGTAGAACTCCCTTTCTTCTCTGAGAAGCCGGTGCGCGGGTTCCTCCATATGGGGTCTCCGCGTCTTGTCAGCGCCGCTGGCTTCCATAGTATACCCGGCCTATGAGGCCGGTACAAAAATGCGCCGGACTTTGCTCCCGGTACGCATCCGGATTGGTTCGTTTGTGGATGGGTCTCCGCGTCTCTGTATTATACGCACACCAAACCGCCTTGTCAAATGGCTTTAGAAATCCAAATTTTGTTGGAAAAGTACAAATATCCGCTGAAATTCTTTTCCAATGGACAGGAAGACGTTTTTTCAGCGGAGCGGTGGGAATTGCGGCAAAAGCGGGGATGAAAGCGTGGTTTTCGGTGAAAGCCATCCGGCAACTGGAAAAGAGCCACAGGGTTTCATGCAGGTTGCCATCAAATATGGAAAATAATTACAAATCTGGTTTTTGAATTTGAGAATGAATTCTTTTGCGTAAAATTTGTGCATCCAGACAAAAGTAACAGGTTTGTAACCACCCAAAAACCGTGTTTGCAGCTCGAAAACGAGAATAAAGTCGAGAAAAACGCATATACTAGCCCACTCGTTTGGAATAAATATATAAATTTAATGAATATATATACAAATCGGCGGCAATTACCAGTTTCCTTCTCCCCGCCGCGCGGCCGTCACCCCTTGGCGGGCTGTCGAAAACCGGTCGGAATTCTCCCGGACAGGCGGTGGGAAGCCGGGAAAAGTGAACTTGCCGAAAACAGGAAAAAGGGAGATAAAAAAGACGGACGCGTTTGCGTCCGTCTTTTTTAAAGGCTGTGTCAGATGTCCTCGGTGGAGGCGGTGTCGGCGGCCTGCGCCAGGGGGGAGCCGTCCTTGTGAGTTAGGCGGCCGTCCGCGGCAAAGAGGATTTCCTCGATTTCCGAGTGGGTGTATTTCTTAATATCCCGGATGCGGAACCGGTCGTCGGGGGTCATGAAGGTGTATGCCGCGCCCCGGCGCTTGGCCCGGCCGGTGCGGCCGATGCGGTGAAGATAATACTCATTCTCGTCCGGAATGTCGTAGTTGAATACCGCTTCCACGTCGTCCACGTCGATTCCGCGGGCGGCCACGTCGGTGGCTACCAGGATTTCGAACTTCCCTTCTCGAAAGCCGGTCATGACCTGATTGCGCTGGGACTGAGGAATATCCCCGTGCAGGCAGTCCACCGATCGGCCCTGTTTATGCAGGCGATCGCAGAGCTGGCGCACCGAGGTTTTCATGTTGGCGAAGACCATGACCCGGTGATAGTCCATCTGGTCAATAATCCGGGTCATGTCCTCCAGCCGGCGGGAACCGGAGGACATCAGGCCGTACTGGTCAATCTGGGGACGGTTGTCCCCTTCCGCGGCCACCGAGATTTCTACAGCGTTGTGCTGGTATTCCCAGGCCACGTCCATGACATCCCGGGAAATGGTGGCGCTGAACATGACCACCTGGGTGTCGGCCGGGGTGGCGTTGAGGATCCGGCGCACGTCCTTGATGAAGCCCATTTTCAGCATCTCGTCCGCCTCGTCGAGCACGGCGGTGTAGACGTTGCCCAGCCAGGCGGTGCGCCGGCCCATATGATCCAGCAGCCGGCCGGGGGTGGCGACCACGATGTGGGGGTTCTTTTTTAAAGCGGTCAGCTGCTTGCCGATGGGCTGTCCGCCGTAAACGGCGGCGATGCGCACATCGGGGCGGAAGGCGGCCAGCTGGCGCAGCTCTTCCGCAATCTGCAGACACAATTCGCGGGTGGGACAGACGACGACCGCCTGGATATCGGTGCAGTCCGGATCCAGGCATTCCAGCAGCGGGATGCCGAACGCGCAGGTTTTCCCCGTGCCGGTGGGGGCCTTGGCAATGAGATCGTGCCCATCCATCATTACGGGAATGGTCTGAGCCTGGATGGGGGTGGGGGAGGTAAAGCCCATGCGCTGCAGCGCCTTCAATGTAGGCTCCCGCAGATCCAGTTCGTCGAAACTGGTAATTTCCTTTGTCATGGTGGTATTTCATGCCTTTCCGTAGATCCGCCCGGGCGGATCGGATTCGCTGTAATTAATATCCTACCTATTATAACATAAAGCGGCGGGACGGACAACCAGGTCTTTCTTCTTATTACCTTATATTATATATAAAGGCTGCAGCGGGCTTGACGGCGGCGAGACAGGAAGCGTATACTGATAAATTAGCGACGGCTAAGGAGGAAGGTATATGGGGGAGAAAATCAAGGCCCTGCGGGCGGCGTTCCCGCACACCCTGCCGATACTGACCGGGTATCTGGCGTTGGGCGCGGCTTACGGCGTGCTGCTCAGCACCAAGGGGTACGGCGTCGTCTGGGCCTTGCTGACCAGCACCTTCATCTATGCCGGCTCCATGCAGTTTGTGTCCGTCGGCATGCTGGGCATGGGGTTCCATCCTCTGAGCGCCTGTCTGATGACCCTGATGGTCAATGCCCGCCATTTTTTCTACGGCATTGCCATGCTGGACAGGCTGGGCGGTACAGGGAGGCTGAAGCCGTATTTGATTTTTGCCATGTCGGACGAAACCTTCTCCCTGCTGTGCAGCTCCCCGCCGCCGGAAGGGGTCAGCCGTAAATGGTTCCTGTTTTTCACCGCCCTGCTCGACCATTCGTATTGGATAGCGGGCTCGGTGGCGGGCGGTCTTTTGGGCGGCTTGGTGAGCTTCAACACGGCGGGGATCGATTTTGTGCTGACGGCCATGTTTGTGGTGATTTTCATCAATCAATGGAAGGCCACCTCCAACCATCTGCCGGTGCTCATCGGCCTGGGGGCCGCCCTGCTGTGCCGGATAGTGCTGGGATCGGAAAAGTTTCTGATTCCTGCCATGATCGTCATTCTGGTGCTGGTGACCCTGCTGCGGGGGCCTATCGAGAAACGGGGTGACCTATGAGTACCGCCCAAACGCTGCTGTTTTTCGGCATCATCGCCCTGACCACGGTGTTCACCCGGGCACTGGCGTTCGTCATTTTTCCAGAGCATAAGGAAACGCCCCGGTATATCCAGTACCTGGGCAAGGCCCTGCCTTATACCATTATCGGCCTGCTGGTGGTGTACTGCCTCAAAGAGGTGTCGATAACGGTCAGCCCCTTCGGCCTGCCGGAGGCCATCGCGGTGGCGGCGGTGGCCGGTCTGCATCTGTGGAGAAAAAATATGCTGCTGAGCATTGCCGGCGGCACCGTGGTCTACATGGTGCTGGTGCAGTTTGTGCTGCCCGGATGAAAAAAGCCCGCCGTTAAAGGCGGGCTTTTTTACGGGCGTGTTTTTTGTGGAGCAGCAGGACAAGAATGATTCCGGCCAGAAGCACCCCCGTCCCCGCTAATACATACGGCAGCAGCGAGACACATCCCGGCATGGTGACAATCGGCGGGGCGGAGCCGGCGCCTTCGTATATCTCCAGGGGGCGCATGGCCATCGCCGCCGTGTACAGGCGGCCGTTTTCCAGGCCGGTTCTGTCGGGATGGGAGCCGAAAGGCACCACCCACTCTCGGCCGTCAGCCAGGATCAGGGCAAAATACGTCTGGCAGTAGGAAGAGGAGGCGAACTTCAGCGAAATCGACGGCGCCTGCCGCAGGGCGTCTTCCCCGTCGATGGCGGCGGCGACCGCGTCCGTGTCAATAAAGGTCTGTGCGTCGACAGCATGTCCGGCCGTCGTCCAGAGGCCGTCTGCGCCGCGCTGCATGGTGAAAACCTCGTTGCCTTCCACCTGGAATTTCCAGACGGTCGCATCGCTTAGCGCGCCGTCCAGGCTCCCCGCCTCGCGATAGGCCGTCGCCGGGTTATCCTGGCGGAAACCGTGAACCGGAAAACCGATCATAGCGTCCAGATCGAAATAGCGGGAGTAGGACAGAAGACTGAATACCACTTCCTCGCATTCGGCCGCCGTGGCTTCCCGGGCTTCTCTCACCGCTTTCTGTCCCGGCGTTTCGTCCGCCAGGACGGGCATGGCCAGCAGGGCGGAAAGCGCCAGGAAAACGGCGGCTTTACAGACCGTCCGCATCGTCGTTCGGCCCGGCGGGCGGCGTCGGAGGCGTGGGGGGCGTGTCCGTCGGAGGCGGCGTGTTCTTTTTCTTTTTCGCGTCCATCACGGTCAGCACAATCAGGGCGGCCACGGCCACCAGGCCGACGGCCCCCAGCACGAAGGGAAGCACGCGGGTGCGTTCGCCCGTGGCGGGAGACAGCCCGTCCGCCGCGGCGGACACCGCGCCCGCGGCCGTCAGCGCGGCGGCCATCACGGCGGCGCGTATAGAGGAGAAGGAGCGTTTCATCACAAATTCCCTGCCTTTCAAATAGCGGCGGCCGTTTTCTCGCGCACACAACCGTCGGCTTCTGTGCTTCCAGTATACACGTACCCGCTAAAAAATTCAACCATGCGGGAGCAAAAGTTGGCGGGGACAGGCTTGCGCCCCGGGCGAAAAACCTGTACAATGAGACACAATAGGATTGTTATAATAGGAGGGCTCGCCATGCCAAGCCAATACGAAACCCCGTTTTCCTCCCGCTATGCCAGCAAGGAGATGCAGTATCTGTTTTCTCCCGACAACAAGTTCCGCACCTGGCGCAGGCTGTGGATCGCGCTCGCCCAGACCGAGCAGGAGCTGGGGCTGCCCATCACCGACGAACAAATTGCTGAGCTGCAGGCGCATGCGGACGATATCAACTACGACGTGGCCGCCGCCCGGGAAAAGGAAGTGCGCCACGACGTGATGGCCCACGTCTACGCCTACGGCCAGCAGTGCCCGAACGCCAAGGGCATCATCCACCTGGGCGCCACCAGCTGCTACGTGGGGGATAACACCGACCTTATCATTCTGTACGACGCCCTGCGGCTGGTGCGCAAAAAGCTGGTCAACGCCATCGCTCTGCTGGGCAAGTTCGCCGGGGAATACGCCGATCTGCCCACCCTGGCTTTCACCCACTTCCAGCCCGCCCAGCCCACCACCGTGGGCAAGCGCGCCACCCTGTGGGCTCAGGAATTCCTGATGGACCTGGACGAGGTGGAATACCGCCTGTCCCGTGCGCGGCTGCTTGGCTCCAAGGGCACCACAGGCACCCAGGCCAGCTTTCTTGAGCTGTTCGAGGGCGACCACGAGAAATGCCGCCTGCTGGATCAGAAAATCGCTGAAAAGATGGGGTATGCCTCCTGCTTCCCCGTGTCGGGGCAGACGTATCCCCGCAAGCTGGACGCCGCCATCCTCTCCACCCTGTCCGGCATCGCCCAGAGCGCGGCCAAATTCTCCAACGACATCCGCCTGCTCCAGCATCTCAAGGAGGTGGAGGAGCCCTTTGAGAAGCATCAAATCGGCTCCTCCGCCATGGCGTATAAACGCAACCCCATGCGCAGCGAGCGCATCGCCTCCCTGGCTCGCTACGTGGTGGCCGACGCGCTCAACCCGGCCATGACCGCCTCCACCCAGTGGTTTGAGCGGACGCTGGACGACAGCGCCAACAAGCGTATCAGCGTGGCCGAGGGCTTCTTAGCCGTGGACGCCATCCTGTCGCTGGTGGTCAACGTGGTGGACGGCCTGGTGGTCAATACGGCGGTCATCGATCGGGATCTCCGCCGGGAGCTGCCCTTCATGGCCACCGAGAACATCATGATGGACTGCGTCAAGCGGGGCGGCGACCGGCAGGAGCTGCACGAGGCCATCCGCACCCATTCCATGGAGGCCGCTCGCCGGGTCAAGCAGGGGGACGGCGTCAACGACCTGCTCGAGCGCATCGCGGGGGACGCCACCTTCGGCGTAACCCTGGAGGAGCTGCAGAATGTGCTGGAGCCCCGCCGGTATGTGGGCCGCGCACCGGAACAGACTCGGGAGTTCTTGGCGAGCGAAGTGGCGCCGGTGTTGGAGAAGTACCGCGACGACCTGGGCTATCAAGCGGAAATCAACGTCTGACGGCGGAGGGAGGAAGACCTGTGGGGGCCAGCCTGGATTTGTATCGGGTGTTCTGTCAGGTCGCTCGGGATAAAAGCATCACCCTGGCCGCCCAAGCCCTGTATCTCTCTCAGCCCGCGGTCAGCCGGAATATCCGGCAGCTGGAGGAGGAGCTGGGCTGTCCCCTGTTCGTCCGCACCCCCAAGGGTGTGCAGCTCACCGGCGAGGGGGAGACCCTGTTCCGCCATGTGTCCGCGGGGCTGGAGCAGATCCGGCAGGGGGAAAAAAAGCTCTACGAGCAGGTGAACCTGGAGAGTGGGGAAATCTGCGTCGGGGCCAGCGACATGACCCTGCAGTTTTTTCTTCTTCCCTATCTTGAGGCCTTCCACCGGGAATATCCTGGGGTGAAAATCCACGTCACCAACGGCCCCACCCCCGAAACTATCCGGTTTCTCGAGCAGGGGTGCATCGATTTCGGTATTGTCAGCGAGCCGGCCGAGGAGGCCGGGGATTTTTCCCTCACCCCGGTGGGCGAGATCCGGGATATTTTTGTGGCCGGAAAGGCCTTCGCCCATCTGGCCGCCTCTCCCCTGCCCCTGCAGGCGCTGGAGAAGCTGCCGGTGATTTGCCTGGAGAGCAACACCAGCACCCGCCGGTATATCGATCGCTTCTTCGCGGAGAACGGCGTCGTCCTGGCCCCGGAGTTCGAGCTGGCGACCAGCAGCCTCATCGTGCAGTTCGCCCGCCGAAACCTGGGCGTGGGCTGCGTGGTGGCCGCTTTCGCGGAGGAAGCGCTGGCCGCCGGCGAGGTGGTGCGGGTGCCGCTGGAGAAAGAGCTGCCGCCCCGGCGCATCTGCGTCGTGCGGGGGCATGCCCCCGGCTCCAAGGCGGCGGAACGGCTGCTAAACCTGCTGCTCCCATAACAAAACTGCATGCCGTTTATAAGGAATATGCATTTTACTTATGTAAAAACCTGTGGTATGCTGAGACCGTACGGAAAACGACGGCGCGGACACGCGCCTGTGAAACAGGAGGAAACCTCATGGTTCGAGCAATCGTAGGCGCCAACTGGGGCGACGAGGGCAAAGGGAAGATCACCGACGTTCTGGCGGCTGAATCCGACGTGGTCATCCGCTTTCAGGGCGGAAGCAACGCGGGGCACACCATCATCAACCAGTACGGCAAGTTTGCGCTGCACCAGCTGCCCTCCGGCGTGTTTTACGATCACATCACCAACATCATCGGCAACGGGGTGGCGCTGGACATCGGCAAGTTTCTCAGAGAAGCGGCGGCCCTGAAGGAAAAGGGCGTCAAGCCCCGCCTGATGGTCTCCGACCGCACCCAGGTGGTCATGCCCTATCACGTGCTGTTCGATCAGTACGAGGAGGAGCGGCTGGGCGGCAAGTCCTTCGGCTCCACCAAATCGGGCATCGCCCCCTTCTATTCGGATAAATACGCGAAAATCGGCTTTGAAATCAACGAGCTGTTCGACGAGGATTACGCCTACGACAAGCTGCGGGGCGTTCTGGCCGTCAAGAACGTGCTGCTGGAGGAGCTGTATCATAAGCCGGCCCTCAACGTGGATCAGGTGTTCGCCCAGCTGATGGAACAGCGGGACGCCATTGCGCCCTATGTGGCGGATACCTTCCATTTCCTGCGGGATGCGCTCAAAGAGGGGAAGACCATCCTGCTGGAGGGCCAGCTGGGCGCCTTGAAGGATCCGGATTACGGCATTTATCCCATGGTGACCTCCTCCTCCACCCTGGCGGGCTACGGTGCCATCGGCGCGGGCCTGCCGCCCTATGCCATCGAGGACATCGTGGTGGTGGTCAAGGCGTATTCCAGCGCCGTGGGCGCCGGCGCCTTCGTCAGTGAGATTTTCGGGGATGAGGCCCAGGAGATGCGGGTGCGCGGCGGCGACGCCGGCGAATTCGGCGCTACCACCGGACGTCCCCGCCGCATGGGCTGGTTCGACTGCGTGGCCTCCCGCTACGGCGTGCAGGCCCAGGGCGCGACTCAGGCCGTGCTGACCGTCATCGACGCGCTGGGCTATCTGGACGAGATTCCGGTGTGCGTGGGCTACGAGGTGGACGGCAAAATCCTGAAGGATTTCCCCACCACCCCCACCCTGAACCGCTGCAAGCCGGTGCTGGAGGTTCTGCCCGGCTGGAAGAGCGATGTGCGCGGCATCAAGAAGTACGAGGATCTGCCGGAGAATTGCCGGAAGTATGTAGAGTTCATTGAGAAGGAGCTGGGTGTGCCGGTGACCATGGTGTCCAACGGCCCCGGCCGCGACGAGCTGATCGTCCGCTGAATACAAGGGGCAGGTGCGCGCACCTGCCCCTTTGATGATAGGAAAAGGAAAGGTTAGGAACGGCGTATGGCGAAAGAAACGGTATTGGTTCTGGATTTTGGCGGGCAGTATAACCAGCTCATTGCCCGGCGGGTGCGGGAGGCCGGGGTGTATTCCGAGGTGAAATCGTATAAGACCTCCCTCGACGACATCCGGGCGGCGGGCTATAAGGGGATCATCTTCACCGGCGGCCCCCACAGCGTGTATCTGGAGGATTCTCCCCGCTGCCCAGCGGAAATTCTTTCCTTGGGCATTCCCGTGCTGGGTATCTGCTACGGCGCCCAGCTGATGGCGTTCCTGAAGGGCGGCCTGGTGGAAAGCGCCGAGCGGGAATACGGCAGCACGGCCGTCACTGTGCGCACCGACAGCCTCCTGTTTAAGGGGCTGGAGCCGGAGCAGCTTTGCTGGATGAGCCATACCGACTATATCAATACCCTGCCCGCGGGCTTCGCGGTCAACGCCTCCACCCCCCACTGCCCCTGCGCGGGGATGGAGGACGCGGCGAATGGGCTGTATGCCGTCCAGTTTCATCCCGAGGTGCTGCATACCGTAAACGGTGCGCAGATGCTGAAGAATTTCCTGTTTGAGATCTGCGGCTGCGCGGGCGACTGGCGGATGGACTCCTTCGTGGAGACCTCCGTCGCCGCCATTCGGGAGCAGATCGGGGACAGCCGGGTGCTTTGCGGCCTGTCGGGCGGCGTGGATTCCTCGGTGGCCGCCGTAATGGTGGCCAAGGCGGTGGGCAGCCAGCTGACCTGCATTTTTGTGGATAACGGCCTGCTGCGTAAGGACGAGGGGGACATGGTGGAGGCTATGTTCCGGGGACACTACGATCTCAACTTCGTGCGGGTGGACGCGGCGGAACGGTTCCTCACCCGCTTGGATGGGGTGGCCGAGCCAGAGCAGAAGCGCAAGATCATCGGCGAGGAGTTTATTCGGGTCTTCGAGGAAGAGGCTGCGAAAATCGGCCAGGTGGATTTTCTGGTACAGGGCACCATTTATCCGGATGTCATTGAAAGCGGCAGCGACAAGGCCGCGGTCATCAAGAGCCACCACAATGTGGGCGGCCTGCCCGAACGGATGCAGCTCAAGCTGTGCGAGCCGCTGCGAGATTTGTTCAAGGACGAGGTGCGGCAGGCGGGGCTGGAGCTGGGTCTGCCGGAGGAGATGGTCTGGCGGCAGCCCTTTCCCGGCCCCGGGCTGGCGGTGCGGTGCATCGGTGCGGTGAGCCCGTATCGGCTGGATATCCTCCGACAGGCGGACGCCATTTTCCGCGAGGAGGTGGCGCGTGCCGGCCTCTCGCGGGAGCTGAATCAGTATTTCGCGGTTATCACCGATATGCGTTCGGTGGGCGTTATGGGGGACGGCCGTACCTACGATTACACCATCGCCCTGCGGGCGGTGTCCACCACGGATTTCATGACCGCCGACTGGGCGCGGATTCCGCTGGACGTCCTGGCGGCCGCCTCCAACCGCATCGTCAACGAGGTAAAAGGCGTCAACCGTGTGGTATACGACATCACCAGTAAGCCCCCGGCCACGATCGAATGGGAATGATTTCAGAGGCCCGGAAAAGCCTGATATGACTGGGTTTTTGAGGGGTTAAGGCCCTCTGTGGCAACGATTTGGCAACATTTTTTCATTATTCATAAAAAGAGAGCTAACTGATTTTGATTAGTCAGTTAGCTCTCTTTTTCTTTTTATTATTATTTTGTGCAACAAACGGCCTCTCCCGTGGCCTACAAGTGAGAGGGTCAAAAGAGGTCCTGGGGCGGCACCTTCACATAGGTCTGGGCTTTGTCAAACTCCGGATAGTGGTAGCGCCACTTGTCGTAATCCTCTTTGGAGATTTCGCCCGCCTCCAGCATGGCAGCGGCCTGCTGCCAGGAGCAGAGCATCTCGTGCAGCCGGGCAGCATCCTTGTTCTTCCGCACATCAACCTTCAAGCAGACTTCTCCATCCATCTCGCTGATCTTGAGCCCGTAGTTGTCCTCCAGGGTAAACAGGGTGTGCATCAGCCCCACATAGGAGTCTATATCCGGGACAGAGAGGGCATGGGGCGAGACATCCAGTACCTGGGCCAGGGCGGCGGTAAGGTCCGCCTTAGGGGTTCTTGATCCTGTTTCATACTGAGCAAGGCGCACATCGGCGGACTTTTCCGGAAAGCCCAGCGCCATGCCGAGATATTTCTGAGTCATCCCCCGTAGGAGACGGAAAAAGTGAATCCGTTCGCCAATCGCCATATCATCCACTCCAATCGTTGATTGTCTTTAGGAAAAGCGTAGCAGAAATGCTTAGTAAAGTCAAGGGGATCCTAAACAATTTTATTTAATTTATTTTGCGTGCTCTGATTGACACAAGCTATTTTGCTTAGTATAATGACAATAGACTAAGCATAATAGCTTAGAATCAATAAATGGAAAAGAACTGCCACAATCCCCCGGTTATACATCCGGGAAAAAAGTGGCGGACGGAAGTGAGGAGGCATTTATGGAACACAATATCCAGCCGCAGCAGCCGTCAACGAAGAAAGGAAGGTATTTTCAATGCAGGCACAAAACTTTATGCGCGTGGAGGAAGTGGCCCAGGAGCTGGGCATCTCCAAGTCCCACGCCTACAAGGTGATCCACAAGCTCAACGCCGAACTCCGTGAGAAGGGCTATCTGACCATCTCCGGGCGGGTCAATCGGAACTTTTTCATGGAGAAGTTCTGCTATGGCAAGACGGGAAAGGAGGGCTAATCATGGCAGTCTATAAGGAAGAAAAGACAAACACCTGGCGGGCGGTCTACCGCTATACTGACTGGAACGGCGAGCGCAAGCAGACCCAGAAGCGGGGCTTCAAGACTAAACGGGAGGCGCAGGCCTGGGAGCGCGAACAGCTCAATAAGACCAGCGCCGATCTGGATATGACCTTTAAGAGCTTCGTGGACCTCTACACGGCGGATATGAAAACCCGGCTCAAGGAAAACACCTGGGCCACCAAAGATCACATCATCCGCACCAAGCTGCTGCCCTACTTCGGCAGGCTGAAAATGTGTAACATCACCGCCCAGCAGATCATTACCTGGCAGAACGAGATGCTGAACCATAAGGACGAGAACGGCAAGCCCTACTCGCCGGTGTACCTGAAAACGGTCCACAATCAGCTCAGTGCCATCTTCAACCACGCGGTTCGGTACTACAACCTCCGGGAGAACCCCTGCAAGAAGGCAGGCAGCATGGGCAAGAAGAAAAACCGGGAGATGATGTTCTGGACCAAGGAGCAGTACCTGAAATTTGCCGAGGTGATGATGGACAAGCCGCTGTCCTTCTATGCCTTTGAGATGCTCTACTGGTGCGGTATCCGAGAGGGGGAGCTGCTGGCCCTGACCCCGGCGGACTTTGACTTTGAGAAGCGCACCGTGTCCATCAACAAGTCCTATCAGCGGCTGAACGGCGAGGACCTGATTACCACCCCTAAGACGGAAAAGAGCAATCGGGTCATCACCATGCCGCAGTTTCTGGCCGAGGAAATCCAGGATTACATCAAGATGCTCTACGGGATCAGGCCGGATGACCGGATGTTCACCGTCACCAAGAGCTATCTCCACCGCGAGATGGACCGGGGAGCCAAAGAAGCCGGTGTGCCACGCATTAGAATCCACGATATTCGTCATAGCGCGGTTTCACTTCTGATCGATATGGGGTTCTCCGCCACGGCTATCGCGGACCGGGTGGGACATGAGAGCATCGACATCACTTACAACTACGCGCACCTGTTTCCGTCCAAGCAAGCGGAAATGGCGGATAAATTGAACATGGAAAGGGGCAATTAAAAATGTCAGCAAAGAATTTGGATAAGCATAACCGTTGGAGGAACAAGACCGTAGCTTTTCGGGTCTCCCCGGAGGAGGACGCCCAGATCGAGACGGCGGTGAAGCTCACCGGCTTGACTAAACAGGATTACATCATCCGACGGCTGCTCTGCCGAGATGTGGTGGTCCAGGGCAACCCCAGGGTCTACAAGGCGCTGCGGGATCAGCTGGCCGCTGTACTGGACGAGCTGCGCAGGATCGAAGCTAGACAGGGCGTAAACGATGAGCTGTTGGACACCATCCAGATGATCGCCACCATTATGAACGGAATGCAGGAGGATTTTGCCTATGACCGATGATAAAAAGAAAATGACCGCCCAGAACTCATCTGTTGGCGCAGATGATGGGCAGTCAATCTCTCAAAATTCCAAGTTCACTATACCAGATCCGGACGAAAAAAGCAATTCCCCGGAAAAAGATTTGGAGGAACTTTACCAGAAAATGCGCCGCATGAGCGACCCAGCTTACCTCCATACTGTGACCCTGGACGAGCTGATGGACAATGTGTTTGATGGCAAGTCTGCGGTGATTGAAAACCTGCTCTATACAGGAGCGTACATCCTTGCCGGAGCGCCGAAAATCGGCAAGTCCTTCCTGGTGGCGCAAATCGCCCACCATGTCAGTACCGGGCAAGACCTGTGGGGCTACAAAGTCCACCAGGGAACCGTCCTCTATCTTGCTCTGGAAGATGACGAGAGCCGTTTGCAGCACCGGATGTTCCGAATGTTCGGAGTGGAGGGGACAAGCTCCCTCCACTTCGCCACCAACGCTAAAATGATCGGCGGTGGCCTGGATGAACAGCTGGAAAAGTTCGTTCGGGAACACGGCGATACCAAACTCATTATCGTGGATACCCTGCAAAAAGTCCGGGAAGCGGTAAGCGACAGTTACAGCTATTCCAGCGACTATGAAGTGATCGGCAAGCTGAAGCAATTTGCTGACCGATATGGCGTCTGCGTCCTGATCGTCCACCACACCAGAAAGCAGCCTGCGGGAGATAGCTTTGAGATGATCTCGGGGACTACGGGCTTGCTGGGCTGTGCGGATGGTGCGCTCCTGATGCAGAAGGAGAAGCGAACAGATAGCAAGGCCACCCTGGAGGTGGTAGGCAGAGACCAGCCGGATCAGCGGCTGTATCTCAGCAAAGACCAGGAAAGCCTGGTGTGGGACCTTGACCACGCAGAGAATGAGCTTTGGAAGCAACCTCCAGACCCGATACTGGAAGCTGTGGCGAAGATCGTGTCTGCTGACAACCAGGAATGGGAAGGCAGTCCAACCGAGCTGGCTCAGGCGATTCAAACGGATATGGCGGTGAACCGGCTCACCAAACATCTGAATGTGAATGCCAGCCGCCTGCTGGAAGAACATCAGGTGAGGTACGAGAACAAAACCAAGCACGCTGGTCGGCGCATCCGACTGACTTACATGGTGGTAGAAGCACCCGCATTTGAAGTAATCGAGTAAAGCGCGACGCTCGCAACGGTCGCGACGGTGTTTTGAGGGGTACTCCCAGCACCGTTGCGACCGTCGCCACCGTCGCGGAAAGAAAAAGATGGGGTGGTATTTTGCCACCACATCATCAAGGAGGATGCCCCATTTTAGGGCACCCTAAAAGTATCAGAGGATGTCGCGATTCACGACACCCTATGCCCCGAAACAGGGCACCGAGTACAGGGGCAAAAAGCGTTCGGAGAACGCGTAGCCACAGAATGAAATTCTGTGTTCAGAAGGGGCTTGGGGGCGCTGCCCTCAACAAGCAGACGGCAGGAAATGTGAGTGTGTATTAACACTCGCATTGCTTGCTGGATTTGTGTGTGGCTATCCACACGCATTGCTTGCTGGATTTGTGTGTGGCTATCCACACGCATTGCTTGCCTGTATCTAAAACAACCGAAACGGCCCTTGTGCCGCTGCGGAAAATCAACTGAAATTCAAGTATTGGGAGGTAACGAGTATGAGAAAGATTTTGTCCTGTGAGTTCAACCTGGACACCGCCTGTGTGGAGCTGCATCTGGCGGATGGGACGCTGCTCTACATCGATTGCACCGCCGTGGAGAACGAGGCGGCGAAAAGTATGTACCAGCGGTCGGAATTGGACTGGCTGATCTACAACGATCCGCTGGCCTATGCCGAACTGATTTTGAATGGGGACCCTGAATTATATCTAAAAGCAGTAACAAAGAAAACTCCGTTAGATTGATGGCAAAGAAAATCCGCCAGAAGCAGCACTCTAAAGGGTGTGCCTCTGACAGATTTTTTACATCTTATCAATCAAAGCAAATACAACGGCCTGCTGTTCTTCGCTCAATCTTGACCAGCGCTCCAGAAGCTTTTTCTGTGCCTCGGTCAAGGAAACAGGTGCATCTTCTTCGGCAAACAGCTGAGACAGCGTAATGCCAAAAGCTGTGCAGATTTTCTCCAGGGATGGGATGGTCGGAACCATGTTCTTACGATACCATGAGGAGATCGTGGATTGTGGTAAACCGGAGCGTTCTGCAAGCTGATACTCTGTCCAGCCCCGTTCCTCCCGATACGCGGTTATAACAGAGAGAATATCCTTCACCTGCATCACTCCTTTGCTTGTGTTCTTCGCAAATTATACTTTGATAAATCGTTGTGATTTAATCATTTATATCGTATAATTTTAACGACAAACACAACTATAAAGGAGGGAAAACTTTGAGAGAAAAAAGCTGTTTCTTTATCGGGCATAGAGAGTCATCAGAAGAAATTTATCCGGCATTGTATGCGGCTGTTGAGCAGCACATTGTTGAATATGGCGTTACAGAATTTATCGTTGGTCACTACGGAGGATTTGACCGTCTTGCAGCGTCAGCAGTCAAAGAAGTAAAGTGTTTCTACCCAGAAGTGAAGCTCACCTTGCTGTTGCCATATCATCCAGCAGAGCGGCCCATCCCAACACCCGATGGATTTGATGGAACATTCTATCCGCCAGGGATGGAGAGCGTTCCGCGCAAGATCGCAATCGTGAGAGCAAACCGCTATGTTGTGGATCATGTAGACTACCTCATCGCCTATGCGTGGCACCCTGCCAGTAATGCACGGGAGCTGGTGGAGTATGCAAAAAGGCGAGTAAAGAAAGGCTCTCTTTTCATAACAGTGATAAAGCATAATGATTCGACATGAAGTTGAGTTTTTCACGAAAGTGTGATAAAATAAATCCAAGCATTTCTTGCTTTGGAGGGACTAAAATGGCGATTTGTTATGACCGCTTATTTCATCTGATGATTGATAAAAAGATAAGCAATGCACAGCTAAAAGAGAAGGCCGGTTTTAGTGCCAATATTATCACCCGCCTAAAGCGCAACGAGTATGTTTCTATCGAAAGCATCGAGAAGATTTGCCGCGTGATGGAGTGCGGCGTGGACGATATTCTGGAGTTTGTTCCAGAAGAAAAATAAGCAAGAATTTTGACAAAGTGGTCTGACGTTTGAAGGCGACTTTCTGGATACAAGACCCTAGCAGGCTGAAAAGCTGTGAAAGATCGGATAGGAGTGTGGCTGTGATGGCAGCAGCAAACAAAACAGTTTGGGGAATCCATACGATGGACGATCCTCTTTTTTTGAATCAGAATCTAATTGCAATTGGCTGGGAAGAGATGGGCGACTTGTCGGCTATAAGTACATCCCGTGATGCCTACAAAGAAAAATATATCGCAGCCTATCCGGACGCTAAAAAAGGTTCGATTGCCACAAGTGCCGGAATGCTGTACCGATTCGTTCATGAGGTACAGGAAGGAGACTATGTGGTGTTCCCGTCCAAAATTGACCGTAAGATCAATATTGGGGTCGTGGAGAGTGCCTATTTCTATGAGGCTACCGCAGCACTGTATCCCAATCGCCGGAAAGTAAAGTGGCTCAAACATCTGCCGCGCACAGCCTTTTCCCAGGGGGCTCTGCATGAAGTCGGTTCGGCACTGAGCTTTTTCCAGGTGAAAAATTATGCGGATGAGTATTTTAAGGCTCTGGATAAAGATTTCAAAGGCAATATTTTGGAGCCGGATACCGATGAGACAGTGGCACAAACGGCGGATGAAATTATCGAGGCTACCCGAGATTTTATCTTAAAAGAGCTGAGCAAAAATCTGAAAGGATACGATCTAGAGCCGTTTGTCGCAAATCTTTTGCAGGCCATGGGCTATCGCACGATCCTGTCTCCGCATGGTGGAGACAGCGGTATCGACATTACCGCCTATAAAGATGAACTGCCGCCCCGCATTGTTGTCCAGGTCAAAAGCCAAGATGGAGATATTAAAGAGACTACCATCCAGTCTCTGAAAGGTGCTATGCGTGAAGGAGATTATGGCCTGTTTGTGACACTGTCCAACTATACCAAAAATGCGCAGAAATACCTGGATAACACCCCTATTATTCGCGGCATTAACGGCACAGAACTTGTGGATCTGGTCTTGAAATATTACGATCAGCTCAGTGTCAAATACCGCAAAATGATCCCCCTGAAAATGGTGTACATCCCCGTTCCGCCAGAGGAGTAAATGGGAACCTGACAGGAAATTAAAAAGAGAACGGAGAGGTACCGATGGCAATCAAAAAGAGCGAAATTTACAGCCAGATATGGGCTGCGTGTGATAAACTGCGGGGCGGTGTGGAACCGGCCCGTTATAAGGATTATATTCTGACACTGCTGTTTGTGAAGTATGTGTCCGACCGCTTCAAGAGCAGTGATAACTGGGACATTGAAGTGCCAGAAGGCGGCAGCTTTGACGATGTTATTGCCTTGAAATATAAGAAAAACATTGGTGAAGGCATCAATATCATCATTGGCAAGCTGGCAGAAGCCAACGACTTGAAAGGCATTATCGACATTGCCGACTTCAACAGCGAGGAACTGGGCACCGACAAGGAAGCGGTAGATAAGCTCTCTGGTCTCGTGGAAATTTTCCAGAAACCGGAGTTGGACTTCACCAACAATCGCGCTGGCGGTGATGACATTTTGGGCGACGCCTACGAATTTTTGATGCGGAAATTTGCCCAGGATTCCGGCAAGAGCAAGGGCCAGTTCTATACACCGGGCGAAGTCTCTCGGATTATGGCAAAGGTGATTGGTATTGATAAAGCCACCGATCCCAGCATGACAGTCTACGATCCTGCTTGCGGTTCCGGTTCGCTGCTGATTCGTGCGGCGGATGAGGCCCCCTGCGAGATCTCCATCTATGGACAGGAAAAGGACAACTCCACCGCCGGTCTTGCCCGCATGAATCTGGTCCTACACAACAAGGGCGCTGGCGTCATTGTCGGCAATAAAAGCACCTTGTCTGCACCCCAGTATAAAGATGAGAACAACCCTGAACTGCTGAAAACCTTCAACTACATCGTAGTCAATCCACCTTTCTCGGATAAATCCTGGATGGATGGCATTACGATCCCTGATTCTTATGGGAGATACAGCGAGACTGTGTTGGGCGTGCCGCCGGAGAAAAACGGTGACTATGCTTGGCTGCTGCATGTCCTGAAATCCTTGAAATCCAACGGCAAGGCGGCGATCATTTTGCCCCATGGCGTGCTATTCCGTGGCAATGCCGAGGCTGACATTCGCAAAAAGATCATTGACCGGGGTTATATTAAAGGCATTATTGGTCTGCCTGCTAACTTGTTCTATGGCACAGGAATTCCTGCCTGTATCCTGGTGCTGGACAAAGAGGATGCTGCTGATCGTACCGGCATTTTCATGATTGACGCCAGCAAAGGCTATGTGAAGGATGGCAACAAGAATCGCCTGCGGGAACAGGATATTCACAAGATCGTGACCACTTTCCTTACAATGGATGAATCGGACCCCAAGTATGCCCGGTTTGTTCCGAACGAGGAGATCAAAGTCACCAACGAGTACAACCTGAATATCCCGCGCTATATTGATAGCAGCGAGCCGGAAGATTTACAGGACATCAATGCTCACCTGAACGGCGGCATTCCGGAAACCGATGTGGACAGCATGGCGGAATATTGGGTGGTATATCCATCTTTGAAGGAAATCCTGTTCCAGTCGCTTCGTCCGGGGTATCTGCGTCCGGCGGTGGACAAGGAAGAAGTGGTTTCCACGATTACCTCCCACCCGGAGTTTATCCGCCATGCGGACCGGGTGGATGATGCCTATGCCCAATGGAAGGAGACGGTTACCCGCGATTTGATGGAACTCAGCCGGGATATTCACCCAAAAGAGCTGATTGCCAAAATTTCCGAGCAGCTCCTTGATGATTTTTCCCAGGTGGCTCTTCTCGACAAATATGATGTCTATGAAGTGCTGATGGAGTACTGGGCGGAGACCATGCAGGACGATGTGTATGCGGTCTGCTATGACGGCTACGAGGCTGGGCGGGAAATTGCCTATGAGTATGTGACTAAGAAGAAAAAAGAAAACGGCCAGACCATCGAGGTCAAGACCGATAAGATCAAGGGCTTTGAGGGCAAGTTGCTCCCCAAGGCTTTGATTGCCGCACACTTTTTTGAGGAGGATGTCAAGGCACTGGATACCCTTCGGGGCCAACTGGATGAGGTGTCCACCAAGCTGGAAGAACTGGCCGAAGAAAATGGCGGCGAGGATGGACTGTTTGCTCAGCTGGACGATCTGAAAAAAGCCACCGTCAGCGCCCGGATCAAGGCAATCAAGAAAGATCCCGCTGCCAAGGAAGAATTGGCTGCATTAAAGGAGTATATGTCCCTGTTGGATGCCGAAAGCAATTACAAAAAGGCAATTAAGCAGGCTGAGGCAGACCTGGACACCAAACTGGAGAAAAAATACCCTCAGCTGACCCTGGAGGAGATTCGCCATTTGCTGGTAGAGGAAAAGTGGTTTGCCGCTATTTACAGCGGGATAGACGCCATCCATGAAGCAGTGTCCCATCATCTTTCTGCCCGTGTGACCCAGCTGGTAGAGCGGTATGAGTATACCCTGAAGGAATGCGAGGATGAAGTAGACCAGTACGAGGCCAAGGTCAAATCTCATCTGGAAAGGATGGGGTTTGTATGGTAAACCATTACCCAAAAGATTGGAGAATAGTACTGTTATCTGAGTTATCCATAGAAGGTTTCCAAAATGGCTTGTTTTATGAGGTTGCTCGAAAGAATAAAGGTATTCCAATAATTAACGTTGGGGATCTGTATAAATCTTCTCCGATTGCAAACGACAAGTTAGAGTTGTTTAATGCCACAGCAGAGGAGATTAAAAGGTACCAAGTATTTAATGGGGATTTGTTTTTCACAAGATCGTCTATTGTACCAAGTGGAATAGCATTTTGTAATTGGTACAGATGTAGCGAGAAAAAGGCAGTTGTGTTTGATAGTCATGTAGTAAGATTTAAGACAAACACAGATGTTGTAAATCCAATGTATTTATACCTTGCATGCATAAGACCTGATGCAAGAAAATATTTTCTTGCTAATGCAAAAACGGCAACTATGACAACTATTGACCAAACGGTTTTGGGAAGATGCCCTATTCCGTATCCAGCTTTGAAAGAACAAACAGCTATAGCAGAAGCCGTGTCCGATGCAGACAACCTGATTTTCTACCTGCAAAAGCTGATTGAGAAAAAGAAAGCCATTAAGCAGGGGTCCATACAGGAACTGCTCACCGGCCAAAAACGTCTGCCGGGGTTTTCCGTGGAGTGGAGCGAAGCACCATTTGCGAATCTTTTTGACTTTCTTCCTACAAATGCGTTTACAAGGGATCAAATGACGGATAACGGAACTATTCAGAATGTCCACTACGGTGATATTTTGACAAAGTATGGAGCCTGTTTAGATATGGCCAAGACGGATGTGCCATATTTACTGGAGTCGGTTTCTGTAAGAAAATATTCTGAATCCAGTTATGTCAGAGAAGGCGATGTGATTATAGCCGATACAGCAGAAGATAGTACTACTGGCAAATGTGTTGAGCTTGTAAATGTTCATGGAAAGGTTTTATCCGGACAGCACACAATGCTGTGTCGCCCTAAGATCACTTTTGCACCTAAATTCCTCGGTTATTACATGAACGCAGAGTGCTTTCACAATCAAATGCTGCCTTTTATCACAGGGATTAAGGTGTCTTCTATCAGTAAGGCAAATATCTCTACGTTGGTTTTGAAATACCCCACATTGGTAGAGGAGCAACAAGCTATTGCCCAAGTTTTTTCTGACATGGATGACGAAATCGCACAGTTGGAAAAGAAACTGGCGAAGTACCAACAGATCAAGCAGGGCATGATGCAGGAGTTGCTCACCGGACGGATTCGGCTGGTAGATGCAGATGGCAAAGAACAGTCGAAAACACAGATTCTTCAGGAAAGGCAACCAGCACACAATCAGCATTTTGATGATGCAGTCATGATTGCAGGAATTGTGAACGCTTTCTATTCCGAGAAGTACCCTCTGGGACGTAAAAAAGTTCAGAAGCTGCTTTATCTCGTTCGCCGCAAGGAGCAGGCGGATATTTCTGCCTTTCATAAAAAAGCGGCTGGTCCCTACGCTGATGAAGTCCGCTATAAAGGCGGCGAGCCGATTGCTCAGAAAAACAAGTATATCCAGGTCAAAAGGAACGAAAAGGGCAGCCGTTTTGAAAAAGGTGTGCAAATGCAACAGGCGTTGACCTATTTGCAAGACTGGGGAAAGCAGGGAGATGTGGATTGGCTGGTGTCGCAGTTCCAGTACACAAGTGTCAATGAGCTGGAGCTTTTGGCAACGGTAGATATGGCAATCTGCGACTTGCGGCGGGAAGGTAAGGAAATTTCCGTAGCCTCGATTAAAGATTTGATTCGTTCTAATAAGGAATGGAGAGATAAACTGAAAAAGACCTATTTCCGAGATTCGGATATTCAGCGAGCAATTAAAAAGTGCGAAGATCTATTTGAAAGCTAATATCCACGGGAGGTGACATGTTTAATGCGTCTATTTCTAGATGAAGCAGGAAACACTGGTGGCATAACTGATAAGAATACAAAACTAAATTATGGAACACAGCGCCATTTTTGTTTGGCAGCTGTTGTTACTCATGATATGCAAAGTGAACAGCTGCTTCATCAGAAATATACAGCATTTAAGAGTCAATTTGCATCTGAGAAAGAGCTGAAAGGAAACTCCCTGTTTACAAAAGAAAATAACAATGCTCTAGAATACTTCTTGGACAATATTTTAGATGATATCCATTTTTCGATATGTTTGTATGATAAAAAATTCTACCTGGCATCGCTTTTGCTATTTGCCATTTTGGGAGAACAAGCAAGAGAACAGTTCCCGGTAGAATATTACTCGTTGGTGAGTGACCTTTCGCAAGAAAAAGATGAGCTATTTGCTACATTCTGCAAACTAACAAAGCGAGCTACAGAGACAAGTGTGCACGAACTGTTTGAATACTTAAAGAACTATTCATATCAACATATTCCAACGTCTGGAAATGGATTAGTTTGGGCTGTTTCAGAGATTCAGAACAGAGGAATTGAAGAAACGTTTGTAAATGACTTTCTAAAGTTTGGAAGTTATTCAAATCGGAAATTTGCTAATCTTATTAATCTTAATGCTCTCTCAGAGTTGTTGGAAGTAATTGAAATTGAGCGCAACTGTGATACCAGAAAAATTGATATTGTTCATGATAATATTTCAGGTATCGATGAAATGTTAAAACAAGAACTTAAACATTTCGATGTGACTGTTAAGTTTGCAGATAGTCAAGCAGAGGAACTGATTCAACTGGCAGACAATGTCGCAAGCATCTTTTGTAAAATAATAAATACCATCGTACGATGCTGGGATACAAAAACGGAGTGGTCACCTGAAAATGAGTGGATATTAACGCAGTCCGCACGATTCTTGAAAAAAATAGGAACGCGAAACATAAAGTTTACTGTTCCAATCCAAAGTTGGGCATTAACCTTTTGTGTGATGGATATGTTTGATCCCCAATACCCAAAGGAAATGCGCAAGAACCTATTTTTTAATCCAAGATACCAGTATTGGAACCAAGCAATTGTTCAAAATATTGCTGAGTTGGATTTTTCGCGACATGCAGCTTGCTTCGATGAATTATATTCAAACGAAGGAGGAAAGCCATGAGTATTGGCCAACGGGAAAAAGCCACGCAGAAGCGTGTCATAAAACTATTTGTCCAGGAACTTGGGTACACCTATCTGGGCGATTTCACCGAGCGAAAAAACGCCAATATTGAAACCGAACTGCTGACGAAATTTCTGACCCGCAAGGGCTATTCGCCGGTACTTATCAACCGCGCCTTGAAGGAGCTGCAAGATGCCGCCGGAGATCAGTCGGTGAACCTCTATGATTTGAACGAGCAGACTTATAAAAAGCTGCGCTATGGGGTCAAGGTCAGCGAGTCTGTCGGCCAGCATAAGATTACCGTCCAGTTTGTGGATTGGGAAAATCCGCTGGAAAATGACTTTTACATCGCCGAGGAAGTAACTATCAAGCATAAACGTCCGGATCTTGTGCTGTACATCAACGGTATCGCTTTTGCTGTCATAGAGCTGAAGCGCAGCACCGTTTCCATGTCGGAGGGTATCCGCCAGAACCTGACCAACCAGCGCCCGGATATGATTATGCAGTTTTTTGCCACCGTTGGGCTTGTCCTGGCAGGCAATGATTCGGAAGGGGCACGTTACGGCACTACTGGCACTCCGGAAAAGTATTATCTTTCTTGGAAAGAAGATTCCAATGCCAAAGATGAGGTTTCCGTAGCGGTACGCGCTCAAATCGGAAAATATCCCCTGCGTCTGGACAAAAACCTGATTTCTCTGTGCCGGAAAGAGCGGCTTGTAGAGCTGCTGCACAATTTTATCGTATTTGACAGCGGAGTGAAAAAGACCTGTCGGCCTAATCAGTTCTTCGGAAATATGGCAGCGCGGGATTTTATAAGGCGGCATGAGGGCGGCATCATCTGGCACACCCAAGGCTCCGGAAAATCCTTGACCATGGTGTGGCTCAGCAAGTGGATTAAGGAAAATATTTCTGACAGCCGTATCCTGATTATCACCGACCGGGACGAGCTGGATGTGCAGATCGAGCAGGTGTTTGCCGGGGTCAATGAGAGCATTGTCCGTATTCGCCGGGGAAGCGAATTGATTCAGAAGATCAACGACACCTCGCCTGTCATGATGTGCTCCCTGATCCACAAGTTTGGCAAGAAAAACAGAGGCAAGAGCGGCGAGACCGACTATGCTGGATTTATTGAAGAGCTGAAACGCTCACTGCCGGAAAACTTTTCTCCCAAAGGCGATTTCTATGTCTTTGTGGATGAATGCCACCGTACCCAATCCGGCAAACTCCACAAAGCGATGGAAACCATTTTGCCGAATGCCACCTTTATCGGCTTCACCGGTACTCCATTGATGAAAAAGGATAAGGAGACCAGTCTGGAGGTATTTGGCCCTTACATCCATCGCTACAAGTTTGATGAAGCAGTGCGGGATAAAGTGGTTTTGGATCTGCGCTATGAAGCTCGTGAAGTAGAGCAGAATGTTGTCCAGCAGGATCGGATCGACGCTTGGTTTGAGGCAAAAACGCGCGGGCTGACCGGTGTGGCAAAAGCTAAGCTGAAACAGCGATGGGGCAATCTGCAAAAGATGTTTAGCTCCAAAGCCCGGTTGGGACAGATTGTAGCGGATATTGTTTTTGATATGGAGACAAAACCGCGCCTGCATGATGGACGGGGTAATGCCATGCTGGTGGCTGGCAGTATCTATCAGGCGTGCAAATTCTATGAATTGTTCCAGGAGACCGAGCTGAAGGGCAAGTGCGCCATCGTGACTTCTTACGAACCAGCGGTGGGTGATATTCGCACTGAAACCGTAGGTGATGATGGTGAGACCGAGGCTGTGGAGCAATACGAGATCTACATGAAGATGCTGGGTGGGAAAGACCCGAAGGCATTTGAAAAAGAGGTCAAGGAAAAGTTTATCAAGCAGCCGGAACAGATGAAACTGCTGATCGTGGTGGATAAGTTGCTGACAGGCTTTGATGCTCCGCCTGCCACTTACCTGTATATTGATAAGTCCATGCGAGACCATGGCTTGTTCCAGGCAATCTGCCGCGTCAATCGTTTGGATGGTGAAGATAAGGAATTTGGGTATATTATTGACTACAAAGACCTGTTTCGATCCTTGGAAAATGCGGTTGCAGACTATACCTCCGAAGCATTTGACTGCTACGATAAGGAAGATGTCTCCGGCCTGCTGACAGATCGTTTGGACAAGGCCAAGGAACAGCTGGAGGATTCTCTGGAAGCTCTGCGCGCACTGTGCGAGCCTGTGGCACCGCCTAAAGATATGGTAGACTACTACCATTATTTCTGCGGTGTCAACACCGAATCCTTTGACTTGGATGAATTGGAAGAAAATATGCCCAAGCGGGAACAGCTTTACAATCTGTCAGCGACAGCTCTTCGCGCTTTTGGTGAAGTATCGGGTGAATTGCAAGAAAAGTACCACTATACCGTGGAACAGATCAAGGCGCTGGAGAGAGAAGTTACCTACTACATCAAGGTGCGTGACGATGTGCGTCTGGCTAGTGGTGACTATGTGGATTTGAAGAAATATGATCCGGACATGCGCCATTTAATCGATACTTATTTGTCGGCTGATCCCAGTCGTGTGTTGACCTCCTTTGGAGGAGCAACACTGGTGGAGCTGTTGGTAGACAACGGAATTTCTGCGCTGAAGGATATGCCTGCCTCTACACCCAAAGAGCAGGAAGCAGTTGCAGAGACTATTGAAAACAATATTGGCAAGGAAATTGTTGAAAGAATCCAAAGTAACCCCAAATACTATGAGAAGATGTCTGCGCTTCTTCGAGAATTGATTGAAAAGCGCAAAAATGACGTGATCAACTATGAGGAGTATTTGCGTCAGATTGTGGAACTGGCAAGAAAGGTACATAAGCCGGAAAGCGGCACAGAATATCCTTCGGGAATCCGGGAGAGTGCCGCCAAGCGAGCCTTTTATGACCATCTTAACGGGGATACGGTTGTGGCCAATCAGATATATAACGCTGTCATGTCCAGCAAACAGGACAATTTCCGGGGAAGCAAAATCAAAGAGCGTAAAATCTGGCGTGCTATTCGTGCTGTCGTAAAAGATGACCAGGAAGCCGATCAGTTGCTTGCATTGGTAAAGGAGCAGAGTGAATTTTAGTGGATGAACTGCAAATCGGCAACGTGAGTATTGCCGTTACAAAAAAGAACATCAAGAATATGTACATCCGCGTTCTGCCGCCCGATGGGAAAGTCCAAATTACTGTACCGCACTCTGCTGGGGATGACGCGATCCGAATGTTTGCGGTATCCAGAATTTCCTGGATTAAAAAGCAGCGTGCGAGCTTTGAGGCTCAAGCACGTCAAACAAAGCGACAGTATGTGACTGGAGAGAGTTACTATGTCTGGGGGCGGCGTTATCGTTTGGATGTGCAATACTCAAATGTTAGGAATGAGGTATCCCTTACAGGCGGGCATCTGATTTTACAAGTGCGGCCTGAAAGCACTCCGGAGCAGCGCGAGCGTGTTTTGAATGACTGGTATCGGGAGCAACTAAAAAGCAAGCTGCCGGAAGTGATTCAAAAATGTGAACAGGTTGTAGGTGTCCATGCATCTGAGTGGAAGGTCAAAAACATGCGTACCAAGTGGGGAACCTGCAATATAGACCGGAAAAGAATTTGGATTAACCTCCAGCTTGCAAAGAAAACTCCAGAGTGTCTCGCTTATGTTGTGACCCATGAATTGGTACACCTGCTGGAGCGAAATCACAACGAGCAATTCCAGAAGTATATGGATACCTTTTTTCCGGAGTGGCGAGTAGTAAAGGAAACACTGAATCAGCAAATGCTGGATTATATGAGCGAGTAAGCCTATATATCATTTGAAGCCGGATATCGTAGCCGTCAACATAAAGTATTGCGAAATTTCATTGCTTCTTTGGTCTCATGCTCAACCACATTTATTTTAAGTATGCGAAAGTTCATACCGGACAACTAAAAAGCCAGATATTTATATCTTTTTTAGCTTGGTGGGAGAAATATGGAACTTGAAGAAAAGCTTAAAGCAGCAAAAGTGCCGATGATAGTCGTACATTTTGACGAGAACTTTGAGACAACGTATACTGAAGAATATAACTTGGAGAATTTTGAACTGTCAGAATGGCAGATTGAAAGCTTTGCTAGAATTTTATTGCCTTCAATTCGTGAGTATTATAAAGATCCCAAACATGTGCAAGAGGCTAATGACTGGGCAAAACAGCAAAACAAGCAATCGATAGATACTTGAAGTGGATAGTAGAAAGTATTCAAGATAGCGTAGTAATAAATTTGATGAGCGGCTTTTTGTATGGTATAATAATTCTTGCATAGAGTTTCGCAGTTACACTGCTGGCAACACCATGGCAACAAAAAATCAGATAGCCTCTACTATCTGAATAATGAAAAGAATGCCAATAATCTGAGCTAATTCCCATAAGCAAATCTGTTTAGAAAACTTCTGACAGGAGCGAGTGGGAATAAAGAGGCGAGCGCTACCGGGGGCTTACCGGCCCCCGGCCACGATCGAGTTCGAATAACTTGAAAGGTCAAAATCCCCCGATGTTTATGGGCTGATAGAGACGACAAAAAGCCCCTTGGCTATGAGTTGCTTCTCACAGCTAAGGAATTTGCTGATTTTATCTGACACTACCGACGGCGATTGATCTCTTGACAAAAACAGTTTTCTAATATAAAATATACGGGTCGAACAGCCGAAAGAGCGTAGAATCACGACGATTCTACGCTCTTTTTTCTTTGTTCTTCGTAGTTTTCAGGCAGCTTTTTCTCTGATAAAGACTCCAACTATAATTTCAAGGAGGACCTTATGAACCAGTCTGAAAACAGTCAATTTTTAGGAACGGAAAAAATATCAAAACTGATGCTGAAATTTTCTATTCCCTGCATACTCTCCCTTTTGGTAAGCGCACTCTATAATATTGTTGACCAAGTTTTTATCGGCAACAGTGAATTGAGTGCGCTCGGGAATGCGGCAACTGGTGTTGTCTTTCCGATCTTTATCATCGCCCAAGCCTTTGCTTGGTGTTTTGGCGATGGCTGTGCCGTCTATTTGAACATCTGTCAAGGTAAAAAGGATACACAGTCTGCACCCAAGGCGATCGGAACAGGAATTGTTATTACGCTGTTTGCGAGTGTTGTGCTGATGATTGTATTTTTTCCGTTAAAGACACAACTCCTAACCTTATTCGGTGCTTCGGAAAACAGCATTGGTATGGCAATCGAGTATTTCAATATCATTTTAGCATTTTTCCCCGTGTATATGCTCTCTAATATGATGAATGCCGTTATTCGTGCAGATGGAAGCCCCTCTTGGTCTATGGCTTCAATGCTGGTTGGCACAATTATAAATATCATTTTAGATCCGGTATTTATTTTTGGTTTGCATTGGGGTATGAAGGGCGCTGCTCTCGCGACGGTTATTGGGCAGTTTGTTTCCTTTGTGATTAGTTTTCTTTACTTTTTCCGTACCAAGACCTTCAAACTTACAAAGAAAAGCTTTATTCCCGATTTCAAAGCGTTTGCTTGGGCTCTAAAACTTGGTGCTTCTTCATTTATTACACAGATGACGATTGTTATTATTTCGCTGGTCTGCAACATTATGCTGGCAAAGTACGGCGCAATGTCGCATTATGGCGTGGATATACCGATTGCAATTATCGGAATCGAAAGCAAGGTCTTTACCGTCGTAATCAACTTGGTTGTTGGAATTGTTCTTGGTTGTCAGCCGATTATTGGCTATAATATCGGTGCAAAGAATTACGATAGAGTAAAAAAACTGTATAAATCCATTCTTCTGTGTACGATTGTAATCGGCGTAATTTCTACCTTACTATTCGAATTAGCGCCGCAGGCGGTTGTTGGTATTTTCGGAACACCGACCAACATACCGAACCCCAAAGATTATTGGGATTTTGCCGAGAAAACATTCCGTATCTTCCTTTCGCTGGTCACGTTCACTTGTATTATAAAAATGACCTCTATTTTCTTTCAGGTGGTCGGAAAACCAGTGCAAGCGGTTGTTTCTTCGATGATACGAGATATTGTTTGCTTTATTCCGCTGATCCTGATTCTTCCTAAATTCTTTGGTATCGAGGGCATTTTGTTCGCTGCGCCGATTTCGGACTTTATCGCTATGATTGTGGCGGTGGCTTTGATTCTCTCATTTATGCGGTCGTTGAAAATAGAACAACTCAAAAAACGGGGGGAAGCTGTTTTGAAATCCTCAAAGCAGGATGCTGTCATCGCCATTGGCCGAGAACAAGGCTCGTCTGGCAGGTAGGTCTAACAAAGAATTTATTTCCGACATTAGCGCTGATTTTTCTGCTATGCTGTCATAACTGTTGCTCATCAGCGTTTTCAACGCGCTCCCGTTCCCCACCGTCACGCTGGTTTGGTTCCCGATCCCGTCGTACCCAAACCCGTACTTCACGGTCGTGATCATCTAGTTGCCTTTTGTTGCCGTAAATAGAAAAATAGGTTGACTACCCCACTGGTATGTAGCAAGCCAATGGGGTAGTCTTCAAAACAATTTTAAAACAATTTTGCTTTAAGGCTCTATATGGGCGTTTATTGCTGTGGTACCATTTAAAGCTTTTTTAACAGATAAAACTACGCGTATCGCTACAAATAATACCACTAAGAAACACAACATAAAAATACAGCCAATAAAGATGATTCTACGTTTTATGTTCAGATTCTGTTTCATCAGCAGGCAGAACAGAGAAAAGAATATCGCCGGCCTGCCGGGATAGGGAAACACGGTGATAATGGTGATGAACGTCATGATGAGGACGATGTAGGCAAGGCAGACCGCCTCCGCCTGCCGCGCGGAGGGGACGCCCTTTTTCCGGCGGGTGTAAGCCACCAGCCCGATGTAAGGGAGGATAAACGCCCCGTAGGTCGCCAGCAGAATCGTTTGCCGGAACACAAAACAGAGCCATGACAAAATAGCCGGTGAGCAGCGCCAGGCTGCACACGCTGACCCGCCGGATGGCGATCCAGTTTTTCTCGGCGACGCTCTTTTGAAAATGGGTGAAATAGCGGGCGCTCCGCCGTCCGAAACGCCGTAAGAAACGCAGAAAAGGGACCACGGCGGGCCTCCCTTCTTATTTCAAATGAGTGCGGCGGGGAATGACGGTGGATTTGCACTGTTCCTCCAGCGCGCGGTATACCTCTTCGCTGTCGTATTCGTCGCACAGCACGGTGATATCGTCCCCCGCCCGCAGCCGGGTGTTCCCTTTAGGAACCAGCTCCTCCTCGCCCCGCCGGACGGAAACGATGAGGCACCCTGCAGGCCAGGATACGTCGCCGATCCGTTTGCCGCAGGCCGGCGCGCCCAGGTGCACCGGCGCGTTGACCAGCACCTTGTCCCCGGAGGCGGCTTTCTCCGCCTCCGGCCGGCGCTTGCGCAGCATCCGGTGCAGAAGCTGATCGTATATCGGCTTGGAGCGGAGCAAATCCGCCGTGGCGTAGGCGATGAGGGACACCATGGCCAGGGACAGCATGTGGGACAGCGTTCCCGTCATTTCGCAGATGAGCAGTATGCCGGTCACCGGCGCCCGCACCACTGCCGCGAAATATCCCGCCATGCCCAGAATTACGAAATTCTCCAGATGTACGTCCAGCCCGACGGCGGCCGCCGTCCCGCCCACCAGGCTGCCCGCCACCGCGCCCAGCACCAGCAGCGGCAGGAAAATCCCCCCCGGCACCCCCGCGCTGAAGCTGAGGATGGAATATGCGAACCGGACGGCCAGCAGCCCCAACAGCCCCCATAGGGCGGTCTGCCCGGTGAGGCTCGCGATAAGCCCATGGCCGCCGCCCAGGACGGCCGGCCAGACAAAGCCCAGGATCCCCGCCAGCATAAAGGGAATGGCGGTTTTGATATAGGGAATTTTGATTTTATCGTACAGGTTCTGCGCCTTGTCGACGCACAGGTTATACAGCACGCCGAACAGGCCGAGAATCAGCCCCAGCACCGGCACTAGCCAGTAGTTTTTCAGCGGCATCATGGCGATGCCCGAAAAATCAAAAACCGGCTTCAGGCCGAATATGTTGCGGGAAATCACGTCCGCCGTGATAGAGGAGGCCATGGCCGGCAGCAGCACATCCAGCGAGAAGTTCTTGTGCAGCTCCTCCAGGGAAAAGAGCACCCCGGCCAGCGGCGCGTTGAAGGCCGCAGCCAGCCCCGCGCTGGCCCCGCAGGTCATCAGCAGTTTTTCCTCGGTGCGCACCCGCTTGGTCAGCCGGGAGACCCCTTTGCCGGCCATGGCGCCCAGCTGGATGGAGGGCCCCTCCCGGCCCAGCGCCAGCCCTGCCCCGATGGTCAGCAGGCCACCTAAGAACTTGGCCAGCAGCACCCGCCACCAGACGGTGCGGATGCGTCCCTGCATCTCCCCCTCCACCTGGGGAATACCCGAGCCGCTGATCAGCGGCTCCCATTTGAGCAGGTAAGTCACCAGCCCGGCAGCCCCCAGCAGGATGACGAACCACAGGGGAATAAAATAGGGGTGGGCCGTCCCGAAGGCCAGCGCCGCGTGCAGCACCGTTTCCCCTTGGCTCAGCACCGCCCGGAACAGCACCGTCACCAGCCCCGCCGCCGCGCCCACGCCGATGCCCTCCAGCACCAGCAGGTAACGCATGTTGGAAAACCGCCGCAGTGTGCGCGAAATGGAATCCCTCTCCATACACCAGTCTCCAGATTTCAGATTGCCGTCAGCCGGTATTCCAGCTGGCAGTCGCAGGGCTCCTTGGCCGTGTGATGGGGGTCGTATTCCGCCGCCTCCACGCAGCCCATGGCCCGGTAAAACGCCTGGGTTTCCACCGCCGAATGGGCGGATATGTACAGCTTACTGGCACCGTGCTCCCTGGCCCAGCCCGCCGCCAGGGTGAACAGCCGTCTGCCGGCGCCCTGGCCCCGCCGGTCCCGCGAGACATGCAGGCTCGAAAGATCGAGCATGTCGGCCCGGCTCCCCAGCGGCCGGCCCTCCACCGACGCGAAGCCCTTGAGCACACCGCCCTCAAACGCGCCGAACAGCACGCCCCCACCTTCCAGCGTCCCCCGCAGGCAGGTGACCAGATACGCATAATCCGCCTCGCTCCAGTCGTCGATAAACGCGATGTCCCGGATTACCCAGTCGCCGCCCTCCTTCCGCCAGCATTTTGTAACGTCCTGCCGCCGGACAAACGCGCGGAACAGCTGCCGATCGATTTCCTCCAAAGCCACTTTTCTGTACTCCATAACGGTTCTCCCCAAGCGGTATTCTTGTTTTATTATACCTCCTGACCGTCCGGAATGCAAACCGTTTGACTGGAGGGGGCGACCTGTGGTATAGTCTCCTATAGGAAATAAAGGAAGTTTATCAGAGGAAGGCTGGGTTCCCGCATGAAACAGGATCGCATTGTCATTTTGGATTTGGGCAGCACCGAAAACACCACCATCGCCCGCGCTGTCCGCGCGCTGGGTGTGTACAGCGAGATTTATCCGCACGACATCTCCGCCGCCGAGCTGACCGCTCTGCCCGGCGTCAAGGGCGTCATTGTCAACGGCGGCCCCAACCATGTGGTGGACGGGCGCGAGATTTTCGTGGCTGACGAGGTGTATGCCTGCGGCCTGCCCGTGCTGGCGGTGGATCACCCCGCGGCGAAAACGGAGCGCCAGCTGGCGGCCTGGCCGGAGGAGGACAAGCTGGCCGACGCGCTGCGTCCCTTCGTGTTCGACGTCTGCGGGGCCGAGGCCAACTGGAATATGCCGAATTTCATCGCGGATCAGATCGAAGAGGTTCGCCGTCAGGTGGGCGATAAAAAGGTGCTGCTGGCCCTGTCCGGCGGCGTGGATTCCTCCGTGGTCGCCGCCCTGCTCCTGCGGGCTATCGGGGATCAGCTCACCTGCGTGCACGTCAATCACGGCCTGCTGCGCAAAGGCGAGCCGGAGCAGGTGGTCGAGGTGTTCCAGAAGCAGCTGGGTGCGAATCTCGTCTATGTGGACGCCTCCGAGCGCTTCCTGGGCAAGCTGGCCGGCGTGGCCGATCCGGAGCAGAAACGGAAAATCATCGGCGCGGAATTCATCCGCGTCTTCGAGGAAGAGGCCCGCAAGCTGGAGGGCATCGACTTCCTGGCCCAGGGCACCATCTACCCCGACATTGTGGAAAGCGGCACCAAAACCGCCAAAATGGTGAAATCCCATCACAATGTCGGCGGTCTGCCGGAGGATCTGGCTTTCGAGCTGGTGGAGCCCCTGCGGCAGCTGTTCAAGGACGAGGTGCGCGCCTGCGGCGTGGAGCTGGGCCTGCCGGACGGGATGGTCTACCGCCAGCCCTTCCCCGGCCCGGGCCTGGGGGTGCGCTGCCTGGGCGCCATCACCCGCGACCGACTGGAGGCCGTGCGGGAGGCGGACGCCATCCTGCGGGAGGAATTCCATGCCGCCGGCCTGGACAAGAAGGTGTGGCAGTATTTTACCGTCGTGCCCGACTTCAAGTCGGTGGGCGTGCGGGATAACGCCCGCTGCTTCGAGTACCCGGTGATCCTGCGGGCGGTCAACACAGTGGACGCCATGACCGCCACGGTGGAAGCCGTGGACTGGCCGATCCTGTTCCGCATCACCGACCGGATTCTGAAAGAGGTTAAGGGCGTCAACCGCGTCTGCTACGACCTAAGCCCCAAGCCCACCGCCACCATCGAGTGGGAATAAGGAGCGCTGTCGGGCCGAGCGGCCTCGCCCTTCTTCTGGGATGAACGGTGGTTAAGTGGGAATACTGCTGGAGAAAATGGGGAATACAGCTGTTTTGAAGGCGCTCAAAAGCTGTATATAACGGAGGAGGAAGCGCATGCCTAAAATCAAACAGAATATACTGTGTCTTATGTCAGCATTTTTATCCTTGTGGGCCCTAACGTCTATGCTGAAGCTCGATGCCGGTCGGTATCCCATCAGCAACAGTGTTTTTTCAGTCGTGCTTTTTGTCGGCCTCTTTTGGCTGATACGGGCCGCCTATTTGCGCATAAACAAGCGGTTAGCTGTGGTGTCCGGTGTGTTCGGCTTTTTCTTTTCGGCTTTTATGATATGCGGCGCCAATATTCTGCAGCGGAATTATGCCTTTTTAAATAAAACGTTTACATGGCTGCGTATTCTTGCTGGCACCCCGCTGTTCATGGCACTGATCGTCATGATTTTGACGACGCTCCCCAAGTGGAATGCGGTCACAAAGATTTCAAAGCTGGAGAATTTTTCCACACGTGTTTTCGGATGGAAAAAGGTGTTTTTTATCAGCTGGCTGCTCATTTTTTTGGCATGGGTTCCCGGTTTGATCGCTTCTTTCCCTGGCATATATGCCTATGACAGCGTTTATCAAATCGGGTACTATCTTTCCGGCTCCATTTATTTGCACCATCCGTTGATCCATACCTATCTCTTAGGGTTCTGTGTGGTGACTCTGGGCAATCTCTTTGGCAGCCCGGAAATCGGCATGCTTGTTTATTCCCTGTTTCAAATGCTCTGTCTTTCCGCGACGTTTGCCGCCATCTGTTATTATATGGCGCGCAGGAATACATCCGTATTGATTCGGGCGGCGTTTTTACTGATTTTTATGTTTTTGCCGGTAAATGCGTTAATGTCTTTTTCCGCAACCAAAGACGTTATATTTTCCGCTCTTTTTGCTCTAATGATTTTGGGCCTATTGCTTATAGCCGAAAATCCTTCCCTTTTAAAAAAGAACCTATTTTGTTTGGTATGCGTCCTAGTCACTTTCTTCATGATGATTTTCCGCAGCCAAGGCATTTATATTTTCTTTTTTGGTATGATTTTTTGTTTTATATGGCTCAGAAAGCAATGGAAGAGAGTATTGGCCATTTTTTCAGCGTGTGTGGTTTTGTTCCTGGTATACTCGGGACCGATCACCACTTTGTGCAAAGGGAAAAAATTTGACGGTTTGAGAGAAATGATGAGTATCCCGTGCATGCAGTTGTCCCGGGTCATGCTTTACGCGCCCGATAAGCTCACCGCGGAAGAAAAAGAAATTATTGAAGACTACATTCCGGGCTATAAGCACTATTCCACCTTCACCTCGATTTCGGATTCTATGAAAAACACGTTTAATGCGGCGCGTTTTCGCGAGAAGCCCGGCGAATTTATCAAACTGTGGGCGCGTATTGGTTTGCGATGTCCCACTACGTATATTGACGCTTTCCTGCGCATCACCGTTGGCTTATGGTATCCAGATATGAATTACCGGGATCCAGGGGCGTATCATCCGTATTGGGAATATATATCCACTCAGCAAAATGCTCAAGGCTCCTTTTTCATTGTTGAAAGAACCCCGCCGTCCGGCATGGAATGGCTGTCGAACTTTTACGACACGCTGACGTATAAAAATAGCTATCAGAAGATTCCGATTATATCCATGCTGTTTAGCTCTGGGTTTATGGTTTGGATTGTTTTTCTATATATAGCATGGTGCCTTTATCAGAGAAAATACAGATACCTGGTTCCTGCCAGCTTCCTGGTTGCTCTATGGCTGACCCTGCTTCTGGGACCGGTAGTTTTGTATCGCTATGTATATCCCATTGTTATGTCGGTTCCTCTGCTCATCAGCTTTGTCTTAACCGAGGAAAGCGCGTCCCAAGAAAGAACCAATCAATAACCGTGAAAGGAAATCTTTATGGATACAATCGCTGTTTTAATTCCCTGCTATAACGAAAGCCAAACAATTGAAAAAGTTGTCACCGATTTCAAGAAGGTTCTGCCGGAAGCTGTCATTTACGTCTATGACAACAATTCCTCCGATCATACGGATAAAATCGCGGAAGCAGCGGGTGCGGTTGTGCGTCATGAATATCAGCAAGGCAAAGGTAATGTCATTCGCCGCATGTTTCGAGAAATTGATGCCGCTTGCTATATTATGGTAGACGGCGACGATACGTATCCGGCTGAAAACGCCAGAGAAATGGCGGATTTGGTGTTGAACAAACAGGTTGATATGGTGGTCGGCGACCGTCTGTCTTCCACGTATTTCACGGAAAATAAGCGGCCGTTTCATAACATGGGGAATCGGCTCGTTCGTTCCAGTATCAATGCGCTGTTTTCAAGCAGGATCAAGGATATCATGACCGGCTATCGCGCTTTCAGCTTCCAGTTTGTCAAAAGCTTTCCCGTGCTGTCCCGCGGCTTTGAAATCGAAACCGAAATGAGCATTCACGCGGTGGACAAAAATATGTCGGTGGACAACGTCGTTATTGATTATCGGGACAGGCCTCAGGGCAGTGTATCCAAGCTCAATACGATTTCCGACGGCTTGTCCGTACTGAAAACCATATTCGATCTATGGAGAAATTACAGGCCTTTTCATTTTTTCACGGTTCTTGCCGCTGTACTGACGGTTATCGATGCTCTCGTGTTCATACCGGTAGTTTTAGTTCCCTATATCCGGACCGGACTGGTCCCGAATTTCCCGACGCTCATCGTCTGCGGCTTTGTAATGGTTGCCGCTCTCATGGCTTTTTTCAACGGCATGGTTCTGGACGCCATTATTAAAAAGGAAAAGCGGGAATATGAATTCCGTCTGCAGCTGCTGGAAAGCATGCGCCGGCGGCAGGGTAAGGATTAACACGTACAAAAAAGCGAGCGGTAACCCGCTCGCTTTTTTATGACCAAATCATAGCGCAGGACATATTTTTGTCACAGCTTATTTAAAAAATTCCTCATTCTTCTCCAACCAACCGACACATAAGGGGCCTATACTAAAACCATGACGAGGGGATACTTCCCCCCACCTGGTTAACAACAAAAAGGAGGAAACCCTTATGTATAATCCCTATCAGCCTATCGGCCCGGATAACCAGCCCGATAATACCGTCCAAACCGGATGGACCCGCGTGGAAACCGCCTCCGCCGACAATCCGCAGTCGGAATCCCCGGCTCCCCCGCCCGCCGCCTATGTTCCCTGGGCCGCGGCCCCGCAACCGCCGGCGCCCCGTGAGAAGCCCCGCCGCGACCGCCGCAAAGGCGCTTTTGCCGCCGTAATGGCCGCCTGCATGGTCTTCTCCCTGGGCTGCGGCTTCGGCGGCGGTTATCTCGCCAGCCGGCTGAACAGTACCGCCTCGTCCTCCGGCGCCTCGGGCGGCCAGCCCGTTTTCTATCAGTCGGTCTCCAACAACACCAATAAGGGCAGTCTCTCGGTGGCTGAGGTGGCCGCCAAAGCTGCCGATTCGGTGGTGGAAATCAACACCGAAACCGTGTCGAGCAGCTTTTACGGCGGTCAGCGGGTCAGCCAGAGCGCGGGCAGCGGCGTCATCCTGTCGGCCGACGGCTATATCGTCACCAACAATCACGTTGTCGCCGGCGCGGACAGCATCACCGTGCGCACCCGGGACGGTAAGTCCTACGCCGCCAATCTGGTGGGCACCGATCCCGATACCGACCTGGCCGTTCTCAAAATCGAGGCCAGCGGCCTGACCCCCGCGGTGCTGGGCAGCTCCGACGACCTGGTCGTGGGCGAAACCGCGGTTGCCATCGGCAACCCCCTGGGCGAGCTGGGCGGCACTGTCACCAGCGGCATCATCAGCGCCTTGAGCCGGGAAGTCACCATCGATAATCAAACCATGACCCTGCTGCAGACCAACGCGGCCATCAACCCCGGCAACTCCGGCGGCGGCCTGTTCAACAGCAATGGGGAGCTTGTCGGCGTCGTCAACGCGAAATACGCCAAGGAAGGCGTGGAAGGTCTGGGCTTCGCCATCCCGATAAACACCGCCAAGCCCGTCATCGAACAGCTTATCAGCCAGGGCTATGTCTCCGGCCGCGTGGATACTGGCTTCACCCCCATTGACCTGACTGACGAGGCCACCGCTATGCAGTACCGCGTCAGCCGCACTGGTGTCTATGTCTATGAAGTGACCACCAATACCGACGGCTTCCAGTCGGGCGACCTGCTTCTTTCCATCGATGGGAAGGATATCGACTCGATGAGCGACTACAACGCGGCCCTGCAAGGCCGCAGCGTGGGCGACCAGCTCGCCGTGGTCGTCCTCCGAGGCAACCGGCAGCTGAGCCTCACCCTGACCCTCCGGGACGCCAACGCCTCCGCCGCGCAAGGCAGCGGCATCTAAATAAGCCGATCAACAAGACCGGGAACGGATTCGTCCGTTCCCGGTCTTGCATTTCGTCGTGGAATCCAGTATGATAAGCGCAGGCGTGCGCCATTTCATCATCCCGCGCTTATGGGGCGAACAGGGTGCAGCCCATGGCCTTGAACTGCCGGATTTTTTCGTCGATCAGCGCCTCGCTGACCCGAAATTTCGCCGCCAGACAGGCCTTGCACAAAAACGTCTCCGCCCCCCGGTTGACCAGCTTTTTATGGGCGCCGATTTCGTCGGCCGTCAGCCGGCGGCCGCACTGATAGCACGTGTCCATTCTAGCGGGCGTCGACGACGCGGGCGCGGAAGATCCGGCAGTCGTGGGGCTGGATGACCTCGCGATACAGGTAATCCTGCGGCGCGGCGGTCTTGCCGCTCCAAAGTTCCCGCATCTCCAGGGTTTTGCCGCACACGCGGCCCAGTCCCATGTCCGCCAGGGTGAACTGCGGGCCGCGCACCTCGTCCGTCATGTTGAACATGCCGATGGCGAAGTCGCCGCCCTCCAGCAGCTTGACGATGACCGGGGTGTCGGCGCCGCCCGAGATGATGTAGGGCTGACGGCAGGCGGGATCCTGATTGACGGCCAGCACGTCGGCGTTGGTCAGGATATCCAGGGACTCCTGGCGGATGTTCCGGATGTCGCAGCCGATCATCAGCGGGGAATTGAGCATCGCCCACAGCGTGAAATGGGTGCGGTACTCCTCGAAGGTGCAGCCGCCCATGCCCACGTTGCCGGCGCCGCCCATGCCGACCACCAGCATGTCCATGTCGTTGAAGCAGCCGGTCCCGTTGTAGGCCTGGATGTCCACCTGTTGGTTGAACAGGGACTTGATGGATTCCCAGTTGTCAAAAATATCCCCGGTGGAACGCCACATACCCGCGCCGGTGGTTTTGATCCAGCTCTTGGTGTCCTCCGCGCCCCAGCTGCACGCGCTGAACAGAATGTCCCGCCCGCAGTTCGCCAGCGCCGCACCCATGCGTTTGTACAGAATGTGCCCCGGCACGTGAGCGGGCCGGTTGCAAAAGTCGTATTTCAGAAAATCCACGCCCCACGAGGCGAAGGTGGCCGCGTCGATAAACTCATACTCGAAGCTGGAGGGATAGCCCGCGCAGGTCTGGTTGCCGGCGCAGGAATACATGCCGAACTTCAGCCCCTTGCCGTGGACATAATCGGCCAGCGCCTTCATGCCGGAGGGGAACTTTTCATGACTGGGCACCAGCCGGTGGCTGTCGTCCCGTTCCTTTTCCGCCCAGCAGTCGTCGATGACCAGATAGGTGTAGCCCGCGTCCCGCAGGCCGGTGGACACCATGGCGTCCGCCGTGTCGCGCACCAGCTGCTCGTTGATATTCTCGCCGAAGGTGTTCCAGGTGTTGAAGCCCAGTGCCGGTAAATTCTTGACCATGATTCTGACCCCGTTTCCTCGTTAGTCTGATCCCCCGCGGACGGGTGACCGATCGGGTTCATTCTAACACGGAAGCCCCGGGTTTTCTATCTCCTATCGTTCCCACCATATGGAATATCGTACCATGATTCCCCCGCGCCATGCCCGGCGGAAAGGATGAGTCGTCATGATGGAGCTGATAAATGCCCCCGGCTGGGCCCGCAATGTCTATCCCGTCACCTACCTGAGCGGCAGCACCCAGGACTGCGCCGACCTGCACAGCTTCGGCCCCGGCATGCGGGAAATTTATATTCTGCACTATGTCCTGCGGGGCCGGGGCGTGTTCGAGGAAAACGGCAGGGTCTTTCCGGTGGAAACCGGCGGCACCTTCTTGGTGCGGCCCCGGGCCGTCATTCGCTACGCCCCCGACCCCGCCGCTCCTTGGGAATACATCTGGGTGGACTTCTGCGGCAGCGAGGCCGCCGCCCTCCTGAGGCAGACCGGCTTCTCCTTCGGCTGTCCCGTGGCCCCGCCCCTTCCCCGGGAGGAGATGGAGCCGCTTTACCGCCGGATTCTCGCTGCCGGGGACGGCCATAAGGAGTACCACCAAGCCCGGGCCACTGGCTATCTCCATGTGCTGCTGAGCACCTATATGGAGAAATTCCCGCCCGATCGGCCGATGGACGACGGCTATGGCTATGTGCAGAGCGCCCTGCAGTTCATTACCACCCGTTACCACCGGCCCCTGTCGGTGGAGGATATCGCCGCCCATCTCGGCATCAGCCGCACCCACCTGTTCCGGCTGTTCCACCGGTTCCTGGCCGTTTCCCCCAACGAATACCTGGCCCGCTTCCGCGTGCAGAGCGCCTGCGCCATGCTTTCAAGCAGCAACCTGTCCGTTAAAAGCATCGCCCACGCCGTGGGGTATGAGGATCAGCTGTATTTCTCCAAGGTGTTCCGCCGGCTGACTGGCGAGACTCCCACCGGCTACCGCCAGTCCCATCCCCCGGCTGAATGACGGGCGCGCCGATCCTCAGCTGGTGTAATCCTCCAGCAGTCGCTGCAGCTCCTTGTCGTCGTATACTGGGATTCCCTGGTGCAGCCTCTCCTGCTCCTCGGCGGGCAGGCTGGCGACATAGACGTCGAATACCTGATCCGGCCGGGACTGCCCCGCCAGGAATACCGCCACCTGTCCCTCGTACTGCCCGATGGTGTACAGTGCCTGCACCGAAGTGGACGACGCCGGATCGGCGGGCCCCCGCGCCCCCACGAGCAGCAGGGTGGTGATGGCGCCCAGGGACAGCGCGGCCGCGGCAATCAATATGGTCAGACGGCGATGTATCGTTTTCATGCCAGCACATCCTTCTCAGGCGGAGCGGCCGGAACCGGCCGCCTGCCTTTTGTTTTGATAAAAAAGTTCTCTGCACCTACTATTCTTTCCCAATCTGGGGCAAAATATCCAGGGGCGCTTTCTCAAAAAGGTTACGAAGCTGTATCCGTAGGGGTCGAAACTCTTACAGTTTTGATATTTGACTTTTTCCTTGCGGTGCTATAAGATAGGGAAAGACCAAATGTTTCCTCAGCCAGTCCGTGCGGCGGGTTCGCGCCTGCCGTAACATACCGCCGGGTCCCCCGGTATTTTAAAGAGTAAGGAGGCAAGACAGATGGCTGATTCCCGCAAATCCGGAAAATGGCGCGCCGTGATGAAAAAACCCGCCGTGCGCCATACCCTGAAGGCTGTCTCCGCCGTCTTCAAGTGCCTGATGACCATCCTGCTCATCGGCGTGATCACCGCCACCATGGTGGGCTGCGTGATGGTCGTGTACGTGATGATCAACTTCAAGGATAACGACGGCATTCCCACTGAGCTGGGCCAGATGTCCATGAAGGCCACCACCACCGTGGAGGTGCAGAACGACAAGGGCGAATGGGAAGTGTTCCAGCAGCTCAAGGGTACCAACAGCATTTGGGTGGACGGGGATGAGATTCCCCAGTGCATGAAGGACGCCGTGGTCGCTATCGAGGATGAACGGTTTTACGATCATTACGGCGTGGACTGGAAGCGGACGATTTCCGCCTTCGCCAACCTGATTTTCCACTTCAGCTCCACCGAATACGGCGGATCCACCATCACCCAGCAGCTGATTAAAATCACCACCCAGGACGACGATCACAGCATCGAGCGGAAAATCACCGAGATTCTCCGCGCCATCGAGATGGAGAAGAATTATTATACCAAGCCGGAAATCCTGGAGGCGTACCTGAACAACCTGCCCCTGACCGGTGACATCGTGGGCGTGGGCGCGGGCGCGCAGTATTATTTCGGCAAGGACGTGAGGGATTTGTCCATTGCCGAGGCGGCCGTCATCGCCAGCATTACCCAGAACCCCAGCAAATACAACCCGTATACCCGCCCCGAAAACATCCGCGCCCGGCAGCGCCTGGTGCTCCAGAAGATGTATGAGCTGGAATTTATCACCGAGGAAGAGTATAAGCAGGCGCGCGGCGAGGAGCTGCACTTTAAAAACGGCCTCAAGCACGCCGCCGTGGAAGACTACTACATGGATTTGCTTGTGGAGGACGTCATCGCGGATCTCATGGATGTCAAGGGCTATACCTACCGCATGGCCCAGAACATGGTGTATCACGGCGGCCTGACCATCCGCTCCGCAGAAAAGCCCGCCCAGCAGAAGGCCGTGGAGGAAATTTACGCCAACGAAAAGAATTTCCCCAAATCCATCGCCAAAGATAAAGAGGATCCCCAGGCCGCCATCTTCATCATGGATTATTCCGGCCGCGTGGTGGCCACCGTCGGCGGCCGTGGGGAGAAAACCGCCGACCGGGTGCTCAACCGATCCACCCAGTCCAAGCGGCAGCCCGGTTCCTCCATGAAACCGGTATCCGTCTACGGCCCCGGTATCTTCTATAATGTGATTCACTACTCCTCCCTGGAGCGGGACGCCTGGCTCAAGGAAGTAAACGGAAAGAAGTGGCCGGTCAACTACCGCAAAAAGGCCGCGGATAACGGCAATGTGCTGCTCAACTACGCCGTGCAGGAATCCCTGAACACCGTGGCTGTCCGCGTGGTGGAGAAGCTCACCCCGCAAAAGGCCTTTGATTTCGCCACCAACACCCTGCATCTGTCCACCCTGGTCAAATCCCGGTCCACCGACCGGGGCATCGTCTCGGACATCGACCTGGCCCCCATGGGCCTGGGCGGCCTGACCGATGGCGTGTATGCCCGGGATATGGCCGCCGCCTACGCCGTGTACGGCGGCGGGGGCCAATACAACAAGCCCTATACCTATTACGAGGTCAGCCGTGCCGCCTCCGGCGGTGAAAAGGAGATCCTGCTCCAAAAGGGCCCCCAGAACATCCAGACCATTGACGAGGGCACCGCCTACGTTATGAACCGCATCCTCCAGCAGGTTATCACCAAGGGCACCGGCTACAACGGTGTCGGCAACCAGTGGAAGGGGTGGGAGGTCTTCGGCAAAACCGGTACCACCAGCGACGATAAGGACGTGTATTTCTGCGGCGGCACCGCTTACTACGTGGGGGCCTCCTGGTTCGGCTACGACTATAATAAGAGCCTCAACAGCTCCCAGACCCTGTATGCCAAAAAGCTGTGGAGCCAGGCTATGAAGGCCCTGCATAAAGGCCTGGAGCCGAAATCCTTCGACAAGAAGGGCAACACCCAAGAGCTGCAGTATTGCACCCAGACCGGCCTCATCGCCACCGCCGGCTGCCCCAAAGCGACTGGTGTGTATAAGAGCGACAACATCCCCGGCACCTGCAACGTCCATGGCGGCGGCTCTCCCGCCGCCAACCCGCCGGCGGGTACCACTCAGGCCGGCGCGACCACCACCAGCGTCCCGGCCACCACCAGCACCCCCGCCGCCACGACCACCAAGGCACCGGAAGGCTGACACAAACAACCGCCCCCGCGTCCAATTCCGGACGCGGGGGCGGTTTTGCTTACGCGGGTTCGATGACCTCCAATTTCACCGCTGGGTTCTCGTGAAACCATGTTTTCGTGGCGCGGCGGATTTCCTCTTTTTTCAAAATAACGCGGTTTTCCTCCTCGGTTATCCAGATGGAATCCCCGTTTTTGGCCACAACCCGGCAGGAGGAAAGCCCTCTGTCCCGTATCTCCCGGAATTTCTCCGCGTTTAACGGGGCCAGCGTTCGTTTTCCCTGGAGCGCCTTAACATACAATTGTGAAAAAATTTTTAATAGTGTGTCAACCGCTTGCAATTTTTTCTAGAGAGTGTTAAAATAATAACAAATCGAGTTGTTAAATTATTAACGACTCGATCGACCGATAAACTATCATACATAAGGAGGACGTTCGCTTATGGCACGCTTCACGTTACCCCGCGATTTGTACTTTGGTCCCGGCGCTATGGAGGAACTGAAAAATCTCAAAGGCTACAAGAAGGCATTCATCGTCACCGGCGGCAGCTCCATGAAAAAGACCGGCTTTCTGCAGAAGCTGGAGGATATCCTGAAGGCCGCGGGCCTGCAAACCCGGCTGTACGACGGCGTGGAGCCCGATCCCTCCATCGAGCGGGTGTATGACGGCGCCAAGGCCATGCGGGAATTCGAGCCGGATGTCATCGTCGCCATCGGCGGCGGCTCGCCCATGGACGCCGCCAAGGCCATGTGGGTGTTCTATGAGTACCCGGAGAAAACCTTTGACGACATCAAAGAGCCCTTCTCCCTGCCCCGCCTGCGCACCAAGGCTATCTTTGTGGCCGTGCCCTCCACCAGCGGCACCGCCTCTGAGGTGACGGCGTTCTCGGTCATCACCGATTATTCCACCGGTATCAAGTACCCGCTCGCTGATTTTGAAATCACCCCCGATGTGGCTGTCCTGGATACCGATATTCCCCAGACCATGCCGAAGACCCTCACCGCCCACACCGGCATGGACGCGCTGACGCACGCTATTGAGGCCTATGTGGCCACCGCCCGGTCGGAGTTCTCCGATCCCCTGGCCCTCCAGGCGATTTCCTCGGTGTTTGACAACCTGATCGATTCCTATCATGGCGACAAGGAAGCCCGGGGCGCCATGCATATCGCCCAGTGCCTGGCCGGCATGGCCTTCTCCAACGCCCTGCTGGGCATCGCGCATAGCCTGGCCCATAAGACGGGCGCGATTTTCCACATTCCTCATGGCTGCTGCAACGCCATCCTGCTGCCCAGCGTGATTCAGTTCAACTCCCGCGTCTGCATGTCCCGTTACGCGCAGATCGCCCGCGCGCTGGGCCTGCCCGGCGCCACCGATAAACAGCTGACCGATTCTTTGGTCGAGGCCGTCCGCGCCATGAACGCCAAACTGGGTATCGCCCAGACCTACCAGGCGAACGGCGTGTCCGAGGAAGACTTCAAGGCCCACTGCCAGGCCATCGCCCACAACGCGGTGCTGGATCCCTGCACCGCCTCCAATCCCCGTCCGGTCAGCGACGAGGAGATGCTCGGTGTCCTGACCTGCGCGTACTACGGCACCGACGTCACCTTCTAATTGCCCCCCATAAGCCCATAGAATACAGGAACCCCGGGCGGCCCTAGGCCGCTCGGGGTTCCTGGCGTTTTGCGCCGTCCGCTCGAAAATCTTAAGAGGAAGTTCACCCGGAATTTACATTCCCCCGTTTCTTTTTGGCGGCAAACCTGCTATAATAATTCCATTGAAAGGTAAGGAGAGATGACCTATGGAGCGTTATGCCTGGAAGGCCCAGGTGCTGGACGGCCAGCTGGAGGAATACAAACGCCGCCATGCTGCGCTGTGGCCAGAGCTTAAGGCCGTGCTGAAAGAGGCCGGCATTTCCAATTACACCATCTGGAACGTGGGCAACGACCTGTTCGGCTATTACGAGTGTGAAAAAGGGGTGGAATACGCTGCCCGCGTGCAGGCCGGCAGCCCGGTGGTGGATCGCTGGAACGCGTATATGAAGGACGTCATGGTCATGGAGATGGACCCCTGCACCGGCGCCCAGCCCCGCCTAGAGCAGGTTTTCTTTCTCCCTTAATGGTATATTTCCGGCTTATTATACATACTGGATAAAGGAGCGCTGCGACTATGAACAATAACAATTCCACCGTCAAGCTGATTACCATCCTGGATTATATCGGCATCCTGTTTATCCTGGGCTTCTTCGTCGAGAAGGACAACGAGGATGTGAAATTTCATACCAATCAGGGCATTATCCTCTGCATCTTCGACATCGCGGTCAGCATTGTCGCCTCCATTCTGGGCGTTTTCCACTGGATTCCGTTTGTGGGCTGGGTGTTCAGCCTGATTGCCACCCTGCTGTGGCTGCTGGTGGCGGCTATGGTCATCCTGGGCATCGTCCACGCCGCCAAGGGCGAGCGGACGCCCCTGCCGGTTATCGGCAAGCTCTTCACCTTTATCAAATAAGAAGCCAAAATCCCGCCGTCCGGCGGGATTTTGTAAACTTACAGGCTGTTATTACAAAACGTATAAAAGAAAGGCGAATGCCTTTCTTTCAAACGGGTTTTGTGCCTTTCCCGCCAAAGGCGGGAATTTCGCAAGCGAAACCGGCACAATTCCCCGGTTTCTGGAAAGGAATGAGTCATTAGAATGAAGAAAACATTGCAAGTGGGCGGCCAAAACGGCCTGGAGGTCTCGGCCATCGCCCTGGGCTGTATGCACCTGGCGGAGCTGGATGTTGGGCAGGCGGATGCCCTCGTGCGCACCGCCCTGGACTGCGGCGTGACCTATTTCGATCACGCGGATATTTACGGCGGCGGCGGGTCGGAGGAGCTGTTCGGCCGGGTACTGGAAAAGGATCCCGCCTTGCGGGGGAAGATGCGGGTGCAGAGCAAATGCGGCATCTGCCCCGGTTACTTCGATTTTTCCAAGGAGCATATTCTCGATGCGGTGGATAACAGTCTGCGCCGCCTGCATACCGATTACCTGGACGCGCTGCTTCTCCATCGGCCCGATACCCTGATGGAGCCGGAGGAGGTGGCCGAGGCTTTCGATCGGCTGGAGGCCCAGGGCAAGGTGCTCCATTTCGGCGTGAGCAACCAGAATCCCGGCCAGATGGAGCTGCTGCGCCGCGCGGTGCGCCAGCCCCTCCTGTTCAACCAGCTTCAGTTCGGCCCCATGCACACCGGCATGATCGACAGCGGCCTCAACGTCAACATGACCAATCCGCCCTCCGTCGATCATGACGGTGGCCTGCTGGAGTATTGCCGCCTGAACGGCGTTACCATCCAGCCCTGGTCCCCCTATCAGTACGGCTTTTTCGAGGGCGTGTACCTGGATAACCCCCAGTTCCCCGCGCTGAACCAGGCCCTCAACGAGCTGGCGGCCCAGAAGGGCGTCTCCGCCCAGGCCCTGGTGATTGCCTGGATTCTCCGTCATCCCGCCGGGATGCAGCCCATCGTCGGCACCACCAAGCCGGAGCGTCTGAAGGACATCGCCGCCGCCTATGACGTCGAGCTCACCCGGCCGGAATGGTACGCGATATACCGGGCCGCCGGAAATGTCCTGCCCTGATCGCGCTTTGTCATAAAAAGCAATATCGTGCTCAGAAGAATCCCGGCCCCTTTTAAAACCGTTTGAAAGGGGCCGGGAATTTTCGCTTTTGAGCGCTCCAACGAGGAAAAAGCAGAAAAAAGCGTCGTTTGTATGCGCTTTTTTCGACTTTATGTGGCTACGGAGGCCTTTCCCAGCTCATCGGAGGGGGAGCATCCCCGGTACCGGCGGTACACCTTGGCGAAATAGGAGAGGTTGTGGAACCCGCATTTTTCCGCGCATTCCCCCACCGTGTATTCGCCGGAGGACAGCAGCTGCAGCGCGTGGGAGCAGCGCAGGCTGTTGAGATAATCCACCACCGTGCTGCCGGTAATCTGCCGAAACGCGTGGCACAGGTAGTATTTGCTGAACCCCACCACCCCGCAGAGGTCCTCAATGGACAGATCCTCCCCAAAATGCAGGCGCAGATATTCGATGACGGTCTTGACCATCTCGATTTTATGAGTGCCCCGCCCGGGCAGCTCCTCCTCCCCCGCGACGCGGCAGTCCCGGCACAGAAAGACCAGCAGGGCCATGACATAGGACCGCACGCTGAGCTTGTAAAGCGCCCGCTTTTCCGTCACCTCCGCCGCGATCCGCCCGAACAGCTCCCCGGCCTCGGGGCTGGCCGCGCAGGGGCGGAACCGCATGCCCGACAGATAGAGCTTAAGCCCATCGGAGAAGGATTTGTCCACGATCAGGCAGTGGTACACGGCGGGGGCTCCGTCCGCGCAGACGGCGTGCAGGGCGTTGGGCGGCACGATCACCAAGTCCCCCGCCCGCGCGGTCACGACTTCCTCCCCGCACACGGCCCGCAGCGTCCCCTCGAGGACATACAGCAGCTCGATGCTCTCATGCCAGTGAAACAGGTCGGGGGAATACGGCACCGCCTGCATGCGGACATGAAAAAAGAAAGGAAAATCCGGATCGTCATGGATATGCTTTTCATAAATCTGCTTCTGCATCCCGCGCCTCCTAAACGTGTGGCTATTTTGAGGCTATCACAAATCGCAATATTTTGTTACGACAAGACAAGTTTGTTCCTTTACATCCCTTATCTTGAGTATATAATGAGCAGTAGAAAGTGTCAATATTTGAAGCAGTAAAGGAGTGCCGCGTTATGTATCCTTTTTCCATCGGCGTGATTCTCGATTCCTTCCGCACCGATTTGACCACCGCGCTTGATAAAGCAGTGGCGGTGGGGGCGTCCGGGCTGCAGGTGTATGCCACGAGCGGCGCGTTTTCCCCCGAGAGCCTATCCCCGCAGAAACGGAGGGAGTTCCTCGACATGTGCAAGTCCCGGGGGCTGACCATCTCCGCGCTGTGCGGCGATTTGGGCCAGGGCTTTGCCAACCCGGAGAAGAATCCAGAACTCATCGAGCGATCCAAGCGCATTCTGGATTTGGCCAAGGATTTGGAGACTGACGTGGTGACCACCCATATTGGCGTGGTGCCCGCGGATACCGACTGCGACACCTTCCGGATCATGCAGGACGCCTGCGGCCAGCTGGCGGCCTACGCCGACAGCCTGCGGGCCCATTTCGCCATCGAGACCGGACCCGAGCTGTCTGCCGTTCTCAAGACCTTCCTGGACACCCTGCATTCCACCGGCGTGGCGGTCAATCTCGACCCAGCCAATCTGGTCATGGTGGCGGGGGACGATCCGGTCAAGGCCGTCCACAACCTCAAGGAGTACATCGTCCACACCCATGCCAAGGACGGCCGGATGCTCCGCCGTGTCAACCCGGAGACCATTTACAACGGCACGCTGGATTTTGCGGAGGCGCCCTTCATCGAGCTGCCGCTGGGCCAGGGGGACGTGGATTTCCCCGCATACTTAAGTGCGCTGAACGACATCGGCTATACGGGCTATTTGACCATCGAGCGGGAGGTCGGGGACGATCCGGAGGGAGACATCCGTCTGGCGGTCAACTTCCTGCAATCGCTGATTCGATAAGGGGGAGCAAAGCATATGGAAAAGAAAATCAAGGTGGGCGTTATCGGCGTGGGCAGCATTGCCGAGATGCACATTGCCGGCTATAAGGCCGATCCCCGGGTGGAGTTGGCCGCATTCTGCGACATCAACGAGGAGCGGCTGAAGGAAAAGGGCGAGCGGCACGGGGTGACCCGGCTGTACACCGACGTGAAGGACATGGTGGCGAAGGAGGAGCTGGACGCGGTGAGCGTCTGCACCTGGAACGCGGCCCACGCCCCTTGTACGATTGCGGCGCTGGAGGCGGGTCTCCATGTGCTGTGCGAAAAGCCCATGGCCATGAATGTGGCAGAGGCCGAGGCCATGCGGGACACGGCGAAGCGCAGCGGCAAGCTGCTGATGATCGGGTTCGTCCGCCGGTTCGGCAACGACTGCGCGGTGGTGCAGGATTTCATCAATGAGGGGTATTTCGGCGATCTGTATTACGCCAAGGCCACCTATCTGCGCCGCAACGGCTGCCCGGGCGGCTGGTTTGGGGATAAATCCCGTTCCGGCGGCGGCCCTCTTATTGACCTGGGGGTGCATGTCATTGACCTGGTGCGGTATCTGATGGGCAATCCGAAGCCCGTGTCGGTCTACGGCGCTACCTTCCAGAAACTAGGGGATCGCCCCGGCATCAAGAAGGGCGACGCGTATCAGTCCTCCACCACCGAGGAGAAGCCAGTGTTCGACGTGGAGGATATGGCCAGCGTGATGATCCGGTTCGACAACGGCGCGGTGCTGTCCATCGAGGCCAGCTTCAGCCTGAACATCGAAAAGGATGAGGGGAAAATTGAGCTCTTCGGCACCAAGGCCGGCGCCAAGCTGGATCCGGAACTGACCTTGTACAGCCAGCAGGCGGGGTACATGACCAATACCACCATCGCCACCGGCACGGCGCTGAGCTTCGACGGGCTGTTTGAGAACGAAATCCGTCACTTCGTGTCCTGCGTGGAGGGCGGCACAGCCTGCCGCGCCCCGGCGGAGGACGGGGTGGCCCTGATGACCATCCTGCAGGCCGCCTACGAATCCGCCGCCTCTGGCCACGAGGTGGTGCTGGCTTAAGATCTATACTATTTATAGCCGCCCGGACAGTCAAGCTGTCCGGGCGGTTTTTAGCTATGCTTAAGCATGTAGGGGACAGCGCGAAGCGGTGGCCCCTACAAAAAGCCGCCCGCTAGGCGGGTGGGATTGTGGGCTTAAGCAAGAGCAACACCTTTCCTGGTATAATGACGATGTTCAAGCCGTCAAAAAAGAAGGAAAGGTGTTGCTCTATGGCACAAAGTTTAGCACATTCAAAATGGGTATGCAAGTACCACATCGTGTTCAGTCCGAAGTATCGAAGAAAGATCATCTACAACCAATTACGAGTGGATATACAGCAGTATATTCGGGATTTGTGCAAATGGAAGGGTGTGGAGATATTGGAGGGGCATATGATGCCCGACCATGTGCATCTGCTGTTGTCGATACCGCCGAAATATTGCGTCTCCAGCTTTATGGGGTACTTGAAAGGGAAATCGGCAATGATGATCTTTGAAAAACACGGGAATCTGAAGTACAAGTTCGGCAACAGGCACTTCTGGGCAACCGGGTATTACGTGAGTACCGTTGGACTGAATGAGGCAACCATCAAGAAATATATCCGAGAGCAGGAAAAGCAGGATATGCTCGAAGACAAATTGACTACCAAAGAATACGACGACCCTTTCAAGGGTAGCCGGTAGTCAGTCCACTACGGCTTGAACATAGTGAAAGCCAGCGTCTTTTAGGCGCTGGCCTTCCTATGCCCTTCTAGGGCTCCTTCATGCCACCCGTTTTACGGGTGGTCATGACTTGCCCGCGCGCGTCGATTCCGGTATAATGAGGATAAGGCGAAGGAGGCCGGAGCGATGCGGATAGGGACAGTGGAGATCCAGGGCAGGGCGGCGCTGGCCCCCATGGCGGGGGTGGCCGACCGGGCCTTTCGGAAAATATGCGTGGATTACGGCGCGGGATATGTGGTAGGCGAGATGGTCAGCTGCAAGGGGCTGTGCTTTCAGGACGCGAAAAGCCGGGAGCTGCTCCGGCTGGACGACGAGGAACGGCCGGCGGCGGTGCAGCTGTTCGGGGACGATCCGGACATCATGGCCCGGGCGGCCGTGCTGGCCATGGAATACCGGCCCGACGTCATCGACATCAACATGGGCTGCCCCGCCCCGAAAATCGCGGGCAACCACTGCGGCAGCGCCCTGATGAGGGAGCCGGATCTCTGCCGGCGGATCGTGCAGGCGGTGGCCCGGGCGGTGCCGGTGCCGGTGACGGCCAAAATCCGCAAGGGCTACGGCCCCGACTGCGTCAACGCGGTGGAGGTGGCCCGGGCGGTGGAGGCTGGCGGGGCGGCGGCGGTGACGGTGCACGGCCGCACCCGGGATCAGATGTACGCCCCGCCGGTGGATTGGGATATCATCCGCGCGGTGAAGGAGGCGGTGGGCATCCCGGTCATCGGCAACGGGGACGTCACCACGGCCCGGGAGGCCGCCGCCCTGTATGAGCAGACGGGCTGCGACTTGGTGATGGTGGGCCGGGGGGCATTAGGCGCGCCCTGGCTGTTCGCGCAAATCGAGGCCTACCTGAACCACGGGCAGGAGCTGCCCCCGCCGCCGGTGTCCAGCCGCATGGCGGTGCTGTACCGGCAGATCGAGCTGGCCGTATCCCTCAAGGGAGAGCGAGTGGCCCTTCGGGAGGCGCGCAAGCACGCGGCCTGGTACATGCGGGGGCTTAAAGGGGCGGCGGGCTTCCGGGGCGAGGCCGGGCAAATCGCCTCCCTGGCGGATCTGGGAGAGCTGTGCCGGCGGGTCATCGAGGCCAACGAGTAGAGGAGACGGCGGAGTGCCGGAACAGGCGGTACCAGCTCCGGGAAACGCCCATGCAAACGGAAAAGAACTGCAAAAAGGCCGTCCGCTGTGCGGATGGCCTTTTTGCCTATCGATACCCGCTTAACGCGGCGGGCGATCAGAATTTCGGCTTGCGGGGGCGGCGGAGGAACTGGGCCTCATGGGTGTAGGACAGCACCCGGTTCTTGATAGCCAGCAGGCCGGCGATGTTCGCCAGCAGCCCGAAGCCCATGGAGGCCAGATTGCTTATCAGCACCTGGGGCTGAAAGGCAAGGGCCAGGGCATCCCAAAACGCGGCGCCCTCCTGCATGACGTAGATGCATTGGGTTACGACGCCGGGCAGCACCATGACGCCCAGGGAGAAGACGACGATCAGGGTGACGGCGTAGCGGGTGCTGTGGGCGCCCCGCAGATAGCAGTAGCCGTAAAAGGAGGCAACGCTGATGAGCGCGCCCAGATACCAGGAGGTGATGTGCAGCAGGCTGCTGACCAGCACCCAGGGGATAATGCCGACCACCGCGCCCAGCAGCGCGCCGAAAAAGCCCCGGATGTAGGCGGAGACCGGCTCTCCGTCCCGGTCGAACTTATCGTCATAGGCCACGCCGATGAGCTTGGTAGCTTCGACGGCGGCGATGCGGATAAGCGCGGTATATTCCTCGGGGGACAGGCCGTCCGTCCCGGGCAGGGTTAACAGCACCCCGAAATTATGATGCACCACGGTGGCGGCCGCATAAGCGGGACTGGCCGCGGCAATGCCGGCCTGCAGCTTCGGCAGGTGGTCGGCGGGGATGTTGACCGACATTTCGATGGTGCCGGGCTCCACCCGGGCTAGAAAAGCGATGCCGGAGGCCACGCCGCTGGCGGTGCCCGCTTTTTCATCTATCCGATAGCCTTCCGCCGCGCAGGCGGCCAGCAATTCCTTCACAAACGCCATAGAGATCTTCCTTTCTCCGGCAGTCGGCCGCCGGACGGGTTTCCATAGCTACCATCATAGCAGAAATAGGAAAAAAGCGCAACAAAAAAACTGGCCGAATCGGATACAATCCTGGCCGAAAGTGTCAATCCCCGCCGTAGAGAATTTGCTATAATTTGAGCCATACTGTGGGATTTACTGTAGCGGATAAGGAGATGTGGACAATGGGGATGGACATACGAGTACTCGACTCCCTGCAAAAGGTGTTTGCCGACGAGGAACTGCCGGCCGGCGGGACGGCGGGCGTGACCGCCCTGCGAGGGGAACGGGTGAATTTTCAAGTGGCCTGCCGTTCCACGCAGGTCGCACGGATGCTGGTGGCCGCCCGGGCTCAGCTGCCCTTCAGCGGCGAGGCCGATTTGTACGACGTGGGACAGGCGCCGGTGGCGCTCCCCTGCTATGGCCAGGGGGACGGGCAGTATCTTAGCACCAAGCCGGGGCTGTACCCCGATCCGCTTTTTCCGCACAAGGGGGAACTGCGGGTGCTCAGCGGGCAGTGGCGCTGCCTGTGGGTATCCTTCGTGGTGCCGGATGACGCCCCCGCTGGAGAGAGCGTGGTGACGGTGCGGCTGACGGCGGGAGAGGAGCAGGCCGAGGCGACGTTCCGGGTGGAGGTCATCGGCGCCGCGCTTCCCCCCCAGACGCTGGTACATACCGAATGGTTCCACGCGGACTGTCTGGCCACCTGGTACGGAGTGGAGCCGCTTTCCGAGGAGCACTGGACCATTCTCGGCAAGTATATGAAGAACGCGGCGGCGTATGGCATCAACCTGCTGCTGACGCCGGTGTTTACCCCGCCGCTGGACACGGCGGTGGGCGGGGAGCGGCCCACCGTGCAGCTGGTCGATGTGACGGTGCGTGGCCGGGAGGTGCGCTTCGGCTTTGACAAGCTGGATCGCTACATGGAAATGGCGGAAGCCTCCGGCATCCAGTACTTTGAGATCTCCCATCTGTTTACTCAGTGGGGGGCCACGGCGGCGCCCAAAATTTTGGCCGACGTGGACGGCGAGGTCAAACAGATATTTGGGTGGGACACCGACGCGGCGTCGGCAGAGTACACGGGCTTCCTGAAGGCGTTTCTGGAGGCGCTCCAGGCGCATTTACGGGCGAACGACCGACTGTCCCGCTGCTATTTCCACGTGTCCGATGAGCCGAGCATGGACGCGCTGGAAAGCTACGGCCGGGCGGCGGCGGTGGTGGACGAGGCCCTGGGCGGCGAATACCCGGTCATTGACGCGCTGTCCGACTATGCCTTCTATGAAAAGGGGCTGGTGAAGCATCCCATTCCCGCCAATAACCATGTGGACACCTTCCTGGATCATGGGGTGGAGCATCTGTGGACCTACTATTGCTGCGGGCAGGGGGAGGATGTGAGCAATCGCTTCATGGCCATGCCGTCGGCGCGCAATCGGATTCTGGGGGCGCAGTTGTTCAAGTACCACATCGAGGGGTTCCTACAGTGGGGCTATAATTTCTGGTACAGCATGCTTTCCAAGCGGCCGATCGACCCGTATGCCGAGACGGGGGCGGAGGACGCTTTCCCGGCGGGGGACGCCTTCCTGGTATATCCCGGCCCGGACGGGGAGCCGGTGCCCTCCATCCGGCAGCTGGTGTTCCACGAGGGGCTGCAGGATCTGCGGGCGCTCCAGCTGCTGGAGCAGAAGCTGCCTCATGAGGCGATCGTGGCGCTGCTTGAGCAGGACGGCGCGGTGAAATTCAAAGAGTACCCCCGCACCTCGCAGGCTGTGCTGGCCATGCGGGAGCGGGTCAACCGCAAAATCCAGGAGCTTTGGGGATAAGAGCAAAAAAAGAAGCGGCCGCGCTGCGCGGCCGCTTCTTTTTTATTGACGGTTTAATAAGGCGTAAAACGCTCGGTGGGCCATATACACGTCGATTTTGGAGACTACCTCGTAGGGGGCGTGCATGCTCAGCACCGGCACGCCCATGTCCACCGTGTCTACGTCCAAATCTGCGATATACTTGGCCACAGTGCCGCCGCCGCCGGCGTCCACCTTGCCCAGCTCCCCGATCTGCCAGACGACCTCGCTGTCGTCCATGATGCGGCGGATCTGCCCCATCAGCTCGGCCGAGGCGTCATTGGTGTCCGATTTGCCGCGGGAGCCCGTGTATTTGGTCAGCACCACGCCCTGGTTGAGCTGAGCGCAGTTGCGCTTCTCCATTACTTCGGGATAGATGGGATCCAGCGCCGCGTTGACGTCGGCCGACAGGCACAGGGAATTGGTCAGCACATGGCGGGCCTCCTGCCCAAAGGCGGCGGCAATGTCCGCGATGAAATACCGCAGGAAGGCGGACTGCATGCCGGTATTGCCCTCCGAGCCGGTTTCCTCCTTGTCGGCCAGGATGGTCACAGCGGTGTAGGCCGGGACGTCCAACGCGAGCAGGGCGGTCAGCGCAGGATACGCGCAGACCCGGTCGTCGTGGCCATAGGCCGCGATCATGCTCCGATCAAAGCCCAGATCCCGCGCCCGGAAGGCGGGCACGATTTCCAGCTCCGCCGACAGGAAGTCGGCCTCGACAATGCCGTATTTCTCATGAAGCAGCTTCAGGATATTCAGCTTGACCAGATCGCTGCCCTCATCGTCCCGGAAGGGGCGGGAGCCAATAAGCAGGTTGAGATCCTCACCCTTGATGACCTCGGTGGCGGGGCGCTTCATCTGCTCGGTGCCCAGGTGGGGCAGCAGGTCAGTGACGCAGAAGACGGGATCCCCGTCGTCTTCGCCCACCCGCACCTGCACGGTGGTGCCGTCCCGGCGGACGATGACCCCATGCAGGGCCAGGGGAATGGCCGTCCACTGGTACTTCTTGATTCCGCCGTAATAGTGGGTGTCGAAATAGGCCAGATTGCTGTCCTCGTACAGGGGGTTGGGCTTGAGATCCAGGCGGGGAGAGTCAATGTGGGCCGCCGCGATGGACACCCCGTCGGTAATCGGCCGGCTGCCGATTACCGCGAGCAGCAGGGATTTATCCCGGTTGCTGTAATACACCCGGTCGCCCGGCTTGAGCGCGGCGGTCCGGTCAAAGGGGACGAAGCCCGCCTTTTCCGCCTCCCGGATAGCGGTTTCCACCGCCTCCCGCTCGGTCTTGGCCGCGTCGATAAAGGCCTTATACTCCTCGCAATAGGCGTCCGCCTTGGCGATTTCCTCCTCGCTGAGGGTTTTGGCCGCCTGGGTGGGCGCGTAGCACAGCTCCTCCCGCAGCTTGTCGGCCGCTGTTTGTTCCTTGTTCTTGTCCGCCATGTCGACACACATTCCTTTCCAAATGCCGCTTGAAGCGGCTGTATTTACGCCATATCGTACAGCTCGCGGTACATCGCCTGAGCGTCCCGCACCCGCTGCACATAGTTCCGGGTTTCCTCAAACGGGATGGCGGTCAGGGTTTCGCCGTCCTGCGAGTACGCCGGATCCTTCAGCCAACGGCGCACGTTGCCCATACCCGCGTTGTAGGCGGCGAGCACCGTGTCCGGTTCCTTAAATTGTTCCCCCAGAAGCTTGAGGACATACACCCCGTAGCGAATATTCACCTCCGGGCGGAACAAATCCTCCCCGCCCACCGGCTCGGCGCCCGGAGACTTGCTCACCGCCCAGTCCAGCGTGTCAGCGGTCAGCTGCATCAGGCCCCGGGCGTCCGCCGAGGATACCGCCTGAGGGTCAAACCCGCTTTCGGTGCGGATGACGGCGTACACCAGGGACGGCTCGATACCGTATTCCTGAGAAAAGCGGCCGACCAGCTCGTCATACTGCAGGGGATAGGCCGCCTTCATATAGCGGTGATAGCCCTCCCGCAGCAAGAAGCCCGTACCGACGACCAGCGCCGCCAGCAGCAGCAGCTCCAGCAGGATGGAGAGCCCGCCGCGCTTTTTATTTTCGGTTTTTGCCTTGCTCACGGCCGGACCCCTTTCTGTCTTATGTCCGATGGTTTATACAGGCCAGCAGCGCGTCCGCCTGCCGCCTGAGGGCGGCCAAATCGCCGTCGTTGACCAGCAGCCGGGCACCCTTGGCCCGATAAAAGGCCTCGTCCGGCTGCACGGCCATCCGCCGCCGCGCCTCTTGCTCGGTGATGCCGTCCCGCGCGAGAATCCGCTTCAGACGCAAGTCCTCCGGGGCGATCACCGCCGCCACCAGGCCACAGATGGCGTCCATGCCGCTTTCGTACAGCAGCGGCGCGTCCACCACCGCCGCCCGGCAGCCCGCCGCCTCCCACTCCTGCAGCCGGGCGAGGGAGCGTGCGATAATGGCCGGGTGAGTGACGGCGCTCAGCTTTTTAGCGGAGGCGTCGTCCTGAAACGCCAGGGCGGCCAGCCTTTTGCGGTCAAGGGTTCCGTCGGGGCGCAGGATGTCGGGAGAAAAGGCCCGCGCCAGCGCGGCCAGGCAGGGGGAGCCGGGCTCCACCACCTCCCGGGCGATTTTGTCGGCGTCCAGCACCGGCAGCCCGGCGGCGGCCAGCATGCCGGCCACGGCGGACTTGCCCGCCCCTGTGGGGCCGGTCAGTCCCAGGACAAACAGCTTATCCGGCCGGTTCATCCGCGTCCACCACCTCGAATCCGGACGCCCGCAGCATCCGGTTATAGACCGCCAGCCCCACGCCGTCCTCCGGCGGGCAGGCGGCGTATACCTCCTCGGCTCCCAGTTCATCCAGTCGCCGCAGCGCGTCGAACAGCCGATGGGCCTGATCCGTTCCGTCCTCCCGGCGCCCGTAGGTGACGAACGGCACGGTCAGCGCGCTCTCTTCCCCGTCGAAGCACATGGCCGTCACCCGGCCGGGGAACGCGGCCCCCCGCCGGTTGACATAGGCCGCGTAGGCGGCGGGAGATCCCTTGACCAGCACCACATGGGCCGCCGGGGCATAATGCTTATATTTCATGCCGGGGGAGGCGGCCGCAGCCCCTTCCCGCAGGGCGTGGGTCACCGCTTCGTCCACGTCCACCGGCCCCGCGACAGCCTCCAGCATCTCCAGCGTGACCCCGCCGGGGCGAAGCAGCCGGGGCGTTTCGCCCGAAAGATCCACCACTGTGGATTCCACCCCTACGGCGCAGGGGCCGCCGTCCACCACCGCGGCGATCCGCCCCTCCATGTCCGCCAGCACATGGGCGGCGGTCGTAGGGCTCGGGATGCCGGAGCGGTTGGCCGACGGGGCCGCGAGGGGCCGCCCCGTCAGGCGGATGAGGTCCCGCGCCACCGGATGGGCGGGGAAGCGGACGGCTACCGTGGTCAGCCCGGCGCTCACCTCGTCCGGTATGCAGGGGGCGTGCGGCAGGATCATGGTCAGCGGGCCCGGCCAATAGGCGGCGGCCAGCGCCCGGGCCTTCTCCGGAATATGGGTCACCAGCGCCGCCCAGTCGCTTATGTCGGCAATATGCACGATGAGCGGGTTGTCCATGGGGCGGCCCTTGGCCTCGAAAATCTTCCGCACCGCCCGCCCGTTCAGGGCATCCGCCGCCAGGCCGTAGACAGTCTCGGTGGGAATGGCCACCAGCTCCCCGGCCCGCAGCAGCTCCGCCGCCCGCCGCAAATCCGCGGGCGCGTCGGTCAGACGCAGGGTTTCGCCGCTCATTGTCCCTCACCCGCCGCCTGTAGTTTTTCCGCCCGGTCGGCGGTTATGAGCGCGTCGATGATTTCGTCCAAATCGCCGTCCATGATCGCGTCGATACGGTAGAGGGTCAGGCCGATGCGGTGATCCGTCACCCGCCCTTGGGGGAAGTTGTAGGTGCGGATCCGCTCGCTGCGATCCCCGGTGCCTACCTGGGAGCGGCGATCCGCCGCGATGGCGGCGTCCTGCTCCTGCTGCTTGCGCTCGAACAGCCGGGCCCGCAGCACCCGCATGGCCTTATCCTTGTTCTTGAACTGGCTGCGCTCGTCCTGGCATTCCACCACCGTGCCGGTGGGCAGGTGGGTGATCCGGATGGCCGATTCGGTTTTGTTGATGTGCTGGCCGCCCGCCCCGCTGGAGCGGTAGGTGTCGATTTGCAAATCCGCGGGGTTGATTTCCAGCTCCACCTCCTCGGCCTCGGGCAGCACCGCCACCGTGGCGGTGGAGGTGTGAATCCGGCCGCCCGCCTCGGTTTCGGGCACCCGCTGCACCCGGTGGACGCCGCTTTCGAATTTGAAGCGGCTGTATGCACCGTCACCGGTCACCATAAAGCTGACCTCTTTGCAGCCGCCCAGTTCGGTTTCGTTGCGGTTCATCACCTCGGTGCCGAAGCCGCGCCGCTCGGCGTACATGGTGTACATCCGCTGCAGTGAATTCGCGAACAGGGCCGATTCCTCCCCGCCCGCGCCCGCCCGGATTTCCACAATGACGTTGCGCTGGTCGTTGGGATCCCGGGGCAGGAGGAGGAGCTTCAGCTCCTCGGCGCAGGCCTCCGCCTTTTCCCGGTTCTCCGCCAGCTCCTGCTCCGCCAGCTCCCGCATCTCTTTGTCCAGCCCGCCCCCGTCCAGCAGGCCGCGGGCCTCCTCGGCGTACCGCTTGGCCGCCGTATATTCCCTGAATTTTTCCACGATGGGCTGCAGTGCGGCGCTTTCCTTCATCAGCTGGCGGTACTGCTCCACGTCCGCGACCACCGACGGATCGTACAGCCGGTGCTCGATTTCTTCATATCGTTTTTCCACTTCGCTCAATTTATCCAGCATATTGGCCTCCGTATAATTCTGGTTATATTTACAACTTGTATACAGGGCCGGCTAGAGGGTGTCGTCCTGGCGGTGGATGCGTTTGATGTGCCGCTCGATTTTCAGGCGGGGCACCAGCATTTCATGGCCGCAGCCCTCGCATTTGATGCGGAAATCCATCCCCACCCGCAGTACGGCGAAGCGATTGGCCCCGCAGGGGTGGTTTTTTTTCATTTCCAGAATGTCCCCGACTTGGACGTTCACGGCGCAGCCCTCCTTGTTTGATGGTATGGAATAGTATACCACAGGATTCCCGGCCATCGCAACGGCGGGAGGCGCCGATTTGCAAAAACCCCGCGGTTTTTTCTTAACTTTTCCCACTTTTTCACCCGCCGCCCATACGGCGCGCCGATTTTTTCGCGTATTTTCGCATTTTTTGTCGCTTTAGCGCTTGCATTCGCGGCGGTCTTCCTCTATCATTAAGGTTTGAGAAAGAGGGCGGCGGCATGTTTACGGCGAAGGATCTGCGCAAACTGATTTTACCCCTGATTGTGGAGCAATTCCTGGCGGTCACCATTGGCATGGCCGACACCATCATGGTGGCCAGCACCGGGGAGGCGGCCATGTCCAGCGTGTCCCTGGTGGACGCTATCAATATCCTGCTCATCAACATCTTTTCCGCCCTGGCCACCGGCGGGGCGATCGTGGCTTCCCAGTACCTGGGGCGGGAGGACAACAAGCGGGCCAATGTCGCCGCCAAGCAGCTGCTGTTGGTGACCACGGCTATGTCGGTGTTTATTATGGCCGTCTGCCTCATCGGACGAAACCCCATCCTCGATCTGATTTTCGGGAAAATCGAGCCGGAGGTGATGGATAACTGCCGGGTGTATTTTTTCTGGTCGGCCCTGTCCTATCCCTTCCTGGCCGTCTATAACGCCGGGGCGGCGCTTTACCGCTCCATGGGCAATTCCAAGGTCTCCATGCTCACCTCCACCCTGATGAACGCCATCAACATCGCCGGCAACGCCCTGCTGATTTTCGGCTTTCATATGGGGGTGGCGGGGGCGGCCATCGCCTCCCTGTTCGCCCGCATGGTGGGGGCGGTGCTCATCACCTGCCTGCTGCGCTTCAAGCCCCATGTCATCCAGCTGGAGGCCGTGTTTAAGCTGGATTTCCAGCCCGAGATGATCAAGAATATCCTGAAATTCGGGGTGCCCACCGGCCTGGAGAACGGTATGTTCCAGATCGGCCGGCTGATGACCCAGGGGCTGGTGGCCACCTTCGGCCTGACGGCCACCACCGCCAATGCCATCGGCATGAGCTTGTCCGCCTTCCCCCAAATCCCCGGTACCGCCATCGGCCTCGCCATGGTGACGGTGGTAGGCCAGTGCATCGGCGCCCGGCGGCAGGAGGAGGCCAAACGATATACGCTGAAGCTCACCGGCCTCGCCTATTTGGCCATGGGAGCGCTCAATCTGGTGATGCTCGCCCTGCTGCCGGTGGTCATCGGCATCTACAACCCCTCCCCCGCCACGGCGGCGCTGGCCCGGGAGCTGATGCTGTACTGCATCGCGTGCACCATCCTGCTGTGGCCCGCCTCCTTCGTGCTGCCCAACGGGCTGCGGGCCGCGGGGGATGTCCGCTTTACCATGACGGTGTCCATCGTCTCCATGTGGGTGTTCCGCATCGGGTTCAGCTACCTGCTGGCCAAGGGGCTCCAGATGGGGGTGCTGGGAGTCTGGATCGCCATGACCATCGACTGGGCGTTCCGCATCCTGTGTTTCGCCATCCGGTTCTTCCGAGGCAAGTGGATGAACAAACAGCTGATTTAAAAACGGGGAACAGGGGCGCGGTATTTACCGCGCCCCTGTTCCCCGTTATGGAGGAGGAAAAGAATCAGCAGCCGCAGCCACAGCCGCGCGCCTCACCACATCCACATCCGCTATCGTTGTCGTCGCAGAGCAGAATCAGGATGATGATGAACAGGATCCACGTGCAGTCCAGGCCGCAAAACAGGTTCTTCAGGCACATAATCGGTGACCTCCTTTCTTCCGAGCTCATTCCATTCTATGCGCTGGAAGGAAGTCGGTCACTGATTTTTATCTGGGAAGGAAGGCGGGCCAAAGCAGCAAGGCTCTCTTCAGGGAGACAACGGAAGGATACCGGGATTCCACATCCGTGCGCGTACATTTTCGAACCATGTGGGCGGGGTATCCCCGGCACATCCGGACGGAGGGATGCTCCCCGCTCAACATCTGGTTGAACAGAACGCCCAAGGCGTAGATATCCGCCCGCGGCTCGGTCGCGGACAGTCCAAATTGCTCCGGCGGGGCGTATCCCACCGTGCCGGCCACCTGCGTGTCTCTCTCCTGAAAGCCGCTGCGTATACGGGAGATGTGAAAATCGATCAAGGTAATCGTTCCGTCGTTGGTTATCAGGATGTTGGACGGCTTGATATCCCGATAGACTATGCAGGCGTCATGCAGGATTTCCAGGGCGTCGCAGAGCCCCAGCATATAGCGGCGCGCTTCTTTCCCAGATACAGCGCCTTGCTTCATCCGTTGGGCCAGGGTGACGCCGTCCACAAATTCCTCCAGAACGATCAGCCGGTCTCCGTCCGCCCGCACCTCATAAATCCGCGGCAGGCAGGGGTGCTCCAACGGCAGGAGCCGCCGATAAACCTCCTCGTTGGTATTCTCCAGATCCAGCCGCACCAGCTCCATGCCCGTTTTTCTGTGACGGCAAAGGCCGATGCGGGAGGCGGCGGTCTGCTTGAGTATCCGCACGTCCTCATATTCGGCTTGGAACCAATCGAGCCATGGTTGCATTCTCGTCACCGTCTCGCTATAATTTTATACAGTATTGCCGCAGGAGGGAGCCACATGCTGGAACGGGCCACAGACGATATGCTGCTGGAGCTGCAGCAGGCGGATCTGCATATGGAAAGCTATCTGGAGGAAAACCGGGACGGCTTTGTCCATCAAACCGTGGGACAATATCTGACGGAGCTGGTGGAAAGCCGCGGGAAGAAACGGGCGGACGTCATCAAAGCCGCGGATATTCACACCAGCTATGCCTACGCGATTTTCGCGGGGCAGAAATTCCCTGCCCGGGATAAGATCCTGCGCCTGGCACTGGCCATGCAGTTGACGCTGGAGGAATGCCAGCGCTGCTTAAAATTCTGCCAATATCCGGTGCTGTACCCGAAAATCCGGCGGGACGCCGTACTGATTCGGGCCCTGCATACGCACCAGAGTGTGCTGCTTTGCAATCAGGCCCTGGACGATGTGGGGGAGAAGCCGCTGGATTAGGCTCTGTTTGGAAAATCCAGAATACTGTCTATTTTCCAAGCAGGGCCTAGTAAAGATACAGCTCAATGATATGACGGGAGGTGACATACCCGTCCTTGTCCATATCGTCCGGATTCCAGCTAAGGTCCTTAGCGCTGTCCACGGGCGGGTACTGCTGCGTCTGCACCAGCATGCCTCTTGTCAGCTTTTGGCGGCCGCTGGAATCCGCGCGCAAATAGGCGGAAATATTTTCCGTATAGTCCGGCGTTATCCGAGCGGCGATTTCCGCCGCGACACTGCGCATGGTATCCATACGGGCGCGGGCGGCGGCCCAGCCGGGCGAACCGACCGCCTCCAGCCGATAGAGGATGCGCTGCTCGATGGTAAAGCGCACGTAATCCCCATACACGGAGAACTCCATGGTAAACGGGTTCTTTTCCGTGCGGTGCGTCAGCGTATACCGATACCGGCCGTTTTTCAGCTCTTCGCGCTTTAGAATCTCACACGGGCATGCGGCCAGCGCCTGACGCAGCCCGGCCTCGGCGGTCAGATGGGCCCACGTCTTTTCCGGTGCGCTGGAGGAGGGCTTTGCCGCGCCGCCCTTGTATCGATCGGCAGGGCAAAAATACAGACGGTGCCGGACGTCGCTGGTTTTTTCACCGTCTAGATACAATTCGTACTGGTGGAAATAACCCTCTTGTGTTATTTCCAGGCAATAGGGCGCGCTGCCCAAGAAGGCAGCGGAGTCCTCCGCCCAGAGGTAGTCCTGGGCGTGATCGTTCCAAATGAGCGGGCGGGTTTTCAGCATGGCTGTATAGATGTCGAAGCTGCTGCTATGCGCCGGATTGCTCTGAGTAATCACCCGATAGGCATAGAACATCAGCAGCGGCTCTAAAGCCCGGTCGGTATAAGAACCGTCGCTGTCCAATTGGACAAAGCCGCTTGTGTTCTCCAGCACAACGCTCAGCAGCGGTTTTTCCTTCCAGCGGATTTCATAGGTATACCAGTGATTCCCATACAAGGCGGTAAAATCCGCCGGCCGGGAGGTGTTTACCTTCAGAACCCGCAAATCGGTTTCATAGGAGGCCATAAACTTGGTATACAGGGGATCGGTGGCCATAATGTCCGGCCGGTACATAGCGGACGGCACGTAGAGTCCACTGTCTTCCTGGCGGATCAAGGATTTAATTGCCTGTTCCAGCCGGTACGCGTTGGTGACGACTTCGCCGTAATAGCCTGTCCGGTTTATCACGGCGGAAGAGCCCGTCGATGACGAGGAAGCGGGCGCGGAGCCAGATACGGAATGAGGGGGACTGGGCGAAACAGACGCTTCGGAGCCCGAAAACGACAGCTGGGATGGCGGCTCCGCCGGCGGGGTCAAGCCGCCTGACGCGCTGTTTTCGGACGGTGCCTGGCTGGCAGAGGGTGGCTGTGAGGCGGCCCCGACGGGGAGGCCGGACGGCGATTCCCGAACAAGCAGGACCGTCAGCACACAGCCCGCCAGAAGCAGCGCCCCGGCGGAGAGGGGCAGCGCCCCTGGAAACGGCTTTCGATTCAACGGCCGGCGGGTTTGGACGAGCCTTTTGCAGCAGTGCAGGCAGAAGGACGTCCCGGTAGGCAGGGAGTGACCGCAGTACGGACAATGTTTCTGTTCACAATCCGGCATCCTATCCCCTCCCTGTATTTATTATAAAGGATCCGGCACCCTTTGCAAGCAACGTCTGCGGAAATTTTCGCAGGCGTTTTTTATTTTGTTCCCGTAAACACCCAAGGATTCGGCTTTCTGGTATCATATATAGATGAAGGGGATCGGCTCCGATCCCCTCGACTCTGCAGAGGTTGGCCCAGATGGGCGGGAGGAGCGGTGCTGATGACCAAAGCGGAACTGGAGGCCGGCCTGGCGGCCGTTGCGGCAGGCGATCCCAACGCCCTGGCCGAGCTGTATCGGGCCTATTATCAGCCGGTTTTTCTACTGGCGGCGTCCCTGACGGGGGATACGGCGCTGGCGGAGGATACGGTGCAGGAAGTGTTCCTGACAGTGCAGACCTGCGCGGGCCGGTACCGGCCGGGCACCAACGGGCGGGCGTGGCTGTTCGGCGTCACCCGCAATGTGGCCCGCTGGCAGCTGCGGCGCGCCCACTACGACACGATGGACGAGGAGGAGCCCGACGCCCTGCCCGCGGCCGGCGGGACGGAAACCGGCTGCCTGGAGACCATGCTCGTCGGCGAAGCGCTGCGGGTGCTCTCCGCCGGCGAATATCCCGTGGTGGTTCTTCACGTGTTCGCCGGCCTGAAGCTCACCGAAATCGCCCGGTATCTGGATATTCCCTATGGTACCGTCCTCTGGCGGTATTCGGAGGGGAAGAAAAAACTCAAACGGTATTACGAGCAATTGGATAAAGGCGAAAGAAGGGAAACACATGTCGGATAAACAAGGCTGGAAGGAGCGCCTGCGCGGCGACGTCCGGTTGACGCTGCCCGAAAAGCCGGACATCGTGGGCCGCTACACCTCCTGCGAACGATTCCTTCCAGAAGATCAGAAGCCCGTCAGGGCGTGGATCGCCGCGGGAGCCGCCTGCGCGGCGGTGCTCATCGCGCTGGCGGCCTTTACCATCCCCTATGTGGCGGGCAGTCTGCCGAAGGAGCCCGGAATAGGGCCGGGGGAGGCGGAGTCCTCCACCGGTATGGAAGATTCCCGGATCCGGGCGGCCTTCGCCGCCTACTGGGCGGAAAACGGCGGGGAGCCCTGGTCGGCCGACGCGTTCGGCCTGCTGGGCACCTGCGGCGACTACGCGGTGGTTACGTACGCCGGCCCCGGGGACGACGCGGTTCACTCCATCCTGCTGGATGGCTATACGTTCCTCAGCCCCGCGATATACAGCCCCTCACCCTTGGGGGTGTATATCGTGTGGAGCGACCGGGTGTCCACCCTGGAAGACGCGGTGGCGGCCGGCAGCGTGCAGGCGGCGGACGTGTGGCGGATGCTCCCCAAAGAACGGCGGGGAGCCGGCGGCTCCTCCGCCGCGCTGCCGACAACCGCCACATCGGCCGTGCAGACGCCCTTTTTCTACGCGACGATTCTCGAAAGCCTGAACGGCTCCTATATGGTCAGGCCGGAAGCCGATTTCAAGTACGCGGGGGAGCGGGTGCATGTCTCCGCGCCGAAGGGCGCCCCCGTCTTCGAAGCGGGCGATCGTATCACCGTCTACTACGACGGGCGGATTATGGAAACCTATCCGCCGCAGGTCAACGCCCTGCGCATCGAAGCCTGCACGGTTCAGACCACCAATCCGGGCCCACAAGTGAAGACCACCGGCAAGCCCCCCGCCTCCGTGACCAATCCCTCGACGCCCGGCGCGCGCGGCGAAATGGCGGGTCGACTGTTCGATCACCTGGAGAAAATAGGTGCCTGGCCCAAAGGCATGTACGAACGGGCGGCGTTCACCGAAACCGTTCCAGTGCTGTATGACGGGATATCCTACACCGTGTTCCGCCAGCATATGGGGGCCCATTGGGACGCACAGCTCGACGGCAAACCGTACAGCGAGGACATCGGCGGCTATACCTTCACCGGCGGGCAGATGGCGCCGTATAGCCTGGCCATATACGTGGTGACCCGCGACGAGGTGCTCACCCTGCAAGAAGCCTACGAGCAGGGAAAGGTGGATATCGCCGCCCTCCACGCGGCCATGTATCCGGACGAAAAGAACTAGAAGAACCATCGTAAGCGGCCGCTTGGCCTTTATAAATCCAGCGTAAAAAGCCGGCGGATGGATACATCCGCCGGTCATTTACAGTGTTTGCATACGCGCGGCCAGATCCGGCCTGCCCTCCACCGTCAGCCACCGCCCGCCTTGGGGCGGCGCCTCGCCCTCGATGCGTAGGCACCCATCGAAATAGGCCACCGTCCTTACCGTGCCGTCCCGGTACGTCAACTCCAGAATCAAAGCCGTGCCGTTCCGTTCGCCCCAATCCTGCGGCGCATTGTCGTGCAGCGTCATGCGGGTCAGCAGGGACAGCGCGCGCTTGAGCCGCTTGGCGTCGGTCAGCACCCGGGAAGCAGCCTCCCGGCCCGGCGGCTGGGTGTAAAACTCCAGCTTTACCACGTCCCCCGCCTTCCAGTCCACCTCGACCGCATCCCCCGCCGGCCGGACGGTAACGCCGGCGTAGGGCGGGGCCGGATGCTTGTCTTCCGCCCGGGAACCCTCCGCCGGGCGGCAGGAGGCCAGACAAACGCAAAACGCCGCCGCCAGCGCCGCAGCGATTCCCCGCACCCGTTTCATATGGCATACTCCTTCCACAATCCCATCACGGCGATCCTATGGATAGTGTGCCTATTCTTCCCCTTCATCATACCACGCCATTTGTTAAAATTCAACGCATTCCTGCCAGTATATGCAAAAAGGCCGGGAGAGGATACCCTCTCCCGGCCCCGGGTTTATCCCGCGTGAACGGGCGTCTTTTCTTCCTCAGGTTTCGCTGCCACCCGCTGTGCGCGGGTCTTGTCGTATTTGTTCAGCGCCAGAATGGCCAGCGCGCCCAGCGCCACCGCCATCACCGGCCCGATATACCATACCGCGTCGGGCCAGACAAAAGCGGGCAGCCCCTCGGTAAGAGCGGTGGAAACGATATGGATCCCATCGAAGAAAACCACCGCGGCCACCACCGCAGATTTCCGCAGCCCGGCGAAAGCCAGCGCCAGCACCACCGCTCCAGCGGTCAGCCCGGCCAGCATCGCCCAGTCCGCGCCGGCCGTGCCGTGCTGGATGACATGCACCACGTCATAGGCCAGAGCAAACCCGCCCAGTGTCCAGGGCCGCGCAGCCTGCGGGACAAAATAGAGAACCACCGCGCACAGGGACACCGCCGCCATCAGCAGCCAGTTGGCCCCGCCGATCAGGGTGATATCGAAGCCTTCCTCGGTCTGCACCGCGTTGTACAGCATTAGCGCGTCAAACGCCACCGCCGCTGCCAGGCAGAGGCCGCCCAGCAGATTGGAGCCCTTGCGGGCAGTCGCCGGCACCCGCTCGATGGTTTCCCGCCGGAAATCCAGCATCTGGCCCACAAAAATCGCACCGATAACGGTGATGATGGTCTCGGGCACCATGTACGAGGCGTTGTACACGATGGAATAAATCAGCGCGTCATGGGCCGGGATGGAGATGTCCGCCCACACGGTGGCGCCCACCCCCGTATGGCAGAGATACCGGATGAAGCAGGCCAGCACCGCGCCGGCAGCCAGGGCCCCGCTCTGGCTGGAAATGACCTTGCGGAACACCCCGCCCAGTCCCATTGCCATGAACGCCAGGAGGAAATCGAACACAGCCACGGCGATCAGGGCCCGCGTGCTGGTCACATAGCTGAAGCTGTTCAGCCCCATCAGCATCTGCAGCAGGCTGGCGGCAAAGGCGGTGAACAGGCCCCATTTGGTGCCATAGCGGTAGGCGATGATCAAAATCGGCAGCATGCTGCAGGCCGTGACGCTGCCCCCGAAGGGCATGTCCACGATTTTGATCAGGCTGAGCACGGTGGCGAACGCCAGCATGATGGCGCTCTCCGTCAGTCGGATGGATTTGCTGGTTTGCATAGAGGCGTCTTCCCTTCTCTTTCCTGCCACGAATCATGCTTCATAAAAAAATCCTCCACCCGTTGGTGGAGGATTTTCACGCAGTTCCGGAAGACAGGCCCAAGGCCCGTCCGGCAGCCGCCTATGAAAACATCCCTCCGCCGGTATTATCCGGATCAGGTACAGGGTTTAAAGCCAAACGGGCTTCCTCTCAGCCGGCCTTACGCCAGCACCCCTTGTTTCGTTTATGCAGGTGTCTTTTCGCCGTTTTTCGCGGCGTAATCAGCATACACCCTTGTGGAAACTTTGTCAAGCCCGCTCACCAGCGCAGCGCTTCAGAAAAATCCTGCAAAAACAGGTCCGCCTCCCGCGCCAGCGCTTCCCTGGAGTGCCGGTTGGAGGGATCGGCCACCGCCGCGGTCTGAAAGCCGCCCGCCCGCGCGCCCCGTATTCCCGCCAGAATGTCCTCCAGCACCAGGCAGTCCGCCGGCGGCAGAGCCAGCTTCTCCGCCGTGCGCAGATAAATGTCGGGGAAGCCCTTGCCCCGCTTTACCTCCGCCAGGGTGGTGAAGGCGTCGAAGCAGTCGTAAATCCCCGCCCGCCGGAGTGCCGGGGCAAAGAGCTTCTCGTGGTTGGCCGTCGCCACCGCCAGCCGGATGCCCCGCGCCTTCCACCGGCGCAGCAGCTCCGCCGCATAGGGTTTGGGCTCCACCCGGAAGGCATAGGCCTCCTCCGCCATGCGCATCCATTCCTCCATCACCGCCTCCGGCGTTTCCGTCAGCCCGAACCGATCGATGGTATATACGGCCGTCTCCCGAAAGCTCAGCGGAACAATGGCCTGCACGTAGTCATCCGGAACGGTCAGCCCCCGCCGGGAAAGAAACGCCACATCGATGTCGTCCCACATGCCCATGGAGTCGAGCAGCGTGCCGTCCAAATCAAAAATCGCCCCGCGAAACCGCACGGAACCCCCTCCTCTGCTTTGTGCGTCGGATACAGTGTACCATACCCCCCGGCGTCTGTAAACAAAAGCCGGGAGCTTTCCGCTCCCGGCTTATTCTATTCGTTTCGTTATTCCGCGTCCTGCGTGGCTACCACCGCTATGCCGGTGCCCAGCAGATCGGGCACCACCACGTCGCCCCGCCGCACAGGAACGGTCAGCTCCACCTGCCGCAGAGCCTCCATAGCGTCGAACAGCCGCTCCTTGGGGATGGCCCCCACTGTCTTGACCGGCAGGCGGGGATGCGCCCCTCCCGTCAGCCGCACGGTGGTGGTCAGCACCCGGGTGGGCGCGGTCAGCTCCTGCAGGGCGTATGCCTCGCCTCGGGGGCAGCCGTTGCCCTCAACCGTCCAGCGCCCTTCCTCCTGCCGCGCCCGCAGCCGGCAGCCCTTCGGGCAGACGATGCAGACCAACCGGCGTTCCAAACCGTCCATCAGCCGTTCCCTCCCTTCACAACCTGTACCGTAACCGGCTCCGCCGCGTCTCGCATCAGCTTGGCCGGCAGCGGCAGCCGTTCCATCTCGCCGGGCGCCATATGCTCCCGTTTTTTCTCGAGCAGCACCCGTTCCCCGGCGCTCACCCGCAGCACGGCGTTTTCATACACCGCGTTCACCCGGAAAAACAGCTCCGCCGTCTTGCCCATCCGATCCGGCCGGATCACCTGAGGCACCGTGTAGGTCACGCCTTCCCCGGCCCGGATCGGCACCTCCAGGGCCGGGCCGCCCCGCGCGTCCCCCTGCAGATAAGCCGCCGCGGCCTCCCCTGCCCGGGTGCTCTCCATGGTGACGAAATCCACCAGGTCGTGCACATGCACCACATTGCCGCAGGCGAACACCCCCGACAGGGACGTCTCCATATTTTCATAAACCCGCGGCCCGTTCGTACGGGGATCCAGCTCCACTCCCGCCTGCCGGGACAGCTCGTTTTCCGGAATCAGCCCCACCGACAGCAGCAGGGTGTCGCAGTCGAACACCATCTCGCTGCCCGGCACCGGCCGGCGGCTGTCGTCCACCGCCGACACCACCACCTGCTCCACCCGCTTGTCTCCCCGGATGTCGGTGACGGTGTGGGACAGGTAAAGCGGAATCCCGAAATCCTCCAGGCATTGCGTGATGTTTCGCTGCAGCCCGCCGGAATAGGGCTGCAACTCCACACAGGCCAGCACCTTGGCCCCCTCCAGGGTCAGCCGCCGCGCCATGATAAGCCCAATGTCCCCCGAGCCGAGAATGACCACCCGCCGGCCCGGCATACAGCCCTCGATGTTGACAAACCGCTGGGCGCATCCGGCCGTGTAAACCCCCGCCGGCCGGGTGCCGGGGATGCCGATGGCTCCCCGCGTCCGCTCCCGGCAGCCCATGGCCAGCACGATAGCCCCCGCCTGGATGGACAGATAGCCGTCGGTGGGATTGACTGCCTGGATGAGCCGGCTGTCGGAAATGTCCAGCACCATGGTGTCGGTCTTGATGTCGATGCCCTGGGCCGCCTTGTCGATGAACCGCCCCGCGTACTCCGGCCCGGTCAGCTCCTCCTTGAAATAGTGGAGCCCGAACCCGTTGTGAATGCACTGATTGAGAATGCCCCCCAGCGTCCCGTCCCGTTCCAGCACGAGGATGGAGCGCACTCCCTTGTCCCGGGCGGCCACCGCCGCCGCCAGCCCCGCCGGGCCGCCGCCAATGACGACCAAATCATATCCGATGGTATTCATGTCCCAGCTCCTCCGTGAGTATTTCGGTCCCTTCCCCGTCCTGCAGCACAGCAGTCAGGGGAATGTTCAGCTCCCGCGCCAAAATGGCCGCGATGCGGGGGCTGCAGAAGCCCCCCTGGCACCGGCCCATGCCGCTGCCCACCCGCCGTTTGACCCCGTCGATGGAACGGGCGGGAACCGGTGCGTGTATCGCTTCGACGATTTCCCCCTCCGTCACCGTTTCGCACCGGCAGATCACCCGGCCCATCCGCGGGTTTTCCGCCGCCATGGCTGCCCGATCCCGCGCTCCGGCGTACCGGAAGGGCCGCGGCCGGGGATGTAGGCGGAATCCCTCCCGCTCCTGCAGGACAAGGCCGCTCTTTCGCAGCAGCGCGACCGCCTCCTTCGCCAGGGCGGGGGCCGAGGTCAGACCGGGAGACTTGATTCCCGACAGGTTGATGAACCCGGGACAGCCGGGCGCTTCCTCCACGATAAAATCGTCCCGATCACTGATAGCCCGCACCCCCGCGAAATTGCGGATGGATTCCCGCAGGTTGAATCCAGGCACGGAGCGGCGAGCCATCCCCGCCACAAAGCTCAGCCCCTGGGCCGTGACCGCCACATCGTCCGGACCCGCGGCGGGGATGGCGTCCGGCCCGACGATGAGATTGCCGTGGACCGTGGGGGATACCAGCACGCCCTTTCCCGCGGCGGAGGGGCACTGAAACACCGTGGCCCCCACCAGTTCCCCCTGGGATTTGTCCAGCAGATAGTACTGCCCCTTGGAGGGCTGTATCCGGAAATAGGGGGCAGTGACGAAGGCGTTGACCGCGTCCGCGTGGGTGCCCGCCGCGTTGATAACCCGCCGGGCGAGAAAATCGCCCCCCGTGGTGTGCAGCCGGAACCCGTCCGCCTCCCGTTCGATGCCGGTCACGGCGCAGCCTCCGTGGAACTCGCAGCCGTTGACTACCGCCGTGTCCGCCAGGGCGATGGCCATCTCCCACGGGCTGATAATTCCCGCCGTGGGCGCCCATAAGGCCCCGCATACCTCGCCGGCCAGCGCCGGCTCCCGCCGGCGGGCCTCCTCGCCGCTCAGCAGCTCCAGCCCCGGCACGCCGTTGGCCTGCCCTCTCTCGTACAGCCCGCGCAGCACGGGCAAATCCTCCTCGGACAAGGCGACCACCAGAGAGCCGTTGCCCACAAAAGGCACCCGCAGTTCTCCGGCCAGCTGCCGGGTCAGCGCGTTGCCCTCCACATTGAAGCGGGCCATCCGCGTGCCCGGCTCGGGGTCGTACCCGGCGTGGATGATGCCGCTGTTGGCCCGGGTGGTGCCGGTGCCCACGTCGTTGCTCCGATCGAGAAGCGCCACCCGGGCGGTGGTTTTGCTCAGTTCGAAGGCGGCCGCGCACCCGACGATGCCCGCCCCGATGATCGCGACGTCAAAGGCGGTGGATTGGTTTGGCATAGATTCGATTCCCCCTGTCAGCGCCCGCAAGACAAAAAAAGAGCTGTACAGCAAACACACCCGCGGTTTCCCCAGGTCCTGTTTGTGCACAACTCAATCGCTCCGGCACGTATTCTGTTGATAAATTCAGTATACCACAGATTTTTGCAAAAGGCTACCTCTTTTTTTGCTCATTCCACGGCCCCGTCCGCTTTTTTCCGTCCCGCTCCCGCCGCAGCCGCTGGAAGAACCCCGTCAGCTCAGCCGCGCATTCCTCCTCCAGCACCCCGGTCACCAGCACGGGCCGGTGGTTGTAGGGCAGGGCGAACAAATCGACCACCGACCCGCAGGAGCCGGCCTTGGGATCCGCCGTCCCCTGGACGACCCTGCTCAGCCGGGCATTGATGATGGCCCCCGCGCACATGGGGCAGGGCTCCAGCGTCACGTACAAATCGCAGCCGGAAAGCCGCCATCCCCCCAGCCTCGCGCAGGCCCCGGCTATGGCCTCGATTTCCGCGTGAGCCAGGGCGTGGCGGGCGGTTTCCCGCCGGTTTCGCCCGGTGGCGATCACCTCGCCGTCCCGCACGATTACCGCCCCCACCGGCACCTCGCCCTCCTCCGCCGCCTGCCGCGCCAGCTCCAGCGCCAGACGCATGTAGGTTTCGTCCGCCAAGACCATGTGCCCCTTTCCGTGCGGTTTCTCTTTACGCCGCAGCCTGTACCACGCTCAGCGCGGTGTTCAGCAGAATGAGGAGAATAAACGCGATGATCGCAATCGTAAAGGCCGGCGCCGCCACCAGCCCGCTCAAATGCCGGGTCGTGGGCACCCCGCCGCCGTTCCGGTTCACCGGCGCCGCCAGCCGGCTGCCCCGCACCTTGAGAAGGATCAGCGCCAGCAGCCCCACCAGCGCCAGCACGCAGAATACCAGCGTGGTCATCCGGTTCTGATCCTCCGCGCTCATGCCGATCTGCAGGTACTGCAGCACCGTGGACATGGCGTTGTTGCCGAAGTGAATGACCACCGCCAGCCAGATATTGTCCGTCTGCACCGCCACATACCCCAGCACCAGCCCCACGATAAACGCGAAAGGCACCTGCAGTACGTTCCCGTGCATCAGGGCGAACAGCAGGGAGGAAACCAGAATGGCTGTCCGGTCGCCGTAGGGCCGCAGCGTGCGCAGCACATAGCCCCGGAACACCATTTCCTCCAGCAGCGCGGGCAGCACCGCGAAAATCAACAGGTTGAGTCCGAGGCTCAGCGGCGTGCGCGTCAGGGTATCGGGCATGGGCGGCTGGGGAATGCCCAGCAGCATCAGGAAATTCATGATGTAACTGGCGATGATGTTGGCCACCACGCACATGGCCATGCCGCCCAGCACTCCGCCGGCGAACGCCAGCGGGTGCACCCTTTTGGCCGGGCCGAAGGGCTGAATCCGCCGCCGCTGGATCAATGCCGCCACCGGCAGAGGCGCCCCCATCATCACGATGTATACGCCCATATACAGCAGCAAATACGACGTGTTGCCCAGCCCCAGATCGTTGAGTCCCACATACGCATAGGGGATCACATGAAAGAACACCAGCCCCAGCACCACGATGGTGTAAAGAAACTGGGACAGGGCGACCAAGAACAGCATGCCGGTTCCAATAAAGTTGCCGTCCGCCCGCAGAGCCCGACGCTGCATCTCCTCCGGGGACGGAACATACGCGTTATATTCCACAGCCATCCTTTACCCTTTCCGCCATCTTATTTTCTAAACTCATCGTATATAATACGATAAATATACAATACAACCTCTATCCGCTGCCCTTAGTATACCGCATTCCGACCGCGCACGCAACGATCCACCGGCAAGTTCCGTCCACATTTTTTCGACAGCGGCGCGGGGAAAAATACCGGTTGACAAAACAGAATATTGTGTATATACTATATACACAATAAGCACGTTTGGAGGATCGCCCCTTGAACATTGTGATTCGCAACACCGGCGACATGCCCATTTATGAGCAGATCGTGGTGCAAATCAAACAGGCAATTGTAGCCGGAGAGCTGACGGAGGGGGAAGCGCTGCCCTCCATGCGGCTGCTGGCCAAGGAGCTGCGCATCAGCCTCATCACCACCAAACGCGCTTATGAGGAACTGGAGCGGGAAGGCTTTATCGTCACCATGACGGGACGGGGCAGCTTTGTCGCGGCGAAAAACCTGGACATCCTGCGGGAGGAACAGCGGCGGCGGCTGGAGGCCCATCTGGCCGACGCCGTGGACGCGGCCCGCGCCGCCGGGGTGGACGCCGACGAGCTGTGCGCCCTCATCCGGATCCTGTACCAGGATCCATTCTAACGCATAAGGGAGTAGAAGAAACCATGGACAACATTCTGGAGATACAAGGGCTGACCCGGCGGTTCGACGGGTTTTGCCTGGACAACGTGAACCTCTCGGTGGCGCCCGGCACCATCACCGGCCTGGTAGGGGCCAACGGCGCGGGCAAGAGCACCACCATCAAGCTCATTCTCAACCTGATCCGCCGCGACGCGGGATCCATCCGCCTCTTCGGACTGGACAACATCGAGCAGGAGACCGCCGTGAAAAAGCGCATTGGCGTGGTGTTCGACGAGCCCTGCTTTCACGATGTGCTGGCTCCCCGTCAGATCGGCCGGTACATGAAGGGCCTGTACGCCGACTGGGACGACCAAGCCTTCGCCGGCTACCTGCGGGACTTCAGCCTGCCGGAAAACAAAATCGTCAAGGAGTTTTCCCGCGGCATGAAAATGAAGCTGGCCATTGCCGCCGCCCTGAGCCATCATCCCGACCTGCTCATTCTGGACGAACCCACCAGCGGTCTGGATCCCCTCGTGCGGGATGAAATCCTGGATATTTTTCTGGATTTTCTGCAGGACGAAACCCGCGCCGTCATCCTTTCCTCCCATATCACCAGCGATCTGGACAAGGTGGCGGACACCATCGCCCTTCTCCATGAGGGAAAGCTGCTGTTCCACGAGGAAAAGGACGTGCTGCGGGAGGACTACGCCGTTGTCAAGGGCGGGGCGGATCAGCGGCGCGTCCTGAACGACGCCGATTTTATCGGCGTGCATGAGAACGCCTTCGGCTTTGAGGCCCTCTGCCGCCGGGATGTGGCCCGCCGGTATCCCGCCCTGACAGCCGAGCGCCCCACCATCGAGGAAATCATGCTGTTCTATACCAGAAAAAAGAAAGGCGGCCGGTCATGAAAGGCTTGATATATAAGGATCTGTCCCTCATCGGCAGACAAGGAAAATTTTTTATCGTGTATATTGTGCTGATGGTCGCCATCTTTTCCGGCATCGGGGACGGGGCGGCCAGCATGAGCTCCTTCATGGCTGTCGTCTGCTTCATGCTGTCCATCAACTGCTTCGCCTACGATGAACAGAACGGCTTCGATAAGCTGGTGGCCGCCTCGCCGCTGCCCCCCATGCAGGTGGTTCTCTCCCGGTACGCCTCCAGCCTGCTGTTGGGGCTGCTCGGCTGCCTGCTGACCGCCGGCGTCAGCTCGGTGGTGCAGCTGGTCAAAGGGAACGCCGCCTTCAACGACATGCTGTTCGGCCTCATCGGCGCCTTGGTGGCCGCCCTGGTTCTCATGGCGATCCTCTTCCCGATCTTCTATAAGTTCGGGGTCAATAAAAGCCGGATCATCATGCTGTTGGTGGTCTTCTTCCCCGTTATGGCGATCGTCCTGGTCAGCAAGCTTTTCCCCGACGCGTTTTCCATGCTTTCGCAAATCCCCGCCGGGGTGGTGACAGCCCTGCCCTTTATCGGCGCGGCCGTTCTGGCGGCCGCCCTGGCCGCCTCCCTGCTTCTCTCCGCCCGCATCCTGCGGCGCAAGCAATATTGAGCCTCCGTTCAACAAGCAGAGCCCGCTGAAGCCATGGCTTCAGCGGGCTCTGCTTGTTCAGTACCACCGGGTTTTTCCGTTATATGGCATGGGACCCGGCCATCGGTCGAGGATTTCCGTGTAGCGCTTGTAGGCCCGCTCCACCGCCGTCTCCCAGGAGAGGTAAAGGTGCTCGCCCGCGTGCTTGCCCACCTCCGCAATATGCCCCCGATCCTCGCAGGCCTTAAACAGCACCTGCCCGCAGGACTCGGCGGTTTCCTCCGCCAGAAAGCCGGTGAAATCGTGGGCGACCCCCTCGGCCGCGCAGCTTCCCTCCACCAGCAGGGCGGGGCAGTCGCAGGCCGCCGCCTCCTTGACCACAATGCCGGAGGTGTCGTAGGTGGAGGGGAACAGGAACATATCCGCCAGGGAGTAATACGCCCGCAGCGCCTCCCGGTCGTAAATCGCCCCCGTAAAGGTGACCGGCCCTTCCAGCCCGATCCCCTTGGCGTAGGCCTGTATATCGGGCGCGTCGAACCCGTCTCCCACCAGAAAGGCCCGGAAGGGCACCCCCTGCCCGTACAGATATTTCAGCGCGTCCAGAATGAGACGCACGTTCTTGTACCACATCATACGCCCCACGAACAGGAAAACGAACTCGTCCTCCCGCACACCGTACTGTTCCCGCAGCGCGTCGATTTCCCCCTGCGGCGCCCGGCCGTAGGCGAAATCGGTGCCGTTTTCCATCACGTGGTAGCTGCCCCGGTACCCCACGTCCCGCAGGGCGCGGCCGCAGCCCTCTGTCACCACCCAGACCTCGTCCACCGCGTTGATGTTGTCGAGCAGGAACTTCATGGCGATTTTCCGCATACCGTCCAGAGGCACCCGCTTGGCGATGTCCACGTCGAATTTGGTGTGGTAGGTGAGCACCACCGGCACCTTGGGCCGGTGGTTGATGTTGCTGACCAGCACCGACGAGGCGAAGGGGGAGTGAATATGCATCAGATCAAACCGCTTGGTGCGCAGCTTGATCAGGGTTTTGGGGTCAAAAGGATTGCCCACCCGGTAGCCGATCCGCTTGTCGGCGCGCAGCGAACGGTACCGGAACACCTCGAAGGGGTAATCGTCCTGTACATCCTTATAATCCGGCGTCACCACCGTCACATCGCAGTGCTTGTCGTGCAGCACGGCCGCGTAATTTTTCACAGCCTGGGCCACCCCGTCGATGGTGGGGGGAAACGAATCGTTAAACAGCCCGATTTTCAAACGGCTCATGCGGAGAGTCCCTTCCTTCCCTTTGCCGGCATACCGGCCCGATGTCTTCTATTTTACTATACCCGCCCGCGCGGATTCAAGTGGAAACAGGCGATATCTTCTTAATTTCAGTGGAAAAACTCTGAAAAAGCCCTTTAAAGTTTTTTCCGAATACGGTATAATACGATATAATACTCAATATATATGCGAACCCAGCCTGAATAAACGAAAAGGCGTGATGCCCGATGGCGAAAACCTTTACCGTCCCCCTGGCCGGTATCATCAAGGAAACCATGCTGGAAACCATCTATATGCCCGCCCCGCCGGAGGAAATCCTGGTGTATTCCAGCGACGTCAACCGCCCCGGCCTGGCCCTGAGCGGCTATTTCGATTATTTCGACAACGACCGGGTGCAGGTCATGGGCAAAAGCGAATTCGGCTTTTTGGAGGATCTGGCCCCCGAAACGCGGGCCCTCCGCCTGGACGAGCTGGCGTCCCATAAGCCCCCCGCCATGGTGGTCTCCCGCGGCCTGGAGATTTTCCCCGAGCTAAAGGCCAGCTGCGAGAAATACCAGGTGCCCCTCCTGCGCACGGCGGACACCACCTCCGGCTTCATGGCCAGCCTCATCGCCTATCTCAACGTGCAGCTGGCCCCCCGCATCACCCGCCACGGCGTGTTTGTGGAGGTGTACGGCGAGGGCATCCTCCTCATGGGGGACAGCGGCGTGGGCAAAAGCGAAACGGCTATTGAGCTGGTCAAGCGCGGCCACCGGCTAATCGCGGACGACGCGGTGGAGATCCGTCGGGTGTCGTCCAAGACCCTGGTGGGCTCCGCGCCGGACAATATCCGCCACTTTATCGAGCTGCGGGGCATCGGCATCGTCAACGCCCGCCGCATCTTCGGCATGGGCTCTGTCAAGGTGACTGAGAAAATCGACATGGTCATCCTGCTGGAGCCTTGGGACAGCGAAAAGGTCTACGACCGCATGGGCCTGGACAACGAATACACCGACATTCTGGGCATCACCGTGCCCCAGCTGACCATCCCGGTCAAGCCCGGCCGGAACCTGGCCATCATCATCGAGGTGGCCTCGATGAACAACCGGCAGAAAAAAATGGGCTATAACGCGGCCCAGGAGCTCATGCACAACCTGGGGATGCTGGACGAGACCGAGGCCCCGCCCCAGGTGCAGGTGGAATGGAATAAATTCTGAGTCCCGCGTGTATATTAAACTGGCGTACCCTTTACCGAAGCCCTGCGGCTTCTACATAATCGTATAAAATCGGAGGAACACCCATGTACAGAATCGGCATCGACCTCGGCGGCACCAATATCGTGGCGGGCGTCGTGGACGACGAGTTCCGCATCGTCGCCACCGCCAAATGCAAAACCCGCATTCCCCGCCCGGCGGAAGAAATCGTGGTGGACATGGCTCGCATGGCCAAGGAGGCCGTGCAGAACGCCGGCTTGACTATGGCGGACATCGCCTATGTAGGCGTGGGCAGCCCCGGCACCTGCAACGCCGATACCGGCATCGTGGAATATTCCAACAACCTGCAATTCGAAAAGCTGCCCCTGCGGGATATGCTGGGCGGCATGCTGGACAAAGCGGTCTACATTGAGAACGACGCCAACGCGGCGGCCCTGGGCGAGGCCCTGGCCGGTGCCGCCAAGGGCGCGCAGAGCTGCGTGTGCATCACCCTGGGCACCGGCGTGGGCGGCGGCATCATCATCGACGGCAAGATTTACGGCGGCTTCAACTTCGCGGGCGCGGAGCTGGGTCATACCGTCATCATGGTGGACGGGGAGCTGTGCACCTGCGGCCGGTTCGGCTGCTGGGAAGCCTACGCCTCCGCCACCGCCCTTATCAACCAGACCCGCCGCGCCATGGTCAACCATCCGGACAGCGCCATGTGGAGCATCGCGGAGGATCTGGATAAGGTCAACGGCCGCACCGCTTTCGACGGCATGCGCGCCGGGGACGCCGTGGCCGCGCAGGTGGTGGATACCTATATCAAATACATCGCCACCGGTCTCATCAACGTCATCAACATCTTCCAGCCCGAGGTGCTGTGTATCGGCGGCGGCATCTGCAAGGAGGGGGATACCCTCCTCAAGCCCCTGGCCGCCCACATCGAGCGGGAACGGTACAGCAAGTACAGCAGCCATCAGACCCGCCTGTGCGTCGCCACCCTGGGCAACGACGCGGGCATCATCGGCGCTGCCTTCCTGGGGGAGCGGTAACGCACATCCCCGGATAGCCCGGATTACTCATACGGAGGAGGAGAGCCATGCGGCTTTCTGCGCTGGCCGCGTATGCGCGCACCCTGGGGTGCACGGCGGAAGAACAGGTGTCCATGATCGATTACACGTCATTTAAAATCGGCGGCCCCGCGGACGTGTATATCACCGCCCCCACCGAGGCGGCGGCCGCCGCGGCGCTGATCCGCTGCCGGGAGGAGGATATTCCCGTTTACCTGCTGGGCAACGGCACCAATCTGCTGGTGGGGGACAAAGGCCTTCGCGGCGCGGTGATCCGTCTGGACGGCCGGCAGGCCGCCCCCACTCTTCAGCCCGACGGCCGCACCGTCCAGTGCTCCGCCGGCGTGTCTCTTAAACGCCTGTGCCAGTATGCCCGGGACAAGGCGCTCACCGGCCTGGAATTCGCCTTCGGCATCCCCGGCGCGGTGGGCGGCGCGGTATACATGAACGCCGGCGCCTACGGCGGGCAGATGGATCAGGTGCTGGTGTCCGCCACCGGCCTGAGCCGGACGGGCAAGCGGCATACCTTTGCCGCCGATCGGCTGAATCTGGGATACCGGCACAGCGTCTTCATGGACGAGGGAGACATGGTGGTGTCCGCCACCCTCCGCCTCACCCCCGGCGATCCGGCGGAGATTGCCGCCCGTATGGAGGAGCTGCTGCGCCGCCGCCGGGAAAAGCAGCCGCTGGAATACCCCAGCGCGGGCAGCTTTTTCAAGCGTCCCCCCGGCCACTTTGCCGGTGCCCTCATCGAGGGCTGCGGCCTCAAGGGCTTCGCCGTCGGTGGCGCCCAGGTCAGTGAAAAACATGCGGGCTTCGTGGTCAACCGGGGCGGCGCCACCGCACAGGACGTGCTGCGTCTGTGCGAGGCGGTGCAGGAGCGGGTGTTCCGCGAGCAGGGCGTGCAGCTGGAGCCGGAAGTTCGGTTCATCGGAGAATTTTAATAAGCAATGGGTCCATCCAGTGGTTAATCTCCACCAAACCGCCAGACGTGTTGGATTCGTCGCTTACCTTAAGCGTGCGGCATAGAAAGAGGAGGCGCCTGTGGAATTTGTTATAGTGACCGGCCTGTCTGGCGCGGGGAAATCCCGCGCTGTGGACGCGCTGGAGGATATCGGGTTTTATTGCGTGGACAACATGCCTCCCAAACTGCTTCCCAAATTTGCCGAGCTGTGCCTGCAGTCCAAGGAAACCCTGTCCCGGGTGGCCATCGTCATCGATGCCCGCGGCGGCGAGCTGTTCGACGACCTGACCGAAAGCCTGGACGAGCTCAAGCGCCAGGGCGGGGATTATACCCTGCTGTTTCTGGAATGCGACGACCAGGTGCTGGCCCGGCGGTATAAGGAAACCCGCCGCAAGCATCCCCTGGCGGCGGCCAACGGCGGCTCGGTGATCAAGGCCATCGAGATGGAGCGTGCCCTGCTGAAATCCGCCCGCTCCCGCACCGATTACCTCATCGATACCTCCCACCTCTCCTCCGCCCAGCTCAAGGAGCGGATCACCACCCTGTTTATGGGCGACACCTCCAAGGCCATGCTCATCCAGTGCATGTCCTTCGGCTTCAAATACGGCTTCCCGGCGGAAGCGGACCTGATGCTGGACGTCCGCTGCCTGCCCAACCCCTTCTATGTGGACGAGCTCAAGCGCAAAACCGGCCTGGACGCCGACGTGCGGGACTACGTGCTGGAAAAGTCCGAAACCAAAGGCTTCCAGGAGCGGATGTACGCCATGATCGATTACCTCCTCCCCCTGTATATCAACGAGGGCAAAAGCCAGCTGGTCATCGCCATTGGCTGCACCGGCGGCAAGCACCGGTCGGTCACCCTGGCGGAAGAGCTGGCCAAACATATCGCGGCCATGGGCCACCGGGTCATGGTCAACCACCGGGACATCGAAAAAGCCTGAACGGGAAAACGCCCGGCTGCCTGATGAAAACTGCTTGCGGGCGATGCTGCGCCCCGCAGGCAGTTTTTTGCAACTGCCGCCGGCCGCCGCCCCGAACGCGAAAGGAATGTGATGGGCCATGTCCTTTTCCTCCGAAGTCAAACAGGAGCTGGCGGAGCTGACCGCCGACAAACCCTGCTGCCGCGCCGCGCTGGCCTACGGCCTGCTGGAGTTCGGCCACGCCTTTACCGGCTCCCGCATGTCCCTGCAGACCGAGCACGCCGCCGTGGCCCACCTATACAGCGCGCTGGCCGCCGACGTGTGCGGCATCGCGCCGCCAGCCGTGCAGACCCTGCCCCGCCGGGGCGGCTTCTGCATCGTGTCGGTGGAGGGGGACGCCCCCCGCGCCCGGGTGCTGGAGCGCTTCGGCCACAGCCCCGCCGATCTCGCCGTCCGCCTCAATCGGGCCAACCTGGAATGCGACGGCTGCGCGCCCGCCCTGCTGCGGGGCGCCTTCCTCGCCTGCGGCGCGGTCATCGACCCCGCCAGCGGCTACCATATGGAATTCAGTGTCCCCTATTACAACCTCTGCCGCGATCTCCTGGCCCTGCTGCGGGAGCTGGGCTTTCATGCCAAGCAGGTCTGCCGCAAGGGCGCCCAGGTTGTCTATCTCAAGGAAAGCGAGCAGATTGAGGACTGCCTGACCCTCATGGGCGCGACCAACGCCTCCCTGGAGCTGATGGGCATCAAAATGGTCAAGGACATCCGCAACAACGCCAACCGGGTCACCAACTGCGAGAGCGCCAACATCGACAAAACCGTGGCCGCCGCCGCCGTCCACCTGGACGCGGTGCGGAAAATCGAGGCCCACGGCGGCCTCGCACTGCTGCCCGAGGAACTGCGCGAGGTGGCGCGCCTGCGGCTGGAAAATCCCGATATGTCCCTCAGAGAGCTGGGAGAGACCATGGATCCGCCGCTGAGCCGATCCGGCATCAACCACCGGCTGCGCCGCATTGTGGAACACGCGGACAAGCTGCCCTGACCGAAAGGAATGTGATGGATTATGTCCGGCTTCGCCCATCTCCATGTTCACAGTGAATACAGCCTCTTGGACGGCGCCTGCCGCATCGAGGGGCTGGTGGAGCGCGCCCGGGAGCTGGGCCAGACCGCGGTGGCCATCACCGATCACGGCGTCATGTACGGCGTGGTGGACTTTTATAAGGCCGCCGGAAAGGCGGGTGTGCACCCCATTCTCGGCTGCGAGGTCTATGTGGCCGCCCGCACCCGGCACGACAAGGTGCACGGCGTGGACAGCGAGCACAGCCACCTGGTGCTGCTGTGCGAGAACGAAACCGGCTACCGCAACCTGGTCAAGCTGGTTTCCGCCGCCTGGACGGAAGGGTTTTACAGCCGCCCCCGGGTGGACAGGGAGCTGCTCACCCAATACCATGAGGGCCTCATCGCCCTGTCCGCCTGCCTGGCCGGGGAAATTCCCCGCGCTCTGCGCCGGGGCGACTTCGACGGCGCAAAGGCCATCGCCCTGTGGTACCGGGATCTGTTCGGCCCGGACAACTATTTTCTCGAACTGCAGGATCACGGCCTGCCCGAGCAGAAGGCTGTCAATCCGCAAATTCTCCGCCTCTCTGCTCAGACCGGGATCCCCCTGGTCTGCACCAACGACGCCCACTATCTGCGCCGGGAGGATGCCCAGATGCAGAAGGTGCTGGTCTGCATCCAGACCGGCACCACCGTGGACGACCCCAGCCCCATGGCCTTCGCCACCGAGGAATTCTACCTCAAATCGGAGGAGGAGATGCGCGCCCTGTTCCCCGCCGTCCCCGAGGCCTTCGACAACACCGTGCGCATCGCGGAGCGCTGCCGGGTGGAGCTGGAATTCGGCAAGCTGAAGCTCCCCACCTTCGACGCCCCCGGCGGGGACAGCACCGCTTACTTCGAGCAGCTCTGCACCGAGGGGATGCACCGGCTGTATGGGGAATCCCCGTCCCCTGAAGTGACCGAACGCCTGCGCTATGAGCTGGACACCATCGAGCAGATGGGCTATGTGGACTACTATCTCATTGTCCACGACTATGTGCATTACGCCAAAACCCACGCCATTCCGGTGGGGCCGGGCCGCGGTTCCGGCGCCGGCAGCCTGTGCGCCTACTGCATCGGCATCACCGCCATCGACCCGCTGAAATACAACCTGCTTTTCGAGCGGTTTCTCAATCCCGAGCGGGTGAGCATGCCCGACTTCGATATTGATTTCTGCACCGAGAAACGCCAGCAGGTCATCGACTACGTAATTCGGAAATACGGGGCCGACCGGGTGGCGCAGATCATCACCTTCGGCACTATGGCGGCACGTGCCGCCATCCGGGACGTGGCCCGCGCCCTGGCCATGCCCTACTCCCTGGCCGACAAGGTGGCCAAGCTGGTCCCCTGGGAGCTGAATATGACCCTGGACAAGGCGCTCGAGCAGTCCAAGGCCTTCCGGGAGTGTGTGGAGACGGATCCCCAGGTGCGCCGCTTGGTGGATATGGCCAAGAAAGTGGAGGGGATGCCCCGCAACGCCTCCACCCACGCCGCCGGGGTGGTCATCGCCCCCCGCCCGGTCAGCGATTTCGTCCCCCTGTGCGTCAACAGCGAAGCCGTCGCCACCCAGTACCCCATGAAGAATCTGGAGGAGCTGGGCCTGCTGAAAATGGATTTTCTCGGCCTGCGCAACCTGACCGTCATCGCCGACGCCGAAAAGCTGATCCGCCGCCGGGAGCCCGGCTTTGCGGTGGAGGGCCTGCCCCTGGACGCCAAGGAGGTCTACGACATGCTCTCCGCCGGCAACAGCGACGGCGTGTTTCAGATGGAATCCTCCGGCCTCAAGCGGGTGCTCATGAGCCTGAAGCCCGACCGCTTCGAGGATCTCATCGCCGTGATTTCCCTCTATCGCCCCGGCCCCATGGATTCCATTCCCAAATATATCCACAACCGCCACCATCCGGAGCAGGTGCGGTATCTTCATCCCCGCCTCGAGCCTATCCTCAGCGTCACCTACGGCTGCATCGTCTATCAGGAGCAGGTCATGCAGGTGTTCCGCGAGCTGGCGGGCTACTCCCTGGGCCGGGCGGATGTGGTGCGCCGCGCCATGTCCAAGAAGAAGCACGACGTCATGGCCCGGGAACGGGAGATCTTTCTCCACGGCCTGACCGATGAAACCGGAGCCGTGGTGGTGGAGGGCTGCGACCGTCGCGGCGTTCCGGAAAAAGTAGCAGATGTTATTTTTAACGATATGTCCGCATTTGCCTCCTACGCCTTCAACAAGCCTCACGCCGCCGCCTACGCGATGGTGGTCTACCAGACGGCCTATCTGAAATGCTTCTATCCCCGGGAATACATGGCCGCTCTGCTGACCAGCGTCCTGGGCAGCGGCAAGGTGGCCGGCTACATCGGGGAATGCGAGCGGCTGGGCATCCAGGTGCTCCCCCCCTCGGTCAACGAGAGCACCGCCGGCTTCACCGTCTCAGGGGACCATATCCGCTTCGGCCTGCTGGCGGTGAAAAACCTGGGCGGCGGCTTCATCGCGGAGCTGACGCGGGAGCGGGAGGAAAACGGCCCCTACCGCAGCTTTTATACCTTCTGCAAGCGCCTCTCCCCCTGCCGGGAATTCAACCGCCGCGGTCTGGACAGCCTCATACGCTGCGGCGCGCTGGACGGCCTGGGGGCCAACCGGCGGCAGATGCTGGAAATCGCTGATCGGGTGATCGATCAGCTCGACGATCAGAACCGGCGCAATCTGGACGGCCAGATGGGGTTCTTCGACACTCCCGGCCTGGAGGGGAACGATGAAATCCCTCTGCCCGATGTGCCCGAGCTGCCCTATGCCGAGCTGCTGGCCATGGAAAAGGAGGTGGCGGGTCTCTATCTCTCCGGCCACCCTCTGGCTCCCTATGCCCCGCTGTATAAGACGTTGCGGGCCGCCCGGATAGACCGCATCCTCACCTCCTTGGAGGAGGGCGGCGGCTATGCCGACGGCGCCCAGGTGCAGCTGCTCGGCATGATCGGCGCCGTGCGCACCCAGACGACCAAAAGCGGCGGGGTCATGGCCTATGTCCAGTTCGAGGATCTCTACGGGGCCATGGAGCTGCTGGTGTTTCCCCAAACCCTGTCCCGCTACGGCCCGCTGGTGCAGGCGGGGACCGTGGTGCTGGTGCAGGGCCGGCTGAGCGTCCGGGAAGAGGAGGAGCCCAAGCTCCTGGCCGACCGGTTTTCCGAGGCTCCCGATCCGGCGGCTCCCCCTCCCGCCCGGCCGGAGAACCCCCGGGCCGCCGCCGCGCCTCCTCCCTCCGCCCCCAAGCCCCGTTCCAGTCGGCACGGCCTATATCTGCGCCTGCCCTCCAAGGACTGCCCGGCCTATAAGCGGGCGGAAAACCTGCTGGCCATCTTCGAGGGGGAGGAGCCGGTGTATATCCGCTTCACCGATACCGGCAAGCTGGTGCGGGCCCCCCGCAGCCTCTGGATCTGGCCCAACGCCCCCCTGCTCGAAGAACTGTGCCGGGTGCTGGGGGAGGAGAACGTGGCCCTGGTCGATTAACACGTGTTATTTCGCGCGAACCCGCCGTCAACATGTCGAATATACATCAAAAAACGGGCGGTTTCTTAGATAAATACAGGATTGATATCTTCTTGACAATCTGGTAGAATAAGTTCGTATACCGTTCAGCGCCGGACCGTTCCGGCGGGGCGCTGTTTGCAGGACATTTGTAATTTCTACCCCGGCCAGTTCCGGGGATGGATAGGAGAGAAATTCGTTATGGCCATCAAAAAAATTGCCGTACTGACCAGCGGCGGCGACGCTCCCGGCATGAACGCCGCGGTACGCGCCGTCGTGCGTACCGCTCTGAGCCGGGGCGTGCAGGTTCTCGGCGTCTACCGGGGGTACAACGGCCTGATCCACGGGGATCTGGTGGAGATGAATCTGCGCAGCGTCTCGGATATCATCCACCGCGGCGGCACCATGCTGTACACCGCCCGCAGCCCCGAATTCTGCACCGAGGAGGGCATTCAGAAGGCGGTGCAGACCTGCCGGGACAACGGCGTCGAAGGCGTGGTGGTCATCGGCGGCGACGGTTCCTTCCGCGGCGCGCAGGATCTGACCCGCCACGGCATGCCCTGCATCGGCATCCCCGGCACCATCGATAACGACATCTCCTGCTGTGAACACACCATTGGCTACGATACCGCCCTGAACACCTGCATGGAAATGATCGACAAGCTGCGGGACACCGCCCAGTCGCATGACCGGTGCAGCGTGGTGGAGGTCATGGGCCGCCGCGCGGGGTATCTCGCGCTGAACGTGGGCATCGCCTGCGGCGCCACCAGCATCATCGTGCCCGAAATCCCCTTTGATTTCGAGAAGGATATCATCGAGCGGATGTTTGCCACCTCCGCCACCGGCAAGAAGCATTTCATCATCATCGTCGCCGAAGGGGTGGGCCACGTCATCGAGATGTCGGAGAAGATCCAGGCCCGCACCGGCATCGAGACCCGCGCCACCATCCTCGGTCACGTGCAGCGGGGCGGTTCCCCCTCCCTGCGGGATCGGGTGCTGGCCAGCGAGATGGGCTATCACGCCGTCCTCCTCCTGCTCGACGGCAAGAGCAACCGGGTGGTCACCATCCAGAACGATCACATTCTGGACTACGACATCGAGGAAGCGCTGCAAATGAAAAAGCCCTTCGATTTCGAGCTCTACCGCATGGCCCACGAAATTTCCATTTAATTCCGAAAGCCGGCGGCCCGCAAGGCCGCCGGCTTTTTTGTGACCGCCGCGCCGGTTGACAAACCTGTCCCCCGCCCGTATAATCAATGTATTCTGTTGAACCATGGAAAGGAAGGAGCCAGCCGTATGCCGAAGCAGGCGTTTCTCGAGGCCGGGCAAATCGTGGGCACCCATGGGGTGCGGGGCGAGGTGCGGGTGCAGCCCTGGTGCGATTCCCCCGCCCTGTTCGCCACCCTGACCACGCTGTACTGGGATAAGGCGGGCGCGTCCCCCGTCCGGGTCAAGTCCCGCCCTCATAAAAACATCGCCCTGGCCAAGCTGGACGGGGTGGACACCGTGCAGGACGCCTCCGCCCTGCGAGGGAGGCTGCTCTATCTCGCCCGCGCGGATCTGAAGCTGCCGGCGGGGCGGTATTTTATTAAGGATTTGATCGGCATGGCCATTGTGGACGCGGACAGCGGCCATCCCTACGGCACCCTGACCGCCGTCAGCGAAACCGGGGCCAACCCCGTCTATCACATGGCGATGGAGGACGGGCGAGAAATCCTCATCCCCGCCATCCCGTCGGTGATCGTGGAGGTCAACCTGGATGCCGACGTCATCCGGCTGCGCCCCCTGGAAGGACTGTTTGACGCATGAGAATCGATTTGCTCACCCTGTTCCCGGATATGTGCCGCGCCGTGCTGGACGAAAGCATCATCGGCCGCGCCCAGGCCAAGGGCCTGCTGGATATCCGCTGCCACCAAATCCGGGACTATACCCTCAATAAGCAAAAGCAGGTGGACGATTATCCCTACGGCGGCGGCCTGGGCATGGTGATGAACGCCCAGCCCATTGCCGACTGCTTCCGCGCCGTCTGCGCCGATGGCGGTGTGAGGCCCCACCTCATCTATATGTCCCCCCAAGGCGCGGTGCTAACCCAGCAGCGGGCCAAGGAACTGGCGCAGCTTCCCCGCTTCTGCGTTCTCTGCGGCCACTACGAGGGGGTGGACGAGCGGGTGCTTGATGCCTTGGTGGACGAGCAGATTTCCATGGGCGACTATGTGCTCACCGGCGGCGAGCTGCCCGCCCTGGCTCTGGTGGACTGCGTGTCCCGCCTAGTGCCCGGCGTGCTCTCGGAGGAGGGCTGCTTCACCGAGGAGAGCCATTACGCCGGCCTGCTGGAATACCCGCAGTATACCCGTCCCGCGGTCTGGGAGGGCCGGCCGGTCCCCGACGTGCTCCTCACCGGCCACCATCTCAACATCGCCCGGTGGCGCCGCCAGCAGTCCCTGCTGCGCACCCGCCGCCATCGGCCAGACATGCTGGAAAAGGCGGAACTTACCCCGGAAGATCGGGCGTTTTTACAACAAACCCCTGACGAGTGAGCCGGCCGACGGCGGAGGCTTCCCTGTCATTTTTGTGTCCATTTCCAGTAAATGTGGTGTATTTAAGGCGAGGCTTCGATTTTCTCTACAAAAGTTATTAACGGTTTCCGTGATTAGTGACAAACCACGAACCGGCGTTTCCCGGAAAATAGGGCAGAGAACCAAAATTGCGGTTTTTCCCGATTTCTGTGGACAAAAGCGATTGACGGGGCATACATTTGTGGTATAATAAGACAGCAAGGCGGGGAAACCGTCTTTTTCCCATTACCTACTGGCCGGATAAGCGCCCTTTGCGGCGATAGATGCTTTACGATATTGAGAGGGAGATTAATCGATATGTATGTAAAAGATGTGCTGGTTCAGAATCAAGTGGGGCTGCATGCCCGTCCCGCGACTTTCTTTATCCAGAAAGCCAATGAATTCAAATCCTCCATCTGGGTGGAAAAGGAAGAGCGCCGCGTCAACGCGAAGAGCCTGCTGGGCGTTCTGTCCTTGGGGATTGTCGGCGGCACCAACATCCGCATCATCGCCGACGGCGCCGACGAAGAAAGCGCAGTGGACGGCCTGGTCACCCTGGTGGAATCCGGCTTCGCCGAATAAGCCATTCCCCCGTATCCATCCGAAAGCCTGCCCCTCCGGGCGGGCTTTTGTCGATCCCCTCCTGAAAACAAAAAGGTGAAGAGGATGCTGCAAAATTAGCAGCATCCTCTTCGCTTTTTCGAGTCACGGCGTTCCCACGGTGTTTTTCATCCCCTAGGCGACGGTTTCCCCATTGTCCTCTGTCTGAACCAGCGCCCGCCGGTTCCCTAAATCTTCCACGCGATCCGGACCGCCTGCCGTCCGCCGCCGTCCCGCGTCCCGACCTCTATTCGCTCCACGAACGCCGCCAGCAGCTGGGCCGGCATCGCCTCCCTGTCCACGAAATCCTCCAGCGCCCGCCCGGCAGGCTCCGGCTGTGCCTGCCGGGCCATCGTCTCCTCCAGCCGGGCCAGCCGCTCGCTCATGGCCGCCTTCTCCCGGGCATAGTCGCCGCTCATCTCCCGGAACTGCTCGGTCGTCAGCAGCCCGGAGGCCTTGTCGAGATACAACTCCTTCAGCGCCCGATCCCGCCGGCCGATCTCCCCCTTGAGCAGCGCCGCCTCCCGGCTCACCGCCGCCTCCAGTTCCTCGTCCGGCCGGTAGGGCGGCACCTCCTCCGGCGAAAACCACCGGGCAAGCAGCTCCCACAGCCGCCCCGTCACCAGATCCTCCAGATAGTCCAGCCGCACCGCGTGGGAGGCGCATTGCCCCCGGTCGGCGGCGTATCGCCCGCACCGCAGATAGCTGTGCGTCTCCCCCTTGTACCGGCTGGATACCTTCACCATGGCCGCCCCGCAGTCCCGGCAGAACACCAGCCCTGCCAGCCGGTGCCGCTCTCCCTGCCCCGACGAGCGGGTGTGCGCCTCAAGCAGCCGCCCCGCCTCTTCGAAATCCGCCGCGTCCACCAGCGGCGCGCAGGCCCCCGGCACCGCCACCCAGTCCTCTCGCGGCACGCTGAGCAGCACCTTGGATTTGTAGCTGGGCTTGCGCCGTTTCCCCTGCGCCACCACCCCCGTGTACAGCGGGTTGCGAAGGATCCGGGAGACCGTGGTGCGGCTCCACAGCGGCGTCGCCGCCGCCTGCCCCTCCTCCTGCTTGTAGGCCGTGGGGCTGGGCACCCCCGCCGCGTTGAGTCCGGCCGCGATCCGCGCCGTCCCCTCTCCCGCCAGATACCGCCGGAATATCTCCCGCACCACCTGCGCCGCCTGCGGGTCGGGGACCAGCCGGTTGTGATCCGCCTCGTCCTTCCGGTATCCGTAAGGCGCAAAGCTTCCGATGAACCGTCCCTCCCGCCTCTTGAAATCCAGCACCGCCCGGATATTGTCGGATAAATCCTCCAGATACCATTCGTTGATAAGCCCGTTTATCTGCCGGGCCTTTTTGCCCCCCTGCACTCCGGTGTCCACCCGATCCACCAGCGCGATGAATCGGATCCCCCACAGCAGAAAATCCCGGTGGAGATACCGCTCCACCAGCTCCATGTCCCGGGTGAACCGGGATTGGGTCTTGACCAGCAGGATGTCGAACCGCCGCGCCTCGGCGTCGGCCAGCAGCCGGCGGAACCCCGGCCGATCCCGATCCGCCCCCGAATAATCCTCGTCGCTGTACACCCCGGCGATTTCCCAGCCCTTGTCCTGCGCGTAAGCGGCCAGCAGCGCCTTCTGGTTCTGGATGCTCTCCGACTCCCCGCCCGGCCCCGCCGTCTCGTCCTCCTTGCTCAGCCGGCAGTACAGCGCCGCGCGGCTCATCTCTCCGCCCTCCGCAGCGCCTCGATGTACCGGAGCAGCTCCCGCTGCACAAACGCCCGCCGTTCCTCCTCGTCCGGTCGGCGGAACGCCTCGGTGACCACAAATACAGGCGGCTTCATGGCCTCGCCCCCTTCCAGTCCACTGTATGCCGGAGGGGTTGTACACTATGATTCCGCCTTCACGGGGCCTTAAGAATATCGTAGGCGCTCGCTCCGCCGCCTCCCTGGACGGCGGCGGGGAATACACCATCACCGGCTCCGGCCAATCGGCGCCTCGTCAGCTTTTCCGGCTCTTCCAGACCGTGTATAGTATATCCTTCAGCACCAGCATCGCATCCTGTTCGCTATACGAATACTCCTGCCGCAATTCATCCAGCATGGCCGCCAGCCGCCGGGCATAGCCGGGAACATTGACCTCCTTTTGATAGCGGACCAGAATCGGGTACTTTTTCCCCCATGCCTTTGTCCAGTCGATTTTTTCTTCCGCTTCCTCGCTGGTTTTATCGATAATCTCCTGGATCTCCTTTACGTCAACGTCGAAAGCAATCAGGTCATCGAGCGGCAGGTTGTACAGCACGGCCATTTTTTTCGCCTGGCGGATATCCGGAACGGTCTCGTCCGTTTCCCATTTTGAAACGGTCTGCCGGCTGACCCCCAGCTTCTCCGCCACCTCCTCCTGCGAAAGGCCGCGTTTTTTCCTTGCATGAAATAAACTGTTTCCTAAATTCATGGGGTTTTCCTCCTTATCCGATATAGTCGTATTATATCGTTTGATAAGGACAAACGCCACCCATTTTGTTTTCCATATCCGCCCGTTTTCCTAACATGCGCGCCCTCCTCCGCTTTTCAGGAACAAAAAGAGACAGACGGACACGTCCGTCTGTCTCTTTTGTTATTTCGCCACGTATTCGATGAGCGCCGCCTTGCCGTCCTCCATGGTGAAATCCAGCGTCGCGTCCTTGCCCAGGGGATAGCTGCGGATGACCCCGCTTTCGGTGTAGCCGGTGCCGTACAGCGCCTCGATCTCCCCAGCGGTCATGCCCACCTTGGCCCCCTCCCGGGTGGCGGCCGTGTCGTCCTTCAGCTCGATGAGATAAATGATGCTCTTATCCTCCGCACGGTAGGTATACAGCGCAAAGCCCGCGAAGGTGTAGATGGTGTCCATCCCGTCGTAATGGCAGCTGGGCGCCTCCACCACGTCGGTGGCGCCGCCCAGGCTGTTCCCCAGCGCCTCGGTATATTCCTGCCCCAGCGCCACGCTCACGCCCCCGGCCTGGAAATCCCCAATCGCCCGGCTGCCCGAAGAGCTGTCCGCCCCCTTATCCTGGCATGCCGTCAGCCCCAGAAGGAGCAGCAGCACCGCCGCCCATACGCTCAACCACTTTTTCATTGTAAGCATCCTGCCTTTCCTAGTCAGTCGCCCGTCGCTTCATGCGCGGGCTGGATGGTTCCCAGGACCGTGACGGTCCCGTCTTGTTCGGCCAGCAGCTCGATCGGCCCATCCGCCGCCTCGGGGGGCAGGTAGGCCGAAAAGCCCGCGCCCTCTCCCTCGTCCAGCAGCGCCTCCTCCCGGATGGGAAACGCCTCATAGCCGACGCCGCCCGCCCGCAGATAGACGGCTGTGCTGCCGCTGTAACGCGCGTCCAACTCGCCGTATACGTGGAGGAAGCCATGGGACGTGCGCGTCTTGATACGCGCCGCCGCGCTCCCGTCGGCTGGGGCATCCCCCGGCAGATCCCGCCGGGGGGCGGGCATCACCGGGGCGCGGACGGTCAAGTCGGGGAGATTGCGCTCCACGATCTCCACCACCACCGCGTCCGCCTGCCGCGCCGCCGTCAAATCCAGCCGGTACGGCACGGCGCGGGAAAACTCCGCCTCCCGGAACGCCTGCGCGAAAAAGGGCAGCACCGCGTTGCCGAAGGAATCCCGAAACATCAGCAGCCGGCCGCTTCCCCTGTCGTTTTCGGTGGTGATGGTGATGTCCTCCTCGCTGCGAAAGGAGGAGGTGTACCGGTAATGCCACGTCGTGTCCAGCACCACCTGATCGTCCTTGCGTCCCAGCCCCGGATCCAGCATCGCGTCCAAATCCCCGTCCCAGATCTGCTGTACGCTCCGGGGCGTGTCCGCGTAATCCTCATGGGGCAGCCCCAGCGTGTCCATCACCGCGTTATAGCCCGCCAGCGCCCCCAGCGTGTTCCAGTGAGAGTCCCGCTTGTGATACAGCAGTTCCCCCGGCGCCCTGAGCACCGCGGTCAGATCGGTGACGTAGGAACGGGGGCCCAGGGCGGCGGCCAGCCGCTCCCGGTTGGTGGGATCCGGCGTTTTCAGAGTATAGTAGGGCATGTGCTCGGGATATACCGTGTTCTTGTTGGGCACCACGGCGAAGGCGAAGGCCGCCCCCTGCCCCTGCACATACTCTTGCATCAGCTCCACCGTCCGGGCCAGGCAGGCCGTCCCCCTCTCGTCCAGGACGTTCCGTCCCCAGTAATCGTCCATCGTCTTTTCAAAATACAGCCACCCGTCAGTGCCCACGATCACCTGGTCCTCCGACGATGTGCCGAACAAGCTGGCCTTCGCCACGCTGTCCGCCGTCACCAGCTGGGAGCGGAAGCTGAAATGCTCGGACAAATAGGTGTTCAGCTCAGAGAAAAAGGCCAGGTTGAACCCTTCCCCCTCCTTCGTCAGGCGGGGGAACGCGGCCAGCTCCCGCTTCTCCGTCGATGCCGTCTCGCCGAACAGCGGCATGGTGAACACTGGGAAGGCGCACACCGCCAGCACCAGGGCCACATAGGCGATTTTTATCGGTTTCTTCTTCATAGCGTCTCTCCCACCTGTGGGTATGGGTCTCATATCAGAATCGGAAGTAAATAAACGGGTTGTAGGAATCGGTGGCCAGCGCGAACAGGCACAGCAGCAGCGCCGCTCCCGACAGGGCGTAGGAGCCTGCCCGCACTGCCCGGGCCAGCCCGTCGCCGCCTCCCGTCTCGGCCCGCCGCCGCGCCGCCTCCTGCAGCCGCGGCCATACCGGTGTGCAGGCCAAGGCCGCCGCTGCGGTCAGCAGGAGGAAATACGGGGTCAGATACCCCACCGCCTGCCGCAGGGTAACCCCGCCCACGCTCCAGGAGGTGAACATGGCCTTGAGATACAGCCAGGCATCCCCCATGGTGTCCGCCCGGAAAATCACGAAGCCCACCGTCACCATCAGCAGGGTGTACACATGCGCCAGTCCCTTGAACCGCCATTTTCGCACGTTCAGCAGCCCGCTGCTTTCCGCGATGAGCAGCGCCCCGTGGAACAGGCCCCAGACGATGAAGGTGACGTTGGCCCCGTGCCACAGCCCGGTGCAGAAAAAGACGATCAACTGGTTGAGCCAAGTACGAACCTTCCCCTTGCGGTTGCCACCCAGCGGGATGTAGAGATAATCCCGGAACCAGCCGGACAGGGAGATGTGCCACCGCCGCCAGAAATCCTTGATCCCCAGCGCCGCGTAGGGGTACCGGAAGTTTTCCGGAAAGGTGAACCCGAACATCCGGGACAGGCCGATGGCCATGTCGCTGTACCCGCTGAAATCAAAATAAATTTGGAACAGATAGGCTATCGCGCCGATCCAGGCCGCCGGCGCGCTCAAAATAGACAGATCCATACCGAAAATGCCGTCAGCCGCCACCGCCATGGCGTTGGCTAAAAGCATCTTCTTGGCCAGCCCCGCCAGAAACCGGCGCAGCCCCGCCGCCGTCTCGTTCGCCGTCACCGTCCGGCTGGAAAGCTGCCCCTCGATGTCGTGGTACCGCACGATGGGCCCCGCGATCAGCTGGGGAAAAAAAGAGATGTATAAGAGCAGCCTCCAAAAGCTTTTCTGCATCTGCCCCGGATTCCAGTACACGTCCAGGACATAGGACATGGCCTGGAAGGTGAAGAACGAGATGCCGATGGGCAGGCTGATCCGGGGTACGGGCAGCGCCAGCCCTGTCACCGCGCCCAGGGTCTCCATCAGGAACCCGCTGTATTTGAACACCCCCAGCAGCGCGAGGTTGAACACCACCGCCAGCACCATGGGCAGCCGGGCGCCCTTCCGGGCGCTCCCGATCCACCGCCCGGCCAGCCAGTTGACCAGGACGGAGAGGATCATCAGCAGAATATACACCGGCTCGCCCCAGGCGTAAAACAGCAGGCTCGCCGCGATGAGCAGGGCGTTTTTCGCCCGCGCCCCCGGCAGGATGTGGTACAGCCCAAACACCGCCGGTAGGAACAGACAGAGAAAACTCACGGAACTGAATGTCATAAACGTCGTAACACCTTTCGGCCCGTAGCGTTTGTGGTCAAGGGAACTTCATCGTAAAACAAGACCGGAAACCGGCCCCGCCGCCGATCAGGGGCAGGCGGCGGTCAGACAGTCGGCCACCTGGAACGCCGTGGTCATGTAGCGGCTGCCGATGGCCGCGTTGGCCTCGAGATCGTTGAAATGCCACCATTCCGACGCCAGGGGGGACAGGCCCGCGTCGGTGCAGTACTGCCGCAGCTTGAGCGCCGGCTCGTTCATGGTGGGAGCGGCCGCCACCGCCTTCCACGCGGTGGCGGAGCGGGAGTTTACCGGCTTTGCCAGGGACACCGCCCGGTTGCTCAGCTCATGGATGGGGGTGGGCATCTCGTACGGCTCGTAAAGCGACGCCCGGCTGTAGACATACGCGCCGCTGCGGTAGCGGCGCACCGTTTTCAGCTTGGCCAGCGTCACGTCCATGGCGCACCCCTTCTGATGGGTGGACACCTGGTTGGCGATGAACCAGCCGATCCCCCAGGGCGCGGTGGAAATTCCTCGGCGCACCTCGCTGTCCGCGTCGCTCAGGGCCTCCAGCTGCTTGGCCACCAGCAGCTGGGTGTCCAGCGGCCGGAAGGTCTCCACGATGACCAGCGTGTCCCCCTTGGCAAGGGCGGCCTTCTGGGCCGCCGCTATCTTCTTTGCCATGGCGTAGAGCACCGGCACCAGGTATTCGTTGTCCTCCAGCCTCTCGTTGAGCATCCGGCTGTCGTACAGCTTCTGTCCCGTGATGCCCGGGATGTCCTTGCCCGCGCTGACGAACACCGAGGCGTCGGCGTTGGTGATGTCGTACACGATGGAGGGCAGGATATCCGGCAGGTTGACAAAGGCGTATCGGTGGGGCACCCAGCCGGACGCGCCATTCCGGGTTTCCACCCGCCAGCTGTCCCCCTGCTCCTCGAGGATGCGGAAGGCTTCCCCCGCTTTCAGCTCCGCCGTCTTGTCCGTCCCTCCCGCCGTGGCTGTCAGGCTCAGCGGAACCGACGCGTACCCGGTCGCCCCCGCCAGCGGCAGCTCGAACTGGCTGTCCGTCTTGCCCGTCAGGTTGGCGTTTACGCACAGCACGCCGGTGACCGGGTCGGTCACCGCCTCCTCGGGCGGGGGGGGCGGCGCCGCCGTGCCCGTCGTCGCCGGGGTTTGCGCGCGGGAGGACGCGTCCCCGTCCGCCGGCGCGGCGGGCGTGCAGCCTCCCAGCATCGCGATAAGGCCCGCCGCCGTCAGTAAGCCGGCGGCCAGCCGTCGGTTGCGTGTCATGAAATCCCGTCCTTTCCGGCGGCCCGCTCCCGTTCTCAGGTGCAGGCGGGGTATTGGCTTTCGTCCCACTTGTACCCGATGCGGAGCAGATCGGCCCGCGTCAGCTTGGCGGAACGGACGTACACGGAATCGATGAAATACCAGCCCCCGTCGAAATAGGCCATCACCCAGGTGTGCGGCCCGCCGCCCTGCCAGCCGTTGCCGTCGATGTAATACGCGTCGTAGCCCGCCCGTTTGAGCAGCAGATAGGTCAGCGCGGTGAATTGGTAGCAGGAGCCCTTGCCGTATTTGATAGCGTACAGAGCCATCTCCTCATAGGAGCTGCCCCGCGCCATGCTCTTGTAGGTCATGTGCCCGTGCACATAGTCGTAGATGGCCTTGGGCGTGCGTCCGTTTTTCGCCAGAATGTCGTCGAGCTTCTGGTTGAGCGCCTGCGTATCCACCGCCGCCGCGGTGGTGGAACCGCGGGTGGTGGAGCCAGGGGTGGCCGCTCTGCGTGTGGTGGTGGCTGGCCGCGCCGGAGCGGTGGTCGTCGTCTCCCCGGGCTCGTCGGTCGTCGCGGCGGGGAGCGTCGCGGATGCGGCCGAGGAATCCGGCGGACCCGCCGGCTCTGACTGGCCGGAGGAAGGCTTGTCCGGATGGGCCACGGCCAGCCAGATGGCACCGCCCACCAGGCCGGCCGCCGCGCCCACGACCGCGACCGCCCCCAGGGCGACCACCAGTATGCGCAGCGCCCGCCGTCTTTTTCGTCTGCGTTTTTTGTTCGGCATATGGAATCTCCCTTTATTCAGCGGGGTGAACCCCCGCGCTGCCTTTGCTAAAGAATTGTATCTAACTTAATATACAACATGTCCGTCAAAAAGTCTACCGCTTTTCCCGCGAATCCGCCCCCTTCCCCTTTCCGGAAATCGTTCCCTTATCAGCTTTTACAATTTTTTAACAAATACGCCTTGCGCTTTCTCTTCAATTGGATTATACTCTATTTTAGCACTCTGGCGCGGCGAGTGCTAACGCTCTTCGCCGCCCCGGTACAACATGTAAAAGCGAGGGATTGCAATGGGAACCAAACAGTTCAAGGCCGAATCCAAGCGGCTGCTGGACCTGATGATCAACTCGATCTACACCCATAAGGAGATTTTCCTGCGGGAGCTGATTTCCAACGCCAGCGACGCGATGGACAAGCTGTATTACCGGTCGCTGACCGCCGACGTCACCGGCGTCAGCCGGGAGGATTTCACCATCCAGCTCACGGCGGACAAGGACAACCGGATCCTCACCCTGGAGGATAACGGCATCGGCATGACCAAGGAGGAGCTGGAGAGCAACCTCGGCACCATCGCCAAGAGCGGCTCCCTGGCCTTTAAAAAGGAGAACGAGGCCAAGGAGGACGTGGACATCATCGGCCAGTTCGGCGTGGGCTTTTACTCCGCCTTCATGGTGGCCGACTGCGTGCGGGTGGAAAGCCGGGCCTTCGGCGCGGACGAAGCCTTTTGCTGGGAGTCTCACGGTGCGGCGGGCTACACGGTGGAGCCCTGCGAGAAAGAGGGCCACGGCACCCGCATCATCCTGCACATCAAGCCGAACGCGGACGACGAGAACTATGACGAATTTCTGGAGCCCTACCGGCTGCAGGCCCTGGTCAAGAAGTATTCCGATTACATCCGCTACCCCATCAAAATGGAGATGGAGCGCAGCCGCCTGAAGGAGGGCAGCGACAGCGAATACGAGACCTATACCGAGGTGGAAACCCTCAACAGCATGGTGCCCCTGTGGAAGAAAAACAAAAGTGAGCTGACCGAAGAGGATTACAACGCTTTCTATAAAGAGAAGTTCCACGACTTCGAGAACCCGGCCAGGGTCATCCATTCCAGCACCGAGGGCGCCGCGACCTACAACGCCCTGCTGTTCATCCCCGCCCGCGCCCCCTATAACTACTACAGCCGGGACTACGAGAAGGGCCTGCAGCTGTACGCCAGCGGCGTGCTCATCATGGACAAATGCGCCGACCTGCTGCCCGATCACTTCAGCTTTGTCAAGGGCCTGGTGGACAGCCAGGATCTCTCCCTGAACATCTCCCGCGAGATGCTCCAGCACGACCGGCAGCTGAAGATCATCGCCTCCCGCCTGGAAAAGAAAATCAAGTCCGAGCTGCTCTCCATGCTGGAAAACGATCGGGAGAAATACGAGACCTTCTTCAAAAATTTCGGCCTGCAGCTGAAATACGGGGTGTATAACGAGTTCGGCCGCAACAAGGACGTCCTGAAGGATCTGCTGCTGTTCTACTCCTCCACCGAGAAAAAGCCGGTGACCTTCGCCGAGTACGTCTCCCGGATGAAGGAAGGCCAGACCTGCATCTACTACGCCTGCGGCCAGTCGGTGGAAAAAATCGAAAAACTGCCCCAGACCGAGCTGGTACGGGACAAGGGCTATGAAATCCTCTATCTGACCGAGGATGTGGACGAATTCGCCCTCAAGGTGCTCCATGACCTGGACGGCAAGGAGTTCAAGTCGGTCTCCGCCGGCGATCTCGATCTGGATACCCCGGAGGAGAAGGAAGAGGAGCAGAAGCAGCAGGAGGAAAACAAGGATCTCTTCGCCTTCATGACCGAGGCCCTCGACGGCAAGGTGCAGACCGTGCGCCTGTCCCGGCGGCTGAAAACTCACCCCGTCTGCCTGGCATCCGCCGGCGAGCTGTCCCTCGAGATGGAAAAGGTGCTCAACGCCATGCCCACCGACAACAAGGTCAAGGCCGAGCGGGTGCTGGAGGTCAACGAAAGCCACCCCATTTTTGCCACACTGACCGCCCTGTATGAAACCGACAAGGAGAAGCTGAAAACCTACAGCCAGCTTCTGTACGCCCAGGCCCTTCTCATCGAGGGGATGTCGGTGGAGGACCCGGTGGAGTTCTCGAATCAGATCTGCGGCCTGATGGCGGAGCAGAAATAAGCGAAACCGCGCGCTATTGTGCGGAAAAAGCGGCCGCCCGTCGTGTGGGCGGCCGCTTTTGTTTGGAAAAAACCGAAAAAATGCAAAAATATCGCTTGACATTCCGAGGAAAACCCCCTATAATCTATTATGCTGTTCAAAAGGACAGCCTATGCGCTCGTAGCTCAGTTGGATAGAGTGTTTGGCTACGAACCAAAAGGTCAGGGGTTCGAATCCCTTCGGGCGCACCAAAAAATCCCGCCGACACCAGTCGGCGGGATTTTTGTTTTTATACCTATTATCCACGATAAGACGCCAAAGAGAGAACGGAAGGTCATTATGTCCAGCAATGAAGAACAAATCCGCGCGCTGTACGCGGACGGCGAACGTGAGGAGAGCCGGGCGGCGCAATCCCGCTCGGCCGGCATGGAATTCGCCTACACCATGAAGACCATGGAAAAGCATATCCAGAAAACCGACCGGGTGCTGGAGGTGGGGTGCGCCACCGGGTATTACGCCCTGCGGCTGGCCCCGCTCTGCCGGGAATACGTGGGGGTGGATCTCGTCCCCGCCCACATTGACCGGCTGCGGGAAAACGTCCGGGCGGCCGGGCTGACCAACGCCACGGGCCGGGTGGGGGACGCCACCCAGCTGGGGGAAATCCCTGACGATTCCTTCGACGTGGTTTGCTGCTTCGGCCCTTTATACCACCTGCCGCCGGAGGAGCGGGAGCTGGTCTTTGCGGAATGCCGCCGGGTCTGCCGGCCGGGCGGAGTGCTGGCCTTCGCCTACATCTGCCAGATAGGCGTGTACGCCGCGGCCTGCGTGCACGACACCCTGCGGCAGTTCTATCCCAGCAAAAGGGCCAACGAATACGTGCTCGGGCAGGGGACCGACGACTTCAAGCCGGGAGTGTTTTTCTACACCACGCCGGAAGAGATGGAGGCCGCGGCGAAGCGGCACGGGCTGACCAAGGTGAGCAATCTGGGGCTGGATTTCTTCCTGGCGGCCAGCGTTATCGACGCCATGAGCGAGGAAACCTTCGCCTTATACCAACCACTGGCCGACCGGATGTGCGCCAGCGAGGCGTGCACCGGCATGAGCAACCACGCCCTGCTGGTCTGTCGGAAGGAGGCGGGCGGCTGAAAGTTTTCCACCAGTCCCGCTCTGCCGGTGGAAAACCGGAGGGGAGTATGCTACAATAGACGAAAGAAAGGCGGGATACCTATGGGAAAGACGCTGGTACTGGCGGAAAAGCCGTCGGTGGGCAAGGAAATCGCCCGGGTGCTGGGCTGCCATGGCGGCGGAAGCGGGTACATGGCCGGGGCGCAGTATGTGGTGACCTGGGCGCTGGGGCACCTGGTGGAGCTGGCGGAGCCGGAGCATTACGGCAGCCAATACAAGACCTGGAGCCTGGACAGCCTGCCCATGATGCCGGAAAAGATGGCCCTCAAGGTGATCCCGGAAACCGCCAAGCAGTTCGGCGTGGTAAAAACCTGGCTGCACAGCAAGGAAATCGACTCCCTGGTCATCGCCACTGACGCGGGGCGGGAGGGGGAGCTGGTGGCCCGATGGATCCTGGACAAGGCCGGGTTTCACAAACCTATCAAGCGGCTGTGGATTTCCTCCCAGACCGACAAGGCCATCCGGGAGGGGTTCGCCAACCTGAAAGACGGGCGGGCGTATCTGCCCCTGTACCGCTCCGCCGTCTGCCGGGCGGAGGCCGACTGGCTGGTGGGGCTCAACGTCACCCGGGCCATGACCTGCCACTACGGCGCGCAGCTGTCCGCCGGGCGGGTGCAGACCCCCACCCTGGCGCTCATCGTGCGGCGGGAGGAGGAGATCAAGCGCTTCGTGCCCAAGGATTACTACATGGTGCAGGCGGATTTGGGCAAATTCTTCGTCACCTGGCAGGACGGGAAGGGGCAGACCGCCATTTTTGACAAGGCAAAGGCCGAGGCGCTGGCGGAAAAAATCAAGGGGAAGGAATTCCGGGTCTACGATGTGAAGGCCGCCGACAAAGCCACCCCGCCGCCCATGCTGTACGATCTGACCGAGCTGCAGCGAGATGCCAACAAGCAGTACCAGATGTCGGCCAAGGACACCCTGTCGGTCATGCAGCGGCTGTATGAGATTCACAAGGTGCTCACCTACCCCCGCACCGATTCCCGTTACCTGACCGAGGACATCGTCCCCACCCTGCCCGAACGGCTGCGGGCCGTGTCCCGGGGGGAATTCGCCCCCTATGTGGCCGAAATCCAGAGAGAAAGGCGTTCCATCGCCAAAGCCTGCGTCAACAATGCCAAGGTGTCGGATCACCACGCCATCATCCCCACCGAGCAGGCGGCGGATCTGGCCCGCTTCTCCCTGGAGGAGAAACGGATTTATTTGATGGTGGTCAAACGGTTTCTGGCTTGTTTCTATCCCCCCTACGAGTACCGGCGCACCCGGGCGGAGCTGCTGGCCGAGGGGGAACGGTTCTACGCCGCCGGACGAACAGTGCTCCAGCAGGGGTGGCGGAAGGTGCAGGACAGCCGGGACGAGGACGAAGCCGACGAACAGGCGGTGCCCCTGTTCCATCGGGGGGACGTTTACACCGGCGGCCTGGTGCAGTGCAAGGCGCTCAAGACCGCGCCGCCGGCCCGATACACAGAGGCCACCCTGCTGTCCGCCATGGAAAACCCCTCCCCGTACATCGACGACAAGCAGATGAAAGAGTTCATTGGCGGAGGGCTGGGCACCCCGGCCACCCGGGCGGATATCATCGAGAAGCTGTTCTCCGCCTTTTATGTGGAGAAAAAGGGGGTGTCCCTGGTGCCCACGTCCAAGGGGACGCAGGTCATCAGCCTGGTGCCCCCCGACCTGAAGGAGCCGCTGCTGACCGCTAAGTGGGAGCAGAAGCTGGACGCCATCAGCCGGGAGAAGGCCGACCCCGCCGCCTTCCTGGCCGACATCCGCCGGTACACGAAGGAGCTGGTGCAGGCGGTGAAGGACAGCACGGAGAGCTTCGTGCACGACAACGTATCCCAGACGCCCTGCCCGGCATGCGGCAAGCTGATGCTGGCGGTCACCGGGAAAAAGGGGCGGATGCTGGTCTGCCCCGACCGGGAATGCGGGCACCGGCAGAACGTCAGCATGGAAACCAACTCCCGCTGCCCGGTCTGCCACAAAAAGCTGGAGCTGTTCGGGGACGGCGACAAGCAGTCCTATGTCTGCCGCTGCGGATTCCGGGAAAAGGCGGAAAAATTCCGCGAGCGCACCGGCGCGGGGGCGGGCATGTCCAAGCGGGCGGTACAGCAGTACCTGGCCAAGCAGGAGGACGCCGCGCCGGCGGTAAGCGCCTTCGCCCTGGCGCTGCAGAAGGCCATGGAGGACAAAGAAAAATAAGATACGGCCACCCCATCCTGCAAGAAACCGGCGGACGAAATCGTCCGCCGGTTTCTTTAGGCCCTCCGGATGTCGTACAGGGCGTTGAGCACCTGCCAATTCTGCGGGAAGGGCCGCATCAGGTTCCAATACCCCACCCCCTGCAGCCCGTATTCTGGTATCAGCGCCAGCTTGGCCTGGACGCTGCGCGCGTCCTCGAACCAGACCTCATGCTCCTGCCAGGTGGTGCTGAAATAGTTGAAATGCGGGGCCTGGGACACCTCGTCGTATTGAATGGACGCGCCATGGCGGGCGGCGATGTCCACCGCCTCCACGTTGCCGATGGAGGGGGCCCGGGTCTCCCCCCGCACAAAGGGCAGCGGCCAGTCGTAGCCGTAGTTGGGGAACCCCATATATATTTTGCCCGGTTCGATGACGGTCACCGCGTAGTCCAGCACCTTGCGCACATTGCCGATGGGGGCCACGGCCATGGGCGGCCCGGCAGAATACCCCCACTCATAGGTCATCAGCAGCACCGCGTTGCTGGCAGCGCCGATCCCTGCGTAGTCGTGCCCCTCATACAGCAGACCCGGCTGGTCGCCGGAGGTTTTGGGAGCCAGAGCCGTGACCAAGATGTAGCCCTCCGGATTCAGCCGATCGGCCACCTTCTGAATGAAATCCACATACGCCTGCCGGTTTTCCGGTGCGATAAACTCGAAATCCACGTCCAGCCCGTCGTAACCCTTGGCCCGCATGGTCTCCAGCACCCGATCGATCAATATATCCTGCACCGGCGGATTGTTCAGCAGAGCGTCGGCCAGAGCGCTGCTGAAATTCCCCTCCGGCGTCAGGGTGGACAGATGCATCAGCGGCGAAACGCCGTATTCCCGCGCCAGGCGGATCAGCTCCTCATCGTCCAGCTCGATCAGCTCTCCCTCCGGGGTGAAGCCGTAGGTGAACATGGTCAGATAGGTCATATAGGGCAGCGCCTGCCGCAGCACCGCCCTGTCTACGAAGGGATACACATACCCATTGGTGGACAGGACACCCTGTTTTTCCTGCTCATAGTCGATGACGATGGTCTGGCCGGGATAGACGGTCACGTCCCCGCCCAGGCCGTAATTGTTGCGCAGCAGCTGATTGAGCGTGACCCCCTCCCTCGCGGCGATGCCCGCCAGGGTTTCCCCGGGCTGCACCGTGACCACCCGCCTGGGATACAAAACCACCAGGGTCTGCCCCGGCACCAGCCGCGTCGGATCCGCCAGCCCGTTATCCTGCGCCAGCCGTTCGGTGGAAACGCCATACCGCTGTGCGATATCATTCAGGGTTTCGCCCGCCCGGACGACATGGATATCCATCCCGCATAGCCCCTTTCCCGTATTGAGTCTCTTCAGGGCCATTGTATGCCGCCGGAACGGGACGCGCAGATTGTCCCCAGTAAAAACCGGGGGCAAGTCTCCAAAATCCATGGTTTAGCCATGGGTAGGCGGATCGCTCTCATTAACGGGCTCCTCATCCTCTTCCGCCCCGGGCAGCGCCCCGGCGGCCAGGGTAGCGGAGGGAGGCAGCCCATACCGCTTTTTATACATGCGGGAAAAGACGAACGCGTCCTCATAGCCCACGCTCTTGGCCGCCTCCCCCACCGTGCACCGCCTGTCGGCCAGCAGCGCCGCGGCCTTCTCCAGGCGGAACCCCACCAGATACGCCTGAGGACTTATCCCCATGGACTCGGTAAATATCCGGGAAAAATAGCGCCGGTCAATGCCCATGGCGCCGGCCAGCCCCTCCACCGTGATAGGACGGGCAAAGTTGGCGCGGATGTACTCCGCCGCCCGCCGGACGTACTGCTCCGGCGCCGAAATCGCCGCTGGAACCGACTGCCGCTGCCGCAGCCAGTCGAACAGCTCGTACAGCCGCCCACACAGCAGCAGCGGGGAGAGAAGGGTGCCGCTCTTTTCCATCTTCAGAGACTGGAAAAACTCCCGCATTTCGGGTAGGGATGCCGTGCGCACCGGCCCGATGAACCCCGCCGCCCGCAGCAGCCGCTCCGCTCCCTCTCCCTCAAAGCCGATCCAGGCATAGGCCCAGGGAGTATGCGCGTCGGCCTCGTAGCATATCCGTTCCCCCGGCCGTATAAGGAAGACTTCCTGCCGGCCCACCGGATACGTCTCTCCCTCGCAGGTGTATACCCCTTTCCCAGACAGGACATAATGCAGGATATAGTGATCCCGCACCCCCGGTCCGAAGCGCCGCCGGCTCTGCCGCTGATGCCACCCGCAGTTGATGGGATTCAGGCCTGGCAAATGCATATTGTCCACCAGAAACCCCACCGCCTGCCTCGCATCATCCATATAGTCCAAAGCTGCTCCACCTCCCCATTTTCATAGTGACATTATACCATGCTCAGGTTACATAATGCAATGGTCTTTCCCCGCCGCGTGTGGTATTCTGCGGATAGAAGAACCAAGGAATTTGCGCGAAAGGATGCGGTCGGATATGAAAGAACGGATAAGCCTTGGCTTTATCGGCCTGGGCGCCCGGGGCGGCGGCCTGCTGGAGTTTCTGCTGCTGCCCATGGAGGATGTGGACATCCCGGCAGTCTGCGACCTGTATGAGGATCGGCGGGAGAAGGCCGCCGCCAAGGTGACAGAGGTGCGGGGCACCCCCTGCACCGCCTATGCCGATTACCGGGATCTGCTGGCCCACCCGGGATTGGACGGCGTGATCATCGCCACTTCCTGGCAGGACCACGTGCCCATCGCCATCGCCGCCATGCGCCGGGGCCTGTACACCGCCTTCGAGGTGGGCGGCGCCTACTCCCTCGACCAGTGCTGGCAGCTGGTGCACACCCAAGAGGAGACCGGCGTTCCTTGCATGATGCTGGAGAACTGCTGCTACGGCCGGGACGAAATGATGGCCCTACATATGGCCCGCCTGGGCGTTTTCGGCGAACTGGTGCACTGTCAGGGGGGGTATGAGCACGATTTGCGGGATGAGGTGGCTCTCGGGAAGGAAAACCGCCATTATCGGCTGGATAATTATTCAAACCGGAACGGAGAAATCTACCCCACCCACGAGCTCGGCCCCATCGCCAAGCTGCTGAACATCCACAAGGGCAACCGGCTGGTCTCCCTGACCTCCATGGCCTCCAAGGCTGTGGGGCTGCACAGCTGGATCGCCGCCCACAAAAGCGACGACGCCGACCTGATGGGCCGCGCCTTCACCCAGGGGGACGTGGTGACCACCATGATCAAATGCGCCCACGGGGAAACCATTCTGCTCATCCATGACACCACCCTGCCCCGCCCCTATTCCCGTGGTCTGCGGATCCAGGGCACCAAGGGGGCTTGGATGGAGGACAACCATTCCCTGTACATAGAGGGCGTGTCCGAACCCCATACCTGGGAGCCGACTGATAAGTACCGGGAAACCTATGAGCATCCCCTGTGGAAAGATTACCAGGCCAAGGGGGTGCGGGGAGGCCACGACGGCATGGATTACCTGGTGTTCCGCGCCTTTGTAGAGAGCGTGAAAAACGGCACCGGCGTGCCCATCGACATCTACGACGCGGCGGCCTGGATGGCCGTCACCTGCCTGAGCGAGGAATCCATCGCCCTGGGCGGCGCGCCGGTGGCCATCCCGGATTTCACCGGCGGCCGCTGGATCCACGGCGTCAACTCCTACACCGGCCCCTACGACCTGCAGGCCATTCCCGACATTCCCGGCGTATAACCGTCGAAAACGTCCTGAAAACAACAGGCGGGCGGACTGTGCGGTGCAGTCTGTCCGCCTATTGTTTTGCTGTTCCGCTGGCCACAGAATGGCCATCAAATTGTCCGCCTGGCGGTACAGCAGCCCTTCCAGGCCCGCCTCGCGGATGCCACCGCAATGCAAGCCGGAGAAAATATGCAGGCGAGGCCCCGGCACGGCGGCAAATTTCCTCTTGCGTTCGGGCGGGGAATGTTGTATAATGTGTGAGCATCGTATGCATATGCCGGTGTGATGGAATTGGCAGACGTAGTGGACTCAAAATCCACCGCTGGCGACAGCGTGCCGGTTCGAGTCCGGCCACCGGCACCATGTGAATAGAGGTTGAAATTTGGAACTCAAAAATGAGACAATCCAAATTCGACCTCTTTTTTCATGTCATAAATCCGGCGTTTAAGCCGTTTTTTAGAATCGTCCTCCTTTACCAAAACAGGACATCCAGAAATAAAACTCGAAAAACCACTGTGTAAAAATGAAAATAGACTTATTCTGAACCCGGAATTCCCATTTTCACCGGGTATCTTTTTTGTAGCACAGACTCAAACGGGTCTTGGACGAACACCTACTTTTTGCAGGCGGTTTTGCCGTGAAATGTTCGCTCTGATACCAAACAGAAGCCCGCCATCTTAGATTAAGTTCTAAGGTGGCGGGTTTTGATTATGCCAATTTATATTTTTCTGAAAGCAAATTCGGAATCTCGTGCCTTTTATCTAAAGAATGTGATTCTCTAAGTATTTCCAAGGGATCGAAGAATGGGGTAAGTGAAACAATATCTTGCCCAGTTTTTCCCGCTTCGCAAAGGACCTTGCTTTCACGGACCTCATTCTCAATAGATTTTGAAAAGTACATATCCTCCGAATACATAAACATAATCAATGTCAATGCGGCAAGTTTATCCTCTAATTTAAGTTTATTAAATTGTTTGTAAAACTGCCTATAACGCTTATCTCCATCCTCAATAAACATCACGATTACAGTTTCCGATTTTAAAGGTAATATGCTTATATGAATGTTTTGTATTCTGTACTCAGGAGATGGATTATAAATGTTGTTGATAATATTACCGTTAAAATCAACTGCCAATGCTAACGAAGATTGAAAAGCAATTGGAACCACATAATTTAGTTTTTCATAATAGCATACATAGTAGTCTGTTGAACTGTCTTTTTTTAATGCTTTCTTTGCTTTTTTATAGCTGTCCTCATATTCCTTTAAATCCATTTCATTTGCAGTGTTTTTTGCATCGCTAAACATCCGTGCGGCATCTGTTTTTTGGGCAGAAATATTAAAAAGTTCGATTTCAAAAAGCCGTTTGCTAATGGATTTCAAACTGTTTTTTAATGCCATTTGGGCAATCATCTTTGGAGTAGGTTGATTTGAATAATTATCCGGATTCTCATAATCCGAAAAAATCTTGCTGTCGCAATCATTGCAAATTAAATGAAATGTTCCTGCTTTATTCACTCCGTTTTCAGTATCTATCAAAGGATTATCCACAACGGTATTTAATGTGAGTACATCGCCATTTGTGGCTATATTTTCAAGACAAAATCTCGGAACAGAATGCGAATTACAAAAGCTCGTAACGCTCTTTCCACAAAAATAGCAAGTATCTCTCTTTGCAGCTTGACGTGCTTCTTTTAAAAGTCGGCTCATTTGCTTCTTATATGTAAAATCGGTTCTGAGCAATTCTTTTTCCTCGTCCGAAAAAGCACCCAAATTAAAGAGATTAACCATATCATCAAACATCTTTTTCACCTCTCAAAAACAATATATCATAATTTTAAGCAATTAACAATCCAAATACTATATTGGGGAACTTGGCTTTTCTGAAAGATGTCGAACCCAATACATACAATAGTCTTCTCATTAAATATGCTGGTTATTGCGATGGTGATGTCATTGCAGCAATTAAGAATGGGACAAGCCATATCGATTTGCCCGATATCTAAATACTTTGTTCCATGCTTTTACTTCTCCGGGCCACACCGCCTTTTAATGATATAATTGGTGGGGTGGTGAAAAACTGAATATAGGGCAAGAAACGGCGAAAATCTAAGTGTTTGTAAAAACAAACTTACGCTAAACCTATAATTCTTATTTTTAGCTGGGTATCTATTTTGTCAACACTTCCCACACCTGCGGTGAGCAAGACGCGCACCGCAGGTTTTTCTTTGTCCAAACGATTGGCCCGCGCCGGAGCGGATCTTTTTCGTCCGATCTTGACAACGTGAAAAGAGGGTTCCCGAAAGGGGATCCTCTTTTCACGTTGCTGAGGCCCCTTTTTATATCCGTTGATTTTTAACATAATGAATGCTATATTATTGATACCATCGATTGACAAGGGCAAACACGGTTTTTCGGGATAAAAATAGGCGCTGGCTAGGCCACAGGATGTCGGCGGGCTGACGCCCGCCAAATCCGAGAACGACGGCAGCGCCCCTTTTGACCGCCGTCAGGCGTGTTTGCCCTTGTTAATCAATGGTATAATTTATTGACGTTTTTGAGAGGTGACAACATATGCATACATTAGAAAAAGCAAGAAGATTTATTTACCGCAACGCAAGACCGCTTGATTTAGCCAGATGGCAATACCATTTTGAAAACGGCAGTAAAGAAGCCGTAATCCATGCTTTGTCTTACTATCAAAATGCGGACGGTGGTTTTGGATACGCACTAGAACCCGATTTATGGAATGAACAGTCATCGCCCGTTTCCACCGCCAGTGCTACAGGTATTTTAAGAGAAATTGATTTCTACGACTGTTCGAATAAAATGATTAAAGCCATTCTGGATTATTTTGAAAACACATCGTTTCAACATCATAACGGTTGGCTGTTAAAAATCCCTTCAAACAACGATTTTCCGCACTCTCCTTGGTGGGAATACTCAAAAGAAACCGAAATGGGTTTTGACGGTGCAGCCGAATATAATCCCACTGCGGGAATTGTGAGCTTTATAGTTAAAGCGGCGGATAAATCGTCTGCACTTTATAAAAAGGCGATGGATATAGCCAACAAAGCCGCACAAAAGGTAACTAACCATGATGCTATAGAAATGCATGAAGCAGGCGGATTGGTTGACATGTTTGCAAATATAAATCTAGCCGATATTACACATACCCCTGAATTATTGTTGCAGCAGTTAAAAAATATGATAAGCAATGTCATCGAAAAGGATACTTCAAAATGGGATAGCTATATTGCGAAACCATCGTCGTTTTTCAACTCGACCAACAGTATTTTCTATGCGGATAACAAAGAAATTGCTGAATATGAGTGCGATTATATCATCACAACCCAACTTCCTGACGGCTCTTGGGACATCCCTTGGAGGTGGGAGGGCTATCCTGAAGAATGGGCAGTCGCCAAAAATTGGTGGAAGAGCATTGGCATTTTAGAGAATATGCTTTATCTTAAGGGAATGAATAGAATAGAAAACGCCTATTGAGAATTGAACCCAAAAGTCTATTTTGGTCTTTATGATTTTGCCGGGCATCTTTTTTGTCAACGCTTCCCACAAACAAACTCCTCGCTGTCCTTCAGTGAGGAGTTTGTTGTTATGCTTAGAATAAATCCAACATGGATTGTGGAGAATGACAGGATGAAACGGATCAAATTCTTTGGGAGATAAGGTAGAATAAGTTGCGCAAATTGAAAAAGGGATAAAAAAAGAGACATAGTTTGCAGTCTTTGGTAGAATGAAGTCACGACACACCATTCTGAAAGGAGACAATAAACTATGTCCGAGAAAATTGTACAACTAAATGAGGAAGTAATCAAGGGTGAAATCAGGGAACTGGTGCGTGGGAGCGTGGAGGAGACCCTCAACGGCCTGTTGGAGGCGGAGGCGCAGAAACTGACCCAGGCGGCGCGCTACGAGCGCAGCGAGGAGCGGCAGGCCTACCGCAGCGGTCACTACCAGCGTAACTTGACCACCAGCTCCGGCGACGTGACCTTGAACGTCCCTCGTTTAAAGGGAGCAACCTTTGAAACCGCCATCATCGAGCGGTATCGCCGCCGGGAGAGCAGCGTGGAGGAAGCGCTGATTGAAATGTATCTGGCTGGAGTATCTATGCGCCGCGTGGAGGACATCACCGAGGCACTGTGGGGCAGCAAGGTGTCCCCCTCTACCATCAGCGAACTGAACAAGAAAGCCTATGTCCACATTGAAGACTGGCGCAACCGCCCCTTACAGGGCGGTAAGTACCCGTATGTGTATGTAGACGGCATCTACCTGCGCCGCAACTGGGGCGGAGAGTATGAGAATGTGGCCGTACTGGTTGCCATTGCGGTTAACGAAGACGGCTACCGCGAGGTGCTGGGCGCTGCCGAGGGTATGAAAGAGGACAAGGCTAGCTGGGTCAGCTTCTTTCAGTGGCTCAAAGGGCGGGGTCTGGAGGGCGTCCAGCTCATCGTGGGAGACAAATGCCTCGGTATGCTGGAAGCTGTGGGAGAGGTGTACCCGGACGCGAAATACCAGCGGTGTGTGGTACACTTCTACCGCAACGTGTTTTCCTGCGTCCCACGCACCAAGGGGAAGCTGGTGGCCAAGATGCTCAAAGCAATCCATGCCCAAGAGAGCAGAGCCGCCGCCCAGGCGAAGGCGCGGGACGTAGTGACCGCTCTGCGTGAAATGAAACTGCCCGAGGCGGCGAAAAAGGTAGAGGATGGGCTGGAGGAAACACTTGCTTACACTGCTTTCCCCTATGAGCACTGGACGCGCATCCGCACCAACAATGTGATTGAACGTCTTAACCGGGAGATCCGCCGTCGCACTCGCGTGGTGGGGGCTTTCCCAGACGGTAATTCTGCCCTCATGCTTGTCTGTGCCCGGCTGCGTCATGTGGCCGGCACTCAGTGGGGCAGCAAGAAGTATATGAACATGAAGCATTTAGACGGGGCGTGTGACGATGCCTCTTTTGCCGGTTGACTTCTTTCTGTTTTTGACTGCAAACTAATTTGCGCATAACTCTTGACACTACCTCTTTGGGAGTCTGTTGATGACAGTCGCATTCCTGGCTTCCTTTACTGTCTCTGGAGCGGCAGCAAAGTTGACTATCAAAACCAAAAACGGACAGGTTTACACCTGTGTTAACACCAAAGAGGAATATGCGCAGATGGTGCAGTATGCCATTGACAATCATCTGGAGCATGTAAATGTTTGCTATCAAACGGACAAACAGCAATGGGATAGTTCCTACAGTAATAATGTGTTAAATTTTACCCATTATGACACCAAAACTCAATTTGACGATTTTAAGGACTACAATACCAACACCGTCTGTGTCACTCCAACGATGATGGATTCTTTGACCGAAGACGGGTCGGTTCAGGAGCATTGGGGAACCATCGACCTGACCTTTAATGATACTAAAGAGGAACTTGCCAAGGCGGACGTTGAGATCCGGCAAATTCTTTCGGCAGTTTCTTCTAAATCTCAGGCGGAGCAGATCCGATATGCTGCGGAATATATCTGTAAAAAAGCGCAGTATGGCAGTCAAGAGTTGCCCGGCGGCGGATACGACAGTATTAACGGGGTGTATGATGTGTTAAACGAGGTGCGGACCAATACCGTCTGCACCTCCTATGCGGTTACTATGATGCGTTTTCTGGATTTAATGGGGCTGGAAAATGTTCTCCTTTCAAACTATCAAACGGTTCATGTATGGAATATGGTCGAGCTGGATGGCCAATGGTATGGTATCGATTGTACCTTTGAGGATTCTAATCCTGGTTCATATGTCCTGATGGGGCAGGATATGTTAAAAAGCTATGACTCCTCTAATTTTCCTACAGTAGCGACCTTTGCCAAGACCCATAAAATTGCAGCTAAGGCCTATGGGAAAGGGACTGACGGTTCGAAAAAAACCAATTTCCCCCAGTCCAACACTCCTCCCAGTTCTAAACCCAGCCGCTCAGAACAGACTTCCTCCCAGCCAACCAGCTCCCCTGTCACTTCTTCTCAGGAGGGAACAGCATCCGCTCCAGAGCAGACAGCTTTTCAAGTGAATCTTACACAGACACCTGTAGTTCCCGCCGGGGTGTTTGCTCAAGCAGTCCAGGACGGAAAAGACTTGGTGTTAATCGGAGAAAAATATCGCTGGAAATTTTCGGGAGTGAATCTCAAAAGCGATACCGTGGGAGAGCTAAATGGAACGATCTCGTTTGGGGATCAGGTTCCACAGGCAGAGCGCAAGCAGATCCAAGAAGCTGCTGGAGACCGCTCTGTTTATCCCTTTGCGTTTGCCCATCACGGTACGCTGCCCGCCCCAGCGGAAATATCCATCCAGTTAACGGAGAAATATGCAAACAAACAGGTGTATGTTTATTATTTGAATGAAGAAAATCAGCCGATTGAAGCAGCGACAGAGTTGGTGGCACAGGATGGAACGCTAACCTTTTGTACCGATCATTGCTCTCTGTGGTTTATAAGCGATCAGGCAATATTTATGGGGGGACAGTCTGCTTCCAGTTTTCCGGTTTGGGGTTGGATTTTGGTTGGAGCGGGCGTCCTGCTTTTGAGTGCCGGCGTTGGGGCAGTCCTATTGATCTTAAAAAAACGGTCAGTGTGCCACACTACAATCTAACTTGTAGCTGTGGGGTCATTTTATTTTACCTTTCCTTTAAATCCAAAATATTCTTCTATATAGATATATCCGAAACAGTAGTCCCCACCAGCTGACTGGTGGGGACTTTTCTATACTCATTGTTTCATCGCCTATGGCCGTAATCGCATGTCTGCAATCCTGAAACCGGCAGAATCCAATATTGGGAAAGAAATTTGTTACCATACCTTGCTAGTGGGAAGAATTGTCCGGGGTGGCAGGGATACAAGCGACTTGTCCGACAAATCCTATAGAGGGAGGGACGCGGGATGAGAAAGACCATATTGTATATCGCCATGAGCCTGGACGGGTATATCGCGGACAGGGACGGCGGGGTGGCATGGCTCGCTGGGGACGGCTCCAGCCCGGATCATCCGGGATCGTACCCGCGGTTTTACGAATCCATCGACACGGTCATCCTGGGGTATGCGACGTACCGTCAAATTGTGACGGAACTCTTCCCGGATGGGTGGATTTATCAGGGGAAAACCAGCTATGTGCTCACTCACCGGCGGGAGAGGCCCGCCGGCGATGTGATTTTTACGGATGAAGAAATCGCCGGGCTGATAACCCGGCTCAAGGCCGCGGAGGGCCGGGACATCTGGATATGCGGCGGGGCCGACATCGTGAACCAGCTGATCGACCGACGGTTAATCGACCGGTATCATCTGACGATTATCCCGACCATTCTGGGGAGCGGTCTGCGTCTGTTCGGCACGCGCGACGAGGAACAGCGGCTGCGGCTGGTTTCCACCGAGACGTACAATGGCATGACGGATCTGGTTTTTGAGCCCAGAGAGCCCTTATAGACCAAGGCGGCTGCCGGAGAGCAGCCGCCTTGTTTTGTGTCAATCATTGGGACGCTGGTAGAAATTCCCCGCCACCTGATCGGTTTTGAGAATGTTGATAAACGCCTGCGGATCGATTTCCCTCACCTGCCGGGTCACCAGCTTGACCTGATCGCCGGCAATGACCGAATAAATCATATCCTTGGGCGCGCCGTTGTACAGGCCGGTACCGCGGAACAGGGTGGCGCCGTGGTGGGTGGAATCCTTGATATGCTCGTAAATATCCTCCGATTTATCCGAGATAATGAACAGCGTCGTCCGCTTATACCGCGGGTTGAGCATATGCACGATCTGGGTGGAGGCAAATTGGAACACAATGGAGTACAGCGCCTTATCCCAGCCGAACAGGAAGCCGGCCACCGCCAGCATCGCCGCGTTGCCCAGCAGCACATAGTTCCAGGCATCCACATTCATCCGTTCTGAGACGGCCACGGCGATAAAGTCGGTGCCGCCGCTGGTCGCCCGCCCCAGCAGGCAGAGACTGATGGCGAAGCCGTTGATGATGCCGCCGAAGATGCAGATGAGCAGCACGTCGTCGGTCAGCGGCATGGAAGGGATGACATCGGTGAGCACGCTCGTGAGCACAATCATCAGGCAGGAGTACAGCGTGAAGCGTTTGCCGATCAGGCGGAAGCTGACAATGGCGGGGATCGCGTTGAGCAGGAAGTTGATCAGGGAAAAGGGGAGGGTTACGCCGGCGAACTGCTGCAGGCTGCGCTGGATCAACAGCGTCAGACCATTAAAGCCGCCTGGAAACAGGCCTCCCGCTTCCACAAAGCTTTTGATATTGACGGCCATAATCACCGACGCCAGAGTCACGAGCGCCAGCCTGACAGCCGGCCTGTCCGTCAGCGCGCGGCCGGATTTTCGAATCGGCACGGGCATTTCCTCTTTCTTTGCATTATGGTTGTATACGGATATCGCCGACGCCCCGCGCCATCCAGTCCTTCAGCTCTTCCGAACCGATCCGCGCCTCGGGCGACAGGTTATCGGTGCTGTCCGCAACCGAACAGCCCTGGAGCGTCAGGGAAGCCCCGGCAGCATCGGCCTGCGCCTGCCCGATAAAGCGGTGAGTCTGCACATATTTCCCGCTCCAGGCCTCCACATCGCCCTCATAAGGGGCGGCCGTGACCGACACACGCTCCACCCGGCAGGCGGACAGCAGCAGCTTCTGATTCTTCTCCGCCAGACAGGAGCCGATGAATCCCCCCAAATTGAAGTAGCCGGATACGGAGGTATTCGACACCGAGCAGTTCTCGGCGCGGAAGGCGCCTTCGGCGGCCTGCCCGATCAGCCCGCCCACCGCCACCGAGGCGGAGGCAGCCGAAACCGTACTGTTTCGCACATGGCAGTTTTTCAGTGACGCGGACACAGCCCGCCCTATCAGCGCGCCGGAATAGGAATTGACATCCTGGAGAGTGGCCGCCTCCAGCGTAAGATTCTGAATATCCGCCCCTCTGACCAGGCCGAACAGGCCGCTATGCTGGGCGCCGTCGGTCACATGCAGACGGGAAATCGTGTACCCCTGCCCGTCCAGCGAGCCGGTAAAGGGATGGAGCCGGCCGATAGGCGTCCATTCCCGCTCGTTGAGATCGATCGATCGCGTCAGGCACATCCGGATCTGTGTGAGACCGTTCGTGTTGACCTCGTTGGCAATCCAGGCGAGCTCGGCCGCGGAACCGATTTGGTAAACGCCTCCCCGCTGCTCCGGTTCGGTCAGGAATTCGCCATCCCAGCCGGTTGCCTGCTCGAGATTGGCCTTTGTCCCCTCTGTAAGCACCTGGGGGGTGTTGCCGGTGATCACCGGCGTGTAAGCGGCGTTTTCCACCTGCGCCTCGAATTCGCGGATGACACCGTCGTTGACAATCTTTATCGGCGCGGCCGCCTTGGAGGAAACGCTCAGCGATTCCACCAGCGCGTCCCGCCCGATGGTCAGCGTTCCCTCCTGCATCCAAAAGGAGACTTTGGACTCCCCATAGAAATGATACCCGGCGGCCGCCTTGATACTCACGCTGTCCGCCGTGCCATAATGGTAGACCTCCGCGTTGGGGGCGTCGACGTAGACCCTGCCGGTGATGACGCCGCCCGTACCCGATCCGATATACAAATCCCCCGCCGCCAGGATCGGCGCCTCGGCGCCGAAGCGGACGCTGCCGTCCAGCGTATAGCCGTTCAAATCGATATTGGCGAGACTGCTCAGGGACACGTCTCCCTTAATGCTGCGCATCAGCACATAGGTGGGATGATCGTTGCGATCCAAAAAATCCACGGCATCGTACACCTTGACCATCTGTTCCATGCCGATGACCTGGGCGGCCCTCACGACAGCGTCCGCCTCAAACTCCGGATGCAGCTCGGAGGCGCTTTCCTCCTCGCTGACCCCATACTCCAGCTTGAGCCGCAGCGTCTCCTGCGGCTGCAGGGTATAGGTATAGATATCGCCCACCTGTTCCAGGGTGTTCATCGGCCGGCGGGAGGGCTCCCCCATCTCCTTCCAGCTGTCGTCCACCCGGTTAAAATCGTACCAAAGCGCGCCGGCCATGGACTCGTCAGTGATGGAGAAATTCAGTTTGACCCGGGCGGGAATGTCCCCCTTGTTGCGTACCTCCAGGAATTTGACCCGGCTTTTTCCCTCCAGCCAATCGTCCTTGGAGATGATGGGAATGGGATCCGCCGACAAATCCCTCTGGGTGCTCAAATCCGGCCCTGTCTGGGCGGTGCCCTCGTAGGCATAGGCCTCTACCCGCAGCTTGCCTTCCACCCGCACCTTATTGCCGGGTGCCAGCAGCGGCCCGATCACCAGCACCAGCGTTGCGGTCAGCCACAGCAGGAACAGCAGAATCGTTTTCGCCCCGCTGAGAAGCAGTGCCTTTTTTATCCGATGGATATCCTGCATGACCGGCCTCCTTTCCGTGCGTCGTCTTATGTTTTTGCATTATTATACCACAAAGCGGCACGCGCAGCGTGCTGCCTACCTTAGTCCGGAACGGTTTTGACCGTTCCGGGGTGGTTCCATGTTCTCTCAGCCGTCGGAAATCTTGGATTTCCGCTTACGGCGTGAGGTTATTATACCACAAAAGCAAGCAAACGACGTTTGTGGGGGCACGACAGTGCCCTGCCGCAGCAGGGCCTTTTGATGGTACAATGTTCTCCGTTGCGGGAAGCTACGCTTTCCGCCCACCGCGCCGCTTACGGAGGTTATTATACCATGCCGGGGCAGCAAAAGAAACCGCCTAACTCTTAATTTTCCCTTGCAGGCAGGTTTTAAAAATGGTACATTGGAGAAAACGGATACCTATGTTGTTAAATGTATCAAATACTTTTAGAACGGGCAAGTTTATAATACAAGTGACACCGGGGGAAAGGAGGCCCATATGCCGCTGAACCGCGCCAAATTCCATTTCGACACCATTTACGGCGATATGAACGTCACGATTGGCCCCTATCTGCTGTATCAGGCGGGCGATTTGTGCTGCGAGCCGGGGTACCGGGTGCCGCCCCACCGGCAGCTGGTGTACGAAATCACCTATGTGGCCGAGGGAACCGGTACCAACAGCACAAACGGCCGGGGCCAGCCCATGAGCCGGGGGGATGTGTTTGTCAACCGCATCGGCGAGCTGCATGAGATCCAGTCGTCGAAGGACGACCCCCTGCGGTTTTACTATCTGGGCTTTCGGTTTACCGGGGACGCGGAAAAATCCGCGTTTGTCCGCCGGCTGCGGGAGACGCTGGACAATCCCGCCAACCTGTGCCTTCACGGTGTGACCGACATGCAGGAGGCGTTTATCCGGCTGTTCAGCGAGTTGATTACCGACGATTTTCTTTCTCCCTCCCTGCTGGAAGGAACCATCCATCAAATCGTCGGTACGGCGTACCGGCTGTTCAGCCAAAAGCGCTACCGGGCGTATCTGGCCGACCAGGCGCGGGAAACGGATGAAAAGCTGGTGTACGACATCATCCACTATCTGGATTCCCACATTGCTGACATCGGCAGCCTGTCGGGCCTGAGCACGGTATTCGGCTACAGCTATACGTATCTGGCGCATAAGTTTGTATCCATCACGGGCGAAACCCTGAAAACCTATGCCGCCCGCCGCCGCTTTGAAAAGGCGCGGGAATATCTTTGCCGGGGTATGAGCATCACCAGTGTCGCCGAGGCCCTGGGATATCAATCCATTCACGCATTCAGCCGGGCGTTCCATCGGGAAATTGGTTTGTCCCCCCGCGAATACAAGCGCTGGGCGGAGGACAACCGGAAGCCGCCGGGCGATTCTCCCATATTACAAAAAAAGGAGCTGTTCCCATGAAAATCGCTGTCATTGGCTGCGGCAACATTGCCAACCACGCGCACATCCCCTCCTACATGAACAACCCGGAAGCGGAAATCGTGTATTTCTGCGATATCCTCCCGGAAAGGGCCCAGGCCGCGGTGGACAAATACGGCTGCGGCAAGCCGGTCACGGATTACCAAGAGATTCTGGCGGATCCGTCCGTTGATGCGGTCTCGGTCTGCACGCCCAACAACGTCCACGCCTCCATCGCCATGGACTGCCTACGGGCCGGCAAGCATGTGCTGTGTGAAAAGCCCGCCGCCCGCACCTATGAGGAAGCCCTGGAGATGCAGCGGGTGCAGCATGAAACGGGAAAGGTTCTCAACATCGGCGTCGTCAACCGGTTCAACGACAGCGTCAACCGGATCAAGGAATACATAGAGGCCGGCAAGCTGGGCGAGGTGTTTCACGTCTACGTCAGCTTCCGCTCTTACCGTTCCATCCCCGGACTGGGCGGCGCCTTCACCACCAAGGCCATCGCCGGCGGCGGCGCCCTCATCGACTGGGGCGTGCATTTCCTGGACATCGTCATGTACTGCTGCGGCGATCCCGCGCCCAGGACCGTGTCGGGCGAAACCTTCTGCAAGCTCGGCAAGGAGATGGAGGGCTACGTGTATAAGAACATGTGGGCCGGCCCGCCCAAATACGACGGCGTATACGACGTGGACGATTCGGTCACCGGCCTTATCCGCACCGCGGGGCCGGTCATCACCCTCAACGGCGCCTGGGCTCAGAACATCGGCGAGGAAGAAATGTTCATCGATTTCATGGGGGACAAGGGCGGCATCCGCCTGCAGTACGGCAAGGAATTCACCGTTTACACCACCGAGAACAACGCCCTGATTTCCTACACGCCCGTCTTCCCCACCAAGGATCATTTCCAGCAGGAAATCGACGCCTTCATCCGCTGCATCCAGACCGGTGAAAAGCTGCCCTCCCACATCGATACCGCGGTCATCACCTCTCGCATCATGCAGGCGCTGTACGACTCCGCCGATCAGCACCGGGAACTGGTTTTGGATTAACAGTTTGTATAAACACACGCACAAAACACCCGCCGTTGAAAAATGGCGGGTGTTTTTGGCTTATTCCAGCTCGAACTGGCCGATATACAGCCGGTAGTACCGGCCCTTGTGCGCCACCAGCTCGTCGTGGCTGCCCCGCTCGATGATTTCGCCGTTTTCCAGCACGATGATGGCCTTGGCGTTGCGCACGGTGGACAGCCGGTGGGCGATGACAAACACCGTCCGGTTTTCCATCAGCCGATCCATGCCCGCCTCGATGAGTTTTTCGGTGCGGGTGTCGATGGAACTGGTGGCCTCGTCCAGGATGAGCACCGGCGGGTCGGATATGGCCGCCCGGGCAATGGTCAGCAGCTGCCGCTGACCCTGGCTCAGATTGGCCCCGTCCCCGGTCAGCAGGGTATCGTACCCCTGGGGTAGGCGGCGGATGAAGCCGTCGGCATTGGCCAGCCGGGCGGCGGCGATCACCTCCTCCATGGAGGCGTCCAGCCGGCCATAGCGGATGTTATCCGCGATGGTACCGGTAAACAGATGGGAATCCTGCAGCACGACGCCCAGGGAATGGCGCAAATCGTCCTTGCGGATGCGGCGCACGTCGATGCCGTCGTAGGTGATGACGCCCTGCGTCACCTCGTAAAAGCGGTTGATGAGGTTGGTGATGGTGGTCTTGCCCGCGCCGGTGGAGCCGACAAAGGCGATTTTCTGCCCGGGCTTGGCGTACAGCTCGATATTTTTGAGAACGGGGTGATCCGGCCGGTAGCCGAAGCTGACGCCGTGGAAGCGCACGTCCCCCCGCAGGGGCTCCAGGCCCTCCGGGGAGCGCCAGGCCCATTGCCCGTCCGCTGTTTTCACCAGCGTGACGTCGCCCTCGTCCACCTCGGGCGTTTGGGACATGGCGTCGAAAATCCGTTCCGCCCCCGCCAGGGCGGCCATGATGATATTCACCTGCTGGGAAAACTGGTTGATGGGCATGGCGGCCTGCCGGACGTAGACCAAGTAGGACGCCAGGCTGCCCAGATCGATGGCCCCTGCGATGGCAAAGAACGCGCCGATACACGCGCACAGAGCATAGTTGAAATAGGACAGGCTGACCACCACCGGGATGATCAGGCCCGAATAGGTCAACGCCTGGGTGGCCGCGCCCCGGAGCTTCTCATTGCGGGCGGTGAATTCCTCCAGGTTCTTTTCCTCATGGTTGAAAACCTTGACCACCTTCTGGCCCTCCACCGATTCCTCGATGAAGCCGTTCAAGCTGCCGAGATAGGCCTGCTGCTCGGAAAAGTGGGCGTGGCTTTTCTTGCTGCTGTACCGCAGAAACAGGGCCATGCCGCCAAAGGTGGCGATGACAATCAGGCCCAGCTTCCAGTTGAGCACCAGGAGTACCGTCAGGGTGCCCGCAATCATGACCGTGTTCTGCACCAGGGCGGTAAAGCTGTTGTTCAGGGATTCCGCGATGGTATCGATGTCGTTGGTGAACCGGCTCATCAGCTCCCCGTGGGTTTTGGAATCGAAATAGCTCAACGGCAGCTTCTGGACAGTGCCAAACAAATCCTGCCGCAGCTCCCGGATAATCCGCTGGGCGGTCTTCACCATCAGCTGCGAGTAACCGAAGGTGGCCGCCGCCCCTGCCAGATAAATCGCCCCCATAAACGCCAGCATCCGGATAAGGCCGCCGATGTCCCCGGGCAGGATATACCGGTTGACCACCGGCTTGAGCAGATAGGTGCCGAACACGTTGGCCCCCGCGCTGATCAGGACCAGCAGGGAAATCAGGAGAAGCATCGGGGTATGCCGCTTCAGATAAGCCAGCAGCCGCCGGAGGGTCAAACCGAAATTTTTGGGCTTTTCGTGCCGCATGGTCCGCGCCATTACGCCGTCGCCCCCTTCTTCTGGGACGCCCAGACGTCCTGATATATCGCACAGCGGGCCAGCAGTTCCTCGTGGGTACCGGTATCCTGTATCCGTCCATCGTCCAGCACCACAATCTGATCCGCGTGCTCGATGGAGCTTATCCGCTGGGCGATGATGATTTTGGTGGTGTCCGGCAGGCTGACGGCCAACCCCTCCCGGATGCGGACTTCGGTGGCGGTGTCCACCGCGCTGGTGGAATCGTCGAAAATCAGCACCTTAGGCTTTTTCAGCAGAGCCCGGGCAATGCACAGCCGCTGCTTCTGCCCGCCCGAAACATTGACGCCCCCCTGCCCGAGATGCGTCTCGTACCCTTCAGGCAGACGGCGGATAAACTCATCGGCACAGGCCGCCCGGCAGGCCCAGGCCAGCTCCTTGTCGCCGGCCTGCTCGTTGCCCCATAGAAGGTTTTCCCGGATGGTGCCGGTGAACAGGGTATTCTTCTGAAGCACCATGCCCACGGCGTCCCGGAGATGGGCCACCGGATAGTCCTTGACATCGATACCGTCGATGCGCAGCGTGCCCCCCGACACGTCGTACAGCCGGGGGATGAGCTGCACCAGGGAGGTTTTGGCCGATCCGGTGCCCCCCAAGATCCCCACCGTCTGCCCCGGGGCAATGTGCAGGCAGATGTCGGAGAGCACATATTCCGCCGCTGTATCGGCATACTTGAAATACACGTGATCAAAATCGACGCCGCCCCGCTCCACCCGGGCGCTTTCCCGCCCGGCGGCCGGAATTCCCGGCACCTCGTCGAGCACCTCCGCGATGCGGGAGGCGGAGGTCATGGAACGGGTGAGCATCATGAACACGCCGGAAATCATCATCAGGGAATTGAGGATTTGCAGCACATAGCTGAGAAAGCCGGTCAGCCGCCCCACCTGCATGCTGCCCGCGTTCACCATGCCGCCGCCGAACCATAGAATCGCCACAATGGTGGCGTACATCACCAGCTGGAAGCAGGGCATGTTCAGCGCCGCGAACCGGAACGCATGCTCGCTGGTCTTTTGAAAGTCCTCATTGACATCCTGGAACTTTTTACACTCATAATCGCCCCGGACAAAGGATTTCACCACCCGGATGGCCGTCAGGTTCTCCTGCACCACGGAGTTGACCTTGTCCAGCGCCCGCTGCATCCGGCCATAGGCGGGCCGCAGCTTGCGCAGGATGAGGAACAGCGCCGCCGCGAGCAGCGGAATGGCCACCGCGAAAATCAACGCCAGCTGCGCGTTGAGCAGAATCGACATGGTCAGGGCGGTGACCATCATCACCGGCCCCCGCACCAGCGGCCGGATGCCGTTGCACACCGCATTCTGCAGGACGGCGACGTCGCTGGTCAGCCGGGTGACCAGCGACGAGGTGCTGAACCGATCGATGTTGGAAAAGGAAAAGCTTTGCACCTTCTGGTATTCCGCCCGGCGCAGCTCGGCACCGAAGCCCTGGCCGGCCAGGGCGGCCAGACGGGCATAGACTGCACCCAGCGCCAGGGAAACCAGGGCGCAAAACACCATCTGCAGCCCCTTGCCCAATATGTACCCCGTGTCCCGGGCCGCCACGCCCACGTCGATGATATCCGCCATGATCAGAGGAATCACCAGTTCGAACGTCCCTTCCAAAACGACGCAGACGCTGCTGATGACCAGATATTTTTTATAAGGCCCGAAATAGGCCCAAAATCGCTTGAACATACCCGAAGCCGCCTCCTGTTCTACACGCCTGCGTCGATCTCCCGGCCGGTGAGGTTGCGGTACATCCGGCGGAGATATTCCGCGAACTGCTGCCGTTCCTCCTCGGTAAAGCCGGCCAGGGAAACCTCGCCCACCCGGCCGCAGATGGCCTGCCACTGCCGATGGGCCTCCCGGCCCGCCTCGGTGATGGCCACGCTGGCCGCTCGGCGGCGGGGAGCCTCCTCCTGCCGACAGACCAGCCCCGCCTGCTCCATGGTGTCCAGCATGCGGGACACGGTGGCGGGCTGAATGTCGCAGGATTCGGCCAGCTCCTTCTGCATACAGCAGTCCTTCTCCATCAAGCGGTTGAGGATTTTCGGCTGGCCGGGCGAGAGGCCGATCCCCGCCATCTCGGGGCGCAGCCGGTTTTTCTGTGCGTGATAGGTGCGAATCAGCAGCAGGTGAAAGGGCGTTTTCATATGTCGTCTCCTGTCCGGCGGGGGCCGCCTTCTTTATCAGTATACGCGATTTAATCATTAGGGTGCTAATCATTTGCAGGCGAATGATTAGCACCCTAATAGTTGATATGCTAATTATAAGGAACAAAAGCGCCGTTGTCAAGAACCAGCCTGTCCAAAAAAGCCCCGGCGGAAAAATCCGCCGGGGCTTGCAGTCTGTCAAAAAAGGGGAATCCGCCATTCGGAAAACGAAAAAAGCGGGGGCGGGTTACCAATCGGTGTTTGCGAGGACATGTGCCTCGCAAACACACCTTATAGGCGAAAACCGGCGGAAACACACGTGTTTCCGCCGGTTTTCAAGAGCAGGGCGTGGTCGGGCGGAGCGAACGCTCCGCCAGCGGGGACAGATGGAACAAGGCGAACGTCAGTGAGCCGCCGTGATCCGGCGTCCCCGTCCAGCAGCTTGTCGACTTTATCGACAAGCTGAGCCCCGGCGGAAAAATCCGCCGGGGCTTGAAGCTGCGTTACATATGGCCTTGTTGCTGTAAAAACTCCAGCACCTCGCCGTAGGAGGGGAGGGCTGAGATGGCGCCCTTCCGGGTGGTAGTCAGCGCCCCCACCGCATTGGCAAAGGTCAGCATATCTCGGATTTGATCGGCGGAGCGCTCCTCGATGGGGGTGCAGCCCTGTAGTAGGCCGTACAGGAAGCCGCCGGTGAAGGAGTCGCCGGCCGCCGTGGTGTCCACCGTCTCCACCGCAAAGCCCGGGACGTCGATCCGCTCCCCATTCACCAGGGCGAAGCAGCCCTTGGCCCCCAGGGTGGCCAGCAGCGCCTTCACGCCGTAAGCCGCTTTCAGCTGCCGGGCCGCCTTATCCAGATCCGGCTCACCCGTCAGGAACACCAGCTCCTCCTCAGACACCTTGACGATATCGGCCCATTGCATGGCCGAGAGAATGACCGACCGGGCCTCCTCCGGGCTGTCCCAGAGGTTCAGACGGAGATTGGGATCGTAGACCGTGGCGGCCCCCCGCTCCCGGGCATGAGATGCCAGCTGAAAGCTCGCCTGGCGGGAGGGGCCGCCGGTCATGAGCACCGAGCTGTAGAAAAAGCACCGGCAATCAGCCGCCAGGGCGAAATCCGCTTCCTCCGGGACGAGCATGGTATCCGCGCCCTGTCGCCGATAGAAGCTGAAGGACCGCTCCCCGCCCGCGTCCAGATGCACGAAGGCCAGGGTGGTCTGATAGTCAGCGGACAGCCTCAGGCGGCCGACATCCACCCGGCTGTCTGCGAGAATCCCCTTCAAAGCCCGCCCGAAGGCGTCATCCCCCACCTGCCCGATGAACGCGGTGTTCACGCCCAGGCGGGCCGCCGCGCAGGCCAGGTTGGCCGGGCCGCCGCCCGGGTTGCGTTCAAAAACCGGGTTGCCCGCCGCGGATTCCCCCACCGGGGTGAAATCCACCAGCAACTCGCCGAGAGAAACCAAATCACGCATCGCGTCTTTCCGCCTCCTTACGTCGTGCCCCGCTCCACCAGCGTCACGCCCAGCACCGTTTTGACCGCCGTACAGCCCTGTTCGAGCTGCTGCAGGATGGTGCGCACGGCGAAGGAGCACATCTGCTCCACCGGCTGGCGGATGGTGGTGATAGGCGGTGTGGTCAGGGCGGCGATATCCACATCGTCGAAACCGACCACCTTGATGTCCTCCGGCACCCGCCGGCCGCACCGAGCGCAGGCCTGCACGAGCTGGGCAGCGATGACGTCGCTGCTCGCAAAGACGCCGTCCAGCTCCGGGTTTTCCATCAGAATCCGATCCAAAAATGCTCCATAATCCATGGAAAGAAACTGGGCCTCCGCCGTGTCGAACACTTTGCCGGTCAGATTATATTCTCGGCAGACATCCAGAAACGCCGCGCACCGCTGATCCGCAGGCATATGCACCTCGCTGCTTCCGCTGATATGGGCGAGGCGGCGGCAGCCCTTCCCAATAAGGTGCCGGGTGGCCAGCGTCCCGCCCTGGTAATTATCGCAGGACACGGCGGACACATTGCCCTCCTCCGTGCGCTCGAAGGTGACCACCGGCAGGGACATGTCCAGATAGGCCCCGATGTCCGGCGTCCGGCTGCACAGGACGATGGCCGCCACCTTATTGGATTTGAGCATATCGATATATTCGATCTCCTTCTCACGCTGATGGAAGGAGTTGCAGAGCATGATTTTATACCCATGCCGGGCCGCCTCCTGCTCCAGAAAGCTGACCACCCGGCAAAAGTACGGATGGGCCACCGAGGGGACGATGACCCCGATGACGTTGGTGCGCCGTTTGGAGAGGGAACGGGCCAGCTCGTTGGGCCGGTAGTCCAGCCGCTTCATGGCTTCATAGACCGCCTGCCTCGTTTTATCGCTGATGTAGCCCCGATTGTTGAGCACGCGGGAGACCGTGGTCACCGTAACGCCCGCCAGCTCCGCCACATCCTTGAGAGTCGCCATGCCGCTATCCGCTCCTTTCGGCCGCTTATACCGCCATTATAACAGGGCTTTCCAATGAACGCAATCGAATTATGCCTTGACCGCGCCCGAAATCACGCCGCTGATGATCTGCTTTTGCAGGAACAGGTACAGAATGATAACCGGCAAAACCGTCAGCATCAGGCCGGCCATCACCGCGCCGTAGTTGGTCAGATAGCTGCCGTAGAAGGAATAGGTGGACAGCGGCAGGGTGAACAGCTCCTTTTTGGTCAGCACCAGGGAAGGGAGCAGATAGTCGTTCCAGATGGCCAGAACATTGAGGACGATGATAGTGGCGGTGATGGGTTTGAGCAGCGGGAATACGATCCGGAAGAAGGTCTGTGTCCGGCTGCAGCCGTCCAGGGTGGCGGCTTCCTCCAGGGAGAGGGGAATGTTGCTCTTGATGAAGCCGTGATAGATGAACACCGCCATGCTGATAGAAAAGCCCACGTGCATGAACACCAGGGTCAGCCGGTGATCAAGAATCCCCAGGAAGCTGCCGTAGATGGAGATGAGCGGGGTCATGATGACCTGGAAGGGGACGATCATGGCCGCGACCATGAGGGCGAAAAACACCTTATTAATTTTCCAATCCGCCCGCACGAAGAAATAGGCGGTCATGGAGGTGATGATCACAATCAGCAGCACGCTGAGCACCGTGATGAACAGCGAATTGAAAAAGGCGCGCAGGAAATCCATTTTATCAAAGGCGTAAGAGAAGTTGGTGAAGATCGGGCCGCCCGGCTCCAGCAGCTTGAGCGGTTCCTTGAGGATGGTGCGGTTGGTTTTGAACGCGTTGATAATCACCATGAAAAACGGCACCATATAGACCAGAAGCAGCGCAAACAGGATCACCGTCTTGACGATCCCCCAGATCCGCGTACGGGTGCCGCCGATAACCTGCCGTTTCATCGTATCCCCCCATTCCGCCGCCCGCAGACGGCCATATATCGGATTCCATCCCGAGTGAGGCTCGTTTTCATGTTACGCCTCCACCTCTTTCCGCTTGCCCAAGGACACCTGGGTGATGCTGATAATGGCCACCACCAGGAAGAGGATGAGCGCCTCCGCCTGGCCCACGCCGTATTCCTTGGACACGAAGGTCTTCTGGTACACATGCATGGCGGACAGGATGGTGGTGCCGTAGGGACCGCCGCCCGTCAGGGACAGGTTGACATCGTACACCATAAAGCACCGCTGGATGGACAAGAACAAGCAGATGACGAAGGAGGGTACCATCAGGGGCAGGGTGACATAGCGGGTGGTCTGAAAGGCCGTGCAGCCGTCGATACTGGCCGCCTCAAGCAGGTCGTGGGACACGCTGGTAAATCCGGCCACATAGATGATCATCATATAGCCCGAATACTGCCAGACCGTCACCACCACCAGCGCCCAGAACGCCATGGTGGGATCGCTCAGCCAGGAGCTGGAGAGCAAATCGGATCCGATGCCGCTGCCGAAGCTGGTCAGCGCGTTATTGAACACAAACTGCCAGATGAAGCCGAGGACGATACCGCCGATGAGGTTGGGGGTGAAAAAGGCGGATCGCAGAAAATTCTGCCCCTTGATGCCGCTGGTCAGCAGATAGGCCAGGAAAAAGGCCACCAGGTTGATGAGGATCACCGACGCGGCCACGTAGCCGAGGGTCAGCAGCAGGGAATGCCAGAACGCCGTGTCTTTAAAGGCGGTCACATAGTTCTGAAACGCCACGAAGCCCGCCCCGTCGGAAATGCCGTTCCAGTTGGTAAAGGTCAACACCAGGCCGTACAGGAAGGGGATGACGACCACGCAGAGGAACAGAACCGCGGCCGGCCCGGCAAATATCAAAAACAATTTCAGGTTGCCCAGTTTTGTTTTTTCTCTCATGATAAGCCTTCTTTCTGCATGGCTGCCCGTGGGAATCCCGCCGGGTGGCCGCCGTATGTATCGGCCGCCGCTTCCCGGACGCGGCGTTCCGCGTCCGGGAAGCGGTGCCGTTTATGGGGCTATTACGCTTTGCTCTTCCAGTACTCCAGCACCTTGGCAGCCAGCTGCTCACGGGTGGATTTGCCGGCCAGATATTGCTGCATGGCCGCGCCCACCTTGCTCCAGTGATCCGCCGGGACGATGCAGTCGGGGCTGGTCTTGCCCTCGTCCACATAAACCTTCAGGGCCTTTCCCAGGGGATCCGTGGGCTCCAGCTTGATGTTGGAGAATGCCGGCACCAGCTGCAGGGTTTCCACCATGCCCTTCTGGCCCGCCTCGTCATACACCAGCCAATTGAGGAAGTCCTTGGCAGCCTTCTGCTCTTCCTCAGAGGTTTTGGTCTTATCGATGATGATCTGCTTGGACGCGGTGCCCAGCATCTTGGTGTTGACAAAATCGCTGGCGTCGTTGCCCAAAGGCAGGATCATCAGGCCGAACTCGTTCTTGTTGTCGGCGGTGATGAATTCCTTCATGTTGGGCCACGCCCAGTTGCCGTTGAACCAGAACGCCGCTTCTCCATCCACCACGTAGGAGGGATCCACCTCATATTTGGCGTCCAGAGGCGCCTTGCCGTTGATGTTGTAGGAGCGGAGCAGATCGAAGGTGTCCAGCAGCTGATTGAAGCGCTTATCGTTCTTCAGATCGATTTCGCCCTTCTTCATCTTGTCAATATACGCCGCGCTGGCGCCCTCGTCGTCCGACTGGGTGATATACAGATAGCCGAAATAGTGGGAACCCAGGGACCAGTCTTCCTTGGAAATCACGACCGGGGTGGCCATCCCCTTGCTCTTCAGCTCCTCCAGAAGGGCCTTGAGCTTATCCATGGTGTTGTATTCCTTGGGATCGAAAGTTTTGCCCAGGGTCTTCTCGATGGCCGTTTTGTTGTAAATCAGGCCGCGGCCCTCCACCCCCATGGGGAAGGAATACACTTTGTCGTTGATGCGGTAGGCCTGGTTGCCCGCGTCGGCCACCCACTTTTCACCGGTCAAGTCCACCGCCTTGTCCCAGCCAATGTCCACCACGTCGGTGGTGTCGAGCATGGACATGGTAGGCGGCGTGCCGGAGTTGTACAGCTGGGAGAACCGCTCGGAGGGAGAGGTGCCAGCCGGCGCCACCAGGATTTCGATATCCACGCCGGTCTTTTTCTTGTATTCCTTGGCCACGGCCTCCAGGCCGTCCTGGATTTCACCCTTGGAGTTGAGGAAGGTGAGCTTCATCTTGCTTTCGGTGCCGGGTTCCTTGTCATTGCTGCAGCCGGTAAGGACGGCGCCGATCATGGCCGCCGAGAGGGTTACCGCCAGGATACGTTTCAGCATGGTCATTACCTCTTTCTTTATCAAATTTGTGTTGTTTCGCGGGGAGAATCCCCGCCCTATCAACGCGGGGCCAAGGCAGCTTGGCACGAGCGTCTTTAGCCTTATACCTCTTGGGAAAACAGGACTGCATCGCCTTCGGTTATCTGGAATGCGTGAGTGGCCAAATCGGCGGTCAGCATCAATTGGTTTTCCCCGCTGCACCGGGTAATCCGCAAGGTAGTTTCATCCAGCATCTCCGGCCGGCATTCTCCCTCCACGGCGAAGGCGGGATGGGCGTTGCGCAGCCGCATAAGTTCAAACAGCTTCTGCACCACCGGGCGGCGGACTTCCCGGTCCACCTCCTCCCGGGAATAATAGTGGCGGTTGATATCCCGGCCCTGCTTGGTTTTTTCCAGCAGCTCGATGTCGTTGCCGCCGGCCAGCAGCCCGACGTAATACACCTGCGGAATACCGGGGGCGAAAAACTGAATCGCCCTGGCCAGCAGATAGGCCGCGTCCTGGTCCCCCAGGGCGGAATAGTAGGTGCAGTTGATCTGGTAAATATCCAAATTGTTATAGGCCGCGGTGTTGTAAATCTTTTTGACGTTGGCGCCTTTGGTGAACAGCGCCTCCTTGGTGGCGTCGATTTCCTCCTGGGACATCAGGTCGGCCACATCCACCACGCCGATGCCGTCGTGGGTATCCAAGGTGGTGAACTGCCGGCGGGGACAGATGTTCAGCCAGTGCACCAATTCCTCCCCCTTGCCGGTATACAGGGCATGAAGCACCAGCATGGGCAGCGCGAAATCGTACACCCAGAAGCCCTTGTCCGCGATTTTCTGCTGAATGGTGTAATGCTCGTGGATTTCGGGCAGGATATCCACTCCGTAAGGCTTGACCACCTCTTCGATGTCCTCGAGCAGCTCCCACATCTCCGGCTCGATGAAAAAGCAGCTGGTGTCCGGTTTTTTGACCGCATAGGCGAAGGCGTCCAGCCGGATGACCGCGGCGCCTTTTTCGCACATGTCCCGCAGGGTGCTGCGGATAAACTTCCGGGCGACGGCACTGTTCATATTCAGGTCGATCTGTTCCTCGCAGAAGGTGCACCAGATGTCTTCCGTGGTTCCATCGGCGAAGGTGACCGTGATGGAAGGGGCCCGGGGCTTGCGCTTATAAATCCTATCCACCTGATCCTCGGTAGGCGCTCCGCCCGGCCAAAAGTCTTTATACCGGATGAACATATCCCGATAGGGAGAGGCGTCCTTGTTTTTCAAGAAATCTTCAAAATAGGGGGAGTGGGCGGAAATGTGATTGACCATAAAGTCAAACATCACAGCGTGGCGCTGCGCGATGGCCCGGATATCCTCGAAATCCCCAAAAGCCGGATCCACCATGTCGTACCGCATGGGGGCGAAGCCCCGGTCGGCGGAGGAAGGGAAAAAGGGAAGGATGTGCACGGCGCCGACCACCCCGTCCAGGTGATCCCGCAAAACCCCGCCCAGCTCCTTCAGGTTTTTCCCCAAGCTGTCCGCGTAGGTGATGAGCATAATGGTATTGTCCATAAAGGGTACCTCCCGCCTTCGGATCGCGGCGTTCAGCCGCTCTCTGTTCTCTACAATTGCAGTATAGCATCAACCGCTTGACATGTCAAGCGGTTATCTTGTTTTTTATTGCAATATTTTTTATAATGTAATTTTTATTTGTATACTTTTTCGTATTATTGCCTGTTTTATCGGATTATCCATAGAAAATTGTCCGGATATATAGAGGTATATAATCAACCGCTTGCCATAGTATTTCCGAAAAAAGAAAAAATATTCGTTTCAGCGGCGACTGTCCGTTTGGCCGGATTTTATGTTATACTAGGTAAGCGATGATGAAAAAGCCAGTGGTTAGATCGGTGCAGAAGAATTCCCCCAGGGGATTTCCCGCCAAGCCGCCGCTGAGCAGTCAGGCATGATCTTTTTATCGTTTACCTAGTACCGTCATAAAATTTCAAGCGGAAATTCACACGGTTATCACACGGGTATCGCATACTATATCCCGTTGGCTCCATAAAACCGGACGGCTGCTGGCTGTTGGTCCGACGGATCAGATGAAGGGGCGTTTGCTATGGAAAACACTGCGTCAAAAACCATTCTTATCGCGGACGATGAAATCCGCATGCGCCGCGTCATCGCTGATTATCTGCACATCAAGGGGTATGAAACCCTGGAGGCGGGGGACGGCGTGGAGGCGCTGAGTCTGTTTGAATCCGGGCGTCCGGACCTCATCCTGCTGGACGTCATGATGCCCCGCATGGACGGCTGGGAGGTCTGCCGCCATATTCGTTCCAAGTCCCAGGTGCCCATTATCATGCTCACGGCCCGTTCCGAGGAGGACGACGAGCTGCAGGGCTTTTCCTTGGGGGTGGATGAATACATCGCCAAGCCCTTCAGCCTGAAAATTTTGCTGGCCCGCATCGAGGCGGTGTTCCGCCGGGGCGCGCCCGAGGAGCCGGCGGCCCGCCCCGTGGTGGACGGCCTGCTGGTGGATCCGGTGGGGCGCGAGGTCAAGGTGGACGGCCAGCCGGTGGAACTGACCTATACCGAGTTCGAGCTGCTGACCTACCTGATGACCAACAGCGGGGTCGCCCTCTCCCGGGACAAAATTCTGGACAGCGTCTGGCGGTACGATTATTACGGCGACGCCCGCACGGTGGACACCCATGTCAAAAAGCTGCGCAGCAAGCTGGGCCGTCACGGCGACTGCATCAAAACCATTCGGGGCATTGGGTACAAATTCGAGCCCGACGCCGGATAAAGGGACAGACCTATGGACAAGCTTGCGCACAACCGCCTATCGGAAAAGAGCCTGCAGGCCCTGCTGCCTCCCCGCCATTCCATCGTGTGGAAGCTGGCGGGCTGGTTCCTGCTGTGCATCACGCTGCTGCTAGGGGTCAACTGGCTGCTGAACAATTTCGCGCTGGAAAGCTATTACCGCCGGCAAAAATCCGACGCGGTGCAGATGGCCTTCACCGAGGTCAACAGCCTCTTTTCCCAGGACTATACCGCCAATTTGGAAATCATCGACCTGACGCTGGACAGCCTGGCCAACAACGACGGCATATCCAGCACCATCTGGGCGGGCAGCCGGCTGATCGCCCGCTACCGCGCGGAGGGCACCCAGGCAATCCCCGTCCGCCCCACCAAGACCTACCTGCCCGGCTCCTGCGAGGTGACGGTGGTGCAGGACACCAAGCTGAAAACCAGCTTTATCACCCTGACCGGCGCTTTGAGCAACGGGTTTCCCATCGAGATGCGCACCTCCGTGGAGGGTATCAAGGAAAGCGTGGGCATCACCAACCAGTTCCTGCTAATTTCGGGTGCCGTCACCCTGCTGGTCTCGTTGCTCCTGGTCTTTTTCTTTTCCCGCCGGTTCACCCGGCCCATCCGGGAGTTGTCCCGAGTGGCGGGCAGCGTGGCGCGCCTGGACTTCCAGGACCGGTACACCGGCGGCGGCCGGGATGAACTGGCCGATCTGGGGGCGAGCATCAACTCCATGTCCATCTCCCTGGAGCGCACCATTTCCGACCTGAAAACCGCCAATCGCCAGCTGATGAACGACATCGAGCAAAAGAACCAGCAGAACGAGGCCCGCCGCGCCTTCATCTCCAATGTCTCCCATGAGCTGAAAACGCCAATCGCCCTCATCAGCACCTATGCCGAGGGCCTGAAGGAGGACATCGCCGACGGGGCGGCCAACCGCGACTACTACTGCGAGGTCATCGAGGACGAGGCACAGAAGATGTCGGAGCTTATCAAGCGGATGACCATGCTCATGCAGCTGGAAGCCGGCGGAGAGCAGCTGGTGATCGAGCGGTTTGACATCACCGAGTTGCTCGACAACCTGATGAACAAAATGAGCATCCGCTTTTCCCAAAAAGGCATCGTTCCCATCCTGCCGGAGTCTGGGCCGGTATATGTCTGGGCCGACGACTACCTCATGGAAAACGTCCTGACCAATTTCCTGTCCAACGCCCTCAACCATGTCAACGAGGGGGGACGGGTGGAGGCCCGCATCATCCCCAAGGAGGACGGCCGGGTCCGTGTCACCGTGTTCAACACCGGCAGCCATATTCCCGAGGAGGATCTGCCCCGCGTCTGGGAGAGCTTTTACAAGGTGGATAAGGCCCGCACCCGCGCCTACGGAGGCACCGGCATCGGCTTGTCGGTGGTGGCGGCCATCATGAAAGCCCACGGCATGCCCTACGGCGCTTACAACTGCCGCAGCGCCCACGGCGACGGGGTGGAATTCTATATCGAGCTGGAATCGCGGTAAAACAACAACCACGCGCCGAAGGAATCTTCCTTCGGCGCGTGGTTGTTACTGGGCTTTATGAAAGAGGCCGCATAGCTTTTCCCATAGGAATTTACAGACGGAGGAGCTGACGAGGCGGTTTCCCAAGAAGCGGAAGACAGCCGCCAGGATCAGGGCGTATAGAAAGAGCAACGCCGCCGTCGGCAGAACCGATCGGATGAAATCCATGACCATCTCTCTCCGAATTCAATCCACCGTGTAAATCCGATGCGCCGTCATTGTCCCGTTTTCCCAGCGGATATCCACCGCCCGGCGGCCGGTAATCCGCAGCCCCCGGACATAGCCTTGCGGAAAAGCGGCGGGCAGGGCGGGCAGCAGCTTCACCTCGCCGCCCCGATCCTGCACGAGCATATTGGCGATCCCCGCTGTGCCGCCGAAATTTCCGTCGATTTGAAACGGCGGGTGGGCGTCCCAGAGATTGTCGTAGCTGGATCGGGTCAGCAGAGTACGTAAATAGGCGTAGGCCCCTTCCCCATCCTTCAGCACCGCCAGCAGATTGATAATCCAGGCGCAGCTCCAGCCGGTATGTCCCCCGCCGTGAGCCAGCCGCTCCCGCAGGGACACCCGGCACGCCTCGGTCAGCCGCGCATCCCCGGCGAACAGATCGGAGGGGAACAGGCCGTACAGATGGGACAGGTGCCGGTGCCCCGGTTCCCGTTCTTCAAACTCCCTGTGCCATTCCAGCAGCTGCCCCCGGCTGCCCACCTGAAAGGGGGCCAGTCGCCCGAGCCGCTCGTCTATCTCATCCAGCAGCCCGTCCTCAATGTGCAGCACCTCGCAGGCACGGCGGAAATCCCGGAACACCTCCCGGATAATGGCCAAATCCATGGCCGTGGACATGGCCAAGCAATGGGCGCTCCCATCCGGCCCGATAAACCGGTTTTCGGGGGACGTGGAGGGACAGGTCTCGTATCGGCCGTCCACCTCCACCAGCCAGTCGGCCAGGAACCGCGCCGCCTCATGCAGCAAGGGATACGCAGTTTCCCGCAAGAACGCCTCGTCCAGCGTATAGGCATAGTGTTTGTACAGCTCCGCCGCCATCCAGGCGCCGCCCATGGGCCACAGCGCCCATTCCGCGCTGCCTGGCTGCCCCGCCGCGCCGCCGTAGGGGATCCCCACCGGATTGGTGTTGGCCCAGACATCGGCGTTGTGGTGATGGACGAAGCCGCGGCAGCCGTAGTGCGCCGCCGCCGTCTTTTGCCCCTGCTCGCACAGCCGTTTCAGCAGCCCCACATAAGGGGACAGGCAATCCGACAGGCCGCAGCTTTGGGCAGGCCAATAGTTCATCTGCGCGTTGATATTGGTGGTCCAGTTGCTGCTCCAAGGGGGCCGCAGCTCCCAGCACCAGATCCCCTGCAGATTGGCGGGCAGGCCGCCGGGCCGGGAGGAGGCGATGAGCAGATACCGGCCGTACTGGAAATACAGCGCGTACAGCCCCGGATCCTCTCCGCCCTCCCGCAGGACGGCCAGCCGCCGATCGGTGGGCATAGCTTTCTGCGGCCCAAGCCACAGTTCCACCCTGTCGAACAGGGCCCGGTAATCCCGGATATGCGCTTCGCGCAGCGTTTCATACGAAGCGCCCGCGGGCAGTTCCGGCTCCCGCACCGCCGACACCGCCAGGACGAGACGAGACGCACCGTCCACGGACAGGCGGCCGTCCCGCGCGCGCACCGTCCCGTCGCCGGACAGCACCCGCACCCGTGCGGAGAAACGCCGGCCCCGCTCGCCCTGAATGACCGCCTCCGGCCTGTCGGGAATATAAGGGGGATCCACATGCTCGGGGCATTGCCCCTCGATGATCAGCCCGTCCTCATCCGCCCGCGTCCGGCAGGACAGCGGCGATTCGAACGAAAGGGTCAGGGCCATCCGGGGCTGCGAACAGGTCAGCCGGACAAGTATCGCCCGGGCCGGGAAGCTCGCCAGATACTCCCGCTCGTAGGTCGCGCCATCGGCCGTATAGGCCACCCGGGCCGTCGCCTGCTCCAAATCAAGCTCCCGCATATAATCCGTCGCCGGCCCGTGTTTGAACGCCAGATGCAGGCTGCCCAGCGGCAGATAGCTCTCGCCGTATTCCCCCAGCATATGGGCTTCGGCCACCGCTTCCGCCTCGCCGTACCGTTCCTCCCGGATCAGGCGGCGCACCTCCTCCAGATGCGCGCGGGCGCCGGGATTGTTCCGATCCCGCTGCCATCCGGACCACAGGCTTTCCTCGTTGAGGCCCAGCACCTCGCAGGGCGCGCCGCCCCAGATCATGGCCCCCAGGCTGCCGTTGCCGATAGGCAGAGTCTCCTCCCATCGGGAAGCTGCCCGTTCGTACCAGAGCCGCAGCCGATCCGTCCTGTTCATCGGCCGATCCCCCTTTTATCCGATGAGCTCCGCCGTTTTCACCGACTGCATCACGTTCTGAACGGCCTGCCGGTTATCGGCTTCCCGTTCGGCCGTCGTCCAGCCGACTACCCGGACGAAATCGTCGTCATTTTCCAGGAAATAAAGCCAGTATATCAGCTCCAAATCGTCGGTTTCCTCCCGCATTTCAGCAGATAAGCCTCGCATGCCGCCCACTGTCACCGGTACGCCCGCGGTATGGGTAACGTCTTGTGCATCCTCCTGCATGACCTCCAGGGACGCGTCCATATATTCCTCGATCCCTATGTCCAGCCCGATCTCTTCCTTGCTCTCCGCCAGCACGATGACTACCATGTCCCTGCGCGTATGGATTACTCGAAGGGCCTGCGGATTCTCCAACTGCTTGCTGTCCTCGGTCCAGCCGCCGGTCACAGTCACCTCATACCGCCCGTCGGGGGTCGCGACGGTCTGCGGAGTATTCCCTTCCTCCGTCTTGGCGGCCAGCTCCCGCGTCAGCAGAATGGTGTTGCAGCCGCCCAGCAGCGGCAAAGACATCAGGAAAGCCACCGCCAGCGCCGTGGCCCGTATGTTCATAGCACGCATCAATCCAACCTCCTCAAATCAGGCTCAGCCAAAACCGCAGGATCATCGCCGCGCATTCCACCAGGCTGACCACCAGGAACAGGATGCTCAGCACCAGACCGGCCACGGCCATGCCCTTGGCGGTGGATTTCATCCCCGTCCGGCTGTTCACTATTCCCAGGATGGAGAACACGATGCCCACCGGGAAGGCCAGCGCCCCCAGGACGCTCAGCAGGCCGAACACCAAGGCCATGGTCGCCTTTCCGGTGGGGTTGTGCACCGCCACCGGAACCGGCCCGCCCGCGTAAGCGGGCGCCGCCGCATATGGAGCCGGCGCTCCCGGATACGCGCCCGGCATGGGGGGCGTGGCAGGGATCGGCGCTCCCGGCGCGGGCATAGGCTGGGGAACAGCCGCCTGCGGGGCTCCAGCCCCCGGCGCCGCTGCAGGCATCGGGCCGCCCGCAGGCGCGGCGGCCGGCATCGGCTGGCTGAGCAGCCGCAGCAGGGTGTTTACCTTGTCCATCAGCATGCTTTTGGGAATGGCCCCCACGAACCCGTTGTCCAGCGCCATTTCGCCCACGTATACACCCGGCAGGATGGTCCAGCGGATGAATGCCTCCACGTGCACAATCCCCTGCCCGTAGGCCAGCTTGATATACTGGGGAGCGGTCAGCACCCCGCGCCCCTTTTTCCACAGCATTTCTCCCTTATAGGGAACCAGCTTGAACCCTTCCTTCTGGAAATAATCCTCACTGACCAGCCGAATAAAATCATCCGGCTGCCCGATGGTGTATTCCGCCACATACCGCCCCATGAAACTCCTCCTCAAATCGACGCGGGGGCATCCCCCGCGGCCCTGTCCGAGCCTTATGCTCGAAGTATACCATGCGCGGCCTGTCCATGTCCAGAGCGGGAGGGGAGTTCCATGAAAAAAGCCCCGTGGAGCCGAGGCTCCACGGGGCTGGGGACAAACAAATTAGATCCGGGCCACGCCGGTTTTCCGGGCGGCCTCGGCCACCGCCTTGGCCACGGCGGCCGCCACGCTGCGATCCAGCGCGCTGGGGATGATGTACTCGGCGGTCAGCTTATCGTCGGTGACGAACGCGGCGATGGCTTTCGCCGCCGCGATCTTCATCTCGTCGTTGATGTCGCTGGCCCGCACGTCCAGAGCGCCCCGGAAGATGCCCGGGAAGGCTAGAACGTTGTTGATCTGGTTGGGGAAGTCGCTGCGGCCGGTGCCGACAACCGCGGCGCCGGCTTCCAGCGCCAGGGCGGGCATGATTTCCGGCACCGGGTTGGCCATGGGGAAGAGGATGGGGTTGGGGGCCATGCTCTTCACCATTTCCGGAGTCACGCAGCCGGGGGCGGACACGCCGATGAACACATCGGCGCCCTTGAGCACCTCGGCCAGAGTACCCTTACGGCATTCCTGGTTGGTGATTTCGGCCATTTCCGTCTTCTCGGCGTTGAGGCCCTCCCGGCCCTTATAAATCGCGCCCTGCCGGTCGCAGAGAACCACGTCCTTGAGGCCCATGGCGATGAGCAGGCGGATGATGGCGATGCCCGCCGCGCCCGCGCCGCTGGTCACCACGCGGATCTCTTCGATCTTCTTACCGGTAAGCTTGAGGGCGTTAAGCATAGCGGCCAGGGTCACCACTGCGGTGCCGTGCTGATCGTCATGGAAAATCGGGATATCGCAGCATTCCTTGAGCCGCCGCTCGATTTCAAAGCAGCGGGGGGCGGAGATGTCCTCCAGGTTGACGCCGCCGAAGCTGCCCGCCAGCAGGCGCACGGTGTTCACAATATCGTCCACACTCTTGGAACGCACGCACAGCGGAATCGCGTCCACGTCGCCAAAAGCCTTGAACAGGGCGCATTTACCCTCCATAACGGGCATGCCGGCCTCCGGGCCGATATCGCCCAGGCCCAGTACCGCGGTGCCGTCGGTGACCACGGCCACCAGGTTGGAGCGACGGGTCAGGTCATAGCTCAGATTCACGTCCTTTTGAATGGCGAGGCAGGGCTCGGCGACGCCGGGGGTATAGGCCAGGGACAGGTCGTCCCGGGTGTTCAGGGGGGCGCGGCAGACCACCTCGATTTTGCCTTTCCATTCCTTGTGCAGTTTCAGCGATTCGGCAGCGTAATCCATAATGTCATCCTATCCTTTCCATACTATCTCGTTAAATATTGAGCTGGGCGATAACTTCCTTGAGCGCGTCGGCGCTCTTATGCAGCATGGCCTTTTCCCCGTCGGTCAGCGGCGGGATGATGGCCCTCTTGAGGCCCGCCGCCCCCACCACGAAGGGCAGGCTGAGGCAGACGTCGTTGATACCGTACTGGTTGTGAATCATGGCGGACACTGTCATCACCGAGTCGGTATCCCGGATGATACACTCGCAGATACGGCGCACCGCCATGGCGATGGCGTAGTAGGTCGCGCCCTTCAACGCGATGACCTTGGCCCCCGCCGTGCGCACGTCGTCCTCGATTTCCCGCAGCTCTTCCTTGCCGCAGTGGTTGTGCTTGTCGCAGATTACCGAGCAGTAGGTGTCCATTTCCATGCCCGCGATGGTCGCCAGGGACCAGGGGATCATGGAGGTGTCGCCATGCTCGCCGAACACATAGGCGTGCACGTTCTTTGAGTTAAGCCCCACATGGGCGGCCAGTCGGGACCGCAGCCGGGCGGAATCCAGCATGGTGCCCGAGCCAACGACCTGGCTTTCGGACAGATGGGTCGTTTTCAGAATGGCGTAGGTGATGATGTCCACCGGGTTGCTGACCACCACATACACCGCGTCAGGAGCGAAACGAGTAATCTGCGGCATCACCGATTTGACGATGTCCACATTGGCCTGGGCTAAATCGATTCGGGTTTGTCCCGGCTTGCGGGCCATGCCCACGGTGACGATGACGATATCGGAATTCACCGCATCCTCATAACCGCCGGCGTGGATGTTCACCGGCGCGCTGAACGGGGTGCCCTGCAGGATGTCGGCCGCCTCGCCCTGGGCCTTTTTCTCGTTGATGTCGATGAGAACGATTTCGGACGCCATACCGTCCATGGTCAGGGTATACGCGATGGAGGCGCCCACATTACCGGCGCCCAAAATGGTGATTTTTTTCCCTTTTCGCATACGGTTGTCTCCCTTAACTCTATCGGCTTACCCGGATCGGGCTGGCTGCACAAGCCCCGCGGTACACCCTCTCCGGCCCCCCGGTAACCCGGCGGGTCGCTGTCGGAATTTGTCTGCCCCATGACAAAGCGCCAAACTCCCCCATGATGCATTGTTAAAACTATAACATATTCTCTAGGCCTTGTAAATAGGCAATTGTTAGGCAAAACCGCCGACAAACGCGAAATTTTCTACGAGATTATGCAGCGCTTTATATAAATTCACCCAAAAAGACAAAAAAATAGCCGCAACGGACAAACCGATGGCGGCTGAGAGACTACTCCAGGAGTTTTCTCGAAAGTTGGCCGTGGGAGCCCGCCGCTTGGAGGCGGCGTAAGAGAGACATAACGAAAAGGGATCGGCCAAAAGACCGATCCCTTTTCGTTATGTCGCCAGGGCGACGCCCTGTTCCTGCGATTGTGCGGTATACAGATTATAATATAGCCCGCGCCGGGCGATAAGTTCGTCGTGGCTGCCGCATTCCTGAATGTGCTTGTCGGCAATGTACATGATTTTATCACAAGTCTTGATGGTGGACAGCCGGTGGGCGATGATAAAGGAGGTCCGCCCCTTGAGCAGCGCCGCGATCCCCTCCTGGAGCAGCCGCTCCGTTTTGGTATCGATGGAGGAGGTGGCCTCGTCCAGAATCAGGATTTTCGGGTCGGACAGAAGCGTACGGGCGAAAGAGATCAGCTGCCGCTGCCCTTGGGAGAGGCGGCTGCCCCGTTCGTTAACCTCGGTGTAGTAGCCTCGATCCATTTCCATAATGAAATCGTGCGCCCGCACCGCCCGGGCCGCGGCCTGCACTTCCTCGTCGGTGGCGTCCAGCCGGCCATAGCGGATGTTGTCCATGATAGTGCCGCTGAAAATAAAGCTGTCCTGAAGCATGATGCCCATCTGGCTGCGCAGGGAGTGGAGAGTGACGCCGGCGATGTCATATTTGCCGTCCAGCACCACCTGACCGCCGGTGAGGTTATAGAACCGGCTGATAAGATTGACCACCGTGGTCTTGCCGGCCCCCGTCGGCCCCACCAGGGCCACGCTCTCACCCTCCCGCACGGAGAAGGAGAGGTTCTCCAGAATATTGACGCCCGGCTCGTAGGCGAAGGTCACGTCACGGAACTCCACCTCGCCCCGGATGGCGGGCAAAGGCTGCGCGCCGGGCAGATCGTCCACCACCACCGGTTCGTCCATGGTTTCAAAAATGCGTTCCAGGTACGCGATGTTATTGATGAACATGTTGTAGATGTTGGCCAGGTTGGTGATGGGCTGCCAGAAGCGGCTGACATACTGCCCCATGGCCAGCAGCACGCCGAAGGATACCATGGCGCCGCCAATCCAGTACACGCCAGCGATGTACATCACGGTGAAGACGATCTGGCTGATGATTTCGGAAGAGAGCCACACGGCGTTGCCCACATAGACAGCCTTCAGCCAAGCGGCGCGGCAGGCGGCGGCCAGCCGCTTCATGATGGAGATGTTCTCCTCCTCCCGGGCGAACAGCTGGCTGACGCGCACGCCGTCGATGCTCTCCGCGAGGTAGGCGTTATAGTTGGAATTTTTGTTGGACTGGGCCTGCCAGTATTTCCGCTGGCGGGGCTTGATGTACCAGATGACCGCCGCGAAAAGCGGGAGACCGGCCACCACAATCGTAGCCAGCAGCGCGTTGGTGGAGTACATGAACACGATGATAAACGCCACGTTGACGATTTCCAGGATGCTGTTGATGATGCCGTTGGACAGCATGTCGGACACCGAGTTGACGTAGTTGATGACCCGCACCAGGATTTTCCCCGCCGGCCGGCTGTCGTAGTAGCTGAAGGGCAGGCGCTGCAGATGAGCGAAGAGATCCTCCCGAATATCGTAGACAATCTCCTGGCTGACATGAGCCATAATGCGGGCCCGGATGGTGGTGAAGACGATGCCGATAATCACGATGAGGGTGTAGAACAGGGCCAGGCGGCCCAGCAGGCCGAAATCGTTATGCGGCACGGCATCGTCCAGGGCCCACTGCATAATCTTCGGGCCGAACAGCGCCACCACGCTGGCGATGCAGGACAGCACCAGAGCGAGCACCATTTTAAAGGCATGCTTCTTAACGTACTTCATGGCACGCTTGAGGTGGGCGAAGCTGAACGGGGATTCCAGGTTTTCGTCCACGTCGAATTTGTTCCGAGCCATCAGCACACACCCCCTTGAGCGGTCACGGGGACGGATTCCTCATGAATATCGTTCTGCAGGGCATAGGTTTCCCAATAGTAACCGCGGTTTTTCAGCAGTTCCTCATGGGTGCCCCGCTCGGTTATCTGTCCGTTTTCCAGCACCAGGATGAGATCCGCGTCCTTGACGGAGGAAATCCGCTGGGCGATGAGAATTTTGGTGCAGGGATAGGGCAGCTCGCGCAACTGCCGCTGTATGTATTTTTCGGTTTCCATATCCACGGCGGAGGTGGTATCGTCCAGCACCAGGATGGCGGGCTCCACCGCCATGGCGCGGGCCAGGGCGATACGCTGCTTCTGGCCGCCGGAAAGGCCCACGCCTCTTTCCCCCACAATGGTGTCATAGCCCTCTGGCATTTTGACGACGAATTCGTCCGCCGCCGCCCGCCGGGCGAAATCCCGGGCCTCCACCTCGGACAAAGACTGGTTGCCGAAGGCGATGTTGCCCTCCACCGTGTCGGAGAAGAGGAACACGTCCTGGGTGGCGGTGCCGATGCCGCGGCGCAGCTCCTGCAGCTTCCACATATGGACGTTGCAGCCGTCCACCAGGATCTCGCCGCTGTCGGCGTCATAGAAGCGGGCCAGCAGGTTGATGAGGGTGGTTTTGCCCGAGCCGGTGGGGCCCATGATGGCCACCGTCTGGCCAGGCTCCACCTCAAAGCTGACATCCTTGAGCACCTGGACGCCGCCGAAGGAAAAACTCACATCCCGGAAGGCGATTCTCCCTTCCATGTGCGGATGGCTCTCGGCGTCGGGCCGGTCGACAATAAGGGGCCGGCCGTAATACACCTCGATGATTTTGGTCGCGGAGGCGCCGAACCGCTGCAAATCGTTTATCAGGGTACCCAGGTTGCGCATGGGATTGGCCAGCGCCCAGGACAGGGAGGTGAAGATGGTCAGGTCACCAGGGGAAAAGGCGCCGGGACCGGGGTGCAGCTGGCCCATGATGATGAGCGCGCCGCCGAAGAAGATGGTGATAAGGGTCATGGCGTTGGCCAGCACCTCGATCATGGGGAAAAAGGTAAGCCACAGCTTATTGATGTCCAGGTTGGCGTCACGGTACTCCTGGTTCCGCTCATGGAAACGCTCCCGCTCGTAATCCTCCCGGGCAAAAGCTTTGACCACCCGGTTACCGGCGATATTTTCCTGGGCGGCGGTGTTCAGATCGGACAGGCGATCCCGCATGCCGACGAAGAGGGGATGCACTTTTTTGGAATACAGCTTGGTGATGAGCATCAGCAGAGGGGTAACCGCCAGCAGGGCCAGGGTCAACTGCCAGCTGACGCAGAAAAACATGGTCAGGGTGGCGACGAACATCACCACGCTGTCCACCACCTGATAGGTGAGAAACGCGGTAAAATGGCGGCACCAATCCAGATCGGCGGACAGGCGGGTCATCAGGTCGCCGGTGCGGTTGCGATCGAAGAACCGCATCTCCTGATGCTGCAGGACGGTGAAGAGATGCACCCGCAGATTGAACATCAGATGCTGAGCCGAGCGCTCCAGCAGAATAACCATCACATACCGCATGCCCTGCCGCAGCACCTGTACCGCCAGCATGGAGAACAGCAGCGGCAGCAGGGGATCCGGGTTCTGGGGGATAATAACATCGTCGATGAGCTTGGCGGACAGAAAGGGGTTGATCACCAGCATGACGCTGGTGCCGGCGGATAGAATGAGCGCGACAATCAGAGCGACGCGGTACTTGCGTTCAATGTTACGCCACAGCCATCGGATTTGAAACATATCATCACCCTGCCTTTCAAATTCCCCGGCGGCTTCGCGGGGAACTTGTTAACAAACTATTTACACGCCCTATTATACCGGCCTGTTCAAAAAAAGATACCCTTATTCAGCCGAAATCTCTTAGCAATTTCGCACGAGTTTTCGTCAATATCACGGGGAGGAAGCGACGCGCCCTCATATAAAAAGGAAATATAATATCGACCGAGGCGCAGCAAAAACCGGCAGGCAAACAAGAGCCTGCCGGGTGGGTTCGCGTCCCCTCACTTTATTCACCAGCCACTCAGGCCGGCCTTCTGCATGGCGCCCAGAATTTTGTCGTTCAGAGGGCCGTACGCGGCGGACAGGTCGGCCAACAGCTCCTTGGTCCTCTGCCGGTTGGTGCAGCCGTCCACCGGGCAGCGGGACTTGACCACCGGCAACGCGGCCCGCTCGGCGCAGCGGGCGATATCCGCTTCCTGCGCGAATATCAGCGGGCGGATAAGGGTGAGATCCCGCCTGTCCAGATAGCTTTTCGGCGAAAAGCAGGCCAGGGTGCCTCCCGCCAGCAGATTCATGAGAAAGGTCTCCGCCGCGTCGTTTTTGTGGTGCCCCAGGGCGACAAAACGGCAGCCTGCCTCCTTGGCGGCCGCGTGAAGGGCACCGCGGCGCATCCGGGCGCACAGGCTGCAGGGATTGGCCTCCCGCCGCTCCTCGAACACCACCTCCCACAGCCGGGTGCGACGGACTATATAAGGGACGCGCAGCTCCTCGCACAGGGAGGCCACGGGGGAATAGTCGGTCTGCCGCCCCTCAAAGACCGGATCCAGCGTGATGGCGGTGAGGGAGAAGGGGGTGGGGAAGAATTCCCGCAGACGAGCCAGGGCCACGAGCAGCACCAAGCTGTCCTTACCGCCCGACACCCCCACGGCCACCGACACGCCGGCGGGCAGCATATCGTACCGCTCCACGGCGGCCCGTGTCAGGGACAGAATGGATGAAAACGGATCAGCCATAGCGAAATTCCTCCAAGCGCGCCCAACCGGGCGTTTTCCCCCATCATACCGGTTTTGCACCGCCGGCGCAAGGGGAAAAGCCGGGGAATCCTCGAAAATCGCATCTGAAAGTACGGGAAACCTTGTATTTGTCTGAAGGATCGGGTATACTGAAAGAAAGTCCGGGAAAGGGCGTGCCAGACGCCCGCCATGCCGGAACAGCCGGCGTCAAAACGGACGTTTGTCGGCCCCTCTTGACACGCCGGGCGATATGATGTAACATAGTATCCAAAACCAGATAAAACGGGAGGCTGCTGTATGAGCTACAGAATTACCACCGATTCCACCTGCGATATGCCCCGGGAATTTTATACGGAGCATTCTATCCCCTGCGTAGGTCTCGGCTTTCAGATAAACGGTAAGGAGTACCGGGAGGGCAGCGAGGACTGCATGCCCATTCATGATTTCTACGAAGCGCTGCGCGGCGGCGCCCAGTCCACCACCATGCAGGTCAATACCTACGATTTTATCGATTTTGTGGAGCCTTATCTGCAGGCGGGGGAGGACGTGCTGCATCTCTGCTTCTCCAGCGGGCTGAGCGGCACTTATGAATCGGTGGAGCGTGGCGCGGCGGAGCTGCGGGAAAAATACCCGGATCGCACCATTTTGGTGGTCGATTCCCTGGCCGCGTCCATGGGCGAGGGCTTGCTGCTCTATTACGCCCAGACGCATAAGGAAGCGGGCATGACCATCCAGGAAAACGCGAAGTGGCTGGAGGACAACAAACTGCATCTGTGCCATTGGTTCACGGTGGACGATCTGATGCACCTGCATCGGGGCGGCCGGGTTTCCAAGGCTTCCGCTATTTTCGGCTCCCTGCTGGGGATCAAGCCGGTGCTTCATGTGGACGACGAGGGGCATCTCATTCTCATGAGCAAGAGCCGCGGCCGTCAGGGCGCCATGGAGGCGCTGGCCGCCAAAATGAAGGAAACGGTGAATGACGACGTGTCCGATCAGATGATCCTGATCAGTCACGGCGACTGCCTGGAGGATGCCGAAAAGCTCAAGGCCATCGTGCAGCAGGTCACCGGCGCGCGGCATTTTATGCTGCACACCATCGGCACCGTGATCGGCAGCCATTCCGGCCCCGGAACACTGGCCCTCTTTTTCCTGGGAAAGCATCGATAAATGGCTACATGACAAAGCAAAGCGGAGGGCTTGTCCCCTCCGCTTTTTCTTATCTATCCGAAAAGCTCTGCCGCTGAAACCGCTGTTCCAGCGCAAACTGCATCACGGCGTTTCGCTGGATGCTGTCTAGCTGGCGGTAAATGTTGAGGAAGGCCAGTTCCTCCTGGGTGAGATCTACCAGAGAGCGAGAGGTCTCCGTGTTATCGCGGGGATAATGGTTGTCGTGAAGCGTCACCGAAGCGGAGGCATCCCGGTCGCGGCCCAAAAGAAAGTCCACACTAACATTGAAAATACGGGAAATACGCAGCAGCGTGTCATAATCCGGCTTGGTTTTATCAATTTCATAGTAAGCATATGTGGAACGGTCTATACTCAGGCTCTGAGCCACCTGCTTCTGTGTCAGATTGTTGGACTTGCGCAGCATGCGCAGACGTTCGGAAAAGACAGAACGAGCCCGTTTGTCATTGGACATACTGATGCCCCCTTCCCTCCGAGTATATCATGGCCGTTTTCCAAATGCAGTACATGTGAATTTTAACCACCAATATGTGAAATATATTCACTTATTTCCGGTAGTATTTCCAGAAGAGCCGCAATTATGCGGAAATTTTTTCCTACAATTAGGCTGAAATATGAAGGATTGTTGTGGAATCTGCATCGTAAGAAAGTTGCGGTAAAATCTTAGCCAGCTGTGAACTCATCCGAATTATCCGTTTATATTAGCCATTTTTTACCTTTTTATCCGGTGGGCGGATATTTTTCGTTGAGGAAAAGCTGTGGCAAACAACAACATATAGAAAAAAAGGGACGGGATTGCAAATTTATGCAATCCCGTCCCTTTGCCTATACGACAATACGTTGTAGAATTTTCAAGCGGCCAGACCGTCCTGCCGCGGTGCTTTTTCCTTCTTAAAGACCCAATGCTTTTGAATGGGGAAACTGATTAGGAACAGCAGCATATCGATGGGAATTTTCACCACGGTACTGTTCCATCCGGTCAGGTGGGTGAAAAAGCTGACCCCCTGGGCGGACAGGAACAAAATGACCACCGCCAGTGCGTAATATTTAACCAGCGTAACCGCGCCGTTGGCCTTGCTCTGAAAAACCAGCTTTCGATTGAGCAGGTAGTTCCACAAGGAAGATATCACGCGGGCGGCTGCCGTGGCGATGAGGATGGCGTACGTGATTTTGATATGGGGCACATCGGTCGTCAGCAGCTCCGGCGCGGCCAGGCGCAGCACCCAGCTGAGCATGGTAAACATGATGATATCCACCAAAAAGCTGGACACGGAGGAAAAGAGAAATTTGCCGAAAACCGCATAGATCTTGATAGAATCCAGCACCGGATGAAAATGAGAGGACGCGTTCTCTTCGATATAAACGGTTTCGATCGGCACCTCCCGCAGCGGGATTTTGTCCTCGGCGCAATCGATGAGCATGTTCATCTCATATTCGAACCGCTCCCCCTTGGTGGTCAGGAAGCGCTTAACCAGCGGGGAAGACATGGCCCGCAGACCGGTCTGCGTGTCGGAAATCCGAACGCCGCACAGCAGCCGGAACACATTGCGGGTGATGACGTTGCCATAATGGCTCTTAAAGGGGACATCTTCTTTCGAAAAATCCCGGCTGCCCAGGATCAGAGCCTCGGGGTGGGCCAGCATGGCGTCGCAGCATGCCCGGATATCCGGCACCTTATGCTGGCCGTCTGCATCCACCGTGACAAGGCCCTTGCAGGCGGGATAGGCGTTCAGGAAATGATTGAAGGCGGTTTTCAGCGCCCGGCCTTTGCCGAAATTGATATGGTGGCGCAGCACCTCGCAGCCGAATTCCTCCTCCGCCCGCTGAAAGTACGGCGCATAGTCCTCCGCGCTGCCGTCGTTGACGACCAGAACATGAGGAAAGCCCCCTGCTTTCAAATCCTCAAGCAGCTTCATCAGCTTGTCGTCTGGGTTCAGCGATGGAATAACCACCAAAATGTTGTCGTATATACCCTCCACGCGATCCTCTCCCTGTATCTCGAACGGACGCCGGCACCGCCGGAACCCCGCTGAAAAATTGCATAAATGATGAAACTTTTCTTTATTATAGCAGATATCCCTTTACAAATGTTCGAAAAGAGATAAAATAATTTATTAGGAAACCCTTAAGTTTATCTCAGCAGAAAGGAAGCCGGAAACCATGAAAATCCTTTGCAGCCGCTGCAACCAGCCCTTTGATGGGCCGATTTGTCCCCGCTGCGGACAGGCCGTGGCCACGTCGGGGGCCGGCTATACCAATATGGCCCCGCCGCCCGTCCGCCCCAAAAAGCGGGTCTGGGTGGGGCTGACCATTACGGGGCTGTTCGCTTTATTAATGGTGGCCTGCAACCAATTGGGGCAGCTGTTTTAGGGCGGCGTCCCGACGCGGAAATTTGCGCCGGGACTCGCTTTTCCCCTTGACGGCGGCCGGTTTGTTTGCTATAATACCGGAGGAATCCACCATGTCCCGTACCGTTTCCCAGCTCGTCGGGCTCATAACCCGAGGGTCACTAGGCAGAATTTTCCACAAACAGAAAGCCGGTTCCGCTTTCTCATAGATGCTACTGTGGCTCAGCTGGTAGAGCAGCTCACTCGTAATGAGCAGGTCGTCCGTTCGAATCGGATCAGTAGCTCCAAAGGAAAAGACAGGCGACGGCCTGTCTTTTCCTTTGGAGCGAGATTCTTCCGCTCGACGCGCGGGAGAATCTCGTATAGGCTTCTCCTTTACATGGCCGTTCCCTTGCGCAGCCTTTTACCGTATCTTTTTTGATGAACACAACACGCAAAAACTCCCTGAAGCCAGCCGGCTTTCAGGGAGTTTTTGCGATCAGACAGCCTTTGAGGCCGACGATACGCGGCGCAGGCGTCTGGATAGAGAAGCCCTGCCGCTAAACCTACTGTTTAGCGTCCTTTCCGCTGTTTTCTCAGTGTCAAAAGCATGGCCCCCGCCGCTGTCGCCAGCATGCAGGCGGCAGCCGGCGCTACGGAACCTGTGCCGGGGGAGGACGGAGAAGGATCCTCCGACGTATCCGACTCATCCGGTATGCCCGGCTCTTCCGCTTCTTGATAATCCACCGCACGGCCGTCGGTCAGGAACTGGAAGCCATTCGGGACAATGTCGTGAAATAACCAAAAAGAGGCGCCGCGTTAGGTGTGCCTCTTTTTTGCCACCTAGAACCGCCGGGCAGTCACATAGTGATCGGTGAAATACTTCAGCGTCATGTCCTGCACAATAACCGGTTTTTCCTCGTTGCTGCAGGCGATGAACCGGCCGCCTCCGAGATAAATGCCGGTGTATTGGGCGATCTCCGGGGTGTCGTTGTAGAAGAACACCACATCGCCGGCTTGCAACTCGTCCTTGCCGACCGCCGTTCCCGCCTTGGCCAAATCGCCGGTCTTGCGGGGAGCCGTGATGCCGTTCTGTTTCAGGCAGTAATACACGAAGCCGGAATTGTCAAAATCGTCGGGTCCGGCCGCGCCGTACCGATAGGGCTTGCCCTCCAGGGTTTTGGCCAGGGTGGCGATGGCGTCTCCCTTGTCGTCCGAAGGCGTCTCGGGCGGAGTGGTTGGGGGCGTGGTGGGCGGCGTGGTGGGATCGCCGCTTTCCGGCGGCGTGGTGGGCGGTGCCTCGGTGGGTGCCGTGGTGCTCTCGTCGGCTTTACCGGAGGTCGTGGTGCCCGGGGCGGAGGACTGGGGCTTACCGCCGACCGGCGTGCCGTCGCAGGCGGCCAGCAGCAGGGAGGTCAGGAACAGGGAGACCAGAAGCGCGGGGATACGGATCTTTTTCATACAAAACACCTCTCGCATATATTGAATTGGAGGAACTTTCCTTATCTTCAGTGTACGGCACGGACACGCCGAATGCAATGACAGCGCGGTTACAATCCGCTTACAGTTTCTTTACCTTTTCCGGGAGTTCTGGAAAAAAGTGTAACAAAACGTTCAAACCGGATGACAGGTTTGTTTCCGGCCCCGCCACGGTTCCCCGCACCAATCGGGGCTTGCCACCATACTATGGGATGTAAGCGCCCGCGGCGCCGGCCGCCGCGAGCTTTACAGGAAATTGCAGGGCGTGAGGTGATGGGTTTGGAAATTCTTCGGGTGGAGAACATAGAGGAGAAGTATCAAGCGCAAAACGGAGAAGTCACCGCCCTTGAGAACATATCGTTTTCCATGGACAAGGGCGAGTTCATGAGCATCGTGGGGCCCAGCGGCTGCGGCAAATCCACGCTGCTGTCCATTCTGGCCGGGCTACTGAAGCCCACGGCCGGCGCCGTGTATGTCAAGGGGGAAAAGGTCGAGGGCATCTCCGGCCACATCGGCTATATGCTGCAAAAGGACAGCCTGCTGGACTGGCGCACCATTTACAGCAACGTGCTGTTTGGACTGGAAGTCCGGCATATGCTCACCCAGGAGACCGTCGACCGGGCGGTGCAGCTGCTGAAAACCTACGGACTGTACGAATTCAAGGATAAATACCCGGCGCAGCTGTCCGGCGGCATGCGGCAGCGGGCGGCCCTAATTCGCACCCTGGCCATCAACCCGGATATCCTGCTGCTGGACGAGGCGTTTTCCGCCCTGGATTACCAAACGCGCCTGACCGTCACCGAGGACGTGTACCGTATCCTCAAGCAGGAGGCGATCACCACCGTCATGGTCACCCACGACATTCCGGAAAGCATCAGCATGGGCGACCGGATTCTGGTGCTCACCGCCCGGCCGGCGAGGGTGAAGGAAATCCTGGACATCGATTTCGGCATGGATCACCGCACCCCGCTGTCCTGCCGGAACAATCCGAAATTCGGGCAATATTTCGACCACATATGGAAAGAACTGGGGATGCATGCTTAAGAAAACCGACATCCCGCCGCTGTCAAAGGAGCGGCGGCAGTATCTGAAAAAGCAAAAGCAGCGAAAAAGGCATATCCTGTACTGGCAAATCGGTATTCTGGTCGTTTTTATAGCCGCCTGGGAAATCGCGGCGCGGGTGGGGCTCATCGACAGCTTCATTCTCAGCCAGCCCACCCGGATTCTGCGCACCTACTTCAACATGGCCCAGAACGATTTGCTCATGCATATGGGCGTCACGATTTACGAAACCCTGGTGGGCTTCCTGCTCGGCGCGGCGCTGGGCACCCTGCTGGCCATCGTGCTGTGGTGGAGCGCCTTCGTCTCCAAGGTCAGCGAGCCCTACCTGGTGGTGCTCAACAGCCTGCCCAAAATCGCTCTGGGGCCGGTGATCATCATCCTCGTCGGCGCCGGGACAAAAGCCATCATTTTCATGGCACTGGCCATCTCCCTCATCGTCACGGTCCTGGAAATGCTCAGCGGCTTCCGCTCCACCGATAAGGAGCTTATCAAAATGGCCGCCACCTTCGGCGCGTCTAAACGGCAGATTTTCACCAAGGTGGTGTTCCCCTCCAACATCGTCACCCTCTTCAACTCCCTGAAAATCAACATTGGCCTGTCCCTGGTGGGCGTTATCGCCGGGGAGTTCCTGGTGTCCAAGGCAGGCCTCGGCTATCTCATCGTCTACGGCGGGCAGGTGTTTCAGCTCGACCTGGTGATGGCCAGCGTCATCATCCTGTCGGTGGTGGCCGCCCTGATGTACGAGGGCGTCGTGCTGCTTGAAAAGCTGGTCATGCGGTGGTACGGGCATTGACCCGCCGCCGCTTCTCCAAAAGCTAATTTCGGAAAGGAAGGATTCTATGAAGCCTACATACCGGCGTCTTATCGGCGCGGCGGCCTGCGCCGCCCTCATTGCCCTGCTGCCCGCTGGCTGCGGCGGCAAAACGGCGGGCGACAAGGTGACCGTCTGCGAGGTTACCCACTCCATCTTCTACGCCCCTCAGTACGCGGCCATCGAGCTGGGCTTTTTCGGCGAGGAGGGCATCGACATCGAGCTGTCCAACGGCCAGGGGGCTGACAAGGTCATGGCCGCCGTCCTCTCGGGGAATATCGACATCGGCTTCGCCGGCCCCGAGGCCTCCATCTATGTGTACAACGAGGGCAAGGAGGACTATACCCAGGTCTTCGCCCAAATGACCCAGCGGGACGGCTCCTTCCTGGTGGGCCGGAAAAAGGACGCTTCCTTCTCCTGGGATAAGATCCGGGGCAAGACCATTCTGCCCGGCCGCAAGGGCGGCGTGCCCTATATGGCGCTCGAATACGTCATCCGCAAAAACGGCGTGGATCCGTATAAGGACGTCACCCTGGACAACAGCATCCAGTTCGCCCTGATGGCTGGCGCCTTCACCAGCGGCACCGGGGATTACGTCACCCTGTTCGAGCCCACCGCCTCCATGCTGGAGGCCGAAGGCAAGGGCTATATCGTGGCCTCCATCGGCAAGGAGAGCGGCGAAATCCCCTACACCGCCTATTTCGCCAAGAAAAGCTATATCGAGAAAAATGCGGATCTCATCGAACGCTTCACCCGCGCCGTCTATAAGGGGCAGCAGTGGGTGGCCTCTCACACCGCCCGGGAGGTGGCCGAGATCGTGGCCCCCTCCTTCCCCGATACCAGCGTCGATCTGCTCACCACCGTGGTGCAACGGTATAAGGACATCGACGCCTGGAGCCCCGATCCCGTCCTGAAGGAATCCTCTTTCAGCCTGCTGCAGGAAGTCATGACCCAGGCGGGCGAACTCAAGCAGGCAGCGCCATATGGCAAAGTGGTCAACACCGCCTTCGCAGAAAAGGTCAAGGCCCAGTAGGGAGGCGGCGGAACACTTTTCATATAGAGGGGACAACCGCTTACAAGGGGCCGGATTCCGGCCCCCGATGCCCCACACCCCAAAAGCCCCCGGCCGTATGGCCGGGGGCTTTTGGGGGTAACCAGGCTTGTCGATTCGTCAGCGGCCTTTTCTCTTCGCAAACAGCCCATATCCCATGCCGATGCCGCCGCCCAGGCCAGCCGCCCCCACCAGCAGCAGCGTCCACCAGGGGACGCCGGAGGCTGGTGCGGCACTTCCCGGAACAGCTGCGCCCGTCGTCGTGGCCGCCTGGGTCGGTTCGGTCGCCGGCGTGGTCGGCTTCTCGTCCACACGGCCGTCGTGGGCCGCCGCCCGCTTGACAACGACCGTGTACTCCTTCTTGTCTCCGTTTTCCGCCGTGCAGATCACCTGCACCGGGTTGTCCTGCCCGGCGGCCAAATTGTCCCCGCCGATGACCGCCACACTGGCTCTGCCGTCCGCCGCCTTGCCGCTGATCTTCACACTGGCGGTTTCATACGGCAGCCACACCACGTACTCGGTCACGTCGGCGCGGAACCCTGGCGACAATAGAAATCCGTCCACGGTGATACCCGCTAAGGTATTGTTCCCGCTTGCCACATAGTTGGGATCCTTCTCCCGGTGCACCCGGATGGTGTAGGTCTTCTTCGCACCATTTTCCGCCGTCACCGTGACCGTCACATTCGTCGTGCCGTCCGGCTTCAGCGTCGGGCTGTTCACGCTCACCTTCGCCTTGCCGTCCGCCGCCGTCGCCTCCACTTCCAGCTTGGACACGCTGAAGGGTACCTCCGCCGTGTAGCTGGTCGTGTTTGCATGAAAAGCGGGAGATATAGTCGCGTTGCTCACCGTCAGGGAGGCCAGCGCGTTATCGCCGGATAGCGGCGCGCCCACGGTGGCGCTGTAGCGGACAGTGCCGATACCCGCGTCCGCGCTGCCGTCCGAGGCTTTCACATCCTGGTAAGACACGGTGATTTTCGTCCCCGCCGCCACGTCCTTCACCTTGAAGGAGACGGTGAACAAATCCTTGCCGCCGTTGATGGGCGCAGACAGGTTGTTGTCGTAGGCCACCATGTTATTGCCATTGAACTCCACCGCCCAAGGCGCCGCGATTTTCTGCTTGGTGCCGGTCAGCTGGAGCTGGCCGCCGTCATAGGTCAGAGTACCCGACGCGCCCGACAGGTTCGAACCGTTCAGCTTGAAGGTCAGGGTGATGGTGTCCCCCGCCCGGACGGTTCCGGGGCCGGACAGGCTGGCGGAGGCCGCCGTGGCCGACGCCGTAAAGGGAACCAGCAGCAATATTGTCAGCAGCAGAGCCGACAGGCTCGAGGCAATCTTTTTCATATTCGTTTTCCTCCGTCAGCACGCCCGGGGCTGAATCTTATCCTTACCCAGAATGTGCGCCTTGATTTGAATGAAGTCGGTAATGGATATGGCTTTGTCCCCGCTGGTGTCCGCTGCCTTCGCCGCCGCCCCGGCAAGGGCGCTCTTTTTCAGCACATGCGCCTTGACCGCCAGCATGTCGGTGATGGTAATCTGCCCGTCGCCGTTGGTATCTCCGGTCACCACAACCGCCGCTGTCTGCTTAACCGTCCCGCCGTCCAGCAACTTCACCGCCATGCCGGTGCCCACCAAAGCGTTCCCGGTCACCTCCGTGTTCCCCTTGTACACCTTGCAGTAATCTTTTTCGTTGATGCCGCCCAGCAGCTGCGCCGCCGTGGTGCCCGCTCCGACTTTGCTGAGGAATCCGCCGCCGACACTGTATGTGCCGCTGGTGATGGACGAGGGGACGCGGCTTTTCACCGTCACCGTGAAGGAAATGGGCGGCGTCTCCTGATACCGAATAGAAATCGTCTGTGTCCCGATTTGGTTGGGGTTGTACTGATCCGCCCCCCAGGAGCCCTCCAGCTTTTGTTCCGCCGTGGTGCCGTTGTTGTAGCGAATGAGGATGACCGCACCGCTCAAGGAAAGCTCCTCCCCGACAAAATAGACGGTCTTGTTCGGCTTGGCCTTCCACGCGATGGACACCGGTTTTTTAGCCTCCACCGTTACGGTGAAAGAGGTCTCTTTCCCTTGATAAGAAATCGCCATGGTTTTGATGCCGGGCGCGGAATCGTACCCTTGAATCGTTACCCGATCGGTAACGATTTCCGAGGTGTTGTTGTCGTAATAAGCCGTGACTTCCATTCCGGCCGCGCTGAAGGCATTCCCTTCGATATACGTCAGCTTGTTCGGCAGCCGGGATACGGCAATTCCGGTAAGGGTTTTGGATAGGACCATCACCGTCAGCGTCGTTGTTTTCCCACGGCAGTCAATTCGCACCTCCTGCCTTCCCGGCTGGCTGAAATCATAGGTTTCCGTCCAGCCGGTGGCGAGGACTTCTTTTGTCCCGTTATCAAATACCAGGGTCAGTTCCATCCCCGTCGTATCCAGCGCGGTTCCTTCCACATAGGTCATTTGATCCGGGTTCTTAGTGACCGCAATCGACACCAGCGCCTTGCCCCGCACCGTCACCTCCAAAGCCGCCGTCTTGCCCCCATAGGTCACAGTGAGCCGCTTGACGCCCGGTGTGGAGTCGTAACCGCTGATACCATAGTCCGTCACCACCTCCGAGGTGCCGTTGTCGTAGTAAGCGGTAATTTCCATCCCCGCCGAATCAAAAGCATCCCCTTCCAGATAGGTTCGCTTAGCTGGCTGCTTCGTCACTCGAATTTCCGTCAGCGTCTTGGCCCGCACCGTCACCTCAAAAGTTGCTGTTTTTCCGCCATAGGTAACCGTAATGATCTTAGCCCCGGGCGCGGAATCGTAGCCGCCGATGCCGTAATCCGTCACCACCTCCGAGGTATCGTTATTATAGTGGGCGGTAACCACCATGCCGGATGCGTCGAATTCATCCCCTTCCAAGTATTCGTTTTTGATCGGATGAGTCACCTCGATACGCTCGACCGACTTCTTAGTGATCTCCACCTCAAAGGTCGCCTTTCCCCACTTGTAGGTGACAGTCAATTTTTGCGTCCCCACTCGGGTATTATCGAATCCGGTTACCATATCAAGAGTTAGATCAATGATTTCGGAGGAACCGTTGTTGTAATAAACGGTGACCTTTCCGCCGGTGACATTCAGTTCGTCCTTGCCTTCGAGGTATTCCGTTTTGGTCGGCGGGCTTACCTCAATTTTAGTGAGAGATTTGGCTATTATGGTTACTTCAAAGGCGGTGGTTTTCCCTTGATAAGTAATGGTTAGTATCTGCTTGCCAATCCTGGTATTATCAAAACCGCTCACCATATCCAAAGTAAGGGCGATCTCCTCACCGGTTCCATTGTTGTAGGTGAGAGTGAGCCAACCGCCGGCGGGATCAAAAGCGGTCTCCTCAATGTATTCCACCTTGGTTGGATTCTGCCTTAGTGAGATGGAAACGAGCGATTTTTCAAAAATCATGGGCACACTCATCAACTCTGGGCAAAGATAATCCTTGTTCCCAATCATCGTCCAGACAAGGTCAAAGTTAAAGTCTATAAAAGTACTTTCCTGTTTCATTTGTTCCATTGAACAGGAAGTCGTGAAGTCGTCGCCAGTGACGCCTTGAGAGATAATATTAAGATAATAACAATTTCTGACGGCTTTTCCATCGCCATTCCGTCCTGCAATCCCGGCTATATAAAATCCTGGCCCTGTCGTGCTGCCAGTATTGTAACAATCACAAATTGTTCCGCCGCTCTGATTTTCCCCTGCGATCCCACCTACATCGCCAGTATTACTGAACACGCTACCGATATTGTAGCAATTGCGGATCGTTCCCCGGCTGATCCCTGCAATTCCACCGGTCTCTGCTGACGTATACCTCCCTAAATATTCAGAAAAAACAGAAGAGCTCACATTCCCGGTATTGTAGCACTCACTAATGGTGCTGCCCTGATTATATCCTGTGATCCCGCCTATATAGGGAGCGCATGCAGAGATCACATCGGGAGATGTGGATGAAACGGTAGTGCTTACCCTTCCGGTATTGTAGCAATTGTCGATTGTTCCCGCCAGACTATAGCCAGCAATTCCACCTACATGAGCGTGTGCACTGCTGGAGGTATTAGAAGACGAAAACGAAACTGAGACACCTATGCTTCCCGTGTTATGGCAATTGCTGATGGTTCCCTCCCGGTTATAACCAGCGATCCCGCCCACATAGGAGTTCATGTAGGCATATGCAGACGAAACAGCAGCGCTCACAGTACCGTCCACCATGCCTACGTTTCGAATAATTCCTGTATTACAACCAAACAGTCCTACAAAAACAGGATTCTTGTCCGAAATGCTTATTTCTAATCCATGAATGGTATGATTAGCGCCATCAAAGACGCCAAAGAACGGGTTTTCACTTGTTCCAATCGGCTCCCAGCCCTGGCCGTCATTGTAAAAAAAACCGTTTTCGGCAAAGTCGTCTGTGGTAAAATGAATGTCCGCCACCATTTTAAAATATGCACCCAAATGGTTCCGCACATTATTCAGGTGTTCTTTATTGGCAATAAGATAAGGGGCATATTGCGCCCCTGTCCCGCCGTTAAATTCTGTGACATTTTCCTCTTGAACATCAGCATGGAACATCTTTTGTAGTTCTGGATAAGGATACGTTTCATTTCCAGACATTGTCCAGATGGCATCAAAGTCAAAACCCGAAAAGGTAGCCTGTGATCTCATTTGTTCCATCGTACAGGAAACTGTATTATCCTCTCCGGTACCAACGCCGACTTTGGAAGCCACATTCAGATAATAACAATCTTCGCCTAGTGTTCCGTATCCATTCCCCCCCGCGATCCCGCCTGCATAGGCACTGGAAGTGAAACGATCCGGTGAATAAAAAACAGTGGCATCCACACTGCCGATATTGTAGCAATTGCCGATCGTGCCATAACTTGTATTATACCCCACGATTCCGCCTGCATGGGCTTCGAATTGGTCACTGTGAGAATGGAAAGAAGTGGACAAAGTAGCGTTTACGCTACCAATGTTATAGCAATTGCTGATTTTTCCATAATTTTCTCCTGCAATTCCCCCAGCATGAGTTCTGGGAAAGTCAATTCGATCGCTTGAATGAAAAATAGTGGCACTCACATTTCCAGTATTGTAGCAATTGCTGATCGTACCATAACTTGTATTATATCCCACGATCCCGCCTGCATAAGCATCCGGAGTAGTAGGATAAGATTTAGATTTGGCAGATACATCACAATCTATGAGACCAAGATTTTTGATTTCCCCTTTATTAAAACCAAACAATCCGGCACAAATCCCTCCTGTTCCGCTACGGTAACAAGCTAGGCCATCAACGATGTGACCATCCCCGTCAAATACGCCTGTAAAATATCGATCTGCCCCAATCGGCTCCCAGCCCTGCCCTCCGTTATAAAACTCCCCTCCTTGGGCAAAATCCGCCTCGTTAAATTCAATATCCGCGACCATCAAAAAATGTGCGTCCAGATGGTTCCGCACATTGTTCAAATGCGTTTTGTTTGAAATGAGATACGGACTCTCCTCCGTCCCGTCTCCGCCCAGAAATTCCGCGGTATTTTCCATCGCTGATAAAGTCCCGACAGGGAGCGCCAGCATCCATATCCATGTCGCCAAGAAAAACGCAAGCCCCTTTTTAATGCGTTTCATATGTATCGTCCCCCCTATAAAATGACGTAGTTATTCTCCGTAGTATTATAAAATTTTCCAGCGGTTTTCTGTTCTTCTGACAGGAGAATTTTCAAAAATTTGGAAAAATATTTTAAAAAACGGCCGCACCTGTCACGGGTGCAGCCGTGTTTCCATGATAATTATCCGGGCGGCCGACAGAGGATTCTGCCGAAAAGGCCGCTGCGGCAAGCCGGAAAAGCTTGAAGGGCCTAATCGTCCAGAATGCCGTCGAGAAGGCCGGTGCGCATCGGCTCCCGCCGGGTATAGGCGGAGGTCAGGGGGACGAAGCGCTGCTCTTGACTGCTCTTATAAAGAGACTCCATGATTTCCAGGACGTGGAAGGTCTGCTGACAGTCCGCGCGGAACGCCCGGCCGGTGCGCAGCGCCTTGGCCATGTCAGCCAGGCCGAGGGCCCGGCTGTTCTCCGCGTAAGGGAATAGGAGAGGCAGCTCCCGCCGGGTGCCGTCCTCCGGACGGTATAGCTCGACAGGGCCGCCGAAGCCGTTGGGATCGGGACACACCAGCGTGCCCTCCGCGCCGTAAACCTCCAGGCGCGCCTGCCCCCAATAGTGGACGTCAAAGGTGGTGAACAGGGTGCCCACCGCCCCGCTGGCGAATTGCAGCAGGCCGGCCACATAGGTGGGCACGTGGACGTGGATGGTCTCGCCGCGGTGCGGCTGGCTGGTGATCAGCCGCTCGGGGAAGGAGGCGCGGGCCATCCCGGAGACCATGGACACGCCGCCGAGCAGGTTCACCAGAGCCGTCAGATAATAGGGCCCCATGTCAAAGAGAGGGCCGCCTCCCCGCTGGTAGTAGAAATCGGGATCGGGATGCCAGCTTTCATGTCCACGGCAGATCATGAAGGCCGCGGCCCCCACCGGCTCCCCGATATAGCCGTCGTCGATCAGGCGGCGGCAGGTTTGCAGCCCGGCCCCCAGGAAGGTATCGGGCGCGCCGCCGAGCAGCAGCCCCTTTTCCTCCGCGAGCCGCACCAGCTCCCGGCCCTCCGCGAGATCGGCGGCCAGGGGCTTTTCGCTGTACACATGCTTGCCGGCCAGCAGGGCCGCGCGGGACACCTCGAAATGCTCGTAAGGACGGGTCAGGTTCAGCACAATGTCCACCGCGGGATCGGCAAACAGATCGTGCATGGTGGGGTATTGCTTGGGAATGCGGTACTTCTCCACGGCCGCCCGCGCCCGTTCGTCGATCAGATCGCAGACGCCCACGATTTCCAGCTCCCGGAACCGGGCGGTGATATTCTCCAGATAGATACCGCTGATGGCGCCGACGCCCACGACGCCGATGCGTACTTTTTCCATAATTCCCTCTCCCGTCAATACATTTTGGCGCTGTTTTCAAACCGCTCGGCGGTCAGTCCATGGTCCCGGGCGAAGGTCCGGCCGGCGGCCGCCCACAGCATGCCCCGGCGCATCAGCTCCTGGGCGGTCGGAGAGCGGTCGAACACGTCGTCGTGATGGCCCAGAGAGGTATAAAACACCCGGCCGTTGCCCCAGAATTTCGTCCAGGCGACCGGCATATCCACCGGCTTATTGGAAATGTGGTAATAATTCACCAGGGGGAAGCGGGTGGTGGCCAGCACCTCGATGGCGGGATCCACATGGAGATAATAGTGCTCGCTGCACACCTCGAAATCCTCCAGCCCCTCCACGATGGGGCTGCTGCCGGAGCGAATATTGACCGTGTAGGTCTGGCCGTCCCCGCCGGGATGGCTGACCCACTGGCCGCCGGTGATGAACTGCCACTCGGTATCCTGCCGGAAGGAGTCGCACATCCCTCCATGGCAGCCGGCCAGTCCCACCCCCTCGCCCACCGCTTTGGCGACGTTGCGGGTGTAGTCTCCGGGGATTTCCCCCATGGTCCAGCAGGCCACCAGCAAATCCATCTCCCGCAGGCGATCGAGATCGGCCAGGCAGTCCAGGGTGTCGGAGACTGTTACGGCGAAGCCGGCTTCCTCCAGCAGGCCCGCGAAACGGCGGGAGGTGAGCTGCGGCTCGTGACCGTCCCAGCCACCTTGGAAAATGAGAGCTTGTTTCATAAGTGTCCTCCTTACATGGCATTAAATATCGCAGGGCAGGCCCGCGCCCTGCTCCTGGGAGGCAAAGGCCAGATCGATGATCCGTATCACCCGCAGGGCCTGCACCGGCTTAACGATAAGCTTTTCCTCCAAAATTCCTAACCAATATGGTCTTTACTTGCATTATAGCAGGGGAAGTGATAAAATACAGGACAAAAGCGCAAGGAATTTGGACATTTGTTGCACACGGAAGGCGGGGCGGATCATGCATCCCTGGTATGAGAACCAAGAGACGGATATCCGGATGTTTTCGTCCTGCGATATGGCTTATCCCCTCCATCTTCACGAGTCCCTGGAAATCCTGTATGTGGAGCGGGGGACTATCCGCGTGACGGTGGGGGACGATGCGGCCGTCCTGCGGCCGAGGGAGCTGGCCGTGATTTTCCCGCATGTTCTGCACGGATACGCGCATGCGGATGGGGAGGACGGCCATCTGGTGCACCTGCTGATAGCCAAGCCGGCCCAGGCGGGGGATTATGCCCGCGCCCTTGTCAGCCGGCATCCGCGCTGCCCGTTCCTGTCCGTGGAAGAGCTGGACGAGGTACCGGTGGCTTTCCGTCATTTGCTGCGGCATGGGCGGGACGGAGACACGCCGGTCTGCCGGGCGTATCTCCAGCTGCTGCTCGCCCTGCTGTGGAACCGGCTGGAGTTGAAGCCCAACACCGACGCGGCCTATCAGGAGCTGACCTATCGGGCGGTGGATTATGTCAACGGCCATTTTTGTCAGCCGCTTTCCCTGGCGGATGTATCGCACGCCCTGGGGCTCAGCCCCTGCCAGACGTCCCGCCTGTTTTCCGGCAGGCTGGGCATGGGGTTTTCGGCCTATGTCGCGGCGCTGCGGATACAGCGCGCCCAGGAGCTGCTGGCGCGCACCGATCGGCCGGTGATGGAAATTGTCTACGCCTGCGGGTTTGACAATCCGCGCACCTTTAACCGCACGTTTCTCAAAGTCTGCGGGACGACGCCCCGCGCCTACCGGCAGGAACGAAAATAAGATACGAAAAGAGGGGTTCGTCATGGCTTATTGCCTATATGCCGCGTGCTGCTCCCGCCAGGGCGGCATCGCGGTGCTGGACGGGACGGAGGAGGGGACACTGTCCCTGCGGCAGATGGCGACGGCCGACCGGCCCATGTATATGGCCATGGACGGCGGGAAGCTGCTGACGCTGCTGCTGGCGCCGGAGGGCTGCGGGGGAGACAGCGCTTTGACGGCCTTCCCCCAGGAAAAGGACGGCCGGCTGCGGCCCCACGGGGAGCTGCGTTCCACCGGAGGGGTGGAGGCCTGCCATCTGGCGGCCCGGGGCGGCCGGGTATGGTGCGCCAATTATGGCACCGGCAGCGCGGCGCTGTTGGAAGGGGAGACGCGCCGCTTGGCCGTTTTCGAGGGACAAGGCCCTCACAGGGATCGGCAGGAGGCGGCGCACATCCATCAAGTGGCGTTCACCCCCGACGGGGAATTTCTCGCGGCGGTGGATTTGGGCAGCGACAGCCTGCTGCTGCTGGATGCGGAGCTGCGGCTGAAAAACCGTACGGCTCTGCCCGCCGGGAGCGGGCCGCGTCATTTGGCGTTTTCGCCGGACGGGCGCTTCGCCTGGTGCGTCAACGAGCTGGCTTCCACCGTGACGGCGCTGGCCTATGAACCGGGGCGGTTTCACGTGCTTCAGACCGTGCCGGCCCTGCCGGCGGAGATGCGGCCGGCGGAAAACTATCCCGCCGCCATCCGCGTCAGCCGGGACGGCCGCCGTGTGTTCGTGTCCAATCGGGGGGCCGACGTGATTACGGTGTTTGAAGCGGAGGGCGAGGCACTGCGGCTGACGCAGGCCGTCCCTTGCGGAGGGGCTTGGCCCCGGGACATCCTGCTGACGGCGGACGAACGGTTCCTTCTGGCCGCCAACGAGCGGAGCCATGCGGTGACGGCGCTTCCCCTCCGGGCGGGCCGTCTGTGCCCCCCGGTGAGCGCTCTGTCCCTCCCCGCGCCCTTGGCGCTGCTGGAATATACATAAACATATATAATAAAAAAGCCCGGCGCACCATCGCGGTGCGCCGGGCTTTTCACTCAGTACTTCTTGCGGCCCCGGCCCTCCAGCTCTCGCTTTTTGGGCAGGCGGCGGTAGTCGGGGCGGTTATCCCGGGGATAGGAACGGGGGGCCTGGCTGTAGCCGCCTCCGCCGCCCTTGTAGGCTTTGGTCACGGTGGGGTTGCCTCCGATTTGGCAGTCGGCCATGGCTTCCAGGGTTTCGTCAAACCGCGATTCCGGGATGGCCACCACCGTCTCGTTGTCGAAAATCTCGATTTTACCGATTTCCCGGCCGTTCATCCCGGTTTTGCCCGCGATGGCCGCCACGATGTGGTTGGGGGCGATCCGCTTGTCCCGGCCGATGTTGATGCTGATTTTCCGATAGCCGCCGGCCGGGCGGGGCGCGAAGCCCGAACCATAGGCCGGCGCTTTGATTTCCTCCAGCCCCTGGCTTTCCTCGCCGTAATGGAGCTGCAGCGCGGCGGCAGCCACGGCCGCGGGATCGTGCCCCTGCTGGATCAGCTCCTCCACCAGTGCCGCGAAGGGGGAGGGTTCCTCCTTCGCCAGCAGTTTCTCCAGTTCGGCGACATGCAGCCGCTGCTGTCTCAGCCGGATATCCTCGGGTTTGGGGATATCCGCCCGGGCGATGGAGGTCTTGACCATCCGGCCGATCTGCATAAGCTCGCCGACCTGCCGCCGGCCGCTGCAGATGGTGATCGCCTTGCCCGATTTCCCGGCCCGGCCGGTGCGGCCGATCCGGTGGACATAATACTCGCTGCTCTGCGGGATGTCGTAGTTGATCACATAATCGATGCCGGTGACGTCGATGCCCCGGGCGGCCACGTCGGTGGCCACCAGAATGCCGGTGCGCCCGTGCTTGAAGCCCTCCATCACCTTGGTGCGCTGGGATTGCTTCATATCGCCGTGCAGCCCTTCGGCCATAAAGCCGTGGCGGTCGAGATAAGCGGCGATTTCATCCACCATCCGCTTGGTGTTGCAGAAAATCATGGCCAGCTGCGGGTTCTCGTACCGCAGTATCAGGTTGAGAGCGTCCATCTTGCGGCCCATGGGTACGTCGATATACACCTGCTCGATGTTTTCCACCGTCTCCTGCCGCATTTGGATCTGCACCAAGACCGGATCCTTCTGATAGGTCCGGGTCAGGGCCAGGATGGCCGGCGGCATGGTGGCGGAGAAGAGAACGGTCTGTCTGTCCTCCGGGGTGTCGGTGAGAATGGTCTCGATATCCTCCCGGAAGCCCATGCTGAGCATTTCGTCCGCCTCGTCCAGCACAATCATTTTCAGGCGATCCAGCTTCAAGGTGCCCCGCCGCATGTGATCCATCACCCGGCCGGGGGTGCCTACCACCAGGTTGGCGGTTTTCAGCCGCAGGATCTGCCGATCCATCGGCGCGCCGCCGTAGACCTCCGCCGCCTGGATGCCGGGCAGGAACCGGGCCAGCTTGCGGATTTCCCCGCAGGCCTGCACCGCCAGCTCCCGGGTGGGGCAAAGGATCAGCACCTGGCAGCCGCCGCGCATGGCGGGGTCGATGATTTCCAGCGCCGGGACGCCGAAGGCCAGCGTCTTGCCGGTGCCGGTCTGGGACCGGCCGATGACATCCCGGCCGCTCTGGATAAGGGGAATGCTTTGGGATTGAATGTCGGTGGCGGTTTCGAAGCCCAGGGCCTCCACCGCCCGGCGGATTTCGGGGATTAGGTTTAGCTCTTCAAAGGGAATGGAATTCATGCATGTCCTCTTTTCGGTAAAATCTGGAATGCCGCTTCGCCGTGAAAAAAAGCGAGACTTTCGCCTCGCTTCCGTGCACGGTTTTCGCGGACAAATGTCTTTCAGCTCGGTTCGGCCAAAAGGTGCAAACAAGTCATTATACCACACATATCAGAAAAGCACAAGGGATTGTGCGGAATAAAAAACCGCCCCTTTATAAAGCCAACGTGTTGGAGGGTGGCAGGCAGGCATGAGCCCGGCAGACGTAGTAGGTGGTGCGGCTGTTGAGCAGCGGGTAGTCCGCTGTCGGCCCGGGCAGCACCCGAACGGTCGCATAAAGAGGCCGCCGCTTTTTCACGCTTTCCCATTCGCCGTCGCTGCCCAGGACGACGGTGACCGAGGGCGGCGGGTTGTCATGCAGCAGCAGGGCCAGCAGAAACAGGCTGTGCCCCGCCGGAAAGCTCGCCGCTTCGCCGGACAGGAAGGCCAGCTGCCGAAGCGCGGCCTGCTCCCAGTCGTCCTCCTGTGTCAGCTGGGACAGGCGGACGAAATTGAAGGCCATGACGGCGTTGCCGCTGGGCAGCGCGCCGTCATAGGTTTCCTTGGGCCGGATTACCAAGCGCTCATTAGCGTCCCCCGTCAGGTGGAAGCCGCCGGCGTCCGGGTCGGCGAACGAGGCCGCTTGCCGGCAGAACTGCTCCGCCCGGCGAAGATAGGCTTCCTCCAGCGTGGCATCAAACAGCATGAGCTGGGCGGCGGCGGAGAAGGCGTATTCATCCAGGAAACCGCGGGCCGTCCGTTTCCCCTCCCGGAAGCTGACATACAGGCCGTTTTCATCGGACAGATGGGTATCCAGGAACCGCTGCGCCGTTTTCGCGGCGTCGAGATAGCGGGGCGCGCCGGTGATCCGATAGAGAAAGGCTAGTGCCGCTATCATCAGCGCGTTCCAGGCGGTCAGGATTTTATCGTCCAAATGAAGGGAGTCCCGCTCCCGGCGGTAAGTGCGCACGGCCGGCAGCACGTCGTCGAAAGCGCCTTCGGGGCCGGTCGGGTGCAGGCGGTTGGGGATGCTGCCCCCTTCGAAGTTCCCCTGCGGCGTGATGCCGTAATACGCGTTGAACGCCCGCCCTTTTTCGTCTCCCAGCAAGGTGAGAAGTTCGTCGTAGTGGAACAGGTAATACCGCCCCTCCACGCCGCCGCTGTCGGCGTCCTGAGCCGCGTAAAACGCGCCGGCGGGGCTGGTCATCTCCCGCAGGACATAGTCCGCAGTTTTCTCCGCGGTGTCCAGGTGGGCAGCCGAGCCGGTCGCCGCATAGGCCGCCGCGTAGGCCAGGATCAGCAGCGCGTTGTCGTACAGCATTTTTTCAAAGTGCGGCGCGAGAAAATACCGATCGGTGGAATACCGGGAGAAGCCGTAGCCGATTTGGTCAAAGATACCGCCGCGGCGCATCTGGGTCAGGGTGGTTTCCGCCATGCGAAGAGTGCGGTCGTGCGCCTTCAGCTTACTGTAGGCAAGCAGAAACAGAAGATTGTGGGGCGTCGGGAATTTGGGCGCGTCGCCGAACCCGCCGTATTCCTCGTCATAGGCGGCGGAGAACCACCCGACCGCCCGCTCCGGCAGATCGGAATGGGGAGCCGCCTCCCCGGCGGGTGGCATGGCGGACGAAAGCTGCGCCAGCGCATCCTCGGCGGAGTGCAGCAGCGCCGGCCGGTTGTCCGCCCACTGCCGGGCAATGGTCCGCAGCAGATCGCGGAAACCGATCAGCCCGTGCCGCGCACGCGGGGGAAAATACGTGCCGGCGAAAAAGGGCTTTTGATCCGGCGTCAGGAACAGGCTCGTGGGCCAGCCGCCGCTGCCGGTAAACGCCTGGCACACCGCCATGTACACGCTGTCGATGTCCGGGCGTTCCTCCCGATCCACCTTGACGGCGATAAAATGAGCGTTGAGCAGGCGGGCGGTTTCCTCATCCTCGAAGCTCTCGCGGGCCATGACGTGGCACCAATGGCAGGTGCTGTAGCCGATGCTGAGAAAAACCGGCTTGTTTTCCCGTTTAGCCCGCGCGAAGGCTTCCTCCGACCACGGATACCAGTCCACCGGATTGTCGGCGTGCTGCAGCAGATAGGGGCTCGTCTCCCCGTGCAGATGATTCATGCGATACCAGCTTTCATGGAGGATTTTTACTAGTAGTATGCGCGGATTCGCCTGAGATATGGGCGCGGAGCCGCCGCAGCCGATGAAAAAACACCGGATCGCTCATGGAAGAAGCGATCCGGTGTTTTTTTATACGGTATGAATGCGATATTCGCCGGAGGCGGCGGGTTTTACGGCCAGGCCGTCGTCGAAGACATAGCCCGGCTCCAAGGAGATCCGCCCGGTCATGTCGGCGGGGAATTCCACCGTCAGGCGGATCTCTCCGCCCTCCCGGACCCAGGAGGAGGCGATTTTACCCGCCGGGGCGAGATGGAAGCCGCTGGCGCTGTCCAGCTGCGGCACAAAGGAGGGGCGAATGTCCGCTTCCAGCAGGCTGCGGCGGTGGGGATTGAACCGGATGCCCGCCAGCGCCTGAATGAACCAGCTGCTGATGTCCCCCCAGAAATGGTGGTTGTGGGAGGTGACGTCGCCCCCCTCGGGCTGGAAATCCTCCCACAGGCTGGTGGCGCCGCGGGCGACCCAGTTGCCGTAAGAGGGGAAATCGGGCCGGACGATCATATTGAAGGCCAAATCGCTGCGTCCGAAATCGGTCAGCACATGGAAAATTACCCGGCCGCCCAGGACGCCGGTGTCCATATGGCCGTCTTGTTCTTCGATAAGGCGGAGCAGCCGGTCAAAAGCGGCCGGCCGCTCGCCGGGCTCGAAAACCCCGTAGAACAGGGCCATGGCCTGAGAGGTCTGGCAGTTCCCCGCCGCCGTCATGGTGGAAAAATCCACCAGCCGCTCCCGCACCGCGGCGCGGAATTGGGCCGCCAGGGACGCGGCGAAGGTCTGTTGGGGCGCCATGCCCAGCACGCCGAATATGTACGCCGCCTTCTCGGCGATGTCCATGGACAGCACCGTGTCGGTAAATTCCAGCGGCGCTTTGTACTGATCGCTGCCCCGGGCCGGCGGACACCAGTCGCCCAGGCCGATTTTAATCAGCCCCTCTTCGTTCACCCGGGTGGTCAGGTAGTGCAGATACCGCAGGATGGACGCGGCGCTTTCCTCCAGGATCGTTTTGTCGCCCCGGTACAGGTACACGAAATAGGGCAGATACAAAAGCACGTTGTCCCAGGCCGGGCCGTTGCCCCAGTGGAAGCCCCACCCGCCGGTGGGTACGATGCCGGGCAGCGCGCCCCGGTCGTCCATGGCCTTGCAGATGTTCCGCATCCATTCTCGGTAACTGGTTTCGGGCGAGAGGTTGAGCAGCAGATGCTCGCTGGACAACGCGGCGTCGGCCGTCCAGCCGTTTTTCTCCCGCTGGGGGCAGTCGGTGGGGAAATAATAGAAGTTGGCCAGATCCGAGCGGCGGGTCAGCTCCTGGAGCGTATTCACTGTGGGATCGGAGCAGGTGAAGCCGCCCCGCTCCTTCAAATCGGAGTTCATGACCACATAGGTGAGCAGATCGGACGTGGCCTGCTCCGGGGTGATGCCGGTGACCAGCACATACTGGAAGCCGTGGTAGGTGAAGGAGGGGGTGTAGGTCTCCTCTCCCTCACCCTTGCAGATATACACGTCCCGATGGACCAGGGGGTTATCGCCAAACCAGATGTTGCGCACGGTCAGCTTGCCGTCCTCCAGGTATTCGCCGTGGAGCAGCTCCACCCGCTGGCCAGCCTGGCCGCGGATGGTCAGGCGGCAGACACCCGCGCAGTTCTTTCCGAAATCGTAGCGGTAGCCGTCCCCCTCGGGGAGGATGGATATGGGTTTCAGCTCGTCGGTGACCACGATAGGCTCCGCCTCGCAGAGACGGGCCTCGCCCCGGGGCATGGGGGCGGGCAACGCTGGCTGCCAGCCGCTGTCGTCAAAGCCGGGGGCGTTCCATCCCGGCAGCTCCAGCCGGGCGTCGTAGTGCTCGCCGAACCGGTAATCGTCGAACAGCACCGGGGAGGGCGCGGTGCGGAAACGGTCATCGCTTTCCAACGTCCGCTCCGTCCCGTCGGGGCCGGTGTAGGTCAGCCGGAGGGCCACCTGGGGCGCGCCGCGGAACCGGGCCTTGTCGAAGTCCCAGATATGGCCGCCCGGATTGTTTTGGAACCCGTTGCCCAGCCACAGGCCCAGCACGTTCTCGCCCGCCTGCAGCGCCAGCTCGTAGGAATCGTAATAGACGATATCGTCGGGATTGCTGATGTAGGGGGCCAGCGCCCCTTTGGTGATCCGCCGCCCGTTGAGGTACAGCTCGTAAAAGCCGAGCGCGCCGATGAGCAGACGGCCCTGGCACGCCTCCTTGACCTCAAAAGCCCGGCGCAGATACGGGGCGGGAACCGGCGCCTCATGCGTCCCCGTCACGCTGGTGGCACGAATAAACTGCATAGGAAACTCCATAGAATCCTCTCGCTTTCTCCTTATCACTGTCGGCTGGAAAATGATCCCCTACATAGTAGCACAGCCGGGGAAAAAAGAAAATAGCCGATTTTCACCAAAATGGATGATTTTCCTGAAAATCGCGGGCTGCGGTCGCTCGCGCCCCGCCGGCGAGGGCCGGACGGCCTGTGTCGCGCCGTCCCGCCGCTTGCATTTTCGCCGGAGGATCCGGTATGATAAGGGCAATATGGGCAAGGAGGCGGTTGGCATGACAGCCGGTCTGGTTTCGGTTTCATTTCGGGGCCTGTCTCCCAGCGAGGTAATCCGCGCCGCCCGGGAGGCAGCATTGACGGGCATCGAATGGGGCGCGGACGTCCACGTCCCCGCTGGGGATGTTTCCGCCGCCAAACGGGTGGGCGGGGAAACGCGGGCGGCGGGCTTGCGGGTGCTGGCCTACGGCTCGTACTATAAGCCGGGGGTCAGTCCCGCCGAGGAGTTTGACGGCGTGCTGGCCAGTGCGGCCGCGCTGCGGGCGCCGGTCATCCGGGTATGGGCCGGAAACAAAGGCTCCGCCTCCGCCACGGCGGAGGCGTGGCGTCGGACAGCGGAGGACGCCGCGCGTATCGGGCGCATGGCGGCCCGGGAAGGATGCCGGGTGGCGTTCGAGTGCCATCGCAACACCCTGACCGACGACTACCGCGCCGCGTTGCGGCTTATGGAGGCGGTGCGGGAGGCGGGGGTCGGCATGTACTGGCAGCCTGACCCGTCGCGAGACTTGGCCTATAATCTGGAGGCCGCTCGTTCCCTGGCTCCGTATACCGAGAATATCCACGTGTTTTACTGGGAAGGGCCAAACCGCTATCCTTTGAAGAAGGGGGTGCCGGTCTGGCGGGAGTACCTGGCGGTTTTCCGGGAGCGGGGCTGGGATAGGGGCTGTCTGCTGGAATTCATGCCTGACGACCGTCCGGAATCCCTGCCCGCGGAGGCGGCCGTCTTGCGGCGGCTGATGAAAGAATAGGAGACAAGCGTATGGAATTGGTGCTGACCGGCATCCGGAAGGATTTCGGCGAAAAAAAGGTGCTGCGGGACGTGTCCTGCACCTTTGAAAAGGGAAAAATCTACGGCCTTCTGGGCCGCAACGGCGCGGGGAAAACCACCCTGTTCAACTGCCTGGCCGGGGAGCTGGATCCGGACGGCGGGATGGCCCGGCTGACGGAGGACGGCCTGTCCCGCCCCCTGGACGTGGAGGATGTGGGTTATGTCTTTTCCACCCCCATCCTGCCCGAGTTTCTCACCGGCTACGAGTTCGTCCGGTTCCTGATGGACATCCACCGCCAGCGGGTGCTGCCGGGGAAAACGGCGGACGATTACTTCGAGCTGGTGCAAATGGCGCCGGAGGATCGGCACCGGCTGATCAAGGGCTACTCCCACGGCATGAAAAACAAGCTGCAGATGCTCAGCTTTTTCATCACCCGCCCGCCGATCATCCTGCTGGACGAACCGCTGACCTCCTTTGACGTGGTGGTGGCGCTGGAGATGAAGAAGCTGCTGCGGGATATGAAGCAGGATCACATCCTGATTTTTTCCACCCATATCCTGCAGCTGGCCACCGATCTGTGCGATGAAATCGCCGTGCTGCATCAGGGGACCCTGGAGCTGGTGGATCCCGCGGCCATCCACAGCCCCGCTTTTGAGGAGAAGGTTGTGGAAATCCTGAAGGACGAGGGGGACGGCGGATGAAACCAGTGACCAACCGCCTGCTGCCCGTTTTGCAGGCCTCCATGGAAATCCGCACGGCCACGAAAGTAAACGGATGGTTATATTTTCTCCTAAAATTACCCATTGTTGGTAAGCGAATACCCGATCGGGTCTATCGCTGGCAGACCTTAAAAACCGTCCTGGCCTATATCACCCTGCCGGCCCGGTTCATCGGCCTGTGGTTCGGAAAAGCGCTGTATGTGCTGCTGATGGCCGCGCTGCCGGCTATTCTGGCGGCGGGGGAGGAAAATCTATCGGCCGCGTATCCCTACGCGTTGCACGCTCTGGTGTTTCTCAGCCTGGTGTCCGGCACCTTTCAGTCCCGCGCGCTGCTGAGCAGCGATGCGGATCGCTATGTCTGCCTGCGGCTGATGCGGCTGCCGCCCCGGCCGTATCTGCTCGCTCAGTATCTGGTGGAGATCGGCAAGGATGCCGTCGGCTTCCTCCCGGTGCTGACCCTGGGGGCGTTTCTGCTGGGCGGTTCCCCGTGGGACGGGCTGCTGTGCGCGCTGGAAATCACGGCGCTCCACGCGGCGGGGGAGGCGGCCCATCTGGCATGGTTCAAGCTGCGTGGGGGCGCGCCCGGGCGGCTGGGCGGCTTCAAGCTTCTGCCCATCGCCGCGGCGCTGGTCCTGGCCTATCTGCCGCTGATGCTGGGCCGGGACTGGGGAATCGGCCGGCTGGCGGTCAGCCTGCCCATGGTCCTCGTCTGCCTGGTGGCCGGCGCGGCGGGCTTTGCCTATGTCTGGCGGTATCCCCGTTTCACTCTGGTGGCGATGCGCACCGCCAAGGCGGAGGATTTGGCCGACCTGGAGGAAGCCAAAACCAAGGCCCACGCGGCGGATGTCCAGCTCAAGGACAAGGATCTGGAGCAGACCGACAGCCGGAAATTCGCCCGGCTGCATGGCTACCGGTATCTCAACGCCGTCTTTTTTGAACGGCATAAGCGGCTGCTCTACCGCCCGGTGCTCATCCGCCTGGCCATTATCGGCGCGGTGTTCGTCCTGGCGGTGCTGCTGCTCCTGCTGGCCCCGGAGGCGGGGCGAAAGGCCGCGGGAAAGGTGCCCACCCTGCTGCCGGTGATGGTGTTCGTCCTGTACCTGCTGACCTCGGTCAGCGATCGCACCTGCCGCGCGTTGTTTCATAACTGCGACGCCGCGCTGCTGCGTCAGGGGTTTTACCGCAAGCCCTCCGCGATTCTTGTCAATTTTCGGATCCGGCTGGGCTATATGCTGGGGCCCAATCTGCTGCTGGGCGGGGCGGTGGCGGCCGGTTGCGTCGGCTTCGCCCTGCTGGGCGGCTTGGCCTGGCCGCTGGCCGACTGTATTCCCTTTGTGCTGTCCCTGCTGTTGCTGGGCGCTTTTTTCTCGGTGCATTATTTGTTCCTATACTATGTATTCCAGCCGTACACCTCTGATATGACCATGAAAAACCCGTTTTATTCCCTCATTCGGGGCATAGTTTATGCGTTGTGCCTCATCTGCCTGAACATGGACGCCGCCCCCGCCCGGTTTTCCCTGATCGTCCTGGGCGCCACGGCGGCGTACATTGGCATGGCGCTGGTGCTCATCCGCCGTTTTGCCCCGAAAAATTTCCGGGTCAAATAAAAGGACAGGAAACTTTAAGAATTTCGACCGCTTCTCTTAACACCTGGCGCGGCGCGTGTGCTACAATGGAGACATGACAGACAAACAGGAGTTGGTGTCCATGGCAACCGAGTGGAAAGACGGCGGGTGGCTGAAAAGCGAGGAGGCTGCGCCGGAGGAGCAGAGCCGAACCCCGGAGGAAACGGCCTATCACGCGCCCCGGGGGCGCTGTTCCTCCCGGGTGCAGATAAGGCGGCGGGACAGAAAGAGGAAACAGCGTCTGGCCCTGGTGCTCTCCCTGGCCGCGACGGCCCTGGCGGCGCTGGTGGTGCTCGTTGTTCTGGCGGTGCGGGGCCTGTCCTCCCTACTGGGCGGCGAAAGCATCGATATGGGCGCCATCCCCTGCCCGTCCTGGATCGATCAGCAGTTCATCGATTTGGGCGGCGGAAGGGACGGGGCGAAAATCGACCGGGTGAAGGACATCGCCATCCATTACGTGGGCAATCCCGATACCACCGCCAAGGCCAACCGCAACTATTTCAATTCCCCGGGGGTGGAGGTCAGCTCTCACTTTATCGTGGGGCTGGAAGGGGAAATCGTGCAGTGCGTGCCCCTGGACGAGAAATCCGCCGCCACCAATCAGAGGAACATCGACACCATTTCCATCGAGGTCTGCCACCCGGACGAAAGCGGCCGGTTCAACGACAAGACCTACGCCTCCCTGGTGAAGCTCTGCGCCTGGCTCTGCCAGCAGCTGGATTTGGATGAGACGCATCTCATCCGGCATTATGATGTCACGGGCAAGTCCTGCCCCCTCTATTATGTGGTGCACGAGGACGCCTGGGCACAGCTGAAAAAAGACGTGGGCACCTATCTGAAGGAGCATGAGACCATCTCCTAAAGAAGCGCCGGAGGCAATCCGGCGCTTCTTTAGGAGCGATGTGGCCGTTATCGCTCGGTTTCCGCCAGGTTGATCACCGGCAATCCCTGTTTTCGGGCATAACGGACGGTGTAGGCGGTGCCGCCCGTTTCGGCGGCGAGATAACACAGGCAGATCCCGCTGCCGTCCACCAGCCGCCGGTTGCGCTCAAACAGGCATCCCGGGCCGTAGGCCGGGGCCACATACATCACCTTATCGGCCCGCGCCCGGATAGCCTCGTACCGCCGGACATTGCCGGAGGACCAGCCCCTGGTCTGGTCGGGACTGGGGAGCACGAGAATCAGCTTCACCTGCGGGCGCGTCCGCTGAAGCCGGATCACAGCCTCGGCGGCCAGGGTGTCGAAGCCCAGAGCGCCTCCCGCGCCGAAATAGACGACGCCCCGCGCCGCCAGCGCCTCCAGTTCCTCACTCAGCCGCCTCTCCAGCCGCGGCAGCGCCTCCCTCGGAATGCGCCGATGCCCGGTGAAGCAGCAGGTTTTCGCGCGCAGATCCTCCGTCATAGCCTTTTTCTCCCCCTGTCAGATGCTCCTAGTATACACAACTACGTTTGAAAAATCAAACTTTTGTTCGATTTTGTGTGGTATTATCACAACGCGGTTATAGGCAGGTAGCCTGGCGTCTCGCAAGTGCCTATTTGTGTCAAACACGGCGAGCGGCAGCACGCTGGAGGCGGAAACCAGAAAACGGAGGCCATGGAGCATCGCATCCCGGGAGCCGAACGAGCAAGAACGCGGAACCCTGCGCGCCCGCTGCCCCGTCCTGTTGACATAAAAAGCGGCCCATCCAGACCGGAGGGCCGCTTTTTCATGCGGTTTTCTCTTCTTTTTTCTGTCCAAAGTTGATGCGATAAAACTCGTCCGACGGAGCGAACAGGAAGAGCTTGTGCCGGCCCCGCAGATGGATGGCCATCAATACGCACAGGATCACGGCCCCCACCAGGCAGAAAAACATGTCCTCCATGCTGTCCTTTACCCCGTTCGCGATATCCTGGGCGTCATGGCCGAAGAACAAGAAGCCGGCGTACTCGATGAGCTCCCAGACGGGCGCGGTCATCATGGCGAAGCAGAAGGAGAACCCCACCGCCGTGCGCCGGTTGTGCCCCGGCCCGTGGCCCTTGTCCTCCTCGAGCACGTAGAACACGCACAGCCCAATGAGGGCGAACACCGCCCCGCTCAGGCCATGAACAGCGTTGTCGTACCATGGAATGCTGCCGTACAGCCGCAGGGCCACCCCCAGGTTGAAGGCCAGCAGGATGAAAATCATCAGCACCATATCGATGAGATAGGTGGGCTTGAGGTGGAAAATCCGCCGGTACAGGGGCGGGATGAGCAGGTACAGCACGGCGATGAACCCCATCCACGCCACTCCGATCCCCCGGATGGTCAGCTGATAGAACCCCACGATGAGGGCGGACAGGAAGAAGGTCAGGATTACCACCCGGTTGGCCAGTTGAAACCGCGGCGCTTTTTTCGGCATGGCAGGGCATCCTTTCTCCGCAAAGGCGGCGATGTTGTCTGTCTCCTATTATGCCCTTGTTTGCTCGCCCAGTCAAGATGCGCGCGCAACTTCCGTGAAACCGCCGCCCGCAGACGAAAAAAGGCGAAAGGCGGGAAAATTCGCCCCCTTTCCTGGTTGAAAAGGGAAAAACCTTATGGTATAATTTATCATTGCTTGCAATTTGCCTTGTTTTGGGGCATAGTAAAAGATGGTTATAAGGATGTCTCTTTAAGTAAGGCTTAAGTAAGGCCGCGGGGCGCTGCCTCCGCTTACGGAATGAAACGGGTTTTTCCCGGCGAAAAGGATTGAGAGTGAGCCATGATGTTTGAAAACCAGTACCGCACGCATACCTGCGCGGGCATTGACGAAAGCGTAATCGGTTCGGAGGTGCGGGTGGCCGGCTGGGTGGAGAATATCCGCGACCACGGCGGGGTGCAGTTCCTGGATCTGCGGGATCACTACGGCGTGGTGCAGGTCGTGGTCTACGACGAGGCGCTGCTGGACGGGGTGACGCGGGAATGCGCCGTCACCGTGTCCGGCCCGGTGGTCAAACGCAGCGAAGAAACCTATAACGATAAAATCGCCACCGGCACCGTGGAGGTCAAGGCCGCGGCCCTGACTGTCCTGGGCCGGGTGCGGGAGTCCCTGCCCTTCGAAGTCCCCGCATCCACCGAGACCAAGGAGGAGGTGCGGCTGAAATACCGCTTCCTCGATTTGCGCAACCGCAAGGTGCACGACAATATTGTGCTGCGCTCGCAGGTCATTTCCCACCTGCGCCGCAAGATGACCGAGCTGGGCTTTCTTGAGATGCAGACCCCCATCCTCTCCGCCTCCTCCCCCGAGGGGGCCCGGGATTACCTCATCCCCAGCCGCAAATTCCACGGCAAGTTTTACGCCCTGCCCCAGGCACCCCAGATTTTCAAGCAGCTGCTGATGGTGTCGGGCTTCGATAAATATTTCCAGGTCGCCCCCTGCTTCCGGGACGAGGACGCCCGGGCCGACCGATCCCCCGGCGAGTTCTACCAGCTGGATTTCGAAATGGCCTTCGCCACCCAGGAGGACGTGTTCCGCGTGGCCGAGGACGTGCTGTACGACGTGTTTTCCACCTTTTCGGATAAGCCGGTGTCCCCCGCCCCCTTCAAGCGAATCCCCTATGCCGAGTGCATGCTCAAATACGGCACCGATAAGCCGGATCTCCGCAATCCCCTGGAGATTATCGACATCAGCGACCTGTTTGTTTCCACCGATTTCGCCCCCTTCCGGGGCAAGACGGTGCGGGCCATCAACGTACCCGGCTGCGCCTCCCGCTCCAAGAGCTTTTTCGAGAACATGCTGAAATTCGCCACCGATATCGGCATGAAGGGCCTGGGCTACGTCAAGGTTACGGACGACATGAGCTTCCAGGGCCCCATCGATAAATTCCTCACCGCCGACGACCGGCAGGAGCTGATCCGCCGTGCGGGCCTCGAGCCCGGCTGCGTGCTCTACTTCATCGCCGACTCCAAGGACTTGGCCCCCCGCCTCGCCGGCCAAATCCGCACCGAGGTGGCCCGCCGGATGGAGCTTATCGACGAGAACCGGTACGAGCTTTGCTTTGTGGTGGACTTCCCCATGTACGAGCGGGACGAGGAGAGCGGGCAGCTCATCTTCACCCACAACCCCTTCTCCATGCCCCAGGGCGGGCTGCAGGCTCTGGAGACGATGGATCCCCTGGATATCCTCGCCTACCAGTACGACATCGTGTGCAACGGCGTGGAGCTGTCCTCCGGCGCGGTGCGCAACCACGATTTGGACGTGATGGTCAAAGCGTTTGCCCTGGCGGGGTATACCGAAAGCGATTTGCAGCAGAAATTCTCCGCTTTGTATAACGCGTTCAAGTACGGCGCGCCGCCCCACGCGGGCATGGCCCCAGGCATTGACCGGATGCTGATGCTTCTGACCGGGGAGGAAAGCATTCGGGAGGTCATCGCCTTCCCGATGAACTCCAACGCCCAGGATCTGCTTCTGGGCGCCCCCTGCGAGGTCACCGAGCAGCAGCTGCGGGACGTGCACATCAAGATCCGCTGATCAGGGGGCCTGACGCGATGCGTCAGGCCCGCGTTCGCTTTTTGACCGGAGCGACGAACTACCATTTTATTCCAGAGAGGAAGGGATCCCAATGGTCACCCGCGAAGAGATCCTGAAAATCGCCAAGCTGTCCAAGCTGTCCGTTACCGAGGAGGAGCTGGACGGCCTGACCGCCGCCATGGGCGAGATCATCGCTTTTGCCGACACCATCAACGCGGCGGGAGCCGCCGCCGGCGAGTTCGACAATATTAACAATCTGCAGAATGCGTTCCGTGAGGACGAGGTGGTTCCCTCCTATCCCCGGGACGAGATTCTCAAGAACGTGGACGGCGGGGAAGACGGCTTCTTCCCCGTGCGCAAGCGGCAGTAAGGAGGCGGCGGTATGAGCGACAAGAAAATAAGCGGCATCCGCGCCCTGCGGGACAAGCTGACCACCAAGGCGGTTTCCTGCGCCGAGCTGACCCAAGCCTATCTCGACGCCATCGCGCGGGACAATGGACGGCTCAACGCCTATGTCCGCGTCACGGAGGACACGGCCCTGGAGACCGCCCGCCGGGTGGATGAAAAAATCGCCCGAGGCGAGGCTCTGGCCCCCCTGGAGGGCATCCCCATGACCCTCAAGGACAACATCTCCACCTCCGGCATCCCCACCACCTGCTGCTCGAGGATCCTGGAGGGGTATACTCCCATCTATGACGCCACTGTCTGGAAGCTGCTCAAGGAGCAGAACGCCGTCCTGCTCGGCAAGACCAATATGGACGAGTTCGCCATGGGCTCCTCCTGCGAGACCTCTTGCTTCGGCGGGGCGAAGAACCCGCACAACCCCGCCCACGTGGCTGGGGGCAGCTCGGGCGGCGTGGCCTCCGCCGTGGGCGGCCGCCTGGCGGCCTACGGCCTGGGATCCGACACGGGCGGGTCCATCCGGCAGCCGGCCAGCTTCTGCGGCCTTGTCGGTCTCAAGCCCACCTACGGCGCGGTTTCCCGCTACGGCCTCATCGCCTACGCCTCCAGCTTCGACCAAATCGGCCCCATCGCCTCATCGGTGGCCGACGCGGCCGCCGTGTACGACGCGATCTCCCTTTACGATCCTATGGATTCCACCTCCCGGGGCCGGGTGAACGCCCCAGTCTGCGACGGTCTGGAGCAGGACATCCGGGGCATGAAGATCGGCATGGCCCGGGAATACATGGAGGGTCTGCGCCCCGAGGTGCAGGCCGCCGTGGAAACGGCGGTGAAAACCTACGAGTCCCTGGGCGCCGAGATCGTCTGGTTCGACCTGCCCGAGCTGAAGTTCGCCCTGCCGGTGTATTACATCCTGGCGTGCGCCGAGGCGTCCTCCAACCTGGGGCGGTACGACGGCATCCGATACGGCCGCCGCGCCCCCCATTATGACGATGTGAACGATATGATCTGCAAAACCCGCAGCGAGGGCTTCGGAGACGAGGTCAAGCGCCGCATCCTGCTGGGCACCTATGTGCTCAGCTCCGGCTACTACGATGCGTATTACAAGAAGGCGCAGAACCTGCGGGGAGCCATCGTGGCCGCGTTCGAGCGGGCGTTCGCCTCCTGCGACGTGATACTCGCCCCCACCGTGCCCATGACCGCCTTCCCCGAGAACCAGGCGGCCCAGGATCCGGTGGAAACCTATCTGACAGACATCTGCACCGTGCCGGTGAACATCGCGGGCCTGCCCGCCGTCTCCCTGCCCTGCGGCATGGACGCCGCCGGCCTGCCCATCGGCATGCAGCTTATCGGCGGCCGCTTTGAGGAAGGGAAAATCCTGCGCGCCGCCTATCAGTACGAGCAGGCGGCGGGGCCGATCCTGTCCGCCGTGGAAGGAGGGGTCGCCCTGTGAGCCGGCAATATGAAATGGTCGGGGGCCTGGAAACCCATATCGAGCTGTCCACCGCCACCAAGATTTTCTGCGGGTGCACCACCGCCTTCGGCAGCGAGCCCAACACCCACTGCTGCCCCATCTGCATCGGCCTGCCCGGCACCCTGCCCAAGCTGAACCGCCAGGCCGTGCGGTACGCCATCATGGCCGGCCTGGTCACCCACTGCACCATCAACCCGATTTCCAAAATGGATCGGAAAAACTACGTCTATCCCGACCTGCCCAAGGCCTACCAGATTTCCCAGTTTGACAAGCCCCTGTGCGAGCACGGGTATGTGGAGCTGGCCTCTGGCAAGAAAATCCGCATCACCCGCATCCACATCGAGGAGGATGCGGGCAAGCTGGTGCACACCCGGGGGGACACCTTTGTCGATTACAACCGGGGCGGCGTGCCGCTGATCGAAATCGTCACCGAGCCGGACATCCGCAGTGTTGAGGAAATCCGGGAATACCTTGAAAAGCTTCAGCTGATGATGAAATACATCGGGATTTCCGACTGCCGGATGCAGGAGGGATCCATGCGCTGCGACGTCAACGTGTCCGTCCGCCCCGCCGGGGAGGAGAAGCTGGGCACCCGCACCGAAATCAAGAACATGAACTCCTTCACCTTCATCGAGAAGGCCGTGGCCTACGAGGTGGAGCGGCAGATCGACCTGCTGGAAAGCGGGGAAGAGGTGGTGCAGGAGACCCGTCGGTACGACGACGCGCGGGATGTCACCGAAAGCATGCGGGGCAAAGAGGACGCCAACGACTACCGGTATTTCCGGGAGCCGGATTTGGTCACCATCGCCACCGCGCCGGAGGAAATCGAGAGCATACGCGCCGCCCTGCCCGAGCTGCCCGACAGCCGCTATGCCCGGTATACGGGCGAGTGGGGCATCCCCGCCGCCGACGCGGGCCTGCTGGTCAAATACCGGAAGGTGGCGGAATACTTCGAGGAGGCCGCGCAGGGGGTCACCCCCAAGACGGCGGCCAACTTCATCCTTGGCCAGATTTTCCGCCGTCTGGTCACCGACGCGGACAAGGAGGCCTGCGAGGTGTCCGTTCCCGCCGCCTATCTGCGGGAGCTGGTGGCCCTTATCGACAGCGGCAAGCTGAAGATGAACCTGGCCAAATCCACCCTGGAAAAGATGCTGGACACCGGCAAGCCGGTGGGCGAGCTGCTCACTGAGGAGGACATGGCCGGCGTGGACGAGGGGGCCCTGCGCGCCCTGTGCGAGGAGGTGGCGGCCGCCAATCCCGGCGCGGTGGCCGATTACCTGGGCGGCAAGGAAAAGGCCCTGAAAGCCCTGCTGGGCGGCGTGATGAAAGCCACCCGCGGCGCCGCCGACGCGCAAACCGCCGAACGGCTGCTCAAGGACATCATCGCCCGGGGGTGACGCCCCGCCCGGCGTTGTCTTATAACAAAAACCAAAAAGCGGCGCAGAAGCACTCTGCGCCGCTTCAGGCTGTCAAAAAAGGGGAATCCGCCGTTCGGAAAACGAAAAAAGCGGGGGCGGGTTACCGATCGGTGTTTGCGAGGACATGTGCCTCGCAAACACACCTTATAGGCGAAAACCGGCGGAAACACACGTGTTTCCGCCGGTTTTCAAGAGCAGGGGTGGCACTGGCGGGGACAGAGGGAACAAGGCGAACGTCCGTGAGCCGCCGTGATCCGGCGTCCCCGTCCAGCAGCTTGTCGACTTTGTCGACAAGCTGAGCGGCGCAGAAGCACTCTGCGCCGCTTTTTATGTACTATTTTTTCTCCTCCGTCTTGCGCAGCACCAGGTCGGTGAGCAGGGCCAGCACAATCCCGGCGGCCAGAGTCACCGGTGCCACCTGCAGCGCCGCGTCCCGGTAGAGGATGGCCCGGAAATAGTCGGGGGTGTATCCCGCCGTCAGATGCAGGAACCCGGCAAATAGATACCACACCGCCGTGAACTGCGCGCTGCCGTGCAACACATTGCGGGAAAACGGGTGAAGCTTCCCCCAGGCACGCAGCGTTTTTAATCGTTTTTTCATATGCAGCCGCCCTTTCGAAAAAAATGGGGGTAAACCTTCCCGTTTGTGCTATACTGATAAAGAGTCTATGAATATTCTATCACGCGGATCGCCGCCGTCTCAAGGCTAAAATCTTTCCGTTTTTGGGAGGGACAGGAAAATGCATATCGGAGCCTCCACCGCCAATCTGTATCCTATGAACACCGAGGACGCGCTGGACGCCCTGCTGCGTCTCGGCTTCCGGGAGCTGGAGGTGTTCGTCAATACCGAATCGGAAATCGTCCCTTCCTTCCTCCGGCAGCTGAAGGAGAGCATCCAGGCCGCGGGGGCCCGCGTCGTCTCCCTGCACCCCTATATTTCGGGCAGCGAGCCGTACATCCTCTATTCCGCCTACGAACGGCGGTATCGGGACGGGCTGGATATATACGCCCGCCTGTTCGAGGCTGCGTCCTACCTGGGGGCGGGGCTGGTGGTCATGCATGGGGATAAGGCGGAGGGGGTCCTCCCGGTGGAGGAATCCATCGCCCGCTTCGAAGGGGTCAGCGACCTGGGCCGCACCTACGGCGTCACTCTGGCGCAGGAGAACGTCGTGCGCTTCCGCGCATCCGACAACGCCTATATCGCCGCCATGCGCCGGCAACTGGGGCCTAAGGCGGCCTTCGTCTTTGACCTCAAGCAGTGCCGCCGCTGCGGCCACCGGCCGGAGGATGTTGTTGCCGCCATGGGGTCCGCCCTCGTGCATGTGCATATCAGTGACAACGACGCCCGCCGGGACTGCCTGCCCCCCGGCAAAGGCGCGGTGGACTACGACAGCTTGTTCCGCCTGCTGGCCTCCGTCGGCTTCGACGGCCCCATCGTCCTGGAGCTGTATCGCACCAATTTCGAGCGGGAATCCGAGCTGGCCGACGCCAAACGTCTGCTGGAGGATGCCGTTTCCCGCGTGAAAATGCCGTGAATTTACGAGATTCTTCCACTAATTCTTGCAATTTGTCGAATCCTGCCGCATAATACCCACATAAAAACAAATGAGTTGACAAATTCCATAGATGTGGTATACTACTAGGTGAAATATTACCACATTTGGAGGTGGGGTAGTCAATGGACCTTATGGAGGGGACCGCGACAGCGGTTATTAAGGCGCCGGAGGACGTAAAGCGGAAACAGTGCGAAATACTGGAGTCCTGCTGCGGCAGCGATGGTATCCCGTCGCTGGAAAAGGTTTTCGGCATTCATGTCATTCTGGAAAGCGGGCAGGAGTTTACCTGCTCGGATGTGGATTGCCGGCGGAAAACGGTGGAAGATTTGTGTGATTTGGTGCTGCGATACGACATCGTGCTGGAGGAACTGCCGTATATTCTGGAGGATTTTTTGCTGGATCAATACGATATCGCCGTATAACGCGGAGTCCGCATGGGTTTTCCATGCGGACTCTAATATTTTCAGGAAAAACAAGGAAAATTATACATGGATTTCTTGACAGACCCGGTATACGCCATGTATAATGGGCGCAGAAGGACAAAACCTCCCTGTTTTGTGAGACATGGGCTGTTCCCCGGCCGGCCGCCGGGCAGTTCATTAGGATGACGACTGTACCGGAAAGGCGTGAACAAGTCATGAAATGCCCTTTTTGCGGATATACCGAAAGTAAGGTCATCGATTCCCGGCCCACCGACGAAGGCAGCCGCATCCGCCGCCGCAGGGAATGCCTGAGCTGTATGAAGCGCTTCACTACTTATGAGATTATCGAGAGCCTGCCCATCATCGTGGTCAAGAAGGACAAGTCCCGGGAAGCGTTCGACCGCAACAAGCTGCTAAACGGCCTGCTGCGCGCCTGCCAGAAACGTCCGGTGTCCATCGAAACCCTCGAGAAGGCGGTGGATGATATCGAGGTTCAGATCCAGAATTCTCTGGATCGGGAGGTCACCGCCACCCGCATCGGGGAGTACGCCATGGAGAAGCTCAAGGACATCGACGAGGTGGCCTATGTCCGCTTCGCATCGGTATACCGTCAGTTTAAAGACATCAACAGCTTCCATGAGGAAATCAACCGCCTGATGACCGACGAAAAAGAATAAACTTACAGGAAAAACGCCGCACGGCAGATGAACCGTGCGGCGTTTTTTTGTGTTAGTAGCCGGCTAGCTTTTCAAACCGTCTATGTATGCCTTTACCTTTTCTTTATCCCTGCTGGTTAATTGGCGGTAAACATACACATGGTCTAATTCCTCTGGAGATAAGTCGCTGCTTTGAATACTCTGTTTGGTATCCGATTTACCACAGAGATAGTCAAGAGAAACGTTGAATAAATCTGCGATTTTAATAAAGGTTTCTAAATCCGGCGTTCTTTCTCCGGTTTCATATGCACTAATGGTAGACTGGGAAACATTAAGTTTTAAGGCCAGACTCTCTTGGCTGAGCCGCTCCTGTTCCCTTAATTTTTTTAAACGAAGCACATTACCACCTGCCCAAATATATTTTATCGCAAATTGTTGTATTTTTTACCCGTATATGATATAATCAATATCCGAATTACAGGTAAAATTTGCATGTGAAGGGAAAGGAAAATTCTTATGGACAAATACCCATACAGTCTGCTTAAGCGGGATGAACGCGGCTATACCATTCTGCTGCTGCGTGATCAGCAGGGCCTCGCCTTTACGGCCATTGCCAAGGAGCTGGGGCTCTCGCCGTCCAGGGTGGCGCAGAAATACAACCAAATGAAGGTGAAACAGAAAAACCTGTATATCAGACAGATAGCGGCCGAGCAAATGTGTGAAAATACTTCACAAATGAAAAAGGTTTTTCGGGACGCCTACGAATGCTACCAATCGACTCCCTATGTCTGCGCCTATCTGGAAAAAATGTATCCGGATATCCTGCGCGAGTACCGCGCCGGGGAGCCGGGCCTGCCGGCGGCGTTTCTCGAAGCCCTGCCGCCCTTTCGAGCGAGGCTGAGCCAAAAGACGATTGCCCGCGTGGTGGCGATGCGGGAGGAGGACAAGGCGTCGTTTGCCGCCATCGGCAAGGCCCTGCGCATGACCCCAGCCAAGGCCAGACATACCTATGAGTGGTTCTATCACGATAAGGTACTGGCGCTCTTGAAGGGCATGCAGGAAGAAACGGCTGACCCTGGGGAAAAAACGGCCATTTTGAATTGGTATTTTGACACATATAGAACATCGAAAAAGCGTTACGATGCGCTGACCAAAGGCGAATAACGCGCCTGCACGCAAAAAGGAACACCGCGGGGAGCCGGTTCCCCGCGGTGTTCCTTAGTTTATTTCTGCATGATGCCGCCGCCGGCCACCCCGCCGGCCTTAGCCGCGTCCGCCTTCACTTCGACCTCGAAGCGGCAGTCCCGCAGCCGGGCGGGCCATTCGTCCTCCCGGCCCCGCACCAGCTCGGGCGCCTTCTTTTTCACCATCCGGGAAAAGCCGTATACATCGCAGCCCCAGTCCCCGATGGTCTTGTCCAGCGCGCTGCGCACGTCCTGGAGGATGGCTTCCTGCAGCGCGCCGGCCACCGCCTTCAAATCGCTGGATTCCAGGCCTGCCGCGCGGTATTCCTCCAGCACTGTGGCGCTGCAGGTGATGGTCAGCCGGATGACAGCGGCCTCCCCCTCGGGCCGGATGTGCACCTTGGTTTTAGAGGATACCACCTCCACGGTCAGCCTCTCCGGATCCTCCGCCGTCCCCGGAAGGGACAGCGGATAGGTGCAGGTCTGCAAATCCCCGCGCCCGAAAAGCAGGCCCCGGGTCGCCGCCTCGTCGAGCTCCCCGGCGTATTCCCCCCGGCGGAATACCGCCGTGCCGTCCATGACCATGGCCGGCTCCTCGCCCGTTTTGTCCACCCGCACGATGGGCATCACCATGTCGTACATGCCGCTGGTGCTCCGCTCCACGTCCAGCAGATCGGTGGGCACGGCGAACCCCTGCCGCCCCGCCTGCTGCAAAAGGACGGACAAATGCTCCGCCGGGATGGTATAGCCCGCGCTGGGCACCGCCAACAGCTCGGCCGCCTCCCCGCGGCAAACCGCCATATCCACGGTGGAGCGGCCCTCGTGGTTGCGGATGAAGTAGTCCAGCAGGGCGGAAAGCGGCCGGCGCTTCGCCTGCTCGAGGCCGATGACCACCGCCCGGTTGTGCAGGATATAGGAGCTGCGGCCAGTGCGGGTGACAAAGGATTGGAGGGCCCCGGCCACTGAGGGGGCCTCGATATCATATACCTTGGTGGCGTTCTCCGCCTGCTCGGTCAGAGAGCCGGAGGTCTTGAGGGTTTCGATGGCCTGGATGGACAGGCGGCAGTCCGCCTCTTCCCCCGCGTCGATGCCCACGGCGGTCACCACCACCCGGCTGTTGGTCAGCGATTTTTCCCGGCAGCTGGGCAGCAGGGCGAACCCCACAGCCAGCGCCAGCGCCAAGACCCAAACTTTCATATTTCCCACCCTTTTCTTCGCGTGAATTCGCGGTTACGCGCCTTCCTCTTGCTGCGGCCCCAGCTTTTTCCGCATGGTTTTATGCCGCCAGAGATCCCACAGGGCCAGCGCCGCCGGGATCCCCACCGCGCACACGCCCAGAAGCACGGCAGAGGCGTACCAGATAATCCGCTGCTCGGCCTGGAGCGGCGCGGCGTCGCCGAGCAGCAGCCCGGCCGCCAGGGTGATCACAGCCCCCGTCGCCGCGATGAGCATCCGCCATTTCTGCCCCGTTACCCGCTGGAAGCAATCGGTGAACAGCATGCCGAAAAAGGCCATTTTCAAAAACAGCGCGCCCACCCAGATGGCGGTGGCCACAATGTCCAGCCGCTGTATCACACTGACCTGCACGGTGGTCAGCACCGTGTAATAGGGGAACAGCTCCATGGCGCCGAAATCGCCCAGCACCCCCACCACCGTGGCCTGGATGACCAGCGCCACCGCCGTGAAAATGCCGATCCACCACAGGCTGCCCTTTATCAGGCTTCCCTTTACATAAGGGATCAGCAGCCCGAGCACCGCCAGCTCCATGCTGCGGGGCAGCTCCTCGAGTGCTCCCGCCAGCACGGGGGAGCCTCCGTCATACAGCAGGGGCGGGAAATTGATAAGCTCCATGCGGGGCAGGAGGGCCAGGGCGGCCAGCAGGATGGTGGCCACCACAAACACCGCGATGATGGCCGCCGAGCGGGCGATGGCCTGGATGCCGTAGAAGGCCGCAATGCCTGCCGTCACCATCAGCACAATGCACAGCACCTCTCGGGACATGCCGGGGGAGAGGGTGCTCGAGGCGAACCGGCTGAACCGGATGAGATCCGCCGCCTGGATGTACAGGCAGGCGAGGCCGTAAAACACCGCCACCACCCCGCCGCCCTTTCCCATCACCGCCACGGCGTAATCCAGGGTGCTGATGCCCTCCGACCGGCGCGCGAACCACCAGGTCGGCAGCAGCAGCAGAGCCAGCAGCAGCGCTTGGAGCAGGATGGACAGGAGAAAATCCGTCCCATGGGAGAGCTGGTGGACGGTGGGGGCGAAGGTCATGGCCACCGCCAGGCGGCTGGTCAGCAGGATAGCCACCAACTGCCCCACGCTGATTTGCTGCTGATTGTTCATAAGCTGTTCATCGTCCTTCTTTCCAAGTAATGCGGGGCGGTCTACTTGTCCGTTTCCCCCTTGTCCTTCCCGATCTTGGAGCCGGGCAGCCCCTGCACCGTGAAGGTGCCCTTCCACAGCCTGGTCCAGGTGTCGCGGACGAACACATCCCGCATGGCCTTGATGCTGAAGGGCGAGATGGGCGCAAGGAACGGAATGCTCTGGATGTTCATCGCCGCGATGCTCACCAGCAGCAGGCAGGCCCCCAGCATCACCCCGTACAGCCCCAGAGAGCCGCCCAGGATGATGAAAGCGAACCGCAGAATGGCGATCGGCCCGTACAGGCTGGGCAGCACGAAGGAGCATAGGGCGGTCAGCGCCACGATGATGACCATCGGCGCGCCGATAAGCCCCGCCCGCACCGCCGATTCCCCAATGACCAGCGCCCCCACGATGCTGACCGCGTGGCCCACCGCCTTGGGAAAGCGCAGCCCCGCCTCCCGCATGATTTCAAACAGGAAATGGATGAGCAGCGCCTCCACCGTCAGGGGAAAGGGGGTGGCGTGATCCGCCTTGAGAAAGGTCATCAGCAGGGTGGGCGGCAGCATTTCCGGGTGGTAGGTGCCCACCGCCACATATAACCCCGGCAGGAACAGGGAAACGAAAAACGCCGCGTATTTGATGATCCGCAGAAAGCTGGCGTAATACGGGTTGAGGGCGTAATCGTCCATGGACTGGAAATTCTCCACGAACAGATAGGGGATGACCAGCACGAAGGGGGTGCCGTCCACCAGCACCCCGATGCGCCCCTCCAGGATCTTGCCGCACAGCGTGTCCGGCCGTTCGGTGGTGTTCACCCCGCTGAACAGCCCCCGGGGCGGGCTTTCCAGAAACGGCTGGATGTATCCCGATTCGAGCACCGCGTCCAGCGGCAGGGACTCGATTTTTTCCTTCACATGGGCCAGCAGCTCCTCCGACACCCGGCTTTTCATGTAGCACAGGCATACCGCCGTGTGGCTGGTCTTGCCCGCCTCCATCATGTCGAACACCAGCTCCGGCGTTTTCAGCCGGCGGCGGATCATGGAAATGTTGACCCTTATGGCCTCGGTGAACCCCTCCCGGGAGCCCCGCATGGTCACCTCGGACGACGGCTCGGACACCGAGCGGATCATGAAATTCTGCAGGCCGCCCAGCACCGCGAAGGGCACCCCGTCCACCAATATGGCCCCGAAGCCGGAGGCCACCAGGTTCATCAGCTCGTCCATGGTGGTGACCTGGAGCATGTCGGTGAAGCCCAGCACCTCGTCCCGGATGCGGGCGATGAGCGCTTCGGGCGTGTAGCTTCCCGTCATTTCGGTCATGGGCAGGATGACCGCGTTGGCCATCATGTGGCGGTCTACCATCCCCTCGATGGTGACGATCGCCGTCTCCCTCCCGCAGACCGTCAGCCGCCGCACGGTCAAATCCGCGCTGACCCCGAACTGGGCCCGCAGATAGACCAGGTCGTCCAGCAGCACGCCGGAAATCGGCACCGGCGGCTTGGGCGGCGCCTTGGGCTGCGGCTTCGGCCGCGCTTTTTTACCGATGGAAAACATGATTGTCCCCGCCTTTCCGTAAGGTGAGGGGGAGCGAATCCCCCCCGCCTCAGCCGGTGTATTTTGCCATTCCGCCGCGTTATCGTCCTAGGTGGGCGCCAGCCCACCGTCGTCCTCTGCCTTGCCGAATGACAAAATACGCAGGCTGAGGTCAAAGAATTTTTGGGAATGAGCGGGGGTTCACAGCAAGGCGGCCGATCGCGCCATGCTGTCGCATGGCAAAAGAGGCCAACGCCGCTGTGGGCGCTCGCTCTCCCAAAAATCGGAGCTTGTTCGCTCCCCCTCACCTTAAGCCGGCCCCGCCAGCTTTTCCCTGCAAAGAGTATGTCCGCACTTTCCCGCATATATACCCGCAAAGCGGGCCATACTACTCGGCGAGAGAAAATGAAAGGCTGGGATTTTTCATGGCGATTACTGCTATCCGCACCGTGATAATCTACATATTCATTATCACGGCTATGCGCATCATGGGCAAACGGCAGCTGGGCGAGCTGCAGCCGGTGGAGCTGGTGGTGACCCTGCTGATCTCCGATTTGGCCGCCGTGCCGATGCAGGAAAGCGGGATGCCCCTGCTCAACGGTCTGATCCCCATCCTCATCCTGGTGTCCCTGGAGCTGCTGCTGTCCGGGGCCATGCTCAAGCTCCCCTGGGTTTCCCGGCTGATTACCGGCAACCCCATCACCATCATCCGGGACGGCCAGCTGGATCAGAAGGCCCTGAAAAAGCTGCGCATGACGGTGGATGACCTGATGGAAAACCTGCGGGGCATGAACTATTATGACATCAAGGATATTCAGTACGCCATCGCGGAAACCAACGGGAAAATCAGCGTGTTCATGAAGCCGGACAGCCAGCCCGCCACCTGCAAGGATGTAAATAACGTCCCCCCCGACAACGGGATGCCTTTGGTCATCATCAGCGACGGGAAAATATCCCAGTGGGCGCTGCAGACCGTGGGGGTGGACGAGGCGTGGATCGACCAGGTGCTCATCGACAACGCCTGTCCTCAGGACAAGGTTTTCCTGCTCACCGCCACCAAAACCCGGGAATACTACCTAGTGCGCAAGGAATTGGCGTAAAGACTCGCTAAGAGAAAGGAGGACCTGGCCGCCATGATCAAACGTATGCTCATCGCCCTGGGAATGCTGCTGCTGACCGCCGCGCTGTGCGTCGGTTCCATTATAATTATGTCCCGCAACACCGATTATCTGCTGCAATCTCTCGATCGGATGCAGGAATCCTTCGATCAGGGGGATATGGAAGCCTGCAAGCAGGAGGCGCGCCAATTCGCCAAGGATTTTGAGGAGAAGACGAAAATGTTCCCCTTTTTCCTCCGGCATGCGGACATCAGCCGCATCGAGGAAATCGCCATTCCCCTGCCGGTGCTTATCGAGCAGGGCGACACCCAGCATTTCGCCGCCGAGCTGGTCCGCTGCCGCAGCCAGCTCAGCAAGCTGTCGGAGATGGAACTGCCCCTGGCAGGAAATATTCTGTAAAAACAAAGAGTAGATTCCATTCGGAATCTACTCTTTGTCTATTTATCGGTTTTCAAATCCTCCAGCGGGATGGGGCCGTTTTCTTTTTCGTATTGCTTAATATGCAGGAGGACGGCGCGTCCGATTTCCTTATTCATGGAACGGCCCTCTGCTTCAGAAATATATTTTATTTTGTCCAGCAGTTCTCGAGAGATCCGCAAGGAATAACCCGCAGAGTTGGCCATAAACGTCAACACCTTAGAAAATGTATTGACTTTATTATACTCATGTATTACTATAATATGGCAGAATAATATTATTTTGATATCACATAATTTCATTCTGCGCTCCCCCCCATAAGCCAAAACCGCCGAGGCCGTCGAAAAAGCCTATCGGAGGGAGGGTGTGTGCGTACGACAATCGACCCGCCCGCAGGCGTCAAAAGTGGGGGAATCGTTACGATTTTCCCACTTTTGCTCAGCTTGGCGAAAAGGCCCGACGGCAAGAGGACTTTTTCGACAGACTCAAACAAAGAGTAGATTCCTTTTGGAATCTACTCTTTGTTTATTTATCGGTTTTCAAATCCTCCAGCGGGATGGGACCGTTTTCTTTTTCGTATAACTTGATATGCTGTACAACCAGCTGTTCCAGTTCCTTATTGATCGATCGTCCGTGAGCTTCCGATACATATTTCAGCTTGCTAAGCATGAGCCGATTTATCCGCAAGGTATATCGCGGCAAGGAATCCTTCATAAAATCCACACCCCAAAAATGTGTTGACTTTATTATACCCAACCGTTTATAATAGAAACGGAAATGACGCAATTATGACGCATAAAATGTGTCGTTTCCATTTAAAATCCCCCCCATAAGCGTGAAACCGCCGGGACGATCGTGTCCCGGCGGTTTCTCCTTACCCGTACCTTTCCCGTATAAACGCCGCCGCCTCGTCGTTGTCCTTGTATAACGCGCAGGCAATCAGCAGCAGGGCGTAGGCCCTCTCCATCGTGTTCCCCGGCAGCGGCAGGACGCCGCCGCCCTCCAATCCGGCGGCCGAGGCATAGCGATAGTCCGCCCCCTCCCGCCGGGCGGGACAGAGGGCCAGCAGCATCCCAGCGTCCCGGCAGCGGGCCGCGAACCCGGGAAAGCCTGTGGCCACCCCCTCCATGCAGGCCGTGCCGGAATGATACAGCCCGTGAAGCACCGCCCGCGTCCCCTCGGGCAGGGCGATAGTCCGGTAGTCCAATCCCGGGTAGGGCCACACCTGCGCGACGCAGGCGGCAAGCGGCGGCAGCCGGCGCAGCGGCGGCTCCCCGCCCCGCTTTCCGGGGGGAGCGGGCGCCACCCCGAACCGATCGGTCAGCCCCGCGCACTGGGTCAGCCGTTCCCCGGGAATCAGCCGCACCTCCCGGCTCTCCGGCGCGTCGGCCAGATCGGACAAGGCGGCGTACACCCCGCCGGGATGCCCCTGCGCGATCGCCTGCACCGCCGCGGCGAAATGCCGGTGCCCGTTCGCCGCCGGATCGGTGGGCGGCGTGTGGCTGGATACCAGGATCACCGGCAGGGCCGTCCCCTCCAGCGCGAGGGCCAGCAGGTTGGCCGTGTAGGCCAGGGTGTCGGTGCCGTGGGTGAGGATCACCCCCGCGAACGCGGCGGGCTCCAGCCCGCGCAGCGCGTCCAGTAGGGTGTTCCACTTTTCCACGGTCATGTTTTCGCTCAGGGTGGTCAGCGGCTCCCTTTCGTCGAATACGGCGGGGCTGTCCGGATGCCGGCGGCGGAACACCTCCGTGAGCAGACGGCCACCGCCCGGCGCCGCGTCCGCCGCGCCGTCCGTCACTCGCGCGCCGATGGTGCCGCCGGTGTATAGCAGAGCGATTGGTTTCATGCGCAACTCCTCCCATTCGCCTTTATTGTACCGCATTCCAGCGAAGAAATCTTCCAAATTTTCGTTTTCTCCCAAATTTATTCATTTGACGTTCATAGAATCCGGTTATACTTTTAACACTATACCCCAGTATTGTAAATGGAGGCTTCTGCCCATGAGCGCGACAAAAGCGAAGAAAAAACTCCGCCGGCGGGTAATTGTCATTGTCGTCCTGGTGCTGCTGATCGGCGCCGCGGTGACGCTCTTCCTGCTGCGCCCCAAGGATGCCGCTTTTACCGAGGAAAAGGCGAAATCCGGGGATATCACCACCTATTACAGCTTCAGCGGCAACATCGAGGCCAAGGAACGCCAGTCCATCCTGGCGGATAAGGTCATGCAAATCAAAACCCTGAAGGTCAAGGAGGGCGACACCGTCAAGAAAGACGACGTTCTGGCCGAAACCACCATGGGGGAGAAGCTCCTGGCCAAAATTGACGGCGAAGTCACCAAGATCTATGTGGAGGAGAGTGCCCAGCTGATGGCCGGCGTCCAGGTGATGGATCTGGTCAACTACGACGATCTCCAGGTGACCATCAAGGTGGACGAGTACGATTTGAGCACCATCCAGGCGGGCAAGGCCGTCACCGCCACCATCAACGCCCTGGATAAGGACGTAAAGGGCACCGTCTCCAAGGTCTCCCGGGAGGCCGTGACCCTGAACGGCGTGTCCTATTTCACCGCATCGGTGGATTTGGAGAAGGACGCCTCCCTGCTCGTGGGCATGTCGGTGGAGGTCAAGCTCCTCAACCAGGAGGTCAAGGGGGTCACCACCCTGTCCATGAAGGCCCTCCAGTTCGATAACGAGAACAAGCCCTATGTCTACGTCAAAAACGCCGAGGGCAAAACCGAAACCAAAGCGGTGACCGTGGGCATCAACGACGGCATCACCGTGGAAATTAAAGACGGCGTGAAGGCCGGCGACACCGTGCTGCTGCCCAAGGCCGGCTTTTCCTTTCCCATGATGGGCCACCGCGGCGACAGTGAGGACAAGGGATGAACGGGGAAACGATTCTGACGATGCGGGACATCGTCAAGTGCTACCAGATGGGGGAAGAGGAGCAAATGATCCTAAAACACATCGATTTTTCGATGTGCCGGGGCGAATTTGTCTCCATTCTCGGCCCGTCCGGATCGGGCAAGTCCACCATGATGAACATCATCGGCTGCCTGGATGTGCCCACCTCCGGGAGTTATATCCTCTCCGGCCAGGACACCTCCGACATGGACGAGGAGGAGCTGGCCCATATCCGCAACCGGGAGATCGGGTTCATCTTCCAGTCCTTCCAGCTCCTGCCCCGGCTCAACGCCCTGGAAAACGTGGAGCTGCCCCTGGTGTACGCCGGGGTGTCCCCGTCCGAGCGGCGGCGGCGCGCCAAAGCCGTGCTGGAGCGGGTGGGCCTGGAAAACAAAATGAAAAACTACCCGAACCAGCTCTCCGGCGGGCAGCAGCAGCGGGTAGCCATTGCACGGGCCGTGGTGACCGAGCCCACCATCCTGCTGGCGGACGAACCCACCGGCGCTCTGGATCAGGCCACCGGCCGGCAGGTGATGCAGCTGTTCCGGCAGCTGCACGACGAGGGGCGCACCATCATCATGATCACCCACGACGTGAACATCGCCGCCAACGCCCAGCGGATCGTCCATATTCTGGACGGCCGGCTGTGGGAGGGCGAAACCGCCGGCACGGGCGCGGAAGGAGGCGGCGCGGATGTTTAGGGAAAGCCTGAAAATGTCCTGGCAGAACATCGTGCATAACAAAATGCGGTCCTTCCTCACCATCCTGGGCATCGTCATCGGCGTGGCGGCCATCATCGCCCTGATCACCACCGTGCAGAGCGTCATCACCGAGGTCAACAGCCAGTTCGACGATCTGGGGGCCAATACCCTGATGGTGCAGGCCCAGGGCACGGCCCTGAAAATGGGCCTGACCGATAAGGATTTCGAGGACTTGCAGGCTGTGGAGGGCATCGCCGGGGCGTCTCCCACTGTGTCCGCCCACCTGGACATCGCGCAGAACGGCGTCGTCAAGGAAAACGTGTCCATCCAGGGCAAGAACGAGCTGTATTTCGCCCGCAACCCCGACGCGGTCAAAGCCGGCCGGGGGCTTAACATCCTGGACGTGGAAAATAAAAACCGGGTCTGCCTCATCAGCGAGACGCTGGAAAACGATCTGTTCGACAGCGAAAGCGCGGTTGGCCACACCCTGCGCCTGGGCGGCATCGCCTACACCATCGTCGGGGTGACAGCCAGCTCTACCGACATGACCAGCATGCTCATGGGCACGGGGGACGGTATCATCGTACCCTATAAAAACGCCATGTCCCTAGCCGGGGTCAGCCACATCATGGCAGTGGAGATGTATATGGAGGACGGGGCGGATACCGACGCGGTCATCGACGACGTGGAGGCGGTGCTGAGCCAGGCCTTCAACTACAAGGACAACAGTTTTGCCGTCACCAACATGGAAAGCCTGCTGGACATGATGCACGACATGCAGAACATGATGCAGACCATGCTCGCCGGCATCGCGTCCATCGCCCTGCTGGTGGGGGGCATCGGTATTATGAACATGATGCTGGTCTCCGTTACCGAGCGGACGACAGAAATCGGCCTGCGCAAGGCCTTGGGCGCGCAGCCAAAGCGGATCCAGATGCAGTTCCTTACCGAGGCCATTTTCCTTTCCCTGTTCGGGGGGATCATCGGCATTGCCGTCGGGCTGCTCATTTCCCTGCTGGTGGCTCTGGCCATCGACGTGGGCTTCGCCGTGTCGCTGAGCGCCATCGCGCTGGGCGTGGGCTTTTCGGTGCTGGTGGGCGTCGTGTTCGGCCTCGCCCCCGCCCGCAAGGCAAGCCGCCTCAACCCGATCGACGCGCTGCGCAGCGTGTAGCGCCGGTAAGCGCGGGAATAGGTTATCCAGTCTCCGGGACAAAGGTTCCGGAGACTTTTTTATGCCGCTCTTTATGGAATTATCGCTGTGGCTTGGTTCATACTATACCATTGAACCTTCGATTTCCATGAAAAAGGAGCGTTGCTTTTTGCAATACGGATATTTTGACAACGACCGCCGCGAATATGTCATCAATCGGGTGGACACCCCGGCCTCCTGGACCAATTACATCGGCGTGAACGACTACTGCGCGGTGCTCAACCAGACCGCGGGCGGCTACTCGTTCTACAAATCGCCGCAGTACCACCGGGTGACCCGGTTCCGGCCCAACGGGGTGCCGCTGGACCGACCCGGCCATTATGTGTATATCCGGGACGACGAAACGGGGGAGTACTGGTCGGTTTCCTGGCAGCCGGTGGGCAAGCCGCTGGACGAGGCGGCGTATACCTGCCGCCACGGCCTGTCCTATTCCACCTATGCCTGCGATTACCGGGAGATCGAGGCGAGCCAGACGGTGTTCGTCCCCCTGGGGGATCCGGTGGAGCTGTGGGACGTGCGGCTTCGCAGCCGGGCGGACAAGCCACGGCGGCTGAGCGTGTACGCCTATGTGGAATGGTCTTACCACCACATCGAGATGGACAACCAGAATTTTCAGATGTCCAATTATGCCGCCGGCTCCTCCTATGAGGACGGGGCGGTGCTGTACGATCTGTTTTATGAAGAGTTCGGCTATCAGTTCTTCACCGCCGATTTTCAGCCCGACGGCTTCGATGCCCTGCGGGATGCATTCATCGGCCTGTATCATGACGAAAGCTGCCCGGTGGGAGTGGAGCGCGGGGAACTGTCCGGCAGCTTTGGAAAAACCGGCAACCACTGCGCCGCCCTGCGCAAGCGGCTGACCCTGGCCCCCGGCGAGGAAGTGCGCCTGCTCTTCCTCCTGGGCCAGGGGCAGCTGGCCGAGGCCCGGGCGGCCCGGGGGAGATACGCGGATCCCCGCAGCGTGGACGCCTGCTTCGCCGCCCTGGCCGCCTATTGGGACGACAAGCTCTCCCGCTTGCAGGTAAACACGCCCAACGAAAACATGAACACCTCCCTGAACATCTGGAACCTCTACCAAAGCGAGGTGAACATTCTGTTTTCCCGTTTTGCCTCCTTTATCGAGGTGGGAGGACGCACCGGCCTGGGCTACCGCGATACCGCCCAGGACGCCATGTGCGTGCCCCACTCCAACCCGGACAAATGCCGCAGCCGGATTATCGAGCTGCTCCGGGGCGAGACCAAGGCGGGCTACGGCCTGCACCTGTTCCAGCCGGAATGGTTCGATCCCGACAAGGAGGACATCAAGCCCTTCAAGTCCCCCACCGTGGTGCCCGAGGTCAACGTGCGGGACATCATCGGGGACGATCTGCGCAACGTCTGCTCCGACGACGCACTTTGGCTGGTGCCCGCCATTGTGGAGTATATCCGGGAGACGGGCGAGCTGTCCCTGCTCGACGAGGTGGTCACCTATGCCGACGGGGGAGAGGGCACGGTCTACGAGCATATGACCCGCATTCTGGACTTTACCGACCGGCAGACGGGGATGAGCGGCGTGGCCAAGGGCCTGCGTGCCGACTGGAACGACTGCCTCAACCTGGGCGGCGGGGAAAGCGCCATGGTCAGCTTTCTGCACGTCTGGGCTATCGGCCACTTCCTGGATGTTGCCCGGGCTGCGGGCCGGGCGGAGGACACGGCGAAGTACGAGGACATGGCCGCCCGGGTGCGCGAGGTCTGCAACCGGGAGCTGTGGGACGGCGCGTGGTATATCCGGGGCATCACCGCCGACGGCCGGAAAATCGGCACCAGCCGGGACAGGGAGGGGCGGGTGCACATGGAATCCAACACCTGGGCCGTCATCTCCGGCGTGGCCGGACAGGAGCGGGGCCGGGCCGCCATGGACAGCGTGGACGAGTATCTGTTCACCCCTTACGGGCTGATGCTGAACGCCCCCTCCTACACCGTGCCGGACGACGGCATCGGCTTCGTCACCCGGGTGTATCCCGGCGTCAAGGAAAACGGCTCCATCTTCAGCCACCCCAACCCCTGGGCCTGGGTGGCCGAGGCGATGCTGGGGCGCGGGGATCGGGCCATGAAGTTCTACGACGCCCTGCTGCCGGAGAACCAGAACAATCAAATCGAAATCCGGCAGGCCGAGCCCTATGCCTACTGCCAGTTTATTATGGGGAAGGATCACGCCGCCTTCGGCCTGGCCCGCCATCCTTTCATGACCGGGTCGGGCGGCTGGGCCTATTTCGCCGCCACCCGGTATCTGCTGGGCATCCGCCCCGGCTTCGACGGCCTGACGGTAGACCCTTGCATCCCGTCCGGCTGGAAGGGCTTCACGGCCGTGCGCAAATGGCGGGGCGCCACCTACCGCATCGCCGTGCACAACCCCGACGGGCGGCAGAAGGGCGTGCGGCGCCTGACGGTGGACGGCAGGGAAATCCGGGGGCCGGTACCGGTGCAGCCGGCCGGCGCCATGGTGCATGTGGACGTGACGCTGTAGCCGCGAACGCAGACAGGAAGAGAAGGGGACGGAAAACACATGATAGGATTTGGAACGGGCGGCTGGCGTGCCGTAATCGGGGAAGAGTTCACGAAGGCGAACGTGCAGCTGCTGACGGCTGCGCTGGCGCGGAAGATGAAGGAGGAGGGAACGCAGGGGAACGGGTTCGTCATCGGGTACGACCGGCGGTTTCTGTCGGTGGAAGCGGCGAAATGGGCGGCGGAGGTGATGGCGGGGGAAGGCATCGCCTGCAAGCTGGTGAACCGGGAGGCGCCGACGCCGCTCATCATGTTCGCGGTGAAATACTACGACATGGCGTACGGGATGGCGGTGACGGCGAGCCACAACCCGGCGATTTACAACGGGATCAAGGTGTTCGTCAAGGGCGGCCGGGACGCGGACGAGACGGTGACGGCGGATATCGAGCGCTATATCGGCGCTCTGGAAGGGGAGAGCCTGCGGGCGGTGCCGTATGAGCAGGCGGTATCGGAGGGGCTGGTGGAGGAGATCAACCCCCAGAACCCGTATCTCGACTCGATCATCCGGGGGATCAACATGGACGCGATCCGGAGCCGGAGCCTGAAGATCATTCTGGATCCGATGTACGGGGTGTCGAAGACGAGCCTGCAGACGATCCTGCTGACGGCGCGGTGCGACGTGGACGTGATCCACGACCGGCACGACACGCTGTTCGGGGGGCGGCTGCCGGCGCCCAACGTGGAGACGCTGGGAGCTTTGCGTAACGCGGTGTTGGAGCGGAAGGCGGACATCGGTATCGCGACGGACGGAGACGCGGACCGGCTGGGGATCATCGACGACAAGGGGCATTTCGTGCACCCGAACCAGATCTTGGTAATCCTGTACTACTACCTGCTGAAATACAAGGGGTGGCACGGGGCGGCGGTGCGGAACATCGCGACGACGCACCTGCTGGACAAGGTGGCGAAGGCGTTCGGGGAGACGTGCTATGAGGTGCCGGTGGGCTTCAAGCACATTTCGGGCAAGATGCTGGAGACAAACGCGGTCATCGGCGGGGAATCGTCTGGCGGGCTGACGGTGCGGGGCCATATCCAGGGAAAGGACGGGATTTACGCGGCGTCGCTGCTGGTGGAGATGCTGGCGGTGACGGGCAAGAAGCTGTCGCAGATCTACGACGAAATCATCGGGGAGTATGGGAACCTGGTGATGGCGGAGCGGGACTACCGGTTCAGCGCGGCACGTAAGGAGGAGATCCACCGGCTGCTGATGGAAGAGAAGCGGCTGCCGGAGTTCCCCTGCGAAGTGGAGAAGGTATCTTACCTGGACGGGTGCAAGGTGTACTTCGAGAACGGCGGGTGGATCATCGCCCGCTTCTCGGGGACCGAGCCGCTCATCCGCATCTTCTGCGAGATGGAGGATGGCTCCCAGGCCAACGCCATCTGCGATCAGATGCAGGCGTTTCTCGGCCTGTAGAAGCCGCGGTTTCCCGGGGCGCGTGGTATATTTTCCGCGCCCCTGCGCAACCTAATGCCACAGAAGTCCCGCACAGCGCGGACGGCTGCTGAACGAGATATCCAAGAACCCGATAGATCGATAGGAGGAAACACCATGAAACGTATTTTAGCCCTGGGCCTGTCCGCACTGCTCTGCGCTTCCTGCCTGGCCGGCTGCTCCAAAGACAAGGACGAGAGCAAACCTGGCGCGGGCAAGGTGACCCTGAAGGTGGTCACCCAGTTCGGCGGCGAGGATCCCGCCACCCCTGTGTTCGAGCAGCAGATCAAGGACTGGGAGAAAAAGACCGGCAACAAAATCACCAACGATTCCACCAAGGCGGACAACGTCTGGAAGGCGAAGGTGGTTGCCGACTTCAACACCGGCGCCGAGCCGGACGTGCTGTTCTTCTTCAATGGCGCGACGGCGGCCCCCATCCTCGACAAAATCGTGGATGTGGAAACAATCCAGCAGGTAGATCCCGATTACGGTAAAAATATCCGCGAATCGGTTATGAAATCCGCCAATAATGTCACCAGCGGGGGCAAATCCATGTCTGTGCCTATCAAGGGCTATGGAGAGGGCCTGTTCTGCAATGAGACCCTGTTCAAGCAGCACAACGTGCCCCTGCCAACCGACTGGGCCTCCCTGCTGAACGCCATCAACGTCTTCAAGTCCAAAAATATCATTCCCATTTCAGCCTCCCTGGGCGCCGAGGCCCACTATTATTTTGATCACCTGATCATGGCGGTGGGCGGCGCGAAAGCCATGAACGTCAACCCGAAGAGCGACGCCGAAATCCCGGAATCCTGGGTCAAGGGCTTAGGGCTGCTGAAGGTGCTGTACGACGCGGGCGCGTTCCCGGCGGATACCGCCTCCATGGCCAATACCGAAGCGCCCCTGTATTTCCGCAAGGGGGAAGCCGCCATGTATCTGGACGGCTCCTGGTTCAGCGTGGTGGATCCCGACGGTAAAACCGAGGGAGCCAAGGTGACCGCGGACGACGTCAAGGTGATTCCATTCCCCTCCTATACCGAGAGTGAAAACGAGCCCGGCACCATCCTGTCCGGCTTCTCCTCCGGCTGGTATATCTCCAAGAAATGCTGGAACGACGAGGCCAAGCGGAAAGCGGCCATCGACTTTGTGAAATACAACTCCAGCGACGAAGCCATCGTGAAATTCGTGGAGGCCGGCGGCGGCTTCGCGGCCTCCGACACGGCCAAGATGGACGAAAGCAAGATGACCGCCCAACAGAAGCAGTTCCTGCAGCTGCTCAAGGACGCGCCCGCCACCCCCATGGTGGCCCAGGACAACCTGGAGCGTCCGGCCTTCGAGGTGTATCTGGCCAACGCCACTAAGCTGGCCAAGGGCGAGACCACGCCCGAGGCGGTGCTCAAAGAGCTGGTCAAAAACAACAAATAACCCGGCGGCGCCTTCGGCGGGGGCGGGATGCGTCCCGCCCGCCGCCGGGCCCGTCCGGATGGAGGGCCGACGGCTTTTCCTTACATTTTATGCCTAGGCAGGATCGGGGGATTCCTTTGAAATCCAAAACCAAATCGGCGCAGCGCCCGGAGACGGTGGCGATGATCTATAAGCGCAAATGGCCGGCCGCCGTCTTTCTGCTGCCGGCTTTTGTGTTCATGGTCATTTTCCTGTTTTATCCGTTTATCCGCAACATCATCGATTCCTTTTTCAACGTCTCCCAGCTGGGCGCGCCTCACGGGGCGTTCATCGGGGCGGAAAACTATCTGAAAATCATCCCCGGGCTGGAAACCACGGATCCCAACATGGTCATCGCGGTGAAAAACACCCTGCTGCTCATGGCGTGCACCATCGTGTTTCAGGTCGGGATCGCCCTGGTGCTGGCCCTGATGGTGGATACGATTCAGAAGGGCTCCCAGGTGTTCCGCACCCTCTTCTTTTTCCCCATCGTGGTGTCCGCCACCGCCCTGGGCCTGCTGTTCAACCTGATGCTCATGACCCGCGGCCCCATCAACCAGCTTATCGAGTCCTTAGGGGGGACGCGGATCATTTTCAAGGAGCAGTACACCTTCTTAACCATGGCCATCCCAGTGGTGTGGCAGTACGTGGGCTTCTACTTCGTCATCCTGGTCACCGGGCTGAACAACATCTCCGAGGACGTCAAGGAGGCGGCGGAAATCGACGGGGCCACCGGATTCAAACGGATCCGGTATATCACCCTGCCCCTGCTGCGCAACGTGCTGGTGACCTGCCTGACCCTGTCCATCACCGGCGCGCTCAAAGTGTTCGATCTGCCCTGGGTCATGTTCCCGCCCAACTTCGCGGACGCCTATCTGACCGGCACCTATATGTATTACCAGACCTTTCAGACCAGCAACGTGGACTATGCCGCCGCCATCGCCGTGTTCATCGTGGTGCTGGGCGTGGTGCTGTCTCAGCTGAGCAAGCTCGTGTTCCGCGAGAAGGATTATTAGAAAGGGGCGCCGTCATGAAAATCGGACGCAAGCGCATCTATCCCTCCCACGTCCTCATCTATATCCTGCTGAGTCTGTGGGCGCTGACCACGGTGTTCCCTTTCCTTTGGGTACTGATAAGCTCCTTTAAAAACAAGGACATCATCCAGACCGACGCCTTCTCCCTGCGCTTCGCCCCCACCCTGGACAACTACGTCAAGACCTTCACCAAGCCGCCCCAGTCGGTATGGATGGCCTATTTCAACAGCATTCTCATCTCCGGCGTGGTGACGGTCCTGGTGGTGCTGCTGGCGGGCATGGCCGCTTTCGCCATGGTGCGCTACCGCTTCCGGGGCCGTCGGTTCCTCGATTCCCTGATCATCGCGAGCCTGATGTTTCCGGTCTTTTCCACCATCATCCCGGTGTTTCAGATGCTGTCCGCTATCAACGTGACCGACAGCCCCGTGGGCGTTATCCTGCCCCAGATAGCGGGCAACCTGTCCTTCGCCATGGTCATCCTCATGGGGTATATCCGCGGCCTGCCCGTGGATTTGGAGGAATCCGCCTTTCTGGAGGGCTGCAACGTCTTCCAGGTGTTTTACAAGGTGATTCTGCCGGTCTGCCGGCCGGCCTTCGCCACGGTGGCCATTTTCTCCTTCCTCTGGTCGTACAACGATCTGTTCACTCAGCTTTTTTTCCTGCGCAGTCCGGAGAAATGGACCATCACCCGCTTCCTCAACGAGGTCAGCAGCCAGTTCGGCACCGACTACGGCATGATGTGCGCGGTGGTGACGTTGATTTTCGTGCCGGTGATGATCGTCTATGTCTTCCTGCAGAAGAACATCATCAAGGGCCTGACCGCCGGCGCCATCAAGGGATAAAAAAGAGGAAGCCGGAAGGCTTCCTCTTCTTTATGAGGGGCGGCATCCCGCCGTACCTATGCCGAAAACACCGCTAAAAAAGGAAGCCCGCGGGCTTCCTTTTTTCCGTTATTCGATGCTGATGAAGTAATAATATACCGGCTGCCCGCCGTTTACCAGCGTGATGTCCACGTTGTCGCCGATTTTGGCGCGGATGCCGTCCCGCACCACTTCGGCCTGCTCTTCGGTGACGCCTTCGCCGTAGATGATGGTGGCGAAGCTCACGTCCTTGCCGCCCAGCTTGCGGGCGTTGATGAGGCTCTTGGCCAGCTTGACAGCCGCGTGCTGCACGTCGTCGTCGGTGAAGACCACCTTGCCGCCGTCCAGAGCCAGGATTTCGCCTTCTTTGATGGTGTGGCCGCCGTACTCGCTGTCCCGGGCGGCAAAGGTCACCGAACCGGTGGACACGTTGTCCGCGGCCTTCATCATTTCGATGAGGTTTTCCTCCACGTCCGCGTCTCCGGAGAAGCTGAGCATCGCGGAGATACCCTGGGGGATGGTGCGGGTGGGCAGGACGTGAACCGTCCGATCGGCCAGAGGCACCGCCTGCTCGGCGGCGAGAATGATGTTCTTGTTGTTGGGCAGCACATAGACCACCTTGGCCGGGGTGGCCTGGATGGCATTCAGAATGTCGTCGGTGGAGGGGTTCATGGTCTGGCCGCCGGACACCACCTGGTCGCAGCCCAGGTCGCGGAACAGGCTGCCCAGCCCGTCGCCCGCCGCCACGGCCACAAAGCCGTACTCGTTTTCCGGCTCTACCCGGGGCAGGGGCGCCGGCTGCTCGACGCCGGCTTCCTCCACCCAGCCGGCGTTGGCGTGCTGGATGCGCATGTTCTCCACCTTGACGGTTTCGAACTGGCCGTACTGTATCGCCTCGGACAAGGCTTTGCCCGGGTCGTTGGTGTGCACATGCACCTTGATGATGTCGTCGTCGTCCACCACGACCACACAGTCGCCGATGGATTCCAGATAAGCCCGCAGCCGCAGCGGATCCCGGTCGTTCCCTTTATCACGTGCAACGATATACTCGGTGCAGTATGTAAAGGTGATGTCGGCGTCGAAGGATCCGGCGGCGCTGACGGCCTTTACAGCGGATGCAGTTTTTTCCTCAGCGTCCCCGGCGACGATTTCTCCGCCATTGAATACGTCGAGCATGGCGCGCAGGATGATACACAGGCCTTGTCCGCCCGCGTCCACCACGCCTGCTTTCTTCAGCACAGGCAGCAGCTCGGGGGTACGCTGCAGGGAGGCGTCTGCTTCGTCGCAGATGGCCGCCCAGACCGTTTCAGGGGAGGGATCCTTTTCCGCGGCCTGCCGGCCCTTGTCGGCGGCTTCCCGGGCCACGGTGAGGATGGTGCCCTCGGTGGGCTTCATGACCGCCTTATAGGCGGCCTCCACCCCGAGCGTCAGGGCTGCCGCCAGATCGGCCCCATCGGCTTCCTGCCGGCCCTTGAGCCCCTTGGAGAAGCCCCGGAACAGCAGGGACAGGATGACGCCCGAATTGCCCCGCGCGCCCCGCAGCAGAGCGGAGGACGCCGTGTCGGCGGTTTCGCTGACCGTGGGATTGTCCAGGCGGGCCAGCTCCCGCGCCGCGGCCGTGATGGTCATGGACATATTGGTGCCGGTGTCCCCGTCGGGCACCGGGAAAATGTTCAGCTCATCGACCGACTGCTTGGCGTTCGACAGCGTATGGGCCGCGGAAATCATCGCGTCCCGGAGCAGTTTACCTTGTATCAATATTAAGCAACTCCCTTGCAGGTGGCTCCCCCGGCATGCGCCGCAGGCACACACCGAATTATTCCGACTTCATGCCGTCGACGAACACGTTGACCTTGCGCACCCGCAGGCCGGTGGCTTCCTCGACGGTATAACGCACCTTGTTGACGATGCTCTTAGCGATGGCGGATATGTTCATCCCGTAAATCACAGAGATATGCAGGTCGACAATCAGCCGATCCCCTTCGCCGCGCACCCGGATGCCGTCGTCGGCGTAAGAGCGTTTGGAAAACACGGAGCGCAGCCCCTGCTTGGGGCCGCTCTTGACCATGCCCGCCACACCGTAGCAGGAGGCCGCGGCGTTGCCAATCAGGTAACGGAAATATTCCGGGGCGATCTCGATGGTTCCCAAGTGGTTTTCAATGCGGATCATATCGTTGCACACGCCTTTCCACGTTAGACTCCGGCGCCTGCCGGATATTGCCAAAGCGGGTCGCCTCTCCGTCAGCCGGACAGGCTCCAGCTCTCGATGCCGTAATAGATATCGGATGCGTTCGGGGTGATGTGGCTCATGGTGCGGCTGTAGGCCGCCAGCCCCTTGCGCCAGCACAGCGGGATGTAGGGCACGTCCTGCACGAACGCTTCCACGAACTCCGCGAGGGTTTTGCCGCCGGCCAGGTACTGCCCGTAAGCCGCCGCCCCCGCGCCCGCGGCCTGTATCCCATAGGAGGCGGAACCGCCGGCCAGCAGAGGCCGCAGGTTCATATCCCCAGTCAGGCGGATTTCCCCCAGATACAGGTCATAGTCGCCTTTGCCCAGCCGGTCTTTATAAGCGGAAAACTCCAGGGCCGTGGCCTTGAGGGTGATGTTTGCCTTGGCCAGCTGCTGGGTGAGAACCTCCGCCGTGGTCTTGCGGAAATCGTTGCCCGTGGGATAAATCAGCTCCAGCGTCAGGGCTTTGGTGTTTTTGGAGGGCGCAGAGCCGCTTTTAGTATTATACCCCGCCGCCTCCAATTCTGCAACCGCCTGGGTAAGATTTTCGCCCGTGGAAAACCCCTTCATTTCGACAACCGGCTTCCACAGCGGATGAAAGGGGGTCACGGCGGCCTGCGCCCGGCCGGCGAAGGCGGTTTCGGCGATTTCGGTGCGGCCGATGGCGTTGGAAAGCGCCCGGCGCACCGCCGCGCTGGAAAGGTCTCCCCGGCCCGCATTGACCCCGAGGAACACCAGGTAATTCAGGGGCACCTGGATACTCGAATGGGAGGTGCGGGGGATATCCCCGCTGGAAAGGTCGCTGTAATAGAAGCTGATAGAGCCGTTTTCCAGGCCGTGCAGCATGGCCACGTCGTCGGGCAGGTGCAGCAGCCGGATGGAAGGGATGGACAGCGTTTTGCCGCTGCGCCCGTTGGCTTCCAGCGTATAGCTGTTCTCACCCGGGCGGTAGACGTACGGCCCGCCGCCCACCGGCGCCTTGCCGGCCTCGTTCGTGACGGTGCCCGCCTTGAGAATGGGGAAGGTCAGGCAGGCCGCCGTGTTCGGGTCGGGGGAGGAAAGGGTGAAGATCACCGCGTTTTTCCCGCTGGCCTCGGCGGAGACGATGTTGCTGACCAGATCCTTATAATTGGCGGAGCCCTTGGCCAGCTGGAAGGAGGCTGTCACGTCGGCGGGCGTCACCTGGGAGCCGTCGGAAAACAACGCGCCCTCCCGGATAACGGCCGTCCAGTGGGTCGCGTCCCCGGACGAAACGGAGGTAGCGGCCGCCATCTGCGGGGTAAACGACTCATCAAGCGTCGTCAGTCCGCTGTACAGCAGGGTGGCCAAATCCAGGTTGACCCGCGTTTTAGCGGCATAGGGGTTGAGGGTGTCCTCGCGGCTGAAGCTCAGGGTAAAAACCGTGCTGACTGCCGGGTGAGGAACCTCGGAGGACACCGGCGCCGGCGCCTCCGACGAGCCGGTAAGCAGCTCCTTGGGGATGGTGGAGCAGCCCGAGACGCAGAAAACCAGAAGCGCCGCCGCCAATCCGGCGCTTCCCATACGTCTCAGCCTTTTCACGCACATCCCTCCGTCCAGGGGGAGAACCCCCGCGTTTCCTAAACAGATACGGTTTAGTATACCACTTTGCGGAAGAATAATCAATGTTTCCAGGCAATAAAAAACCGCCATAAGGCGGTTCAGGCTGTCAAAAAAGGGGAATCCGTCATTTGGAAAACGAAAAAGCGGGGGCGGGTTACCGATCAGTGTTTGCGAGGACATGTGCCTCGCAAACACACCTTATAGGCGAAAACCGGCGGAAACACGTGTGTTTCCGCCGGTTTTCAAGAGCAGGGCGTGGCCGGGCGGAGCGAATGCTCCGCCAGCGGGGGACAGAGGGAGTAAGGGGAGTAAACGCTCGCGCAGCGATCGTTTACGAGCCGCCGCGATCCGGCGTCCCCGTCCAGCAGCTTGTCGACTTTGTCGACAAGCTGAACCGCCATAAGGCGGTTTTCCGTTATACGCGTACCAGCACCAGGGAATTGACCACCAGCACCAGTGTCAGGATGATCAGAAAGCCGGAGCAGCAGATCATGAAGGCGTTACGGGTGCGTCGTTCCCGTATGTGCCGGGCGGTCAGCCCGATGAGCAGGCAGGAGACCAGCCCCGCCGTCATGTCCACCGCGATGCGCAGCTCCGGCAGGGTCAGCGGCAGCAGCGGATCCAGCAGGTGGGCCAGCGGGTTGCTGAGGATATGGATAAAAGGCAGCACGATCAGCGGAACGATGGCGACGGCGTACTCCTTTTTATGGGCCCGCATGAACACCAGAAACATGGCGACGAGCACAATCACAATCGCCCAGCAGGCGAACAGCATACCGGACGAACCGCCGGTTTCCCGGACGTTTTCAATGAGGGAGGACTCCATGGCACATCATCTCTCTTCGGGAAAATACGGGCCGCGCCTAGGAAATGGCCCTCAGTGTAGTGTATGCCAAATATAGCATGACCATTCACTTTTGTCAAACATTCACTTCCGGCGGCGTATAGCCCTCCGGCTCGTAGGAGATGGGCAGATCCGTAAACAACTGATCGAACGGGCCTTCCGGCCCGCTGCTCGCCCCATGAGGGGCGCACAGGCTCAGCGGCGGCTGGTAGGGGAGGTTGATAAACCGGCTTTGATGCACCAGCTGGACATACAGGCTAACCGTTGTCGGCTCGCGGCTGTTCAGTCTGAAGGATTTGGCCAGATATCCCCGTCGCTGCGTCCCCCGGCCGGCGGGGATGACGGTGCCGGCGGCGTTCCGGCCGAGGGGGTGGGCGGCGTTTTTCAGCTGCCGGGTTTTCCCACCCTGGTCGATGAGATGCCGCTGGGATACCAGCTCTTCCCCGGTTTCTGTCAAAAGCGCGGCGCTATAGGCCAAGCCCACCGCGTCCTGCAGCCGCCAGAGGGCCAGCAGAAGAAGAAAGCCGCCCCAGCCCAGCCGCCGCATGACAGGGTTCATCGGAAAGAGAGTCCACATGTCAACGCCGCCGTTCCCCTTGGTCTGGCTTCAGTATACACCCCCTGCCGGGCAAAGGCAAGAATCCACGGCTACACAGACCTCGAATTTTATGGTATAATAACCTCCGTGATCGGCGCGGTGGTACGCGCCGAACCGCGCGGCTGCGCGGTTACCGGAAAGCGTCGCTTTCCGGTATGGAGAACATTGTACCATCAAAAGGCCCTGCTGCGGCAGGGCGGGGCACTGTCGTGCCCCCGCAAACGTCGTTTGCTTGCTTTTGTGGTATAATAACCTCACGGCGTCCAAAGCCTTGCATCGCAAGGCTTTGGACGCCTGAGAGAACATGGAACCACCCCGGAACGGACAAGGCCGTTCCGGACTAAGGAGGGCGGCGCTCCGTGCCGCCTTGGTATAATGACACCAAACCACGCAAGCCGGCGTGGTACGCCGCGGAAGGGGGGCCACAGTGAAAATACGATCGCGTCGGGTGCTGGCTGCTGCCCGGGTGGTACATAGGAGCGTGGACCTGTTCTTGAAAAAGCAGGTGACGCGTTCCGCCGCTGCCCTGTCCTTTTTCCTCACCCTGTCGATTTTTCCCTTCCTCCTCTGCTTGAACTGGCTTATTGGTATCCTCAATGTGGATATTTCCGCCGTGGGCAAGCTGTTCGGCGGCTTTGTACCCGGGGAAACCATCAGCATTATCCAGGATTATCTGGCCTATATCGCCCAGTCCCGGTCGATTCCCATGCTGGTGGGCGGTCTGCTGACCATGGCGTCCTCCTCCTCCGCTGCCTACCGCACCATCGGCAACCAGATGGACAGCCTCTATGAGCGCCGCCAGCCCCGCCGGTTCATCCACTGGCTGGCCAGCTTCGCGGCCTCCTTCGTGTTCCTCATCTCGGTGTATTTCTGTATCATCATCCTGCTGACCGGCAATTGGTTCATCGAGCTGCTGGACACCCATTTCGGCATCGGCTATCTCATCAGCCGCTGGACGTGGATCCGTTTTCTTGTGCTGTTCCTGTTCGTGCTGCTGATGGTTTACGGCCTCTATCGGGTCAGCGCGCCCCGGCAGCGGCCCCGCCTCTCGGTGTTCTGGGGCGCCCTGCTCACCGCCTTCTGCCTGGTAGTGGTCAGCGTCTTGTTCTCCATCTTTATCACCTATTCCACCAAGTATTCCCTGGTGTACGGTTCTCTGGCCTCCATCATCATCCTGATGGTCTGGCTCTATACCTGCTGCAACATCCTGTTTGTGGGCAGCATCCTCAACGTCGTGCTCTTCCAGCGCCGCCATCCCCGCTTCAAGCGGTTCCCCGCCCCCTATGAGGAGGTGGAGCCGGCGGACAGCCGGAAGGAATAAGCGCAAAAGGCGCGCCGCGGTTTCCCTTGCGGGATACCCGGCGCGCCTTTTTATGCCTGTATAAGGGCTTCCTCCTGGGAAGCGATGACCAGAACGTCCCCCGCTTTGATGCGGGTGTCCCCCTTGGGGATGACCGTTTTGCTGTTGCGGAGGATGAGAATCACCAGCTCGCCGCCGGAGGGAGAGAATTCCGCGATCCGTTTTTCCGCCCAGGGGCTGTCCGCGGCGATGGCCTGCTCAGTCAGCAGAAGACCCGCCGGCTCCACGAAGGCGCGGGCGCTGAGCACGGCCACGTCCCCGGCCTGCAGGACGGTCCGGCCGCTGGGGACGATGCGCTCCTCTCCCCGCAGCAGCATGACGATCAGGGTGTCCGGCGGCAGGAGCAAATCGCGCAGGGCTTTCCCCACCCATTCATGCCCGTCGGGCAGCTTGGTGCAGATAAAGCGCATATCCACCTCCTCCGAGTAATCGCTGAAGGTTTTGAGCACGTCGATGTCCTTGTCGCACATGTTCAGCTTCCGCGCCGCCGGGGCCAGCAGAGAGCCCTGGAACGCCATGGACAGCAGCACGATGCAGAACACGATGTGGTATACGTCGCTGCGGGTGGAGGCTTCGTGCACCGTGGCCATGATGGCGAACACGATGGACGCCGCCCCTCGCAGGCCCGCGAAGGACACCAGCACCTGCTGCCGGAAGGAACAGCGCGCCGGGGACAGGAGGCCGAACACCGCCAGGGGCCGCGCCGCAAAGGTCATGAACACCGCGATGGCGGCCGCGGCGGGGAGGACGGCGGGGATTTGGGACGGCGTAGCCAGCAGGCCCAGCAGGAAAAAGATCAGAATCTGCATCAGGCTGGTCAGTCCGTCGAAAAAGTTGACCACCGGGGCCTTGTTTTTCACCTTGGAGTTGCCCAGGACGATGCCGACGATGTACGCGCTGAGGTAGCCGTTTCCGCCCACCAGCGAGGGCAGCCCGTAGGACAGCAGGGCCAGCCCGATGAAAAAGGTCATATCAAAGCCGGAGGAGCCGAAACGGAACCGGCTGAGAAACAGCCGGGCCGCCACGGCGATGCCGGCGCCGAACAGCACCCCGAAAACCAGCTGGGAGACGATCAGCAGCGCGATCTGGCCCCCGTCGGCCTTGCCGTTCATGACCGACAGGACGATGGCGGTCAGCATGTAGGAGCAGGGGTCGTTGCTGCCGCTTTCCATCTCCAGAAGGGACGCCGTGTTTTCCTTCAGGCCCAGCTTTTTGGAGCGCAGGATGGAGAATACCGACGCCGCATCGGTAGAGCTGAGAATGGCGCCGATGAGAAAGCTCTCCCACAGCTGGATTTTGAGAACGAAATAGCAGAAGCCGCCCGTCAGCAGTGCCGTCAGGAAAACCCCCACCGTGGACAGCGCCGCCGCCTTGACGGCCACCGGCTTGGCCTGGGGCCAGTTGGTGCCGAAGCCGCCGGTGAACATGATAAAAATCAAAGCCGTCGAGCAAATCTGTTCAGCCAGCTTGTAGTTGTCAAAAGGAATCCCCAGCAGGCCGTCGATGCCGCATACCATCCCCAGAACGATGAACATCAGCAGCATGGGGACACCGAACCGAAAAGACAGACGGTTGAGCAGGACACATAACAGGATAATGCAGGCCGCAATCGTCAGATAAACAGTCACGCCGTTCCTCCGTTTCTATGTAAATTCCGTACGAAGCCATATAGAATCAGTATATCATAAAACACAGGAATAAATGAAGCTTTTTTATAAAGAAAACCGGCCATTCTTCGGGAATGGCCGGTCAAGCAGGCGAGGAAGGTCGATCTAAAAAGCCTGGAAATTCACATCAACGCTGAAAAAAAGAGTAGTTTTTCCTCTCTATCATGAAGAGAGGCTATATAAAAGATGTATAGATAATATTATTTCGGGAAAAAGCAAAAAATGCTCATGTATCTTGTTCGCTTATCGTATTCCAATCGTCCCGGTCATATGTCCTTTGCTTCATTATCAATTCCAGCAGCACGGCTTTATCCTCTTGCTGAAGCTTTTCATATGCATAGAGAGTTTTTTCTATAGCCTGTTCAATGCTCAGCATAAGTGAACGCATTTCTTTGTCGCTGATGCGAGACAGCCTGTTCCATTCAATTTCTCCGTAGGGCGTTATTACTTTTACATCAGAGTAATCCCCCGTTTTCGAAGAAGGCGTAATTCCAGCATGTAATTCTTCTAAGTCTGTGTTATTTCTTACACCCATTACCGCTAGAAGTTTAGCTACTTTTTTTAATTCATCCATTTTATCACTACTAATGTGGTTCATTTTTATAATCACTTCCGTTGTTATTAATTTTACTGTGTTCCCATAGCGGGCCGCTGCCTTAGACCAGCACTTCGCGCATGATACGGGTTATGCAAATTTGGAAGGACTCACGAAATAGTATTTTTTGAATAAGCGTGAAAAATAATATACATTGGAATATCCCAAATACTCGGCGATCTCGCTGACATTCAGAGCCGACAGCTTCAGCATTTCGGCGGCATGCTGCATTTTGACCGAATGGATATAAGCGGAAACGGTCGTGGACAGGCACGTGCGGAACAGACGCGCTACATAGGATTTTGAAACGCCAAATCGTACGGCCAGAGAGGTAAGCGTCAGCGGTTCGGTATAATGAATTTGGATGTACAATAGTATCTTCGTCAAGATAGCGGGATAACTCGGGCGGATAAACAGTTTGGCGCAAGTATATTCCGACAGAAAAACAAGCATTTGTGACATCCACAAATCGATCTGCAGCTTTTTGTAATAGTCCATTTGCACCAGGCACCCCTGGCATTTGGAAATATAGTATAAAACATGATCAAATTGCTCGCCGAGGGATACTTGGCTGTCGATAAGCAGATGATAGTCTGTCTGCGGCAGATAAAAAGCGCGTGTGGAGGCCGTCTGCAGCTGGTCCTCGTATTCCTTAAAGCGCCGACACTCCTCTTCACTGACCGACGACACTCGGCCACCGCAAAAATGGAAAAAATAATAGTCGAGATAATCGGCCGAATACGCTTGATACCAGGTGTTGGCCGGTATGTACAACACATCCCCGCGATGCACGGGGTGCCTTTGATCGTGAAAGGTGAATTCCGCCTGACCGTCCAGGGCGATGACCAGCAAATCTTCGGCTAATACACGCCCGTTGTGTTCCCAGCCCTTCGTCTGCCGCATTCTGCCGAACATGCGGCAGGAGAGCGGCGTCTCCCATGAAAGACAATACACGGCAGTTCAAATTCCTCCTTGCGCAGCAGCCCGCTGCAACCGGTTCCGTTGTGGAAAACTCCGGCCTTATGTGCAAAATCATCATACCATCTTGTTCACTATAAGTCAAATATAAGCCGGGCTGCTTTATTTAACCGACCGCGGATAATTGCTATACTGTGAAAGGAGATGAAAAAGAAACGATAGGGGGATTGCGTACCATGAAACTGCAATACACACCGGATCCGGCCGGCCATGCCTGGCAGCTGACGGCAGAGGGGCTGCCCATGAACATCCACGAGCGTTCCGACTTCTGGCGCGCCCATCTGGATGATGGAGAGTATCGCGAGATGACCGTCGTATCGTCCCGGCAAAATCCTCCGGCTATTCAGAGAGACGCGAAGGAAACGGTTGTTACCTACAGCACACTTACAGCCGAAAACGGAAACGTTTACGACATAGCTCTCACCATACATATACAGGAATCGGATGGCGGGCTGCTGTTTTTCGCCACCATTGACAATCATTCACCCGTGCGATTCAATGAAATTCAGCTTCCGTTTTTTGATTTTGACAGGCTGTGTTCCTCGCCGGAAGAAGAGGTTCTATACTTGCCAAACGGCATGGGGGAGCGCATTGTCAACCCAAGGGATTTCGTCCGAAAAAGCTGCCATACGGAATATATGGCGGCTGACTATTGCAACATCTGGCAGAGCAACGTTTACCCCGCGCCGTTGAGCATGTGCTGGTTTGGCGTACAGAGCGGCGGCTATTTTCTATATCTCGCGCGCAAGGACGACCGCTTCCGTATTTGCAGCCTCAATGTGGGGACGACGCCAAGGAACGAGGAGGAGCGGCTGCTTTTGACGGTGTCCCAGTATCCGTTTGCGAGAACGGGGGAAACGATTACGACGCCGGCGGTTTTTGTCAAGCTGTTCAAGGGAGATTGGCGCAGCGGTGCGGCGGATTACAAGGAATGGGTGCAAACCTGGTATACGCCGGTTGAAAAACCGCAGTGGGTCAGGAATATGGCCGGCTGGCAGCGCATTATTATGAAACACCAATACGGCGAAATATTTTTTCGCTATGCGGATCTTCCACAAATTTATAAGGACGGGGCGGAGCTTGGCCTCCATACGCTGCTGGTTTTCGGCTGGTGGAAAGGCCGTTTTGACAACGGGTATCCGCAATACGAAGCGGATGAAGCCCTGGGCGGAGAACGGGGCCTGCAGGACGCCATTCAGGAAATACAGGCCCTGGGCGGCCGTGTGATTTTATATTCCAACGGCAAACTGATTGACGTAAAATCCACGTATTATCAGGAAAAGGGCGCGCGCTCCTGCCAGATGGATATAGACGGCAACGAATATCGGGAGCATTATCGTTTTTCCAACAACGGAACCGTACTGCGGAATTTCGGCTATAAAACCTTTGTATCCGGCTGCCAGGCGGCCGAAGATTGGAAGCAGCAGCTGCTGGATACGACGAACACGCTGCTGTCGTTTCATCCGGACGCGACGTTTTATGATCAAATTGGCGGCTGCCTGACGCGGCTGTGCTTTCGTGAAACGCATAAGCACGGCTTCCGGCCCGACGAAGAAGCCGTATACCGGCTGGAAAACATAAAAGCCTTGCGAAGCGCTTTGGCGTCGGAACAGGCGATGGGAACCGAGCACCTCACGGACGTTTTTTCCGCCCAGTTTGACTTTATCCACGGCTGCAGCGTCGGCAGCTTCTATGCCCCGCAGGCGTATCCTCAGATGTTTCGTTCCCTGTTCCCGGAACTTATTGTTTCCGATCGCTTTCTGCATGACGACAGGGAGGGCATGGAGGATCATCTGAACTACGCGTTTGTTATGGGTTTGATTTTTGACGCGTCTATCTACCGCGGCCGAAAAACTCACATAACCGCTTTGCCTCGATACGCGGAATATCTCAAGGGCTTGCTGGATTTAAAAGAGACCTATCGGCGTTTCTTTTATGAAGGCACGTTTGTGTCGGAGGAAGATGTCGCACTGCCCGAGGGAGTGGTCATGGGCGCCTACCGCTCTCAGGGGGATAGGCTGTATGCGTTTGCCAACCGCAGGGATCAGGCCGTTCGTTTCTCGTTTAAGAACCGGGAAATAACCATGGAAGCACATCGTGTCGCCTGCGCGGTTTTTGAAAAAACCGTTTAGTTTCTGTGTTCCGGTATCGCCGGGCGGCGCAAATAAGGGGGATTTTTCTTGAAAATTACCGATATTCGCACGTTTGTGACTGACTGTTACCGAACCAACTGGATTTTTATTAAGGTATATACGGATGAAGGGCTTTGCGGGGTAGGGGAGGCGACTCTTGAATATAAGGAAAAAGCGCTTGTGGGGGCCGTGGAGCATTTAAAAGCGGTTTTGACAGGGCAAAATCCGCTTACCATTGAAAAGCATGTTCACGATATCTACCGGGATGCCTATTGGCGCGGCGGGGCCGTGTTAATGTCCGCCCTGTCCGGCGTGGAAATGGCCTTGTGGGATATTCTAGGGAAGTATTTGAACGCGCCGGTTTATCAGCTGTTGGGCGGAAAAGTGCGGGAATCCGTCAGGATCTACGCCAATGGTTGGTTCTCTGGGGCCAAAACGCCGGCGGAATTTGCTGATAAGGCCAAAGAAGCGGCGGCCAACGGCGTGACCGCTTTGAAATGGGATCCATTCGGAAAGAGCTACATGGACATTACGAATACGGCTCTTAACGAGGCGCTGAGCTGTATCGGGGCGGTTCGGGATGCCGTCGGCGGCGAGGTTGACCTGCTCATTGAAGGGCACGGTCGCTTCAATGTGGCAACGGGAATCAAAATCGCCCGGCAGCTGGAGCCGTTTGACCCGCTGTTTTTTGAGGAGCCCGTGCCACCGGACAATCTGGACGCTTTGAAGGCGGTGCGGGATAAATCCCCGGTGCCCATTGCCGCCGGGGAACGGCTGTATTCCCTGCGCTCCTTTATGGACCTGTTCGCGCTGCGAGCCGCGGATTACGTGCAGCCGGATGTGAGCCATGCGGGCGGGCTGTTGGAATTGAAAAAAATCGCGGCGGCGGCCGAAGCCCATTATGTTGCATTCGCGCCGCATAACCCGAGCGGGCCGGTCGCCAATGCGGCGACCCTTCAGCTGGCGGCCTGCTGTCCCAATTTTTCTATTCTCGAAATCATGTACAGCGACGTCAGCTACCGCAAAGACATTTCCAATGAAAGTCTGATCTATCGCGAGGGGCGTATGCACATTTCGGATAAGCCGGGGTTGGGAATAGAAATTGACGAATCGGCGTGTGAACAGCATCCTTATCAAGCGCATGTTCTGCGGCATTATTCCGGCGAATTGACCGATATTCGTCCGGTGCAGTCATCCCGATATTTTTAAATGAAGGAAGCGAATCGTCTATGTTTGATTTGACGGGAAAGGTGGCTCTTGTTACAGGGGCCGCCCATGGCCTGGGAAAAGGCATCGCCATTTGCTTAGCCAAAGCGGGGGCTCATGTCGTTATCAACGATATTTGCGAACCAAAGGAGGCCGAGGACGCCTTAAGCCAGGTGGAAACCGCAGAAAAGCCGGCGGTCTTTATGCAGGCGGATGTTTCCGAGGAGGCGGAGGTCACCCGGCTGTTTCAACATATAAAAGAGCGCTTTGGGAAACTGGACATTTTAATCAATAACGCCGGCACGTCTCAGGATCGCGATATTTATTCGATTACCACCGACGACTGGAGCCGTATTCTCAAGACGAATCTGACCAGTGGCTTTTTATGTTCCCGCGCGGCGTTTCCCCTTATGCGGGAGCGGCAATATGGCCGGATTATTTTTGTCTCGTCTGTTGTGGGGGAGCGAGGCGCGCTGTTTGGACATGCCCATTATGCAGCCAGCAAAAGCGGACAAATCGGCTTGGTCAAAACCTTGGCGCGCACAGGAGCACCGGATCACATCACTGTCAACGCCATTGCTCCGGGCATGATGAAAACGGAGCTGCTTTATAAAACGCATGGACAGGACGGCGTGCAAAAGCTATCGGACAGCGTCCCGTTAGGGCTGGGAACGCCGTTTGACGTCGGCTATGCGGCCGTGTATCTGGCGAGCGAGGAAGCGCGCTATGTCACCGGCATGACCTTGGACGTAAACGGCGGGACAAATTATCGATAGAGAAGTACTCGGTCGATTCGCCAAGCCGTTTTCACTCGGTACTGGCAGCAGATACAGCAAGGAAAAGGCAGGCGGACGGATGAAAGCGATATGGCTCGGGCAAGCCGGCTTATGGTTGGAGTTGAAGGGCAAGACCGTCATGGTGGATCCCTATCTATCCGACAGTGTGGGCGAGGCAAATCCGCGTATGCGGCGGCGGGTTCCGGTGGATCCTGTATGTTTATCGTTGCGTCCGGATATACTGGCATTCACCCACGGACATCTTGATCATTATGATCCGGCGACCGTTGAGCCGATACTGCGTTCGGCGTACAGCGCTTGTGTGCTAGCGCCCGAAGGCGTATGGGATAGGGTGCGGCACTTCGGCGGGGCGCACAATTATGTGTTGTTTCGAAAGCACACGGTCTGGACGCAGGGAAATGTCCGCTTTACCGCCGTATACGCCGAACACAGTGACCCCGGCGCCATCGGGATTGTGATGGAGGCCGAGGGACGCGTCCTGTATGTGACGGGGGACACGCTGTACAACACGGCTATATTTCCTGATTTGCCCGCCCGCATCGATGCTCTCTTTCTGCCGATCAACGGTGTGGGCAACAACATGAATCGCGAGGATGCCGCCCGGTTCGCGCGGCGGGTCGGCGCACGGAGGGTCGTACCCCTGCATTTTGGGTTAATGGATGATATCAACCCATACACGTTTGATTGCGATAACCGGGTCATTCCGGAGATATACAAGGAAATTCCTTTGGATTTGGACTAGATAAAGATTGGGATCGAGGAAAAGCGCTTGGTTCCGTCGTTCTCTTCTGCCAAGCGCCTTTTCTGTTTTCCAGATTTTCAGATGCGAAAAAGCGGCCTGTGCTATAATGCACGGCCGCTTTTGTTTATCCATCCACTGCTTTAGCTGAAATAGCAGCGGTATTTCAGTCAGGCTTTCGCTGTTTTTTGGTCTGTATGAAAAGAGATCTGTACGGTTTTTATATGCAAGGATTGGGACGGTCTGGTAACAGAGGGCTTGTAAATATATGTTACAGGATTCGTGAGTATTCCAAGAATTTCTAGCGCTTTAGAGGAAATACCATTTGCGGGAAAAAGGCTAAGATTCCTCACGTTTTTGTGAGAAATATTCTATTCTCTTTCGTTGACGCTTCTCTATAATTATTATATAGAAAGACACGATAGCCGCAAGTAAAATTTGGAGGGCCTGTCATGAAACTGCGCGCGCCGGCTGTTCCGCTGGTTACTTACGATCCGTATTTCAGCATTTGGTCCATGTCGGATAGCTTGAATGACGATCCCACGAGGCACTGGACGTCTGTGCCCCATCCGCTGACCGGTGAGGTAACCTTAAATGAAAAGATTTACCGTTTTATGGGCGTAGGCGACAGCGATGCCATGCAGCAAATTTCGGTGGATGTTACGCCAATGTCTACCGCCTATCGGTTTCGCTGCCCCGGGCTGGAATTGGCGGTCACTTTCACCACCCCTCTGCTTTTGGATGATCTTACGGTTTTATCCCGGCCGGTGACGTATTTAGCGATTCAAGCCTTTCCGGACAATAAGGCCGCCGTGCAGGATTTGCGGGTTACTCTTGTGATAGACGACGCTATTTGCCTGGGCGAAAAGGGCGAACAGGATACGGTTTATACCCCGTTTACGTGCGGGACCGTAAAAGGCGCGAAGGTTGGCGGCCGGGAGCAAAAGCCGCTGAGTTCCTGCGGCGATTTGGTTTGCATCCAGTGGGGCTACGTCTACGCGGCAGTTCGCCAGCCGGCGGCGGTCGTCGCTCCGATAAACGGCCGAAATAAGAACGGGACATGCTTTCATAACATAAGCATCGACATCCCTCTGGAAACAGATGAGCAGCAGACGGTGATAGCCCTGGCCTATGACGATATCCAGGCGTTGGAATATTTTCATACACCGCTGGAGCTCTACTGGAAAAAAGAAGCGCCTACCCTTGAGCGTCTTTTGGAGATAGCGCTGGACGAATATGAATCTCTAAAGGAAAGGTGCGACAATTTTGATCGGCAGCTCTGCGAGGACGCCACAGAGGCCGGCAGCGGTTTATATGCCGAGCTGCTTTCGCTGGCATACCGGCAAAGCGTGGCGGCCCACAAACTGTGTGAGGATTCCGAAGGCGAGCTGCTGTTCATTTCCAAGGAATGTGGAAGCGGCGCCTGTGCCGCCACTGTTGATGTCAGTTATCCCTCCATGCCGCTCTTCCTGTTGTATAATCCCCGCCTTGTAGAAGCGATGATGCGTCCGATTTTTCGCTATGCCCGCTCCGATGCTTGGCCCTATCCCTTTGCTCCGCATGACGCCGGATACTATCCGCTGCTGAACGGCCAGACATATGGCATGGAAATGGAGCGTCAGATGCCGGTGGAGGAATGCAGCAACATGCTGCTGATGACCGCAGCGGCCGCGTTGGCGAGCGGAGATATTTCGTTCGCCCGGAAAAATTGGGATCTGCTGGAGCAGTGGTGCGGTTATCTGCTGGAGCATGGCTACGATCCGGAAAATCAGCTGTGCACGGACGACTTTGCGGGGCATCTGGCCCACAATTGCAATCTGTCGCTGAAGTTTATTATGAGCATCGCCGGGTTTGCCCTTCTTTGCAAGGCAAACGGCATGCCGGAGCGATGGGAAAGTCTTGTAAGCACAGCCAGGGCTCTGGCTGTCCGCTGGATACGGGAAGCCTCCAACGAGGACGGAACTTTTCGCCTGGCCTTTGACCAGCCGAATACTTTTAGCCTGAAATACAACGCGGTTTGGGATCAGCTGTTTAACACCGAAATTTTCCCGCCCCATACGTTTGATGTGGAGCTCCGGTCCTACATGGAGCGCGCGGAGCTTTACGGGATGCCGTTGGACTGCCGGGAGGCCTATACCAAATCCGATTGGCTGGTGTGGTGCGCCGCCATGCTTGACCGCCGCGAGGATTTTGTACGCATGATCGAGCCTCTGTGGAAATTCTATCACGAATCGCCCACCCGTTTCGCCATGGGCGACTGGTATTACACCACGACGGCTCAGGCGCGGGAATTCCAGAATCGAAGCGTACAGGGAGGCCTGTTTATCGGCTTGCTGAAACAAAAAGGCCTGAAGAAAGGGGAAAAAGTGGAACCGGTTCTGGTTGGGGCCGCCGTCAGATAGCCGATAAAGTGTTCTAAATTTTTATAGCTGGACGGGAACAGACGGACTTTCTATAATTGAATAATCAGCAGCGGTTGTAAGATGTAGAAAGGTTGAGGACTATGGCACGTCCCAGGACAAAACGAAACTACACAGGCCGGGAAAAGATTATATTTACCAGTGTGTCCCACCGGGATGCCCCGTTGTCGGTGGAGCTTGCAGGCGTGACCTATCCGAGTCCCTATTATCGTATCCGGCACAATCCGGCCTCGTCTTATGTGTTTGAATATGTGCTGGAAGGACGCGGCTGGATCGAATACGAGCGGGAACGGCTGACGGTGCAGGAGGGGGATTTTTATCTTATCCAGCAATCGACTGCCTGTACATATGGTTCCGATTATCACACACCGTATAAAAAGATTTGGCTCAATGCCGAGGGCGAGCTGGTGGGCCATCTGCTGGCAGGATACGGCCTGGTCTCCCCGGTAGTGATTGTTCACAAGAATGTCGAACACCTTTTCCGGGAGATTCACCGGCAGCTGCTCCACCCGTCGGAGGAGAATCCGACCCTGCAGCTAACCTTGTCCTTTCATGAGCTGATCGCTTTTGTGAGCGAAACCGAATGCTCGCAGATCCTGAAAAAACCGCTGTATGAACAGATACGGGATTATATTGATTTTCATCTTGGCGAGCCGCTTCGCCTCGAGCTCATTGCGGAACGATTTTATATCAGCCGTGCCTATCTCGCACGCATTTTTCAACAGGCGTATCATCAATCGCCTTATGATTATATTCTCAAGAGAAAGATGCAGGTTGCGTGCAACATGCTGGTGTACACCCGAATGCCGGTTCAGGAGATTGCCATGCGCCTGTCCTTTGGCGACCCTCATTATTTTTCCAATGCATTTAAGAAGGTCGTCGGAAAATCGCCGCGGGATTACCGGCAGAGTATGGGCGACATACAGATGATGGATATCCTTGAGGGGGATGAACGGCTTCTTGAACAATGCCATTTACTTGGTGAGGAGAATGCGATATGAAGACTCACAGAAATCGGGTACGTTTCGCGGCGGCCGCCGCGGCGCTTCTGTGTACGGGCGTCATGCCTGCCGGTGCGTTCGTCCCGGTGGAAAGCAGCGTTTTTGGCAGCGATTCTTATGCGGCATACGCTTCCGCAGGGCATACCGGGAAGTCCCCGGCGTCTCCGCTGTCTCTGAACATGCGGGAGCCGGCCGCTTCGGAGAAGGCGGAAACTCTCGAGGAACTGAACGGGTATTCCGGCCCCTCTCTGAAGCTGGCGGAAGGCGGTTTTGCCGAATGGTCTTTTAACTTTCCGGAGGATACTCTGTGTCATGTGGAGATATCCTGCTGCCAGGTGACGGGCCGCGGCGCGAATGCAGAGTTTGCTTTATATATTAACGGCGAAATTCCCTTCTCCTCTGCCGCGGGCTTTGAGGTGCGGCGCATATACAAGGATGACGTGGAGGGAGGCGCTTTTCAGCAGGACAGCCAGGGAAACGACATTATCCCTTCCGTGCGGGAATATCCGGTTTGGCAGGATATCCGGCTGACGGATCCGCGAGGGTATGAGCAGGAGCCCTATCTATTCCGGTTTCCGGCGGGAAAAAACACCCTGCGCATTGCCCTGAATCGTGAAGGCTTGGCGATTCGTTCCATCCGGCTTTCGGCTGCAGACGAGATTCCGGCTTACGCGGAAGTTCAGCGGGAATATGAGCGGCTGGGATACCGGCCGGCGTCGGATTACTGCCAGACGGTGCAGGGAGAACTGCCGCTCTATAAAAACAGCAAATCCATCCTGCCGAAGGCGGATCGAAGCTCTCCCACCACCACGCCGGGCGGAGGCGCGGGCAATTCTCTGAACTACATAGGCGCTGATAACTGGAAATCCCCAGGGGCGAGTATCACATGGGAGATTGAGGTGAAACAGGACGGCCTGTATAAAATCCTCATTAAAAGCCGGCAGAAGTACAGCCGGGACGTGAACGCCACCCGCCAGCTTCTTATCGACGGGCAACTGCCCTTTCAGGAAGCCGCCGCCCTGGCTTTCCCGTATTCCTCGGACTGGCAGAATTACACGGTCGGCGGGGAGGAAGATCCTTTCCTGTTTTATTTGACAGCCGGCCGGCATACCGTCACCCTGTCTGTTTCTCTGGGTGAAATCGGCGAGGTGATAGGAGAGGTGGACGCCAGCCTCACAGAGCTCAACCGCTGCTATCGGGACATCCTGATGGCGGTAGGCACCTCCCCGGACGCCTATCGGGATTATAACCTGGATAAGCTGCTCCCGGAAACCATTGCCGCTATGGGGGAACAGGCGGATCGGCTGCGGCAGGCCTCCGCCCGTATGGTGAAGCTGACGGGAAGCCGCGGATCCAATACCGCCGTGCTGGATCGGATTGTCACCCGGCTGACGGATATGAGCGAACGGCCGGATACCATTGCCAAGCGGTTCAGCGTCTTCAAGGACAGCCTGGGTTCTCTGGGCACCTGGCTGCTGACGGCGAGCGAGCAGGCGCTGGATATTGATTTCCTGCAGATTGCTTCGCCGGACTTTATTCCCGCCCGGGCGGACGGTACCTTTGTGCAGAAGCTGTGGCACGAGACCAAAGCGTTTCTTCGTTCCTTTACGGCGGATTATTCCATCGTCAGCAACAGCAACGAAGCCCAAACAGATATCGAGGTGTGGCTGGCGACCGGACGGGATCAGGTTCAGGTGCTGAAAAAACTAATCGAATCGGATTTTACTCCTCATCAAAAAGTCAACGTGAACCTGAAGCTGGTGCAGGCCTCTGTGCTGCTGCCGTCCACGGCGACAGGTAGAAACCCCGATGTCTATCTCCAGGCCGCGAGCGGCGACGCCGTTAACTATGCCATGCGCGGCGCTCTGGTGGATCTCAGCGCCTTCAGCGATTACCAGGAGGTGGAGAAACGCTTCCATCCCAGCGCGATTACCCCTTTGAAATATCGGGACGGCGTGTATGCTTTACCGGAAACCCAGAGTTACACCATGCTGTTTTATCGCAAGGACATCCTGTCGGAACTGGGCATCGGTGTTCCCGAAACCTGGGATGAAATTTATAAGATATTACCGATCCTTAAGAAAAACAATATGAATTTTGCCATGCCAGTTTCAACAGTTGCGGCGCCGGACGCCGGCATGAGCACCTTCTATATGTTTCTGCTCCAGCGAGGCGGCAGCCTGTACAACGACGCTTTGAACGCCACCCGGCTGGACGGCGAGGAATCCATAGCGGCCTTTAAACAGTGGACGAGTTTTTACGTGGATTATACCCTGCCCCAAACCTACGACGCGGCCAACCGCTTCCGTCTGGGAGAAACCCCGCTGCTGCTCGCCGACTATTCCCTGTACAACACGCTGCAGGTATTTGCTCCCGAAATTGCCTCGCTGTGGGGGATTGAAAAGATTCCCGGCACCGCCGGCTCCTCCGGAACCGTCAGCCGCGCCAATTCCGGCTCCGGCGTTTGCTCCATGATTTTGGCGAAAAACGATGATGTGGAAGCGTCCTGGAAGTTCCTTCGCTGGTGGACCTCCGCCGAAGTTCAGAGCGCCTACGGTACGGAAATTGAAAACGTCCTGGGGGCCTCTGCCCGGTATCCCACGGCCAACCTGGAGGCGGTCAGGGAGCTGCCCTGGTCGGCGACGGATTATCAAAAGCTGGTGGAGCAGCGCGAGGAGCTGATCGGCATACCTCAGGTGCCTGGCAGCTACTTCATTTCCCGGCATCTGACCAACGCCTTCCGCAGTGTGGTGATATCCGGTGCGGAGCCGCGGGAATCTCTGGTGGAATACACCGAGACCATTAATCGGGAAATAGCCGATAAGATTGACGAATTTTCCTGACAGGCTGCACGGGCCTGTACACCGGGAACCGAGAAATATGGAGGAATCGGCATGAATGCTGACCTTGACAGAGGCTTGACGGGCAGACAGATCGTAAGAAGTTATGTACAGGACAGCCTGCGCTCTACTGGAAGAAGGCTGCGGAAAAACTGGACAGGGTACTTTTTTCTGCTTCCGTTTTTTTTGCTATTTTTCACGTTTGTTATCCTGCCTGTGGTGATTTCCATCTGGTACAGCTTTACCTATTACAACATTCTGAACACACCGAAATTCATTGGGTTTAAGAATTATCTGGATTTGTTTATTCACGACGACGTGTTTATGATAGCCGTCAAAAACACCTTTGTTTTCGCTGTCATTACCGGCCCGGTGGGCTATCTGGCCAGTCTGATGTTCGCCTGGTTCATCAATGAGCTTCCCGGTAAGGTGCGGGCCGTCATGGTGACGATTTTTTACGCGCCCTCGATTTCCGGCGCGGTGTATCTCATCTGGACCATCCTTTTCAGCGGTGACTCCTATGGGTATATCAACAGCGTGCTGATCTCCCTGGGGTTTATCAACGATCCGATTCAGTGGCTGGCCGATACGCGGTATATGGCTCCCATTGTCATCCTTGTCACCATCTGGATGAGCCTGGGCGCCGGGTTTCTGTCTTTTGTCGCTGGCTTCCAGGGGCTGGACGCCTCGCTGGTGGAGGCAGGGATGATCGACGGTATCAGCAACCGCTGGCAGGAGCTGTGGTTCATCACGCTGCCTTCCATGCGGCCCCAGATGATGTTCGGCGCGGTCATGTCCATTACCTCCGCGTTTACCATCGGCGATCAAACCACCGCCCTGTGCGGGCTTCCCAGTACGGACTATGCCGTCCATACGATTCTCAATCACCTTCAGGATTACGGAACGGTGCGATATGAAATGGGATACGCTTCCGCTATTGCGACCGTGCTTTTCTTGGCAATGCTGGTGACGAACCAGCTGATTCAGCTGCTGCTGAGGAGGGTGGGCAAATGAGTAGGGGGAGAGTTCAAAGCCGAAAGGGCCGTCGAATGGCCAATCGTTCCCGCGGCGGCGACGTCGTCAATTTTCTTTTTCTCTGCGCCGTAGGCGTGTTCATGGCTCTGCCGCTGGTGTATGTCATCGTCAATGCCTTCAAGCCGCTGGATGAGATTTTCATGTTTCCGCCCCGCTTCTTCGTGCGCAATCCGACCATGAACAATTTCAGCGAACTGTACATCGTTTTGGCGGATTCCTGGGTGCCCTTCTCCCGGTACGTGTTCAACACCCTGTTTATCACCGCGACGGGCACGCTGTTCCATGTGTTGTTTGCCTCTATGGCGGCATTTGCCCTGTGCAAAATCGATTTGCCCGGCAAAAACCTGCTCTTTTTCATCGTGGTGAACTCCCTGATGTTCACCCCAGCCGTCACCGGCGTCCCCAACTACATGATCATGACCAATCTGCGCCTGACGGATACCTATTGGTCGATTATCCTGCCGGTTGTGGGCGGCTCCATGGGTTTGTTTCTCATGAAGCAGTTCATGTCCACGGTGCCGGACGCGCTCATTGAGGCCGCAAAAATAGACGGCGCCCATCAGATGACCATATTCTGGCGGGTCGTGATGCCGCAAGTCAAGCCGGCCTGGCTGACCCTGGTGATTTTCTGTGTGCAGAACCTGTGGAATGCCAACGGCGGCGTGTATATTTACACGGAGCATATGAAAACGCTACCCTATGCCCTCAGCCAGATCGTGGGAGGCGGCATTGCCCGCACCGGCGTTGCCTCGACGGTTTCCCTGATTATGCTGGTGGTCCCTGTCTGTACGTTTATTCTCACCCAGAGCAACATCGTGGAAACCATGGCCAGCTCGGGCATTAAGGAATAAAAGGAGAGAGCCATGAAGAAGAGGGTCAAACGAGCGCTTATCTGCGCAGTGGCGCTGGTTTTGCTGGTTTTCGGTTGTTCCTTCTCGTACCCGTCGGATTCCTACAGCATCACCTATGGCAACGACGCCGTTCTGTCCGCCGAAGCCGTAAAATTCGGCCGAACCATCACCGGAGTGGACTTAGGAATCGGCGGCTTCAAGGATCCGATGTGTGTGCGTTGTGCGCCGGACGGCCGGCTGCTGATCGCCGACACCGGCAATCACCGTGTTGTCGTGACCGACAGCCAATATACGGTTCAGTTTGTTTTACAGACTTTTTCGCGCGAAGGACGGGAAGATTCTCTCAAAGAGCCGAACGGCGTATTCGTCACCCAAGAGGGGGAGATTTATGTAGCCGACACGGGGAACCAGAGAGTGCTGGTCTTTGGGCCGGACGGAAAATTCCGCCGGGAAATGCCGCGCCCGGAATCCGCTCTGCTGGGAGATAATTTCGTATACCAGCCGACCGCTCTGGTGGTAGATACCGCCGGGCGCATGTATGTCATCGCCAGGAATATCAATCAGGGCTTGATGGAGTTTGATGAGTCCGGTCGGTTCAAGGGCTTTATGGGGGCCAATAAGGTCAATATCGATCCCTGGCAGGTGCTGCTCAAGCGGTTCTCCACCCAGGAAATGATCGCCCGTATGGAGCAAACGGTGCCGACCGAGTATAACGGCATCACCATCGATGCCGACGGCTTTATCTATACCACCACCAGCACCTTGTCCGATTCCGTCATTTCCAGCGTGATTCAAAACCGGTCCACGGATGAGAGATATTCTCCGATTCGTAAGCTTAACGCCAGCGGTACCGATGTGTTGCAGCGGCAGGGGGCTTTTATGCCGGTCGGCGACACCACCTACGTTTCCGCAGTCATCGATTCCTCAAAGCCCGCCGGCCCCTCCAAACTGCGGGATATTGCGGTAGACGGCGCCTCTTTTTACACGGTGCTGGATTCCAACCGCGGACATGTGTTCAAATATGATAATCGAGGAAATCTTCTGTTCCAATTCGGCGGCCTGAGTGATACCAACAGCGGCTTTGTCACGCCGGTCTCTCTGACCCAGCTGGATGGGCGGTATCTGATTCTGGATTTCAGCCGGCAGTGTCTGATTGAGTTTCAGACCACGGAGTATGGCGAAAAAATCGTCGATGCAACGCTGCAGTATCAAAACGGCCGGTACGCGGAATCCCGGCAGCAGTGGGAAAGTGTGCTGACCCTCAATGGCAACTGTGAAACCGCGTATATCGGGCTGGGGCTGGTGGAATACCACGATAAAAATTATGCGCAGGCGGCCGCTTATTTCAAGCTGGGGCAGGATCGCCAGAATTATTCCAAGGCCTTCAGTAAATACCGCTCGCAGGTTATCGTCGACCATTTCGGTGAAATTGCCGCCGTGTTGCTGGCGCTGGCCGGCGCGCTGCTGGTGCTCGCCATATGTCTGCGGCTGCGCAGAAAGTACCGGGAAATTGTTGACAGCGTCATGCACGCCCGGCGACGGTAAAAATCACGGAAAGGCGTTGGAGGATCATGCGGTCTGCTTTACAGAATTATGCAAGAACCTTGAAATTTTCTCTATACATAATCGTCAATCCATTTAAGGGATTCTGGGATATGAAACGGGAGAAGAAGGGGAGCCTTTCCGCCGCCCTCACCATTCTGGCGCTGGCCGTTATTTCCACGGTGGCGGAGGCGCAGTATCTCAGCTTCCCGTTCAATACGGCGTATTATGAACCGAAAAACTTCTTTTCTGCCAGCCTGTCGCTGCTGCTGCCGTTCGCCCTGTGGTGTGTGGTCAGCTATTGCCTGACCACTCTGATGAACGGGGAAGGCGCTTTCCGGGACATCGTGATGGCCACCTGCTACGCCCTGACCCCCATGGTTTTGACCTATATTCCACTGACTCTTATCAGCTACGCCCTGACCTTGGAGGAATCCGGATTGGTCACGCTGGTTCATACCGTTGTGCTCATCTGGACGGCGTTCCTGCTGATTGCCGGGACGCTGGAAATCCACCAGTACACGATGTTCAAAACGGTGATGACCATTCTGTTCACCATTATCGGCATCGCCATCGTGATTTTCCTGGGATTGCTGCTGTTCACTCTGATGGACCAAATGTGGACCTTTGTCAGCAATCTGGCCGAGGAAATATCCCTGCGGCTTCGTTGACGAGGGGGGAAACACCCGGAGGGCTTATACGAACAGCCAATCTTATCGGCCCTTTCACCGGAAATTCGTATGACAACGAAAGGACGGACTATTGTGAAACAACCGATCCGCATGTGCGCGGCGCCGCTGCTGGCGCTTGTTCTGCTGCTTTCCTCCTGTGCGGGAGCTAAAGAAAGCGGCTCTGCGGCTGGTTTCGGCCAGTATACAGAAATTTCGGGAACCGAGGCGCCGCCGTCAGGGTTCACACGCCGTTATGAAGCCGGTGGGCGGACGCTGCTGCTCAATGAAGCGACCGCCGAAATTGCCGTACGGGATAACGCAACCGGAACGATATGGTATTCCAATCCGCAGGAACGGGAAAACGACAGCATCGCCACCGATGAAAACAAGGAGGTTCTCGCCTCGCAGCTGTTCATCACCTATCAGAACCCGATGAATCAGACCTCCTCCTTCTACTCCTATAAAGACAGCGTCCGTCTGGGGGCTTATCAATGCGAGGCAGTTGAACGCGGTTTTCTGGTGACCTATCATTTGGGCGCCGAGGATCCGGAGCGGGGAATCCCTAAGGCGCTGACCAAGCAGGGCTACGAGACGCTGCTCGCCCGTTTTCAGAACAAAACGGATCAGTCGGCCTTTTCCAAGCAGTATTCCCTGGTCAAGCTCAGCATGCTGCAAAAAGGGGAAACCATGCAGAGCTTCCTGGAGAAATACCCGCGCCTTCAAAACGAAGATCTATATATTTTACGAACCGGCAATAAAGTCGTCTATGCGAAGCTGCGCGCCTTACTGGAAAACGTGGGGTATTCCGAAGAGGATTTGAAACGGGACGAGACCGACGCCGGTTATGTGGAAAAGGAAGAAAAGGTGCTTTTTCAGGTCGGGATCCGCTATGAGCTGGTGGACGGCGATCTGGTGGTTACTATACCCGTCGACCGGCTGGCCATGCCGGCGGGCTATACCATTACAACCATCGGGGTGCTTCCGTATTTTGCCTCGGAGGGAAAAGAAGCCGTCGGCGAATTGGTGCTGCCGGACGGCTCCGGTTCCGTTATCCGGATGAACAATGGCAAAACCGGCGCCAATCCATACGAGGCCAAGGTGTATGGAGACGATATCGGCAATTATGATCGCACAAAGAGCTATGAACCTCGTGCGGTTCATCTGCCGGTGTTCGGCATTTCCGGGCAGAACAGCGCCGTCTTCGCCATCATAGAAAACGGAGAGGAAACCGCCACCCTGCACGCGATGGTGTCGGGTATGCGGTCGGAAAACAATAACGCCTATGTCTCTTTCGCCCCGGTGGCCGAAGAGTATTACCAGTTGGGAAAAACCGTCGGCGCGGCCATCAGCTTTCTGGACACCCGGTACGCGGATGAGGACATGATTGTCCGCTACAAACTCTTTTCAGAGCCCATGGGATATTCGCAAATGGCGCAGATCTATCGCCAGTATCTGATTGAAAAAAACCGGCTTGCCGATCGGGCGGAACCGTCGGCCTACAAGGCTTACCTGGAGCTGACGGGGGCGGTGACAAGCACCGGCAGCCTGCTGGGCATCCCCTATGAGGAGGTCATTGCGCTGACCACCTTCGGGCAGGCAGGCGAAATCCTTCAGGCTCTGGAAGAAAAAGGCGTGGAAAAGCTGGCGGTCAAATACACCGGCTGGAATAAAGGCGGCGTCCGGCAGGGGCTTCCCTCTGCGATTTCGCCGGAAAGCCAACTGGGCGGTACCCGCGCCTTTCAGACGTTTCTGGAGACCTGCCGCACCCGTGACATCGCCCTGTACCTGAATTACAACTTTCAGACGGTGACGAAAACAGACACGCTGTTTGACAATTTTTCCAGGGGGAAGCACGCCGCTCGGACCATCACCGGCAAATACGGCCGGTATGTGCCCCGCTATCGGGGCGATCTGTATACGCCCGTGGAAAAACAGTATGTCCTTAAACCCTCCCTGTACAATGCATTCAGCGAAATGGTTGCGGATGAATTAGAATCCTTTGGCCTGACCGGTGTCAGCCTGGAGGCTATGGGGAGCAAGCTGGCGGCCGACTACGACGACAGTCAATATTGTTCCCTGTCGGAAAGCACCGCGCGGGTGCAAGACGCCCTGCGCCGCCTGACGGATCGCTCCATCCGCGTGCTGTCCCAAGGGGTCAACGATTATGCGTTTTCCCAAGTGACCGATGTCGTGGAGCTGGATACCTACTCCGCCGAATACACCATTACCGATTACGCCGTTCCCTTTTTGCAGATGGTGGTATCCGGGTCGCTGGACTATGCCGGGGCTGCCTTCAATTATGACGATGCCAACACCAATTTCTTGAAAGCGCTGGAAACGGGTTCGCTGCTGTACGTCGATTTGATGTATGCGGACAACAGCGTCCTCAAGCATAAGGAGAACCTGGATACATACTACACCTCCTGCTACCGCCACTGGATCGATGCGTTCAGCGAAGCCTACGGCAAGCTCAGCGCGATATACGAGGAGGTGGGCGGCCGAGTCATCACCGGTCATTGCCGGCTGGCTGATAAGGTGTACAGCACCACTTACGAAAGCGGCAAACGGATTCTGGTCAATTACGCCGATACGGCGTATACCGTCGAGGGAGTCACGGTGCCCGCCCATGGATACGCGATTGTTTAAACGGAATGGCCGCCGCGGAGCAAGGGAGAGGATAACGAGTGCGTAAACACAAAGCAAACGGACTTATAGAAAAGCGGGCGAGGATGGGGTATTTCTTCGTGCTGCCGTTTATCATCGGTTTTCTGGCGTTCACCGTCTACCCGCTGATCCAGTCGATGTTTTTTAGTTTTCAGGACATCACTTACAACATGGACGGCTATCATACCCAGCCGGTAGGAATCGAGCATTATACATACCTGCTCGTGAAGGATCCCAGCTACCGCCTGCTCCTGCTCAATTCCCTGAAGGATATGCTGCTCAATGTGCCGCTGATTGTGTTTTTCTCGTTTTTCGCGGCCAATCTGCTGAATCAGAAATTCCGCGGCCGGCTGCTGGCGCGGGCCATCTTTTTCCTCCCGGTTATCCTCGCGTCGTCGTCCGTGCTGGGGATGAACGTGGACGCCATCATGGCCTCCGCCAGCGGCGGAACCGGGATCGGGGAAACGGCCCGCGAAACCGTGAACCTATCCATGCAGATGCAGACGTTTCTGAAGTCCGTCAATCTGCCGGGAGGGTTTACCGACTATGTTATCAGCGGGGTCAAACGGATCACCACCATTATATCGGCGTCCGGTGTGCAGATTCTCCTGTTCCTGGCCGGGCTTCAGTCGGTGACACCCTCCCAATTGGAAGCCGCCCACATGGAAGGGGCAAACTCTTGGGAGATTTTCTGGAAGATCACGGTCCCGATTGTCAGCCCCATTCTTCTGGTCAGCACCCTGTATACCGTTATCGATTCCTTTACCGCCAATTCCAACCCCGTTATCCAGGCGGTACAGGGGAAATATGCCGGCCTGCAGTTCGGGATGGGTTCGGCCATGTCCTGGCTGTATATCCTGGTGGTTTTTCTGATTATCGGCCTGGTTTACGGGCTGCTGTCCAAAGTGGTGTTTTATCAAGATAATTGACTGAGAATCGGGGAGAAATGTCATGCGTGTTTCATCATACCGCCTAAGGAAACAGAGCCAGCAGCTGCTTTGGGCCATTCTGAGGACGCTCCTGATTCTGGGAATTGCCTTTGTGATTCTGCATCCGCTGATAGAAAAGCTGAGCATGTCCTTCAAAGCGGAAATCGATATGTACGATCCCACGGTGGATCTGATCCCGAAGCATTTTACCCTAAACAACTATGTTGAAATGATAGACGTCATGGAGTATGGCTCCACGCTGCTCTGCACCCTGCTGCTGTGCTCGGGGACGGCGCTGCTGACCACCTTGTCCACCACGATGGCGGGCTATGGTTTTGCCAAATTTCCGTTCAAGCTGAACCGGCTGCTGTTTGCCTGCGTCCTTGTGTGTATGGTGGTGCCCCCGCAGACGATCATGATGTCGCAGTTCCTGAACATGAGATTCTTCAGCTTTTTCGGCCTGACCAATCTGTTCGGCTTCAAGGGCTTTGACCTGACCAACAGCCCGGCTTCTCTGTTTTTGCTGTCCGCCTTCTGCAGCGGGATCAAAAACGCGTTTTTTATCTTTATTATGCGGCAGTATTTCAAAGGGTTCCCCAATGAGCTGTATGAGGCGGCGGCCATAGACGGCGCCGGTCAGTTGAAAATCTTCGTGAAAATCATGCTGCCCGCCGCCATGACCATGATGGTGACCGTGTTTCTGTTTATGTTCGTCTGGCAGTATAACGACAGTTATTACACCAATATGCTGGTGGGTAATTTCAAAACCATGACCAGCGAGCTGAGCCGGGCCGCCAGCGATTTCCGATTGGGTATTTTCCTGAACAGCATCATCCCCACCAACAGCGGGGTCAAGGCCGACATGCTCAAGGTGACTGGCGAGATTCTTGCCATTCTTCCGCTGATGGTGGTGTATCTGTTCGGCCAGAAATTTCTGCTCGAAGGCGTTGAGCGCAGCGGTCTGGTGGGCTGAACGATCTGGCTGGAAAGGAGGCGGACGGAACATAGGTATATACGCACAAGTCGATCGTCACAGATATACAAGGAGGTCTTTTTTATGAAAAAAGTGAGTCGCGTTTTGGCCCTGCTGGGCGCCGCCGTTATGCTGATGGGGGTGTGCACGGCCTGCAACGGCGGGACGGGAAGCTCCTCCGCAGATCCCGACGCCCCCTCGGTAAAGGGACTGGGTGGAATTACCGTCAAGATGGCCTTTCCCTATGAAATTGTGATGACCCCCGGCCTTTCAGCTGAAAACGACGCGTTTATCAGCCGGGTTGGCGAGGTGGAGAAAAAGTACGACTGTAAAATCGAATTCGTTTACAAATCCCAGACGGATTATTATAACACCCTGGTGCAGAATTGTTTGGCAGGGCAGCCGACGGGCGATGTGATTAACGTAGGATCCAACCGCCTGCCGGATTATGCCAGAAAGGGCATATTGGAACCGCTGGAAGGCTACGACGCCTACAAGCAGTACCTCGGCAACCAGCTGAGCAAAAAGGCGTCGGATTGGATGAGCCTCGACGGCAAAACCTACGGCATGTGCGCCGAACCGCTGGAGCAGCGGATGTTTGTCACCTTCAACAAGCGCATTTTCAAAGAGAACAACCTGGACGATCCCTATGAGCTGGCCAAGGCCGGCAACTGGACCTGGGAGAAGTTCACCGAATATGCCAAAAAATGCACCCGGTACGACTCTTCCGGCAAAATCACCCAGTACGGCTTCCACGGCGATCTGTTCAGCGTCATGGCGTCGGCCATCGCCTCCAACATGGGCGATGTCGTATCCTTTGAAAACAATACGTACCGGCTGGTCCTGGACAGCCCCAACTCCCTGGAGGCGCTCAACCAGGTGGAAAAATGGATGCACACGGATCGGATCATGAACGCGGAGCACGTGTATTGGGACGGCCCAATGCGCATGTTTGAAAAGGGTCGGGCCGCCATGATACTGTGCCCCGGCATCTGGGTCCCCTATGAGCGCTTCAACACCACCATGACGGATGACGACTATGGCGTCATCTATTTCCCCAAGGGTCCCAAGGCCAGCGATTACGTCGCTTCCTACGACGGCTGGGAGTGCATCTGCCTGCCTACCTCCACCAAAATCGACAAGGATACGCTCATTCGCCTGTATGTGGAGACCAAGCTGCCCGCGGATTTTGACGCGTCCTCCGACGTGGCGGAAATCTTCACCAACAAATACGGCGCGTCTCTGCGGGACGAGGGCTCCCTCGAGGTGCTGCTGGACATCCAGACCAACAGCAAATTCCGTCTCATACGTTATCGCGAGCTTTTCGATCTGGCGGGAGACAGCCTGCCCAACTTCGCCAACGAACTGGCCACCGGCGAGAAGACGGCGGCGCAGGTGGTTGCCGAAGTCAAGCAGCCCCTCCAGGCCTATCTGGACGATAACTACAACAAATAACGGTCAACGGCCTCTGCAACGGGAGGGATTTTGTGTCCGTCTGCGAAAAGAACGGGCCGCCCGGCGTCAACCGCTGGCTGGCCGCTTATACGATTGTGCATGGGGTGGAGGCTTCACCCGTCGAAAGGACGGCCGCCGGCGAGCTGCAGCGGTATCTGGAGACGATCACCGGCATCCGGCTGCCGGTGACCGATGCCGCTGCGCCGCCCTCCCCCTGTGAATTCCTGATTGGACGAACCGGCCGTTCATTCAGGGCCGATGTCGCCGGGCTGACTGACGACGGCTTTGCCGTCCGCCGGTGCGGGGGACTGACGGCGATAGAGGGAACCTGTGGCCGCTCCACCCTTTATGGTGTGTACTATTTTCTGGAGACCTACGGGGGCTGCCGGTTCTATGCCCGGGACTGCGAGGTTCTGCCATCCCCCGGGGCGTTCCGTCTGCCGGATGCGATAGACGACCGGTGCAGTCCGGCGCTGTCCTTCCGGGATGTGGACTGGTTTGAGGCGCACGACGCCGCGTTTGCCGCTAAGCTGCGGATAAACTCGGATCACAACCGGGTGAATAACGCGGCATACGGCAAAACCATGCACTACGCGGGGGATCGCTTTGTACATACCTTTTCGGCGCTTCTGCCGCCGGAACCCTGGTTTGAAAGCCACCCGGAATATTTCGCGCTGCGGGAGGACGGGGAACGGGATCGGGGGGCGCTGTGTTTGAGCCATCCGGAGGTAGTCCGCCTGCTCACCCGCGGCGCGCTGGATGCCCTGGAGGCCGATCCGGCGGCGGATATTCTGTCGGTGTCGCAGAACGACAACCCGCAGTACTGCCATTGCCCCGCCTGTCAGGCCGTGGCGGACGAGGAAGGCAGCCAGGCCGGCCCCTTGATCCGCGCGGTCAACGCCGTCGCCGCCGCGGTGGCGCAGCGGCATCCTCATGTGCTGGTGGATACGCTGGCGTACATGTATTCCCGAAAACCCTGCCGGACAAAGCCGGCGGACAACGTGATCGTCCGCCTCTGCTCCTTCGAATGCGAATTCGACACCACCCTGGACGATCCGCAGCGGGAGCCGAACGCAGGCTTTGCCGCCGATCTGGAGGGATGGAGCCGGCTGACCAACCGCCTGTACGTCTGGGACTATACCACCGATTTTGACATCTATCTGCAGACGTTCCCCAACTTTCATGTCCTGCAGCCCAATATCCAGTATTTGCTCCGTCATCATGTCACCGGCATTTTCGAACAGGGCAACCGCGAGCCGGACGGGGAATTCGGCGCTCTGCGCGCCTATCTGCTGGCCAAGCTGCTCTGGAATCCCGAGGAGGATGTGCAGGCCCTGACCGACGGCTTCCTGGAGCACTATTACGGGAAGGGCTGGCGGCATCTCAAAGCCTATATCACCGGCTTTGAGGAGCTGATCCGGGAACTGGGCACCGGCGCCACCATTTACGCCAAGACCGAAAAGCTGGTTCCTTTTAAGGACCGTCGTACCCGGGCGTTTCTGGAACGTGCGCGGGCCTGGTGGGACGAGGCGGAAGCGGAAGCGGCGGGCGAGCAGAAGGAGCGGGTCAGACGCTCCCGCCTGCAATTCACCTATCTGTCCCAATGCGCGGCCTATGACGAGCAGAAGGACACCGCCTCCTGGAAGCAGGAAAACGGGCGGCTGCGCGCCGATCTCATCCGTTGCGGCATCCGGATGCGCGAGCATATAAAAGGGACGCTCGAGGAGGTGGATACAGACATTTCCCCGCTGGAGTGGGTGGATCCCACCCGCTGAAGCGCCGGTTGTCCGCATCGAAACCGATCATAAAGAATAGGAGAGAAACATATGGCGAAAACAATGCGAAGCGGGATGGCGCTGCTGCTGTCCCTGCTGCTGCTCCTGCCGTTGGCCGCTTGCGGAAAGCCCGCCAATCCCGGCAGCTCACAGGCAGGCGGCCAGAGCGGCGAGAGTCCGTCCTCCGCTGCCGGAGCTCCGGAAAGCGGGGATTTCACCGTCTCCGGCGCGGACAGTTCTACAGGAACCGAGTCGGGGGCTGGCCAGGAAACCACCCGGCGCCCGCAGAATAACTCGGCCGGACAAAAGCCCGGCGCGACCACGACCACCACCCGGCGGACGGCCTCTTCCTCCACGGATCCGGCCAGCTACGTGATTGTGCAGGGAGCAAAGGCCACCCGTGTCGAACAGCAGGCGGCCAAGGAACTGCAGAGCTATCTGAAGAAAATTACCGGCGTTCAGCTTTCCATCGTGAATGACAGCACGGCGGAAACGGCTAACGAATTTATCGTCGGCAGTACAAGCCGCAGCGTGAAGGTAGACAAAAGCAAGTTGAAATACGACGGCTTCGCGGTGCTCAAAAAGGGAAACAAAATCGCGGTGGAGGGGGTCGACGATCGATCCACCCTTTACGGCGTGTATCACCTGCTGGAGACGTACTTTGGCTGCGGGTTCTATTCCGAGAACTTTGAATCCGTCCCCGCCTCCAAGACCATCCGCCTGCCCGACTCCATCAACGACGTGCAGAACCCGGCGCTGGAGTACCGGGACGTGGGTTGGCACGCCACGCTCGACACCGTGTTCGCCGCCAAAATGCGGAACAATTCGGATCATAGCCGCCGCGTAAGCAGCAGCTACGGCCGGGGAATCCATTATGCGGGCGGCCAGTTCGTGCATACCTTTTCCTCCCTGCTGCCCGCCAACAAGTATTACAACGCGCATCCGGAATACTTCGGCCTTACCGTCAGCGGCGGCCGGGATACAGCCACCCTTTGCCTGAGCAATCCGGAGGTCGTCAAAGTCCTGACTCAAAGCACGCTGGATCTGCTGTCGAAGGATCCCGATTCCGACATTGTCTCGGTCTCCCAGAACGATACGACCGCCTATTGCCGCTGTGAAAAATGCGCCGCCATTATTAAGGAAGAGGGCAGTCCGGCGGGCCCGATCATCCGGGCGATCAATCAGATAGCCGCCGAAGTGAAGAAAAAGTATCCCCATGTCCAGGTGGACACCTTGGCCTACATGTATTCTCAACCCCCCTGTAAGACCAAACCCGCGGATAACGTCATCGTCCGTCTCTGCTCCTTCTACTGCGCGTTCGATACGCCGCTGAACGACGATGAACGCACGGTGAACCGTACGTTTGCCAACGATCTCAAGGGTTGGGGCAAGCTGACCAAGAACATTTATGTATGGGACTACACCACGGACTTCGATTTCTATCTGTACACCTATCCGAACTTCAGTGTTCTGCAGCCCAACATCCAGTTCCTGATCGAGAACAATGTGACGGGTATTTTTGAACAGGGCAATCCGAATAAGGGCGGCGAGTTCGGCGAGCTGCGCGCCTATCTGCTGTCCAAGCTGCTGTGGAACCCGAAGGCCGATGTGAACGCGCTGATGGACGGCTTCCTGCAGGCGTATTACGGCAGTGGCTGGAAGAACATCAAGACCTATATCACCGAGTTTGAAAAGCTGGTGAAGAAGCTGGGCACCTCCGCCACCATCTATATCAGCCCCGAGATTCTGACCCCCTTTGGCAACGCCAACACCAAGGACTTTGTCGCCAGGGCGCAGGGCTGGTGGGACGCGGCGGAAAAGGCCGCCTCCGGCGATCAGCTCGAGCATGTCAAACGCTCCCGCCTGCAGTATACCTACCTGGCCCAGTCGGTGAATTACCGCAGCCAGAAGAACACCGCGGCCTGGAAAAAGGCCAATCAGCAGCTGCTGGATGACATTAAAAAGTACAACATCCAGCTACGCGAGCATGAAGAAGGCTCCATCAATAATGTGGATGTCAATACCCCGCCGATAGACTGGCTGGACACCTGACGCAGGTGGCTGCGTACCGATTTGGATTGATGGCGCGGTTCGCACAGCCTCAGTCGGGCCGCCCCTTCAATATATATTAAAAAAAGGAGAGACAAGTATGACTAAGTTGCACGGCAAAATCGTATCCCTGGTTTCCTGTATGGCCCTGATCCTCGTGATGTTGGTCGCCTTTGTAGCCACCGGCGCGTCGGCGGCCGTCATTCCCGCGGAAAATGCCGATACCACCAGCGTGGGCACCCCCACAGGCGTTGCGGATCCGGAATGGGAGAAGGTCCCCGCGAAAGAGCTGGGCGCCGTGGTAAATGAAGCTTGGAACTTTCACAAATGGTATGGCGACCTGACGGCGGAGGATAAAAAGGATGTTGTCTCCAAAGCCTCCTACCAGCTGATGGCGGACGGTAAGAATATGTATATCCGTCTGAAGGCGGAGGATCCCTTTGTACGCCAGGACGCCAGTTATGCTCCAGGCGCTTCCGCGTGGACCTATGAGGGCTTCTTTTTTGGCGCTCTGGGTTCTTTGGGCGAAGTGTCCGCCTATCGCTGGTCGGATTTGAGCAGCCAAGGAATTACCAAGGTGATTAAGGACGAGACCTGGGGTTACTATGAGATGCTCACAATTCCCTATGAGAAATTGGGCGTGACAAAGGACAATAATAAGATTACCTTTAACGTGGGGTATAACGACTCGATCGAGACCGTGAATAATCAGGCCATGTTCCCTGCACCGGGCGGCAGGAACTATATGCTGTTCGCCATGTGGAACAATCAGAAATATGAGGTTACCGTTAACCCTGCGGAGGCCCCTGTGGAATCTTCCGAGCCGGAGTCCTCTGAACCCGAATCCTCTGAGCCGGAATCCTCCGAACCCGAATCTTCCACCCCGGAATCCTCCACTCCCAGCGAGCCGGAGGAACCGACCCTGGACAAAACCATGAAAATCGGCACCCCCGCCGGCTATGACGATCCCATCTGGAATCAGGTGTCCGCCATCCCGCTGGATTACTTCAAAACCAGCACCAATGTCGCGGAAGGCCGGACGGACAGCCAGGTGGCCAAAGACAATAAGGTGGACGCCGTCGTGTCCTACAAAGTGATGTATGACGACACGTATATCTACTATCTCTATGACGTGACCGAAGCCAACTACCAGGAGGTAAGCACCTATTGCCCCGCTGGCCGCGACTGGTCCAAGAACGGTATCTATCATGTATATCCGAAGCTTGGCAGTGCGGAAATCTCCGGCCACCTGTGGAACCTGCCTTCTAAGAACATTCACCTGGAGGATGGCCACTACATTGCCATGCAAAAGGTCAACCGCGAGATGATCGGTCTCGCCGCGGACGCCACCGAGCTGCAGGTGCGGGTTTACTACAACGGCTTTTACGGTGAGGACGGCCCGCTGCCTGTCACCGACGACGGCAGCCGGAACTACTGGCTCTGGAACTCCTCTGAGAGCAAGAGCAGCGGCACCGTCACCTTCACACTCAGCGAGGAGAAGTTGACCCCCACCCCCACCCAGCCGGAGGAGTCCTCCAATCCCACCCAGCCCGAGGACAGCGATACGCCCGCCCAGCCGGAAGAATCCACCCCCACGCAGGAGAATCCCACCGACCCCACCCAGCCCACCGAGCCGGACAATGTGACCACCGGTGAGTCCTCCCGTATCGTGTGGTTCGGCGCGCTCGCGGCCGCGGCCTTGGCGGCGGCTCTGCTGACGGTGTACAAAAAAGCGGCCCAAGGGCAATCCTGAACGACGCGTAAGCCCGGCCTGCCTTAACAGGAGAGGCGAGAGGGCCCGGCGGATAAGTCCTCTGTATAAAGGAGAGCAGCATATGAAAAAATGGAGTATCGTATTGGCCGCGGCCATGGCCCTTTCTCTCGCCTGCCCTATGGGGAGCCTGGCGGACGACAACCCTAAGGCCCAGTATGGCACGCCGGTTATCGACGGTAAAATTGACGCCGTCTGGAACACCACCGATAAGATTCCCGTCATCTGGGCCGGCGATGAGACGGCAACCCGCTATAACGCCGCGGATAAGCCGCTGAAGGATTCCTATGCCAGGGTCATGTGGGATGAAAACAACCTGTATTTCCTGGTATATGCCGCCACCGACAAAACGCCCAGCGATCCGGCGGACGCCCCCTCCTCTGTGGTGCGCTTTATGACGGAGCAGGTGACCCTCTTTGTTTCGGAGACGGCGGACGACCTGGGCAGGTATTATGACAACAGCGGCAACTGGCAGCTGCTGGTGAACCCCTATGAGCGCAACAGCAAACCGTCCACCGGCGCCTTGACCTCCAACAAGACGAATATCAAAACCGCAACCGCCAGCTGCGTGCGCAATGCCAGCGACTATCTCTGCGAAATCAGCATTCCCTGGTCGGAAAAGGGCAATCACAAGGCCGGCGACTGGCTGGGCTTCAACTTTGGTATCAATGACGATATGGACGAAAACGGGGCCCGCGATTATTATGTGTCCTGGGCCAACCCCTCCTATCAGCGATATTGGGAAGCGCCCGACCTGCCGATAGTGGAGCTGGCGGGCAACGCCCCCGCCAAGCCCACGACTAAACCGAACACGAATGCGACTACAAAAGCCCCCGACACCCCGGCTAAAACCACGGCCGCCTCTCAGGCGGAGGCCTCCTCCGAGCCGGAGGACGTTTCTTCGGAGGCACCGGTCTCTTCCGATGCTTCGGACGCGGCCGAGCCGGAGTCCAGCGTTCCCACCCAATCCAGCGAAAGCGCCAGCAAGCCGGATACCACCTCCAACAGCAGTGACACACCCACGAATATCGATGAACAGGGGGGCTTCAGCCCGCTGTGGATTGTGCTGATTGTGGCAGGGGTACTGGTCATTGCCGGAGGAGTTGTCTTCATCCTGTTTAAGAAAAAGGTTGGTCCCTTTGCGGGAAATCGGTCTTAAAAGGCGCATGAGGACATTTCGCAGCAGCCTTTATACGTGATGGGACTTTTTACTAGAGCCCACAAAACCGGGACGGCGGCGTCAGCCGCCGTCCCGACAGGCCTGTATGGAAAGAAAATCCGCAAGCATACGCAAAATTTTGAAAAGCATAAGCAGGGAGGTCTGAGACTTGAAAGTCAGGCAAAAAATTTTGGCGGCTATATCCAGCCTTTTGCTGGCGGCGTCCGCTTGCGTTCCGCTGTCTGCCTCTGCGGACAGCGCTCTCTTGAGTACGGACAAGGCGGCCTATACCGAGGGCGAGGCCATTATGATAACAGCGGCCGGGACGGGCAATGACTGGGTGGGCATCTATCGAAAAGGCGAGAACCCGGGGGCGGCGATACAATCCATCCGGTGGTACTATGTGGCCAAGGACGGCAACACGTCCGGGAAAGCCAAAAATATTTTTGAATCCGAATATATCGTCCGTCAGGATTTGAAGAATCTGCCCGCCGGGGAATACACCATTTTTTTATGTGAAAACGACGGGTATACGATGTTGGCGCAGACGGGCATCATCATTAACGAGAAGAACACGGCTCTTGTGGCGCCAGCCTCCGCCGTCTATGAGCGGAACAACCGCTTCACCGGTTCGGCCGACGGCAAGCTGACCATCACGGCCAGTAAGGACGCGATCCCGGATTCCTATGCGGCTTTCTGGGGGAATGCGCAGGGGAAGCTGGCGGACTATACCTCGTTTCCCCTGATTAAGGCCGCCGGAGAGGTCACCACGTATACGATGGTGGCCAACACCCTGATCCCCAACGGCGCCGATCGGATTCTGGTGTACGCCGCGCGGGGCAAACGGCTCTCGGAAACCTATGCCACCGCCATGCTGCCGAAAGGCTGCAACGAGTATGATTTCGGCAAACCGCTATATGAGTTTCAGGTATTCAGCGACATCCATCTGAGCGATAACCCCGCCACGGCAGCTATCCACAACGAGCATTTCACCAGTGCGCTCAAACAGGTTAAGCAGCTGTCCCCGAACAGCAAAGGTATCATGATCAACGGGGATATCGCGGACAACGGTACGGTAAGGCAATACGAGCTTTATCAGGATCTGGTCGAAAAGGCCGGCTTTGATCTATCGCAGGTGCGCTGCGCCATCGGCAACCATGATTTTTATGGGCCGGGCAATGATAAGCAGAAGCTGTTAACCTTCCTGGAATACACCAATCCAGATTCCAAAACGATTTATTTTGACGAGTGGATCGACGGCGCCCACTTCATTTTCCTGGGCAGCGAGATGGGCGGAAACGGCTTGTATGCCTATCTGTCGGATGAGCAGCTGAACTGGTTCCGGGAAAAGCTGGCGGAAAAGCGGGATGAAAACCGGCCGATCTATGTGTTCCTGCACCAGGGACTTATCGATACGGTGGCGGGCACCTACGAATATCAGGGATGGCACGGTATTGACCGGGCGGAGGAATTTGCCGCGATCCTCAAGGACTATCCCGAGGTCATCCTGTTTAGCGGCCACAGCCATTGGGAAATGAATTCCGCTTCCAACATGAAAGAGCGGGACGAGAATTTGCCGACGATTTTCAATACGGCCTCCGTGGCCTATCTGTGGAGCGACGCGCAGGCCACCATCGAGGGTGCACAGGGATATTTTGTCAAGGTGTACAAGGATAAGGTGCTGGTTCTTGGCCGGGACTTCGACAACGAGCAGTGGCTGGCCTCGGCGCAGTACCTGGTGCAGTATGGCTCGGGGTCCCCTGTGGAGCCGGAAAAGCCGGATTCCAGCGTCTCTCCGGAACCCCAGCCCACGACGCCAACCACCGGACAGACGAATACCGCTTCCGATGCCGCCTCTCCCACCACCGGCGACTCGAGCCTCCTGTATGTAATGGCTATCGTGGCAGCCGGGCTTGCGAGTGCAGGGCTCTATTTCCTTCGCAAAACCAATAAGACATCCGTCACGTCTGAATAAGCCATATCCCAATCTTTTCATGCAATCGTAGTTTTTGATTTTTAAGAAATATAACACAAGCCGACAAGTTTACCAGTAAGCTTGTCGGCTTGTGTTATTCGTTCGCCGGTCGGTATTCAGAACCCGGGAGCTTTGCCTCCCTGGCGGACAGGGATAAAAAATAGAGCGCCGCACGCTGACGCGCACGACGCTCCATTTTTGGTCCGCCCGGAGGGATTCAGAACCCAGGGGGTTCGTCTCCCTGGCGGACAGGGATAAAAAATAGAGCGCCGCACGCTGACGCGCACGACGCTCTATTTTTGGTCCGCCCGGAGGGATTCGAACCCCCGGCCTTTGGAATCGGAATCGCATGGGTGGGGTGTCACAGAAGATTACCGAGGGGCGGGTAATGCCACGTAAAGCCTAGTATTCATGCGGGTTTCAAGGCTTTTGCGCCTGTAAATCTTAACCGACCCGCTTCCCGTTTAAAGACCGCTTATTCCAGAAAGTATTAGAAAAAATCTTAGAAGTTTTTCCGCGCGTAAGCCCATCACTGTTTTTAATCTCCTAAGTTGTGAAAATTAGAACACAGAGCTGGAATGGTTACCGCCACTTCCCCTTTTGCTATCTTTCATATTGCGATAACCATTACAACAAATGCCGGCCGGTAAACGCTCCCGGGTCCGCCGGTTGGCATTTGTCAGTTTCTCATTTAACGTCGCGGCCTAGGGCGCGAAGAACACGGTCGGGAACATTGCTGATGATACCGTCTACTTTAAGGGCAATGGCCCGCTCAATTGCTTCAGGAGCATCCACGGTCCAGACGTTGATGAGAAGCCCTCGATCATGGCAGGCGGTCACTACATCTGACGTTACGCCGTTCAGCGCCGGGTGAACGGCGTCGGCGCTGTACCGTTCCGCCAGCGCCACGGTTTCCTCGGGGGAAAGATGCTCGCCATATAGAAGTCACGTGCGCAAATCTGGAAACAGCTCCTTGAGACGCGCCGCCCAGTCATGACAGAAGGTGATGATAGCTCGTTCTGTGCAATGATGCCGGTTCAGCGCCTCATATAAGATGCCCAATGCCTCATCTAGTTCCTGGCCGGCAGGCAGCGGGGGCTTTAATTCAATGTTCAATACGGTCATACGGCTGGTGAGGTCCAGCATTTCGTCCAGTGTGGAGATACTCGTTCCGGCAAACCTCTCCGAAAACCAACTCCCGAAATCAAAACGGCGCAGTTCCTCAAGCGTACTCTCATGGATAAGGACGTTTCCGTCGGAACAGCGGGCAATAGATGCGTCGTGGCTGACAACGAACACCTTGTCTTTCGTTAAATGAATGTCGTTCCCAAAGCCGTCCGTTCCCATTTCCATAGCTAAACGAAAGGCGGGCATGGTGTTCTCCGGCGCATAGGTGGACGCACCGCGGTGCGCATGTACAACGCTCATGGGATATTCTCCATCCATTTATTGCCTTTCCAGTATGCAATGCTTTACGCGTAAATACAAGAGGTCGTTGGATGTATAGCGCAAAAATGAATCAAAGAAATGTTGGTCCTTATAAGATTTATCAAAAGCTATTTACTTCTCCAATTAAAGATGATATAGTTATACGTGTAACAACTTGGGAGGGGTTTAAAATGGCTTGTATTTTTCCGAAAGATTTTTTATGGGGTGTGGCGACAAGTGCCGCCCAGATAGAGGGGGCGGCTCAGAAGGATGGTAAAGGCTTGTCCATATGGGATGTGTTTTCCCGGATTCCCGGCAAAACGGCGAACGGAGATTTGCCGGAAACGGCTTGCAACCATTATGAGCTTTATAAAGAGGATGTTCAGCAAATGAAGCGGTTGGGGCTGAACAGTTATCGCTTTTCCGTTTCCTGGCCACGGATATTGCCGGAGGGCAAGGGGAGAATCAATGACAAGGGCCTGGATTTCTACAAAAGACTGGTGGACGAGTTATTGAAAAATGATATTGCCCCCAACATGACTCTGTACCATTGGGATTTACCCTATGAACTGCAAACATTGGGCGGTTGGCTGAATCGGGATACAGCCAAGTGGTTTGGAGAATATGCGCAGCTTCTATTCAAGGAATTCGCGGATCGCGTGCCGCTCTTTGCCACGATTAACGAACCAATTGCCACTTATATGGGGTATGCCACGGGGCTTTTCGCGCCTGGGCTCAAAAGCGAGGCGTTTGGGAAACAAGCCAATCATAATATACTAAGGGCTCACGGCGAGGGCGTTGCGGCTTTCCGGGCGTGCAGCTCCCAAAACAGCCAGATCGGTATTGTGGTCGATATTTGGCACCGGCATCCCGCGCGCCCGGAAAACGAAGAGGACATTGCTATCGCATTGCGGGAAAACGAAGAATCGTACCTTTCCTATTTGAATCCGGTTCTAAAAGGCCGCTACTCGGCGTATTTGCTGGATAAAATGGAGCGGGACGGCACGATGCCGGAAATCAGGGAAGGCGACCTAGAGCTTATCAGCCAGCCCATTGACTTCTTTGGCTGCAATTGCTACAACCGTGTAGTGGTTTCCGCGCAAGCAGCAGAGATAAAACGTGCCATGGAACGCAACGGAGGTAATTTCCTGGAAACGGGTGTGGAGTACTATCCGCGCTGCGTATATGATGCGATAACCATGTTGCGTGAGGATTTTCAATTGAAAATCCCTATCTATATTACGGAAAACGGCGTACATAATGCCAACGAACGAGTAGGGGCGGACGGCAGGGTTCATGACGCTTATCGCATTCAGTATGTGGAAGGCTTCCTTAAATGGATTCACAAAGCTATTGAAGACGGGGCTGACGTCAGGGGGTATTATCTCTGGTCCCTATATGACAATTTCGAATGGACGGCGGGCTATTCGTATCCTTTCGGTATTTTGCACACGGATTATTCGACGCAAAACAGGACGTGGAAAGACAGCGCCTATTGGTATCAGAAGGTCATTCAGGAGAACGGGCTGGGCGATTAATAAATTAAATATTTTTTAAAGAAAAGTATTGCATTTGTTGTACGGACAGTCTATAATTGTTTTGTGTTACACGTATAACGAAACGAAAATAAGGGGTGATTGCTTTGCGGATCTCTCAAAAAAGGTTTTTGACGGGATTGTGCGCCTTGGTGATTTTTGCCACGACAATTGCTCTCGTTCCCATGACCGGTTTCGCGGAAATTGCAGATACATCCCCTGCTGGGGAGACCAGGAAGGCCACAGGATACGGCGCTTATATCACGGCAATGCAAACGGGAGAGTCTCCCAGTCAAAGTGTACATGTGGATCTTTCTTCTCTGCACGGCGGCGAAAATGTTCGTTTGGTAAAAGAATACGCTGGCAAAACGGGTGACGTGGTACTGACGGAAGAGACGGGACGGGCAGAATGGACGATAGAGGTTTCACAGGCCGGTTTATATACGATCACGCTTGCATATTACCCCATGGAGGGGACCAGCTCAGCCGTTCAAAGACGCTTGCTTATTGATGGAACAGTCCCTTTTGAGGAAGCCTCTCAGCTTGAATTCGGCAGAGTATTTGCCCGGGAAAGCACAGAAGATGAGGAGCGGCAGACCGTGCTGAAGGAAGAGCCGCAGTGGCTGTCGGCCACGCTCCAAGATGCTTCCGGCTTTTACGGCCCCCTGCAGTTTTACCTGACACAGGGGACGCACAGCCTCGCGCTGGAATCGATAGCGGAGCCGATGGCGATTGCATCCGTTACGCTGAACCCTCCCGCTGAACCCGTACCGAACTATACGGAAGCTGTAGCGGCATATCAAAGGCAAGGCGCTTCGGCGGTACAGGGGGTGCTGAAAGACGGAATTTTAAAGGTGCAAGCGGAGGATACCAGCGCGGTGTCGAGCCCCGCGCTGTATGCCAGCGCGGACAACACTTCCCCGGCTAACGAGCCCTACATATATAACGAACAAAAAATCAATGTGATTGGCGGAACCCGCTGGCAGGAACCCGGGGCGTGGATTACATGGAAAATCGAAGTGCCGGAAAGCGGGCTTTATCACATCGGCTATCGTTTTAAGCAAAACTATTTGCGTGACGTTCCCTGTGTAAGAAGTCTGCGTATTGATGGGGAGATTCCGTTCAGTGAAGCACAAAATATGGAGTTTGCGTTCGATTCCAGTTGGCAGGTAACCGCGGCAGGCGGCGATACGCCCTATTTGTTTTATCTGGACAAGGGCTCTCGGACGATTACGCTGGAGGTGACGCTGGGGGCGCTTGCGCCCTCCCTGCTTGACGCCTCACAGAGCCTTGATGAACTGAATACGGCAAGCTGGCGGCTGCTGACCCTGCTTGGCTCCGAACCCGACCTATACCGGGATTATAACATCGACCAATACATGCCCGACGTAATCGAGGTATTCCGGCAGCAAGCGGCGCAGCTGAAAAAAATTGCCGCCAGTTGGGTGGATCTGACGGGGAAGCAGGATTCCAATGTCGCGCAGATGAATCAGCTGGCATACCAGCTCGATGAAATGGTACGCTCTCCCGGGCAGATCCCCGGAATTTACAGCCAGTTCCGCGATGCGCTGAGTACCTTTGCCAACTTGCTCCTGGATGTGAAAAAGCAGCCACTGTTGCTGGATTATTTGTTTATTGCCGAGCCGCAGGCAGCACTTCCGACAGCCAATGTGAGCTTTTTCCTCTCGCTGAAAGACGGTGTTCAGAAATTTCTGTCCTCTTTTGTCAGCGATTATAACAACCTTTCGGGCGGCACCGGCGATACCTCCATAACCGTATGGGTGGGCAACGGCCTATCGGGCGGCCGCGATCAGGCGATGGTACTCCGTCGGCTGATCCAGCAGCAATTCTCTCCCTCTTACGGAACCGCGGTGAACCTCCAGCTGGTTCCGGCGACGACCATTCTGACTGCCACAGTGGCGGGATTGGGCCCGGATGTGGCTCTGCAAGTCAGCGGGGGGGATCCGGCCAATTACGCCATGCGGGGAGCGGTGGCGGATTTATCTCTTATGGAAGATTTCGACCAGGTGGCCGAACGGTTTTCCGACAGCGCCTTGGTCCCCTACCGGTATCGCGGCGGCATCTATGCCTTGCCGGAAACGTTCTCCTTTCTAATGATGTTTTACCGCCGGGATATTCTGGAACAGCTCGGAATCGACATCGGTTCGATCCGGACCTGGCAGGATCTTATTGGCGCCCTGCCCACGATACAGGGACAAAACATGAATGTGTCCCTGATGCCGAATTTTAATTCCTATGCCATGTTCCTCTATCAGAATCAGGGACAGCTTTACAGCGAGGACGGCAGCAGGACGGCGCTGGACAGCAAGACAAATCTGGATGCTTTCCACTATTTCATGCGGCTTTTTACCGACTATAATCTCCCATACGCCTACAATTTCGTCACCCGCTTCCGCACGGGGGAAATCGTTATCGGCATAGAAGATTATACCAACTACAACCTGCTGCAAATTTCCGCCCCGGAAATCAGCGGCCGGTGGGGCATGACCACCATCCCCGGCATCGCTGGCGAGGACGGCGCCGTGCAAAACATTTCCCCATCGTCTGGATCCGGCTGTGTGCTGATGTCCGCCAGCAAAAATAAGGAAGCAGCCTGGAAATTCATGAAATGGCTGACCAGCAGCGATACGCAGTATCAATACGGCAAGGAACTGGAGAGCGTCATGGGGGTCGGTGCGCGGTATAACACCGCCAATCTGGAAGCTCTCGCCAGACTGCCTTGGCGCACTGTCGACAAACAGGTTCTGCTCAAGCAGCTGAAAGCTACCCGGGGGATTCCCGAGGTGCCGGGCGGGTACATGACCAGCCGGAATGTGGGCTTTGCCATTGCCACCGTATACAGCGAAAATGTCAGCGCCCGTGATACGCTGCTTGGCTATGTGAATCAGATCAACCGGGAAATGGCTCTCAAACGCCGGGAATTCGGCTTGCAGTGAGGGATGTGGGGCGTCAACGTTTAGAAAAAGGTGGCCGATGCGAATGTTTGCAGGAAGACATGCTTTTAAAGCTCGTCTCAAATCCGATTGTTCCAATACGTTTAAAGCCATGCGGAAGCACCGCACGCATTATCTGTTTATGCTCCCGTATCTGCTTATTTTCACCCTGTTTACCATTCTGCCCGTCGTGGTGGCGGTGTGCTTAAGCTTTACGTCTTTCAATATGCTAAGTGCACCGCAATTTATCGGGGTCAGCAACTATTTTCGTTTGTTTCTAAATGACGATATTTTTGTTATTGCGCTTAAGAACACGCTGGCTTTTGCCGTCATCGTCGGCCCGGGAGGCTTTTTGCTCTCTTTCTTTTTTGCTTGGCTTATCAACGATCTGTCGCGTGGCATGCGCGTGTTTTTCACCATCGTTTTTTACGCACCGTCTATTTCCGGGGGCATATTTGTTATCTGGAATTATCTTTTCAGCGGCGATGCCCAGGGTTATATCAACAGCATGCTTCGGAGGCTGGGGGTGATACAGGCGCCTATCCAGTTCTTTCAAAATCCAGCCTATATGTTTCCTGTTTTAATCGTAATTATCCTATGGATGAGTCTGGGAACCTCTTTCCTTGTGTTCATCGCGGGGTTCCAGGGCGTGGATAAGCAGTACTATGAAGCAGCGGCGATAGACGGGATCACCAACCGGTGGCAGGAGTTGTGGTTTGTAACGCTGCCGCTGATGAAGCCGCAGCTGCTTCTCTCTGCTGTACTGAGCATAACCGGCTCTTTCGGCGTGGGGGATGTTATTACCGGTCTCTGCGGATTTCCCAGCACCAATTATTCCGTCCACACCATTATGAACCATCTGGCGGATTACGGCACTATACGGTACGAGATGGGCTATGCCTGCACGATTGCAACGCTCTTGTTTTTCATGATGATTTTCTGCAACATGGCGGTGCGCAGACTTTTGAAAGGCGTGGGAACTTGAATGATGTCGATTTCACATACCCTATTCAAAAAAAAAGTGGCTCGTTCGGTAGGCGGCGATATTGTCCTGGTTCTCTTTCTCGCACTTATGGGGCTGCTGATGATCCTGCCGTTTGTCTACACGATTTCAACGTCGCTGAAACCCGCCAATGAGCTGTGGCTGTTTCCGCCTCGCTTTTTTGTTATCAAGCCCACTATGAAAAATTTCGGCGATTTGTTTTCCCTCATGTCGGATTCCTGGATACCTTTCAGCCGGTACATATTCAACACGGTATTCATCACTGCGGCCGGAACGCTGCTGCATATCGTATTGGCCTCTATGTGTGCCTATCCGTTGTCGCGGTATCGGTTCCCGGGCTCCCGCTTTATTTTTTCCGTCATCCAAACCACGCTTATGTTTAGCTCGGCCGTCACGGCGATCCCCAGCTTTATCATCATGTCCAGACTCCATCTTATTGACACTTATACCGCTGTCATCCTGCCAGCAGTAGGTGCCCCGCTCGGCCTGTTTATTATGAAGCAGTTTATGGATCAGACGGTGAATCTTTCTGTACTGGAAAGCGCGGATATCGACGGTGCCGGGGAGGGAACCAAATTTTTCAAGTTGGTCATGCCCATGGCCAAGCCGGCATGGATCACGCTGATGATTTTCACGGTGCAATCTTTGTGGGGGCTGGGAAGCTCGTCGTATATTTTCAGTGAGCAGCTGAAAACCCTGTCCTATGCACTCAGTCAGGTGCAGGCGGCCGGCATTGCCCGGGCGGGGGTCGGCGGCGCCATCACGGTGCTGATGATGCTGGTGCCCTTAACCGTGTTCGTCGTTTCCCAGTCCAATATTATAGAGACGATGTCCACGTCGGGCATGAAGGATTGAGGTGTGGTTGTGAAGTATTGGAAAGGCGGCCGTGCGCTGCTTGTGCTGCTGGCGTTGAGCTTGATGGCGTGCTTTCCGGCTCTCGCCTATACGGGGATAGGCGAGAACGCAAGCTACACCTACGATGAAAAGGGAAACGACGTGAGCATTCCCGATGCGTACACGTTTAAGACCGCTTTCGATTTGGTAGACGCGGACGGGCTGCGGGCCGGGCATGCACAGTGCATGGTTCTGTCGGAGAAAACCGGCCGGCTGTATGTCGCGGATACCGACAACAACCGCATCCTGATATATTCGGCGGATTTTCGGCTGGAAAAGGTTTTGACGGATTTTCCATACGAAAATGATACGCTTCAGCTCAATCAGCCCGAGGGTATTTATGTATATGATAATGGGGATTTGCTGGTAGCCGATACTCAAAACGGACGCATCCTCCAATGCCGGGAGGACGGGACGGTTTTTAAGATTTTGGAAAAACCTGCCAATATGACAGGGCTGACCGGTGGGGACGAGGCTTTTCTGCCCTCCCGGCTGGCGGTGGACAGCATCGGGAGAATGTACGTAGTGGCCCGCAATATTAACAGGGGCATCATCCAGCTGGACAGTGAGGGCCGCTTCATGGGATATATTGGTTCTCCCCGGGTGCAGTATGATGTAATGACCGTGCTTTTACGGCGTTTTTTTACGGAAACGCAGAAGGCGAAGCTGGAGCAGTTTGTTCCCACGGAATACAATAGTATTTTTATGGACGACGAGGATTTTCTCTGGTCTACCATCAGCTCTCTGGACGGCGAGGATATTTTGAACGCCATCCGATCCAAGGATAAATCCGGCACCGTGACGCCAATAAAAAAGCTCAACACGATGGGAAACGACGTCCTGAAAAGAAACGGCTTTTACGCGCCGCTGGGCGATTTGGATTTTAAGGAAGAGCCCTCCCGCATCGTCGGTGTGGCGGTCGGCCAGAATGGGATATATAGTCTGCTGGATCAGCAAAGAGGGCATATTTTCACCTACGACGACAACGGAAATCTTCTCTTTATTTTTGGAAATATCGGAAACCGAAAAAGCGATTTTCAAATGCCGGTGGATATTCGGTATCAGGGGGACAATCTGCTGGTGCTGGACAGCGGACTTGGAAAGGTGCTGGTATTCCAGCCGACGGCCTACGGCCAGCTGGTTTTGCAGGCGGAGGCCAGTCAGTTTAACGGCGACTACGAGGAAGCCTACAAGCTTTGGTCGCAGCTGGCGGGGGAAAACACCAATTTTAAGTACGCGTTTGTGGGCTTGGGAAACGCTATGCTCAAGCAGGGGAAATACGATGCGGCGCTCAAGTATTTTCGGTATGCCGAGGATCAAAACCGGTATTCTGATACGGTTGCTCTCATTCGGGAACAAAAGGTGCAAACGTATTTTCCCGTTATAATGGGAATCCTCATCTCACTTGGGGTACTGGCCCTGCTGTATTCCCTGATAAAGCGCATGGTAAAATATTATAAGGGCAGTCAGGAGTGAGCCTATGGGTACTTTGCTGAAAGAATTGCGGTATTCCTTGTATGTAACCGTACACCCGTTTAAGGGCTATTGGGAGATCAAACACGAACGCAAGGGCAGCCTGCGTACGGCTGGAATTCTGCTTACCCTTTACATCCTTGTCTCCGTTTTGTCCGGCTATTGCACCTCATATCTGTTCAATCCCGCCGGCGGCGTGAATTTCAGCATCTATAAAAGCGTGGCCACGACGCTGGGGCTGTTCTTTTTATGGTGCATCGCAAGCTGGTGTCTCACCAGCTTGTATGACGGCGAGGGGCGGTTTACCGATATTTTAAAGGCGACGGCCTACGCCTTGGTGCCGGTGACTCTGATTCAGTGTATCCTCATTCCGTTGAGTTATATGCTTGTGCTGACGGAGGCTTCTTTTTATACAATGCTGGTGAATATCGGCTATGTCTGGATGGCGTTCCTGCTGTTTACGGGAACACTGGTTACCCACCAATACACGTTTGCCAAATCGGTTCTGATGATTGTTTTCATTCTATTGGGCATGTGTATGATGGCCTATATCGCCCTGCTGTTTTTCAACCTAATCCAGCAGATGTCCGGTTTTTTTGTTACGCTTTGGGCGGAGCTTAAGCTCAGACTGTCTTGAGAGGAGGTAAACGGATGCCACACACGAAGAAGCGCTCGGCTGCCGTGTCGGCCATCGGCTGTCTGGCCGCCCTGACGCTGCTGGCCGGCTGCGGCGGGGAAGCGATTTCTGCCGGCGACGCCAAGTCCGTCTATGCGCCGCATGCCAGTCAATTTGTCAGCGATTTACAAAGTGAGGCGAAAAGCGGCGCGTTTAAAGCGGGCGAGAAAGAGCTTGAGGCGCTTTCTGCGATGGAAGAAGTCCTCAGCAACGATCATTTGACCTTGTATCTTGGCCGGTATTATGATATCGCCGTACTGGACAAGGACACGGGCAGCGTGTTTTTCTCCAACCGAGCGGTTTATGAGGACGATACAGATCTGAGCGAGGAAGGAAAGGCCGACGCCTATTCTCAGGTGGCTGTCGAATATTACGATGGAGCCAGCGCGCGCAATATGATGAGCAGCTATCCCAACAGTGTTGACGACGACGGGCTGAATCAGGTAACGGTAAAAGCGGAGCCGGATTCTCTTACTATCACCTATGCGTTCGGAACCAACACGGAAAAACAAACGATTTGCTATGTCATGAGCCAGAAAGGCTACGATCAGCTTGCGGAAAAGGCAGACCGGGCTATCGGGGAGGAGCGAATCTCGACCTCCCAATTCGCGAGATTCCAAAATTTGTATCAAGCGATTGTTTACGACGAGCTGGACGACGCCGACAAGGCGGCATACGCCAAGAAATATTCCGGGCTCGCGTCGCTGGGGCTCCTGTATGTTTGCGATCCTACGTATTTGACGTCGGTTCAGCGTTCTCTTCTGGAGGAGGTTTCCGCCGCGCTGAGCATTGACGAGTCGTTCATATCCCGGGAGGAAGCACAGGCCGGCGCCGTCAATGCCGCCGGGGCCGCGCAGGCGTATTTCGAGATCCCGGTGGTGTATCGGCTGCAGGAGCGAGATCTCATAGCACAGATTGACACGTCCCATATCGTGCATGTCAAGAACAGCGGATATACGCTGACAAAAATTTATCTGCTGAGCAATTTGTTTTCCACGACGGCGCAGGAAGAGGGCTATCTCATGATCCCCGACGGCAGCGGCGCGGTTATTGAGAACAGCTCCAGAAATGGCAGCAGCGCTTCCTTAACGCAAACGGAGCTGCCGTTTTACGGCAGCGATTTCGGCGTCAACCATAACGACGCTTCGACGCTGGTTCCCTATTCGCCGTTTCCCGTGTTCGGTATACGCAGCGGGAATCGCGGGGTTTTCGGCATTGTGGAGAGCGGCGACGCTATGGGCGGCGTGCGGATAAAGACCGTGAATTCACTTTCCTCGTATAATACGGCAGCCCCCTACTTTACCTACTATACCATGGACGTTGCATCAAACGATATTCTGGATCAGCAGGAGAATGTGGTGGCAAACCGGGTGTATTCCAAAAAGGAACCCGAAGCTCCCTATGTGGTACGGTATCATTTCCTATACGGCGAAAACGCCGGCTATTCCGGCATGGCCCGGTACTATCGCACCTATCTGGCACAAACCGGTTCTATAAAAAAGCTGCCGGAGAAACGGGATTTGCGTCTCGATGTGAGTTTTTTAGGAGCGGTCACAAAAAGGAAGATGGTCGGATTTATTCCGATGAATGTGGAAACCGCGGCGTCTACCTTTGAGGGGATCCAAGCGTTTGGGCGGCAATTGGCGGAGCGCAATGTGGCGAGCTTTAACGCCCTGCTTCTGGGGGCGATCAACGGCGGCATGCAGTTTCGGGTGCCTCATACCGCCACCATCGAAAAATCCCTGGGAGGAACCGAGGGGCTTTCCTCGTTGACAAAATTTTTTGACGGGACACAGGGCCGCGCGTATTTGGGCGTGGATTTTACCAGGGTTTACCGAAATGGAAACGGCCTGAATACCAGCACGCAAATCTCCCGCTTTATCAGCAACGACACGGCGGTTCTCAGCGGATATTCTCCGTCCAGCGGTCGCCGTGACCCGGATGACAGCGCGTATCTCCTTAATCCCCTGAGCTATGGCGCTATCATCGACCGTTTTCATGAGGATGGCGCGCGCATCGGAGCAAATACCCTTTTTGTTTCCTCCCTATGCTCCTATCTGTCCGGTAATTACGATGAGAGACATGAGGTGACACGGGAGGAAAGTAAAAACATTACCGTCGCTTCGCTTGAAAAGCTGGTAAATAACGGGTATACTTTACTGGCGGACGGCGGGAACGCGTATACGCTGAAATATCTGCGGGCGGTGACCGATATTTCACTTGGATCTTCGGAAATGAGCATGGAAAGCTATGCGATTCCTTTTGTTGGCATGGTGCTGCACGGCTATATGGAGTACAGCGGCGTCGCGCTGAACCAGCAGGGCAGTTATCAAAAGGCCCTGCTGAAAAACATCGAGAGCGGCGCGGGTCTGCACTATGTTCTGATGACGGAGGATCCGCTGCTGCTGGCGGATACCAGCTGCTCGGATTATTATTCCGTAGCGGTGGATACGTGGGAAGAAGAGATTATCTCCACATATACCCGTCTGAACGCCCTATTTCGGGAGATCAGCGACAGTGTGATAACGGAGCATAAACGGCTGACCGGCGGCGTCGTGCAGGTCTCCTATGAAAACGGCGGCCGTGTACTGATAAATTACAACAATGACGACGCTGTCATTGAAGGGTATACGATAGCCGGAATGGACTTTTTGTATGTGAACGAATCGATAACAGAAGGAATGGGATACGATGCGCACACGTAATCATGGCGGCCCTTCCAGACGGGCCGGCAGCCTGATGGCTAAAAGGAATAACGCTGGCTATCTGTTCATATGTCCATTTCTCGTGGGTATGCTCTTTATTTTTCTCCCCTCGCTGGTGGAATCCTTTTCCTATTCGCTGGAATTCGCCACCGTTCAGTTTGACTCGGTAGCCAGGGAATATGTCGGCTTTCAGAACTACATAGCCGCACTGACAGAGGACACGGAATTTCTGCCGAAGCTTTACGGGGCTGTCCAGGGCACGCTCGTCGATTTGGTCGTCATCCTGTTTTTCAGCTTTTTCATTGCCAACATCCTGAATCAGAAGTTCATCGGCAGAGGAGCGGCGCGCGCCGTCTTTTTCCTCCCGGTGCTGGTGGCCACAGGCATTATAGCCAGTGCCGACGTCAACAATATGGCCACTTCCTTTTTCGGCTCCGCCACCAACAACGGCGAATCTATTTCCACGGCGTTCTCAGGCAACTTCGCCTCCTTTTTTGATTTGAAAAGCCTGCTGGAATCGGCGAATTTAAACAGCACCCTGACCGGCGTAATCCTCTATGCCGTAGAAAACACCTACAGTGTGGTCAATTCCTCCGGTGTACAAATCCTCATATTCCTTTCCGCCCTGCAGACGATTCCAAGCTCTCTGTTTGAGGCATCCAAGGTGGAGGGCGCCACCAAATGGGAGGAGTTCTGGAAAATCACGTTCCCTATGCTGACGCCCATGATTCTTGTCAATATCGTTTACACCATCATCGACTCGTTTACCAATCCAAAGTACGAGGTGCTGCAATATATTCTGGACAATTCTTTTACCAACAGCCGGGGGATTGGATATTCCTGCGCTATGTCCTGGATGTTCTTCCTTATTATTGTGATTTGTCTGGGAATTATCTGCGGCCTCTTGTCCAAGCGCATACAGTATTTGGATTAGGGGGAAATTATGAATTCTTTATTATCGTCTGTACCCGCGGAGGCCACGGCGTCCGGACGCAAGAAATGGAACCGGTGGAAAGCGCGGCATCTGACGCCGCAAGCGGTTACTTCTCTGCTTTGGAAGTTGGTGCGGGCGGTCATCCTGCTGGGGCTGTGCTATATCATCCTGTACCCGTTTTTTATTAAGGTAGTCAACGCGTTTAAAACCTATTCCGATTTTATCGATCCCACGGTTCGCTTTCTGCCGAAAACGTTTACCTGGGGAAATGTCCGGCACGTTGTCAAGGAAATGAGCTATTGGTCGGCTTTACAAAATACGCTGCTGATTTCGGTGGCATTGGGCGCTTTGCAGACCTTGGTTTGCGCCGTTGTCGGATATGGGTTCGCCCGGTTTCAATTTAAAGGACGGAACCTCTGCTTTTTCCTGGTCATCTTTTCTCTGATTGTACCCTCCCAGACCATCCTCCTCCCGCTGTATCTGAAGTTCAAGGCGTTTCTCGGCGTGTTTAAGCTGATCGGAACGGCGTGGCCCCTGGTAATCCTGTCCATGACCGGTCTGGGGATCAAAAACGGCCTGTATATTTTCATGTTTCGTCAGTTCTTCCGGAATATGCCCAAGGAGCTGGAGGAAGCCTCCTATCTGGACGGCTGCGGTACGCTACGGACGTTTACGAAAATCATGCTGCCGGCGGCCACGGCTGTTATGACGACCGTTTTTCTTCTGGCTCTGGCCTGGCAGTGGACGGATACGGTTTTTTCCCCGCTGTTCCTGGATGAGGTCAACATTCTGTCAAAAAATGTGAGCGCTTTGGCTCAGAGTGCCGGCAAACCGATTGAAGTAGCCAACTATGTCAATATCGGCGCCGTGCTGGCCGTTCTCCCTATTGCGCTTATATATATCGTCCTTCAGAAATTCTTTGTAGAATCTATTGACAGGGCGGGCATTGTCGGCTAGCAAGGAATTCTCCTGTGTTAGTATTTTAAAAAGAGGCGGGATTGCAGATGCGTGTGACCAGAAGAGACGTTGCCGTTCGGGCGGGCGTGTCCGAGGCGTCGGTGTCGTATGTCATGAATAAAAGCCGCAGCGTGTCTCCGGAAACCACTAAAAAGGTCTGGGATGCGGTCAAGGAGCTCAACTATACCGCAGACATGGTGGCGCGGTCGATGGTGAAAAACGAAACCAAGCAATTGGCGGTTTTGGCCAACGACCTGTCCAACCCGTATTTTGCGGAAATTATTACGGGCTTTGAAAACGCGGCCATTGATAACGATTATCTGGTCAGTATCTGCACCGGCCAGCGCGAGACGGAAAAGTATATTCAGCACTTGATTGCCCGGCGGATTGACGGCGTGTTTATCACGGGTCTGCCCTATATGTCGGATCAAAGGTATCATGAAATCATAAGCAGTATGGTCGACGGCGATGTGCGGGTGCTGATTAACGGCATTATCTTAAAGGATTGCCGGGATATTTCTCATATTTATGTGGATCATACGCTGGGGATTGAAAAGGCTGTGGCGCATTTGAAAAATATGGGGCATACGTGCATTGCCATGCTCAGCACCTTTGCCCGTAATAACACGTTTGATCCCAGCGATCGCCTGTTTTTTTCCGCGATGGAAAAGATGCTGCCGGACAGCGAGCCGATATTTGTCGGAGAAATCGCTACGCGCAACCCGGATATGGATTCCAGCTACCGGCTCATGCAGAAGCTGATGGCGGAGCATCCTGAGGTGACCGCTGTCCTGTGCCTGAACGACCTGATGGCCTACGGTGCCATTCAGGCGATTTCCGACAAAGGAAAATCGGTTCCCGGCGACATCTCCGTGGTGGGTATGGACGATATCTATATATCCACTAAATTCAGCCCGTCTCTAACCTCTATTGGGTTCAATAAGCTGGAATACGGTAAACTGGCGTTTGATGTCTTGCATCGTCATATCCGCCACAACACGGTGGATGATGTCACCGTCAGCACCGAACTGTTCATCCGGGACTCTACCGGCCCGGTACACAGATAGCCGAGCAGCCGTGTGCAAATTAAAATATGTTTTTTACGAAAACCGCTTGTGTTTTGTAGAGAAAAATGGTATTATGTTATTAATGTTACACGTGTAACAAATCGGAAACGCCTTATAGCAGTCTATTCTTGAAGCCATGTCGCACTAACAGAAATAGAAGGAGGAGAATTATGTCCAGAAAAATTTTATCCGCGTTGATTGCTGCGTTCCTGCTGTTGTCACTCTGTTCCTGCGGGGGGGGATCGAAGCCTGCCGACGATTCCTCGTCGGCCGTTTCCGGAGGAAACGCGACCGACAGCGGCGTATCGGGAGAAACCGAACCGGGTTCCGAGATTACCACGCTTCCCGGATTGGAATCGAATTCTTCCATGAGTCCGGATGCGTCCGGTGGAAGCCATGGGACGACGACCAGCGGCAAGAATGGAAGCGGAGCCACCAAGACGCAAACGGTGGTGACTGTCCCTACAAAAACCAGCGATTCCGCGCAAATGGTCGATCCGGGTTTTCTGAACGGCGTGGATCCGTTTAAGGATCCGGTATTCAGCGAACAGGTTACGGATTTAAAGGGCAAAACAATCAAGCTGGGGACTTTCTGGCCCAACAACTACAAGGCCAGCAACAGCGATCCAATCGCCCAGGCGAACGTCAAGGCAATCGCCGCGATTCAGAAAGAATACAAGTGTACCATCAAAGTGGTCAATTTGGATGCAAATAGTTATTTGACGGATGTCGCCACCGCCACCGCGGGAGGAAAGATCGTGGCGGATATCTATGAAATCCAGGGTGAAATGAACAGCCTGTATAAAAACGGCTATTTCGCCGATCTGTCCAAGGTGAAATCCGTCGGTCTGAAAACGAATGGGTGGAGTCAGGCTGCCATCGCAAACGCCACGTATAAAAACACCTGCTATGGCGTGGGACTCGAGAAAGATGTAGGATACAGCGTCGTCTATTTTAACAAGGCGTTGGCTTCCCAGTACAAGATCGGCAATCTGTATGATCTGGTGGACAAGGGACAGTGGACCTGGTCCAAATTCCGCGAGGCCTCCGAAGCGGTTTATAAGCAGTCCAGCGGAAAGGTTTACGGCTGTAACGCCACGTTCACACCGTATATATTCAATCTGGTCTTTTCAAACGGCACCTCGCCGATTGTCCTGGCCAATGGCATCCCGGTGTTCAACGGACTGGATTCCAAACTGCTGGAAGCGCTGAACTGGCTGCAGGATTACTGCAAGGCCGGACTGTACAACAAGAAAGGCAGCAGCGGCTATGTGACCGCTATCAACTCTTTCATGGGCGGCAACAGTCTGTTTTACATCGCCGGTAACGGTTCACCGGATATCAACGATTTGTCCGCTTTGATGAAAGACGATTACGGCATCCTTCCTTTCCCCAAAGGCGACGGACAAAAAGACTATACCTGTATTCTTTTGAATAACCGGTACTACGGGCTTGCCAGCAACAACGCGCAGGTGGAGGATGCCGGCAAGATCCTGGTAGCTCTTGGAAACCGCACGTTTACGAAGGCGGCGGATTGGGAAAAGCGGCACGCGGGTTATGTCCGGGACGACGAGTCTCTAGGCATGCTGCGCAAGATTCGGAGTTACAAGTCCATTTTCCGTCTTTCAACCTCCTCCTTTGAAAACAACGCGGCTGCCGCCTGCGTTGATCAGAAAATGACGCCCAAGCAGGCCATGGAAGCAATTCTCAATACGGCGCAGGCCGAGATTAACGAACGGTTCGGCATATAAAAAATGCTGTAAGCGCGAAAGGATAATTCGTTATGGTTAATAGAAAAAAGCTTTTGGCGGCTTTTTCCGGCCTGCTGGCGGTATCCCTTGTGGTGTTTCAGGGGGCTGCCGCCACGCAGAACAGCACGCTGAAAATTGTCTGTGCGAATGAGGGGAGCAATATTTACACGCCGCCGGAGAGCGTGCAGTATTCCTACCGGTATGGCCCGGCGATCCTCATCGACGGCAACCGAATCGACATCTGGGCGTCCGCGCCGCCACTTGTTTCCAACGGCGTGCGGTACGGAAACGACAGCATTGAATACACCCGTTCCATGGACGGGGGCAAGACGTGGACGGACTGGAAAGTGGTGCTGTATCCTACGCTGGATTCGGAGGACAAATGGTCTACCTGCGACCCCGGCGCTTTCAAATACGGCGACTATTATTATGTTGGATATACGGGTTCGCCGGAATTCCGGACCGATCCCTCGAAAGAAAAAGCCGTCAACAACCTGTTCATCGCCCGTGCCAAAAATCCGGAAGGCCCCTATGAAAAATGGAATGGCAGCGGCTGGGGTGGCAAGCCGTACGCCATTACCCGCTACAGTGGAAACGGCGTGGGCTGTTCCATGCCCGCCTTTACGGTCAAGGACGACAGGCTCTATATGTATTATGTCGACCAGACGAAGGACGATCAGGACTGGAACAGCTACGGGAATATCTCGGTGTCGGTTTTTCCGCTTAAGGATCCCAACTGGCCGGGAAAGCAGATTTCCAATGACCGCTGCAAAAACGAACCGGAGGAAGTCAAGTATTGCCCGGAAACGGGGAAATTTATCGGCTTTCAGCTGTTAAACGGATGGGATTACGATTCCTATGTGAGCGTCATGGAGTCCAAGGACGGCATCAATTTTGAAAAAACCACGACGTTCCGAAGCAACTTCCCCCACTATGCACACAACATAGGCGTGAGCGGGAATACGCTCGGGCAGTTGGATTTGAGCATCACGAATTACATCGGCGCAGCGTATACGCCCACCGGCGACGAAGCCTGGTGGGGGCACTGGCACACACGGCTTGCCCCGCTCTACATAAAGACGGAGAGCTCTGCTACAACGGCAAAGCCGACCACCACGAAGCCGGCGACCCCAACCACCAAGCCGAAAAAACCGACCGCTACCTCACCGGAGTCCAAACCGGTAGAAAATCCAACTTCCGATGCACCGTCAAACGAAGCTTCGGAACCGGCTTCCGGCGAAACCACGCAGGCGCTCGATACGACGTCGACCACCCGCCCGGAAAGCTCTGCGGCGCCGGTGATAAAGGAGTCGGCGGACGGCCTGCCCGTCTGGGCGTATATGGTGATTGCCGGCGGGGTCGTCCTGCTGGCGGGCGGCGGCGTATTACTTTATCTTTTCGTATTTAAAAAGAAGAGAGTGAAATAGGTTCCGTTGTAAAGGACAGGCGAGGAGATTTGCCAATGAATAATTTGGAAAACCTATTTCAATCCCCGTCGGCGGCGTACCGCGGAAAGCCGTTTTGGAGCTGGAACGGCAAGCTTGAAAAAGATGAGCTGCTCAGGCAAATTCAGATTTTCAAGGAAATGGGCATGGGCGGCTATTTCTGCCATTCCCGCATCGGCTTGGTTACGGAATACCTGGGCAAGGAATGGTTCGAGCTTATTAACGCGTGTGCCGATAAGGGGCAATCCCTGGGGTTGGAAACCTGGCTTTACGACGAGGATCGATGGCCCTCCGGCATCGCGGGCGGCAAGGTAACGCAGGATCCGGACAACCGCATGAAGTTCATACGGTTGTCCATAGAGGATGGCAATGATTTCGTGTACGACGACAATACCGTTGCCGCTTTCACGGTCTCTTTGGACGGCTATTCCTTTACGGAAAAGACCAGACTTGGCCCCGATTCTCCGCACCCCCGGAGAACGGTTCTGAAATTTATGGTGGAGGAGATGGTAAAGGAAACCTCCTGCAACGGCTCTACCTATTTGGATACCATGAAGCGTAGCGCCACGGAGCAGTTTCTTCAGGAAACGCATGAAAAATACCGGGAGCATTGCGGGGACAGGTTCGGGACGGAGATCTATGGTATTTTCACCGATGAACCCCACCGAGGAGCGGTTATGGCCGGTTTTGGAAATTCCAATCCGGGCGGCGAGTATCTGATTCCCTATACCGATTCTCTGTTTGCCGATTTCTATGCGGCCTATGGCTATGATTTGCGGGATTTTTTACCGGAACTATTCTTATGGCCAAATGGGGAAAAGGTCAGCCCGGTGAAGTGGCAGTATATGGAACTTATCCAACGGCTGTTTGCAGAAAATTTTCTCTCGCCGATTCAGGACTGGTGCCGGCTCAACCGGATACAATTTACCGGGCATATGCTGCATGAGGACAGTCTCACCGCGCAGACCTGTATGCTGGGCTCCGTCATGCGGGCCTATGAATATATGGACGTGCCGGGCGTGGACGTCCTGATGGAGCACAATTACTGCTTCTGGATCGTCAAGCAGCTGCAGTCGGCCGCCAGACAGCTGGGCAAGCCCTGGCTGCTCAGTGAGCTTTACGGAGCTACCGGCTGGCAATTCGACTTCGAAGGGCATAAGGCGGTCGGCGACTGGCAGGCGCTGTTCGGCATCAATTTAAGATGTCATCATCTCTCATGGTATAGCATGCAGGGGGAAGGAAAACGAGATTATCCCGCCAGCATTTCGTACCAATCCGCTTGGTACCCGTATTATTCCTACATAGAGGACTATTTCGCCCGACTTCATGTGCTGCTTAGTCAGGGAGAGCCGCTGTGCGACCTTCTGATTGTGTATCCGGTGGAAAGCCTTTGGTGCCGGATTTACCCCAAGTGGTCCTGGCAATTGCAGACGCTGGATCCGGAGGTGCAGAAACTCGAACAGATCTATGAGGACACTTTCCATCTGCTCTGTGGCGCAAGGGTGGACTTCGATTACGGAGACGAAGATTATTTACATCGGATGGGCCGTGTGGAGGAACAGGACGGCATACCGGTTTTGCGGGTAGGAAAGGCCGTCTATAAAAGCGTTTTAGTGACCGGCATGCTGAACATGAGAAAGTCCACTTTGGATTTACTTTACGAATTCGCGCAAAAAGGGGGACAGGTGGTCTTTGGCGATTCCCCGCCCTGCTATATAGATGCGATTCCCTCCAATGCGGCCGCGGAGTTGCCAGCCGTCTACACGAATTTCGATCACATTCTGGATACGCTTCAGACGAAGCCGTATGTGACGGTTCGAGACAAAGAGGGCCGCCCGATTCCGGATATTTACGCCCAGCTCCGCCGTGACGGAGACCGAACGATAGCTGTTCTGATGAACATCAGCCGCTGGCAGGCTTTCCGCGGGGTGACCGTGGCCTTTGCGATTGGCGGATACTGTGAGAAATGGGATGTCCGGACAGGTACGAGAACCCTGCTTGCACAAGGGGATCCCCTCTCTTTCCAAACGGATTTTGAGGCAGCGGCCGAGCTGTGTCTGGTCATTACAGAAATGGACGAAGGTCTGCGGCCGGCCCTTGAGGGCGGTCGGAAGACGGCGGATATCCCCTGCGGCAAAGCATTTTCTTACCGGCTGCATGAGCCGAACGTCTGCCTGCTGAACTTTGTGGATTACCGGATAAATGACGAGCCGCCGGTTTGCGGAAAGGACATTCTGGAAGCGGATAAGGAAATACGGACGTGCCTGGGACTCCCACAGCGAGGGGGGCAGATGCTGCAGCCCTGGTTTACGGGTGAGGAAAAGGAGCCGGCTCTTTGCTCGCTTCGCCTTGACTTTCACTTTTACGTGGAAGATAGACCCGAGGAGCTGCGGCTGGCGATGGAAACGCCGGAGGAATTCGATCTCCTGGTGAATGGAACGCCGGATGCTGCTGCGGTTTCCGGGGATTTCTGGGTGGATCCGTGTTTCCGTATTTTAAAGATTTCGCCCCAAGTCCTGCGGCCCGGCCAAAATACCATCACCCTTTTATGCCGGTTCCACGGCGCTCTCAATCTGGAGGCGCTTTATCTGCTGGGGCATTTCGGCGTGACCCTTTCCCCGGAGGGGAATGTGCTGACGAAGCCGCCGGAGACGCTGGCGGTGGGGGATATAACCGAACAGGGCTTTCCATTTTACGGCGCGGGTGTCAGTTATCTGCTGCCTGTGCCTGACGGGATTTCAGGACGGACGGAGCTCTATACGGAGGATTTTGAAGCCGCCCTGCTTTTGGCGACGGACGGGAAACGTCGGAAGCCGATTTGGTCGAAACCCTACAGAGCCGACGTCACCGAGCTGCTCACAGAGCGGGAATCGGTGGAATTACAGTATATCCTGACACGCGCCAACACCTTCGGTGCGCGTCTCGGTCCGGACGGCGCGGGCGGCTCGCCCTATCATCTGCTCCCTCAAGGGATGGTTTCCGAGGTGTGGCTGGCGAAATATGAACCGGACGGAACCCTCTGAGCGTGAGAAAGATGAAACCCTCTTCTTATTTTGAAGACTGGGATTTCGTTTTGTCAAAAGTTACACGTATAAACAAAATTGTATTGGAGGATTGTTCATGAAAAAGAAAATGGCCAGGATTTTCACGCTGGTATTGTCCCTTGCGTTGCTTGTCAGCGTATGCGTGCTGTCATTTCCCGCTTTGGCCGGCAGCGGTGCAGAAAGCACGGGAACAGATATTACCGGGGTGAAATTCAGCACCATCGGTGCGGGCGCAAACGAATTAAAAATTTTCTGCACCGTTGAGCCGGCGACCCTCACCACCGGTAACTATTGGGAAGGTACCATCAAGGAGGTCATCACCCAAGAGGAGCTGGACGCCTTTACGACAAAAATCCGGATTAACGATAAAACGTTGAAGGAATGGATGGACACCGGCTATATTCGGTATCTCCCGGCCACCTCGGCGGGCCAGCTGGATATCGTGTTTAAAAACAGCGGCGATTTCCTGAACTTCGGCGATTACGGCGAGACCATCACCTTTGAAAAAGGCTGCAAGCTGCCCGGTGTTGCCGCGTTAGCCGAGGAAATTTCGTATAAGTTTACGTTTACCTCTGGAGCGGAAACGGTTGGCAAACGCGTAGTCAACACGCCTTCCACCACAGAAGCCACAACGGAGGCCTCTACGGAAGCCTCTACCGAAGCTACCACTAAAGCCACTACCAGCCCGTCCATTATTACGCCGCCCACCACCGACGCGCCTAAGGCGGAGATTACCTGGACCGGTGTGAACACCTATAGTGAAAACTATTATATCGTTCATCTCAATGTGTCTCCCAAGACCTTGACCGCTGGGCAAAAGTATTACGATAACGGCGAAATTGTAATGGATTCCGAAGCGTGGTTCTATCAGTTCGCGGATTATATTTTTTTTAACGGCTATTCTTTCAAGGATTTGATTGAAAAGGATCCGGACATTTTCGTCGGTATTCAGGCGAGCAACGGCCGTACGGATAACTTGGAATTCACCCTCTCTCCGGCGGCCCTGGCGAAAAATAAGGTTCCCTATTTTGGAACGACCGGGAAAGGGGAAACCATCGACCTGCGCGCCGGTTGCCTGCTCCCCAACGGCACGGAAATCAAGGAAAACGGCGCTTGGGTAGTCACTCCCGGCAAGCCTCAGGGCGTTCGGACATCCCCTTCCGCCATCACGAAGGAACCCGTCCACTACTATCCCGACGGCAGTGCAACCACCGGCGCCACCACGGAGCCCACTACGGAACCCACCACGGCGGCGACGCAGGCTCCGCAAGAGGAGCATACCTTTACCTTTGAGGGCACGCTGGTGGATGCGGACGGCAAGGCGCTGGGCGGCGTTTCCATGAGCATACACGGGAACGGAACGCAGACCATCGTGACGGAGGATGACGGCAGCTTCCTGCTTTTAGATATGCAGAGCGGTTCCAAGACGTTCCTGGTTATCCGAAACGGTGCGGTTTCCACCATGGTGATTGAAATGAAGGAAGCCGTAAACGCGGCCAAGGCGGCTCTGTCCGCCGACGGCAAGGTCCTGACGCTTCCCTCCAAGGCCAAGACGCTTTCGATGAAGCTGATGCTGAACAAGGATAACTCCCTGTCCGTAAATTCGGTGGAGGTTATCAAATGGGTGGACGGCTATCAGCCTCCCGCCGGCGGAGACGATTCCGCTGAGACGGACGGCTCCGACTCCGGAGAAACCGGTCCCGAGACCGGCGTGCCGCTGGCGCTGGGTGCTGTGCTGGCGCTGGCGCTGGCCGTGACCGTGTTGGCGGTCACGGGAAGAGCGGAAAAACAGGCGAAAAATTAAGCGGTCGGAAATCTATAGCCGCCGGGAATTTGACATGCCCGGCGGCTATAGACAACAATGATATAATGGAGGATAGCTATGCGTAAAGTATCGATAAGCCTTTTGGCGCTTCTGCTGCTGGTATCCTTGTCTTCTATGCCGTTTCTTTCGCCCGCCGCGGCGTCGGTGCCGGACGCCGCTTTTACACGGATTTGTGATCTGACGCTGGCGGATACCGAGTTGGGCTATGAGCTGCGGGGCTGCGCGGCCTCTCCCGACGGGCAATATCTGTACGCCGGATTTCTTCAGAACACGCGGGACGTACAGAAAATCAGCGTTTCCAGCGGCGAGATCGCGGACAGCTATACGCCCGCCATTTCAGAGGTGAGTAACCCAGTTGACCGGTATCCCAAAGGGCTGGCCGTCGACGATCGGGGCAACCTGTTCGTGGGGCTTACCCACGCCGAGGCGGGCGACAATCACAAAATTACGCTCGCCGCGGTGAAAGAAGCCACCATGGATGAGATCGGCCATGTCACCGAGGCCGTGGCGGCAAGTGGCACGAATGTGGGCGTCAACGGCGTTGCTGTGGTCAAAACCGGCGATACCTATCTGTGCTACATGGCGGTTTCTTATCACAACTTTTCCATTCGCTGCTATGACGTGACGGATCCGGAAAACATCGTCCTGTATACGGACTTCGCACAGAACGGCGTTTGCCAAACGGCCTACACCCCGTTTTACCTGGCCACCGACACGCAGGGAAACGTGTATGCGACCGGCTCGGCGAATTCCGTGTATTACGTGACGAAAATCGGGCCGGACGGCACTCAGCTCAAGCAGATTGAGCTGGCGAAAGCCTATAGCATTGTGCTGTGCGGCGGCTATCTGGTGGTCGGGGACAGCCAGGAGGGAAAGATCACCATTCTGGACACCAATCTTTCCGAGGTGAAAAAGCTGACGGTGGACGGGCTGAGCGGCAACCTGGCGCAGTCCGCCGTGGGAGGCGGTTACATTTTCCTGTCCGACAGCGGAAACGGCGAGGAGGCCGGTGGCCTGGCCGGCGGGTTTTACAGGGCGCCTGTTTCTTTGGTAGATTATACCAAACAAGAGGCGCGGAAGGCCGAAACAGCCCCGACGGTGGACGGCAGGCTGGACGAAGCGCTTTGGGCAAACCGTTTCTTCACGCATACCGATGAGGCTTCCGGTAAGCCGATGCGGTTCCAATTTGCCTGGGACACAGATAATCTGTATCTGGCCGTCCGGTTGGCTGACACCACGCCTTTTTTCAGCGCGGACAAAGCATTCGCGGACGATGGAAAGGGAGACATCTATTCGTTCCAATACGACTGCCTGGAATTCTATTTTTCCGCGGCCAATCGGGTGGGCGCCTATGGAGACGGAGATGTGCAGTTTATCTTTACCTGCCAGGACGACGGAAAGCCCGCCCTGCGGGTGGGAGCCGGAGGTTCTCAGCGGGAGGACTACGCGGCCGGGAAATTTGACGAGGTGAAGTCCGCCTGTACTCTTACCGTAACCGGCTGGGATTTTGAGGCGGCTATCCCGTGGACGGCTTTGGGAGTCGTGGATCTGTCGGCCACTTTTGGCATCAGCCTCAAGCAAAACGACGATTTCCCGGAGGATTCCTCCCTGAATCAGGGAACGTATATCTCCTACGGCGACACCACATGGGATACGCTGACCGGCAAGTATACGCTCATAGCAAAGGGAGCGCCCGCTCCCGGCGTCAATACCAGCAGTACGGCTTCCCCAACCACCTCGTCAACCAGCCCTTCGGATGATTCGTCCGTCACGAGTACGGACGGCACCTCCTCCGTGGAATCCGCGGAGGGCGGCGGGGGTTCCCCCCATACCGGCTATGAATCGGCGGTATTTCCCGCGGTTCTGCTGTTGGGTGCCGGCGTGGCGGCAGCTCTGCTTGCGGGACGCCGATCCGCCAAAGGCCGCTGAGGCGCTTAAGTGAAGTTTTATGACATGACAAGGCAAAAGGGCCCGGCGCGCGCCGGGCTCTTTTGCTGATACAGGAGGTACCCGGATGAAAAGCCTATCGTTGGAGAATGTGACGGTCTTAGGACTGCTGTCGCATCGTCTGCTGCGCAGTAGCATGCGCCTGGAGTCGGATATATATATCCCGGACAGGGTCTGCCGGCTGGACAGCGGCGGGTGGCCGGCGGACGCGGAGGGCCGCACGCTGCTGGCGCTGATCCGGCAGATGGAAGTCACCAAACGGGAGCCCTCCTATTTAAGAGAAACCCTGCGCACCGTGTATGGAAATTTGAATGAAAAAGGGTATTTGGGGGAGATTCTGCCACCCGGTTGTTTCAATGAGCAGCAGCTCTCCGGGCACAACTGGCTGCTGCGGGCGCTGCTGGACTATGCCCGGCTCACCGGCTGCGGCGAGGCGCGCGCGGCGGCCGGGCGGCTGGTGCGGTCTCTCTATCTGCCGCTGCGGGGCGGCGCGTATGCCCGGTATCCGTTGCGACCGGAAGACCGTGTATTCGAGGGGCGGCCGGACGGCGAGCTGACAGGAGATTGTATAAACGGCTGGTATCTGTCCACGGATATTGGCTGCGCCTATATGTGCCTGGATGGACTTAGCCGGGCGTATCGGGATTTGGATATCCCGGAACTGAAGGATTTGCTGGAGGAAATGATCGAGGCGTTCGCCGCTATTGATTTCGTGGGCATTTCCATGCAGACCCATGCCACGCTGTCGGGAATCCGGGGAATTCTCTGCTTTTATGAGGCGTTGGGGGACGCTCGGTATCTGGAGATGGCCAAACGGCTGTTTTCCCTGTATGAACGGCAGGGTATGACGGAGAATTACGCCAACCAAAACTGGTTCCGCCGCCCGCATTGGACGGAACCCTGCGCCATTGTGGATTCTTTTATGGCCGCTATGGACTTGTTCCGGTTTACGGAGAATATCATTTATTTTGAGACAGCACAAAAAATATATTGGAACGCTCTTGGACACGCCCAGCGCGAGAACGGCGGCTTTGGTTGCGACAGCTGCGCGCTTGGAGATAATCCGTTCCTGTACGCGACGGGAACCGGAGGCGACGCATACTGGTGCTGCTCCATGCGGGGCGGGGAGGGTCTGGCCGAGGTGGCGAGGAGCATCGGCATGGAAAAGAACGGCGTCGTACACATCGGCCTCTACAATCCGGCCGAGCTTCGATTTCCGGGCGGTCGACTGGAAATCCGTACCCAGTATCCCTTGGAGGGTCGTGTATCCTGCCGGCTGTACGGGCGGCTGCCGCAGGATCGGATAGCGCTTTTTATCCCGAGCTATGCGGCGGATTATCACCTGAAAGTCAACGGCTCAGCCGTCGAATGCCGGCGGGTCAACGGCTTTGCGGCGACGACGGTCCCTGAAAACGGTTTTGTAGAGCTGGAGTTTGGCATACCGCTTCTTGCGGAGCCCGGAAAGCTGGCGGCCTCACGGGAGCGGATGACCATAAGCCACGGCTTCCAGATGCTGGGCGTTTCCTGCGAAGAAGAATGCAGCATAGAACCATCGGCGCTGCGCATGACGGAGCCGGGCGTATACGAGGGCGGCGGCGTTGTCCTGCGACCGATCTCCGACAGCTATCGTCTGGATGCGGCTAGCCTGGCTGCGCGGAAACTCCAAATACTGTTCCGTCGGGGCGAAGGAAGAACCGTATGAGAAGGATCAAGACAGGTTTTCTTGTTCTGGCCGCCGCCGTTTTGCTGACGTTTTCCGCCTCCGGGGCCGTTTTAGCCGACACAGCCCCCGTGCTTCAGGAGGATCTGGGCTATGGGGTGCGGTACGCCTTTTCCGACACCCATACCGATTCGGGGGCCTTAAAAATACATACCGTATCTTTCCGTCCCTCGGAGAAAAAAGCGGAACTCAAGCTGGGACTGTCGCATCAGTCGGTCAGCGGTGTGCAGCATCTGCTGGGAATGGCGGAGGACGGGGACGACCGGTATGGGGGCAAGGTGGTCGCGGGGATAAACGGTGGTTTTTTTAGTATGGATACCTCTGTCGGTCATGGGATTCCTTTTGGGTTTATGGTGCAGGACGGCGAACTGTATACCAGCCCGCCCGTTCCCTACCAGGGGGAGCCTTATCCCCCCAACGGATGCGATGCCTACTGTGTCGCCATGTATGAGGACAATACGGCGTTTATCGATTACGCGCCGTGGATGGATATCACCCTTCACGTAGGGGAGGCATCCTATACGGTCAACCACATCAACCGCTTGCGTATGAAAGGCTCGTGCTCCGTGAACTGTCCGGACGCGTTGGTGCTGTATACGGATAAATTCGGCGCGTCCACCCGGACGGACAGCAGCGGGGGGCAGGAGGTGGTCATACGCATACAAAAAGGCGCGGTACGCGGCGGCGACGTGCTGGAAGGTATCGTGCAGAGGCTGTCCCCCTCAGGCGTCGGCGACACGGCGATACCGGAGGGATGCGTGGTGCTTTCGAGCTGTGATGTACATAAGGAAATGCTGGAAAAACTACGACCGGGTCAGACCGTCTATATCTCGTTTACCTACGAAAACGAGCGCTGGAATCGGGTGAAATTTGCACTGGGCGGCGTTCAATTTCTAATCCGGGACGGAAGAATCAACCCCAACCTGGATGGCTCCGGCGCTTACGGCGGCTATAGCTCCCCGTCGCCCATGACCGCTGTGGGGGTGAAAGAGGACGGCACCGTGATGCTGGTGACGGCGGACGGGCGACAGCCCGGCTTCAGTAAAGGGCTAACCGTTTGGCAGATGGCCCAGCTGCTATTGGAGCAGGGCTGCTATAACGCTATGCATTTGGATGGCGGCGGCTCCACCACGATGATCGCCAAAAGCGGCGGACAGCTGAAACTGATGAACCGTCCCAGCGACGGCGCTCAGCGGCAGGTGGCCAATGGGATACTGGTGGTCGGCTATGATGAAAAGCAGCCGGGAATCGGCGGGGCCTATCACACGCTTCCCACCGCGTCCGTTTTTACGACGGCGGCCGCTTCGGGAACGGGAATAAGCACAAGGGCGGCCACGGAAGCAGGCGAGGCGCAAGAGCCGGCGCAGACCCCGCCCCCCGACACAACAAAGGCCGTCTCGGAAAGTACGGCCGAAATCACGCGCTCCGGAGCCACGGCGACCGCTTCAACGGACAACGGGGCGACGAAATCTGCAGGATCGGCCCCCTCGCTCCTGCCGATTATGATGATCGCGGGATGTGCGGCGGTGTCTGTAGGAGCCGCGGGATACCTTTTATGGTGGAAAAAACGCCGATTGAGGTGAAAGAAACAGATATGGATATACTGGAACAATTCAGTGCCGCGCAGCGGGATGAACGGATACGGCGGGATCTCTTTCCCCGCCGTGTCGTATCGGTCAAAGGAAAAACCAACGGCGCGGAGAGGCTGCTCTCCCGGGAGCTTTTGCAGATTACTACCAGCGAACCGGCTATGGCCGTGCTGGAAAACGGAGAGGGTGGAGAAGAGGCGGGCATACTGCTTGATTACGGCGCGGAGCTGCACGGCGGGGCAAGGCTATTGTGCGGGCTTATTCAGGGGGAAAATCCGGCGCGTGTACGGCTGACCTTTGGGGAATCGGCTTCCGAGGCGCTGAGTGACATCGGTGAAAAAAACGCCGGCAACGACCACGCGCCCCGGGACATGACGGTTGCGCTCCCGGCGCTCAGCGATACGGCCTGGGGAGAAACCGGCTTTCGGTTTCTCTGCGTTCGTCTTCTGAGCCGGAACACGAAGCTGCTGCTCAAGGGGGTTACAGCGGTGTTCATTTATCGGGATATTCCCTATCTTGGGTCTTTCCGCTGTGATCGGGACCGGCTGAATCGGATTTACGACACGGCTGCCTATACCTGTCATCTGAATATGCAGCGGTATGTTTGGGATGGAATTAAAAGGGATCGATTGGTTTGGGTGGGAGATATGCATCCGGAGATGCTGACCATCCGGACGGTGTTCGGCAGGCAGCCCCTGCTGGAGGATACCCTGCGCTTTGCCCGGGAAACGACGCCTTTGCCCGGTTGGATGAACGGCATGCCAACGTATTCTCTCTGGTGGCTGCTCATTGTATGGGATTGGTATTGGTATACGGGCAGCCGAACTTTTCTCGAAGAGAACCGGGACTATGCGCTGGTGCTTATCAGACAGATAACCGATTTAATTCGAGCGGATGGCTCCGACACTCTGCCGGGTTATTTTCTCGACTGGCCCAGCCATGAACGCGCCGAGGAAAAGGACGGATCCCGCGCGTTGCTGTCCCTGGCGCTGGAGGCGGGAGAAAAACTGGCCGTTCAGTATGGAGAAGAAGCGGCAGCCACCTGCTGCTCCAAAAAGCGGTCGGCTTTACGTCTGCAGCCAATAGCACATTACGGCTCAAAGCAGACCGCCGCCATGCTTGGACTGGCCCGCCTGCTGGACGAGAAGCAAGCGGCGGCCGTTGTGCTGAAGGATGGGGCCCGCCGTATGTCCACGTTCATGAGCTATTATTTGCTGAAAATTGCGGCGGCGGAGGATATGAAAGCGGCGTTGGAGATGCTCGAGACGTATTATGGGGGGATGCTGGAGCGTGGAGCCACTACTTTCTGGGAGGACTTTGACGTCGATTGGCTGGAGAACAGCGGCCGGATCGACGAGCCGGTGCCGGAGGGGATTCAGGATATTCACGGGGATAACGGTGCTTTCTGCTATAAGGGCTTGCGCCACAGCCTTTGTCACGGCTGGGCCTCGGGACCCACGGCGTTTTTGGCGGAAGACGTGCTGGGTATCCATATTTTAGAGGCAGGATGCGGCGCGATCGAGCTGCGGCCAAAGCTGGGCGATCTTCAATGGGCGAGGGGGACCTATCCGACGCCCTTAGGTATCCTGCGCGTGGAGCACTGCCGGCAGCCGGACGGTGATATCCGGACTACGTGGGATGCACCCGCAGGCATGCGAGTAGTATTGCCATAGGCTCCGTGAAAAGCCTTTTACAGGCACCGTGGGTATGGCTGTGCTCTAATAAAGGCTTGAAATTGGGTTTGTAGATAATATTTTGGAATATCTATTGACAAGTACTATATATACAATTGTAATTGATTTTTGTGCCTTGCTGCTTATACCAGTGGCATTGCATACGTTGTTAAGTTTGTACGTTGTTCAAGAGTAGAGGTAATGCCCATTCGCTGTTGCGGTTGGGCAAACAGTGGTTATGCGCCGGCCTCAAGTGTTTTCGAAGTTGAGAGAATGAAAATACCGTGAGGGTATTGTACCCTGCGGGCATTGATAAAATGAATACAGGCTGCATAGGCCACAAAACCGTTAGAAAGATTGGTTTTGCGGCCTTTTTTTCTGCAAATAAGCAAATGGACGCTTCCTCTATACCGGGACAGCCACCCCGGTAACAGAAACCATGCTTATGACCATTCCTTTCCGCTGCGCTGCAAGGCACCAAAGGGAGTGAAACACGGGAGCCTATAACGCAGCAATTTGTAATTTGTTAGAATAGGCTTGAGGAAGCAGGCACACTACACAGCACGTGAAGGTGAGTAGGCTCGGCCTTACGCTGGACTGAATGCTTATGTGTGCCGGACGCTCTTTCAAGCACCAATGAATAGTGCTTTGCACCCTGTAACCTTATCTTTGGAGAGACGGACTACTTCAATCTTTCAGTGAACGTCCAGTCCCTGCCTGCTCCCTCGAATACGGTTTTGAGGGGATGTGTTATGCTTAAAATCATTTACCGTGTCTGTTGCGGGATGGATGTCCACAAGTCCTTTATTGTTGCCTGTATCGCCTCTACCAATGAGCAGGGCGTGACAGCCTACAAGAGCAAGCGTTTTTCCACGTTCACTGGTGATTTACGCCGCTGTGCAGCTTGGTTGTCCGAAAACAACTGCGAAGACGTATGCATGGAGTCCACGGGAAAGTATTGGATCCCCATTTACAACATCTTGGAGCCCACCTGCAACATCGTCCTTGCTCACCCCAAGTATGTGAAAGCAATTCGGGGCAAGAAAACGGACAAAAGAGATGCCAAGTGGATCGCTGACATCTTCAAGCACGACCTTGTCGCCGGGAGTTTTATTCCTCCTGCGAACATCCGCCAACTGCGGGACTTAGTACGCTATCGCTGGAAACTCACCAGCTTCACCACCGGCGAGAAAAACCGGGCACAGAACTGTTTGACGGTCTCCAACTTCAAGCTGGATGATGTGTTCTCCGATGTGTTTGGTAAGGCCGCCTCTGCAATTATTTCCAGAATTTTAGAAAATCCAGCGATGAAAATCACAGATGTTTCCGGCTTCCGCACCAAGCACATGAAAGCAACTAACGAGGAAATATTTGCTGCTGTGGACGGAGAGATGTGTGTTGAACAGGCTGAAAAGCTCCGCATCATCCGTTCCCACATGGACAGCCTTGAACTGTGCAAGCTCAATCTGGAATCCCTGATTCTGTCTACTGCTGAGAAGTATCTTCCTCAACTCGAACTTATTATGACGGTGCCGGGTATCCAATCCTTTGCCGCAATCGGCGTCATTTCTGAAATCGGAGTGGATATGTCCGTGTTCCCCACCTCGAAGCATCTCTGCTCCTGGGCGGGGCTTACGCCGCAAAACAACGAGAGTGCCGGAAAGAAGAAAACCACCAGAATTAGCCGGGCCGGAGCCTACATCAAGCCATTGCTCGTTCAGTGCGCTCTTGGTGCGATTCGTGCCAAGCCGTTTCCTGAAGTTCGTAACCGCTATCTTGCACTAAAGAAACGCCGTGGACACAAGAAAGCCATTATTGCCATTGCCAGGATGCTGCTCACTGCCATTTACAACATGCTCAAGAAAAACGAGCCGTACAATCGACTCTCTACCACTTGGCAGACCGTCCCCCGGCCCACCGTGAAGTTTCGCTGGAAGAAGCTATTTACATTATCCAACGACAAGGGTATTTGGTAACTGCTCCGCCTACCGCTTAGACTTTAAGCATAACTTCGATTTTGCCCGCTTTTAGGGGGCTTGTTCTTGTGCGCTCTTTTTTGGAATGGTACTCAAATTAAATTGTTTCAACCTTTTGCCTTTGGAAACATTGATTCCTACAGCATTCATCGGCATTCCTCCATGCGAATAATATCGTAATGTGGCGACCATCGTTTTCTCATTGCCGATTTCATTTGCCCGGTAAAACGAGCGCGAAGCTCAACCTGCTTAAACCGAACGCTGCAATAAGAGGATGGCTGACAGTTTTATTTACGGACGTGGGTAGTCCATAGTCAAGTTTGCCAGGCCAATTACTCCTCTCATTGTAGCTTAAGTATGAGATAGAGCAAGACACGGCAGGCTGCTGTGTCTTGTCCGTAAACTTATATTAGCAAAGTCAAGCGGACTGGCTGCCCGGCTTTCCTGTCCAAATTTATTGTAATAGAAGGTGATACGAATGAATAAACGAAAAAAGGATGTTGCACATGCCGGGTGGGAAAATGGCTTCTCCTATTCGGAGCCATTTGTCTCCTGGTAGCTGGTACGATGACTATCTATTTCGCTGAGCGCATCTCTATTGAGCCAAATATAATAGCCGCCAATTATAAAACTTTTTATTTATCGGAAAAGGGGCGCTTATATGCATGGGGAGACAACTCCTGCGGCGAACTCGGAGACGGCACAACTGGCGAGCGGTACCGTCCCGTCCAAGTCCTTAATCGTGTTGTACAAATCTCAGCGGGTTACAATCATACCGTGGCTATACGGAATGATAATACTTTGTGGGGATGGGGACAGACGTCTATGGGCCAGTTGGGAGATGTCGGTGACACCTTACAACTCAAGCCTCTCAAACTCGAGGACAGTGTGATATCCACTTCTGCTGGAGCCTCTTATACCATGATAATCGATACCGACTGGCAGTTACGCTTAACCGGTGACAACGAGGTCGGTCAATTGGGAATTGGTTCGACGAAATCGATTTACAAATTCCAGAAGATTATGGGCAATGTGCGCAAAGCGTTTGGCGGTCCTGCCTAATCTGCTGTGCTCGACAGCAGTGGAGCGCGCTGGCTTTGGGGTTCCAATGATGCGGGACAATTCGGCCGGGACGATTATGAATCCGAATTAACTCCCTGCAGGCTGTATAGCGATATCGAAACGGTGGTTATCGGCTACAACGTCATTTATGCCATAAATAAAAATCATGAGTTGTGGGTGGCCGGCAATGGTGTATTGGGATTGGGTGAAACTCAGGAAGCTCCCCTTTTTCAAAAAGTAATGGACAACGTTCTTTCGGTATCGACAAGTTACACGCATGCTGTGGCCATTAAAGAGGATCATACGCTCTGGGCGTGGGGGAGCAACAAGTTCGGCCAATTGGGAAACGGAACAACAGATAGTTCTATACCTGTGCAGGTAATGGAACATGTAACCGCTGCCAGCGCCGGTTATCTGCATACGGCTTATAACGGATAACGGTGAGATATGGGCATTTGGGCGCAATAACCGTGGGGAACTCGGAGATGGCACCACAATAGATTCCAGTCTACCCATTCAGATTCTTGTATAGTCCAATATGTATTAATAGATAAGTGTAGATCACGACTATGTAATGTATGTTGAAATTCCGTACAAACTAGCCAGGAGAATTGTTAAAAGAATTATAACGACAAAAGGCAAATCGACATACAATTACAATATATAGAAATAGTCTCGATTTTCCCTTCGAGGTATGCCCATCAGGCCGGTGGTTTCGGAAAAGAGGGCGGTGTATTCCGCCTTGAAAGCGCATAATACGCGGAAAACAGGAAGGAAAACACCGCAGGAGGCATAAGCCTTCTTATGTGTGCAAACAGGCAACCAGCAAAACATTTGACAAGACAGGCAGCCTGTGATAAGATACATCTGTAAACAGGTTTGAGATAAGTGTCCCTAAAGTGGACATTGGTTTGAGTTAAGAGGTCGGATTTTCCTTCAAAAGGGGGAAGTCCGGCCTTTTTGTTCTGTACGAGAGGACAGAGCGGATAGAAGCGAGAGCTTCCCAAATCCAACTCCAAGCAAAGGTCACCAATTTGGAGCGAAAAGATGGGGTCCCGGGCATGGAACTCCACCGTAAAGGGGCGTTAAGCCGCAAAACCAGGAAAGCAATGGTTTTGCGGCTTTTTTGCCTCAACAGCTCTTCCCCCGGATTGCCGACCCGGTACGGAAGTCAAACACCGAGAGGAGCGTAGGTATGATGTTCAAAAAAGTGAGCGTCCCCCCGGCCACCAGCAAAGGCGCCGGAGGACACGGACAGAAAACGCCTTTGCAGGAACCGCACGGCGGCGGATTCCGACCCGGCAGGCGGGCCTTGGCCCCCACAGACGATGCCGGGACACCCACCATTCAGCGGCCCTGTCATCGTCTGGACTGGCCGCCGAGCGCCCGCAGCGTATTCGGCTGCAGCCGGGTATCCCCGGCGAAGGCGCTCCCCGTCGAGGCATTGGCCCCAGGCTTCTCAGAGCCCATACGGGAACTTACTAAACCTCCACAACCACATAGCCGGTCATCCTCCATTCCAAGAGACAGAAGCCAAAAAGGCCGCCGCATCCAGTGACAGCGCGGGTTTGGGCAGGCTTTTCTCTGGAAAATGGCCGGAAACGATGAAAATGCCAGTGGGGAGAGTCTGCCCGAATCCAGGCTGCGCGGTGCTCCTGACAAGGAAAGGAGCACATATGAAGACCACCTTTATCAATTTGGCTGCACAGGCCGAGAAGTTCCGCCGCCACAACCGGCAGGGAAGCTACAAGACCAAAGAGCGATATTACGAGGCTTTCCTGCGCTTTCTGCGGTTTACGGCAGAGCGGTTCCACCTGGAGAAACTCGCCAACCTGTCCGGCAAGCATCTGGCCGCCTACGTCGCGGATATGCAAAGGCGGAGACTTTCGCCTGCCACCATCAAGACCGAGCTGTCCGCGATCCGCTTTTGGCATGATCAGATTCCAAACGCCCGCTATGCCCTGCCGGACAACCGGGAATTGGAGCTGGAGCGTCGGGTATTCGGGAAGCAGGATCGGACATGGAGCTATCGGGAATTCAATTGGATGATCGGCGAGTGCTGGAAAGCTGAACGCCCGGATTTTGAGGTCTGCATCGTTATTGGTCGATACGCAGGGCTTCGCATCCACGAGGTGATGCGCATGGATACTGCCATAGCCCGGGCCGCTTTACAGGATGGTTTCCTAACGATTAAGGGCAAGGGCGGCAAGGTGCGGGAGGTACCCATCAACGAAACCATCCGCATCGAACTGGCCGCACTGCTGAAAATCACGCCGCCGGGACATAAGCTGTTTGTTCCGGCCGGTCGGGATACCCACAGCGTTATCCATGAGCTTGAGGCCTTTATCCGGCGGCATCGTGACGCCGTCAAGGACAAAGGCTCGGAGCGCCCCATGACCTTCCACGGCCTGCGGCATACCTGCGCGGCAGAATGGTACCGCCGGCTTACCCGCGAAGGAAAAACGCCGCATGAGGCCTGTCTGCAGGTGTCCCGCTGGCTGGGACATGAACGGGCGGAGATCACGCGGATTTATCTGGCTGATTCGGAAGGCAAACCGGACAGCTACTGGAACGGCGGTGACGGCGATGCTTGACGAGTACGGCGACGTCCTCACCGTCAAAGAGGTCTGCACAATCCTGCGCATCAGCAAAAACATGGCGTATGAGCTAGTGCGGGCAAAGAAAATCCGCTGTGTCAAGGTGGGAAACCGCTACCGGATCCCCAAGAGCGAAATTGTGCGGTTTCTGGACGGCAAGAATTGCTGACCGACCCTCACTGTGCTATACTCATAGTAAGTGATGGGCTTCCGCAGGAAGGAGGACAACATGACAGGAAGCCTTCAAATAAAAGGAAACATCTACTACGCTGTACTCAACATCCCAGACGATGCCGGCAAGCCGCATCCCAAATGGATCAGCCTGAAGCTCCGGGTGGACAGGGTGAAAAAGCGGGAGGCGCAAAAAGCTTTCCGCGACCTGCTGAAGCAGTATGAAGACAGCCATGTGGCCTATGCCAAAGACGTATTGTTCGCAGACTGGCTGCGGCAGTGGCTGGAACAGATGCAGTACGCGGTGGAACGCTCCACATGGGATTCCTACAAGGTGTTTGCCGAGCGGCATATCCTGCCCTATTTCGAGCCGCAAAAAGTCACGCTCATGGGCCTGACGCCACAGATGCTCCAGCGATACTACAACGTCATGGTGAAAAACGGGCGACTGGATGGCCGGGGCGGGTTATCCGCCAATACGGTGAAAAAGCACCATGTCGTCATCCACAGCGCCCTGAAAGACGCTGTGCGCAAAAATCTCATCCCCTATAACCCGGCGGAGCGGGTGACGTTACCCAAGGTGCAGCAGTACGTCGGAAACTACTACAATGCGGAGCAAGCCGCGGCGCTCATCGAGGCGATACGGGGTGATCCATTCGAGCCGGTTATCCTGCTGACCCTGTTTTACGGGTTGCGCCGGTCCGAGGTGCTGGGGCTGAAATGGGCGGCGGTGGATTTTGAGGAGGGACGTATCCATATTCAGAACACGGTGGTACAGTCAAAGGTTGTCGTGGAAAAGGAGCGCACCAAAAACAAGAAGAGCCGCCGCACCCTGCCGCTGATTCCGGAGATGGAGAGGTATCTGCGCCGCCTCAAGCAGGAGCAGCGGGAAAACCAGCTTCTCATGGGGGCGGGCTATGTGCGCAACGATTTCGTCTGCAAGTGGCCGGACGGCTTGCCCTTTCGTCCCGATGTGGTGTCCAGGGGCTTCCGGCGGCTGCTTAAGCGTCACCATCTGCCGGATATCCGGTTCCATGATTTGCGTCACTCCTGTGCCAGTCTGCTGCTCGCCAGGGGCTTTCAGCTTAAAGAAATCAGCGAATGGCTGGGACACAGCGACATCGGTACGACCGGAAATATCTATGGGCATCTGGAGTATCAGTCCAAGATGCGGCTGGCGGACGGCATGGGTGAGCTGCTGCATATGAGGAGCGTTTCGGGCGATAAAGGCTCATTTCCTTAACGGGGGGCTGAAAAACACCGCAGGAAACACCGCAGGTGTTTTTGTGCGGGTGGCTACCCCCGCAGTCTTAGAAAAAGTCTTAGAAGAATGGGGAAAGCACCCCTAAAACGTGCTTTCCCCATTTCAAGACAAAAAGAAAAAAGCCGCATAAACACTAGGTTTACACGACTTTTTTCATATGGTCCGCCCGGAGGGATTCGAACCCCCGGCCTTTGGAATCGGAATCCACTGCGATATCCAGCTTCGCCACGGGCGGATAGTTTCCCTTTCAAAAGGGCATATCAATTCTACTACGTCCCGGCGGATTTTGCAAGTCCTATTTTTGATTTTTCTTGTCGATGGGACGATATTCCATAAGGTGGGACGCTTTTTCTCTTGTTTTTTATAAAAAACCCGGTAAAATACTCACAGAATCATCTTTTAAAAGGAAGTGTTTGCTTTGGCGATAACTTTTTTGAAAGACACAGGCACGTTTTATCTCGCGACGGATCGCACCTGCTATATGTTCCGTATTTTTGACAAGGGCTATCTGCTGAGCACCTATTGGGGAACAAAAATCCAGCCGGCCGATTTGACCCGGCTCTGGCAGCCGTTCCCCAGCGGGTTCTCGCCGGTTTACAGCGGCGCGGCGGATAGCCGGCATTCGTTGGATCTCATTCCCACCGAGTATCCGGTGTACGGCGGCGGGGATTTCCGGGTGCCGGCCTTCTCCGCCCGGTTTGAAACCGGCAGCCGCCTGTTGGACCTCACCTACCGCTCCCATGTCATTTTCGACGGCTGTATCGAGCCCCAGGGGCTGCCGGGCCTGTCCGGCGGGGAGCAGACCCTGGAGGTGACCCTGGCCGACGAGTTCACCGGCCTGACGGTGGTGCTCCGCTATGTGGTGTATCCCGCCTGCGACGTGATTACCCGCAACGTCCGGGTGATCAACGCCACCGGCGCGCCGGTGGATTTGACCCGCGTGCTCAGTGCCAGCGTGGATTTGCCAGACAGCCGGTGGGACATGATCGGCCTGTACGGCATCCATTGCCGGGAGCGGCAAATCGATCGCACCCCTCTGCGCCGCGGGGTCAACGCTGTGGAGAGCCGCCGGGGCGCGTCCAGCCATCAGCATAACCCCTTCCTGGCCCTCGCCGCGCCCGAGACCACCGAGACAGCGGGCGAGTGCTACGGCGCGACGCTGATTTACAGCGGCAACTTCCTGGCCCAGGCGGAGGTCACGCCCTTCGGACAGACCAGGATGCAAATAGGGATCCATCCGGCCGACTTCTCCTGGCGGCTGGAGGACGGGGAGACCTTCACCGCCCCCGAGGCCATCCTCACCTACTCGGACAGCGGCCTTGGACGCCTGTCCCGGAACTTCCATCAGGCCATCAAATACCACCTGGGGCACACCAAAATCCGCAACAAGCCCCGGCCCATCGTCATCAACAACTGGGAGGCCACCTATTTCCAGTTCAACGAGGAAAAGCTGCTGGAACTGATAGAGAGCTGCCGGGGGATGGGCATCGATACCTTTGTGCTGGACGACGGCTGGTTCGGCCATCGGGACGACGACACTACCTCCCTGGGCGACTGGTTCGTGGACAAGCGCAAGCTGCCCCATGGGCTGACCCCCATCATTGAAAAATGCGAGGAGCTGGGCATGACCTTCGGGCTGTGGTTCGAGCCGGAGATGATTTCGGAGGACAGCGATCTGTACCGTGCCCATCCCGACTGGTGTATCCGGCAGGAGGGCCGCCCCTATTGCCTGGGCCGGAAGCAGCTGATTCTCGACCTGTCCCGGCAAGAGGTGCTGGACTACCTCAAGGAGACGGTGGGCGGGATGCTGGCGGCCAACCGGATTTCCTATGTCAAGTGGGACATGAACCGCCACATGACCGACGCCTATTCCGCCGCCCTGCCGCCGGAACGGCAGCCGGAGCTTTTTCACCGGTATATCCTCAATCTCTACGCCCTGCTGGATTACCTGACCACGACGTTCCCGGACGTGATTTTCGAGGGCTGCTCGGGCGGCGGCGGCCGGTTTGACGCGGGGATGCTGTATTATGACCCCCAGATTTGGACCAGCGACGATTCCGACGCCATCGAGCGGCTGCGCATCCAATACGGCACCTCCCTGGTCTATCCGCCGCAGGCCATGACCGCCCATGTCTCCGCCTGCCCCAACCATCAGGTGGGGCGCGTCACCCCCTTCCGCACCCGGGGCCTGGTGGCCATGAGCGCCTCCTTCGGGTATGAGCTCAATCCGCTGGAACTCAGCGAGGAGGAGCGCCGGCAAATCGCGGAGCAGACCGCCCGCTATCACGCGCTGGGCAGCCTAATCACCGACGGGGATTTTTACCGTTTGGTCAGCCCCTTTGAAACCAACAGCTGCGCCTGGATGTTCGTCTCCCCGGACAAGAGCCGGGCGGTGGCCACCTATGTGCGGGCGCTGACCGAGCCCGGCCTGGCGGCCCGTCTTAAGCTGATGGGTCTCGACCCGGACGCCCGCTATCATATCGACGAGCTGGACGCCGATTTCGGCGGCGGCGAGCTGATGTTCGCCGGGCTGGGCATTCCGGTTCTCAAGGACTTCGAAGCCCTGTCCTTCACATTGACCCGTGTATAAAATTTCCAGGAGATGTCTGCGATAATCCTCTGTCCCGCCGGGAACGCTAAAGCCAAACAAGGAAAGGCGGGACAACTATGACGCAGGACATGGCGCTGCTCAATTTCATCTACCAAAACGCGGAGATGGGTAAGGAAACCATCCCGAAGCTGACCAAAATCGTGGAGGACGTGAACTTCCGCAGGGTGTTGGAGGATCAGCTGACCGAATACCAGGAGATCTTCAACAAGGCGGAGGAAAAAATTCAGAAGGAAGGCGGGGACGCCAAGGGGATCAGCACCATGGAGCGGGTGTCCGCCTCCACCATGCTGAACCTCAACACCCTGCTGGACAAATCCAACACACACATCGCGGAGATGATGCTCCAGGGCAGCAACATGGGGATTATCGACATCACCAAGAAGCTGAAGGAGTGCCCCGACGCCGAGCCGGAGACCACCCGGCTGGCCCAGCGGCTGCTGAAAATGGAAGAGCGCAACCTGGAGCAGCTCAAGGAGTTCCTGTGATGGAGGAGAAGCTGGAGTTCCCCGTGGCGCAGGTAAGCCCCGGGCAGGTGGAGGAAATCCGCCGCCTGGAGGAACGGCTCAGCCGGGAGCGGGACAAGAACGTGGTGCTTATCGCGTATGAGGAAAAGCACTCGAAATAGAAGAAGCGGGCGGCCGTATATGGCCGCCCGCTTCGTTTTGTCGTCCATTTTTACTTCGGCTCCCGGGAGGTCAGCCACCAGACGGCCCGCTCGATGGAATCCTTCGAATTGCCCCAGTCGGCGTCCTCCCCGGTGTTACGGTAGTCGAACATCTTGCAGAAATGGGACACGTCCCCCCGCAGCTCGGTCAGATAGTTCCGGCAGAGGGCGGCGGCCGCCTTGGCGAAATCGGGGGCGTATTTCTTGCTCATCTTCAACCCCGCCACCTCGGTCAGGCGGGAGAAGTGGGGCAGGCAGAGCACCGGCTGCTCCTCGAACAGCCGGCGGAAATCCCGCTCGTTCTCCCACAGGCGGCAGACGCTGTCCAGCATCCGCTCCATGGCCCAGTCCACCTGCCGGCAGATGAAGCAGGAGCCCGCCGCCTGGCCGGCGTCCTTGCCCTGTTTCTTCCCGCTTTTGCCAAGCAGGGGCAGGCCGGCGAAGATCTGCTTGTCCAGCTCGTCCAGATGGCTTTCCAGCATCAGGGCCACCCCCAGGCGGTTGCGCTTGGCGAGCATCATCTGGTAATGCGGGAAGCAGAACCCCTGCTTGTTGGTCTCGATGCGCACGTCCGGCTCCATCATGGCCGCGCCGGTGATGTAGTCCACCACCCGGGCCTCCAGCATGTCCCGCATCCGGCAGATGGGGCAGCCGTCCCGGGGTTCGAACACCTCGCTTATCGGGATGCTGGTAATATCCTCTCTCATGGGTTCACACGCCTTCCTTCCCCGACGGGAAAAATTCACTCTTTCGGAAATGGTTGTTTTCCAGTATACTGAACAGTATAGCATACGGGAATCGAAATGAAAAGGCGGTGCGTGAGCGATGACGGTGACGGAATTCCCCGGCGGGGTGAGGGTGGAGGGGGCGGAGCCCTTCGATCTGGCCCAGACGCTGGACTGCGGGCAGTGCTTCCGCTTCGCCCCGACGGGGGACGGCGGCTGGTTCGGCGCGGCGGGAGGCCACGCGGCGGGGCTGCGCTTCGAGGGGGAGAGTCTCGTGCTGGAGGGGGCTACGGCGGCGGAGTTCGAGGGCTTCTGGCGGGACTATCTCGATCTCGACCGGGACTATGCGGCCGTCCGGGCCGCCTTTGCCCGGGATCCCCGGCTGGCCCCCTGCGTGGCGTTCGCCCCCGGTATCCGGGTGCTGAGGCAGCCCGCCTTCGAGGCGCTGATCGCCTTCATCGTGTCCCAGAACAACAACGTGCCCCGCATTAAGGGGATCCTGGCCCGGCTGTGCGCCCTGTTCGGGGAGCCGCTGCCCGGGGGGGCGCGGGCCTTTCCCACGCCGGAGAGGCTGGCCGCCTGCAGCGAGGCGGAGCTGGCCCCCCTGCGCAGCGGCTGGCGGGCGGGCTACATCCTGGACGCCGCCCGGCAGGTGGCGGCGGGGACGGTGGATTTGCAGGCGGTGGCCGTCATGCCGCTGGCCGACGCCCGTCGGGAGCTGACCCGCATCCGCGGGGTGGGGCCCAAGGTGGCCGAATGCGTGCTGCTGTACGGTATGGGGCGGCTGGAGTGCTTCCCCATGGACGTGTGGATGAAGCGGGCCATGGCCCGGCTGTTCCCGGAGGAAACGGGGAAAATGCCGGAGAGCGCCCCGGCCATTTTCGGCCCGTACGCGGGCATCGCCCAGCAGTATATCTTCCACTACTGCCGCTGCCATCCGGAGGAAATCCGGGAGAAAACGGCGTGATTTACTATACAATTTGTATTTTTTTGCAAAGATATACGCATTTGGCTATAAAAGAGCGGCCAGCAGCAGCATTTCCCGGGCCTTGGCGTACAGCGATTCGAAGTCGGAAACCGGCAGCGGGTTGACCCCTTGGCCCAGCTCGATGGTGAAGCCGGGGCGGCCGGTGGAATCGATGAACCAGTCCTTAAACCCGCCGTGGGAGGCCAGGCCCTCGGGGTCGGCCACCCGGTAGCCGCTGGCCGCGCCCAGCACGTCGGCCATCATCTGGGCCTGGGGCGGGGTGCGATCGCCGTACCGCCAGTAGATTTCCTCCCCCTGGCTGTGCAGGGCCACCACGTGGCGGAAGCGGAAGCGGGCGCACAGGCCGGTGAGGGCCCGGGTTTCCGGCTCGCTTTCGGGGCAGGGGCCGCCCCATTGGCGGGGGGCGGGGCCGTCGATGCCCTTTTTGCGTTCCAGCTCTTGCAAGAGGGCCCAGCCTGCGTTAAAATTGTGATTGATGTCCACGCCGCGGGCGTTGGCCTGCCAGAGGCCCGGCCGGTCGGCCCCCAGGGCGGCGGCCTGCTCGGCGAAGGGGCCGGCGGCCTCGGCGCCCCGCAGGGCGATGTCCACCCCGTCGGGGTTGACCATGGGCACCAGAATGAGGCTGCGCCCGGCCAGGGCCTGGCGCAGGTCGAGATCGTCCAGCTTGCCGTCCTTCTGCATGGCCTCGCAGATGTTCTCGCACAACCGGAGGACCGTCAGGGCGGTGAGCCATTCCTGCCCATGGAACGCGGCGGCGAACAGGACCTTTTCCGGGCCGTTTCCTCCGCCCAGCAGCAGGCCGAAGATTTCCCGGCCCAGGACGCTGCGGCCGATGGGGATGGTGTCTAAGAACCGGTAGCGCCCCCGCAGGGCGTACATCATGCCCCGCACCGCGCCGCTGTCGGTGACCTGGGGGATGGTGATGGTGTCCGTCATGGCTTTCCCTCCTCGTACATAGTCTATCATATTAGTAAGGAGACGACATTATGAATTTGACCGAAACGCCCCTGTCGCAGGAATATAAATATAAGGGGAGAATCATCAACCTGCGGGTGGACGAGGCCCGCCTGCCCAACGGGGCGAAGGCCACCCGGGAGGTGATCGAGCATCCCGGAGGGGTCTGCGTCGCCGCCCTGACCGACGAAGGGGAGCTGCTCTTCGTGCGGCAGTTCCGCTATCCGTATCAGGAGGTCATCCCCGAAATCCCGGCGGGCAAGCTGACCCCCGGGGAGGATCCGCTGGAATGCGGCAAGCGGGAGCTGCAGGAGGAAACCGGCGCCGCCGCCGCGCAGTACGAGTTCCTGGGCAAGCTGTACCCCTCTCCCGGCTACTGCGGGGAGATTATCTACATGTACATGGCCACCGGCCTGACCTACGGAGAGATGAACCCCGACGAGGACGAGTTCCTGGAGGTGGAGCGGATTCCTCTGGAGAAGGCGGCGGCCATGGTGCTGGACGGTACCATCACCGACGCGAAAACCCAGGCGGCGGTGCTTAAGGTGTATATCAAGGCCAAAGGCTGACGGTTGGACAACGGTATACGACAAGTGAACAGATAATCTGGAAAGGCGGCGATTCTGGATGAAAAAAGCGAGAGCTTCCCTCTGGCTGATGCTGCTTACGTTTTGCGCGGCGCTGTTCCCGCTGGGGGCGGCGGCCAACGCCCCTGCGCCCCCTAACTATCTGTACATGGAAATCACCGGCGCGGACGAGGCGGCAACGCGGGCCGACGTGCTGGCGCAGCTGTCCCCGGAGGACGAGGGGTATACCGCCCTCAACCGGCGCGTCTTGTCCGGGGCCCGGCTGCCGGAGGACGCGCCCATCGTCGCCTACGACGAGGAGGGGTTCGTCAGCCTGACTCTCCATCTCCAGGGTATTTCGGAAAACAAACGCCTGTCGAAATCGGTCGATGGACAGGCGAGCGGGCTGATTCTGCTGCCCTCCTCCAATCAGCCGCTGGACAAAATCGCCGCCCGGGTCAAGGTGGCCCTGCTGGACGATGAGGGCCGGGTGCTGCAGGTTTCCCCGGTGGTGGAGGCGGCGCCGCCGGATGCCGACAGCTTTCTGCGCACGCTCCATTACGATGCGCAGGCGGATACGCTGACGGCGACTTATACCAACTACTACCACGGCTCGGCCGCCCGGCGGGGGATGCCGCCGCTGTGGGCGGTGCTGGCCCGCCTGCTGCTGTCGGTGGGGGGGAAACGGCGCTCGCGCTGGCCTTCCGGCTGCGGGCGGTGTGGAAGGTGGCGGCGGTCAACCTGACGACGCAGCTGCTGCTCATCCTGTTTCTGTCTCTGAGCGGCCTGCCCTATATGACGGCGGTGCTGGTGGGCGAAATCGCCGTGTATGCGGCGGAGTTCATCGCCTATCTTTTCCTCTACCGCGGCGTGTCCCGCTGGCGGGTGCTGGGATACACGGCGCTGGCCAACACGGCCACCCTGGCCATGGGCCTGCTGTTCAACCAGCTTGGCTGGCTGCTGGGCTGAACAAAGAGGGCGCGTTGCAAAATGTAAGATTTTGCAACGCGCCCTTCTTTGTTGAAAAAGCCCGGCTGAGGCCGGTCATTGACGCCGATTCAATCGCACGGGGAGACCGCCTTGGGAATGTCCCAGCCGTTTGCGATGAGCCGTTGTTCGGCCGTATACTCGTCGCAGGCGGCCAGTTCGCATACAATCCGGATCATCCGCTTGCGCAGTTTGCTGTTGGTAGGACGCAAATGGATCATGAGGTTTTCATACACATAGCCGCAGCGGATCATAGAGGCGGTGGTCAGCATATTCAGTACCAGCTTCTGCGCGGTGCCCGCCTTCAGCCGGGTGGAACCGGTGACCACCTCGGCCCCCGTGTCGGTACAAATGGAAATGGCGGCGGCCATGTCCAGCGGACTTCCCTCGTTGGAGGTAATCCCGACGGTGACGCAGCCTTGTCCGGCGGCGTATTCCAGCGCCCGCAGCACATACGCCGCGCCGCCCGCCGCCGAAATCCCCACCACCACGTCATGGGCCGTCAAAGCATACTGCCGCAAATCCGCCGCGCCCGCCTGCGGATCGTCCTCGGCCGACTCGCTGGCGTGGCGCAGCGAAGCGTCGCCGCCGGCGATGATGCCGACAACCTTATCCGCGGGAACGCCAAAAGTAGGCGGGCATTCGGCCGCATCCAGCACGCCCAGGCGGCCCGACGTCCCCGCGCCGATATAAAACAGCCGTCCCCCGGCTTGGAAGGCGGCGGTGATAGCGTCCACCGCGGCAGCAATGGATGGCAGCGGCCGCTCCACCGCCTGCACCGCCGCCAGATTTTCCGCCTGCATACAGCGCAGGATATCCATGGTGTCCATTTGATCGATATGAGTGGTGCGGGGATTGCGCATTTCTGTACGAAGCATCAATTTCACCTACCGGATACGAAAGAAGCGTATTGGCTGCAAAATGTTTCGGCCAAAGGGCCGGTGGGAAGCTTGCACAAGCGGCAACAGAGCAGGCACGCCCCATATACCTGTGCAACCGCTGGGACCAGCACGGGAAGGGAGGGATCCAGCCGGGCCTTCAGCATGTCAAGAAAAACGGTCTGACTGGTCAAAATGCTCCCGGACAGCACCAGCGGGCCGTCGCCGCGCACGATATGGAACGCGTGGTTTATCAACCGGGCAAGGCAACCGGCGTGTTCCTCCAGGATACGTTCCGCCCGGCTGTCTGCGCGGGCGTGCGCCTGAAAGACAAGCGGCGCAAAATCCGCGATAAAAGCGGGAGGTTCCCCATAAAGCCGGTGGAGAGAACCCCAGGCGGTGGAACCCAGCTTGTCTTGTACCAGCTGGGTGAGCAGGCTTTTCTCCTCCAAGCCGTCCTCTTCCTGTAAAGCGGCGCATATGGCGGCTTTGCCGATGGCATAGCCGCTCCCGCCTTCTTCAAACAAGTATCCCCAACCGCCGAAGCGCGTGAGCGTCTCGCCTTTTTTCGCGAACACGACCGCGCCGGTTCCGCATATGGCGGCCAGGCATTGCTCGCTGCTGGTGGCGGTGGCGATGACGTTGAAGATATCGCTTGTGCAACGCAGCTTGATATGCGGGTATGCTTTTTGCAGCTGGGAAGCGATGAGCCGGGCGTTATCCTGCGTGCCGAAGCCGGAAGCGCCGATGTACACGCCGCACACAAACGCATGCCGTTTGAACAGATCGTCAAGGCCCTCGCGCAGAACTTGACAAGCGCCGTCAATACCGATGACATTGGGATTGCAGCCGCCCAGCAGCAGGCGGTGCAAAAGCGTTCCATGTTCCGTGAACAGGATAAACTCGGTTTTGCTTGTGCCGCCATCCACCGCTATCATTGCTTTTTCCGTGGCATAGCTGCCGCCCAGCAGCGTGTCGACTGAAACTTCCAGCCGTTCCGCCATCAAACAGAGGTTCTCAATGTCGGGAACGGAAGCGCCGCGTTCCCATTTGGAGATGGCCTGCGGGCTGATGGACAGGCTTTGCGCCAGTTCGTTTTGCGTCAAGCCGCGGGCTTTCCGATATTTTTGAATATTGTCTGCTAAAATCACGGTGTTGAGCATAGCGGTTCGTCCTTCTCTCTCCATTCCCAGACGCGGCATTCCAGCGGCTGCAGGGTGCCTGACAGGCGGCCGGTATCCCCCTCAAGGACGCAATCCTCGGAAAGGCGATACCGCTCCAGGGCATATTCCGCCGCCGGAAAGGCGAGCGAAAACGCGCTCGGCCGTTCGGCGTTGTTGACGAGGAAAATCACCAGGCGTTCCCCGCTGCGCGCTTGCCACGCCCCGGCCAGCACTTGCTCCATGACAAGATCGTCTTTGAACCACAAAGCGGGCGATGTGACGACGGGTTTCGCGTCACAGGTCACGACGGGGGGGCGGAGCATACGAGCGCTCCGAAACAGGGAGGTGTATTGGTAGCGCAGCTGTACCAGCTGTTTGAGGTAGGACAGCCTGTCCGTGTCGAATAGCACATCCGCCTTACACCAACCGAGCTGCTGGCCGTACAGCAGGGATTTGGCCGTGCAGTATTTGAAAAAGTCGAAATCCTCCTTTTTGCGGCCGATCGTGCAGCGGCCCAGCATCTGCGTATACCCGGCGTATATAGCCGAAAAGGCGGGGACTTCGCCGTCACGTACCCACATCCAGGTGAGAAACCCGTCAAAACTTTTGAGATACGGTTCCGCGTTGCATTCTGAAAAATAGAAGCTGTCCGCCGGTTTATGCATGCGGATCTTGTCCATCATGCGGGTATACCCTTCCACCCAGTAGTCCCCGCCGCCGGGCAGGTGCGTATGTTCGGGGTTGTAGCAGGGATAGGAAGGGGTGGCGGAGATTTGATCGAAATAAACGCCGTCGATATCCAGCGTCCGTTCCATTTCGCGGACGAGCGCTTCCATAAGATTGCCCCACTCGTTCCATGTCGGGCACATGGGGGCCAGCTTCGCCGTCTTGCCTGTGCGGCGGGTCTTTTGCGGGTAGTCTTCCACCTGGTATTCGCCGTTTTCGTCCAGGACGGCGCCATGGCATCCGGTGTTGCGAAACGTCACCGCGTGCCCGCCTTCCTCGTCGTGCATTTCCCAGCTAACCGCGTTGATGTAGGGAAGGATATACACGTCGTGTTCGCGCAGCTTTTTGACCCCTTCGGCAAACGCCGTTTTGGCGGGCAGAAAATGGGGATATTCGATGTTGAAAGGAATCTCGTGCCAGTTGTACACGTGGTACGCGATGGGAACCCCCAACGCTTCTTGCAGGTCGATGACCGCCTGGTACCAGTATCCTGGGTCGGTTTTATCGCTTCCGGCGCTCAGGTTCATGGGCCGGTTGTCCCCTTGCGACGCGCTGTTGGGGATATAGTCGCATACCCAGAAAGGGACGTTTTGAAAGCGGGCGGGGGTGTCCGGCCGCCCTTGTTCGCCAATCGGAGGCAGCCAGTTCGCCTGGGCATGAACGAATTTGGCATACAGCATGGTCGCGTCGTACCAGTCGCCTGCGAAGGCCTGCCAGCGCGCCGCGCCGAAAAGGGAAAAGGAGTTCCCCGGTTTGCCGCCGTTGATGCCAAAAAAGGAGGCCTGGATGGAGGCCATGCCGTCCTGGACACGTATGTCAAAGCGCTTGACGGCCGCCCGTCCGTCTTCAATGCCGATGTACACGCCGCCGCGCGCGTTATACAGGGCGAAATATTGCATGCAGGCCTGATGAAATGGGTAGAAGCTGGTTTCCTGATAGCAGCGCTGCCCCGCATTTTTCAGGACCAGTCCGCTTGTCAGGGGCAGGAACAGATCGCACTCTTCGGCGGCCAGCAACGGCGTGGGATAGGTGATCTCCATCACGCTCCACGCGGGATTGGCGTTGCTCACGTCGGTCTGCCAGGTAATCCCATCCTGATCGCCCGCGGCTTTCACCATCACCGTCAGTCCTTCGATCTCCGATGGTATATGGAAATAAAACGCAAGGCTTTGCTCAAAAGCGTGGATCTGGATTTCCTCCCAGTGGGACAGGGTGTCAATGTGGAGCTTGCGGTTGTCCGCCGTGTTTTTCAATGTGGCGGTGAAAAGCGGAGAAGGGGCCGCGGGTATCCCACCCATATGGCCGCCGGCTATCCGGGCGGTGTGGCCGTCCGTTTCGAATGCGAACTGGTAGCGGGGGGATTTTAGCGTATACTGCATGCACAACACCTCGCTTCTTTTTGTTATCATTATACGACCTTTGGTTGTCTGAAACAATGACGGCGCAGTTAAAACCCCCTTAAAATCAACCTCCGGTTGATTTTAAGGGGGTTCACCCTATAGAAAAAGTAAAAAATTATAAATCCCCCTTTAAAGGGAGCGCTTCTTTATTTTCCGGCGGACTTCCGGCCCCGTATGGCCATGATAAGGCCGGCGAGCAGGAACAGCCCGCTCACCCCCAGGCCGAACAGGGCGCTGCTGGTCACGGCGTGGGGGGAGTTTTTAAAGGTCAGCAGGGTGCACTGGGTCACCACGATGGAGACCAGGGCGTCCGCAAAGCTGAGCACCTTCACCGCCGTGACGATGGGGCTGTTCCGCTTGCGGGCGGAGAGGGTGCCGGAGATGGCGAACCCCATCTTGACAAAGGCCACCAGCGCCACCAGATAGACCATATAGCCCCGGTAGACGGTGGAATCCCCATGCAGATACATCCGCAGGCACGTCAGGGCGTAGACCAGCCCCAGCAGGATGAGGAACACGCCGGTGTGGCGGGTAACCGCCCGCTCCAGGGCCTGTCGGCCGCCGCCGTCCATGGCCAGGGCCCGGCGGTACTGCCCGACGGCCCGGCCGCGGGCGATGCACAGCAGCAGGTAATACGCCCCGTTGACCACGAACCAGAAGGAGCCCAGCCCGATCCCGAGCAGCAGCTTGCCCACGCCGATGGCCGCGTTGACGAAAAAGGAGAGGGAGGCTGTCAGCATGGCGCTCTCGTCGGGATCCTTGCGCATCGCCCAGTACCGGCGCAGCCGCCGGCGAAGCCCTCCGGTTTCCTCCATGGTCAACGCCATCCTTTCATGGGGGTTGCGCCGCGGTCAGCCGTCCAGCAGGGCGCTGGCCTTTTCGCACACGGCGTAAATCGTCTCGTACTGCCGATCGATGAGGGGGCCGACCTTGGCGGCCCGCCGCCGGCGCAGGCCGGCGTAGCAGAAGGTGGGGAGGATCCAGCCCGCGAAGGCCGGAACCGCCAGCAGAATGCATAGGGGCAGCATGCCCGCCAGGTAGCTGAACACCGACCCGGCCATGAAGGCGGTGCCCACGATGCCGATGAGGAAGGCGGCGGCCGAGGCCCCCAGGGTTTTGGATTTTTCCAGGGCGGCTATCTCCGCCGCGCCGGATTCAAACTGCCGCTGCAGCCGGGTCAGCTCAGCCTTGTTGCGGATTTTGCGATCCCGCTTGAATTTCATGGTCACGCGGGTGAGCCCCTGGACGCAGGGGGTACAGGCGTCCAGCCTCCAGCCGAAGCTGGGATAGCTGTCCGCGTACACGGCCTCCATCTGCCGGTCGGCGGCGACTTCCATATACTCGTAACCGATAAACCCGTTTCCCTTGTTGGTTTCCATAGCTTCAGAACCTTCCAGTCGGTATTTCAGCGGGCGGAAAGCCCGGCCGATGACACCAGTATGCCGGAAGGCTGTTGGAAAATTGTCGCGGAAATGTTTACGAAATATGAAAACGCTCAGCCGTCCACGGGGAGGGTGACGGTGAAAACGCTGCCCCGGCCGAGGGCGCTGGCGACCTGGAGGCGGCCGCCGGTCAGCTCCAGCACCCGGTGGGTCAGGGCCAGCCCCAGGCCGTTGCCCTCCCCGGAATGGGAGGCGTCCCCCTGATAGAACTTGTCGAAGATATGCCGCTGCGTTTCCTCGTCCATGCCGCAGCCGGTGTCCGCCACCTCCACCGTCACCGTGTCGGCGCCGGAGGTCTGCCGCAGCGTCACCGTCCCGCCGGGCTCGGTGAATTTCAGGGCGTTGGACAGCAGGTTGTTCCACACGATCTCCAGCAGGCTTTCGTCGGCGCGGATCACCGCCCGATCCTCGATGTCCGCCTCAAACGCGATCCCCTTGCTTTCCCACAGCTCCTCAAAGGAGAGGGCGCAGTCGCACAGCTGGCGGCACAGGTCAAAGGGTTCGGCGGCCGGGGGGATTTCCTGATTTTCCAGCTTGCTGAGCTTGAGCACGTTGGAGACCAGGGCGGTCAGCTTCCGGGAGGCGGCGACGATGGCGCCGGTATAGTCCCGCCGCTCCTCCTCGGACAGCCCCTCCCGCTGCAGGGCCATGGCATAGCTTTGGATAACGGCCAGGGGGGTCTTGATTTCGTGGGAGACGTTGGAGATGAAATCGCTCTTGAGGGTTTCGATGCTGGACAGCTCCTCCACCATGGTGTTGAAGTCCTCGGCCATCACGTCGAGGTAATCCCGCTTATCCCCTTTGTGCACCGGCTCCACGTACACGGAGAAGTCCCCGCCGGCCACCGCCTTGGCGGCCGCGCTCAGGCGGCGCATGGGCAGGTCGAACCGTTTGCGGATCTGGTAATGGGTGACCAGGCTGAACACCGCGGCGACGATGGCCCAATAGCCCGCCATCCCCCAGATAAAGCCCGCCGGCACCGGCTCCAGCTCCACGTAGGCGCTCAGCACCAGGGCCTGCCCGGCGCTGAGCACCGCCAGCACGGCGAAGGTGATGAAAAATTCTCCCCCGGAAAAGTGCCGGGCGGTGACCCGCTGGTCGGGTGCCCCCCTCATACCGGCACCGCCTTGTAGCCCAGGCCGTGGACGGTGACGATTTTGAAGTCGCCGCAGCCGGAGAATTTATCCCGCAGCTTGGTGATGTACACGTCCACCGCCCGCAGGCTGGTGTCGCTGTCCAGGCCCCAGAACTCGTCCATCAGCTGGGCCCGGGAGAAGGTGTGCCGGGGATAGGACAGCAGCTTGAACAGGATGTTGAATTCCCGCACGGTCAGCGGGATTTCCTCCCCGTTCACCGCCGCGCTCATCTCGTCGGCGTTCATGGTCAGAGAGCCGACGGTCAGCTTTTTTTCGCTGGCGATGTTGGCGCGGCGGAGCAGGGCCCCCACCCGCAGCACCAGCTCGTCCATGTCCGCCGGCTTGACCATGTAGTCGTCCACACCGGCGCGGAAACCCCGCCGCTTGGAGGCGAGGTCGTCCCGGGCGGTCAGGAACAGGATGGGGATGGCGGCGTTGAGGCTTCGCACGGTTTCGGCGAACTCGAAGCCGTCGATCTCCGGCATCATGATGTCGGAAATGATGAGATCATACCGGCCGTTGTACATAAGGTCGTAGGCCTCCCGGGGGTTCCGGCAGCCCTTGACGGCGTAGCCGCTGCTGTTCAGGTAGGTGCAGACGATGCGGTTGAGCCTGTCGTCGTCCTCCACCACCAAAATGTTCACCATGGCAATCCCCGCTTTCGTTTCGCTCCCTTCCAGTATACCAGAAAATGTTTCTAAAATGTTTATGAACGCAAGAAAAAAGGGGGGCTGTTGCAAAACTCTTTTTGCACCCCCTCCCATTCGGATAGAGATTGTAGGGGCGAGCAGTGCTCGCCTGCGAAACGGCCCCACCGCCATGGGATACGGGCGAGCAATGCTCGCCCCTACAAGGCCGTCGCAATCCAGCGTCCCCGTCCAGCCGCTTGCCGACTTTTTGACAGTCTGAACAAATTGGGGCTGTTGCGAAAAGGGGTAAAACCCCTTTCGCAACAGCCCCCTTTGGCTATGGCAGGAGAAAATCCATGGCGGCGTGGGTGCCGAAGTGGATGACCGGGCCGGGGCGCACGGGGAGGGGATGGCGGAACAAAGGGCCGCCGGTGACCAGGGTGTGGTATTCCCCGTTTTCCCCGCAGATATCCGCGCCGGTGGCCGCGATGGCGGCCAGGGTGGCCTCGTCCAGCGTCCGGCCCAGGAAGGAGACGTCCAGACAGTCGAGCCGGACGAGCTTGATCACCGCGCGGAAGCCCGCCTCCACCCCTTCCCGGGCCAGGGCCGCCCGCCCCTCCCCCCACAGGGGCAGCAAGCAGGAAAGCCCGGCGGCGGCGCAGCGCTCCTCGTCCCACTGCCGATGATCGGGGATGTCGATGTCCCCGAAGGCGCAGGCCTCGGCCCCCAGGGCCTTGGCCCGGGCCAGCGCCCTCTCGAAGGAGGCGTTATAATCCGCGGGCGGGCAGGGGCAGGGCAGCAGGGGCAGGGACATGGCCGCGGCTGTCTCCTCCAGAATGGCCAGGGGGATACCGTGGAACCAGGAGCGCTCCTGCTCCGGGTTATACGTGGCCAGCAGGGCGACAGGCTGATGCCCCTGGCATTTCAGCCGCCAGAGGGCCAGGGCGCTGTCCTTGCCGCCGCTGTAGGACATGACGAAGTGCATGAGCAGCCCCCTTTCCTTTACGCGGCGGTCTCCAGCAGGCCGTATTTGCGCCTCAGCCGTTCCAGCTTCTCGATCATCGCCGGGCCCAGGATGGCCAGGAACAGGACGGTGGCGGCGGCGTGAACCAGGTCGAAGGGCAGGCCGGAGGCGTACACGGCCAGCAGCCCCGCCCAGTTGAGGGCTGTGCTGCCGAACATCAGCAGGGAGCCGAAATTGACGATGGCGCCGTAGAGAATCAGGGTGGACAGCCCGCCGTACACGCACAGCGCCACCCGCCCCCGGGGCAGGGCTCCGGGCCGGAACAATACCCCGGCCAGAAAGCCGATGAGCCCGAAGCCGAACATCTGCCAGGGGGTCCAGGGGCCCTGTCCAAAGAAGAAGTTGGACAGGAAAGCGCTCATGGCGCCGGTCAGCAGCCCGCTCTCCGCCCCCAGGCAGACCCCGGCCACAATCACCAGGGCGGACACCGGCTTGATCTGGGGAGCCCAGTAGAAGGCGGCCCGGCCGGCCACCGTCAGGGCCACCAGGGTGGCGATGACCACCAGCTCCCGGGCCATGGGCCGCCGCCGCTCGAAGGCCACGGCGAAGGGCACCAGGGTGCAGGCGATGATCAGCAGGCTGATGAGGTAATATTTTCGGTCGTCGAACACCGTCACCCCCAGGGCGATGAGGGCGGGGACGGCGCACAGCATCACCAGGGCGGCCAGGGTGCGGCCGCTCAGACGGCGGCGTGTCGGTTGCATCGGTCAATCACATCCTCGTTGGTCACGGCCCCGGCCATCAGGTGGCGGGACATCCGGTTGGCGGCGGTGGTGTAGAAGCTGTTGCCGCTGAAAAACGGCCGGGCGGGGGCGGTCACCACCGCGCCGCCCTGGAAGAACAGGGTGCACACGTCGGCGTGACGGGCGCAGAACTCCACGTCGTGGGAGACCATCAGGATGGTGGCCCCCTGCCCCAGCAGCCGGCGGAAGATGCCGGCCAGCTTCTCCTTAAACTGGGCGTCCAGGCCCTTGGTCGGCTCATCCAGCAGCAGGATTTTCGGCCGGAGCAGCAGCACCTTGGCCAGGGCGGCCCGCTGCTGCTCCCCGCCGCTCAGGTCGTAGGGGTGGGCGTCCAGCCGTTCGGACAGCTCCACCTCCTCCGCCGCCTGGCGGGCCTCCCGCTCCCGCTCGGCCTTGCTCAGCCGACTGTCGGTCATCTCAAGGAGATCCAGCAGCAGCGTTTTTTTGACAAACAGGGCCTGGGGGTTCTGGGGCAGCACCCCCAGGCAGCCGCGGAACAGCTCGGCGTCGGTGTAGGTCTCCACCCGCCGGCCGGCCAGGGAAACGCTACCCCGGTAGGGGCGGTTCAGCCGGCTGACGAGGGAGAGGGCGGTGGTTTTGCCGGCCCCGTTGCCCCCCACGATGGCGTGGAGGGTGCCCGCCCGGACGGTGAGGGACAAATCCTTCAGAATGTCCTCCCCCTTCTTTTCGTACTTGAACCAGACCTCCTTGAAGACGATGACCGGCTCCCCCTGCGGTTCGGGCGCGGCGGGGGGGAGGCTGGCCGCCAGGGCCGGCTGATCCAGGGGCAGGGAGGAGAGGAACCGCCGCCCCTCCTTGACCGTCACGGGACAGGGAACGTCCGCTCCGACCCCTTCGACACCGGCGTAAATCCGCATGGCGGCGGGCATGGCGGCGAACAGGCCGCTTTTCTGCCGACGGAGCTGCCGCCCCACCTCGCCGGGAGAGCCGTCGGCGAGAATCCGCCCGCCCTCCATGGCGATCGCCCGGTCGGCCATGGGCAGGGCCTCCTCCAGCCGGTGCTCGGTCAGCAGGACGGTGACGCCCAGCTCGTTGTTGATTTTCCGCACCGTGTCCAGGAAGCCCGCCGCCGCGATGGGATCCAGCTGGGAGGTGGGCTCGTCCAGAATGAGGACGCTGGGCTGCATAGCCATAATGCTTGCTAAATTTAACAATTGTTTTTGTCCGCCGGACAGCTCGGTCACCTTTTTCATAAACCAATCCTGGATGCCGAAGAAGCAGGCCATTTCCGCCACCCGCAGGCGGACGGCCTCCTGCTTTTCCCCCAGGCTTTCCAGGCCGAAGGCCAGCTCGTGCCACACCTTGTCGGTGACGATCTGATTTTCCGGCTGCTGGAGGACATAGCCGATGCAGGCTGCCTGTTCCCGTAAGGACAGCTCCCCGATGGGCCGCCCGTCGAACAGGATGACGCCCTGCCGCTGCCCGTGGGGGGTGAGGATGGGCTTCAAGTGGCGCAGCAGGGTGGTTTTCCCGCAGCCGGAGGGGCCGCAGAGCACCACGAATTCCCCCGGCTGAACCCGCAGGCTCACCCCGTCCAGGGCTTTTTCGGTTTTTTCCGGGTAGGAAAAGCTTAAATCTTGGATGTCAAACGCGCCCACTTGATGTCCTCCCAACCATTGACGACTAGCGGAAATGAAAGCAAAGCGGCGTAGGCCGCGTAGAAGACGAAGCTGAGGGGGGTGACCGGGGGGATGCGCACGGCGGGAAAATAGACCGCCGTGGTTTCCCCCAGGGCCAGCCCGACGAGCAGCAGGGCGGTCAGCCCGCCCAGCAGCCCGAGAGAGGCTTTGTCCCGGCTATCCAGCCGGAAGTTGGAAAAGGCCGTCCGCCCCGGAAGGCCGTAGCCCCGGCACCGCATGGAATCGGCCGTGTCCACGGCGTTTTCCAGGGCCCAGGTGATGAGGATGGAAAAGATTTTCAGCCCGTTCTTCGCCCGGGTGAGCAGGTTGCCCTGGGAGATGTCCCGCCCCACGCATTTCTGGGCGTTGGAGATGATTTTCAGCTGGGCGGCGAAGCGGGGGACGAAGCGCAGGGCCATGGAGAAGATGAGGGACAGGGCGGGGATGATCCGCCCGAAGAGGTACAGGAATTTATCCGAGGTCATGACCGCGTTGTAGCAGGAGAACCACAGCAGCACCGACGCGAACATCACACCGCTGGCCGCGCCGAACAGGATGGCCTCCAGGGTGATGGGGTTGTCGTTGACGTAGACGAGAATGGTCACGCCGGCGTGGTTGAGCAGGGGGTTGAGGACGGCCACCAGCAGAAGCAGAGGCAGCACCCCGAGGAAGAACAGGCGGGCGGTCTTCCGGCCGCCGAGCCGCAGGGCGTAGGCCAGGGCGGCTGCCAGGGAAATCCCCAGAAAGACGGGATGCATACAGAACATGCCGAAGAAAACAGCCGCCGCGAAAAATAGAAAATTCACCGCCGGATGGAAGGCGGAAAAGCTGTCTTTCAGGGGAATTCCTCCTTTCTGCCGCGTGCGCTCAGTCGTTCTGCTCCAGGAAATCGCAGCCCACGTCCCGGCCCAGGTCGCAGGTGTACCGCCACCGAATGGCGTCCCCCTGCTTGACCGTGTACCGGCTGCAGCCGTAGTTGGGGTACCACCCGTTGACCTGATACGTCCAGCCGGACAGGTCGCCGCAGTCGAATTCGTACAGGTTCTGGATGGCCTCGATGTACCGGCTGTTGTAGACGGGCGTGTTGCGGGAAGCCATGTGGATGCGGTACTTCTTCATCTCCCGGTTCAGCACGTCGTAGACGGATTCCCCTTCGTAAAAGAGCACCGTCCGCTCCTTGTAGACGATGCCGTCCGCCGGGAGGACGGACAGCTTTTCCTTTTTCAGCTTGTCCTTGTTGTCCAGGATGGTCAGGCAGTCCACCGACAGAGTGCAGGTGCCGGTCTTTTTCCGGTTGACCTCCGTGTCCTCGGGGTTGACCGGCTGGGGCTTGCCTTCGGGGACGGGGTCGGTCTGGTACTTGTCCTTGGTGGTCGCGGCGGTGGGCTTGGCGGTCGAAGCGGCGGTGGAGCCGGCCGGCGGGGAAACCGTCGTCGTTCCGGTCGCCGCCGTCGTCGCGGCCGTCGTTTCCGCCGGGATGGCGGAGGAGGCGGAGGGGGCGCTGACGTCGGCCGATCCGGTGGACGAGAGCGGTGGAATTACCGCCACATCGTCGGGGAACTCGATTTTACACCCGGTCAGCGCGGCGGCGCACAGCAGCGCCGCGAGCAGCAGGGCGGCGAATCTTTTCATAAGAAGGCTCCTTTGACAAGGACGCGCGGCCCTGCTGCGTCGTTCGCTTCAGGGCCGCGTGCCGATTCGGATTACCGTTTCCGGCGCACAGCGTACAGCAGCGCCGCGCCGGCCAGGGCCAGCACCGCCGCCGCCGGCAGGGCGGAGGCGACGCCTGTATCGGGGGACGCGGAGGCGGCCTCGCCGAAGAAGAAGTCGGAGCCCTGCGTCACCGTAAAGACGGCGGTGCCGTTTTTCACCGCCACCGGTCCGGCGGCTTCCGCTTTGCCTGTGATCGCATTATATCGGTAGAGGGTATAAGTACCGTCGGCGCGGGAGACGGGGGCCTCCACCGTCATGGGGCCGGGCAGAGCGCCCTGATGGGCGAAGGAGAAAATCACCGCGTCGGGCGACAGACGGCGGATGGCCGTGGCGTTCTGCGAGGTGAAGGACAGGCCCATGGTGAAGGAGAGAGAGGGATCGGTGATGGCCGTGCCGGTAAAGGCGACGGTGTAGCTTTGGCCGTCCGGGGTCACGCCGGGCACCGTGTAACGGGTGTCCGAGCCGAAGATGGTGGCGAACACATCGGCCTCCACCCGGCCCGCCAGCAGGCCGTCGATGACCTTGCGGGCGTACAGCACATCGTCGTAGCCGGTAATGTGCTTCCTATCCTTCTCCCCGATGGCCTGGTAGGCGGCTTCCAGCTTCTCCACCGTTTCCTTGTCCTTCAGGGTGACGTTCAGGGGCTGAATGTCTTTGAAGATGCGATCGTTCAGCGCGGTCACCGCCTGCTCGATGGCGGTCAGCCGCGTTTGCAGGGCGGTCAGGCGGGTGGCGTCCACCAGGGCTTTCACCGACGCGTTCTGGGCCGCCAGCAGGTCGGCCACGGCCTGCACCGCGGCCTTGTCGTCCAGGCAGAGGGCGGCCTCCTCGGGCAGGGCGGCGATTTTCGCCGTCAGCTCGGCGGCCATGGCCTTGTCGGTCAGCTCCTGCACCCGGGCGATAGCGGCCTTCAGGGTGCCGATGTTGTCCACCAGCGCCTGCCCCTCGGCGGACAGGGCGTTATACCGGGCCAGCAGGGCGCCCAGGGCCGCGGCGTCGTCCTTGGTCACGGCGGCGGGATCCAGCGCGCCGATGGCGGCCGCGATGTCCGCCGCCTCGGCCTTCTCGTCGGCCAGCAGGGCCAGCCGTTCCAGCATGGCGGTCAGCTCTCCGCCGCGGGTGACAGCGGCCTGCCCGGCGGCGTCCAGCCCGTCGAAGCGGGCCTTCACCCGGCTGACCTCGAAGGCGTCGGCCAGCTGCACCGGGCCGCTGGCGGCCAGCCGCCCGATGGCGTTATCCACGTCGGCGGCGGTATAGAGGCCCTTGGCGGGATCGGCATGGCCGAAGGCAAAGAGGTTGCCCGAATCGTTGACGTAGTAAATGCCGCCGTCCCGGTCGATGGTCGCGGACTGGGTGCAGTATTGGACGGTGGAGGGCTCGGCGAGCACCGTCATGTCGGGCGTGGTCTGGCCCTGCTTGTCGGCGATGAGCACCAGGGAGGAGGGGCGTTCGTACTGGGTGACGTACAGATAGACCTGCCAGCCGTTTTCCTCGGTGGCATAGGCGGTGGTCAGGACGGGGGAGGACTGGGTCTTCACATCCACGCCGTAAATGAGCTCAAGGGTATCGGCGTCCAGCACCGAGAAGCCGGCGGTGGACTGCACCCCGCCGCCGCCCACGTACACCCGGCCCTTGAAGACCAGGGGGCTGGAGGTGACGTCGTTGCCGATCTTTTTGCTGATGAGGGAGGCGGGATCGAATGTGTAATCACCGTTAATTTTAACAGAGTGTATGTATCCACCCTTGCTGGTGAGGAACAGGCGGCCGGTTTCCCGGTCGTAATGGGCCGTGCTGCGCACGCCGCCCGCCTCGCCCGGCAGGCTCAGCCGGGCGTACACCTCGTCGGTGTCCGGGCTGTGCAGCACCACCTCGCCGGCCTCCCCGGCGAAGGCGACGGCATCCCCCACGATGGCCGCGGCGCTCCAGTAGTAGCCCTTGGCCCCGCTTTCCGGGGCGTAGGTCCACGCCGGCTGCTTGACCTCGTCGGTCTTGGTCGGGTCGTCGTCGGCGGTGGAGAAGGCGTAGAAGCCGCCCACCTTCGCGCTGCCGTCGGAGACGCCGGTGTAGATGTGGCCGTTATGGTACACGATGGCGGACAGGGGCTGGGCCTTTTCGCCCAGCGGGGCCGATTGCCACACCATCTCCAGGGTCTCTTGATCGTAGGCGTAAATCACGGCGGTGCTGACCTTGTCCACCGTGGCGGCCCGGGGGACGAAGATTTTTCCGTCGCCGGAGCCGATGATGGAGAAGAACTGGTTGCCGCCGGGGCAGGCGCCCTCGGCCAGGATCTCGCCGGTGCGTTTATCCAGCTTGAGCAGGGCGCTCTTGGAGGGGGCCAGGACAAAAACGGCCTCGTCCACCACAATGGGGGTGCCCATGTTGGCGAACCAGCCGGAGCCGTATTTCACGGCCCATTTTTCCTCGATATCCGCGGCGGTGAGGGGCGTTTTGGCGTCCGTCACGCCGGGAGAGCCGGACTGGCCGCGGAATTGGGGGAAGTCGAGAGGGGAGTCCGCCGTGATGGCGGAGGAGGCACCGGTTCCAGCCGCCCCCGCGGCCGCCGATGGGAGGCAGGCGGCGCCGGCCGCGACGGCCAGTGCCAGCAGCGCGCTGAACAAGCGCTTTTTCAGTTGCATGGGGCTACATCCTTTCTTCGCCGGTCGGGTCGTCCCGCCGGTCTGCTGCGAACAAAAAAGAGAGCCGGTTTCGGCTCTCTATCCCGCGCAGCGGGGATGCGCTCCCCTGCGTCTGGGCGCGATTTCCCGCCGAAATCCCGCGTGTCCCGGCGTCAGGCAGGTCTCCTGGCTCGAATTCCACCTACTCGCTTTCCGTCTTCCCAGAGGGTATCCAGTGACTGAAGCGCCGGCCTGGCCGGGGCTTCCCGAAAGCTTTCGTCCTTCTCACAGTAGCGGGGGCTGCCGCGGTTTCGCACCGCGTTCCCTTTTCATCCGCGCGGCCCCGGAAAGCCCGGAGCGACGCGGAACCGTACGCCGTTATTCGATTTTGTTCCACCGCCCATTGTAGCCCCGGAAGGCCCTCCCTGTCAAGGGACGGGCGCGGGGAGCGGAATATTTTCCAAAAACAGATGAAAAAAGTTGGCCCGGGCCGGGCGGAGGAATCGGCGGCCCGAAAAAGCTCCCGGCCCCTCCAAATTGTCCGAAGGGGCCGGGGAATCAGGGCTTTTCACGGTGGCCGCAGCGTCAGGCTTCTTATCCAAACGTTTTTTTATCCTTTTTCATGTTTCCCGCATCGTTTTCCGGCCTTCAGAAGGCCGATATTGGCGCCGTAAAACACAGGAAGAAGCACCAGCAGCCAATAGAAATCTCGGAAAAAGTGAAAAACGCCATAAACGGGTATCCATACCATAATCGCCGGCAGCAGCCATACATACCACGCAATGCTTTGAGATGCCAGCTGCAGTATAAAAGCTGTCAGGGTCGCTGCCATGGATATTCCCAGATAAGCGGAAAGGATGATGACATATCGTTTGCCGCCATATTTTCCAAACAGAAACGACATGGCGAGTACCCCTATTAAGAGAAGGCTGGAAACCAGGGGTTCGGCGATTTTGCATTGCAGCCGGCCAAAGAGGAAGCTCTCCATATTCAAAAGCATCGCCCCAGCATATAAAACGCAGACGCAAAGGATGCTTAAGCCAAGAGCCTTCGATGGCCTTCTAATTACAGATTGGTTCATAATTCCCCACCAACGTCATGATTTCCGTTTTACTATTTGGATTTGGCCTCGTGCTTATGGCGTGATCCATATGGGTTCCTATTCATTATATTCTATTACCATTATAAAATCCAGTATATTTTATCAACAAATAAATATAAAATTTATATAATAATAAATGTATTCATTAAAATTGCGGCTAATTGACAATGACTATAGACACGCTGCGGGCCGAAAAAAAGCCCGCCGGTCGTCCGGCGGGGCTTTGCTTATTCCAGATCGATGGGGCGGGTTTTGTCGTAGACCTCGTAGTCCCGCTCGCTGATTTCCCGCAGTACCCGGCAGGGGCTGCCCACGGCCACCACGTTCGCCGGAATATCCTTGGTCACGACGCTGCCCGCGCCGATGACCGTGTTGTCCCCGATGGTCACTCCCGGCAGGATGATGCTGCCCGCGCCGATCCACACGTTTTTACCGATGGTCACCGGCAGATTGTACTGGGCCTGCTTGCGGCGCAGGCCGGGATGGATGGGATGGGTGGCCGCGTCAATGGTGACGTTGGGGCCGATCATGGTGCCGTCTCCGATGTAGATATGGGTGTCGTCCACCAGGGTGAGGTTGAAGTTGGCGTACACGTCCCGGCCGATATGGGTGTGCCGGCCCCAGTTGGCCCGCAGCGGCGGCTCGATATAGACGTTTTCCCCCACCTCGGCCAGCAGCTGGCGGAGCAGCGCCGTCCGCTTTTCCCCCTCGCCAGGGCGGGTCTGGTTGAAATCGTACAGGATTTCCAGGCAGGCCGCCTGTTCCTTCATCAGGGTTTCGTCGTTGCAGAAATAGAGCTTCTGCCCGTGCATCCGCTCGAGAATTTCCTTCATCTCCATGGGGAGCCCTCCTTAACTATTGGCTGTCCCGTCCAGTGTACCCCGCCGCCGCCGGTTTTGCAACCCTTTTCCGCGCGGGGCAGTTGTTACGAATAATTCTCCAGTTTTCATTGAAGTTTGCGGAAATATATGGTATGCTTTGCCTATAACAGAGAGGAGGGGATCGAATGTTCAAGCGATTGGCGGCCGGGCTGCTGGCCCTGCTGCTCTGCCTGGGCGCGGCGGGCTGCGCGGGCGCGGCCCCCGGGGGTGCGGCGCCGGGCCAAAAAGATTACGGCAGCGGGGACAGCCTGAACACGGACGAGGGGGAGCGGGAGGCGGCGGCCGACCGCAAGCTCATCAAAACCGTGGAGCTGGAGCTGGAGACCCGCACCTACGACGCCTTCATGGACAGCCTGAACGCCGGGCTGGCCGCGGCGGGCGGCTATGTGCAGCAGTCGGATATCCGCGGCGGCGCGGGCAGCGCGGGGCGGTACGGCTCCATCGTGCTGCGGGTGCCCGCCGACAAGCTGAACGGGTTCCTGGAGGCGCTGGCCCCCCATGGCACGGTGCTGGCCCGCACCGAAAACGTCCAGGACGTGACCATGGACTATGTGGACGTGCAGAGCCGGCTCAAGGCCCTGCGCACCGAGCAGGAGGCGCTGCTCGCCCTGCTGGAGAAGGCCACGTCCCTCAGCGACATCCTCACCCTGCAGGAAAAGCTGACCGGCGTGCGGGGGGATATCGAATCCTATGAGACCAAGCTGCGCACCATGGAAACCCTGGTAGCCTACAGCACGGTCACCCTCCGGCTCAGCGAGGTGGAGAAGGAAACCGTCGTGGAGCCGGTGGGGATTTGGCAGGAAATCGGCGTCCGCTTCTCGGACAGCCTGTCCGGCGTGGGCCACGGCCTGCGGGCGGTGTTCGTCTGGTTCGTCGGGTCGCTGCCCTATCTGCTGCTGATCGCGGCGATGGCCGCCGTGGCGATTCTGGTTGTCCGCTTAGGGCTGCGCCGCAGCCGGCGCCGCCGGCAGACAAGGCCGCCCTATGCGCCTCCCGCCGCCGTCCCGCCGTCCGCCGACGTTTCCCCGGACAGGGAGCCCAAAGAGTAACCAAAGAGTAAAGAGAGCCGCCCCGGAGCCGAAACTCCGGGGCGGTTCCGCTTTTTATCCCTGCTTTTGGCCCAGGGCCTGCAGCTTGCCGATGAGGTCGCTGACGTAGTTGGCGCCCCGGGAGGCGAACAGGCCGGTGAGCGCCGTGCCAATCCAGGGGGCGGCGAAACGCAGCCCCAGCGCGGCGTACAGGTCGGCCCCCGCCGCGAAGCACAGGGCGATGGCGATGGCCGCCGCCGACAGCTGTGTAATCGCCGTTCGATAGTCCTTTTCGGTGAACATTTTCACGATGCTTTTGACGTACTCCACCACGGCCTCCACCGTCACGGCCAGGGCGAGAATGAGTAAAATCCCCTGCATATATCCGTCTCCTTTCTTATCCGACGCGCTGTTCCTCGTGCCGCTCCAGGTCGGCGATCCGATGGTTGGCCACGCCCATTTGTTCCTCCAGCCGGTAGGTGCGCTCGATGAGGCTGTTGTGCTTCTCCACCTTGGCCTCCAGCTTCTGCAGCCGGAAGTTGGTCAGGCGGCTGGAAGCCAGCACCCCGCCCGCGCTGCCCGCCAGCGTCCCGAACAGGGCGATGAGGGCCACGGCGATTTCATTTGACACGTCTGTTTGCCTCCCGTTTATTTCTTGACGACGCGGCATTGCAGCCGGTCGAAAGGTTTGCCGAAGCTGCCGGCGTAGCCGTCGCTGCCCTCGCCGTAATCCCGCACCCAGGGGTAGTACTCCCGGCCCATGGCGGCCACCCGGTATTCCACCGCGCAGTCCGGGAGGCCGACCAGCCGCATTTGCAGCCCGTCGGCGTCCTTGCCGTACAGCCCGGCGTAGTCCTGGGTGTCCTTGACCCAGGGCAGCCAGCGGCCCCGCAGGTGCACCCGGTATTCGATGCTGCCTCGGGAGAGCCTGGCCCGCACGCCCTGGACGGGGCGGTTGGGGTAGCCGGCGTAGCCCAGGCTCCCCGCGCCGTAGTTGGTGATTTCCGCCAGCCATTTGTTGGCCGCCGTGTACACCTGGTAGAGGATGTCGGGCGCTTCTCCCGGCGGGACGGGCTTGTTCACGCCGAAGTAGACGTACCAGCTGTTGCCCTTCACCATCCGGTTGCCGTCCTCCTCGTCGAAGCGATAGGGCGACTCCCGGGTGTCCACGTGGACGGCGGCCCGGCTGACCGCGCTGCCCACGTTCCAGCCGATGCCGGTGAACCCCACGTCCTCGGCGGCCAGCAGGATGGGCTGGCCCTGATAGCGGACCTCCTTGCCGTTTTCCATGTGCCAGCAGTTGATGTCCGCGGCCCGCCCCTCGGCGTGGCGGCTGGCCTTCGCGTCGGTGCGGTAGCCGCTGGTGATGATGATCTTGGTGCAGTCCAGCCGGGCGTAGAGCGCCTCCAGCTGGTCGATGAGCGTATCGTCTATCAGAATGTTGTCATTGCCCGGCTCCGCGAACTCCCGCACCTTGAAGTGCGGCGAAAGCTGCGTGGAGCCGTCCTTTTTCAGGGAATAGGTGTGTACCATAAAACTGGCCTCCTTGATACGCCGGCGGATTCCCGGCGGCGTCCGCGGGCGGACAACCGCCGCCCGCGGATCTTTACCCTATCAGTGTATTCTGGTATGCCGGTGAAGTGCGAGGGAAATAGGCGTTAAATCTCGGGTACAACGGCGGGCTCTTCCGGTTCTTTCTCTCCCCATAAGGTGAAAATGGCCCGCTGATAGTTTTCGGGCAACAGTTCCCGCACTTGATTTCTGCCAAAAGCATTGTTACCCAGACACATCCGTTCCGGCAATCCCACGGGGATGTTTTTTCCCTCGTCCATTACATACTTTTGCTTACGGATATTAACCACTTCGTCGGAAAGTTCAGACAGGTAATATTTTACAATCACAGGTAGGCCTCCTAACACAAATACATGAGGTTAAAACGGATATTATATTGAAAGTTTTTAGGCATTATAGAGGTTGATAAATCTCCGCAGGTATCATATTGGTGCGCCATATACTTTAAAGCGGCATAATCTCGGTATACCAGAATGTGAAGTACATTTCGCATACATGTACCCGTGTAGTCACTGAAAGATGACCCGCTGGAATAGCCGACTGCACCAAAGCCCAGGCAGTCATCCGGCGTGGACGCGGCGATTGGCAAATTTAGTCTGCAGGGATTGCTGTCGCCGGAAAGCAATGTACACGACAGTCGGCCCTGGCAAAAAACGAATCGGCCGATTTTGTAGTAATACCCGAATGTACCTCCGTCGTTATAAGTCCAGCTTCCTGTTACAAATCGCGGCTTCCATGTCCCGGACTCCACCGGCAGGTTGCCTTCGTGCCATATGTCGTCGCCATTAAACGTTAAGTAGGTTGCATTCATAGATATCGAACTGTAGTTTTCCTTGCTGTTTTCACCGTAGTAGGTCGTATCCATGCCGATATCTGCATAAGCACCCTCTCCAACGTCATAGCTTGGATTAATGGAACGAAGGGCGATTTGCGATGTATAGTAATCGTTGCCCAGGTAACTCTCGTGCTTTTCCCCTAAACATTCGATTCTCAGCCGGTTTCCGGCGGACTGTATCAAATCCTCCTTGAGGTTTTGTCCTCTTACATCCTTGCCAACGACAAATTTTCGATTGTCTCCCTCATCGGTTATCCGCAAACCGACATAGGGCTCGTTTTGACTCGCCATAGTATCCACCGGATATTTGGTGACCTCGGCCTTCACGGAATGACTGCCGTCCAAATAAATCTGCGTGGAATATTCCCCCACCATTTTCAGCACCTGCTCCACCGTGTCGTAGCCGAACACCGTCTTGCGGCCCTCGGTGCCCTTGGGGCTGTCGTAGATGGCCAGGCCCTCGGCGGTGAACTCCATGTAGCTGCTGACCTTGTCGTTGAGGAAATCCATGGTGATGCCGTCCTTGGTCTGCTGCACGGCGGAGGAAATCACCGTGGTCTTGTCCGCCGCCGTTATCCACGCGCTGCCGTTCCATTCCCGCAGCACCGGCGGATCCGCCTCGTCCTGCCAGAGCCGCCCGGCTTCCGGGTTCTCCGGCGGCTCGGGGCCTATGTAGGGCACCTGGGTGACGATCTCCGAAATCACCGATTTGCTGTGCTCCACGTCGGTTTCCAGCACGTGGGATTTGCGGTTGAGCGCCTTCAGGCTTTCGCCGATCGCGCCCTTCTGCTCGCCGGCCTCCGCCGCCTTGCCGGTGGAAGCCAGGGTGTCCCGCAGCCCGCCGTTGTAGGTCAGCGTGTGGGTCATCACCGGCAGCGCGGCCGTCCGCCCGTCCCGCAGCGCGACGGTCAGGATGTCCCCGGCCTGGACGGCCGGATTGCCCCGTGCCTCGATTTCCATCGGGGCGTAGGGCCGCGCCCCCATCCCGTCCAGAATGTTCTGCATAATCGGCGCGTAATTGGTCATGCCGTTCAACCCATAAAGCAGCGGGTTGCCGGTGATGACGTAGCTCACCCCCGGCTCGCCGATGGTGCGGCCCACGTCGTCTTCCTCCGCCCGCACTGTCAGCTCGGTCACGGCGGGCACCGAAAAGCCTGCCTCCTTCACGGTGAAATAGTCGTCCAGGCTCAGCGGAGCGTCCGCGGCCGCGTAGGTCTTCACCTCCAGCCGCCCCGACCGATCCATCCGGGCGAAGCCGCCCGCCGCCTGGGCGATATAGGCCAGCAGATTGCGCCCGCTTGTCTCCCCCTCAAAGGCGTTGCCGGGCGTGATAGCGCCGTTCGACACGAGGCCGCCCGGCTCCACCTCCGCCACATAGCACAGGGCGGTGAACAGGCTGTAAATGGTGTAGGGCAGCATCAGCGTCCGGGATCTCCCGCCCATGGTCAGGACGATATGGGTTCCCTTGGACTCGATGGTCACCGGCTGCTCCAGCCGCAGCATCCTGTCGCTGAGCTTCAGGGTGATTTTGCCGTCCTGGTTCTCCACCGAGGTGATGGCGAACACCCCCATGGGCACCGTTTCCTCTCCGCTTTCCGTCAGGAAGCCCAGATGGGGGATGAGCTCCTGCCCGGTCTGGAACACGCCGTCCAGCGCCCCGTCCAGGTTCAGCAGCACCGCCTCCGCCTCCGAGCAGGCGCACACCCCGGGGACGAGATCCTCCCCGCCGCCGCACAGCTCGGTGATTTTCATGGACTGGATCACGTCGCCGCCGTATAATTTCTCATTGCCTTTGTAAAGATAGCCCACCACCCGCCGCTCGTCGGCGGTCGCGGCGGCCTGAAACGCTGGGGATACCGATACCATAATGAATCCCTACCTTTCCACAAACGTCAGGCTCAGGCCGTTCCACAGCCTTTTGGCCGGGTCATAGCGGACCATGTCCACCCCCCGATCCTGCACGTAAAACTGCCGGGTGGCCTCCCCCTCCAGGGGGTCGGGATAGGTGATGTAGACGTACAGGGGGGAGACGGCCTGTAAAATGGTGCGCAGCTCCTTGTCTGTCAGCGCGTTGTAGGACAGGGACAGCGTGCGCTTGGTGCCGATCCGGTCCCGCACCACCAGCCCCGACGCGCTGCGCTGCTCCGAAGCCGTCAGGTCGGAGAGGCTGACGTTGAAGGCGGCGGGGGTCTTCAAATCTGTCAGGTTCCAGGTGTCCTCACCGATGGAATCGCCGATGAGCAAAAATTTTGGGTAGTACCGCATAGGTGGCTCCTTTCCCGGTAGAAATTTCCAAAATCCGACTTGCCGGAATGCCCGGCTTGTAGTATACTGGTAAATAGGAAAATGCTGGAATCCGCTTTTGCGCGGGATCAATGGGAAAATCAGACCAGAATGGGGCAGCGGCCTGTCCGGCGGGTGATGGCGTTGACGTTGTCCGACACCACCTCGGCCACCTTCGTGCCGTCCAGGATCAGCTGGATGACCCCGCCGCCGTTCTGGCCCATGGCGGCCTTCACCGCGCGGTAAACGCCGGCGGACACCGATTCGACGATTTGGTCGTTGTTGACCACCGCCGAGCGGGAACCGATGGTTCCCACCAGCTCCGGCCCCGCCTCCCGGGCAATGAACATCTGGCCCATAGAGGGGAAGCCGCCGGAGGCAGCTCTTTTTATATCTGGTGGATTTACATTAATATTGATACCGAAATCGGCAGAGGTTACTCCATTGGTAGAATGTCCAGATAGTTTTACAACAAGATAGAGGGCTTTTGCCGCGATCACAGCTGCTGTAGCTATAAACAAAAGGCCTGCACCGGCGGCTAATAAGCCTACTCCAGCATATAGCATACCAGTGCCGCAGATTGAACCAGCGCCTCCTAGCGCCGTAATCATGCCGACAACAGAAGAGGCTATGCCTAAAAGGGTACCAATGATTCCTAAAGCATCCCCGAATCCACCCGAAAGCTGAGATATTTGGGAAACTGTAGGGCCTAAAGCTTTTTCTATGGCCCCGAAAGTAAGACATACAGTTCCTCCCATGATTGTAGCAGCCCCTCCAATGAGGGCAAAAGCGGTGGCAAAGCAGCCTGAGATGGCGGTAGCAGTTATTGCACTGCCAGAACTCATAAAGGCGAATGCGGTTGTAATTCCGAGCAGCATGCTGGTAATCGTTAATCCGAATGCAGCGCTGATATTGCTAAAGCTAACTGAAAAAATCGATTCTAGAATAAGACAACTGGCTCCAACCCCCGCGTTTAATAACATTGTGCCCGTCAACATGGCAGCAATGGTTGCCATAAACATATCTGAGATAAGCAGGCCGGTACTTTGAAAATAAGATCCTATGTTTATAGATGTTTGTAGACAGCCTGTATCCAACAAAAGTGTTGCCGAGCTGAAGTTACCCACGAAATTTGAAGCACATGTAGCAGCGGAGGCATCAATACCGGCAAAGGCGGTGCTAAATGATGTGCCCACTGATAAGGCTGATGTATCAAATGCAGTTGTAGCGGCAATAGCAGTTTGATCGAAAACCGGAGATAGCCCAGCCACCTGTGTTTCGAATGTGGCTCGAAAAACATTAGCGGATGTAGCTGCGGCTTGCTCAAATTGTGTTAGGCTACTCAATAGAGCATTGACATCGAATGATGTATTGGCCAAGACGATTCTCCTTTCTTTATTATTAAAAATTTAGATTAGTAGGGGGCTGTTTGTAACGAAAAAATATAAATGGATTAAGTATGGCCTTATCATATTACAATGCATAATGCTAGTAATATTAGTAGTGTGTTTAGTATTGTTTCTTACTGGGAAAATCCCTTATGAAATCAACATGCTGTTTGTCATATTAAACTCTATTGTGGTGATAGCACTAGCTCTTTATATGAGATGGTTTCGTAAGCAGGAAATGCTATGGAACTCTATTGAGTACCGCGTAAATGCCAGAATTGATGGCAAAAGACGTGTGCCTGTACTTGATCTACATTCACCTAGATGGCCTCCTGCCGGTGCTTATGTTGTATTGTGTGTTTTTGAAAATGGGATTTCAAAGGAGATCGTTGTACCAGAAAATTTATATTCTGCATTACCGATTGGACAATGTGGTATTTTAACTTTTAGAGAAAATACTAATAACGCATGGTTAATTAAATTTGAGCCGTTTCCATACTATATGTCGCCGCTCTACTAGTTTAATTTGAATTGTGAACATCTCGCCATTCTTTTGCATAAGTATTGACACGTTCTTTAATTTCCCACCAGTTCTGCTGCTCTTTTTTCTCGAATAATTTCGGGAACGCGTCTTCAAGCGTTGGATACCTTTTGGGATCGTTCATAGCTATACCTGCCAGTGCCGCGCCATTGTATACGATCCAGGCGAGAAGCCGGGCAAATTCTTGTGTTCGTTCCTGATGGGCTTGAGAGGCTAGGGCAATCTCCTCGACACTCATGGTTCCGATATCTCTCCAAGAAACACCGGAAGCTAAGGCGGTGTAATAGAGATATTCCGGGTAGTGTTCATGCGGGTCAGGCGCGTCTACGCCTGACCCTTTTTGAAAAAACCCGAGACCTCGAACAGGCCGTTGACCTCCTGCATCAGCTCCTCGATGGAGCGCCCGATAAGGTAGAATAAGTTGCGCAAATTGAAAAAGGGATAAAAAAAGAGACATAGTTTGCAGTCTTTGGTAGAATGAAGTCACGACACACCATTCTGAAAGGAGACAATAAACTATGTCCGAGAAAATTGTACAACTAAATGAGGAAGTAATCAAGGGTGAAATCAGGGAACTGGTGCGTGGGAGCGTGGAGGAGACCCTCAACGGCCTGTTGGAGGCGGAGGCGCAGAAACTGACCCAGGCGGCGCGCTACGAGCGCAGCGAGGAGCGGCAGGCCTACCGCAGCGGTCACTACCAGCGTAACTTGACCACCAGCTCCGGCGACGTGACCTTGAACGTCCCTCGTTTAAAGGGAGCAACCTTTGAAACCGCCATCATCGAGCGGTATCGCCGCCGGGAGAGCAGCGTGGAGGAAGCGCTGATTGAAATGTATCTGGCTGGAGTATCTGTGCGCCGCGTGGAGGACATCACCGAGGCACTGTGGGGCAGCAAGGTGTCCCCCTCTACCATCAGCGAACTGAACAAGAAAGCCTATGTCCACATTGAAGACTGGCGCAACCGCCCCTTACAGGGCGGTAAGTACCCGTATGTGTATGTAGACGGCATCTACCTGCGCCGCAACTGGGGCGGAGAGTATGAGAATGTGGCCGTACTGGTTGCCATTGCGGTTAACGAAGACGGCTACCGCGAGGTGCTGGGCGCTGCCGAGGGTATGAAAGAGGACAAGGCTAGCTGGGTCAGCTTCTTTCAGTGGCTCAAAGGGCGGGGTCTGGAGGGCGTCCAGCTCATCGTGGGAGACAAATGCCTCGGTATGCTGGAAGCTGTGGGAGAGGTGTACCCGGACGCGAAATACCAGCGGTGTGTGGTACACTTCTACCGCAACGTGTTTTCCTGCGTCCCACGCACCAAGGGGAAGCTGGTGGCCAAGATGCTCAAAGCAATCCATGCCCAAGAGAGCAGAGCCGCCGCCCAGGCGAAGGCGCGGGACGTAGTGACCGCTCTGCGTGAAATGAAACTGCCCGAGGCGGCGAAAAAGGTAGAGGATGGGCTGGAGGAAACACTTGCTTACACTGCTTTCCCCTATGAGCACTGGACGCGCATCCGCACCAACAATGTGATTGAACGTCTTAACCGGGAGATCCGCCGTCGCACTCGCGTGGTGGGGGCTTTCCCAGACGGTAATTCTGCCCTCATGCTTGTCTGTGCCCGGCTGCGTCATGTGGCCGGCACTCAGTGGGGCAGCAAGAAGTATATGAACATGAAGCATTTAGACGGGGCGTGTGACGATGCCTCTTTTGCCGGTTGACTTCTTTCTGTTTTTGACTGCAAACTAATTTGCGCATAACTCTTGACACT